>CAMDKI010000001.1 GCA_945901065.1 Chitinophaga pinensis
AGCACTCAATCGTGCTTATCCGTGGCGGAAGGGTGAAAGATTTGCCAGGTGTACGTTACCACATTGTACGTGGTGCTTTGGATACGTCAGGTGTAAACAACCGTAAGCAAAGTCGTTCTAAATACGGCACCAAACGTCCTAAACCAGGACAAGTGGCAGCTCCAACTAAAGGTGGCAAGAAGAAATAATTAAGAAACAGGATTAGTATCAATATAGCATGAGAAAGACCGCAGCAAAAAAACGTTTCCTAGAGCCAGATCCGAAATTCGGTGATACATTGGTTACACGTTTCGTAAATGACCTAATGCAGGACGGCAAGAAAAGTGTTGCTTTTAAGATTTTTTACGATGCAGTAGCGCAAGTAGAAAAAACCACTGGCGAAAGCGGATTGGAAACTTGGAGGAAAGCCTTGCACAACATTATGCCAGGAGTAGAAGTAAAGTCTCGCCGTATTGGTGGTGCTAACTTCCAAATCCCCACAGAAGTTCGTCCGGAGCGCAAAGTTTCTGTAGGTATCAAGTGGTTGATTAAATACTCTCGCTTGCGTAAAGGTAAAACCATGGCCGACAAATTGGCTGCAGAGGTTATTGCTGCTGCAAAAGGCGAAGGTGCGGCAATGAAGAAGAGAGAAGACACGCACCGTATGGCTGATGCCAACAAAGCATTCTCACATTTTAGAGCTTAATTTTTAGCAGAGGGATATAACAATGGCACGCGATTTAAGATTCACAAGGAACATAGGTATTGCCGCTCACATTGATGCGGGCAAAACTACTACGTCTGAGCGTATCCTGTACTACACAGGTTTAACGCACAAGATTGGTGAGGTGCACGATGGTGGCGCTACTATGGATTGGATGGAGCAAGAGAAGGAACGTGGTATCACTATCACTTCAGCGGCTACTACCACTTTCTGGAAATTCCCTACCGAGCAAGGTAAGGCGCTACCAGAAACTAAAGAATACAAGATTAATTTGATTGATACTCCAGGACACGTTGACTTTACCGTAGAGGTTGAGCGCTCATTGCGTGTATTGGATGGCATGGTTGGTTTGTTCTGCGCCGTTGGTGGTGTTGAGCCTCAATCAGAAACAGTTTGGCGTCAAGCTAACCGCTACAAAGTGCCACGTATTGGTTTCGTAAATAAAATGGACCGCGCTGGTGCCGACTTCCTTGAAGTAGTTCGCCAGGTTCGTGTTATGTTGGGTGCGAACCCAGTTCCGCTTCAGTTGCCTATCGGTGCTGAGGATGATTTTATCGGTATCATTGATTTGGTAAAACGTAAGGCTTACTATTTTGACGAGGCCACCCAAGGTATGACCTATAAGGAGGAAGAAGTTCCTGCTGATATGGAAGCCGAAGTTGACGAATGGCGCGAGAAAATGCTTGAGGCCATCGCCGAATACGACGATACTTTGATGGAGAAATATTTCGAGGACCCTAATTCAATTAGCGACGCCGAAATTAATGCTGCTATCCGTAAGGCAGTTATCGACATGAGCATCATCCCGATGTTGTGCGGTTCTGCTTTCAAAAACAAAGGCGTGCAAGCCATGTTGGATGCAGTTATTAAGTTCCTTCCTTCTCCTATGGACGTTGAAGCCGTAATGGGCATTAACCCTAAGAATGATCTTGAAGAGCCACGCAAACCAGATGCTAAAGAGCCTTTCGCTGCCCTAGCATTCAAGATTGCTACCGATCCGTTTGTAGGTCGCTTGGCTTTCTTCCGTGTGTATTCTGGTTTCCTTGATGCGGGTTCGTATGTATTGAACAGCCGTAGTGGTAAGAAAGAGCGTATCAGCCGTATTTTGCAGATGCACTCTAACAAGCAGAATCCTATCGATCGTATCGAAGCGGGCGACATTGGTGCAGCGGTAGGTTTCAAAGAAATCCGCACCGGAGATACGCTATGTGATGAGAAGTTCCCGATTGTGTTGGAGAGCATGACCTTCCCTGAGCCAGTTATCGGTTTGGCTATTGAGCCTAAAACTCAGGCTGATGCTGATAAGTTGGGTATGGGATTGAGCAAGCTTGCTGAAGAGGATCCTACCTTCCGTGTGAACTTTGATGACGAAACTGGCCAAACCGTTATCAGCGGTATGGGCGAGCTTCACTTGGAAATCATTGTTGACCGTTTGAAACGTGAGTTTAAAGTAGAAGTAAATCAAGGTGCTCCACAGGTTGCCTATAAAGAGGCAATTACCAAAACCGTGAAACACCGCGAAACATACAAGAAACAGACTGGTGGTCGTGGTAAGTTTGCCGACATCCAATTCGAGATTGGCCCTGCCGACGAAGAATGGATGAAAGAGAACCCAACAGGTCTGCAGTTTATCAACGATATTTTTGGTGGTTCAATTCCTCGTGAATTTGTTCCATCTGTAGAGAAAGGTTTCAAAGAAGCCATGAAAACTGGTGTGTTGGCCGGCTACCAAATGGATACAATGAAGATTCGTTTGTTTGACGGTTCATATCACGATGTCGATTCAGATGCGTTATCGTTCGAGCTATGTGCCCGTATCGGTTACCGTGAGTCTGCCCGTAAAGCTGGTGCACAATTGTTGGAGCCAATCATGAAATTGGAAGTTATCACTCCTGAAGAGAACACTGGTGACGTAGTAGGCGATTTGAACCGCCGTCGCGGTATGATGGAAGGCATGGAAATCAAAAACAACGCCCAGTACATCAGAGCTAAGGTGCCTTTAAGCGAAATGTTCGGTTATGTAACCCAGTTGCGTACCCTAACATCAGGACGTGCCACTTCGATTATGGAGTTTAGCCACTATGCCCCAGCACCAAATAACGTTGCTGAAGCAGTAATGGCGAATGCAAAAGGTAAGAAAGTATCAATAGAAGATTAATATCTGCCATGACACAAAGGATTCGAATAAAGCTTAAGTCTTACGACCACAATTTGGTAGACAAGTCTGCCGAGAAAATCGTGAAGACGGTAAGAATGTCTGGTGCTGTAGTTGCCGGCCCCATTCCACTGCCCACCGAGAAGAAAATCTTTACCGTGCTGAAAAGTCCGCACGTAAACAAGACCGCGCGTGAGCAGTTCCAATTATGCACTTACAAGCGCCTAATGGATATTTATAGCTCTACTTCTAAAACCATTGATGCCTTAATGAAGCTGGAATTGCCTAGCGGTGTTGAGGTTGAAATTAAAGCATAAGCGCGATGAAAGGATTGATCGGCAAGAAGGTCGGAATGACCAGTATATTCGACGAGAAAGGCAATATCGTACCCGTTACGGTTATTGAGGCAGGTCCAAACGTAGTTACCCAGGTTCGTACCCAGGAAACTGACGGATACACCGCGCATCAGTTGTCGTACGGCGAACGTAAGGAGAAGAACACTCCTGCAGGCCTTAAAGGTCACTTTGCAAAGGCGGATACTACGCCTAAGACCAAAGTGGTTGAGTTTCGCGATTTTGAATTCGCTAAAGAGCTAGGTGAGAGCGTAACGCTTGAGCAGTTCCAAGAGGGAGACAAAATTAGTGTAATTGGTATTTCAAAAGGTAAAGGTTTCCAAGGCGTAGTTAAACGTCACGGTTTTGGTGGTGTGGGTATGCAAACTCACGGTCAGCACAACCGTCAACGTCACGCAGGTTCAATCGGTTCTTCATCATTTCCTAGCCGTGTATTTCCTGGCACAAGGATGAGTGGTAGAATGGGTACCGACCGTGTGAAAGTACGTAACTTGAAAGTTGTAAAAATATTATCAGATAAGAACCTGATATTGATCAAAGGCGCAGTGCCTGGTCACAATGGTTCTTATGTAATCATTGAGAAGAAGTAGGCCATGAAGATCAAGGTTTTCAATATCGAAGGTAAAGAATCCGGTAAAACGGTTGAGCTACCCGAAGGTGTGTTCGGCATCGAGCCAAATGAACACGCACTCTATCTTGCTGTAAAACAGTACATGGCCAACGGCCGTCAAGGTACTCACAAGAGCAAGCAGCGAAACGAGATTTCTGGTTCAACCAAGAAACTTAAAAAGCAAAAAGGTACAGGTACAGCACGTGCCGGTAGCATCAAGAGCCCAGTATTCCGAGGTGGTGGTCGTATTTTCGGTCCACAGCCACGTGACTACAGTTTCAAGCTGAACAAGAAAGTTAAGGACCTAGCACGTAATAGTGCCCTTACCTTGAAGGCGCAAAACAATGGTATTGTTGTAGTTGAAGATATTACTTTGACTGCTCCAAAATCGAAAGAGTTGATCCGCATTTTGGGCAACTTAGGTGGAACTGGCAAAAAGACTTTGCTATGTGTTGCTGAAAACGACAACAACCTCTACCTAAGCAGTCGCAACGTGCCTAAGAGTAAAGTAGCGGTAGCTACTGATATCAATACATATGATATCATGAACTCTCAGGTATTGATATTTGCCGAAAGCTCATTGAAGAATTTAGAAGAAGTATTTACAAAGTAATTTAATACCACAAAACGATGGTTGATATACTTATAAAACCTATCATCACCGAAAAGATGACGAGTTTGGGCGAAAAGCTCAACCGCTTCGGATTTGTGGTGAACCGTGAGGCCAACAAAGTACAGATTAAGAAAGCTGTAGAAGCTATGTACGGTGTGAGCGTAAAAGAGGTTAATACCTTAGTTATGCCAGGCAAAGCCAAATCTCGCAACACAAAACGTGGCGTAGTTAAAGGCATGAAACGTCCGGTGAAAAAAGCCATTGTAACATTGGCTGATGGTGAAACGATTGACTTTTATAGCAACATTTAAGTGATATGGCACTGAAGAAATTTAAACCGGTTACTGCGGGTACTCGCCACAAGGTAGGTAACACCTACGCTGAGGTGACAACTGACACTCCTGAGAAGAGCTTGATTGCTCCTATCAAGAGGACAGGTGGCCGTAATAACCAAGGACGCATGAGCATGCGCTATATCGGTGGTGGCCACAAGCGCCAATACCGTATGGTAGACTTTAAGCGTAATAAGCACGATGTACCGGCTACTGTAGTATCTATTGAGTACGATCCGAACCGTACGGCATTTATTGCTCTTTTGCATTATGCCGATGGTGAGAAGCGTTACATTTTGGCTCCTAAAGGCCTAACTGTAGGTGCAACGGTAATGAGTGGCGAGAAGGCTACCCCTGATTTAGGTAATGCAATGTTTCTTCGCGACGTGCCTTTTGGTACTATCATTTGCAACGTAGAGCTTAACCCAGGACAAGGCGGCACACTAGCTCGCAGTGCTGGTAGCTATGCTCAGTTGGATGCGAAAGATGGTAAGTATGCGGTTATTAAATTGCCTTCAGGCGAAACTCGTTTGATTCTGTTGACTTGCTTGGCTACTATCGGTAGCGTTTCAAATCCAGATCACAGTTTGCAGTCGTATGGTAAGGCAGGTGCCAAACGTTGGCAAGGTCGTCGTCCGCGTGTTCGTGGTGTAGCCATGAACCCAGTGGATCACCCTATGGGTGGTGGCGAAGGTCGCTCTTCAGGCGGTCAGCCAAGGTCTCGCAATGGCAGGTATGCAAAAGGTGAGAAAACACGTGACAAGAATAAGGCTTCATCGAAGTTCATCATAAGCAAACGTAAGAAATAAGATAAGCGAAAAGCATTATGGCAAGATCAATCAAAAAAGGTCCTTATATAGACCATAAATTGGGCCACAAGGTAGACGTGATGAATGACGCGGGTAAAAAGAACGTCATCAAAACATGGTCACGCCGCTCAACTATCAGCCCTGATTTCGTAGGACATACGTTTGCAGTGCACAACGGGAATAAGTTTATCCCGGTATATGTAACAGAAAATATGGTGGGTCATAAGTTGGGTGAGTTCGCTCCTACCCGTAACTTCCGTGGTCACACCGCTAAAAAGAAATAAGGCATGGAAGCTGTAGCTAAATTGAGAAACTACCCCACTTCGCCGCGCAAGATGCGCTTGGTGGTCGACCTCATCCGTGGTTTGGAGGCCGAGAAGGCGTTGAACATTTTGAAGTTCAGCAACAAACACGCATCACGTCCGTTGGAAAAGCTTTTGCTTTCTGCAGTGAGTAACTGGGAACAAAAGAATGATGGCGAGCGTGCTGAGGATAGCGAGCTTTTTGTAAAGCGTATTTTTGTTGATGAAGGCCGCACGCTTAAGCGTTTCCAGCCAGCACCGCAAGGCCGCGCATACCGCATACGCAAGCGCTCTAATCACGTGACAGTGATTGTAGACAGTAAGAAGAACATTGGTGTAACGGCTGAAGCAGCTGAAACCGCAAACGCATAATAGAGGATAAAACAACATGGGTCAGAAAGTAAATCCAATATCCGCTCGCTTAGGTATCATTCGTGGTTGGGATTCCAACTGGTTTGGCGGAAAAGATTTTGCCGAAAAACTAGTTGAGGACGAAAAGATTCGCGAGTATCTTAATGCCCGTATCAACAAAGGCGGAATTGCCCGCGTGGTAATTGAGCGTACTTTGAAGCGCGTAACTATTACTATTCACACAAGCCGTCCGGGTATTATTATCGGAAAAGGTGGTGGTGAGGTAGACCGTATTAAAGAAGAGTTGAAAAAATTCACTGGTAAGGAAATCGCAATCAACATTGCTGAAATCCGTCGCCCTGAGTTAGACGCCAACATTGTTGCAGAAACTATTTGCAAGCAAATTGAGGCTCGTATCAGCTACAAGCGTGCTACTAAAATGTCAATCGCATCAACCATGCGTATGGGTGCCGAAGGTATCAAAGTAAGGTTGGGTGGTCGTTTGGCCGGTGCCGAGATTGCTCGTAGAGAAGAATATAAAGAAGGTCGTACACCTTTGCACACTTTCCGTGCTGACATAGACTATGCTTGGAAAGAAGCGCAAACAGTATATGGTAAAATAGGCGTAAAAGTTTGGATTTGCCGTGGTGAGGTTTTCGGTAAACGTGATCTTACTCCGAATTTAGGCGCAACCAAAGAAGCTACCGGTGGTAGTGGTGGTGGTGGAAACGCACCTCGTCAACCTCGTCGTGAAGAGGGTGGCCGTGGTGGACGTGACCGTGACCGAGGTGGCCGAGGCGGAAACAGCGGTGGCGGAAAACGCAACTGATAATCCAAATAGAATTTTTTTTAAAAGAATAGATAAAGCGTAGCACAATGTTACAACCGAAGCGCACCAAATACAGGAGAATGCAGAAAGGCCGCATGAAGGGTGATGCCCTCCGTGGCAGCACAATTGCTTTCGGCTCTTTCGCTCTTAAAGCTGTAGAAGGTACTTGGATTACGAATCGCCAAATTGAGGCCGCCCGTATTGCAGTTACCAGGTTTATGAAAAGGGAAGGACAGGTTTGGATCAGAATTTTTCCTGACAAGCCTATCACCAAGAAGCCAGCCGAAGTAAGGATGGGTAAAGGTAAAGGTGCACCAGAAGGTTGGGTGGCTATTGTTAAGCCAGGCCGTATCATATTCGAGGCTGACGGCGTAGCGCTCGAAGTTGCTCAAGAAGCGCTTCGTTTGGCAGCCCAGAAGCTACCCATTAAAACAAAATTCATAGTTCGTGCGGACTATGTTGCATAACTAACGATTAGAATAAGTTACAGCGATGGCTAAGACTCAAAAACAAGATTTTAAAGACCTAACTCCGCAAGAATTGCAAGACAAGGTTCAAGAATCGCAGATTGCATATAAAAAGGCTCGTTTCAACCATGCGGTATCCCCGCTTGACAATCCACTATCGTTGCGTGCTATGCGCCGGGATGTGGCTCGTTTGAAAACAGAGCTTACTGTAAGAACTAAAGCCGAAAAAACGAAGTGACCATGGAAGAAAGGAAACTGCGGAAAACCCGAGTAGGGGTGGTTACCAGCAACAAGATGACCAAAACTATAGCTGTTAAAGTAGAGCGTCAGGTGAAACACCCGCTTTATGGAAAAGTTATGAAAAAGTCTAAGAAATTTTTGGCACACGATGAAGCAAGCGATTGCAACATAGGTGATGTTGTTAAAATTGAAGAGACTCGTCCATTGAGCAAGTTGAAAAAATGGCGTTTAGTAGAAATTATCGAAAGAGCTAAGTAAGATGATACAACAAGAATCAAGGCTCAAAGTAGCTGACAATAGTGGTGCAAAGGAAGTACTTTGTATCCGTGTATTGGGTGGAACCCGCCAACGTTATGCCACCGTAGGTGACAAAATAGTGGTGACCGTAAAGGATGCAATTCCATCAGGTACGGTAAAGAAAGGACAAGTTTCCAAGGCTGTAGTAGTTCGCACAAGCCGCACCGTAAGGCGCAAAGATGGATCTTATATCCGCTTTGACGAAAACGCTGCCGTGTTGTTGAACAACAACGACGAGCCACGTGGTACTCGTATATTTGGCCCAGTGGCCCGCGAACTGCGCGACGCACAATACATGAAAATTATTTCACTAGCGCCTGAAGTACTTTAATAGAAAGCGAGATGAAATCAGGAATTCAAAATAACCGTTTCAGCCCAAAGCTGAAAATTAAGAAGAACGACAACGTAGTTGTGTTGGCCGGAAACGATAAAGGCAAGAAAGGCCGTGTTATCGAAGTAATGGTTGACGAAGGCCGCGTATTGGTTGAAGGTGTGCACATTATTTCGCGCCACACTAAACCGAATGCTGCTAACCCTAACGGTGGTATCGTTAAGAAAGAAGCTCCTATCCACGTAAGCAACGTAGCGTTGGTTGATCCTAAAACAGGAGCAGCTACCCGCGTAGGACGCAAAGTGGAGAATGGCAAAATTGTTAGAATCGCAAAAAAATCAGGGGAGGTTATTAAGTAATGAGCTATACACCCAGGTTAAAGAACTTCTACCGTGAAGAGGTAGTTCAAAAGCTAATGAAAGAGTTTAACTATTCTAGCATTATGCAAGTGCCACGTTTGGTGAAAGTGGTTGTAAACCAAGGTTTGGGAGATGCTACTCAAGACAAAAAAGTTGTTGACGTAGCTATCGAAGAAATCACACTCATAACTGGTCAGCGTGCGGTGCCTACTAAGGCTCGCAAATCAGAGTCAAACTTTAAGTTGCGTGAGTTTATGCCTATCGGCGCAAAAGTAACCATGCGTGGCGATCAAATGTTTGAATTTGTTGACCGTTTGATTTCAGTAGCGCTGCCACGTGTGCGAGATTTTAAAGGTATCAACCCTAAGAGCTTTGATGGTCGTGGTAACTATAGCATGGGTATCACTGAACAAATCATTTTTCCTGAGTTGAATATTGATAAGGTAAACAAAATCAACGGTATGGATGTAACTTTTGTTACGACCGCCAATACTGATAAAGAAGCGTTTGCCCTTTTGAAAGAACTAGGTTTACCATTCAGAAAATAAGCATAAGCATAAACCATGGCAAAAAAATCAATCATAGCCAGAAACGCTAAGCGTGTACGTTTGGTAGCTAAATACGCAGTAAGAAGAGCTGAAATGAAAGCCGCTGGCGATTATGAAGGCTTGGATAAGCTACCAAAAAATGCATCACCAGTGCGCTTGCGCAACCGTTGCAAACTAACTGGTAGGGCTCGTGGATACAGCAGAATGTTCGGTGTATCTCGTACTCCTTTCCGCGATTTGGCTTCTTATGGCAAAATCCCTGGTTTGACAAAAGCCAGCTGGTAATCAATTAATTGAACAAGCGTCAGTGTAATAATAAAGAACATGATAACAACTGATCCAATAGCAGACTATCTTACTCGGATTCGTAACGCGCAATTGGCCCGTCACAAAATCGTTGAGATTCCAGCATCTAACTTGAAGAAGAAGATGACTGAGCTTTTGTATGACCAAGGTTATATCCTTAAGTATAAATTTGAGGATGTACCAGGCCAGCAGGGCGCGATTAAAATCGCATTGAAGTACGATAAGAAATCCGGAGAACCGGTTATCCGCTCTCTTCGCCGTATTAGCCGTCCAGGTTTGCGTCATTATGCTGGTAGCAACGAGCTACCACGCGTATTGAATGGTTTGGGTATTGCCATTGTTTCAACCTCTCAGGGTATAATGACCGTGAAAGAAGCGAAGCAACGCAATATTGGTGGTGAAGTGTTGTGTGAAATATATTAACAATATTAAAGCATTACTGAAATGTCACGTATAGGTAAAGCAACCATCAACCTGCCAAAAGGCGTAGAGGTTACTGTTGGTGAAGAAAATGTCATCAAAGTAAAAGGCCCAAAAGGCGAGTTGTACGAGAAGTTGGATGAACGCATTACGCTTTCTATTGAAGATGGTGTGTTGACTGTGAATCGTCCGAATGACGAAAAAGAGGTTCGTGCGTTGCATGGCTTGTATCGTTCTCTGGTTAACAACATGGTTATTGGTGTATCAGAGGGTTACAAAAAGCAATTGGAATTGGTTGGTGTTGGTTACAAAGCTACTGCTACAGGGCAAAACCTTGAATTGGCTGTGGGATACTCTCACCCAATCATTGTTCAGTTCCCTAAGGAAGTTGCCGTAACCGCTACTATGGAGAAAGGTCAGAACCCGAAAGTATTTTTGGAGTCGATCGACAAGCAATTGCTTGGTCAAGTGGCAGCTAAAGTACGCTCATTGCGCAAACCAGAGCCATATAAAGGCAAAGGTATACGCTACAATAATGAATTTATTAGGAGAAAAGCCGGTAAGTCGGCCTCAAAATAATCAGGTAAAAGTTAACTGAGATGAATACCAGTAAAAAACTTGTTCGCAGAACAAAAATTCGCTATCGTATCCGCAAGAAAGTATTGGGTACGGCTGAGCGTCCTAGGTTAGCGGTTTTCCGTAGCAATAAGGAAATCTATGCTCAGCTTATCGATGATGTTGCAGGCCACACGTTGGCTGCCGCTTCAAGTCGCGATGCTGCCATTGCAGGTGCTAAAGCCCCTAAAGTGGAAACTAGCAAAAAGGTTGGTGAAGCGTTGGCCGAGAAAGCCAAAGCTGCTGGCATTGAATCAGTAACTTTTGACCGTGGCGGTTATCTTTATCATGGCCGTGTTAAGGCTTTGGCTGAAGGTGCTCGCGAAAAAGGTCTCAATTTCTAATAAGAACACTGGAAATAAACAGATATGTCTGAGAATTTGCATAGAGTAAAAGCCAGCGAGCTTGAATTGAAAGAGAAAGTGGTTAACATTCGCCGTGTAGCTAAGGTTACAAAAGGTGGCCGTACTTTCAGCTTCTCTGCCATTGTGGTAGTAGGAGACGGTAACGGAATTGTTGGTCATGGACTAGGAAAAGCTCGTGAGGTACAAGAAGCCATCGCCAAAGGTATTGACGACGCAAAGAAGAACCTTATCAAGGTTCCTATTCACAAAGGAACTATTCCTCATGCCGTTAATGGTAAGTTTGGAGCTGGTAAAGTGTTGATCAAACCAGCGTCTGATGGTACAGGTGTACTTGCTGGTGGACCAATGCGTGCCGTGCTTGAGAGCGCTGGTATTCACAACGTACTTGCAAAATCGCTAGGTACTGGTAATGCGCACAACGTAATTAAGGCAACTATTGCTGGTTTGCAGTTGTTGCGTGAACCCGCTACCGTTTCGGCCCAGCGCCACATTCCATTAACCAAAGTATTTAAAGGTTAAGATCATGGCAAAAGTTAAAATCACATTGGTAAAGAGCGGTATTGACCGCCCGAAAGATCAAAAAGCCACCATTGTGGCCTTAGGATTGAAGAAGTTAAATTCTACAGTAGAAGTTGAAAACACCCCGCAGATTGCAGGGATGATCAATAAGGTGAATCACCTGTTAAAAGTTGAGGAGATCTAAAAATGGATTTGTCAAATTTAAAACCTGCAGAAGGTTCGATAAAAAGCGGTAAACGTATTGGCCGCGGACAAGGCTCTGGCCGTGGTGGTACTTCAACACGCGGTCACAAAGGTGCTAAATCACGCTCAGGTTACAAAAGTAAACAAGGTTTTGAGGGCGGTCAAATGCCTATTCAAAGGCGCTTACCTAAATTCGGTTTTACTAATATTAACCGTGTAGAATTTGTACCTTTGAACCTCGATAAGCTCGAATATTTTGCCGCCGAGTGGAACGTAACCAAAATTGACGTTGAATTACTTCGTGAAAAAGGTATTGTCAGCCGAAATGAAAAAGTTAAAGTTCTAGGTCGTGGTGAATTGAAAGCCAAACTAGAAATTGAAGTAAACGCAGCAAGCGACAAGGCTAAGGAAGCTATTGAAAAGGCTGGTGGAAGCGTAAAACTGGTATAAGCACTAACAACTAGCATGAAAGGCTTTATAGACACTATTAGAAACATTTGGCATATCGAGGACTTACGTGCTCGCATCCTTACTACATTAGGCTTTATCCTAATTTACAGGGTGGGTTCGTATATTGCGCTACCGGGTATTAACCCAGGGGAGCTGGAGGCTTTGCAACAACAAGGTCAGCAAGGTATGATTGCCATTATTAATATTTTTGCAGGTGGTGCCTTTTCAAGGGCATCTATCTTTGCATTAGGTATAATGCCTTACATCTCGGCCTCCATTGTTATCCAACTTCTTACCCTTGCAGTTCCATATTTCCAGAAGTTGCAAAAGGAAGGTGAAAGCGGTCGTCGCCAAATCAACCAAATTACTAGGTTCCTAACCGTTATTATCACTTTGTTTCAATCGGCAGGTTACATTGCAAACCTATATTATACTAGCGGAAGCGCCATTGAGATATCACAAACATTATTTTACCTGTCATCAGCGGTTTGCTTGACAGCAGGTACCATATTTGTAATGTGGATGGGTGAAAGGATTACAGAGAAAGGTATTGGTAATGGTATATCATTGCTTATAATGATTGGTATAGTGGCCAACTTGCCGCTAGCACTCGTAAATGAATTGGCTAACCGTACTGAAGGTGGTCAAGGTGGTTTAATTCCGTTTGTGTTGGAGCTTGCTGGCTTGGTTTTCGTGGTTATCGCAGTTATCTTATTAATACAAGGTACTCGTCGAATACCGGTTCAATATGCAAAGCGCGTGGTAGGAAACCGTCAGTATGGTGGTGTTCGTCAATACATCCCGTTGAAAATAAATGCAGCAGGCGTAATGCCAATCATTTTTGCGCAAGCATTGATGATGATACCAGCTACATTAGCACAGTTTGCAAATATAGATGCCGGTTCATGGTACAATGATCCTACTTCGTTTTGGTACAGTACGCTTAATTTTTTGATGGTAGTATTGTTTACTTATTTCTACACGGCTCTAATCGTTAACCCGGTGCAGATGGCTGATGAGATGAAGAAAAATGGTGGCTTTATACCGGGTATTAAACCAGGTAGAAAGACCGCTGAGTATATCGACACAATCATGTCTCGTATTACATTGCCTGGTGCATTGTTTTTGGGCGCTGTTGCTATATTGCCAGGTATCGTAGCATCTTTATTCAAAATGAATATGCAGTTTGCTTACTTCTATGGTGGTACATCATTGCTTATCATGGTTGCGGTTATATTAGATACTTTACAACAAATAGAGAGCCACTTATTGATGCGCCATTATGATGGCTTAATGAAGAGTGGCCGCATAAAAGGACGCGGTACAGCATCGGCTGCTACTGGCGTAAGTGTTCAACAAGGATGATCTATTATAAGTCACAAGAGGAGATAGAGAAGCTGAGGAAAAGCGCACTGTTGGTTTCCAGGACACTGGCAGAAGTAGCTAAATACATTAAACCTGGAGAAAGTTCTTTGACCTTAGACCGCATTGCGGAAGAATATATTAGAGATAACGGTGGCAGACCTGCGTTTAAAAATTATAAAGGTTTCCCCTTCTCTCTTTGCATTTCGATGAACGAAACGGTAGTACATGGTTTCCCCAGTACCCGCGAGTTGACCGAAACCGATATTATCTCTGTTGATTGCGGTGTTGAAATAGATGGCTACTACGGCGACACTGCTTACACCTTTGCTTTGGCGGGAATAAGCAGTGACACTGAAAAATTGTTGCGCGCTACTAAAACCTCGCTGTATCTTGCAATAGAGCAGGCAATAGCTGGCAACCGAATAGGAGATATTGGCTTTGCTATACAAAACTATGTAGAGCGGAACCTTGGGCACGGTGTTGTTCGTGAGTTAGTTGGCCACGGAGTTGGTCGTAATTTACACGAAGATCCAGAGGTGCCTAACTATGGTAAACGTGGCAGCGGATTGAAGTTGCAGGAGGGGTTGGTAATAGCGATAGAGCCGATGGTTAACTTAGGGGTTCGTGGGGTAGTGCAACTGAAAGATGGTTGGACTATAAACACAGCTGACAGAAAACCATCGGCACATTACGAGTTGATGTTGGCCGTAAGAAAAGGAAGGGCGGATGTGCTTAGCACATTTGATTACCTTGAGGCGGAAGAGGAGAAGAATGATAACTTAAGGAAAATTGAAGTAAACCAGGAATTGCTGGTAAGCTAATATGGCAAAACAAGACTTAATAAAATTGGATGGTATCATCGTGGAAGCGCTCTCGAACGCAATGTTCAGGGTACGCTTAGAAAATGACCACGAAGTGATTTCCCATATTTCAGGTAAAATGAGGATGAACTACATCAAAATTTTACCCGGAGATAAAGTGGCACTTGAGATGTCGCCATACGATTTGAGTAAAGGAAGAATAACTTACAGATATAAATAACCAATAGGAGCGTAAGGAAATGAAAGTAAGAGCATCCATCAAAAAGCGTAGCGTCGACTGCAAAATTGTGCGTCGGAAAGGCAGGCTGTACATCATCAACAAGAAGAATCCGAAATTCAAACAACGTCAAGGTTAATAATTATGGCAAGGATAGCTGGTATTGATCTACCAAGAGAGAAACGTGGCCTCATCGGCCTTACATACATTTACGGAGTAGGTCCTAAAATTTCGCAAGAGGTTTTGGAGCGTGCAGGTGTTGACCCTAATATCCGTATAAAGGACTGGGACGATGAGCAAGTCGCTGCGATCCGCCAACTGCTTCAAGATGAGTACAAAGTGGAAGGTGCGTTACGTTCAGAAGTACAATTGAACATTAAGCGCCTGATGGACATAGGCTCATACCGTGGTATTCGCCACCGTAAAGGTCTACCTGTTCGTGGACAGCAAACTCGTACCAATGCTCGTACTCGCAAGGGTAAGAAGAAAACGGTTGCTAACAAGAAGAAAGTAACCAAGTAATAGACCATAAGAAATCATAACAATGGCAAAGACTAGTAATACTAAGGTTAAAAAGAGGGTAGTGAAGGTTGAACCTGAAGGTCAGGTGCACATCCAGGCTACGTTCAACAACATTATCATTTCGATAACCAACAAACAAGGCCAAGTGATTTCTTGGGGTTCTGCTGGTAAGGCTGGTTTCCGTGGTTCTAAAAAGAACACACCGTATGCTGCCCAAATTGCTGCTGAAACTGCTGCTAAAGTGGCATATGATGCTGGCATGCGTAAAGCAGAAGTGTTTGTTAAGGGCCCCGGTTCTGGTCGTGAAAGCGCCATCCGTACCGTTGCAAACAGTGGTATTGATGTAACCGTTATCCGGGATATTACCCCTATCCCACACAATGGTTGTCGCCCTCCAAAGCGCCGCAGAGTTTAATCAATTATAGAACAAGAGTAGCATAAATTAAGATACAATGGCAAGATATATTGGCCCTTCTACTAAGATTGCTCGTAAATTTGGTGAGCCTATCTTTGGTTTCGACCGCGTGTTGGATAAGAAGAACTACCCACCAGGACAACATGGCAACAACAGGCGCCGCAAAGCAGCTTCTGAGTATGGCATTCAATTGCGCGAGAAGCAAAAAGCTAAATACACTTACGGTTTGCTGGAGCGCCAGTTTGCTGGTTTGTTTAAAGAGGCTGCACGTCGCCAAGGTGTAACAGGTGAAATCTTGTTGCAATTGTTGGAGTCAAGGTTAGATAATACAGTGTTCCGTTTGGGTATTGCCCCAACCCGCGCTGCTGCTCGCCAGTTGGTTTCGCACAAGCACATCATGGTAAATGGTGATTTGGTTAACATTCCAAGTTTCGTAGTACGTGTAGGTGATGTGGTAAGTGTTCGTGAAAAATCAAAGAACCTTGAGGCCATTACCGATAGTCTTGCTGGAACAAGCAAAAAATACAATTGGCTAGAGTGGGATTCTACTAACCTAAGGGGCCGCTACATTGCAGTGCCTAGCCGCGAAGATATTCCTGAGAATATCCAAGAGCAGCTAATAGTAGAATTGTATTCTAAGTAATCACTTTTAAACAAGAATTATCCATGGGAATCCTTACTTTTCAGAAGCCCGATAAAATTGTTATGCAGAAATCAACAGACTTTGATGGTTTGTTCGAATTCCGCCCTTTAGAGCCAGGCTTCGGTGTTACTATTGGCAATGCTCTTCGCAGGGTATTGTTGTCATCACTTGAAGGCTGGGCTATCTCAGGTGTAAAGTTTGATGGTATCACCCACGAGTTTTCTACTATCAAAGGTGTGCTTGAAGATGTTACTGACATCATCTTGAACTTAAAACAAGTTCGTATTAAGCGTGAAATGCGTGACGACGACAACACCATTGAAGAGAAAATTTATATCTCTTTAAAGGACAAAGAAACTTTTACCGCTGGCGACATCGAGAAGCACACTAACGTGTTCCGCGTAATGAATCCAGATTTGGTAATTTGCAACTTGGAGCCTTCTGTAAAATTAGAATTGGAGTTGACCATTCGTAAAGGACGCGGTTATGTTCCTGCCGATGAGAATACTCCAGAGGATCTTCCTATCGGTTTGATTCCTATCGATTCTATTCATACGCCTATTAAAAACGTGCGTTATGCCGTTGAAAATACTCGTGTAGAGCAAAAGACTGACTTTGAGAAATTGGTTATCGAAGTCAATACCGACGGTACCATCCACCCAGAGGAAGCGATTAAGGAAGCTGCCAAGATTTTGATTCAGCACTTGATGCTGATCTCTGACGAAAACATCACCTTCGATACTTACGACAAGCAAGAAGATGATGTTGTTGATGAGCATATTTTGCACATGCGCAAGATTTTGAAAACACCTTTGGAAGATTTAGACCTTTCAGTGCGTGCATACAATTGCTTGAAGGCTGCCAAAATTAATACCTTGGCCGACCTAGTGCATTATGATACAAATGAGTTGTTAAAATTCCGCAACTTCGGTAAGAAGTCGTTGGTAGAAATAGAAGCATTGATTAATGAGAAAGGACTTACCTTCGGTATGGATCTTTCGAAGTACAAGTTAAACGAAGAGTAATCTAAGTCATGAGACACGGGAAGAAAGTAAATCACCTGGGCCGTACCAGCTCGCACCGTAAGGCTTTGCTAATGAACTTGGCTAATGCGCTTATTACACACAAGCGTATTAAGACCACAGTAGCTAAAGCTAAATCGCTGCGCATATATGTTGAGCCCCTACTAAACCGCGGTAAAGTGGATACAACCCACAACCGTCGTATTGTATTCAGCTATTTGCAGCAGAAAGAAGTTATCACCGAATTGTTCGGCCCTGTAGCTGCAAAAATCGGCGATCGCGCTGGTGGTTATACTCGTATCATTCGCCTTGGCGAACGTTATGGTGATGCCGCTGAAATGGCCATGATTGAGTTGGTTGACTTCAACGAATTGTTGCTTGGTGATAAGAAGGAAGCTGGTGCTAAGAAGAAACGTACCCGCCGCAGTGGCAAAGGTGCTGACGCTGCTGCCCCTGCAAAACCTGCTGCTAAGAAAGAAGCTGCTCCAGCCAAAGTGGAAGATACCGCCCCGGAAGAGGTGGTTGAAGAAACCCCAGTTGCAGAGGTTGTTGAAACTGCGCCAGCTGCCGAAGAAATAGTTGCTGAAGCTCCTGCTGCTGAAGAGGCTCAAGCCCCTGAAGCTGCTGAAGAGGATACTACAAAAGAAGAGCAGGCTTAATAGCCCATTCATCTAAACCATAACAAGAGGCCGCTCCGTTGGAGTGGCCTCTTTTAGTTTTGTGGAAACTTGAAATTGTTTGATTTTTAAGGAACTAATCAAGCGAGGTTTACATTATACTGTTACAATTTTAATGTTTAAACATCAATTCAAACAAAACCACGTACGATGAAGTTATTCAGCGAATACCAGTTAGGCAACATTACCCTTAAGAACCGCATTGTTATGGCCCCAATGACTCGTAGCAGAGCGATTGGGAATGTACCAAACGAAATAATAGCCACTTATTACGGTCAACGTGCAACTGCTGGCTTGATTATTAGTGAAGGCACGGCTCCCTCACCAAATGGTTTGGGCTATGCGCGTATACCTGGTATTTTTAATCAAGAGCAAGTTGAAGGCTGGAAGTTAATCACTGATGCAGTGCATGCTAAAGGTGGTAAAATCTTTATCCAATTGATGCATACAGGCCGCGTGAGTGTTGCTGAGAATTTGCCAGTAGGTGCAGAGGTATTGGCTCCGAGCGCAGTGCAATTGGAAGGAACCATGTGGACTGATACCAACGGTATGGTACCATATCCAATTCCAAAAGAAATGACTGCCGCAGATATCGAGTCTACCATAGAAGAGTATGTTACGGCCTCAAAAAATGCTATTGCTGCTGGCTTCGATGGTGTGGAGTTGCATGGTGCCAATGGATATTTGATTGAGCAGTTTTTGAATACTGCTACCAATATACGCACCGATAACTATGGCGGCAGCGCAACCAATCGCAACCGTTTTGCCATTGAGGTAGCCCAGCGGGTAACTGCTGCAATTGGTGCCGATAAAACAGCCATGCGTGTTTCGCCTTATGGTGTGTTCAATGGCATCGCTATTCACGATGAATTGGATGCACAGTATATTGAGCTGGCCACCGCCTTAGGTAAGCTAGGCTTGGTTTACTTGCACAATGTTGACCATAGCAGCCAAGGTGCACCAGCAGTGTCAGAAGCTAGCAAAAAGAAACTTCAGGAGGCTTTTGGTGGTACTTTTATATATAGCGGTGGCTTAGATAAAGCAACAGCAGAAGCAGTATTGGAAGAAGGTCGTGGCGATTTGGTTGCCTTTGGTCGACCGTTTTTGGCAAACCCTGACTTAGTTGCCCGATTGCAAAATGACCTAGAACTAGCCCACCCCGATTATAACAAGCTTTATACCCCAGGTGCCGATGGATACAATGATTATCCTGCAGCCAAGATTAGCATAGCTTAATATTGCTTATTGGTAAATGAATAAAATGCGCCCGCGAGTTACGCAGGCGCATTTTATTTTTAGGTCATTTATAATTTTGATAAATTTTTAACGCTAAAATACAGTAAAACTTATTTTAATTCAATTCATAAATAAGATTACCTACATCTTCAACAGTTCCGGCAACATTTGCTTTTATATTATCAAGGTAAACGGTCACCTTTTTGCCGGCTTTAGCTTTGTTTACTATTTCTCTAATGTCTTGCACCAATACCTTGCTCTTTACGGTTTTACCATTACCCTGTATCTCTCCATCAACCGAAACCATGTAGGTATATTCAACCACTTCGAAAGGAACGTTTAACGGAAACTCGTTCATGTCCAAATCAATAGTTTGGGCTATGCTAAATCTGTTCTTCGGCATCCTTGAGCTGCCCTTACCCAATACTATGGGTATCGGCTTTGGTATCTTCTTTACCCTGAAGGTCATGTCGCCCATTTTTTTGTTTGTACCGTCAATATTGGCATATACATCAACAGTAACAGTGCCTGTAGCCGTTACCTTGGCACTATACGAGCCATTGCTGCCGGTTATGTTGCCACTGCTTATGCTTGCGGTTAGTTTATTGGCAGGCACGCCCGGTACCGATATGGCCAGCGGGTTGGGCACCCCGATATACAACACATTCATCTTCTCTGCCGATACCACGGCTGTTGATTTCGATGATTGGTAATTGAACTCAAAAGGCAAATAGCGGAAGCCCACACCATCGGGTTCGCGCAGTTTTATAACACCGGTGTGCGAGTTAATACCCACCTTGTTGCTTAGTTCGCTAAACGAAGCCATTCCGCCCCTAACTTCAAGCTTTTGGTAGCCATCCTTCAATGGAAAGTCAGCCACTTCTTCCTTCAATTTCTTAGTGCCTTGCTCGTACATGGCGACAGGGTTTTTAAAATCGCCCACAAACACTTCCACCTCTTGCGTGCTGCTGGTAGCGGCTACAAAAATATCGGTACGGAACTCTTGTTGGCCGGCAAGTACAAAGCCATTTTCGTTTATAGAGATAGCAAATAGCTTATCAAACTTATATACGCCTACATCTACTTTCTTGTAAATCTCGCTGAGCATTAAGGTTTCGGCATTGCGCACGTCGCCTTGTAGTTTGCTAAGCAAAGCTATGGTTGCTGCCACTGGTACCTTCTCAAAGTTGTAACTTACCCAATCCTTTTTACCCAAACGGGCTGCTTCGGTTTTGTCATAGTGGGTGCTCAAGGGCATTTGTAGGTCTAATTTTTTCAGGTCTTCGTCGTTCAAAACGCCTGAAAGCAACAACTGGCTGCGCAGCTCGTTTACCTTTTGCTGCAGTTCGTAGCCTTTCTTTTCGTATACCAGCAAGCGCGTGCTAACATCTACATCCTTTTTGCCTTTTAGGCCCCCATCTTCATCAATACCGCCACTCTCGGCTATAATGTTGGCCTTTAGTTCTTCAATGTAGCTGTAAAATGTCTGGCTTAGTATCTGTACCCTTCGGGCCTCTTTAATAAAGGGCTCTGTTTTTACCGGGTTGTTGGCATATTTTTGTTCAAATTGGCCCATTAAGGCAGCATTTTTGCTTACCAAGCTTTGGTTGGTGGCTTTTATACCGTCGTCAATCAGCCGGAATGAGTTGAGTACTTCGGCAGATACGTTGAGGGCTAGCAGGGCTGTTAGCACCAGATACATCATATTGATCATCTGCTGCCGAGGTTCTTTAGGGATTGACATGTTTGGGAGGATTGGGTTAGTAAAAAAATATTTTCGGATTTCTTTTATTCACAACGCAACCTTCAACTTTTTTATTTCATCTAAATAATTGATAAACAATTAGTTGTGGTCACATATGCTTGTCATTTTGACATGCATTTGCGACAAGCAATACCCAGCGTATTACAAAATGTAAAGCGCAGGTGGCTAAAAATATTTTTGAAATAGTTTTGTTTTGCGCTGCCTACCTAGCGCTCTGGATAAATTTTGTCTACCCATATACTAAAAGCCCCTACCACATAGTTATTCTACTATCTGGCAAAACACAAGGGGCTACTATGATAAACAACCATTTGAAAGTGGAGCGCGCCAAGCGTAATCTTACCCAAGCACAATTGGCTCAACTAATAGGAGTGAGCCGACAAACTATCAATGCCATCGAAAAACGAAAGCTGGTGCCCAGTACTATGGTGGCGCTAAGGTTATCCCTTTGTTTTGAAACTTGTGTAAACAATATTTTTGAGCTGGAGGAAGGAAAAATAAAGACAAAGTGTTGAATTCTAGCGGAGAATTTTATATTTTAAGTATCTCAAACTAAAAACAACATCATGGCATATATCGATTTACCAAAAGAATTGCCGGGCATTATAGGCCCTATGACTTTTAGGCCCGAAACAGCCATACACCTTAATGCCTTGGCAGAAACCTTGCTGAGGGGTCCCTCTACGCTTACATCGGGCGAGCGCGAATTGATTGCTGCCTATGTATCGCACCAAAACAATTGTTTGTTTTGCCACTCGTCGCATGGGGCAGCCGCGGCGCACCACTTTGGTCGCAACTATGAACTGGTAGACCAAGTGAAAAACAATTACCAAGCGGCTCCAATATCAGATAAGCTTAAAGCCTTATTGGGCGTTGCTGGCAAAGTGCAGAAAGGTGGTAGGCATGTAACCCCAGAAGATATTGAGGCTGCTCGTACCAAAGGAGCTACCGACCTAGAAATACACGATACTGTGCTTATTGCTGCTGCCTTTTGTATGTTTAATAGGTATGTGGATGGCTTGAACACTTGGGCCCCAGCCGAAACCCTTGCATATGATGATATGGGCAAGCGCTTGGCAGAAGTAGGTTACAATAGTTTCTGAGAATATCGATGATACTTGGTATAGAGGCATTTCGAAAGGGATGCCTCTTTTTATTTGACCTACTCTTCAACAATTACGAAAACCTCTTCGTTTTCTTTTTTCATCAAGTACTCTTCGCGGGCAAATTTCTCTAGTTTCTCGGCATTGCTGAACAACCCTTTTGCTTCAGTCTCAACTTCTACTGCCTTAACTTGGTAATAAGCTTTTTCCTTTTCAAGTTCGGTAAGTTCTTGTTTAAGCTTGAATTGGGTAACAAGGTTGTGCCTATCGAAAAATACCAGCCACACCAAGAAACACAAGGCGGTAAGCACATACTTGTTGCGCAAAAAGGATGGTATGGTGAAGTTAGGTGTTTGCATTATTGTAAAGGTAGTAATTGTAGTAGCAAGATGTGAGTATCAAGTATCAAGATAAAAGCACAATGTTATTACCGATGTAGCAAAATGTGCTCATAGCCAACGGCGTACCTTGTTTTTGTAGGCACTATAGGCGGTACCATGTTGATTTAGTAAAAAGTCTTCTTCTAATCGAACTTGTATCTGTATTAACAAGTAAGAGCTAAACATGCAAACAGCAGTAACGATATTGGGCAACACTAGAAAGATGCCCAAAAGGCTAACTAGCATACCTAGAAAAATGGGATTTCGCGATAAGCTAAAGAAGCCAACTTGTTTTAGTTCTGTTTTATTCGCCTCATCAATGCCAATGCGCCAAGATTGCCCCATTTGATATTGGGCAATGATAATCCAAAGGAGCGATAGGTGCATAAACGCCATGCCAATCCAAAAGGTGATGGGTTTCATGATATATGCTAACGGCATTAAGTAAGGATAGCCTACTGGATAAAACGAGTAAACTAAAATAGCAGCTGCCAACAATGCAGTAAAAACCTTCATTTGGAGGCCGATGTAATCATGAGCATTGTCGGTTTTGCCGAAAGTAATAGGGTTAATGCCCGCTTTCTTAAACACGCGCCAACTGGGTAATGCAAACGAAAGCAGGATGTATAAAGCGAAGTATACAGATATGTATACTTTGAGAAAAGAGAGATGCTCCATGCGTTACAATATAGAAAATGTGTGTATAATTTAACAGTAAATAAAGCGCCCGAAAATTTATTTTCGGGCGCTTTTTTATAAATCTTGATACTTGATACTCACATCTTGATACTACTAGAAAAAACGATACCTTTTGCCTGGGTAAAACGCTGCATTGCCCAATTCTTCTTCAATGCGAAGTAGTTGGTTGTATTTAGCCATACGATCGGAGCGGCTTGCTGACCCGGTTTTGATTTGGCCACAGTTAAGCGCAACGGCTAGGTCGGCTATGGTAGTATCTTCAGTTTCGCCGCTGCGGTGGCTCATAATGCTGTTGTACTTATAGCGAGTAGCCAATTGAACAGCATCAATGGTTTCGGTAAGGGTACCTATCTGGTTTACCTTTACCAAAATGGCATTGGCGGTGTTGGTATCAATACCTTGCTGCAAACGTTTTACATTGGTTACAAACAAATCATCGCCTACTAATTGGCACTTGTCGCCAACTAAGCCGGTAAGGCTGCGCCATCCGTCCCAATCGTCTTCGGCCATGCCATCTTCAATCGAAATAATCGGGTACTTCAACACCCACTCTTTCCAATACTCTGCCATCTCGGCACTGCTCAGTTTGCGCCCACTCGATTTTTTGAAGTGGTATACTCCTTCTTCGGCATTATAAAATTCCGAAGCTGCAGCATCCATAGCTATAAACATATCTACACCAGGCTTGTATCCTGCCGATTCGATGGCTTTCAAAACGGTCTCGATAGCCTCTTCGTTGCTGGCAATTTCTGGGGCAAAACCACCTTCATCGCCAACGTTGGTTGAGTATCCTTTGGCTTTCAATACTTTTTTCAGGTGGTGGAATACCTCCACGCCAGTGCGCAAAGCTTCGCTGAAGCTACTCATGCCTACTGGCACTATCATAAATTCTTGGAAATCGATTTTGTTATCCGCATGCGAGCCACCATTGAGAATGTTCATTAGCGGAATAGGCAGGGTATAGGCATTGCTGCCGCCTATGTAGCGGTACAATGGCAACGAAGCCTCTTGCGCAGCAGCCTTTGCAACAGCCATACTTACAGCTAAAATTGCATTAGCACCAAGCTTCGATTTGTTGGCAGTACCATCTAAATCAATCATCACTTGGTCGATGGTGCGCTGCTCAAACACGCTCATACCGTTAAGCGCATCTGACAAAATGGTATTTACATTTTTTACCGCCTTCAATACACCTTTGCCCAAGTATAGGTTACTACCATCGCGCAGTTCCATTGCTTCATGTATACCAGTAGAGGCACCAGAAGGCACTGCTGCACGGCCCATATAGCCATTATTGGTCAATACATCTGCTTCAACGGTTGGGTTGCCGCGGCTATCCAATATTTGGCGGGCTTTGATGTCGATGATAATGCTCATTGCTATTTACGATTTACGATGTACGAAGTACGATGTAATAAAGTCTTATGTCTTATGTCTTATGTCTTGTGTCTGAATTTACAACATTGCTACAAAATCGTCAAACAAGTACCGGCTATCAATGGGGCCAGGGCTACTTTCTGGGTGGTATTGCACCGAGAAGGCGTTTTTGCCTTTTACTTTGATACCTGCAACGGTATTGTCGTTTAAGTTTACATGTGTTACCTCAACTTTGCCGCTATTTTGGGCATCTTCAAACTGCACGCTAAAACCGTGGTTTTGCGAAGTAATTTCGCACTTGCCGGTTACTAGGTTCTTTACTGGGTGGTTCAAGCCACGGTGGCCATTAAACATTTTATAGGTGCCAATGCCATTTGCCAAAGCCAAAATCTGGTGCCCCAAACAAATGCCAAAGGTTGGCTTGTCGGTATTCAATATTTCTTTAGCAGTTTCGATGGCATAAGGCATAGAAGCCGGATCGCCAGGACCATTAGAGATAAAGTAACCGTCAGCGCCCCAAGCCTGAAGTTCTGCAAACGGGGTTTTAGCTGGGAATACTTTAGTATAAACACCGCGCTCATTTAGGCAGCGCAATATATTTTTCTTAATACCCAAATCCAACACCGCTACCCGTTTAGGGGCGTTTTCGGCACCTGTGTAATAAACCTCTTTGGTGCATACAACAGAGCTTAACTCTAACCCTTCCATTGATGGGGTCTCGGCCAATTTGGCTTTTAGCACCTCAAGGTCGGTAGTTTCTGATGAGATTATGGCGTTCATGGCGCCAGCGCTGCGAATGTGGCGCACAATTGCGCGGGTATCCAAATCGCAAATTGATACCACACCCTCATTTTCCAAATACTCCTGTATACTCAAGGTAGCTTGGTAGCGGCTGTACACTTTACCTGAATAGTTTTTAACAACTAGGCCAGCTATTTTTACTCCGTCGCTTTCAACGTCAATTTCGTTTACGCCATAGTTGCCTATGTGGTCACCGGTCATTACCAATATTTGGCCGTAGTACGATGGGTCAGTAAATACTTCCTGATATCCAGTCATGCCAGTGTTAAAGCAAATTTCGCCAGTTGTTGTACCAATTTTTCCGGCAGATTTGCCATAAAAAGCGGTTCCATCTGCTAGCAGCAGTACTGCTTGTTTGGGGCCGTTTTCAGTCATGATTTGGGTGGGTTTGAACTGGCCACAAAGGTAAGGCAAAAATGATAAAGGAGTGCAGCATGATGATGCTAAGCCTTGCTAAAAAGAGAAAATTTACTACCCATGATAAAAAGATATTGCAATATTTTACTCTACTCCGAAACCAAATCATCCTATAGGGGTCGCTCGTGTTGAGTTTTTAAAACAGTTAATCCCAAACATAGCGCTCATCGAATTTTACACTATGTTCTTTGTATAGCATTCGGCATTCATCTTGGAATGATTGGTGCTGATGGTGCTCGTGTTGTTTGGCTATATATTTATAAACACCATCAAGCTGATTATGACCAACAGAAAAAGCACCGTACCCATCTTGCCAGTAAAAGTTTAAGTATTGCTCGCCTTTGGTTTTAATCCATTTGCTCGAATTTTTCTTTATCTCTTCCACCAATTTCATTAAAGCAATTTTCCGCGAATGCCCGCACAGTATATGTATATGATCATTATATCCCCCAATTTTAACTGGATAGCAATCGAGTTCTCTGCAAATGCCACCAAGATATGAATGAAGTTCACTTTCGATTTCCGCGACAATTAAAGGTTGTCGGTTTTTGGTGCTGAAAACTAAATGCACATAAATTTGGGTAAGGGATTGAGGCATTAAATGACCGGGGTTTTGTGAGAATAATAAAATTATCATTTTATTGACATTTATAAAATGGGCCTTAAATTGTATGTTTTGAATGCAATTCCGGAAATGTGTTTAGTAATAGGGCGTTGCCCCATTCTATCACTATGTGACCCCTTTGGGGTCGACCGAATTTTAATTTGCACAGTACGTATTTCCCCAACGGGTATACATAGTATAGGCGAGGAGCATCGCTCGCCGTACGTATTGGGTTTTCGGAAATGTATTTAGTAATAGGGCGTTGCCCCATACTATCACTATGTGACCCCTTTGGGGTCGTCTGAATTTTGTTTTACATAATATGTATTTCCCCAACGGGGATATATACTACTAAGGAGGGGCATCGCCCTTCGGAAATAATGCGTTTTAGGAAATGCTGGTATTGTTATTTAGGAAATGCTTAACTATAAAACCGCCAAATCAGACCAACCTTAAAAGCCCGTGGTGGAGCGGGGTATTTGTAGGCATTAAAGTAGCCATTTTCTTTAAACATGCCTTGGTTTACGTGTTCCATTTTAAGGAAAATAACCAACTCAGATACTTGAACATTGACGAATAAATCCATCACCGGATAGAACTTAAGCGCCTCTGCATTTTGCACATGAAACTGGCCCGTAAGCGGGAAGTAGCCAAAAGCGTTGTAATTGGTGTTGTAATACACATCGACCCCAACCCGGCCATTTAGGTTATTTTTAAAAAGCGATTTCTCGTAGTAAAGCGTGTTGCGGCCCCAATAAGTAGGCAACGGCAGTACTTTATCGTTGCTCACCAACTGCACCCTGATTTCGTTTTCAAGGCCCATGTCCCAGAATGTGAGGGTATGTTTTAGCTCGAGCACTATGGCTTGTAGGCTGCCATCAAGCTGCACGGGCAGTCGGTTTGCATCGGTGTAGGCATAGTTGCTCAGGTTGTAAAAATAGCCGCCTAGTGTTAGCTTATACTTAGGTAGTTTGTATTCAAGCCCAGCGCGCAAGGTTTGGGTTTTGGCTAAGTTTTGTTGAAGTGCAAAGCCGCTGAAAGAGAGGTTGTTATACAGCCAATTTTGCTCAGCGTTTCGCAATGAAGCCACGGCGTTTATTTGACCAGCTTTTTTTGAGCGGTAACCCATTCGAGCGCTTACGTATAGGTCGTTGGCATTATAACCTAGCAACTGGTAGTTGGCGGTTCCTTCATAAGTAAATCGCTTATCGGATAGCGGGTGATTGCCAATACGAATGTTGGCCGACAAACCAGAAAAAGCACTATTTAGGGTGCCATTGCTCACATCAATAAGTTGTTGCTCGATATGAGCATCAATAAAAAAGTTGCGGTATTTTGCCCCACTTGAGTCAGCTGAAAGTATTTTGGCGAATTGAATGCCTAATCGGTTGCCCCATTGTTTTTGTCGAACATTGAAACTTAGGCTATCGGTGTCGATATAAAAACTGCCATAATAATCGGCATCCGGGTTTTGGTCGGCAAACGCGTATTTGAGATTTTTGATTTGCAGTTCGTGGTATATTACCCAATCTGCAAAAAAACGTTGTGCTTTGGTGGTGTCATCTAACTGGAACCCAATAATTTTGCCTTGCCTTATCTCTTGGCGCACTACAAACTGAAAATCGCGCATGAAGGTTTTGGCGCTTTCCAGCTCTACGGCAACTAGCGACGAGGTGGTGTAAGAAGAGTCCCTGAAAATATCGGTGCCTTGCGAGCCTCCGTTGTCTTGTACCCTAACACTATTGAACAGGAGCATAATGCTCAGGCCATATTTACCACTAGGGGCCTCATATCTCGATGTGAGGGCAAGGTTGTTGTGACTGGTTTCTTGGGCTAGGTAGGAGCCTGGCGAGGCAAACCGGTTAAAATTAAAAGCAAAATTGAAATGCTTGCCAATATTTTGGTTGTGGGTTACCCTTGCCGATTGTTCACGGTTGGCCCCAATAAGCAGGAATAGGTTGGTAAATGGCTGATCGAGCGTATACCAGCGCAAGTTGTTGCGGTGGAACATGTACAAATCATATTGCTCAAGGCCCAACGTAAATTTAACATCCTGCTTTGGGATGATAGTGAGCGGAATGTGGGCAAGCCCTAGGTTGCCTAAGTTTCGGTACCTCCAGTTGTTTTCTTGTTGCCCTGGCTCGTAATATTGCTTGCCATCTAAAGTAGTATCAAGTGGCTGTGGCGCTAAAAACTCATCGCCAATAGTAGAATAGGGCAGGCGTGAGTAAAATCGGCGCTTTAGCGTGTCACCATCTGCCGTTAATATGGGTTTGGTACTGTCCGTTCTAGATACTTCGGTTTCGGCACCCAACCCTTTTTTCGAAGAGTTTTGCGCATACGCTACTATTGGCAATAGGGTTATTGCCAATAGCAGGGTTAGTATATGGTTGGTTATGCGCAAACTTTATTTTTTGTCTGAACCTTGATTTAAAATTGGATTGTAGGATTTGAAAAGGATTTAAAATGTTTGATTGCAGGCGTGGTGTTTGTTTCGCAATTTACTCCTCACACCAACAACCCTCTCCCTCTCGCCTCGGGCGAGACCCCTGAAAAAGGAGGAGGAGCTACCGTATTACGATATTCCATTTTCAAATTAGCTCATTTCCAAATTTTCAAATTGAATTTACAAGCTCTCAATCAACTCCCTCAATACCGTAGTCAGTTTTGGTTCGGCCTCGCTGGCTACACGTATTACATCTTCCAGAGAGGTTTCTTTAATGTTTTCTTCTGGGTAGCCCATATCCGTAATTACCGAAATGGCAAATACAGGCAACTCCATGTGTTTGGCTACAATAACTTCTGGCACTGTGCTCATACCCACACAATCGCCGCCTATGGTATAGAACATTTTATATTCTGCTGGGGTCTCCAAAGTAGGCCCTTGCACACCTACATATACGCCAGCGTGAATGCGGTAGCCGTGCTTTAAGCCAATCTCTAAACCTTTTTGCACCAACGATTTGTCGTACGTTTTAAGCATATCTGGGAAACGCGGTCCCAACTCGTCGTAGTTTTTACCACGCAACGGGTGCTCTGGTTGCATATTTATATGGTCGCGCAAAATCATTAAGTCACCGTTTTGGTAACTTGGGTTTAAGCCACCTGAGGCGTTGGAGATAAAAAGGGTTTTTATACCCAAGTATTTAAATACTCTTACTGGGAAGGTAACTTGCTGCATGCTGTATCCTTCGTAGTAGTGAAAACGGCCTTGCATGGCCACTACTTTTTTACCGTTTAGGTTACCGAAAATCAATCGGCCCTTGTGGCTTTCCACTGTCGATACGGGGAAGTTTGGTATGTTGCCGTAAGGCAGCTCGGCTACCAATTCAATTTCTTCGGCAAGGTTTCCTAGTCCAGTGCCAAGTATAATGGCATAGTCGGGTTGGAAGTTAACGGTGGCTTTAATGAATTTTACGGTCTCTTCAATTTTTTCAAGCAAATGCTCCATGATTAGGGTTGTATGGCGTTTCGGTTTTTCAATTCCCTTAAACGGGATAAATAGTTTAATATTTCAGTATCGAACAGGGCTTTGTCTTCCGCGAAGAACGCTACCTGCATCGGTTGCACAAAAATCGGTATTTTCCGCTCAATAAACCATTGGCGGAAGGTATGCAGCCGCACGGCATCTTTTTCGGTAGTGATTATGGCTTTTTGCGCCGACTCTAAGTTGGCAAAGGCCGTCACCATGTGCTCAGCATCATGCGCGCTGTAGGCGTGATGGTCGGGGTATTGCATGGCATGTACCTGCTTAAACTTTGGGGTTAAATACTCCAACAAGGGTTTAGGGTTGGCTATGCCAGCCAACATTATTATCTCTACATCGGTGCCTTGAGCCAGCTTTTCGGCTGGGTTCATTAGGTTGTAGGCAGGGGCATATTGTAGGTAACTGAAAAACAGTTTTTGATTGGCCAAAGGCTTTAGCTCCTGCCTTACAGCCGCTTTTTGTTGTGCCGTAAGGTTGGGCGGACACTTGGTAACGATGATAAATTGGGCCCTAGCTGCTCCTGCAATTGGTTCCCTAAGGCTGCCAGCAGGTATCAATTCATCGCGGGTATATAAGTTGTTGTAGTCGGTAAGTAGTATGTTCAGCCCAGCGTCAATGCTTCGGTGCTGAAAGGCATCATCCAACAACAATACTTCGGTAGCTGGCCAATCGCTCAACAGTTGCGGCACGGCCATCACCCTATCCTCGCCTACACTTACACCTACCTGCGGGTATTTCCATTTTATTAGTTGTGGTTCGTCGCCCACCTGTTCTGGGGTGGTTTCAGCTGTGGCAGCAAAGTATCCTTTGGTTTTGCGCATATAACCCCGGCTGAGGGTAGCCACATGAAAGTGCGGGCTAATGAGCCTGATAAGGTATTCAATGTGCGGGGTTTTACCGGTGCCTCCGTAGCTAAGGTTGCCTATGTTTATTACCGGCAGCTCAAACTGTATGCTTTTGTAATACCCGTTATCAAACAGCCAGTTTCGGGTGCGCACCACGCTACTATATACAAACGTGATGGGCGATAAAAGCATACTGGTAATTGATGGCATGTTGTAAAACTAGTACGTTTTGCGAATAAGAATACAGCTAATGCTACGTTAAATGGTAAGCATGCCAATTTAGTTCGTATACCGTATCTTTGTTTATCATGAAATATGCCTTTGTTTCTTTCTTTTTTGTAGCCTTGTTGTCTTTCTCTTGTAAAAAAACACAATCGTGTATTGATACTGCCAAGATTGACTACAACCGGTTTTGTGGCAACACCTACGACCCTGTGTGTGGTTGCGACGACTTCACCTACAACAACGCCTGTGAGGCCGAGCGAAGTGGTGTAGTTTCTTGGATTGGTGGGCCGTGCTTACAGTAGTAGTATTGCCATTTAACCGTTAGGTAACTTAAGGTCTAAAGCTGCTGTTGTTAATAAACTCATCATCAGTTAGGCTTTCCAGGAAAGCTATTAAATCAGCTTGTTCCTGTGCCGTTAGATTAAGTGGTTTTACTAGGCTGCTTTTGTTAAAGTGATTACTTCCGCCACTATTATAATGCACTACGACGGCTTCTAAGTTAGGCAAACTGCCATCGTGCATATATGGTGCAGTGCGAGCTACATTTCGTAAGGTGGGTATCTTAAATAGCGCATCGTCATTAAATTGTACTGTTACTCTTCGGCGGCCCATATCAGTATAAACTTCGTAAAGGCCATTATTGGCAAAACCATTATTGGTAAAATTTGGCAATGAATGGCAATTGCTACAATTGGTTCTGCTGCTAAAAAACAAGTCCTTACCCCTTATTTGGGCTTCATTAAGGGTAGTCTCGTTGTAATAATGGTATTTATCAAAAGGAGAATTAAAGGAAATTAGTGTGCGCTCAAAGGTTGCAATACTCTGCGTAAAAGAAACTTTATCTACAGGCCTGCCAAAAACTTCTAAAAAGCGCTCTGAGTAATATGGATGCGTTTTCAACTTCTCAATTACGCTATCCAGAACATTGTTCATTTCAAAAGGAGATTCAATTGGTGCTATCACTTGCAGTTCGAGGCTTGGCACACCTCCATCCCAAAAAAACAAGTTGTTGTAGGCTACATTGGTAAGCGATAGTGCATTGCGAAACCCAACTGAATCGTATACTCCTAGGCTAAACGTTTTGTTATCTACAAAGGCCAGTGATTGTATATGGCATGATGCACAAGCAATGGTAGAGTCACGGGACAGCATTGGGTCGAAGAAAAGCATTTTCCCCAGCGCTATTTTTTCCATCGTCATTGTATTATCTGAAGGCACCCTTGGGTTCTCAACGCCTGGTGGTAAATTGAAAAAATACGGTGTTTGAGATAACATGCTTGTCTCTTCTTTGCTGCAATACGCAAAGACAAAACAAGTTGCAAGTAATAGTATGATATATTTTTTATCCATTTGCGTTTAAGTAAGGGCGAAAGCCATAAAGGCTCTCGCCCATTACCAAATTCAGTTTGCTAGTCTTTTACAACTTTAAATTGCTTAGTTGCACCATTATCTTGGGTTATAGATACAAAATACAGACCAGCCGCATAATCTTGCATACTGGCTTGTAGATTGCTATTTTTACCCATAGCGGCACTGTATTTTAGCTGCCCATTAATACTATAAATCCTTACCTGTAAATGGTTATTATGGTTTGGAGCATTTATAGTAAGCACATCTTTTACAGGATTGGGGTATAGTGCTACTTGGCCAAATGGCTCCGCTACATCAAGGGATGTCATTGGCCCGCCATTACCGCCAATAGTTACGGTTTTGTAGTAGACATAGTCGCCAGTAATCTGTCCATTTCCGTTGGCAGCATTGCCGGCTATAAAGAAAGAGATGTTTTGATCTTTTACATCAGGAGCAGTCCAATTGAAAGTCCACCTCTTTTCACCAATTTCAGGGCTGGTAACCGACCCTGGGTTGCTGGTGTGTGTTACGTATTGTAGCTGTCCAACTTGAGTTTGTGTAAAATCGAAAATGCCTGAAGAGGTAACTTGCAATAAAGTATCGGTAGTGCTAAAGCTACCAATACTTGCTGAGTCTGCATCGCCCCATGAAGTAATTTTAAATCCAAACACATCTTTACCCGGGTGAGCCAACTTTACGGTAAGTTGGTATGTTTCTCCTTCGGTCCAGCCAGATGAGGGAATATCGGTTACCAGCTGTAACAAACCACTGGGGTCGTTTACATCATTTCCGCTGTGGCAGCCAGTTACTTCACAACCACTAAATGTGCTTAAATAGGTAAATGTTCCTTGTTTTATTGGCGCACGAGTGCTATCGCCAAACCCGCCGCGGGTAAAAGATATTGCGCCAGAGCAGGCAAGTAGCATTAAAAAGACAGCTACTGTGCTTTTACTTGTATATAGTTTCATTTTTTATAATTTATATACTGTTCCCCTCTCCCCAATAAACATGGGAAAGGGGAACAGTGTTTTGTTTTTTAATGGAATTGGATAGACTCCTAGTTGTGCTTTTATTCCTGCACGAAAAAGTCCATTATATCTATAGCGCTAGCAGAGTTGGCTTGCAATACGGTACTGAGCTCGCCACCATGCACCTGAAATGGATTTGGCTGCCCAGGTGCTTGCACAAACGAGTAAGGTGTACCATTTACATTGGTAAGTAGGCGATTAATGTCGTATGTATAGATAATGCGGGTTACCTTGCCAGCCTCAACATTAATTGTTGGCCGTTGGGCTGCCAGCAACATTGAGCGGAAATTGTAATCTACAGCACGCGAGCCTTGGCCTATGGATAAGTGCACCGCATTTCGCCCATCAGGACCAACCGTTTCGCTGGTACCGTTAATTACCAAGAACTTAAAGCCAGAGTTCCAACTCCAGTACATACCATTTGAACCGTTAACCGGATATGGGTTTTTGGTAATTTCCGAAAGATTATATTGTCTTGGCACTTCCACCGCAAACCGCGCATCGGCATATTGTCCAGTAGGCACCTCAAAACCAACCTTATAGCTTTGTAAACCATATCCAGCGTTGAAATTTGGGTTGGTAAAGTTTACCAGCCAAATACCAGCTTGTGCAGAGTCGCCAGCCAAAGGCTTGGCAGCAAGTTCGGTACCATTTAAGTTTACCATGGCCACATTAGCCAAATAAAACTTCATGTCGGTAATAGTAAGCTCTTCGCCTGCAGGGGTTGTGAACGATTCATTCATTTGCAAGGCATCGTTGCCTACCATCGGTATAAATATCATTTCAACAGTACCCGTTGGTGTTTCTACAGGCGTGTTGTTATCATCATTGTCTTTTGAACAGCTTACCAAAGACACAACTAAGGCTAAGCCAAATATTAATATATATTTTTTCATAAGGTTTTCTTGAAGGTTAAATAACTAACTACTCATGAAGTATTGGAAGAAACATCATGAGAAGCAAAAAGCCAAAGAAAACTATACGCAAGGCGGTCGGAAAATATCCGCAGCGAATGAACGGCAGTATTTGTTTGAGCTACTGTTCGCAGTAATGTAGGTATTGCAAGGAGCAAGTAAATTTTCTGGAAATTTCTCGAAACTAACCCATAAAATCTCTAACTGCTTTTCAAGTAACGACGTATTGTTTTTAGGCTGGTTTTCGTTGCTTTTAAGTTTGCTCATTAACGAGCATTTTCCGTTACAGTTAAGTTCAGGTTTGCTCTTATTTACGCACAGCACCTTTGCGTAATAATCTTGGTTGATTAAATAATCACCTATTACAAACGAATTGGAAAGTTGCGGTATAAGCAGTGCCAATAAGCTCAATCCGATAAGGAAAAGGCCAACTTTGTTACGGTATGTAGAAACATTTGATGCCATAGTCCAATGCTGATGTAAATATAAGCTAGTAAAGCGAGATTTGCAATTATCTTAGCTATAATGATACTGCCTAATGCATTAGCAGTGCTAGTCGGAAGTTTATCATTAAATTATAAAGATGTAGTTACTTGATGCATTTTAAGATGGATAAATCGTTTCGTGAAAAAGATTTTTGCGCCAATCAGTTTAACTGCATTTTTCTGGATACTTGATACTCAATAGTAGGTTCAAAAAAACAAATTCCTTATCTTCATAGCATTCAATCCAAATTATCCAAAAATTCTCCTCAACAATGGATACGTCCACCCTTGCCCGTGTTACGGTTACCAACCCCATTAATCTTAAAGAACTTTATTCGTTTGAAGAGCCAACCACGGCCGAGCTCGATCAAGTATTTGCCCGTGCCCGTGCCATGGAGCCCTTGCTGCGTAAAATGAGCGTAAAGGAAAGAGTGGGTCACATGAATAATGTGAGGCAGTACATTATCGACAATCGCGAATGGATACTTGACCGTATTATAGAAGAAACAGGCAAGAGCCGAATGGATGCCCTTACCGCCGAAGTGTTTGAGGTAACCGATGTGTTTGATTACTTTGAGAAAGTAACCGAAAAGCTACTGAAAGATAAGAGTGTATATACCCCACTGCCGTTGTTGGGTAAAAAATCGAAAATATATTGGGAACCGCTAGGCACGGTATTGATTATCGCTCCTTGGAATTTCCCATTCTACCAAGGCATTGTGCCAGCCATGTTGGCCTTTTTGGCAGGCAACCCAGTGTTGTTTAAGCCAAGTGAAGTAACCCCGATGAAGGGCGTGATGGAGAAAGTGCTCGAAGGCGCGGGTTTCCCTAAAGATGCCATACAGGTAGTATACGGTGCCAAAAACACCGGCGCACAATTGATTGAGCGCCGCCCTGCTAAAATACACTTTACCGGTAGCGTAAATACGGGCAAGAAAATTATGGCCTTGGCCGCACAGCAACTGATACCCGTTGATTTGGAGCTTGGAGGTAAAGACCCTAGCTTGGTTTTTGAAGACGTAGACCTAGAGCGTACCGTAAACGGCATTATGTGGGGCGCATTTACCAATGCAGGCCAAAGTTGCACTAGTATCGAGCGCTTGTACATACACGAAAGCATCTACCAGCCGCTGCTGGATATGCTGGTAGAAAAAACCAAAAAACTTACCGTAAGCCATGCGGGTCGCGATTACAAATCGCCAGCTGATGTGGATATGGGCACCGTTACAGCCGAGTTTCAGATAAGAATTATTGAAGACCATATTAAAGACGCTGTAGAGCGCGGAGGCAAGGTATTGTGTGGTGGCAGCCGCCAGCCTGGCACGCATCATTTTCCGCCAACCATTGTGGCCGATGTAGACCATAGCTTTAAAATAGCCAGTGTGGAAACCTTCGGCCCGGTGATAGCGGTAATGAAATTCAAAACCGAAGAAGAGGCCATCCGTTTGGCAAACGACTCGCCATATGGCTTAAGTGCCAGTGTGTGGAGCAAAGACTTAAAACGTGCAGAGCGTGTTGCCCGAGAGATTATTACTGGCAACGTGAGTATCAACAGCCACATGCTAACCGAAGGCAATCCAGCGTTGCCGTTTGGTGGTATAAAGGATAGCGGCTTTGGTCGCTACAAAGGCGAAGCAGGCATCTACACATTCTGCAACAGCAAATCAGTATTGATTGATGTTCAGGGCAAGAAGATAGAGCCACATTGGTACCCGTTTACCCCTGAGAAATATGCTTTGTTAACCGATTTGATGGTTGCGTTGTTTAGTAAATCGAAGAATTGGGTAAAATTTGCCGTTTCAGGATTGAAAATCGACAACATCGGCACGAAACAGAAATTATAACTTGGAAATTTGAGAATGTGCTAATTTGGAAATGAGGTTTTGTGCGTAGTAGAGAGATTAATTAGCCTGTCACTTCTATTTTCAAGTTTTTGAAATTGCTACATCCTCAAATTGAATTTCCATTTTCACATTTTCAAATTAGCACATTTTCAAATTAGTTATGTACGACTACATCATTATCGGCACTGGTCCATCGGGCGGAAACATTGCCCACAACTTGTTTAAAGCCGGCGCCAATATCTTGGTGCTTGAAGCTGGAAAGCTAATGAACAAAAAAACCTTTCCACGCACTGAGGCCGATACCTCGGCAAGGCTCTATTGGGGCGGCGGCATTGAGTTTGATACCGATGCTAAAATGGGTTTTTTGCGCACCCGCGTAGTAGGCGGCACTTCCATTGTAAACCAATGCCTGCTTGATCGTTTTGATGATATTGCCTTTAATGATTGGAAGGCCGAAAGTGGCGTCAATTGGTTCACCAATGAGCAGTTGGCTAAACACTACGATACGGTAGAACATGCATTGGCCTTGCACACCTTTACGGCTAATGAAATGAACCGCAATGCACAGCTTTTTACCCAAAGCTGCGATAAAATAGGTGTAAAATGGGGATACCTCCGCAAAGGGCAAAGCGATTGTGCCCAAGAACGCGGTAACGATTGCATGGCTTGCCTAGGCGGTTGCCACCGCGACAGCAAACAAAGCTCATATGCTGGCTACTTGCGCGACGACATTGCAGCAGGATTGAACATACAAACCGAGACCGAGGTAACGCAAATTGTACATAATGGAAACACGGTTACTTTGCATGCCTTACAACAAAGTAAACCCGTAACCTTTCAAGCCAAAAACATAGTGTTGGCTGGTGGTGCTTTTGGCACTACTAAAATGCTGCTGCAATCTGGTTTTAAGAAGCAGTTGCCAGCCTTAGGCAAAAACTTCAGCACGCACCCGCAGTTTATGAGTTTCGGCTTGTTTAATGAAGAGATACATGCATATAAGGGCTATTTCCAAACGGTGGCCTCTAAAGACCCGAACCTTCGCCAAAAGGGTTACAAGCTCGAGAATGTATTTGCCCCGCCTATCTCTGCAGCTATGTTGTTCAGCCGCACGGGAGCGTATCACCAAGAGATTATGCGCAACTATACTCGCATGACCTGTATAGAAGTGGCCGTGCGCGACGAAAATGCCGGCGAGATAAAAGTGGATAATAAAGGAAAGCTAACCATTGATAAACCCTTTACCGCCCAAGACCGCCGCCGCCGCGATGAAGGCCGCGAATTGATAGCGAATATACTCACCAATGAAGGTGCTAAAAAGGTATATGCCAGTCCGTTTTCGGTTGGGTTGCACCTAATGGGAGGCAGCGTTATGGGTACAGACTCTGCCAAATCGGTAGTTGACCCAGAATTTAGGGTGCATGGCTACAAAAACATGTTTGTTGCCGATAGCAGTATATACCCCAATGCCCCAGGCATTAACCCATCGTTAACCATTATGGCATTAGCACAAAAATTAAGTGACCAATTAATAGGAGCAAACCATGGCATCTAATTATCTAAGCAACTCGGCCCTGAAAGCCATTAATCGCATTGGCGATATGATGATACCTCGCAACGGTGAGTTCCCTTCCTTCAGCGAAGTGGGCGGCATAGCCTATATCGATGACTTGGTATCGTATGCCCCACCAGCGGACATAAAAGACCTAAATCTCTTGCTTACTATACTGGCCTTCATGCCCAACTTTGTTTTGAGGTGGCTATTAAACAGGATGGAAAACTCCATGGAAAGCAGTGGCCCATTGGCACCTATTTTCCGTATGTTGGATGTTGGCTTACGCGGCCTTATTTTCTCATGCTACTACACTGAAAAAATACCCGCCAGCTACACAGGCAAAAAGCCGTTGGATATTATCGGGTTTGATTTGACTAGGGTGGAGGATTGAGGGATGGTTAATGGTTACTGGTTATTTGTTATAGGTTATTGGTTTTAGGTTTGGGAAGTGAAGATTTAAGTAAGTTGCCAGCATAAAGACTGTTTGATTTGCAATTAAAGGCCAACTGTTTAGGCAATTGAGGGGCGCGCAGTAAAACGGTTTCTAAAACAACCGCTCGTACAACTCCTGCACCTTATTTACGGCTATTACTTCAATATTATACTTCCTTAGGTCGAGGCCTTTTACGCTGGCGCCGCTTACAAATATTTTCTTGAAGCCTAGCTTGTCGGCTTCGCTAATGCGCTGGTCGATGCGGTTTACGGCACGTATTTCGCCGGATAGGCCTACCTCGCCGCTAAAGCAATAGGTGGGCGGTACTACTTGGTCTTCGAAAGAAGATAGTAAGGCGCAAACCACTGCCAAATCAATGGCTGGGTCTTCCACACGTAAACCGCCAGCAATGTTCAAAAACACGTCTTTGGTTCCAAATTGAAACCCAGAGCGTTTCTCTAGTACCGCCAATAGCATCTGCAATCGGCGCAAATCAAACCCCGTAGCACTTCGTTGCGGACTGCCATAAACGGCGTGGGTTACCAATGCTTGGGTCTCAATGAGCATAGGGCGCATGCCTTCAATAGTGCCTGCAATGGTTACCCCGCTCAATACTTCCTCGTGTTGGTTTAGCAGAAATTCGCTAGGGTTGCTTACTTCCCGCAGGCCGCCGTTGCCCATTTCGTATATGCCCAGCTCGCTGGTGCTGCCAAAGCGGTTTTTGCTGGTGCGCAGTATGCGGTAGTTGTAGTTGCGGTCGCCTTCAAATTGCAATACCGTATCTACTATGTGCTCCAATACCTTTGGACCGGCAATACTGCCTTCTTTGGTAATGTGCCCAATGAGCATTACAGGTGTGGCAGTCTCTTTAGCATATCGTTGCATTTCGCTGGCGCACTCTCGTATTTGCGATACGCTGCCGGGTGTAGACTCAATATACTGCGACTGCAAGGTTTGTATCGAATCAATAATCACCAAACCTGGCTTCAATTCTTTTAAGTGGCGGAAGATTTTGTAGGTGGCCGTTTCGGTAAGTATGTAGCAGTTTTCTGCTTTCAATCCCAACCGCCTAGCGCGCATCGATATTTGCTCAGCACTTTCCTCGCCGCTTACGTACACCACTTTTAGTTTCGGCACACTTAGCGCCAACTGCAGCATCAGTGTTGATTTGCCGATGCCCGGGTCGCCGGCAATAAGCACTAAAGAGCCTGGCACAATGCCACCGCCCAATACGCGGTTCAGCTCTTGGTCGGGCATACTGATGCGGTAGGTCTGTTGCTCCTCAATGTCTTCCAACAATTGCGGAACGGCTTCTGCCGAGCCAATATCCTTTTTTAGCTGTGCCTTTGGTGTATCATCCTTCTCTAAAACTTCTTCTACAAAGGTGTTCCATTGCCCGCACGACGAGCAGCGGCCAATCCACTTGGGCGATTGTGCGCCACAATTCTGGCAGCTATAGATGGTGCGTATTTTCGACATGAAGCGAAGTTAATGTACAATGTACGATGTATAAAGTACAAGGTATTGGTTTAGGATGATGATTAGGCTTCGGCGTTGAGGCGGGTTCTCCAGTTTACGGTGCGTAGCTTATCGGTAATACGTTGCTTGGTGGCCTCTAAAAACAGAAAGCGCTCAATGTTCGCTATTTTATCGGTGGTAATTGCAGCAGGGGCTTGTGCTCTTTTACTGCGTTTGCGGTGCTTTATCATAACCCTAATAATTTTATTAGCACTAAGATAGTATTTTGCAAATTAAAATAGCAAATAAAAACTAAAAATAGTTGCAATAAAATTTAGCTAAGGTTGGTAAATTATTTCAAAAACCTTGTGCCATCAAGGTTTAGCCACTGCAGTGCGGCACCGCTTAGCAAAGTTAGTTTAGTATCATTGGGGTATGGCATTGAGTGGATTAAATGCCCTGGCTGCAGTTCGCCCAGCGGAAAAGGATAGTCTGTGCCCAAGCATATTTTATCAGCGCCGATGAGGTTAACTATGTAGTCGAGCATAGCAGGTTCGTGCACGAGGCTATCCAGCCAAAACTTGCCTAAGTATTCGCGCGGGTTTATGGGGTTATCAACGGCTACCAAATCGGGTCTAACGTTGAAGCCGTGCTCAATGCGGCCAATAGTTGCTGGGAACGAACCACCGCCATGCGCAAATGCCACCCGTAGGTTTGGCAAGCGCTCAAATATGCCCCCAAATATCATAGAGCAAATGGCCAGCGAGGTTTCGGCGGGCATGCCCACGAGCCACGGCAACCAGTATTTATCCATTTTACCTTTGCCCATCATATCCCAAGGGTGCACAAATATGGCTGCGCCTAAGCGGTCGGCAGCTTCAAAAAAGGGGAACAGCTCTGGATCGTTCAAGTTCCAATCGTTAACATGCGAACCGATTTGCACACCTGCCAAACCCAATTCGCCCATGCAGCGCTCCAGTTCTTGTATTGCTAATTGTGGGTCTTGCAACGGCACGGTGCCTAATGCAACATATCGGGTAGGGTAGCGGCGCGCCACATCGGCAATATGGTCGTTCAAGAAACGGGATACTTCCAGCGCATCCTTGCCTTTTGCCCAATAATTGAACAGCACGGGTATGGTGCTGAGCACTTGCACGTGCACCCCGTGCTTGTCGCATTCGTACATGCGCACCTCGGGGTCCCAGCAATTACTTTCCACTTCCCTGAAAAACTTGTCATCTACCATCATCCGCGCACAGCATGGCTTGTGATGGTCAAGGCTCACAAAGCCCCCATAGCCGAATTTATTGGCCCAATTGGGCATTTTTTCGGGCATAATGTGGGTGTGGATGTCGATGGTTAGCATGGGCAAGTTGTTTACATAATGCTTTGCTAAGATAGCAAACTCAGCCCGAGCAAGCAGCATAAACCACCAGCCTGATGCCAAAACCTACCATTACCACCCCAATAATTCGATAGGCTACCGTTAAGTTTTGGGGCTGGATAAAGGCTTTGATGCGGTGTGCTAAAAGCACTTTGAGGCTATCGAGGGTGAAAATGCCCAGTAGGCATCCAAGCAAGTATTGGTACATGCCACCACTATAGCCATATTTGTGGCCTGCATAACCTATTACGGTGAGCCATACTCCAAACACAAATGGGTTGACGAAGTTGACCAAAAAGCCGCTCACAAATGCGCCTGTTAAGCCACCAGCACTGGGCTTAGCCTCGGTGTTGTAAGAGGGGCTTACGATATACCTGCCGCCAATAGCAAACAGAATGGCAGCTCCCACAATACTCACGTAGGTTGTGTTCTCTACCTTTTGCAAAAAGGCTACCGTGCCCGCAACGCATAGTGCCACTGCAACTATATCGCTAACTATAATGCCCAAAGCTACCGTTAGACCAGCAGCATGGCCCTTTTGTAAGGTGTTTTGCAGCAGCGTAAAAAACACCGGCCCCACGAAAACAATCATGGCCAAACCCCATAAATAGCCTTCTAAAAACGCCATGGGTGCAAAATAGAAATATTCAATGAGTTATGGTAAATATGGCGGTAGCAGGGCGTTGGGTAGCCACGCCGGCTATGGTTTCTTTGTTGATTAGTTTTTGGGCATTGGGTTGGGCAAACACTTCCTGCATATTGCGTATGGCTCCTGCTGGCACTTGGGCTTCAAGCAACGCAGCTAAAAGCTCGTCTCGTTGCCAAGCGGAGGCTGCCAACTGTAGCTGGTTCAATAAACTTTCGCGGTTGGTTACCCGTTTGCTGTTGGTACTATACTTTTCATCGGTAGGCAAAATAGATAGCCTGAGCACGCTGCACAGGTTCTCGAATTGTGCTGCGTTGCCTACGGCCATTACTATCTGCCCGCCATCGGTGCAAGTCAGCGTTTCGCCGTAAGGGGCAATGTTGGGGTGCAAACTACCACGGCGCTGCGGTATATGCCCAGCCATAAGCCAGTTGGTGGCTTGGTTGGCCAAAGATGCAATGGCCGCATCGTATAACGATACGGATACCTTAGCTCCCAACCCAGTGCGTTCGCGTTGCAATAGTGCCAGCAATATGCCTTCTTTTAGTTGATGCGCCGCCATTAAATCAATCACTGCCACGGGCCATTTTATGGGTCCGCTTTCGGGTGTGCCGTTCATGTACATTAAGCCAGCCTCTGCCTGCAGCACCACATCAAAGGCCGTGCGGCTATCGTTTGGTCCAAAGCCAGTGATGCTGGCATATATGAGTTTCGGGTTGAGGGCTTTTAATGTTTCATAATCCAGTCCCAATTTAACATCATCGCCGGCCTTAAAATTGGTGAGCACTATATCGGCAGTGGCTATTAGGTCTAGTACAGCTTTTTTGCCTGCTGTGGTTTTAAGATCGATAGATTGGTACTGCTTCCCAAAATTCACGGAACTGAAATAAGCCGACACCTCGCTTTGGGCATCTTCGGTGGGTAGTTTCCACTGGCGGGTTACGTCGCCGCCATCTGGGTTTTCTATTTTAATCACTTTGGCACCTAGTTCGGCTAAAAACATACCCACGGCTGGCCCCGCCAATACGCTTGCTAGTTCTATTACGGTTAGGTGCTCGAGCATTGTTAGGGTTGTGAGTTACGAGTTGCGGGTTACGAGTTATGGATTTTCAAATTTAAAGATTCATAACGAATACTAGTCACTATTCACTAACAACTACTTACTTTGTAACAATCATGATAATAACCCGCATAGCACCCACGCCCAGTGGTTACCTGCACCAAGGTAATGCCTTTAATTTCCTGCTCAACTGGCTATTGGCCCGTTCGCAGGGAGGTAAGGTGCTATTGCGCATCGATGATTTGGATGCGCCACGTGCGAAACCTGAATTCATTAATGATGTGTTTGAAACATTAGTGTGGTTGGGCATCGATTGGGATATGGGGCCAACCGGGCCAGATGATTTGGCGGCTGTCTGGAGCCAAAGCCATCGCCTGCCTATGTATAATCAATTGCTGAACAAGTTGCGAACTCAGGGCCATCTGTTTGCTTGCGAATGCTCTCGGAAGGATTTGGCCGATAGTAGTGGGGTATATCCTGGAACTTGTTTGCACAAGAATATTGCTTTGGATACGCCCGATGTTGCGTGGCGTGTTAAGGTTGAAGCGGATGCCTTCATGCATTTTACGGATGGTTGGCAAGGAGCCATACAATACGCATTAGGGCAGGAGATGGGCAGCTTTGTGGTGCGCCGCCGCGATGGTATACCTGCTTATCAAATTGCCTCATTGGCCGATGATGATCACTTTGGCGTTAATGCCATAGCCCGTGGTATGGATTTGCTGCCATCAACTGCGGCGCAGCTATATTTGGCCAAGTTGTTGGGCAATAGCTCATTTACCCAAACCCAATTTTATCACCATCCCCTCATATTAGACGATAGTGGCCAGAAACTCTCCAAATCAGCGAGAAGTGTATCGCTCAACCATTGGCGCAGCGAGGGTGTACCCGCCAGTTTGCTGCTGGCCAACTTTTGTAAGTGGTCGGGTATTGAGGCTGATGGAGCGGTGGAAAGTGCAGGAGATCTATTAAGTATTCCTCTTTCAAGTCTGAAGTTCTAGTAAAATTACCACCCCATTTTCACTACCCTCACCACTTGCTTATTGCCACCTTGTTGTATGGTGAGCAAGTAAATTCCTTCGGGCAGCGTATCTAGCCCGTTTATAGTATATCGGTTGCCGTTGTTCTCGGGCGTGGATAAATTTATTTCCCTACCCGTAATATCTACTAAGCTAAATTGGGGCAAGTGGCTAAGCCTACCGTTATATTCTACTGAGATACTGTTGGTAAACGGGTTGGGGCCTATATTCCACTCATTAGTGGCATTTTTGCCGGCAATGCCCACGGTGCGGTTGTCAACTACAATTACTGGTAGGGTTACCTCTTCGCAGCGGCCTTGTGGGCAGGCTGTGTTGCAAACGGTAAGAGATACGCTGTATAAGCCGCCTTCGGTGTACCAGTGGCTAGGGCTTTGATTTTGGGCATTGTTGGTGGTGCCGTTGGCATCGTCAAAATCCCAAGCAAAGGTATTTGCGTTGAATGATAGGCTGAAAAAATTTACCTCAACGCTATCGTCGCCATTATTTAGCGTAGCAGGTATTGGTAAGTAACCAAAGATGGCAATTGGGTCGAAACAACGGATGGTATCCCTAAATTCGGCGCTTTGGTATATCTCGTCACCGTTTATCAACCAGGCAGTCACTTTTAATACAGGCACACCTTCATCTCTATCAAACCAGCTATATTCAATTACCGTATCTGGCACAAACTGATTAGGAATAAAGTCGCCTAAGGTAATAGTGTTGCCAAACACCGTAACACTATCGCGGTTGTGAATTACCGAACGATGTTTTAGTACGCTATCGTAGGTGGCATATGGGGTGATCAAAGTTCCCCACCCATCCACATAGTTGCTGCGGGTTTGGGCATGCTTGTAAGAGAAGGAGAAATTGATGCCAGTACCCGGTATTGAATCTAATTTGATGGCGTAACTGCTCACTGAAGTTACACTATCGCCGTAGCGCAGCGGAAACCTATAAATCCTATCGGGATTGTCATAGGCCACCACCAGCGGTACGTTCGATATCCGGGCACCAATGCCATTTTGGTATAGCCCGCTGTTGTCCTTTTCGTAAAGGTTATAAACTTGGGTAAGTGAGGTAATGCCCAAGTTAATACTATCATTAGTAAGCTCGGCCAAATTGAAGTTGGTGGCCCAACTAGTAAGGCAATTGGTGTTGCATTGGGCATTGCACAAGCCAGTGCAAACAAAATCGATGCCACCCGTGCCTAAGCAATCGCTGTAGCAGGAGTTAAAGCAGTTGAATGCGCATGTTAACAAGTAAGAAGGCAAAAAGCCCGTAGCATTAGGCGTAGTGAAACTGCGGATGCGCTGCGAAAAAGGGTATAGGTTGTTGTGATCCCATACTACATTGGCCCCCGTAGGCCTAAAATCTTCGTTGCCAAGGTCGAAAATACTTACCTGGCTCACTAAAAAACTATCGCCGGTGCCCGCAAAATAGCTTGAGAAGTATGAGTTTTGTGCCGATGCCGCAAGCAGTACGAGCAAAAAGCAAACAACTAGTATAAAACGGGCCATAGTAAGTTGGTTAAAAACACTCAAAAGATAGCAAAAATGGCTAACTGTAACTAATGCTGCGCTATTTACTTTAAATTACGCCTTTAAAATACCCTTATCAAGTTGCCAATTGCTATTTTTATAACACGGCAGCAAATGCAGCGGTATTGGGGCAACAAATATGAACAGGCTCTTTATTAAATACTTGGTCTCTTTATTGGCCATATCTATTATTCCAGCTTTTCTGGGTGGTATGCTGCTGTTATCTTTTTTTAAGGTAAATATGAATGGCCTTAAGAGTGAGCTCAATACCCAAGTGTCGCAGGTGCTTACCCGCGAAATATCTTATAAAGATGAGGCGATTGCCCAAACAGAGGGCATGTATGTGCAAGAAGAGATAGACCGTATAGGCAACAAGATAAGCGCTATGGCTATGGCGCCGGGCTTTAGTGACCTCGATTTGTTGGACATTAGTGCGTTTGTAGAGAACTTTATCGGCAACGAACCTGCCGTTCTCGACTTTGCCGTAGTAGATAAGTGGGGTGAAGTGGTGTTTGATAAAGTGAACTCCCTTTCGGTAATGAGTGAAGAGCACACCGACCTAGTTGACGAGGATTTACTCAAAACCATCCAAGCCAAAGAATCCTATTTATCTGATGTAAGCATCTCTAGCCGATCACAAATGCCTTATGTTACGTTGGGGCAGCCTATTCTTCAATTTGGCGGAAATTTTGCCGGTGGCATTATCTTAAACCTTAACCTTAGTTTTATTTGGGATATAGCAGCTTCAAAGCAAGTGGGCGAGAGCGGTAAACTCTATATTATCTCTTCAGAGGGCCAATTGATATCCCACCCATCTACTCGCGAATTATACCAAAACTCCGACTACTCTAAATACGAGTATATACGAGAGATTATGGCCACCAAAAACGGCACTATCCAAACCTCAACTAGTTTGGTATCGTACTTTACCAATAAATATGGCTGGATAACTATAATCGAGATTCCGCTAGAGCAGGCGCTGGCAACCGTAAACGATAACCAGCTATTAGTTGAGTCTTTTATATCGGATACGAACCGCTCCATGGGTTTTGTGGCCGTTGCTATTCTTGCGTTTATCCTAATACTTACGGTCGTTATTTCTATCTATGTTACGCGTTGGCTTATTACACCAATCGTAAAACTTACCGAAGCTACCCGCACTGTATCGAGCGGCAACTTGACCATGGTTATCTCAAAGAACTCTAGCGACGAAATTGGAGAGCTTACCGACTCATTTAACTTAATGACTGAGCAGTTGCGCTTGAAACAAGAAGAACTACTGAAAAGCAATGCATATATTAAGCTACAGGCTGAAGAACTGTTGGATAGGTACAACTCCGACTTGGAGCAGTTTGCCTACGTTACTACCCACGATTTGATAGAGCCGCTGCGCATGATAACCAGTTACATACAGCTTTTGCAGCGCCGCTACCAGAATATATATGACGATGAGGCCAAAGAGTTTATGCGCTTTGTGGTAGAAGGGGTGGATAGGATGCACAATATTATTAACGATTTGTTTGAGTACTCGCACATACGTACCGATGTGAAGGACTTTGAAAAGGTAGATGTAAACGAAGTACTGGCGGCTACTACCAAAAAGCTAAGCAAAGAAATCATTGATTCGGGGGCAACTATAACCAGTATTGGCCTGCCCGAGTTGAGGGCCGTGCAGAGCAATTTGGTGCAGGTTTTCCAAAACTTGATTGGCAATGCCATTAAATTCAGACAAAAGGAAGTGCCGTTGCAAATAAAAATAACCTGCGACGATCGCGAGCCTGATTGGTTGTTCTCTGTTGAAGACAACGGCATGGGTTTCGATCCGCAATACAAAGAAAAAGTATTCGAGATTTTTAAACGCCTCAATAAACGCGACGATTATCCTGGTTCAGGAATGGGCTTGGCTATTAGCAAAAATATTGTGGAGCGCCATGGCGGCAAAATATGGGTCGATTCGCGCTTGGGCATAGGCACCACCTTTTACTTTACCATCAAGAAGTATTAGTGGTCGCTACCAGGCACTGGTCCGCCGGGGCCTCGGTTTTTGTATTCGCGTAGTACTTCTATTTTAAAATCGCGCTCGGCTTTTTGCAGCAGTGCAATTTTTTTAACGGGCAATATGGTACGCAGTTTCTGTAGGTTTTCAATCTCCAGATTCGATTCTTTTTGCTTTAGCGATATATGCTCATCCAGCATTTTGTTCATTTCTGCCTCGGTTAGCACATCAAACTTGGTGGCAAGCGTTTTTGCCAATTTCAATTGTGCGCGGTGCACTTCCATCTTTGCATCTTGGTAAGTATTATACACTGGCCAGAAAACTTGTGCTTCGGCAGTACTAAGGTTGAGCCTGCTGGTAAGAAAAGCCACTTTTAGTGCTTTTATCTTTTCTTCTGGTATTCGCTCGCTCTGGTGGTTTCCGCCACCATGGTTGTCGTGATGCGGCCCTTGAGCCGTTAATCGAGAGCCACTGCCTACCATGAGCATAACTAAAACAGTGGTGTGTAACAGTAAGTTTTTCATAACCAATCCTCCATAAGGGTTTCGTCATCAATCATCTCTAACAGCAATGAGTTATACTCCTCGTTGTTAGCATTATCATCAAGATACTGAAAGTCAGGATTTGCCGATAGCACCAACAATAGGCTATCGTCTTGCATTACATGGTTGTTTAGCAAAGCTTCGTCTTGCATGGCCAATTGAAGTAGCTCATCATTGGATAGCGAATTAAAGGCCAAGCTATCGTTGCTGACATGGTCGGTGGGCCATAGTATAACTGCCAAAGCAATACATGCCGCTGTTGCTAAGCCTACTAAGCTAAATGGAATGATTTGAAAGGTGCGTTTTTTATCAAAAGCTGGCTGTGCGGCTTTATGCAATACCCCAGTGGCCAGTGCACCAAAGTATGCTTCGTTAGGCATGGGCACCACTGGCTTTTTCACCGTTGCCAATAATGGCGACAAGGCAGACAATTCTTCCTTAGCGCTTGGTATTTGGTTATATGGTTCGTTTGCCTTCATTCATTGGTTTGACAACTTATTGGCGCAAAGGTTTAAAATATCGTTCAATTTTCTAATTGCTTGAAAGGCAATAGGGTTTCAGGGTTCTTTCATGTTTCTGCAAAAAATATTTGGATTATAAAATATTAGTTGGTACTCTTTGCATATCCTCTCTTCTTTGTTTTGCCTTCTAATTACAATCCATTGCTTGCAATTATTGGGTTTCGTTTTCATTTTCAACCAAAAGTGTAACAATTTTTGCTCAACAACGTATCAAGGAATATAGCTTTTGACCAAGAGCTATAAGTTGACCAAAGAGAGGAACAGAACATGAAGAGGATGAACGAGAGGAGCAAGATGTTTTGCATCTTATTAGTAGTATGCAGTGCCATATTCTACTCCACAACCGTAAAAGCAGCAACAGTTACCACCTTGTTTGGTGGCTCATGGGAAATAGGTGCCATTTGGGACAGTGGCGTACCGCCCACATCAACCGACGATGTGGTGATTACTTCGGGAAACAACGTGACCCTCACATCTAATGTTACGGTTGCAAGCCTTGTTGTTAATTCAGAAGATTTAACGGTATTTACTATCAACTCTGGCTACACCTTAACGGTAACCGGAGATGTTACTATTTACGGCTCGCCCGATGCAACTTCATCTCAAATTGCCTGCAACGGCAATATTATAATTGGCGGCAATTTGGTTTTTGAAGGCGATGCATCTAATGCGCAGGCACAGCTCTCCATGGGCGATGGCAGCACCGCCACCCTTAGCGGCAATATAGTGTTTACTGGTTTTGGCCGCGTGTGGAGCGGTAGCACATCCAACATCCACACTTTTACCTTCAACGGGTCGGGCAACCGCGACATTAGATTTACTGGCAACCGTTTCCGTAACATTGTATTCAATACCGGCGGCAATATCACCGCCCAATCAAACCTTACCACAACTACCGTTTACGGTAATATTGATATTGTAAGCGGTACTTTCAAAAATGCCGGCTACTCAATGCTAGGTAACAGTGGTCGCACTTTTACCATTCGCACCGGGGCTACACTAGAAATTTCTGGTACCGTTGGCTTGCCCAGTACATTTTCAATGGTAATTGAGCCAAATAGTACTATCCATTATGCGGGCGGAAGCCAAACGGTAGGCGTACCAAACAATAGCCAAAACTACGCAAACCTTCAAATTTCGGGCACGGGCACAAAAACGCTAGCGGGCAATACCACTGTAACGGGTAACGTATCTATCGCGGGTTCAACGCTTGATGTGCACAGCATAAACAATTACAGCTTGACCATAGCGGGCAACTTTAGTAATAGTGCCACCTTTAATGCACGAGCTGGTTCGGTTATACTTAACGGCACTGCTTTAAAGGACATTACCTCAGGCGGAACAACTTTTTACAATGTTACCTTCAACAATGTGGCTGGTTTTAATTTGAACGACGATATGACCGTGACTAATGTGGCTACACTAACCAACGGTGTAATTTCTACGGGTGCGAACCGTTTGATACTGCAAAGTACCGATGCGGGTGCAATAACTGGTTATAGCAGCAGTCGTTTTGTAAATGGCCGCTTACGCAGGTACATGACCACCAACACCAGCACTTATGCTTTTCCGGTGGGTAATAGCACTGCATCATCTAGCTATCATTTAGCAGAGATTGTTAACAATAACATGACTGGCTTAAGCTATATGGACGCTCGTTTTGGTGCATTGACTAACCACAACGATGCAGATCTTTCGGTCAGCGATAGCTACATGACCTATTTATCGGTTAATCCAGCGGGTATATGGCATTTAACTCCAAACGCGCAACCATCAGGTGGCAGCTATGATGTGCGCCTGTCGACCGCTAATATGGGCCTACTGAGCAACAACCAATTTGCCATCGTAAAACGCAATGATGGATCTACATCCGGTGCCGATTGGGGCGCACCAGGTACCATAAACAATGACAATGGTGCCGGCCGCATGGTTGCCGATGGCTATGCAATTAGGTTTGGTTTAACCAGCTTTTCTGAATTTGGTCTGGGCCGTGCAAGTAGCAACGGCAATCCGCTGCCAATTGAATTGGTAAGTTTTACAGCCAACGTAAACAGCAACAACGAGGTGGTTTTGAATTGGGTAACCGCAATAGAAATAAACAACGAGTTTTTTACCATTGAGCGCAGTGCCGATGGTGAACATTTTGAAGAAGTAACCCGTGTAGCGGGTGCTGGCAGTAGCAACGTGAGCAGTACTTACAGTGCCATTGACGAGAACCCTGCAATGGGCCTTAGCTACTACCGCCTTAAACAAACCGATTTTGACGGGGCCTTTGAATACTCAAATTTGGCAAGTGTGGTGCTTAATGATGCGGCACAACCTACCGTCCAAATATCGGTTTACCCCAACCCAGCAAATGTGGGTCATCAAATTCAGGTAAACATTAGTGCAGCCATCATTGACTATACTATTGAGGTGTATGAAATGGGCAGTGGCAAATTGATTTACCGCGGTGTATCAATGGGTCAACAAAATCAATTGGATATGCCTGAAGGCCTTGCCGCTGGCGCGTATTTGGTTAGGGTATCGAATGATACAGAGGTACAGAACCAAAAACTATTTGTAAGATAACATGGCCTATAACGATATTGAATTTCTACAAACGGGGCGTTTCTTTATGGAAGCGCTCCGTTTTTGTCTTTAAGGGAGAAAACTATTTTTCCAGAAAATGGCGCACGGCATCCAAAAATTCTTTTGGGGCTTCGGCATGCAACCAATGGCCCGCATTCGCAATAGTTACCACTTCAAGGTTGGTAAAATGCTCGCCGAGGTAGGCTAGATCTTTTTCCTCCACGTATTTCGATTTGCCCCCTCTGATAACCAAGGTAGGGAACTCAAATTTGGCATTCAGCTCAATACCTTTAACTACTCCGTTAAACTGTTGGTAAAGCACATCAAGGTTCATCTTCCATTCGTATCGGCCATCAGGGTTTCTATCTAGGCTTTTTAAAAGAAACTGCACCATGCCTTCCTCTTCTATCTTTTCACGCAGCATTCGTTCCGCATCGCCGCGTTGCTTCACTTCGTCTAGTTTTACATTATAGAGCGCTTTAAAAATAGTATTGTAGTTCCAAGTGTATTGCCTCGGCGATATATCGGCAACTATAAGCTTTTCAATCATCGTTGGGTACCTGTTAGCAAACTCCATTACCGTTTTTCCGCCCATAGAGTGGCCAAGTAAGGAGGCTTTTGCTATGCCCTGCTCACTCATAAAAGTCTTTAAGTCTTCTGCCATCAGGGCATAACTATGCTCTGGGTAATGTGGGCTTCGGCCATGGTTGCGCCCATCTACTATATACACAGTGGCCATATCGCTGAGCGCACGGGCATGCGTTTGCCAGTTGTCGAGCGAGCCTAAGAAGCCATGTAATATAATAAGCGGTGGGCCCGTGCCCGATACTTTAAAGTTCAGCGACATAATTCTGGTTTTATTCCCCTTCTTTTTTGGGGGCTAAATCTTGTTTTTGATCATGCTGTAGTTTAATGATTTTGGCTCGGGTATTCTCAATAAAGGTACCGCCCATTTCCATAGCATTCACACTAACTGTTCTAAACCGGTTTTTCATACTCGTTTCTATTGCATTCAACTCTGAGAATGGATCGTCGGGGTTTTTCTGCATGGCCTCATAGGCAATATTTAGGCACCAAACACTCCAAGCATCGTTTGAGTTAATTAATGGGTTTTCTTCGGTAAACTGGGCAATGAACATCAACGGCCTGTCGCGCACAAACTTAAAGGCGTATATGCTTACTATATCCCTAAAGCTCATGGGTTGGCTAATCAGCTTGGTAGTGGCAGCAAAATAAAAGCGCAATCTTAATGAGTCTTGAATAAAAAGGCTGTCCAGCATATCCAAGGTTTGCGGCGTTTCGGCTGGTTTTTTACCTTGGTAGTATTCTTTAGCTATCGGCAGTATTAGTGGGTCTTTTAAGTAAGTTGCTTCTATACTAGCTTGGCTAGGCTTACTGGCCTCTTTTGGTTGGCAGCCAAACAATCCAACTATCGTCAACAACAGTATTAGGGTATATCTCATTTTGAGGTTGGTTTGATTAATTTAGCAACCGTATTTAACAGGTTGACGCTAAAATTAACACCAATGGCAGCTAAAAAGAAATTTGGACAAGGAGGAATCGTGTTTTCTACTGATCCTGACTTTAGGCTCGATGCAGACGAACAAGACAATGAGGAGACCTTAGCGCCTAAAGACCAGTTGCTTTATGTATCGCTTGACCGCAAGCAGCGGGGCGGAAAAACTGTTACCTTGGTTGAAGGATTTAAGGGCACAGGCACCGATTTGTTGGAATTGGGCAAGCTATTGAAAAATAAATGTGGTGTTGGTGGAAATGTGAAAGAAGGAGTAGTGTTGATTCAGGGCGATCATAAGCAAAAAATAGCCAGCATCTTGCAAGATGCTGGCTACAAAATAAAGTTGAAAGGCTAATTCTTAAGCCTCAGATTCTTGGGCGTGCTTTACAAAAATAACCTGGTGGTTGCCAGCACGGTATTTACGTTCCAACAATCCTTTGGTTTCCAAATCGTTTTGTACTGCTTTTGTTAATGCAACTGCATCTCCCTTTACTTTGCCACTTAACTCATTAAACGACAAGCGGGTAAGTTCAGGCATGCTCAGTGCTTGGTGCGTTTCCATTATAGTTAGCACGGTTTCTCTCACCACGGTATAGTCATCTGGGGTCATTTCCATGCCTTGCTGACCTGAAGGGTGCTTTGTTGTAATGTGATTTGACATAAGTAAAAGATTTATTTTTGTATATGCATAACAGTAAAAAATACTGTTTTAGTTCCGTAAACCTAGTTTATTGAGGCGAAGTTAACTAAGGTAATGAAAAATGCGGGCATTGCGAATATTTATTTTGGTTTGAGCCATATTGCAATCAATTTGCTTTGCTTCGGCAACAAAGTGCGCCTGTAGTCAATTATTAGTATTTATTATACAGCATCGACCAAATGCCCTATCTTTGCCCGCTAAAATTTAACCCAAGATGCCACTTGAACTTAGTGAAGGCGCCTACTCGTTGCGCGGCATAAAAGTAGCCGACCTGTGCGAGCTATACGGTACACCCGTGTATGTGTACGATACCGAAACCATTAAAAATCAATACGAACTATTGATAAAATCGTTTAAGGGAGCCAACATTAAGCTAAAGTACGCATGCAAGGCATTAACCAACCCCAATATCCTCCGCTACATAAAAAGCCTGGGCGCTGGGTTAGATACAGTAAGCATACAAGAGGTGCAAATAGGCCTCGCTGCCGGTTTCGAGCTTGCTGATATTATATATACTCCCAACAACGTAAGCCTCGATGAGATAAAGCAGGCCGTTGATTTGGGTGTGCACATCAACATCGACAATATTAGTATACTAGAACAGTTTGGCAACTATTATGGTAGCAAAGTGCCGGTGTGCATCCGCGTCAATCCGCATATTATGGCGGGCGGCAACGTTAAGATTAGTACTGGGCATATTGATAGCAAATTTGGTATCAGTATATATCAATTGAGGCACGTAGAGCGGGTGGTAAAAACTACCGGTATAAGGGTGCAGGGTGTGCATATGCACACGGGCTCTGATATATTGGATGTGGGCGTTTTTAGCCGCGGTGCTGAGATGTTGTTCGACGTGGCACGCGATTTTAAAGACTTAGAGTTTTTGGATTTCGGCAGCGGATTTAAAATACCCTACAAGCCCGGCGATATGGGCACCGATGTGCAAGAGTTGGGCAAAACCCTTTCGGTACGCTTTAATGAGTTTTGTAAGGAGTATGGTCGGGATTTGGAGCTTTGGTTTGAACCAGGCAAATTTATCGTTAGCGAAGCGGGTTACTTCTTTGCCAAAGTAAACGTAATAAAACAGACTACTGCAACCGTGTTTGTGGGCATTGATAGTGGTTTGAACCACCTGATACGCCCAATGTTTTACGATGCCTACCACCACATTATAAATGTAAGCAACCCATCGGGTACAGAACGAATATATACCGTAGCGGGCTATATTTGCGAGACCGATACTTTTGCTTGGGACCGCAAGATAAACGAAGTGCGCGAAGGTGATATACTGGCCTTTTATAACGCCGGTGCCTATGGGTTTACCATGGCAAGCAATTACAACAGCCGCCCACGCCCTGCCGAGGTAATGATTTACAACGGCAAAGACCATCTTATACGCAAGCGCGAAACGCTGGAAGATTTGAACAGGAATGTGGTGGAAGTGGAGATGTAACATTTTGGGTTTTGGATGCTTGCTTTACTTGCATTGGTATACCTAATTTACGGTATAATGGCAGTGTTGAAAAATAGACTGCGCTTAGGTTTTTTGGCGTTGAAGTTAAATTCTGAAGAATGCTAGCAGCCTGACTGGTTATTACTTTTGATAATAACAAAATCATTCAAAAACAAGGCTTTGTATAAAATTGCAGTTTGACTTCCATTCAAAAACTGTGCCTATAATGCATCATCTGGTTCAAAAATAACTTCCGTGAAAAAAAATAATATTTTGTTGGGCTTTATGCTTTTTTGGCCTTTTTTTCACTATATTCATGGTATGGTTGAAGGGCAATCTTCCATATCTCCGTGCAGGTAAATTCTAACGGAAAATTCAACTGAAATTCGATTTTTTTTTGAAATAATTTTTGCTGAACTTCACACCCCCTTGAAAAAGGGGTGCGAGATTCAAAGCCTTTTAACCTTTTTAATAAAAACAGTTTATGTACATGGAAACAACCTATGAAGATGTATGGAAAAACTGTCTAAAAATTATTCGGGATAATGTTAGCTTGCAATCGTTTAAGACTTGGTTTGAGCCTATTAAGCCAGTAAGGCTTGAGAATAGCGTGCTTACCATTCAAGTGCCCAGCCAGTTCTTTTACGAATGGCTAGAAGAGCACTATGTAGGTTTGCTGCGCAAAACTATAAAGCGCGAACTTGGCATTGATGCACGATTGGAGTACCGTATTGTAGTAGATAATAGTGCAGGCAATGCTAAACCGTTCACGGTAAACTATCCAAACTACAACACGGGCAACAACAAAAACCCTGAAGTAGCTGCACCATTAGTTATGGGTAACTCAATTAAAAACCCGTTCATCATTCCGGGATTGAAGAAGGTGAACATCGAATCGCAATTGTCGCCTGCTTACAACTTCGACAATTTCGTGGAAGGTGATTGCAACCGTTTGGCCCGCTCTGCTGGTTTTGCCGTGGCTACCAAGCCTCCGGGCACTACGGCCTTCAATCCGCTAGTGGTTTATGGTGGAGTTGGTTTGGGTAAAACCCATTTGGTGCAAGCTATCGGAAATCAGTTTAAGCAACATTTCCCGAACAAGACAGTTTTGTACGTTTCTTCCGAGAAATTTACAAATCAATTTATCGAGGCATTAAAAAATAATGCCGTTAACGACTTTATCCATTTCTATCATCTAATTGATGTGTTGATTGTGGATGACATCCAGTTTTTTGCCAACAAAGACAAAACCCAGGACATATTCTTCCACATTTTCAACCACTTGCACCAAGGCGGTAAGCAGTTGATACTCACCAGCGACCGCAGCCCGCGTGACCTAGAAGGTATGGAAGAGCGTTTATTGAGCCGCTTTAAATGGGGACTATCTGCCGATTTGCAAGTGCCTGATTTCGAGACCCGAATCGCCATTCTTGAGAAGAAGATGTATGCCGATGGTATTGAATTGCCACGCGAAGTAGTTGAGTTTGTAGCGTACAATATCAACACCAATATCCGTGAGCTGGAAGGTGCCTTAATTTCGCTTTTAGCCCAAGCATCTCTGAATAAAAAGGAGATTGACATTGAGCTAGCGAAGAAAATCATCAAGAACTTTGTGAAGAGCATTAGCCGCGAGGTATCTATTGAGTACATACAGAAAACCGTATGCGAGCACTTTGAGATACCCATGGATAAGCTTAAAGAAAAGACCCGCAAACGTGCTATCGTTCAAGCGCGCCAGTTATCTATGTTCTTGGCCAAAAACTTCACTAAAAATTCTCTTAAAGTTATTGGTAAGCATTTCGGTGGACGCGACCACAGCACCGTAATACACTCTTGCCAAGCCGTGCAGAATTTGATTGATACCGATGGCGAGTTCCGCGACAGTGTTAAGGAAATCCAGAAAAAAATCCAGTTGAGCATTACCTAAACACAACCAAACAACCAACAATCCAGAACTAATATGGGGCTAGTACGAAAGTACTGGCCCTTTTTGTTATTCGGGGCAATCATAGCCGTAGTAAAGCAATGCAATATGAACATGTGCTGTACCGTTATTGCTACAAAGAGGTTATTATGAGCCTCCAATCTGTGGAAACTACCTAAAACCAACCCCGATATTGATATTAACTTTACTATTCGGAATTGCGTGTAAATTCCACAAACGCTGATAATAACTTAACTATGGGATTGACAACTTTGTTGCTTCAAGTGGATTCAACAGCTGGTAGCGCGATAATACAGAGCACGGGCGGCGATTCTTTTGTCTCTTACTTGGAATTTATGATGAAGGGTGGGGTAATGATTATCCCTATTTTTATCCTGCTTTTCCTGTGCTTCTATATCATTATCGAAAGGTTGCTTACCATCACCAAGATGGCCAAGCACGACCCAAAACTTATTGACGAGCTAGTACGCGAGCTTAAAGCTGGCAAACTAGAGGAGGCCATAAGAATTTGCGAGCGCTCGCCAAACTCCCAAAGCAATATATTAAAGAGCGCTGTAAGCGTTATTGGTGCACCCATACACGAGATTGAACTGGTGATGGAACGCGCTATGAATATCGAAATTGCTCGAATGGAGAAAGGCTTAGGCTACTTGGGCCTAATTGCCAGTATCGCCCCTATTTTAGGGTTTATCGGCACCATCCTCGGTGTAATCAACATCTTTTATTCCATCTCCATTACCGAAGACATAAGCATCGGCAGTATTTCTGGCGGTCTTTACGAGAAAATGATAAGCAGCGGCGCTGGCCTAGTAGTAGCCGTGGTGGCTTATTCAGGCTACCACCTATTTAACATCAAGATTGACAACTTCTCGCTTAAGGCCCAACAACAAGCGCTTAGCTTTATACATACCATTTTAAAGCCCGGACAATGAAAGCTAGAAGGAACAAACGCTTTGCGATGGAAATCCCCACGGGATCGCTGAGCGACATCATGTTTTTTTTGCTGCTATTCTTCCTCATAATCTCTACGCTGGCCAACCCCAACGTTATTAAGCTCTCTTTGCCCAAAGCCTCTACCTCCGATCAAACGAACAAGAGCCACATAACCTTGGCCGTAACGGATGACAAGCGGTATTTTATTGACAAAACTGAGGTAGGAATTGATCAGTTGGAGAGCTCCTTGGCCAATGTAACCAGCGGTACCGATGACAAAACCATCATCCTACGCATACCATACAACCTACAAGTACAGGATATGGTTGACGTGTTGCAAATAGGCTCAAAGCTAGGCCTGAACTTTGTGATTGCTACGGATAAGAAGTAGGAGTTGTTAAAGTAATCTACTTCTGTTTAAAGGTGATGCCCCACTGCGTGTATGGTGAGCGTAGTTGAAGCACCTGTAACATGGGTGGCATTGTGCGCTTTCTATCTTTAACATTTAACGATATAGCGTTACCGTATTTTCAATAGTTTGCCTACGCTTAGAATGACACCCAATATAATGTCGTTCGAGGATTGAACGCTTGCCTTTGTTCAATATTAACAAGTTGCATACAATAGTTTGCTACATCAATCAGCCAAAAATCACCCCTTTACAACTCCACCAATAAATAGTATCTTTGCACCCTTGTACAATTGGGAAACCAATCCGTTGGGTTTGGTGTTCTTATTCTTGCTTATAAAAGATAAAATTAAGTATAACCGTGAACGTAACTGCAACATCTGGCGAACAACATACCGCCATCCTCTCTATCAAAATTGAGCAAGCTGACTACCAGCCACGTATTGAAGAAGCACTAAAGAACCTACGCAAAAAGGTTGACCTTAAGGGTTTCCGTAAAGGCATGGTGCCTCCAGGTTTGGTTAAAAAAATGTACGGCACCGGCGTATTGGCCGAAGAGCTGGACAAAATGATTAACGAGCAGCTTGATAAGCACATTAAAGACAATAACATAAACATGTTGGGCCAACCGCTACCTAAGCACGCCGACCAGCAGAATATCGACATTAATAGCCTTGGCGACTTTGAGTTTGCTTTTGAGATAGGCATGGCGCCAGCATTTGAGTTGCCTTACATCTCTAAAAAAACGGTAGCTACCCGCTATAAAATTGCCGTTGACAATGTTATTGTTAACGAAGAGGTAGACGCTTTGCGCAAACGTTTTGGCACCACCACCAACCCTGAGGATGGTGCTGTAGAAGAAACCGATGTGATTGTAGTAAAACTACAAGAGCTTGAAGGCAAGAAGGTTAAAGAAGGTGGCATTGAGAACAGCACCGCCATTGGTGTTGATATGCTTACCGATGAAGCTAAAAAAGAAGTGGTTGGCCTTACCCTTGGTGCTAGTGCCGATGTAAACATCTTCAACTTCTTGGCCGGCAAAACCCACGAAGAGGCTGCTAAACACCTTTTGAATGTAACTGAAGGCTACCCTGAAGGTGCAGGAGATAAATACCGTGTAACGTTGGAAAAAATCAATCGCCAAGAACCAGGCGAATTGAACCAAGAGTTGTTTGACCAAGTATTTGGCCCCGGCGCTGTAGAAGGCGAAGCCACATTTTTGGATAAACTGCGCGAGGAAATTGAAAAATCGTTTGACCACGAGGCAGAGCAAAAATTTGGATATGACCTATTGGAGCAACTGCTTGACCAAACTGAAATTTCATTGCCTGATGATTTCTTGAAACGCTGGATTAAACACAGCAACGAGAAGCCTGTAAGCGATGAGCAGATTGCCGAAGAGTTTGATGCTTTTGCCCGCAGCTTGCGTTACCAGCTTATTGTAAACAAAATAAGCAAGGACAACGATATCAAGGTTTCTCAAGAAGAGGTTAAAGAACGCACTCGCCAGCAAATATATGCCCAGTATGCACAGTACTTTGGCGGTATGGACGTGGACAAGGTGTTGGATGAGTGGGCCGACGGTATGCTTAAAAAGCGCGAGCATGTAGAGAAAACCTACCAACAAGTGCTTGACGAAAAATTGATTGCTTTCATCAAAGAACAAGTATCTATTGATGAAAAAACTGTATCATTGGAAGAATTCAAAAACTTGAACAAGCCAGAAACCGTATGAACCACTATAAAGAGTTCATGAGCTACGCGGTTAAAGACCGTCAGCTTAGTAGTATGCACGTTGAAAGCGCGCTGAAAAGACAATTTACCAACCTTACTCCATACATCATTGAAGAGCGTCAATTGAACATCGCCCAAATGGACGTTTTCAGTCGCTTGATGATGGACCGTATCCTATTTTTAGGTAGCGGTGTCGACGACTATGTGGCGAGTGTATTGCAAGCCCAATTGTTGTTCCTAGAGAGTACCGACCCTAAGAGCGACATCCAAATCTACATCAACAGCCCTGGTGGTATGGTGTATGCTGGTTTGGGTATTTACGATACCATGCAATACATTAGCCCCGATGTGGCAACTATATGCACTGGTATTGCTGCTAGCATGGCAGCAGTATTGTTGTGTGCTGGTGCCGAAGGTAAGCGCACTGCATTGAAACATAGCCGTGTTATGATTCACCAACCACTAGGTGGTGCAGGTGGTCAAGCAAGTGATGTGGAGATTACGGCAAACGAAATATTGAAGTTGCGCGTAGAGCTTTATGATATTATTGCGAAACATTCAGGCCAAACTTTCGAAAAAGTGGAGCAGGATAGCGATCGTGATTACTGGATGAAGGCTGATGAAGCACTTGCATACGGCATGATTGATGAAGTGCTGGAGCGTAAAAAGCCTTAATTTAAATTGCAACAGATGAAGCGGGATAAAGGTTACAAGTGTTCTTTTTGTGGACGCAACAAAGAGGAGACCATGATCCTCATTGCGGGCCTAGAAGGGCATATATGTGAAAACTGTGTGGCCCAAGCCCAGCAGATTATTGATGAAGAGCTATATCAGCAAGATCAGAAGTTTCAGTTCAGTTTGGCCAAATCAATTAAGCCAAAGGATATTTTCAGTTTTCTTAACCAGTACGTTATTGGTCAGGATGATGCTAAAAAATTCCTTGCAGTTGCCGTATACAACCACTACAAGCGCCTAAACCAAAAGCACGACGACGATGTAGAAATCGAAAAGTCGAACATTGTGATGGTGGGGCAAACCGGAACCGGCAAAACCCTTTTGGCACGCACCATTGCCCGTTTCCTCAACGTTCCGTTTACGATTGTTGATGCCACGGTATTTACCGAGGCAGGCTATGTGGGCGAAGACGTGGAGAGCATCCTTAGCCGCCTATTGCAGGTGTGCAACTATGATGTAAAGCTTGCCGAGAAAGGTATAATTTATATCGATGAGATTGATAAGGTGGCCCGCAAAAGCGACAACCCATCCATTACTCGCGATGTGAGTGGCGAAGGCGTGCAGCAATCGCTATTGAAGCTATTAGAAGGCAGCGATGTGCAAGTGCCACCGCAAGGCGGCCGCAAGCACCCTGAGCAGAAAATGGTGAAAATTAATACCCAGAACATCCTGTTCTTGTGTGGCGGTGCGTTTGATGGTATTGAGCGCATTATTGGTAAGCGCATGAACCAACAAGCTATCGGTTTCAAATCGAGAGAGAAGGATAAGGAAGTTGTAGACCGCGACAACCTGTTGCAGTACATTAGCCCGGCCGATTTGAAAACGTTTGGTTTAATACCAGAGTTGATTGGTCGCTTGCCAGTATTGGTGCACTTGGATCCGCTCGACCAAGCCACGCTTCGCGCCATCCTTACCGAGCCTAAGAATGCGCTGATTAAGCAATACCAGAAGCTATTTAAATTGGAAGGTATTGAGCTGGAGTTTGCCGATGATGCCCTTGATTTTATTGTAACCAAAGCCGACGAGTTTAAGCTTGGCGCGCGTGGCTTGCGCTCTATTTGCGAGGCCATTATGACCGATGCTATGTTTGATATGCCATCGCAAGAAGGTTTGAGGCACTTTATCGTTACTGAAGAGTATTGTAAAGAGAAACTTCGCCACGAGATAATGAATAAATTGAAGGTGGCGTAAGATTTCAGTTACGAGTTATCAGTTACGGGTTACGAGTTGACCCTATAAAGTATATAACGGGTTGGTTGCTAAAGCAGCCGACCCGTTTTTTGTTTGGGCAATTTGAGAGTAAGTCTCTAGAGGTTTATATACTACGAATATCTATTTTGCGTTCAATCGTTACAAACTACCACCAATGGAAAAACCATCGTTTATTGAGCGCGCCAATAATTGGGTTCGCAACTCGGTTACGCTTCGCCTTGTTACCATGGGCATTCTTATACTGCTTCTGCTCATACCTGTAAATATGGTAGAGAGCTTGATTAGGGAGCGCGAGTATCGCAAACAAGATGCCGTAAAGGAAGTAAGCGGCAAGTGGGGCAATGAGCAAATCGTGGCTGGCCCAGTGCTTACGGTTCCGTATTTAGAATATAACAAGCAATACAATAACGATACTAAAGAATATATACTGGTGCCTACCCGCAGGTATGCCCATTTTTTACCTGAGGCCTTAAACATTGATGGCGAAATTCTGCCCGAAATTCGGTACCGGGGTATATACAAAGTAGTGGTTTACAAGGCCGCCCTCAAACTAATGGGCAACTTTAATAGGCCCAATTTTGCCGAATGGAAAATATCTGACAGCGATGTGTTGTGGGGCGAATCGTTTGTATCGCTGGGCCTTACCGACTTAAGAGGCATACAACAAAACGTGGATTTAGGCTGGAACAACCAAACATACTCTTTTAACCCTGGTGTAGAAACAAATGAAGTGATTACAACCGGCATTAGTGCCATGCTACCCATCGATACCTCGAAAGGGAGCAATACGTACAGCCTAAGTTTAAATTTTAACGGTAGCAGCTTGCTTGAGTTTTTACCATTGGGCAAAACCACTACCGTAAAAATCACATCGCCGTGGTCTACGCCTAGCTTCGATGGCGCTTTCTTGCCCGATGAGCGCGATGTAACCGAAAAAGGATTTACCGCTATGTGGGATGTGCTGCACCTCAATCGCCCGTACCCTCAAAGCTTTAGAGGTGGAACAACCGGGTTAGATGGTTCGGCATTCGGTGTTAAGCTAATTCTGCCCGTTGATGAGTATCAAAAAAGTATGCGCTCGGCCAAATATGCCGTTATGTTTATCGTGCTCACGTTTATCATCATTTTCTTTGTACAGATAATGTACAAGGTGCGCGTGCACCCAATACAATACATTATTGTAGGCTTGGCGCTATGTGTGTTCTATACCTTGCTCATTGGCCTGTCAGAATATATTCCGTTCGCCTATAGTTATCTAATATCGAGCGTAGCCATTATTACTTTGATAACCCTCTATAGCCAGACCATTTTTCATGTTAAGCGTATTACCGCCCTTATTGGCTTGCTGCTAACGGTGCTTTACCTATTCATCTTCACCATCGTTCAAATGGAAGACTTTGCCTTGTTGATGGGTAGCATCGGCCTGTTTATCGTATTGGCCACCATTATGTACCTATCGCGCAAAATCAATTGGTATGATATTGAGAAGTAGGAAACTTGCTCTTATGTGAAATGGGTCATTATCACATTCCGCCATTTTGGCATAAACCACCCCGTGGCACGGGCTTTGATTTGCCCATACTACAAACCCATTTTCATTAACCAATAACTGCTATAACAATGACCCTAGAGACCGGACACATACAGGTACAGACCGAAAACATTTTTCCGATAATCAAGAAATTCCTGTATTCTGACCACGAGATTTTCTTGCGCGAATTGGTGAGCAACGCTGTGGATGCTACCGAAAAGTTAAAAAAGCTATCATCGCTGGGCCAAGTATCGGGCGAGCTTGGCAGTATCAATGTTTCCATCAGCATCGATGAGGCTGCCAAAACCCTCACCATTAGCGACCGTGGCATTGGCATGACGGGCGAAGAAGTGAAAAAGTACATCAACCAAATTGCCTTCAGCAGCGCTACTGAGTTTTTGGATAAATTCAAAGAAGCCGATGCGGGTGACAAAACCAACATCATCGGTCATTTTGGCTTGGGCTTTTATAGTGCCTTTATGGTGGCCGATCAGGTAGAGATTATTACTCGCAGCTACAAAGAGGGCAGCACCCCCGTGAAATGGACCTGCGATGGCAGCCCCAACTATACCCTCGAAGAAACCGAGAAAGCCGAGCGCGGAACCGATATAGTGTTGCACATCAATGAAGAGAACAAGGAATACTTAGAGCAAATTCGCATTGAGACGCTCTTGAACAAGTATTGCAAGTTTTTGCCCGTGCCAATTCAGTTTGGTACCAACGAGCATACCGAGAAGGTGGGTGAGGGCGATGATGCCAAGGAGGAAACCATGGTTACCCCAAACATCATCAATAACCCTGACCCTGCTTGGATTCATCAGCCGAGTGAGTTAACTGATGAAGATTACCAATCTTTCTACAAAGAGCTATACCCTTACAGCGAACCACCGTTGTTTTGGATTCATTTAAACGTTGATTTTCCGTTTAACCTTACCGGTATTTTATACTTCCCTAAGGTGGGCAACAATTTTGAGATGCAACGCAACAAGATTCAGTTGTACAGCAACCAAGTATTTGTAACCGATGCAGTAGAGAACATAGTACCAGAGTTTTTGATGCACCTGCACGGTGTTATCGATTCGCCAGATATCCCGCTAAACGTATCGCGTAGCTATTTGCAAAGCGACCCGAACGTGAAGAAGATTAATGCCCATATTACCAAAAAAGTTGCCGATAAACTGAATGAACTGTTTAACCACAGCCGAGAAGATTTTGAAACCAAATGGGATCAAATTGAGCTGTTTGTGAAATTTGGCATGATAAGCGACGACAAGTTTTATGACCGTGCCAAAGGCTTTTGCCTATTGAAAAACACCGAGGGAAAGCACTTCACTTTCGAAGAGTATACGGAGCACATTAAGGCCAACCAAACCGACAAAAATGGACAGGCGGTAGTGTTGTATGCCACCAACACCGAAGACCAAGATGCTTTTGTGCAGGCGGCCAAAACCCGCGGCTACGATGTGCTGGTGCTAAGCAACCTGCTTGACAACCACTTTATTAACCAATTGGAAGGTAAGCTGGAGAAAACAAGCTTTAAGCGTGTAGATGCCGATACCTTGAACAACTTGATTGAGAAGGACGAAAAGCAAGAGTCGGTGCTGAGTAAAGAAGAAGAAGAAAAGGTGCAGCACATTTTTACCGATGCCATTAGCGATGCGCACGTTACGGTGCTTACCAAGGCCCTTAGCCCCGACGACCAGCCCATACTGATAACCAAGCCCGAGTGGATGCGCCGTATGAAAGACATGGCCGCTGTAAGCGGTGGCGGCGGCATGGGATTCGGTAACTTGCCCGATCAGCTGAACTTGGTAATAAACACCAACCATCCGCTAATTGGCAAAGTACTGAGTGCGGAAGGCGAGGAGCAAGGCAAACTCACTGCCCAGCTATACGATTTGGCCCTATTAAGCCAAAACCTATTGCGCGGCCAAAAACTCACTGAGTTTATTAAGCGCAGCGTTGGTTTGATGAATTAATTTTGATACTTAGGAGATTGATACGGATAGGCTGCCCAATTGGGTGGCCTTTTTTGTAACTCCAAGAAAAAACAAACCGATTAAATGTACAAATTGGGTACAAATGGAAATTTAAAAAGGGTTGATGTTTTTTCTGGTTTTTTATCGGCAATAAAGTGTTACTGGCTCAGCTAATGGAGCCAAACGCGAGACCGTTGGGCAAAAAAAAAGGCCATCCTGAATAAACAGGACAGCCTTTTCGTTTTTCGTTCAGGGATTACTGAGCTACAGTTGAATCAACAGTGCTAGCAGCAGCTGCAGTGTCAACAGGAGCAGTTTCAGTTACAACTGGCTCTTCCACAACTGGTGCAGTTACAGCAGTAGTGTCAGTAGTAGTAGTTTCACCTTCACCTTCGCCAGCGGCGCAAGATACGATCATGCTTGAAGCAGAGATCAAAAGGGCAAAAAGCAAGGTTTTGCCGAATGAATTGGTTTTCATATTCTTAGGAGATTTGAACCACAAATTTACGATGAATTTTTCATCAGTAGTATGAGGTAGTTAAAAATTTTATTCGTCTGATAATCAAGGTATTGTATCGAAGGTGCTAAAATTGGAGCTATTTCGTCCAATAATTATTGCAAAGTTCTCTCAAAAAAATGGCCTACACAAGCAAACGCCAATTTTATTCTCTTAAAACTGTAAATAAATGAACGGAACCATATCGGCAGATACCGATTGGTAGATTACAACCACCACAAACACGCAAAATGCCACCTGCAAGGGCATGGGTGCTTCAATAAAAGTTTGCTCTCCTTTGGCTTTCCAACTGTATGGCAACCAATGCAAAATCATACCCAGTGTGGCCACTGCAAACACGCCCTTATATGCCCATAATACTTTGGGTATATACTCCCATGCAAAGTTATGGGCAACTTGGTCAAAAAACACCCCCACGCCTTCCATTGTATCGGCCCTGAAGAATATACGGGTAAATGTAATGAACGTAAACGTGAGCATTACGCGCCAAGCTATTACCATCCAGTTTTTGGAGTTTTCGTAGGGGCTTACTTTTTTCCAAAACTTGTAAACTACTAGCCCTAGCCCATTCAATCCACCCCAGATAACAAACTGCCAACTGGCACCATGCCATAAGCCACCTAGCAGCATCGTGATCAGTAGGTTTACTTCGGTGCGCACGGCACCGTGCCGGTTTCCGCCAAGGGGTATGTACAGGTAATCTTTCAAAAACGAGGATAAAGAGATGTGCCACCTGCGCCAAAAATCGGCGACGCTTACGGCCTTATATGGCGAGTTGAAATTATCTTTTAGCACAAAGCCCATGAGTACTGCCAAGCCTATAGCTATATCGGTATAGCCTGAAAAGTCGCAATAGATTTGCACGGAGTAGCTAAAAATGGCCGCTACGTGCTCAAAGCCGGTGTAGGTGTGGGGATTGTCGAATACCCTATCAATAAAGTTTACCGTAAGGTAATCGGCAATAAACATTTTTTTGAACAGCCCTTTCAGTATCATCCATATACCGTGGCCAAACTGCTCGCGGGTAATATGCGTGGGTTGGTAAAGTTGCGGCAGAAAGTCTTTGGCACGGGTAATGGGGCCCATAATCAGGCTTGGAAAAAAAGCAAGGTATAGGCCGTAATCGAAGATGTTTTTGGCTGGTTCCAGCTCCTTTCGGTATATATCAACTAGGTAAGAGATGATTTTGAAGGTAAAGAATGAAATGCCCAGTGGCAGCAGTATATCGGTAACATTGAAACTTTGATCGCCATTAAGCTGGTTGGCAAACGCTGCAAAGTGATTATATACTTTGAAAGTAGTGCCGAAAATATCGTTGATGCTGTTTACTGCAAAGTACGAGTACTTGTAATACACCAATACAAACAGGTGAAAGGAAATACCAGCGGCTACTGATGCCTTACGAACTACCTGGTTGCTTGAGCCATGAATGGCCCGCCCCAGCAAGTAGCTAACGAGCGTGGAGACCATGAGCAACACCACAAAGCTGCCACCTGTTTTGTAATAGAAAAACCACGATACCGCCAGCAAATAAAGCGTGCGCATGGTTTTGAAACGATTGATAGCCGCAAACCCAATGTAAACAAAGAGGAAAAAAATCCAAAAATCGGCACCAGTAAACACGAGCGCCAATGATTTGAAAGAGAGCAGGTCAATTAGGCGTTCCATTAGCGTTTATTGGCAGGGGTTGCAGTTTTACTATCGAGGTAGTTTTGGTAGGAGCGCTTAAACGCATCCCAGAAAAGTTCGCCCTTTAATATATACCCGTTATAAGTAAAATGTATCAAGTCCTTTTTCATCATGCCCACCGAATTCCACTTTTTCGATGAGCGCAGGCCACCCATTATTTTGTAGCAATCCCACACCAAAGCGTTGTGTTTTACGGCTAGCTTGTATATGGCACTCTCTATTTTGGCCGTATTCAGGTTCGGGTATTTGCGTTTATAGTAGCTATCGTTGGGCACGGTAAATATGAATTGGGCATCGCTGTTTACGGCCCTTATCATCTGGATAAAAGTGTCGTACTTGGCCATAAAACCATCTTCGGTAAAGTCACCTTCAAAGCTATCATTGGTGCCAATAGAGATGATTACCAAATCGGGATTGATTTCAACCAAATGCTGCTCAAACAGCTCGCACCTAAAATTGCTCTTAAAGCTTGAGCCATTTGCACCTATGGAGTGATAGGCGATGCCTGGCTCATCGTTTTCCATAATTATGCCATACAGCTCAAAAGGCGCGGGGTTGGTAGTATCCGTTTTGGTTATTACCAAATGCATGCTATCGGTAGGTTGCTTTAGCTTAAACTTGCAGTAGCCCAACGATAGGTGCTGCTCAATAACCATAATATTTTCTCTGGGCAGCAACTCTATGGTATAGCTACTGGCCGTGTCGCAAAGTACTTTTACCTCGGTAAACGGGGTGCTGGCACAATTGTCGCGTACCTTTATACTTACAGTGGCCAGTTTATCAATGGTAGAGGCCGTAATGCCTGTAACGCCCCAATTGCTTGTGTGGTAGCTAACGGCAGCGCGATGCCCTTCCCAAGTGCCGGTAAAGCTTACACGATAGTTGGCAGGGTTGTTGGTTTTTATGATGGAAAACGGAAATACCAAGCCCCTTGGCCCAGCCATGCCGGCATCCATACTTTGTAGGCTATCGCGCAGCAGGCTGCTGTATACATCGGCTTGTATGTGCGAGCCGCCAAAGTGCAATACGTTTATCCTGAAGTTTTTGTGCGTCCTTAAGCTGTCTAGCAGCGGCCAAAAACCAAAAGATGCCCCACGGCTGCTATCAAACCCCAGCATAATATTGTATTCCGATTCCACATAGGGGTATTTAGAAACATCGAATGGGGCAATCTTTTTTATGAAGGTATCCACGTCGGTGAGGGGGCCTTCAATGGTGCTCACATTATCGGTATCATGCACCAAATCCTCATCGGCATCAGTTACCACTTGGGCTACCAATGCGTTGGCAAAAAACAAAAACAATATCCAAATCCTCATTACAAGCGCTCCTTCTTTTGCGATGCACGATACTTTTGGTAGCTATCGTATAGGGCATTGTAAAACAGTTCGGCTACTATCCTTGCGCCGCGTGGCGAAAAGTGGATGTAGTCTTTTACCGCCAGTGGCGGGTCGGCTGCTACCCAAGTAGGCATACTTTGTGCGCCACCCATGGCGGCATACATATCCCAATAAACAAAACCAGCTTCGTGGGTAGCTTTGCGCATTTCGTTTACCAATACAGGCAAGAAAGGATACGTTTTGTAAGTATCCCCATTCTTATAGCTCATATCCGATGGGCCAATAACTATTATACCTATTCCTGGTTTGGCCTTCTTTACTATCATTAGCTGACGGGCAAAATACCTGCCATACTGTACACATTCGGCCGTATCCTTTAAGTAAGGCACATTGTTGCCACCAAACTGCATAATGGCCAAAGTGCTGTTCATATCTTTTAACATGCCGCTCAGTACTTCAAAATCGGTGCGGGTATATAGGGTGCCACTGCTGCCGCGCATGGCCACATTATCAACCGTTACTCCTTCAGGGGTATCCAAATTGATGCCATAAATATCAGGCCCGTGTAGGCTTTCGAAATGGATAGTTATGTCGTGTTCGGCGCGGCTTAGCTTGAGGGTATATTTGTTTAGGGCTTTAGTGCCTTTCAAGGTGTCTATGTCCAAGGTATCGGTGCCTTCAATCACCTTTATCACACAAGGTTTTTCGGTAGGGCCGTAAAAAAGCGTTAGGTGGTCAAATGGGCGCGCCGACTTGTACATTCCTTTCCTGGTGTTGAATTGGCAAGAAGCGGTATATGGCTGCGTGCGGGTGCTATCGAGTTCGAGGGGCGTAAACCTAGAGAAAGTGCTCATTACGCCAAAACGCTTGTGGCTCGGCTCCTGCTCGTTTTTGCCGAAAAGGGTGTATCGTTTCCAGTTGCCGGTTACGGTTTGCTTTACCGATGACTGATTGTATGCCGGAATTAACGAAACAAGGCCTGGTCCGCTGCCACCAAACTGGTTTTGCAGTCTATCCCTAAAGTATCCACTCATGCGGTCTCCTTCGAGCTGCGAGTCGCCGAAATGGGTTACGTGTATGCCTTGGCCTTGTCTTGCGGCATCTAGGCTGGCAAAAAAGTCATATAGCGCTCTGGGCTCGCATTCAGAAAACTCAAGTGGGTGGGCAATCTTTTTTGCCAAAAGTATCGAGTCCATTTTGAGGGTGCCTGTGTCGCTTAACGCTAGTAAAGCTTCATTCGCTTTTTTGGCTTCACTGGTATTTGCTCCCGACTCGTTTTCCTCCTCTAAAAATTCTACAGAGCTTTCATCGGCCTCTAGTACAAAATCGGGTAAGGGGGTATAGGTAGCTTCCTTGGCTGTGCTCCAGAATTTATGCCAACTTGGAAATTTAAGACTAATATCAGGGCTTATACTAAAACCTTCTTCTGGAAAAAAGCGCATAACACTGCCCAAGCAAGCGGCTGTAATAGCAATAAACAATAAAATCCTGAAGGGGCTCAAGGAATGCGGCGGTTTAAAGTATGGTTAAGGGTGTAGTTGGTGCAAATAATTCTTTTGCAAATTTAATAAAAGTAATGCGTTGCCTTGTTTCAGTTCTTGTAAATAGTTGCTAACATTTTGCGATATTTATCCCGAAAAGCGAAAATACATTAAGATTTAATTGCTTTCGGCACTATAAGGCAATTATAGTGAACAATCGGACACAATTAATTGTATTTTAACGTGCAGGATAAGTTAACTCACAATCCATCAATAATAGACGATGAAAGCAGATAGTGTAACCTTAGGCGGAAAGCCAGCGCAACTGAGCGGTAAAATACTTCAAGTGGGCGATACTGCTCCTGAATTTACTTTTGTGAGTGAAAAACTAGAAGAGTTGAGTAGCTACAACCTCAACCATAAAGCCCTAGTGCTAATTGCAGTGCCAAGTTTAGATACGGGCGTATGCGCTAAAGAAACCCGCCATTTCAATGAGGTTTTGGCATCGAAAGAAGGTGCAGTGGGCGTAACTATGTCGCTTGATTTGCCTTTTGCCATGAAACGTTTTTGTGACCTAGAAGGTATCAAGAACATTATAGCTGGCACCGATTTTCGTTACCATGAGTTTGCCAAGGCCTTTAATGTGGATATAACTGAAGGGCCATTTAAAGGTCTTTTGGCTCGTGCCGTATTTGTAGTTGATGCCGATAACGTTATACGCTACAGCGAGCTAGTACCCGAAATTGGCCAAGAGCCTAATTACGATAAGGTGCTTGCTGCGGTGGATTCTCTAATTTGAAAATTTGGGAAAGTGCAAATCGGGAAATGGGTATAAATATTATCCATTTCAACGTTCTGATGCGCCGCTGCTTTTGAAATCTACTGTACCTCCAACAAATACCGTTCTTGCAACTTACTAGCTCTGGTAGCTGGGTTTATAAACGCCCAGGTAAGGGCTGTAACTTTGTAATGCGGGTAGGTTTTTAGTAATGAAAATCCAATACCGTTATTTTGAAGTTCCTGTAACCCTTCTGGATTGGTATATATTATGGTGCCCGCAGCAAATTGTTTCGGTGTATATTTAAGGTTCTGTCCTTGATGCAGTGCATAGAATTCGAGTGCATTGCCGCGAGCGTAAACCGAAAAAAAGTTGGCGGGCTTCAATGCAGTGATGTCTTTGCCCGCCACGCTCGTAGATTGATATTGCATTAACTTAGGGTACACTCCTGCATTTAGCAAAAGATTGGCACCCAGCATGGCAAAAAGACATGCAACCAGCCATTGCTTGCTATCAAGCATATGGTATATTGCGAGCAAAGACAGGATTGCGAAGGCAACCCAAAGTAGCATGCTAGTAATAGGGAAAGCCCACAAACCCAGTACCAAAGCAAATGGCAATAACAATGCTAGTAACACAGTATGAGTTATGCGCCAAGCTGAAATATGCGCTTGCAGGTTTACGGCAAAATTGGAAGCCAAAATAGCAGTGAATGGCAGCACTACATAAATGTAGTGGGGTAGTTTGTAGTCAGAAAAAGAAAGAGCTATAAATGGCAAAATAAAGCCCCATAGTGTTATTACCTCGTCTGTAGCCACAACCCGGAAACCGTTTTTGAAAAACCTACTGGCACTGCTCCATAAGCCACCAATGGCCAATGCGCTCCAAGGCAAAAACGACCATAAAATGGTATGCACAAAAAAGAGCGGGGAAGGTGGCTGATTGCCCAAACCAGAGTTGATAAACGGATTGTCGCCAGTGAGCCTGCCAAAACTTTGCGCCCAAAAGTAAAAGTATGGGCCAAAACTGCCATGTTGAAGATATAGGCCATGGAGCATTGGCCAAAGGAATACGCTTACCAGCAATATAAGGACGAGCCATTGCCAGCGGAAAAAATTGCGCCATTGGCCTTTAAATGCCCAATCGCTGCCGAAAGCCAATACGGGCACCATCAACCCAATTGGGCCTTTGGCAAGCATTGCCAAGGCTATGCCTACTGCTGCACCTATTATGTTTATAGCACGGCCAGTTTGAAGGTAGTCGGCTATTTGCCAAATAGCGAATATAACCGCACCCACTAACATAGTATCGGTGCGTACATCATTATTGATGAGGAACAGTGCTTGGCAAGATGACAACATTAGGGCGCTCCATACCGCTATTTGGTTGCTGTAGTATAATTTGGCAAAACGGTAAGTGCTATAAGCGCCCAGTGTGGAAAAAAGCAACGAGAATAATTTATAACTCCAGTTGTGTACGCCGAACAACTTAAATGCTAAAGCACTGGTCCACAAGAGTAGGGGCGGTTTGTCTAAATAGTCCTGACCCAAATGCTGAACTTGCAGGTACTTTCCGTTTTGCAACATCTCTAACGCTATAGAGGCATATTGTGAAGCATCTATATCCATTACATCTACCTGCAAGCCCGCAATGTAAATGGCGGCTAAAGCAACAATGGCAATGATAAACGATATAGGTTGGGGCAATTGCATAGGGTTATTGGCCAGCGGCTTGGTCATTTCCGTCATCGCCGGTTACTCCTTCGGCTATGGCGCGCTTGTTCCAGAAATAGTAGAACGGAATGCCGGCTGCAATCAAAACTAGGCCCATACCTGCTTCACGTGGCATCTCGATACAAGTGTTAACTACCAATACTGCACAGAAGATAATGAATAGCAAAGGTACTACCGGATAGCCAATAACCTTGTAAGGGCGAGGCGCATCTTTCATTTTTCGCCTCAATACAAATACCCCAAAGGCACCCGCCCCATAGAAGATGAACGCGGCAAATATGAGCATATCAGTAAGTTGGTCGAAATTGCCCGAAAGCACCAACATTGATGACCAAACGGCCCCGAACACAATGGCGGTGCTAGGGGTGTGGAACTTAGGGTGTACCTTGGCCACGCTGCGGAAAAATAATCCATCTTTGGCCATGGCAAAAAAGACCCTTGGTGCGGTGAGTATGGTGCTGTTAGTGCAGTTGAAGGTGGCCACTATTATCAAAATCGCTATCGCCAAACCCCCATAAGAGCCCATTATTTTTTCTGCCACGCCTACGGCTGCTATACTATTGGGGTCTGCCGCTTTGTTAGCAATAATCTCTGATACTGGAGACACGTACAGGTACACAAAGTTGATGGTAAGGTACGTGAACATAACTAGGATAACCCCGAAGGTAAGCGCCAGAGGTATGTTGCGTTTTGGATTTTTTACTTCGGCACCGATAAAACCAATGCTATTCCACCCTTCGTAGGCCCAAAAGGCGCTAAGCATGGCCGCGAATAGGGCACTAAACAGGCTGGTGTTTACGGCCTCGGTATTAACGGTTTCCTTTAAGTTGTCTACTGAGCCAGCAGCACTTGCAAGCCCTGCAATAGCCAAACCAAAAATGGCAATCACCACAGTTGATGCCAAGATGTTGGCAATGAAGCCGCCGTATTTTACACCCCTATAATTTACCACGCTCAGTAGTGTTATCAAGCCTATGGTAAGCACTTTGATGCCTGCATCCTTAAATGGAGAGAACACATACGCTACATCGCCATCTGCGGTAGTGTATTTTAAGAACTGAATGTTTTGCCAATCTGCGGAGAGCTCAGGCAAAGGCCAAATGGAATGCACCGAGCCAGCAAATACATAGGCCACCGAAGCTATTGTAGCACTTTGGATAACCGAGAACGATGCCCAGCCATATAGGAAGGCAAAAAACTTGCCATACATCCTTTTGAAATACACATACTGTCCACCCGAATCGGCAATAAGGCCCGCTACCTCGGCATTGGTAAGGGCGCCCATTAAGGTTACTAACCCTGCCAAAAACCAACACAGTAGCACCAGCGATGGCGAGCCTAGGGCTTCGCTCATAGGTGCCACTTTCTTAAACACGCCCGATCCTATAATGGCACTTATTACCAGTAATACAACGGTAATCAATCCGAGCGTTGGCTCCAGTTTCGGAGCATTGGCATTTTGTTTCATCAGCTGCTGGCTATGGGTTAAGCCATAAAGGTATAAAATTTGTTGCTAGTTGAGGTCAATGCTTATTAGTTGCGAAACCACCGCTAGGGCCTATTGCTTTCCCTTGGGTATTTGCTCCAATATCTGTTGCATTAATGCCACTTGTATTTCTTGTATTTCCATTAGGCGCTGGCCTTGTTTCAGTATCAAGTGGTCTACTTTTTGATGCAGTTGCTGTATTTCCAATTCGGCCTTTAGGTTTATTTGGTAGTCGTGCTCTGAACGCAGGCGGTCTTTGGCCTCTTGGCGGTTTTGGCTCATCATTATCACGGGTGCCTGCAAGGCCGCTACACAACTTAGTATGAGATTGAGCAATATAAACGGATAGGGGTCGAAGGCCTGGGTAACTAATATAAACGCATTGATAAATATCCAAACAACCAGAAAACCCAAGAAGCTGAGTATAAAAGTCCAACTGCCGCCAAACTCAGCAATATGGTCGGCTATTTTTTGACCAAAGGTAAGCTTAACTGCCGCGTCAGCCTCTATGTTATGCGAAAACAGTTCTGATGCGCGCAGCTTTTTCAGCACTTCTTGGTCAATCAATCTAAGTTCGCCGTTTTCGTCTTTCAACAGTTGCTCCACTTGCTTATAGCGGTATTGGTTTGCTAAATCTTTGCTCACATAGCCTTTGGTATCAATGTCAGGGTGGTCTTGCAGCAACAGTTGCAGCACCGTTTCTTGAAGGGCGCTTAGGGGCACCAAGTCGCCTGCAGGCATTGTTTTACCGCTTACTTGGCAAGTGAGTTGGGTTGTTGTGGTCATGGCAAGTAATTTTAGTCGTATGAATTTACAATAGTTGGCGCACAAGTGCAGGGTTTCACCGTTTGCAAAGCCAAATGTGCTGTTTGCAGTTAAATTGAAAAGCACGACTTACTATCTGTACTTTGCACCCTCATTAACACAACACAACTGCCAATCATTAAAGGCCGGTGTACTGGCCTTTTTATTTGCGCATCCACTCGCGCAACGGCTTGGTACGGTGCAGTTGGGGCTAAAAGTAGGTTAAGGTCAATAAAAACACCATGGTCCAGGCTAAGGTGCGGGCTGTGTTTACTTTTTTGAGCATACGGGCAATGTTTTCCGTATCGGGGCTATCGGCTATTTGGTTGTGCAGCGGCACCGCCTGCAAAAAGGTACTTACCCATATACCGGCCACCAGCGCAAAAGTAGTTATTGATACATTATCAGGGTGCCAAACCAGTAGCATACCATGCAACAATAGTTGCCCAATCATGAGCGGTATTACCAGCATGCTTATGCGCTTGGTATATAGTACATGCCAGCGTTTTAGGTCGCTGGGGGCATAGTAGGCAAAGCTCGGGTACACCACCAACTGAACCATCCAGGCCAACACTACCAACCCGAAATCAAAAAGCAGTATCGAAATATTCATACAATCCAAACAGTTGGCCACCATTTTAGTTTAGCCGCATGCAGCGCACACCGTTGTATGTCTTTAACTAATCCGTATTCTTTTAGGCGAGGAGTTTTGTCGTGTACTTTAATATAGTATTGGTGCGGTTTTAGGCGTTTTGGGTCATTGCCAAAAGCGGCTGTTTGGTAAGCCCAAAAGTGCACTAGGCCATGTAGTTGGGTAGGTAGGTGGTTGAGTATTGGTTGGTTAATTATTTTATAGTATAAATAGCTTAAAATAACTTATTTGCACACGACAAAACCCTATTTTGATGCTGGTAGGGTTTAGGGTAAATATGACGTTTGGGAATTGGATTGCGACAGGCCGTTGTTAGCAGGCGTGTCATCCTCAGCGGATGTCATAGTGAGCCCTTCTACAATAACTCAGGACAGGCTCCGTCGAAGGGTGCGCGCGCTGGCCTGTTGGTGCGGGCGGTGATGGTGCAATACCTGCTTGGGTTTTACTCGTTGTTGTGAATGCACTGCGCACCAACGTTTCCGCTAAGGCGGAAAAAAAAGGGCGTCAGAGACGCAGGGTACGTTCCATCCTCGTCAAAAAAAGACGAGGACGATTGGGGGGGTAATGAGTAAAATGTGTTATTAATTTATGTATTGCCGCGTATGACACCACTCTACTAACTTAAAAAATTACTATTATCTTCACAGTATGCTCAATTAAGATTAAAAATTATTACTAATATAAAATTATTTCATACCTTTATTTAAGGTAAACTTATTATATGAAAAGTACATTGACGCTTTTATTATTCATATTGTTGTTCGCTTCTTGCGAAAAGGAAGGCCCTGGCGATTTTTACATCTCCGTTTATCACAACGAAAACGCCTACATTCCCTATAAGTTTTATTTAGATGGGGTACTTCAAGGCACCATAAATACAGAGCCTTACTCCACCCCCCCTCCTATTGAATGTGATGATATCTACGCCAACTTGGTTTCAGGCATACTTTATATTACTCCTTATTCGGGCCCACACAAATGGGAGCTCCAAGAAGAAAGGAATGGTTCATGGGTAGTTGTATCATCCGGCAATTACACCATCGTCGCAAACAATTGTAATACACTTACTATTCGCTAAGTTTTGGTTCTAAATTTATCGGAGATAACTACCAATTTTTTATCATGATATGGCTAAATGTAGATAGTATATGAATGGGATAATAACCACCTGTTTGATGCTTATTATAATAATTAATCTGCAAGCCCAAACATCTTTGGAAACTAATAAATATAAGTTGTTCATTGCTATTAGCGGAGCATTGGATGACCCGCAAAATTCATACACGGCGCGCGGTACATATAATAGGATAACTAAGTTTTATTTTGAAGAAAATGACTGCTACATTACCTTTTACACTTTCGATTCTCCTATACAACCAGGCCAAAGCGAAAAAGACAAAAGTATAGGCTGGCATAAACAGGTGATAGATTTCTCAGGGGTTGAAGCCGTATTTTCAGGGAAGAACGGATATGGTTATACATGCATATTTTTTAGGTGTAGGCCGGGTGTGGAATGCATCAGCAACCAGAGTTCTGAGACTGATGATTATGGCAACAACTATATTCCTGGGCCTGTATCTCTTGCTACGGAAGGAGGATTGCCTATTGATAGTGACGAGCTTGCGGACCTCTTGAGAGAATTTAGCGGCATTTGTTATAAGGACAGGATTGAAAATCCTACTACGTTTTATAACCTCAAAGAAGTGCCCAGAGCAAAAACGGATGCCGAACTTCAGGCCGAGGCAACATCAGAAGCTATAGACAATGTAACTAGTTTGCTTACGTATTTCAATTGGGAATTAAAAGGCTCCATCTCTGCGATTTTTAAAGGGGGCTATGGCAAGGATTCAATTAAAGACTACAGCGTTGACGATGCGCGGATGAGCTTTATTATCGGTAATAAGGCGGTGCGTTTCAAATTCTCCCCCTTAGGCTTTTCTTGGGTCACCATGCCTGAGTTTACTAAGTATAATGAAGATGGCATAGAAATTGGTACAGGCAAGTTTCATAAATCGCGCTTTTACTCCCCCGCTATCGGTTTGACGTTTTGCATCTTTACCCAAAAAGGCAGAAAAGATATATATCGTGGCGTGGAGTTTCCATTATCAGTAAACTTTATGCCTTTGCTGTTTCCAAAAAACAAAGATCTGATTTTATACGAAGCACCCGGCGATTCTAGGATTAAGGATTACTTAACTGGGTTTAGTTACTTTGGCAACGCCAGCTTCGGTATAAATGCCTATCCAAGCGATGGCTTTGGCATTGGCCTAAGCGGAGGGGTAAACTACCTGAGCGTCAAAGCAACGGAAAATGAAGTAACCGCGACAGACAGCGCCTTTAATACTACCTCGTTTTTTATAAAAACCAACCCGGGGAAAAAAATATTCCCTGCCATTGATTTAAGAATAATTCTCAGATTTTAAACCATATTATTTAATCTCACTTAAACCCACATTTATGAAACAATTATTTCAAAAATGCACAGTACTGGCCTTGTTCTTGGCCATTTCGATCAGCTCCTTTGCGGGCGAATCCCATTATGCCTACTCCTCTGACCGAGAAACAGCTTGCAGCCTGGCCAACGAAAAAGCTAAAAGAGCTGCCGAAAAGAAGGGAACCTGCTACGATGAGTGCGATGTACGCGCTTGTGTAAAGCAAAGCGACGGCACTTGGATGTGCGAGGCAACTTCTGCCAACCACGCCGGTAGCTGCCCGTGAGCAAATACAATTTTTATGTTTTACAACAGGGGGCGGAAATTTCCGCCCTCTGTTGTAAACGATGCTCTTTTACAGGTTCGATTAAATAAACCAACACAAAACCAATGAAAAACCTACTAATCCTCACCCTTTGCTTATTTGCAAGCGGCTTCCTCCAAGCCCAAACCCTCACCTTTGAGGAAACGGTAAAGTATATTAATGGGAAGATAGTGTGTTGTAGTAAGAATCCTACAGGGATAATAACCGCTACTAAATCAGGGGAGATTAAACGGGGCGATCAGAAAGTTAATTTATTTGATTTAGTGCCCGATGTTACTGGCCTCTGGACATTTCATGAAGATGGTGTATATATTTGTGATTCTTCATGTATTTGTTTTAAATTATCTGCTTATGATACGTGGGCGTTTCCTTGTTTTAACACGTTTGCTGATGCCGAACGCGTATACAAAGCCATGCTGCACCTGCGCAGCCTATGCACCCCGGTAAAAGACCCATTTGATGATTGAGGTAAGCTATAGTTTTATTAACACTTCGTTAAGTCGTTTACACTTAAAGACACACAAAACATTCATTCACTCAAATAAATCTAAGTCTATGAAGACCAAAATCCTATCCTTACTATTGGTACTTACCATAGCATCATCAAGCTTTGCTTTATCACCTACCTTCCAAGAGGTGGTAAGGGCTACCAGTGGCTGGTTTGCTACTTGGGGAGATGCCCGTAACGATTGCAATGAAAAACTTGAGGCCCAAGGCGGGCGCACAAGCGGCGAAATACAGTATTATGATGAGGCAGAAACCACAGATGAGATGGGTAAGAAAATCTATAAAGTTTCTTGCAAGTGCTATAAGGAGGAAACAAGCAACACAGGCTTTAATTGAGCTTGAAGTGCTAAGTCAGATGTATGAAATTGGTATAAAAAAGCAGGCTCCGGAAATCTGGAGCCTGCTTTTTAAAAATTCAACTAGTAACCTAGTAAGCTCTCACTAACACAACCCTTTGCGTACTGGGTTTGCCCCCATTCTGCACGTAGGCTATTTCAGGCCTACGTGCAATTGATAGTGGTAGGCTGCGCCTAATTTTCCGCCTTAGCGGAAACATGTGTGGGCGGTGCATTTTCAACTATGAGGATGATTAATGCAGGCATTGCACCTCACTACCCCTCGCCCGAGGCGAGGCAAGCTGCCCCAACAGTCTACGCGCGCACCCTTCGATCTCGTTTGAAACGAGACCCCTTTCTTCGGAAGTTATACTTCCCGCAGCACTGAAGTAAAGAGGCTAAGCCTCTATACAACCAAGTGCAAAAAAACTTTTTTTATTCACCCTCAACCATTTATGTTGTTAATTAAAAATAAACAGAGTTTATATTTGCAAAGAATTAAACCGCATACTAACTTAGTATTCATCAAAGCAACAGCACCATGCGCATCGGTGGCCTACGTAAGGGCAATGCCCTAAGCGGTGGACCAGAGGTTCAAGCCAAGTAACCCGAAGCGCATGCTGTAAGCGCAATTACTGGCGGTTGTTATTTGTTGGAAGCTATGCGCCACAGCGCCTGTAGGCCTAGTGGCAGGTTGGTTGCACGGTTGGCGCTCGCTGTTTTTCGCCCATTTTCCCTATCTTCACCACACCGAAGAAACCCGAATATAAGAGAAGCGAGAAAATGCAAGACGCCACCCCATACACCCCCCAGCACCACATACGCATAGTAACCGCAGCGAGCCTTTTTGATGGGCACGATGCGGCCATTAATATCATGCGCCGCATTATTCAGGCCACCGGCGTGGAGGTCATCCACCTCGGCCATGACCGCAGCGTGCTGGAAATTGTGGATTGCGCCATACAGGAAGATGTGCAGGGCATCGCCATCACCAGTTACCAGGGCGGCCATGTGGAGTACCTCAAATATATGTTCGACCTACTGCAGGAGCGCGGCGCGGGCCACATCCGCATCTTCGCCGGCGGGGGCGGCACCATCCTCCCCACCGAAATTGAAGAGCTGCACGCACACGGCATCGCGCGTATATTCAGTCCGGACGATGGCCGCAGCATGGGCCTGCAAGGCATGATAAACCTGCTGGTGCAGGAGTGCGATTTCCCTACTGGTAAAAACCTGAACGGGGCATTATCGCTTCTCAGCAACAACGACCCGAAAGCCATCGGTGCGCTCATTTCCGCTGCCGAGAACTTCCCCGAAGAGAACGCCACCGTACTGGATACCTTGCGCCAACAGGCCAAGGGAATCACCACGCCCGTGCTGGGCATTACCGGCACCGGCGGCGCGGGCAAAAGCAGCTTGGTAGATGAGCTGGTACGACGCTTTCTGCTGGATTTTACCGACCGCACCATTGCCATTATTTCCGTAGACCCGAGCAAGCGCAAAACGGGCGGCGCCCTGCTGGGTGACCGTATCCGCATGAACGCCATCAGCAACCCGCGGGTATATATGCGGTCGCTGGCTACACGACAAGCCAACCTGGCGCTGAGCCGCCACGTGCGCGACGCGGTGGACATTGTGAAGGTAGCGGGCTTCGACCTCATCATCCTCGAAACCAGCGGCATCGGCCAAAGCGATACCGAGATAGTGGACCATAGCGATGTGAGCATGTACGTGATGACGCCCGAATACGGCGCCGCCACACAGCTAGAAAAGATTGATATGCTCGACTTTGCCGACATTGTGGTGCTAAACAAAGGCGACAAACGCGGTGCTGAGGATGCCCTGCGCGACGTGAAGAAGCAGTACAAGCGCAACCACAAGCTGTTTGATATGCCCGATAGCGACGTGCCGGTGTTTGCCACCATCGCCAGCCAGTTTAACGATGCGGGCACCAACGAGCTCTACAGCGCGCTGATGCGCACGATTACCGAAAAGACAGGCAAGAATTTTGCCAGCAACCCCGCCGAAAGGGCGGGCAGGTTTACCGCAATGGAGCAAGAGGGCAAGATATACATCATCCCGCCGAGCAGGGTGCGCTACCTAAGCGAGATAACCACCGCCAACCGCGACTACAACAAGCGTGTAGCTGAGCAAGCCAGCATAGCCGAGCGCCTACATGGCATTAAGCTTAGCCAAGAAACCCTGCAACAAGACGGTGCCGAACGTGCCATTTTGGATGCCCTGCAAGCTGCCAGCGATAAGTTGGGCCGCAAGCTGGAGCCCGAAAACCTAGCAATACTGGAGGAATGGCCTGCCCGCAAAGCGGCCTATGCGCAAGACGAATATACCTACTACGTGCGCGACAAAGCCATAAAGGTGCAAACCTATACCGAGAGCCTGAGCCACAGCAAAATACCGAAAATATCCTTGCCACAATACACGGGCTGGGGCGATGTGCTGCGCTGGAACATGCTAGAGAATGTGCCGGGTGAGTTTCCGTATGCGGCGGGGGTGTTCCCGTTTAAGCGAGAAGGGGAGGACCCAACCCGCATGTTTGCCGGCGAGGGCGGCCCCGAGCGCACCAACAGGCGTTTCCACTACCTGAGCCTAGGCATGCCCGCGGCTAGGTTGAGCACCGCCTTTGATAGCGTAACCCTCTATGGGCGAGACCCGCACCACAGGCCCGATATCTTTGGCAAGGTGGGCAATAGCGGCGTGAGTATTTGTTGTCTGGATGATGCCAAGCGATTGTACAGCGGCTTTAACCTGTGCGAGACGAGCACGTCCGTTTCCATGACCATCAACGGACCCGCGGCGATATTGACCGGGTTCTTTATGAACGCGGCCATTGACCAGCAATGCGAACTGTATATCAAGGAGCATGGCTTGGTGGAGGAGATTGAGCAGAAGATAGCCGCCATTTATAAGTCTAAAGGAGCTGACCGCCCTAAATACCGCGGCACGTTGCCGGAAGGCAACAACGGCCTAGGCTTGATGTTGCTGGGCGTAACGGGCGACCAAGTTTTGCCGCTGGATGTGTACAACAAAATAAAAGCCTATACCCTTAGCCAAGTTCGTGGCACGGTGCAGGCCGATATATTGAAGGAAGACCAGGCGCAAAACACCTGCATCTTCAGCACCGAGTTTAGCCTAAAGCTGATGGGCGACGTGCAGGAGTACTTCACCATCAACAAGGTGCGCAACTTCTACTCTGTTTCCATTAGCGGGTACCACATTGCCGAGGCGGGCGCCAACCCCATCAGTCAGCTGGCGTTTACGCTGGCCAACGGCTTCACCTACGTGGAGTATTACCTCAGCCGCGGCCTCAATATCGATGATTTTGCGCCCAACCTATCGTTCTTCTTTAGCAACGGCATCGACCCGGAGTATGCCGTTATCGGCCGCGTGGCGCGCATTGTGTGGGCCAAGGCCATGAAGTACAAGTATGGAGCAAACGACCGCAGCCAAAAGCTGAAATACCACATACAAACCAGCGGCCGCAGCCTGCACGCGCAAGAGATATCGTTCAACGACATCCGCACCACGCTACAGGCGCTCTACGCCATATACGACAACTGCAACAGCCTGCACACCAACGCTTACGACGAGGCCATCACCACGCCCACCGAGGAGAGCGTGCGCCGGGCCGTGGCCATACAGCTCATCATCAACCACGAGCTGGGGCTGGCCAAAAACCAAAACCCGCTACAGGGCAGCTTCATCATAGAGGAACTCACCGCACTGGTGGAAGAGGCCGTATACGCCGAGTTTGACCGCATCACCGAGCGCGGCGGCGTGCTCGGCGCCATGGAAACCATGTACCAGCGCGGCAAGATACAGGAAGAGAGCCTGTACTACGAGACCCTAAAGCACACCGGCGAGTTCCCCATCATCGGCGTGAACACGTACCTGAGCAAAGAGGGCTCGCCCACCATGCTACCCAAAGAGGTCATCCGCAGCACCAACGACGAGAAGGAAGCCCAGATAACCGCCGTAGAAGCCCAGTGGAAGCGCAACGCCGCCGAAACCGGACAACTGCTAAAAGACATACAGCAAGCCAGCCTCCACAACCAAAACATCTTCGCCGCCCTCATGGAAGCCACCAAATATTGTTCCCTCGGGCAGATAACGGAAGCGATGTTTATGGTGGGAGGACAGTATAGAAGGAATATGTAGTTAGATGTGCTAATGTGCGGATGTACCGATGTGCTAATTTATTTTAATGTGGAAACCCGCGTGTCACATTGAGCGTAGTCGAAATGCGCGCGCGATTGCTATCCCGCCGAAGCTTTTCGCGGAGGCGGGAGGGTGCGGGTAGTGAAGTTGCAATTGCCGATTAATGCCTCTGCGTAGTTGAAAAGTTTGGCATAATATAAATGGGAGTATTACAATGGGAACATACACTTGTGAGTGTTGCGGAAAGGTGCTGGAAGATTGGCCTGCACTGGCGTTTAAAACACCGGATACTTACTATTGGCTTAGCAATGAAGATAAGGCGAAAAGCACCTTAACCGATGACTTTTGCGTAGTAAATAGAGAAGGGGAGATATATAGGTTCATAAGAGCAGTGATGTTTATGAAGGTGATTGACTCTTGTCAAGAACTGCAATATGGATTATGGGTGTCACTGAGTGAGGCAAGTTTTAATGATTATGATGAGCATTTTCGAGGCGACGAGAATTATAAAGAATCATACTTTGGGTGGATTAGCAATGATATTCCGGAGTATGATGATTTTAGGTCTATCCCTACAACAGTTGTTCCTCAAAAGGATGGCATCAGACCTTATATTTTCCCACACCAAAGTTTTGACCACCCTTTAGTTGCAGACTTTTATAATGGCATTACCAAAGAAGAGGCCGAGGCTAGGATTAAGCGGATGATGGGGGAGTGAGAGGTTTTCATTGCAGATGATTTAATGTTTATATTGCAACGCCCTGCCCATCGCGTGTTTCCGCTAAGGCGGAAAGTAAGCAGATGCTTACGTCATGGTGCGGCACAAGCTTGAAAATGTTTGCGTTAAAGGGCGGAAACTTCTTTAGTTTTTACTTTTTATTTCTTGCACTATATTGTCGATACTACCTTTATCTTTCTGCAACAACAACTTCCCCAAAGTAAATATTAACCAAGCAGCTGTGAGCACCGATAGAATAACAAAAATCCCGTGCCAAAATTCCTTTGTTGCTCCAAAGGCATCTTTAAAATCAGCAGTACACAAAGTAGCAATGAAAGAAATAAGAAGGGTAGCAGGAGTTATCCAATCTCTTTTTGATAACAACACGTTTTCACTTTTTAACAAAACCAACCTCAACTTATCCTCAGTGGTTACAATAACCTGTTGATTAATATTTTCATGCACAACCAATGTGTTTGATATTGAGGTGCCAATATTTATAACCGAGCCATTGGGATTTGGATTGTTTGGAGTAATCATACTATCGGTTTTCATTTTTTTCCAAAAATCCAAGTCTCCCTAACGCATGCTGGCTTACAAAACCGCAGTTAGTACATATTACGGCAATTGTTGGAATCATTTGACCCCCTAGTGTTATCGCACTTATGCTACTCTGTAGTACATTGTTAAAATATCCATCCGTAATGGAGAACTCTTGGTTTTTACACATAGGGCAGGTTATATTATTTATTTTTTTTCCTAACGCCTCTGCTAATTTCTTTTTCTGTTCGTCAGATAAACCTTGAAAATTTAGGTTCTCCATAAGTGTTGTTTTAATTGATATGGTATGTAATATTACTTATAAAAGTAGGCATTCTTTTGCTGGATTCGATAAATAATTTTAAGTATCAAAAATTTACAAAGATTTAAATAATGTCAAGTTTTATTGGTAAATAAAACCTTTATATAAGGTGATTAGCCCCCTAATCGTCCTCGTCTTTTTTTGACGAGGATGGAACGTACCCTGCGTCTCTGACGCCCTTTTTTCCGCCTTAGCGGAAACATGGGTGCGCAGTGCATTCACAACTACGAATAAAACTTAAGCAGGCATTGCATTTCACCACTCCTCGCTCTCGCCTTGGGCGAGACGAGGCAAGCTGCACCGCTCCCACCTTCGCGAAAAGCTTCGGCGGGATTGCAATCGCTCGCTCATTTCGATCTCGTTTCAAACGAGACTCAATGTGACATGCCATTTTACCGCACTTAAAACCAATTTGCCGACATCGGCAAATTGGTCAGCCACTCATATATAACCGCTTAAATGACGGGATATATAAAATATTAAGCGTAGCTTACTATCAAACGCGGCATCATGGCAAGGCTCACAATAGACAACTACTTAGATAGCCACTATATACACCGCAGCAACTGGCTGCGGGCGGCGGTATTGGGGGCCAATGATGGTATCATCTCCATTTCGAGCCTAGCCATAGGGGTGGCCGCGGCAAGCACTACAAGAGACCCTATTATACTGGCCACTGTGGCTGGGCTGGTTGCAGGGGCACTGTCAATGGCTGCGGGAGAGTATGTTTCCGTGAGCTCGCAAACCGATATTGAGCGGGCCGATATTGAGCGCGAAAAGAAGGAACTGGCCGAGATGCCCGCCGAGGAACTGCAAATATTGGCGGAGATATATGAGAAAAGGGGACTAAAAAAGGAAACCGCCATGCAGGTAGCTATGGAGCTGACTGAAAAAGATGCACTGGCAACCCATGTGCGCGATGAGTTGGGTATTAATGAATTAAGCCAGGCAAAACCGATTCAAGCAGCTTTGGCTTCTTGCGCATCGTTTGCGGTGGGTGGTATTTTGCCGCTCTTGGTAGTGCTTTTCGCGCCCATAAATGGCCTAGAATACTGGCTTTATGGGTTCACCATCGTATTCCTGATTGTTTTGGGAGCCATATCCGCAAAAACAGGGGGTTCAAGTATTACAAAAGCCATTTTGCGCATTACCGTTTGGGGTACGGTAGCCATGGTGCTTTCCGCATTGGTGGGCTATCTATTTGGGGTTAATGTCTAGTCACTATAAGCATCTATTTGCCCCCCGCACATCACCACGCGCCTCAGCAGCCAGCACGCGCACCCTTCAATCTCGTTTCAAACGAGGCAGTATGACATGCCCTCCTAAAGCCTACCCGAAAGAGGAGTTATGCTTTCTTTAAAGTTGATTACCTTTATGTAGCAATTCTTCGTTATGGAACTATTATTTATCCCCACTATTATCATCATTGCTGTATTGCTATCGGGTATCCGTATAGCACAGGAGTATCAACGCGCAATTGTTTTCCGGTTAGGAAGGTTTACGGGCATTAGGGGGCCGGGTTTATACTGGATAATACCGGTTATTGAGCGCCAACAAACCATTGATATGCGCACTCGCACGGTAGACCTTGAGCAACAGGAAACAATTACTAAAGATAGCGTAACCATAAAAGTGAATGCGGTGCTATGGTTTAAGGTTACCGACCCAGCGAAGGCCATTATCTCGGTTGCCAATTACAACCAAGCGGTTTACCAGTTTTCTGTTACTGCGCTTCGAAACATAATAGGGCAGCATCAGCTCGATGAGGTGCTGAAAGGTAGGGAGCAAATAAACATGACGCTACAGAAAATTGTAGATGCGGCTACCGACCCGTGGGGCATACAGATAGAAATGGTGGAGATGAAAGATGTAGAGATACCCGAATCGATGCAGCGCGCAATGGCACGTGAAGCGGAGGCAATAAGAGAGAAACGTGCCCGTATAATAAAGGCCGAAGCCGAACTGGAAGCATCCATAAAACTTACCCAAGGCGCCAAGCAAATGGAGGAAAGCCCTATAGCGCTTGAATTGCGCAGAATGCAAATGTTATCGGAAATAGGAATTGATAATAACACCACCACTGTGATATTGATGCCAGCTGAGTTTCAGAATGCTGCCAAAGCATTTGCCGAAGTGGCGGCGCGTAATAAAGGATGATAAAAACCTGGTGCGCGTAAGGCAGGCTTCTAATCCCGGTTACTGAAATTAAGCTAATTCCCACCCATCTTGGGTAGGTATATGCTTGTATCTGGCGTCATGATTCATCATACTACAGTTAAAATACAGTTCCTTTAACTACTGGTATGATTAAGTTCATCTTTTATCAGCATCTTAATGGCTAACTTTAACATAGTGTTGAGTTTGAGTTTGGCTTTTAAATTGAATTGGTATGCGTAAGTTAATTTATCCCGTATTGTTTGGTGCAGCACTAATGCTCACGTTGTTTTCTGCTTGCAAAAAGTATAGCCCGCAATGCGATGGTTCAAGCCCCACCTACAATGCCGATGTAAAAAGCATCATTAACGCTAATTGCACCAGTAGTGGTTGCCATCCAACCATTAGCAGCTATAATGGGCTTCGAACCTACTTGAATAATGGAAGTTTTTCGAAAGAGGTATTGGAAAATCAATCGATGCCGAAAGGTAGCAGCCTATCCAATGGTGAGCTCGACCTGTTACAATGCTGGCATGACAATGGCTACCCCGAGAGCTAAGCACTCTTCAGTAGCTGTGTATTCTTTGTCAAAATAACTTATCGGTGCACGCCACATAGGGCGCAGAGGCTTTTAAGCTTTGGATAGAAGCCTTTGTAACTATTGCAAGTTGTCTGGCCAATCGCTACCACAAAAAAAGGCCAGCACTTTCGCGCTGACCTTTGGTTGGTAGTTGGTTGTAGGTTAAAAGTAGCCGGTTTCGCCCTGCCAGTCATCTACTAAGTGAACAGTAGCGGTGGTAGTCCTTACTCGGTTATAAAGGGCGAGGGCACCAGATAGGGTGCCAGTGCTGCTCAATTTACCATCGTAGGCATCTAGGCATCTCCACTCTTTTGTGGCTTCGTTGTAGTAACTTAGGCAGCCTAAGTTGCTCCAAGCACTCACCCCAATAGCACTGCTTACGGTTTTTGTAAGGTCGCCTTGCAGTTGTATTGTTACTGGTTTTTGGTTAACGTCGATGGCTGCAAGGCTACCCTTGAAAGTCACTTTATCAATCTGGTCAGCTGGGTCGTTAGCTAGCACAAAACCGACTTTTACAGTCTTGCTACCTGCCAGCAAGTTAATCCTTGGTGGCTTCAGCCTAGCAACCTCTGGGGCTTGTTCAATGCTTCTGCCGCCGGGCAGTATAAAGTATTCGGCTTTGTCGCTAATTTCTAGCGGAAGGCCGTTGTTTTTTAGATTAATGGCGTACTCAACACTTACCAGTTCGTAGTCGAAATTTACATCGGTTTCAAACGGGTCGCTTACGTATACAAAGTAGCCGTTTTCGTTGGTTTGCCTAAATACCATTTGCTCTTTGGTAAAAATTACTTGGTCTACATCGGGGTTGGTTGGGTTGGCTACCGATAAGCCAGCAAAGACAACATTATCCTGGCCTGTAATGGGTTGAAATGTAGGATTGTCGGTGGGAACAACGCTGTTAAGCTGCACCGAGTCCACCTTCAATACTAAGCGGTATGTATTCACTGCATTGCTTACTTTGCGGATAACTAATTTTAGGTCGCTCTTGCGGTCTCCGTCTTTTTCGGCGCCCACGCCAATCGCTTCGGTATCTACAAAGTCAGCTTGAGTGTAGCTAATGTCTTTACTGTTGTTTAGAGCTGGTTCTTTTTGGCAGCTCGAAAACAAAACAAGGGCTAAAATAATTATTGGTGTTAAGTGTTTCATGGTATTTGTGCTTTTTATGAGTGTACAAATTACATATAGTGTCGCGTGCTTGTCAAATCCCATTTGTGAATGGCACGTTTGGCTTTGTGAACGGTAAGAAAGCTATTTGTTGGCGGTGTGTTGTGGTTGCATTGCACCACTAATGGTTTTGTTAGAGCATGAAAAAACAAATGGAAAGCTAGCATGCTCCCTATACTTTTCCCTATAAACACTTATATTTGGTTACAACCCAACCGATATGAGTACTACACCTAATGGCGTTCCTTTTTATGATGTAATTGTGGTAGGCGCGGGTCTATCGGGTATTGGTGCGGGCTACCATTTGCAAAACGCATGTCCCGACAAGTCTTTTGCCATATTGGAGAGCCGCGCCAGCATGGGCGGCACGTGGGATTTGTTTAAATACCCTGGCATCCGCTCCGATTCGGATATGTATACGCTCGGGTTTCCGTTCAACCCTTGGAAAAGCGATAAAACCTTGGCCGATGGCCCAGCCATATTGCAATACATAAAGGATACGGCTGCCAAATTTGGCATCGATAAAAAGATACAATACCATCATAAAGTAACTGATGCTTCGTGGAGCGATGCCGAAAAGCTTTGGACCATTTCCCTAGCACCCAACGAGCAGGTGCCTTATACGCAGTTGCAATGCCGTTTTTTGACCATGTGCAGCGGCTACTATGATTACAAAAGCGGCTACCTGCCTGAGTTTGCGGGTAAGGATACGTTCGAAGGGCAAATTGTTCATCCGCAACAGTGGACACCCAACGTGGATTATGCCAACAAAAAGGTAATTGTAATAGGCAGTGGCGCTACAGCGGTAACCTTGGTACCTGAGTTGGCTAAAAAAGCAGCCCATGTAACCATGTTGCAACGCACACCTACCTATATTGCAGCCGTGCCCGGCACCGATAAGATAGCCAGCGCACTTAAAAAGGTGTTGCCAGAAAAGTTGGCTTATAGCATGATTAGATGGAAGAACATTATGCTAGCTATTGGCGTGTTCAATTTTTCGAAGAGGTGGCCCCAAACCATGCGGCGGTTGATTCAGAAAGGAGCGGAAAAGAGCATAGGTAATGCTTACGAGCAAAAGCACTTCGACCCACCATATAACCCCTGGGATCAGCGCATGTGCCTCATACCCGATGCAGATTTATTCAGCGCTATCCGTGAGGGCAGTGCCAATATTGTAACCGATCAGATAGAACGGTTTACGCCGAAAGGCATCTTGTTGAAATCAGGTGAGGAACTAAACGCCGACTTAATAGTAACCGCCACAGGGCTGAAAGTGCAATTGCTGGGTGGCATGACCATGCACCGGAATGGTGCGTTGGTTGACCCTGGCAAAACCCACGCATACCGCGGCGTAATGTTTAGCGATATACCCAACTTTGCCTTTACGGTTGGCTACACCAACGCTTCGTGGACGCTGAAGTGCGACCTGAGCTTGCAGTTTGTAACCAAAGTGCTGCGCTATATGGCGGCTCACAATCATGAGGTGGTAACACCGCGATTTGATAGCAAAGCCTTTACTTCAGAGCCACTATTGGATTTTAGCGCGGGATATGTGCTACGCGCTGCCGATATGTTGCCCAAGCAGGGCTCAAAGCACCCTTGGAAAGTATACCAAAACTATGTTCGCGATTTAATGTCGCTTAAATGGAGCGGCGTAAACGATAAATACTTGGAGTATAAGTAGGGTTTGGGATAAAGCCTTCATAATTACTGAGCCGATAGAAACGTTTCAATGTCATTGGCCACGCGGTGCGGGTATTCAATTTGGGGTATATGGCCGCAAGTATCGTACACTATAGCCACAGTATTGGGTATATCGCGTGTAAATTTGGCCACATGCGCTACCGGTACTATTATGTCGTATTTGCCCCAAATAACTAGGGTGGGGCATTGTATGGTGGTTAATTTGGCTGTATCGGGTGTTATCCCGCTGTTTGCCAACGTAATCATGTTGCCAAGGTTTCCTTCACGGTTTAGCAGGGCGTTGTTTACGGCCACACCAGCCGGGTTTGGGGTTTCCCATTCCGTCATTAATCGTTGGGCGTTTTTCATGGATAGCGATACGGGCAAGCCTCGCTCAGCCAATTTTCGCGCGAAGGTGTTATCCAGCAAGTCCATACGGCCAATATTGCTCTTTACCTTTTCCAGCTCATATCCGGCGCTGTTCAGCAACACAAGTCCTTTCACCTTATCGGGCTTGTTGGCGGCCAGTTCCCAGCTCATCCATCCGCCAAGGCTATTGCCCACCGCATATAGGCTATCAATACGCAAGGTATCGATTAAGTCACTTAAGAAATCGCGGTACAATGTCGTTAACGAATCGTTTTGCTCAGGCAAATCGGACAGGCCAAAGCCAGGCAAGTCAACCCTAATTACGCGGTACTTGGCTTTCATGATGCTGGCTAAAGTATCAAAGTTGGTAAAGTTGCCGCCGAAGCCATGTATCATCAATACAGGAACGCCCTGGCCTTCGTCGGTATAGTGCACCTCAGTATCGCGCCATTGCATAAAATGCGAGGCTGCAGTGCTGTATTTTGCTTTAGCTTCTGCCTTGCTTAGTACTAAGTTTTCGCGGAAAAACAAGGCATACGATGTGGTACCCAACACAAGCATGACCACAACGCCCACAATAATTAAAACTTTTTTCACGGTATTTTACTTTGCCCACAAGTTAATGAGTAATTGCGCAAATGTTGGCCTTAGGGCCTATAAACTCTTGTTTTTTTGGTTTTTTTAGTGTCTTAAAAGGTAGCTGGGCATATTTGTCGAAAAGTAAATGGCTGGTACTAATTGACGGAACAAAATGCAATTGTTTGCGGTTTTTACCAGCAGTATTAACAAATAAGGCATACTTTTTGACGGCGAAAAGATGAACTTTGCACCCTTCATATCTCGGTGGTTACAAACCAAGCATAACATGAAATTGAACATACCCAAAGCAGCGAGCCAGTTATTGTTTGCCTTGCTTTTAACTTTACCTATGTTGGCTTGGGGTCAAGCATCGGGTTGGAAACAGACAACTGCCAAAAACGGCAAAGTGCAGTTAAAGTATAAGGTTGAAGCGCTGCAAGGCAATGAAGATGCCGTGATGGCCGAATATTGGGTGAAAGGAACGGTAAATGTTAGGCTTGACAAGGCAGAGAAGTTTTTGAGAAGCTCAGCCAATTATAAAACCTTTTTGGATAATACGGTAGTATCCAAAACCGTTAGCACCATCTCTGCAAGCGAGTGGCTCATTTATTTATTTATGGATGTGCCTTGGCCAATGCCTAATGCCGACTGTGTGCAGCAGGTAAGCGTTTCAAGAACAGCAAAAGAATTGGTAATAACTGCTATAGCTAAACCCAATGCCTATCCCTTGCAAGGCGAGGAGCGCATGAGTATTAGCGATTCAAAGTATCATTTTGTTGAAAATGCGGCGGGTGTTGTTGAGCTAACTATTACTGGAAAGTTTGCGCCGAAAGGCCCTATTACTAAACTTATGCTTGAAACTTGGTTTCCTGCGGGTCCGGTGCAGTTATTGGACCGTTTGGTGCAACAAATAAATGCCCAGTAGTGATGGCCGATGCTAGGGTGGTAGTGGCCGAGTTTTTTACAATTGACCGAAGATAAGGAAACCGCTAACCAAGAACAATCCTACAAATCCTTCCCAACCAATATTGGTAAGAAAATATCCGCTAATTGCTTTTCCGTTTTGTGCTATTGCCTTTGTCATCCTTCAGTGATTTAAGCGTTACAAGGGTCAATATATACCAAGGCAGAAAGGGTGTCAAGAAAAAAGTTACGTTTTGGGGCAACTTTTTTTTATTTTTTTCAAAACCCTTGTACAGAGCGGGTTTGCGACGGCATTTTATTTGCTAGAAAATATTGTTTGGTGCCAATTTAGCACCCGATGCTTGCAGTAGAGGACACAAAAAAAGGGGAAACCAGACAAACTGGCTTCCCCTTCTTAATTACATTGGATATGTTACTATGCGTTGTCGGTCGCAAAAGCAGGAGCCACGTTTGCGTTTTTCTTGAAGTTGCTCAATTCGCCAAACTGCGTGGCACCAACAAAACGCTCGCGGTTGTAGTTGTCCACGTTTTTGTTGCACACAATTTGGTAAGCCGTAGAGCTGCCTTGACGGGCAATCTCAACCGACCAGCCCAAGAAAATCTGGTACATACGGAAGGTCTCCAAGCCGTATTTGGCCATTGACTTTTCTTCATTGCGCATCCAGTTTTGATACCAATGATCAATAGTGCGGCTGTAGTGAATGCCCACGTTCTCCACGCTGTGCACCTCAAAGCCAACTGATTCAAGGCGTTTCAAATCCCAGTTAAGGGGCATGCTGGCATCGGCACCACTAAAAATGTATTTGTTCATAAACAAGCCCCAAACAATGTCTTCCATGTTCGGGCCCCAAAGTGGGCTGCTGCGCTCGCGCAGGGCGGCTATTTGTAGGTAAAACAAACCGTCATCCTTCAACAATCCGTATATCTGCTCCATAAACGTGGAGAAGTTTTTGATACCAACGTGTTCCGCCATCTCAAGGCAAGTAATCTTGTCGTATTTCGCGTGCGGTATATCACGATAGTCCATGCGCATAATGCGGGCCTTATCTTGCACGTTGTTTGCTTTTATCTGCTCGTTGCCCCAGTCGGCTCCGGCTTGTGCAATAGTTACTCCGGTAGCGTTCATGCCATAGTGCTTGGCAGCGTGCATCACAAAAGTACCCCAACCGCAACCAATATCAAGCATGGTTTCGCCTGGTTTAAATTGCAATTTTTGTGCAATCAGGTCCATTTTGTTGTCCTGTGCTTCCTCTAGTTCTTCTTGGCCGTTTTTATAAAAGCCGGTAGTATATACCATACGTGGGCCCAAAAACCAATTGAAAAGGTCGTTTTTGTTATCGTAGTGTGTGCGCACAATACGCTCGTCCTGGCTCTTAGTGTGCATAGCCACTTCTGGAATGAAACGGGTAAAAAAGAACTTCCAGTGGTCGCCCGTAAAATCGTATTCCCAAACTTCGTTCTTGTGTTTCATTAGGTCCTTGAAGTCGCCCACCACATCAATGTGGCCAGCCATGTAGTCTTCAATAAAATGACCGGCAGATACTTTCTTTTTAGAGTAACGAGCCGAAAGGCTGCTCTTTTTTACGGCAACAAAATCTGAAATCTTCATCATGTAGGTAATAGCTTTAGTTGGTGGTTAGGAGAGTAACTATGCGTTAGCAGTTGCAGACTGCTGCTGTTGGCGTTTTATCCTATCTACGCGCATAGAGCGAGTACGAAACGACGGTATAAAAATGCCTAATATGTATGTGCTAAACAAGAACCACCAAAAGCTATTTACCTTCAATGAGTCATCAATTTCATGTTCGATTTTGGCGTGTGCTTCGGGCAATAGGCTCCAGTGCAAGGCCGCATTTTGGTGGTGCACGGTATGCAGCCCGTTGTTAAACATAAAGAAGTTGAGCGAGCCGATGATATTGCGCGAGTGGTTCCATTTCGATTCCTCGTCGGCATGCACGTGCTGTATGTAGTTGAATATCAATACCATGAAAACTGAAAACTGTTGGGGTATCACTACATAAATAAGGGCTTTTTTCCAATCTAAAATCAACCAAAAAGCCAACCACAAAACCAAAACCACGATTTGCGAAATGGCCGCACGAAATTTTTTCGGGTTTTTCGCTTTTACTTCCTTAAGGTACTGTGCTAAAGCGCTTTGTTGAAAGTAACCACTGATAGAAGGGTAGGAGATGAAGGTAAAAAAGTTGTTGGCCTCTGTAAATCGGTAGGTTTTGGTGTAGTCCTCTTCCTTATTATTGTACTTGTGGTGGTTGCGGTTGTGGGTAGGTATCCAGGCAAACGTTGGGAAACCATAAAATACGCTTATCCAGTATTCGCTAATGAGGTTTAGCGTATCGTTTTTCCAAATGGGAAGGTGGTTGTGGTTGTGGGCAATAACCGATACTGTAACTGATAGATAGAGATAGAACAAATAAAGTGGCCAAACTATCTCACCAAGGTACCATTGTATGGCAAAACATACGGTAATCATAAATGCCCAGAGAAGGGTTTTTCGGTCGGCTTTGTAACGTAGCATTAAGCAGGAATTGTTGGTAGGTGTGCTCGGCTGAAAATACAGTGATTACAATAATACGGATAACTAGGTATATTGCGTATCAATAAGTGCTCAACGATTTCCTATATTTTTTTATTGCAAGCAAGGTAAAAAATATTGTAATGCCAAAGAAACAATGCCAAGTAGTGGCTGTGCAATAAAGCTGCGCTAAAGTTATAAAATCTAGCAAATCAAATAGTGCGGCAGGCCAAAAATACCTTCAACTATGGGCTATTATTTCTGATTTGAAGTGAGAATGGCCATTTGCGACCTGTATGCATAAGGTTCAATGGCTTAATAACGCGTTGCGGTCTTTTCACAACTTTGCGCTAAGTTTGTAATAGCACCAACACAAAAACCATGCGCTACAAGCTAAGTGAGCAATACCCTAAAAAGAGAGCATTTATTACGGGCGCCGGGTCTGGTTTGGGCCGTGCCTTAGCGCTGGCCCTAGCTGCCGATGGCTGGAAACTAGGCGTAGCCGATATTAGGCAGCAGCGGTTGGAGGAAGTATGCTCCTTGATAGAGGAGCTAGGCGGACAAGCATTTCCATTTGGACTTGATGTAAGTGATAAGGATGATTATGCAAGGGTTGCAAAGGATATGACGGGCCATATTGGCATCGATTTGCTCATAAACAATGCTGGGGTAGGCGATGGTGGCCCGTTTGTTGACTACAGCTTGGCCAACTGGGATTGGATAGTGGGCATCAACCAAATGGGGGTAATATATGGCACCAAGTATTTTTTGCCGGGAATGATACAGCAGGGTGGTGGCCACATCATTAACATTGCCAGTGCCGCTGGGTTTAGCAATGCTCCCATGATGGCATCTTACAACGCAACCAAAGCAGCCGTAATATCGCTTAGCGAAACGCTGTATGTTGAGCTTAGGCCTAACAACGTAAAAGTGTCGGTGGCCATGCCATTGTTCTTCAAAACGAACATAATGGAAAGCAGCACGGCTTCTGAAGAGATTAAGCACATCTCCAATCTGTTGGTGGCCACATCAAACCTAGAAGCAGAAACGGTGGCGCACAAAATACTTACTGAGGCTGGGCAGGGCAAGTTCCGCATTTATGCGCCTCGCAAGTCAAGGACCTTGCATTGGTTTAGCCGTATTTTCCCCAATCTGTTTCTGAAACTGAAATTAATGGGCGGCAAAAACCGAGAGCAATTTGAGCAACGGTTGGAGAAAAAATACGCTAAAATGAAGAGGAAGGGTTAATCTGAAACTGAATCAATTTGAAAATTGAAAAAGGGCAAACGCATTCAATTTCAAATTAGCACATTCTCAAATTTTCAAATTATTTCTTTGCCAGTGCTTTTATTTGGTCTTCCAGAATATACTCGTCGCCTTCGCTGTAGCCAGTGTGTGAGTGCACAATGGTGCCGGTTTTATCAAGCAACAAGGTATATGGTGGCGCTTGAAAGTTTAGGGCACGTTTCAAATCTTGGTTTGCATCTAGTAGTATGGTGTAATTCCAGCTGCGGCCATCTACATAGGTTTTCACTTTGGCGGTGTTTCGGCTATCGTCAATTGATATGGCAATAATTTGTACATTATAGTCCTTTTTCCAATCGGGGTAAAGTTCGGCAATATTGTTCAGTTCCAACTTACAAGGGCCGCACCAAGTTGCCCAAAAGTTGATAACGGTAATTTTGCCTGTACCAATGGCATCCAGTATTTTCACTTTTTTACCATCTAGGGTACTCACCTCAATATTGGGTACCTTTTTATCGGTAAACATTTTTTTTACCTGCGCCACCGTTATGGTTGTAAGCAATAAGGTGACAATTATTAAAGCAGTGGTGCGTTTCATGATTTATTGTTTTTCTGTAACATTAGTACTCAAATGTTAGGCCAACTTTCGCAATTCCTTAATAAATGTCGAATTTAGCCACAGTGCAATAAAGTTAGTGATTAGTTACCGTTTATCCATACTGCCTGAATGTTACTTATGTTACGTTTTTTTATCGCCGGATGGCTAATCCTGTTGCTGTCGCTGAGCGCTGTTGCTCAAGGTAACTTTTTTGGGGGCATACAAACCGGTACCGATTTTTTTATCAGGGATAGCACCATTGGTGCTTCCAATACGCCACACTACGACAACCTTAAAACCGGAAGCAATATTTGGTTTGATTTGAACTACGCCAACAACGACCTGCAGTTGGATGCTGGCGTACGTATGGATTTTTTCTTGAATAGTAACTTGCACAACCCAGGTACACCATACAATGCGCTGGGGGTTGGGAGGTTTTATGTTCGCAAAAAATTCAAGGATTTGGAAATCATGGCTGGCCACTTTTATGATCAAATTGGCACGGGCATTATCTTCCGCTCCTACGAAGATCGTTTTTTGGGTATCGACAATGCCTTGCTAGGTGGCCATGTAAAGTACAATTTGTTTGATAAGGTATCGGTGCGGGCGTTTGCAGGGGTACAGAAAGATCGGTTGAAACTACACCGCCCGGTAATACAAGGCTTTGCCTTGGAGTCGGAATTGAAACTTGGAGACCACGTGCAGCTATTGCCAGGTGCCGGATTGGTAAACAGAACCATTGACCAAGAAAGCATGGACTTTATAGTGGGCGCTATTGAAACCTACGATACCAGCCAGCGCTTTGTGCCCAAGTACAACACCTATGCGGTAAGTGTATACAACACGTTAAATGTGGGCAAAGTAAGCTGGTATGTAGAGGCAGCCTACAAAAGCCATGAGGCCATACCCGACTTTGTAGGTACTTTAATTGATAAGCCAGGCAATGTGGTGTTTACTACCCTTACCTATTCTACCAAAGGCTTTGGTGTTACGGGGCAGTTTAAACGCACCGAGAACTTTGTATTGCGCACCAGCCCCAACGAGATATTGCTAAACGGCATGGTGAGCTACATACCACCCACGGCCAAGCAAAACTCATTGCGCTTGCTATCAAGATACAATGCGGCCAGCCAGCAGCTGGAAGAGCTGAGCTACAGTCTTGACGTAACCATGACCCCCAAAGATGGGCATGTAGTAAACTTGAACTACAGCGAAGTAAGGCTATTTAACAACGAACTGCTTTTTAGGGAAGTTTACGGCGACTACGAATGGCGCATCAACAAAAAATTCAGGTTAGAACTGGGTTTCCAATATTTGGTATACAACCAGTTGTTTTACGAAGGCGAATCGTATAACGAAAAGAGCAGCGCGGTGGCGTACACGCCCTTTGCCGAGTTGGTTTGGAAAATAAACCGCAAGCATGCTTTGCGCTTTGAGGTGCAGCAACAAACCAACGATGGCGACTACGGTAGCTGGGTATATGGATTGGTAGAATATTCCATGGCGCCATGGTTTTCTATTGCAGTAAGCGATATGTACAACTATGGCCCAAATCCGGGCAGGGTAGATAAAGACCAACATTACTATTCGGTATTGGCAGCCTTTCGCAAAGACCAACTCCGTTTTTCGGCAGGCTTTGTGCGCCAAGTGGCAGGCGTGGTTTGCACGGGCGGTATTTGCCGTTTCGAACCAGCTTTTAATGGTGTGCGTTTAACCTTCAATACAACCTTTTAATGGGTAACATAAGTCTTCATAGCATGAATCGTGCAATTACCATATCTCTTTTTGCGCTGTTGGTTGCGCTAGTATCTTCCTCTTGCGAGGAGATTGGCCCCAACATAGATTTGGGTGGCCCCGGCCGTGATGCCTCTTTGGCTGATACAACTTACGTGGCAGCTACCGTTGAGGCCCCGCAAACCAAAAATGTGCTACTGGAGGATTTTACGGGCGTGCGCTGCAAAAACTGCCCGCTGGGCGCCGCCCAGGCCACAAGCCTGCTTGCGTTGTATCCTGAGAGGTTGATAGTTATTGCGCAGCATAGTCAGTTTTTGAATCAACCCTACGCTGGAGAGCCCGATTTGCGCATCGACGAATCGCAGGATATTGAAACCATGTTGGCGCCGGTATTGGGCAAACCCAGCGGTGCAATTGATAGGCGCATTTTTCCGGGCGAATCGGTAATACTGCAAGCAAGCGTAAACAAGTGGGCCAACCTTACTACACAGGCACTGAGCGAAACCACACCAGTAAACATACAGATTGATAAGGATTGGAACAGCACCACCAGAAACCTAACCGTAACCGTAACGGTGCATTACACCGGCACCGAAACTGGCGAGAATAGGCTATCGGTGTTTTTGCTCGAGGATAATATTGTGGCCGCGCAGTTGCAGCCCGACGATGAAATTGATAGTAACTACGTGCAGCGCCATGTATTGCGCCAAATGTTTACGCGCTTTAACGGCGAATTGTTGGTGGGTAACAAAACCCCCGGTACCGTGTTTGTGAAGGGCTTTATTATTGAGGGCGTAGATGCAGCTTACAATGCCGATGAGTTGGAAATAGTGGCCACGGTTTCGCGCTCTGCCGGTAGCTTTCAGGTGTTGCAGGCCGTGGGCGAAAAGGTGGTGCAATAAGAAGACACAAGACACAACCTGCCTGCCGGCAGGCAGGGACACAAGACACAGGACACAAGACACAAGAAGAGTTTGCTGTTTCTAAGTAGTTCAATTTGCTCCTTTTTTAAGTTGAGTGCATATACTGTTCCCTTTTAGAACTATTAATATATTTTGTCAGTATAGATAAATAAGCAAGGTCTTGTGTCTTGTGTCTTGTATCTTGTGTCTAAATTTTACATAATGAACGACCTTCCCCGCTGGTATGTTGTTACCCTTACGATACTCGTTATCGTGTTGGCTGTTTATTTCTTTGGAAATGTTATAGCATATTTATTGATTGCCGGCCTGCTCTCTTTTGCTGGGCGGCCAATAATGCGATTTCTAGATAAGCGGAAAATTAAGGGGCGTAGCTTGCCCAACGCTGTATCGGCTATCATCACCATATTTGTAATGATTGTAAGTCTGCTTTTGGTATTGGCCATATTTGTGCCTCTTATTGCCATGCAAGTAAACCAAGTAGCCAATACCGATTTGGGTGAGTTAGCCATAAAGTTGCAACCCACCATAGTTTGGGCGCAAGAGTTGTTAACCAAAATGGGCATTGCTAGCTTCGAAGAGCAATCGTTATCCGACTATTTATTAGAGAAAGTTAAGAATGTAATGAGCTTGGGCTTTGTGTCTGGGTTTGTAAACAATATATTCGGTGTGTTAGGCAGCATCGGCATTGCCTTTGCCTCCACGGTTTTTATACTATTTTTTTTCCTAAAGGATAGGTACCTTTTTCAGCGGATATTGATACTCATGGTCGCCGACCAATATGAAGCCAAAGTTTTGAAAGCCATTGATAAAACCAATGATATGCTCACGCGGTACATACTGGGTATATTACTGCAGTTAACATGCAACTTCGCCTTTTTGGCCATAATATTGGGTTTACTGGGCATCCACAGCTTTTTGTTAATAGCCTTGCTAGGCGCGGTGCTCAATATAATCCCATATTTAGGTCCATTTATTGGTATGGCACTGGGTTTGTCTATTGCCATTACGGGCAACTTAGATATGGATTTTGGTACGGAGCTTTTACCCCTTGTTTTAAAAGTAACACTCACCTTTAGCTTCAACCAAATGTTTGATAATTACTTCCTTACACCCGTAATTTTCTCTAAAAGTGCTCATGCCCATCCGCTCGAAATTTTTGTCGTAATACTAGCTGCTGGCACTATAGGTGGCATTGGTGCCATGATAATTGCCATACCTGCTTTTACGGTATTCAGGGTTGTTGGTAAGGAGTTTTTTAGCGATAGCAAGTTTATGAAAGCGCTTACTAAGGATGTCTAAATTTATCCGTTCATGCGCCCAATTCACTACCTTTGCGCAATGGATACCAATAAGTATGCGGCGCGGGGCGTTTCGTCTCAAAAAGAAGATGTACACGAAGCCATCAAACACCTTGACAAGGGTTTATTCCCCAATGCTTTTTGCAAAATTCTGCCCGATTTGGCAGCTGGCTCGCCTGAGCATTGCAACATTATGCATGCCGATACCGCAGGTACTAAAACTAGCTTAGCATACCTGTATTGGCGCGAAACTGGCGATTTGACCGTGTGGCGCGGCATAGTTCAAGATTCGTTGATTATGAATATTGACGACCTTATTTGCGTGGGCGCCATTGATAATATCATCGTATCGAGCACCATTGGGCGTAACAAGAATCTTGTAACTGGTGACGTAATTGCGGCATTGATTAACGGCTGTACCGATCTGATTGCCGACCTAGCCAAAATGGGTATAACCCTTCACCTTGCTGGTGGCGAAACCGCCGATGTGGGCGATATTGTGCGCACATTAGATGTTGGCTATACGGCTTTTGCCCGTATGGCCCGTAAAGATGTATTGGAAGTAAATATTAAGCCGGGTAACGTAATTGTAGGCTTTGCCAGCTATGGTCAAGCTACTTACGAGCGCGAGTATAACGGCGGTATGGGCAGCAACGGCCTTACTAGTGCCCGCCACGATGTGCTTGGCCACTACCTTGCCGAAAAATACCCAGAGAGCTTCGACCCGAACGTGCCGATAGAATTGGTATACGCGGGTACCAAAAAACTTACTGATATAGAGCCAGAAACGGGGCTGCCCGTTGGCAAACTAATTCTATCGCCAACCCGCACTTACGCCCCAGTTGTAAAACAAGCATTGGAGCAATACCGCAGCCATATACACGGCATGATACATTGTAGTGGTGGCGCGCAAACCAAAGTACTGAAGTTTGCCCACGGCGTGCACATCATTAAAGACAACCTTTTACCAGTGCCACCATTGTTCCGCATGATACAGCAAGAAAGTGGCACCAGCTGGCGCGAGATGCACGAAGTATTCAATATGGGCCACCGTTTGGAGATGTATGTGGACGAAGCAGCAGCCGAAGGCTTAATAGCTATTGCCAAATCATTCAACATCGATGCACAAGTAGTTGGTAGGGTAGAGGCTGCGGATAGCACCAAGCTTACCATCAATAGTCCTTACGGAGCGTTTAAATGGTAAACGCTTAGCGATTACCATGCACTGCAATAAATGCCTCGGTCTCTTTCCTCATCAGTTCAAATACCTGATTTTTTAGGGCATCTACATCGTCAAGGCTAAGGCCTTTGGTTGGTATTGGCTTCAGAAACTTGCTATACAATTTGCCGGGGCTTAGCAAGAAGGTTTTTTGGGGCGATATTTTATCTACGTTTAGCAGCACCACAGGTATAATTGGCACCTGTGTTTCGATAGCGATGCGGAACGCCCCATCATAAAACTCTTTCAATGGCTTACTGGTTCGGTTGCGAGTGCCTTCCGGAAAAATCAAAGGGCTAATGCCTTCGTCGTCCATCAATTTTTTGAGCGTTTCAACCCCTTTTTTGCGGCTTTCGGCACTGCTCCTATCAATCATGATTAATGCATTGCGAAACAAAAAGCCTACAATAGGTATCTCGCCCAATTCTTTTTTGCTAAGCGGGCGGTAGTTTACATCCTTTAGTGATGCAGGCAGTATAAACAAATCAGCAATGCCTCGGTGGTTTACGCAGATGACGTAGTTGCTTTGGGCATTAAAGTTTTCTTTGCCACTTACATCATAGCGCACCCCATTAATGGCACCCCAAACCCTAGCATACCGATAGCTCCATCCCAGCATTTTCTGCACCTTCTTTTCTTTGGCAAATGCCATTATCAAGGCATAAATAACCACGCAAACCATACCCAACAATAAAAAGGTGAGGTAAGCCCAAACGGTATAGGGTAAGAGTAAGGTGTAGCGCAGCAGCTTCAAATGGTCGGGTTTATTTTATTAAATTTAGCGCAAGAAATTTGTTTATGGAAAATTGGAAGCATGAATTTGCTGCAGTAAATGGCATAAAACTGCACTACGTAACACAAGGCGAAGGTAAATTGTTGATTTTGATGCACGGCTTTCCAGAGTTTTGGTACAGTTGGCGCCAGCAAATACCAGCCTTGGCGGCAGCAGGCTATAAAGTGGTTGCCGTGGATATGCGCGGCTATAACCAAAGCGATAAGCCTGTTGGCGTAGAGCACTATACCAGCAACACTTTGGCGCTTGATATTAAAGAGTTGATAGGGCATTTGGGTTACGAAAAAGCCTATGTTGTGGGTCACGATTGGGGCGGAGGCATTGCTTGGCAATTGGCCATTAACCACCCGGAAGTAATAGATAAACTAGCGGTGTTGAACTGCCCTTTGCCCATAATACTCCAAAAGAATCTGCTCACCAACTTCAGTCAGTTTCGCAAGAGCTGGTACATGTTCCTGTTCCAGATACCGGGCTTGGCCGAGCGCGGCATGAATCGCGATTTGTTGAAATTCTTCCAAAAGGCATTCCGTGGTTGGTCGCACAACAAGGTTGCCTTTACCGATGAGGTGCTGCAAAAGTACGTAGAGGCCTTTACGGGGCCATATGCACTAACCGGCCCTGTAAACTACTACCGAGCCGCGTTGCGCGGTGCGTTTGGCGGTAGCAACAAGCCCAAGGGCCCTATAATGGTGGATACGTTGCTTATTTGGGGCGAAGACGACAAAGCCCTCGGCAAAGAACTGACCTACGATACCCATAAATACATGGGCAAGCACTTCGAGATAAAGTATATAAAAGACAGCAGCCACTGGGTGCAGCAAGATGCTCCCGAACTGGTGAATGAGTATTTGATTGGGTTTTTTAAAGATTGAGAAACTCCCCATGCACGGACAACTGCATCACGTTGAAATGTACGTAAAAGACCTAGCTGCTACCAAGCAGTTTTGGGGCTGGTTTTTGAGCGAGTTGGGCTATCATATTTCCTCGGAGTGGCCTGATGGAGTGAGCTATAAGCTGGGTGCCACCTATCTAGTGTTTGTGCAAGTAGAGCCCGAGCACTTGGATGTTCCGTACCACCGCAAAAAGGCTGGGCTCAACCACTTGGCTTTTCATGCTAAGGATAGATCTTTTGTAGACGAAATAACCAATCAACTGCGCATACGCGGTATTACCATACTCTACGAAGACAAACACCCTTTCGCTGGCGGCCCCAATTATTACGCCGTATTTTTCGAAGATCCAGATAGAATGAAGGTGGAGCTGGTAGCGGGGAAGGGTTAGCGATATATCTCGCATTGAGGGCTGCCTTGTTTGCCCACAATTCATATGCCCACAAAAAAACAAGGCCGATACCCTCGAGAGAGCACCGGCCTTGCAAAAGGAAACCCGCTATATTATCTCAAGAACAAAAGTTCGCGATATTTAGGTAATGGCCAGTATTGGTCTTCCACCACTGTTTCCAAGTCGTCGGCAAAGCTGCGAATGGTGTCTAGGTGTGGCTTTACTTTTTCACAAATAGCTATTGCTTTTTCGTGGCTGTGAGTAAGCTTCTCGGTTTTGGCAAGTTCTTTCAACATGCTCGATACATGCGATTTGATGCCGTTGATACCGGTTGATAGCTCTTCCAACAGTTCTTGCTGGGCTTTGTAGTGTTTCGCATCCAAGCCAGCATCCTTCAAACCAAGTACGTTCTCAATCAATACGTTTTGGTAGCTGATTGCGGCAGGAATGATTTGGTTCAGGGCCATATCGCGAAGGATGAAGGCTTCAATCTCCAATTTCTTGAAATAGAGCTCTTGTTGTATTTCGTAGCGTGCTTCTAGCTCAGTCTCATTCAATACACCCGATTCGGTAAAGATGGCTTTGGCCTTAGGAGTGATATAGAAATCAAGCGCGTGAGGGGTAGTGGTTATGTTGTTCAAGCCACGTTTTTTAGCTTCCGCTTTCCACTCGTCGCTATAGTTATCACCTTCAAACAAAATGGCTTTGCTTTCGGTAATATACTTGCGTATCACACGCAGAATAGCACTGTCTTTCTTCTCGCCTTCTTTTACCAAAGCATCCACTTCGGCTTTGAATTTGATCAACTGCTGGCCCATAATCATGTTCATCACAGTCATTGGGGCAGCGCAGTTGGCAGAAGAACCTACGGCACGAATCTCAAACTTGTTGCCAGTAAATGCGAAAGGTGAGGTACGGTTGCGGTCAGTGTTGTCCAACAACAAATCGGGGATGATTTTGTGGATGTCCAACTTCAAATCGGCTTTGTCCATTTCATCAAAGGCACCATCGGTAATGCGTTGCTCAACTTCGTTCAATAAGTTGGTAAGCGCTCCGCCGATAAACACAGATATGATGGCTGGTGGCGCTTCGTTGGCACCTAACCGGTGGTCGTTTCCGGCACCAGCAATGGTAGCACGTAGCAAATCGCTATGCTCGTAAACGGCACGTATGGTGTTCACAAAGAAAGTAAGGAACATCAAGTTATTCTTAGGCGTTTTGCCTGGCGACAATAGGTTTTTGCCAGTGTTGGTTCCCAAGCTCCAGTTGTTGTGCTTGCCGCTACCGTTTACACCTGCAAAAGGCTTCTCGTGGAACAAAATGCGCAGTTTGTGACGACGGGCAACTCGGTCCATCAAGTCCATCAACAATTGGTTGTGGTCAACGGCCAAGTTGGCTTCTTCATATACTGGGGCGCACTCATACTGGCCAGGAGCTACTTCGTTGTGACGGGTTTTAACAGGAATGCCCAATTTGTGGCTCTCTGTTTCGTAATCTACCATAAAGGCATATACGCGCTCAGGGATAGAACCAAAATAGTGGTCTTCCAATTGCTGGCCTTTGGCTGGGCCGTGGCCAATAATAGTACGGCCGGTCATTACCAAATCGGGGCGGCTATAAAATAGTGCCTCATCTACCAAGAAGTATTCTTGCTCCCAACCTAGGGTGGCCGTTACTTTGGTAATGTTTTTGTCGAAATATTTACAAACGGCTGTGGCCGCAGTATCCATGTAGTTAAGCGACTTTAGCAAAGGTGTTTTGTAATCCAACGCTTCGCCAGTGTAACTTACGAAAGCAGTTGGGATACAAAGGGTTTTACCGGCGCCAGTTTCAATAATAAAGGCAGGTGATGATGGGTCCCATGCAGTGTAGCCACGAGCTTCGAACGTAGTACGGATGCCACCGTTCGGGAAGCTAGATGCATCAGGCTCTTGTTGCACCAAGGCATTGCCACTGAAAACCTCGATGCCTTTTCCGCCTTCGTGAGAGAAGAAAGTATCGTGTTTTTCGGCAGTTGCACCAGTTAGTGGTTGAAACCAGTGGGTATAGTGCGTAGCACCTTTGTCCAATGCCCAGGCTTGCATGCTCGATGCAATTTGGTCAGCCATGGCACGGTCTATTTTCTGGCCACTTTCTATAGATGCTTTTACGCTTAAATAGGCCTCTTCAGAAAGGTATTTGCGCATAGCGGCATCGCCGAAAACGTTGGTACCGAAATACTCAGAGATTCTTTGTTTGGGAGCATTAACTTCTACTGTAGGGCGATTCATAACCGCCTCGATGGAGTTAAAACGCATAGTGTAGTGGTTTATAGGGTTTTCCTTACGATTGATGGTACAAAGGTAGGGGTATATTTTCAAACTTTCAATAAAAATTATCGGCTAAAGGTTCCAAGAATGCTAAAATGGGCGTGATGATTGCCTAAATTTTTTCTAGAATGTCATTTTTTGAGAGAAATTATTTGGCAAATCACCCTTTGTTATGTATGTGGGTTTTAATAAATTGTTTCGATGTCAAAAAGGGAGTTGTCTGATGAATTTGCCTAGGCGGTATTAACCATAAATTTGGCAGGAGTTACTCAATGACAATATCATAATGTGCCAGCAGCCCAGGTAGGCCATAGGTAGTGAAACGGGCCTTTTTAAGGTTGTTGGTTTCTGGGTTGATGATGAAGTTGTAAGCTGTGCGCAGGTCGGCACCTTTAAGGTTGGTTTTGTCAAATATGGCGCTATCCAAATCGCAATTGTCGAAGTTTGCGTTGGTAAGGTCGCACTCAGCAAAGTCAGTACCCTTTAGTATGCAGGATACAAAGTCGGTGCCTTTAAGTTTACATTTATGAAAACTGGTGCTTTCCATATTACAGTGCATAGACGATACACTAAAAGCAAGCGACCGACATTTACTGAAATCCAGTCCGGTTAGTTTACAGTCTTTAAATACCACATCTTGCAGGGCGGTATCGGCTGTTGTGGCCAACGATAAGTTGCACTGTTCAAATAAGCAATCGATGAATGAGATACTAGTAAGGTTGGCATACGACAAGTCGCAGTTGCGAAAACGGCACGCCTCATAGCGCGTGGCATGATTAAGTGCCCGGGCTTTTTCTATCGTCTCGTCGTGGATAGTCATGGGGCAAAGATACTAACAAGACACAAGACACAAGACACAAGACAACCTCTAGTCTGTCCTCTTAAAAAGGTTCATGTGCCGACAAATTAATGCTGAATCGCCTATCAATTGCATTTCCCTTCAATCGTACTTCGTAAATCGCACATCGTAAATCTATCAGTGTAAATCAAAGCTATTGGTATAGTCTCTATTGGTATTGCCGCGGTGGCAACCCACGCAGGCATTGCCTTTGTCGGATACGCTGAATACAACGCCGCCATTGGGCCTAAATTCCGTCCATAACCAACCAAGATTTGCCGCGCTAGAGCTAGGTTTCTTTTGCATTACGGCGTACAGGTCGGTTGAGCCTCCATCTATTACTTCTTTTACAATCAACGAGCCATCGGGGAAAGAGCCGCCGACAGGCAACCTACCCGTGCTGTCCAGCGCATCCCAAGCGGTTTGGTTGAACAGAAGTTTAAAGTCGCCGTGTGGGCTATTGCCCGATTCCCTGAGCACTACGTCGTTGCCTTGGTAGTAAAACAGCGTACCGGTCATTACCTCGTCCATTATGGCTTGGTCTTCGCTGGTAGCCACAGGATGCTTGCAACTGGTATGGGTAATTGATAATAACATTGCAAAAAACATTAAGGAGAGGAGCTTGATGTTCTTCATAGCAGGCAGTTTGGGTTGTAACTTAATTTATGCTCAAATGCAGAAGTCTTTATTTTCACTATATAATAGTATCAATGTAAGTCGAAGCTATTGATAAAGTCGCGGTTTGCGTTGGCACGGTGGCAGCCAATGCAACCGCTACCTTTGGTGGTAATACTTTCTAATAACGAACCATCCAAATTAGCTTCATACCACAGCCAATCTTCATTGGTGTTGCTGCTAGCGGGCTGTTTCCACATGGCAGCATAAAACCGAGTGGTACCATTGCGAATTACATCTTTCAAAACAATGGAGCCCGCAGGGAATGTATCGCCAACAGCCAGTTTGCCATCGGTTCCCAATGCATTCTTGGCCTCTTGGTTAAACAGCAATTTGAAGGCACCATGGGGGCTGTTGCCGGCGGCGGTTAGTGTTGCGGTATCGCTTTGGTAGTAATAAAACGAACCATTGCTGATTTCTTGGTACATGGCCGCATCGGTGTACAAATTGGTTTCGTCGGTATTGTTGTCCGCGGGGTCTTTGCTGCAGCCATTGGCAGCAACAATTCCGCAAAGCAATAAGAAAGCTAGGATTAGTCGCACAGGCAATGGATTTGGTTAATGGACTTACGAATAAACCAATTAAAATAATAATTATTGTGTTGGAGCGCGTTTTGTTATAAAAATGTGATAAATTAGGAAGACACAAGACACAATAAAGTACAATGAAGCTAAAAAGTTCAACCGAACAGTAATTACTGTATATTTTTTACAAAATCGTACATCGTACATTGTACTTCATGCATTTTCAAAGATTTGCACACCTCAAAAGAAAGGTGTAATTTTTCAGTATGACCCGCTTTTTACTTGCCATGCTGTTGCTTGGCTGTGCCTTTTTTGCTGCTGCGCAACCGTGTAGTAATATGCGCTACCAAGAGCGTGTATTTGGCCAAAGCTACGTAACCAGCAACGTGGTATATGGTAATGCCCCATCTTTGACTACGGTGTATTTGGGCGAGAACGTGACCCAGAATGTGAACCTTACCATGGACATTTTTGAGCCATTTGGCGATACGCTAGCCAAGCGGCCATTGGTGGTGCTGGCATTTGGTGGCGCATTTTTGATTGGTAGCAAGGAAGATGGCGACATACAATCGGTGTGCGATAGCCTAGCCCGCAGGGGGTATGTAACAGCATCCATTAATTACCGTTTGGGTATGAACGTGGTGGATGGCGCCAGTGCCGAAAGGGCCATCTATAGGTCGTTGCAAGATTTTAGTGCCGCCATACGCTACTTAAAGGAGTATGCCGACCTGTACCGTATTGACACCAACTATATATATGCGGGTGGGGTAAGTGCTGGTGGTTTTGCGGCATTGCACATGGCCTTTATGGATGAGGCCGACCGATTGCCTTCATCGTTTGGGGCTGGTGGCTTCAGCCCCCGGCCCGATTTGGGGTGCAAAGATTGCTCGGGCAATAACTTTGCGCACAGCACCAAGGTGCGTGGCATAGTGAGTTTTTGGGGAGCTATAGGCGATGTTAATTTTATTAAGCCCACCAATGTATTGCCTTTGGTTTCTTTTCACGGCGACCAAGATTTGATAGTACCCTACGGCACTGGTTTCCCCTTTACGGCATTGTTTGTGCTGCCCGAAGTGAGTGGCTCGGCTACCATAAAACAGCGATACGACCAACTAGGGGCATACAACGATTTAACAACTTTTGCAGGCGTTGGCCATAATATATGGGGGCTTACTGTAACCAATAACTTTACGCCTAACCAGTATTTTCAGCCCATATACCGCCATACGGCCGATTTCCTCTTTGAGCAAACTAGGCCAGATAAACCCATTATTGCCGGTGCCGATACCATTTGCCAAGGTATAACGGCTACTTATACCATAGCGGCAGGAGTGGGCTTGAAGTATTGCTGGCAGGCTGTGGGTGGGCAAATAACTGCACAAAATGGCAATAGTATGAACGTTATATGGCAGCAGCCTGGCAATGTATTTTTAACGGCCACTACCATTAACCATCTGGATGCCGCGAGCGCTACCGATACTTTTAGCGTATGGGTAAACACCCCGGTAGGCGCCAACATAGCGTTTGCCGAAAGAGATACGGTATGTTCGGGGGGTTCGCTTATGGTAACGGCAAATACTGTGGCTACCAATTTCCAATGGAGCCCTGCTAACTATTATGCAGATGCTACTGCTGATACTACAATACTTACGCCGCTTATTTCAGGTTTGTATTTTCTGCAAGTGATTGATGACAATGGATGTATAGCAAGGGATAGTGCCTATGTTACCGTATTACCTTCGCCTATTGCTCCAACCATAACCCAGCAAGGCGATAGCTTAATTACATTGGGCACTGGAACAATTGGTTGGTACGATGTAGATAGCAATTTATTATCTACTGGCACTGCATTTGTACCAAACGAAAACGGACAATACTTCGTTCTTGAGACGGCGCCAAACGGTTGCCAAAGTTGGTCAACTGCATTCACTTACCTGCAAACAGGCATAACCCATGTAGCTTTCGATGATGTAAGTATATACCCAAACCCATTTACCGATAGGTTAGTGGTTAGGTCAAATCAAGCAGGGAAGCTTACTATTTATAATATATCGGGGGCAATAGTTACCATCATGCTGGTTGACGGAAGCAGCCTACTTAACTTACCGACCTTACCTCAGGGCATGTATTACTATGAGCTCAATACCAACGAGGGCAGGTTTAGCGGCAAGCTATTGAAACAGTAGGCTATTTCAAGCCCAACAGTGCCATCATTTTGCTGTAAATAGCAGTGTTTTCATAGATACCCATAAACTCCTCGGCACCCGGGCCAAAAGCAAAAACTGGCACCATCGTAGCCGTGTGGTGGCCTGTAGTAAAAGCACCTTCAACGGTTTTCTCTTGCAAGTTGCCCCCGTTTATGGCATAGCCTCCCGTTTCGTGGTCGGCAGTAACAACTACCAAAGTGTTGCCATCTTTTTCGGCAAACTCCAATACTTTGCCTATCGTGTTGTCAAAGTCAATCATCTCATCAATAATGTATTGCGAGTTCTTGGCATGGCCGCCCCAGTCAATTTGCGAGCCTTCAATCAATAGAAAGAAGCCTTGGTTTCCCTTGTTGAGGCCTTGGATAGCCAGTTCAGAACCTTTTAATAGAAAATCACCGCGGCCTTGCGCCATGGTAACTAGTTCGGTATCCGCAGCAAGCACGCCAGCTTTGTTCATATCTGCTCTCAAATCGGCTAGCGAATAACCGATGGTATAGCCCATGCCGCGCAATTCGTCGGATAGATTGCGGCCATCGGCACGGTTTTCGAAAAATGCCTTGCCGCCTCCAATAAACCAATCCACATCGCCACCTAAAATATCCAGGGCTATTTCAGGATGCATTTTGCGGGTTTTTTGATGCGCATAAAACGAGCCAGGCGTAGCGTGGGTTACCGTGCAGGTAACTACCAAACCGGTGCGCATTCCCTTCTTTTTGGCGGCCTCCATTATGGTCTCCTTTGCTACGGTATCCTTATCAACGCCAACGGCATTATTGTAGGTCTTTACCCCACAAGAAAAAGCGGTAGCGCCAGCGGCAGAGTCGGTTATTAATTTATCTGCAGAGTGGGTTTTGATAAACCCGATATGTTTCATCTTTTCAAGCGAAAGCTTATTGCCGTTGCTGTACAAACCAGCCGTAATTTGAGTAAGCCCCATGCCGTCGCCTACCATAAAAATGATGTTGAGCGGGGCTTTTTTACCAGTGTTTTTCGCTTCGGGTGCACGTACGGCAGGTTCTGAGACAGGTTTAAAGCCAACAAATGATAAGACGATCAAGGACAATAGAAGGGTATAATATTGCATATCAATAAGTTGTGTGCCGGCAAAAGTATGAAAATAGCAGTTAAACGCTTGTTAAGTAACGATTAAAGTTGTGGGTTTTGGTCAATAAATTTTCTAATTCCTAAGGTCACGCAATGAACAAATGAATTGACGAAAATACCTGTTGAATTGCGAAATGCTGAAAACCAATAGGGTAGGTATGGTTAGTGGTAATGCTACTTCAATATTAATTTCAGAATAACTCTGCTAAAAAAGAGGAATATGTAACAAATATTACTAATTTCGCAGCAACTTGCTAAAAATAGTACTTTACAAAAAAAAAATACTTCGAAAAGGTATCTTTTATAAGTACAACTACGTATAATGGCAATGTATGTTTCTTAGAATTACGCAAAATTAAACATTGAGAATCACCACATTGATACCAATTTTCAAAAATAAAGTTGACATACCATTGTCTATTATATACATTGATGATTATAGATTTATTATTTATAGCCATTTTGGCTTCTGCTGCATAACTAATAACGAAGCATAAAAAAACCTTATCGTAATGATAAAGTCCCGTTTAAAAAATACGTTTGCATCAGCTATTTGGTGCTCGCTCTTCTTGTTGCTAGCACAATTTAACGTTACGGCAAGTCCCCCATCCACCAATTGCAATTGCTTAATGTCCATTACTAGTAGCAGCTCGTGTTCGGGCTCTAATAGTGGCAGCGCTACAGCAAGTGCATCTAATGGCACGTCGCCTTACACCTACCGTTGGAGCAACAATGCCACTGGTGCTACCGCAACTGGCTTGGCTTCGGGTACTTACACCGTTACAGCTACTGATAAAAACGGCTGTACCGTTTCTCAGTCGGTTACCATTAGCAGCGTATCTTTTTCGGTACATGCTGGTTCCGACAAGACTATTTGTGTAGGCTCATCTACCCAATTGGGTGCTAGCGGCGCATCATTGTATTCTTGGTCGCCAACTACAGGCCTAAGCAATGCTGCCATCGCCAACCCATTGGCATCGCCAACTGTAACCACTACATACACCGTAACGGGCGCTGTATCAAGTGGTGAGTTGGTAACCAACGGCAATTTTTCTTCGGGCAATACAGGCTTTACTAGTTCGTACAGCTACAACAGTGATTTGTATCCAGAAGGTAGATACTTTGTTGGGTCCAATGCTAATAATAATCACTCTAATTTCTTTGGAACCGGCAGAGGTGGTAGTGGTAACTTCATGATTATAAATGGCGCAACCGTTGCTGGCGTGAATGTTTGGCGACAAACGGTAACAGTAACGCCAAACACCACATACTACTTTTCAACGTGGATAACTGCATTGAACAACCTGGTTTCAGCAAACTTGGCTTTTTCAGTTAACGGCACTTTGATGGGCCCAGTAATCAGTTCGCCAAGTAGCCCAAATAGCTGGGTACAATTTTATGCCGTTTGGAATTCGGGCAGCGCCACCAGCGCTGTCATTTCTATTGTAAACCAAAACACTATTGCCAACGGTAATGACTTTGGTTTGGATGACATTTCATTTACTACCGTTTGCGAAAAAACAGATCAGGTAATTGTAACTGTAAATTCAGCAACTGCCAATGCTGGCCCAGATGTTACGGTTTGCACTGGCCAATCGACTACGCTTACCGCTACAGGCGGTGGCACCTACGCTTGGAGCACTGGCGCCACTACAGCCAGCATTACGGTTAATCCATCATCAACTACTACTTACACGGTTACGGTAACCAATAATGGCTGCACTGCAACCGATCAAGTAAAAGTAACACGCATAAGCACTAAGCTTTCGGCTAGCATAGCCAAAACCGATGAAGGATGTAAAAAAGATAGCGTAACTACTTGCGTGCTTACCTTGGCTACTAGCCAGCACGGTTTGTGGTTAGATGATATACCAAGTTCACCGAGCAAATACCATAAAATAGTAGGTGGTAGCATGACGGCTACGAAATATAGCGATGGCCGATTGAAGATTACAGGTACGTTTGAGAACGTTAGCGATGTAAACCGCAAATGGACGATCGATGTAATGTATACCAACAAAATGAACTGGACCGAGTTTAGCGCCCGAGGCGGTACTTGGAAAGGAACAGCTGGTAACGTTGGCACCAACTATTTGAACTGGGATTATTACATAATGGACGTGACCTATGCCAACAAACTTACCGGCAGTGGCACATATGCGGGCAAAACCTTGAACCTTACCCACATGCCTAGCAACTATTTGTATGGTTTTCAAGTGGGCTTAGGTGCAAACGACCAAACTGCCGACTGGGGCATGAGTGGTTGGTTTGAGCACACAGGTTCATATCATGGAAATGGCGATATAAACTTTGATGCCGTTTGCGATTCGACAGAAGTTTTTCAGTCGAGCACCTGCAACGGCACTGCAGACTTAAGCATAAGCGGTGGCACTGCCCCGATTACTTATGCTTGGAGCAATGGCCGTACTACACAAGATTTAACTGGCCTATGTGCTGGTACTTATACAGTAACCATTACCGAGGGAAGTGGCTGTACCTCCACCCAATCAGTAACTGTTGGCACCACAAGTGCCTTGACGGTAGCATGTAACTCAACCGATGTAACCACCCAAGGTGGCAGCAATGGCACCGCTTCGGTAACTGTAACTGGCGGTGTAACACCATATAAATACCTTTGGAGCACTGGACATACCACGCAAAGCGTAACCAACCGACCAGCGGGTGTATATACTGTAACCGTAACTGATAAGTTTGGTTGCGAGGTAGAGTATGAGTGCTGCATTAAGCAACCCTCAACCTGCGAAGGTTTCCGCACGCAAACACAAGGTGGCTGGGGCGCATCGCCATCTGGTGGCAACCCAGGCACTTATGTATATGCCAACTTTGCAACTGCTTTCCCAAGTGGATTGACCGTAGGTTGCGCAACCAGCTTTACTTTGAAATTGACCAGTGCACAGGCTGTAACCGATTTCTTGCCTTCTGGCAGCACTGCCCGCGCCTTAACAGCTAACTTAACTAACCCAGGTGGCAGCTACAGCAACGTATTGGCTGGCCAAGTAGTGGCTTTGTCGCTATCTGTTGGTTTCGATAATGCCAACCCTAATTTTGGTTCAAACACTACACCACTGCAAAACTTGGTAGTAGCATCGGGTACTTTTGCCAACTGGACGGTTGCCCAAGTGTTGGCCGAGGCTAACAAGAAATTGGGCGGTTGCTCTTCAACCTACTCTTTTAGCCAATTGAATGAAGTGGTTAGCAAAATCAATGAAAACTATGTGGATGGAAACAGCACTGGTAGTTTCTTGATTTGTGGTATTGACCTTGCCACTGTAAAAGTAGATGTGAAGTGCTTTGGACAGCATACGGGTTCTATTGACCTTACCCCATCGGGTGGTGTATTACCATATGCATATTCATGGAGTAATGGCGCTACCACGCAAGACCTAACTAATGTAGGTGCAGGTACTTACAGTGTAACCGTTACTGCGGCCAACAACTTAACCGCTACTACTAGCGTTACTATCGCACAGCCAACCCAACTAAGCCTTACCACCACCAAAACAGATTTGAACTGCAATGGTGTTTGCACCGGTACTGCTAGCGTAACTGCCACCGGCGGTATTGCCCCATACACGTACAAGTGGAACACCAACGCAACTACTGCTAGCATAAGCAACCTGTGCGCCGGTGCATACACCGTAACCGTAACCGATGCCAACAGTTGTACCGCGGTAAAAACTGCTACCTTAACACAACCTGCCGATTTGGTAAGCAACATCACCAAAACCGACGTAAGTTGCGGTAGTACCAACTTGCCTTGTCAGTTAGTGCAGTTTTCGGCAAGTGGCCACGCTGTTTATTTGCCACATCTGGGATTGAGCTCGCCTAAATGGGTATTTGGCTCACAAGGTGGTACTATTGAGACTTTTGCCAATGGTACGGCACGCGTGTACGGTAACATATACTACTACAACGATACCACTAAGTCTTTCTACTTGGATTTCAACTTCAGTAATAAAATGACTTGGGCCCAGTGGAGTGCATTGGGTCGCAGCTGGAAAGGCAATGCCGGTACTGTGGGTAATAACTATCAGAACTGGGATTACTACATTTTTAGTACCACAACCCCAAGTACTTTGACCGGACGTAACTCATACACCGGCAACAACCTTAACATAACCCACAACCCAAGCAACTACCAGTACGGTTTGCAGATCGGTTTGGCGGCCAACGACCAAAACGGCAACTATGGTTTGAGCACTTGGTTTAACCATACCGGCTGGAAATCGGGTAATGGCGACTTGAATAATAACCTAATCTGTGCCCAAGGCCAGTGCGACGGCACTACCGACGTAACGGTGAGTGGTGGCACTTCGCCATACACCTATTCTTGGAACACCGGTGCTAGCAGCCAAGACTTGAGCGGCCTATGCCCAGGTACCTATACCATTACCATTACCGATAGCAAAGGCTGTAAGGATACTTTGACTGCTGCCATAGTTGGTGGTAGCGAACTGGTATTGAATGCGACTGGCACCAACATAGCTTGCGCTGGTGTTTGCAATGGCACTGCTACCGTAACTGCCAGCGGTGGTTCAACACCATACACTTACTTGTGGAGCAACGGAGCAACGACCCAATCGTTGAGTAACATTTGCGCGGGTACTTTCATTGTAACCGTAACCGATAGCAAAGGTTGTTTTGGTAAGGATACCGTGGTAATAACCGCCAACCCTAAACCAGAGATTACTGCCACTGCAACTCCAGTGAATTGCTTTGGTGATTTAACTGGTTCGATAGCTACAACGGTGACCGGTGGTACTTCACCATTTACTTACCTATGGAACCCTGGAGGCGCCACTACAGCCAACTTGAGCAATGCGGCTGCAGGAACTTATACAGTTATATTAACAGATAATAAAGGATGTAAAGATACCGCTTCGGCTATTATTACCCAGCCTATATCAGGCTTGAGCGCAACCATAAGCTCAACTCCGGTTAGCTGTATTGGTGGTAATGACGGCACTGCAACCGTAGTTGCCTCTGGCGGTACTGCACCTTATACTTACAGCTGGAGCACAACACCTGCCCGCACCACAGCAGCCATCACTGGTTTGAATGTTGGTGCGTACAGCGTCACGGTTACTGATGCTAAAGGCTGTACCATTACCAAAACCGTGCAAGTTACCGGTGTTCCGCCGCTTACTATCGGCAGCGTGCCTTCGCCAGTGCTTTGCAACGGTGGCAACACGGGTTCAATTAATGCTACTATTAGCGGTGGTACCCCAGGCTATACTTTCTTGTGGAGCAATGGCCGCACTACCGAAGATATTACTGGTCTTGCTGCTGGCACCTATACCCTAACCGTAACCGACAGCAAAGGCTGCGTGGCTACCGCTAGCGTAACGGTACAACAACCACAGCCGTTGGTAGCTTCTGCTACTCCTGTGAACATTGCTTGCTTTGGTGGGAACACTGGCCGCGTGAACGTATCGATTGTGGGCGGAACATCTCCTTTTACTTATACTTGGAGCAACGGCACAACTACCCGTGACATAACTGGCGTAACAGTTGGCACCTATACATTAACAGTAACCGATGCCAACGGTTGCAAAGATACCGTTGCTGCTACAGTTACCCAACAAACTGCGCTACAAGCCACTGCTACACCAACTAACGTTACTTGTAATGGATTGAATAATGGTTCGATTATCGCTAGTGTAACTGGCGGTGTAGCACCATACACTTATAACTGGGGTGGTGGCATTACTACTGCCAATCGTACTAACCTTGCTCCTGGCACTTACACCGTGACTGTAACCGATGCCAACGCTTGTACCGCTAACGCTTCGGCTACTATTACTCAGCCCAATACTTTGGTTGCAAGCTTAACTAAAACCGATGTAAACTGTTATGGACAATCGACAGCTAGCGCTACCTTGACCGTAACGGGTGGTACTACACCATACACCTATAACTGGGGCAATGGCGTAACTTCTCAAAACCGCACTGGTTTGGCTTCAGGTACTTATACTGTTACCGTTACCGATGCAAAGGCTTGTACAGCTTCCGCTTCCGTAACTATTACACAGCCTGACAGCATCAGGGCTAACATCACTAAAACCGACGTAAGTTGCGGTAGCGGAAATATCCCTTGCAAAGTGTTCCAATATGGAGCGGGTTCGCACGCGGTTTACTTGCCACATTTAGGTTTAGGTTCTGCAAGCTGGGTATTTGGTGCTCAGGGCGGAACCATCGAAACCTTTGCTAACGGCACTGCCCGTATCTATGGCAACATCTATTATATAAGCGATACTACTAAGTCGTTTTTCCTTGACTTCAACTTTAGTAACAAATCAACTTGGGCACAATGGAGTGCACTGGGTCGTGGCTGGAAAGGTGATGCCGGCATTGTTGGCAACAACTATCAGAATTGGGATTACTACATTTTTAGTACCACAACTCCAAGTACTTTAACCGGACGTAACTCATACACCGGCAACAACTTGAACATTACCCACAACCCAAGCAACTACCAGTATGGTTTGCAGATTGGTTTGGCTGCCAACGACAAAAACGGCAGCTATGGTTTGAGCACTTGGTTTAACCACACTGGCTGGAAATCAGGTAACGGCGACATTAACGCCAATCTGGTTTGCGCACAAGGCCAGTGCGATGGTACTACCGACGTAACCGTAAGTGGTGGCACTGCCCCGTACACGTACTCTTGGAACAATGGTGCAAGCAGCCAAGACTTGAGTGGCCTATGCCCAGGTACTTACACCATTACTATTACTGATAGCAAAGGTTGCACCAAGGTACTTACCACTACAATTGCTACTGGTAGCGAACTGGTATTGAATGCGACTGGCACCAACATAGCTTGCGCTGGTGTTTGCAATGGCACTGCTACCGTAACTGCCAGCGGTGGTTCAACGCCTTATACTTATTTGTGGAGCAACGGAGCAACGACCCAATCGTTGAATAGCATTTGCGCGGGTACTTACATTGTAACCGTAACCGATAGTAAAGGTTGTTTTGGTAAGGATACCGTGGTAATAACCGCCAACCCTAAACCAGAGATTAGCGCAACTGCAAGCCCAGTTAACTGCTTCGGCGCATCAACGGGTTCAATTATCACAACCGTAACTGGTGGTACTGCGCCTTTTGCTTATGCTTGGACCCCAAGTGGCACAACTACAGCAAACTTGAGCAACGTGACCTCTGGAACTTACAGCGTTATATTAACTGATGTAAACGGTTGTAAAGACACTGCTTCGGCTACCATTACCCAACCAGCCGATAGCCTGAACGGTGCAACCTCATCAACCCCGGTAAGTTGTATCGGTGGTACTGATGGCACCGCAACCGTAGTTGCTTCTGGCGGAACCGCACCTTACACTTATGTATGGAGCACTACCCCTGCCCGCACTACCGCTAGCCTAACTGGCTTGCGCGCTGGCAGCTATACCTTAACTATTACAGATGCTAAAGGTTGTATTGTGGTTCGCACTGTTGTTGTTACTACTGTACCTGCCCTTACTGTAGGTGCAGTGCCAAGCCCAGTATTGTGCTTTGGTAGCGCTACTGGTGCTGTAAATGCTACTATCAGCGGCGGCACCCCTGGCTACACTTTCTTGTGGAGCAACGGCGCAACTACTGAAGATTTGAGCAACGTAGCTGCTGGTACGTACAACGTAACCGTTACCGACAGCAAAGGCTGTGTAGCCACAGCTGGCGTAACAGTTCAACAGCCGCAAGCATTAGTGGCTACTGCTACTCCTACCAATATCCCTTGTTTTGGTTCTAACACTGGTTCGGTTACGCTGAGCGTGGTAGGCGGTACTACACCGTTTACATACATCTGGAGCAACGGTGCTACTACCCGCGATATTACCGCATTGGGTGCTGGCACATATACTGTAACTGTAACCGATAAAAACGGTTGTAAGGATACCGTATCTGCTACCGTTACCGCACAGCCTAGTTTAGTGGTGGACGTAACTGGCACTAACCTTAACTGCTATGAAAGTAACACCGGTTCAGCTACTGCAAGCGTAACTGGTGGACTTGCACCGTATACTTATGCTTGGAATACCTCACCTGTGCGCACTTCTGCTGCCATCACTGGCTTGAGCATTGGCACATATAGTGTAACGGTAACCGATGCCAACGGCTGTACCGCTACCGACAACGTATTACTTACACAGCCTGATAGCTTGGAAGCTTTGACTTCTTGCAACGCCATCGCTTGCTTTGGAGATACTACTGCCGACATAGTGTTGTTGGTAGTAGGTGGAACAACCCCTTATACTTACCTATGGAGCACCGGTGCTGCTACCCGTAATTTGGACAACCAAGGTGCAGGTACTTATACCGTAACTATAACCGATGCTAAAGGTTGTACCATTACTTCAACAGCTATTGTTGACCAACCTGCTCAATTGGTAGCTACTGCAAATCCATTGCATATTGCATGTAACGGCGCTGCTACTGGTGGTATAAACTTGAACGTAATAGGCGGCACTGCCCCTTACACTTACTTATGGAGCAATGGTTCCGCTACCCAAAACCTAACAGGGTTGGTTGCTGGTACTTATGCTGTAACCGTAACTGATAAAAACGGTTGTCGCGATACTGCATCTGTTACTATTAACCAACAATCTGCATTGCAGGTTTCGGCAACGCCTACCAACATCCCTTGCTTTGGTCAGAACAATGGTACTATTACCACTAGCGTGAATGGCGGTGTAGGCCCTTATACCTACAATTGGGGTTCTGGTATAGCAACATCAAACCGTAGCAACCTAGCTCCTGGCAATTACACTGTAACTGTAACCGATGCGAACAACTGCACCGGTGCTGCATCTGCAACTGTAACCCAACCGGCTGATAGCCTAAACGGTTTAACCTCATCTACGCCTGTAAGCTGCATTGGCGGTACTGACGGCACCATGACAGTAGTTGCATCGGGTGGTACTGCACCATATACTTATGCTTGGAGTACAACGCCAACCCGCACCACTGCAACCGTAACTGGCCTTCGCGTTGGTAGCTATACCGTTACCATTACCGATGCCAAAGGTTGTATCTTAGTTCGCACTGTAACTGTAACTGGTGTACCTCCGCTAACAATTGGTTCAGTACCTAGTCCGGTACTATGCTTTGGTGGCAATACGGGTTCTATCAACCTTACCATCAGTGGTGGCACCCCAGGTTATACTTTCTTATGGAGTAATGGTGCTACTACCGAGGATATTAATGGTCTAGTAGCCGGAACCTATAGCGTGACTGTTACCGACCGCAATGGTTGTGTGGCCACCTCTGGCGTAGCAGTTCAACAGCCACAGCCGCTTATACCAACTGCAACACCGGTAAATATTGCATGTTTCGGTGCAAACAATGGCGGCGTTAATTTGAGTGTAACTGGTGGCACAACTCCATTCACATATACTTGGAGCAACGGCGCCACCACCCGCGATATTACTGGCGTAGTTGCTGGAACTTATAATGTAACTATTACCGATAAAAACAATTGTACTGCTACTGCCAGTGCTTCTGTTACCCAACAGGCTGCGCTACAGGTAACCGTAACCCCAACCAACTTGACTTGTAACGGCAATAATACCGGCGCATTGACCACGTCAGTTAATGGCGGTGTTGCACCATACACTTACAACTGGGGTGCTGGTCAACCTACCACTGCCAATCGCAATGGTTTGTCAATCGGTTCATATACCGTAACGGTTACTGATGCCAACGGCTGTACAGGTACTGGCTCTGCAACCATCACACAGCCAGATGTGCTTACAGCTAGCGCCATTGGTTCTGCTGTATTGTGTTTCGGCGATGCTACAGGCACTGTTACCTTGACTGTAAACGGCGGTACCGCTCCATTTACCTACAACTGGAGCAACCAAGCCACTGGCCAGAACTTGAGCGGTCAAGTTGCTGGAAGGTATAACGTGACTGTTACCGATGCCAATGGCTGCACAGCTACTGCATCAGCCAATGTTACTGAGCCCACACTATTGACAGCCACTGCAGGTGGTTCGGCAGTAAGTTGCTTTGGCGACATAACCGGAACAATCACTTTGAATGTTGGTGGAGGAAGAACTCCATATACTTACCTATGGAACACAGGTGCAACTACCAAAGAGTTAAATGGTGTAGGCGCTGGCGCATATACTGTAACGGTAACTGATGCCAACGGCTGCACGGTGCTTTCTTCAGCTTCGGTAACACAGCCAGACTTGTTAGTTGCTTCTGGAAGCAATACCAATGTATTGTGTAACGGTGCCTTTACCGCAACTGCCACTCTTACTGTTGCTGGTGGCACTGCTCCTTACACTTATGTATGGAGTAATGGCGCTACCTCGCAAAACTTGACTGGCTTAGCTGCTGGAGCATATACTGTAACCGTAACCGATGCTTACGGATGTACTGCAACTAAATCATTTACTATAACTGAACCTACTGCGCTTAGTGCTAGCGCTACCGCGCAGGATGTACGTTGTTTCTTGGGTTCTGATGGCGCTGCTAACTTGACTGTTACAGGTGGTGTTGGCCCATACACTTATCGCTGGAGCAACAATGCCACTACCCGCAACTTGACAGCCCTTCGTGCAGGTAATTATAGCGTAACTGCTACTGATGCTAATGGTTGTACCGTTACTACCAGTGTAGTTGTTGCACAACCTGGCCCGCTAACATTGGGTGGTGTACCTGCAACGGTTAGCTGCTTTGGCGGAAACAATGGTTCAATTAACCTTACTGCAACAGGCGGTGTTGCACCATATACTTACGCTTGGAGTACAGGTGCGAATACAGAAGACATTAGTGGTTTAACAGCTGGATTGTACAATGTAACGGTTACCGATGCACAAAATTGCGTAGCAACAGTTGGTGTAAATGTGCTTCAACCAGCGGTTATTACTCTAACTTTTGTTGGTGTAAACGTTACTACTAATGGAGGCACTAATGGCTCTATCGATTTGAGTGTTGTAGGCGGAACAACTCCATTTACTTATGTATGGAGCAATGGTGCTACCACCCAAGACCTGAACAATATTCCTGCTGGAAACTACTGTGTAACAGTTACTGATGTAAACGGTTGCATCGCAACTGGTTGCAAATTGATAACTGAACCAGCTTGTACTGGCTTTAGTGCTGCTGCAACGTCAACCAATGTAAATTGCAATGGTGGAAACAATGGCACTGCTTCATTAAGCGTAACTGGCGGTGTCGCTCCGTTCACTTACGCATGGAGCAACCAAGCTACTACTCAAAACCTTACCGGTTTAGCAGCAGGAACGTATACAGTTACGGTTACCGATGCGGTGCTTTGTTCTGCAACGGCTAGTGTAACGATTACCCAACCGGCAACGCTTGGTGCAACTGCTCAGGGCACAAACCCTACTTGCAACGGATTGTTGAACGGCGCTGTGAACTTGACCATTGTTGGCGGTACTGCACCTTACAGTTACTCTTGGAACACAGGTGCTACTACCCAAAACCTAACAGGTTTGAGCGGAACTAGTTATGCCGTAACAGTTACCGATGCTAAAGGCTGTACTGCAACAGCTTCAGCCAATTTGGTTACACCTGCTGCTCTTGATATAGCAAACGTGGTAACTCAAGTGCGTTGTTTCTTAGGTAACGATGGAGCAATAACAACCACTGTAAGTGGTGGTATACCTCCGTACACTTACCTATGGAGCAACAATGCAACTACTAGAAACCTAACTGCTCTGCGTGCTGGCACTTATAGCCTTACAGTTACCGATGCAAATGGTTGCACCGCAATCAAATCAATTCTTATTGCGCAGCCAGGTCCGCTTACGCTAGGTGGCGCTCCTACACCGGTTAGTTGTTTCCAAGGCCGTGATGGTGCCATTAACCTTACAGCAACTGGTGGCACAGCGCCATATGTTTATATTTGGAGTAACGGAGCTACTACTGAAGATATCAGTGGTTTGGCAGCGGGCACTTATAACGTAACGGTAACCGATGCACGTGGTTGTGTAGGTACTGTTTCGGTTGTTGTTCAACAGCCAGCAGCAATCATATTGAGTGCCAATACAACTGATGCATGTGCAGGTGGCAACAGTGGAGCCATACAACTTAACGTTGTGGGTGGTACCTCACCGTTTACGTACCGCTGGAGCAACAATGCCACTACCAAAAATATTGGAAGCTTGGCACCGGGTACTTATACCGTAACCGTAACTGATAATAAAGGTTGTGTAGCATCTAATAGCTTCGTAGTGGCATCAAATATCAACTGCCGCACTATGGAGTTCACTATTGACGTGTTCTTGGAAGGTCCGTTTGAACCTTCAAACATGTTGATGCAGAACAAACTGAGAACACAATGTAATACCGTACCTCTTTATCAGCCTTACAATAGCCCAATAATGGGTTATAACGGAACCGAAAGTGTTGCTAACCTTGGCACTGATGTAGTAGACTGGGTATTGGTATCTTTCCGTTCGAACACTGATCGCAATAGCGAAATTTACAAGGTAGCTGGTTTGTTAACCCGAAGTGGTAAAGTAAAAACCATAGCTGGCGATACTATCTTCCAACTAAATAGCAGCCCGACCGACTCATTGTTTGTAGTTGTAGAGCACCGTAACCACATGGGTGTAATGACCCCTGTGAAAATGTGTCCTAACCACGCGAGCAATGGCGTTATCTGTGTTGATTTTACCCATATGCAGTCGTTTGTATCTGGCTCTCCAACTACTGCAGGACAGAAGATATTAGGCACTGATAGCCGCGGAACAGTTTACGGAATGCACTCAGGTGATGGCGATTGTAATTTCGACATTAACTCAAGTGATTTTGTTCCGTTCGGTACAGATTTTAATAAATTCGATATGTATTCGCCTGGCGATTTTAATATGGACTGCGATTGTAATTCAAATGACTTACCTAAATGGCTTGGAAACTTTAACCAGTTCTCGGGTGTGCGGTAGTTTTGTTTAAGTTTTATATTCAAAAAAATAGAGAAAAACCAGAGCGTAGGGAAATAATTAGTTGTTTTGAATAAATAACTGCCTTATAATGCATCTGTATTAATAGGTATTGCGTAAAAATGAGTCTATGAGAAAATACTTATCATTAATTTGGGTGGTCGCCGCATTTTTTATGCTGGGAACCACGGCACAAGCCCAAACATGTCCACCTGTTGGTCCTAATATTGATATTAGGTTCAACAATGTAAGGTTGGATTGTGCAAACGATTCATTGTTTGTAGATATTGAGTTGAGCAATCCAACCGGTAGCACTTATAGTGTATCGAGCATGAGCCTTCGCTTTACCTATAACGTGAATATGTTAGGTACGCCACGTATCAGTCAGCAAACGATGGCCGGTTCGCCGAGTCTAGCTTTGCAGAGCGGCATTTGGTCGTATGGTTTGGTGGAGTTTTCAGCAGCCAATGCAGTGCCCACAGGCGGTGCTTGGACCAAGGTAACCACTCTTGGTTTTGCGGTAACCAACTTCGATGCTCAAGGCAACTCTAACTGTATAGCACTTAGCTGGAACACAACGTTGCCAGCTATTACTACAGTACAGCAATGGGTAAACTTTGCTTGCCAGCCCAATATGGTTTTCACTAGCTATGGTAATAACTCAACTTGCATTATAGACTCATGCAATACAACCAGCGGTGCGCTTAATCTATCGGCCTTGCCAACCAATATTACTTGCACAGGCACTAACAATGGAACTGTAAATTCAACTGTAAGTGGGGGCACTGCTCCCTATTCGTATTTGTGGAGCAATGGAGCAACCACCGAAGACATTTCGGGCCTTTCTGCAGGTACTTACAGTGTAACCGTAACCGACGCTGCTAGCCAAACAGCTACTGTTAATGGTTTGGTGGTAGGCACCAGTAGCCTAACCGTGCAATACACTGTAACTGATGCATCATGTAACCAAACAGACGATGGTGCAATTAACATTAATAACGTACTTGGCGGAACTGGCCCATTTACTTACATATGGAGCAATGGAGCAACAACCGAAGATATAAGCTTACTTGTTGCAGGCAATTATAGTGTAACCGTAACCGATGTAAATGGTTGCCAAGGCATTGTAAGAAATATTCCTATTGCCGAGCCAGCAGCTTTCCAATACAACGTGTTTATTGATAACATAAGTTGTGCAGGTGGCACCGATGGTGCCCTTGATTTTACTTTAACTGGCGGCACTGCACCTTATACTTACCTATGGGTTCGTTACGATTTGAATACCTACCTGCCTATTGATACCCTAGGTAATAGCCAAGACCTAACTGGTCTTACTTCGGGCCTGTATGGCGTTGAAGTGGAGGATGCAAACGGTTGCGATGGTGCGGTGTTCTTTTTGTTAGTTGAGCCAGATCCTATTAATGTAATCGGATTGCCCTCAGATATCAAGGCAGTATCTTGTGCTGGTGGAAATGACGGTGCAATTAATATTAGTGCTAATGGTGGCACAGGTGTAATCTCGTTTTTGTGGAGCAATGGAGCTCAGACAGAAGATTTGGAAGACCTTGTTGCTGGCACTTACAGCGTAACTGCTACCGATTTAAATGGTTGCACGGCTAGTAAATCATTTGTTATAGCGCAACCAGATACTATAATAATTGTAATCGACCCTATTCTCTCAGAAGCAGTTAGCTGCTTTGGTAGAAATGATGGTTCTATTAATATTACAGTGACTGGCGGCAATGGTGGCTTAATCTTTAACTGGAGCAACGGAGCTACAACTCAAAACTTAACAGGACTTGCGGCTGGAAGCTATGCAGTTACCGTAACCGATTCTTTGGGTTGTTTTGGTGCTTTGGCCAACATTACCGTTACCCAGCCCGATTCGCTTTTACTTACCGCCACCTCTACAACAGTGAGTTGCAATGCTACCAGCGATGGTACCGCAAGCTTAACCGTGAGTGGTGGTTCTACCCCTTACGCATATTTGTGGAGCAATGGTGCCACCGCAGCCAACCTTACCGGTTTGGTTTCTGGGACTTATACCGTAACCGTAACCGATGCTAATGGCTGTTTTAAGTCTGCATCAGTTACAGTAGGTGTGGCCAACTGCCCACCACTGGCGCGTAACGACATTAACAACACGCTCAAGAATGTTCCGGTTAGTGGCGATATTTCTACCAACGACCGTGACCCAGATGGTGATGATCTAAACTTCACTGTTATTACTGGCCCAAGCAACGGTACTTTAACTGCTTTCAACCCAGCAACAGGTACTTATACTTATACCCCTAATAACGGGTTTGTTGGCGAAGATAGCTACACCTACTTTACTTGCGACAATGGCGTACCTAGCCTTTGCGATACTGCAACTGTTTACATAGAGGTACTTGACGATCCTAAAGATCCGTTCAACAACCCACCAGTTGCCAATGCCGACCACTTTATTACTTACGTGAACACCCAAATTGGCAGCACTGTAATTAATAACGATTATGACCCTGATACCGCCGATATTATTCTGGTGAACACAACCTTGATACAACTACCTTCAAACGGTGTATTCTTAGTGTTGCCAAACGGTAGCTTTACTTACACCCCCGATAATGGTTTTGTAGGAAACGATACCTTGCAATACCGTATTTGCGATAACGGTACACCGGGTCCGAAGTGCGATACCGCATTTGTAATAATTACTGTGTTGAGCGGTCCAGGCACCCCAAGCAATTTGCCTCCGGTAGCTGTGGACGATGCGTTCTATACCGAGCTTAACAACCCAGTAAACGGCACCGTAATTCCTAATGATTATGATACTGATGGTAACCAAATTTCGGTTACAGTGCCTCAATTTAGTGGCCCAAACAATGGTTCTTTGACCATTTTGCCAAACGGCGACTTTGTATACACACCTAACACAGGTTATGTTGGCCCAGACCAATTTGTATACATCCTTTGCGATAATGGCGTGCCTAGCTTGTGCGATACCGCAACGGCCTATATTTTGATTCAGAATCCGGCCAACCAACCGCCAATTGCTCGCAACGACATAAACAATACTTTGTTGAATACCCCAGTGAGCGGTAGCGTGGCTACAAACGACGAAGAACCAGATGGTGACAATGTAATCTTTACACAGCTTACATCTACAACCAACGGAATTATTGCTGGTTTTAACCCAGCTACTGGCACTTATACTTATACGCCAAATGCAGGCTTTATTGGTACCGATGTATTTACCTACTCAATTTGCGACGATGGCATACCTAGCTTGTGCGATACGGGTTTAGTTACTATTCACGTAATTCCACCGTTTAACTTCGACAACAATCCGCCAGTTGCTAATCCCGATGACTACGTTACTTATATTAATACCTCGGTAACTGGTACTGTTATCCCGAATGATTTTGACCCTGATACCGCAGATATAATTACCGTTGGTGTTACTTTGATTACCCCACCAACTAATGGATCGGTAACTTCAATAAGCCCTAACGGCGTATTTACCTATGTGCCTGCAACTGGATTTATTGGGGATGATACTTTTGAATACATTCTTTGCGACAATGGTAACCCTAGCTTGTGCGACACCGCACTGGTAACCGTGCACGTATTGCCTCCAAACGGTGGTGGCAATTTGCCTCCTGTAGCAGTTGATGATGCTTACATTACCCAAGAGGGTGTAACTATTACCAATACCGTTATCCCTAACGATTATGACCAAGATGGCAATAACATTGTTGTAACTGTTCCACAGTTTACTGGCCCGAGCCATGGTAGCTTGACCATATTGCCAAACGGTGATTTTGTTTATGTACCAAATGCGGGATATACTGGTCCTGATCAGTTTACTTACATCCTATGCGATAATGGTGTGCCTAGCTTGTGCGATACAGCAACAGCTTACATTACTATTTATAACGTAATGCAAATAGTACTGACACCAGATAGCGTTGATTGTTTTGGCGCATCTACGGGTTCAATAGCACTAACCGTAATTAATGGCAATGCACCATTTACTTACCTATGGAGCACAGGTGCCACTACTCAAAACTTAACAGGTGTGCCTGCAGGTATTTACAGCGTAACCGTAACCGATGCCTTTGGGGTAACGGTTGCTGGCACCGATACGGTGTTCCAACCGGGTGGTGCGATAAGTGCAACCGAGGTTATTGTAATTCCTACTTGTAACGGTTTAAGCAATGCTTCAATTGATTTGACTGTGAGCGGAGGCTCTCCTGGCTATACTTACCTATGGAGTAATGGTGCAACTACCCAAGATATTGCTGGTTTGTTAGCTGGTACTTACAGTGTAACAATTACCGACGACAATAACTGTACTTACACCAATAGCTACCTTGTAACCCAACCCAACGTATTGGTAGCTACTATCGACGGACAAACTAATGTAGCTTGTAACGGTGGCAGCACTGGTGCAATTGACTTGGGTGTATCTGGTGGCACAACTGCCTATACTTATGCTTGGAGCAATGGTGCAACTACTCAAGATATTTCAGGTTTAGCTATTGGTACTTATACCGTAACTGTAACCGATGCAAATGGTTGTACTGCAACTGCATCTGCTACTATTACTCAAAATGATGCCCTTACTGTAACTGCTATTGGAACTACCAACGTAAGTTGTAATGGTTTGAGCGATGGTGCCCTAAATATTACCATATCGGGTGGTGTACCTGCTTATAACTTTGCTTGGAGCAATGGTGCAACTACCGAAGATGTGACTGGCCTAGCTGCTGGTTCATATTCAGTAACTGTAACTGATGCTGCGGGTTGCACAGGCACAGGTACATTTACTATAAGCGAGCCTGCGGTGCTTACTGCTACTGCTGCTGCTGATAATGTTGTGACTTGCTTCGGTGGTAACGATGGTTCAATAACCTTAACGGTTAATGGTGGCACAACAGCATACTCTTATGTATGGAGCAACGGCGCCACTACTCAGAATATTGGTGGTTTAACTGCCGGTACTTATAACGTAACCGTAACAGATGCTAATAATTGCACCGCAACTGCAAGTGCAACCGTAACCGAGCAACCACAATTGGTGGTATCGTTGAATGGCTCAAACGACGTGTCTTGTAACGCCGGCAACGATGGCGACATTGATATAGCTGTGGCGGGTGGTGTTTCTCCTTACACATATGTGTGGAGCACAGGTGCTGTAACTGAAGATTTGACTGGCTTGACCGCTGGCACTTATGCTGTGACGGTTACTGATGCCAACAATTGTACTTCAACTGGCAGCTTCACTATTGGTGAGCCTACTTTGTTGGTAGCTACTATCGACGGACAAACTAATGTAGCTTGTAACGGTGGCAGCACCGGCGCAATTGACTTGGGTGTATCTGGTGGCACAACTGCCTATACTTATGCTTGGAGCAATGGTGCAACTACTCAAGATATTTCAGGTTTGGCTATTGGTACTTATACAGTAACTATAACCGATGCAAATGGCTGTTCTGCCACCGCATCTGCTACTATTACTCAAAATGATGCGCTTACCATAGCAGCAACGGGTACAACCAATGTTAGCTGTAATGGCTTAAGCGATGGTGCCCTAAATATTACTGTATCGGGTGGTGTACCTGCTTATAACTTTGCATGGAGCAACGGTGCAACTACCGAAGATGTAACTGGCCTACCTGTGGGTTCATATTCAGTAACTGTAACTGATGCTGCTGGTTGCACTGGCACAGGTACCTTTACTATAAGCGAGCCTGCGGTGCTTACTGCTACTGCAGCTGCCGATAATGTTGTGACTTGCTTCGGTGGCAACGATGGTTCAATAACCTTAACGGTGAACGGTGGCACAACTGCATACGCGTATGTATGGAGCAACGGCGCAACTTCACAAAATATTAGTGGTTTAACTGCCGGTACTTACACTGTTACCGTTACCGATGCCAACAGTTGCACCGCAACTGCAAGCGCAACCATAACCGAGAACCCATTATTGACTGCAACCTTGGTAGGACAAACCAATGTATTATGTAATGGTGGTAATGATGGTTCATTTGATATTACCGTTGCAGGCGGTGTTGCTCCTTACACTTACTTGTGGAGCAATGGCGATACAACCCAAGACGTTGCTGGCTTAACTGCAGGAGCATATGGTGTAACTGTAACCGATGCTGTTGGCTGTACTGCAACTGGTAACAGTAACATTACGCAGCCAGCGGTATTGGTAGCAACCATTGACGGACAAACCAATGTAGCATGTAACGGTGGAAGTACTGGAGCAATTGACCTTGGTGTAACTGGTGGAACTTCTACCTATACTTATGCTTGGAGCAACGGCGCAACTACCGAAGACCTTTCGGGATTGGCAATAGGTACTTATACCGTAACCGTGACTGATGCCAATGGTTGTTCTGCAACCGCAAGCGCAACTATTACCGAAAGCCCTGCATTAGTGGTTGATTTAGACCAAGCAATTGACGCTACTTGTAACGGACTTTCTGACGGCTCAATATTCTTGAATATTTCCGGTGGTGTACCGGCTTATACTTTTAGCTGGTCTGGCCCAGGAGCTTATGCGTCCACTACACAAAATATTAGCGGTCTAGCTGCAGGTGTATATACCGTAACTGTAACAGATGCAGCCAACTGCACTGCTACTGGTATCTTTACCGTTGAAGAGCCTTTAACACTTACTGCTTCGGCTGCTGCCGATAATGTGGTTAGCTGCTTTGGTGGCAACGATGGTGCCATTACTTTAACCGTAAATGGTGGTACTACTGCTTACACTTACGTATGGAGTAACGGAGACACCACGCAAAACATAGCTGGTGTAACTGCTGGTACTTATACCGTTACCGTAACTGATGCTAATAGTTGCACTGCAACTGCCAGCGCAACCGTAACCGAGCAACCACAATTGGTGGTATCGTTGAACGGCTCAAACGACGCGTCTTGCAATGGTGGCAACGATGGCGACATTGATATAGCTGTAGCAGGTGGTGTTGCCCCTTACACTTTTGTATGGAGCAACGGTGCTACAACGGAAGATTTGACTGGCTTGACTGCTGGCACTTATAATGTAACTGCAACGGATGTTAACAATTGTACTGCAACAGGTAGCTTCACTATTAGCGAGCCAACTTTGCTGGTAGCTACTATTGATGCACAAACCAATGTAGCTTGTAATGGTGGTAGCACTGGAGCTATTGACCTTGGCGTAACTGGTGGCACTTCTCCTTACACATTTGCATGGAGCAACCAACAGTCTACTGAAGATATCAGTGGCCTAACAATAGGAACCTATACTGTAACGGTTACTGATTTGAACGGTTGTACCGCAACTGCGACAGCTACCATTACTGAGAACGACTCATTGCAAATAACTGCGACTACTACCACCAACGTTAGTTGCTTTGGTAATGCCGATGGTGCTTTGGATATTACCGTTATTGGTGGTGTAAGCCCTTATACTTTTGTATGGAGCAACGGTGCAACTACCGAGGATGTGACTGGCCTTGCAGCTGGAACCTACGGTGTAACTGTAACGGATGCTGCAGGTTGTACTGGCTCTGCAAGCTTTACTATTAGCCAACCAAATGAGTTGACCATAGAAGCAACTGCCGACAATGTTTCTTGTGAAGGTGGTGCCAACGGTGCAGCTGATTTGCTAATTGGTGGTGGTACATTGCCATATAGCTTCGCTTGGAGCAATGGCTCAACAATTGAAGATTTGACTGGCTTATCTGCTGGTGTATATATTGTAACGGTAACCGATGCTAATGGTTGTACAATTGGCGCAACGGTTACTGTTGGTACTGACAACATATTGGTATTGAACACCGCAGTAACCAACGCTACTTGCGTACAGAGCAACGGTGTAGCTACGGTTAGCGTAAGCGGTGGTTCAGGTTCATTTACTTATAACTGGGGCACTGGAAACACTGCTAGTATTAGCAACTTGGCTCCTGGTATTTACACTGTAACCGTAACCGACGCTGTAAATGGTTGTACTGCTTCTGCCAATGTTGCAGTAAGTGGTTCATCTGATATTGATGTAACTACTGCTACAGTTGGCGTTTTGTGCGGAACTGGCGCTACTGGATCCATTAGCTTGGGCATAACTGGTGGCACAGCTCCTTACACCTATGCTTGGAGCACTCCACTAGGTTCAGGTTCAAGCGCTTCAGGCCTAACTGCTGGTACTTACTTTGCTACCGTAACCGATGCTGCCGGTTGTTTGGAAGTATTGATTTTAGAAGTAGAAGAGATTGTATCGCTGCGAGCTTTAGTGAATACTACCGATGCAAACTGTGGACAAGCAAACGGTTCGGCTACTGTTGCCGTAAGTGGCGGCACTGCCCCTTACACTTATGCTTGGAGCAACGGCGCAACTGCAGCCAATGCCAACAACTTAGCTGCTGGTATATATTTTCTAACTATCACCGATGCTAATGGTTGTTCAACACAAACTTCTGTTCCTGTTGGCAACATTAGTGGCCCAGCTATCACTATCGATAATGTAACCAACCTTACTTGTGCCAACTCAAGCACTGGTGCAGTTGACGTTAGCGTAACTGGTGGTGTAGGCCCTTATACTTACCTATGGAGCAACGGAGCTATCACCCAAGACTTAACTAACTTGCCTTCTGGTCCGTTTAGCCTAACGGTTACTGATGCTGCTGGCTGTCAAGCCTCAACTTTGGTAAGGTTGTCTACTCCAACTGCAATAGTAGTTATTACCGAAGGTACCAATGTAAGCTGTAACAATGCCAACAATGGTTCAACCCACACGGTTGTATCTGGTGGTGTTGGTTCGTATACTTATGCTTGGAGCAACGGCGCTACTACTGCCGACCTAAGCGCTTTGGCCGCTGGTACCTATACTTTAACTGTAACCGATGGCAATGGTTGTTCGGTATCTACTCCAGTAGTTATTACCCAACCGGATGTATTGACCGTAACTGCAAACCCTACTGGCGTAGCATGTAATGGCAACGCTGATGGCACGGTTACTAGTTCGGTTGTGGGTGGCACAGCGCCATACACTTACCAATGGAGCAATGGTGCCACTACCGCTGATTTGACCGCATTAAGTGCTGGCTTATACAGCGTAACCGTTACCGATGCAAACGGCTGTACTGCAACCGTAAGCGCTACGGTTAATGTTACCAATGCCTTGGTAATTAACCTAGGTATAACCAACGCTACTTGCGGCGATAGCAATGGTGCTATTGATGCTTCGGTATCTGGTGGTTCAGTTCCTTACACTTATACTTGGTCTAATGCTGGATCAGGCAATAGCTTGAGCGGTTTGACTGCTGGTTCTTACGGATTGACGGTAACTGATGCCAATGGCTGTTCTGCTACTTCTACTGCTGCTGTTAGTTCAACTTCAACTATCGCTGTTACTCCTACCGTTACCCCAGTGGTTTGCGGAGGTGGAAACACTGGCGCCATTAGCTTGGCAACAACTGGTGGTTCAGGTACTTTGAGCTTTGCTTGGAGCAATGGTGCTAATTCAGCAAGCATTGCTGGTTTGGCTGCCGGTACTTACACCGTAACGGTAACCGATACTAGCGATTGCCAAACAGTGGTTAGCATTGAAGTTGACGAAACTAGTCCGTTTACCATTACTGCTAGCGCAACCGCTGCTGATTGTGGTGGTTCAAATGGCGAAGCAACAGTAACTGTATCTGGTGGTTTAGCTCCTTATACTTATGCTTGGAGCAATGGTGCCACATCGGCGACTGCAAGTGCCCTAGTGGGTGGCTTGTATGAGGTAACCATTACCGATGTCAACGGTTGCTCTGCAACTGAATATGTGATTGTGCCAAACACCACTGCTATAGATGTAACGGTAGCTAAAGTTGATCATGTATCATGCGGCCAAGCCAACGGCGCTATCAATATTGGCGTAACTGGCGGCGCAACACCTTATACTTACCTTTGGAGCAATGGTGCAACTACTGCCAACTTAAGTGGCCTAAATGCTGGTACCTATGCGGTAACAGTAACAGATGCGAACGGTTGCAGCGGTACTACTTATGCCGAAGTTGAAGCGGCTGAAGCAGTTGTATTTGTTGCCGACCGTGACGATATTAACTGTTTCAACGCTCAAGATGGCTCTATTACGGTTAGCATTGTTACCGGAGACGGTCCGTTTACTTATCAATGGAGTCCTGCAGGTCAAGGTTCAAGCCTTACTGGCCTAGGCGCAGGTTCTTATGTAGTAACCGTAACTGCAGCCAATGGTTGTTCAGCTACAGCTAGCATTACACTAACTCAACCAAACGAATTGGTTGCTTCTTTGGATAGTGCTACAAATGTAACCTGCAACGGCCTAACCAATGGTTCAATTGATGTAACTACTTCTGGTGGTACTCAACCATACAGCTTCGATTGGGGTACTGCTGGCAATACTGAAGACCTTGCTGGTCTAAGTGCTGGTTCGTACACCCTAATTGTAACCGATGCCAACGGTTGCTCAAGCCAGCCGCTACAAGTTACCATTACCCAGCCCGATACTTTGGTGTTAAGCTTGGTATCGGCCGATACTTTGGCTTGCTATGGTAACAGTAATGGCACAGCTGCGGTAGCTGCCACTGGCGGAACCGCCCCTTATGTATACGACTGGAGCAATGGCGATACTGCTGCCACTGCAACTGGGTTAACTGCCGGCACATACACAGTGAGCGTATCTGATGCGAACGGTTGCACAAGCAACACCATAACGGTAACCATTACACAACCTGATTCAATGCAAGTATTGATTGCGGCTAGCGAACTGAATTGCTACAACGATAGCAGTGGTGAAGTTCGTGTGAAAGGTGTAGTTGGTGGAACCGCTCCATACAGCTATAGCTGGAGTACTGGCGCGGGCAACGTGTCTGATTTGACTGGGGTACCTGCTGGCACTTACACTGTAACGGTTACTGATGGTAATGGTTGTACTACCGCTGCATCGGCTACTTTAGTTAATCCGGCACAATTGGTAGTTGCATCTAATATTACCAATGTAACTTGCCAAGATGCAGCTGATGGTAGCATTAGCCTAACTATTAGCGGTGGCACTGGTGCAGTAACCGTAAATTGGGCTCATGGTCCTCAAACGGATTTGGTTGATAACCTAGAGCCTGGTGATTACACAGTAACCGTAACCGATGGCAAAGGTTGTATCTATACAGAAACATTCAGCATCACTGCAGGTAACTGTAACAACCCACCAATTGCGGTAAACGATACTGTAACTACTGTAAGTGGAACACCTATCGATATCCCAGTATTGGGTAATGACAGCGACCCTGATGGCGACAACATCAATGTAACTGGTATTCCTACCCCTCCAACACATGGTACTACTACCATCAATGGAGACGGTACTATCACCTACACGCCTGATACTGATTTTGTTGGGGTAGATAGCTTCATGTATGTTATCTGCGATGATGGTATACCTTCACTATGCGATTCAGCTTGGGTGTTTGTAACAGTATTGCCTGATCGTCCGAATGTATCAATACCTAATGGTTTCTCTCCTGACGGTGACGGTATTAACGACAACTTCGAGATTGTTGACATTACTAAGTTCCCTAAAAACAAGTTGGAGATATTCAACCGTTGGGGCAACACGGTTTATGAGGCAAAACCTTATAACAACGACTGGAACGGTAGCAATATGGACGGAGAACCACTACCTGATGGAACTTACTTCTATGTATTGGAAATCAATGATGGTACTACACCGCCTTACACTGGCTTCGTAGTAATTCACCGAGGTAGCAATAAATAAAAATCAATGGTAAGGCCGGGGCTGTGAAAAGCCCCGGCATTGCCAATATTAATAAGCATAGCATTGCGGTAGAAGCGGTAACAAGCGCAACTACTATTTTAATAAAAGTTGATTGACAGGATTGAAATTTTTTTGACCAATCTCAGAAACGGACCAGACACACTAAGGGTATTCAGTGTTACGGTGCTTTCGAGAATAAGTTTCGCTTCTGAGTAAAGATTTTTGAAAAACAGACCAAACACAGATATGAAAAAGTTTTTGTTTTTAATCACCGCATTTATCATGCTCTTTATTGGAGTTGGTGTAAAGGAAGCCAATGCTCAACAAGATGCACAATACAGCATGTACATGTTTAACGGCCTTGCTGTAAACCCTGCATATGCCGGTAGCCGCGAAAGGCCAGTGGTATTAGCGCTATATAGGCACCAATGGGCCGGTTTTGGCGATGGTGTGCCGCGCACGGCCCTAGTTGCAGCTCACGCGCCATTGATGAACGACCGCATTGGGTTGGGCATATCGTTGGGCAGCGACAATATTGGCGTAACCAACATGACGAATGTTACTTTGAGTTATGCATATCGTTTGCCAGTAGGTAAAAAAGCTTTTTGGAAAGGTAAACTCTCCTTTGGTTTGAATGCCCAGTTTAACAACTACCGCCAACGTTGGAGTGAGATAACCTCAACCACTGGCGGCGACCCGAGCTTTTCTCAAAACTCACAAAATATTTTCAGCCCTAACTTTGGTGCAGGTGTTTACTACTATACTGATAAGTTCTATTTGGGTGCCTCTATTCCGCACATGTTGAACACTAGCTTGTCTGACAATGTAAAACTTTCAGGTACCAACAATCTGGTGGCCCGCACTTCACGCCACTATTTTTTTACGGTAGGTGCCATTGTTAAGTTGAACGAAAACTTGAAATTGCGTCCGTCTATTTTGTTTAAGTACGTTGAAAATACTCCATTCCAAGCCGATTACAACGTAAGCTTGTTAATCAAAGAATCGCTTTGGCTTGGTGCTTCGTTCCGCTCATCGTTCCAGCAGCCTGCTGCTGTGTTGGGCATGATTGAGTACATGTTCGTTAAAGGCCTTCGTTTGGGCTATGCCTACGATTATACCTTGAGCGGCATTGGCGCATACCAGAGCGGCTCTCACGAGATCATGTTGAGCTATGAGTTCGGCAAAAAAGATAAGTACCTCAGCCCACGCCGCATGAGCTATTTTTAAATAAAAGTTAAAGGTCTGATGCAAAGCCTTGCCATAATCCGGCAAGGCTTTGCTTTTTTAAAGTAAAAGGGAATGAAAGAGTTGTTATCAGCTACTTATGCGTTACTTATGTCTGTGGGCCTTTGTGCGGAAGAGGATAAAGCATTTACAGTAAGTATTTATTCAAGCAAGGTTAAAGGCACAATGGGGTTGGAATATAAAGTTGGGCAAATGAAGGTAAACCTAGGATGATAGGAAGGATAACCCATGAAACCGGCATTTTTGCTCCTTCATCTGCAACCCAACAAGCATTATGTATCAAGTTTAAAGCGAAGCAGTTCTTCCCTAAAAAAACATCCCGCAGCGCCTCCTCAAGCACTGCGGGACCCATGAAAAAAACGGTTAAAATCTTATTGCTTAAAGGTTTTTACCTTAAAGCTTTGGTTCGCTCCAGACAATTGCAATACATATACTCCACCTGGCAACTGAGCGTTAATTTGATTTAAACTATTGCTCGTTAACCCACTTTCCAAAATCAATTTACCGCCCAAATCGAATAGCTGCATCGTTGGGTTTTCGATAACTGAACCCGTTAAGTCAATCATCAAATCTGATTGGTTCCAGTAGGCTTTGATGATACCTTGAGCTGCTTCGTTGATGCCAACAAAAGGCGTTACTATAACCACCATCTCAGCCGAAGTAAGCGTATCGTTCCATTGGTTTACCGACTTTACCACCACATACTTAACACCGGTATTGGCAAAGTTAGGCGTGTAAGTATTGCCTGTTTCGGCTGGGCTGAAAGCGCCATAGCCAAAGCCTGATGTACCAGAGGTTAACCATTCGCGCGTTGCGGGATGCGTTTCGTTAATAGTAACAATAGTGCCGCTAACATTCTGCACAATCCTTTGGGTATCTAGCGGCGTTGCAGCAATCTCAAATGGAATTACTTCAAGGTTGGTGCCATTATCGGTGCCCACTACCGCTGGGGTGGTAGATACTACCCGGATGCGGTAACCAGTACCTGCAAGGGTATTGCTAGGTATAATAGCATTAATACTCGACCCAGGCGATGTGCCAATTACTACTGGGTTGGTAAAGTCTCCATTAGCGTCTGAAAGCTCAGCACTAAGTACGTTGCTGCCACCAAACACAATGTCGCTAGTATAATCAATAGTCACTTGTACATTGCTGCTAGGTGATACTAAGAACGGTGAACCAGTAACAGTTGAGGTAGATAAAGTAGTACCGTTTACGACGGTTACTTCTACTTCGTTGCTGGTAGTTAGATCGCTATATTGGTTTTGCGAAGTAGCTACTACGTAGTAGGTGCCAATTACACTAAAGGCCGGTAAGTAGCTAGCACCCGTTTGTGGCGGGCTAAAGCTTTGGTATGGGCCACCGCTTACGGCAGCGTACTTCCATTCGCGGCTAGCTGTCTGGCTTTCGGTTATAGTAAGTGTTGTGCCTGCACTGCCAATCGTATAGCTTTGCGCACTTGCAGGGGATATGCTGTTGTTAAATTGGTCGATCAACAAATTTGAACCATTGTTGCTGCCATTTACCGCAGGGTTGCTAGCCACTACGCGTATGCGGTAGCCAATACCTGCAGGGGTTGATGAAGGTATGGTAGCGTTGATGCTTCCACTGCCTGTGCCAGTATCAGTGCCAATGTTAGTTGCATTAGCAAAGCTGCCGTTTGCATCTGAAAGTTGTGCCGTAAATATATTGCCGCCAGCAAAGGTGCTGGTAGTAGTAAATGGTACGGTAACTGAAGCTGCTGGTGCCGATGGGCTAAAATAGTAAGCGCTAGGAGTAATAGCACCCGTAAGCAGGTTTACGGTACTCACCGATACTTCTACTTCGTTACTAGTTACAGTAGTTCCATTGATTACACTTTGAGCTACAACATAGTATGTGCCACCGCTATTAAATATTGGCGCATAGGTGGTACCCGTTTCGGCAGGAGTAAATGCCGTGTAGGGTCCGCCTATTGCAGTAGCAAATTTCCATTCGCGGCTGGTGCCGGTTGGTGTTTCGGTTACGGTTAGCAAGTTGCCAGTGCCACCTACCAATAAGCTTTGGCTAGATGAAGGTGCAATACTATTGCCTACCACCGTTACCACCACTTCGTTCGATTTGGCAACAAACCCGCCAGCGTATGTTGATTGGGCAATAACATAATAAATACCGGCATTGGCAAATTGAGGGGCAAAGGTAGTGTTGTTAGCAGCTGGGCTAAAAGCAGTATATGGCCCGCCGCTTGCGGTGGCAAAACGCCACTCCCTTGAGAGCGCCGCAGGAGTTTCGGTTACGGTAAGTAGGTTGCCTGCTACGTTTGCTGCAAGGGTTTGAGACGTTGCTGGGGCTACAGTGGTATTTACCAAATTAATAGTGATGTTGCTTCCATTATCGTTGGCAGTGAGCGCAGGACTGCTCGATACTACTCTGATGCGGTATCCCGTGCCTGTAGGCGTATTTGCTGGGATGGTAGCAGCAATAGTACCGGATGTGCCACTAGTAACAGAACCGATGGTTACAGGGCTCGCAAATGAGCCGCTGGCATTGCTCAATTGTGCGGTAAAGGTGTTTCCACCAGTATAGTTACCAACTGCCGTAAACGGAACACTAATAGCGCTACCTGCAGTACCGGTTACATAATATGGGCCTGTAGCTACTGTGCCGGTAGTAAGAGCGGGGTTGTAAATTACCTCCAAGTCATCAATCCAGATGGTGTTATTGTTATTGGCACCAGTGTTTATGGCACTTAGAAAATACCCAGGTGTGTTGCCATTAACATATACGAATGGCACAGAAAAGCGGGTCCAACCAGAAACTGTAGATGCAGGGGTGTTAAATATTGCTCTGGCTACTACGTTTGCTGTTGTATTACCTTGACCGCTGCCGCTCTCTGGTAATGCACCAGCGCCAGTGTGCAGGTTTACTTGCACGGTGCCAGAGTTGCTGCCTGCAGAAGTATATTTGTACCAACCTACCAAACTATCTGGTCTTCCTGTAAAAGGGCTGTTAAAATTAGCATCATTGGATACAGTACCAGCATATCCATTCGCAGGATTAAAGTCAGGCGCTTCTAATTTTCCAGTACTCGCTATACCGTTAACAGTAACACCGAAAAAGGTGGTAGCCTTTAATTTCATACAATAAGTACCCGAATGGGCATTGCCATCACGGGTGCATGTTTGAGGAGCAGAAGGTGCATTACCACCACCTGTTTTAGTTGAGTTCCAGTTGGTAGGTTCTTCGCTACTGCCACCAATACCGGTCCAAGACTCAAATGTACCATTGGGCACGGTAGTTTGTGCACTTAGGGTCAGGCTGCCCAACAACGCGGCCAAGCAAAGTAAAATGGTATAAATATTCAGGTTCATATTATAGCGTGATTTCAGTTTGCAAATCTTAAAACATTTTCAACGATTACCAAATAGCACCTGTCCGAATAAAGTTAACTGCACCCCTATTTTATTGTAAATGTTAGTGTTAGCCTTGGACGTACGCCGGTAAAAATAATTTACAATTTTTGAGATATTTTCATATCTGTTGGGTAGGTAATTGGGGTATTGGCTGGCGTTAATTGTAAATCTTGCTAAGGTATGTAACAATGTAATATGCGTAATTATAAAATTCAATTGTCAAAAAACAATTATAGCTATCTTGTTGTTAATGGAATCATAAACTAAACCCAAAGCTATGTTAACACTAACAATTACGAATGCCTCTGAAATCTTCAGCGGCCCCTTTAACCTTACGCAGGCTATTGCTTTTACCTTTTTTGTGGGGTCTATGGCAATGATGGCAGCAACTGCTTTTTTTTGGCTTGAAATGCGAAACGTTGATGCTAAATGGCGAACGTCCATGATGGTGTCAGGTTTGATTACCTTTATTGCCGCGGTGCATTACTTTTACATGCGTGATTACTTTGTAAGCACAGGAGAATCACCAACATTTTTCAGGTATGTTGATTGGCTACTTACAGTGCCCCTAATGTGCGTTGAGTTTTATTTAATAACCAAAAAGGTAGGTGGTAAAATATCGACTATGTGGAAGTTGATTGCAGCTTCTGTATTTATGTTGGTAACAGGCTACATTGGTGAGGCTATTTATGGTGGCCAAACGCAATCTTGGATCTGGGGTGGTATCTCAGGACTAGGCCATTTTTACATCATTTATCTAGTGTGGGCTGGAGAAGTTGCACAGTTGGCCAAAAACGCTGGAGGTGCCGTGTTGAAAGCCAATAAAGCTCTTGCATGGTTTGTATTAGCTGGATGGGCCATTTATCCGCTAGGATATATTTTGGGAACCCAAGGTGGATTTATCGGAATCAATTTTGGCGTTGATGCTGGTTTTATGGATGTAATCTATAACATTGGCGATGCGGTAAACAAGATTGGCTTCGGCTTGGTAATATATACTCTAGCAGTAAGCGATACTAAGGAGTTGAACGCTGCTAAGTAAAGAACCTTAACAAAAGCGGAGGGGAGTAAAAAGCAGTTTTTACTCCCCTTTTTTTTGATACCTGCCGATGAGAACACTAGTAACCATAATATCTGTCGCTTTCATGTTGTATGCTTCTGCAGGTGGCAGCTTTCATTTCGTTTTTGAATGTGTGCTCGCATTGGTGTTGATTGGTTTTGTTGGTATCTCGCACGGTGCGGTCGATCATATACTAGCCGCTGAAGTTTTAAAATTATTACCCAACAAAAAGCTATATCTGTTTCTTATTGGCTACCTAAGTATCGTTGCACTTTACATTGCCGCTTGGTTTGTTTCACCTTTTTTGAGCTTCGTCTTATTCCTTCTCTATTCAGCATATCATTTTGGCCAAGCCGATACAGAAATTATTACAAGAGACCTATCCTCTAAATTTATTTTATTAGTGCGGTACAATTATGGACTCATTATTATTTCTGCATTAATGATTTCCAACACTGCTTATCTCCAAACCATTTTTCCTGATTGGTTTAACCAAAGTATACATCTCGCAGATACCATAAAGTATTCCTATTACGTATTCTATTCGTCTATAGCAATACAGGTTGTTATCTCGATAGTAATGATTGCGAAAAATTTAGTCGCGCTCACGAAGTTGGTAGTTTTCAGTGCTCAGCTAATATTAATTTTGTTTGTTTTTAATGTTTTACCTCCACTTATAGCGTTCTCCATCTATTTTGGCTTGTGGCATGCCTTATTGATTTTGCAAAAAGAATACCAAGCGTTTACAACAGCAAAGCTAATTTCTAGCATAAGAGCTTTCATAGCATTGCTGGCCCCATTCACCTTATTGAGTTTATTGGGCATTGCCGCTGTAATCTATTTTAGCGGTGCAAATGCAAATATTGCCGTGTTAGTTGCCATTTCAGCATTGGCGTTTCCGCACACTTTGCTTATGGATAAAATGTATAGCCAGAAAATTGGCTGAGATGTGCTTTCTAGAATTAAACACGCACTTTGGCGAAGCCAAGCAGCCATCCATTAAAACTAAGACACGGTTTAAAAACAATCTACATTAAATTCAGTCCGTATCAGGCAAATTCTCTTGTACCACGGCTTTAGGCTATTTGATTTGGCAACGGTATTACTAACATATTAGGCACTAATTTTGCCCACTCGTCCCCGTCTTGAGACGCAGATGTAATTCACAAAGCTTTTACAAACTCAATTTCAATAGGGTAATAATTTTTCGCTACGAATAACTGCTGGGGCAAGTTTAAAATTCTCCGCCCGACCCTTACCCCCTCCCGACCTCCCCCTGAAAAGGGGAGGAGCTAAAGAAACACTACGGTCACGCCCCAAAGGGGCACCATACTTATAGCCGGGGGCATCACCCTCGGTACTTAGTGCATAACAAAAAGGCCGCTCCAGTTTCCCGAAGCGGCCGTATTGCAATAAAAATCTGGAAAGATTTCGGTTTAGAAAGGATATTGATTCGCATCAATAATCTTCGCAGCAATCTCGCGGCGAAGAGCCTTGGTGTTTACTACATCCATTTTGGTGTAGCGTTTCAAGCCCATTAGCATAATGCGCTGCTCGTCGCCTTCGGTAAAGGCAGCAAGGGCATGTTTGCCATGAACGTTAACTTTCTCCAAAGCATCGCTCAAGTAAACGCGGGCCATAGCTACATATAATGCTGCTTCGGCTTCACCTTTCATGCTTTGAATCTTCTCGGCACGTAGCAAAGCAGATTCGGCAGTGAAAACTAGAGCAATCATATCAGCAATATCCATCACTATCTCTTGCTCTTCTTTCAATTTCTGCATCAGCTTTTGGAAAGCAGCACCTGCAGTCATCAAAATAGCTTTCTTGGCGTTCGCAATGGCTTTTTTCTCAGCGGCAAACAAAACATCGCTGTCGTCGCTGCCAAAAGTAGGCACGCTCATTAGCTCTTTTTGTACCGCCATTGCAGGGGTCATCAAGTCAACTTGGCCACTCATGGCTTTACGCACAAGCATATCAACGGTCAATAAACGGTTAATTTCGTTAGTGCCTTCGAAAATACGATTGATACGGCTATCGCGGTAGGCGCGTGCAGCTGGGTACTCTTCAGAGAAACCATAGCCACCGTGGATTTGTACGGTTTCATCAACCACATAATCCAATATCTCAGAGCCTACAAATTTCAAGATGGCGCACTCAATAGAGTACTCTTCGGCAGCAGCCAATAGTGCTTCGTTGTGTGAAGCGCCTTTAGCCAACAATTCTTGTTCTTTCTTCTCAATCAAATCGCTGGTGCGATAAGAAATAGATTCGCCAGCAAAAATTTGGATAGCTTGCTCAGCCAACTTGTATTGGATAGCACCAAAGCTAGAAATAGATACGTTGAACTGTTTGCGCTCGTTAGCGTATTTTACAGCAGTAGTGGCAGCACGCTTAGAACCACCAATTGCAGCAGCGCACAATTTGTAGCGACCGATGTTCAAGATGTTAAAAGCGATTTTGTGGCCTTTGCCAATTTCGCCTAACAAATTGTCTTTTGGTATTGAACAATCTTGGAAAAATACTTGGCGGGTAGAAGAACCTTTAATACCTAGTTTTTTCTCCTCTGCACCTAGCGAAAGGCCTGGTGTGCCGCGCTCAACAATAAAGCCGGTAAATTTCTCACCATCAATTTTTGCGAACACCACATATACGTCGGCAAAACCACCGTTGGTAATCCACATTTTTTGGCCGTTCAATACATAGTGCGTGCCCTCAGCATTCAATACCGCTTTGGTTTTAGCACCCAATGCATCCGAACCAGAACCTGGCTCAGTAAGGCAATAAGATGCTTTCAACTCGCCAGTAGCCAAACCTGGTAGGTACTTTTGCTTTTGGGCAGGGGTACCGTAATACAAAATTGGCAAAGTACCGATGCCGGTGTGAGCAGAAAGTGCTACTGCAAATGAGTGAGCACCACCCATCAACTCCGTAACTACCGTGTTGGTGTTTACGTCTTTACCATAGCCACCATATTCTTCAGGTATAGCCATACCCAAAAGGCCAAGTTCGCCAGCTTTGTCAAGTAGGCTAGGCATCAATCCTTCTTCTAAAGAATCGATACGATCTAGGATAGGGTCGATTTCAGTTTCAATGAAATCTTTGCACATATCCGCTATCATGAGTTGTTCTTCGTTCAGTTCCTCGCGGATGAAAACGTCTTCCGCTTTTGATTCCTTCACGATGAACTCGCCCCCTTTAAGGGCATTCGTTTTTACTGCAGTTGCTTCCATTACAATTTAGGATTTTTTCTGTTGGTAATAATTCCTGTCAACGTTTAAAAATAACAGCCGACAATTAGTTTTGGTTGTCGGCTGCGCTCTATATTTAATTCAAAAGTTCATAAATGCCAGCAATACCTTGTCCACCGCCAATACAAGCAGTAACCATACCATATTTCTGCTTACGGCGGCGTAGCTCGTTCAATAACTGAACGGTCAATTTGGTGCCGCTGCAACCTAGTGGGTGACCCAATGCTATGGCTCCACCGTTTACGTTGATGATTTCTGGGTTAAGATTCGCTTCTTTAATTACGCTCAAAGCTTGGGTAGCAAAGGCTTCGTTCAACTCTATCAAGTCGATTTGGTTCAAGGTCATGCCAGCCTGTTTCAAAGCGCGTGGAATGGCAGCCACTGGGCCAATACCCATAATGCTTGGGTCAACACCTGCAGAGGCACAGTTTACCATGCGGGCAATTGGCTCTAAGTTCAACTCCTTTACCATTCGCTCTGACATTACCAATACGAAAGAGGCACCGTCTGATGTTTGTGAAGAGTTGCCTGCGGTTACAATACCACCTAATGAGAAAGCGGGGCGTAGTTTGGATAGCACCTCCACAGAAGTATCGGCTCGCGGACCTTCATCCGTGTCAACCACATACTTTTTGGTTTTGCGTTTGCCGTTCTCTACATAGATTTCCTCTACTTCGATTGGCACAATTTCGTTTTTAAACAAACCACCTTCAATAGCTCTAAAAGCTTTTTGGTGCGATTGGTAAGAAAACTCATCGGCTGCTTCACGGGTAATACCGTAGATGCTGGCCATTTTCTCGGCTGTGTGGCCCATGCCCAACATATACTCAGGGGTATTTTTAGCTACCTCAAAGTTTGGTACGGTTTTGTAACCTACTGTGGGCACAAGGCTCATGCTTTCAGTGCCACCAGCAATGATCACGTCGGCAAAGCCGGCTTTGATTTTGGCAGTAGCCATAGCAATAGTCTCCACGCCCGAACCGCAGTAGCGGTTAACGGTTACGCCGGGTACTTCAATCGGCAGTGAGCGAACGGCCACCCAACGGCCCATTTGCAAACCCTGCTCGGCTTCTGGTACGGCATTACCTACAATAATATCGTCAATCCTTGTTGGATCGAGTGCTGGAACCGATTTCAAAAGGTGAGCAATCACCTCACGGGCCAGTTCTACCGGGTTGGTATGTCTAAAACCACCGCGGCCAGCCTTACCTACCGCACTGCGGTAACCGGCTACTATATATGCTTCTTGGCTCATTGTTTTGTTTTTAGTATCAAGTAGTGAGTATCAAGTATCAAGTACTGATGGTCATTTCTACCCAATCTTAGTTTCTTAATGGTCTTCCGGTTTTAAGGATACTTTGAATCCTTTCAAGCGTTTTTTGCTCACCCAATAGCGACAAGAACGCTTCGCGCTCAAGGTCTAAAAGGTACTGTTCGCTCACTTTCTGTTCGCCGCTCAAATCGCCGCCGCTCAATACGTAGGCAATTTTGTTGGCTATCTTCATGTCGTGCTCGGTAGCATATTTGCCGAAATAGAAACCGTATGATCCACCATACAAACCAGCCAATACGCTGCGACCCAGAACGGTAACCTCCTCAGGTATAGGGCGGGTGTAACCACGCTCATCCATGCGGATAACTTCTTTCTTAGCCTCAGCAATCTGGCGCTCGCCATTTACTACTACTATATCTTGGCCTTCGCGAAGGATATTTAAGTGGTAAGCTTCGTGAGCCGATGTCGCTACCTTAGCAGTAGCAATGTTCACAAACGCATCTTGAATGCGGTTCAGCTGCACATCGCCTTTACGGAAGCTTTTAGAAGCGCGCAACGCGAACTCCTTAGTACCGCCACCTGCTGGCAATAAGCCAACACCCACTTCTACCAAACCAATATAGGTTTCGGCAGCAGCCACCACGCGGTCGGCGTGCATGGTTACTTCACAACCGCCACCTAGTGTCATACCGTGCGGTGCAACCACAACTGGGATGTCAGAGAAACGGATACGAGCAACGGTATTCTGGAAATGACGGATAGCGAAATCCAACTCATCATACTCTTGCTCAATGGCCAGCATGAAAATCATCATCAAGTTGGCACCAGCAGAGAAGTTTTGGCCATTGTTGGCAATAACCAAACCACGGTATTCTTTCTCGGCAATGTCAATAGCCTTATTGATGCCTTCCAGTACTTCGCTGCCCAATGAGTTCATTTTAGTGTGGAACTCAAGGTTCAACACACCGTCGCCCAAATCGTGCAAGGTAGCACCGGTATTTTGCCAAATTGGCTTTTTACTGCGCAAGTTATCCAACAGGATAAATGCATCTTGGCCAGGGATAGCTACATAGTCTTTCTTTTGTAGGTCATAGTATTTGCGGATGCCGTTTTCTACCACGTAGAAACTGGTTTTGCCAGCGGCCAACATCTCCTCAACCCAAGCAGCAGGCTTGTGCCCAGCAGCTTTCATTTTCTCAACTACTTTAGCTACACCCAATACATCCCATGCTTGGAACGGACCCAACTCCCAGCCGAAGCCAGCACGCAGGGCGTCGTCAACACGATAAATCTCGTCGGCAATCTCTGGTACACGGTTACTTGCGTAAGCCGATAGGCGGTAAGTAATTTCGCGGTTGAAATCACCTGCTTTATCGGTGCCTTTAAACAACACTTTTAAGCGCTCTTTCAAATCGTCGCTTTGTTTAGCTTGCTCAATAGTGGCAAACTTAGCACGAGGCTGATCTTCGTACTCAAGTGTGTTAAGGTTCAAGGTAAGAATCAACTTCTTGCCATCGGCACCTTTGGTTTTCTTATAGAAACCTTGGCCAGTTTTATCACCCAACCATTTGTTATCAACCATTTTCTGAACGTAAGCAGGAATCTTGAACAAGTCGCGAGATTCGTCGTTTACGCAGTCGTTGTAAGCATTTTCGGCAACCTTTACTAGGGTATCCAAACCTACTACATCGCCAGTACGGAAGGTAGCTGATTTAGGGCGACCGCTAACTGGGCCAGTCAATGCATCCACTTCTTGTATGGTAAGACCCATATCCTGCATTACATGGAAAATGGCCATGATGCTGAATACGCCAATACGGTTGGCGATAAATGCCGGGGTATCTTTACACAATACCGTGGTTTTGCCAATCACTTTGCTTCCGTATTCCAACATAAAGCTGGTAACTGCAGGGTCGGTTTTGGCGGTCGGAATTACTTCCAACAACTTTAGGTAACGTGGTGGGTTAAAAAAGTGCAAGCCTAGGAAGTTCTTCTGGAAATCTTCGGTGCGGCCGTCCAACATGCTATGGATAGGAATGCCCGAAGTGTTTGAAGCAACGATAGAACCTTGCTTACGGTATTTGTCCACCTGGTCAAACACGGTCTTTTTGATAGCTAAATTTTCCACAACCGCCTCGAGGATAAGGTCAGCATCGGCAATATCTTTAAAGTTATCGTCAAAGTTTCCGGTCTTTACGCGGCTAATAAAAGCAGGGTCGTAAACCGGAGAAGGGTTTGACTTAATAGATGCGGTAAGAGCGCCATTCACAATAGCGTTGCGTTTGGCAGGGTTTTTAGCATCTGCTTCGCTCAGGTCGCGAGGAACGATATCAAGCAACAACACTTCTAAGCCAACGTTGGCAAAGTGCAGCGCGATACGCGAACCCATTACGCCCGAACCAAGCACCACGGCCTTACGGATGCGGCGCTTGAAGCCTGCTTCCGTTAATGCCTTGGGTTGTACTTGTGCGGTATCCATAGATGTTTATTAAGGGTTTAAAATTGAACGTTTTATCTCTTTTTCAAATGGGTAACTAAGATACCCCAAACTTTTTTCTTTACCAAACAACCGTTTGATTTTAATTTGGTTAATTAGTTGATTGGTTATGGGTTAATTGTTACGGAGTATAGGTTTCTTGAATCATTATCTTTATGTTATTAATCTGCAGCCAATAACTAATAACCAATTCTCAATATGCGCGTTTCGCAATCCGCTTTAGGGCATCCTGCAAATACCTTGGTTCGTTGTAAATGCGCATCATCATTACCGCTCCTTCAATTTCGCTTACACATTGCTCGGCTACTTCGCGGGCGGTTTTTTCGCTGTATTTATCTTTCAATACAAAGGTTAGGGCGTTCATCCAATCATCAAAAAAGTTGCGTATCAGCTCGCTAAACTCTGGTATCACTCTCGCTGTCTCAATGCCTATGTTGCCCATTATACATCCTTCTTGTGGCCCGATGAACATTTTCTCCGTCAGTTCGCCCATTTTACGCAGGCGTTCGCGGGTGCTGAGCTTGGTATTGTAGGCATGTGCAAATACCTCTTTATTAAAGTATTCGTGCACGTAGGCAATCACGGCTTTCATCAAATCTTCCTTGCTAGGGTAGTAGTGGTACATGCTGCCTTTTAACAAACCACATGCCTGGGCAATATCGGCCATGGTAGCGTTGTAATAGCTCTTCTGGCTGAATATCTTCAACGCTTGGTTGAGAATGAATGTTTCGCTGACTTTGGCTTTAGGCATCTTATTAATGTACGATTTACGATGTACGAGGTACGATTTTTATGAATGATCCGCCAACTGGTTTAGGTATATGGCGTGTCATCCTGAGCTTGTCGAAGGGTGCGCACGTGGGCTGTTGGGCTGGGCGTTAAGGTTCAAATTATCCGAGCCCATTACTCATACGCGAACCACTTTCGATTGGTTAAAGTTATCATTTCTAATTTTCTTTACCAAACGTTTGTTTGATAAAAAATGTTTTTGCTAACTTTAAATTATTGTCTGAAACAGAATTTTCAGAATTATAGGATTAGAGAATTGTGATTTGATAGGGTTTAGCCAATGTATTATTAATAACAATCGTACCTCGTAAATTGTACCTCGAAATATGACCAAGCCCCATTTCACCCCAACCATAATAACCGCTGCCGATGGATACCCGTTGCATTCCAGCGTATTCATCCCCGAGCAGCCAAATGGCCGCACCTTGGTAATGGGCTCGGCTATGGGCGTGCTGCAACAGTATTATTACAATTTTGGTGAGTATTTGCGGGGCTTGGGATTTCATGTGGTGGTGTTCGATTACCGGGGTGTGGGTCTTTCGGCACCCAAGCGCATGAAGGGTTTTGAGGCGCACCTGCACCAGTGGGGCGAGTTGGATATTGAGGCCATGCTGCAATACGCCCTGCACCAATTGCCTACCGATAACTTATTATATAGTAGCCACAGCGTGGGCGGACAGGTATTTGGTTTGGCGGAGAGCAGCAAGCATGTGAAAAAGGTGATGATGGTGGCGTCGCAAAGTGGGTATTGGAACTTATGGAGTGGCCACCACAAAGCGCGCATGTGGGCCATAAGCCACATATTTCTGCCAGGTGCAACGGCAGTTGCAGGTTACCTGCCTGCTAAAAAACTCGGTTTGTTTGAAGATGTACCAAAGGGCGTAGCCAACCAGTGGGCAAGCTGGATAAGGCACCCCGAATATATTTTCAGGGAAGAAAGGCCAACGCTTGATAATTTCAAAGGCGTAACTGCCCCTATGCGCCTTATCAGTTTCAGCGACGACCATTTTGCCCCACCCCGCACTGTTGACAACCTAGCTGCCAGATACAGCAATGCCCTTGTGGAGCGCATCAACTACACCCCACAACAATTCGGGGTAAAAGAGCTTGGGCACTTCAATTACTTTAAGCGTGGGTTTAAGCAATATTTTTGGGAGGATGCGGGGGCGTGGTTGATTAGTTGATGGGAGACTTTGACAAAACATAGTGGAAACCAGCGTGTCATTCAAGCTTCCGCTTTCAAATCATCATTAGCACATCAGCACATCAGCGTTTCAACCAATTAACCAATAACCCGTAACCTGTAACCAAATCACAGCCTCGGGCAAGGCACCGCCCTGTTTCCGGTGGTGTTCGGGAAGAAGCCGGTGTGTACTACAGAAATTTCGAAACCACCTACGGCAGCGCTGGCTGGGGTGAGTTTGCTTAGGTTAATGTCGTAGTTCATCATCACCTTCACCGATTTGAATCGGTAGCCTATAACTGGTATCACGGCATCTTTTACGCGGTATGAGGTACCAAAGTAGAGGGTGTGGGTGCTAAGGCGCGCACCGTTGGGTATGCTGTAGCCCGCTATCAAGTTCAATATATGCTCCGATGCCCGCTTCTGGAAAACGTAGTAATAGCCGGGCTCAATGTGCCATTTCTTGTTCAATCTAATGCTGCCCATAGCCGTAACCACTGGGCGCATGCCTAGTTGGTTATCGCTATCGCCATAAAAGGTTTCTTTGGGGCGTGTGAGGTGGTTCAACGACATGCCAACGGAGTAACGCATGCGTTTGTTGGGCGCCATGCTAAAGTTGATACCCGCGGCCATGTCAAAGTACATGGTTCTCCAATTATTGGTGCCTGGCTCTCCAGTAGGGGCGCTCAGGTCAAAAGAGAGGTCGTTCCATTGGTTATTAAAGTATAGCTTATCATAATCAATGCGTTTTTGCACCAAGCCTGCATTGGCACCTACCGATAGGTAGTATTTCGCTTCGCGGCCAAATACTTTATGGTATGCTATGGAGCCAAATACTTTAGTAATGGATAGGTTGCCATCGCCTGCAAAATCTTGCAACATCACAATGCCACCGCCCATCCAATCCTTACCCGGTAGGCGGTTGTGGAAGAAAGTGAAATCGCTGTACAAAGAAAAGGTGCGGTAGGTAAACCGCTTATCTTGTTGGCCCCAAGGCCATTGGTTTTTGAAGTTTCCACCTACCCGATAGTCCTCAATAAAGTTGCCCGTTTCGGCTGGGTTAATGGTAAGCGGGGTGGCGTAAAATTGTGAAAAATGTATATCCTGCGCCCTGACTACGATAACGGCCAGCAGCAGAAGCAATATGGTTGCTGTTGTTTTCATAGCCTTACCTTAACAGGGTTACGTTACCTTTTCTAATTCCAGTCTCGGTGCCATCCAAAAACCGCGCTTGCAGGGTATATACATACACTTCCATTTCTTGCGCTTTGCTCTTGTAGGTACCATCCCACCCATTGTTTATGTCATACGATTCGTACACCAGCTCTCCCCAGCGGTTGAACACCTTAAACTCCATGCTCTCAACCCCATAGCCACGCACGTACAATATATCGTTCATGCCATCGCCGTTGGGGCTAAAGGCGTTGGGTACATCAACCACACCCAAAAAGTATATCTCCAGTTCTTTGCAATAAGTATCGGTACACTGGTTGTTATCGGTAACAGTTACACATGGGCTAATAAAGCCAGTATCGGTATATACATGCACTGGGTTTCGCTGTGCCGATGAGTCGCCATCGCCAAATACCCAACTATAAAAACCAGAAGAGCTTTGGTTATCAAACTGAATAGGATAGAAAATTTGGTAGCCGCTGGTATCCGTTTCAAAAAAGGCAATTGGCGGGGTATACACGTTAAAAGTGCCTGAATATTCAGCGCTATCGTTGCAGCTTTCGGGGTTGTAGTTGGTAAGGTTTAGGGTAAAACTGCCAATACTATCAAATACAAACAATGGACTATTATCCGTTGATGATTGCCCGTTGCTCAGTTGCCAATAGCTGCTGGTAACATTGGTACCAAGGTTCTCCACCAAATATTCATACGATACGCAACCATTAGTAGGGTCAAACAATGCCGTCACCTCTGGCTTTTGTATGAAAGTAGCATTCAGTGTATCGGGTTGGTTGCAGACGTTAGGGTTGGCTGCTGTAAAGGTAACCACAAACGTATCGGCAGTGGTGTAAGCGTGGGTGGGATTGGCCAACGTACTGGTAGTGCCATCGCCAAAATCCCAGAAATAGCTGGTGGCATTGGTGCTTGTATTACTAAATATTATCACCAACGAATCGCATGTGCGAATAAACTCTTGATAAGTAAAATCGACAATAACGCTATCATTTATCACCGTTATGGTTGTGGTAGCAGTATCAATGCCGTTGCAGCTGCGCGGGTCGGTTACAACCAAGTTTACATTGTAACTACCTGCATTACTGTAAGTATAGGTGGGGCTAGCTTGTGTGGATGTGGCAGTGTCGCCAAAGCTCCAGGCATAAGTTGCAAAGGCGCTGCCATTGCTATTGTTTACGAACACGGCATTAAGAGGCAAGCAACCGGTATCGGGTGCGGCAAATGCAGCTACCAAACGCGGCAAAAAGTTTATGGTAATTCTTGCCGTATCGCTATTGCTGCAATTGCCATTGTTTACAATTTGGGTAATGGTGTAATTGCCTGGGCTAGGGAAAATGTAGTTTGGGTTGGCTACTGTTGAGGTATCGCCGGTACCAAAAAAGTATTTACGGAATAATGCCCCAGTGCTGGTATCGGTTATGCTGATGGTGTAATCGCAGCTATCTACTATGGTAACTACAAAGCCTGCAAAAACCGAATCGAGCGGCGCCACCGCTATATCTACTGAGTCAACCAACACCGGGTTGCAGCTTCCGGGCGATGTGGCAGTAACAGTTACAGTATAAACCCCAGCGTTGTTGTACAAGTGAGTCGGGTCTTGACCAATGGTGGTAGTGGTGGTTTGGGTACCATCGCCAAACTGCCAAACTACTGTTTGCGCTATGGTGCTTTGGCTGGTATTGTTGAATAAAACGTTTAATGGCGTACACCCGGAGGTATCAGAAGGGTTAAACAACAGCGATTGTGTTGGTAAGAAAGTGATCGTATCGGTAGCCACATCAAACGGGTCACAAGCGTTTAAGTCGAATGAAACCAATTGAACCACATAAGTTCCTGCATTGGCATAGGTGTGCGTTGGGTTTGCCAAGCTAGAAGTATCACCATCGCCAAAATTCCATAAATAGGATAAAGGCCCAGCGCCATTGGTGCTGGTATTGTTAGTAAACTGAACCTCATACGTGCCGCAATCGCTTAAGATAGTTGGCGTAAATGCCGCCGAAACTGAGTCGTCGCCAACTATGATAGTGGCATATGCGGTATCAATCAAAGTTATACCGCTGCAAGTGGTGCTATCAAAGCCAATAAGTATAATGTTGTAAGTGCCAGTATCAACAAATACTGTGGTAGGGTTTTGTGCGGTTGAGGTAAAACCATTTCCGAAATCCCAAAAGAAAGCGTTGGCATTTAATACATCGCCAGTGAAGTTTACCGTGTATGGTGCGCATCCTCTATCCGATGGGCTAATTACTACATCAACATCAATACGGGCCAGCTCAAACTCAAACTTGATAACCCCAAGGTTGCAATTGCCACCGGGTAAGTTTTGCCCACTTACAGGTGCCCATACACCGGGTGTGGTTGGGAAAATACTAGTGCCACCGCAAGACGCGCAAACTGCTTGGTAAATAATGCCATCGCTGTCAAAACGGCTAGTGCCACCATCTACGTGCTCCCCGTTGGGGCCGTTGCCTCCAAAAAAAGTAGCATATACCAAGCTATCGGCATCTTTACTGAGCACCATAAAATAAAAGTCGCTTCCGTCGGTAGTGGCTTTGTAGGCATCGGGTGTAACAGGCATACCAGTGGTAAAACCCAGCGTGCCATCATTTCGGAAGCCAACATTTACCTCCCCTCCCCAGCCTGAAATGTAAATATTATCGCAAATATCAACCAACAGGGCCGTTGGCGAAATATCCACGCCAGCCGAGCCAGAACCAAACACGGTTGAAAAGCGGGTGGTATTGAGGTTTCTATTGAGCTTGTGAATGTATTGTTTCCCGTTGGGATTGCTGTATACCCCAGCAGTAACCGGGTATGCACCTAGCGTTTGGCCGTAAACGTAAAGGTCCTCGTTGGCATCCAACTGTATTTTATATGCTTGGTCGTAAAGATTGGTGCCAATGTAGGTGCCCGTTTGAAATGCAGTGCCAGTGCTGTTTACCCTAATTATATACCCATCTGAAGAGCCACCAAGATAGCTGCCATTGAGCCCTGAGCCCATACCCGGCAGATTGGCACTTTGGGTACCACCACACACAAATATTTCATCGTTAGGTGCTACTTGCATGGCATAGCCGGCATCGTCTTGGGTGCCACCAATGTAGGTAGCAAAAATCAAGGTCTGAAGGTTGGATGTGTATTTTAGCAAACAAGCATCTTGCCCGCCACGGTTGGTTGCTTGTGCGGCACCCGCCGTTACCGGAAAATTGGTTGATTGGGTGCTAGAAGTTACAAAAATGAAATCTTGGTCATCCACAATTATCTCGCCACGGGCTTGGTCGGCATAGTTGTTTACAAGGGTTACTGAGGTGTTCAACCCATCGTTGCCCGTGCCGCCCGCATACGTTGAGCCTTGCAAGGCGCTGCCCGCTGCATTAAATTTGCTGATGTAGATATCAGAGCCATTGTTAAACTCAATAACATAGGTATTGGTGTAAAGGGTGCCGCCGCTAAAGGTATTTTGCACTGGGCTTACCAGCGGAAAGTTACTAGAGCCAGTGGCACCATACACCAACAACTCGTTTTGGTTATTTACTACCAAGCTATGAGGTGCTTCGTTACCAGCCCCGCCAAGGTAAGTGGAGAACAACAGGTTGCTGCCATCAGCGGTAAATTTTGAAAGACCAATATCGCAAGCAAAAGATTGGGTAAATGGCCCAGGGTTGCCACCCGCAAAGAAGGTTTGATAAGCTCCTACCGTAGTTGGGTAGCCCAAACCGCGAAAAACTATACCTCCAGCATACAGGTTACCATCTTGGTCGTAGGTGGCAGTGTAGCCCCAATTGTCGGTGGTTGAGCCGGTGTAAGAAGAAAAGATTAGCGTTGGATCAATCACTAAAGGATAATTGCGGTCATATCCGTTAGGAAACGAGAAGCTTACCTCATCTTTTCTGAGCACAAACTCACAAGCCACCTGGCGTTTTTGCCCATCGATAACTTGATAGGCATAAGGCGCGGTTTCGTAAATGTGGGTTACGCTGGTTTGGTAGTGCAGCTGGCCATCTTTTAGATATAGGTTGTCAACACCTTCAAACTCCATCACTACTTGGTTAGGGTGGGCATTAGGCTGAACTATGAACTCATATTTCAGGGTTTGGTCGTGCCCTTTTATATTCATATCAATGCCCGGGTATAGCTCGGTATAGCTAACACCATTGTATACAACTACGTTGCTGGCCCATTTACTCGGGTCGTTATCTAGGTAATAATTTTCATAATGGCTGAATGGGCTAGTACCTTGGGTTCCGGGTTCTGGATTAGCACCTTTAAAACGAATACGGAAAGCATGGCTATCAAAGTAAATTGATTCGCCACGCATGATTTTATCCTGAACGGTTTGGCCGTTTTCGTGCGGATGACTTAGTGTTTCTTCTAGTTGGTGCGCGTCGACAAAGGCAAAAGTGAAAGCGTTTTTCTCTAAAAAGAGTTTGCCATTGTTGAAACGCAATTGGTACAGGATGTTATCATCCCATTGGCCTTTGTTCTCCGAAAAGGAGGCTTGACTCCAACTATCGGCAACAGGGGCATGTACAGGGGTATGCTGCGCCATGAGCGTAGTATACGACACTAGTAGACAAACGACTGTTAAATAGCGCTTTATAGCACTTAGGTTATTCATGCTTGGTCAACTCCCGTTAATGGCCTTGGCCGTTTGGTTTTGTAATATGGAGTTAATATACGGCTTTTCTCTAATTACCGAAAGGAATTGAGAAAAATACACAAGACCATTCAAAATAAAGGGTGGCAACTATTAATATGGCTTGTCTCCATCAACAGTTATACGTTGCAGAACGCGATATTGCAATCCGAAATCGTTTACAGGCTTATGCTGGGTAATGCGGTTGTCCCAAAACGCCACCGAATTTACTTGCCATTTGAATCGACAAATAAACTCTGGCAATATTACGTGCTGGTACAAAAAGTTGAGCAATGCCTCGCTTTCCTTGGCCTTCATGCCTACTATATGGGTAGTAAACAGGCTATTTACAAATATGCCTTTCTTACCCGAAATAGGGTGTGTACGAATAACAGGATGCGCTACTGGCGGGTTGGCAGCTATAGCACCAGCCAAGCGCTCTGGCCCACCTGGTTCGGCAAGGCTTTCTTTAAACCCGTACCTAAAATCGTGAACGGCGGTGAGACCTGATAAGAACGATTGCATTTTGTCTGATAGGGCCTCGTATGCCGCACTCATGCTCGAAAAAAGCGTATCGCCACCGATAGGTGGAATGTGTTTGGAGTGCAAGATAGAACCTAACGGTGGGGTAGCACTAAAGGTCATATCGGTGTGCCACATCTCAATTTTTGATGGCTTGGCCTCTGAGTTTTCCAAAATGCAGATTTCAGGATAACCCTCCACGTTGTTAAAAGCGGGATGAATTTGCACTGGCCCGAAACGGAGGGCAAATTGTTTGTGCATTTCTGGCAACCAATCTTGGTTGCGGAAGAATATCACTTGGTGCTCAACCAATGCATCGTGTACAAATTTAAACGTTGCATCATCCAATGGCTGATTCAAATCGATACCCGATATTTCGGCGCCTAAAGCCGCAGTAAGTCTGGTAACGGTAGGGATAGTTACCGCAGTATGGTGGTTATCACTTAGGGTGTTCGTTTCCATAGAAGGTGGTTGAATAATTATTCGGTATTAAAATTAGGGTCAATTGGCCTGCTAAGCAACAGTTGCAAGGAAAATACCTCCATTAATATACCAATTGCTCCATCCTATTAGCTTCAACGCTCAACTCCCTACAAAAAAATATTAATTTCACGGCAAACCACTCAACTATGCAGCCCGAGCATAAGCCCTACATACCCGCCAGTACTATATTGCCCGAAATAACCGTTAAGGCCATCGTGTTGGCCATTGTGCTCTCAGCCATTTTGGGTGCTGCCAATGCCTACATGGGTCTTTTCTTGGGCATGACGGTTTCAGCATCCATACCAGCGGCGGTAATGTCCATGGCTATTTTGCGGATGTTTCGTTCTTCCAATATTTTGGAAAACAACGGCGTTCAAACGGCCGCATCTTCGGGCGAGGCACTGGCGGCGGGGGTTATTTTTACCTTGCCTGCGCTTATCCTTATGCAATACTGGACAGAGTTTAACTACTGGGAAACCACGCTGATAGCTGGTTGCGGAGGCGTTTTGGGCGTGTTTTTTACCATTCCTTTGCGCAATGCGCTAATTGTAAAGGAGCAACTCATGTTCCCCGAAGGATTGGCAACTGCAGAAGTGCTAAAGGCCGGTACCGAAGGCGGCAGCTTTATGAAGTATCTGCTGGTGGGTAGTGCTTTGGGTGGTGGCATCAAACTGTTTATTGAGGGCTTCAAGCTATGGCCGGGCACCTTCGAAGCCTCTGCACTTGTTAAGGGCAAAGGGTTTTTATATTTCGGCACCTACCTTACGCCGGCGGTTATGGCGGTGGGCTATATTGTCGGTCTCAATATTTCTTTATTAGTTATTTTGGGTGGGGCCATTACTTGGTATGTGGGCATACCCACTCACATTGCTATTAATGGCGTACCCGAAGGTACCGAGCTAATGGACCATGCAGGTTGGCTGTATAAATACCAAATACGCTATCTAGGTGTTGGCGCGATGATAGTAGGCGGTTTGTGGGCCATCATCAGCATACGCAAATCACTGTCTTCGGCGGTAAGGGAAGGCATTGCCGCATTTAAGAAAGGTAAAGACCACCATTCCACCATCCTGCGTACCGAATACGATATGCCCATACAGTGGATTATGATTGGCATAGGAGTGTTAATTGTTCCTATTTTCATCATCTATTGGCGGCAAATAGAAATGCTGCACATCAGCATTTTTATGACCATCCTTATGTTTATTGGCGGGTTTGTGTTTTCGGCGGTGGCCGGTTATATGGCGGGCTTGGTAGGTAGTTCCAACAACCCTATTTCGGGCGTTACCATTGCCACTATTTTATCTAGCGCGCTTATTTTGGCTGCTTTGTTGGGTACCGATTCGCCCGTGGGAGCGGCATCGGCCATTATGATAGGAGCCGTGGTATGTTGCGCGGCAGCTATTGCCGGCGATAACATGCAGGATTTAAAGTCGGGCTATGAGTTGGGTGCAACGCCCAAGTACCAGCAATACATGCAGATAATAGGGGTGGTAACGGCTGCTTTTGTAATGGCACCGGTATTGAACTTATTGAACAATGCCTACACCATAGGTTCAGACGACCTGCCCGCGCCACAATCTACCCTAATGATGAGCGTAGCGCAAGGGGTTTTTGGCGGCGAACTGCCCTGGGCCTATATATATGGCGGCATGGGTATCGGTGTTGTTATCATTATTATCGATCAGCTACTGGCGCGCCGGGGTAGCAACTTCCGAATGCCGGTGCTAGCAGTGGCTGTGGGCATGTACTTGCCCATGTACTTGGATACGGCCATTTTCTTTGGAGGGTTGATTGCTTGGTTGGTCGACCGTTATTTCAAAAAGCAATCGTTGGTAACCGCCGACCGCACCAATGCCAAACTCGATATGCCCAATGCCAATATCGACTTAGAAGTGCGCAAAGGCAATGCCGAGAAGGCAGGATTGTTGTTTGCGTCAGGATTGATTACTGGCGAAGCCCTTTTAGGGGTCGCGCTTGCTATTCCTTTTGGCATATCGGAGAAGAAGGATGATGCCCTAAAGCTCATCGACAATCCGTTGCCCGATTGGATTGGCTTTGGTATATTCCTAGCTTGCTGTTCAGGGCTTTATTATGCGGTGGTGAAGAGTAAGTAACTTAGTTGCGAGTTGCGAGTTGTGGTTTGTGTTTCGAACATAGGGCGGTGCCCTATGCTGATAGTATTAAACCCCGTTGGGGTTGCCCGTAATCTGTGTTACCCGTAATATGTATTTCCCCAGCGGGGATAGATGAATAACACGGTCGACCCCAACGGGGTCACATAATGTTAGGATGAGGCAACGCCCTATCACATAATGCGGGTTTTTTTTCTTTTTACAAGAGAGTTTCCAATTGTTCTCCCTGCAAAAACCTCAAATTCCGTTTCAACCCTTCAAATCCAGTGCGCTTCACAGGGCTGTGCTTAAATACTTTTTTAAACACCTCCTCGGTCATTTCATGCCAGTCGCGGTTGGTCATGCCCATTAATTCTGGAGCAGGCAAAAAGGCTTGTTCCTGGTGCGGTTTGGCAAATCGGTTCCACGGGCATACCTCTTGGCAAATGTCGCAACCGAAGGCCCAATTTTCCATTTTGCCGGCAAATTCGTTGGGTATGGCATCGCGTAGCTCAATGGTAAGGTAAGATATACACTTGCTGGCGTTTACCTCGTATGGGGTAATGGCATCGGTAGGGCAGGCATCAATGCAGGCGGTGCAGGTGCCGCAGTGGTCGGTTACAGGGCCATCGTATTCTAGCTCCAAATCGCAAATTATTTCCGCCAGAAAGTAGTAGGAGCCTTTGCGTTTATTCAGTAGTAAGGTGTTTTTCCCTATCCAGCCCAATCCGCCTTTTTGGGCCCATTTACGCTCCATTACCGGCGCCGAATCTACAAACACGCGCCCATCCACTTCGCCTATCTCGGTGCGGATAAAGTGCATGAGATCTCTCAACTTATCTTTCAGCACAAAGTGATAGTCTTCGCCGTAGGCATAGCGAGCTATTTTTGGGGCAGTTTCGTCAATGGGTATAGTTACCGGAAAGTAATTGAACATCAACGAAATAACCGACTTGGCACCGGGCACCAGCAGGGTAGGGTCAAGGCGTTTGTCAAAGTGGTTTTCCATCCAATGCATCTGCCCTTGAAAACCTTTTTTGAGCCAGCTTTCCAATCGGGGTGCTTCCTCCTCCAAATAGCCTGCAGGTGCTATACCGATCTGCTCAAAACCAAGCCTTTGTGCTTCGGTTTTAATTTTGTAAGTATACTGCAACTTGCTTTCTGGTTTAAGCATCTGTTAAGCGGTGGTTATTTATTAAAGAAATCTTAATTTAGGTAAACATTTACTCGACAAACCTGCTCTCAAACAGCTAATTTGGTGCTAAATATACAAATCGTGCAGAAGCTGGTTCTCTTTCTCCTCACTTTCTTGCTTTGCTTCTTTTCAATTAGCAGCCGTGCACAAGCATTGGTTGTTGATGCTGACACTGCTATAACAAGCTACCAGCCGCAGCTTAAGGTATTATCTTGGAATATTTATTTATTGCCTCGCCTTATCCGTAAGGTGGGCCAAATGGAGCGTTCCAAAATTATTGCCGAGAGATTGGTTGCGGCCGATTATGATGTTATCGTTTTTCAAGAGGCTTTTGATAAAAAAGCGCGTACCGCACTTTGGGACGTTTTAAAGGAGGTGTATCCATATGCAATTGGCCCGGTTAATGAAAATGTTAAAAAAGCAATGACGGTAACCAATGGAGGCGTGTGGATTGTAAGTAAGCACCCACTGACCCAAATTGGCGAAATAATGTTTAATGATTGCAAAGGATTTGATTGCGCAAGCCGCAAGGGTGCCTTGATGGTGGAAGTGCAAAAACATGGCATCACTTACCAAGTTGTTGGCACCCACATGCAGGCCGACGATTCGCCGAAGAGGGAAGATATTCGCAATAAGCAGTTGATGCAGATAAAAACCGAATTGGTTGATGTGTATCATGCGGATGGTAAACCTCAGTTACTTTGTGGCGATTTCAACATCCATAAACGCGACCTAAAGCATTATAATCAAATGTTGGTTACTTTGTCTGCCAACGCCGATAATGTTTGTTCGCCAGATTTGATTGAAGATAACCCAGGCGTATCTGAAGATGTATATACTTACGACTGCAATAGCAACGATTTGGTTGAGTACGAAGAATCGACTACACTCGATTATATTTTGGTAAAGAGCAACAACATTTCTTTCTCATCTATCCGCCGCAAGGTAACTACCTTTATAGGGAGTTGGACTAGCAAAAAGCTCAAAAACCGCAATAACCTAAGCGACCACCACGCAGTAGAAATTGTATTGGTGCCAGGTATTTAGTTGTTGGTTTACTGGTTGATGTGCTAATCGGTTTTTAGTGTGCTAAATCCTTACAACGTTCTATATTGATTGATTTTTATTGTAAGGGGGTGCTACCCACTGGGCTATTCTGAAAGTTCTACCTTTGTCCAACATCATTTTCAAAAAGATACAAAATGGACATTACCAAAGCAAAAGTATTGATTACGGGCGGAAGCTCGGGTATAGGTTATGATACCGCAAAGCTATTGCATGAGCAAGGTGCCCAAGTAGTTATCTGTGGCCGTCATGAAGAAACCATACAACAGGCAGCCAGGGAGTTGGGTGTAATTGGCTTTAAAGCTGATGTAGCTAACGAAGCTGATGTGGAACAATTGTTTGAGTTTGCCATTAAGAGCATGGACGGGTTAAATGTTTTGGTCAATAATGCCGGCATAGGGTATTTTGCGCCATTAACCGAAACTGCTGTAGCCGATTTTACAAAGATTTGGGAAGTAAACGTAAAAGGCGCTTTCCTTTGTGGCAAGCATGCAGCTAAGCATTTTGCGGCCCAGCAAACAGGTAATATTATCAATATATCCTCAACTGCAGGTTCCAAGGGCTTTGCTAATGGCTCGGCCTATGTGGCTAGCAAATTTGCCCTTTCGGGCCTTACTGAATGCTGGCGCATGGAGTTGCGAAAGCACAATGTGCGCGTAATGCAAGTAAACCCTAGTGAGGTAATCACCGACTTTGGCAACAAGCTAGGCAATACACCCAAGGATGTGGAGCGAAAATTGAAGCCTTCTGAAATATCTCATGTTATTGCCAGTATGTTATCAATGAACGATGTGGGCTTTATTACTGATGCCACGGTTTGGGCTACTAACCCTTAATTGGTACATTAATTGTTAAAATGTATGTAGCTGAGCGCAAAACGCAACTTGAAGTTCATGTTAAGTCTTGTGTTTTGGGTCTAGCATCTTGTATGTAAAATGGTATCTTTGCCGCACTTAACTATTTGCTTTTCATTATGATGCGTTTTTTCCGTTTACAGTTAATGTTGGTGGTGTTTTTGGCAGTTGCTGCCAATGGTTTTGCCCAAGAAAAGCAATATAAAGTTGCGGCTATGGGCTTTTACAACCTCGAAAACCTATTCGATACGTTTGATGATACCCTAAAGAACGACGAGGATTTCCTGCCCGAGGGTGCTTATCACTATACAAACGAGGTGTATCAGGATAAATTGGGAAAACTATCGGGCGTAATAGCAAGTCTAGCCACCGATATGACCCCCGATGGCGTGGCCATATTGGGCGTAGCAGAGGTAGAAAACAGGTTCGTGTTGGAAGAATTAGTAAAAACTCCAGCGCTTGCAAAGCGTGGCTATAAGGTTGTGCATCACGATTCGCCAGATAGAAGGGGCGTTGATGTAGGATTGCTATACAATCCGAAATATTTTACGGTTTTGGGTAGTAAGCCATTGTATGTTCAAATGCCCATTGGCGAAGATGGTGACACCAGCTTTACGCGCGACATATTGTGGGTTTGGGGCCTTTTTGACGGAGAGCCACTGCATGTTTTTGTAAATCACTGGCCGAGTAGAAGGGGGGGAGAGGCTGAATCGTCGCCATTGCGTGAAAATGCAGCGGCCGTTTGCCGGAAGGTTGTAGATAGTTTGTTGCTGGCCGACCCGAATGTAAAAATATTGGCCATGGGCGATTTGAACGATGACCCTACCAACAACAGCGTAAATAAAGTGATGCAGGCCAAGGGGAAACAGGATAAGCTTAAAGACGGCGAAATGTACAATCCGTTTTATGATTTTTACAAAAAGGGCATCGGCACTTTGGCCTGGAACGATAGCTGGAATTTATTCGATCAGATATTATTGACGCAAGGCTTGTTGAAGCAAGATAACAGTGGTTTCCGTTATCTCCGAAATGAGGTTTTCAATAAACCATATCTAACCCAACAAACTGGCCATTTTAAAGGTTATCCGCACCGCACATACGTTGGCGGGGTTTACCAAGGCGGCTATAGCGATCACTTTCCGGTATACATTTATTTGGTTAAAGAGGTTAAGTAACTATTGGGCTAACGCCTTGGTGTTCAGCTAATTTCTTAAATTCACATAGAGTGCCTAGTTTCGCACGCCTTTTATTTATCTATTTATTGTTACCCGATGTTCCGATTTTTACTTTCTGCGAGTTTGAGTTTTCTGATGATGAGTGCTTTTGCACAGTTAGCCTCGGAACCAACCGCCCAACCTACCAACCTAAGAAAAGACAGCTACGATAAGGCCTGGACCTTTGATGTAAAATTTGACCCAGCAGCAGCCGATGGTTATTTGGTGCTTCGCAGTACTCAACCGATAGTGGCTTCGCCATTGGATGGCGTTGCCTACACAAAGGGCGAAGGTTTGGGCAATGCTAAAGTGTTTTCACTGGGTGCTTCATCGGTAGTTCGCGTTAAAGAGGCGGTTGCCGGTACCGATTACTACTTTGCTGTATATGCCTACAATATAACCAGTACTACGGTTTCTACTATCAATTACTTACAAGCCGACCCACTTACTGCAACCATTCGTAGTGCCGATAATAATTATGGCAACTACTATGGCGCTATCGATTTTGCAAGCAGCAATGTAATTGTCGACTTGAAAAATCTTATCAATCCGCACACCAAGGTGGAGTATGCCGATTTTACCAGCACCATAGTGAGAGAGTTTCATGAGCGCGATACCAGCAATAACCGGAAGGTAATAAACTGTCAGTACAGCAATGAGTATGTGTTGTATAGTGGCAATTTTGGCTTGGGAACTTACGGTTATAGCCGCGAGCACCGTATGGCCTTTTCGTGGATAAACTTTAGTGGTATACAACGTACTGATTTTGAGCTGACCCCCGAGGGATGCGATATACATGCACTAGAGTTGGTGAACAATGACGTAAACTTTGAACGTTCCAACTATCCATTCAACGATGTGGTTACCTCTGTTTATACCTATATTGCTTTTAAGCAAGGTAAGGACAGCCGTAATAAAGATGCCGCTGAGGTTTGGGGGCCGAGAAAAGGTGACGTAGCAAGGGCACTGTTCTATATGATGGTATGTTATAATGGAAAGTATGGCAGAAATTGGGGTCTAAGCAGCCTGCTAAGCGATGCCGACTACCAAGATTTGCAGAAGCTGATTGATATGCATTACGCCGACTTGCCAGATGCTTTTGAGAAGGCCCGCCATGAGTATGTATATAGCAAGCAAGGCAACCGAAACCCGTTTATCGATTTTCCGAATTTGGTTGATTGTATTGATTTTACCGACTTAACCCTAAAAGGCAATTGTAGCCAATACGTTGGGGTTACACAAATACAGCAGCAAACCAAGTTTATGCTTTACCCGCAGCCTGCATCCGATTTACTTAATATCTCTTTTGATGCGCCAGTTGCCGAAATGGCCGAGCTAACCATTTTTGATTTGAGCGGAAAGTTGGTAACCACTGCTATGGTAAATATAGAGTCTGGCGCTCAAAATGTGCAGTTGAGTACTTTTGATTTGGTGCCGGGCTATTATTTGTTCTCGCTGCAAGGCAACGAGATAAGTGCACGAGGCCGGTTTACGGTTGCTAAATAACACTGTGGCGTGATTAATTAGCAGTGCTCATGGGCTAACAATTCATTAACATGTAGGCCATGCTATTTTAGTGTTAAAACTTTTACCTTTGCATTATTATTTAACATAGACCAATTACCAGATGAAAAATTTTACACTGACCATCTCTACCTTGTTGCTAGCCACGGGCCTTTGGGCGCAGCCATGCAGCAACCTCTTTTTCTCAGAGTATATTGAAGGTACAAGCTTCAACAAGGCTGTAGAAATTTATAACCCAACCGGCGCTGCTATCAACCTTTCAAACTACCGTGTTATTTTAAAAGGCTTTAACGGCACAGGTGCTGCATTTACACCAGAAACATTGAGCTTGTCGGGCAGTTTGGCTTCGGGCGATGTTTATGTTTTGGCTAACATTGATGCCGATGCAGCTATTTTGGCCGTTGCCGATCGCACCGATTCTATTGTTAACTTCAATGGTAATGACGCATTTGCTCTTTACGACGTTGCCTTGGGTCAAGTTATTGATGCTGTTGGTGATTATGCTGCTGCAACTAACCCAGCCAATGGCGAATGGATAGTAGGTACTGGTAGCACCAAAGATAAAACCTTGTTGCGTAAAACAACCGTTCAAGCTGGAACTGCTAACTGGGTTACTGGTGCTACACAGTGGGATGTATTGCCAAGCAATACTTTCAGCAACATTGGTATCTATTGTGGTTCATGTGTATCGTCTACCGATACCAGCGTAGCTTTTGTGTCTACTGCAAGCACCATTAATGATAATGCTGCTAATACTAACGTAGGATTGGCGCTTAGCCTTTGCGTTAGCGCATCAACCTTTTCGGTTGATGTAGTATTGAAAAGTGGCGATGCTGCTTTGGTAAATAACTATACCACTCAATCGGTATCATTTGCAAGTGTTGTTACTGGCACTTTGCCGCTAACTATCACAACTGCCGCCCTTGCCTCTCCGCAAACTTTGGTGTTTGCCCTGCGCAACCCTTCAAATGGTCTGGATTTGGATGCTGACAGTTTGTTTACGCTTACTATTAGGCCTACCCCAACTGCACAAGTTTATACTATTGCTCAGGTTCGTGGTAACAATACCGATGGCTTGCCCGATTCATTGGGTGTTGTGTGTGTGTTGCGTGGCACCGTATTGGGTGTAAACTTGCGCACTGCTGGTGTAAATTTTACTATCAACGACGGAACTGCAGGTATTGGCGTATTCTCTCCAACAGATGACTTTGGCTATACTGTAAACGAAGGTGACTCAATTGAAGTTACTGGCGAAGTGAGCCACTTTAACGGCTTGGCTCAAATGTCGTTCGTTACTGATATTACTGTATTGGGTACTGGCAATGTTCCTGCGCCAGTGGTAGTAGTTGATTTAAACGAAGATACTGAAGGTGAGTTGATTCAGCTAAACGGCTACCGCGCCTTTGGTCAGCCAACTGGTAACAACCCACTTACTTATGACATTACCAACGGAAATGATACTACCGAAATGGTTGTGTACGCAAGCACTGGTATTTCTACCACCATTCCGGCTACCTTTAATGTAATTGGTATTGGCCGTCAGTTTGATGCTGGTGGTGGTACACCAGTTCGTTATACTCGTTTTTACCAAATTGGCCCACGCAAACAATCTGATATCTCTCCTGTAGGTATCGAAGAAGTTTACAGCGGTGTATTGGCAGTTTACCCTAACCCTGCCAACAATGTAGTGAACATTACATTGGAAGCCAATACCCAAACCGAATCGGTTAAGGTATTTGACTTTACCGGTCGTTTAGTATTGGAGCAATTGGTTAATAATGGTGCTGCATCTATCAAAATGGATATCAGCAGCTTGAGCAATGGCTTGTATGTAGTGCAAGTAGCTACTGCCAAAGGCATCAGCAGCCACAAAGTGGTTAAGCAATAAGCAATAAGTTTTACAGAATTGATATAATTGGCAGCCATCCTGAAAAGGATGGCTGCTTTTTTTGTTGTATGGCAACATTCTTCTTTTTGCTATATTTTCACCATTAAATTACTTTATAGTAACTTGCCCTTTAGTTGATGCCCATTATTTAAAAGCAAAGTATGTTTAGTACCCATCTTCTTAAGTTAGTAGTTGTTGTTTGCCTCTTTTTTTCCTCCCAACTTGTTGCCCAGAGCCCCGAAGTATATTCGAGGATAAGGGTGTATACGCCTGGCAATACCATATCAGAGCTGGCAGCATTAGGCGTTTGTGTTGACCACGGACATTATCGCAAAGGGGCTTACTTGGAGAGTGATTTTAGTGCAGCTGAAATTGACAAAATACAACAAGCGGGCTTTCAGTTGGAAGTTTTGATTGAAGATGTTAGCGCCTTTTACGAAAAAAGAGGGCAAGAACCTGCCTTAACTGATGCCGTAAGCAATAAGGCTGCGGGTTGCGGTACTATCAGTAACTCAAATTTCCCTACTCCGTTGGGATTTAGTTTGGGTAGTATGGCAGGCTTTTTTACGTATCAAGAAATGCTGAACCATTTGGATAGCATGGCCAGCCAGTTTCCTGATTTAATAACCGCGCGCCAACCTATTGATACCTTTTTGAGCCATTTGGGCAATCCTATCTATTCACTTACCATAACTAGCCCAGTAAACCCTGGCGTAAGCAAGCCGCAGGTGCTTTATACGGCCCTCCATCACGCCCGCGAGCCAGCCTCATTGTCGCAATTGATATATTACATGTACTTTTTGCTGGAGAACTATGGCACCGATACCGAAGTAACCTACCTGCTAGATAATGCCGAGCTGGTGTTTGTGCCGTGCATAAACCCTGATGGATACCTTCGCAATCAACAAACCAACGCTAATGGCGGTGGCATGTGGCGCAAAAACCGCCGTAACAATGGCGGCGGCATTTTTGGCGTTGACCTTAACCGAAACTATGGTTACAACTGGGGTTACGATGATAATGGCTCTTCGCCAAGTAACAATAGCGATACCTACCGCGGTCCTGGCGGTTTTTCTGAGCCCGAAACACAAGCAATACGCTTCTTGTGTTTAAATAATGATTTTAAGGTAGCCTTAAACCACCATACCTTTGGCAACTTGCTGGTGTACCCTTGGGGATATGAAGCAGCCTTGTTTACGCCCGATTCGGCCATATTTACCGACCTTGCCAAATGGATGACCAAAGAAAACGGATTTGTATATGGCACTGGCGACCAAACTGTAGGCTATACCACTAATGGCGATAGCGACGATTGGATGTATGGCGAACAGGTGTTGAAGGGTAAAACGTTGTCATTAACTCCGGAGTCGGGCGATGATAATGATGGCTTCTGGCCTGCTCAAAACCGTATTATTCCAGTGTGCGCTAGCAATGTGTTTCAAAACATTACTGCTGCTCGTTTTGTGCTCAATTATGGGGTAGCTACTGATTTAAGCCCGAGTTTATTGACTGCAAGCAGCGGTGTTATAAATGTAGCGCTTACCCGTATGAGCTTAGATGCTACAGCGCCCTTAACGGTAAGTTTAGAGCCTTTGAGCTCGAATATTGTAGCATTTAGTGCCGCACAACAGGTGACCAATTTGGCAAGCTTTGATAGCGATACCTTAAATTTCACCTACACCTTGGCTGCTAATACCCAATTGGGCGATGCCGTGCAGTTCCGTTTGTTGGTGAACAATGGCGTGGTAACAACTGCTGATACCATTAATAAAATATTGGGCCCTGCCGTGCAAACCTTTGCCGATTCGGCAGTATCGGCGGTTTTATGGACCGGCAGTGGATGGAATACAACCTCCAATAGCTTTATTTCGGCACCTTTCTCGTTTACTGATTCTCCAAACGGCGATTATCAGCCTAGTACAAATAGTAATTATACCCTTGATACGTTGATTGATTTGAGCGATGTTACCTTCGCACAGTTGAAATTTTATGCTCAGTGGGAAGTTGAGCTAGGCTATGACTATGCGCAAGTGCAGGCTAGGGTGCCAGGGGGTGCGTGGCAAGCGCTTTGTGGTAAGTATACTAAGCCAGGCAGCGGTAACCAAGACCAAGGCCAACCCTTGTATGATGGCAATAGCAATGGCTGGGTGAAAGAGGAGATTGACCTAGGTACTTTTGTGGGCGACACAATTCAGTTACGTTTCCGGTTGATAAGCGATAACTTCGTAGAAGGCGATGGTTTTTATTTTGACGACTTAGAGGTACTTACTTTAACAGCCGCTGTTGTTGACACTACCGATTCGCTCACTGCAGTTGCTTCCGTTCAGTTACAACCTACTTTAACTATGTATCCAAACCCTGCGCAGGATAAGGTTGCATTTACATTTGCTGCGGCCAATGCTAATGACCAGATCGTGGTATTGAATATGTTGGGTGAAACAGCTTTAGAGGCAAAGTTAGTTGAAGGCGCTTATGCTGCCTCTATTTCGGTAGCAGATTTGCCAGCGGGTATTTACTTAGTTCAATATCGCGCTGTTGATGGGCGTGCCAGTGCTGTGCGGAAGTTGGTGGTAAGTAGGTAGTTCGGGTTTAGATTATTGCTTTGATAATCGTTCTTAAACTTAAGCCAATAACTAGCGAGCCTACTATTATCATTAAAGTGCGGGAAGGTATACGCTTAACCAATAATGCTGCAAATGGTGCGGCAAACACACCACCTAATACTAGGCCAATGATGATGGGTAAGTTGCCTAAACCCATAAAGAAGGTAAATGTACCGGCCCCGGCAAGCGCTATAAAGAACTCTGCGGTATTTACCGAGCCAATACTATAGCGCACATCGTAGCCGCGGCTTATTAGGGTGCTATTTACCACTGGGCCCCAACCGCCACCACCCACTGCATCTACAAAACCGCCAAGCAGCGCTAATGGCTCAACGCGGCCATGATCGTTGGTGTGGTTTACTTTTTTTAATGCCTTGCGAATAATCACAATGCCCATAAGCAGCAGGTAGGCGGCTATATAGGGTTTTACAGCATCGCCATCTATAAGTTCTGAAAGTAGATAAGCACCAGCTACAGCGCCTATTACCCCTGGTACAATTAAGCTCAAAAATAGCTTGCGTTTTACATTGCCCAACTGCCAGTGCGAGATGCCCGAAACACCAGTGGTAAAAACTTCTGCAACGTGCACAGCGGCACTAGCGGCTGCCGGTGAAACGCCCAAGCTAAGTAAAAAGCTGGTGGAGCTTACCCCATAAGCCATACCCAGTGCCCCATCAATTACTTGGGCTAAAAAACCCACCAACACAAAAAGCCAAAAGTTGGTACTGCCCAATAATGTGGGTATTTCTGCCCATAATTGCAGCGCTTTTTCGGGTGCAAAAACACGAAGCGCTATAATGCCCAGACCCAACAACAAGGCTACAGGCAGCGCTATAGAAAGCGCTTTCTTTACCTTTGGCCAGCGTATGGCTACTTCTTTTTCAATATCGTTTTGGAGGGTCATATCTTGTGGAGGGGTCATTTGGGGTTGTCAGGTTTCGGGGGCTTTTTGCTAAAATCCAGTTTGGCTTGTAACCCGGTTGTAAATATGTGCCTATTATAAAAGCCTTGACTTCCCGAGCGTTGTTGATACCAATTGATGTATCCTACATCAACCGATAGGTTGTTGGTTATAAAGTATTGCAAAAAAGCCATAGCCCGATTTTGGTCAAATGGTTGGCCTTTAACGCTTTGGCCTGCTTGTAGGTGTATCTCGTCGCCCAAGCGAAGCACCCAATCGCCTTTGGGTTTGTCTTCGTTGCGGTTAAGCAATTTTATGTCCACAAACATGCGGTAGCGAAACCTAAAAACAAACCGGTGCCCTTCTATCAGTTCGGTTTTTGTGGCATTGTGAAAAAAGCGTTCTTCTATCTGAAATCGCTGTATCAGTGCTACTTTGCCATAATCTTGATGATGGATAAAACCATGCTGCAGGCGGTGTTCTGGTACTATTAAACTACTAGTCGATTCTGGGTCGTTGGGGCTTTGCAGAAAGTAAGTGTAGCCGCTAAAGGCTGTCCAATGGTGTTTTAGCTCGTAAAATACATTGCTTCGCAATACTAATTGGTGCTGGGCCGCTGGTACTGCATAGTAGCGCTCGTTTACTTCTAAGCTAATTCTAAACTTACGGGGTAGCTTGGCTGTAACATCAAAACGATGCCAAACAAGATTTTGGGTGGTTACTTGGGCATAAGCTTGGCCACCAAGCATTAGGCAGGTAATTGTGAAAACGATGATTTTTTTGATTAATGAATTCATTGGGTACAAATTTATAAAGTCTATCGGATTTATAGAGTATTATCCGAAAAATATTTTCACCCACAAAAATGCCTTTTGCGAAAAGTATGGTTGGTGACTATGGTTACACCCTTGTTAAATAGGAGATTTGAAAAGGCATATTATGCCCGTTACTTACTGTTCTTTGTATGTCGATTTTTCTGATGCCAATACAGTAGCGAGGGTAGAGTCTTTAAGAATACGCACGGTTTCGTCGCGTACTTGTTGCATTACCCGTCTTATGCCGCAGGTTAGCTCATCGGTACATTCTTCGCAGCGTTCGTAATATTTGTAGGTTACACAAGGCAGCAAAGCCAATGCACCGTCAAACAAACGAAGCACATCGGCCATGTTTACTTCTTCCGGTTTTTTAATCAGGTAGTAGCCACCGCCTTTGCCTTTTTTGCTGTTGAGAATTCCCGCACGTTTTAAGTCTAACAAAATAGCTTCCAAGAATTTTTGGGGTATATGCCCTTCTTTCGAAATTTCACTAATAAGTATCGGACCCTTCTCGCGGTCGCGAGCGAGTTTTACTAGCGCATGGATGGCATATTTAGCCTTCTTAGATATCACAATGCTAATTTACGAAATACTGAACAGAGCTACTAATAAGTTTATTTGTTAAGGCTATCAACAAAGCGCCAAGCGGCCACATAGGCGTTAATAGTGCCATTCTTTACTTGTTCCTCTAGCTGTTGAAGTTGCATTTGGTATTGGCTATTGCGGTACAACCGTTCCTTGAGCAATTGGTTAAGGTGTTCCTGAAACCAAAACAGCTCTTGCTGTTTGCGTTTATTCAGCCAATAGCCGTTGCCCTGCATTTGCGAAGCATAGGAACTTATAGTTTGCCAAATATCGGCTACACCATCGCCAGTTATGGCTGAGCAAGTAGCCACTTGAGGAATCCAAGTGCTGTTGCTTGGCGGAAAAAGGTGAAGTGCGTTTTTGTAATCACCTGCGGCACGTTTAGCAGCAGCAATATTGTCGCCATCGGCTTTATTAATCACCAGTGCATCGGCCATTTCCATAATACCCCGTTTCATGCCTTGTAGCTCATCACCAGCACCGGCAAGCATTAACAACAAAAAGAAATCAACCATCTCGCTCACTTGCGTTTCTGATTGTCCCACGCCAACGGTTTCAATAATGATTGTGTCAAATCCAGCGGCTTCGCAAATCAAAATAGTTTCGCGGGTTTTACCCGCAACACCACCCAATGCACCAGCAGAAGGGGAGGGACGTATGAAAGCTTCGGGTGCCACAGATAGGCGCTGCATCCGTGTTTTGTCGCCTAATATACTGCCTTTGGTTAGTTTGCTGCTAGGGTCAATAGCCAGCACTGCTGGTTTGCACCCCAAGCTAATAAGGTGCATGCCAAAAGCATCGATAAAAGTACTTTTACCTGCACCAGGCACCCCTGTAATGCCAATGCGTATAGCATTGCCAGTGAATGGTAATATGGCCTGAATAAGCTCTTGCGCCTGTGCTTGGTGTTCGGGTTTGGTGCTTTCTACCAATGTAATAGCGCGGCCAAGCATGGTTCTGTTGCCCATGCGCAGACCTTTTACCAGTGCATCGATGCTAGAGGATGGTTGCATTTATTGCTAATGTAGTAACTACAAACTACTAATTTAAGCTCGTATGGTATAAAAGATGTAAAACTGGAAATTTATAAACTGTTTAGTAGCAAAAATGGCAAACACTTGTAAAATTTAGTGCTCTGAAACTAAATGATATCCTTGGATATAAAAGAAATACTTGGCCAGTAAAAGTGGAGGCCTACTTAGTATTCGGCTTTTTTGGTTATTTTTGCCTTTTAGATTAACCCAACAAAGTAATAATGCTAAATATTATCCTCTTCGGCCCTCCGGGTAGCGGCAAGGGAACGCAAGCGACTAATTTGATTGAGAAATATGGTTTGCTGCATATTTCTACTGGCGATTTGTTGCGCCAAGAGATTAAAGACGAGACTCCTCTGGGCCTTGAAGCCAAGAATTTTATCGATAAGGGTCTATTGGTGCCCGATGATGTTGTTATTGGCATGATAAGCGCTAAGTTGGATTCAAATTCGAATGCTAAAGGTGTTATTTTCGATGGCTTTCCGCGCACTATTGCTCAGGCCGAAGCGTTGGATAGACTGTTGGAATTTAAAAAAGCCCCAATCAATATCATGCTGGCTTTGCACGTTAACGATGATGCGCTTGCAGAACGTTTGTTGAAGCGTGGTGCAACGAGCGGCCGCACCGATGACCAAGACCCTGCTATTATTCGTCGCCGAATTGAGGTTTATAAAAATGAAACTTCACCAGTTGCAAATTACTACGGTACGCAAGGTAAATTGGTAAACATACCTGGCGAAGGTACTATTGAAGATACTTTTGCCCTTTTGGTGAAAGAATTGGAGTAAGTTGCCTAATGTTGGTTGATCAGTTATTTGTTATCGGTTATTGGTTAAAAATCAATATCATTCATAATAACCAGTTACCAATCAACCAATAACCTATTAACCAATAACTAATCCCCCACCCACTTTGGAAAACTTCGTTGATTATGTAAAAATCCTGTTCCGGTCGGGTCACGGCGGGGCTGGCTCTGTGCATTTTCACCGAGACAAATTGTCTGCCAAAGGTGGTCCTGATGGAGGAAATGGTGGTCGTGGCGGTAATATTGTTCTGAAAGGTAACGCCCAACTATGGACTTTACTACATTTAAAATACCGCAAACACATATATGCCGATGATGGTGTAAATGGCTCATCGACCTTGATGACAGGTGGTAGTGGTAAGGATATAATTATTGAGGTGCCGCTGGGCACTATAGCAAAGGACGCCGAAACTGGCGAACACTTGGCCGAAGTAATTGCCGATGGACAAGAAATAACCCTTTATGGTGGTGGACGAGGCGGTTTAGGCAATGCCCATTTCAAATCGGCTACACAACAATCTCCACGCTATGCCCAGCCTGGTGAAGATGGTATTGAGGCTTGGACGGTATTAGAGCTGAAAGTACTAGCCGATGTTGGTTTGGTTGGTTTTCCTAATGCGGGTAAATCTACTTTGCTATCAGTATTAAGTGCCGCTAAGCCTGAGATTGCTGATTATCCATTTACTACCCTTACCCCACAGCTGGGTATAGTGGGTCATTATAACAACCGCTCGTTCATCATGGCCGATATACCGGGCATTATTGAAGGCGCGCATTTGGGTAAAGGTATAGGTCACCGCTTTTTGCGACACATTGAGCGTAACTCGGTGTTGCTGTTTATGATTCCTGCCGATACCGCGGATATTAAGAAAGAATACAAGATATTGAAAAATGAGTTGAAACAATTCAACCCCGACCTTTTGGATAAGGATCATGTATTGGCTATTACCAAGAGTGATTTGCTTGACGAGGAACTTAAAAAGATGCTGAAAGTAACCTTACCCCGTAAGGTTGAGACGGTGTTTGTTTCGTCGCACACTAAAGAAGGACTAGACGCTTTGAAAGACCTACTCTGGACAAAGCTTACCGATACGCCTGCATGAACAAGTTTGCCAATACTCCGCTTGATGCACCCTCAATTACTACTGCAACCACCGACGGGCAACCAACAATAGTGCATTGGTCGCTAATATTGTTGTTATCAATGCTTTGGGGTAGCTCATTTATCCTCATGAAATTCGGGTTGGAGGCGTTTACCTTTACCCAAGTTGCCAGCTGGCGTTTGTTTTTGGCTTTTTTGGTATTGTCGCTGTTTTGGTTGCGTATTTCATTCAAAGCTATTACCCTTAACGATTGGAAGTATATACTGGTAGTTGCCCTGTTCGGTAGTGGCATACCGCCGTTTTTGTTTACACTTGCCCAAACCCATATACCTAGCGCTATAGCAGGTGTGCTCAATGCCCTAACTCCGTTAGGTACCATTTTCATCGGCGCATTGTTTTTTAGCAATCGGTTTAATAATAACCAAATTGCGGGAGTGGTAGTGGGGCTTTTGGGCGCGGTGCTTATCATGTTCCTTCGTGCCGATGGCAATTTCGAGGGAAATTACCTGTACAGCTTACCAATAGTATTTGCCTGCCTTTGTTATGGCATTGGCGCTAACACTATCAAAAATAAGCTGCAACATCTTTCGCCTATAACCATTACCACTGCGGCATTTACCCTTATTGGTCCTCCTGCGGGTATTTATTTGTGGTATAGCGGCGCTTTTACTCAAGTTGCCACTGATACGGCATCGCAGCAAGCTTTGGGTTACTTAACCATACTGGGCGTATTGGGCACGGCATTTGCACTTTTAATGTTCAACTACCTTATCAAGAGCGTGAGCGCGCTATTCGCATCTACGGTTACTTACCTTATGCCCATAGTATCTATCGGTTGGGGCTATTACTTCGGCGAAGCGCTAAGTTGGGTGCACGGCATTGGTATGGCTCTTATTTTGGCAGGCGTGTGGCTAACGGGGAGGAAGAAAGCTTAGTTACGGGTTAGTAGTTACGCGTTACGAGTTAAATTTTTTACTCAATTTCCTCAATCGTAAATCGTAATTCTAAAATCGTAAATCTTTAAGCATATCTCAAATCAATACTGAACTTCTCGGGGTGGCGAGGAGCAATGGTTTTGTAGAATGCCATAATCTCGCGCAAGTCTTTGTCCATATCGCCACTCGGGTGAATTATTTTGCCTACTCCTGCTTTCTTCTTTTTATAATCTAAGTACCCTAAAGCAATGGGCACACCAGCCTTTACAGCTACATGGTAAAATCCGGTCTTCCATTCGGTGCGCAGGGCGCGAGTTCCTTCAGGCGTAACCGCTAGGGTAAGACGCGGGTTGGCTTTAAACAAATCAACCATAGCATCAACCATGCTTACGCGCTCGGTGCTGCCGGTTTTGGGGCTACGGTCAATCCATATCGCACCCATACTTTCAATAATACGGCTAATGATTGGGTAATTGCTCCATTCTTTTTTAATGGTAAATCTGATTTTGATACCCAATAAATCAAATGTGCCCATCATGTATATCAAGTCCCAGTTGCTGGTATGCGGGGCAGCTATAATTACACAGTTGTGCACCTCCTCGGTCATACTAGCGTCGTCAAACTCCCAATTCTTAAACTTAAACCAAGCGGCATAAATACTCATAATAGTAAAGTGTGTAGCGGTTGAGGTGCAAAGTTAAGTTAATTTTGACCTACGGTAGATAATAATGGGGTTTATTAGGAGCGTAACTAAACTATTGCCACTCGTTTTATTAATCCGTATCTTTGCCGAAATTTTGAGTAAAGTGGTGTACTTAACACGCAAAGAGCATTTTAACGCGGCGCACAAGCTATACAATGATAGCTGGAGTGAGGAGAAGAACTGGGCTGTATTTGGCAAATGTGCCAATGCCAATTGGCATGGGCATAACTATAACTTGTATGTAACGGTAAAAGGCAAACCCGACCCCGAGACCGGTTTTATCATTAACGTGAAGGACTTGAGTCGCATTATAAAAAATGAGGTTGTGGATCAACTCGACCATAAGAACCTAAATATGGACGTGCCTTTTTTGCAAGGTAAAATGGCTAGCACCGAAAATTTGGTGATTGTGATTTGGGAGCGATTGGAACTGCATATTGCTAAACATGGTTGTGCATTACACAGCATTAAACTATACGAAACCGAAAATATTTACGCTGAGTACTTCGGGGAATAACCACCACTATGCATCACGACGACGACGACCACTACTCTTACCAAAAACTAGATAGCTACAACCCCGAAACAACGGCGTTTATTGCGGAGCGAATTGGCAATATAATTACTTCGTTGGGTGAGGATGTGCAACGCGAAGGCTTATTAAAAACCCCTGAAAGGGTTGCCAAAGCGTACCAGTTTTTGACGCATGGTTATAATGCGGATCCTAAAAAGGTTTTGGAGTCGGCGATATTTGATGAGCATCACAGCGAGATGATTATCGTAAAGGACATTGAACTATACTCGCTATGCGAGCACCACATGTTGCCGTTTTTTGGCAGAGCTCATGTAGCCTATATACCCAATGGAAAAATTGTAGGCTTGAGCAAAATTCCACGCGTGGTAGATATTTTCTCTCGTCGCTTGCAGGTGCAAGAGCGTCTTACCGTTCAAATTCGCGATTGTATAAATGAGGCATTGCATCCACTGGGTGTAGCCGTTGTTATTGAAGCCAAGCACCTTTGTATGATGATGCGCGGCGTCGAGAAACAGAACAGCGTAACCACTACTTCGGCTTTTGTTGGCGAATTTGAGAAACAAGCCACCCGTCAAGAGTTTATAAACTTGCTATCGGCTAAGTTGTCTTAAGGAACACCCGTTTTAGAAAAACCAAGACACCCTTGCAGCAGGCCCGCTTCCCGCCGCAAAGGCATCCTCGTCAATTATAGTTATCTCACACCAATGTGGCATTGGCACTTACTGTTAAGGTGCTATCCAGCTCGTTAAGGGCTTGGTTTATCTCAGCATCAGTAAGGTCATGGTCAACCAAATTGCCAGCCAAATATTGCTCATAGGCCGATAGGTCGAAATGCCCGTGCCCGCAAAGATTGAACAAGATGGTTTTGGCCTCGCCCGTTTCCTTGGCTTTTAGCGCTTCTTCAATAACGGTAGCAATAGCATGGTTGGCCTCGGGCGCAGGCAGTATGCCTTCGGTGCGCTCAAATAGCAACCCAGCCTCAAAGCATTTGCTCTGCTGCACCGCCCTTGCCGATATCAACTTATCTTTCAACAATTGGCTTACTATAACCCCAGCACCGTGATAGCGTAATCCGCCTGCATGTATACTTGGCGGCACAAAGTTATGGCCCAGGGTATACATCGGTATCAGTGGCACCATGCCTACGGTATCGCCAAAATCGTAACGGAATTGGCCCTTGGTAAGCTTTGGGCAAGAGGTAGGCTCTACGGCAATGCACTCCACTTTTTTGCCTTGGGTAAGGTTGAGGTGTAAAAAAGGAAAGGCTATGCCCGCAAAGTTGGAGCCACCCCCAAAAGGTGCAATGACCATATCTGGAAAATCGCCAGCAATTTCCAATTGTTTTATGGCTTCTTGGCCAATAATGGTTTGGTGCAATAGCACATGGTTGAGCACGCTGCCCAGGGAGTATTTTACATGGTCATTTTTCATGGCCACCTCCACGGCTTCAGATATGGCAATACCTAAGCTACCTGTTGAGTCTGGGGTTTTGGCCAAAATCTGCTTGCCGCTTTCGGTTTGGTTACTCGGCGAAGCAATCACCTTAGCCCCGAAAGTATTCATTAATACCTTGCGGTAGGGCTTGTGCTCATAGCTCAACTTTACCATGTACACTTCCAAAGCAATGCCAAAGTGCTGACAGGCAAAGCTCAGCGCACAGCCCCATTGGCCCGCACCAGTTTCGGTGGTTATGTGGGTTACGCCCTCCATTTTGTTGTAGTATGCTTGGGGTATTGCGGTGTTGGGTTTATGCGAACCGGTAGGGCTTACGCCTTCGTATTTGTAGTATATTTTGGCGGGTGTTCCCAGTGCTTTCTCTAAGTTGGTAGCCCTGATTAGTGGGGTAGGGCGGTAAATTTTGTAAAGCTCTTGTACCTCCTCTGGAATCTCAATGTACCGCTCCGTTGACACTTCTTGTTTAATCAATTCCATAGGGAATAAGGGTGCCAAGTCTTCGGGCCCTAAGGGTTGCTGCGTTGCAGGGTGCAGGGGCGGCATAGGCTTGTTAGGCATGTCGGCCAAAATGTTGTAATAGTGGGTAGGCATCTCACTTTCGCTAAGGTGTATTTTCTTGCTTTTCATGGGATGATTTATTGTGGGTTGAACAGAAATTAACGCAGGCATGGTTTTGAAACCTATATGTGCCTTGGGTTGTATAATTTGTTATCGATAAAAAAGTAAAGAAACCATAGCCGAAAGGGGGAAAAGAAAAAGGGATACTCGGTGCGACCGACGTATCCCTTTCAGCTTATGGGTTTGAAAAAGGTAATAACGCTACGAGGCCGCTTGGACTTGCCAAACGCGCCACCAATTGTTACGTTGTACCTTTTGAATGTTCATGATGCAAGTATAACGACGAAATTTGGAAACTAGGTAGAATATGTGTAGATATATTTTATCACAATAAGTTTTAAGTTGATTTCTATTATTTTGCCCAATTAACCAATAACAGATCAACCAATAGCCAATCAACCAACGAAAACTAGAAATTCACGTAGCGGGCATAGGTGCTCAATGGCAATTGCCTGCCTGCTTTATCAGTAAGGTATAACTCACCATATTCTGTTTTGCGAACATGGAAAACGGTCTTCACCAAATTATCGGCAATAAGCGATGAAAAGCCCATGCTGTATAGGTTCAGTATCACAAACGACGGCTGCGGCAACATTAATGCTTGGCACTCTTTCAGCAACTCCATAATGCTCTCTTCCAACACCCATTTTTCACCTTCGGGTCCGCGACCATAAGCAGGAGGGTCAAGGATAATGCCGTTGTATTTTTTGCCACGTTTTACCTCTCGTTTCACAAACTTAAGCGCATCCTCCACCATCCAACGGATGTTGTCCAAATTGCTTGCTATCATGTTTTCTTTACTCCAGTTAATCACTTGTTTGATGGAATCGACGTGTGTAACATCGGCACCCGCAGCCTTGGCGGCCAATGAGGCACCGCCCGTATAAGCAAACAAGTTCAGCACTTTATAATCCAAGCTACCTTCGTAAGGCGAAGCGGCATCGTAAATAAAATCCCAATTGGTGGCCTGCTCCGGGAAAATACCCACGTGTTTAAAAGCAGTCAAACCCAACCTAAAACGCAGGTGCATTTTAAGGTATCTATACTCCATAAACCACTGCTCAGGCATACCCGTTTGCAATATCCATTCGCCACGCTCTAGGTCTGCTTTCTGGTCTTTGCCTGCTTTTTTGAAGTAGGCATGTGCAGCTTGCCAAACCTTTTCGGGCTGGGCTTTTTCCCAAACGGCCTGAGGCTCGGGGCGGCGCAAGGTATAGGCCCCAAAGCGCTCCAGTTTCTCAAAACCTCCGGTATCAATCAATTCGTAATCGGCCCATGGGCGTGGGGTAAGTAGCTGCATGGGTGCAAAGATAGTTGTTTTGGTGGATGGGCTATAGTCGAATGGATGAGGTGTATGGTTAGTTAATTCAAGTGCAGTGCTGAACTGAGCAACCCCCACCCAGCCTCCCCCTGAAAAAGGGTGAGGAGCTTACGTAGTTTGTTTTTTAATTTTTGCCATAACAGGTTTCTCCCCGAATGTCACCCTGAGCTTTTGTCGAATGGGTCAGGGGGAGGGTACCTGCCTGCCGCAGGCTGGGGGTAAAATACGGGCGGGCTCTTGAAATTATAGTACGTTAAAAGCGAAATGCCAACCCCAATTTTAAATTTTAAATTTTAAATTTTTAATTCGCTCGGCTCCCCACAAAAGTCCTCAAGATAGGCGCGCGCCAGGTAGGTTGTGCGTGAGAAGATACCGAAGTGAAACCCGTGGCCTTCATCTTAGCTTCCAGCTCCTTAGGGCCGAGGAAGTTGAGTACGCTCTTAATGAGGTAGCTGAAAATATTGGTTTCGCCCGTAGTGAGAAAGCTGATGGGTAGGATGAATATATACCCTAATATCCACCAATAAGCTGCAGAGTACCAAGTGTCGCTTAACGAATAATCATGTATTACCAACTTGCCATTGGGCTTCAACAGCGGCAGTAGTTGTGCCAACGATTTATCGTAATCGGGCATGTTGCGCAGTCCGTAGGCCATAAATATGGCATCAAAGCTTTCGGGTTGAAAAGTAAGCTTCATGGCATCTTGCAACTGCAATTGCAGTTTGCCTGCTTTTATTTCGGTGGCAAATTTTTCGCCAGCTACGTGCAGCATTTCCTCTGAGTTATCTACCCCAGTTACTTTCCCAGTAGTTATGTAGGGTAGCAGCGCCCCCGTGCTTTTGCCCGTACCGCAGCAAAGGTCAAGTACTGTTTCGTTACCCTGTAGTTGCAGGAACGAGGCACTGCGATTTAAGTCGCTTTGGTAGCCTTGGCTTAGGCCAGTGGCCATATCATATCGGCGGGCTATTTTGTTAAACTCTTTGGGTACAGCAACTTTATTTTCGATAAGCGATTGAGACATGATGCAAATGGTTGTTTTGAACAATGGCAACAAAGGTAGGAACAAAAGGTTTTAGGTGGTTACTGGTGTATTAGTTAATTGGTTATTGGGTGCTTGCCCATGCAAGGAGGTATGGTAAAAAGCGGGTTGAAGATGGCCTGCAATATCATTTGTGTTATAACATTTGAGTTACGTCCATTTTCAAATTCCCGAATTTTCAAATTTTCGAATTGAAAAGGCTATTTTTACGAGTCGAAGCAGGTTGGCAATCAATGGCCGCAGCGCAGCGTTTTAATAATTGGAGAAACATAGCATGGCAGATAGCAAGGTATTATTGGAAGTGAAGGATCTGATAACCGAATTCCGCACGGAAGACGGCGTAATGACCGCGGTAAACAAAATCAGTTTTACCCTTAACCGTGGCGAAACCATTGGTATTGTGGGCGAATCGGGTTCTGGCAAATCGGTTACCTCGCTCTCTATCATGCGATTGATACCCAGCCCTCCGGGCCGCATTGCTGGTGGACAAATTATATATCACCACAAGGAGAAGGGTCCAATAGATTTGGCAGCCCTTACCGAGAAGGAGATGCGCGAGTTCCGTGGTAACGAGATTTCGATGATTTTTCAAGAGCCAATGACGTCGTTAAACCCAGTTTTTACCTGTGGAGATCAAGTGGCGGAGGCTATTATGCTTCATCAAAAAAAGAACAAAACCGAGGCGCGCCAAATGACCTTGGACTTATTTAAGAAAGTACAACTGCCCCGGCCGGAGAAGATTTTGGATGCTTACCCGCACCAAATTTCGGGCGGACAAAAGCAGCGCGTTATGATTGCCATGGCCATGAGTTGCAACCCAGGTATACTGATTGCCGATGAGCCAACAACTGCCTTGGATGTAACCGTGCAGGCTACCATTCTTGATTTGATGCGCGAACTACGCGACGAGATTGATACTTCTATCATCTTCATTACGCACGATTTGGGTGTGATAGCCGAAATTGCTGACCGTGTGATAGTGATGTACAAAGGTGATATTGTGGAGCAAGGGCCGATTAAGGACATCTTTAGCAATCCACAGCACCCATATACCAAAGGCTTGTTGGCTTGCCGCCCACCATTGGAAAAACGCTATAGCGAGTTGCCTACCATTGCCAATTTTATGGGTAAGGACGAAAATGGTAAATTGATTGAGCTGCAAAGCAATATTGAGGAAGTAATTGCACGAGTGACTATCAGCGACGAGGTACATAGCCTGCGTTTGGTTGAATTGAAAAAGCAAGAGCCGCTGTTGCAAGTGAAAAATCTTTGCACTTGGTTTCCGAGCACGAAGAACTTTTTTGGCAAAACCATTGATTACGTAAAGGCCGTTGATAATATTTCGTTCGATGTTTACCCAGGCGAAACGCTAGGGTTGGTGGGCGAGTCGGGTTGTGGTAAAACCACCACAGGCCGCAGTATTTTGCGCCTGGCCCCAGTTACTAGTGGCGAGATTATTTATAAAGGCCGAAACATACTCAACGTTTCCGATTCGGAGATGAAGGAGTTGCGCGAGGAGATGCAAATCATTTTCCAAGACCCATATAGCTCGCTGAACCCACGCATGACCATCGGCGGCGCCATTATGGAGCCGATGCAGGTGCACGGCATCTATAACAGCGATAAAGAACGTAAAGAGCGTGTAGAACATTTGCTGGATACGGTGGGTTTGCCGGGTGCGCACTTTAGCCGCTACCCGCATGAGTTTAGCGGTGGCCAGCGCCAACGTATTTGTATTGCCCGTGCCTTGGCCTTGAACCCTAGCTTTATCATTTGCGATGAGTCGGTATCGGCATTAGACGTATCAGTACAGGCACAGGTGTTGAACTTGTTGATTAAGCTGCGCGAGGAGTTCAAATTCACGTATATCTTCATTTCGCATGACCTTTCGGTAGTGAAATTTATGAGTGACCGCATGGTGGTGATGAACAAAGGCAAAATTGAAGAAATGGGACCTGCCGATAGCATATACAACAACCCGCAACAAGAATACACCAAAGGTCTCATCAGTGCCATCCCTAAAGGCCGCATTGAAGACATAGAGCGCCGCATAGCCGAAAGGCATGCTGGGGTTGGAGCTTAAGTTTAGTTGCGGGTTGCAGGTTACGAGTTGCGAGTTTTTTAACAATGCGACAATAGGCATGTCATCCTGAGCCTCGTTTAAAACGAGATCGAAGGGTGCGCGCGTGGGCTAGTTGCGTTGAGCATGCCCCTTGAATTACTCTGAAACCTATAGCAGGAGAAGATTACTGTGGACCATCGACTATCGACCATGGACTACTCAACCCCCAACTCGCTAAACCTCTTCTTCCCTTTGACAAAAAACTGCCAAAGGATGCTTTTGTGGTAGAGGCCTTCGGTGTTAGCCGTTTTACCTGCTGATAGCGCTTGGGTAGCGATTCTTTTCTTGCGGATGATACTAAGGGTGTTAAAGAATTCCATGTGTGCTTTGGCAATGGCCTTATAATCGCCCACCTTACCGGTTAACAGAGAGCGGTAAGCAGCAACAACATCTAGCAGCAGGCGCAAGGCTATAGTGCGCTTAAAACCTTGTTCGGGCAGGTTTTTATACATCATCCACAAGTTGTTGCGGAAATTGAGGAACGTCTTACGAGGGTTGCCTTGAGGTAAACTGCCACCGCCTACATGGTACACCAACGAATGCGGCGTATACAGCAAACCGTAGCCAGCATTTTTCATGCGCCAGCAAAGGTCAATCTCTTCCATGTGCGCAAAAAAATCGGCATCCAGTCCGCCCAATTGATGATATAGTTCTGCCCTTACAAACATTGCCGCACCGCTTGCCCAAAATATAGGGATAACGGTATCATACTGGCCTTCGTCTTTCTCCACCACATCAAACAAACGCCCACGGCAAAAAGTATAGCCTAGGTAGTCCATAAAACCGCCAGCAGCGCCGGCATATTCAAGGTAGTCTTTTTGGTGGTAGGCACGTAGCTTCGGTTGGCAAGCACCTGCTTCGGGGTGCCGCTCCATGAGTTCCACCATAGGCTCTAGCCAACCCGGGGTTACTTCCACATCTTGGTTAAGGAGTACGTAGTAGTCGGCTTGTATTTGCTTTAGTCCCTCGTTGTAGCCGCCCGCGAAGCCTAGGTTTTTGGGCAGTGCCACCAACTTTACTTGCGGGTAGTGCTCAGCCAACCAAACCGCGGTATCGTCAGTACTAGCATTATCAATAACATAATGCGTTGCATGCGCATAGGTAGTTGCCACCACCGACGGCAGAAACTGCTCCAAGAACTTGCGTCCGTTCCAGCTCAATATAGCTACCGCTACTGTGGGGTTAATGGGCATGGGGCAAATGTAATCAATTTGGAAATGTGGTAATTTGAAAATTTGAAAATGGAAGGCTTAAAATCAGGATAAGAGCGTTGGCACGTTGATTGCATTACAATTGCTAAATAGTGTTAATGCTATACTAGCATTAAATGCAAGACGTTATTAAGCAACACCACTCAAGCAATATGGAATCCACACTCAACCAACTTTTTTCGCGGCGCTATTGGCTGCTGTTTGCCTCTTTAGCTTTTACTATTTTAATGCTGGCAATACGGCTGCTGCTTACGGATAGCATTTTTGGTCTGTTTTTGGTGTGGAACCTGTTTTTAGCTGGGGTGCCATTGTTTTTGGCTTTATGGCTCAGGGAGGTAAGGGGCAAAAAGGGAAACCCACTTTGGCAAATGGCGTTGTTTATTGCTTGGCTGCTGTTTTTTCCCAACGCCATGTATATTGTTACCGATTTGTTCCATTTGAAGATGAGGCTGCCAGTGCCCTTGTGGTTCGATATGATACTGCTATTTTCTGCAGCTTGGAATGGTTTAATACTCGGTTTCAAATCCCTGTCAATCGTTCAAGGCATATTTGCTGATATGTTTAATAAAACGGTGGGCGTGCTATTGGCCATTGGCTTTATGTTTTTGGCGGGTTATGGCATCTATTTAGGGCGCTACATCCGTTGGAATAGTTGGGACGTAATCAGTAATCCACTTAGCTTGGCATCAGATATTGCCGGGCATTTGATGCATCCTCACCACCATTTGTTCATGTATGGGTTCGTGTTTCTCTTCGGCAGCTTTATGTGTTTGGCTTACTTTGCCATGCAGCGAAATGCAACAGTAACCTAGCCAAACAATACCCTAAACCAATAGAACACTAACTGTTGCCTCGGCACATATTCATTGCTTTTCCCAGATGGGTAATAATGTCGCTTGCAATCATGGCTTCTTGGCTGTTTGCTTGAGCAGCCAAATCTCCTGCCAGGCCATGCAAACAAACGGCATAGATGGTTGCTTGCAGTGGCTCGTAACCTTGTGAAAGCATGCCTGTAATAATGCCTGTAAGCACATCGCCGCTGCCGCCAGTTGCCATACCAGGGTTGCCGGTATTGTTAAACCAAACATCCTGTTTCGGGGTAATTATCGCCGTATTGGCCCCCTTCAATACAATAATAATATTGTGCTCTTTAGCTTGGCGGCAAGCCAGTTGCAACCGCTCCAAGCTATTACTCGATGGGCCAAATAACCGTTCGAACTCTTTTGGGTGCGGGGTAATGATGCTATTTGCAGGTAAGCGGTTTAGCCAAGACTTGTTGTGCGCTAATAGGTTCAATGCATCAGCATCCAACACTAATGGGTGCCTAAAACGCTCTATGAGCGTAAAGAGGGCATTTAATGTTTCTGGCTGTTGCCCTATGCCAGGGCCAATGGCTATGGCACTGTAAGGGGCAGTATCGGGTGCACTCGTAATGAAATCGTTGTTATCGTCCGTCAGGGTCATTGCCTCGGGCAATGCCGTTTGCATAGCGGTGTATCCACACTTAGGAATGCAGGTAGTTACTAACCCAGAGCCTGCGCGCAGACAAGCTTTTGCAGCTAAAATGGCAGCACCTATTTTCCCATATCCGCCAGCTATAACAAGGCTATGGCCGTATGAGCCTTTGTGGCTATGGCGGGCTCGGGTTTTAAGTTCTACATCTGTTGGGGCAATAATGCGGTAAGGGCTAGCGGTTTTGGCAATGTAATCGGCATTGAGACCAATGCTTCGGTATTCCCATTCGCCCACATATTCATCGTGCTCGGCAAACAAAAACGATAGGCGGGGTGCTTCAAAACTAAGCGTATGGTGTGCTTTAAAAATGGTCCCGTTACTTATGCTATCAGCGTAAAGGCCAGAGGGTATGTCAACTGCCACCCTTGTGCACGCTTGAGCATTTAAGTGGTCAATTAACCCTGCCACCCAACCTTGCAATGGTCGATTCAATCCTGAGCCAAAGATGGCATCAATTATTACCATTTGCTCGCTAAGTGTAGGGTAGGTATCAGGCTCGGTAAGCGAATACTGATTTATATTGGGTATTTTGCTAAGGCGTTGTTCGTTTATATCGCGGTCTTTGGTCGTGTTACCACCACCTACTAGCCAAACGCTTACTGCGTATCCGCGTTCGTGCAGCAGCCTGGCTATGGCCAATCCATCGCCGCCATTGTTACCATTGCCGCAAAAGATACTCACGGGTTGCCTTGGCGTATATTTGGCCACATACCACAACGTAAATACGGTTGAAGCCCGCTCCATCAAATCAATAGAGGCAATAGGTTCGTTGGCTATGGTGTAAGCATCGGCCTCACGTATTTGGCCAGCGGATAGTATTTTCATCTTCTTAAAAATACGGATTTATCCGCTAATGAAGGAGCCAATCGGTGGTAGGAGTGGGCTGTTAGAATCAAGCTTAAAAAAAGCGCACTGACTTATACTTTTTTTATAGTAGCAACAATTTGCTGGTCGTTGGCAGTTTCAATATCGCTTTTCAGTTGGCAAGTATATTGTTGCCCATCAATGTTGAACGAAAAATGCGAAAGGCCGCTATTGTTAAGTGCTTTGCTTATTGATGTTTCAATAATTGCGGCGACATCTTTCGGCAACGATTTAAGAAATACCGATAACGTTGGAGCGCTTTCTGGTGCATTGATGCCAAGGGTAGTAAAAAGATTGCTGCTCCAAAACATACTTTTGGTTTTTGGGTCTAACTCCCAATAGCCAAAATCGGCAAGTTGCTGTGCCGCATCAAACTGCTCGTTGGCATTGTTCAGCTTTTGGGTGCAATTTAAAACTTGCTTTTGCAATTGGTACCGCTCAAAAGCATATCTCACCGATGAAGTGAGCACTTTGCCATCAAATTGACCTTTTATCAGAAAATCTTGAGCACCTTTGGTTACGGTTTGCAGGCCAAGTTCTTCGTCATTTAGTCCTGTTAATACTATTACCACACCACCTTGGCTTGCTTCAAGCACGGTTTCTAGCGTCTCAATTCCTCTACTATCCGGAAGGTTTAAATCCAACAGAATCACATCAAATTCGTTGTGCTGCAGTAGGTCAACTGCCGTCTTCAAATACTCGGCATGCAATAGGCGGGCATACTTTAATACGGAATCTTCGAGGTAGAACTTTATCAAAAAAGCGTCGCCCGGGTTATCTTCTATAAGCAGTATGTTTAAATTGATATGCTTGTCCATGTTATTTGCTGGTATTTTCAATAAGGCAATTTAGCAATAGAAAACCAAAATTTCTCAATATTGGTCACCACTTTAAAATATTCGTCAAAATCAACGGGTTTTGTGAGGTACAAATTTGCATGGTTTTGGTAGCTTTTATGAATATCATATTCGGCCTCTGAAGAAGTAAGAATTACTACCGGCAAAAGCTTTAATACCGAGTCGGATTTAATTATGTCCAACACTTCAATGCCGTTCAGTCGGGGTAAGTTCAGGTCAAGAATAATTAAGTTGGGCAATGTCTTGTTTTCTAATGCCTTGTTTAAATACGCTATTGCATCATCGCCATTGAATATAGCCACCAACTTAGAGTCAAATTTGCTGCTTTTTAGTATTTCCTCGGTTAGCCTAATATCGCCAGGGTTATCGTCAATTATCAATATGGTTCGTTCTTGGCTCATCATACGTTCCCTTTTTTGTTGATGCTAAAATAAAAGGTTGTTCCGCGCCCTATTTGCGATTGAACCCACAATCGGCCACCATGGCGTTCTACGATTTTTTTGCTAGTTGCCAGCCCTATACCCGAACCCGAATATTCGCTAAGGCTATGAAGCCTTTGAAAAACGAGGAAGATTTTTTCGAAGTATTGTTCTTTTATGCCAATTCCATTGTCTTGTACTGAAAAAGTATAACTATCGCCGTTGTCGCGACAGCTAATGTGCACCAAAGGTGCTTGCTCGCCATGAAACTTTAACGCGTTTTCAATTAAGTTCTGCAACAGACTTATTATCTGGGGTTGGTCGGCATATATTTCTGGTAGGTCGTCTGCAACAATGGTAGCTGCCTTTTCGGCTATTGATTGCTGCAAATTGATTTTTACGAATTCAACGGTTTTGTTCATATCCAGCAACCTGAAATCGTTAGTCTTTCTATCAACTCTTGAGTATTCTAATAGGTCGTTTATCAAATCTTGCATTCGTTTAACGCCATCAGTAGCATAGGCCATAAACTCTAAAGTATCGCCTTCAAGCGTGTTTTGCAGGCGCTTTTGTATGAGGTGTATGTAGCTGCCTATCATCCGCAATGGTTCTTGCAAATCGTGCGAAGCGGCGTAGGCAAACAGCTCCAGGTCTTCGTTGCTGCGCAGTAGCTCTGTTGTATGTTGTTCAAGTTTACGCTGTATATCCTTTAAATCAGTTATATCAAGCGACATTACCATACCTGCATAAATTTCTTCCTTTTCGTTTCGCACGGGCAAAAAATGAATGAGATAGTGTTTTTTGTTAAACTCCCGCTCCATGACGTGTTCTTGGCCATTCAAGGCTCCCCTGTATAGCGGCTCAAGTTCTTTAAGCAAGGTTGGCGGTATGGTTTGCTGTAAGGTTCGGCCTTCCATACTATTTTTATCATAGCCTTGGTCTTCTAGTTCGGCACCTTCCACCAATTTATACTTCAAGTCTCTGTCGTATAAAAATACCGCTGATTTAGGGATGTTGCGTGCTAGCGTGCGGTATAGCTCTCTGGTTTCAGCAATTTCTTCTTCGTTCTGCTTTCTGTCTAGCGCATTGGCTACTATTTGGCTTGTTATTTTTAGGAGTGGTATGGTTTCGTTTTTCCAAAAACGCTCTCGGCTAAATGAGGCAAATACCAAAAGACCCCTGAATACTCCTTTCGACATGATAGGAATACCAATTGTTGATTTTATGTTAGCTAGGCTTACAATGTTTTTTAGTTCCTCTGCCTCTGGCGGTAAATCGTTACTCGATTCAATTGAGAAGTAACCTTTGGTTTTTACTTGCCTATAAACCCATACGAACTTACGTTGCTCAACCATTTGCAGTAAATTTTCATCCGGATTTACATCTCCTGCTATCCAATGATGCGAAAGCTTGAAACGGCTGTTGTTGCCGTGAGCCATGAAAACATAACATTGGTCAATGCTCAAAAATTCGGCAACATATTTTAGAGAGCTGGTTATTTCAGCATCGATGTTTTTGGGTGCAATACTTATAAAATTGGCAGAAATAATAGTAATGATGTTTTGAAACTGTAACGTAAAATTCAAAAGTGCCTCAGTTTTTTTACGTTCCAAAGCACTGGCTATTATTTGCGAGGTTATTCGTAAAAGCGAAATTAAATCTTCGTCCCACACTATTTCGTTTCGAATGGAGCTTAGGGTAATGAATCCCATGTTTTCGCCTTTTGCTTCAAGTGGAAGCACAATGGAGCTTTTGATTCCTGTTTTTGTTACAAATTTTCTGAATGCAGCATCATCCGGTGTTATTTTCTCGCTTTGCAAGTAATACACGTAGCCATGATCGCTTATCTGTTTAGCTTCCTTAGAGCCGTCAACAAAAGGGTGGGCAGTTTGCACTGTTAGGTTAAGCCTATTGTTTTCATCACTCAACCAATAGTAGGTAGGCTTGTATAGTTGGCCTGCTTTTATGTTTATCACCACCCGATCAATATCATTAAGCTCGCCGAGGTTTTTCAAGCTCTCCGTTATCGCATCGTCTATTTGGTGAAATGGTAAGTTTATAAACCGGGTAGCAATATCGGATATTAAGGTTCTAAGCTTTAGTTGCAGTTGCAAAGATTGCTCCACCTCCTTACGATTGGTAATATCAGTTGATACCCCCAAAATTTGCCATTTGCCATCCGGCGATAGCAAGGGTTTTTTAATTGTCGAAAACCAGAATTGCTTTCTGTCTCCCGGCCTAGTCACGGTTTCCTCGGCAAAATAGGCCTCCCGTTTCATTTTAATTACTTGTAGGTCTTGATCAAGAAAGATTTTATCAAGTGGAAAGTGTTGGGCGGCTTTGTTATGTTTTTCTCCAACTAGTTTTTTTACTTCTGTACCCAGCAAGTTGGCAAATGCATTGTTTACTAGTTTATACCTTCCTTCTGAATCTCTAACGAATATTAAGTTGGGTATTGAGTCAATAATATTCCTTAAGTAAACTTGCTGCATGCGCAGCTCTTGCTCGGTTTGTTTGAGAGCAGTTATATCTAACGCCACCGATTGAAACTCAATAAAATTGCCTTGCTCATCAAAAATGGCCCTATCAGTGCACATTTGCCAGCGGCTAGGTTTACCTTTTTTTCGGTTCTCCTGAGTATAAGTAATAGTTGGGTTAAGTGTGGTAAGTGATGCTAGGCGTTCTTTAAAATTAGCGAGAGCATCTTTATGTATCAGTGAGAAAATATTTTTGCCCGTTATTTCGGCATCATATCCAAAGTAGCGTCGGTAAGCGGCATTGGTAAATGTTATTTCACCATTTGCCAAATACCGCGATATTAACTCCGTTTGGTCTTCAACTACCCCTCTATATTTTTGCTCGCTGGCCTTTAACTGTTGCTCAGCATGTTTTCTAATCGTAATATCATCGCCTATCAAGTTTACATAGTCGTATTCTTCAACAGGAACTAACTTTAACTCGAAAGTTTTCTTTTTTATAGTAATTTCAATTACCTCGCTTTGGTTATTCCTCAATATCCTGGTTATAGATGTTTTCCAGCTTGCTGGAACTTTATTACCGACTTTTGTTTTCCATTCAGTCATTAAAATTTTGCTCGCAGGGTTAGCATAGGCTATCGTTCCGTTTCGGGCTATGCGCATTAAAGGTGCTGGTTGCTCTTGTGGCATTCTGGCCAAAATGGCCATTTCGCGTTGTATGTTTTTAGTTTCGGTTATATCTCTGCCAATACTAGTAAAATAGTCTACTTTGCCTGCACTATTTCTTTTACAGATTATTACTTGCGAAATGGGTATAATTTTCCCATTTTTTCTTACCACTTGCAGCTCGCCTTGCCAAGTGCCGTTTTTTACCGCTTGCGGCACAGCTTCATTGTATAGCTTATTCAACGAAGGGGGAGTATAAAAATCGGCCATCACAATTTCGGCAGCAGGCATGCTCATAGCAATTCCAGTTGCTTTTCTACCTGCCTTGTTTAAATAAAGCACAACGCCATCTATTCCAATCATAGCTACAAAATCGGATGTAGAGTCGGCTGTTACCAGCAATCGTTCTCTTTCCTCGGCATATCTTACTTCCGAAGAAATGTCATGGTGTATCAGCATTAATCCGGTTGGCTTGCCTTTAGCTATTTGGTGTTTGGCAAAACTAATGTTGTGCCATCTTAAATGGCCATCATGATGTATTACTTGCAGTTTATGGTTGCCATAGTTTTTGGGCAAATGCTTTACCTTGAGCAAAGAATTATATGAAGCACCAATTAATTTTTCGGGACTGTAACCAAGCAGTTTGCTAAATTTTTGATTTGCAAAAGTGATAAGGCCGTTTTCATCAAGCAGCACAAGCCCTTCGTTCATGTGCTCTACTAAACTCCTATATCTGGCCTCGTTTTCTTTTAAGTTATCAATCGATTTTCGATGTTCAGTAACATCCGTATATATGCCTACAATACTGGTTATTTCACCTTGTTTGTTTTTCAACGGTGCACTGCTTATTTCCAATATGCGAGTTTCGCCGTGGCTATTGTTTACTAATAGGCTATACCTTTTGGCTTTATTTTTTGCCGAGTCGGCTAATCTTTTCTTTGCTTTTGCAGCTTCGGTTTTGTCAAGGTTTGTGGCCTCAATAATGTTTTTGCCCAACAAAAATTGGCGACTAAAACCTAGCATAGTGCAAAACTTGTCATTTACAAATAGCACCTTACCAGTAAGGTCCATTTTAATGACCCCTTCGTTTATTCGTTGCAGTAGGGTTTTTAACTGATCCTCATTTTGAGTTGTATGTAGTTTTTGCCTTACTTCAGTGGTTATGTTGGTGTAAGTGGTTGTGCAGCCTACAACCGCATTGTCGGGAGCTAATCGTGGGCAGGTGTGAAATTTTAAGTAGGTAGTTTCTCCTTTTTTGTTTACCAAACAGAGGGTTTGCTTGGTTTCTAAACCCTGTTGTAAAGCTTTTGATGCTGGTAAATCAATAGATGCGATTGGTTGAAACGTATCGGCATCGCTAATTTGGTATTGCGACAGCCAGCTGAAAACATTGCTGATTTTAGGGCTATTGGCAAAATCTAGTTGCGCTTTTTTATTCAGGAAAATGAAATTTCCATCTAAGTCGGTAACCAAAACGCTGTTCTCAACAATATTGAGATAGTTGGCAAGGTCATCGGAGATGGCTTTGCTTGCTGCTATCCATTTTGTTGGTTTTCCCGCTTTGGGCATATATAACTTTACTAATTGATAAAAATTATAAGAAAGTTACGAAAATTGCGCTATAAAGTTGATGGTGCAGCTAAATAACTATATTTCGTATACGGGTTTTATACCGGCAAGTAGTAAGTCTTTTTGATCGAACAGTTCCATACCACATTGGGTACATTGAAAGCCATAAGCTATAAAATACGGGCTACTGGTTCCGTGCTCGGTATAGCCTTTTAGTGCAGCGTAGCTGCCGCATTTTAAGCATGGTATTCGTTGGTTATTGGGGTGTTGTAAAATGGTTTCTCCAGTTACACTTCCTTCCATTAGGGCTTCATCAATTCGCATTATTCTGTTTTGGTTGTAGCGCACAATCAGCGCCTCGTCTTGCTCGGTGAATCTATATACGGCTTGATGCACCAACTGCTGCTCAACCATCAAATTCAACAAGTTTAAAACCCCGTAAGCCATGCGCTCCAACACCACTACCGAGGGTGATATTTTACTAGTAATTAACTGGCTCCAAAGGGTAATATAGGCTTCAAAAAAAGGTCGGTGAGCACTTAGGTACTTAGCAAATACATTTTTGCGGTGGCTAATTTCGTGCACATGGTTGTTTATGCTTAGCAGCTTGTCTTTTAGCCGTTCATATATCTCGTGCTGCTGGTCAATGGGTACAGGTTCGTTTCGCAGCAACGCTGCGGCCTCGTTGGGCAACGTTTTAAAATAACCGGCAAAGTCTTTATGCAAGGCCAGGATATCCAATAAGACACTGAATGCCGATATCAACTCGCGTACCGATGAATTGTTTGTCTTGCGTGTTGCAATCTGCTCATGGGCCATGTCAAGGCCATCTGTTAAATGGGCAATAAGTTCGTCAACTTTATCGTCCATTATGGTGTGCTGCACCTTTATCAGCAATGTATGCATACCAAAATCCCCCAAATTTGTATTTAAGATAAGGATTTTGACAATGTGAAAAGATTAATCGGTGTTTTTTGTTGTTTAGCGGTTGTAAAAAGTAAGACCTAAACTGTTTGTTATTTTAATTGTTACCCCAAACAGGGTAAACTAATGGCATAGTCGGTATTTGTTTGGAATCGTTCTAAATAACGGCTAATTTTGTATTATCATTCTGGCCATTATGGGCTTTAGTTAGGAAACATTAACAGCAATGGTCTCAAAAGAACACATAGTACCGATGGAAAAAGAAGGAAAACTAAAAACTTGGTTCAAGCGCTTAGGCTGGGCTGCTTTTTGGTTTTTTGTAATCAAAGGCACTATCACCACTATCATTATCTTGTTTATCGGTAAAAAAGCTTGGGACGCTCTTTTCTGATTTTTTGCATTTAGCGCAATTGCCTGCGCTTTCTCCACTTGTTTCCTGCATCTCCATTATCCAATATTGCAGTGGCATTACCGTTGCTCTTCTGCTCTTCTAGTATTTTTACGCCCAGCAAGGCTGCAATTAATGCTTCGGTATCATTGCTTTCGTTCAGCATTGCGGGTTTAAAGTAGCGTGCTATAAAGTGCGTATCAAAGTTCCCGCTCCTAAACGCTTCGTGCTGCATTGCCCATTTGCCGAAGGCCAATGTGTTTTTAATGCCCACAATATCATACTCATCAATGGCACGCACCATGCGTTGCAGAGCCTCCTCGCGATTTTTGCCGTGGGTAGCCAATTTAGCAATCATAGGGTCATAATAGATAGGTATGTCCATGCCTTGCTGGAAACCATCATCAACCCTTACGCCAGGGCCAGTTGGGCGGCGGTAGCTCTTTAGTTTGCCAATATCGGGCAAAAAGTTGTTGGCTGGGTCTTCGGCATATACGCGCAGCTCAACGGCATGGCCAATAATTTGCAGGTCGTCTTGTGTAAAAGAAAGCTTTTCGCCACGGGCAACTTTTATCTGCTCTTTTACCAAATCAACACCCGTGATAAGCTCCGTAACCGGGTGCTCTACTTGCAGGCGGGTATTCATTTCAAGAAAATAGTAGTTCAGCTGCTCGTCAACCAAAAACTCTACCGTGCCGGCACCGCTGTAGTTGCATGCTTTGGCTACCATTACGGCACTTTGGCCCATTTTTTCGCGAACCTCGGGCGTGAGCACACTCGAAGGAGCTTCTTCAATCACCTTTTGGTGGCGGCGCTGTATGCTGCACTCACGCTCAAATAGGTGCACCACATTGCCGTGGTTGTCGGCCAATACTTGTATCTCAATGTGGCGCGGCGAACCCACGAATTTTTCAATAAACACTGCACCATCGCCGAACGAGGCCACGGCTTCGCTCACGGCACGCTGCATCTGCTCTTCAAACTCTTCCGCGTTTTCCACTATCCGCATGCCTTTGCCACCACCGCCTGCTGCGGCCTTTATCAGCACCGGGAAACCGATACTCTTTGCCAATTCTTTGGCTACACGAATATCGTCAATGGCTCCTTCGCTGCCGGGCACCATAGGTATGCCAAAATCTTTCACGGCCTCTTTAGCCGATAGCTTGTTGCCCATCAGTTGGATGGAGTAGGGGCTTGGGCCAATAAATGTAATGCCCGCGGCGGCTACCTTCTCCGAAAACGAAGCATTCTCTGATAAGAAACCATACCCTGGGTGAATGCCATCCACACCCAGTTTCAAGGCTTCGGCAATAATCTTGTCGGCCAATAGATAACTTTGGTTGCTGGGCGGCGGGCCTAGCAATATAGCCTCATCGGCATAGCGCACATGTGGGGCGTTGCGGTCGGCCTCGCTATACACGGCCACGGTTTTAATGCCCATCTCTTTGGCGCTGCGCATCACGCGCAATGCTATCTCTCCACGGTTGGCTACAAGGATTTTTTTCATGCTATGTTATTGGTACTTGTGTGCGGTAAAGTTATGAAAGATGACGGGAATGGGTGTTAAAGTACGAATGAAAGTTTTGGTCCATTCAAACCCATCACTCGGCCCATACCCCCTCCCTGCCTCCCCCTGAAAAATAGGGAAGAGCTACCGTAATTATGCAAAAAGCAAATCGTACCTCGTACCTCGTAAATCATCAATCATTCACCGCTCTCTTCCTGTTTCTGGAAAATTATTGTAGGCTCGGGTAGGATCACTCGCATGAGTATGGCGTTGTGGTCGCTCAGGCTGCAATATTCGGCGCACCAGCGCTCGCTGTACAAGCGCACGTAGCGCTCCATCATTAGCGGCGTAATGCCATTGGGGCGGTACAAAATAAAATCGATAAGGTGGCTATTACCGCGGTCTTTTAAGTCATTGGTTTTGCCATCGGCCGAGTACTTCACGGGGCCATGTATGGTATCATCAACGGCATCCAATACCTTTAAAAGCATGGGGTAACGCAAGGTGTCGTTTTGACGGGTGTTATAATCGCCAGCCAAAAACTGCGGCACCCCCGGTTTTTGGTTGGTAAGCACAATAGATGCCAAATCGATGTATTGCGATAGTTTGGTGTTCCAGCTACCACCTGCTTGCAAATGGGTGCCCATAACCTGAAATTTTTGCCCGTTGGGCAAGGTAGCTTCTACCAGCAGGCCGCCTTTGTGGGCCCAGCGGTCAATGCCCTCACGCTTTTGAAAGCGCACACGGTCTACCTTCTCCAACGGATATTTGCTATAAATAACAATGCCGCTGTTGGTTACGAATGGTGCAAATGGCTTGTTTGCGGGCCCTATGTGGTAAGGATAGACTTTGCGCATTTTGCGACGGATAATGCGGCGGCTGCGCACATCAAACAACTCTTGGAAAACGATAACGTCCAAGTCATCTTTAATCAAATGTTCGGGTAGCAGGCGCGCACGTTTAATCGGCCCTTGGCGCACCGGCAACAGCAGGCGAGGTAGCATTTTAATGTTGTAAGAGAGGATGCGGATTTCGCCAGGTGCACGCACTGCTAGCGCTGGTATATCTTGCGAAACTATTTCAAGGGTTTGCGCCTGGTGCGTGAGCGAAAGTAGCAAAAGCATCGAAAAAATGAGCAAGCTGCGGGGAGTGTTTTTCATAGCCATCTAATATACACGGAGATTGTAAGACGGTGAAAAAATGAAGGGTAAAAGTTCATTTTTGTTCTGTTCTCTTCTGCGATTGGTGGATAACCAAGGTTAACATACGGGCACTTGGCATTAAGTAATTTCACCTTTGTAGCCTGAAAGCATTGCAAGGCCTATTTTATATCGCTTTTGTGCTTTTGGGTGCAGTGTTAAACGTTCATTAATTTATCCACCTATTGTGCTTACTAACGGGTAATTGTTAAATTTGCCCCCGTTTTCATCTGAACACCAAGTATGTTTCAATCAAGGTTATTTTATACCGCTGTGTTGCTTATCACCTCGCTGGCGGTCTTTGCTCAAACGGGCACTATTAAGGGTTATATTTCCGATTCGGCCAGCAACCAATCAATGGTTAACGTAGTGGTGTTTCTGGAAAAAACAGAGATTAGCACTATTAGTAACATTGATGGCTCTTTTGAATTAACCAACGTGCCAGTAGGCAGATACGTAGTAGTTGCCCAAACCGATTTGTATAACGATTTGGCAATCAGCATTGAGGTTAAATCTGGCGACAACGATTTGGGTACCCTTAAGCTTATCAATCGCGAAGGGGGCACCGATCTACTTTCGGCCGAAGACATCATTCCTACGGTGAGTTTGAGCGAAAACGACTTGCGCGGCGATGGCGCCCAAAACGTATCTGGTTTGCTTACTGCCTCTCGCGATGTGTATATCAACGCCGCAGCTTTTGTATTTGGCAGCTATCGCTATCGCATACGTGGCTATGATGGCGAAAATACTGACGTTTTTTTGGATAACTTACCCATGAACGACCTTGAAGATGGCCGTGCATACTGGAACCAGTGGGGGGGCTTAAACGATGTGTTTCGCAGCCGCGAAAACGAAATTGGGCTAAACCCAGTTGATTTTACGTTTGGCGGTGTCGGTGGCTCATCGGGTATACAAACAGGTGCCGCATCGCAGCGCAAGCAATACCGTATTTCGTATGCGGCAAGCAATCGTACTTACACCAACCGCTTAATGGCTACCTACTCTACAGGCTTACTACCAAAGGGCTGGGCGGTTTCGCTTTCTGCATCACGCCGCTGGGCCAAAGAAGGCTATGTAGATGGCACTAGCTATGATGCGTGGTCATACTTTGCGGCTGTTGAGAAGGTAATTAACAACCACAGTATTAACCTTACCATTTTTGGTGCCCCAACCAAGCGCGGCAAAACATCACCTACTTTTCAAGAAGCGTACAACATTACCGGTAGCAATTTTTACAACCCAAACTGGGGCTACCAAGATGGGGTAAAACGCAATAGCGATATTGTGCACAGCCATTTGCCAACCATTATATTGAGTCATGTTTGGAAAATTAACGAGAAAAGTAAGTTGTCTACTTCTTTCGGATATCAATTTGGTCAAAATGGTAGTACCACCCTCAACTGGTATAACGCTCCCGACCCCCGCCCCGATTACTATCGCAACTTGCCTAGCTACATAACCGACTCGACGCTGCAAGATCAGGCGCTACAGAACTATACCGAGAACCCAGAATTGCTTCAGTTGGACTGGAATAGATTCTACAGTGTAAATGCCAATAGTACTGAAACCATTCAAGATTATAACGGCACTGGTCGTGATACTACCGTAAACCTTTCACGCTATATCATAGAAGACCGCCGTTACGACAAAAAACGCGTGAGTGCAAACATATTGTTTGAGCACAAATTTAGCGATCGTTTTATTTTGCAATCGGGTGCTAGTTATGTTTGGCAACGCACTTACAACTTTAAAGTTATTGACGATTTGTTAGGCGGCGATGTGTTTTTGGATGTCAATCAATTTGCCGAGCGGGATTTTGTAAACGACCCGAATGCCGTTCAAAACGACCTAGAAAACCCCAACCGCCTGCTAAAAGTAGGAGACCGCTACGGTTATGATTATAACATTACGGTAAGTAAAACTAACGCCTGGGTGCAGGGTATTGCCAATCTGAGCAATTGGGAGTTGTTTGGTGCAGCAAATATTTCGCATAGCCAATTTTACCGAACTGGTAACTACCGTAGTGGCTTGTTCCCGGATGACTCAAAAGGTGATGGCGAAAAGATAAGTTTTGTGAATTATGGCGTTAAGGGCGGTGCTACCTACAAAATTAATGGTCGTAATTATTTGATTGCAAACGGAAGCTACATGACCAGGGCACCGTATGCCAAAAATGCCTACATACAACCCCGCACTCGTAATCAAATAGTTGACAACCTACAAAATGAGCAGATTTATTCTTTTGAAGGTGGATATTTGCTAAAAGCACCTAAACTTAAGGCTCGAGCCATATTTTACTACACCCAGTTTCTTAACGGCACCGATACGTATAGTTTCTATTACGATTTGGAACGCAACTTCGTAAACGTAGCATTAACTAATATTGACAGGCGTCACTTGGGTGGTGAGTTTGCCATTGAGGCACAAATTTTTACTGGGTTCAAAATTTCTGCCGTTTCGGCCATTGGGCAAAACATTTATACAAGTCGCCAAAGTGCTACTATAACGCTTGACAACAGTGCCGAAATTTTGGCTCGCGACCTTACTATCTATTCAAAGAACTTTTTTGTGGCCAATGGGCCGCAGTTTGCCAATAGTTTAGGGTTTCACTACAATTCATCCAAATTTTTCGCAAACCTTTATGTGAACTACTTCGACCGCATATTTATTGATTACAACAGGGTGCGTAGAACCGAAGAGGCGGTAGATTTGGTTGAACCGGGCTCTCAGTTGTGGAACGATATACTGCAGCAACAGGAGATGGACGGACAGTTTACCGTTGACATTTTTGGTGGTACTTCGTTCAAGGTAAACGATTGGATTAAAAAATTGGAGCGCAGCACTTATTTGTACCTTACAGTGGGTGTTAACAATATTTTGAATAACCGGAAGTTTATAACAGGTGGCTTTGAACAGACCCGCTTAGACTACTCAGGCAACAACGTAAACAAGTTTCCGCCCAATTATTTTTATGCATATGGTGTCAACTTTTTTATCAGCGCAAGCTTAAAGTTTTAACCAACGGATAAAACAGCATTACCATTACCAGTCTTAAATTTATTTTTACTCGATACTCCAAATACAATGAACATACAAAAACGTTTCTTCGGTTTGCTAATGTTGGTGGCTATGTTTGCTACCAGTGGTTGTGTTAAAGACGATTTTGATACACCCGATAACAATGGTTGCCTTGATGAGGGACTTACGGCCAACATTACCATTGCCGATCTTAAAAGCCGCTACATAAGCGGTAACCTTAAAATTACCGATACCTTAATCATACAAGGGGTAGTAATTTCTAGCGACCAAAACGGTAATTTCTACAAAGAGCTAGTTATACAAGATGCTACAGGCGGTATCTTATTGCTAGTTGACCAAACCAACATGTATACCGACTTTCCAGTTGGAAGGCAGGTGTATGTAAATGTATTGAACCTATACATGAGCAATTATGGCGGAGTGATTCAGGTAGGAGCCTCTATCAACCCAGATGATAATAGCTTGGAGCGTATACCGCAATCGTTGTTAACGGATATTATTAAAAAAGGGGCCTGCAACCAAAATGTTACCCCACTAGAAATTACTGCTAGCCAGCTCGACCCGGTTATACACCAAAGTACTTTGATTAAATTGGTGAGCGTGAAAATGGCCGATAACGATGCTGGTGTTAGCTGGGCTACTGTTGGTGGCAGCTCTGCCCGCAACCGCACTATAGCCGATTGTAACAATGGCGCCCTTATTGCCCGCACCAGCGATTTTGCCAAATTTGCAGGCTCGCTTACACCAACCGAGCGTTTCAATATTACGGGCGTTTACAGCGTGTTTAATAGCGATAAGCAATTCAAGTTCCGCAGCCTCGATGATATAGAGGTTACCCCTAGTGCTACTTGCCCATGTATCGAAATTATTGGCCCAGTAAACGGTACTACCCGTTTTCATATTGACGACATCAGGATATTTGATTCATCACAAGATTTATTGCTTGAAGGTTTTACCAGTACTTCTGGCACCATAAACCTTGCAGGCTGGAAAAACATTACCCAAATTGGTAACCTACCTTGGGTAAGCAACAGTGGTGGCGGACAAGTATACGCCAAGATTTCAGTTTACAACACAGGTCAGCCAGAGGTTACTACTTGGCTTATTACGCCGCCAATTACAGTATCTGGAAATAGCGAAACGCTTACTTTTACTACCCAAGATGCTTATGACGACGGTGCCGCTTTGGAAGTGTTGGTTTCTACTGACTATGATGGTGGCAACAACCCTGAGAACTTTACCTGGACTAAACTTTGCCCTACCATAGCTGGTGGCGATGCCAATGGCTTTGGCGCTAGTTTTGTGCCTTCTGGCAATGTCGATATTTCTGGCTATACGGGTACCACGTATATTGCTTGGCGCTACAAAGGCCAAGATTAAATTGCCTTCAGTTTATTAATGATTACCCGCTATTCTTTTATAAAGAACGCCCCAATGATAACTCGTTGGGGCGTTCGATTTTTGTAAAATGCTCTAAAGATTTAGAAGAACACCTCCGTAGCACCAAAGCCATACTGTGGCGCATAGCAGGGGCCATACGAGCGCACATGTGGGTGCTTTTGCAATAACGCGTAAAGCTCCTTTTTAAGCTTGCCAGTGCCTACTCCGTGTATGAATACCATGTAGTGTAGTCCGTTGGCTATCGCTAAGTCTAGCTGCTTATTAAAAGTATTTAACTGCACATGAAACTTCTCGCCCGACGACAAGCTGCCATCGTCTTTCATAATGGCCTCAAAATGCAAGTCTACTTCAAAGCGCGTGGTGCTGATGCTGGTTTTTTCGCTCGATGGGGTATTTTCAAGCATGTACATGCGCAATAATTCGGTGTCAATTGCCAGCGGCTTTTTAGCAACTGGAGGTGCCGGCTTGCTGGTTTTGGGCAGCCAAAGCTCGTATTGATAGGCCGGCGCATCAAAGTAATCATGGTGCTTAAGTTGCAGTAGGTTTTTAGGTTTGGGCCGTATGCTCTTTTCAAAATGCTCCGTTTTGCCTTGCCATAAAACGTGGCAACGCAGGTTTATCACGGGCTGGTCGGCAAGCTTCATGAAATCCAGATCGGTTATTACAATGCAGTCGCCAGCCGATACATTTCCTTCAAATCCTTCGGCCCATTGTTTGTTCAGTTCTAGGTCAAAATCATAGTATACCGTTTCGGCCAATTGGTTCAAGAGGTATAGGGTATACATATGCAGCGTGCCCGCTACGTCATATCGGGGTACAAAGGCTAAATAGAAGCCTTGCGGTGCGGAGTTTGGGTTAGGATTAGCCATTTTAGTGAAACCATAACAAGTGTTAGCACTGCTATGTTCAAGGCTGCAAAGGTAAGGCTTGTGAAGCAGGTTTTTTAACGTAGAAAAGCAGTTGCGTGGCGCATTGCTGTTTATGGCATCGGCCTAACCGCCAAAGGTTAATTCATTACAGAAGCTGGCGCTTTTAATCCCTATTAGGCCTAAATCAAATTTGCATAGCGCGCTGTAGCATTGGCATTTTTTTGACAAAACATGCTAAAGCACAACATAGGCTGGAGCATGAAGTATTGAGCCCAAGCTCGTACAATAGGCAGCATTTCAATCAAAAAAACTACTTTTAAGGTAAGTTTTGAAACTCAAAAAGGAGCATAATATGAACATGGAAATATTCACGGAGCGCGACCTAGTGCACAGCCAGCCGCCCATGGTGTTTACCAAGCCTTGGTTTGCAAGGGGCTGGGTGATTGGGGTGATTTGGGCCAGTCTGCTTACGGCTTTTGTAGCGTGCAGTTATTTTTTGTTGGGTGGTGTCACGCACATTTGGTTGGTTTTGGCTGGCTTGTTGTGGGCTTTCACGTTTATAAAGTACCTGAAAGGGGTTAGGTTTATCGAAGTTTCGGGCGAAGTGGTGCGCGTATTTGCCCGCGATACGGTTACACCCATCGGCGAAATTCCGTTTGAGCGCATGACGTTGGTGCAAGACATCAACGAAATCTATTTCATCCGCAAGGCAAAGTTTACGGGAGGTTTTTCGTTAAAGAAGGTGTATTGGAAGAATGACTGGGAGCATATTAACCTAGTTTTCAAAACCAATGCTTCGTATGTAATGAACAACTACAACCAAATGAGCCACGGGGGCTTTGATTCACTGCCCACCATCTTGCCCTCTTCGCAGTCAAGGGGCAGGGGCTTTGGGGTGTTCGGTGCTGCAGTTTACGTTTATGAAATGCTTATTGGATTATTGTTGTGGTTGCCCTTTAATGCGTTAATCACGGAGCAAAAAACTACCCATAGGCCAAACAATTGATGTATAGCATTGCGGTTAGCTTTAGAATAATACCGCTGCACTGCTGAGCCATCTTGTGGTAAACCCAAACTAGCAAATCGGTTTTATTCATGGGCCATTGTATTACGTTTCGGCTTGATTCAGGATCCTGTTTTTAGTCAAAGGAAAAAGGGCATCAATTAGGGTTTTGTCGTGTGTGAACACTTGTTAAACAGCTTAAAATAATTATTGTTAAATATTAATGTATCTTTAGCATCCTCCGCTTTTTAAGCCAAAGATGGATGACGGTTTGCGTCTATAGCATGAACCCAGAAACCCGCACCAGTATTATAAAAAGTACACGACAAAACCCCAGAGGGTTAGACCTAAAGCGCAACCTGCGGGCGGGGGCTCGAGACACAAGACCTGACTCCTGCATAAGGCCAAAGATTTGTAGTTTTGTGAAAATGTATAACAGCCATGGATTGTGGACCATCGCCAGAGGCGAGACAAGGCATGGATCATTGACCAAACATGACGGAAGAAGAAAAAGCAAGGAAAGATTGGACCCAATATAAGGCAGAGTCGTCGTGGGCCATATTTAAGGTAATGAGCGAGTTTGTGGAGGGTTACGAAAAGATGAACCGCATAGGGCCTTGCGTGAGCATATTTGGCTCGGCACGCACCCCTGCCGATAGTAAGTACTACGTAATAGCTGAAGAGATAGCCCGCAAGCTAGCATTGGAGGGATATGGCATTATCTCGGGTGGTGGCCCGGGTATTATGGAAGCCGCGAACAAAGGGGCGCACTCGGTTGGCGGTGCATCGGTGGGGCTCAATATCGACCTGCCGCATGAGCAAGGCGCTAACCCGTACATTGATATGGACAAGTTGCTCAACTTCCGCTACTTCTTCGTGCGTAAGGTCATGTTCGTGAAGTATGCACAGGCCTTTGTGCTGTTGCCCGGCGGCTTTGGTACGCTGGATGAGATGTTTGAGTGCCTTACCTTGGTTCAGACTAAAAAGATTGAAAAGATACCCATTATATTGTATGGCAGCGAGTTTTGGAGAGGCATGCTCGATTGGATAGCTACCACCATGCGCGATAAGGAGCATACCATTAGCCCTAACGACCTCGATTACCTGCAACTGGTTGATAGCCCCGAAGAGGTAGTAAAAATTATTAGAGACTTTTATCGCTCGGAGCACGCATTACGGCCTAATTTTTGATTGTACCTTGTTATGCGCACTATATTGTTTTTGTCCTTATCGCTGTTGCTTGTTGGTTTAGTTTGGTTTGCTACACCTGTTAATGCTCAAGTGATTGACACCTCCTTGAACTTCGGTCCACCGCTCGATGTGCCTTTATACCTTTCGGGCACGTTTGCCGAACCTCGTGCTAATCATTTCCACGGAGGGTTGGATATTCGTACCGAGAGCCGAGAAGGCTTAAAGGTATATGCTGTGCAAGAGGGCTTTGTATCGCGCATAAAAATAGCGGCATTTGGCTACGGCAATGCTATCTACATTGAGCACCCCAACGGCTACACCAGCGTTTATGCGCATTTAAGCGGATTTAATGCCGAGATTGCCCAATACATCCATCAGCTGCATTATCAAAAAGAAAGCTGCAATTTGGATGAGGTGGTGCCTGCCGGAAAGCTTAAAGTAAAAAAGGGCGAAATGGTGGCCTACTCGGGCAACACAGGTGGCAGCGGCGGTCCGCACTTGCACTTCGAGCTAAGGAATACCATTACCGAGAATGCAATTAACCCATTACTATACGGCTTTCTGGTAAACGATAAGATGGCCCCGATAATCCACAACGTGTACGTTTACCCTAAAGACGATAACCTAACTGGCCCGGTGAGCTATGCTGCCCGCAAAACCACCACAGGGTACCGGCTAATGAAGGATACCCTTTACTTCAATACCGATACCATTACCTTTGGGTTGCACGCTACCGATAAGATGGAAAACTCCGGTAGCACCAACGGCATCTATAGCCTCGAGGTGTTGGTTGACGACTCCGCCATATACCGTTTCCATATGGATAGTGTTTCGTTTGCCGAAACACGCTACGTGCAATGCCACGTTGATCATGCCGAGAAAGTAAACGACAACAACACGGTATACCGGTGTCACCGCTTACCGGGCAATAACTTTAGCTTTGTATACGATGTGCAGAAGAACGATGGCTACTTGGCCATAAACGACAGCATCTTGCACAAGGTGGTGCTAGTGAGCAAAGATTTCCAAGGCAATGCCTCTAACCTTACCTTTTATGTGGGCAAAAGCATTACCAGCAATGCCTTTAAATTGCAAGTGCTCAACTTTGACACGGTGTTTTACCACAACCGAAGCAACACTTTTTATGGAGCCGGCTTAAAGGCCCAGTTTAGTGAAAACACCTTCTACAACAAGGTTTTCTTTAACTATGATGTAGATAGTATTCAGCTTAAAAACCTACAGGCAATGGGTCCGCTGCACCGTTTGCATAAAGATAGCGAGCCTGCACACAATAGTTACAGCCTATCATTGTTTGTAAACGAAGTGCCGCAGCACCTGCACCCTAAAGGTGTAATGGTGCGCATTGATAGGAACGGAAGAATAAAGCCATATAGCACCACACACGAAGGCTCCTGGTTTACGGCTAATCCAAAAGAGTTTGGCAACTTTACCTTGGTACTGGATACCTTGCCACCCGTAATTAGGCCCTATAACTTTGTAGCTGGCGCAGTAATTACGGGTAAGAAGGACATCCGTTTTACAATTAGCGACAATTTGAGCAATATTGACACTTACAGGGCAACGATAAACGGCAAATGGGTGCTGCTTACCTACGACTATAAAAACAACTTGCTGTTTTATACCCTCGACGAACATTGCCCGGCAGGCGAACTTAATTTTGAATTGGTTGTTACTGACAAAGCTGGCAACTCGGCAACATACATGTGCACATTCAAAAATTAATTAGGTAAGTCTAATATTTCTCATTTCGTATCTCATATTTACTATCATGACCACTTTGCAACCTGGCCAATTGGCTCCCGACTTTACCACTACTGATCAGAACGGCAATGCCGTTAGTTTAAAGGCCCTAAATGGCAAAAAGGTAGTGCTCTACTTTTACCCTGCCGATGATACCCCAACGTGCACCAAAGAAGCCTGCAACTTCCGCGACAACTACGCCATGCTCGCTAGCAAAGGCTATTTGGTATTGGGTGTAAGTGGCGATACCGAGAAGAAACACCAGAAGTTTGTGGCCAAATACGACTTGCCTTTTCCGCTATTGATGGACGAGGACCGCACCATACAAAATGCCTACCAAGTATATGGCCCCAAGAAGTTTATGGGTAAGGATACCGTGGGCATACACCGCACTACTTTCGTTATTGATGAAAAGGGTACGCTAGAAAAGGTAATAATTAAAGTAGATAGTGCCAATGCGGCAGAGCAGGTGCTGGAGGCATAAACTAACACCGCCCTGCTGCATTGCTGCCTTGGGGCGGTTTGATGTCATTTCTAGAATTAATAACACTTGCGGGGTAGTTCTTGATGTGAACCTATTTATCAAAACACTTTTGAAATAGTTTCTTGGTTTTGTTCGTATTGGAGTTGAAACAACAACAATTCATAATTATTTTTTCATTAGAGGCTGTTGGATAAAAAATCTAAAACAAGTTAAAAAAGCTTCTTTCAAAAACCTTCCCAAATAAAGCGGTTTACCTTTTGGTTTCCTCGGAAATACGTTGTAGTATCTGGGTGAAGGCATATCAATACCCTCAAACAAAATCCGCTTTCTGGTTTCTGGGTCGGCGCATTCTAGATTATCTAATAGCAGTCTTGAAAACTCACAAGTGCTCTCTAGTACTTCAGCCATTGAATAAATGCCATCGCAAGCCAAATCGTAGTCCCAGTGTAAATTTTTTATTGATTCCATTAAACCATAATCCTCATCCCACTTAAAGTACAAAGATATATTGTAGAACATATCATAAGCACCATCTTCAGTGGGCCTTTGGGTATATGCTTTAAAACTCAATTCGATAATTGTTAACAGACACTCATCAATACTGAAATGCTTTAAAACAAGTGCTTCCAAGTCATTAAATAAAAACTTGGACCTGTAATCCAAATTCATCAAATCCAACACTAGTTCATCATCCGATAAATGCTCTACCACATAAGGGTCATTATAAAGCCATTGCTCGAACGCCTCCTCCGTAAGCGTTCGAGATAGTACTTTAAAAACCTTCTGTTTTATGTGTTCCATGGTCTTGTAGGTTAAACTTAAATAATAATTGCGGTTTTATCCAATCTACATAAGTCCCTCTCCCAAGGGGACAGGCTAAGTGAGGGTAACCCACAACTGAACTACCAATATTTGTTCATCTAAGACGCATTTTTCTGCCATCGTTGGCCATGATGGGGTTGTAAATGGTACCAACAATACAATTTGTTGCTCTATTAAAAATGCCTTTTAGAGAAGTTGTGCAGCTAAAGACGCTAAAAAATATTTCAATAATAACAGCTATATCATGTTGTGTATCCGATAGATGGATTACTATAACCATTTATTGCCCTCACTCTTCCATTTCCAAATTTCCAAATTGCCACATTTTCAAATTAATCCCATTTTCCTCCCACCCTTTCCCACCGTCCTGTAAAACATACTATCCACGCTGTTTGCGCCTGAAAGTGAGTGCTTTCGGACCGTTTTAACGGGTTAGTTTTACATTGCCAAAATTTAGCTCATTTGGAATTCTCAAAAAGCCTTTTCTAACCATACTTATCACATTATCAACACCTTTGGTCTTCGTCTTTTTAAGATGTGGATAAATTCCTAGGGGAAATTGGTGGGAGAATGTGGTAGAAAGTGGAAAGTTTTAGTAACTTTACCGTTATAGCTAATAAAAACAAGCAATGGCGGGACTTTTAGGTGAATTTGTAGTGAGTCTGGACGACAAGGGTCGTTTAAGGCTTCCTGCTGCCCTGAAAGGACAAATATCCCCTGCCGTAAATGGCCGTTTCGTCATCAATCGTGGATTTGAGAAGTGCCTTACCATGTATCCCTACGACGAGTGGGAGCAAGTGAGTGCCAAGGTGAACAAGCTGAACACCTTTGTGAAGCGTAACCGTGAGTTTGCTCGTACGTTCTTCCGCGGCGCTACCGAGGTAACCCTCGATGGTGCCGACCGCATTTTGTTGCCCAAGCTTTTGGCCGATTATGCCGGCGTGGGTAAAGAGGTGCTACTCACCGCCCGCAACAACGTGATAGAAATTTGGAACAAGGATACCTACGATGCTTTGATGGATATGGATAGCGATGCTTATGCCGACCTAGCCGAAGATGTAATGGGCGACCAGAAACCTGACCAGGAATGAGTTACCACGTACCGGTAATGCTGAAGGGTAGCCTAGATGGGCTGGAAATAAAACCCGATGGCGTGTATGTGGATGTGACTTTTGGCGGTGGTGGGCACAGCAGAGCTATTCTGGAGCGGTTGAACGAGAATGGCAAGCTGTTGGCCTTTGACCAAGATGCTGATGCTGCCCAAAATGTGTGGAACGACCCGAGGTTGACTTTTATACCACAAAACTTTGAACACTTGAAACGCTATCTGAAACTGAACCACCTAACCCAAGTAGATGGCATATTGGCCGATCTAGGGGTTTCGTCGTACCAGTTCGATACGGCAGAGCGCGGTTTCAGCACCCGTTTCAATGCCGCGCTGGATATGCGCATGGATCAAGATAGCAAGCTTACCGCTGCCGATGTGCTAAATAACTATGATGCGGTCGAGCTGCAACGTGTATTTGGCGAATATGGCGAAGTGCGCAATGCCCGCACCTTAGCGCATGCCATTGTGGGAGCCCGCACCGTGGTGCCTATGAATACCACTGCCGATTTGTTGGCCATTGCCGACCCATTAAGCATGGGCAACGTGAACCGATATATGGCGCAGGTTTTTCAAGCGCTGCGCATTGAAGTGAACAAAGAGATGGAAGTGTTGGAAGCCTTTCTTCAAGATGCCACTGATAGCTTAAAGCCTGGTGGCAGGTTGGTGGTAATCAGTTACCACTCGCTGGAGGATAGGTTGGTAAAGAACTACATACGTGCAGGAAATGCCAGCGGCGAGCCAGATAGAGATGTGTTTGGCAAGGCCGAAATTCCATTGAAAGCCATCACCAAAAAGCCTGTTGAGGCCGATGCGGAAGAGTTGAAGATTAATCCACGGTCAAGAAGCGCCCGTATGCGGGTAGCGGTAAAAGTATAGCGCCATGGAGATTGAAGAAGAGCTACAAGAGCCTGAAGGTACCAAGAGTGGCTACACCAAGTTGGTAGAGTGGTTTAAGGGGGTGGATTTGAAGCAGGTATTTACGCTGGAATATGCTTTAAAAAACTCGGCTTACCTCATTTTCTTGTTCGGTCTGATGATTTTATACATAGGCAATACGCATGAGATGGACAATACTTCGCGCCGAATAGAGGTGGTGAAAAAGGAGATGAAAGAGTACCGCTGGCGGTACATGAGCGCTAAGGCCGATTTGATGTACAACTGTAAAATGACGGAAGTAGCCCAAGCTGTAAAGCCATTAGGCTTGAGAACCTTGGATGCACCGCCTAAAAAAATAGTAATAGCTAAAGGTGAGTATTAAACGCGACATATTATGGCGAATATACCTAGCTTTCTTCCTAGTGGGGATAGCTGGGGCCGCAGTATTGGTGCAAGCTGCCCGCATACAAATGGTGGAGGGCGAGCACTGGCGCAGTTTGGCCGATAGCACCACTTTGGCTTATGTGCCAATTGATGCCGAGCGCGGTAATATATTGAGCAGCGATGGCAGTTTATTGGCTACCTCTTTGCCTTTTTTTGAAGTTCGTTTCGATATTAATACCGATGCCCTTACCGATGAAATTTTCAATGCTAGTCGTAAAGATTTGGCTAAAAGAATGTCAGCTTTTTTTGGCGATAAGAGCGCAACAGAATACGAGAATTTCTTGATTAAAGCGCGCCAATCGGGTCAGCGCTATTTGCTTATTCGCAAAAACGTTACCTACCCCGAGCTACAGATAATGAAAACGTGGCCCATTTTTGAATTGGGCAGGTACAAAGGTGGCTTTATGGCGATACAGCGCAACAAGCGCGTAATGCCTTTCCGTATGCTGGCGCACCGCACCATTGGTTACACCCGCGACGATATTAAACCAGTTGGCCTTGAAGGATATTTTGACGAGGAGTTGGCTGGTGTGCGTGGCAAACGCTTAATGCAAAAGATTTCGGGCGGTGCTTGGATACCCGTTAATGACGAGAACGAGATTAGCTCTGATAATGGTAAAGATGTACTTACCACGCTGGATGTGAACATGCAGGATGTGGTTGAGTCTGCCTTGCTAAACGCCGTTACCAAACACAATGCCGACCACGGTACTGCCATATTAATGGAGGTATCAACCGGTAAAATAAAAGCCATTGCCAACGTAGGCAAAACCAAAGATAGCTACTGGGAAAACTACAATTATGCCATTGGCGAAGCCACTGAGCCAGGTTCTACTATGAAGTTGGCTGCGGCGTTGTCGTTGTTAGAGGATGGTTACATCAGCTTAGATGATAGCATTGATTTGGAGTTGGGCCAAAAGGACTTTTACGACAAAACGATGAAAGATTCGGAAAAGCACAATCTGCGCAATGTGACCATTAAGCATGCTTTCGAAGTATCTAGCAACGTAGCTTTTGCTAAACTGATTGATAAGTATTACAGCCATCAGCCAGAGAAATACATTGAGCACCTAAATAAATTTGGGCTGAATGAGTTAACCGGTGTAGAAATTAGTGGCGAGGCTAGCCCGTATATTAAAGACCCAAGTAGTAGCCATTGGAGCGGCATTTCATTGCCTTGGATGGCAGTGGGCTATGAGTGGCGCCTCACCGCATTGCAAGTGTTAACCTTCTACAACGCTATTGCCAATGATGGCTATGTGGTAAAGCCATATTTGGTTGATGCGATACAGAAGAATGGTAAGTTGGTTAAGAAATTTAAACCAGAGATATCTTCTCGCCAAATATGCTCAGATAAAAGTTTGAAGCAGGTAAGGGCTATGTTGGAAGGTGTAATACTTAATGGCACAGGCGAGCACCTTTATAGCAAAAACTACAAGTTTGCTGGCAAAACCGGCACTTCACAAATTGTAAAAAGTGGCCGTTACGAAAAGGTTTACCAAGCCTCCTTTGCAGGTTTCTTCCCTGCCGAAAAGCCTAAATACTCTTGCATAGTGGTTATCAACTCGCCAAGCAATGGCGTGTTTTATGGCGGTTGGGTAGCTGGCCCAGTGTTCCGAGAAATTGCCGACCAAGTGTATGCTCTAGATATGGAAATACACCCGAGCATGAACGAGTACCAAAAATTTGTGGCCGACAAGATACCATTCATAAAAACCGGATTTAAGCCTGATGCACTGGAGGTATACGAAACCCTTGGTGTGAAATGCGAAACTGAAACTGACGGGCTATGGGTAGGCAGCAAACGGAAAACCAATAACATAGAACTTACCGAGAACACCATAAACGAAAACCTTGTACCTAATGTGCAAGGCATGGGTTTAAAAGATGCCGTGTATTTGCTTGAGAACTATGGTCTGCAAGTGCAAGTAAAGGGCAAGGGCCGTGTGCGCCAACAATCTATTAACCCGGGCACTGCTGGTGCCAAGGGCCAAACCATACTAATTGAATTGAGCTAATGAAGCTATTGAAGGACATATTGAAAGGCATAACCCTGCAGGAAACCGTGGGAGATTTAGCAGTTGCTGTACAGCAACTTAGCTTAGACTCTCGTGAGGTAGCCGCGGGCACGGCTTTCTTTGCCTTGCGTGGCACTGCAGTTGATGGTCATACCTTCATTGCTAAGGCAGTAGCGTTGGGTGCTTCGGCTATCGTTTGTGAGAAAATGCCTACTGAATTGAAAGCGGGTGTTACTTACGTTAAAGTGGCCAATAGCTCAGTATCATTGGGTTTTGCGGCTACTAACTTTTACGACAATCCTTCTAGCAAATTAAAGCTGGTGGCGGTTACGGGCACCAATGGCAAAACCTCTACGGTTACCATGTGCTACGAGTTGTTTCGCACCTTGGGCTATAAAGTGGGCTTGCTATCTACCGTGCGCAATTTGGTAGATAATGTAGAAGTGCCAGCCACGCACACCACTCCGAACGCCATAGCATTGAACGCTTTACTGGCCGAGATGGTAGATGCTGGTTGTGAGTATGCCTTTATGGAAGCCAGCAGCCATGCCATAGTGCAGCACCGCACCAGTGGTTTGCTATTTGCTGGTGCAGCCTTTACCAACATTACCCACGACCATTTAGACTACCACGGTACGTTCGATAATTACATTGCTGCTAAAAAGCAGTTGTTCGATGAGTTGCCGAAATCGGCTTTTGCATTAACCAACATCGACGAGAAGCGCGGTCGTGTAATGGTGCAGAATACCAATGCCAGCATCAAAACCTATAGCCTTAGCCGTATTGCCGATTTCAAAGGCCGTATCGTTGAGAACTCGTTCGATGGTTTGATATTGGATGTGGATGGCGTTGAAATGCACACCCGCTTAATTGGCGAATTCAATGCCTACAACCTAATGACCGTTTACGGCATAGCCATGCTTTTAGGCGGCGATAAACTTGAAGTACTAAGCGCCATTAGCAACCTAGCCTCTGCCGAGGGAAGATTCGATTATGTGGTGTCGCTCAAGCAAAAAATAGTGGGTATAGTGGACTATGCACACACCCCCGATGCACTTAAAAAAGTACTATCAACCATACAAGCCATTCGCACCGGCAACGAGCAAGTAATAACCGTAGTGGGTTGTGGTGGCAACCGCGACAGAGAGAAGCGCCCAGTTATGGCCCGCATCGCTTGCGAATTGAGCAGCCGCGTAATACTTACCAGCGACAACCCACGAAACGAAGATCCGGCAGAGATATTAAGAGAAATGCAGGCAGGTGTAACACCTGTATTTGCTAATCGGGTGCTTACCATACAAGACCGTAAAGAAGCCATCCGCACCGCATGTGCGTTGGCGCAACCAACCGATATAGTGCTGGTTGCTGGCAAAGGCCATGAAAAGTACCAAGACGTAGCTGGGGTAAAACACCCTTTTGATGATAAGAGGATTTTGGCTGAAACCCTTAAAGAACTAGACAAGTAATGTTGTACTATCTGTTCACATATCTCGATAAAGTGTTCGACCTACCAGGTGCGGGGCTGTTCCAGTTCATCACCTTTAGGGCGGCTGCGGCTATTCTGGTATCGCTATTAATTTCATTAGTGTTTGGTGGTCGTTTGGTAAACTACCTACGTCGCCGCCAAGTAGGCGAAACCGTTCGCGATTTGGGCCTAGAAGGTCAATTGCAAAAGCAAGGCACTCCAACCATGGGTGGCTTAATTATTCTAGCGGCCATTTTCATCCCAACAGTGTTATTCGCCAAGTTAGAGAACATCTACATCCTATTGATGCTATTGGTAACCGTTTGGATGGGAGCTATTGGCTTTATCGATGATTACATCAAAGTGTTCAAAAAGGACAAGCGTGGCTTGGCTGGCAAATTCAAAGTGATTGGCCAAGTAAGTTTGGGTTTGATTGTAGGTTCAGTGCTGTACTTCCACCCGAGTGTTACCGTTCGTGAGCCGGTGGCAGCGAACAACGGGCAAGTTCAAGCAGTCGTTAGTGCACAAGGTTTCCAAGCCGATACTACTACCGTTTATCACGATGTAAAGAAAATTACCACTACCATTCCTTTTGTAAAAGGCAATGAGTTTGACTACAACAGACTGATAAGCTGGATAGGCCCAGAAGCCTCTACATACGGCTGGTTGATTTTTATTCCGGTAGTTATTTTCATCATAACCGCAGTAAGCAACGGTGCCAACATTACCGATGGCATTGATGGTCTGGCTACGGGCACTTCGGCTATTGCGGCTTTTACTTTGCTGGTATTTGCCTACATATCGGGCAACATCGTATTCTCCAACTATCTAAGCATTATGTACTTGCCACAAACTGGCGAGCTAGTAATTTTCATTGCTGCCTTCATTGGTGCTTGCGTGGGTTTTCTTTGGTACAACTCATTTCCAGCCCAAGTATTTATGGGCGATACAGGTAGTTTGGCTTTGGGCGGCATCATCGCTGTGCTGGCTATCATCGTACGTAAAGAGCTGCTTATACCAATCCTGTGCGGGGTGTTTGTTGTCGAAAATTTATCGGTAATGCTACAGGTAGGCTATTTCAAATACACTAAGAACAAATACGGTGAGGGTCGTCGCATATTCAAAATGGCCCCGCTTCACCACCATTTTCAAAAATTGGGCATGCACGAGTCTAAAATCGTTACCCGCTTCTGGATAGTAGGTATCATGTTGGCTGTGCTCACCATTGTAACTTTAAAAATCCGTTAGTCCGTGGGTAAAAAACTAGTCATACTGGGTGGTGCGGAGAGTGGGGTAGGAGCAGCCGTGCTTGGCCTTAAGAAGGGCTATGAGGTATTTGTGTCTGATAATGGTACTATCAAAGACCGTTACAAACCACTATACCAACGCTTCAATATCGAGTTCGAAGAAGGCGGCCACACCGAGGCTAAGCTTTTCGAAGCTGATTTGATTGTGAAGAGCCCAGGCATCCCTGAGAAAGCAGGTATTATCAAAAAACTTCGCGACAAGGGTAAAACCATTATCTCTGAAATTGAATTTGCCAGCCGCTATACCAATGCCAAAATTATTGCCATAACTGGCAGCAATGGCAAATCAACTTGCACCAGCCTTACTTACCACATCCTTAAAAGGGCAGGTTTCAAAGTAGGTTTAGCGGGCAATATCGGCCAGAGCTTTGCATTGCAAGTGGCCTTAGAAAAATTTGACTATTACGTGGTGGAAGTGAGCAGCTTTCAGTTGGACGACATCGGTTCTAGCTTCAAGCCACATATCGCTATACTACTCAACATTACCCCCGATCATTTGGATAGGTACGAATACAAGTTTGAAAACTATGTAGCCAGCAAATTCAAGATTATCCAAAATCAAGACAAGAACGATCACTTCATCTATTGCGCCGATGACCACGTGGTATCTGAAGTATTGCGCACCAATGAAATAGCGGCCCAGACTTACGCCTTTGGCCTGGAACACCAACCAGAGTATGTGGCCTATACCGAAGAAGACCAACTCATCATTCACCATAAAACCGAATTTAAGATGTCAATTAACGAACTAGCCCTAGTAGGAAAGCACAACGTTTACAATTCAATGGCCGCAGGGATTGCAGCTCGTATCTACGACATCCGTAAAGAGGTTATCCGCGAGAGTTTGTCTGATTTTCAGAGCCTTGACCACCGTTTGGAGTTTGTAGCCAAAGTAGGTGGCGTAGAGTATATCAACGACTCAAAAGCAACTAATGTGAACAGCACTTGGTATGCCTTGGAAAGCATGACCAAACCAGTTATCTGGATAGTGGGTGGTGTTGACAAAGGCAACGACTACGAGATTTTGAAAGCCATTGTGCAGAAGAAAGTAAAAGCGATTGTTTGCCTAGGCGAAAATAACCTGCGCATACACGAAGCTTTTTCTCGCTACGTAGATATTTTGGTGAACACCATGAGTGCCGAAGATGCCGTACAAGCAGCGCACAACCTAGCTGACAAAGGCGATGTGGTATTGTTATCGCCAGCCTGCGCCAGTTTCGATTTGTTCGAAAACTACGAAGACCGTGGTAACCAGTTTAAAGCAAGCGTGCGAGCACTTTAAGTTGCGAGTTACGAGTTGCGAGTTATGAGTTGAAAAATGAATGATAAGTTGGAATTGAATTATTGAAATAAGGTGAGTCTTGATACTTGATACTCACTACTTGATACTGATAGATGGAAGCATTGCTTAAAAGACTGGAAGGGGATAAATGGATTTGGGCCATAGTGGCTGCCCTATCCCTTTTGAGTTTGTTGGCAGTATATAGCAGCACTGGCACATTGGCTTATAAGTACCAAAGCGGCAACGCCGAGTATTATCTGCTTAAGCACACCATGTTGTTAATGTTTGGTTTGTTTTTGATGTACGTGGCACACCTTATGCCTTATCGCTGGTATGCCCGTATTGCGCAAATAGCGTTGTATGCATCTATTCCGTTGTTGGCGTATACGCTCATTTTCGGTTCAGATATAAACGATGCAAAGCGTTGGATTACCTTGCCGCTTATCAATCTTAGCTTCCAAACCAGCGATTTGGCTAAGCTGGCGTTGTTGATGTTTTTAGCACGCACGCTTACCGTTAAGCAGCAAAACATAAAAGACTTTGGTTCAGCATTTGTGCCGGTTATATTGCCAGTGTTTGTGGTGTGTGCGCTAATTATGCCTGCCAACCTATCTACTGCAGCGGTGCTATTTACCACCTGCATTATTGTGATGTTCATTGGTAGGGTTAGCTGGAAACATATCATGGGGCTGATTGTATTGAGCGTAGTTTCGGGTGCATTGTTTGTGGCGTTATTGTTTGCATTGCCAAAAGAGATGCTAAATGAAACGGGTCGCATGGGTACTTGGCGAACTAGGATTGAATCGTTTACCGATAGTAGTCAAGAACTATCGTACCAAGCCCAGCAATCTAAAATCGCGATTTCAAAAGGTGGATTTATCGGTCAAGGGCCAGGCAAGAGTATGCAACGCAACTTTTTGCCACACCCGTATTCCGATTTTATTTACGCCATTGTTATAGAAGAGTATGGCCTTATAGGCGGTGCATTTGTGCTGTTCCTGTATTTGGCTTTTTTGTATCGTTGTATCAAAATAGTAGCCAAGAGCCCGAAAGCTTTTGGTGCATTTTTAGCCGTGGGTTTGGGGTTGAGCTTGGTGTTCCAGGCCATCATCCACATGGCCGTATCGGTAAACCTGCTGCCCGTAACTGGATTGACCCTCCCCTTTGTGAGTATGGGCGGCACAAGCATGTTTTTTACCAGCATTGCCGTGGGCATTATTTTGAGTGTAAGCCGCAGTGTTGATCAGGAAACCGCAGCAGATATTAACCCTGAAGAAGCAGAAGACAAACCAACCAAAACTGTAAGTAAACTTGCAACAGCATAACCCATATCGCATACTTATAAGCGGCGGCGGCACTGGCGGGCACATTTTCCCGGCCATAGCCATAGCCAATGCTTTGAAAGCCCGCGACCCTCGAACAGAATTGCTGTTTGTTGGTGCCGAGGGCCGTATGGAAATGCAGAAGGTACCTGAGGCTGGTTACAATATAGAAGGTTTGAACATCACCGGTTTTCAGCGTGGCAATTTGTTGAAGAACTTCGCTTTGCCTTTTAAAATAGCTAGTAGTTTAATGAGGGCCTATAGTATCATCAGCAATTTTAAGCCCGATGTGGTAGTAGGTGTGGGTGGTTTTGCAAGTGGTCCGGTTATGTGGGTGGGTGCTAAAAAGGGTGTACCGGTTTTGGTACAAGAGCAAAACCAATTTGCGGGCATGACCAATAAACTGGTAGCCAACAAAGCCAATAAGTTTTGTGTAGCCTACGAGGGCATGGATCGCTTCTTCCCGAAGGATAAAATTGTGATAACCGGCAACCCAGTGCGTGCCGAGATATTGAACCGCAACGTTACCCGCCAAGATGCTATAAGCCACTTTAAACTGGATGTAAACAAAAAAACCATCCTGATTATTGGTGGTAGTTTGGGTGCAAGGGCTGTTAACAATGCCATCAAAAAGGATATTGCACTGTTGCAAAATAGCGGCCATCAAGTACTTTGGCAAACGGGCAAAATATACTTCGAGGAAATGAAAGCCGCTACACAAGACTATGCCGATGTGCATGCCATGGAGTTTATAAAGCGCATGGATTTAGCCTATGAAGTAGCCGATGTAATTATCTCTCGTGCTGGTGCTATTTCTATTTCGGAGTTGTGCTTAGTGGGTAAGCCAGTTATTTTGCTGCCTAGCCCCAACGTAACCGAAGACCACCAAACATACAACGCGCAAGCATTAGTGGATAAGAGTGCGGCGATTATGATAAAAGATGCGGTTGCTAACCAAGAGCTAGTGCCTGCAGTATTGGCATTGCTTAGCGATAACCAACAGCAACAACTCCTGGCAGAAAATATTAAAAAACTAGGTATAGCTAATGCAACTGAGCGTATTGCTGACGAAGTAATAAAATTGATTAAGAAATGAACCTAGGAACGGTACATAGCGTATTTTTCATCGGCATTGGCGGCATTGGTATGAGCGCCTTGGCACGGTACTTTCGCCACATTGGCGCGAAGGTGGCTGGCTATGACCGCACGGAAACCGCCCTTACCAAGCAATTGGTTGCCGAAGGAATGGCCGTTCATTATGAAGATAACATTGCTTTGATTCCTGCCGATGCGGAGTTGGTTATTTATACCCCTGCTATCCCAAAAGACCATAAGCAATTCAATTACCTAAAAAACGAAGGTAAACTGTTGGTATTGAAACGCTCTGAAGTGTTGGAGATACTCACCAAGGATAAGTTTACCATTGCTATTGGTGGCAGCCACGGCAAAACCACCGTAACCAGCATGACAGCTCATGTGCTTACGCACAGCGGCTATGGTTGCACCGCATTTTTGGGTGGTATAGCAACCAACTATCACAGCAACTTTATAGCTGGCAACCCTGATGTAATAGTGGTTGAAGCCGATGAGTTTGACCGCTCTTTCTTGCGTTTGCACCCAAATATTACCGTTATTACTGCCGTTGATACCGACCACTTGGACATATACGGTAGCCGCGAAGCTATTGAAGATACTTTTGTAGAGTTTGTAGGCAAACTGCAACCCAACGGTAAAGTGATTGCCCAGCAAGACGTTACCATTCTGCCAAGGATAGGGGATAAAGAAATATTGACGTATGGCATAAGTGATGGAGCAGATTATCAAGCAACGAATATTGAAGTAGCTGGCGGTAAGTTTCAGTTTGAAGTAGAGAGTGAGTTAGAGAGCGAGCGCGAACTAGTTCAACTCGTAACCCGTAACTCGCAACTCGCAACCCTAGCTATGGGCGGCCGCCACAACGTGCTCAATGCCACTGCTGCCATGGCAGTAGGTTTGCAGTTAGGCATAAGTATGGATAAAATAGCTGCCGCCATCAGCAGTTTCAAAGGCATTCAAAGGCGTTTTGAGTATGTAATTAACACTCCTGATTTGGTGTATATTGACGACTACGCCCACCACCCCGAGGAAATACGTGCTTGCATTAGTGGCGTTAGAGAGTTGTTTCCGGGCAAGCGCATTACAGCTGTTTTCCAGCCACACTTGTTTAGCCGTACCAACGACCTATATCCTGGTTTTGCCGAAAGCTTGCAACTGGCCGATGAAGTAATATTGTTGAACATATACCCAGCCCGCGAATTGCCGATGTTGGGCGTAACTAGCGAATTGATATTGAATGCCATTGAAGGCACTACCAAAGAACTAGTAGCCGATGCCGATTTGGTAAAAGTTTTAGCCAGCCGCCCATTGGAGGTTTTGTTGACCATAGGCGCAGGCGATATTGATAAGCAAGTAGCAAAAATCAAAGATTATTTTACACCTGAAAACCAAGCGAAAGCATGAAAAGGTTACTAAGGATAGCGAAGAAAATCTTGATTCTGCTACTATGGGTAGGGGGCACAGTGGGTTTTGTGGCTATAACCAGCGCGGCCATTACTAAACAGCGTTCAATAGCTTGTAAAAAACTGCACATTCAATTAGACAATGGCCAAGGCATCTTGTTTGTGGATGAGGAAGATGTACGTAAGGTTTTTACTAAATTAAATGGCCAACAACCAGAGGGTAAACCCATCAAAACCCTTGACCTAGCTATACTTGAGGCTGAATTGGAGCACAATCCTTATATAGCCGAGGCAAACCTTTATGCAGACATACGAGGAGACCTCCACGTGAAGGTTTCGCAAAGGGAACCGCTACTGCGTATTATTAACAACAACGGTGTTAGCTTCTATATAGATAAAAAGGGGTATAAAATGCCAGTGTCTAGTAAATTTACTTCGCGAATCCCTGTGGCGACTGGTTTTATCGACCCCACCCAGGTAAGTAAAGGCAAAGTTGCCGATAGCACGGTGCTGAACGATCTATATCAACTTGGCTTGTTTATTAAAAATGACCCTTTTCGCGGCGCATTGGTGGAGCAGATTTATGTAGATGAGCGCGGCGAGTTTGAAATCATCCCCATGATAGGAAACCACAGCGTTCTTATTGGTAGGGCCGATGATTTGGAAGGGAAGTTTAAACGATTAATGATTTTCTACAAAGAAGTGTTGACCAATGTAGATGAATCAATTTATAAAACGGTCAACGTTAAGTATAAAGATCAGATCATCTGCACAAAATTCTGACCATGGATAACCACGCCGACATTGTAGTTGGACTAGACATTGGAACCACCAAAATATGCGCCATAGTTGGTCGCATAACCGAGCACGGCAAAGTAGAAGTACTAGGCATGGGCAAGGCCGACTCGTTGGGCGTTATGCGCGGCGTGGTTGCTAATATTGACAAAACCGTTGAGGCCATTGAACAAGCAGTAGCGCAAGCCGAAGCTCAATCGGGTCACAAAATAACCAAGGTATATGTAGGTATAGCGGGGCAGCACATTAAGAGTTTGCAGCACCGGGGTATATACATGCGCGAGGATAGCACCGAGGAAATTAGCCGTAAGGATATTGATAAGCTAATAACCGATATGCAGAAGCTGGCAGTTAGCCCTGGCGACCGCATTATAGACATATTGCCGCAAGAGTTTATTGTTGACAACGAGCAGGGAATCAAAGACCCTATAGGTATGTCGGGTATCCGCTTAGAAGCCAACTTTCACATCATTACAGGCCAAATAACCGCTGCGCGAAACATTGAACGCTGTGTGGACAAAGCAGGTATTAAAGTGGCCGACTTAGTGCTTGAGCCTTTAGCTTCTTCAGCATCGGTATTGAGCGACGAAGAGAAAGAGGCTGGTGTAGCTTTGGTTGATATTGGTGGTGGTACTACCGATTTGGCTATTTTCCAGGATGGAATCATCCGCCACACGGCGGTTATTCCTTTGGGAGGTAACATAATAACTGAGGACATTAAGGAAGGTTGCTTGATAATGAAAAATCAAGCCGAGGCCCTAAAAGTACGCTTTGGTTCTGCCTTTGCTACTGAAACACAAGAAAACGAAATTGTTTCCATCCCTGGTTTGCGTGGTCGCGACCCTAAGGAGATTTCTATCCGCAATTTAGCCAGTATTATTCAGGCCCGCATGGAGGAAATCATGGAGCAGGTATATTTCGAGATTCGCAGCAGTGGCTACGAGAAACGCTTAATTGGCGGTATCGTTATCACTGGTGGTGGCTCGCAGTTGAAAAACATTAAGCAACTAGCTGAGTACATTACTGGTATGGATACCCGTATTGGATTGCCTACCGAGCATTTAACCAAGAGCCCAGTGGCCGATATGAAAAACCCGATGTATGCAACCTCAATTGGTTTGGTACTGAAAGGTTGGGAAGACCAATTGCGCTATATGCCTGTTAAAAAGAAAAAAAGTAAGCCTCAACGCGAACCAGAAATGGCTGCCGAGGAAGAGTCAGGAGAGCAGCACCCGCGTTGGTGGGAAAAGATGTTCCAGAAAGGCCGCGAATGGATGGATCAAGGAGACGTGAAAGACTTCTGATAATAAAGCAAACAAAAAAGACCCCCGTTTTTAAAATACAATTGACAAGAACCCTCAAAACTCAAAGATATGTTGGAATTTGATCTGCCAAAAGAGCAATCCTCAATCATTAAAGTCATCGGCATAGGTGGCGGCGGCAGCAATGCTGTAAATTATATGTTCAACCAAGGCATCCGCGGCGTCAATTTCGTTATTGGCAACACCGATGAACAGGCATTAGAACTTAGCCCAATCCCAAACAAGATTCAATTAGGCCCTGCCTCAACCCGTGGTTTGGGTGCTGGTTCAAATCCTGACATTGGCCGTTTGGCTACCGAGGAGTCTTTGGAAGAAATACGTGCCTTGCTTGAGAAAAACACCCGTATGGTGTTTGTTACTGCTGGCATGGGTGGTGGTACTGGTACTGGTGGTGCCCCTGTAGTAGCAGAGTTGGCTCGCAGCATGGGTATTCTTACCGTGGGTATCGTTACTAGCCCATTCTTCTTTGAGGGTCGTCGCAAAATCAAGCAAGCGGAAGCCGGTATCGAAGAGATGCGCAATGCAGTGGATAGCTTGATTGTAATCTCTAACGATAATATTCGCGAGCAATACGGCAACCTAACCCGCTCAGATGCATTTGCACACGCCGATGACATCTTGGCCATAGCCGCCCGTAGCATATCAGAAATCATTACCGTTCCGGGTCAAATCAACGTCGATTTTGCCGACGTGGAATATGTAATGAAGAACAGTGGTGTAGCCATTATGGGAAGCGCAACTGCCGAAGGCGAGGGCCGTGCGGCAAAAGCCATCCAAGCTGCTTTGGCTTCTCCGTTGCTGAACGATAACGATATCCGTGGTGCACAGAAGGTATTGTTGAACATTACCTCTGGTACCGACCAAATGCGTATCGATGAGATTACTGAAATACACGAGTATGTATTGGAGGCCGTTGGTGCCGATACCGACGTTATCTTTGGTACTTGCGATGACGACAGCTTGGGCGATAAAATTTGTGTAACCATTATTGCCACTGGTTTTAATAAGAACGGCATTATGGGTAGCTGGGAAACCGCTAATCGCGAGCGTGTAGTTCACGATTTGGGCCGCAGCACACCGGTTGCTCCTAAAGTTGAAGTTACACCGCCAGTTGTGCAGTTTACCGAGGAGCCAGTAAAACCTGAAGGGAACAACGATATGTTTCTTTTCCGTAGGGATGAAGTGGTTGTTGAAGATACCATCATTGAAGATATAAAAGAGGTTGACGAATCAAATGCAATTACCTTCTCTTTCGACCTGAACAAAGAGGAAGAAAATACCTTTGAAGTAGTTGCTACCGAAGAGGAAAGCTTGAAAGAGGCAGAAGAGGATAACTTCTTCTTCGCTCACGAGGAGACTGAAATGGAAGCCACTAGCGAACAGGTAGTTGAAGAAGACCCAACATTAAATTTTAGCGTGCGCAAGGTTGAAGAGAAAGCAGCCGAAGAGTTAGGCTTCGTATTCCGTCAGCGCGAAGTGGAGCAGCCTAAAGCTACTGCCGTGAAAGAAGATGATTTGTTGAACGAGCGCCTACGTCGCCTTCGCAACTTGAACATGAAGCTGAACAACCCGAACAGTTTGAATGAACTGGAAGCCGAGCCTGCTTTTAAACGCCGCAACATTCAGCTTACCAATACCCCTTATTCATCTGAGTCTGATTACTCACGCTATAGCCTTTCTGAAGGCGACGAAAACCGTGGTGAGATACGCAAGAATAATTCTTTCCTTCACGGCAACGTGGACTAAGAGTAAAGACGCTGTTAGTACCAATTATTGTGCAGATTACGAAGCGCAACCCTCAGCAGGTTGCGCTTTTTTTGTGCGTAAAGTGGTAAGTAGTTGACCAAATCTAGTAAACTAGATTATTCCATCCCGAATACATTTGGCGAAAACCTGAAGATTAACATCCGCAAATTACCCCCACCTAACCTCCTCCTTTAAGGGGGAGGAACCTGGTTTGTCCCAGAATAAATTCGCGATAAATTTGGCATAATTTGGTAGCTCCTCCCCCTTTTTTAGGGGGAGGTTGGGAGGGGGTCGCTCGGGCGAGTGCTAAATGCAATTTCGCCAACAAAAAAATACCTCGTAATTTGTATCGTCACCATACAAACTAAACCAAACCCATGTACAAGGCCCTTTTCTCATCATTGTTGTTTGCGTTGCTATTCATTTCTTGCCAGCAGCAACCTCTGCTGCAAACCGATGCACCAGAACCAACTGCCTGCCAATACCTAGACTACACCACTAACGACGCCGTGCAGGCGGGTGGCATACACATGGTAAAACTCAAAGAGGGCTATCAAGTATGGACCAAACGCATGGGCAATAGTCCCACCATGAAGGTGCTGCTGTTGCATGGCGGCCCTGCTGGTACGCACGAGTTGATGATTGCCTTCGAGAGCTTTTTTCCGCAGGCCAATATTGAGTTGTACCAATACGACCAGTTGGGCTCGTACTATAGCGACCAGCCCGACGATATGAGCCTCTGGACTATTGCGCGGTTTGTGGAAGAAGTAGAGCAAGTGCGCCTTGATTTGGGATTGGATAGCACCAATTTCTTTCTGCTTGGTCAATCGTGGGGTGGTATATTGGCTATGGAGTATGCGCTAAAATACCAGCAAAACTTGAAAGGACTTATTGTAAGCAACATGACCGCCGACTTTGATAAGTACGAAGCCTATAACAACAAGCTACGCGGAGAATTGCCGAAAGATGTGTTGGATACCCTTTCTTTTTACGAGAGCAAAGAGCAGTTCCAAAACCCGCGCTATTTAGATTTGATGTACACGGCCTTTTACAAAAAGCACATTTGTCGCTTAGAGCCTTGGCCCGAGCCGGTGGAGCGCAGCTTTAGCCATTTCAATCAAGTGGTGTATGAATATATGCAAGGCCCAAGCGAGTTTGTACCGGGAGGTATATTGAAGGGTTGGAGTGTTTGGGATCGACTGAAAGAGTTGGCCGTGCCTACCTTAATGATAGGCGCCAAATATGACAGCATGAACCCAGCTGAGATGGAAGAAATGAGCCATTTGGTGCAAAACGGCAGTTATCTATATTGCGCTAACGGCAGCCACCTCTGCCAGTGGGACGATCAACAAACCTACATGAAGGGGGTTATTAGCTGGATACAAGGGGTTAAGTAAATCTTCCCTAAATTACTCTTTCACCAACTTAAGCACCCGTTTCAACCCATCGGGTGTTGTAAGGGTAACGAAGTAAATGCCAGCAGGGGCATCAATTGTTAGCTCTAGTTGGCTGGTTTGGCTAAATTGTTGTTGCAAAATATCTTGACCTGCAATAGTGCTTAAAGTAACATTCAACTCTTTGTAATTGGCACCTAAATCAATGGCAAACTTACCTGAAGTAGGGTTGGGGTATAGCATAAACTGTTGTCCGAAATCCTCCTCAATACCATTGATAATTATATTGTAGCATACCGATGTATCGCTGCAGCCATTGGCCGTAACAATTACCGCATAATCTCCGGTTACGCTGGCCACATAAGTGGCTCTGGTTGCATTGGCAATTGGTAAATAATCATTGCAGCTTACCCACTGATAAATAGCCAAGGTATCAGTAGCGGTTAGTCTTTCGTCCACTTGATTAACGGTAGCTTCGGGCTTGTTTTTGATAGTTAATTGCAAGGTTAGTATACTGTCGCAACCGGCAGCACTCGTGAATGCTTGGGTGTAGGTGCCAGAAGTATCATAAGTCTCGGTATTTAGGGTGTAGCTGCCACACTCAACTGCGGTAATAGTTTCGCGCGCGGTGTCGTTTATGGTTACGTTTATGGTTACCAAACTATCACAACCATCGGCATTTACCAATGCCTCGGTATAGGTGCCGGTGCTAGTATAGGTGTTGCCACCAGTTGATGTGAAGGTATAGCAGGCAATAGTATCAATGCTGCTAAAGGTGGGGCTGCACGGAGTCCATTTGGCAATAAAGCTATTGAAGTTGCTGTCGGTGGTTAGCTCGAAAGTAGTTGTTTGTGGGTCAAAATCTACCGTATCGGTAAAGCTACCCGCAAAATAAACGTTGCCAGTTGGGTTAACAAGAATCGCTTCGCCTCTATCGGTTCCTGTGTTTCCTACTTTTCTTACCCATTGCAATTCGCCCAGAGAGTCTAATTTATGCACAAATATATCAGCAGCATTACCTTGGCTAGTAAGGTTAAAAGCATCAATACCAGGGTCAAAATCAACAGTATTGGCAAAGTACCCGGTAGTATAAACCGAGCCTTCGGTATCCACAGCAAACGATATGGCTTGGTTGCTGCTAATACCGGCTAACTGCCTTGCCCAGGTAAGCGCACCTGTTGAGTCGAGCTTTACGATAAACGGATCGGTTCCGCCTGCCGAAGTAAGGGCTAGTGAATCAGCCCCTGGGTCAAAATCAACTTTAGATGAAAAGGATCCGGCTAAATAAATATTTTGATTGGCATCAACCAAAATATCGTTTCCTATTGAGGTAAATATGCTGCCATCAAACTGTTTTGCCCAAACATAGTTGCCAGCGCTGGTAAGTTTTAGAATAAATACATCTCTGCTTGGTGCAGCGTATAGGGTATCGGCTCCAGCATTCGGGTCGAAATCAGCAAACTCTGCAAAGTAACCTGTTACATACACACTGCCTATCGCATCAAGGGCAATACTATATGCTTCATCGAAGCCCGAGCTACCAACGCGCTTTGCCCAAACATATGCACCATTGGTTGCTAGTTTTTGCACATAAAAATCGGGAAATAAAGTGCCTGTCGCAACTAAATTGGCGGTGCCGCCTCCTGGGTTAAAATCTACGGTGCCTATAAAACTGCCGGTTAAGTATACATTCCCGGCCGCATCAATTGCCACATCTTTTACATCGTCTATTTGAGCGTTTCCGTTGCGGATAGCCCAAGAATAGTTACCCGCAGAGGTTAGTTTTAATGCAAACACATCAACACCGCCAGCATTTGCTGCCAAATTGTTGGTTGCTGCCGCTGGGTTAAAATCAACGGTGCCTGTAAATGTGCCAACGATATATACGTTTCCAGCGGCATCAAGGGCAACCGCCTGAGCTTCGTCGGTACCGGCGCCGCCTATACGCTTGGCCCAGACAAAGTCGCCAGAACCAGTAAGTTTTTGTATAAATACATCCCTATCGCCAGCCGAAGCCATCAAGAAAGTATCCGTTCCTGGGTCGAAATCTACGGTGTCGGTAAAGTACCCAACTGCGTAAATGTTGCCAGCAGTATCAAGGGCCATATCCATTACAGTACTCTGGCCAATTCCTTTATTTTGCTTGGCCCAACCTAGTTTAGTGCTCTGTGCTTCAACGGCATAGGCAGCAAGGGTTAATATAACTGCGGTGTAAATCTTCAACATAAGCCTAGCTATTGCCTTTGAATAGTAAAGTTAGCTAAATGTAAGGAGCAGTGCAATGTGGGTAGGCGGCAAGTGAGGATTGAATAAAAATCAAACAGCCCCCGAATTACTCCGAGGGCTGAAATAAATCATCCAATAATTTTAAACCAACTCGTAACTCATAACCAGTAACTTGCACCCATTCGGCTCCGCTCAGGGTGACACAAATTAATAAGCTCTCGCAAACACTGCGCGTTGCTTGCTAGGTTTGCCGGTAACGATGCAAACGCCTTCTTCCAGCGGGTTGTTAAGCGGTATACAACGGATGGTAGCTTTAGTTTCCTCTTTGATTTTATCTTCCGTTTCAGAAGTGCCATCATAGTGGGCCAAAACAAAACCAGCTTCGTCGTCTAGTATGCGCTTAAACTCCTCGTAGGTATCAGCTTTACGCGTATTCTCCTCACGGAATTGAAGGGCTTTTTGGAACATGTTGGCTTGTATGGCATCCAAAAGTTCAGGTATCAAAGTATCCAGTTCGTCCAGCTGCATAAGCTGCTTCTCCTTAGTGTCGCGGCGGGCTATTTCGGCAGTGCCGTTGGCCATATCGCGAGGGCCGATAGCTACACGCACTGGCACTCCTTCCAACTCATATTGGGCAAACTTAAAGCCCGGGCGGGTTTGGTCGTCATCATCAAACTTCACACTGATACCTTTGGCCTTTAAAGCGGCCATAAGGCCACTCACACGGTCAAAAACGGCATTCAGTTCTTCGTCGTTTTTGAAAATAGGCACAATAACCACTTGCAAAGGCGCAACTTTTGGTGGCAACACCAAGCCTTCGTCGTCGCTGTGGGCCATTAGTAGAGCACCAATTAAACGGGTACTTACGCCCCATGAGGTTGCCCAAACAAACTCCAACGTGTTCTCCTTATTGGTAAACTGTACTTCGAAAGCCTTGGCAAAGTTCTGACCTAAAAAGTGAGAGGTACCTGCTTGCAAAGCTTTGCCATCTTGCATCAATGCTTCGATACAGTATGTCTCCACGGCACCAGCAAAGCGCTCGTTCGGGGTTTTTACGCCTTTAAGCACCGGTATGGCTAGGAAGTTTTCTACAAAGTCTGCATATACATCAAGCATACGCTCTGCTTCTTGAATGGCCTCTTGGCTGGTGCTGTGTGCGGTGTGGCCTTCTTGCCACAAAAACTCGGCCGTGCGCAAGAACAAACGGGTGCGCATTTCCCAACGAACTACGTTAGCCCACTGGTTGATGAGCAACGGCAAATCGCGGTACGATTTTATCCAGCCTTTATAGGTGTTCCAAATAATAGTCTCTGATGTAGGGCGCACAATTAGCTCTTCTTCCAACTTTGCATCTGGGTCTACCACAATACCACCGCCATTTGGGTCGTTCATAAGGCGGTAGTGGGTTACCACAGCACACTCCTTAGCAAACCCCTCAACGTGTGCAGCTTCTTTGCTCAAAAAGCTTTTCGGTATAAAAAGCGGGAAGTAGGCATTTACGTGTCCAGTTTCCTTGAATTTTTTGTCCAATTCTGTCTTCATGTTCTCCCAAAGGGCATATCCGTATGGCCTTATCACCATACAGCCCCTTACCGAAGAGTGCTCGGCTAGTTTGCCGCGCAACACTAAATCATTATACCACTGGCTGTAATCTTCAGCCCTACTACATATTTTCTTGCTCATAGCAAACTTGGTACGCTCTTTGTTCGTTATATATACAGGTGCCAAAGTTAACGATTAAATTTGTTGCACGAAGGGCATTTGAAAAAGTGGCACGATGATTGGAATTGATGAAATTGATTAAACTAGTTGGTAACTTGTAAGTCAAATCAAATAGAAACGCGATCCATTTTTAATACCCAGATAAACCGAATGCCATGAAAACACTTGTACTCATATCATCCTTTTTAACGGCAACCATTTTTGCTTCTTGGGGGCAGAATAATGACGACGTGTATTACCAACCTAATGGAGGTAATACCAACACGAGCCAAGACCAATACTACGACAACAGTGGCCAATATAATAATGGCACTGGCACTAGTACTGCCAACGATGGCTACAATTACAACCAGTATAACAACGACTATGGTAGTGCCGATAGGTATGATTATGCCGACAGCAGCGATTATTACACCGATGGAGATGGTAATACCTACATTACCAACAACTATTACGATAATGATGGCAACGTAAGTAATTACGACTACTATTATACGAGTCGCATACGCCGTTTTTATACCCCATACTACGGTTTTGGCTGGTATAGCGGCGCCTATACCGACCCTTACTGGTATGGCTACAACGACCCTTGGTATTGGGGTAGCAGCATATACGTAGGTAGTGGCTTCCACGTAGGGCCTACTTGGGGTTGGAATACTGGTTGGTGCTCAACTTCATGGCATACTGCCTATGCATGGGGCAATGGCTGGAACAACGGTTGGGGCAACGGCTGGTATGGCAACTATGGTTGGAATACTGGTTGGAACAACGGCTGGAACAACGGCTGGAACAACGGTTGGAACAATGGCTGGAATAACGGTTATTGGAACGGATATAATAACGGTTACAACGACGGTTACAACAATGGATTTAATGATGGATACTACGGCAACAACAGCCCTTACTACAACCAGCAGTACGGCCCTCGCTACCGCGAAGGTGGCAGCCAAGGCTATGCTGGTGGCGGCAAAACGGTGGACAATCCACTAGGCGGGGGCAAAACTAGCCCAGACCCAGAGGGAACCTTGAGGGTTGGCACTAATCCAGGTGTATCGGTTGGTGCTCCCATTTCGAGCAACGGCACTGTTGTTGGCAGGGGATCAGGCGCTAACGTATATACAAGCCCAAGCAACGGTAGCAGCACTATTGCACCTGCACCTGCTGGCGGCAAAAACATAGGCAACAATACGGGAACCGTAATATCTACCACCAGCCCCAACGCTGGCAGATACAGCGGCAAGCCTAACACGGTTGCCCCAAATGGTAATACCAACACTGGAGGGATTACAACAGCGCCTGTTGGAGGTGTAAATGGCAAACCATCAGTTAGCCCTACTACTGCGGGCACTAACATTGGTACAGCGCCAAATACTACCCGAAATGCACCTGCAGGCACGGGTAAGAATACTTACCCGAATGTGTACACTGCACCTGGCGGCAATATTAACCGTAACACTACCGTAAACCCGGTGCAAAGTACTACTAGGCCTACTAATGTAAATCCGAGCAATACGCAACCGCGCAATACTACCCCGGCACCTGCTCCAACACCGAGCACTAAACCGGGCAACACACTGCCGCGCAATACGGCTCCTGCTCCAAGCAATACGCCTAACAACACACTGCCGCGCAATACGGCTCCTGCTCCAAGCAATACGCCTAACAATACGCAGCCGCGCAATACGGCCCCTGTTCCGAGCAATAAGCCTAACAATACGCAGCCGCGCAATACGGCCCCTGCTCCGAGCAATAAGCCTAACAATACGCAGCCGCGTAATACGGCCCCTGCTCCGAGCAATAAGCCAACCTACTCACAACCGCGTACTAGCTCACCAGCACCGGCCCCGAGTAATAAGCCCACTTACTCTCAGCCGCGCACAAGCTCACCAGCACCGGCTCCGAGTAACAAGCCAACGTATTCTCAGCCGCGCACCAGCTCACCAGCACCAGCCCCGAGTAATAAGCCTAGCTACTCACAACCGCGCACGAGCTCACCAGCGCCAGCACCTAGCGGGGGTGGCGGAAACCGTGGTGGAAGCATCAGCCCAAGCGGTGGCGGTAAAGGTGGTGGCGGCTCAATACCTTCAGGACCTCGTAACTAAGTTTGCCGTTTTTTGAGTAGTGTTGTTTTGCAAGTAGAACCAGGAAAGTGATGAAACGATTTATACTTACAGGCTTATTTAGTTTTATGGTGGGTGCTGCTGCAATTGCTCAAAACCCAACCGAAACACTCAGGTACTCGCAGCAAAGGCCCGGCGGAACCGCTAGGGCCCTTGGTGTTGGAGGGGCCTTTGGTGCTATCGGAGCTGATTACACGGCCGTAGGTATCAACCCAGGCGGATTGGGACTTTACAGGCGCAGCGACCTCTCCTTAAGTTTTGGTGTGCAAAGTACTAGTGCCAACACCAATCTTTTTGGCTCAAGTGCCGATGCACACCAAGTAAGGGCCTTCTTGCCCAATGCGAGCATTGTTTTAAGCAGGTTAAGAAGAAAATCGAGCAACTGGAAAGCCTTCAATTTTGGTTTTGGTTTTAATAGGTTGGCCAACTACAATGCCAATAGCGTATTTGTAAACAAGCAAAGTTCCAACTCATTACTAAACCAGTACCGCGATGAGCTTACCGCCAGCGGGCTTACCGAAGACCAAATTTCGTTCGATAATTTGAGCCCCGGGGCAGTGTTGGGCTATTACAACTTTCTATTAAATCCTGTTGGCACTGGTGGCACCCAATACTCGGCTATAACCGATGGATATAACGTAAATCAGCAAATTTCGCTTACCCGTCGTGGCGGATTGGATGAAATGTCGTTTGCTTTTGGTACCAATTACAATGATCGACTCTACATAGGTATGCTGGTAGGTGTGCCGTTTTTAACCTACCGAGAGAAGCTGAATGTGCGTGAAAGCGACGAAGCCAATGTTATTCCTTCTTTCAGTAACTATTCTTTCTCGCAAAACCTTACTACCGATGGTATTGGGGTAAATGCCAAATTTGGCTTGGTGGTGCGCGCAGCCAATTGGGTGCGCTTTGGTGCATCATTTCACACGCCTACGCGCTACAGTATTACCGAGAAGTATAATACGGTATCTACCTCAAATGTAGATGCGGTGCAGTATAGCAACACCTCACCCGACGGAAAATTTGATTACCAGCTTTCTACGCCTTGGCGGGCTATAGGCAGCGCGGCGTTTATTATTAAAAAATATGGTTTTTTATCAGCCGATTACGAGTATACTAACTACAACAGGGCTCGGTACAATTTTTCTGGTTTCAAAAGCGCCGAAAGTGCTTTAAACCAGGATGTGAAGGATTATCTTAAGGCGATACACACAGTTCGCGTTGGCGGCGAAGCAGCCATTAAAAACTTCAGGCTAAGGGCAGGCTATGCACTTAGCACTAGCCCAATAGAAAAGAACAGGGTAGTTGCCGGTCGCGACCTTACTTCTTCAACCTATTCAGGTGGGGTAGGGTTTAGGGGCAAAAAATGGTATGTTGATTTGGCTTATTTCCGTTCCGTAAGCGAAGGAACAGCCGTCATTTCGTCGGACATTACCGCAGCCGAAAAGTTAAAATCGGATAATGTGGTGGTGACGGTAGGGCTTAATTTTTAACAGCCCTTTTATTTCGCCACCATCTTCAAGAAAATTTACGAATAATACCGTTGCCACTTATAGACAATAATCTAGCGCTGGTTTGTTTAATTTGCTCCAAGGTGGTTATGTACCATGTAGAGATTATGTAGCTGCTGCTTTTTTGCGAAAAGGCAATACGCAATATAGTGCATCGCGAAACCAATCGGCTTGCAAGTATACAGTGGTTTTAAAACCCGGAAAGTAGAAAGGAGAAATTTAGCTAACGCTTATTTTTCGTCGCCAGCAGCCGGCGCATCAGTTGCAGGTGCAGGCTCAGGAGCTGGGGTCATACCACCGCCAGTTGAAGGCTCACCAACTGGAGCTGGGTTAAAACCAGCAGGTGGCGTTGCAGGGCGTTCTTTGCTCAACTCTTCTACAACCGAACCTTCAGTGGTAGTAACGTTATCGCCGCCAGTTGGCAAAAATACTGCCGAAAGCAAAGTAAGTGCTAGCAAAAGAATCGCCAAAGTCCAAGTAGCTTTTTCAATAGTTTCGGTTGCACGACGGGCACCCATTACTTGGTTGCCAATGTTTGCGAAGCCTGCGCCCAATCCGCTACCTTTTGGGTTTTGGATAAGAACTGCTAACGATAGCAAAATGCAAACGATTATTATAATTACTACTAAGAAGGTGAAAGCCATGACTATTACTTTATCTTGATTATAGGAGTGCAAAGTTAGTGTAATACTACCAAATACACAATAATGTAATTTACGTTCATCATCTTTATTTTCTTCAGTGTGGTTATCGATTGTTAATACACACTAAAAATGCCCTGCCAATGTATCTTTTTGCCTTATCTTCGTATGTATGATTAGATATTATTCGGGGCTTTTGTTGCTGCTTTTTGCAGTTTTGGCGGGTTGCGATACGCCAGAACCATATACTGGCAATCCTAATCCATTGTGGGACCTGCATAAAGTATATGGTAGGGTAAAAACCCTTAAAACAGAGTACTTTGAGCCGATGATGAAGGATGGTAAAATGGTACCAGGTAGCCATGTGGGTGATAACATTACTTGGGATAGCATTGATGCCAAAGGTCAATTGTTTATTACCAAAATATTTACGCTTGATGGGCAACTGAAAAAATACGAGACCTACATTTATAACCCCAAGGGCCAACTTATTGCCATCGAATCGTTCAATGGCAATGGAGACAATAATACGCACCAAGATATTTTTTTCAACGACAAGGATGAAAAGATAAAACAAGTAGTTACTCTAAACCTACCTGAAGGCGAGAAGACCTATTGGCGCACTTGGGTATACGATAGACTTGGGAATGTTGCCGAGTCTTATGTATACGATGTAGACTCTATGCTGGCTAGTAGAGAAACGCTCAGTTATTATGAAGGCGATTCGGGCAAGTTGCACGTGCACAAGCTATTTATAGGTATGGATAGTTTGAAGTACTATAATGAATACGTATACGACGCACAAAAGCGCGATTCTATTTTATTTCGTTTCCGCCCAAACGTGGCTGGCGATAGTGTGGTGTACCAAAGCAAGTACCTTTATGCTTACGACGAAATGGGTAACGAGATAAGCCGAAAACTAATAAATGCCGAAGGCGAAGTTAGGGCCGAGTCGCGGTTTGAGTATATTTTTGATGACCACAAAAATTGGATTCAACGCATTGAGTATGTCGACGAGGAACCTAATGTGGTAAAAGTTCGCACCTTTAGCTACTATGATTGATAAACCAGCAAAGCGCATTCGTCGTCCGTACAATAGCGTTTCTATTCCTATTGAGTTTTTGGAGCTTGATGAAGGCAGCAATCATGTAGTGGTTATGGGCTCAGTAAACGGGCACGAATGCCGAATGATACTGGATACTGGCGCATCGCGTACCGTGGCCGACTTGGCTTTTGTAAACGAGGTGTTTCCTGAAATGGAAATGGAGGTAAATGAGCAGCCTTCGGCAGGCTTGGGTACCAATACCATGGAGAGCCACTTTTTTATGGCCGAAGAAATTATAGTTGGCAATAAAGTGTTGCAAGGGCAGCTATTGGCGGCACTTGACCTTAGCCACGTTAACGATACATATGAAATGCTTGGTTTGCCTCGTATACATCTTGTGTTGGGCAGCGACATACTGCGAGCCCACAAGGCTATAATTGATTATGGTAGCAAGCAACTTATTTTGGGTTAATGTTGTCTGTTATCCAGTAGTATGTGCAAATTTGATTTCTTAGTGACTTTAGTCATTGTATAGTTTAAAATTTGCAGCTACATTTGCTAGTACGTTGAACAAGGGAAAGCACATATTAACCATAGTAGCCCTCATAGCTATATTGTTCCATTCAGGAGCATACACAGCTGTTTTCGTCAATTTCCAGATTAACCAAAGTTACATTTCGGCAACTTTGTGCGAAAACCGCTTTAGCCCTGAGTTGAACTGTGCTGGTAAGTGTTACCTAAAAAAACAGTTCAGCGCTCAATCTCAGCAAGAAACCAAAAGTGGATTGTTGACTGTGCAGCAAAATTTGGTTTGGCTTTCTTTTAGCCAAGAAGTGAATACTAAGCAAGTGATAGTTGAGGCCGCTGAAGCCCCAACCATGTATTTACAGTCTTTAATCAATCAGCACCACACGGCACCGCGCCCACACCCACCTTGCCAGGCTTAATAGTAAACGAACGCTTACCATTTTCTAAGTCTCAAATACAATAAATGAACTTTGGAATATTGAGTCGCCTATGGCTATGTATGCTATTGGTGGCAACGGTACAAGGCGTTTATGCTTGCGATGGGTGTAGTGCCAACTTGAGTATTTTTAATGCAGAATTGCAGCTCAACAGTGGCAAACATTCCATCGGGGTGCAGCATCAAAGTCGCTTTTTCAGCGCTACCCTTCACGAGTCGATGATTGACTATTTGAAAGGTCCTGCCAAAACCGACGATGGCCATGTGCACACCGAGCCGCAAGTAGAAACCCCTTACCGACAAATACAAACCGTTACCGACATCAGGGGCACCTTTTATGTGCGCCCCAAGTGGAGCCTTATGGCCATTGTACCTATTACTGCTAAATTGCTATTTAGGGATGATAACCAGTTTAGGGATGGCAAAAAACTAGAGCAGCACCAAGGATTGGGCGATGCCGTGTTGTTGGTGCAGTATCAGTTGCTCACCGAGGGCAAGCGCATGGAAACCAAGAAACTCATGCAGCGTTTGGTATTGGGTGCAGGCGTAAAGTTGCCAACCGGCTCTTTCAACGCAATTGGATATGACGGCACGTTAAGGCCCGATTTGCAGAATGGCAGTGGCAGTCTCGATTTTTTAACCACCGTGAATTATTTGTTCCGTTCCAAAAATTGGGGATTGACATCGATGGTGAGTTATAAAATTAATACGGCTAATAAAAATGGTTACCGTTTTGCCAATAGCCTTAATGCTGATTTGCGGGGCTTTTGGTTCAAAGAGTTTAAGCGGGTAGCTATTGCACCAAGCACAGGTTTTTGGCTGGAACATGCCGGAGATAATTATGACCCGAATGCCGAAACTACAATGCCAACAGGCGGACTTTATTTGTTTAGCACCGTTGGGTTGGATTTGTATAAAGGCAATTGGGGATTGAATATGCTTTGGCGTCACCCGCTGGCACAACAAATTGTTGAAAATGAACAATTTGAAAATGCTGGTGGTTTTCAGATAGGATTGAAATACGCTTTTAATACCAAATCATTAACTAAAAAGTCGAAAGACACTAAAATATAAACAACATGAAAGTTTTAAACTTTAAGAATTATGCCATCATGCTATTGGCAATTTTTGCAGCGGTATCAACCACTGGCTGTTCAAAAGATGATGATGACCACGACCATGATGGTACTGGCCACGTGCACGTTTACTTCAGTAATAAGTACGATGGTGTTGCGCAAACAAGCACCGCTACATACACTGGCACCAACGGTCGTGATTTTAAAATTGCTATCAACAACTATTACATCTCTAATGTAAGGTTGGTAGACCATGATGGCGCTGAAGTGCCATTTACCGGTCAATATTTGCTTGCAAAAACCGGAGAGAACAACGAGCTTGAGCTGGAAGGTATTGCTGCTGGCCACTATCACCATATCCGTTTCGACGTGGGTATAGATTCGGTTACTAACCACTCCGACCCAAGCACTTATGCTTCAACCTCGCCTTTGGCACCAACCACTCCAAGCATGCACTGGAGCTGGAACAGTGGTTACATTTTCTATCGCATAGAGGGTTTGGTAGATACTTCGGCTGCTAAAAATGGCACTGTTGATGGCGCATGGGAAATGCACTTGGGTACTGACTCGAAATTGGCAAGCGTTGAGCTTGACATTGACCTAGAGATATCGGAAGGTTCTCACCCAGGCTTAAACATAACCATGAACACCGAAGATCTTTTCACCAACATTGACCTTGGTGGAGCAGATATAGCTACCCATACCATGGACAATATGCCATTGGCCAACAAATTGAAAGCCAATATTGCCACTGCATTTACAGTTGAGTAATTCGCAGCATTGCCTGTTATTTATAGTTAGCACCTAAGGTACCTCACCTATTCATTGTAGGGGGACCTTGGGTGCCAATTTTGCGTTATTTTTTGATAGCTAGCTATCTTTTTGTCAATTTTTTAACCAACTAACATTTCATAAGTTTCATTCAAAACCGTTTTAAAACAAGCTATATGAACAAATTTTTTAACAGCATTGCACCACTTATACTTCTAGTATCCCTTCTTTTCTCGGTAACAAGTTGCGATAAAGAAGATGACCAAGAAGGCCCTGGCGATGTGGAAGTTACCTTCAGCAATAAATATGCTTGTTGTGCAATTAATCACAGCGACGTACACCAGAATTATAACGGACGCTCTTATACAATTGCGCTAAGCCAATATTACATCAGCGACCTTACACTTATTGACCACGATGGTGCAGAGGTGCCTTTTACTGGCCAATATTTGCTAGTGAAAAGTGGCACCGAGAACAAGTTGCAACTAAGTAATTTACCTGCTGGCCATTACCACCAAATAAAATTTAACGTAGGGGTAGATTCGGTTGCAAACCATGCCGACCCAAGTACTTATGGTGCTACCAACGCACTAGCCCCACAAACGCCAAGTATGCACTGGAGCTGGAACAGTGGCTATATTTTCTTCCGTATGGAAGGTTTGGTAGATACAACTGCCACCAAAAACGGCACTCTCGATTTTCCTTATTTCTACCACTTGGGCACCGATGCATACTTAATGCCTGTGGTACTGGATTTGGATTTGGAAGTAGGCGATAGCAAAGATGCCGTGGTAAAGGTAAATATGGATGCATCAACGTTGCTTACTAATATTGACCTTGGTGGTGTAGATGAAGGTGGCCATAGTATATCAGGCAACGCTGATTTAGCTGGTCGCTTTTCAACAAATATTAAAAACTCTTTTTCGGTAGAGTAAATGTAGTTTGTTTCGGTCAGATTCGCGGGGCGGCATTACCATATCGTCCCGCGGATTCAGACTAGCTCATGCAACCAATTAGATGATAGCACTGTTTACTTAATAAAACCGCCTCGTAATGAAAAATGTATGGTTAATTCTATCTGCCTTCGTTTTGGTAGCTATAACGTCGTCTTGCGAAAAGGATCCTGAGGTGGGTGCCAGCACTTTTACCTTAGCGGTACATCCTTTTATCGGAGATGAAGCATTGGTTCTCAACCAAGAGTATCTTGACCAAGAAAACTACCGAGTAAAACCAGCCACTCTTAAGTTTTATGTGTCGAATGTAGTATTGACCAGTGCTAGCGGCGATATCAAGATTTTGGATTTAGATTTGTTGGATATGGAACGAGTTGCAGCAGGGGAGCCTATGACGTTTCAAGTTGATGTACCAGCTGGAAACTACACAGGCATATCGTTTTGGGTAGGCTTGGATAGCACTCAGAACGCAAGCGACCCTGCAGCATTTGATAACACTAATCCATTAAGCCTTTCGGCAGGTACCTTTTGGACCTGGAACACTGGTTACCGATTTGTAATGTTGGAAGGGTATTATGATACCACCCAAAACACTACTGGCCCGGTAAGTACTTCCCGTTTCTTTAACTACCACACAGGCACCAACCTGCTATACCGCAAGGCAGAGCTGGGCAATGCTAGCACTGCATTTACAGTTGCCGAAGGCGATAACTACACTTACAACCTAGACCTTGATTTGAATAAGGTGTTTTATGGCCCAGAGGATATTAACCGATTGCAAGGTGCAACTACGCATACTACTGGCAATTTTCCGCTGGCCGATAAATTTACCCAGAACTTTGTGAAGGCATTTACACTATCAACACCCTAACCTTTGGGTACCATGCTAAACGGCAAAATAATGTTTTGTGTCGGGTTTTGTTTGGTGCTATTGGCATCCAGCTGCAAACCTGATGATTCGGAGCAACTGGATAGCCCGTACAACCTTGTGTTGCCGGCTGGTTTTCCACCTATGAGCATACCTGCCGATAACCAGTTAACGGAAGTAAGGATTGAGTTGGGCAAAATGTTGTTTTTCGATAAAGCTTTGAGCAGGGATAGTTCGGTTTCGTGTGGTTCGTGTCACTTGCAAAGTCATGCTTTTAGCGATGTGGTGAACATTAGCAGCGGCATAGAGGGCCGAAAGGGCATGCGCAATAGTCCGCCTTTGTTTAACCTTGGCTATCACCCATATTTCTTTTTCGATGGCGGCGTGCCAACCTTGGAGTTGCAAGTTTTGGCACCGGTGCAAGATGTGAATGAAATGGACCATGAGTTTCCATTTGCTGTGCAACGATTGGCACAAAACCCTACATACCAAAAAATGGCACAAATAGCCTATAAGCGTGATTTTGATGCCTTTGTGCTTACCCGCGCTATAGGTGCATTTGAGCGCACTTTAGTATCAGGTAACAGTGCCTACGATAAATATAACAACGGTATTACTAGTGCCTTAAATGAATCGGCTAAACGGGGTTTAGCATTATTTACTAGTGAAAGGTTAAGCTGCAGCGGGTGCCATAGCGGTTTTAATTTTACCAACTACTCGTTTCAAAACAACGGGTTGTATGTGCAGTATCCCGATTCAGGCAGGATGCGGGTAACTACCTTGCCTGAAGACCGAGATAAATTTAAGGTGCCCAGTTTGCGCAACATTGCTCTTACGGCACCCTACATGCACGATGGCAGTATAGCAACCTTGCCTGATGTGGTGGAGCACTACGACAACGGTGGGGCTGCTAACCCGAACAAAGACCCGCGCATAAAACCTTTGACGCTTACAAGCCAAGAAAAAAGTGATTTGTTGGAATTTTTGTATTCGCTAACCGATAATGATTTTATTACCAACCCCGATTATGCACCATAATGATTATTTTAGTGAACTTGACAACTGAATGCACGTTTAAAAATAGATTGGCACATCTGACTTTAAGATAGTGATAGCTCAAGAATTGCAATTTAATTTTTGCTTGTGTCTTATGTCACAAAATTGATATAACCGATGAAAACTACTTTCATATCTATAATACTCTTATCGTCCTTACTGGCAATTTCGTTTGCTGGTTGTAAAAAAGACGAGGACGATAAGAAGAAAGACCCAAACCACTTGGGTTGGGTATACGACCCTACGCCTTACACCGGGCCAACGGTGCCCCGCAATTTTCCGCAGCCAACTTATGCCGCCAACAACAACCCGCTTACCGAGGAAGGGGTGCTGTTGGGCCGTATGTTGTTTTACGACCCCATATTGAGCGGCGACAGCACCCTAGCTTGTGCTGGGTGCCATAAGCAGGAAAATGCATTTACCGATACCCGCACGTTCAGTATCGGAATTGATGGTATTGCCGGAAGGCGCCAATCAATGCCCCTGTTTAATTTGATGTATAGCAGCAAGTTTTTTTGGGATGGCCGTGCAGCCAATTTAGCCGAACTGGCCTTAATGCCAGTAGAAGACCCCATTGAAATGCACGAGACTTGGCCCAACAATATAGCTAAACTGCAAGCCCATCCCGATTATCCAAAAAGGTTTTACGAAGCTTTTGGGGTAGAGCCTGCCGATTTAACCAAGGAGTATGCAGCCAAAGCACTTGAGCAGTTTTTACTAAGTTTAGTTTCGGGCAATAGTAAATTTGATAAAGCAGTTAGAGGCACCGATGAACTTACTGCTGCCGAAGAACGTGGTTTCATTTTGTTTAATGACCAATTGGGGGCTGATTGTTTCCACTGTCATGGCGACGGAAGCGCCAACCAGGTGTTTCAAGAGATAAACGCCATCCGCCAATTTAGGAACAATGGTTTAGATGCGCCGGCCACCCCTGCTGGTTTTGCTGACAAGGGGTTTGGAGAGTTTACGGGAAATATCAACGACTATGGTAAGTTTAAAGTGCCATCGCTGCGCAACTTGAAATTTACGGCACCCTATATGCACGATGGTCGTTTTGCCACGCTCGAAGAGGTTATTGACCATTACAGTACCGGTGTAAAGGCCGCCTCGCCTAATATTGATGCGGGTGGCATGGAGTACGCTTTTCAAGGTGGCGTGCAACTCACTACACAAGAAAAGGCAGATTTGATTGCATTCTTACTTTCGCTTAGTGATGACGACTTTGTAACCGACCCACGCTTTAGCGACCCATTTAAATAACGCTATCGCGGCTTTCAGGTTGGTTTTGTATGCTAAGGTGTGGTGTCTTATTTTATTCGCGATAATTCGCCATCATCAAAGCCAACCGCTATGGCTTCGGCATTGGTAAAAATACCTGTGCTTAGTTGGGCGCTTTGTTTGAGGTGCGCTAGCACTTTTTCGATTACCGCTGAAGGTTTTAATCCTTTCCAATAGGGGCCTTGTAGGTGAAGGTATTTTGGTGTGGGTTCGTAGCCAATTTCGTATTTCCAGTCATCGTCTTCTGCATCAAATTCAAATGAGCCTATCAGGTATAGCACATAAAAGCCTTTGGCTTCAAAAATCCCAAAGTAATAGGCCAATATTTCGGCAGGGGGCTGTGGCGAATTTTGGATTTTTACTAACCAATTGTCAATTTCAGGGCTGAGGCTCACGGTATTGTTTTGCCCGAAAGTTAGTTACAAAACATTTAAAGTTTACTATTCAACCGTTGGTGCACTCATTGGTATGTTATGGTTAGGGTCAATGCAATGCATTTCGAATAAAGCATTTAGGTTCATATTCTTACTTCAACTAATCAAGTGTCTAGTATAATTGAAAAATAGCCAACTATCTGAACTATTATCCATAAAGCAGGTTGTTATTTTTAGTTTAAAAACTGCGATATTTGCAGGAACTTAAAATCTGGAATCATAGCCCATGGGAGCTGACTCGTTTATCTTTAACGCACACCCTGCCTACCTCGAAAACAAATACCAGGATTATAAGGCCAACCCGGCCTCGGTTGATGTTGATATGCAGAAGTTTTTTGAAGGGTTTGACCTAGCATTTTCTTACTACAGCGAAAACGGCTCTTCTACCTCCGTATCGCCTAAAGAATTGCAAGTTTTTAGTTTGATAAAGGCATACCGTGGCAAAGGTCACTTGCTTTCTAAAACCAATCCCATCCGCCCAAGACGCGATTGGAATGCCCGTTTGGAAATCGAGAACTTCGGTCTTAGCAAAGAAGACCTTGCCACCAAATTTTTGGCAGGCAAAGAGATTGGGCTTGAAAACGGAACGCTGCAAGAAATTTTAGACAAACTGCAACGCATATATTGCCGCTCCATTGGCGTTGAGTATGCCTATATAACCAATAAAGACCTACACGATTTTGTAAGGGACGAGTTTGAAAAGCGCGCTTACACCATCGATTTGCCAATAGAGCAAAAGAAACGCGTACTTCAGAAAATAACAGAGACGGTTGTTTTTGAGAAGTTTTTGGGCACTAAATACGTGGGCCAGAAGCGTTTTAGCTTGGAAGGTGGCGAAAGTACCATACCTGCCTTAGATGCCATCATAAACAGAGGTGCCGACTTAGGCGTTGAAGAAGTGGTAATAGGTATGGCACACCGTGGCCGATTGGATGTGCTGACAAACATCATGTGCAAAACCTACGAGCAGATATTTGGCGAGTTTGAAGGCAACATGATACCAGATGCCACTATGGGCGACGGCGACGTAAAGTACCACTTGGGTTACTCATCAATGGTAACTACGCCAAGCAACAAAACCGTACACTTAAAATTAGTACCCAACCCATCGCACTTAGAGGCAGTAAACCCAGTAGTTGAAGGGTTTGCTCGCGCTAAAGCCGATTTAGTATACAATAGCAATTACGACAGCGTATTGCCTATTCTTATTCATGGCGATGCGGCGTTGCCCGGCCAAGGGGTAGGTTATGAGGTGGTGCAAATGAGCAAATTGAAAGGCTACCGCACAGGTGGCACTTTGCACTTTGTTATCAATAACCAAATTGGTTTCACTACCGATTTTGATGATGCCCGTTCGTCTATTTACTGCACCAGCATGGCTGCCATGGTTGAGGCACCCGTGTTTCATGTAAATGGTGATGATGTGGAAGCTGTGGTATTTGCCGTTGAGTTGGCTGCCGAAATACGCCAGAAGTTTGATGCTGATGTGTTTATTGATATGGTGTGCTACCGCCGCCATGGCCATAACGAAAGCGATGAGCCTAAATTCACTCAACCAGGCTTGTATAAGCTAATTGAGAAACACGATAACCCGCGTATTCTTTACATCGAAAAACTGAAAGCCGAAGGTAAGATAAGCGAAGCCGAAGCCCAGAAAATTGATGATGACTATTGGGCTCTATTGCAGGATCGCCTAGATATGGTGAAGCAAAAGAGCTTGCCATACAAATACCAAGAGCCTGAATTGGCTTGGAAAGCACTTCGCAAATCGACTCCGGAAGATTTTGACAGCTCTCCGAAAACGGGTATTTCAAAGAAGGATGTTGATAGTATCCTTAAAAAGATAAACGAGTTGCCTGAAGGTTTCAAAGCCCTATCGAAAGTGGATAGGATGATGAAGCAGAAGGACAAAATGATGGAGGAAGGCCAAGTAGACTGGGCAATGGCCGAATTGGCTGCCTTTGGTTCTATTTTGATTACAGGAAACGACGTGCGCTTATCGGGCCAAGATGTTAAGCGCGGAACCTTCTCTCACCGTCATGCTGTGCTATACGACGAGAGCGATAACCACGAATACAATCGCTTGGACAATCTTGCCCCAAAACAAGGCAAATTGCGCATCCATAACTCTTTGTTGAGCGAGTTTGCGGCCTTGGGCTTTGAGTTTGGCTATTCATTGGCTTCGCCACAAACTTTGGTTATCTGGGAAGCACAGTTTGGCGATTTTGTGAATGGTGCCCAGAGCATGATTGACCAGTTTATTACCAGCAGCGAAACCAAGTGGCAGCGCATGAGCGGCTTAGTGATGCTGTTGCCGCACGGTTATGAGGGTCAAGGCCCAGAGCACAGCAGCGCCCGCTTAGAGCGTTTCTTGCAACAGGGGGCTGAATTTAATATTACGGTATCCAATATTACCACACCGGCCAACTTTTTCCACGCTTTGCGCAGGCAGCAGGAGCGTCCGTTCCGTAAGCCGTTGATAAACATGTCGCCAAAGTCGCTGTTGCGCCATCCGCGCTGCGTATCGTCTATTGCCGACCTTACCCAAGGTGGTTTCCAGGAGTTGATTGACGATGCTACAATCAAGAAGGCAGATAAAGTGAAGAAAGTGGTATTTTGCTCCGGCAAAATCTACTATGATTTGCTGGAGAAACAAGAAGCCGAAAAGCGTGAAGATGTGGCTTTGGTGCGCTTAGAGCAACTGTATCCGCTGCCGCATAAGCAAGTGGATTCTGTGGTTGCGAAGTACAAAAATGCCAAGTTCACTTGGGTGCAAGAAGAACCGGCCAATATGGGCGCTTGGGTATATATACTGAGTAGCTACCGTGGGGTGAATTGGGATGTGGTAAGCCGCAAGGCCAGCGCATCGCCAGCAACGGGTTACCAAAAGGTACACGCTAAGGAGCAGCAAGATATTGTAAATAAAGCCTTTGAAATATAGTTTGAAAATGGGCTAATTTGGAAATTTGAAAATTAAATTTTCTTTTCCAATACCCATTTCCAAATTTTCAAATTACCAAATTCTCAAATTTTCTACAATGCTAGAAGTAAAAATACCACCCGTTGGAGAATCGATTAGCGAAGTAACTATTGCTAACTGGTTAGTAAAAAACGGCGATTACGTAAAGCAAGACCAAGTGCTCTGCGAAATGGAAAGCGACAAGGCTACTTTTGAGTTGAACGCGGAGCAAGCCGGTACCATAACTATTGTGATTGAAGCGGGCACCGATGCTGCTATTGGCGATGTGGTTTGCAAAATAGATACCAGTGCTGCTGCTCCTGCTGATGCACCAAAAGCCGAAGCCCCTAAGGTTGAAGCCAAGAAGGAAGAACCTAAACAAGAAGCCCCTAAAGCCGAAGCACCTGTTGCTGCAGCTGAAGCGGGTTATGCCAAAGGCCATGCTGGCCCTGCTGCTGCCAAGTTGGCCAGCGAGAATGGTGTGAATTTGAGTAAGGTTTCTGGTACTGCCAAAGGTGGACGCATAACCAAAGCCGACGTGCTAGCTGCCCTTGAAAGTGGCGCTGCACAAGTTGGCGACCTTAGCCTTACTGGCAATGGTGGTAGCCGCGAGCAAGAGAAAAAGAAAATGAGCAACTTGCGCAAAACTATTGCTAAGCGCTTGTTGGCGGCCAAAAACGAAACAGCCATGCTAACTACCTTTAATGAGGTAGACATGGGCCCGATTATGGATTTGCGCACGCAATACAAAGACAAATTCAAGGAAACGCATGGCGTGGGCTTAGGCTTTATGTCGTTCTTTACTAAGGCTTGTGCCATTGCCTTGTTGGAGTTCCCTGCCGTGAATGGTATTATTGAAGACGACAGCATTGTATACCACGATTATGTGGATATGGGTGTGGCTGTATCGACCCCTAAAGGGTTGGTGGTGCCGGTTATCCGCAATGCCGAGAGCCTTACCATGGCTGGCATTGAGAAGGCTGTGGTAGATGTGGCCACTAAAGCCCGCGATGGTAAATTGACGTTGGACGAAATGACCGGCGGTACCTTTACCATTACCAATGGTGGTGTATTCGGTTCGTTAATGTCCACCCCGATATTGAATTCACCGCAATCGGCCATATTGGGTATGCACAAAATTCAAGACCGCCCAATGGCCATCAATGGCAAAGTTGAAATACGCCCGATGATGTACCTAGCCTTGAGCTATGATCACCGTGTAATTGATGGTAAAGAATCGGTAAGTTTCTTGGTACGCATGAAGCACCTACTAGAAAACCCTAACCAACTATTGTTTGGCGAAGACCCTACGAAGTTGTTATTGGGATTGAAGTGATTTTAGTCGATGCTTGTCTCGCCTCGGGCGAGGGTCCACGGACCACAGTCGACAGTAAATATAAACGCCCTCTGTTCTTAGGAATGGTGGGCGTTTTTTTATGCGATGAACATTAGAAAATGACTTTAACCTTTATAATTACTATTATCACGTCGATTGTCGTATAAAGCTACTACTTCAATTTTGGTTCTTCCAGTTTTATAATAAACTCTGGTTAGTATTGACAATAAAGTATCGCTGTTTTAACTTGGGGTGCTTCGGAAAGATATAGGGCATCCTAGAGGCAAGGAGTAACAGCCTATCAATTTTATCAAGTACGGATTCGACCGTTGGTTCACCCCATTCAGTATTCAGGTAAATAATAAGTTGAAGCAGCTCCGTTTCAGCTTTAGGAGACCAAATGATTTTCCGGCGTTTCATTTTTTCAAAATCTGTCTCGCCTTTTTCATAACTTCCTCATGAGGGATACCTTCTCCTCTCAAAAGCTGCGCCTCGCCTTCCTTGACCATTTCCATCTCTGCTGATGTTGGTTCGTGGTGGTTATACGGCAAGGGCTTTTTAGCGCTAAGCACTTCACTAACTGCTTCCAGCAAATCGCCATCCTCAGTACTGTCAATTAGCTGATGTAAGTGCTCTCTTATCTTATTTATCTGCATAATATTAAAGATAACTAATCACTTTTACTTTTGGATTTGAAGCCTGAAAATTTTTACCAATTAACACCCGCACTTCTTTAAAATAGTAGGGTCTTTCATTTTGTTCTTTGTGGCAAAATAGTAGCAAACGATATCAGTTATTGAATAGCTTAAGCCACTGCCATCACCACCCAAAGCGAGGTTACTGATATTATCACCCACAGCACTAGGCCCTGCACCATTGCCCGCGGCCCTACTGATTTGAGCATTGTTATAGACAAGCTGGCACCGATAAGAAACAAGGTGAGCGTTAGGCCGGCTTTGGCAACAGAGACAATGTAAGGCGATTCGGTATGCACTGCAGGTATGAAGCTATTGAGTAGCATAGCCACTACAAACCACCCGATAAAGTAAGGAATAGTAACCTTACCGGCCGAATTTTTATAAATGAAAGCCATACCGAACGATACAGGGATAATCCACAAGGCGCGGGCTAGTTTAACGGTGGTGGCTATTTTCAGGGCTTCGGGGCCGTATTCGCTGGCTGCACCTACTACCGAGCTGGTATCGTGTATGGCAATGGCGCTCCAAAGGCCAAATTGTGCTTGCGATAAATCAAGCAAATGCCCAATAACCGGGAAGAGGAACAGGGCCACGGAGTTGAGTATAAACACAATGCCCAACGATACCGAAATTTGTTTTTGCTCAGCTTGTATAATAGGCGATATGGCCGCTATGGCACTGCCACCGCAAATAGCGGTACCCACTGATACCAACTGCGATGTTTTGCTATCCACCTTAAGCAGCTTGCCCATAAAGTAGCCCAACAGTAGGGTTCCAAATATGGAAACCACTGTAAATAAGAAACCTTGGCTGCCTGCCTGCAAAGCGGTCTGTGCATGGATGCCAAAACCTAAACCAACCACCGATGCTTGCAACAAGTATTTGGTGCCTTTTGCCGCTTGCTTAGGAAACGGGTTGCCAATTACATTAGCTACCACTATACCCAATACTAGCGCAATAGGTGCCGATATCCAAGGGGTTAAGGTGAGGGCAGCTACAGCTATAAACAGCAGTTGTTGCACCTGTGGGCTGAGCTTCAAAAAGCCTTGTTGCGGGGTATTTTTAGTCGGCTCAGCTGGTTTCATATATTGGCGCATTATTTGTAAAACTAATAATTGGGTAGGGATAATGCTTATTAAAGGCGTTTAATTATCAAAATCCAGCTTTAATATAACTCCAGCCTGCCTCCTGCTTTAGCACCACTTCACTAATTTCAAAGGCAATCCAACTGAAATAGCGAATTACAAAGATGGTGAGGTATTCATCAACCCTATGCAACCTAAGTCACAAAGTACCTTTATTCGACTTTCTTTTGCTCATTTGTTATCCCCGCTCTAGCAAAACCAGATTAGCCCTGTACACTTGCTCATTTTTGATGCTGTAGCCAAAAGTGGCACGCAGCAGTTCGTTTTCACGGCATTCTAAACATGGCTTGAGGAATTTGTCTTCGATGCGAAGTTGTTGTTGGCCGAGGTCATTTTAATGTAAGCCAAACGATGCCAACCCATACTAGCAATCGGTTGCGGTTGCGGTATATACGGTAAATAAGGGCATCTTTAGGGGCTATTTTTATCTACCTTCGTTCAATTTGTTTTTGATAAAGATTTGCCAATGCCAATTTATTCCTATTTTTAGTATCAACAGAATTAACAACTATTAACTAACCAACCAAATTACGCACTATGAGGAACCTGCTATCCCTCTTATTATTGCTTTGTCCGGCTGTTATGCTATTTGCCCAAACACGCACCATTAGTGGTACCGTAAAGGGCGCCGACAACAAGGAAACCCTACCACAGGTTAATGTGGTAATAAAAGGCAACACCACTGGTACCGTAACCGATCTTGATGGTAACTATACCATAACCGTGCCTGAAGATGCAAAGGCCTTGGTTTTTAGTTTTTTGGGCTACACCGAGCAAGAAATAAATCTGAGCGATTACCCTGGAAATGCAGTAACCATTAATGTTACCTTAAAAACAACTAATGTTGGCCTTAATACGGTGGTGGTGAGTGCTTCAAAAAGACAAGAGAAAGTATTAGATGCGCCAGCATCGGTTACTGTTATCAGTATGGAAAAGATACAGTCGCAGGCACCGCTAACTGTGGCCGATAACCTAAAGAACACCCCAGGGGTTGATGTGATGATGACTGGTTTGGTACAAAGCAACATCAACATTCGGGGTTTCAACAACATTTTTTCGGGTGCCATGCTCACCATCGTCGATTATCGCTTTGCTGCGGTTCCTTCGCTAAGGGTCAATGCCTTTCAGTTGATACCGAACAATACCTTTGATATGGACCGCATTGAAGTAGTGCGTGGCCCTGGCTCAGCGCTATATGGCCCCAATGCTGCAGATGGTGTATTGGCCATATTTACTCGCTCGCCATTGGATATGCCAACCAAATACGAAACCACTGTGGCCATGTCGTTCGGTTTTGCTGAAGGCACGGGCAAACCAATTTTGAGGCCTGAATTTAGGCACGCTGGCAAAATTGGCAGTAAAAACAAGTTTGGATATAAAATTTCGGGCAGCTTCTTGCAAGCGGGCGATTTTAAATACTACGACCCACGTGAGCCATCAAGGGGCGATTCAATTTTGTTTGGCAACGTAAGCTATGGTCAACCATTTGTGGAAGACACAACGCTGGAACGTACAACCTTCGATAGGGATTTTAACATCCAAAACTATTCTACCGATTTAAGGTTGGATTACCGCCCTAACGAAAATTCGGAGCTGATACTTAGCGGTGGATTTTCGACGCTAAACAATATTGAGCTTACAGGCCTAGGTGCCGGCCAGGGTATTAACTGGCGCTATTACTACGCGCAAGCGCGCTACCGCTGGAAAAACTTGTTTGTACAGTACTTTGTAAACATTAGTGATGCTGGCGATACGTATTTGATTCCACAAGTGGGGGCCGATGCACAACCACCACACAGCTTTCAGTTGTTAGTTGATAAATCGAAACAGCATGTGGGCCAAATACAGCACAGTTGGAAACCCATTTCTATCTTGAATTTCATTTACGGCTTGGATGCGATTTATACTACACCGAACACCGAAGGTACCATAAATGGTAGGTTTGAGGATGATGACAATATCTTTCAAACGGGAGGTTATGTTCAAGGCGAGTTGCAAGCACACGAGAAGTTGAAAATTGTTGGCGCTTTTAGGGCTGATTACCACAACCGAATCAACAACGTATTTTTCTCGCCAAGGGCGGCTATCGTCTACAAAGTTACCCCTAAACATACGTTAAGGGCTACATACAATAGGGCCTTTAGCTCTCCGCAAACATTGAATTTGTTCCTTGACTTGTCAAACGGCTTAGTGCCTAACGGTATCAACATTCGTGGTATTGGCAATGCTTCGGGCTACGACTATCGGTATGGCTCAAACGGCATAGCACAGTTCCGCAGCTCCTATTCAGCTACCAACGGCACCCCACAGTGGTACGACGTAGGCGATAAGAGCAACAACTACCAATTTTTTAACGAAATAACCACCATTATTGCTAATGGTTTGGCAGGTGCTACTGGCTTCCCTAGCGAAGTGGTGAACGGATTGGTAAGTACCCTGCTTACTAATATTGCTGGCCCTACGGGTTCGATCCAGAACGTAGACCAAATTACTGTAGACTATGTGAAACTTGCTGGTGGCGCTACTATTGCAGAAAGCAGTTTTGATATTGCTGATTTTAGCACCCGAAAAGGTATTGATAACCAGATAACCCAAACTATGGAATTGGGTTATAAAGGCATTTTGGGCGATAAGGTATTTGTTACCTTAGACGGATATTATACCAGAGTAAACAACTATGTAGGCCCGCTAACCTTGGCAAGTGCTAGTGTTTTGTTTGAGCCCAATGATTTGCTTAATGCCTTAGGTGATTTTGGCCCGGGCGGACAGTTGTACGATAATATTGAAAATAGTGGATTTAAGAGCGTATTGATCGGTCTTTTGGATGACAACCCAAGCTACCAAGACCCTACCGGAAGCATACAAAGCGTTTCGGGAGAAGTATGGGATGAGTTGGCCTATATCTTGTCGGCTGCTAGCCGCCAAATACCTGTGGGCACTGTTACGCCAGAAGACGACTTGGTAGGTAGCGACGTGATTCTGACCTACGTAAACTTGGGTAACATTAATGTTGCCGGTTTCGATTTTGCTGTGAATTATTATGCTCGTCCTGATCTTAGTTTCTCTGGTTCGTTTTCGTTTGTAAACAAAAACAAAATACCTCTGGCTGGCGCGCAAGGCGGATTTGTGGGTTTAAATGCCCCTAAGTACAAAACAGCGGTTTCGGCAGAGTATACCAATAGTAAAGCGCGCCTAACCACCCGCGCAACCTGGCGCTGGCAAGATGGATTTCCTGCAAACTCATCAGTATATGTGGGCGATGTAAAGGCTGCAAACTTGGTTGATTTGAACGTGAACTATAAAGTTCATGGCTTAGAGGGTTTAAACCTTACATTTGATGTAAACAACCTGTTTAATTACCAATTCCAACGTTTCCCGGGTACACCCCAAATAGGGACGGTGCTTACTGGCAAGGTTACCTATATTTTCACCGAAAAAACTTTTACTAAAAATTCGGCAAGTACCACCACCTTTTAAATTAATAGTTGATAAATATTGCACTAGGCCGGTTCATTTATAAACTGGCCTAGTGCTTTTTATGAAGGTTGCTTTGTTTACTGGGCAAATTTTTAAGGTGGTTGCTAAGAATTGGCGAGTTGTCCATAATGGCTTTAGAAACAAACCTAAAGCAATTGGAAAAATCAAAGGGCCTTACCAAAAAAACAGCTTTGTTGTAAAAGATATTTTAGGCTCAATCAGCATACAAACCCCAATTTACATAACTTCGCATAAAATTTATTGGAATGAAAGTTGTTTTCAAAGTAGTGGTATTGGTGTTTTTGATGGCTGGTATTGCTGCCTGTAACAACAGCGACAGCGGTGCTTTAGGAGAAAATGGAGACGGAACCGCAGGCACAGCCCCGAATGCATATATTATGAAAGCGGTGATTGATAGCGTTGAATGGACCGCCACCTCGGTTGATACAAAGGTAGAGCAAAGCACCATTTACATTACTGGCAAAGCGGCCGATGGCAGCCAAGTGATTTTGGAGCTGAGCGAGCGTCCCGGTATTGGCATATTCCCGATGAGGCGCGGAAATGGCCAAGCTGGAACTTATGTAATCAACACGGGTATTAAATACTACGCCCCATTTGCCGGTACCAGTGGCGTAATAAACATTACCGAATATGTTAAGGATAGTATTTTGAAGGGAGAGTTTAGTTTCAGCGCCTCCAATACTATGGATTTGCACTTAATTGAGAAGGGTGTTTTTTCTGCCCCATTACATCAAAATGCTTCTAAACCTGCACTATGAAGCGGGCTATGGTTATAGCACTGGCCATATTGTGGGCTTTTTTGTTTTCTTGCAAAACAACTACCTCCTCAACAAATGCTATAGTTACAGCGCCAACCGAAGTTGCTGCTAGTGACCTAGATGCAGGCGCACCCGCGCTCGGAATGTCCATTAATATTGGTGGAATGCAGTGGCAAGCAGAAACCTATTCGGTGATAAAAATGGGCACTTTTTGGATAGTTAAGGGCACCGCTGCCGATGAATCGGTAGTTAGTATTATGCTACCCGACCCTTTGACCAATAAACATTATGCGGTAGTGCAAGGCGGCGATGTAAGCGTAACTTATAGCACCAGCCGCGCAAAAGGCTTTTTATTTTTGGCTCCATACGCCGATAACAACGGATGGGTAAAAACCACATTAGATAATGGCCACCTTCGCGGAAACCTAGAGGTAACCGTTAGTAATGGTGGCAACCCTATGAAATGTGCAGGCATGTTCAACATTAAACTTTAAGGCTTACACGCTCACACCATACTCCCTCAAAGCCCCGTTGAGGCTAGTTTTTTTGTCGGTGCTTTCTTTGCGCGTGCCAATAATCAATGCGCAAGGTACTTGGTACTCACCCGCAGCAAATTTTTTGGTATAGCTACCAGGTATTACAACACTGCGTTCGGGCACTTCACCTTTATATTCAATAGGTTCAGGACCGGTTACATCAATTATTTTGGTTGATGCAGTAAGCACCACATTGGCACCCAATACGGCTTCTTTTCTTACTCTTATACCCTCTACCACGATACACCGTGAGCCAATAAAGCAGTTATCTTCAATAATAACCGGGGCAGCCTGCACTGGCTCTAGTACGCCACCAATGCCTACACCACCACTTAGATGCACATTTTGGCCAATTTGGGCGCACGAGCCAACAGTAGCCCAAGTATCAACCATAGTACCGGCACCAACATAGGCACCAATATTTACGTACGATGGCATCATAATTACGCCTTTCTCTAAAAATGCACCATGGCGCGCAATAGCATGGGGCACCACTCGCACACCTTGTTCGGCATATCCTTTTTTTAGCGGTATTTTGTCGTGAAACTCAAAAGGACCCACTTCAATGGTTTCCATTTTAGTTATCGGGAAATATAAAATCACTGCTTTTTTCACCCAATCATTTACCTGCCAATGGTCTCCAATTGGCTCTGCTACACGCAATCGGCCCTTGTCCAAAGCTTCAATTATGGCGTGTATAGCATCTATTACCTCAGGCTGTTGTAATAATTCGCGGTTCTCCCACGTTTTTTCTATCAGGTCGCGATACTGTTGCACGTACATATTGCCTAATTTAGTGTGCTGCAAAACTCTCTAAAAAAAATGAAAAGCCCTATGAGATATTCACTAATGCTTCTGGTTTTATCCGTTTCGTTGTTTTCATGTGGCGAAAAGGCCAATATGGTAAAGACCTTTTACGACGAAGAGAAAAAGATGCTAAAGGAGGAATACGGCATAAAAGGCGCACCCGATGAGGCTGGTCCCGAAGTGCGCAATGGCTTGTATAAGGCCTTTTACGAAGATGGCAAGTTGAAAGAAGAGAAGGTTTACACCGATGGCGAATTGAACGGAGCACGGAAACTATACTTTGCCGATGGCAAGGTGGATATTGAGGAAAACTACAAAAACGGGTTGTTTGAAGGGCCGTACAAAGCCCACTTCGCCAATGGGAAGGTAAAAGAGGAAGGACAGTATGTAAACAACGAGATAACCGGTTTGTGGAAATACTACTACGAAAGTGGGCAGTTGAAAGAGGAAGTTAACTTTGCCAACAACCTAGAGAACGGCTTGTATAAAAAATATCACGAAAACGGCACTTTGGCTGCCGAAGGCGAATACAAGGCCGAAACCGAAAACGGACTATGGAAATACTATCACGCCAATGGTGCTGAGCAAGAGCAAGTGACTTATGTTAAGGGTAAAGAAGAAGGATGGGTGTACGTGCTCAGCGAAACGGGTGATACGGTTAAATGGATAAACTACAAAGAAGGCCGCCCGCTTAGTTTCAAGGAAAAGCCACAAATGCAGCAGTAGAATACCATTGCATTGTTGGCTCTCGATACGGTTTGGTAACTCAACAATTGGTGCTTTTTAACATTTGGCATTGAATTTGTCGTTAGCTTTACATACCATTAAAACTATTCTATGAAAATCAATCATCTTCTTGGCCTTTTGCTTGTTTTAAGTTTGGGCACGGTTTCTTGTAATTTAGATTTAGACAAAAACAAGAATATTGACTATCAGCTTTTAGCTACCGATGCCAGTGTATCTGATAATATTAGCAGCGACACCTATCGTTTGGTTGACCAAGAATCGAGAAATGGCGAGTTTAGTGATAGTGTAGGCAAAGTGGCCACCAACCTTCAATGGGTTTCTTCCGTTGATACTTGCGCCATCGTTACGCTTAATGTAAACGGTGGAAACTTTCCGATGACCTTGACCATTGATTTTGGCTCAGGCTGCACTGATGGGTATGGCGTGGTGCGCAAAGGGAAAGTTATAGGCGTATTCTCGGGCTATTATTCATCCAATGGCACTAGGGTTGATGTTAGTTTCAACAACTATTATGTAAATGGTTACAAGGTTGAAGGCCAAAAGAGTATCGTAAACAATGGCCGCAATGCCCAGCAAAAATTGCAGTTTAGCGTGGTTGATGCCAATGGTCGTATCACTAAGCCTGATGGTGGTATTATCTCTTGGGAATCGACAAGAACGCACGTTTGGGACGAAGGTGAATCGACTCCCTTGTTTTTCTGCGACGATGTATACTCAATTACTGGCACGGCTAGCGGCGAGATTAGCGACGGAACCCCTTATGCCATCCGCACTGAGTCTGCCGTTAAGAAAAACGTTTGCTGCCCTTATGTTGACGAAGGCGTGGTAACCTACGCGGTAGATGGCTCTGATATTGCAACTATTGATTATGGAGGCGGCTCGTGCGATGGGCTGGCCAATATTACCGCTAATGGCAATACTTTTGTGGTAATTATACAATAACCACAGCACCAACAGGTGCCTGAAGTGCACCAATTGTGCCGCGACTGGGGTATTCATGGTTCGTAATCTCAAAATAAATACATACCTTCTATCGGTTTTTCAACGGTAAAGAACTTTGCTTGAAACGGATCCTGATTGTACTGCTCTCCTTCTTTTTTGTTTTTATACTTGTGTGGACGGTATCGGCAATGCCCTCTTACAGAGATGATAGCTTGGCACCGAATGAACAATTGGTGTCGTTGTCGGGCAAGCTGTTATTTGCAGTAAAAACTGGTGAGCCCACCGATAGTATTGAAGCGGCACTGGCCGAAGTGTCAACGCAAAGCTTGATTCATGGCTTAAGCAACGATAATGCTCGTAAAACTTTTTGGATAAACATTTACAATGCCTATTTTCAGATACTGGCCACCCGCGAAAAACAAGTAAGACCCGATATTTTTACCCAAGAAGCGTTTACTATTGGCGGTTTAAAACTTAGCCTAGATGATGTGGAACATGGCATATTGCGCCGCTATCGGGTAAAATGGAGCTTGGGTTATCTGCCTCGTTTTTGGCCGCCAAAAGACATTAAAAAACTTGCCGTTACCCAATTAGATTATCGCATTCACTTTGCGCTGAATTGCGGAGCTAAAAGTTGCCCACCCATTGCGTTTTATGATTACCAAAAGCTGGAGGAGCAACTTGAACTGGCTGCAACTTCTTTTCTTACGCAAGATGTGGAGGTTGACGAGGCGAAAAAAGTGGTGCGCGTAACCAAAATAATGCAATGGTTTAAAGCCGATTTTGGAGGTAATAGGGGCATCAAAGAAATCTTGCAAAAGTATTTGGGCAAGGATTTTGGAGATTATAAAATTGAGTACAAGGATTATGATTGGAGCAGTAGCTTGGGCAATTATGCTGGTCCACAGTCTACAGTAAAAAAGAACAACCAATAACCAATAACTAATAACCAATAACCAATAACCAAAAACCAGTAACCAATAACTAATAACCAATAACCAATAACCCACGCAAGGCTAAATAAGCCACTACAAAGGGTACGGTAAAGAAAAAGGCATCGAACCTATCGAGCACACCGCCGTGGCCGGGCAATAGTGTGCCACTGTCCTTTATACCCAAGTTGCGCTTCAGCATCGATTCTATTAAGTCGCCAACTGTAGCAAAGGTGCTGGTAAGTATGGCAATAACAACCCAATCCATTATTTCCCAATCTTCAACGGGCATTAAATAGTAAAGACCTACAGCTATTAGCGCACAGCCAACTACACCACCAGCCGAGCCTTCAATGGTTTTGCCTGGCGAAATACGAGACAATAGTTTGGTTTTGCCAATCTGCCTGCCCACTAGGTAGGCGCTTATGTCGTTTGCCCAAATAAGCAATAGTATGGCCATCATTGGCCTCCAGCTATATCCATTGGTACCAAGCACCAAAAACTGCACCAGCATAAACGGGAAGGCCAAATAAACCAGCGAAACAACGTTGAGCGATATGTTATAAAATGCATCTTTTGAGTCGGCAAATAACTCTAGCATAAAGAACAATAGCAGCATGGCCGGCACCACTAGCAGGTACTGACCGCTTATAAATCCGTTGGCATAAAAATAAGTACCTGCATATAAGGCCGCTGCAAGTAAAAGAATAAGGGGCAAGTAGTATGGGGTAGCTTTGTTGGTGGTGCGCGTTGGTGCAGTAATGTTGTAAAACTCCCTCACCGAAAGCAGCATAACCACTGCCATAAGTGCTGCGAATGAGTATTGGCTGCCAATAATGCTGCCGATAACTACCGCGCCCATAATTAGCCCCGTGCCGGTTCTCACCCAAAAATCACTCTTCTTCTTCGGTTCCGTTTTCAGTGTCGTCATTATTTATGAGTTGTAGGGCTCTCAATAGTTTTTCTTCGGGCACATATACTTCTTGCTTGCCTATCGAAATCAAAGCGGAGTTCTGCTTATTAATGATAACGGCTTCAATATCGTGCTCGGTAAGCATAGATTGTATAATGTTTGCCTGATAAGGCACTGAGGTTTCGTATGCTTTTACCCAACCGTTTTCCATTATTCAGGTATATCTGATTTGATAATTGTGCGAGTATAAAACTGACGCAATACCAATGTAGTAATTACCAACGAGAATATGCTTAAATATATCGGTATCGATACGTTTTCGGGGTCGCTTATTACTTCTTGTTTCTGCATATACACCAAGGCCAATTGCCCACCATTAAACACGGCATGGCAAAATATAGGTACAATAATATTACCGCTCCATGATGCCATATAACCCAGCATCATGCCCAATACAAGCCTAGGTATAAAGCCAGCAAACTCCATGTGTATTGCACTAAATGCAAGTGCCGCTAGTATTATAGGTATGTGCGGGTGCCCAGTCATGCGCGCCAGTGTACGTTGCAGCGCACCCCGAAAGAAGATTTCCTCGGCTATGGGAGCAATGATAACAATGAGCAAAACATTGCCCAAAATGGCCCAAATGCCTTGCTCCTCAAACATATCGGTTTGTATTTTCTCGGCGGCTTTCTCCATTTCCCAGGCAAAATCGGGCAATGGGAGGTTTTGATTCACCTCATTGGTCATATAAATAAATGGAAGGCATAGGATAGTGGCTGCAAAACCCAGTACTAGTAGCGTAGATGGGGGACGACGATACGAGCCAATAATTACCTTAGCTGGCTCGTTGTTAATGCGTGCCACTATAATTGCCGGAACGATGAAAGTAAAGGGTAAGCCAATAATGTTAAGCAGGCGCTGTTGAGCAACGGAAAAGTCAGGAACTGATTGGTGCAAAAAATAATTAATGGCAGCATCAAGGTTAATGGCTACTGCAATAAATGCCGTCATTACCATGAATTGGAAAACCAGCATACTCACCATCCATAACCCAAAGAGGGCTAGCATCATTCTAAAGTTGCGTTGATATGTATCGAAATCAGTCATTAATTGACAATTGGCTTTAATGGTCGTAAATTTACGGTTTATTAGTTGTCTGTATTGTCTCTTGCCCAAAAAAGCTGATGCAGCTTTGTATATTGGAATTTTTGAGAGGCTAGATAGGTTTCAATATTGCAATCGAAAATCGTAAATCGTACTTCGTAAATGAAGATTGGTTCTATAGAATTACCGGAGTTTCCGCTGCTGTTGGCGCCCATGGAGGATGTGAGCGATCCGCCTTTCCGTAGGTTGTGCAAATTGCATGGTGCCGATTTAATGTACACGGAGTTTATCTCCAGTGAGGGCCTTATCCGTAATGCCGATAAGAGCATTATGAAACTCGATATTTTCGATTACGAGAAACCCATTGGCATTCAAATTTTTGGTGGCAATGGCGAATCAATGGGCGAAGCTACTCGTATTGTTACGGCCGCAAATCCTGATTTGGTGGATATTAATTATGGCTGCCCTGTAAAAAAGGTAGTTTGTAAGGATGCCGGGGCAGGTATTTTGAAGAACATTCCGAAGATGATTCGCCTTACCGAAGAGGTAATAAAAAACACCCACCTGCCCGTTACTGTTAAAACGCGCCTTGGGTGGGATGAAAGCACCAAAAACATAGTAGAGATAGCCGAACGTCTGCAAGATATTGGTGTGCAAGCGCTTAGTGTGCACGGCCGCACGCGCGTGCAAATGTATAAAGGCGAAGCCGATTGGACCTTGATTGGCAAGATAAAAGAGAACCCACGCATGCACATTCCCATTTTTGGAAATGGCGACGTAGATAGCCCCGAAAAGGCAAAAATGATGCGTGATACTTATGGGGTGGATGGTATTATGATTGGCCGCGCCAGTATAGGCTATCCGTGGATATTTAGGGAAGTGAAACACTACCTAGCCACTGGCAAACACCTAGCTGCCCCAACCCTTGAAGACCGCGTGCAAGCTTGCCGCGAGCACTTAGAGTTTTCGGTGCAATGGAAAGGCAATGTGCTAGGTATATTGGAGATGCGCCGCCATTATACCAATTATTTCCGTGGTATGCCCAATGTAAAGGAGTTCCGCCGAGTGCTTACCAGCTCAAACGATTTAGACGAACTATACGCTACCCTTGCCGAAATACAGACTGCTTATGCTGGATTTGATTTTGGTTTGGCTGAGGTTGAGTAGGGGTTGTGCCTTGCATGCACGTCATTGCGAGGAGTGTAGTTGCGGAGCAACAGAACGACGAAGCAATCCCCTGCTACGAAGCATGATGCTAGGAGACAGGTGCCTTTACTCGCTTTATGTTACAATGGTCAATGCTAGTTTGCTAATTCACTACGTCGGTTAGGGGATTGCTTCAAGCCTATTAAGTTTATTAGCTGTTTGTTGAGCATGTCAGGCTTTCGCAATGACGGGAAACCCAATAAAAAAGCCCGTCTCGCATTGCACGAGACGGGCTTTTTTGTGATTCAATTGCATTCGTTATGCGTCAATTTTCGCGTATTTGGCGTGCTTTTCAATAAACTCACGGCGAGGTGGTACATCGTCGCCCATCAGCATACTAAAAATGTGGTCGGCCTCGGCAGCACTATCAATAGTTACCTGGCGAAGCGTGCGTGTATTTGGGTTCATGGTAGTGTCCCACAGCTGTTCGGCGTTCATTTCACCCAAACCTTTATATCGCTGTATGTTCACGTTATCTTCTTTGCCGCCTCTTGCAAGTTGCTGCACTGCCACATCACGTTGTTGGTCGTTCCAGCAATACATCTGGTCTTTACCCTTTTTCACTAGGTATAGTGGCGGTGTAGCAATGTAGATATAGCCATGCTCAACCAATGCCTTCATGTAGCGGAAGAAGAAGGTAAGAATCAAGGTAGTAATGTGGCTACCATCAATATCCGCGTCGCACATGATGACTATCTTGTGGTAACGTAGCTTTTCAATATCCAGTGCCTTATCATCTTCAACGGTACCTATTTTCACGCCCATGGCGGTAAACATGTTCCGTATCTCCTCGTTTTCGTAAATCTTGTGCTCCATGGCTTTCTCCACGTTCAAAATTTTACCTCTCAAAGGCAAAATAGCTTGAAAGTGACGGTCGCGGCCCTGCTTGGCTGTTCCACCCGCCGAGTCTCCTTCGACAAGGAACAACTCGCTCGATTCGGCATCTTTGCTTGCGCAATCGGCCAACTTACCCGGCAGGCTGTTGCTGCCCAATACGCTCTTACGTTGCACCATCTCGCGCGCCTTACGGGCGGCGTGGCGGGCAGTAGCGGCAAGTATTACTTTACCTATAATGGTTCTGGCCTCACGAGGGTTCTCCTCAAGGTAGTTGGTAATGGCTTCGCCTACGGCAGTATTTACCACACCCGTAACCTCACTGTTGCCCAGCTTGGTTTTGGTTTGGCCTTCAAACTGCGGCTCAGGTACTTTTACCGATATTACGGCAGTCAATCCTTCACGGAAATCCTCGCCGGTAACATCGAACTTTAGTTTCTCGAACATACCGTTCTTATCGCCATAGCCCTTGAATACGCGGGTAATAGCGGCGCGGAAACCACCTACGTGCGTGCCACCTTCAATGGTATTAATGTTGTTTACGTAAGAGTGTATATTTTCGCTATAAGAGCTATTATAAGTCAAAGCAACTTCAACCATTACATGGTCTCTAGTGCCTTCAACGGTAATAGGGCGCTCTAAAAGCTGTTCACGGGTTTGGTCAAGGTATAGTACAAACTCGCTCAAGCCACCTTCGCTAAGGAACGTTTCGGTAGGGTAGGTGCCGTCCTCATTTGCTTCGCGTAGGTCAGTTATTTTCAAGCTGATACCTTTGTTCAAAAAAGAAAGCTCTCGTAAGCGTGAGGCTAGCGTTTCGTAGTTGTAGGTAGTAACATTAAAAATACTGGCATCGGGCGTAAAGGTTACTGAAGTACCGGTGCGGTCGGTAGTACCAATTTCTCTTACTGAGTATTGAGGTTTACCGATGGCAAATTCTTGTTCGAAAATTAAGCCGTTACGGTGTACTTCGGCACGCAAGTGAGTTGATAGTGCGTTTACGCATGATACACCCACACCGTGCAAACCGCCCGATACTTTGTAGGTGTCCTTATCAAACTTACCACCGGCGTGTAGCACCGTCATTACTACTTCGAGGGCCGAGCGGCCTTCTTTTTCGTGCATATCGGTAGGTATACCGCGGCCATCATCGTGCACAGTAATAGAGTTGCCTGGTAGTATTTCTACTTCAATAAAGCGGCAATAGCCAGCCAAAGCTTCGTCAATAGAGTTATCTACCACCTCATACACCAAGTGATGTAAGCCTTTAAAGCCTATATCGCCAATGTACATTGCGGGGCGCTTGCGCACCGCTTCCAACCCTTCTAGGACCTGGATATTTGACGCGGAATAATTATTCTGTTTTTGTTCGGTTGCCATATATTTTCTTCCTTATTTCACACTAATCCAAGTAATGTACAAAGATACGAAAATTAAGCTAGAGTGCCTTATTTGATGCGGATTAGAGCGATTTTTATCCACATGTTATCCACCACCAAAAATTGGGAGTAATGTGCCCAACCTTTTTGGCAGATAATGGGGCATTTTGCCGAATAAAGGTGATTATTGCCTATTGAAAATTGCAGTGCACGTTTCTACAACTCCCCTATAAAGTAGGGTGTATTGTAGGGTTAAAGTAGTGCCGTTTAATGTGCCTTCGCCTTCAATGGTGATTTTACCATCATCAAAAGTTTGAAAGGGCAAGCTTAGGCTGTCGCCATAAACAATTCCCATAGGGTAAAATGATGAAGAACAACAATCATTTGGAATAGGGACATAGATTTCTCTGAAGTCGGGCATGTAAATCCTATCCCCATCACCAGGCTGAATTGTAATGTAATAATTATAACTGCTGTGGCCAAGGCAAGAGTCAATAACTTTGTAATAGCCTCTATATTTGGTCCAAGCAGTACTTATCTCACAACTATCTCCTTCATACCCTGGGTTACAACTGCAGCTGCAGGTTTGGTTACCAGTATGGGTAACTTCCCCATATTGACACGGTATATCTGGACATATAAAATCCTCATTGTTATTATTCTCTTTAGTGCAAGAAACTAAAGACAATAACAATGCAATAACTAAGGTAGCAGCAGTGAAATATATGGTGCGCACCATAAAGGCTAATATACTAAACTATTTTGAATGTAGAAAAGAGGTGTTGAAATTGAATTATGCATGTTTTTTTGATTAAACAAAGCACCAAGTTTAAACGGTCCAATACAAAAAAATATACTTGGCGCATACGCCAACAAATACTATTTTTATCGCTTCCAAAACAACCTTTTATGAAACGTATATTATCGTCTGTAGTAGCACTGATATTGTTTTTCGCCGTCAATGCCCAACCGCCGGTTCCTATTGAGGCAGGCACGGGCAGGGTAGTGTATACCGAAGTGGTAACCGTGGCCGGTGCCAGCCAGGCAGAGATATTTAAACGAGTTGACCATTGGTTCAATACCTTTTACAAAAACCCGGCTAGCATTATCCAAGCTAAAGATACTGCTGCAAGTAAAATGGACGGCAAGCACACCATTTACGTTTACAATGAGGTTAATGGTAAGAAAAATCAGTTTGGCCAAGTAAAGTATACCATTACTATTGAGGCCAAAGAAGGCAAATACCGATTTAAGATAGACGAGATATACTTCTTTAAAGTACCTAAGTTGTATGTTGAAGAGTGGTTGGATGATAAAGCCGTGAACAAAGACGTGCAATATGGATACTTGCAACAAGTACACGACTACATGACCGATCTTACCACCAAGCTCAAAGAAACCCTAGCTAAACCTGCACCTGCTAGTGGAGGCGATGATTGGTAATAATAATGTAGTTACGAGTTGCGGGTTACGAGTTTAAAGTAAAGGAAACTAACTAATAGGTCCTGAAATAATCCGCAACCCTTAACCCGCAACCCGTAACCCGTAACCCGTAACCCGTAACCCGTAACTCGCACCTAAGAGTTAACCCAACCTTAAACCTTTCTTCTCATAGCCGTTACATATCATGTTTAGTTTTGTGAGCAATGATGGCAAATGTCCTTTTTGCTAACAATGCCCTAAATGGCTTTTATAGCCATACCCCAATTGCCACCCCCTTTACTTTTTCGGTTTCTTTTTTCTTCCTCCTCCAACCCCTTTACGTATGACCAAACGTGTACTCGACCTCGTAGTGCTATCCGATCTTCATTTGGGTACCTACGGCTGCAACGCCGTTGAATTGAACGACTACTTGCGCAGCATTGCCCCCAAAACCTTGGTACTTAATGGCGACATCATCGACATTTGGGCATTCAGCAAGTCGTATTTCCCGAAAGAGCACATGGAAACCATCCAGCTTATTTTGGAAATGCTTACCAGTGGCGTAAAGGTTTACTACATTACTGGCAACCACGATGAATTACTGCGCAAGTTCTCTGATTTTAAAATGGGCAACTTGGAGATAGTGGATAAGGTAGTACTGAACTTGGATGGAAAACGCACTTGGATTTTCCATGGCGATGTATTTGACTTGAGCGTGAATACGGCTAAATGGATTGCCAAATTAGGTGGTAAGAGCTACGACTATATTATCTTGCTAAACCGCTTTATAAACTTCATGTTGGTGAAATTTGGCCGCGAGCGTATCTCCTTATCAAAGCGTATCAAAAACAGCGTAAAACGGGCCGTAAAGTTTGTTGGTGATTATGAGATGATTGCCGCCAAGCATGCTATCGACCAAAAATACGACTACGTAGTGTGCGGCCACATTCACCAACCGCAAATGAAGGTTTACCGAAACGAGAAAGGCTCGGTTACATACCTTAACTCTGGCGACTGGATTGAGAACCTTACTAGCCTTGAATATAACGAGGGAGAGTGGCGCATTTACTCCCATCTTGATGAATTGGTACCTGATTTTAGAGAGGTACTGCTACCAACATTGCAAGTGGATAACTCTTTGCCACAAAATGTACTAGCTTAATTTTTAACTATTATCTTGTTATAAACCAACAGGATATACGACGCGTATGGCAAAAACTAAGGCGGAGAAGAAAATATTCGTTCTCGACACATCGGTAATTATATATAATCATAATGCCCTAAGAACTTTTCAAGAACACGATGTGGTAATACCCATAAATGTGTTGGAAGAGTTGGACAATTTCAAAAAGGGCAACGACAACAAGAACTTTGAAGCCCGCGAATTTATCCGAGATTTGGATAGCTTGTCGCAGGATAAAAAAATTACTGAATGGACGCCAATTGACCCCGAAGGAAACCGTGGCAATTTTATGGTGGCCATGAACGGGCATAGCGCCGTTGATGCCGAAGAGGTGTTTGGAGAAGTAAAGCACGACCACAAAATATTGAATGTGGCGATGAGCATCCAAACCCTAAACCCTACCCGTAAGGTTATATTGGTTTCGAAAGACGTTAACCTTAGGCTTAAAGCCAAGGCTTTGAATCTTTTGGCAGAAGACTATGAAACGGGCAAGGTAAAGAACGTGGAAAGCCTGTTTAAAGGCAAAAATACCCTGGATGATGTTGATCCGGTTATCATCAATCGAATATACAAAGATGGCACCGTGCCTTATGAAGAGGTAATGGAGGATAAGCCAAGCGGTAATAGCTATTTTATATTGAAGAGCCCGAAAAGCTCTACGCTGGCTTATTTCAATCCGCAATCGAACATGATGGAGCGGGTAGAGAAAAATGTGGTTTGCAAAATTAAGCCTCGTAATGCGGAGCAGGTTTTTGCCATGCATGCTATTCTGAACCCTGAGGTGCGCCTAGTAACGTTGCAGGGTGTTGCTGGCACTGGCAAAACCTTATTGGCCATTGCTGGTGCTTTAGAACAACAAAAGGATTTTAACCAAATTTATGTAGCCAGGCCCATTGTGCCGTTAAGTAACAAGGATATTGGTTTTCTACCGGGCGACGCTATTTCGAAGGTAAACCCTTATATGGAGCCTATTTGGGATAACTTAAAGCTCATACAAAGTCAGTTTCGCGAAACGGAGCGGGCCTTTAAAAAGATAACTGAGCTGGTTGATACGGAGAAGATTGTGGTTACGCCATTGGCCTTTATCCGTGGTCGTAGTTTGTCCAATATTTTCTTTATCGTTGATGAGGCTCAAAACCTTACGCCACATGAAATCAAAACCATCATAACTCGTGCAGGCGAAGGCACCAAGATTATCTTCACCGGCGATATTTACCAAATAGACACTCCTTACCTCGATTCGCAAAGTAATGGGTTGTCATACCTTATCCATAAGTTTCGCGGGCAACCGCTATATGCCCACGTTACCCTAGAAAAAGGTGAGCGCTCTGAGTTGGCCAACTTGGCGAATGATTTGCTGTAACAGTATCAAGTATCAAGTATCAAGTAGTGAGTAGCGAACGAAAGGTATTAAAAATTTACAACTTAAAATAGAAGCCCCGCAATTTGCGGGGCTTCTATTTTTATAAGTCTTGATACTTGATACTCAATACTTGCTACTAATTAGCGTATCAAAGTTATCGATCCAGTTTTTTGTTCTTCGGTGCCGTCTTGGTATACAATATTTACCATGTATACATAGGTACCTTCAATGGCAGGGTCGCCATTGTGTTCTCCGTTCCATCCTGCACCAGTAACTTGGTTAGGGTTGTAATGCACTTGTGAGCCGAAGCGGTTGAAAATAAACACCTCCACATTGCTGGTTTTGTTCAACCAGAATTGGAAAATATCGTTGTTACCATCTCCATTTGGCGTAAACGCATTCGGTATAGCCACATAAGCGCTGCTATCCCTTACAAACGTTGAATCGTTGCCGCATGAGCCACCAGGAGCTAGCTCAGCAATGGTAACGGTATCAATTTTCACACAGCCTTTTCCATCAGTTACCACTACGCTGTAAGTACCAGCTTTTAGGTTGCTAGCATTTTGGCCAGTCGTAAAGTTCGACCAGAAGAAAGAATATGGTGCCGTGCCGCCAGTAACGGTTAGCGTAGCGGTGCCGGTTACATCAATAGCGCAGTTTGCATCGGTACGTGCAATGGTTGTTACGATAGAGTCGGCAGGGCCATTTACTGTGGCGCTGTTGGTTGCAGTACAACTATTGGCATCGGTTACGGTTACATTATAAGTGCCAGGTGCAGCGCCAAACAGTTCTTCCGAAGTACTGGCATCCGACCAAACATACGTGTATGGCGATGTGCCGCCCAATACGCTCAAACCAATTGCCCCATCAGTTGATGATTGGCAGCTAGCATTGCGAACCGTGGTAGACGAAGCAAGCGCACTAGGTTCAGTTATTACATAGGTTCTAGTATCAAAGCAATTTACCGCATCGGTAATGGTTACAGTGTAAGTACCAGGGGCAAGGCCCGTTTGGTCTTGGGTAGCTGGTAGGCTATTGGTCCAGGCATAAGTGTAAGGGCTCTGCCCACCAGTTACGTCCATATCAATAGAACCATCGTTGGCCCCGTTGCAATTAACGTTTGATACGTTTAAGGTATTTACAACTACGGTGGTAGTTGGTTGTACCACAGCAGTAGCGGTTGCGGAACAACCATTAAAATCGGTAACCGTAACAGTATAGGTGCCAGCAGGAAGCAATACTGCGTTACTAGCGTTTTGCGGTGGGGTAGTGTTCCATAGGTAGCTAAACGGAGCTTGACCGCCTGTTGGGGTAGCAAGTGCAGAACCATCGGTAGCACCACCGCACGATACGTTGGTAGGAGTGGTAGCAACGGTTAAAGCCGCAGGCGAACCAATGGTACCAGTAGCAGTTGTTTGGCAGCCAGCAGCATCAAATATGGTAACTGAATATGAACCAGCAGCCAAATTGCCAATTGAATCAACAGCAGGTAGGCCACCGCTCCATTGGTAAGTGTAAGGTGGTACACCACCCGTTACGTTTGCTTCAACCGAGCCGTTTGAGTTACCACTGCACAAAACAGCAACCGTTGATACTGTAGCATTTAGGCTAAAGCTAGGATTTTCTTCAACTGTAACGGTAAAAGTACCCAAGTCGGCAACGGTTGCGCCGTCAACTACTACATAGTAGCGGCCAGCGGTACAAAGTGCTTTTGCAATAACGGCAGGGCTTGAGCAAGTTCCGGCGCGGGTGCTGTCAACTGCGCATGAGCCATCCAATAGGTTCAACTGCACATTAAACGTGCCACCGCCAGTCGGGCAGTTTGCTGTTACGCGAATGGTAATACCCAATGGTGCAGTAGTAGTAAAGGTATAGAATACGTCATTGCCTTGTGCACCAGCAAAGTTGTTTCCATAGCATTCGTTGCTATTAAAATGACTAACGCTAACGCCAGAAGTGATAGCACCGAGGTCGATGGCTGAAGTAGAAGAGCATGCGGTACCCTTGGTATAACGCCAGAAAGTTCTGATCTCGGGGCGGTAAAAGTTGTTGGCACAGCCACTACCAGCCACAAAACCATGTGAGTAAGTTTGGCAAGGTGGGCCCAGACGGTAATTCAAGTTAGTTGCATATGGGTTAGCATCACAAAGCAAATCGTCACCTTCTGAGAATACGCAACCAAATAGGTTCAAGCAACAAACGTTGGACTCGTAAGAGCAGCGAGAACCGTTAGAGCCACAAGGGGTAAGACCAGAGATAATTGAGAAATCTTCTGGCACATCGTCTTCCCATGAGCGCTGGCGAATGTTTACAAACTGTGGCACAGTGGCAGCAGGATAGGTATTCAAAAAGATAGTGGTGTCAAAATCATTGGTAATATCAGGGCCACCGCTGCTCATGGCCAAATTGGCAGTCATACAAAAACCACCTTGCCAAGGAAGACCGCTTACGTTGGCATTGTCTTGTGCAAAGAAATTGAACGTAAGCTCATCCTCTTGAAGGTTTGGGGCCAATTGGCTACAAAAACTACCACAGGCTATTGCAAAATCGGATGAATTGCTGCCCGAGTAGGCAACCCTAACCTCTCCAACCTTCACGCGCAACTGTATTGGGCCATCGCTCAAGGTTTGTGAGAAAGCAGCACTGCTAAACAATAAGCTACTGAGAAAGAACAGTAATAAGTGGGTGGTATGTTTCATAGTTAGGCGAGTTTGGGCTTATTTCTGACGAGTGAAGATACATCATTTTGTAAAAAATAAATAACGTGTCAACTTGTAATACCTCCAAAAAGAAAAAAACCTCGTGGTATACCACGAGGTTTTTTTGTTCTGTATACTATTTCTTATCGTATTAGGGTAATGCTACCCGTTGCTTGGCGTTTTTCGCCGTTGGCATATACTACATCTATAACATACACGTATGTTCCTTCTGGGGCTTCGTCGCCATTATGCGTTCCATCCCAACCCGGTGCTTCCGATATTTGGTTAGGGTTGTAGTACACCTGCGCACCCCAACGGTTGAATATCCTTACTTCAGTAACTTCTGCACCAAAAGTATAGAAACGGAAATCGTCGTTGTTTCCATCGCCATTAGGGCTGAAAATATTCGGCAAGGCTACCCTGAAGTTATCGTTTACGAATACGGTTACACTTGTTGTAACACTGCAGCCGTTCGTGTCGGTAGCAGTTACGGTATACAAGGTGGTTTCGGTTGAGCTGGCAATTGGGCTTAAACAATCAGTACAGCTTAAGCCGGCTTGTGGGCTCCAAGCAATACTGCTTAGGGTAGTTGAGCTTGGGTTTAGCAACCCGATTAAGGTATCTTCCTCGCCCAATGTAATTTCAATATCCGAGTAGTTAAGGGTAAAGATATTGCCATCAACGATACTTACGGTAGCGGTAGAGGTAATGCAACCTTCGGCATCGCGCACCGATACCACATAAGCACCTTGTGCAAGGTTATTGAATACACTGTCAACTTGGTAGGCAGCGCCGTTTAATGAGTAGCTATATGGCGATGAGCCGCCATTAACTGTTACCGTTAAGGTAGCATCACTGCCACCTGTGCAAGTTACCGCACCGGTAATAGTAGCATTAATAACCAAAGCAGGAGATTCGGTTACAATAGCTGTAATGGTTTCTGAGCAACCATTGGCATCAGTAACTGTTACCGTGTAAGTGCCACCAGGCAAGTTGTTAATATCCTCAGTGGTTGCTGCGGTGTTCCACACGAAGCTGTATGGGGCAGTACCGCCATTGGCGGTTATATCCACAACGCCATCGTTTGCACCACTGCAAGTTACGTTTTGCACGCTAGCCACGTTCAAGAATATTGGCGGTGTTTGGCCAACTACTGCAGTTGCCGTTGCCGAGCAACCATTAGCATCAGTCACGGTTACGGTGTAGGTTCCACCGGCAATGTTCTGCTGGTCTTGTGTTGCTGGCAATCCACCGGTCCAGGCGTAAGTATAAGCACCTGTGCCGCCAGTAACACCTAAATCAATAGCTCCATTGTTTACATTGAAACAAGAGGCAGAAGTAACACTCAATACCGTAACAACCAACTCGGTAGGGGCAAACACTACAACATTGGTGTCTTTTTGGCAACCGTTGCTATCTTGAACCCTTACCAAGTAAGTGCCGCCCGCAAGGTTGGTAAAGCTACCGCTGCTTTGAAGCGTGCCTGCGTTCAATGAATATTGGTAAGGTGGTGTGCCTGTGCTGCCAGTTGCAGTTATGGTACCGGTGCTATCACCAAAGCAAGCTACATCGGTATGTGTTGCCGATATGCCAATGGTATTATTGTTTCCGATAGTGAAAGTGAAATTCTCTTCGCATAGGTTCACATCGCGAACGCTGAAGTTATAGGTACCTGCACCCAAGTTGCTAAAAGTACTATCGGTGCCGAATAGGCCGCCTGCAATAGCATATTTATACGGAGGTGTAGCACCTGTAGCGTTTATTACTATCTGGCCATCGTTTATTCCTTGGCAAGATGCATTTACTACTGTTGCAGTTGCAGATACAACTGTTGGGTTTACAATGGTTATGTTAGTGCTATCGATACAACCATTAAAATCACGCACATAGTAGCGGTAAGTGCCACCTGGCAGGTTGCTGAATGCAGCGTTGTTTACGAAGTTTACACCATCGTCAGAGAAATCATAAGGTGGTGTTCCACCAGCAGCAGATACCACTGCCACGCCATCGCTCAATCCGTTGCAACTTACATCAATACGGAACAATTGGCCAGCATTTAGAGCAAATGGTTGGGCAATAGTTGCAAAAGTTTGAGTTTGACAGCCGTTTAAATCTTCAACATCAATAGTATAGTTGCCAGCAGGTAAGTTGTTAAATACATTACTAGGCTGCGGCGTGCCACCATTTAGGGTGTATTGGTATGGCGCTGTGCCACCATTAGGTGTTATAGTTAGGCTACCGGTTGCAGTACCAAAGCAAAGCGCAGCACTGTTGTTGCTTACTTGTGCGCCAAGCACTTGTGGTTGGGTAATACTAAAGGTAGTATCTACACGACATCCGAAATCGTCAATTATAACCAACACATAAGTTCCAACCGATAGGTTGCTAAATGTGCCGCTGGTTAATAGTGAGCCCCCGTTTAGTGAGAACTCGTATGGTGGGTTTCCGTTGCTAGGAGTTGAGGTAAAAGTACCATCACTCAGTCCATTACAGCTTACATTGGTGATAGCCACGTTGGCCAAAATAGTTGATGGTGGATTGGTTAGAGTAACATTGCCTACTGTATCGATGCAACCATTATCGTCGCGAACTAATACGGTGTAAGTACCCGCAGAAAGGCTATTGATTACATTGCCGGTTTGGTAAGTGTTGCCACTGTCGGCAGAGTATTCGTAAGGTGGCGTTCCGCCCGATACCGTTATCGAAATGCTGCCATCTGAACTACCGTTGCATATTGGATCAACACCAGTAGCTGATGATACAAATGCTGTAGGTGTGCCTACAGTTATTGTTTTGGCCCTTTGGCAACCGTTTACGTCGGTTACGGTAATGTTGTACACGCCAGCTGCTAAGCCAGTAAGGCTAGATGTAGTTGGCAATGCTCCTGGAGCCCAAGTATAAGTAAATGGAGAGAACCCTTGTGTGGTGGTTACAGTAGCCGTTCCATCGTTGTTACCAAAGCAGGTTACCGGTGTACTTGCTGTGGTATAATCAACATATACCGATGGGTTTTCTGCCACGGAAAGCGTGAAAGTGCCTTGTGCCAAAGCGGTAGCTCCATCTACTACTATAGTATAAACGCCTGGTGTACAAATGGTAGTAGTTATTTGCGATTGTGCACCACAAGAGTTGTCGTTAGAGTTGATGATAACGTTACAGTTGGCATCCAACAAGTATAAATAGGTATCAAAGGTAGCCGCCGGGTTGCAAAGCGATATGGTAATACCGATTGGGTCGGTTACATTAATGTTGTAGAATACATCATTGCCTGGGCTGTTTGGCCATACGTTGCTATAGCACTGGTTACTATTGAAGTGGGTTACTGAACTTCCCACGCCAAAATCTCCAAGGGCAATAGCGTTTGAGCAACTGGTGCCCCTGGTGTAGCGCCAAAAAGACTGAATGCGCGGACGATAAACATCGTTTAAACATGCACCCGGTATCATTTGTATAAATCCGTGGTCGAAGGTTTGGCAAGGAGGGCCTAAACGATAGTTAAGCTGGGTTTGGAATGCGTTGGCAAAACAAGGAAAATCATCTTCTTCCCGAACGATACCAAATGCACATGATACGTTGTTGCTGTAAGTGCAACGGTTGCCCGAGCAGGTTGGGTCAACTTGATCCGACTCCCAAGCCTCTAACCTTAAATCGAAACTTGCTGGCACGCCTACCCCTGGGTAGGTACTGTTTAGCATTACGTAATTAAAATCGGCAGAGTTGGTGCCTGTTGGCGATGGGTTGAAGTTGGAGGTAAGACAAGTTCCGCCCTGCCAACCTTGCGCCAAAACGTCGTTGTTGGCGCGGGCCCAAACATAATAGGTCATCTCATCTGGGTCAGTTAAACCAAGCAATTGGTCACTTGCATCAAAAAAGGTACGAACTTCGCGCACCCTAACTTCCAATTGAATTGGCCCGTCGTTTACTATCTGGGCAGCAACATCTTTGCCGTTAATAAGGCAAATTAGAGTGATTACAAATGCAAAGAAAAGTTGGTTAAATCTTTTCATAAAATGGTTGATTAGCAGGTTGTTGGGTTCAGGCACCTAAAATACGGTTTTTTAGATATTATAGGGTCATTTGTGGACAATATTTAACGGGAATATCAAACTTCAAATACAACAAAGCCCCACAGCAGGGCTGCAGGGCTTTTATTCTATTTGTTTAGTTTGGTTTATCGCAGCAACACTAGCGTTCCGCTTTCGTTAAACTCAAAACCATCAAGGAACGTACCTTTCACGTAATAAAGGTAGGTTTCAGGGGTTAAAACGGCTCCTTTATAGGTGCCGTCCCAACCTTTTAATATATCGTTCGACTCGAAAACTTTCTCACCCCAACGGTTGAAAACCTTTATTTCAATCTCGCCGGCTGAGCCAAAGTCGATAGGCGCCCAAACGTCATTTCGGCCATCTCCGTTTGGCGAGAATGCATTCGGGAAGAAAATCTCAAACTTGTTCTTAATCACCACTACAATCTGTTCCGTTGCAATACAGCCGTTGGTATCGGTAGCGGTTAAGGTATAAGTGGTAGTTTCAAGTGGCGAAGCCTGAGGGTTTTCGCAATCGGTGCAACTCAAGCCATCGGCCGGGCTCCAAGAATATGATACTATTCCGGTTAGGCTATTGTTTTCGGGCTGCAAAGCTACCTGTGCCCCACGCGAGATAAACACATAAGGGTCTTCGAAAAAAACTTCCCATGCCGCTGGCTGGCTAATGGTAAACGGCACTAGCACGCGGCAATTGTTGGTGTCAAGAATAAGCGCCTCATAATTACCTGCATCCAATCCAGTAAAGTTGGGTGATGGTTGGAAAACATTGTTTTGCACCGAGTAAATGTAGCCCGGCCTACCACCAGTGGCGCTAAGGTATACGCTAGCGTCATTTCCATCAAAGCAATTAACATCAAATAGGCTGTCTACGTTTCCAACTAGCTGTGCTGGGCCAATTACAGTGGTGCTGGCGGTTACGCTACAGTTGTTTCCATCAACAATGGTCAACGAAATAGGACCTGGCCCCAAACCTGTAGCAGCTGCGCTTGTTTGTCCATTGCTCCAGTTGTATACATAGTTGGGCACACCTCCTACCAATGTACTAGTAGCTATGGCATCTGCATCGCCAAAGCAAGTTATATCGGTGCTGCTTATTGCAAGGGTTAACTCAAGCGGCTCATTAACCTGGTAGCTAAAGGTTGCAAAACATCCTTGCGCATCGGTAATGGTTAAATCATATTGCCCACCCGATAGACCAGTTATGTTGTTGCTATTGCCCACTGCAGGGCTCCAAGTGTAGGTGTAAGGCACACTGCCTCCTGTTACATTTAGGGTGATTGAACCGTTAGCCTGTCCAAAACATGCCAAGTCAGATATAGATTCGTTGGCAACCAAAGCGCTGCTATTGGCAAGGGTAATAGTATCGCTTGTGGTACATCCTTTGGTATCAGTTACCACCACGGTAAAGGTGCCAGAGCCTACATTGCTAAGGTTTGGTGTAAGGGCACCGTTGCTCCAATTATAAGTATATGGCGGCGTGCCACCGTTTACTAATAAATTGATGCTTCCATTTGTGGCACCAGGGCAGCCTGGGTTGGCTCCAGTAAGTATAGTGGCTAGCGGTGCGGGTTCCAGCACTGGTGTGTTTAAACTAGATACTTGGCAGTTTTGTGCGTCCGTTACACTCAATTGATATGAACCAGCAGGCAGGTTTATCAAGTCCTCAGTGGCAGTGCCGTTGCTCCATAGGTACACATACGGCTGCGTGCCACCAGTAACATCTACGCTTATGCTGCCATTGCTGTAACCATTGCAGCTGGCATCAACAGTGCTGGTAATGTTGGCTACCAAGGTACTTGGTTGGGTAATAACGGTTGAGGTAGAGTCGGCACAACCATCTTGGTCGGTTACCGTTACCCCGTAAGGACCTGCCGGTAGGTTGGTAGGGTTTTGACCAGTTGCCGCAGCATTAGACCATACATAAGTGTATATGCCTCCTCCGCCAACTACATCAATCGTTATGGCTCCCGTGCTGTTGCCATTACAATCGGCATTGGTTACTGATGCTACATCTGCTTCGAGCCTAGCGTTGGTAAACAACACTGCAAAATCGAAGTAAAGGCAATTATTGGTGTCTGTTATCAATACTCCGTATACCCCTTCTCCTAGATTGTTTAGGTCGCGCGTAGTATCGGCGGTAGTCCAAGAGTAGTTATATGGGGCGGTACCACCAGTTACGTTCAGTTGGATACTGCCATTGGTTTGCCCAAAACATTGTGGGTTTTGCACCGTCCAAATGATGTTTAGTGGTGCTGGTTCATTCAACGTATGGGTAGTAGTTGTGGTGCAGTTTTGTGCATCGGTTACCGTTAGTGTATAAGTGCCAGCGGTAACATTCAACAAGTTAGGGTTGGTGCGGCCGTTGCTCCACAGGTAGCTATAAGGCGGGGTTCCACCATTGGTTATGGTCGTTATGATACCATCACTTCCGCCATTACAGCTCAAATTCAAGGTGTCAATAATATCAGTTACCAACAAAGTTGGTTGGGTGATGTTATAGGTACTGGTAACAAAACAACTATCTTGGTCATACACGGTTACCGTATATTGTCCGGGCGATAGGCTGGTCACATCTTCGGTAGTAGGCCCATGCGACCAATTGTATGTATAAGGCAAGTTGCCACCTGCCAGGGTTATATTCACATATCCATCGGCAGCGCCAAAGCAGGTTACGTTCCTAATGGTATCGGTAGTTAATATAATCTGGGTAGTGGTGTTAATGGTTACCGAGTCTACATTTACGCAGCCGTTAAAGTCAATTACATTTACGGTGTAGGTTCCGGCACCCAATGCCACAGCCGTTTGGGTGGTTTGCAACGGGAATGTAATCCAAAGATAGGTGTATGGCGGGGTACCGCCGCTTGGGGTTACGGTAGCCGTTCCATCAGTGTATCCGCTGCACTGCACATTGGTAGAGCTTAAGCTCAGCAATAATGGCGTTGGCTCCGTAATGGTAACAGTGTCGGCTATTTCACAACCTTTAAAGTCAGTAATTTCAACATAGTAGGTACCTGGTCCTAAGCCGTAAACCGAGTCGGTAGTAGTGCCGCCCGTACCGCCTGTCCATTGATAGGTATATGGTGGGAAGCCGCCAATAACATCCACTTTTGCCCAACCATCGTTCGATCCAAAACAAAGCGCATCGCGTTTGCTCATGGTACTTCTGAAGGTAAAGTTAGTATCTTCGGTAAGCACTAGGGTAAAGGTTCCTTGGGCCGCAGCTGTTGCGCCATCTACTACTAGGTAGTAGGTGCCAGGTAGGCACAAATAGTATGATACGGTTGATTGGCTACCGCAGCCATTATCGTTTGATGCTTCAACGTTGCAGTTGGTATCAAGTAGGTACAAGTAGCTATCAAACTGAGCACCATTGATACCGCACAAACTTGCGTTGATACCTATAGGACCATTTATAGTAAAGCTATAGAATACATCATTACCCGGGCTTGGCGTAAAGTTGTTGTTGTAGCAGCTATTGTTGTTAAAGTGCGTAATGGTACTTCCTGAGGCCATGGTACCCAAATCAATTGCATCGGCACAACCGTTTCCTCTGGTGTATCTGAAGAACGTCTCGATACGTGGACGATAGAAATTGTTAGTGCAACCGCCGCCTACTACATACCCTTGATCGTACCACAAGCATGGCGAAATTAGCTGGTTGGTTGTTGAGTCTAAACGATAATTCAGTTGCGGCTGGTAAGGGTTCGCATTGCATCTTAAGTCGTCTTCTTCGCTAAACAAACAACCGAAAAGATTGACGCAACATACGTTGGTTTCAAAAGTACAGCGGTTTCCAGTGCTTCCGCATGCGGTGATGCCACTAATAATGGCAAAATCGGTAGGTACATCATCTTCCCAAGCATCTAATCGTATTGATACGTATTGTGCAACCGATGGGGTTAAATAGGTATGATTGTAAAGAACTGTATTGTAATCGGGTGAAAAGTCAGGACCACCATTCAGCATTGTTAAGTTTGCTTGGCGGCAGGTACCTCCTTGCCACGTAAGCCCGCTTACATTGGCATTGTCGTTTGCCCAAACGTAAAAGGTTAGTTCGTCATCCTCAAAGTTTGACAGGCCAAGACCACCGATATTTAGGTTTAAATCAGAGGCACTATTGCCGTTGTACTTTATCCTAACATCGCGCAAGCGAACTTGCAATTGGATAGGACCATCAACATAAGTTTGAGCAAACAGCCCTGTAACGTCAACAGCAAACAACAGGGCTGCCAACATTAAAATAAAGTTAATACGTTTCATAGCAGGTTTTGTTGGCACTTTATCTTAGTACTGTTCAAGTCAACCAAAATGTCGGGGGCAACAACATTTTTTAGATTTTGACTACCTAATTTGGAAGGTAAGATACAAAGATGTATTGATTTTGCCAACACTACAGCATGTTAGATTTTTATTTTATACTGCAACACGAAGTTTAATGGGGCTTCCATGCGTGCCGGGCGGTAAGAAATTTCGCTATTTAATGCGTTGTTAACAATCAAACTCAGCTTGCCATACTTATTAAAACTGTAGCCCATGCGCAGGTTTAATAGCACGGCTCCATGGTCGTTTTGGGCACGGTACTCTTTTAGCCCAGGTATGTAGGCTACAAAAATATCATCCACTTTTTCTACTTTGCCGTAATAGCGAACATCAATACCCCAAATAAATTGCTTGTATTCAAGCTGGATATCGTTTTTAATGGAATGCCTCATTCGGTATCTAAGCATAGGTTGTAACACATCTTCAGAAGATGAGCCTATACTTTTAAACAATTTACTCAAATAGCTACCGATGTTTTTCACATCTTCACCTTGGTTTAGGTCTACACCATAGGTGTATGTATAGCCACCTTGCCAGGTCACTAAAGTTTGTCCAATTTTCCCTTCGCCATAAACTGATGCCTCGAAACCTGCAATGCGTGCACGGCTTACGTTGATGGATTTGAAACCGATGTAATCAATGGCTTCTGCTCCTTCTGGCAATACATCGGGCAAGTAAACATCAAAGGTAAATTCGGTCATGTTCCAGTATTCCATCCAAAACAACGACAAGTCGGCATAACCTAGGAATTTGCCAATTTTGAATCCTTGCTTGATACCGATTTCTGAATTCAAGCCATACTCTGGCTGAAGGTCAGGGTTCGGGAAAATGTTGATACCTTCAAGGCTTTCATTAACATATCTTTCGGCAATACTCGGAAAGCGAAAACCTTGCCCAAAAGAGCCTCTCAGATAAGTTGTTTTGCCGGGTTGGTAGTTTATACCTGCCGAAACCACTGGGCGGCCATTGGTAAACGCAGTATCGAGTTTAAAATATTCGTACCTAAATCCGGCAACAAGGTTTACTCTGCCAAGCTTTTGATCCATTTGGGCGTAAGAAGATACGTTGTAGCCGTTGTGGTTGCCCAAATCTTCGTCGGTTAGGTTAAAACGTTGGGCTTGTATGCCAGCAGTGGTGGTTAGGCCAATGCGATATTTGCGCTGGAATTGGTACTCGGCTAAAAATTGGTCGGCAACAGGGTTGGCTGCTGTAAAGTATAGGTTTACGTGGTAATAGCGGAAACGAAGGGTATGCTTGTTGCCAAATTTATCGAAATAAGTAACCCAAGGGTCAATCATGATACTGCGCCTGCGCTGAGCACTTATGGTGCCGCGTTCTCGGTTTCCGTTGCTACCAAAAGGAACGTATGCTCCTGTTGCGGTGCTGTTCCAGAAGAAATAATCGCTCTCTTGGCTATCCATGAGGTTGGCCAAAATGCCATAAGATAAACCGGGTGCACTGTGTGGGCGATGACGATACTGTAGCGTAAGGCGCGAAAAGCCAGAATCGAGCAGGCGAATAAAACCAGTGGTTTTGTTATAGTTTACGCCAAGGGATAGGTCATGGTCGCCAAAACGGTGCTTGGTACTGAACTGGCCTCCATAGCGCATGGGGTTGTTGGGGGCATCGGTCCACCAGGCATAGTCTTTGTTTCGTGGTTTTGCATATCCGTTGTAGTATATCAAGGCCTCTGTTTCTGGCTTGTCTTTTGCGTAACCAGTGCGTACGTTTACCACACCGTTCAGCGCCGAAGCACCGTATAATGCCGATGCCGCCGATTTGGTTACTTCTACTTGGTCTACAATTTCCAAAGGCACAAAATTCCAACGTATCTCGCCGCGGTCAACGCTCAAAAGCGGTAAGTCGTTTATCAAAAGCAAAACCCTACTACCGGCACCAAATTGGTAACCGCTACCGCCGCGTATAGTTATTTGGTTATCGAACATGGTAACTCCAGCCACTTTATCAATAGCTTCTGATAGGGTAACACTGTTCGTATTGGTTATCAAATCTTTTTTGAGTACTTCTATACTTACGGTTTCTTCTACCAACCTGCGCTCGGTTTTGGTACCGCTCACCGTTACTACGTTTAGCTCCTCAGCACCTCCTAGCATCCGTATATCAAGAGTTACTGTTTCGCCTGCTTTAGTGCGTACTTCTTTGCTGGTTGGCTTAAAACCGATAAAGCTAAACTGAACCTGAAAGTTTCCGGGTGCTACCTCTAGCGAGAATTTACCGTCAAGATCAGTAGCTGTTCCTGTTGAGTCGTTTACCATTACAGTTACCCCAGGTAGGGTTTCTTTGGTCTTTGAATCGTACACGGTGCCTTGTATTGTTGCCGTTTGGGCAAAAACTAAAGAAGGTAAAAGGCACAATAGCAGAGTGAAAAGGTAAGCCTGTTTCACGGTTTAGGTTTTAGTTAGGCCCTTTGAAAAAGGGTGGAAATTTTTTTCGGTTGCGAAATTACTCAAACTTAAAGCACTATTAAAACGAAACAGGGTAACATTGGTTGCTTGTGGTGCGAAGTTTCTATTCAAACTATTGATACAATTAACTAATAGAAACTTTTAGTGTGTTGAAAGTTTCTTTGTTGGCGCTATTTCGATAGCTTAATGACGCTAAGAGGAGGGAAATATTGTATACGTGCTCGGTAAATTTTAAACTTCAAGCCGTAATTTTCTTTATTCTTGCTTTGCGGGTTCGGCTAGCAGTCTCCAATCCCATTTGTTTTTACCATTTCTTACTCTTAATGCAACCCCAAACTTTTCTTTTTCGGTTTGGTATAATACAGGCGAGTACCACATTTCGGCAATAACTCTTTCGGGCGTTATATCGAGTATGCCATACCCATGCTGTATAAAATCGGTAAAAACGTGGTGTGGGTTGGTGCTCATGCTTATTTTACGCACCAGTTCGGCTGCTGGCTTGGGTGCACCTTGTTCATCAAAGTTGCCACGGCTAATGCTTGTGGTAAGTATTTCAACGCCCACTGAGCCTTGGCCTGTGCGTCGCTTATATTTCTTTCGGTTGTGTGGCTCTGGCGCAAGGTTCATGGCAAAAGTCATGTGCATATCGCCGCTAACAACTACCAGATTGTTTATTTGGCTATCGGCAAAGTACTGAAGCAAAGCTGAGCGCTCCTCGTCATATCCGTCAAAGCTACTCGTATCGAAAAAAGTACCATCGCCAGGTAAGCCCAAAAATTTGGGTATGCCTTTGCTGTACCAGCCACCTACCATTTTTTGGCTGCCTATAAATTTCCAGGTGGCTGTAGAACTTAAAACGGCTTGTTTTAGCCATTCCAGTTGCTGCTTGCCCAAAAAGGTACGGCCGGTTCCTTCCTTTACTTCGTAGCTGTCCATATCCAGCATAAACAAATCGAACAACCCCCCGAACGAGAACTGCCTGTATATTCGGTAAGGTTCTTCGAGGGTAACTTCGCGTATGGGCAAGTATTCAAAGAAGGCTTGTTTAGCTTGTTTATCTATTTCGGGGTGCCTTACTTCAATATCGTGGTTGTCCCAAATGGCTACCCAGGTTTGCTGCTGGCGAGCAAATCGCAGGTCGGGGTCAGTAAGGTAATAGCGGTGGCGCTCTCTGAAAGTTGCCAAATCATTAGGTGCCAATGGATAGGGCAAAGGCACACGCAATTGTTCTTCTTTGTCCACAAAATCGTAGATGTAGTCGCCAAGGTGCACCAGCAAATCAATATCGTCTCTTTCGCCGAGCCTACGGTAGGCATTGAAAAAACCGGAGTATATGCTGCTGCAGCTTAAACTTGCAAACCTAAAATGCGCAGCGCCAGTGGCAGGTGCCGTTTTGGCACGGCCAGTAGCGGAGTAGTTTCCATCGGGCGAAATAAAGCGGTAATAGTATTTGGTGCCTGGTTGTAAATTATCCGCATCAACTTTTACCGTCCAGTCTTTGGTGCTGGTAGCTTCGGTTGCGCCGCTATTTACAATATTGTTGAACAAAGGGTCGAGGGCCATTTCCCATTTTACAGCTATGCTATTTTGGTTTTGGGAAGGGCTTATGCGGGTCCAAATAATCACCCGATCAGTAAGAGGGTCGCCCGATGCTACGCCAAACAAAAACGGCGCATGGGCGGTGTCATGATACATATTGGCCGCCAAAGTAGTGGTTGACGGCAATTCGTTTTGCGCCACTACTGGCCATGCTAGTAGTACCCAAAACGATATGGCAAGCCAAGTTTTCAATCTTCGCGATGCTTAAAGTATATCTCGTCGATAAACAGCTTTTCGCGTTCTACAATATAATCTACCATTTTATCCTTTGTTTTATCATTATATTGGCTAAACAAGCCAAGGCCTTTTTGCATAATGTTTAGGCCCATTTTTATACCGTCAATCTCGTCTTTGGTGTAAAGCTTGGTTTTGCTCTCCATTTTTTTGATTACGTCTTGCATAATCTCAACGGTTTTAGAGAGCAAGCGGGTATCGGCCATGGAGCGGAATAGGCGGCCCACATCTAAGGCAAACGAATCGAGCTGGTGGCGGGGCAATTTGCTAAGGCAGTGTATAAACTGGTCGTCGGTGAGCGGCACACTAAACCCTGCATCTTTTGCGGCGCGAGCCATAGTATGCTCAAAATTCTTGGCCGCTGTAAATGCCTCCAACGATACGATACCCGTTTTTAGGGCAGCTGGCAACATGGTGCCAAACTTAAATATAGCTGCAGTAAGGTTTCCCAAAATACCCCATACTTTGGCTGGTTGGTGTATGTAGCTTTGCAAATGGGCAAATGCCGCATCTAGTTCATGCCGTCTAGCTGGTTCAGGGTATATGCTTTCCAAAAAAAACTCCCTGATGTCGTCTACCATTTGCTCAGTAATTCCTTCTGGCAATGGCTTAAACTCGGTGAGCTTTGTGTAATTGTACCTATCGGCAATTATGAATCGGTATTTATCAATAAGGTGGTCTTCAAGTTTCATAATCCCTGTATAACAAATAGCCGTTAAAATGCGCTCTCTTTAATTTGAGTGTATAACACTCGAAGTTCAATTTACGTTGTAAATTTCCGCTATTTCTTTGCTGTATTTCTCAATTACCACTTTCCGTTTCACTTTCATGGTTGGGGTCAACTCGCCCCCGTCAATCGACCATTCGTTGGGCATCAGTTTAAAGCGTTTTACTTGCTCTACGTGGCTAAAGTCTTTGTTAAACCCTTCTATCTCGTCTTTAAATAATTTGTAAATGGCAGGGTCTTTAAGCAATTCTTCGTTACTCTTGTTAGTGTCCAAATTTTGGCGCTTCGCCCAATCAATTACCGAAGGGAAGTTGGCAATAACTAACGCTGATACGAATTTTTCATTTTCGCCAATTACCATTATCTGCTCAATGTAAGGGCTCTCCTTCAATTTGTTTTCAATAACCTGTGGCGCAACATATTTGCCACCGCTGGTTTTAAACAGTTCTTTTATTCTATCGGTAATTTTCAAGTACTTGCCATCAATAAACTCGCCTACGTCGCCAGTGTGCAACCATCCATCTCTAATGGTTTCGGCAGTTATGTCGGGGCGCTTATAATAGCCCATCATAATATTCGGTCCGCGAGCCAATATTTCTTTGGTTGTTGGGTCAAGTTTTACTTCAACACCCGGTATTACTTGGCCTACGGTGCCCAAGCAAAACTCGCCATCTTCAAACCTATCAACGGTAAGTACTGGTGAGGTTTCTGTTTGGCCATATCCTTGCCTTACGCGTATGCCAGCAGCGCCAAACACCTTGGCCAAGCGCGTTTGTAATGCCGCTGCCCCAGTAACTATACCCACTAGCTCGCCACCTAATGCAGCTTGCCACTTGGTAAAAATTAATTTGCGGGCAATGGCCAGTTGTAAATTGTAAAACACGCCATTATTGCCCCTGTCGTCATACTTCAAACCTAGGTTGAGTGCCCAAAAAAACAATGTTTTCTTGAAGCCGGTAAGGCCGTGGCCTGTAGATACTATTTTGTCGTAAACCTTCTCCAATAAACGAGGTACAGTGGTAAAGAAATGCGGTTTTACCTCTTTCAAGTTGTCAGCAATGGTCTCCATGCTTTCGGCATAGTAAATTGATGAACCTTTGTAGAAATAAGTGTAAGTAACGGTGCGCTCAAAAATGTGACACAGCGGCAAAAAGCTTAATGCCCTGTGTTCGTTGCTGAGCGGCAAGGTACCACTAACGCCCAAAACATTGCTCACAATATTGTTGTGCGATAACATAACCCCTTTGGGTACACCGGTAGTGCCCGATGTGTAAATAATGGTTGCCAGTTCGTCTGCTTTTACGTTGGCTGCGCGGGCATCAACGGCAGCCTGGTTGCTGTTATCGTCAAGCGCCAAAAAGTCGTTGTAGTGTTTGGCGCCGGGCACCACATCAAAGCTGTATATTTCTTGCAACGAAGGCACCTCGCCACTTATACCCCTTACCTTTTTGTACAAACCGTGGTCTGATACGAAGGCTAGTTTTACTTCCGCATCGTTGAATATGAATTTATATTCACCTTCGCTGATGGTAGGGTATACCGGAACGGTTACCGCACCAATGCCCAAAATACCTAGGTCAACAAAATTCCACTCCGGGCGGTTGTTGGCTACTAAGGCAATTTTGTCGCCGGGCTGTATACCTAGTTTCAACAATACACGGCTCACCTTTGCCGCATTATCCAACACATCTTGGGTGCTATATTTTTTCCACTCACCGTTTATCTTAGCTGCTATAGCATCGGGTTGGCTATAATGTTTTAGTTGGTAGGACAGTAGGTCAATCAGGCGTTTAACTTCCATAGTTATAAGCGGGTTTTGTGCGAGGTTCAAAAATAGGGTATTTGACTGAAACGCGTATATTGTTTTTAGGTTCTAACTTGTTTATGAAATTTTTCGCTTGCAAATGGTTGCATGGTGCTTTTTATTTTTGGTTTTTAAACGATTCCTGAATATAGTTGATTAATGCCTTTACAAAGCATTTGGTCGTTATGGTTGATAATGATTGTGATGCTCTTTAAGCGGCGGATAAATGGAATGGTGTTTAATAATTTACGATGTTAGAGGTACGATTGTGTTTTTCTGCCAACATGGCCAAGATTTCTGCTAAGCGCTTATATTAATGCTATTTTTACGGAGTATATGAATGCAATGAACCGAATAGTAACCTTTTGGGCAATAATATCAGTGCTGGGGTGCTTCAATAGCCTTATTGCGCAAGAGGTAAGCAAGTTGCAATACATCTCTAACTGGACGACCTATGTTACCGAAACTGCAGAAGGCACCCCCGCCAAAGTAACCGTTGACTTGGGTTTGCAAACGGTAGCGCCCGCTAGTGGTTTTCAGTTTCAATGTTCGTTTTTGCTAAAGCTAAATAACCCAGACTCAACGAGATTGCACGACTTTAGAGACGAGGAGAACCTAAAACGGCTTACCGATAGACTGCAAATAAGCATGGGATGGTCGAAGGGGGTTTATTATGCAACGGTAACTTCAAATGGGCTTCGCGATTATTATTTTTACATGCCCGACTCAACCAACTTCAGGAGCAAGTGCAAACGCGTTATGGATGACTTTCCGGGGTATACCTATGAGTTGCAAATTGAACACGACCCTTATTGGTTCAACTATTACAACGTGTTTCCGGATGAATACACCATACAGATACAATATAACGAAAACAAAATGCACGAACTCTTGGAAATGGGTGATAGTCTAACCGAGCCACGAGTGCTTCAGCATTTTGCCAACTTCCCTTCTAAGAGAGACAGAACCAGCTTTGAGGAGGACTTGATAAGAAGGGGGTTTAAGATTGTGGGTACTGGAGAAAATGAAGGCGACCTGCCTTTCGGTATTCTATTCAGCCGAAAGCAGGAAATGGATAAAGAGAAAATTGAAGAGATAACCTTGCAGTTGGTTGACTTATCGATGCAAAACGGCGGCTACTATGATGGTTGGATTTGCGAGCCCGTGCTGCCAAAAAAGAAGTAATGCAAGAACTCACCGCTTACATACAAAATTTTTTCGCGGTAGCGCCTGACGAATTGGAGATTATTGGCAGTAAGTTTTTGCCTCTAGAACTAGAGAAAGGCGATTTCTTTTTACCGCAAGGCCGATACTGCCAACGGAAAACTACTGATAAAAGGCCTGTTTGATGGCGAACACATTTTTGAACTAACCGACAGCGGCAACGGCACCACCACCTTGGTTCAGAGGGAAGTGTTTACGGGCATGTTAGTGCCCTTATTTGCCAAAATGCTAGACAACAACACCCTTTCAGGCTTCAAGCAAATGAACGAAGCATTGAAGGCTAGGGTAGAGGGGGCTATGTAAAACCTCCAGGCGCTCAGCTATTTCCGATTGCGTTTACTACATTCGTACTTCGTACCTCATAAATCGTAAATCAAAAAATGGCTTCAGCATTTGCACATGCTATTGCGGCAGTGGCGGTAGGCAAAGCATTTAGTTTAAAAAACTCGTGGAAATTTTGGTTGCTTGGCATGCTTTGCGCCATTGCTCCCGATTTTGATGCTATTGGTTTTAAGATGGGTGTGGCCTACGAAAACTTCTGGGGTCACCGAGGCTTTACACATTCGTTTGTGTTTGCAGCCTTGTTGGCCATACTGGTAGTTATGGTTTTTTACCGTTCTGTTGCCGCTAGTAAAAAGCACTTTTGGTTGCTGTGGCTATACTTTTTTGTTTGCACAGCTACACACCCTATACTCGATGCCATGACCACGGGTGGACTGGGCGTTGCATTCTTCTCGCCTTTCGATAATGCCCGCTATTTCTTTCCTTGGCGGCCTATACAGGTTTCACCCATTGGTATAGCCGAGTTTTTTGGCGAGAAAGGTTTGCGTGTAATTAAAAGCGAGTTGGTTTGGGTGTTTGCGCCCTCGTTGGTTTTTATCGCTATCATGTATTTGTTAAAGCGGAAATAGAAATGGCATGTTACGTGATGGTAATAGTGTGTTGCCCCATTCTATCATTATGTGCCCCCCTTGTGGTCGCTCGTGATATGTTACCGCATTACGTATTTCCCCAACTGGGATATATAATACTAGCGTTGGGCATCGCCCATCGCACGTAATGTGTTTCAGGAAATACACGTTTTGTTGTTAATGTTTTACGTAATAGGGCGCTGCCCCATTCTATCATTATGTGACCCCGTTGGGGTCGCTTAAGATGTTTTGCCTTGCTATATATTTCCATAGCTAGCAACACCCAGCATACGCTGCATGTGTTGCTCCAGCGTAAGGCCTTTTTGCAGCAAAATATCACCGGGTATATTGAAGGTCATGCCAAGGGCTTTTTCAATAGCTTTGGTCCATAGTTCAGGCTCGAGCGTTGGCACCACGAGACCTAGTTCAGGAGATAATATTTCCTTAGCACCCGTTTTATTGCTCACTATAACGGGGCAGCCACAGGCCAAAGCCTCGGCCACCACTTGGCCAAACGGTTCATACACGGCTGGGTGTACCAGCAAATCGGCAGCCCAATAGAGCTTTTTCATGTTGGTTTGGAAACCCAACGAAACCGCGTTGCTGGGTAAATCGGAGAGGGGAGTACCGGCTATCGCCAACTGTATCGGTTTGCCTGCAAGTTGCTTCATCACATCAAGCATTAGCGGTAAGCCTTTGCGGTTGTGGCTAGTGCTTACCAATACCAAGATTTTCTTATTGGGGTCGAGACCAAGCTGCTGTTTCAGCTCCTGCTTCGGTTGTATGGCATTGGGATTAAAATCATAAGGGTTTATGGGCGGAAAAAGCGTATGTATTTTGCTGCCATCAATGCCGTACAAGTCAATCACTTCCTGCCGCACCATTTCGGAGCAGGCGAAAATGTGGGGTGTGCTATTAAATGCTTTTTGGTCGAGCTTATTGGTCATCCAATCAATGGGGCTGTTCCATTTTTTGTCTAAAGCCTTTAGGTAGCCCTTGTGTGTGTTGGGTGCTATCAGCGCCTTTTGGCTATGGGTGCGTGCCAGCGATAGCGAAAAATCGAATTTCATGGTTTGCATCACCTCATCAACCTTGCTGGCAAACACCCAAGGGCGTATGGGTTTGGGAGTTGAAGTAAGGTCAATTTTCATGATATCTACCTCGCGGGGTATATCAATGCCCAGCGCAATTTTCGAAGTAATCACCATCACCTTATCGCCGCGGCTTAAAAAGTACCGCATGTAGTTGTACAGGCGTGTTTCCAAGCCACCTTTCAGGCCAAGGTTCATATGTATCAGTGCCACTTTCATGGGTTACACAAAGTGTATGTCGGTGTCTTCAAGCGTTGGCAGGCCTTTGTAGCGTAGTAGCAGTCGGGCTGCGGTAGCCACGTCTTTTTCGCAATAAATGCGAATGCGGTCGAGGTTGTCTTCTTGCCAAAATACACGGGCCACATCGCTGCCGTCAATATCATCCTTCGGGGTAGGTATATCAAATATCGCCGCCAACAATTTCAAGGAAGTATAGCTTTTATAGTCGCCAAACTTCCAGTGTTGCATGGTATCAAAGTTCTTCAGTTCCCAAGGCTTTTTACCGGCAATATCAAGCAGGCCCGGCAATTCAATCCCGTTTACCAGCATACGGCGGCAGCAGTAAGGTATATCAAACTCATTGATGTTGTGCCCCGAGAAGAAATGGTTACCCACTTGGTTGAAATATTTGTTCAAGGTATCGGCAAAGGCCAGTAGCAGTTCTTTTTCGTCCCTGCTCGCAAACGAGCGTATGCGCAAGGTTTGCCTACCAGTTTCAGGGTCTTTCTTAAAATAGCCCGCCGAAATACAGATTACCTTGCCAAACTCAGCATAAATGCCTGCCCAAGTCTCGTAGCTTTCGGCTACGGTAGCGCCTTTGTCCAAGTAGCCCATGCGGGCAGCCTTTTGCTCCCACATTTCTTGCATGGTTGGCGATAGCTCCGCAAAGGTTTTTACGCTCGGCACGGTTTCAATATCAAACACCAAGGCATAGTCGAGTATTACATTATCTAGCATGGGGTAAAATTAGTTTAAAATAGACACAAGTATCAAGACACATGACACAAGACTTTTTTGTCTCGATATATTTTATTCAATACTTGATACTAACGCTATCTCCTTTCCAACTCCACCCACAACTCATTGCCCGCCCGCGGCGGTATAGAGTTATAGCAAGCCTCGAAATGATGAAAATGGAAGTAAGGTTCAAAATAAGTACGGTACTCATCATCGCTGCCGCCAAAGGGCGGACCCTCCTTTGCGAATGTGGTGTTGAACAATACGCCTACTAGTTTGCCGCCCGGTTCCAATAATTCGTGCATTTTTTGTGCATAAGCTCCTCTAAGGCTTGGGTCGATGGCACAGAAAAAGGTTTGTTCGATGATCAAATCGTAGGTTGCTTGGTGCTGAAAAAAGTCCTCGCAAATGAGTTGATTGTGTGGAAAGTTGGGGTTTCTAGCGGCAAAAGCATCTAATGGCGGTTGGCTCCAATCTAATAAAACCGCGTTTTTAAAGCCTGTTGCTGCCAAACACTCTGCTTCATAGCCGTTGCCACCGCCGGGTATTAGTATGCGTAATGCTTTATTTTTCAGTGTATCTATGTATGCTTTTAATGGATTGGAAGGTTGTCCTAAATCCCAACCTGTTTGGCCGTTATCATATCTATGTGTCCACATTTCTGAACTTAGTTCTGGCATGGTAGTTGATTAAGAATGTGAAGGTTATCCTAATATTGGGTAAAGAAACCGTATTTTTGTTTTACAAAACTAACATAAGCTATGAGCACCGATGTAAATAAACCCAAAAGCGAAGGTAGTAGCAAGAAAGGAATATACATATTCTTGATTCTGGCACTTATACTACTCAATGTATTCTTTGTGTACAACAACATGAACATGAAGACGGAGAATGCCGAGCTTGAAACGCATAACACCGAAGTGCAAACTAGCTTGGATGAAGCGGAGAACAGCTTAGCATTGAAAATTCAAGAGTTGGAAACTTTGGCTGGCGACAACCAAGAACTATTGGCCCAAGTAGAAGTATATAAGCAAGAGCTGGAAACCATCCGCCAAGAGCGCGATAAGTTTAAGAAAAGTGCCGACTACAATTCGGGACAGAAAAAGAAGTTGGATGCTAAAGTAAAAGAGTTGGAGCGCAGCCTTTTGGCGCTGGGCAATACCATTGATTCGTTGAAAGCAAATAACGAATACCTTTCTCGCAAAACCGATTCGTTGGGTACTAGCCTAGTAGCTAGCAAAGAGGAGAACCAAGCGCTTAAAAGCGACTTGACCGTGAAGAACAAAAAGGTTGAATTAGGCTCGTTGTTGAAACCTGATAACGTAATGATATCGGGCGTGCGCTACAAAGGCAACGGCAAAGAGATAGAAACTACCAGTGCTAAAAAATCAGAGAAATTGCGCTTTTGTTTCAATATCCCTGAAAACTTAGTGGCCGACCCAGGGGAGAAAACCTTATTGTTGCGCGTTATTAGCCCTGGTGGCTCTACTATTGCGGTAGCGGCAGAAGGTAGCGGTATGTTTGTGTTGGCCGAAACTGGTGAGCAAAAGCAGTATACCAAGAAAGTAACCTTTCCGTACGAGCAAACTAAAAAGAACATGTGTATATACTGGCAGCAAACAGGCACATACGCCGCTGGCAACTATACAGCAGTGTTTTATCAAAATGGTTACGAAGTAGCTTCGGTGCCTTTTGAGTTGCAATAAGCCCTTATCCAAGACTTGTATCAAAGCCCCGCTTGTATTTCAGGTGGGGCTTTTTATTTTAGTGAACTGGGTGGCGTTCCCGGACGTGCATAGGCCATTCTTTCCAATGGCCGTACCTCATTGTAGGCATCAAGCCCCGAAATTGCTACAATGTCAGCTTTGCTTAAGTTTACAAATCCATCAGGGCCAACTAGCTTAGGGGCTATTTGTATTTCTATTACTTTGCCAATAATAATGATGGTGCCGTTGCTTTTCACGGGCAACTCTTCCGACAATTCCAGCCCTATTCTAATATCGCTTTCAGCCACGTAGGGGGCTGGATGCAATTCGCTGTGCAAGGGTGTTAAACCCGCCTCGTTGAACTCTGATAAGCTGGCGGGGTAGTTGGCCGATGTTTGGTGCGCTTTACCGAAAAAGTGCTTTTGTATGGCATTAATGGTAAAGTATTGGGTTTCTTTGATGTTGTTGTAAGTATGCCTAGGCACGGTTTTAGGCCTTATCACTATGCCCATATAAGCAGGGTTGGCACCAATATGCACCACCGAACTAAAAATGGCTAGATTGTTTTGGCCTTCGGCATCGCAAGAGCCTATCAGGTTGGCGCTTTTATATCCCGATATGCTGTTTATTAGGTTTCTACGGTATTCCCGCTCCATCTTTTCTATTTTCCCTTCGTGCCATTGCAGCATTTCTAGTACCGTTGCCATTAGTTGATTTTTATACCTAACAAGTATTAGGCAACCAATGTTTTGGCGCTAAAAACATTTGATTTTAAAGCAATTATGAAATTGCTGCACTCGGCCTATTAACTGAGGCCATATTTTGTGTTATCTTCAAATTTGTGTTGCCATTTCGTCATATATTTTTGCTTGTAGGGCTGTTTGCCGTTACGCTAGCCATACGTTGGCCCAACCTGGGCAGGCCCATGAGTAAGCATCACGAGTTTTGCACCGCAACCGCCCTCAGGGTGCTTACGGTTTGGCATCAAGAAGGCATTGCTAGTAAGGGCTATAACCCTGCCACCAACTTTGCAGGGGCGGCCAACAAATACATCAACAACCACGCATCAGGCAGCGGGCAAATGGTTGATGCTAAAGGAAACTACTATTACGTTAGTCATCCACCTTTGGCCTATTACTTGCCCTATGCGGTTTTCAGTGCTTTGCAAATTGAGCCTGATGTGCTGCCGTTGCAATACTTCAACTTGTTTATCAATTTATTTTGTGGCTTAGGTATCTACTTGCTGGCTAGGAAGTTGCTGCCAGAGAGCAATTGGGTCGGCTTATTGGCAGCCACTATTTATTGGTTTACCCCAGCCGTGCTTTGGTTTCAGAGCAATGTGTACATGAGCGATATGATGGCGCAGCCGTTTTATATAGCTGCCTTGCTGTTGGCCTTGTGTGTACTGGACAAGCCGAAAGCCATTACCGCCATTGGGTTGGCAATTGTGTGCTTTCTGGGCACATACACCACTTGGTTCGGTATGTTAGCGGCAGGTAGCTTGGGGCTGTACTTTACCTTTAGGGCATTCAGTAGGCCTAAGTATTTTTGGGTGGTAGGGCTGTTGGTGCTATCTCAGGTGGCGGCTTTAGGTTTGATGACTTGGCAGTATAGCCAAATAGCGGGTTGGGATGCCTACCTAGCTGAGCTGGGGCATCGGTTTGGGGTGAGGGGTTTAAACATGCATCAAGGAATATTTAGCTACGCATTGCCCATCGCTTTGAACTACCTAGCCAATTATGGATTTTTATTATTGTTGGCTTTTTTGCTACTGTGCAGCTGGCAAAGAATTATAAAGGTCAACACACTGCGGTTGGCCAATATAGCCTTGCTGCCAATTATACTGTTGCATCTGTTGCTTCCCGAATATTCAGGACACGATTTCACGGTCTTATATTTGGCAGTGCCCCTATCCTTATGGGTACCTATGCAGCTAGTTTCGATTGGCAGTAAGTGGCTTTGGCTAATCGGGTGGTTCGCTATTGTTTCTTGTCCGGTATTGTTTGTGGTCGTTAATCCTTATGGAGACCATAGCTATAACAACGACCTTTACAGCGCCGAATTGGACGATGCCCAAATGTTTATAAATGAACCTGACGATGCAGTATTGTTTATGATAGGTGGTATTCCTTCGCCTCAAACATTATGGTACGCCAAGCGGAATGTAAAAAGGGTATTGAATGAGGCAGAAGCTATTGGTTTTTTAAGAAGCAGGGCAATAAATTCAGGTGTATTATTTGAATGGCCGGCACGGTGTGATGAATTCCAAAAGACTAAAACCATATATTTGCAACCTAACGAACCGTAACCTAATATGAGCACAACCTATAACATCCCTACCGTCGATTTATCTGACTATACGCAAGGCTCGCCGGCGCAAAAGGCTGCATTTGTTGCTGCACTTGGCGAGGCGTTTGTGAATACCGGTTTTGTGAAGGTAAAGAACCACGGCATACCTGATAGTTTGATTGCCGACTTTTATAAAGCTGTCGAGGCATTTTTCGCTTTGCCCAGCGATGTGAAGTATAGCTACGAAGTACCAGGACTAGGTGGCCAGCGGGGCTATACCTCTATTGGCAAAGAACATGCTAAGCATAGTACCGTAGGCGATTTGAAGGAGTTTTGGCAGATAGGCCAAACGGTAACCGACAACGACCCTATTAAGGCTCAATACCCCGACAATGTGGCAGTGGCCGAACGACCAGAGTTTTTGGCCATCGGCAACCATTTGTATAGCAGCTTTGAAGTGGCTGGCAACCACCTAATGCAGGCTATATCTGTTTACCTTGAATTGGATGAAGGCCATTTTGATAAAGACTTGCATAATGGTAATAGCATTCTGAGGGCGATACATTACCCACCTATTACCAGTGATCCAAAGTCGGCTATCCGCGCCGAGCAACACGAGGATATTAACCTGATTACCCTTTTGGTGGGCGCCTCTGCCGATGGCCTGCAATTGCTTACTAAAGAAAACGATTGGTTGGCCATAGTGGCTGGCCCGGGCGAAATTGTAGTAAACGTGGGCGATATGCTACAGCGCTACACCAACAATGTATTGAAGAGTACCACACACCGGGTTGTAAACCCACCTCGCGAACTGTGGCACTTACCGCGCTTGAGCATTCCATTCTTTTTGCACCCGCGCAGCGATATGAGCTTGGCCGTGTTGCCTAGTTGTATAACGGCCGAAAATCCGCAGCACTATGACGATATTACCGCTGGCGAATACCTGCACGAGCGGTTGGTAGAGATTGGTTTGATTAAAAAATAAAGGATGGTAAAACTATAAAAAACGCCGCCTCGTATTAAACGAGACGGCGTTTTTGTTTTTATCGCAACAAGCTGCTGTAATTACAAAGCGGCTTTGCTGGCTTTCAAGCTTAGTTTAATGCCAATTTCGTTGTTGATGGCATTGTCACCTAGCTTCTCAAAAAAGCTGGCAGAGTTAAATTTGATGTCGTACAAGGTACGGTCAAAGAAAAACTCGGCAGTGGCTTCTACTTTATCGTCGGCCAAAGTAACTTTTGCCGGGAAGGTTAGGTTTTTGGTAATTCCTTTGATGGTCAGGTTTCCGCTTATGTCGTGCGTAGCGGTGGTGTCGCCAGTTTTGGCAGTTGCACCAGTAATTTCAAAAGTAGCGGTTGGGTTTGTAGCAACACTAAAGAAATCGTCCGATTTCAAGTGGCCTAATAGTTTTGCATGGCCCTCAGTTCCTTTTAGGTCGGTGTTGTCAAGGCTATTCATGTTGATGGTAAAATTACCACCCACCAAGTTTCCACCTTCAACCTTCAAAGTGCCTTCGGATAGTTTAAGGGTACCTTCGTGGCCGCTACCGGTAATTTTTGAGCCTTTCCAAGTAAGCAAGCTACCAGCGGTATCAACAGTGTAGTTAGATGCGCCAGCAACTTCGGTGGTTGCAGCAGCGTCGGTTACCTCAGCTTCACTGCCTTCAGGGTTTCCGCCGCACGAAGCAAAGAACAATACAGAAAATGCAAACAGCGTTAATAATGTAAAACGTTTCATGGGTTTGTGGTTTTTTGATTAAAGATGATTGATAAACATATATGGATGGTATTAGTTCAGTTAAGTTGGTATAAATGTTCTAACATTGAAGTTGTTTTCTTTTCAAACTGCAATTATTGCAGGTTGGCTGACTTTTCAGCAGGTTTAAACATTTGGCTACAAATTTGTTATCAAACCATAGCTGCATTAATTGCGATAGGTTGGCTAAAATAAAAGAATCCGCTGTGCGTCATTATCTTTAGCTTTATATTTGCAATTACGGCAGGAAGTTAAAACTAAAAAAATAACAGTTATGTACTTAATCATTTTAATTGGCTCCATAGTAGCGAGCTTAATTGCAGGGCAGGTGCTTAAAAGCCGATTTGCCAAGTATGCTAAAATACCCCTCCAAACCGGTCTATCGGGCAAGGAAGTGGCAGAACGTATGCTTCGTGAAAACAACATACACGATGTGCGGGTAGTAAGTGTGCCCGGAAGGCTTACCGACCACTACAACCCTATGGATCGCACCGTAAACCTTAGTCCAGAAGTTTATGAAGGTCGTAGCATTTCATCTGCAGCAGTGGCTGCGCACGAGTGCGGACATGCCGTGCAGCATGCACAAGGTTACGCGTGGCTCAAGTTTCGCTCGGCAATGGTGCCAGTGCAGCAGATGAGCGGCACCATTATCAACTTCGTGTTTATTGGGATGTTCTTTTTAGGTAACGTCATCTTCAATGCTATTCCGTTGGATATAGTGATGCTCACTATCGTTGCTTGTTATGCGGTTTTCTTCCTTTTCAGTTTGGTTACCTTACCTGTTGAGTTTGACGCTAGTAACCGTGCTTTGGTATGGTTAAAAACCAGCCGTGTAGCCACCGTGGAAGAAAAAGACCAAGCCTATGATGCCTTAAAGTGGGCCGCTACTACCTACGTAGTTGCCGCGCTATCTGCTCTGGCCATGCTATTGTACTGGGTAATGCAGTATTTGGGCAGCAGAGATTAAGTGTCTTAAAAAATGTTATAAGGTGGGCATTTCCGTATGGAGATGCCCATTTTTATTTTGTACCTAAACCTATTTTTTCGGCTGAAAAACTAGACTGTAACTGGTGCTTTCATTGTTCGAGATGATGCATTTCGGTCTGAGATACCAACAGGCTCCCTTCTCAACCACTCCGCATCAACCCTCCTAATGAATTTAGAGATGTGCTGTAGGTTGTATGGGCGGGTTTTCATTACGTCTTGCAGCGCCTCGCGATGCAGCGGCTTCAAGTCGATGGCCAACTGTGCTGTAGATAGTAACTTAAAGGCCTTAGTTTCCATTGGCAAGCCATTTCGTAACCATTCGGCCACATCGTGGTCTACTTTCAGGTTGGTACTTTCCAATAGGTTAGGCTGCTCTGGTCCGGCGGCATACAGGTGGCGGTAGTATTCCTGCGCATCGTGCCACAGGGCTTCAAATCCCTCGGGCAATAACTTACTATCCAATAGTTGCAGCGAGGTCTCAAATACACACTCCGTTACTTCCTTCCAATAGCAGAACGAGGCCAAGCCCGCATATTTGTAGAATATGTTGTCGCCCAAGCCTTCATCCTCCAGCAGCTTATAGTTCGCTTCGTTTTCATAATAGGCAATGGCATCTTCTTCGGTATCAAACAGCTCTCCTTTAGTCTCGTTTATAAAACCCTCCATAAAGTGGGTAAGCCCAGGGTGGCGCTGCATGGCTTGGGTTACGGCATGCAGCCAATCCCAGCTGCTGATGCCGTTGCGGTTCATAAAATCAACAATGGGCCTAAAGCGACCGTGATTCCAGAAGGCACCAATAGCCACATGGTATTTGCGGGCCGTTAAGTAGTCATCAAAGCTCATAGCTGCCGATGATACAATGATTTCCTCTACCTCGAACACCTTTTTGCCATGATACACGCCAAAGCTCTTAGGTAGCAGGCGGTATTTGGTGTTGTAGGCATATTGTTGGCGCGATGCGGCTGTTTCCATTTCAGAGCCTTTGAGCAATATGGCTTGGAAGTTATTGAGCCGCGAAGTGCCTAGATCAATCAGTTTGCGTAACGAGCCCATGTGCGACTCCAAGCTATCGCCCGGCAAACCCAGTATCAGGTCTGAGTTGGAGCGCATGCCGCGTGCCGTTATCTGGGTCTGTATTTCTTCATAGGCTTCTAGCTGTATGTTGCTGCGCTTCACGTTCTCTAGCACGTCATGGTCCAACGATTGCACAGCCAAGTACATCACCAGCGCCCCATTTACCTTCTCCAACGACTGTATTACCCGCTCCGCTTGGTTTTTGCCCGTGGTGGCATTGATTATGAGCGGGTATTGGTATTCCTTTTGTATTTCGCCAATGTAGGTCGATACCTCAATATCGCGCTCAAACATACCATAGTTGGGGTCGGCTATTACTAGTGTTTTCATGTGCGGTGCCACTTGGTGCACCTTCTGGCCGATGTAGTATATCTCCTCCTTAATGCGCTCTAGGCTAAAATAGCTCACTTTGGTGTACCACTTTACGCCCTGCACACAAAAGGTGCAGGTAAACGGGCAGCCACGGTTGGTTTCGTATAGCGGGAACAAGCCATCCTCAAAAAACTCGTCCATAATGCCCGTAAGCCAAGGCGACGGTATTTCATCCAGATTTTTAGACCTAGGCTTTAAGCTAGTAGCAATGTAGGTGCCATTGTGGTTGTACACCGCCGAGTGTATGTCGCGTTGCAGCAGCTTTTCAATGCTATAGCCATCCTCTATAAACCATTGCACTAGGTCGGTGGCCATAAAGTCGCCCTCGCTGGTTACGTATATATCCACGGCTGGCCGCTCCTTCACAAAGGCAATGCGGCGGTCATCTTCCAGCGGAAAGTTAGGGCCGCCCATTACTATCAGCGCATTCGGGTTCAGTTGCTTTACCTTTTCGGCGTAGTAGTAGCTCAAGCTGCAGTTCCACATGTAGTTGGTCAGCATCAGCACATCGGGCACTTGCTGGGCCAGCGCCTCGTCCAGCTTGTTCGGGAAAGCGAAAATGCGCGAGTTTACCTGCGGTAGCCTTTCATCCATTACCGCCTTCATATAACCCACGCCCAAAGGCATAGAATCATTGTATGCGTTGCCGTGCAACACATGCCGAAGATCCGCCAAGTAGACGGTAAGAGGTTTAAAGTCAGTTAGTATACCCATTTTACATCGTTAATATACGACGGTTATCCGAAACTTGCAAGCCTGCTTTAATTATGGGTCGTTTATTAGGGTTTTGTCGTGTACTTTGGGCTATTTTATGTTTTTTGTTATGTAAATAATAAAAATATAAGTTATTGATAATCAATGTAATAAATAAAAATTTAATTTAATTTAATTGATAATTTGCTCGGTCGCGAATCGGTTGTTATCTTGTATATAGTGGTTTTTGGTTGTAGCCATAAATAACTTGCTCCATTCCCTACCTGCGGCAGGCAGGCTAGAGACTCGCAATCCGTTTCGTCCTCATCAAATGGACGAGTTGATTATATAAATTACCATTTTCAACACCCTTAACCCATCGTACCTTGTACATCGTACATCGTACCTCGTACCACATAAATCATAAATCGTACATCGTACCTCGTAAATCGTACTTCCAAACTAAATGCGACCCACAAAGCTAACCCACAGCCTACTTCAGGCTTTCCAATCGGTGCTCACCGATGAGCTGGCTGCTATTGCCTTTACCGAAGAAGAACTCGTTTGGCAGGCCAACCAGCAACTGCCCAACCATGAGCGCATTAGCTACCGAACCTATCAGCGCTACAAGGCCGATATCTTGTACATGGAAGAAGAGGGATTACCTGATAATAATGAAGAATTGGTGCCCATGCCCTCCGATGACGGCGATAACGATGCCGACCTAGTGCGACAAATGTACGTGTGCCTAAAAGATGCTCTGATGAAGCAAAAACTAGCCCTAGTGAGGGGTGTATATGAGGCAAAGCCCAACTGGCGGCGCTATACTTGGATGCTAGAGCGCAAGTTCCCTGATTTTAGGTTGAAACTACCGCCCGCTCTTGGCGCCACTTTGGTAAACGATAAAAAGGCGGATAGCCCGAAAGGCGAGGCTAAAAAAGAAAGGAAAGCACCTGAAACAGAAGCGGAAAAACAGCAGCGATACAAAGACTGGGCTGCGAAACAAGCCGCAGAAAAGGCACTCATTAAACCCCCTACGGTAGAGGAGAAATGGAAGAGTACGTATAATCAGCCCTGGAAACCCATGTTCTTTGGCGGTCAGGCCTATTTTAAGCTTAACGATATAAAGGAGATGGAGGAAGAAATGGAACGCGATGTGGCAGCAGGCTACGTAAACCCTTATGCCCACTTGGAGTATAGGCGTGAGCCGCTGCCGGATGGGGAAACGGGTTTTTACAAGACATTTGGCATGGGCGAAGAAAAGCTGCCCTTGCTGGTGTATATGCTCCGCGATGCCGATTCGCCAAAAATTGAAGAGCGGCAAGAACTATGGGAGAAGCAAGAGCACAGGCGCAAAAACATCATTCGCGCCGAGCAGGGCCTACCGCCCTTAGACCTACCAGAGGAGCTCGATAACCATAATCACACCCGCCGCTGGTCGGGTAGTATTTTGGGCCATTCGGGTGGGTAGTTGGTTGCGGGTTGCGGGTTACGAGTTGCGAGTTTCGGGTTGCGAGTTGCGGGTTGGTGAGCCGTAATATGTAAGCACACAACATTTGTCACCCCGATTTTGGGAGGGGTCTTTGTGAGCCAAAGGCAAAACCACCAAGCACCACCACCCACCCAACGGTGAAAGCTTCGGTAATTGAACATTAGCACTTCGTCGCAAGAAGATCCCTCTCAAAATCGGGATGACAAATGGGGTAGGCCATGCCCTTCGACAAGCATAATGAGGCACCTTGCTTCCCTTCATTCGTACCTCGTACATCGTAAATCGTAAATAAAAAGGTCTTGATACTTGATACTCACTTCTTGCTACTATAAGCCACTAAAAACCTAACTTTGCACCAGAACACGCACTGCGCATGAAAATATCATTCAATTGGATAAAAGATTACTTGGATATCGACCTTCCGGCAGCGGAGGTGAGCCAAGTATTGACGGATATAGGCCTTGAGGTAGAACATATTGAAGAGCACAAAGGCCCAGGCAATGGGCTAGAGGGCTTGGTGGTGGGCCACGTAACCCACATTGAAAAGCACCCCGATGCCGATAAGCTTAGGGTAACTAAAGTGGATGTGGGCACGGGTAAGTTGCTGAATATTGTTTGTGGCGCACCTAACGTGGATGCTGGCCAGAAGGTAATTGTAGCGACTATTGGGGCTACGTTGCACCCTACCAGCGGCGAGGCGTTTACCATTAAGCGCAGCAAAATACGCGGCGTGGAAAGCGAAGGTATGTTGTGTGCCGAAGACGAGATAGGCACGGGTGTGAGCCACGATGGCATTAAGCTACTAGCTGCCGATGCGCCCATTGGTATGCCCTTGAAAGACTACTGGAACGTTAAATCTGATTTTATATTTGAGATTGGCTTGACGCCCAACCGCGCGGATGCCATGGGGCATATTGGTGTTGCCCGCGATTTGCAGGCGGCCTTGAGTTTCCGCTTGGGCAGGGATGTGAGCTACCATTTACCCCCGATACCTGCTTTTGATGCCCCAAGCAACACGCCCATTACCGTTGAGGTGCAAGACCTAATTGCTTGCCCACGCTACACGGGCATTACCCTAGAAAACATAACCGTGGCCGAAAGCCCGGCTTGGTTGCAGCAGCGTTTGCAATCGGTGGGTATACGCCCCATTAATAATGTAGTGGATGTAACCAACTATATTTTGCTGGAGTTTGCCCAGCCGCTGCATGCTTTTGATGCCGATGCTATTGCTGGCAATAAGGTAATAGTGCGCACTTGGCCCGAGGGCACCGAGTTTGTTACCCTCGACGACCAAACCCGCAAGCTGCAGTCCGAAGATTTGGTGATAAGCAATGCCCAAGAGGGTATGTGCATAGCTGGGGTGTTCGGTGGCGCTAAATCGGGTGTGAAGGATAGTACTACCCGTATCTTTTTGGAGAGCGCGCATTTCCATCCTATCACCATTCGCAAAACGGCCAACCGACTGAATTTGCGCACCGATGCGGCTCAGAAGTACGAGAAAGGCACCGACCCGAACATTACCGTTACTGCTCTAAAGCGTGCCGTTAATTTGTTGATTGAGCTGGCAGGTGCTACAGTGGCATCGCCAATAGTGGATGTGTACCCCAACCCGGCACAGCCGTTTAAGGTTACGCTAAAATATGCCAACTGCGATAGGCTCATTGGCCACCCGATACCGCCATTGGTAGTAAAGCAGATATTGCAGAAACTAGAAATAGTAATAGTGGGCGAAACCGCCGAGGCTTTGGCATTGGAAGTACCGCCATTTAAAGTAGACGTTACCCGCGAGGCCGATATTATTGAGGAAGTGTTGCGCATTTATGGTTTCAACAATATTCCGTTCCCGGCAAGTTTGCGCTTTAGCTTGAGCAACCAAGTGGGCGTTGATAAAGAATTGGTGCAAAATATCTTGGCTAGCCAATTGGCAGGTGGTGGTTTCCATGAGATAATGGTGAACCCGATTACCAACAGCCAATACATGCAGCAAAACGGTCTGGCCGACGATATGGTGACTTTGCTAAACAGCCTAAACATGGGCTTGGATGCCATGCGCACCAGCACGTTGTTTGGTGGCTTAGAGAGTATTGCCCACAACGTAAATCGCCGCAACCTCGATTTGAAATTCTTTGAGTTTGGCAAAACCTACCACAAAACTGCCGATGGCAACTACACCGAGCCAGAGCATTTGTCGTTGTTTGTTACGGGCCAAGCCAACGGCGAAAGCTGGAAAGGCAAACAAACCCCCAGCGATTTCTTTTTGCTGAAAAGCCAAGTGGAGCAGATATTGGAGCGTTTGGGCGAAAGTGGTTTTGAGCCAGAATATGCCGAAAGTCAGTTGTTAGAGTATGGTTTGCAATACCGTGCTGGCCAAAAGGTGCTGGTAAGTTTTGGCAAGGTGAGTAAAAAGTTGTTGAAGCAGTTTGATATAAAGCAAGACGTGTATTACGCCGACCTTAATTGGTCACAGCTATTGCGCCGATTGAACGGACGTAAAACACAATATAAAGAGGTAAGTAAGTTTCCAGGAGTGCGCCGCGATTTAGCATTATTGCTTGACAAAGCCGTATCTTATGCCGAAATTGAAAAAATTGCCTTAAGAGAAGTTAAAAGAACATTAAAATCGGTAAATTTATTCGATCGTTACGAAGATGCTAAGTTGGGCGATAACAAAAAGAGTTACGCCGTGAGCTTTGAGTTTCAAGACGAGGGAAAAACGCTTACCGACAAAGACGTTGATAAACTGGTAACGCGGTTGATTGAAACGTATAAAAATGAGTTGGGGGCCGACATCCGCCAATAATTACTATGGACCAGTATAACGAAAAACTTAATCAGATACAGAAAAAGGCGCAGCAGCTTGCTAGTGCCCATGTGGAGATTAAGGAGAAATATACCAGTCTAAAGCGAGAAAATGCCGAGTTGTTGAATTTGCTAAAAGAGCAAGGCCTGCAGCTTGACGAAATGGAAAGTAAACTGAAGGTGCTGAAGGTAGCCAAGCAATTGGGTGCATCGCCTGATGATGATAAGAATGATTTGAAAAAGAAGATTAACGAGTACATTAAAGAGATTGACAAGTGCGTCGCTCTGCTGAATAATTAAGTGTTGAGATAGAGAATGAGTAGTGAGCTAATAAATATCAATGTAGTAATTGCCGATAGGCCTTATCCACTTCGAGTAAAACCGGAGGAGGAGGAGCGCGTGCGCAATGCTGCCAAGGATATCAATAATAAAGTGAAACAGTTTCAAACCCAATATGCCGGCAAGGATAAGCAAGATTTCTTGGCCATGTCGGCGCTGATGTTTGCCGTAGAAGCGAGTTCTTTTCAGAATAAATCCGTGATAAACGACAACACATTGGGAGATAAGTTGAATGAACTGGATCAATTGCTCACCGCTACCCTCAAAGGCTAGTTTTAGCCCCAATACTTCATTATAAGTAAGCAGCACTTATATTTGCATTACTGCCTGTGACCCTATTGTAGCCCAACTACTAGGTGCTTGGCCACGATGCTGTGAGAAGCCCCTCCGTATGAGAGGCATTATGTTCATTTACAAACTGAATTGCTGCAATGGAAATTATTTTAACGGTTGTTGCTGCCCTCGTATCGCTTGCTATTGGCGCAGGGGTTGGCATAAGCATAACCAAAGGAAAAGTGAAAGACCAGGAAAACCTGGCACAAAAGGAGGCTGAAAAGCTGATTAAAGAAGCCGAACGCGAAAAACAACGGTTGATTGAAGACGCCAAGAAAGAAGGCGAAAGCATTAAGCGCGACCGGATGTTGGAAGCCAAAGAGAAGTTTTTGCAACTTAAAAGCGAGCACGAAAACGAGACCATCAACAAAGATCGTAAGCTGGAAGAGCGCGAACGCAACCTGAAACAAAAGGAGCAAAGCCTTGGCCAACAGCAACAAAACCTCAAAAAGAAAGAGGATGAAACGGATGTGGTACGTCAAACCTTGACCCGCCAAACAGAGTTGATTGGCATTAAGAAAGAAGAGATTGACAAAGAGCACACCCTGTTGGTGAAAAAGCTGGAGCAAATTGGCAAACTATCGGCCGAGGAAGCTACCCAACAGTTGATGGAAACCTTGAAAGACGAGGCCCGCAGCCGCTCCATGTCTTACATCAAAGAGATATTGGAAGAGGCAAAACTGAAGGCGAACAAAGAGGCCAAGAAGATTATCATACAAAGCATACAACGCACCGCTGCCGAGCACGCTATCGAAAACACGGTATCGGTATTCCAATTGAAATCAGATGACCAGAAGGGCCAGATTATTGGTCGCGAGGGCCGCAACATACGTGCGCTGGAAGCAGCAACCGGTGTTGAGATTGTGGTGGATGATACCCCAGAAGCTATTATTATCTCTGGTTACGATCCGGTTCGTAGGGAGATTGCCCGCCTATCTTTGCAGCGCTTGGTTGCCGATGGACGCATACACCCAGCCCGCATTGAGGAAGTGGTAGCTAAAACCAAAAAGCAACTGGAAGAACAGATTGTAGAAATTGGCGAACGTACGGTTATTGAGCTAGGCATACATGGTTTGCACCCTGAGTTGGTGCGTATGGTGGGCCGCATGCGTTTCCGCTCAAGTTATGGGCAGAACCTATTGCAACACAGTAAAGAGGTGGCCAACCTTTGTGCCACTATGGCTGCCGAATTAGGCTTGAATGCCAAAGTAGCCAAACGCGCCGGATTACTACACGATATTGGTAAAGTGCCTGATGAGGAGAGCGAGTTGAGCCACGCCCTATTGGGTATGAAGCTTTGCGAAAAGTATGGTGAGCACGCCGCTATTGTAAACGCAGTAGGTGCCCACCACGATGAAATAGAAATGACCTATATTATTTCGCCAATTATTCAAGCTTGCGATGCTATAAGTGGTGCGCGCCCAGGTGCCCGCCGCGAAACCATGGAGAGCTACATTAAGCGTATTAAAGACCTAGAAGCACTGGCCATGACCTACGACGGCGTAGAGAAGGTTTTTGCCATACAGGCTGGCCGCGAGCTGCGTGTAATGGTAGAAAGCGACAAGGTTGCCGATGAGAAAGCCGACGAATTGGCATTCCTCATCAGTGAGCGCATACAGAACGAAATGCAGTACCCAGGCCAAGTAAAGGTTACGGTTATCCGTGAGCGCAGGTCTATTGGGTATGCTAAGTAGTATCAAGTAGCGCCCTTCGACTCCGCTCAGGGTGACAAATATTATCAAGACTTTTCAAAGGCATTGGGTTTCCGGTGCCTTTGTTGTTTTTGTAAAATGTTTAACACAAAACAGGTTCCTCCCCATTTTTCAGGAGCCTGTCCTGAGTCTCGTTTCAAACGAGATCGAAGGAGGAGGGTACCTGCCTGCCGCAGGCAGGGGAGGGGTTAATGGGCGTACGGTGGGTTTGAAGTTGGTGGATTACTTATGGCGTTGTTGAGTTATTTCTTGTGTTTATTTCGGTGCCAGTTTTGGGATTTACTGCTCATCTAGGCGACCCCCTCCCAACCTCCCCCTGACCCGTTCGACAAAAGCTCAGGGTAAAATTCGGGTGAGGAGCTTACGTATTATGTAAGCTCTAGGTAAAATTAGGCACATAACATGTGCGCACAACTTTAACATTCCCTTAAACAATCATCGCTTTTGCTTGTTATTGGTGCTAGTATTTCGGGCAATGCAAATTGCATTTTGATAACTAATTTAGCAAGGTAGTACGCTTACTAACCTATTTCTTAGTATCCAATGTTGGCAAGCAGTTAAGGCTATGTTTACTTTTATTAACTTTTAATTTATATAAAGCGGTAGTTCAAGGCTATTAGCTTGATGGGTAAACAAAGTGATAGCAACGGTTTTGGGTTTTTAAAAATAATTTGCCGTTGGCCGAAAATACTATTGCGTGGTGTGTTAAATCGCCTTAACTTAACACGTTGCTAACTCAGGTTAAGATTGGCTTAACGCTATTGGTATGGTAGTGGGCGATGCAAATATTTTTGGGGTTCATTTATAAGCATAGGTATGACAAGATTTGTAAAAATCAAGAATTCATTAGTTTTATTATTGGTTGTAGCAGCCACTTTGGTAGGCGGCTCGGCAGAGGCGGCAATCTATACTTGGATTGGTGGAAATAGTGCTTGGACCACCTCAACCAACTGGAGCCCTACCAGAACATCACCAGCTTTGACAGATACCCTTCAGTTTAACAATGGTGGGACTAACACAGTTACTGCTGTGCCTGCGGGAACGATAAGGCGGCTTGTTGTAACCAACAACACAAACATCAGCTTACAAGCAGGTGCTACAGGAACGCTTCTTTTGGGTTATTTAAGCACCAATACAAACGTACTGACTGTTTCTGCAGGCTCAACGTTGCAGCTTAGCAGCACAGGTGCTATTGTGCATACTTTAGCATTTACCAACCTAACAGGCAGCAGTACTAACATTGCGGGTAACTTGGTTATCAATGCCAATACGGGGCTAACCAATACGGTTAACTTTGCCAACCTTACCGCAGCCAACAACGTTATTACTGGTACTATTACCAACAATGGTGGTGTGGTTACCGCTGCCACCACCACCACTACTTTTGGTGCAGGTTCATTTTATACCCACGCCCGCAACGGTGGTGCCATACCTACTGCAACCTGGAATGCTACCTCAACGGTGAACGTAACCGGTATCACTAACACTGCGCTTACAGACATAGTTGCAGGACAGAACTTTGGTAATTTTACTTGGAACTCTTCCTCTATTGTTGCTACTGCCTTAGCTGGAGCAGGCAGCTTTACCATATCTGGTGCATTAAATGTTAATGCTGGAAATTTATCTATAGGAACAATGGCCCTTGCTGCAAACAACCTTACCGTTAGTGGCACTGCCACAATTGCTTTGGGGGCAACTTTATCTTTTACCAGCGTAACAGGGAATAGATTATTCAACGGCAATTTCATTAACAACGGTACATTTACAAATAGTATAAACGAAGCGGTAACCTTTGGAGGTAACTTTGAAAACAACGGTACCTTTACTGCTGGCACTGGAGTATATACTTTTACCACTACGGGCAGAACCATTAGCGGTTCAAGCGCTACCACTTTCGGCAGTATAACGATTAATACGCCGGTTGTTATTACTAACAACAGTACAGCAGGCTTAACAGTATCAACAGCCTTGGCCGGAACAGGTACGCTTTTGCAAGGTACCAATGCACAGTTGATTATTAATGGTACCTCAGGTATTACTACTTTAACCTGCACCACCAATACGCCCAACACGGTTACCTATGGTGCTACCTCGGCACAAACGGTTAAAGGAACCACTTACCATAACCTCGTTATTAATAAAGCAAGCAACACCGCCACCGCGGCTACTGGTGTTGTTATCAATAACAGTTTCGCCATCAACTCCGGTACCTTTGCCGATGGTGGATTTACGGTAACAGGCAACACTGCAGCAACTTTTACCATGGCTGCCGGCGCCACTTACCAAACCACCAAGACCGTTGCCCCATGGTTCCCGACCAATTTTACCACAGCCAATACCACCTTGAATAACGGCAGTACCTTCATGTATGCTGCAACCACATTGCATACATTACCATTGCTATCTACTTTGCCAATTACCCAATACCCTATACTGGGCATAGCTGGCGCAGTGCAAAAAACGTTGGCTGAGGCAACTACGGTTTATGGCTTAAATATTACTGCAGGCACCTTATCCGACGGTGGTTTCCAAATAACTGGTAATGCCGCGGGCACCATTGCTATGGCCAGCGGTGCTACTTTGTTGCTAGGTAATACCACCAACGGTACCACTTTCCCACTCAATGCGGTTACCGCAAACATTACCTTGAATGCAGCCAGCACGGTAAACTATCAATCAACCCAGGCGCAAACCATCGGCAGCCAGCCTGTGTATGGCAACCTTACTCTTACTAACGCAAGCACCAAAACCCTTGCTGCCGGTACTATAGTAGCGGGTACGTTCTCAATGGGTGCAAGCACCCCTACCTTCGATGCAAACGGCCAAATCCTTACGCTAAGAGGCTCGGCAGCGTATACCACTGGTACTTTCAACGCTAGTGCCACCAACTCTGAGGTGCGCATTGAAAACACTACCGGAAACACCTATAACTTTGGTGGTACCACTCCTTTGATTAAGAAAGTAACCATGGCCAACTCAGGCGTGGCCACGCTTACCAACAGCATTGATGTTGAGGAGTTTTTGATAAACGGCGGCGCCAACCTTACGGTGAGCAACTGCACCTTGGGCATAACCGGTACTTATACCAACAGTGGTACTATAAGCCTTAATGGCGGCGTAACCTCAGTGCTGGCTATGAAAGGCAGTAGTGCCCAAAACTTGAACATTGGCACTTATACCAGCTCGCTAGTGGGCAACTTGGTAATAAACAACGCTGCTGGGGTAACACTTACTGCACCTGTAAACGTTACTACCATTAGCCTTAATAATGGTTTGCTTAATACCACAGGCACCAATATACTGCAAGTAAACGGGCTTACTGCTGCCAACATTGTGGGCGGTAGCGGTACCTCATTTGTAAACGGCCCTATGCGCCGCTTGCTTCCCAACGGTGCATCTGTAGTGTCATTTGTTTTCCCGGTGGGCAAAAGCGGCTTCAATCCCTTTACGCTTAATAGCCCTACTACCAATGCCGCTACTGTAGTAGTGCAGGCAGAGGTATTTGATGTAGCTGCTGGTGGTACCGACGCTAATGGCTTTAGCAGTGGCAGCCCAGCCCCGGCACATTACTGGCAAGCTAGTGCCACTACCAGCCCAGCCAACCTTACCGCTATTGGCAGCATACGTCTGCAAGATAACGGTATGACCATAACAGCCGACAACGCAGTGGGCCGCAGTGCTACCCAAACTGGCGTATATAGCAACTTTGGCGGTAGCAGCCCCAACAGCCCTGCCACTGGCGACCTTACTACAACCATTACCATGCCTACTGCTTTGGGCTTTTTCAAAATAGGAGAGAAGGGTAGCCTTTGCGGTGCTTACACCGTGGGTACAGGCGAAGACTTTCCTACCCTTACCGAGGCAGTAAACATACTGAACGGTAGCAACGTAACCTGTAACGTAGTTTTTAATTTAACCAATAACTACAGCGGTGCTGGCGAAACCTTCCCAATTGCGTTTAACCAAGTGGCCTACGTAGGAGGCCCGTGGACCGTAACCGTTCGCCCAGGAGCGGGTGTAACCACCAACAGGGTAATTGCCGGTGCGCCAGCTGCTAACTTGCCATTGATTAACCTAAACGGTGCCGATTACATTATTTTCGACGGTGTGCCAGGCGGCGCTACGGGCAGCAATGTAATTGCCGATAGCAGGCTTTTGCTTCGTAATACCCAAACTGTTTCTGCCGGACCTGCGGTGCTGATAGATAATGAAGCCTTGAACGATACCTTGGAGTATGTGCAGATAGAAGGCCAAAACATATCGGCCACTAGTGGTTTGGTGGCCATAGGTGCTACGGCAACCAGCGTAGGTAATGATAACCACGCCATTTTGTATAGCACCCTTCGCGACCGTACCGATGTAACAGGCTTGCCTTTGCAAGCTATATACTCGGTGGGTAGCAGCACAGCAGGCCGCACCAACGATAACATTACCGTGGCCAACTGTAATATTTTCAACTTTTTTGTAGCGGGCACCAGTGGCTTTGGCATTAACGTGGGCAACTACAACAATACCTGGACGATAAGGGGCAACAGCTTTTACCAAACCGCTAGCCGAGCATCTAGCTCTGGTGTATTAAGGGGTGCAATTTCTGTTTCTCCCTCGGCATTTGGCGGCGATGGTTTTGTTATTGAAAACAACATTGTAGGCGGTGCTCAGCCCGATGGCGGCGGAACTGCTTGGACCATGACCGGCGGATTTGCCCATACATTTGTAGGCATACAGCTAAATGCTAACTCGGCTGCAACGGCAGTAGCTAGCACGGTATCGGGCAACGTGGTGCGCAACATTTCGCAAACTTCTACTGCCACCTCTGCCACCTTGCCTAGTGCTTTCACGGGTATACATGTGGGCCCCAACAGCTATGACGTAACAGTAAACAATAACCAAGTAGGCGATACTACTGGCACTGGCAGCATTGCTATAACCAGAAACGGTAACGGTGCAGGGGTGTATGGTATTGCAGTAGCCACCAATGGTTTTATGACCATTACCAACAACCGCGTGGGCTCGTTTACCATTACCAACGGTACACCCGGTAGCCAATCAACCAACTTCTTTGGTATATATTACACCGGCGGCACTGGCGCTGCGCTATTACGCAACATAAGCAACAACGTAGTGGGCAGCCGCAATACGGCCAACAACATCAGTCTTACCAACGGTAGCTTTACCACTACTGCCCAAAACATGTACGGCATTCACAACCCAGGAACTGGTACTGGTACTACTACTATATCGGGCAACATAGTGGCCAACCTGACCAATGCCTACACCGTAGCCGGCACTAATGCCGTAAACCACGGTATTAATGTAGGCACTGGCATACATACCATAACCAACAACCAGGTTTACAACATTACCAGCAACAACCCTAGTATTGGCACTTTGGCCAACTCGGTAGCGGCGGGTATAGTAGTATCCAACACCAGCCACTCTGGTCACGATATTTCTGGAAACACTGTTTACAACATTTCTAACCTAAGCAACGGTGCGGTAAACGTGCAAGGTATATTGGTAAACAGCAGTATCACCACTGCCAATAACATTAATGCCAACTTGGTTCACTCCTTGTTGGCCACCAGCACGGTAGCTGGCACTACCATGAACGGCATAAGCCTGGTTGCAGGCAACCAAAACGTAAGCAACAACATGATACGCTTGGGCTTGCGCGAAGATGGTACCACCACTGCTGGTGCAGCGGCGGTTATTTATGGTATCAACGAAATTACCGGTGCCAACAATGTTTACCACAACTCGATTTACATTGGCGGTACATTTGCCAATACCGTAAACTCTTTTGCATTTTATAGTGCCGTAGCTTCTGGCACGCGAAACGTAATGAACAATATATTGGTGAACGCCCGTGTAAACAGCAGCAGTGGCCGAAACTATGCCATCCGTTTTGCCAATACTACTGGTTTGACCAGTAACTACAACGACCTTTTTGTAACAGGCACTGGCACCTTGCTAGGCCAAGTGAACGCCACCAACTATACAGCTTTGCCAGACTGGCAAGCAGGCGCATTGGAAGATGCCAATAGTATTAGTGCCGATCCACAATTTATTAATGCTGCCGGTAGTGCCGGTGTTAACCTGCACATACAGGCTGCACCAGTAAATACCCCGATAGAAGGTACAGGCACCAATGTAGGCATTAGCGCCGATTATGATGGCGATGACCGTGCCTCTTTTACCCCTACTGATATGGGTGCCGATGCCGGCGACTTTGAGCCGATTGACCTTACCGTACCTGCCATTACTTTTACCGATATTAGTGGTGTTTGCAACAGTGCCACTACCCATACCTTTACGGCAAATATTTCCGACGCATCGGGCATAAATGTTACCAGCGGCACCGCACCACGCGTATATTACAAAAAAAGCGGCGATGCCAACGACCTTACCGGTTGGAAGTATGTAGAGTCTGCCACTGGCAGCTCACCATTTAGTTTCACCATCGATTTAAGTGCCCTTAACGCAGGCAGTGTTTCGGCTGGCGATGTAATACAATACTTTGTAGTAGCCCAAGACCAAGCGCCAACGGGTGCCAATGTTGGTATGTTTAATGGCACCTTTACTGCAGCACCTAGCAGTGTGGCGTTAACAAGTGGCGCTTTCCCATTAGGTGGTACCATTAAGCAGTTTGGCATAGTGCCATGCGCTGGCACAGTTACCGTAGGTACCGCAGGAGCCAACTACCCATCATTGACCAATGCAGGTGGTTTGTTTGAGGCTATTAACGCTACTACCCTTAGTGGTAACTTGGTAGTGAACATTACCAGCGACCTTACTGCCGAAACCGGCACCAACCCATTGAACCAATGGGCTGAGAGTGGCGTGGGTGGTTATACCCTCACCATACAGGCCGACGGCACTACCCAGCGTTTGATAGCTTCTACGGCTGCCGCTACTACTGGCTTGATACGCATTACTGGCGCCGATAGGGCTACCTTTAACGGTGGCACAGGTACCAATAGATACTTAGTGTTCCGCAATACTATTACCAACAACGCTGGTGCTAGTACCTTTAGCTTCAGCAGCGATGCCAGCAACAATACCATCAATAACTGTATCATTGAAGGTGCTACCATTAGTGCTGCCAACGGTGTAATCAGTTTTGGAACTGGCGTAACTACCGGAAACGACAACAACACCATTACCAATTGCGATATTAGCGATAATGGTACTACCCCATACAATGCCATCTATTCAGTGGGTACGGGCACTACTGCCATCAACAACAGTGGCAACAACATCAATAACTGTAACATATCCGATTATCACAACCCAAGCGGCGTAACAACCGGTATACTTTTGGGCACAGGTAACAATAGCTGGACGATACAAGACAACCATTTCTTCCAGACAGCAAGCCGCACAGCAGCAGCAGGTATCCACTCGGCTATTAACATCAACAACAACGTAGCCAACCAAGGGGGTTATGTAATTACAGGCAACTTCATTGGCGGCAATGCTGCCGATGGTAGCGGCACCATGACCTATACCTCAGCTACCACGGCTCAATATGCACCTATATACTTAATAGGTGTACCTACGCTGCCAGCCTCAACGGTTACCAATAACATTGTCGACAACATTTCGGCAACAACAATAAGCGCTTCTAGTAGCGGACCAGGCATGTTTGCCGGCATTTATTTGGGTGCCACTGCCGCCGCTTGGACGATTACCGGCAACCTAATTGGCGATACTACTGCCACTGGTTCGATTGCGTTTACCCTTGTCACCAATAGTGGTGGTTTTGTGTACGGCATCAGAAGCGAAGGCACTGGCAGCTCTAACATAAGCAACAACGCAATTGCAGGTATTAGCGTAACTGCTACTGGATCAAACGCCAATGCCTCGTTGCATGGTATTAATTTCACAGCAGGCAGTGTTACCGTTAACAACAACCTAATTGGTAGTACCTCAACTGCAAACAGCTTATTGGTAACAGCAACTGCTACCAGTAACAATGGTAACATCATTGGTATTTCGGGCACTTCAGGTGGTGCTTACTTTGCAACTGTAAGCAACAACCGGGTAATGAATTTGCGTCACAGCAACGTTAGTACCACTACCTACATTACCGGTATTGCTTGCTCCAGTGGTGGCCAATATAGCATCACGGGCAATACCATTAGAAGCCTATCTTCGCCAAGCGGTAACACTGGCAACGGCACTACTACATCGGTATTGGGTATAATGCTCAACACTGGTAGCACACTAGCGCAAACCATAAGCCAAAACACGGTTTATGATTTGGCCAATACGGGCAGCGCCGCTGCTACTGTAACGGGTATTTACGCTTCTCCGGGCAGTAGCACCAGCAACGTTTTAAGTCGCAATTTGGTGCATAGCTTGGTGCCTTCTAGTTCAACCAGCGCATCGGCAGGTGTGAACGGTGTGTTTATAGGTGGCCCATTAACAGCGTCAAACAACATGATTCGCTTGGGTATTGATGCCTCAGGTGCTAATATAACCACCGCGCAGCCTATGAATGGTATTAGCCTAAGTAACACTTCAGGCGCTACCAATATCTACTTCAACACCGTTTATATCGGTGGCAGTGGGGTAGGTACGGCCGCTACTGGCACTACGGTAGCTTTCCGTAGGATTTCTACTTCGGGTACTCATAATTTCCGTAACAATATATTTGTAAATGCTCGCGCAAATGCCACCACTGGCAGTAAGCACTATGCCTATTTAGTAGCTAACAACACGGGAGTAACCAGCGATTATAACCTATTCCATGCGCCAGGTACTGGTGGGGTGCTGTTTAGCATCAACAACGGCTTAGGAGATATAACCACCCTTGCAGGCCTACAAGCAGGCGGTGGGCAAAACTTAAGCTCTGTTGTTGACGATCCTAACTTGGTAAACCCAACCGGAACCACAGCAACTCTTGATTTGCACATTACTGGTGTAACTGCAGCCGATGAGGCTGGTGTTGCCATTGCGGGTATCTCTGTAGATTTTGATGGTGATGACCGCACCGATATAGCCACCACCCCAACAGATATAGGTGCCGATGCTACTGATGCCACTCCAAAAGACCTTGTAGCCCCAGTAGTGAGTGTAACCAATGTACCTACCCAAGCTGCTTGCGGAGGTACTTTAGCGATAAGCATAACAGCCACTGTAACCGATGCAACATCGGGTGTAAACACTACCACCTACCCACCAACCTTATGGTGGCGCGAGAGCACCGGCAGCTGGGCTAGCTTAGCTGCTACCAGCAATGCAGGTAACGATTGGCTGTTTACCCTAAACCTAACTGGCGTAACCTACGGGCAAACCTACCAGTACTATGTTGCAGCGCAAGATTTGGCCGCTACACCCAACTTAGGCTACAGCAACTATAACGCTAGCACCCCAGTGCATGCAAACACTACTGGCACGCCTTCGGTTAACAATGCTTCGCCGGCATCTTTCAGTACCGCTGCATCTGCGCCATTATCGGGCACTGTTACAGTAGGTAGTGGCGGTACCTATACCTCTTTCAACGCATTTAATTCAACAGGATTATTCTTTGACTTAATGAATCGTGGCCTATCGGGCAACTTAACCGTTGAAGTAATTAGCGACATTAACGAAAGTGGCCTTTACAATGTATTAGGTGACATACCAGAATACTGCGGCAGTGGATACACTGTGCTCATTAAGCCGAGCGCCGCTACGGTGCGCACCATCATCCAAACCGCTGGCGGCAACCCGCTTATTAACCTTGCTGGTTGCAAAAGGGTAACGTTTGATGGTAGCTTTAGTGGCAGCGGCAGATACCTTACTTTTGCCCAAAGGCAAAACATGCCTACCTTCTACCTAAATGGCAACACACAGAACGTTACCATTGCTAATTGCACGATAGAGGGCAACAACCAATTGACCAACTCGGTAGGGCCAGGTGTAATTAACTTTGCTGGTTTGCTGGGTACGGGTACTTTACTCACCAACATTACTATTAACAATAACGTTATCCGTAACCGTAGTGATTTAACCCAATCGGTTCTCAACAATCCGAGTGTGTTGATAAACATGGGCGGTTCAACCGCAACCAGTTTGCCTTTGAAATCGAATATTACCATCTCTAACAACGAGATGTTCAATTTCCGTGAGAGCGCTATTTTAATAAGACAGAACTCTAGTTTCAGCGGTATTGGAGACAGCATTGCCATTACTGGCAATAAAATCTACCAAGCCATTAACTTCAGCTTGTATCAATATGTGGTTTGGTTAGAGGGTGGCACTAGCAGCAACGGGCATACCATCAGCAACAACATGATTGGTGGTAATGCTTTGCCAACCACCACCCTGAATGGTACTTGGAACAACAATAAACTGGATAGCGAAATATGGGCCATATACACGCTAAATGGCGGTACCAATGTTAATGATGGGATTACTATTAGTGGCAATACCATTGGCAACATGAACTTGAACGGATACGATTATGGTAATTTCCTCGGCATTCGCAATGAGTTTGGTTACGCCAAGATTGAAAACAACACTATTAATAATATCAACAACTACGGTAACGGTGGTGCGGGCCTTACCGATAATAGTGCTACCATCGGTATTTGGAATAGCGATGAGAACGAAACCGAAATTGTGGGCAACACCGTATCGAATATGCGTGCTTACTACACGGTTGGCTATTTGCCATACCAGTTTGTAATGGGTATTGCACATGGTAGCAACCTTTATCTAAACGGTGTAGATTATACCAACTACCCCGGTGGTAAAATCAAAATGAATAATAACCAGGTATTTAACCTAAGCTCTGGTAGCTTGCTGGCAAATACTGCCACATCGCCAGATGCGCTCATTGGTATCTTCTGTTTCCCAGCCAATGGCACAACAAGTAATGAGGTATCAGGAAACCAAGTATATAACTTGAGCTGCACCGAGGCCTGGACCAACAACACAAATAATACCCGTGTATATGGTATGGGCATTGGCCTTGGCGGATATGGCGCCACTGCAACGGGCGTAATAAACAACAATAAAGTTTATGACCTGAACAACAACTCACGTGCAGATGCACCTGAGGTAAACGGTATTCTTGCTGCAGGCGGCAACTGGACTCTAGCCAACAACATGATAAGCATAACCAATGGCGACTACCCAAATGGTAGGCCACTTATTGTAGGCTTGCTTGATTGGATGAGGAGTGGTCGCACGGGAGCCTTCTACAATAACTCGGTTTACATTGGCGGAACCGTTGTTGGTGGCAGTAACTCTAGCTACGCATACTGCCGTATACCGGATGCACTTGCTAATGTAAATGGCGCGGCGGTTACCATACGCAACAACATTTTCTTTAACGATCGTACGGGGAATAGCACCAACAATATTGCTATAGGTAACCTCGGCACACTCAATACACCTTCGGTAGGTTGGGATAGTGATTACAACTTCTTAGTAACCACAAACACGGGTCAAGTAGGTCGTTGGATAGGTACTACTTCTGGAGACCGTACTTTGGCTGGCTGGCGAACCACCACTGGTGGCGATGCGAACAGCATAACCGCTACCATCACTTCAGGTACTTCATCAGCTACTTTAGTAAACCCTGCTGGCTTGTTTGCCAATGTGCTTTCTGATTTGCACATTTCTATTGCCGATGGCGAGAGCTACAAGTTTGTGAATGCTCTAGGAACCCCAATTAGCATTACCACCGATTATGATAGCGAGAGCCGCAATGCGACCACACCAGATATAGGTGCCGATGAGTTTAGTGATTGTCTTACACCAACAGTTACTGTTAATCCTACTAGTCCTACTATATGCTCAGGCGCAAATACCAGCATAAGCGTTACCGCAACTGGTACTAGCTTGACCTATGCTTGGGAAGTAAATACCGGTAGCTCTTGGACTTCAGTAAGCAACGGTGGTGTTTATAATAATGCTACTCTTGCCACTCTAAGCATAACTGCAGCCCCCGCAAGTATGAATGGCTATCAATACCGTGCCCTGGTAAGCAACACTTGCGGAAACGATACTTCATCGGCTGGTACGCTTACCGTAAACGAGGCAGGTGCAGTAACCATTAGCGGAGACGGTACATTCTGTGGTAGCGCTACGCTAACTGCAACTGGCGGAAGTGGAGGCACTATCTACTGGCAAAATACTACCAGTGGCGGAACCAGCACCACAACGGCATCTAGCTCGCAAAGTGTAACTAGCAGCGGAACTTACTATTTCCGTGCGCAAACCAGCGGTGGCTGCTGGGGTGCCGAAGATACCGCAACCGTTACCATTTTGGCTGCACCAAATGCTTCAACTACTTGGACCGGTACTGTAGATTCTGATTGGTTTAAGTGGGATAATTGGAGCAACTGTGTACCGGGAAGCATTACCGATGTAACTATACCTTCTGGTTTGACCAATTATCCTTCGGTATATGGTAGCAATCCAGAAGCCAACTCGGTAACGATACAAACCGGTGCCACATTTACCTTAAATGGTGGCCGTACTTTGTTAAACACTGACTATATCAACAACCAAGGTACCTTGACTATGACGGCTGCTAGTGCCATTCAATTGGGCGGAAACTGGACCAATACTGGCACCTTTAACAGTGGCAATGGAACGGTACAGTTTACCGGTGCTACCAACAGCACCGTTAGTTCAGGTGGTACTGGCACTAGTCAGGCCTTTAACAACATACTGGTAACCAAGACTGGTAGTGCTAAAGTAACTTTGGCCGCATCGGTTAAAACCAACGGCAACTTACAAGTAAACACCGGTGAGTTTGAAGTGCCTGCAGGTTTGCAAGCCTTGCCAACCAATATAATTAATAACCCAAGCGGTACCATAAGGGTAAAAGGCACTGGTCAACTGCGCGTTGAGCCTTAAGGGCATAGCAACAGGCAGTTATTATATTATCCCGAAGGGGCGCAAGGTTTTGCGCCCCTTCTGCGTTAATGCCGAACTGTGTAAAAAGGGGCTCTTGGAAATGTATTTGCAGGGTTGGGGAAGGTAAGTTTTCCGTTCAACGATACTTCACATACACATAACGAAATAGTCGGCATGATTTCAGGGTTAAATTGTAACTTTGCATACTGATCGAAACTAAGCTATGAGTTGTATACGATTGATATTGGTATTGTTGTGCTGCGTCGCACTGGGTATTATGCCATTGCAGGCACAGTTATTTATCAATGAGGTCTCTAATGGTCCCTCAGGTGCACAAGAATACGTTGAGCTGGTGGTAGTAGGTACACCAGGTTGCACTGCCACCTGTGTTGATTTGCGTGGCTGGATATTGGATGATAACAACGGTTATTTTGCCTCTGGCACTGGCACAGGCATAGCCCAAGGCCATATGCGCTTTGCTACCAACGCTACGTGGCAGTGTGTACCCATCGGTACCATTATCGTTATTTACAACGAATCTGACCGCAACCCATCTGTTCCTGCCGATAACCTTACAGGGGCCAACTGCACCTATGTATTGCCTGCCAACAGCACGTTGTTCGAACGGAATACCAGTACCCCTGTAGTAAACGGTAGCAATGCTTACGCTGGTCCATATACTGCTGGTGGCGCATGGAGCACCCAAGGATTGAGCAACAACGATGATAGCTACCAATTGCGCGACCCAAGCAACCTTACTGTTCCTTTTCATGCTGTTGGGTATGGCAACAATACCACAAATCCAATTATTTATTTTGCAGGTGGTGGCGGACAAAGTGTGTTTTCGATGGTGAATACCGTTAATGACGACCCACTGCTGCAATCGAACTGGTTTAAAGGCACAACAGCAGCAAACCAAACACCAGGCTTGCCAAATAATTCTGCTAATGCTACTTGGATATCGGCAATGAACAACAACTGTTCGGCACCGGGAGTAACCGTTGATTTGGGCGGCGATGTGGCTGTTTGCCCAGGCGATAGTATTACCTTAACAGCAACCGTAAATATACCGGGCGGTGTTTTTGTTTGGAACGGTACACCCTTGGGTAGTGTAGATACTTTTAGATTTGCACCATCTTCAGCTGTTAACATAGTGGTAAGTTATAACGTGGCGATAGGTTGTACCGATTCAGATACCGTTTTTGTGAATATATTGGCTCCACCTACAGGCGCTATTGCAGGCAATTTAAGTGTTTGTGCAGGGCAAAGTACTACGCTAACTGCAAGTGGCGGCAACGCTTTCAATTGGAGCACCACTGAGGTTACTCCTGCTATTACTGTTTCGCCAACTACCAATACGCAATATACTGTTACGGTAACTAATGCCGCTGGTTGTAGCGATACCGTATCGGCAACAGTAAACGTTAACAGTCTTCCGGTTGGCACTATAACTGGCGATACTATTATTTGCACCGGCACCAGTACTACGCTTACCGCAAGTGGTGGCACCACTAACGTGTGGAGCACTACTGAAACAACGGCAGCTATTACGGTAGCACCCACTAGTAATACAACTTACACGGTAACCATAACCGACGGTAATGGTTGTGCCGACACGGTATCGAGTACGGTTACCACTTTGGTAGCCGCGGGCGGAAACATTACTGGCAACACCACCATTTGCCGAGGCGATAGCACCAACCTTGCTGCCAGTGGTGGCGCAACTTATTTGTGGAGCACCGCTGAAGTTAACCAGATTATTACTGTTGCACCTACAAGCAATACCAACTACAGCGTTACCGTTACCGACGGAAATGGTTGCTTGGATACCGCAACGGTATCAGTAACCGTTAATATTCCTCCAACAGGTGCTATTGCGGGCAATTTAGGTATTTGCGCAGGCCAAAGCACCACGCTTACCTCAAGTGGCGGCACTAGCTACGTTTGGAGCACCACTGAGGTTACTCCTGCTATTACGGTTTCGCCAACCACCAACACCCAATATACCGTTATCGTAACTAATGCATTGGGTTGTACCGATACGGTCTCGGCTACTGTAATCGTAAACAGCCTTCCTGTAGGTGCCATTGCAGGTAATACTACTGTGTGCAGCGGCACTAATACTACGCTTACTGCCAATGGGGGTACCAACTATGTATGGAGCACTACCGATGTAACGGCTGCTATTACGGTAGCACCAACTATTAATACTACCTACACCGTAACCATTACTGATGGCAATGGTTGTGCCGACACGGTAGCGAGCACGGTGACTACTTTGGTGGCAGCTGGTGGAAGTATAACTGGCGATACCACCATTTGCCGTGGCGAGAGCACTAACCTTACGGCTAATGGGGGCACGAGCTATGTTTGGAGCACTACCGAAGTTACCCCGACCGTTACCGTTTCGCCTACTACCAATACTACCTATAGGGTAACAGTAACAGATGGTAATGGCTGTTTAGATACGGTTTCTCAATTGGTAACCGTTACGCCAGCCCCAGTTGCCAATGCTGGTGCCGACGACGTGATTTGTGAGGGTGGCTCTGTGTTTTTAACCGCTTCGGGTGGTGGAACTTATCTTTGGAGCACAACCGAAACCACAGCTGCAATTTCAGTAAGCCCGACTACTACCACCGATTATATAGTTACCGTTACTTTAAATGGTTGCAGTGATGCTGATACCGTAACGGTAACCGTTAACCCTAACAATATTATATTGGCCGTTGACAACATTACCCCCGAGACCTGTAATTTGAGCAACGGACAAATCAACTTATTATCACCCTCTAATTTTGTGGCGTACACTTTGTTCCAGAATGGCCAGGCCATTGATACGGTTTTGGGCGGAGGGGTATTTTTTGACTTGACTGCCGGCACCTACGACATTGTAGCGGCCGACAACAATGGTTGCCAGCGCAATATAGCCAATGTGGTTGTACCAAGTGTTGTCGCACCGCCGTTTACCGTTGAGGTGTTTTCGCCGCTATGTTTCGGTAACAACAACGGCAGCATTGTATTCTCAGGTGCCAATACGCTTACCTACAGCATTAATGGCGGCGCAGTCCAAACTTCAGGCAGCTTTACTGGTTTGGTGGCCAATGATTATACTTTTACTATCGCTGATAACGCCTCTGGTTGTGATACTACCATAAGCATAACCCTAACCCAATCTGATGCGCTGGTGGCTAGTATATTGCCCGATAGTGTGAATATTCTTACTGGCGATGCCGTTGACTTGGTGAGTACTACCATTGGTGGCACAGCGCCTTATACTTATTTGTGGGTTCCTGCTGCGGGTTTGGATTGCGATACCTGCCAAACGGTTTCGGCTTCACCTGTCGACTCTTTGAATGTGTACATACTTACCGTAGCCGACTCAAACGGCTGTATTGATACTGCAAGGGCGGTAGTTAGGGTAAGTAATGAGTTTATCATTACCGTTCCCTCAGGATTTACGCCCAATGGCGATGGTTGGAATGATTACCTACGTCCGCTGTCAAACGAACCTATCGATTTCAATTTGAGGGTGTACAACCGTTGGGGCGAGAAAATTTTTGAAGGTGACAATTTGCCAGGTTGGGATGGAACGTACAAGTACGAAGAGCAGCCGATAAGCACTTATGTTTATGTTATTGAGTATACCCGTTTGCTTACTGGCAAAAAAGGATTCCTCACGGGCAGCATTACTTTGTTGCGGTAAACTGTTGGTCCACGGGCCACAGATGACAGTCCACAGATTTAATGGAAGGTAGCACAATAGCTATACCGTTTGTAGAGCGACGAACAATGTTACCTGCACTAGCTAACGACGTTTATTTAGAAACAATTTTTGTCCATGGACTATAGACTGTGGACTGTCGATGTCGACTATGGAATATGGACTGTAGGACTAATCTATTACTCAACCACAACCTTGCGGCGCGTTTTTAACCAATAGATTAAGAACAGCACACTGTAAAACAAGTAGGGCATCATTAACAGGTATAGTATACCTTTATTCAACCCTACCGCCACGCGGCTACCTTCTTTAAGAGATGATTCGGCAGAGGCTTTGCACATGGGGCATTGGGCTATAGCACTTTCAGGCACCAATACTATTAGCGATACTAGCGCTAAACATGTAATATAAGGTAAGTAGCGTTTCATACGTAGTATGGGGCTATCAAGAAATATACAATTACACCTGTAATAGTAACGTAGAGCCATACGGGCAAGGTTATCTTAGCAATCTTCCGATGCTTTTCGATGTCGCCTGTAAGTGCCCTTAAAAAGGTAAATAATATAAATGGCAAAACCCCGGCTGCCAGTACTACGTGTGTGATGAGGATAAAGTAGTAAACATACCGCAGCAAACCATCGCCGCCATATGGGGTTGGTTTTGATAGCGTATGGTAGGTAACGTATGATAGCAAGAATATGGTAGAAACAACAAAAGCCGAAAGCATCATGGCTCGGTGGTAGGCTATTTGTTTGTTTTTGATAAAATACAAACCGGTAAGCAAAAGTACCGTGGCAATGGAGTTAAGCACAGCATGGAACTTAGGGAAAAATTTCAAATCGATGCCTAAATCAATATCGGGCGGATTGACATAGAACAGGATAACTACTAGTATAGTTACGAGCAATGAAACGGCAATAATGACCCGTTTATAAATCGATTCGGTAGCAGCTTTGGTTTTCATCTTATCTTTTCAGCGACTCGCGCATTTTCTTTTTGTCCTGATTGGCATTCACTATATCAAGAACAATCAAATCTTGGAATAGTTGCGCCACAGATGCCGAGTCAGTGCCATCGTAATATCCGCGTATAAAACCATCCCTATCTAACAATACAAATCGCTCACTATGCACAAAGGGCTCGGCAAGGGTGCTGTCTTTGGTGCCAGTTAAATCCATTGCTGGCAGCTTATAGAAGTTGATACAGATATCGTAAAGCGAATCTTTGTTGCCTGTAACCATCCACCACATTTTTGGGTTTACCCCGTTCAAATCGGCGAATGCTGCCAATACCGGCAACGAATCGATACTTGGGTTTACGGTATGCGAAAGTAGGCGAATAGGGGAGTGGAACTTGGATAGATTATGCTCAATAGAGTCTTGCAACAATTTCATGTTGCTGGTCATGCGAGGGCAAATGCCAGGGCAGGTAGTAAAAAAGAAATCGGCTATGACTAGTTTGCCCGCTAGTGAATCTTGAGTAATGGTTTTGCCGTTGTGGGCCGCAAACTCAAAGTTTGGTATAGATACCTGGCTAAGAGTTGGCAACAGCTTTAAAGGCGACGAAGTGGTCTTATGTAAGAAATAGAAGTAGAAGAAAAAAGATAATGGGACAACAAGTAACACCAATACCACTATGGACATTGTTTGATACCGAATCCCATTATTGCTCATTTCATTTTAGTTTATACTTAGTTCCAGAACTCACGCAACGCTAACCATGATTGACCTTCCATCATGAAAGCAATCAAAAACCAGATAAGGAAAAGGCAAGGAGCCAAAATGCTTATCATCATAGCACGCATCTCGTAGCGCAAGTGCATAAATTCGCCTACAATAAATACAGCTTTAACCGCACTCATCAGAATGAACAACAAGTTCAATACTCCACGACCCCAGCTTTCGGGCCAGTTAAGCGCAATTGCTACTTCGGCTATGGTTACTACACCCATTATTATGGTAGCAACCCATACGGCGCGTTTTTGTTTCTCGTAAGCGGCATTATCGTTATGTCCAGCAGCCATTGTTGGTTGTTTTTATAGTAAGTAGAACGCTAGGAATACAAATACCCATACCAAGTCAACAAAGTGCCAATAAAGGCCAACTTTCTCGACCATTTCGTAGTTACCACTGCGTTGGTAAACACCACGAGCACTTTGTATCCAAATCATGATGTTTAGCAACACACCAGTAGTTACGTGAAAACCGTGAAAACCAGTGATGAAGAAAAATAAGCAGCCAAACAAATAAGTACCAGTGTGCTTGGTAGCATTTTCAGGAATTACATTTCCTTTATTGTCCTTGCCATCAGCAGGTAGGTTAAACTCCCCAGTTTCGTGATCATGTACTAGGTTTACGTAGCCTTTGAATACGTCAACGGTTTGGCCATCTACCACCTCAGGTACGGTATAGTGCCCAAAAGGGTTTGAAGTAAAGGTCATTCCTTGGTGTATCAAGTGATTCCATTCCCAAGCTTGACAGCCCAAGAAACCTAGACCGCCCAATATACCTAAGAACATCCAAAGCAATACGCCTTTTTGGTTCATACGGTGGCCTTCTTGCACTGCCCGTACTACAAACACAGAGCTCAAGATAAGGATGAACGTCATTACCGTTACAAAACCTAACGGTAGCTTGGTTCCGTGTAAAAATGGAAATGAATTGAACACCGCATTCGGATCAGGCCATACCTCAGAGCTTACCCTAAGTGCGGCATACATAATCAAAAATGAAGCGAAGGTAAATGCATCCGAAAGGATGAAATACCACATCATCAATTTTCCGTAACTGGCCTTCATGGGCTCAGTTCCACCGTTCCAAATATCTTGTATTTGTTCGGTTTCTTTCTCTAAGTGGGTATCAGCAGCCATTTATAGTAAAACTGGGTTAACTGAACATGAAAAATAAAAGCAAATATATCCAGAGTATGTCAACAAAATGCCAATAAGTAGCAAGCAATTCAATGCCAACTCTTTTATTATTATCCGTTTTGAAAGCCGCCAGCTTAGCCGGGTCGCCAAACAACCACAATGAGCGCACTAGGGCTATCGTCATGGGTAATATGCCTCCAATTACGTGCGCAACGTGCAAGTAACTTATAACGTACACAAACGAGCCAGAGGGATTGCCGTTTAGGTATACACCTCGTTGTTCAAGAGCCATCCATCCTAAATACTGGCTTACCAAAAATGAAATACCTAATACTAGCGAAATAAATAAAGTGGTGTTGTAGAAGGCTATTTTATCTCGTTTGAATGCCCATACTGCCCCTTGAATAGTAATGCTACTCAACATCATAAGCACTGCGCTTAAGATAAATTGGGTAGGCATAATAAACTCTTGCCAGTTTGGTGCAGCCTTACGAACAAGGTAAGCGCTGGTGAGGCCAGCAAATGCCATACACAATACCGATATACCTACCCACAAGGCAAATTTCTGTGGGTGAACCTTAAACGGTTGTACGTTATCGGGCAATATTTCTTTTTTGTAAGCTAGCGTTCCCATTATCCTATCCTCCCAATTAACATCGCCATCAAAACTACCGGAAGATATATAATTGATACAAACATCAATTTGCGTGCGTCTGCATCTTCACAAGTGCGAAACAACTGCGCGGCTTGCAACATAAACATTACTCCGGCCAACAATATTACTGCTCCACCAATCCAGTGCACCCATCCCATCATTACCGGTATCAATGATACTGGTATTAAAACACTGATGTAGATAATGTTCTGCAAGGCAGTAAACTTATCTTTTCCACCTTCTGAAGGTAACAGTTTGAAGCCAGCCTTTTTATAATCTGCTTCGCCTACCCATGCTATTGACCAGAAGTGCGGAAACTGCCACAAGAACTGCATCATGGTTATAGATAAACCAATTACTGAAATTTCTCCGGTAGCTGCTACCCAACCAATTAATGGAGGCATAGCCCCTGGTATAGCGCCAATAAACACCGCAATAGGCGACAAGCGCTTCATGGGAGTGTATATAAACGCATAACTAAACAGTGATACCGCACCTAGGAATGCGCTCAGGTAGTTAAAAAAGTATCCCAGTATAAGTATACCTGCAACCCCCATAATACCAGCAGCCAATATAGCTTCGGTAGAACTCATGCGTCCAGTGGCTAACGGGCGGTTTTCGGTACGCTTCATTAATTTATCTAGGTCCTTTTCAAATACTTCGTTCAAAGCATTTGCTGAACCAGTAACTAAAAAACCGCCTAAGAATAGCAACAACAAATACCCCAAATCAACATGGCCATAATTGGCTATAGCAAAAGTAATAACCGAAGAGAACACCACGGTACCAGCCAAGCGCAACTTTACCAATTGGCTGTAGTCAGCCAATTTGGCTCTGATGAGCGTTGTTATAGGGTTGGTTTGTATACGGGTATTCACTTTGCTTATGAGCTCTTTAGGTTACAGTTATTTGTTGACGGGTTGTTACTAGTGTTTGCCAGGAATAGCACTACCTACGTTCGGTAAATCAGAGCCGTGGTCATGGTCATCAACTTCGCCAGCGCCTAGAGCCTCAGTTTGAGGAATAAAGTCGCGACCGTTAATGCTGTAATCGTAAGGCCAACGGTGTACTTCCGGAATTTCGCCTACCCAGTTACCGTGTCCAGGGTGAATTGGAGTGGTCCACTCAAGGGTAGTAGCACCATATGGATTCAACACGGTTACTTTACGGCCTTTGAAGATGCTGTAGAAGAAGTTGAATACAAACAAGATGTTTACTGCAAATACAATAATAGCTGCAATGGTTATGAACTTGTTCAATTCGGCGTATTGGCTAAATTGATCAAACACCGAGAAATCGTAGTAACGACGTGGTACGCCCGACATACCTAAGTAATGCATTGGCCAAAATATAGCGTAGCTACCTACTAGGGTTACATAAAAGTGCACATAGCCCATGCTAGAATTCATGTATCGACCAAACATTTTAGGGAACCAGTGGTAAATACCGGCAAACATACCATAAAATGCTGCTAGGCCCATTACTATGTGAAAGTGCGCTACTACATAGTATGTATCGTGCAATTGTATATCCAAGGTTGAGTTACCAAGATAGATACCAGTAAGACCACCTGAAATGAACAGGGATACGAAACCGATGGCGAACAACATGGCAGGGTTCAAGCGGATGCTACCGCGCCATAGGGTGGTAATCCAGTTGAATACTTTGATAGCCGACGGTACAGCAATCAACAACGTGAACAAAACGAATATGGACGCAACAAACGGATTTAATCCCGACATAAACATGTGGTGAGCCCACACAATAAACGATAGGATAGTAATACCTAGAATAGAGAAAACCATCGCTTTGTAACCAAATATCGGTTTACGTGAGTGCACCGACATAACCTCGGATACGATACCCATGGCAGGCAAGATAATAATGTATACCTCTGGGTGACCCAAGAACCAGAACAAGTGTTGGAACAAAATTGGGCTACCGCCTGAATGTTGCAATGCTTCACCAGCTACATAAATGTCGCTCAGGAAAAAGCTCGTGCCCAACAAACGGTCGAACTCAAGCAAAATTGCAGCGCCGAACAATACTGGGAATGATAGCAAACCAATGATAGCAGTAAAAAAGAACGCCCAAACAGTAAGCGGCATACGGAAGAAGTCCATGCCTTTGGTACGCATGTTGATTACAGTGGTTACATAGTTGAGGCCACCTAATGCTACTGATACAATGAATAACGCAATGCTTATCAACCACAAATCCATACCAAGGCCTGAACCAAGACTAGCTTGTGGCAATGCGCTTAGCGGTGGGTATGCTGTCCAGCCACCTGATGCCGGACCAGTTTGGATAAACAAAGAGAACAACATCACACAGCTTGAAAGCACGAACATCCAGAAAGATAGCATGTTCATAAAAGGCGAGGCCATGTCTCTAGCACCTACTTGAAGCGGAATCAGGAAGTTACTAAACGTACCACTCAAACCTGCGGTTAATACAAAAAATACCAGAATAGTACCGTGCATGGTAACCAACGCGTAGTAAAATTCAGCACTTAGTTTGCCACCTTCGGCCCAGCTACCTAAAAACCACTCCAAAATTGGGAATGATTCTTCGGGCCATGCTAGTTGCAAACGAAAGAAGATGGAAAACAAACCACCTACTATAGCCCATGCCATACCAAGAAACAGGAACTGTTTCCCAATAACCTTGTGGTCTTGACTAAAAATATATTTCTCAATAAAATTCAGCTCATGGTGACCATGATCGTCGTGCCCGTGATGGTGGTCATGCCCGTGACCGTGCGTATCATGTCCAACTTCAATCGCTGGGTTATGTAATTCAGCCATTGTAATAAAATTTATAAGCTTGAAATAACGTTCTTTTTACTCTCTACTTCGGTATCAACACTTCCGTTCTCAATTGCAGGAGTTACGGTTGTTGAGTCAGTTGCCTCAGTTGGCGCAGTTCCTTCCACTGGCGCTGCTGCAGGAGCTGGGTTTAGTGTTGCTTTAATGGCATCATAAAACGGTTTTTGCTCAGCCAACCATGCGTTGTATTCTTCGGTTTCTAAAACCTTCACAATAAAGCGCATATTGTAGTGGGCTCGTCCGCATAGCTCGGCACAAGCCAACTCATAATCAAATTCTTGGTTGCCACGCAAGTCGCGCATTTCTTGTGTGCTATGGGTAGGCGTCATCCAAAACTGGGTAGGAATACCTGGCACACAGTCCATTTTAATCATAAAATGGGTTAGATAAAAACTGTGCAATACGTCTTTAGCTCCCAATTTAAAAAGCACGGGCTTGTTTTTCTCCAAAACAATTTCGGTTGGCATTAAATCGTCATGGCTTTTTGCATCGTTCCAATCAATGCCCAATGAGTTTTCGCCGCTTATCAATTCAAACTCACGTTTGCCTAACAACGAATCACTACCAGGATAACGCACCGTCCAGTTAAATTGTTGAGCGGTTACCTCTACTATTCGTGCATCTGCCGGGGCATCGGCAGTTATTTCATACCAAGTTTCGATACCGCGTGCTACCAAAATAGTAAGTACGATTGCCGGAATCACGGTCCAAACTATCTCTAGTTTGTTATCGTGCGAAAAGTGCTGGGCTTTGTTGCCTTTGCGAGCACGATATTTGTACGAAAACCAAAACAATAATGCTTGGGTAATTACGAACGCGATACCGCATATGATGGATGTAATCCAGAACATGCTGTTTATCGAGTCGCCATGTTTTGATGCAGGAGTAAAGTTCCTATTGCCTTGCAGTAATTTATCCTCTACAAGCCACCATCCTAAAAATACGGCTATCAAGCCTGTAATCATTAGGAACATCATTAAAAAGCCATGGGTGTTGTTAGTGCTTTCAGAAGTGTCACCTTCTTTGTCACCTTTCAATATACCCATCAACTCACTTGTTTTCGCCAATTGAAAGACGATTACGAAAATGAGTACAATTGCTACTATACCTATCAAAGTATTCATTGCGGACTATTATTTTAACGTATGATGCGTGATACTTTCTCTCAAATAAGGGTTGTTCACCGGTATCAATGACTGCTTGGTAAGGGTATTGAACACTACGAAGATGAATATGCCAATAAACGTTGAAAGCATTCCAAATTCAATCAATCCGAAACCTGCATGCGACTCGTGTGTTTTGTGGTCTGTCATGGTACCTGGGGCAATTTGGTTGTAAAAATCTATCCAGTGACCAAGGAACAACACAATAGAAACAAACACCAATAGCTCAACATTCCTTTTTGATTTCCTCCTAATTAGAACAAGGAACGGGAAGAAAAAGTTGACAGATAAGCTGGTAAAAAATAGAAATTTAAATAGCGGATTGCTGAAACGCTGTGCGAAGTATGCGGTTTCTTCTGGCATGTTGCCATACCATATCAACATAAACTGGCTGAACCATAGGTAGGTATAGAAAACGCTGAATCCGAACATGAACATGGCCAAGTTGTGATAGTGTTCTTCGTTTACATCTTTCAAGTACCCTTGTGTTTTGAGGTAAGCTACAGTTACTATCATTATGGCAAGCGCACCAACCATATAGCTAGCAAAATTGTACCATCCAAATAGCGTGCTATACCAGTGTGGGTCTACACTCATTGATATATCCCAAGCGCCAGTTGAGCTGGTTACCGCAAAAATCAAGATGAAAATGGCGGCAATGTATTTACTTTTCTGGTAAGTGGCCGATACGCCAAGTACATCTTCTTTCTTCGAGATGTTGCGCATAGCAAATATTGCGGCAGTCCATAGCGCTACGTATGATACAATACGTATGGCATAGAACACTGGGTTTAAGTAAACCGATTTGCCAGTAGTTTCTGCAATTAGTGCGTCATAATTAGGGCTTGCAGGATCGTGTATACCTTCAGCAGCCCAGAAGTACAAGTGGTGGCCGTGAAATAGTGTGCCTACAAGTATGATTAAAAGGAATATACCCATTACTGGCACTATAGAACCCATAGCCTCTGGAATGCGCTTAATGAGTACATGCCATCCACCGTAACCAATTTGGTGGGCCGCAATAAGAAATATAGAAGCAAGGCCGATGCCTGTAAAATAATAGGTATCGATCAATAAGTTCGACCATACCCTGTCAATACCGTGTCCACCGGCTAGGAGAGCCCCAACGATGACAGCCAAAAGACCGATACCTAGAAATAAGGCTGCGGTTTTTTTGAGTCCGGATGAAAAATTATATGTTTCAGTCATTGCGAAATGCGCTTATAGTTTATTGGGATGTTGCGTCGTTACTTATTAATTACCGGTTGCGGTGCTATCTGCTGGTGCTGCTGCCGTTGTAGTGGCTGTATTTTTAGCAAATGGTCCTACGTTTACCAATTGTTGAATGTAGTAAATAACCTTCCACCTATCATCGGTAGTTAAAACGTATGAATAGCTACCCATCAAGTTTTTACCATAGGTAATGCTATGGAACATTTGTCCTTCAGAAATGGTAGGTAAACGATCGGCATAAGATGGCACAGGTGGATAGGCTTGGGTTTGCACAATGCTACCGTCGCCCAAACCTTTCTCGCCATGGCATACCATACAGTGTATGGTGTAAAGGTATTTACCACGCTCTAACACTTCTTTTTCAGGTTGGAAAGGGTTCTTCAAATTGTTGGTAGAAGCAAGGTAGTTGCTATCGGTATTGGCGTAATGGGTTTTGTATAGATACGAGGCCAACACTTTATCATCGCCAATATTAGTGGCTGGCAACAAACCTCTAGCAATTGTGTGTGCTACGGGCAAGCGGGCCTCAAAGCTATCTACCGCACCAAGGCTATCCTTGCCAAATGATGGGTTTTTGGTGTATGTTTCGTAAGCCTGAGAGTATGCCATATCTGGCACAAAAGTGCGTCCTGGGGTGCGGTTGTCGCTGCCACAAGATGCAAGGGCCAACATTAGGGCACCTACAAGGCTCAATCGTACTGTTTGATGAATATTCATGTCAACCAGGTGGTTATCTTTCATTTATTATTTCTCTTCATCAAAATCACGCACTTTGATTTCGGCTACACCAGTTTTGGTGAAGGTATCGTTGATGCGTGAGTAATCTTCAGGAGTGGTATCTTCCGTTACCTTTATGGCCATACCGAACAAATAGTCGGTAGTGCGCTCGTCATAAATTTTCGGTTTAGCGGAAATAGACAATCCACAACGTATAAAAAAGGCTACTACCATTGATATGGCTGCAAACAATACAGTCAACTCAAAAGTGATAGGTATGTAAGAAGGTAATGACAAATAAGGCTTACCACCATAGTTGGTAGGGTAGCTAGAGGTTGCTGCCCAAATCATAAATGAAATGGCAATAGTGAAACCCGTAGCGCCGCCAACGAAACCTACCGTATGCAAACGGCTTTGTCTGTGACCAAGTGCGTCATCTAATCCGTGAACCGGAAATGGTGTAACCACTTCGTGGATGTGGAAGCCAGCTTGCTTTACTTTCTTAACGGCAGAAAGCAACACTTCTTCGTCATCGTACAGTCCTACTACGTATTTATCCATTGGATGTAGCTTGTTTCTTAATTAGTCAATTTTTACATCGTGGTGAGCACCAGCTAGGTCTCCACCTTCAGCATAACCGCCTTTGGCCATTGCATCATCTTTTGCTTTCTGCTTAACACGGGCAGCAGCACCTGATGATTTCAAGATTGATTTTACCTCGGCTATAGCGATTACCGGGAATGCCCTGGCAAACAACAAGAACAAGGTAAAGAACAACCCGATGGTACCCACATAGATACCTACTTCAACCCAACTTGGGTAGTAATCGGCCCAGCTTGATGGGATATAATCGCGGTACAAAGAGGTTACGATGATTACAAAACGCTCGAACCACATACCGATGTTAACGGTAATAGATAGGAAGAACGTTAGGTATAAGTTGCGGCGTAGTTTTTTAATCCAGAAGAACTGCGGGCTGATTACGTTGCAGGTCATCATGATGTAGTATGCCCAAGCCATAGGGCCCAATGCGCGGTTGTAAAAAGCAAACCACTCATAAATGAAACCAGAGTACCAAGCAGTCCACAATTCAGTGATGTAGGCTATACCTACAATAGAGCCGGTAAGTAGAATGATTTTGTTCATTGCTTCAATGTGAGCAATGGTGATGTAATCTTCCAATTTCAAAACCTTGCGGGTTATCAACATCAGTGTTAATACCATCGCAAAGCCCGAGAAGATAGCACCCGCAACGAAATACGGAGGAAAAATGGTGGTGTGCCAGCCAGGTATAACCGATGTTGCAAAGTCAAATGATACAATCGTGTGAACTGATAATACCAGAGGGGTTGATAAACCTGCAAGTACTAGTGATAGTGATTCAAAGCGTTGCCAGTGTTTGGCTTCACCGCGCCAGCCGAAGCTAAGCGCATTGTATATAGCCTTACGAATTTTGCCTTTAGAGCGGTCGCGGATGGTACCAAAATCGGGCAACAAACCAGAGTACCAGAACAACAGCGATACGGTAAAGTAAGTAGAAATGGCAAATACGTCCCACATTAGCGGCGATTGGAAGTTAGGCCAAAGCGGACCGCGTGAGTTTGGATAAGGAAAGATAAAGAACGCCATCCATGGACGACCCATGTGGATACCTGGAAACTGTGCTGCGCATATAACCGCAAAGATGGTCATTGCTTCTGCAGCGCGGTTGATACCGGTACGCCACTTTTGGCGGAACAACAACAACACCGCCGAGATAAGGGTACCAGCGTGGCCAATACCTACCCACCAAACGAAGTTGGTAATGTCATAAGCCCAACCTACCGTCTTGTTCAAGTTCCATACGCCGATACCGTAATACACGGTCCATGCTACACAGAAAAAGTAGAATGCGGCCAAACTTCCGGCAATGCTAATAGCAATTACCCAACTCAATGGCGGAAAACCTTGCGTGCTTCTTACTATATCCGTGGTGATTTGTTTATAATCCTTATCACCAAGTATCAGAGGCTCGCGTATGGGTGATTCGTAAGATCCCATGCTGTGTTATTTGTTATTTCTAATTAATGATGTCCTTCTTCACTATGACTGTCGTGCGATGCAGGCGCTTCAGTGCCGTGTGCCTCACCACCAGTGTGGTGCGCTTCAGCTCCGGGCGGATGCATGGTGTTATTGCTCAACAGGTTTACTGCTTTCAATTGCTCTTTGTCGTTGATATTACGCACCCGGGTAAGGTATGTAATAGACGGAAGCGTGTGTATTTCCTCGATAACTTTAAACCCGCGCTCGTTGTTGCTCATCAATGTTGCCGCAGATTCCGGGTTGTTTACATCACCAAATACAATGGCACCAGTTACACAAGCGCTTTGGCAAGCTGTTTTGATGTCGCCATCTTGCAGTTTACGACCTTGTTTTTTGGCGGTAAGTTTGCCCTCTTGTATGCGCTGCACGCAGAAAGAACATTTCTCCATTACACCACGAGAACGAACCGTTACATCCGGGTTCAATACCATGCGGGTAAGGTCACCTGTCATTTGGTGTGGATCGTAGTTGTTTTCAAGCGCGCCAGTAAGTGTGAAGCTATCGGCACCCCAGTAATCGAACCAGTTGAAACGACGTACTTTATAAGGGCAGTTGTTTGCGCAATAACGGGTACCGATACAACGGTTGTAGGCCATTTGGTTCAAGCCTTCGCTGCTGTGGTTGGTTGCCGATACTGGGCAAACGTTTTCGCATGGTGCGTTTTCGCAATGTTGGCACATCATCGGTTGGAACACCGCTGATGGGTTCTCAACATCGCCAAAGTAGTAGCGGTCAATACGCAACCAGTGCATCTCGCGATACAAGGTTATCTCTTTCTTACCTACTACTGGTATATTGTTTTCGGCATTACAAGCTACTACGCAAGCACCGCAACCAAAACATGCGTTTAGGTCAATGCCCATTCCCCATTTGTGTCCAGGAAACTCGTGGTAGCCATATAATGTTTGCAAGTGCTCTTTTACGTGTGCACGGTCATGGTTACCAGAGGCAGGGTCGTGTGTATACTCTTCTAGCGTGGTAGTTTTTACTATACCGCGTTGGTTCAAACCGTCGCTTACGCTAAAGTGTGTTTGTGTTTGGCCTAGTTTGTAGTCGTTACCGGTTACGGTAAAACTCGCATCGTTGGCATAGCGGCTTTGGCCACCATTGCTATATTTAGTAAGGAAAGGGTAAACGTTGGCACCTACTTCACCGGCTTTACCTACCACTTCGCGACCATAGCCTAACGCTACCGCAATAGTACCATCAGGCATACCTGGTTGAATGTGCACTGGCAATTCAACTTCGGTACCGTTTACAGTAAGTTTTATGGTTTGAACGGTGCGGCCATAGCTCTTACGAGTGCGGTCGGCAGTAAAGTCAAGTCCATTAGCTTCAGCAAACTTCAACGATACGCAAGCGTAGTTGTCCCAAGTTATTTTAGATACCGGATCGGGCAATTCTTGCAACCAAGGGTTGTCAGTATCCTTACCATCACCAATGGCGGTCTTTTCGTACATTACTACTTCCAATCCACCAGACTTCACGTTTTTCAACGCAGCAGCTCCCGCAGCGGCAACATCTATAGTGCCTGCTGTAACGGTTACTGCTGGGGTATAAGTAAACACGCCATCGTGCACCGAGCGATCCCAGAAGTGACCAAATAGGTTCAATCCGGTACTCTTGGTAAAGATGTTGGTATTCCAGTTCTCACGAACAAAATCGTAGTATGATTGATTGATGCCTGCAAACTTCAACAAGCTTTCGCCAGCCGAACGGGTATCGAACAATGGATCGATTGTAGGTTGGATGATGCTAATGTGGCCGTTGCGCGGTTCAGCATCTCCCCAGCTCTCCAAGTAATGGTGGTCGGGAGCCAAAAACTGACAAAGGGTATCGGTTTCGGTCTGTTTGTCGTTCAAAGAAACAGTCAACTCCACTTTGCCAAGGGCTTCTATAAATTTATCGCCTTTAGGTAGGTTGTAAGCTGGGTTGCTATTGATGATAATCAAACCTTTAACTGCACCTGCTTCAACATCGGCTACCAATTTGTTATATGCGGTATCGTTGCCTTGGCGTAGGTTGCTATATTCGTTGAAGTCGATAGTAGTGCCGTAGTTACCAAGTAATTGGTTCAAGGCATTTACAATCAACTGCACGTTTACGTCGTTTGAGCCACTAACCACCAATGAAGCACCTTTAGCTTCTACTAAGTCGTTGGCTGCGTTTTTCAAGCTTTCGCCGTAAGCCGATTCAAGTTTGCCACCACTAATGCTGGTACCGCCCAATTTGGCAGCTACCAAGTTGTACAAGGTAATAGCCGCTACGGTTTCTTCTGATGGTTTTACTGGTACACGAACGTCGGCGTTCAAACCAGTTAAGCTTGCGTAAGACTCTACCTGATAGTGGCGAGACATCTTAGCGTTGTCTTTGCTTACTTTACGGGTTAGGCCGTAGTTGTAGGCATATTCAGTTGGGCTAATCCAAGTACCTAAAAAATCGGCGCCTAAACTAACTACCACTTTAGCTTTCTCGAAACGGTAGTTTGGCACCACACGCAAGCCGAAGCTTTGTTCATTGGCATCTAACAAACCGCTGTACGATACTGCATCGTATTGCACCAACTCCGTACCTGGAAATTGCTCAATAAATTTGGCAATAGCGGCTTTTAGAGATGGGCTGATTATAGTTGAAGACAAAATTCGGATAGTGCCACCAGCAGCTTTGATAGCTTGTAGTTTTTCAACTACAGCTTTATCAAGCTCAGCCCAATTAGTTGCTTTTTTATTGGCAACTGGGCCGCGTGGGCGGTGCATATCATATAGGCTCAATACAGAAGCTTGTGCCGATGCATCGGTACCGCCGTAAGTAATTTGGGATAGGTTGTTACCCTCAATTTTGATAGGGCGGCCTTCGCGGGTTTTTACCAAAACGCTGCAATAGTTGCCACCGTCAACATACGATGATGCGTAGTAATTGGCTATACCCGGGGTAATTTCATCAGGTTTTACCAAGTAAGGTATTGACTTGCGCACAGGCATTTCGCAACCGGCAGCAATAGTAGCAGCACCTACGCTAAATCCTAAAACTTTCAGGAAGTCGCGACGGCTAGTACTGGCCTGTTGTAGTTTTGCACCGAATCCAGGAAGTTCTTCAGGAAATTCCTTACCGGCTTGCTGCATGAACTCGGGCTCATGGAACTTTTCGTCCAAGCCTTTCCAAAATTGTTGTTCAGCCATTATATCTTGATTCTAGATGATGCTAATTGATTAATAGTGGCACTTTTGGCACTCGGTGCCACCAATTTTCTCTACCGTTACATTCTTCATCTCTCCGTCTTTCAAACGCTCGTGATATACTTGGAATGTTTCGTAGTAAGGATTTTGGGTAAACTTAACCTCCGAGGTTCGGTGGCAATTAATACACCAGCCCATTGACAACGGAGAAAATTGGTACAACTCAGGCATGGTTTCAACTGGCCCGTGACATGTTTGACACTCAATACCACCAGCGGTTACGTGCTGCGAGTGGTTGAAGTAAACGTGGTCGGGTAGGTTGTGTATGCGTGTCCACTCAATTGGCTTCTGCACTTGTGCCAACACCGCTTCAATATCGTTTTTGGTGGCGGTTACTTTGCTATCGCTCAACCAAACAGTCAAGATACTATCAACGTATGCCTTGTCTTGGTTGGCATAATCTTCGAAGTAAGTACCAGAAATTGGGTTGAAACCAGCGGCAGCATATATTTTCGAAATCTCGATTTTACCGTACTTGCCATTTTTAGGGTCATCGCCTTTAATGCCTTTGTGGCAATTCATACATACGTTGCTAGAAGGTATGTTGGAGTGTTTGCTTTCTGCGGCGCTACTGTGGCAATATTGGCAATCTATTTTGTTGATACCAGAGTGCAACTCGTGCGAGAATTTAATAGGTTGCTCTGGCATGTAACCTTGTTGACGGCCCAAGTCGATAGCACCGGTTACGGTAGCATTACCAATGTAAATAACGATGAGCAAGGTAAGAGCAGCGCGAAGCTTCTTGTTTTTCCAGAAAGGCACTGCCGCTGGAATAGGCTGGCCTTCTTTCTCAAGTACCATTCGGTTCAATAAATTTGAAACGCGCACCAACACTATTGCTACAATAACCAACAGTGCGATTAAACCCCAAATCATGTAAGTGGTGTAAGGGTTTTCGGCAGTTGATGCTGCTGTGCCTGCTGCAGGTTCAACAGGTTTTGGTGGTGCAGGTGGCGTTAGGATGTAAGCCAAAAGGTTCTCTAAATCAGCATCTTGCAATGCTGGGAACTGGGTCATGGCCGATGCATCGTAGTTTTGCATAGCCACCGCATAGGGGTTACCTGCATTTACCGGGTCTTGCCAGTTTTTAATCCAGCGCTTTAACCAGTCGCGGCCAGATACACCAGCATGCTCGCCGCCATCAGTCCAGCGTTTCTCCACACCCTCAAGTGCAGGACCTACTAGTTTGGCGTTTAGCTTGTGGCAGCTTGCGCAATTAGCTTTAAATAACTTTTCGCCTGCAAGAACTTGCTCGCTTGGTGCATCCTGAGCGTGCACCAAACTTGGCGCTACCATTAAGGCAAAAAGTAGTAAGAAACTTAAATAGGAATATCTGTTAACGTTCATCTCGAACTTGTGTTTTCCCTTGAATTGTCAGCCTTTTGTCAAAATTTTGGCTGCGGCAAAGTTATGCATCAAAACCTAATCAAACAACAAAAGAAAATAAAAAAGTGTTGTTTGGAAATAGTCTAAATAACGAACACAATCATTGGGCAATCAACCGTTTGCAATTAATGAAATAATGCTATTTTTCTATATTCGGTCAATTGTCAACAATATGTTTGTTTCTCTATCGGCGTTAAAATTACGGATACTACTGCATTTGTGGTACTGCGGAGTGAACTTTTTCGGGGTTATTGACATTAATCACCAGCACAAACAAAAAAGGTGCAGCAAACGCTGCACCTTAATGATGTTAGGCACTATTGAGTGTTGTTATTTCTGGGTTACTACTCGGTTCTTGGGCAACTCTATAATATCTTTTATTACACAAACCGACTCAAGCAAGTAAATATCCTTTTGGATGTCTTTGTGCCATGATTCGTTTCTCTCCTTTTTGCTTTCATCGGCGTTAATGCCTGCCTTATCGGCATCTGGGGTGTATACGGTCATGGGTTGAACGGTTTCGTTGGCAGCATCGTACCTTTTGCCTTCTTCCAGCTCTTTTTTCTGGCGGTCTTGGTATAGGCCCAAGTGCAAGCTGTACACGCTGTTTTTGCGGTAGTCGCCCAGGCGCTCGGCATTTTCAAGTACCAAACCAAATAGTTTATCGCTGGTTATGCGGGTTTTGCTTTTGGTGGTTACCTTATCAAAGTTGCTCATGCTATCATTCCAAAGTTGGTACGGTACTGGTTTTATCACATCCCAGGGCAATGGGTAGTTTTCGTCCTTTTCGCCCATATCCAACGTGCTGTATAGGCTTGGCAAAATTACATCGGGCACCACACCTTCCAACTGGGTGGTTTGCCCATTGATGCGGTAAAACTTTTGGGTAGTAAGTTTTATAACCCCTAATGGTTTAATGCTGCTCAATTCGGGCGAGAGGTTTTCGTCCAAATCGATAAAACGCTGCACGGTGCCTTTGCCAAAAGTAGCGCTGCTGCCAATAACCACGGCGCGCTTGTAATCTTGCATAGCGGCTGCCAAAATTTCAGAGGCCGATGCGCTGAACTCGTTTACCAATATCACCAACGGACCATCATACACTAGGTTGGGGTCGCGGTCTTCCAGCAGGTATGGGTTGCCCATCCTAGATTTTACTTGCACCACTGGTCCGCTTTCAATAAACAGCCCGGCCATATCTACTACATCTTGCAACGAGCCGCCACCATTGTTGCGCAGGTCGATAATCAATCCTTCTACGCCCTGTTTTTTCAGCTTTATCACTTCTTTGCGCACATCGTCGCCGCTATTGGCGCCACCGCTACGGCTAAAATCGGCATAGAATTTAGGTAGGCTTATGTAGCCTACTTTATTTTTCTCGCCATCCTTTTGTATGATGGCCGATTTGGCATAAGTTTCTTCTAATATCACCACATCGCGAATAATAGGCACTATTTTGATGCTACCATCCACTTTTTTTACCGTTAGGCGCACTTCGGTGCCTTTGGCGCCACGAATCAATTGCACGGCCTCATCAACGGCCATATCAACAATATCAACGGGTTCGTCTTTGCCCTGGGCTACTTTTAGTATTATGTCGCCAACTTTCAGGTCGCCTTGTTTCCAGCTCGGGCTGCCTGCTACTATACTGGTTACCTTTATGTAGCTACCTTCTTCTTGCAGCGTAGCACCAATGCCTTCCAGTTTGCCGCTCATTGATATATCAAAGTTCTCTTTGTCTTTCGGGGGCAAAAACGAGGTATGCGGGTCGAACGACATGGCTATGCTGTTCAAGAAAATGCTGCGGTAGTCGTCCAGGTTTTGGCGCGTCATGCGGTGAAACCAATCGGTATGGGTTTTTAGCACCCGTTCGCGGGCGTCTTTTTCAAAATCGGCAAGGTTTTTCTTCTTTATCTCGTCGTCTTTCTCCGCTTTGCTTTGCTCCTCTAGCTTATCGGCCAAGCGGGTAAGCACTTGAAACTTGAGCTGTTTGCGCCATAGTTCTTTCAGTTCTTTTTCATCTTTGGCATAGCCCCTTTTTTCAGCATCGGTTTCAATATCCTCAATCTTATCAAAATTAAAAGGCTGGGCCAGTATCTCTTGGTACCATCCTTCCACTTGTTTTTGGCGTTTTTGGTATACACTTACCGTAAGGTCGAAAAACTCGTAGCTACCACCTTTCATTTGCTCATCGAGCTTGCGGCGGTAGCTTGCAAAAGCTTCAATGTCGCCTTGCGTAAAAAAGCGCTTGCCGTAATCAATGTTCTTTAAGAATAGGTCATAAACACGCTCGCTGAATTTATCGTCGATGGCGATATCGGCATAATGGTTTTGTTGGATGCCGTTTACGATCATTTCCAATAGCACCTTATCCTTTTGGGATGCGGTAGAGGGGCGGAATGATGCTGCGGTGAATATAATGCCAGAAGTGGCTAAAACAAGGAATATTCTTGAGAACATCGTGTCAAGTTGATTTTACAGAACTAATATAGAACATTATACAATAATCGGTAACCAAAATAGACGGGGATATGTTTTAATTCGCTAAAAACGCCCTATCCGATCGCAAACCTACCGAATGCTGGTGGTATTAGCAGTAATTGTGCCAAAAGTTGGGGTAGGGGGTTATTAAATAATGTTAAGGTAGTTTTAAAGGTTGGTACAAAAGAAATTCCGCTTGCACCCCTGCAATCCACCAAATCATGGTTAACTTTGCAGCACTTAACCCAAACATCCATTATGATACCTAGAGATGAAGTAGTTTTTGGCTGGATAGCAAAAGAAAAGCTCCGCCAACAGAACGGTATAGAGCTTATTGCCAGCGAAAACTTTACCAGCCAACAGGTAATGGATGCCATGGGCAGCGTGTTTACCAACAAATATGCCGAAGGGTACCCTGGCAAACGCTATTATGGCGGTTGCGAGTTTGTGGATGAGGTAGAGACCTTAGCCATTGACCGTGCCAAAGAACTATATGGTGCCGAGTATGCCAACGTGCAGCCGCACAGTGGCGCACAGGCCAATGCTGCCGTAATGTTAGCCTTGTTGCAGCCCGGCGATAGCATCTTGGGTTTCGATTTGTCGCACGGGGGGCACTTAACCCACGGTTCGTCGGTGAACTTTTCGGGTAAGTTGTACAAGCCGCATTTTTATGGTGTGGAGCAGGCTACTGGCCGCATTGATATGGACAAGGTGGAAGCCATTGCGCTAGAAGCCAAACCAAAGCTGATTATTTGTGGCGCTTCGGCATACTCACGCGAGTGGGAATATGCCCGTTTCCGTAGTATTGCCGATAAAGTAGGTGCTTTCCTTTTGGCCGATATGGCCCACCCTGCTGGGTTGATTGCCGCCAAGCTCTTGGATAGCCCAATACCACACTGCCATGTAGTAACCACAACCACCCACAAAACCCTTCGTGGCCCACGTGGCGGATTGATTTTGATGGGGAAAGATTTCGAAAACCCATTTGGCCTTACCACCCCTAAAGGCGAAGTGCGCATGATGAGCAGCATTATGGATGGTGCTGTTTTTCCGGGTACACAAGGCGGCCCGTTGGAGCATGTAATTGCCGGTAAAGCCATCGCTTTTGGCGAAGCCCTTACCGACGACTACCGCGCATACTGCCGTCAAGTAATAGCCAACGCGCAAGCCATGGCTGGTGAGTTGGTAAAGCGCGGCTACCACATTATTAGCGGTGGCACCGACAACCACTTGATGCTGATTGACTTGCACAACAAGGATATTAATGGCAAAAAAGCAGAGCAAACTTTGGGCAAAGCTGAAATAACCGTGAACAAAAACATGGTGCCTTTCGATGATCGCTCGCCGTTTGTTACTTCTGGTATTCGCATAGGTACGCCTGCCGTTACCACCCGCGGCATGAAGGAAGCCGAAATGGTGCAGATTATTGATATGATTGACCGCCTGATAATGAGCCCAGACGACGAAAGCGTAATAGCTGCGGTAAAAGCCGAAGTGCATGCGTTGGCTGCCCGTTTTCCGCTATATGCAAGCGAAGGGGTATTGCATTGATGGAAGATTTAAAATTTAAGATTCAAGATTCGAAATTGGCAATCAGGATTACTGGTTGCCAATTTTGTTTTAAAATAAGGCAAGTAGTTTGCGGATTGACCAGTATTACCGTGTATTCTTTGGCGGTATCAATTAATTTTCCAATTTTCAATTTTGAATCTTAAATCTTGAATTATCCAATTGAAGGCCGCGCTTTATATATTGATGCTCACTTTAAGTTTTGGCGCTTTTGCCCAAGGCAACAAGCTACTAGAGAACGGCATCAAAAGTTTTGAGGCGGGCAATCAGACCGAGGCATTGGAGTATTTCAATCAGCACCTTATAAAGGTACCTGGCTCTCAAGCGGCCTATTACAATCGGGCGCAGGTTTATTTTGCTATGGATAGCCTCCTATTGGCATTGGAGGATATGACCTACGCTGAGCCGGAATTTGCCATAGAAGCCAACTATTGGCAATTGAAGGGCCTAATATTAATGAAACTAGGGCGCTACCAAAACGCCATGGCCGCATTTGACAGTACCCTTATTCGAAACTTTTTAGATAGGGATGCTTATTTCAATCGTGGATACTGCTGGTTTAAGTTGGATTTCCCGAAAAAGGCCATAACCGACTACGACGAAGCCCTAAAGCTTGACCCTTCTTTCTCCGAAGCGTATTATAATAGGGCGCTTGCGTACCGGCAAGAAGATAATGACTCGGCGGCATTGGCCGATTTGGATAGGGTAATATTGCTAAGCCCGCTGTTTTTAAAAGCCAATCTAGAGCGGGCGAACCTATATTTTGAAATGGGTGCATACGTAACTGCCGAAGAAGATTATACTAAGTACCTAGAGGTGTATACCGATGATGCACTGGCATTGAACAATAGGGGCCTTACCCGGTCGAGGACCAACAACCATGTGGGGGCCATTGATGATTTTAGCGTAGCAATAGAGATAATGCCCGAGCGAGGTAGTTTCTATTTTAATCGTGCTACGGAGCGCTTTTTTATTAAGGACTTTGAAGCAGCCATTGAGGATTTTACCGATGCCATTGAGAAAATGGAAGACCCACAAGCGGCTTACTATTTTAGGGGTAAATTGTACTACGAAAACAAGAATTACGATAAGGCAATTGAAGATTTAAAAAAGGCCCACGAGTTGAAACCCGATGACCGCCGCACAACCGAACTATTATTTACTGCCCGCATGGTGCTGTTATTCTCCCGTTATTGGATTTACATCTTGGCCTTTTTGGTGCTCTTCATCAACGGCTTTAGGCTTTATAGAAGGAATAAAGGGTGAGTACCTTAGGATATATTTCTAGGAATGTTTCGCTCCTACGGAGCTTACAGACAGCTAATAATTTTTTCTACAGACATTTAACCCCGATGGGGTTTATCAGTTACAATAGGTACTGCTTTTTATTTGAAGAAATAGTGATTGCTTCGTAATGTTTCCCTCCTAAAAAGGAGGGTAGGGAGGTGTAATTCGTAGTGCTAAAACACCAATTTGGTTAGTCTGAGTTCGAGAGAGACAAAATACCAACAACATTATACTTTATTCAACTCCGCCCACATCAATTGCGCTACTCTGGCGCTCGCGCCTGGGCCGCCGAGTTGCTCTCGAAGCATTTCATAATCTTGTTGCATTTGGGTACGCTTGGCAGGTTGGAGCAGTTCTTTTAAAGCACTTTCCAATCTCGCTTCAGTCAAGTCGTTTTGTATCAATTCTTCTACCACCTTTCTGACCATTATCAAGTTTACCAAAGCTATGTAAGGCACTTTTATCACCTGCTTAGCAATTAGGTAGGAGAGGGTGCCGCCCTTATAGCATACTACTTGCGGAATATTAAGCAGGGCTGTTTCAAGGGTAGCGGTGCCGCTGGTTACCAACGCTGCTTGGCTATGCTCCAAAAGGGCATATGTTTCGTCGTATACTAATTGGTAGGGCAATCTATGTGCCGCGGTATTGTAAAACTCGGCGTCAATGTGGCTTAAACCTGCCACCACAAAATCATATTCGGGGAAACGGTGCACCACTGATAATAATATCGGCAGCATCCTTTGTATCTCTTGTTTGCGGCTGCCGGGCAATAGGGCAATTAATGGTTTTTTGCCTAAGTTGTTTCTTACTAGAAAATTACTGCTGGGTTGACGTTGTTCTAAGGCATCCAATAGTGGATGCCCGACAAAATCCACTGGGTAGTCCCACTTTTTATAGAAGGCTTCCTCAAACGGCAGGATGACATACATTTTGTCTACAGTCTTTTTGATGCCATGCACCCGCCCTTCTTTCCAAGCCCAAATTTGTGGCGAGATGTAATAAAATACCTTGATGCCCTGCTTTTTCAAGAACTTGGCTATACGTAGGTTAAAGCCGGGGTAGTCAATCAATATCACTACATCGGGTTGGTAGACAAGTATGTCCTTTTTGCAAAAACTAATGTTGCGAAGGATGGTGCGCAGATTCATTACCACTTCGGCAAAGCCCATAAAGGCTAAGTCTTTGTAGTGCTTTATCAATTCGCCTCCTTGTGCCTGCATTTTATCGCCACCCCAAAACCTAAACTGGGCATTGGTATCCACTACCTTTAGCTCTCGCATGAGGTTAGCGGCATGTAGGTCGCCCGACGCCTCGCCAGCTATGAGGTAGTATTTCATTAAAAGAAACGGTCGTGATAGAAGACAATAGCTATGGCCGCTAAAAATATAGTAGCGCCAATAACACCTTTCATGGAGTTTGCTTTGTTGGCGGCATTAAAAATAAGGAAAGGCAATAGGTTGGAGCAAACAGCTACAATAGCTATGAATTGCTCCGAAAAGCCAGTCCCGTTCGGGAAAACGTGCTCGATGAGGATGACGTTCGTCTCATTGAATATTACATAGAATATTACCGAGCAAACCAGTCCGGCCAAAAAGCCTGCGGCAAAATTATCTTGTCTTAGCATCCAGTGTCCAGTTGTTGTTTATAAAAGGAATGGCATGGTGGGCCGTCATATCAAATTGGGTGGGTACTAATGATATGTAGCTGTTGTGCAGTGCCCATTCATCGGTATCCTGTCCCTTATCTTCCACTATAAATTTGCCTTTAAGCCAATAATATTCTTCTCCACGAGGGTCTTTACGTTTGTCGTAGTCTTCTTCCCAGCGCGCCCGTGCTTGCCTACAAACCTTAACTCCCTTTATGTGCTTTAATGGCAGTTTTGGAATATTTACGTTCAATAACGTTCCATCTGGTAGTCCATATTGCAATACCTGCTGCGAAATTATTTTGGCGAAGTGCGCTGCCGCACTAAAATCGGCGTGGTATTCATGGTCGAGCAGCGAAAAACCGATGGCTGGTATGCCCTCAATGGCCGCTTCAACGGCTGCCGACATGGTGCCACTATATATTACATTGATGGATGAGTTGGAGCCATGATTGATACCCGACACGCAAAGGTCGGCAGGTGCTACCAATAGTTTGTCTTTAGCCAGTTTCACGCAGTCGGCAGGGGTACCGCTGCATTGGTAAGCTTCTATGCCTTCAAACACATCTACTTTTATCAGCCTAAGCGGGTTGGTTATAGTTATGGCATGCCCCATGCCCGATTGTGGGCTGTCTGGCGCTACTACTATTACGCGACCCAAACTTCGCACAGCCTCTACCAGCGCTTTTATCCCAGGTGCGGTTATGCCATCATCGTTGGTTACTAGTATTACAGGTTGCTTAGGAGCCATTTCTATTTTAGAATTTTAGATTTACGAGGTACGATTTTTATTTAACCGCCCCTCATTCATTTTACTTCAACCATTTCAATCGTACTTCGCACCTCGTACATCAAAAATCAACCAAGGCTGCCCCGAAAATAAGAAATCCAGCGGCAAAGAACAGGAAACTATTTGGCAATATCTTACTGGCTTAGAAACCAATAATTTGTTGCAAGTAATAGGCTATTTGTTTTAACTCCTCAATGGCTTAACAGAACAAAGCAATATATTCTTACTCTGAAAGGCTAATTGGTCAAATCAACCCGTAACCCGTAACTCTCAACTCGCAACTAAAAAGGGGCAGCTACTTTCGCAACTGCCCCTTTAGGTATCGGTATGGTAAGTACTACCTTAATTTTACCAATTTAAACGAGCGGCTTTCTTTCAAGCTTTGCAATTCTACAAAGTAGATACCGCCCGCCAAGTTTTCATTTGCATCCAAACGGATTTCATTGGCACCTGCCACAATTTGTACTTCTTGTTGGCTGATGGTTTTACCAACCATATCGCGCATGCTTACGGTAATGGTGTAATCATAAGCCGCTTCGAAACGCACAAACACCTCGTTGCTGAATGGGTTAGGATATACCGTTACCGATTCGCTGAAGATTGGCTCATCTATACCGGTGCAATAGGTTACGTTAAATTTCACATTGGCGGTGTTATTGCAACCGCTTGCGTCGGTATAGGTATAGGTTACACTATTCAAACCATATTGGCCATTGCCAGGATTGAAGGTACTGCCAACAACGCCAACACCAGAGAAGGTACCACCAGCAGGTGTACCTACTAGGGTCACCGCTGGGTCGCTCACGCAATACAAGCTATCCAAGCCCGATAAAGTAACGGTTGGCAGGCTTGCTATAGTTACCTCAACAGCATCGGTGGCAGTGCAGCCGTTGGCATCGGTTACGGTTACAGTATAGGTAGTGGCACCAGCAGGTGTAACGGTAGCTTCAGCGGTATTGTCGCCATTGCTCCATTGGTAGCTAACCCCACCAGTAGCAGTTAGTGTTACGGCAGCACCAGCACATGATACCGCATTGTTTCCAGCGCTGGCATTTGGTGCGGTATAGGCTTCAACCTCAACTTCATCGGTACTTGCACAACCGTTGGCATCAATACCTGTTACGGTGTATGATGTATTGGCCGTAGGGCTTACGGCGTAGGTAGCAGTAGCTGGGCCACCTGTCCACTGGAACGAGCTAACGTTTCCGGAAGCGGTAAGCACCACACTTCCACCTGGGCAAACGCCAGCATCAACACCAGCATTCACGGCTTCAGGCACACGTAAACTAACCGAGCCGCCGCCAACACCGCTGCATCCGCTGTTATCGGTTACGGTTACTACAAATCCTCCATTGCCAGTTGCGGTAATAGTTTGGGTGGTATCACCAGTGTTCCATAGGTAGCTTGAGCCAGGGTATCCGGCATCAAGCGTGGCGGTATCACCAGGGCAAATACTTACGTTGGCTAGCGTAACAACTAAGCCTGTGCCAACCGTTACAGTTGCGGTATCAACATCTTCACATCCAAAGTTATTGGTAACGGTAACTATATAGTTGCCGCCATTGTTTACCGTTATGCTTTGCGTGTTATCGCCAGTACTCCAAGCAAAGGTGGCACCTGTGTTGCCTGCACTTAAAGTAGTCGTGCTACCTGTACAAATAGTAGGGTCGGGCAAGGTAACTGTTGGCACAACATTTACAGTAACGGTGCTGCTACCTGTGCCAGTGCAATTGCTCGCATCGGTAACCACAACTGAATATGTGCCAGGTACCGATACTTGAATGGTTTGAGACAATGCGCCAGTGCTCCATACATACGATGCACCAGGGTTGCCCGCATTCAAAGTAGCAGTGTCGCCAGGGCAAATGCCTGGGTTACCTGGGTTCACGGTCAGGCTGGTACTAATACCAACCGTTGCAGTATCGGTATCGGTGCAACCCGATGCAAGCGTTACCGTTACAATATAGTCTCCAGCAGCGGTAACGTTAATGGTTTGGGTAGTAGCGCTTGTGCTCCATGCAAAGGTTGCACCAGCATTACCTGCATCCAAAGTAGTATTGCTGCCTTGGCAAATAGTTGGGTCGGGCAAGGCTACAACTGGGGTTGGCAATACGGTTACCAATACGGTATCGCGGTCTACACATCCACTAGCACTGGTTACGCGCACATTGTATGCTGTGGTAGCTCCTGGGCTAACGGTTATGCTAGCGGTTGTTTGGCCATTGTTCCATAGGTAGCTTGCGCCGCCTGTGGCAGTAAGTGTTGCTGTCCCGCCCAAGCAAATACTGGTATCGTTTCCAGCACTAGCACTTGGGGTCGGATTGACAGTTACGTCTTGCGTTTCGCTATAGGTGCAACTAGTAGGTATAAAGGCGGTGCAATCAGAGAATGCTGACCAATCATTGTCTCCACGACCCGGAACGGTAATACCGCTGGTGCCATTCGCATTTTCGATACCTTGGGTAGCTGATGGGAAGCTTGCATCAGCATTACAATCCAAGCACAATATTTGTACAATATTGGAGCCTTCGTTCAGTAGTATTTGGAACCGAACCGTTGAAGCAGTTGAACCGAAGTGATAGCTGGTATTGAAGTTTACTACAAATACACGGTTTGGCGCAGTGCCTACGGTAAAGTAATCAACTGATGGAGAGAACAAATCGTCCCACATACCGGCTATTACGTCATTTGGTACGCCAGCGGTTGGCAACAAGGTATTGCCAAGTGCGCTACCAGTGGTTGCAACGTCAAAGGTTATCCAACCGTTTGAGCTTATTTTGATTCCGGTGCGGTTTTGGCCATAAAACTTGAACGTGAACGGCAGATTGATAGCCGAGCTCAGTACATCATCGCCTAAGGTTATAGTTGTAGGCGATACCGGTGTAATTGGGTTAAACGAACAATTGGTATCTAGCTGATAAGTGATAAACGAATCAATCAGGTAGGTTAGTGTTTGGATACCGGCACCAGCAGCACTTGGCTGGAATTGACCGTTGGATATGCCAGGGCCTACAAAGGTGCCGCCTGCTGGCGATACTGATAGGGCCACTCGGTTAGTATCTTCGGCGCAGTATGGGCCGCCCGGGCTATTGAAAGTAACAGCTACGCTCACCACTCCTAATGAAAGGCTGGCTGTATCTCTGCAACCAGTAGCAGGGTCTTGGTATATGTAGGTAACCGTGTGGCTACCTGCACCTGCTGCCGATGGGCTGAAAATGTTACCTGTAACACCATTGCCAGCGTATGTGCCACCTGCCGGGCTGCCGAATAAGGTATCGGGCAAATCGTAGATGCAATAAAGCGGCCTAACGGTATTTAGGGTAACCACTGGTTGTGGGTTCACCAAAACGGTATCTCTATCAGTATTGGTGCAATTGTTGGCATCGGTAAAGCTGTAGGTAAGTACTTTGGTACCCGCGCCTCCATTGCTAGGAACAAAGGTGCTACCCACTATACCACTGCCGCTAAAGGTACCGCCTGCTGGCAAACCAAATAGCTGCACTGGGGTCGATTCGGTAACGCAGTATGTTGCCCCGGCACCAGCTATTGCTACCAATGGTAGTGGGTTTACGGTAATGGTTACGGTGTCGTTGTAAGTACACAATCCACTTACGTATTCAACCGTATAAGTAGTGGTGCTTGTTGGGGTCGCAACGGGTATCGATGAGGTTGAATCGCTCAATCCAGTTGATGGAGACCAAGTGTAAGTGCCCGTTGGCACTGGTTGTCCAGTAACCAAGAAGTTATCAATACCGGCCCACCAGTTCCAACCATTGGCATCATCGTACACAATACGTAAGTGTAAGTTGTTGTTAAGGTATGGGGTTAAGTTATAAGTTTCTCTCCGGAAACTTGCCCAAGTGGTTCCAGTTACACTTGCGGTGTATCTGTTTAGCACTTGATAAGCACTACCATCCCATACTTGAACTTCTAGGTATTCACCAGAGCCTGCGCTACGGAAATGCAGGTCGAGTTGGGCTTGAGCCGAAATATACGCATTGCCATTAAATGGTGGAGATAAGAGTTCAACCAGGTTAGGGCTAGCTCCACTGCCAATTAGGTCGTCGTCAAAGTAAGCCATACAGGTTCCGTTAATACCGCCTGTGCCACCTTGAGTTGGTGTGCCAAACAACCAGTTTTGCGCACCTAGCTGAGTGTTGGAGCTCCAACCGTTCGGAGCTGAGCATGCATTAAAGTTTTCGTTTTGTATTTGAACAAAAGCAGTGCTTGCGCTGCCTAGTTGTACTCGCTGGCCCGCACAAATGGTAGTATCGTTGCCCGCAAACACACCGGTTGTGCATACCGGAGTACAATCGTTAGAAAGGCCTAAGGCCGTTACATTACAGCCTGCTGCGGTATCGTTGGCCAATACCAAGTCAACTACTGCGTTGTTTGCAAATGGCCCTGCGGTATAGGTGCCAGCGGCAGTTACTGGCAAGGTCGTTGCGTTTAAGCTATTGCTAATGTTCAGCGATGGGCCGCTGCCAATATCGGTTACTACCACATTAACGTAAAAACTGCTACCATCGGTAGGGTTGCAAAAGGCATTGATGGTGGCGGCAGGGTTTACACATGGGTTTTGAATAATGCAATTGGTGGTGCGGCCAGTTTCGGTTAAGAAACAAGCACCACTGGCGCTATTGGTCAATGTTACATCCACTAGAGTACCCGGTGTAAATGGTCCGACTACATAATCTCCGGTTGCGTTTGCGGTTACCACTGTTGCGTTAGCAGAGTTGGTGATGTTTAACGATGGTGCATTACCCAAATTGGTAACAGTTGCAATCACAAAGAAAGCACTGTTGGCTGGGTTACAACTATCGCGGAAAGTTGCCACTGGGTTGGCGCAAGCATAAGGCCTAAGGGTAGGCTGCAAGCACCAACTGAGCAATCTGCCATTGTCACCAGCGCTGCCATCAACAATTTTCATTTCCCACAATCCGCCAATCACTTTTCCATTGAAAACAGATAATGGGCGGAAAGGCAAGTAAGGTCCTCTAGCCAATGCACTTGAATCGGTGCCAGTGACAGGGCCGCAAATTATTGGGTTTAATGCCGAATCATCGAATTTTGCATTGATGTTGTTTTGGCTACAAGCGGCACTCACGCTTGTCGGACGACTTACGATGGTGTCAACAGTACCGGTGCTTAAATGGGTAAGGATAACAAAAATGTCGCCAACATAAGTATGCCTTAGGTTAACAATTACGTTAAGGTCGGTGATAGTATCAAGTGGGTTTGAAGTAATGTTCAAGGTATCCCTAGTGATGGCAAGTGCACTGTTAATGGTATCATTTGCTATCGAAGTATAGGTGCCGGTGCACGAGTCAATTGCGGCAGTATTTGCACCATAGCAGGTTGTTGTGAGGCTAAAATTACCTACAGCAGTTGATAATCCAGTCACTAAAACATAATAAGTAGTGCCCGATACCGATTGGAAGCCCAAACGTGAACTATTGTTTGAGCATCCAGTGGCATAGTTGTCGTTGCCGGTTACACAAGTAAAGGTGCCGCAACTACCAGTGTATACATTTAGTTTGGTATCAAAGTTTGCTGCATTACAGGTTGATAGCACTACAAACTGACCTGTGCCAACATAAGAATACCATACACCAAACGAACCAGGTGTTGTAGTACAAGAGGTTGTAGGCTCGCCGGTGCCAGTTGCGCCAGCAGTGCTGCCAGTAACAGTAGTGCCGCAAGTTATAGGTATAGCATTAGCACAAAGGTCATTAGCAGGTGGTGGGGTACATACAATGTTAAGATCGAAGTTGCCATTAGCACCAGAGTTGCCACTTACTAGTACATAATATTGTGTACCTAAGACAGAGTTAAAGCTTAACGCTGAAGCGCTTGAGTTTGCAGAACAGGTTGCATTGTTGTCGTTTCCGGTTACACAAACTGGGCTAGCACATGTGCCAGAGTAAACATTGAGTTTTGTATCGAAGTTTGTGCCAGCAGCGCAGGTGGATAGCGAAATGCCATCGCCAGTTCCAATAAAGCTATACCATACGCCATAAGCGCCTGGTGTAACGCTGCCACAGCTTGCTGTTGGGTCACCGTTGCCTGTCGCAACTACGTTGCTACCCGATACCGTACCAGTGGCACAAGTTACAGCTAGGGCATTTATACATGAGTCGTTTGCAGCTTGCCCGGCGGCACAGCTAATATTCAAACCAAAGTTGCCAGTAGCGGTGCCTAATCCTGATACTACTATATAATAAGTAGTGTCTAATACCGTTTGGAATTTTACTTCTGAACTGCCAGTTGCACCTGTGCAAGTAGTATTATTATCGTTACCCGTAATGCAGGTAAAGCTACCACACACCCCACGATAAACGTTCAATTTAGTATCGAAGTTTGATGAGTCGCAGGTTGATAGGGTAACAAACGCACCCGTACCCGCAAATGTGTACCAAACCGATGCGGTACCCGGTGCGGTAATGCAAGTAGCTGGGTTGCCAGTATTGGTGCCTCCACTGTTAGTTCCATATACGGTACCCGATGCGCAAGATATAGCTATGGCATTGGCGCAATCGTCATTGGCTAGAGGGGTAACACAAGTTACAGCCAACGAAAAGTTGCCAATATCAGTGCCAAAGCCAGTAACCAATATGTAATAAGTGGTGCCTAAAACACTGCTAAAAGTTGCTTGCGAAGTGGCGGTATTGGCAGCACAACTGGAGTTGTCGTCATTACCGATTACGCAGGTAAACGTTCCACAACTGCCTGTATAAATATTCAACTTGGTATCGAGCGCGTTGGCCGAACAGGTGCTCACGGTTACTATATCGCCAGTACCCACATAGCTATACCAAACACCCAAAGAACCCGGAGTAGTAGTGCAACTCGTTGTTGGTTCGCCAGTGCCAGTAGCGCCTACGTTGCTGCCCGAAACAGTGCTTCCGCAGCTTACCACTGTTGCATTGGCACATAGGTCGTTAGCAGGCAATGGTGCGCAACTAATACCCAAAGTAAAGTTGCCTGTTTCGGCACCAAAACCAGTTACCAATACGAAGTACTCTGTACCTAGCACACTTACAAAAGATACTTGCGACGAAGCCCCATTGGCAGCACAGCCTGAATTGTCGTCATTACCGGTAACGCAGGTAAAAGTACCACAAGTGCCGGTGTAAACATTCAGCTTAGTATCCATAGTAGGCGTGGCTGCAGCGCAAGTAGTAAGTGTTACGATGTCGCCTGTGCCAACATATCTATACCACACGCCAAAACTACCGGGGGTAGTAGTACAGGAGGTGGTAGGTTCGCCAGTGCCTGTTGCAGCAATATTGGTACCGCTATATGGGCCACCACCGCAAGTAATTGTTACGGCATTAGCGCACAAATCGTTCGCGGGCTGGGCAAATGCCGCGAATGATGCAGTGATGAGCAGGCACAACATTAACGTGCGCGCACCCAGTTTTGTAAAAAATTTCATAGAACGTCGGATTGTCGGATTGTCAAATTTTATTGAAGTGGAAAGTTAAGTTAGCAATAAATTTTACGTTGCCATAACAATTTAGGCAAGAAAAATAAAACTAATGCATATTTATATATTATTACTTTAAACTAACAAGCGTTAGTTTATTCTACGCCTTTACACCTAGCGTAGTAGCATGATACTGCCGGTTACTCTTTCGGTTCGTTGGTCGAGGTAAATTATGTAAACGTTGTAAACATAAGTACCCGTTTGAGCCAATTGGCCATTGTGGGTGCCATCCCAAGTTGCATTCAAGTTGTCGCCATAAAACACTTGGCCACCCCACCTATTAAAGATAGTAACGGTTGCCGACTTAATACCGATGCCAAAAATTTGGTAGAAGTCATTTACTCCGTCACCATTAGGGGTAAAGGCATTGGGAATGTAAAAAGGATCAGGACCGTAGTTTACCATCAGTTGCAGGGTGTCGTAATACAAGCAGCCATTTACATTTAGCTCAATCACGTAGGCTCGGTTTCTGATGGCCGTTAAAACAGGGTCAACACAATCATCACAGCTCATCCACTCCGATGGGTTCCAAAAAACGGAGCTGGCATCATTGGGCCTTACACCGCTTACTTGAGCCGTAAAGGTAGTGTCATAGCCATATATTACCGTTAAGGTATCGGGTACCAAAACGCTCATTTCTGGCTGTTCGGTAATGGTAAAGTTGATGGAAGTATCGCAACCCTTACTGTCAACTACCAATACATCGTAGTTGCCGGGTCCTAAATTTCCTACATATTTAGTGTTTGTCGAGTCTAAATTCGCCCAAGTAACATAGTATGGTTTTCTGCCGCCAGTAATAATTACCTCTGCGCTACCAGTGCTATCGCCAAAACAACCCGAAGAATCAGAAACGAACGATACGCTCAATGGTTCTTTGGCCACCAAGGTTACATTAACCGTGTCGGCACAGCCATTGGCATCAGTAGCCGTTAATGTATAAGTGCCATATATAAGGTTTGAGGTAATATCCTTGGTAGTGTCGCCACTGCTCCAATTATATACAAACGGAGGTGTGCCGCCATTAGTATTGTTGGTTATGCTACCTTCCAATATGGTGCCATCGCAAGCAGTGCTGTCAATGCTTTGGTTTAATATAGTTCTAAAGCGGGTCGGCTCAAAAACATTATAAGAGCGGGTCGTGGTGCAATTGTAGTTGTCGGTAATGGTTACCACGTAGGTTGCCCCATCTAAGTTGCTAAGGCTGGTGCCCGTTGCATTGTTGGCATTGGCCGACCATATATATTGGTACGGAGCTGTAGCACCCGAAACGGTAATGTCAATGCTTCCATCGTTTGCACCAAAGCAAGTTACATTATTAATCACCCTGCTAATGGCAAAACTATCGGGTTGCAAAACGATTGCGGTGGTGCTGTCTTTGCAGCCATTTCTGTCAGTTACAGTTACCGAATAATTGCCAGCAACTACGAATGTAAGATTTTGATTTACGCGGCCATTGCTCCAACGGTAGCCATAAGTTGGCGTGCCACCATTTACAGCAAGGGCTATGCTGCCATCAAAGCCACCATAACACAATACGCTATCGGGTGTTACTGTAAGGGTAAGCACCGCGGGCTCGGTTACAGTTAAATTAGTAAGGCTGAGTAAACAGCCGTTGTTATCAGTAATGTCTACATCGTAGCTGCCAGCTATCAGCCCGGCGTTGGTTGCCGATGCTGCTGCGTTGCTCCAAGTATAAAGGTAGGGTGGGGTGCCACCGCTTACCGTCAGGGAAATAGCGCCATTGCTTAAACCATTGCAGGTAACATTGGTGACCGTGGGTGTAGCTGCCAAAGGTGTAGGTTCGCTTATAACAAAGGTAAAGTTATCGCTGCAGTTGTTAACATCGGTGATAGTTACACCATAAATACCCGGGGCAAGATTAAATGCCGTATCGGTATTTTGTGCAGGTATAGTGCTCCAAACAGTACTAAATGGAGGCTGTCCACCTGAGGGCACTGCCCAAGCTTTGCCATTATTTGCACCATTGCAGTTTATATCCGTAAAGCCAGTGCTGGTAGTAAAACTAGGAGTACTTACTACGGTTGCATTTACCGCAGCGCTGCAGCCGTTGGCATCGGTTACGGTAGCCGTATAGGTGGCAGGTGGCAAATTAGTAGCTGTTGCGGTGTTTTGTGGCGGAACCGTGTTCCAAGCAAATGAGTATGGCGGTGTTCCGCCCACGCCTACTGCATAGGTATTGCCAGAGCCTGCGGCACCGCAATTGGCAGTATCGGCCGTAGCGGTAGGAGCTAGCAAGGTAGGTTGCACAATAGTTATCTGCACTGTATCGGCACAGCCTGCGGGGCCAGTGCCAATCAAATCATAAACACCGGGGGCAAGGTTAAAAGCCGTATCTCCGCTTTGTGGCGGAATAGTATTCCAGTTATAAGTAAAGTTGGCATTGCCGCTTATTACCCAAGCTTTACCATTGGCAAGCCCATTGCAGGTAATGTCTCTTTTACCAAGGGTAATAGTTAGGTTTGAGTTGGAACCAACTGTTACAGTCGTGGTATCGGCACAACCTGCTAAACCGGTACCTATTACTTGATACGTGCCAGCAGCCAGCGCATAGGCGGTATCACCGTTTTGCACTGGGATAGTATTCCACACATAATTAAGACTCGGGCTTGCACCTACCACCCAAGCTTTGCCATCGGCGGCGCCAGCACAAGTTTCGTTTGAGCTATTGGTAACAATGTTAAGACTTCCACCTGAGTTTACAATTATGGTAGTTATGGCATCGCAACCCAGTGCATCGGTTACAGTTACATTTATGGGTCCGTCGCAAAGCGAAGTTACCGTATCGTTGGTGGTTGCATTGCTCCAAGCATAAGTATATGGGGCAATACCGCCTTGTCCTTCGGCAATGGCTATACCATCGCAAGCATTAGGGCACGATTCATCAACAACAGTTATCAATGGTTGCTCGCAGCATTCTAAAATCGAGCTAAATCGGAATGGCGGATTGGCTGTGCACGACAAATTACTCCATGAACCCGTTTGCCCATCGCCAAATTGCGAGATGCTTAAACTTAAATCGGTATTGGCTCCCTGGCATTGGTTTGGGGCTAGGTTAGGTACCGTTGCCGTAAAGCAAAACGTCCAAGTGTTATTGGTACAGTTATCTCCAAAATTGTTTCCTGGGTTTCCATCCAGTGGCCCACCCGCATTTGAGTCATAAAAATAACCTGGCCCAGCTGTGGTCCCAGTTGCCGAACTGGTTATTGAAGTTCTCCAAAGCCATACACCATTGCCATCGCAGGATGCTGGGCCAGAAACCGGAGTGAGACTACCGGCCTGCCAACCGCCACCTAACTGAATAGAAATGCCATGGAACCAGTTTGCGTTACGTTGATTGAAATCGGTTACCGAGTAGCAAAAAGTTACCACAGTGCCGGGGTTGTAGCTGCCGCTGGATGGTGGCGGGTTGGCGGTAATATTCGATTGCACTACACAAAGGTTTACGTTCTCCTGCGGCCTAATGCACAAGTTAAAGGTTCCTTGAACATTAGTGCCGTTTCCGCTAACCTGTATGTAATATGTCGTGTTTTCAATAGTAGGCCTTATGGTGGTATTGATGCCACCGGCAGTAGTTACCCTAGAGCAACCTAAGCCAGAAAGCGAGCCACATGTGCCGCTGTAGATGCCGATATTGTAGCTTGATAAAGTACCCGTTAAGTTAATCACCAATTCGTTAGAGCCCGTTGGTGTAGTAATGGTGTACCACACGTCGTCGGCCGCAGATGCCATTGAGCCACCAGAGCCGCAGTTGTTTTGAAAAGGGTACGGAAACTCTGGGTTGGCACCTACGTTGGTACCCGCTGCGCAAATTTGTTGGTTGAGTCCGGGCGAACCCATGCCAATGGCATTTTGGCACAAGTCGTTGGCAGGTTGAGCCATTAAGGCAACACTGGCAGCTAGCAACCAAGAAAAGAGAAGTAATGTCTTTTTCATTTGTTGCCTTTTTTAGCGTCTTCAACCAATTTTATCTTAAGGCCGTTTGCATCAACGTTTCGGGCCACTGACTCTGTAATATAACCGTCAGGGTGCAAGGCAAACAAGTTTTGTTGTTGGTGGGCGTTTGGTGTAACTATTTTAGTGTCGCAGGCTAAACCTATTAATTGCATTTCTTTAACCGAAAGTAAGGTAACTTTGCTGCCATCCTCAAATTTAAGCACCACGCGCTCGTCGTATTTACGGTAGTTGTCAAATCGGCACTTGTTTAGTGCTAGCTCAAATTTGGCTTGGTCGTATGTTTCAACATGCGAAATTACATAGCCGCCAGCATTCTGTGCAAAAGTGCCCAGAGTGCAGCAGGCTATAAAGGCAGCCAGGAGCACAATTTTTTTCATTAACATCGGTTTTGGTAGGAGGTTGCTGTAAACGGGCGGGGGTATACAGCACTATCCCTTTGTTTGTCTCCTAAATATAGTATTAATTGGGAGTTAATACAAAATTAATTTTTCAATTTTGATTGAAACTTTTGATTGTTAACGGGTATTTGTATGACAATCAATTTGTTAGTTGGCTAAGTGGTGGTTTATTTCCACAATCATCCTGTTGAGGGTTCATTCGTTCCTTTCGGTTCATCCCCGTATTTTTACATCATCCATGTACGACCTTTTTGCCGAGATAATTCTACCCCTAAAACTGCAAGGTACTTTTACTTACAAAGTGCCAACCGATTTTGCCTTGGCCATTCAGCCAGGGCATCGGGTAGTGGTGCAGTTTGGCAGGCAGCAGAAAATGTACACGGCTATTGTGCTGCGCCTACACAAAAACAAACCCGAACTGGGCATCGTAAAAAGCTTATTGGCTTTGGCTGATGAAGAGCCTGTGGTGCTGCCTCGGCAATTGCAGTTTTGGCAGTGGATGGCCAGCTATTACTTATGCACTTTAGGAGAGGTAATGAATGCCGCGCTGCCTTCGGCACTGAAACTGGATAGCACCACGATTATAGAACTAGACCCTTATTGGGAAGATACAGAAGAAGAGCTATCGGACCGGGAGTTTGTAATTACGGAAACCCTGCGCCACAAAGGCCCCTTGAAAATTGAAGACCTACAAAAGCAGGTGGACATACGCGCCATTCACCCCTTAATAAAAAGTCTTTTGGGCAAAGGGGTGATACTGATAAAAGAAGAGTTGGAAGAACGCTTTAAGCCTAAAAAGGAAGTTTACTTATACCCTGCTAACGATTTAGGGCTAGACGAACTGGCCGCTAGAGGAGAAGAATTAAAACGTGCGCCCAAGCAAGAGCAAGCGCTGGGTGCGTTTTTGGAGATAATGGCCCTAGAGGGTGAGGTATCTAGAAAAGCGGTGTGCGAGAAAGCAGGTGTAGATACTACGGTCATCAAAAAGCTGATTGAGAAGGGATTGATTGTGGCCTATGACAAAACCATAGGTAGGTTGGCTACTATGCCAGAAGGTCCGGCACTGGGTACCATAGTGCTTACACCCATTCAGCAACAGGCTCTAACCGAATTGGAGACGGGTTTTGAGAAGCATGATGTGGCCCTGCTGCACGGTGTAACGGGTAGCGGAAAAACCCTCATATACCTGCACTTGGCACAACAGGCTATTGCCGAAGGTAAGCAGGTATTGTACTTGCTGCCTGAGATTGCCCTCACTGCCCAAATGATAAACCGCCTGCGCGAAAAGTTTGGCGACAAGGTGGGTATTTACCACAGCAAATTCAACGACCAAGAACGGGTGGAAATTTGGCAGAAAGTGCTTACTGGCGAATACTCTATAATATTGGGGGCGCGCTCGGCGGTGTTTTTGCCATTCCAGCAATTGGGGTTGATGATAGTGGATGAAGAGCACGAAAACTCCTATAAACAATACGATCCCGCCCCGCGCTATCATGGCAGGGATGCGGCTATATTTTTGGCCTACCTGCACCAATGCAAAACCTTGTTGGGCACCGCTACACCGTCGCTGGAGAGTTATTTCAATGGGCGGCATGGTAAGTATGCCTACATCCGTTTGCTAGAAAGGCATGGCGGCACCCCCTTGCCTGAAATACGGATAGTGGATGTAAAGGACCTCACGAAGCGGAAAATAATGAAGTCGCACTTTTCGCCAGTGCTATTGGACCAAATGCGGCAAAGTTTTGCCCAGAATGGGCAAGTAATTCTCTTCCAAAACAAGCGCGGATTTGCACCTTACCTAATGTGCGTAAACTGTAGTTGGATACCCAAGTGCCGCAACTGCGATGTAAGCCTCACTTACCATAAGCACAGCGAAACGTTGCGGTGCCACTATTGCGGCTACGGCCGAGAGCTGCCGCCCAAGTGCGAAAACTGTGGGCAGGTGCACATCCGTATTTTTGGTTTCGGCACCGAAAAGATAGAGGAGGAGCTGCCCATCTTTTTCCCGACCATTCGGGTAGCACGGTTTGATTTGGATAGCACCCGTGGCAAAGAAGGCCATAACAAGATAATAGACCAGTTTCAAAACCGTGAGTTGGATGTGCTAGTGGGCACGCAAATGGTAACCAAGGGCCTTGACTTTGGCGATGTAAACTTAGTAGGCATATTGAGCGCCGACCAATTGCTATCGTTCCCTGATTTCCGTTCGCATGAGCGGGCGTTTCAGCTCATGGAGCAGGTGAGTGGACGAGCTGGTAGAAGGGATAAACAAGGCTTGGTGCTGATACAAGCCATGGACCCCGAGCACCCGGTGGTATTGGCCGTTAAAAACGGTACTTGGGAGCAGCTATACGAAGAAGAACTGAAGGTGCGCCAGGCATTCCACTACCCGCCCTACACCCGCTTGATTGAAATAACCGTAAAGCACATTGACCGTACCCTGACCCAAGAAGCCGCCCAGTGGCTCAAGGGTTTACTGCGTCCGCAAGTAAGCAGCCTGATTATGGGTCCGGTAGCACCGTTAATCAGCAGGGTAAAAAACCAATACTTACAGAGCATCCTCATCAAAATACCAAAAGACAGCAAAATGCTGCCTACCGACAAAAAAGCCATCGTCACTGCCCTGGAGCAATTGAATCAGCATAAAGAATACAAGAAAGTGACGGTGGTGGTGAATGTGGATCCGTGAGTTTAATGTGCTAATTTGAAAACCAGCCTGTCCGGCAGGCAGGTGTGCTAATTTGGAAATGGCATGTTAACCCGCAACTAGTAACTCGCAACCCCAAACGGAACATTCCCTGCACATCCTTTGTTATCGTTTTGTACCTTTGTAGGGAGATAAGACCATTATGCTTTTTATATCAGACGCTGCCAAATCGCAAATAGACAAAATAAAGGTAAAGGATAGCCTTACCGAACAGCACTTTATACGCGTAAGCGTATTGGCGGGCGGATGCTCTGGCTTTACGTACGAAATGAAGTTTGATAACGAGCCTAAGGCCGACGACCAAGTGTTTGAAGACAAAGGCATCAAACTAGTTACCGACCTTAAGAGTTTCCTATACGTGTTCAACACTACTCTCGATTTTTCAGATGGATTAGAAGGCAAGGGTTTTTACTTTGTAAACCCCAATGCCAGCCGCACCTGCGCCTGTGGCGAGAGTTTTGCGGTGTAAGCATCGCTACATTACCAGCTTGTTTTGTGATTATTTATTGCTTGCCCTTGGCAAAATGTCCGTATTTTGCTAACACAACCTAGCATGTATGGATTTTGAACTAAACGGACAGGACCACATTACCCTCGACAGACTTTTGAAGCACCTTGGCCTGGTAGAAACGGGCGGCGAGGCACACATCCGTATTATTGATGGTGAGGTAGCTGTAAATGGTGCCACTGAATGGCAAAAGCGCAAAAAGCTGCGCATTGGCGATGTGGTGAAATACAATGGCCACGAAGTTAGGATTAAGTAACTGGTTGATTGGTTATTAGTTACTAGTGCGTGTTGTGATAAAAACTCAACCAATAACCAATAACCAATAACCAATAACCAATAACTAATAACCAATAACTAATAACCAATAACCAATACCCAACTACCCATGAATTTTCGACTACTGCTCACTATCATCCTTGTCGTATTTGTCGCCCTTCAATTGCCCGCCCAATGTATATCCAATAGCGAGTGGACGCAAATAATACCTAGCAAGACGTTGCCCACTGAAGTGGAGCGCCGGCACGCCAACAACAACCTCGATTTGGTGGAGTTTGAGGGCCGTTATTTTGTGGGCATACGCGTTGCACCCAGCCATTTTGCCTCTAAAAAGGCACGCATGTATGTGCTAAGCACCACCGATTTTGCAACCTGGAAACTGGAGCAAAGCATTAACCTGCAAACCGATGTGCGCGAACCGCGCTTTTACCAACGAAACGATACTTTGTTTTTTACCTATTTTAAGCTAGGTACCAACATGTTTAAGTTTCAGCCGCAGGGCATATACCAAATGCACTATAATAAAAACAACTGGTCGGCGGCAAGGGAGCTGAATATACCCTTTGGCTATGTGCCTTGGCGCGTAAAGGTGCACGAAGGGTTGCTGTACATGTCGTCGTATGAGGGTATCAATGAGTATAAACTGGATATACCTTGCCCTACACGCATATTTGTGAGCCACGATGCCTATAACTGGAAACCCATAAGCGAGGCACCGCAGATAATGCATCCTCGAGCATCGGCCGAAGGTGAGTTTGTGTTTGTGCCCAATGGCGACCTATGGGGCATATCGCGCCTAGAGTTTGATGGCTCGTACATTGTGCATGCCAAAAAGGACTCGATTGATAAGTGGGAAAAATGGTGGTCGCCGCACAAATTCGATAGCCCATTGATGTTCATCCACAACGGTCTTATCATACTTATTGCCCGCCGCAACTTGGATGGCGATGGCAAGTTTTACCGCAAGGAGGGCAAGTATAAAAAGAACCTAGTGCGCTACTCGTTGCATAAAAAGACCACAGCCGTATATGTGATGGATACCACAAACAAAGCCCTGCTGCACATTATCGACCTAAAAAGTACCGGAGACTGTGCCTTTGCTGGGGTAGCAAGGATAGATAACAACACCTACCACCTGCTCAACTACAGCAGCAACATCAATAAGCGCAAAAAGAGCTGGATAATTGGCCAACTGGGCCGCACCTACATATACCACACTAAGCTCACCATCGGCGATTGTAACCTGCCAGATTTAGAGCCGCTGCATGTTTATCCGTTTGTGAAGAGTGAGGTGCACTGAGGGTGTTCTTTTCTCCATAACCGCGTCATTCCGGAAAATGGCCATGAGCTTTTCGCGAAAGGAAGTTTTGAAGCAACCTCCAAGACGATGCATTGAGTTGGCAAGCAATCATTAACACTAGTCCTTGTTTCCAACGAGGACTTACTAACTGCGAGCTTCCAGCTCGCCACATTACCCGTGCATATAGTGTGCGAGCCACAGGCTCGGCGTTATGGCATCCTCGCTGCAAGCGAGGACGAGTAAAGGAGCCACAGGCTCGGCGTTATGGCATCCTCGCTAAAAGCGAGCACGAGAGAAGTAAAATCAAAGTTTTGCCAATCAGCACATAAGCAAATCGACTAATTAGCACATCAGCCTATTCCACCCAGCTCCTCCAATACCCCTCATTCTCAATATCAAGTGCTTGTTTGGTGAGTTTTAGGGGGCGGAAGGTATCCACCATTACGGCTAGTTCTTTGGTCTCTTTGGCGCCGATGCTCTTTTCTACAGTGCCCGGGTGCGGCCCGTGCGGAATGCCCAACGGATGCAGGGTTATCATGCCGCGGGTTACGTGCTTGCGGCTCATAAAATCGCCATCTACATAGTACAGCACCTCGTCGCTATCCACGTTGCTGTGGTTGTATGGGGCCGGTATGCTATCGGGGTGGTAATCGTATAGGCGCGGCACAAACGAGCATATCACAAAGCCACCGGCCTCAAAGGTTTGGTGCACCGGCGGTGGCTGGTGCACGCGGCCGGTAATGGGCTCAAAATCGTGAATAGAGAAGGCGTAAGGGTATAGGTAGCCGTCCCAGCCAATGGCATCAAAAGGGTGCGTGGCGTACTTGTAAGGGTATATGTGGTCTTGCTTTTTGATAAGGATAGAGAACTCACCCTTTTCGTCGTGGGTTTCTAGGTTAATCGGCTTGCGAATGTCGCGCTCACAAAAGGGCGAGTGCTCCAAAAGTTGGCCAAAGTGGTTGCGGTAGCGCTTAGGTGTGCGCACGGGACTAAACGACTCTACAATAAACAGCCTATTGCTCGGCGTATCAAAGTGCAGTTGGTATATGGTGCCACGTGGTATTACCACATAGTCGCCATAGCCAAAGGTGAGCTTGCCGTATAGGGTCTTGAGCGTGCCACTGCCTTCGTGAATGAATATCACCTCATCGGCCGACGAGTTTTTGAAGAAGTAATCCGTCATACTTTCGCGCGGCGCAGCTAGGCTAATGTATACATCGTTGTTTACCAGCACGGGCTTACGGCTGTGCAAGTAATCGTCGCGGCGGTCAATTTTAAAGCCCTCCAGCGAGCGGTGCATCATGTTCTTGTCATCGGCTATTTCCGGTGCCACCGAATAAGGCGTACCTATCTTGCTAATGAGGGTAGGCGGGTGCATGTGGTACACCAGCGAGTACACATCAGAGAAGCCTTCGGTTGATACCAGTTCCTCGCTATAAAGCGTGCCATCGGGCTTGCGAAACTGCGTGTGGCGCTTGTGCGGTATGTTGCCTAAAGTATGATAATGCATAGCGGGTATTTTAGGGTTACTACAAATGTAGCAAAAACTGCTGGTTGCGAGTTGCGAGTTACGGGTTGCGGGTTGATGGAAAAGTGTGAAACGCTATTGATTTATAACTTTTCACCTGAAAATGGGACATTAACAAATCCTAACTCGTAACTCGTAACCCGCAACTCGCAACAAAAAAGTCTTGATACTTACTACTTGCTACTAAAAAGGTAACTTTACTGCATGAAACCGAGAGTACGTTTTGCGCCCAGCCCCACGGGTCCGTTGCATATTGGTGGGGTACGCACCGCCTTGTACAATTACTTGCTGGCACAACAGCTAGGGGGCACTTTTATATTGCGCATTGAAGATACCGACCAAGAGCGCTATGTGCCGGGTGCGGAAGATTATATTATCGAGACTTTGGCATGGTGCGGGCTTACCGTGCAAGAGGGTCCGCACGTAGGTGGACCGCATGCGCCTTACCGCCAAAGTGAGCGCAAGCCTATGTACCGCCAGTATGCTGACCAGCTCATTGCCTCTGGCAATGCTTACTATGCCTTTGATACCAAGGAAGAACTGGATGCCATGCGCGAAAGCATGACCGAGGGTGGCAACAGCACCTTTAAATACGATAGCAATACCCGCCAAAAACTCAGTAACTCGCTTACCTTATCAGCCGATGAGGTAAACAAACGTTTGGAGCGCGGCGATGACTATGTGATACGCCTTAAGGTAAATGCCAACGAGGACGTAACCTTTACCGACGAAATTCGTGGCGAGGTGAGTTTTAACACCAGCCAATTGGATGATAAAGTGCTATTGAAATCGGATGGCATGCCTACCTACCACATGGCCAATGTAGTGGATGACCACCTAATGGAGATAACCCATGTAATAAGAGGGGAGGAGTGGCTGCCATCGGCACCTACACACGTACTGCTATACCGTGCCTTTGGCTGGGAAGCAACCATGCCTAAATTTGCCCACTTGCCCTTGATTTTGAAACCAGATGGTAACGGCAAACTCAGCAAACGCGATGGCGACCGATTGGGCTTTCCGGTATTTTCACTAGACTGGACGAACCCTGAAACGGGCGAAGTATCATCAGGTTTTCGTGAAAGGGGCTTTTTGCCAGAGCCGTTCTTGAACATGCTGGCATTTTTGGGTTGGAACCCAGGTACGGAGCAGGAAGTGTTCAATAGGGCCGAATTGATTGCAGCGTTCAGTTTAGAGCGCATCAATAAAGCAGGGGCGAAGTTTGATTTTGAGAAAGCTAAGTGGTTCAACCAACAGTATATTAAAACCATTGAGCCAGCTAACTTGGCCGAAATGGTTAAACCACAGCTAACCGCCCGGGGCATTGTGGTAAGCGATGCTTTCTTAACAGAAGCCAGCAGATTGCTAGCAGAACGACTCACCTTTTTAAATGATTTTTGGGAGCAGGGGCATTTCTTTTTTCAGCAGCCCGATAAGTACGACGAGGGTAATTTGAAGAAGAAATGGAAAGAGGGTAAGAAGGAGTTCTTTCCGGAGTTGGTGGAGCGGTTTCAAAACCTTCCAGACTTTACCGCAACTGCGTTAGAAGCAGAGACTAAAGCGTTTATGGAAACCCACAGTCTAGGTTTTGGCGATGTGTTGCCCGTGTTGCGCATAATGCTTACTGGCACTATGCAAGGTCCTTCGGTGTTCGATACTGCGGTATTAATTGGCCGTGACGAAACCATAAGCCGAATGAATAAAGGCTTGGAAGTGTTTAATGAGCTCGTTTTGTAGTTATTTGTTTAATGGTTAATCAGTTTATTGGTATATTTGTAAGACAGGAAGTTGGTATGTTTATTGCCACTAAGCGTGGAATCACAAAACCAATCAACCAATAACCAATAACAAATAACTAACCCTATGCCAAAGAAAAAACCAAAGGAAGGAATGCCACAAGTACATGAAGACTTGCAGGGCTTTGAGATGAAGATTAACGAGTTTGGTCAAATTATAACCAATACACCGATTGAAAAACTGAACAATTTTTTGAATAGGAACGTTGACGACAAGAAATTGAAGGACAGAGATGACCTTGATGGGGTGAAAAGTGCCAAGTAAGATTAAATTTCTTAAAAAAAATCACTTTTCCGCTTTTCAGTTTGTTTTGAAAACTTAATTTTGCTGTATCTTAGAAACTACTAAAGGCCTAGGCCGTATTGAAATCGATTTAATCACAAACACTTAAATAAAAACGTCAAAGCCATGCCAGGTAAAAAAAATGGAGGTTACGATCCGGATGAAGAAGAGGATGACGACCTCGATACCAATGATTTCGATGATGATGATGATTTAGATGATTTCGATGACGACGATGATGATGATTTTGATGCCGAGCCTAAAAAGCCAGCAGCAAAAAAGCCATTGGGTAAGCCAGGTAAAAAATCAAAATCGGAAGACGATGATGAGTTTGAAGAATTCAACCATCGCTTCGAAGATTTTGACAAGTTCGACGACGACGACGACGATTATTAATCGTTAGTTGCCCTTTATAAATAAATGTATTCAATCCGCTATGGCTTGCCATGGCGGATTTTTTTATGGGTAATAGTTTCACTAGCCTTGAGCACAACTTTCTTTGTGTCAAAACATGATAGCTCCTATACCCATGGGAGTGGTTGGGTGATTGCGCTGCCCATCAGTAGTAACCCGTATTTTAGGCACTTTGTGTAATACTGTTGATACCTTCGCCGTTCTATTGCAAATTGCCCTATATGAGAAATGCACTCCTGCTGCTGTTTGTATGTTTTGCCCTGCCTACTTTCGCGGCTAATACGGTTTCATTGAAAGATGCAGTAGCCCAAGGCCTAATAAGTGTTAAGGCCATTGGCGAAGGCGGATATACGGGCAAGGTAATGGCTCTTGAAATAAGCAGCCTGCACAAAAAAGACCTTTTAGTCGATATTCCGGCGGGGTTGCAACTCAACTCAGAAGATAGCACCATACAAGACCTTATCATTACCGACACGCGCCTTTTGGAGTTGGCCGCTGGTAGTAAGCGCAGGCTTATTATCAATGCCATGTGCATACAGCCGAGCAATGGTTCGCCGTATGCCAATAGTGTGTTTAAATTGGGTATTATGGCCAACGATACTTTGGTAAAGCTTGCCCAGTACTTAGCCACTAAAGGCTACCAAGACGATTTGGGCCAATCCGCCATTTGGGCTATGGTAAATAACGAAGGGCTCGAAAACGTGTACGGCAGCGACCCAACCCGCCTGCAAGATTTGCTGCAGTTTATGCACGAGCTTACAGGCAAACCCTTGCCTTGGTATAACAAAGAGAAGGCCGCCCCGCCTGTGGGCCAAGTATACACCCAAGAACCCGCCATTATACACGCCAATTTTGAGTTTAAGTTGGCTATGGCAGGCACGGCACGCTTAGCCATATACAATGAGGCTGGCGAAGTGGTGTACGTTATTAAGGATAACATGATGGTAAAGAGCGGTAAGAGTACCATGAAGTTCCGCATTGAGGTGCGTATGTACGAAGTGGGTAAGTACTTTGTGCGCCTTGAGCTTAATGGCAAGCTGCAAGAGGAGAAGGTGTTTGAGTTGTAAGTGCTGCTAGTTATCATTAAAGCTAAGTATCCTAAATAGTACCCCATGAAGAATTTATTGCTAATAATGACATTGGTTACCAGTCTATCTGTTATTGAGGCAAAGGATATCGATTTGCAAGATGCCATTGAACAGGGTATTGTAAAGGCTAGTGTTAAAGGTGTCGGTGGGCACCTGGGTAAAGTATTGGCACTAGAGGTAACCAATATTCAAAATAGAACTGTTTACATCAATATCCCTGTCGGGCTTCAGTTCCTTTCAGAGGATGAGGGGCTGCAAGACCTTATTAATACCCAAGGTACACGCTTGGCAATAGCCGCCGGCAGCGTAAATAAACTAGTGCTAAATGCCATGTGCATACAACCCAGCAATGGTTCACCTTCGGTGGGAAGTAGCTTTTTAGTAGGTACACTTGCTACAGGGGCATTGCTAGAGTTGGTGCAATATATCTCCCAGAAACAGTACCTAGACAATCTCGGGCAATCGGCAGTATGGACTTTGATACGGGGCGAAGGGCTAGAAAATGTGTATGGGCCAGACCAAAATAAACTGAATGATTTGTTGCAGTTTATGAGCCAGTTAACAGATAAAGAAGTGCCGTGGTACAACAAAGAAAAACTACCGCCGCCTCCCGGACAAGTATTTAGCACCGAGCCATCTATATTGCATGGCATCTATACCTTTCATTTGGAGCAGAAAGGTTTTGCCAATTTGGCGGTGTACGACTCAACGGGTAAAGAGGTGTTTCTGTTTTTAGAACACTTTGAAGTACTACCCGGCGATAACTGCCTAAAATTTAAGCTAACCGTAAAAGGCTACAAAGCTGGTAAATACTACGCCCGCTTGTTTCTAGATGGGGTAATGAAGGAGGAGAAAATGTTTGAGATATAGGGCAACCGTTTGCACCAACAAAAAAGCGCCCCGCATCAACGATGCGGGGCGCTTTAATATCGGCTAGTTACTAATAACTAATCAACTAATAACAAATCAACTACTTACCAGCAGCCAAAGCAGCTTCTTCTTTGATTTTGTTCAAAGCGCTACCGGCTTTAAACCACTCAATTTGCTGCTCATTGTATGTGTGGTTTACGGTAATGCTCTCGCTGCTACCGTCTTTGTGGTTTAGTACCAACGTAAGTGGCACACCAGGCGCGAAGGTAGTAAGACCCACGATGTCGATGCTATCGTTCTCTTGGATTTTATCATAGTCGGCTGGGTTGGCGAAAGTCAATCCCAACATACCTTGCTTCTTCAAGTTGGTTTCGTGTATGCGTGCAAACGAGCGAACCAATACAGCACGTACGGCCAAGTGGCGCGGCTGCATAGCTGCATGCTCGCGGCTACTGCCTTCGCCGTAGTTTTCGTCGCCCACAACTATGCTACCAATGCCAGCAGCTTTGTAAGCACGGGCGGCGGTTGGTACTTCTACATACTCGCCGGTCAATTGGTTTTTCACCGCGTTCACCTTCTCGTTAAAGAAGTTGGTGGCACCGGTAAGGGTGTTGTTGGCAATGTTATCCAAGTGGCCACGGAAACGCAACCAAGGGCCCGCCATCGAAATGTGATCGGTAGTACATTTGCCTTTAGCCTTAATCAAAAGCTTCAAGCCTTTAATGTCGGTACCTTCCCAAGGTTTAAAGCCTTCCAATAGTTGCAAGCGCTCAGATGTTGGGTCAACTATAATCTGCACGGTTGAGCCGTCGGCAGCCGGGGCTTGGTAGCCTGGGTCCTCAGCGTCAAAGCCTTTTGGCGGTAGTTCCAAGCCAGTTGGCTCGTCCAATTTCACAGCCACGCCATCACGGTTGATGAGGGTATCGGTAATTGGGTTAAACGTCAAATCGCCGGCAATGGCAAATGCGGTAACAATTTCAGGCGATGCCACAAAAGAGTGGGTATTTGGGTTGCCGTCGTTACGCTTCGCAAAGTTACGGTTGAACGAAGTGATGATAGAGTTCTTGCGGTTCGGGTCGTTGGTGTGGCGGCTCCATTGGCCAATGCACGGGCCACAAGCGTTTGCCATTACCACGCCACCAATTTTCTCGAAAGTATCCAAAAATCCGTCGCGCTCTACGGTGTAGCGTACTACTTCTGAGCCTGGGGTAATGGTATATTCTGCTTTTACTTTCAGGTTTTTATCGATAGCCTGTTTAGCCAAAGAAGCGGCACGGCTAATGTCTTCGTAAGAAGAGTTGGTGCAGCTACCAATCAAGCCAACTTCCAGTTCTTGCGGATAGTTGTTGTCGCGCACGGCTTGTGCAAATTTCGACAAAGGCCAAGCCAAATCCGGAGTGAAAGGGCCGTTAATGTGCGGCTCCAGCTCGGTAAGGTTGATTTCGATAACTTGATCGAAATAAGCCTCAGGGTTGGCGTACACCTCAGGGTCGGCAATCAAATGCTCACGAACGGCATCAGCAGCAGCAGCCACATCGGCACGGTCGGTAGAAATCAAATAACGCTTCATGCTATCGTCGTATCCGAAGATAGAGGTGGTAGCGCCAATTTCGGCACCCATGTTACAGATGGTACCTTTGCCTGTGCAGCTAAAGGTTTCGGCACCTGGGCCAAAATATTCAACAATAGCACCGGTACCACCTTTTACGGTAAGGATACCAGCAACTTTAAGTATCACGTCTTTGGCCGAAGTCCAACCGCTCATTTTGCCGGTTAGTTTCACACCAATCAATTTAGGGAATTTCAGCTCCCAAGCCATGCCGGCCATTACGTCAACCGCATCGGCACCACCTACGCCAATGGCTACCATACCCAAACCACCCGCGTTAACGGTGTGGCTATCGGTACCAATCATCATACCACCAGGGAAAGCATAGTTCTCCAAGATAACTTGGTGAATGATACCAGCACCTGGTTTCCAGAAACCGATACCATATTTATTCGAAACCGAACCCAAGAAGTTAAACACCTCTTTGTTCACTTCCAACGAAGTTGTTAAATCTTTGGCAGCACCATCTTTGGCCAATATCAAGTGGTCGCAGTGCACGGTAGAAGGCACGGCAGCTTGTGGCTTGCCGGCTTGCATAAATTGCAACAGGGCCATTTGGGCGGTAGCGTCTTGCATTGCTACACGGTCGGGTGCAAAATCAACGTACGATTTGCCTCTTTGGAAATTCACAGCCTCTTGGCTTTCAAACAAATGCGAGTACAAAATTTTCTCCGTAAGGGTAAGTGGACGACCTACTATTTGGCGAGCTTTGGCCACGCGAGCAGGTAGCGCGTCGTACACTTTTTGTATCCTCTCGAAATCAAATGCCATAGAAATATTGGTTTACAGGTGGTGCATCAAAGTTTTCACGGTGCGAAATTACTAATAATTAGGGATAGAATAGTAGGAATAGGGTATGTAATTGTTGAGATAAATTGTGCTTAGTTTACGGGGCATGATTTGTAATAAAGACCGTAAAGGATTAACTTAGATATGTATTATGAACAGAAGTTACTACTTTTAGGTTTTACAAGTATGACAACATCCGCGATAAAAGAAAAGCTCCAATCATACATAGATCAAGGCGATGATAAGCTGTTAAAAATGCTTTTCGCCTTAGCCAAGGAATATATGGATGAAGACAACGATGACGAACTCAACGATGAAGAATTAGCTATACTGGATAAAAGAAGGGAAAACAGGCTTAGCGGTAAAAGCAAAACACATCCATGGCCCGAAGTAAAGAATAGAATTCTTAATAAGAATAGGCTTAAAAAATGAGCTTTACTCTTAAAGTACAGGATGAAGCCGAAGAAGATATTGATTCAGCTTTTACTTGGTATGAAGAACAGAGTGTTGGATTGGGATCCAAATTTCTCGAAGAAATTGAGGAGGGATTTTTGTTGATCACCAATAATCCAGAACACTACGGATATTATAAGCCCAGACCACACTACCGAAGATTCTTATTAAAACAGTTTCCATTACGTATTGTGTATGAAATTGAAGAAAACAACATTGTTGTATTTCGAGTGCTACATGTAAAACGCAGTAAAGGCTTTTAACAGAAATAAGCACTTTTCGCTAAATCCTACCTAACTTGCGGGTGTAATGAACCTTTGGCACAATATACTTTTGGCTTGGCGCAATATCAGGGGCAATATGCTCCGGTTTGTGCTCACGTTTATGATTATCGCAATTGGCCTGTCAGCTATTGTGGGTATTCTTACCGCGGTAGATAGCATGAAGTTTTATTTGGTAAACAACCTCTCGCGGGTGGGCGGCACCAGTTTCACTATCCGAAGCAAGAAAAAGCAAGATGAGGGCGAAAAACCCGCGCCGCAGGTAATGTACAAAGAAGCGGCAGGCTTTAAGGAACTGTTTATTATGGAGGATGTAAAAGTATCCATATCGACCAACGCCAGCCAAGCCGCTACTGCCAAATATCGGTACGAAAAAACCAACCCTAACGTGAGCGTAATGGGTATTGATGAAAACTATATTGATATATCAGGCTATGAGTTTCAGTTGGGCCGAAACTTCTCGATACAAGAAATACAAAGTGGAAACAACATAGCCATAATTGGTGCTGAAATAGCCAACAAACTCTTTGCTAAGCCCGATTCTGCTATTAATGCTATTATTTCGGTCGGCACATTCCGTTATCAAGTAATTGGGGTGCTAGAGGCCAAGGGTAATAGCATAATGAGCAACGACAACCTGATACTGATAAGCGAACTAAACGCTCGCCGAAACTTCAACCGCGACAATCGGCCCTACGTAGTAACGGTAGCCATGGACGACCCGGAAAGGATGGATGCCGTAATGGACGAAGCGACAGGCGTGTTTAGAATGGTGCGTCACCTGCACCCGCTTGAGGACGATAATTTTGAAATGAACCGCAGCGATAGGATTGCCCAAAGTATCATCGAAAATACGCAGTACATTCAAATGGCTGCCTACCTTATTGGGTTTATTACTTTCTTCGGTTCGGGCATTGCGTTGATGAATATAATGCTGGTTTCGGTAAGCGAGCGTACGCGAGAGATTGGCATACACAAAGCCATAGGTGCCCGCAGAGGCCATATTGTTACCCAGTTTTTGGTAGAGACCTTAGTTATCTGCCAAACGGGTGGGGTGGTGGGTATTATGTTGGGCATCATGTTTGGCAATATCCTGTCTGTGGTGCTCGATGTGGGCTTTATTATGCCTTGGCAATGGATAGGCGGAGGCTTCTTCTTCTGCTTGCTTATCGGTTTGGCAGCGGGCATTTATCCTGCCATCAAAGCCTCCAAACTTGACCCAATAGAGGCGTTGAGATATGAGTAGTTAATTTGAAAATTTGAAAATGTACCAATTTGAAAATGGCTTCCTCCCCATTTTCAAATTTCTAAATTGTATCATTTTCAAATTGGTTATCCTATCATCTCCAGAAACGCATCTTCATCAATAACCTGCACTGTCGGTAAGCTTTGGGCTTTGGTGAGCTTGCTACCTGCACCCGGGCCAGCTACTAAGTAATCTAAGTTTTTGCTTACGCCGCTGATGAGCTTGCCGCCGTTTTGCTCAACTAATGCTTGGGCTTCGTCTCTGGTAAATTTGGTAAGCGTGCCCGTAAATAGAAAGCTCTTGCCATCTAGTTTATTGTTGGCAGGTACTACTTCTTCTAGTTGGGTTTCAATGTTAACGCCCAGTTCTTTCAGCTTTTTAAGCAACTCAATATTGGCTTCAGTATGAAAGAACTCATAAACGCTCTCCGCAACCTTCGGGCCCACTTCATCTACCTCCATCAATTGCTCCTGTGTCCAGTTTTCGAAATCGAGGGCAGAGCCTACTTTTTTGGCTAACACTTTGGCGGTGGTAGCACCAATATGCCTAATGCCCAAGGCAGTTATCAAGCGCCAAAGCGGGTGGTTTTTGCTGGCTTCAATACCTACTTTTAGGTTTGCCACACTCTTTGCTTTCCAACCTTCTAGAGCCAGTATGCGGTCATAGTCCAATTGGTAGATGTCCTCCAATTGATTGATGATACCTTCTGCCATAAAGCGTTTCACAATGTCTTTGCCGAGTCCGTCAATGTCCATAGCACCTTTGCTAACAAAGTGTATTACACGCTCTTCTTGCTGCACGGGGCATTCAATATTCACGCACCGCCAGATAGCTTCACCTTCGGGTTTCACTAAGGTTGAGTTACACGAAGGGCACTCACGCGGGAAATCAATAGCCGTTTCCGCGCCAGTTCGGGTGGTAGTTACTACCCCTGCAATATAGGGTATTACATCGCCAGCGCGCTCAACCACTACCGTATCGCCAATTTTGATGTCTTTCTCCAGTATAAAATCTTCGTTGTGCAACGATATGGAGCTAATGGTAACCCCCGCCAAAGGCACTGGGGTTATTTTAGCCACTGGCGTAACGGCACCAGTACGGCCCACCTGAAACTCCACGCGCTCCAATATGCTTTGGGCTTGGCGTGCCTTAAATTTAAAGGCTATGGCCCAACGTGGGTGGTGCGCGGTGCTGCCCGTTTCTTGTTGTTTTTGGTAGTCGTTCAACTTTATTACCATGCCATCAATCTCAATAGGGTAGGCATTGCGTTTTTCTTCCCAATTGCCTACGTGGGCAACTACTTGGGGTATAGTAGGGTATAGGCCAATCTCCTTCACTGGGGCATTAAAACCCAGCTTATGAAGTGTTTCGATGCTTTCGAAATGCGTTTTCAACCCTCTGCCTAAAACATTGTTACCATCCTTGTCAATGGCGTAGCCTATTTGGTATATCACCGCTTCTAACCCGCGACGAGCCACTTCTGCGCTATCCTTCAAGCGCAATGCACCCGATGCGGTGTTACGCGAATTTTGGAAAGTCTTTAATCCTTGCTCGCGACGTTTTTCGTTCATTTCGGCAAATACTTCATTGCGTATAACTACCTCACCTCGCACTTCGGCTTTTACAATACCGTATTTAGAAAACTCCGCTCTCAACGGAATAGATTTGATTACTTTAGCATTGTTGGTTATGTCCTCACCCATCACGCCATCGCCACGGGTTGCAGCACGCACCATTAGGTCGTTCTCATAAACTATCGCGATACTCGAGCCATCAAACTTGGGTTCCACGCAATATTCTATTCCCTCGTTGCCTACCAACTTGCGCAATCGGTTGTCAAACTCAGTTAGGTCTTCCTCATTATAGCTGTTGTCCAACGATAGCATGGGTAAGTTGTGCTCAACAGCTACAAACTCTTCTGTCAATCCTTGGGCTACTCGTTGCGTTGGCGAGTCGGGGGTTTGTAAGGCAGGGTAGTTGGCTTCAATTTGCTTTAGGCGCTTAAACAGTTGGTCGTAGTCATAATCCGACACTACTGCTTCCGATTGCACATAGTATCTCCAGTCGTGGTACTTTATCGCATCGCGTAGGTCACTTACTTCTTTATCGGCAGCCTCTTGGTTCTGGGCTATTGGGCTTGCCAATAGCCTATGGCTTAGGTCAAGGTATTCACGTTCTTGCGCTGCGGTGTACATTTGTTTCGATTATGTGCTTATTTGCAAATGTACCAATGTGCTGACAATAATGCGCAACAACTGCTGTACAAAGTGCCCAGGTATTTTCCTTAAAATGGTGCAATAAAAAAGGGGCACCAACTGGCACCCCTTTTTTGTATTATCTATTGTACCGGATTAGCGGTTAAGCACCAAACGACGAACACCTGAAATGCCATCGGCAGTTACTTTAACAATGTATACGCCATTGGCTTGTGCAGTTAAATCAACCACTTCGCGAACTTGGGCCGAACCACTCAAGGTAGTTTCGCTAACCAAAGCACCAATGGTATTAAATACTTGTATGCTAACGTTGGTATTGTTTGCCAAGTCGGCTTCAATAGTCACTGTTCCGCTGGTTGGGTTCGGGTAAACGTCGAAACTGATGTTGTCTGCTACGTTATTTATACCAACTGCGTTACCTACCCTAAGGTTCTGAACGGTTGAGCAACCATTGTTGTCAATTACGGTTATTTCGTAAACACCAGATGCTAGGCCAGTAACTGAAGTAGATGTTGAGCCATTGCTCCATCCAATGGTGTAAGGTGGCCTTCCACCAGAAATATTTAAGGTAACATTGCTAGTGCCGCCTGTGCTTACCACATTCGGGTTCAACATTAGCGGTCCGTATATGGTAATAGACTCAGTCACGCTTACGCCAGCATTGTTTTCCATGGTCACAGTGTAAGTGCCAGGAGCTAGGCTGAATACCACTGAACCGGTTTGCCCGTTGCTCCAGGTAAAGGTGCAATCTGTGCAGCCAACAGGTGTTACGAATATCTCTCCTTCTTTACCACCTCCACAAACACTGTGCGTAATAGATGTAATGTCTATTGCCGCTGCATCTTGTACAACATTTGTAACAGTTTCGTTGGCGCTATTCAAATCAAATTTCAAAGCATTCAAAATCTCACGATTGCTTAATGAAGCGGCATACTCTTGTACCACTGCTACCAAGTGCATGCGATTGGTATTCCAACCAGCAGGTAACGTGTAAGTAAAGGTATTGCTATAGGGAGTAAGAGCAACAATACTATTTGGTATAACACCAGCTTGACCCCAAGCTCCACCCATAAAGTGGCGAGCAACATCTCGGTGTGCAAAGCCTATGATTGGATTTCCAGCTTGGTAGTAAGGGTGACCAGCTGAATTATTGTAAGCATTAACTTGGTTGTACCCCGAGCCAGTGCCAGTTACGCTGTCTTCTATTATGAAAACATTAAAACGGTAGTCTCCAGTCAGGTTCGTCAAAAATTCGGCGGTTACATTAACCGTCAATTCGCGAGTGCTTGGAACGTATGTATTGTCGGCACTGATTGATACAATTGAGGGAGTAGACAAACGCTGTTGTGCATATTGATTCCAAGTACCCCTGCTAGATGCAAGATTAGCTTCAGTAGGGAAAAACACCCTATCAACTGTTCCTGACGGAAAACTGCCACCAGTTACAGCTGCACCAACAGTATTTCCATCTGGAAAATCCATCGCATCATCATTATGAACACCCACGCCAATTACATGGTCATTTGCATCAAGAATACCCTCTAATACTACCGTACCATCAGGACAATACTGACACCAAGCTCCTGTATGATCTTCTATTACTACAAATTTATCGGCAGTGCCTAGCGTAATGTTTACGGTAGCAGATCCATTATTGTTTGCAGATAAATCAGTTTGTCCATTTGGGAAACTCAATGAAACACCAACCGTGTATGAACCGCCAGTAAGGCTAATAAGTGAATTGTTGTGCGTAACAGATTTGGTAGCACCTGGTGCCAAAGACAAACCATTTACGATTTCAGTTTTTGTTGTTGCACCGCCATCTGCAGTCCAGCTGAAAGTAAAAGAATTTAAAGTGGCTGTGCCATAGTTTTTTACGGTAATAGTTACTGGTACCGAACCAACGGTTGACGAGGCAGGAACATCTACTGATACCAATTGCACATCATTGGGTGTGGGTTGAAATACTTTAACATCATCTACCGCTACGCCATCGGCCCATTCGCCACCATCATTGTGCACAAATGCAATTTTAACGTTGCTTTGGTTTAAGTATCCGTTTAGGTCAATTGACAAATCTTGCCATGCTGACACACCCGAAATGGTGCTCAATACCGACCAAGTAGAACCGCCATCAATGCTAATTTCTACTGTTGCAACTGAGCCATAGGCACCTGTGTAGTAAGTAGAAAAGGCTAGCCTACCAGAAGTCATGGTGGTGAGGTTAAGCGCAGGGGTAATTAGCATGTCCCTATCAGCTACGTTTTGGGTGGTAGCTTGGTTGTCGTACTTATCATCGTTGCTAGCCGCAAACTTGGTGTGTTCCGGAAACGACATGAAATTGCTACTTAATGAAGTATAGGTACCAAACTCCCAGCCCCTAGATGGGGTGCTTTGTTGGCGTAGCCAACCCGATGGCAGTGAACCTGATTCGAAATTTTGATCAAGCAGCACCACTTGCGAAAAAGCGGCAGTGCTGATCAGCATTGATAATAAACTTGTGAGGAGGTAAATACTTTTCATATCGGATAATTAAGGGTTGTTTATATGTCCTTTACAATTGCTAACGCAATATACTCAAACTCTTAACTTTTTCTTAATTGTGGCAATATTTTTTAACAGATTTTCAAAGTAAATATTTACTAATTGACTCGCTCGGTCTACGTTGCCGTTAAGATGTGTTAAGTAATGGTGTAATTAACTTGCGAAATATGTATTTTTGAAGTACCTTAGTATTATTGCAAAAACTATTGGCGATGAAAAAACTTTTAGCTGTATTAATTCTTACGCTCTGTATTAGCGCTGGTACTATCAGCGCTCAGTCTTTTACATTAAGCAGCGATTCGCTATATGGCACTGCCGATGCCAACCGGGCTGAGTTTGTATTGAACTTGAATATTGATAACGAACTAACCAATAGGCCTTTGAGCTTAAAATGGAAACGCTACGAGAATGTTTTTGCCAACGGATGGTTGGGCAATCAAATTTGCGTGTATGGCTCTTGCTATTACTACACCGTTGATACTGGAACGATAATTATATCTGCAGCCAGCAGGGAAGAGTTTTCGGCTCACTTTGGTAACAACAACCTACCAGGCTCTGGTGTGCAGAAGGTTGTGTTCTATGAAGAAGCAGATAGTGCTGGCACCGCCGAAACAGTTTATTTTGGCGCTACTATTACCCCTTATACTTCTATTGCTACACCCATGAGCAGTAGCAACAGTCCTTCGGATATTCAGATTTTCCCAAATCCTGCTAAGGAGTATGTTGTGATAAAACGCCCTGATTTGTTGAACATTAGCCGCATTGAGGTTTACAATATGCTTGGCCTAAAAGTTATTTCGCAAGTTGCCGATCAAGACAATGTTAACAGCCGCATTGATTTGCTCGATTTGCAAAAAGGCGTATACATGATTCGCATTTTCGACAAAAACAATAATGTTATCCTTACCAAATCGATATCTAAAGTAAGGTAGGCAAATGATACTCCGAAGGTAGTAGTAAGCTATCTTCCTCACTTACGAAAGGCCTCCATTTTGGTGGCCTTTTTTGTTTAAAAGCGTTACTGGCGTTTTTTGTTTTATCCCTTTAACAAAGCATTTCTTCATCATGATACCATTTATCGAAACTGTAGTTGGCCGTTTTGGCGGCAGGCTTGCCGGAAGCCCAGAGGAAAGGGAAGCGCAAAAATTTGTAAAAGAGCATTTCGAAAGTTTGGGTGCTAAGGCCGAAATACAAACTTTTAAAGCTGCTCTAACGGCTAAATTCTTAGCGCTAAAGATTTTTACGGTCGTATATTTTTTATGCCTAGCGCTATATTGGGTTTCGCTTCCGGCAGCCTTTGTATTGGCACTGCTAAACGGTGTTTTGTTTGTGGGCCATTTTCTTACCTATCGCAATTGGCTCGATTTCTTGTTTCCACAAATGGAGTCGAGCAACGTGCAAGCTACGCTTGAGCCGCAAGGTGTCGTAAAGCAAACTATTATAGTTGCGGGCCATATAGATAGTGTTCGCGAGTTTCAATGGTGGTACCATTTAAAAAATTTTGGCGGGTTGCTTACTGTTTTGGCTGGTGTGCTGTATGTTTTTCAAGGCCCATTACTTTTACTGGTTTGGCTTACGGGTATTGCTTGGGCCGATGCTGTTTGGCTGTTATTGGCCATACTATCGCCAGCTACTTTTAGCATGTACGCCATGCACGGCAAAAAAGTGGTTGATGGTGCTATGGATAACCTTACTGGTGTAGCGGTAGCTGTTGAAATGGCCAAAGTATTTGCTCATGAGAGCCAACCGGGCAAAAGCCGATTGCAGCACACTCGGTTGCGTTTGGTTAGTTTTGGCAGCGAAGAATGCGGATTGCGTGGCTCAAATGCTTATGCAGTGCGCAATAAAGAGCAATTGCTTGAGGAAAATGCACTATTGGTAAATATTGACACGATAAAAGACACCGAGCACTTGAGCATCATTAAACGAGAGCTGAATACACAGGTAAAATATGATAGCCGTTTGGTTGCTGCGGTCAATCAAGCGTTTGTTGACTGTAATGTTCCGGTAAAGCATATCAACCTTAGTGTGGGTGCTACCGATGGAAGTGCTTTTGGCATACACAATTTGCCAACTATTTCTATAATCGGTATCGATTCGAGCCAGTTCGACCCTTGCTACCATACCCGCCTTGACACACTTGAGAACTTAAAACCCGAGGCACTTGAGGTGTTTAAGGTGGTTTTGGTAAATTTTATAGAAGGTTGGGATAGCGGCAAGTATAGGATTAACTGAAAATTAAAAATTCCAAGTTGAAAATGGAATGTCAAGTTATCCGAAATTTTGAATTCAGTTAAAAGGCCTCGCCGATGGCTAAATAAAATCCTCGCGAACCATCAGTGCCAAAACCTGCATCAAAGCGGACGTTAATTCGCTCTTTGGCGTCAATTGTGAAACGTAAACCGCCACCGCCTGCAAATTTTAAGTTATTAAACGCAGGTGAGCTATAAGGCCCTGCGGTATTGCCCGCGCTGGCAAAAGCCACTCCAATAAATCTCCAAAAAATAGGGAAACGATATTCCGTGGTAAGCGCATACATGTGTTGGTCTCGGTTTCGACCGAAAAAGTAGCCACGCATTAACTCATTGCCCCCAAATGTAGCCATCATTTTAAATGGGGGCAGGTTGCTGTTTACCTGTGCCACTGCTTGCAAGGCTATTACGTGGCTGCCTTTTCCTGGGTTAAAGTACTTTCTTAGGTCTAGTCTTAGGCTCGTTAAATCGGTATTGCCACCCAAAAAGCGAGAGTAAGTGTGGTGGCTCAGTATCATGTACCAACCTTTAAAAGGATAAAGGTTATGATCTCTGGTATCATATATCATGGCTACTCCCAAGCCAGATGCAGTGTATCCTTTTTCGCCCGGTATATTTCGGGTATCGAAAATGCCACCTGCATTGGTTTTCATACTATACACATGCTCAAACCTATATTGGGCTCCCAACTGAAAATGAGGTGCTATTTGCCTTGTGAAGCGGTTTCGGGCTAATAGGTAATCTGATGAAAAGCGCTCCCCGTCGCTAATAACAGTTTCGTTACCCAATCCAAAAAAAGAATCCGGATAGCGCTGCCATAGCAAGGCGCCCGTCATTCTTATCTGCCCTTTTCGCCAAAAAATATCCCAATTTGGATTTACAATAAACTGTTTGTTGAGGGTAAACACAAATACAAATCCTACGTTGGAGAGGTTGCCCGTGCTATCAGTACTGTGGGTTCGGAAAAGTACTTGGGTACCAAGGCCAAAACCCCAGCGGGTTTCGGGGCTATAATTGATAAGTGGCACTGGTATTAACCGCACTTTGTAAGGATTGCCCGAAGCGCTGAAGTATTGTTTAAACTTACTTTGTTTAGGTACGTTTTGCGCCCAACTTGTAACTGCTATCGTAAAGCAACTGACAAATGCCAGCCACTTAAAGGTATTTTTTACAGAATGGTAAGTTTGCAATACTGGCATAGCGCATAAATAAAATAGGCTATCCCAAATTAAAGGGACAGCCTATTATGTTATATCGATTTTGTCGGATTATTGCTTTGGTGCTACCGTATTTGAAGGCTTTACTACTGGTGTAGTAGATATTACCGGGGCAGTAGTGCCAACGTTTACACGGTTGTCGGGGTTAATCACATTGCCACGTGATGGGGCAGTAGTAGTTGAAGGGGCTACACCACTTGGTTGCAACTGGGTATTTTCTGTTCTGCCTTTGTCACCTTGGCTAGTACGAGTTGAAGGGGCAGAAGATGTGGTGGTAGGCCTTAGTCCGGCGGCATCGTTATTAGGCCTTGGGGCCTCGCTCACCTGAGAGCTTTTTTTAGTTGAATTTGTCGCTGGTACAGAGCTTTGGGCTTGCGCAAAACATACGATTCCTAATATGAAAGTGCTAAGGGCGATAAATTTTTTCATGGTATACTGCGTTTATTATTTTAATAACTATGACTTAAAGATACACCTTTTTATTGTTCTGGCATACGGGCAATAATGGTTTTTCCGCCACGTACTTTTTCTTTTAGGTTTATTTCTATTTTGGCATCCAATGGCAAATACAAATCAATTCTTGAGCCAAACTTAATGAACCCGAACTCGGCACCTTGTATTACTTGCTGGCCTTCTTCAACATAATGCACAATGCGCCGCGCCAATATACCTGCAACTTGCCTTACCAATACTTCTACACCATCGTCTTCTATTACTAGTGTGTTACGCTCGTTATGGGTCGACGATTTTGGGTTGTAAGCTACCAAGTATTTTCCAGGGTGGTATTTTACATATTTCACTACACCACTTATTGGGTTCCAGTTGATGTGCACATTGCTGGGCGACATAAATATGGAAACCAAAAGACGCTTTTCGTTAAAGTATTCTACCTCGTGGGTTTCTTCAATAGTTACAATTTTCCCATCGCAAGGGGCTACTATGCACTGCGCATCGGTAATCATAGCCCTGCGCGGCTTACGAAAAAAGTATGCTACAAATAGAAAAAATGCTAATGAAATGCCCGAGAGCAAATACAGCCCATTGTACGGCAACAAATTGGAGTAGTGAAAGGCCAAATTAAAAGCCGCCAGCACCAAAAAGGTCACCAGTATTATTTTATATCCTTCTTTATGAATCGAAAGTGCCATGAAATAAGGTTAGCCAAAATTGTTATTAGCCAGCAAAAATACTCCTTTTTTAGCCATAATACTACAACGCTCCGCAAAGCTCAATAGTTTTCTAAGATATGAAATTGTGTTTTGTTTCGGGTATCTGGTTTCGATATGGAGCCTCTCTGAAAGCGCAGGTGTCTGGTATGTTGTTGGTACCAGTGCAGTTGAAGTGATAATATTGAAAAACGGAAGCATTAACCACCGAACTTCTGCAGCGCTTGTGGCGGCAGTTAGCTATCTTGAGCAAAAATGTAAACTGGCATGTGGATAGAGAAAAACAATCAATTGCACCGCACCTTTAAGTTTAGTGATTTTTCAGAGGCATTTGCCTTTATGACACGGGTAGCACTGTTAGCCGAAAAGCATAACCACCACCCAACCTGGACCAACACTTACAACACCTTGGATATTTATCTATCTACCCACGATGCTGGAAATACCATTACTGATAAAGACCATAAGCTGGCCAAGGCAATTGACGGTTTGTTGGTGGTTTAAGCAGTGGCAAATTGCTTAGGGCAAGGCTCTGGCATAGTTCTTATTGTGCAAAAAAAAGCTGCCTCATAGTGATGAGGCAGCTTCTGAAATCAAACTTTAGCAATAAAATACTATTTCTTTGGCATAATCACACCATCAATTACATGCACTACACCGTTGCTACCTTCCAAATCGGTGGCAGTTACATAGGCACTTGCGCCAGTAGCATCGGTAAGTTTTACTTTACCTTTATCTAGGGTCGCGGTTAGCTTCTCGCCTTGCACTGTGGTAACAATTAGTTTGCCTTTTCCTTTTTCGATACCAGCAAGCACATCAGCAGCTTTAAATTTGCCTGCAACTACATGGTAGGTAAGTATTGACGTCAGCTTTGCTTTATTCTCAGGCTTCAATAGTGTTTCTACTGTGCCTTTTGGCAATTTTTCAAAAGCGGCATTAGTGGGGGCAAAAACGGTAAATGGTCCTGCACCTTTCAATGTTTCTACAAGGCCTGCAGCTTTTACAGCGGCTACTAGGGTAGTGTGATCTTTGGAGCTGATGGCAATGTCAACCACGTCGCCACCTTGGTTTACTGGTGCTACAAATGCGGTGGTGAAAACACCTACCATTAACATCATTACAATTGATTTCAACATAATTTTGGATTTTAGATTCTAGGTTTACATTAATAACATTGATAACCAAACCCGACAGGTTTTAGTTTAGCCAATTAGTATTAGTTTACAAATTAATAACACTTCTTAACTTCGTTAATATATTTTAAATCGTAAAATGAGGGCCGATAAACGTTGCACTAGGCTATTTGGGAGTTAGTGTAAGCTATGGAACTACGGCATCGGTAGCGCAAATTTAAGGAAGTTCATTTGTTGCCATTCTATGATAATCAATCAATTAACCGACGAACTACTTGTCATTTTTACCAATGCCCACAAATATTTCCCATCGCTCCGTAACCTTTGCATATGTACTGCCGTAAAAGAGGGTGTGAAGAGTGATAGAGTGTTAAACGATTAACATTAGACGGGATGAGAGTTGAGAAGAAAGAAAACGGTTCGCGCGAGCGCCGATCTAAAACGGTGCGTACTTACCTAAACGAATACACGGCTAACCATGCCATAAGCGAAAAAGATACACTAGGTCTAGCTTCGGCGGCACGTTGTGGAGATCTTACCGCACTGAATACCTTGGTTGATACACACCTTAGTTTGGTGAAAACCGTAGCACGAAAATATCAAAATCAAGGTCTTTCGTTCCAAGAACTTACTTACACAGGCAATATTGGTCTCATTAAAGCTGCCAACAGGTTTGATGAGAGCAAGGGCGTAAGTTTTCGCACCTATGCCATCTGGTGGATTCGCCAAACAATTTCCAAAGCATTACAAGAGCATTTGCGCATTAGCGAAGTGAAAGACGTAAGCCTTACTGACCTTTGGGTTATTCCGGAAAGCTTTAGCAACTGGGAGGAAATGGACGATACCGAGCCATCGCGCAAGCAGATGTATGCCTTTCTTGAAACGAAGGTTTACGAAATAGCCAAACTTAACCCAAAGGCTCATCCCGAGCGCTTTGCTTGGCTACCCCGCCCTTAGGTGCATTACAACCCAACCATTTAACGTAAACAATTTTGGCAGCCTAACCATCAGGTAAAAGCATCCGCATGTCCGCATCGGAAACCAATGGAACAGCTTGCCACCCATGTAACAACCGTGTGAACAGGGTTATAAATTTTGAGGAATAAGGATATGAGGCAGTTGAGAATAAACCAAAGATTTACCACCCGCGATTCGTTAGCACTTGAAAAATATTTCAAGGAGGTGGCTAAGCAATCAGCTATTTCGTCTGACGAAGAGGGTATGTTGGCTAAGCGAATTCGCATGGGAGATATGCAATCGTTAGATACGCTGGTGCGGGCAAACCTTAGGTTCGTAATATCGGTAGCTAAGCAATATGAAGGCTTCGGTATGCACCTTGAGGATTTAATAAGCGAAGGTAATATCGGCCTTATGAAAGCCGCACGCCGTTTTGATGAGAGCAAGGGCTATAAGTTCATAAGCTATGCCGTGTTCTGGATAAGGCAGTGCATACTCAAGTCGCTAAACGAAAATGCGCGTATTATCAGGATGCCAAGCAATCAATTGGCCCAGATTCAAAAAATGCACAGCACTTTTAGCCGCCTAGAGCAGATGTTTGGCCGTGAGCCTTCGGCCGAGGAGTTGGCCTTGGAGCTTGACCTTACACCGGCAGAGGTAAACAAGGTATTGTTTCAATCGCAAGGTTCGGTTTCTATTGATAGGCCCATTGGTAGCAACGAAGATGATGTCTCGCTTTTGGATAGGCTAAAGAACGAAGCGGAGGAAGCTCCCGACAATTGCTTGATGCAAGAATCGGTTTCATTGGAGCTTGCGCGTTGCCTTGATAGGTTGAATGTTCGTGAAGCAACGGTGATTAAAATGCACTTTGGCTTGGATGGGCAAACCCCTATGAAGTTTGAGGAAATAGCTGAAAGTATGGGCTTGGGAAAAGAGCGTGTGCGACAGCTGAAAGTACAAGGCATAAGAAAACTGCAGAACCTTACACAACGTAGCGGACTGCTTAGTAAAATATAAAAGAACATGGTTTTAGGTTGGTTTTGAGACCTAAAGGATAAGGGGGGTTGGCCGTTTTTGTGCCACTCTTACGGGCAACCCCTGCCTTTAGGATTTTGTTGATTGGTTATTAATTAACAGGTTATTGGTTAATCCGTTAACTAAAAGAGGGGGCAATAAAATAGAAGATACCGCAAGCTTTATAAGCGATGCGAAAAATATAAAGAGTACTAGTTACAAATTAACAGCAACTAGTTACTCAAGAAATAGTGGATTGCAAATAAGGAATGCAAACGCACTCCTAACTCGCTCTCCACGCTGAAATGAGGTTGGTTTTGAGACTTAAAGGAAACGGGCTGCCGCGCTAGGCTGCAAACTTGCACGGCGGCCCCCTTTAAAGTATCTGAAGATTTGTCCTAAAAAATAGTGGATTGTCGAATATTGGAAATGCAAACGCACTCCATAATCGCTCTCCGCACTGAAATGAGGTTGGTTTTGAGACTTAAAGGAAACGGGCTGCCGCGCCAGGCTGCAAACTTGCACGGCGGCCCCCTTTAAAGTATCTGAAGACTTGTCCTAAAAAATAGTGGATTGTTGAATATTGGAAATGCAAACGCACTCCTTACTCACGCTCCACACTGAAATGAGGTTGGTTTTGAGATTTAAAGGAAACGGGCTGTCGCGATGTCTCCACCGTTGCGACGGCCCCCTTTAAAGAGGTTGATTGGTTAATCAGTTATGGGTTGATTAATGAACCGAAAGACTGGTGGTAAAAAATAGTGGATTGCCGAATATTGGAAATGCAAACGCACTCCTTACTCGCTTTCTACACTGGATTGAGGTTGGTTTTGAGACAGTAACATAGGCTCCTTAGTTGGGGCCTTTACTGTTTAAGTAGGTTATAACTGAGGGCAAGGAATGCTCAAACGCCGTTTGCCAACGGTGGTAAATAAACCTGAGTATATCAGCGATATCTCGTAAGCACCACGAGAGTCACTTACTGTATTGAGCTTTGAGATGTTAACGTCATACGATAGCCCAATCATAAAGCGAACAAAATCTAACCTAGCACCAACAATAACAGCATCTGGGGTGGTGTTGCTTATGCGTCCCCAGGCGCCTAAAGCAAAGGCAACATCTCCGTCATCACGGTACTCCATAACAAATTGGAGGTAAGTGCCAAAATTTGCCAATCTTGAGGGGCCTTGTTGGGCATACATGATACTTGGCAAAAAGTACATGCTGCGGGTAGCTTGAAATGAGCCTCCAGCATGAAATGTATATTTTGGCTCAAGGCTATAGCTGGCATTTGATAAGAGCGATATTTTAGGTTGTAAAATATGGGCATAGGCCGCGCCCATGTATACGTTCACGAATTTATTGGGCATTATTTGGTACAGTAGCCCTACGCTTGCATCAGGTTTTAAGCCAGAACTACCTGCTACATTCTCGCCCGAGAGAATATCTGGATCGACCTCAATGCCATTGTACTGATTGTCGAAAATTAATTCTTCCGTATCAATGCGCTGTCCGATTAAGTTAAACTGGCCACCAATACCCAAAGTGTGCTTTACTTTACGCCCCAGTTGCTTCCTATAACCAAGCGACAAAGTAAGCTGGTTGGTGCCAAATGCCGCGGTACCTGCTACATCGTTATAAAAATGCAGACCAACTGCAAAATTATCGTCTTTTAGCTGTGCTTTAAACAAGGATAACTCGGCAGATGCTGCCGCGGTGCGGTAAGTATTGGTAAAACTACCCCATTGGCTGCGGTAGTTGGCTATAATGCGGTAATCGCCATCAAAAAAGCCCGTGAGCGCAGGGTTTAGAAACAAAGGATTGGCGTTGAATTGGGAAAATTGCGGATCCTGTGCCTTCAGCACGGATGCCAAAGCCACCAAGAACAACAATATCACCAACCTACTATTCCTCATCTCAATAAGGTTATATTTCCTTTTATGGTGCGCTCTTTACCATTGGCAAACTGCAGCACAGCATAATACACATAAACGCCTTGCACTGCGGGTGTGCCCGCTTTATTGTTTCCATCCCAACCGATTCCTTGGTCAGTGGTCACAAACATTTCTTGTCCCCACCTGTCAAAAATCCTAAAATCTACACTTGCCAAGCGAGGGCTGCGCAAAAACAAAAAGTCGTTTTTGCCATCTCCGTTTGGCGAAAATGCCGTTGGCACAAACGATGAGTTTTCATCTTTAATAACGGTTATCAAAATACTGGTATCGGCTTCACATCCATCTAAGTCAACCACCTGAAGCGTGTAGAGCGTTGTTTGTCTTGGTTCGGCTCTTGGGTTGGGGCAGGTGCCGCACGACAAGCCAGTTATTGGTTCCCAAAAAAAAGTAATTAAAGGGTTCGGGCTAATAACTTGCAATGGCAGTTGGTCGCCATTAAATATGGTGGCCTCACTGGGGTCAATACTCAGTGCAACTGGTTCGCCAATGTTAGGCAGCAAGCTATCAATCGTAAAGGTACAGCCTTCATTGTCAGTTATGGTCAGGTTATATTGCCCTTCTACAAGTTCTTCTATTTCGGGGTCGCGTATGTCGTTGTTCCAAATATATTCATAAGGGCCGGTGCCGCCTGTGGCCAATACCGAAATGTATCCGTTTGCCCCACGGCAGCGCTCTGGTGCTACTGAATCAAATACGCCCAGCAAATCGGTGCTAGGGGCGCAAGGGCCATTGCAAGCGCCAAAGGTAGGCGCTCCGCCTGTTTGCCAGTTGCCAGTTCCATCTAAGGTTCGGTAAATGGTCTGGTCGGCAGCTGGCGAGCGTCCGGCATAATTTATTTCTAGGCCGGCACTCATTTGGTCGGCGGCCTTAAAGCTGGTAGGGAATGTACAGGTAGTGCTGCCTGGTGCGCAAGGTGTTCCGTCATATTCGGGTTGGGCGCTTCTAGCATTGGGCTCGCCGGTGTTCAATGTCCAGTATACGGCATCGCTTACGGTACCGTCTTGTTGGTAAATAGCCAGCCAACCATAGCCATTATTTAAGCTCCAGTTGCCGGCAGTGCATAGGTTGCCCGTGCCGCAGAAGGCCGATAGGTCAATATCAGCACCTGCAACATTGGGGCCACCGATAATTAAATGTCCAAGAGGGTTAATGATAGTGCCTGCCGGGAAAGTAAACGAGCCAAAGTTGGTTGGGCTGGTGTAGCTTGCTAGTACGTAGCAACCCAAATCAATGGTATCGCAACGCGAGCTGTTATAAATCTCTACCCACTCGTAGCCAAAATTAGTTTGGGCGCAATCAACTAAAGATTGGTAGAGTGGCGCTGCAGGGTCCTGTGGAGGATTGATGTATAACTCATTGAGTACAATTTGTGCTGAAATGGGGCCATTGGCCAGCCATGCCATCAACAATATCAACCCGAATCTTTTAATAAAATACATCATACTATAATGGCAAAATTAATAAAACTGCACCAACCCGTGCACTATTGCCTAAACTATGATACAAAAACATATTTTGACCATTGCCCAAGGTATCCATACATTGTTGATTTCTTCTAAAACGCTTAAAAAAACCTTGCAGTATATTGCAAGACAATTAGGTAGTCAATCTGCTTGATTGGTTTTATCGTAATTTAGTTAACTGGTACAATTTCAAATTGCAACCTCCACCATGGAATATGGCATTTGCGACCTGAGTGTAGCGCCCATTAGGGCTGAGCCTTCTGACAAAAGCGAGATGGTTAGCCAGCTGCTGTTTGGCGAAACGGTTTCGGTTATTCAACGGGAGAAAAGTTGGGTAAAGGTAGAGGCAGCCTACGACCACTACGAAGGCTGGGTTGATGAGAAGCAGTTTATGCCGCTCACAAAAGAGCAGTTTGTGCAAATGAACAGCAAGTTTATGCCCGTGGCGTTGGATGTGGTCCAATCGGCGGTAAGCTCTGAGAGGCATATACCTATTCTTATTGGTAGTAGTTTGCCAGGGTTTGATGGTATGAATTTCCGAATTGGCAAAGAGAAGTTCGTTTACAACGGCCAAGCTATTCAGCCCGACCACGACCGTATGCAAGTAGATAAGTTTATCGAGAAAGTAGCCCTGCGGTTTATGAATGCGCCCTATTTATGGGGTGGCCGTAGTTTGTTTGGTATTGATTGCAGTGGATTTACACAGGTAGTATATAAACTGCTTTGCATCCCCATTCCACGCGATGCTTACCAGCAGGCCGAGGGCGGGCAATTGATTGATTTCGTGGCTCAAGCCCAAGAAGGCGATTTGGCATTTTTCGAAAACGACGAAGGCCGCATAACCCATGTAGGTATAGTGCTAAACGATGGCCGAATAATACATGCTGCTGGCCGGGTGCGCATTGATATGCTCGACCATTATGGCATTTACAATAAAGAAAAAAAGAAATACACCCACCGATTGAAGGTGGTAAAGCGCTTTTTTTAGCTTTGTTAAGGTGGAAGTTTTCTTGAGGTTTTAGTTGGATGTAGCCTATTTTACTTTGGCCTAAATTTCCGTTCCATTTAACCGTTCATCCTCTTAATTGAACTATTCAACGATTTTATAGTTAACTATTCGTTGGCATTCCCTAAATTCAGCTTACGCACAGCCCGTTTGTGTTTACATGAATACTGTTATAATTTCCTGATAGTCCGACGACAGGGAGGGTTAAGACCGCTATGCTATACGTGCAGTAGTTTTAACCCTCTTTTATTTTGCAGGGTTTTCAAGCGTTGCTTTTTGCATTTTTGCCCATTCAATGTTATTCTGCGGAATTTCGTTGGTAGGGTCCAATGCCACGGCCTTGTTACAAGCATCTATGGCTTTATCGTACTCTTTAAGTTGGTTGTAGGCAGCACAAATGTTGTTCCAAGCATCAAAACTTTTAGGGTTTAGCTCCAGTATTTTCTGGTTGGCAGCTATACACCCTAAGAAATCTCCCTCATTGTATTTCTTGATGCCTATTTTAAACAAATCTTGTGGGGTAGGGGCTATGGTATCAATTATTACCAGTTCTTTCTTTTTGCTAAAAGTATCCAGCTCAAAATCAGGCAATACATCTGCCGCGTGCAGCAAGTTATAGGTTATGGGGTCGTAAATGTCATAATCGATAAACACACGCTTAAATTGGGTTAAGTTATAGGCTGCTATGCTCATGATGGCAAACACACCTGCGTAGAGCGCAATTTTTCTTTTTTGCACCAATTGATTAATAATTGCCGGCAGCACAATGGCTACCATAAACAGCAGTATCCACTCCAAGTAGTTGATGTACCGTAAGTTTAGGGTTGCAAAAGTCACTGCCATGGCATCGAGCGCAAATAAGGCCACAATAATGAGCCCATCGGCTTGTCTTAGTTCTTTTTTAGCCATGTAATAACCCAAACAAACCAAGCCAAGCAACAACAGCACGGGCGACAGCAATGCATAATCTAGCAAAATTCGGTACCAATGGCCCTGCTGGTATAAGTAGTGGTAGCTATTGTATTGGTTGTAGGCTATGCCCTCGCCCATTACCGAAAAAATAGTCATGAAATTATCCCAACCGAGAAACACGGTGTATGCGGTGATAAGCAATACCGGAACGGCAGCGGCCACTATCAGACCGTCGGTAAATCGATATTTCCCTTTTTCCTTGAAATAGTATACCAACCAAACCAAAGCAAAGCCAGGCAAGAACATAAGGCTGGGTTCTTTTTCCAATACCAATAGCACCTGCATTACTATAAAGTATGCCAACCATTTGTAGGAAGGTGTTTTTAAGTATTGCAAAAACGTAAAGACTGTGGCTACCACAAACAAATAATTGCTATTGTCCATTAAGGCGCGCCTTGCTATGCCCAAACCCAAGGGTGCTGTAACCAATAACACGGCAAAGAGCAGTGCCGGTAAGGGTCCATACCGCTCTTTGGCAAACCTAAAAGAAAGGAAAACCACAAGACTATATGAAAGGGTGGATAGCCAACTAAGCGCAGCCATGCCATCAAAAATGTTTACAAAAACCCATGCCTGAAACAGATGCACTATGCGCAATGGTGATGGCCACACGTACTTATCAGGTCTATCGGCATGGTATTTTGCAACGTGTTTCATGCCGTCCATAAAGCCATCGGCCTTAAGGGTAAGGGCATAGTTCATATAGTTACCCTCATCGGCATTCAACCTATATTCGCCCTCGTTGGGGAAACTTAGATACAGGCCAAGTACCATACCTGCAATGATTAGCAAGCAGGCAATCTCGTATTTTAATTTTATTAATGCCATATAGTAGCTGCTAAAATAGATAATGGGCACCAATTCGGCCTTATAAACATGAAAAGATTATAATCAAACAATATGGACTTGCTTTCTGCATCGTAAAAGCAATGGTTTCCCACACCCTTTTGTTATTATCTACTAAATAAAATAGCCGAAGGGGTGTTATCTTTGTTATTGGAGTAGTACTGAGGTTGATGTACAATGTACGATGTACAAAGTACGATGTAATTAAAATGAAGGATGAAGTAATCGTTCTTAGCATTTCCTTTGTGCACTTCGTGGTTAAGCAAATAATACCATTGTACTTTGTACATCGTACATTGTACATCCAGAATACATTGTACATAAACCCATGAGTGAAGAGCTAGAAGAGGATTTACCATTAGACGAACAGCCCATTGAAGGCAGCGAGCAGCTATCGGGCTCGGTGCAGGTTGGTGGTATGTACAAAGATTGGTTCTTGGATTACGCCTCGTACGTAATTTTGGAGCGTGCCGTGCCTGCCATTGAAGATGGCCTAAAGCCCGTGCAGCGACGCATTCTCCACTCTATGAAGGTGATTGATGATGGCCGATTCAATAAGGTAGCCAACATTATTGGGCAAACCATGCAGTACCACCCCCACGGCGATGCCGCTATTGGCGATGCTATGGTGAACATGGGCCAAAAAGACCTGCTTATTGAGTGCCAAGGTAACTGGGGCGATATACGCACTGGCGACGGCGCGGCAGCACCCCGCTATATTGAGGCGCGCTTAAGCAAGTTTGCGCTTGAAGTGGCTTTTAATGGCGATACCACCGAGTGGCAACTATCATACGACGGACGAAAGCAGGAGCCCGTAGCCTTGCCCATGAAATTCCCTTTGCTGTTGGCACAGGGCGTTGAGGGTATTGCGGTAGGTTTGGCCACCAAGGTATTGCCCCACAACTTTATTGAGCTCATTGATGGCTCCATTGCCATATTGAAAGGCGAGGACGTAGTTATTTATCCCGACTTTTTAACCGGCGGCTCGGTTGATGTAACCGAATACAATGGCGGGGCCCGAGGTGGTAGGGTGAAGGTAAGGGCCAAAATTGACAGCCCGGATAAGAAGACCCTCATTATAAGGGAAATACCTTACGGAACTACTACCACTAGCATTATCGATAGTATTATCAAAGCCAACGATAAGGGCAAGATTAAGATTAAGAAAGTAGTGGATAACACCGCTGCCGATGTAGAATTGGTAGTAGAGTTGGCACCTGGCATTTCGCCGGATGTAACTATTGATGCGCTTTACGCCTTCACGGAATGTGAGGTGAGCATATCGCCAAACGCTTGTATCATCATCAAGGACAAGCCGCACTTTCTGAACGTAAACGAGATACTGAGGTTGTGCACCTTCCAGACCAAGGAACTGCTGCGCCAAGAGTTGGAGATTGAGAAGCTTGAGCTGGAAGAGAAATGGCACTTTGCCTCGTTGGAGAAGATTTTCATCGAGAACCGGATCTATCGTGATATTGAGGAAGAAGAAACTTGGGAGGGTGTAATAGCAGCCATTGATAAGGGTTTAGAACCGTTCAAGGGCATTTTCCATCGCGAGATTACCGAAGAGGATATTTTAAAGCTTACCGAAATACGCATTAAGCGTATTTCTAAGTTTGATGCCTTTAAGGCCGATGAGCTGATAAAAAAGCTGGAAGACGACCTAAAGCAGGTAAAACACCACTTGAAACATCTCACCGATTATGCCATTGCCTACTACCAACGCTTGAAAGATAAGTACAGCAAAGGTCGCCAGCGCAAAACGGAAATCCGTTTGTTCGATAGTATACAAGCGGCACAGGTGGCAGTTGCCAACCAAAAGCTATACGTAAACCGCGAGGAGGGTTTTATTGGTTATGGCATGAAAAAGGATGAGTACATTGGCGATTGCTCTGATATTGATGACATTATCGTGTTCTTGTCTGATGGGCGCTACCAAGTAACCAAGGTTAGTGAAAAGGCCTTTGTAGGCAAGGACATAATTCACGCGGGCGTTTGGAAACGCGGCGATGAACGCATGGTTTACAATGCCGCCTATTGGGATACCAAGAGCAAGCGTGCCTTTGTGAAACGCTTTACAGTGCCAGCCGTTACCCGCGATAAGGAATATGATGTAACCCAAGGAGCGAAGAGCAGTAAAGTACTTTACTTTAGTGCCAACCCCAATGGCGAGGCTGAGATAGTGAGCGTGCTACTTACCCCAGGCAGCACCGCAAGGGTAAAGAAATTTGATTTTGATTTTTCGACACTTGAGATAAAGGGCCGCACCAGTAAGGGTAATACCTTGACTAAATACCCGGTTAAGAAAATAGACAAGATATCATCGGGTACTTCTACTTTGGGTGGTATTGATGTGTGGTTGGATGAATCGGTGGGTAGGTTGAACATGGAAGAGCGTGGCCGCTACTTAGGCAACTTTGAGGGCGATGACAAGATATTGGTGATATACAAAGACGGCCACTATGAGATAACTGGCTTTGAGATGACCAACCGTTATGAGCTATCGGATATACTCATTATCAAGCAACTGAATATTGAAGAAGTGGTTACTGCTATCCACTACGATGCAGAGAAGCAGAACTACTTTGTGAAGCGTTTCTATATTGAGCAAACCAAGCCTGGGCAGAAATACTTGTTTATTAGCGAAGCCAAGGATAGTAAGTTGGTGTTGCTTACACTAGATAACCGCCCGAATGTTGAGGTAAAAGTGACAAAGGGCAAAGCCAAAACCCCAGAAACAGAAGTGCTGGCCTTGGCCGACTTTATCGATATCAAGGGTTGGAAAGCGTTGGGCAACCGCCTAAGCCTAAACGATGTGGTGAAAGTAACCAAACTGGATAGCGACCCTGACCCAGAGCCAGAACCTATGCCCGACGGCAATGATGATGATGACGACGACAGCGGCGAAACCTTAGGCGATGATACTGCAGACGAGGGTAATGATGATGCGGATGGTGATGAAATAACAGTTACAGAAGACGAAACCGAAGAGGAGAGTGATGACGAGGCCGTTACCGATGAGGCCCCAGCCCCTAAACCTGCGCCAAAGCCAGCACCTAAGCCTGAGCCTATTGCCCCCAAACCAACAGCCCCAAAACTAGAAGAGCCCAAAGCAACCGAACCAGAACCCGATAGCACTAAGCTAAACACCGGTAGCGAAGTAGAGTGGGATATGCAGAAAAAGACCAAAACCACTAAGCCTTCGCCGCCAGATACTAGTCAGGGTAGTTTGTTTTGATGGAGTTGATCCTTGCGCACAAAATTATTAATAGTTAACACTATTAATGATTTTATATTAAATTGTGTGAAAAAAATGTCAGACTTTAAAACATTCGATGGGGAGCACATCCTTACTAGTTCTGATGACCAAACAATTATTTTAACTACTCATCGCATTAGATATCAGAAGATTTTTGATGTAAAATCAATAATGCTAAATCACGTTGCAGGTATTGAGATTAGGTATCACAGCCAACCTTGGCTTGCATTTTTGGGCGGGATTGCCATTATTGGTGGCATTATCGGCGGTATGACTGAGGATGAATCCTTTTTTGCAGCATGCGCAGTGGGAAGTATTTTGATTGCGATTTACTTCCTTACACGAAGGCACAGCATTATAATAAACTCTGATGGGAAAACCACTATATCATTTCTAACCAAAGGGATGGCTCGCGAAAGTGCACTGGACTTCGTTAATCAAGTGGAAAAAGCCATTGCCAATTATAGTGCGTATTAGTCGACCAAGGACCACCGAAAATTACGCTTTTCCCTTCAGCTGCATCACTTCGCGCTGCAGCTCTAGCATCATGCCCATCATGCGCTCAATGCTCATGTCTTGCTCGGCTGGGGCGTGGCTAATGAAAAGTTTGGCTTTCCATACTTCCACCACATCCTCCAACGGTATTTCGTAGGGGCTGTAGCTAGGGTTGTCGGAGCGCAAAAGGAGCTTTTGCGTTTCGGGTAACTGATTGAATAGGCGCTTATAAACAATACCATCGTTTCTGGAAACCACCACGTAAGTAAGGCCATCTTTAATGCCCGTCCAGTCTTGTATATATTCACCCACTACCACCGAGCCTGGTTGTAAAGGCAACATGCTATCGCCACTAATCTCAAACGCACGGTACGTACCTTCGCTTAAAAACGGCAAACGGAAACGCGGTAGTTCTTCAATATACTCTGGGTCGGCATAGCCGTTTAGGTAGCCTGCGGCTGCTTTGGCAGGCACCAACTCAACAAACTCGCGGTTCTGCTCGTCCACGGTTATGGTAAGCACCCTAAGTTTGCGGCCTTCGGTATCAACGTTGCCGGCTTCTTCCTTAAACAAGTTTTTGGCGGCAATTTTGCTCAAGTTGCGGCTCAGTAGTTGGTCTAACGATAGGTTGAACATTTTTGCTAAGGCACGTTGCACATCCAAGTTTGGTTTGGCACGGCCTTCTTCGTACGCACCTAGGGTGGCGCGTTTAATTTTTAAAAGGTCGGCAAACTCTTGTTGGGTAATACCTTTCTGCTTGCGTAGAAAGCGAATATTGACGTTGATTATGTCCATGGCAGCTCTTGCGGTCGTCTAAAGAAATTAGTACCTTTGGCTAAAGATATTACAAATATACTAACAAATATCCCACAATTGCAAATCAATCAATTTTCTTTAGTATTGTAGCGTATGACTGCCGATAGTGAGCGCACCATATTGCACATGGACTTGGACAGTTTCTTTGTCTCGGTAGAGCGGCTCAAGAACCCGGAGCTGGTAGGCAAGCCTGTAATTGTAGGCGGCAGCAGCAAGCGTGGGGTAGTGGCAGCCTGCAGCTACGAAACCCGGAAATTTGGTGTGCATAGCGCCATGCCCATGATGCAGGCGCTTAAATTGTGCCCCGATGCTATTGTTATCGGTGGCAGCCATGGCGAGTATAGCCTGTATAGCAAGCAAGTAACTAATATTATCAGAGAAGAAGCGCCGTTGTTCGAGAAATCGAGCATTGATGAGTTTTATATCGACCTTACGGGCATGGAGAAGTATTTTGGCTGCTACCAATGGGCCACCAAGCTCAGGCAGCGCATTATAACCGAAACCAACCTGCCCATATCCTTCGGCTTATCGGTAAATAAAATGATGGCCAAAATAGCCACGGGCGAGGCCAAACCCAACGGGCAATTGATGATACCTCGCGGCACGGAAGCTGAGTTTTTGGCCTCGATGAAGGTGGGCAAAATTCCGTTCATTGGCGAGAAAACCGAAGAGACCCTTAATAAGTTGGGCATCAAAACCGTCGGCCAATTAGCGAACTACAATCCTAAACACTTAGAGCAGTTTATCGGTAGCCATGCCATCAGTTTGCAACAGCGGGCAAGGGGTATTGATAATAGCCCCGTAACGCCTTTTCATGAGGCCAAATCGGTGAGCACGGAGCGTACGTTTTATGAAGATACCATGGATGAGGTTTACCTGCGCTCGCTGCTGAGCGCTATGGTGGAGAAAGTGGCTTTTGAGCTGCGTGATGATAACAAAATGGCGGCTTGTGTAACGGTAAAAGTGCGCTACCCCGATTTTAAAACCGTAAGCAAACAAGGCATGGTAGAACTTACCGCCAGCGACCATATTTTTGCCGAAAAGGCGCACCAACTGTTCAATGAGCTGTGGGACCATAAAACACCCATCCGCCTACTGGGTTTCCGATTGGGTAACTTGGAGCACGGCCAACAGCAATTGGATATGTTTAGGGATAAGCCTGAGCAGGTAAAGCTCTACCAAGCCCTCGATAAAATTAAGAGCCTACATGGCAACAACAAAATTGCCCGCGCCAGCGGCATTGGGCATAAAGTTCATGATAAGGATGCGAACCCGTTTAGCAGGGAGTAGGCTACAGTTGACGGTTTACAGACCACGGTGTGCTCAAAGTAGTGTTTAATGATTGTCTCAAATTTTATAGAAAATATGTTGCTTAGCTCTTTTCTGAACTAAACCAACAATCCGTATATTCATCATTGTATAAACTAAGCACTATGTCATTAAAAGATGCTCGAAGTAGCCTGCACCTGCTCATTGACGCGATTGATGACGAGGGTGTATTGAATATTTGTAAAGAAATACTGGAGCGTGAAAAGGTTCGTACCCAAGAAGCTTGGGATATGATTTCAGACGAGGAAAAAGCGAGTATTGAAAGAGGTTTGGCCGATATTGAAGCAGGAAGGCTTAGCAGCTATGAGGATGTAAGAAAATCCATTAAGGAGCGCTTTAACTTTTAGCCCACACACCACAGCTTCGCGTCCTTTGCGGTTTTCCTTAGCACACGTTGCGGTTAAACTTTTCCCCAACCAATCAATCAACCAGTCAACAAATCCACCAAAATACCCTACTTTTGCCGCATGGAATGGCGCAACCACATTGTTTTGAACCAAGAGGGAAAACCAAGTATTAAGGGTACTAAAATTACCTTAGAGCAATTGATGGAAGGCCTTTCGCTAGAGTGGAGCTTGGATGAATTGCTGGAGAACTACCCCCACATGCGCAAAAATGACCTTTTGGCCGTATTTGCCTACCTAAAAGAGTGCCTGCACGATAAGGAAGTGAAATAATCGAATCTAACTAAAATCGGTCGCTGTTGGCTGGATGGGTTTAACTCCATTAAGCAGTAGTTACATCTTCAGCTCTTTCAACCACTCGCCCAGCGCAGGCCCAATATCGGCACGCTTCAGCCCCAGGGCAATGTTGGTTTTTAAGAAATCGAGGGTATTGCCTACATCATAGCGGGTGCCTTCATACACATACCCATACATAGGGTGCGCTTGCAGCATCATTTGCATGGCATCGGTTAGCTGTATTTCGTTGTTTACGCCGCGGCCAATCTGCTCCAAATAAGTAAATATCTCCGGATTGAAAATGTATCGGCCACCAATAGCCAAATTGCTAGGGGCATCCTCCGCCTTGGGCTTCTCTACAAAGCTGCGGGCTTTAAATAGGTTATTGCCAATATCTTCACCATCCATAATGCCATAGCGGTGTACCTTTTCCATCGGTACACGCTCCATGGCCACTACGCTGTCTTTGGTTTTTTGGTATTGTGCTATCAGTTGCAATAGCACTGGGTCGCCAGGATTATCCATAATGGTATCGCCCAGCAGCACAGCGAATGGCTCATTGCCTACATGGTATTTGGCATAGCTTATGGCATCGCCCAAGCCGTTCAAATCCTTTTGCCACACAAAGTGTATGTTGGCCATACTGCTGATGCGCTTTATTGACGCCAACAGCTCTGCCATGCCTTTTTCCTCCAGTTGGGCTTCTAGTTCGTAGCCTCGGTCAAAGTGGTCTTCAATGGCGCGCTTGCCCTTGCTTATCACCATCAGTATATCCGTTACGCCGGATGCCACGGCTTCTTCTACCACGTATTGTATCACAGGTTTATCCACCACGGGCATCATTTCCTTCGGTTGCGATTTGGTGGCAGGCAACATGCGGGTGCCAAATCCTGCTGCGGGTATTACTGCTTTGCGTATCAATGCATGGGTTTTTGCTTTCGCTAAGGTAATAAATAAAAAAAGTAGCGCCCCAGTAACCAACTGGGGCGCCAAAAATACTAACTATGAAAAAGACTACAATGTTATTCAATCACAATTTGGCGGGTTACTTGTTGGCCATTGCCTAATTGAATGTTGATGGCATATACACCACTAGTCAAACCTGCTACATCCAAACTGATGTTGCTGTCACCGCTGTCAATAGTACCTAGGTTGTTGGTTGATACTACTTGACCTAATGTATTGATTAGCGATACATTTACGGTTTGTGCTTCATCAAGGCTCAACGATACTACCAAGTTGGTAGTAGTAGGGTTAGGATACAAGTTCAATTTGCCAGTAAAGGTTTTCTCGTTGATGCCTACATAGGTTGGTAGTGGGAAGGTAGTGCCGTCAGGCAAGGTTACCCATACACCAAATGATGGACCTTGTGCACCATCCAAGAAGCCTGAAGCAAAAGCTACGCCAGCACCACCTGCAAGGGTAGTAAGGTCGGCAGTATAACTAGCGGCTGTTGCGCCACCTGCTGATACGTTTACATCGATAATGTAAGATGAGGCAGGTACGGCAAGGTAACCAGCAAAATCGCCATAAGTCAAATCGTTGCCGATAGTAGCTACGCCACGGGCATCAATATCAACAGTTGGGGCATCAGTAGCACCATGGAAGAGCAATAACTCAGTCATGTTGGCCATATCTGCTGCTTCTTTACCATTGGTAATGTACAAGTCAAAACCAATGCTCTCGCCTTGAGGGTTGGCAGTAAAGCTAGCTGGTGCAAGCACGCCATTAGCAATTACCACATAGGTTTCATCAGTTTCCAATTCAGTAGGGAAAGTTGCAAGAGCATCTGCTACGCTTGTGCTGGTGCCTGGGGCTACAGCTATTTCCAAAGGTTGGTTAGATGGCAAATTGATATATGGGGTAGCCGTGCGGAAATCGAAATCTTCCAATTTCGCAATTACGGTATCGTCAGCAGTGCTTACGATATATACGTCAACAGTTGCAGCAGCAGGGTCGGCAGCGTTGTGTATTACTTGTACACGAGCGCTATCAATCAACGGTAGTTCAATAGCTTGAGTAGTGCTTGGGAAGCCAGCAATGGCTACATACAAACCAAAGCCTGGGCCTTGGCTACCATCCAAAAAGCCTGATGCAAATACCACCGCAGCAGCGCCGCCAGGTATACCAGCAGCAGAAGATAGGTCGGCATAGTAGCTCAACAAGGTAGTAGTACCCGCACCATTCAATACATCAATAATGTAATCAGAAGTTGGTACGTTGATATAACCTGCTGGGTTGTAATCAGTGTAGCTCAAATTGTCGGCTAGGGTAGCTACGCCACGGGCAGCAATATCCACTGTTGGGGCATCTGTTGAGCCATGGAAAATCAAAATATCGGCAGTTCCTGTTCCACCAGCTCCTGCTCTAAGAGCTTGGTCGTACGGATAAAGGTCAAAAGCAATGTTTATGGCATCTGGGTTTGCGGTAAAGTTACCCGGGGTCAATACACCATTTGCAAAGGCTACGTAGTTTTTGTTTACTTCCAACGAATCTAGGTTGAGTGTATATACTACTGTTGCACTAGTTGCTGGAGTAATTTCAATTTCAATTGGCAAACCAGAAGGAACTGTCAAGAATGAAGACACGTCCAAGTAATTAAAGTTGTCTAGAGTAAGAGCACCATTTACATATACGTCCACACTTGCGGCATTCGGGTCGGCAGCATTGTGTATTACTTGCAACTTGGCTGTACCGCTTGCTACTTGTTGGTATAGTGGCAATTCAAGCGCTTGACCTACAGTGGTCGCACCGCCTAGTGCTACAAACAAACCAAAACCTTGGCCTTGGCTGTCATCCAAAAAGCCTGAAGCAAATACAGTAGCGGCACCACCACCCAAACCGGTTAGGTCGGCAGTATAGCTGGCTACTAATACAGTTTGGTCGCTGTTGTACACGTCCAAAATATAGTTACCAGCTGGTACGGTGGCATAACCTTGAAAATCGGTGTAGCTCAGGTCATCAATTAAAGGTCCTACGCCACGGGCTACCACGTCAACGGTTGGGGCATCGGTAGCACCATGGAATACTAATAGGTCCACATTTCCAGAGCCGTTTTGGCCAGCAAGGCGACCTGAACCGCTAATGTATAAATCGAAACCAATGCTTACTGCATCTGGGTTTGCGGTGAAGTTTGCAGGGACCAATACACCATTTGCAATGGCAATGTAGTTGGTGTTTTGTGCTAAAGAGTCTAAGTTCAAGCTGTATACTACGGTGCTGCTACCAGCTGGGGTAATTTCAACTTCAATTGGAGTACCTGCTGGTAATTCAATAAACGGAGTTGCATCGCGGAAATCGAATCCCGGGATAGCTAAAGTTCCGTTTACATATACGTCAACGCTGGCGGCGGCTGGGTCGGCAGCATTGTGTATTACTTGAAGTTTTGCTTTTGGCGCAAACAATGGAAGTTGTAACATTTGGCCAGTTGTGGTTGCTCCGCCCAAGGCTACATACAACCCAAAGGCAGGGCCTTGTGAGCCATCTAGGAAACCTGATGCTAACACGGTAGCAGCCCCACCACCTAAACCAGATAGGTCGGCTAGGTAGCTGGCCACCAAAGTAGTTTGGCTACTATCGTACACATCTAGTACATAAGTACCAGCAGGAACGGTAGCATAACCTTGAAAATCGGTGTAGCCCAAATTATCAATTAGGGTACTACCACCGCGCACTACCACATCTACAAACGGTGCATCGGTAGCTCCGTGAAATACTTGCAAATCTACGTTTGCAGCAGTGTTCTGACCAGTGGCTCGTCCTCCATTGGCATACAAATCAAAGTTGATATTGATGCCATTAGGGTTGGCGTCAAAGTTAGCTGGGGTAATTACCCCGTTCGCTATCAATACATAGCTTTGACCTGAAGCTAAAGGACCAACCGTAGTGGTGTATACCGCAGTAGCGCCTCCAGCTGGGCGTATTTCTATTGGCAATGATACACCTGAAGGCAGTTGAATAAATGGAGTAGCATCCCTAAAATCAAAAGATGCCAAGGCTAAGTTACCGCCAACATAAACGTCGACGCTTGCAGCTGCGGGGTCGGCTGCGTTGTGTATTACCTGCACATTGGCAAATTGCGCCAGTAGGGGGGCAGTTGCCATGCAGATAAGTAGCATAGTGAGTGAAAATAATCGATTCATTGCTTTTTGGTTTTTTGGTTTTTTGAATGTTAATCCGACTTAAACTGGTGTTTGTTTTTGCATTGTTATGGGATTAACGTGGATGTTTTCATTTTGTTTAACAGTTTTTGCCAAATAATTGCATTTTACATTTTGATGACAATGCTATTTTTTACTGAAAAGCGCAGCAATAAAGTATTTTACATTATTTTACCGACGTAAACGCACCGCATAAAAAGTTTATGGCAAATCGATTTTACTTTGGCATTTTAGTTATGCTGCTGGTTGTGATTATAGTGCTTGTGTTCAGTCCGTGGTCAATAATCCGGTTTCATCTTACTTTGGAAGATAATTTGGGCATCCATGTAAACAACGACTTGATGCTATCGGCACAAGTGCAGGAGGGTTTGCAAATAAGGATGATGGATGACTTGATGACCAAAATAACGGTTACTGATAGTATGCGCATCCCGCTTAACCTTGACGTGGAGGTGCCGCTGAACACTACCATATTTATGAAGGATACGCTGGATGTAGTTTTTGATCTCCCAGTGGATATTAATCTTTCGGCAGATGAATTGGGGCTTAAAAATCTGGAGATTCCATTTAACGAGCGCTTATATATTGATGATGAATTGGTGTTGAACATTGTTATTCCGCTCGATACCCGCATCAGCACCAATTTTAAAGGGTTGCCCAATGTATCTGTACCGGTAAAGGGCGAAATACCCGTGAATACCATAGTGCCCATCAAGCAATACTTGCAAGTGCGCGATACCCTTACCCTGAACCCTACCAACTACACCATACCCATGAAAACCGTGATACCGGTAAATGCTCGCATACCGCTTAACCAGGGCGTGGCTGTGCAGGGCACTATCATGGTTCCGCTAAAACAAACTATTGTGGTGCCAGTGCTCAACCAGTTCAATGCTAGGGTAGCGGTGGTAAATGCACTGCCAGTAAGTTTTGTAACGCCGCTGGAGGCCCAAGCTCAAATAAAAGACACCTTGAAGGTAAACATGCCGCCTCTTAAAATAGACCCGAGCAAGATTACTATTAGCATCTGCGATTGATAAAAAAAATTGCGCGGCGCCCCATTTAAGTGACGCCGCGCTGCGAATCATGATGTTAATTTGGAAATTTGAAGATGTGCTAGTTTGAAAATTGAAGTTGGGTAATATTATAAAAAGTCATTTCCAAATTTTCAAATTGCCTCATTTTCAAATTGCCTTATTTCATTACCACTAGCTTTTTAACGCTGCTAATGTTGTTGCTAGTTACGTTGATGTTGTATATACCGTTGCTGTAGCCGCTAAAGTTCAAGTCGAACTGCTGTATGCCTTCAACTGAAGTGTAGTTGCGCTCTTCAATAACACGACCACTGATGTCGATAACACGCATAGTAACGGTTGAAAGTTTGTCGCCAACATTTACGCTAAGCTTAGCATAGTTCTGTGTTGGATTAGGGAACACATCAAACTCTAACATGCCTGGGGTGTGCACTTGCAGGCTGTTGTCGCCTTGTACTTTTTCGCCCATAGCCTGTGCAATTACTACATCGGTTAGGTGGTCGGTCAAAATTTCGAAATCGAAATTGTTAACGCTTACCGGTATTACACGTATTTCATATTCAGTATCTGGGTTCAAGCCTTCAAGGGTATAGTTGTGAGCATTCACTTCGGTCATGTTCCATTCGGTTTCACCCATTGGGCGAGAGATTACCAAGAATTGACCATAGGCAGGAGCATCCCAGTTAAGGCTAGTAGCAGTTGGCTGAATTTGAGATACACGTAAGTTCAAAATATGATTAATAAAATCGCTGCTGTTTTCACTAGGGTAGCTAGTGCAACCGCCCAACCAACTATTGGCAAAGGTTGGTAAACCACCTTTACTGTTTTTGCCACCTAGGTACATACCGTTGTCAACATAGTTAGATTGTGTTCCGTCGTAGTCGGGATCCATAATTACACCCAAATACTGGCTAGTGGTAAAACGAGCAACATAAATGCGTCCATCAGGGCCTAGCTCAATGCTACCAATACCCAATGAGGTAGTAGTGCCAATGTGTTTTTTGGTTGCTGCTGGGTCAAAGTTGAATAAGTCGTATTGATAAATCTTTTTACCAACGCCGTCGCCTACATACAAGTACTGGCAGTTTGGCGAGAAGGCAGCAGAATAGCTAGCTTGGTTTAAATCAGTATGGTCAGTTATTTGCCCAGTTTCGGCATTAAAATGGAACAAAGAGGTCCAGTTTAGGCCTGAGTATACCAAACGCTCGCCGTTGGTTGATGCCTTCAGGCTACCCGCATAGTCAGGGGTTATTTTACCGATTTTGGTTTTTACTACACCCGCAATGCCAGTATGGTTTAGCAAATACACGTAGAACGAATCGGTACGTAGTTTGTGCGTCACCACCCAGTAGTCGATACCATTGGCATGTTGTATCGCTGTCAACGATTCGTCGGTGCGGTTAGTAAGCTGCTGGCCTTTCACAACCACATCTCCCAAACCACCGTCCATGTTCATGTCTATCACATTGTAGCGCAATCCGCCAAGCGAACCGTTTTCGATACAGTCGGTTGTAAATAGATAGAAGATGCTGCCATTGCTGCGGGGCAGCGGCAATACCATTGACGATTGAAACGAGCTACCACAGCCGCCTGCATTGGCCATGTTGCCGTTTGGCATTAGCTGGTGGTTTCGGTTCCAAACACCACCGGCATAGGGTAGGCTGCCACCGTTGGTGTAAAACATTACTTGTCCGTTGTCGTCGCTCACGGCGGCTGTTCCTTCAAACGCTTGCATTTGGCTATTGGTAATAGCCGTTGGGTGTCCTGTACTGAAATCCAAACCGGCTTTATCGCCGAAATACCATACGTTTGCTTTTAAGTGTTGCGCTGGTGCGTAGTTAATGTTGTTTGTTTGTGCTTCCAAGTAAAAAGGTAATCCTAAACACATTAATACCATTCCCACACCTTTGGCAATCCTTCGCTGCAAATCTCTCCTGCTGGCCATCTTGGTTAATTTTGAGGTTTAATAAACTTGATTTTGAGGTTTTATAACACCCCTGTTTACGCAAGTACATAAACCATTGTTACATAAAGCCGAGGAAAAAGTGAAGTATTACCTTGAAAACCAAGAATAACGGGTAGCGCACCAAGGCCTCACACCCGATAGGCAAAGCAATTGGCAACGGATTGGGGAAAATCAATTTTAAATTTTCGGTTTTAAATTTTCAAATTGCAACCACAACCTTTGAAATTATGATAGATACCAAAGCCTTTGATAAACTAATAGCCGACCGTCGGTCGGTTTACCCTAAACAATACAATGGTGTGCCAGTTGACGATAGTATTGTGACCCAAATGCTGGAAAACGCCAACTGGGCGCCCACGCATGGCCTCACTGAACCGTGGCGGTTTGTGGTGTTTAGCGGCGAAGCTCTTGGTAGGTTAGCCGATTTTTTCCAAGCGGTTTATAAAGAGACAACCCCTACCGAAAACTTTGACGAGGGTAAATATCAAAAGCAGCGCGACAATGTATTACAATCATCGCATGTGGTGGCTATAATCATGAAACGCCAGGAAACTGGCAAAATACCAGAAGTAGAAGAGGTATGTGCCGTTGCCTGTGCCGTACAAAATATGTGGCTTACTGCCACCGCTTATGGCGTGGGCTGCTATTGGAGCACAGGTGGCCCTACTTTTAAGCCACAAGGCAAGGCATATTTTGGTTTGGGCGAGCAGGATAAACTTTTAGGGTTTATGTACATAGGCAACTATGATGGGGACTTGCCAGCGGGTAAAAGAAAATCGATAGAGGATAAGGTGCAAAAGGGTTAACAGGAATGTATAAATCTATGTTCTTTCGGTTTGGAAAAGTTAAAGGCGATAAAAAATTTAATACCTTTTTTAAACGCTTAATATTGTTACCCCTATATTAAGTTATTGGCTGTCCCATTGACAACTGGCCTATTATCAGCTAGTTTGAACTCAAAATTTAGTGGCATTTATTACTTTAACAATTAGGTAACACTAGTTCTGTAAATTCGCCCCGTAAGTCACTCTAGAATGTAATAGTATGGTCAAAATATACTCATCTGCTAAGTCTCTTTGTTTGATAGCTGCTTTGGCATTTGTTTCTTTCTATGCAAGTGGGCAGGCTTCATTGACAGGCATAGGCACCGCTTATACGCAAGATTTTAACGGGCTTAGCACTTCGTCAAGCACCTGGAGTAATAATAGTACTTTGGCTGGTTGGTATGTTTCAACATCACCAACCTTAACGGTTGGCACTGGCACAGCTACTACTGGCGCTTGTTATAATTTTGGATCAGCTAGCAATAGCGACAGGGCTATAGGCGCGCTTTCCTCAGGCGGCGCTTCGCCCAGTTTTGGCGTTCGTTTTGTGAACAATACTGGCAGTAGCATTAGTATGCTCCATGTAACCTATTTCGGCGAACAATGGAGAAGGAACTCAACTGCCAGTCAATCGCTAGTGTTTGAGTACCAAACTGGCACAACCGTTATTTCTCTCTCAGGAGGCACCTGGACAGCAGTAACTGAGTTAGATTTTCTAGCACCACTAACTGGCACTGGCGCAGCTGTTGACGGAAATTCGACTTCCAACAGGTCACTAAGGTCGGCAACCATCATCTTACCTACCCCACTAGCCAATGGCTCAGAGATATTTTTGAGATGGAGCAAAACAGGCTCTAACAGTTCTGGCCTAGCGGTAGATGATTTGATAGTAAGGCCTGTGAATAGTTACGTTAATTATCCGCTCACTGCTGATTATGCTGCATCTGTAACGGGTGATATCACGGCAGCTAACGCAGCTTTTGGCGGCGGAGTTGTATTGCCAGGTGTTAATGCCAATGGAATGCGAGGCCAATTTGAAAATGATATAGCAACCTCATTCACCGGAAGTGGACCCGGCGGACCCGCTTACTTTGAGTATGCCATAAGCCCACCAACAGGAAGCACCTTGTATGTAAGCAATATCAAGTTGGATCATTCCTATTCTGGCGCGGCAGCGAGCTATGGGCTTTTTTATAGTACCGCATCTTCATACAGCACCTCAACACATACGCAGATAGGGTCGGATGTAACGGTAGGCAGTTCAACCCCTACTGAAAGAATATTGAACCCAACTTCGGTTATTACCGTGGCTTCAGGCTCAACCTTGCGCATTCGCATTTACGGCGGTGTGTCTAACGGTAGGTTTCTCCAGATAAGAAACCTCAAAATAGCGGGCTATACAGTTGCACCCGAAATAAACGTAAAACAAGGTAGCACCAATTATTTAGATGGCAGTGGTAGCTATAGTTTTGGATCCGTTAATACCAGCTCCTCTTCAAGTGCCATTACCTTTACTATTGAAAACACTGGTGCTGCCAGCCTATCGATAAGCGGCACGCCCAAGGTAGCCATATCGGGCCATACCAGCGATTTTACCATCAACCAAACCAGCACGGCAGCCACCGTGGCAGCGGCGGGCACTACTACTTTTACAGTTACTTTCAGCCCAACTGTTGCAGGCGCTCGTACCGCAACGCTTTCCATTGCCAATAACGATGGCGACGAAAACCCCTACACTTTTGATGTAACCGGCACAGGGGTAAGCCCCGCCCCCGAAATGAATGTAGTGCAAGGGGCTACGAATATAGCAGACGGCTCAGGGAGCTATAGTTTTGGCTCTATTAACCAAGGTGCTTCCTCCAGCGCTATCACGTTTACTGTGCAAAATACGGGCAGTGCTTCGCTATCACTTAGCGGCACGCCGATAGTTGCCATTAGCGGCCATACCACTGATTTTACCATCAACCAAACCAGCACCGCTGCATCGGTGGCGGCAGCGGGTACTACCACTTTTACCATTACCTTCAACCCAACAGCAACCGGCAGCCGTTCGGCAGCCATATCCATAGCCAACAATGATGCCGACGAAAACCCTTACAACTTTACGGTAACCGGCACTGGCACTACCCCCGAAATGAATGTGCGCGAAGGCAGCACCAACATTGCCAATGGCGGCAGTTACGATTTTGGTTCAATTGCCACCAACACCTCTACCGGAGCCATTACCTTTACCATTGAAAATACGGGTACAGCAGCATTGGCATTAAGCGGTACCCCGAAAGTAGCCATTAGTGGGGTTGATGCCGCCGACTTTATTATTGTACAAACCAGCACCGCTGCCAGTGTAAGCGGCCCGAGCGGCACTACTACCTTTACTATTGAGTTTAACCCTACCACGGGCGGCTCGAAAACAGCCCAAATATCAATAGCCAACAACGACCTTAATGAAAACCCTTATACCATTAACCTTACTGGCACTGGCCTTACCTCGGCACCAGAGATAAATGTAAAACAAGGCAGTACCGATTTAGATAACGGCAGTGGTACATACGGCTTCGGTTCGTTAGCCACCGGCGCATCATCAAGTGCAATAACCTTTACTGTAGAGAATTTGGGTAATGCCAACTTATCGCTCAGTGGTACCCCAAGGATTGCTATATCGGGCAATACCGCCGATTTCACCATCAACCAAACAAGCACCTTAGCTACTGTTGCGGCTGGTAGCAATACTACTTTTACCATTACCTTCAACCCAACGGTTGCTGGTGCGCGCTCTGCAACCATCAGTATTGCCAATGACGATAACGACGAGAATCCATATACCTTTACCTTAACGGGCACGGGCTTGCAGTCAATAGCTACAGGCGCCATTACGGGTTCGCCGTTTTGTGTAGGCAATACAGCCACAGCATCGGTTAGCGTACCATATACAGTTGTGGGCAGCTATACCGTGGGCAATACCTTTACCGCAGTGCTATCCAATGCTAGCGGTTCATTTGCATCCGGTACTAACAATATTGGTTCCGTAACTGCTACTACCGCAGGCTCTATCAGTGCCACCATACCCGCATCGGTAGGTGCTGGTACACTATACCGCATAAGGGTTGTAAGCAGCACCCCAGCCGTAACCGGCACCGACAACGGCACTAACCTTACCGTGCAAGCATTTGCTGGACCATCATCGGTAGCGGCAAGCTGCTCTGATGCCACTGCAACCGTAACTTGGACCAACCCTACTTGCTTTGATCAGATAATGGTAGTGGCTAAGGCTAGCGCTTTTACCGCTGCTTTGCCAACAGGAGACGGCACTGCTTACACCGCGAGCCTCACTTTTGGCACCGGCACTGCATTCGATGGTGGTCGTGTGGTTTACAAAGGCACGGGCGCTGCCAGTGGCACCATTGCCAGCCTAACCAATGGCACAACCTATTATTTTAAAACCTTTGCCCGCGTAGGCACCACTTGGGTAGCTGGCGGCACCGACAATTGTGCACCAGTGGCTGGGCCATGCTTCACCGAAGGTTTTGAGACCGGTTTGCCAACTGGCTACACCAACACAACCTCTTACACACTGGCATCAGGCACCTGGACAGGTCAAGCACAAGGCGTTATTAGGGGCACTGTTGGAGTAAATTCTGGAAGTTACTCTTTGCAATTACGCAGTCAAACTGGCGCTCAAGTTACTTCTCCTGATTTACCTAATGGTATTGCTGTACTAACTTTCTATGCGTCATCAAGCACAGGTTCGGGTGCATTTCAAGTGAATGTTTCTACAGACAATGGCGTATCTTTCTCGGCGGCTCCTGGTTCTCCATTTACATCGGTAAGTGGTTCAGCATCTCTTTATACCATAAATATTAACAATCCTGCTGTTACCAATATCCAGTTCTACAGAACTGGAGCTACTATTTATATCGACAATGTGCAGTTTACCTGCCCACCTCCCTGCACCCCGCCTGCCGACCCTACGGGTACTATAAGCGGCACCACGCCTGCTTGTGCTACCACATCGCTAAGTTTCTCGGGTTCAGCTACTGCACCAGTAACCAACTATTGGCAAACCAGCGGCACGGGCACTGTTACTACCAACAATGCCGCTAGCAGCCTAACCGTAACTACCAGCGGTAGCTATTATGTGCGTGCTTACAACAGCACTACCTTGTGTTGGAGCGACGGCGCGGTAGGTCCTTATGCGGTAACTATTAATAATAATGCAAGTATTAGTGGCCAACCAGCCAACAGGTTCATTAATGACGGTGCCAATACTACTTTTACCGTAACGGCAAGTAATGCTGGCAGCTACCAATGGCAAGTGAATACTGGCAGCGGTTTTGGCAATATTACCAACGGTGGTGTATACTCTGGCGCTACTACTCAAACACTTACCATTACAGGCGCAACCCTTGCCATGAGCGGCTACCAATATAGGGTGGTTATTGGGGGCAACGCTCCGTGCTCAGGTACAACATCCAGTGCCGCTACTTTAACGGTAAATTTAGCAATACCTGTAACCGACAATGGTTGTATTGATGATGACTATGCTACGATGACCTTTAATGTTGCCAGCAATGTGCTGATTACAGATGTAAATATTGGCGTAAAGGCCACTGCCGACTGGCGCGGCGATTTGATTATCAAAGTAGTATCGCCGCAAGGCACTGAAATAACCATTATGAACTCAGTGGGCAATGGCTGGTTCGACCTTGATGCGTTGTTTGATGATAGCGGCAGTGCAACTGGGCTTGATTTCTCAGATCATACGGTAGATGGCACTTACGACGAAACCGTGCAGGTGCAAGGTTCCCTTACCGATCCATTGAGTACTTTTAACGGAGAGTTATCGCAAGGCACATGGACGTTAAAGGTTTGCGACGCGGAGGAGCTTGATCTAGCCTTCATTAACGGATTTGAGGTTATCGTATCGGGCACTGCTGTTTGTACCCCCGCGGCCAGCATCACGTCTTTCACACCAACTAGCGGCCCGGTGGGCACACAAGTTACCATTACAGGTAGCGGTTTTACTGGTGCTACTGCGGTAAGGTTTGGCTCATTGAATGCAACATCGTTTACTGTAGTTAACGCTACTACCATTAGGGCCGAAGTTCCTGCCAATGCAGTAACCGGAAAAGTAAGCGTGCTAGACGCAGCCAGTTGCGCTGCCACCTCTGCGGCTAACTTTACGGTATTGGGCCAAAGTGGTACTTGCGGCAATGGCTCAACGGCAACTGAACTATTTATAAGCGAGATATATGACGCTACTAGTGGCGATTACCATTTTGTTGAAATTTTTAATGGCACCGGCGCGAGTGTGAACCTCAGCAATTACACCGTAAGAACAATTGCATACGGCAACAATGGCTCCAATACCGAAGATATTGCCCTCAGCGGAACCCTTGCCAGTGGTGCCACTTACTTGGTGCGAATTGGCAATAGTAGTGGTCCATGTGGCGTTACACCCAATATAACCGCTACCGCAGGTGGCTTTAATGGAAACGATGAAGTGATGCTGCGCAAAAATGGCGTAACTATTGATTTTACAGAAAACCCGAATCAAGGTGCTGGCTTCTCACAATTACGCAAGGCCAGCGTAACTGGCCCAAGCACCTCATATAATCCTTCGCAGTGGGATATTACCTCTGTGGAGTCTTGTACCAACCTTGGCACTAGCCCGTATGCAGCAGGCACGCAACTTACCATAAACACCCAGCCTACCGATGTTACGTCTTGCAGCGTTAGCATGAGCGTGACCGCAACTGCCAGTGCTGCCATTACTTACCAATGGAAATACAATAATGGTATTACTGCAGGTTGGACTAATGTAACTACTTTTGCGAGTACTACCGTAACTGGCGCAACGAGTGCTACTTTGAGCATTTCTGGCACCACAACCGCACTTAATGGCTACCAGTTTTATTGTGAAGTTACATCGGGCACATGTACCCAAAACAGTAACGCTGCCCAATATACCTTGGGTGTGTTGCCTGTGTTCCGCAGCAGGGCGAATGGCAACTGGAACAGCATAGCTACCTGGGAAATGGCCAATACCACTGCCGGCCCTTGGAGCAATGCTTGCGATTACCCAACATCAACCAATACTACCGAAGTGATTATTAATAGCAGCACAACCGTGGTGTTGAACCTAGACATAACTATTGATAAAGTAACCGTTGAAACGGGTTCGGTGCTAGAGCTCACTGGCAGCAATAAACTAACCATATTGAACAGCGTTGCCGGTGCCGACTTGACCATAAACGGAACCCTGTATGATAGGTGCAACAATAGCGGTAGCGCTGGCGTAGATTATGAAGACAATACTGGCACTGCCAATGATGCTACTTGGACGTTGGGTGCCAATGGCACTATTATTAAAACCAATACATCGAGCGTAACACGCTACCGCGACTTTTACCAAGGAGGCATGAGCACCATACCTGCTACGGCCAATTGGTATTACCGCTATAATGGCGATGGTAACCCCAACACTGCTTTTGCCGATATGTACTACCCGAATCTGCATTTTGAAAATACGGCCAACACAGGAAATTTTGCGTGGAACAATTTCTCCATGATACTTTCAGGCAGATTGACCACTGGCACCATAAAAGGGGACTTGAACATTGGTGTAACGGGAACTGGAACGGTAACCGTATTGAACAATAACATTAACAGCCAACCGGCAATAGTGCAAGGCGATTTGTTTGTGGAAACAGGTAGCACGCTAACAAATGCATCTAATCCTGCTCTGTCGGCAGTTAATTTTGGCACTAGCGGCGGCAGCACAGGCACCTACGGGCATGGCACCGGATTTGAAGTGCGTGGGGCAGTGTACGTTGAGGGCACTTTGGATGTGAACACCGCATCAACGGGCGTGTTGCGCTTTGCGGGCACTGGCACACAAGATGTACTAGGTGCTGGAACTTTAGACCTTTGGAATGTTGAAAAAACAGCCGCCGGTACCCTTGTGCTGGATAGGGCTATTGTGGTAAACAACAACATTAGCTTTAGTGCTGGTACTTTCAATGCCGATGGCAATAACATAACGGTTGGTGGCATTTGGAGCAACACTGGCGCTGCCTATACCCACGGCAACAACACGGTTATTTTCAATGGCTCTGGCAACAGCACCGTGCTTACCAATAACCAAGCCTTTTATAACGTGCAGGTGGCTACCACAGGTTCGGGTAAGGTATATCCTATAACAAACGATATGACCGTAACCAATTTGCTAAGCGTAACCCAAGGTGCTTTTGAAATACCAGCCAGCCGCACTGTGAATACGGCCACCTTTAGCCAAACGGTGTTGGGCACTACTACCCTAAAAGCAACGGGCGTGTTGAATGTGGATTGATGCGATGCAAGCTAGTGTAGGGAATTGCAAGCTAAATAGCATACCGCGCCACGGGGCTCACGTCTTGCGTAGTAAATTCACCATTTAGGTATTTGTAGTAGGCCGTAATGCCAATCATAGCGGCATTGTCGGTGCAATATTCAAAGCGGGGTATGTAGGTGTTCCAGCCAAAGCGCTGGCCGGTTTCATTTATGGCTTTTCGCAGTCCACTATTGGCGGATACGCCGCCAGCGATGGCAATTTCTTTAATGTTATGCTCTTTGGCGGCTAGTTCCAGCTTATCCATTAGCATCTCTATAATGTGCCGCTGTATAGATGCGCACAGGTCGTTCAAGTTGTGGGCAATAAATTCAGGGTCTTGTTTCTGCTGTTTTTGTATAGCATACAGCACAGAGGTTTTAAAACCGCTGAAACTAAAATCGAGCCCCTCTACTTTTGGTTTGCCAAACGTAAAAGCTTGTGGGTTGCCCAGTTGAGCATACTTATCAATAAGCGGCCCGCCAGGGTAGGGTAGGCCCAGTATTTTGGCAGTTTTATCGAATGCCTCACCAGCGGCATCGTCTGTGGTGTTGCCCAGCACTTCCATATCCAAGTGGCTGCGCACCAGCACTATTTGTGTATGTCCGCCCGACACAGTAAGGCAAAGAAACGGAAACGAAGGTTTTGGGTCTTCGATAAAATGTGCCAGCACGTGCGCTTGCATGTGGTTTACCTCAATGAGCGGCAAGCCCAGTGTTAGCGCCAAGCCCTTGGCAAAAGTAGCCCCCACAAGCAATGACCCAATGAGCCCCGGGCCGCGAGTAAACGCAATGGCATTCAATTGGTCTAAGGTTATGCCAGCCTTTTGCATGGCCGCATCCACTACGGGAATAATGTTCTGCAAATGGGCACGGCTGGCCATTTCGGGCACTACGCCACCATAAAGGCGGTGAATATCTTGCGTGGCAACTAAATTGGCAAGGTTTTCGTCATTACAGAACACAGCTGCCGAGGTGTCGTCACAAGACGACTCAATAGCTAATAGATAAACGGTTTTCGGGCTTTGTGTCATAGAAAGTGTAAATTTAGCGTTTAGAATGCTAGTATCATGTAATGAGTATCAAGTATCACGACTTTTAGTAGGTACGAAGTACGATTTACGAGGTGCGATTAAATTGAATAATGAAAATTAAATGCAGGTACCAGGTACTTGTTACTTGATACTCACTACATGATACTGATTGAAGAAATGGCTTAAAATATCGTTTATAATCCTGCTGTTATTGGTATTGATTATCAATGGCCTCTACTATGCCGTGCAGTTGCCATCGGTACAAAACTGGCTGGTGCAGAAGGTTACCAATGTTATCAGCGATAAGGTAAAGGCCAAGGTTTCGGTAGGCCACATCCAATTCCGCTTTTTTACCCGAATGACGTTGGAGGACTTCTTGATTGAAGACCAATTGGGAGATACGCTGCTGTATGCCAAAACGTTGGATGTAGGCATAACCGATTTTCAACCTTTCCGGAAACGGATTTTCCTCTCCAACATACACTTGATTGACCCAAGCATCCATTTATATCGGTCGGTGAACGAGCAAGACTTCAATTTTCAATTTATAATTGATAGCCTCAGTAATCCGCAAGCAGAAACGGCGGATGATGGGTTGTACGATATCCGTTTCGAGGAGGTGTTTTTTTCAAATCTCCACTTCCGTATCGACGATAGCCTTTCCAATCAATCATTGCATATTGCCTTTAATGAACTGGATATAGCAAGCGATAAAATAAGTGTGCTCGATAAGCATATCGACTTATCGAGAATGGTAGTAAACGGCACCGACATTGCCTACACTTATTTTGGCCCTTGGGCTTTTATGGTTCCCGCCGATGGCGAAGCAACCCAAGAGTATCTGCAGGACAAGATTTGGGACCGATTGAATACCGATTGCTGGGAGATAAATGTGGCGCAGTTGCAAGTAAAAGATTCTCGGTTTGCGTATGATAAGGTAAACCGCCCCCACGATATAAGGGGCATCGACTACAGCCATATAGCGGTAACGGATATTGACCTTGATTTTAGGGAGGTAAAGTTGCTAGAGGATACCATTTTTGCCCATATTGAGCGCTTTAAAGCCAAGGAACAGTGCGGCTTTCAAGTGTTGAGTTTAAAAGGCGATGCGCTGGTATCGCCGGTGTTGGTTGAGGTAAGAAACATGCATTTAGTAACGCCCAATAGCGATATTACCGATTACTATGCCATGAGGTTCAACAATCCATCGGGGTTTGCAAACTACCAGGATAAGGTGACCATGATAGGCCATTTTGATAAAGCCAAAGTCTCGTTTCAGGATATCGATTATTTCGCGAAGGCATTAAAGCCTTTAAGCCATAACACAATGGTGCTTTCTGGTGATGTTTCGGGCCCTGTTAATAACCTAAAGGGCAGAAATTTGATTATCGAGTATGGCAGGGTAAGCAGGTTTGAAGGCAATATGAGTTTTAAAGGCCTGCCTATTATCGAAGAAACGTTTGTATCGTTGGATGTGAAACGCATACGAACCACGGCCAACGAAATGCGCGAAATATTGCCTTCCCTTCCGTTGCCCGATAACTTGAGCAAGCTGGGGCTGGTGCGTTTTTCGGGCCAGTTCGATGGGTTTGTAAACGACTTTGTGGCCAACGGGGAGTTGCTTACCCAGATTGGTTCGGTAAAATCAGACATTAACTTTAAACTTGACGCCAATGGGCAACCAAGTTATGTGGGTCATTTAAGTACTAACAAGTTTGACCTTGGCAAGTGGCTTGATAATAGCTACTTGGGCGAAATGACCGTGGCTGCCACTGTTGATGGCGAAGGACTAAAACTAAGTACCCTGGAGGCTACTGCACGGGGTACTATCAAGAGCATAACCGTAAAGGATTATGAATATCGCGATATTGCCATTGATGGTGCCTTCTCGAGGCGTAAGTTTAATGGCAGCTTTAAGGTAAGAGACGAACACCTTGATTTGGATTTTGCGGGGGTGTTTAATTTGGCCGACTCGTTGCCGACGTTCAACTTTAGCGCAATAGTTCGCAAGGCCGATTTAATGCAGTTGAATATACTGAACGATAGTATCAGCTTCAGTTCTAACATTTCGTTAGATATTAGCGGCAACAGGTTGGATAACCTTAACGGTGAGCTAAACATTAGCCAAACCAACATATCCAAAGGCGATACCTCTTTTTATCTGGAAAACTTGTTTTTTGAAGCATACGAAAGTGGGCAGAAAAAAATAATGAGCTTGAACTGCGATATTGCCTCGGGTTGGGTAGAGGGCAATTACAATTTTGCCGATTTGCCGGGTGCGGGTAAGTATTTCTTGCAGCGATATTTCAATCCGGGTTTTGTTGATACGGTCTCGGGTACGGGCAAAATGGTGCAACAAGACATGAAGTTTGAGTTTAAAATTGAGGATACCAGAAACCTTACCCAACTGTTTTTTCCTCGATTGAAAAACATCGGTGGCGGCGTTATTAAGGGCTCTTTCGATAGCGGACACAATAACTTGGATGTAACCGTTGATGTACCGTCTATTACGTTTGATAAATTTAAGTTTGGCAATATTTCGCTGGTTTCGGGCACTCAATTGGGCATGGTAGGCCTATATACCCAAGTCGATTCTATTTTTTATAACGATAGCTTGCTCACCCAAAAGTTTGTGCTTGATGCGGGTATCATTAAAGATTCAGTTGAATTTAGCGTAACCCTCGAAGACTCATTGGCTCCGAATAGCTTAGATTTGAAGGGGAGCCTAAAAACCGACTTTAAAGAAGTTTTTGTTAGTTTCAAAAAATCCATCATTAAGGTTGAGGGTACTAAGTGGACCGTTTCGGACGACAACCATTTGGTGTTTGATGGCAAAATATTGGATGTAAAAAACATGGCGCTTCGCAATGGCGAAAACGAGCTTAGCCTGAATACCTACATCGTAAACCAAACCACCCATCTAGGCATTTCTTTTAAAGACATCCAGCTTAGGCAGTTTATTCCGAAGCTTGACATAATTACCGGTTTGGCTTTAGATGGCAAATTAAACGGGAGCATAAATGTAATGGACCTATTGGGCAACCCCAATGCCATGGCCAATATCTTGGTGGATGATTTCAAAATAGAGAATGATTTGTTGGGTAGTATAAAGCTGCAAGGTACGCTCATGAACGGCTCCGACCGATTGCAAATAAGGGCACTGGTAGATGGCCCTGGCAATATGGCCAATATAACCGGAAGTATAGGTTTAGGCATTGATGCTCCAATTGATTTTACCGCCAACATTGAGCAGTTTAATGTAGCTTTCCTCGAAAAATTTACCAACGGTTTGGTTGACAAAGTGCGCGGCAATGGAAGTGGTTTAATGTACTTAACGGGCAGCCCGACAGCACCGCTGCTTACTGGCAATTTAAAACTTACGAATGCTGGCGCCCGTGTAAATTTTTTGAATACCGACTATACCCTTGATAACCAAACGGTGCAGTTTAAGGAAAACTCTATTGAATTGGTAAATATTAAACTTAATGACCAGAACAGCAATGTTGCAACGCTTTCAGGTCAAATATTACATACCCATCTCAAAGACTTTCGATTAAACCTCGATTTGGAAACCGATAATTTTCAGTTCCTTAATACGGGCATCAATAGCACACAATCGTTTTATGGCAAGGTGTTTGCGAAGGGTTATGTGTTTATTACTGGCATACCATCGTTGGTTGAGTTGTATGTAGCGGCTACTACTACAAAAGGTACCCAGTTTTCCATACCCGTGAGCAGTAGTCGCGATGTGGGTACCTACACTTTTTATCAGTTTACCAATACCGATACTACCCGAACCGACGTAACAAAAGACTTTATTCCTCACACTACTGGTGTGAACCTTAACCTTGACATACAAGTTACCCCGGATGCCGAAGTGAGCTTGATATTGAGCGAGGAGGAAGGTGACGTGATAACAGCCCGCGGCAAGGGTAATATATTGGTAAGCTACGACGAGCTGGAAAACATGAGCATGATAGGTAACTACGAGGTTACCAGTGGCGAGTATACCTTCTCTATGCAAAACATTATCAGTAAAAAGTTTGACATTACTCCTGGTAGCCAGATTTTATGGACCGGCGACCCTTACGATGCTCGCTTGGCAGTGCGCGCAGTTTACAAACTTCGCGCTGCACCATATGATCTTATTGGCGATGTACTAAAGCAAGATATGCCTTTACAACAATCGCGTAGCCGTATACCCACTTTTCTGTATCTTAAACTCAACGGCTCGTTGTTGGCACCCGATATTAGCTTTGATATTGCCGTGCCCGATGCCGATGCTGCCATAAGGAACGCATTGGATGCCAAGCTGCAAATGATAAGGCTCGACCAAAGCGAATTGAACAAACAAGTGGTTGGTCTACTGGTGCTTAACCGCTTTTTGCCATCCGCCCCATTGGGGTCTTCGCCAAACAGCAATGTGGCCTTGGGCGTAAACAATACGGTGAGCGAGTTTATCAGTAATCAACTTTCGCTCTATTTATCCGATTGGATCTCGAAATTTGTAACCCAAGTGGAACTGGACATAAACTTCAGGAACTACCAGAACGAAATTGCCGGTGCCGATGGACAAGAGGTCGATTTCCAAAACCGTAGAGAGTTGCAACTGGCCCTTACCAAGTCGTTCTTTAATAACAGGGTTGAGGTTGACGTAGGCGGCAACTTTGATTTTGGTGATGCCAATGGCAACACCAATACATCAACCAATACGCAGCCCGACCCGAACGACCCTAACGCAACGGGCAGTACTAAAATTGCCAACAACATTGCTGGCGATTTTGAAATACGATATAACATTACCGGCGATGGGCGCATAAAGCTCAAAGTGTTTCGTAAAGGTCAGTATGACGTGTTTCAAGAACGAAACCGAAACCAAACTGGTATCGGCATAGCCTACCGTAAAGAATTTGACTCGGTAAAGGAAATAGTGCAGGAATTCAAGAATAAGCGGCTAAACCGGAAGCGTAAGCGAGAAGAAAAACAAAAGCGCGAGGAGCTCCCAAGCAATCCGGCTAAGCCCGAGGATGAAATTGAGGCCGCTCCCGTGCCATTTGATTTTAAGATACCGGAGTAACTTAATTTCGAAATGAGTTAACTTAAAAATGGTGTTATCCAGCGCTACTATTTTCAAATTCTCAGATTGACTCATTCTCAAATTCAATGGCGCAAAATCCCTATCTTTGCAGCCAATTTTAGCATGCAATGAAGATAGAAGAAGAGATTGTTAAAAGGCGTACGTTTGCCATTATCAGCCACCCCGATGCAGGTAAAACCACCCTTACCGAGAAATTTCTGTTGTTTGGTGGCGCCATACAAACAGCGGGTGCAGTAAAAAGCAACAAGATAAAGAAGAGTGCCACATCCGACTTTATGGATATTGAGCGCCAAAGGGGTATCTCGGTGGCAACTTCGGTTATGTCGTTTGAGTACAACGATGTATTGGTCAACCTTTTGGATACGCCCGGCCACAAAGATTTTGCCGAAGATACCTACCGCACCCTTACTGCCGTGGATAGTGTTATCCTAGTAGTTGACTGTGCCAAAGGCGTGGAAGAGCAAACTAAAAAGTTGATGGAGGTGTGCCGCATGCGCGATACGCCCGTAATTATATTCATCAACAAACTCGATCGTGAAGGTAAAGACCCGTTTGATTTGCTGGATGAGTTGGAAGAAACCTTAAACATTAAGGTGCGCCCTTTGAGCTGGCCAATAAGCATGGGCCAGAGTTTTAAGGGTGTATATAACCTTTATGACCATAGTTTGAACTTGTTTACACCGGGCCAGCAGCGCCTTACCGACGACAATATAAACATCAGCGACCTTAACGATCCGTTGGTAGATAAGTTGGTTGATAAACGCTATGCCGACCAACTGCGCGATGATGCAGAATTGCTCGATGGTGTGTACGATCCATTTGATATGGAGCAGTATCGCACGGGGCAATTGGCGCCTGTGTTTTTTGGCAGTGCCATTAACAATTTTGGTGTGAAGGAATTGTTGGAGACTTTCATCGAAATTGCCCCGACGCCTCGCCCACGCGAAACCGACCAACGATACATTAAGCCGGAAGAGAACAAGTTTACGGGCTTCATTTTTAAGATACACGCCAACCTCGACCCTAAACACCGTGATAGGATTGCTTTTTTGCGGGTAACAAGTGGCAAATTTGAGCGTAACAAATTCTTTTATCACAGTAGATTAGACAAGAAGGTTCGATTTAACAGTCCATTCAGCTTTTTGGCGCAAGCCAAAAACGTGGTTGATGAGGCCTATCCGGGTGACGTAATCGGTTTGTATGATACAGGAAATTTTAAAATTGGCGATACCCTAACCGAAGGCGAGCAACTGCAGTTTAGGGGCATACCCAGCTTCTCTCCTGAGATATTTAAAGAAGTGCAGAACCTTGATCCAATGAAGACCAAACAATTGGAAAAAGGCCTACAACAACTTACTGACGAAGGTGTGGCTCAGTTATTTGTACATGAAATGGGCCAGAAGAAAGTGATTGGCACTGTGGGTGAGCTTCAGTTTGACGTTATCCAGTATCGTTTGCAACACGAGTATGGTGCCAGTTGCCGTTTCAATCACGTTTCGTTTTTCAAGGCTTGTTGGATAACCGCTACCGACCCGCTAAAACTGAACGAATTTATGCGTCGCAAATCGGAGTATGTGTTTGAGGATAAAGACGGCAATGCGGTGTTTATGGCCGAATCGGCATGGATACTAAATGTGATGAAACAAGATTTCCCGGGCGTTACCTTCCACACTACCAGCGAGTTTAAGACCGAAATGGCTTAAGTATTTAAGATTTTTTGATTTACGATTTACGATTGAGAAGTGGGAGTATAACCTTTAACTTCATGTGTCATTCGTCATTCGTCATTCGTAAATCGTAAATCGTAAATCGTAAATCGTAAATCGTACCTCGTACTTATAAAGTGGCTCTCAACAAAAAGGCCCTAGTATCCTCAGCTGTTTTTGCGGGTATTTCTTCCATTGGTACATGCCCAACACCAGGGTACACGATTAGTTCTGATTTAGATATTTCTTTATCGAATAGTTTGCCGTGCTCCAGTGGTATCCACTTGTCATCTTCGCCCCAAAGAATTAAGGTAGGGGTGTTTATCTCCGGAATGCGCTCAGTTTGGTATTGGAAGGTGGTATTTGCGCGGGCTACAAAAGCTTCTCTATTTCCATCGCGGAGCGTAAAATTGTAGTATCTATCCACTAGCTCATCGGTTATCAGTGCATCATTGCCATATACGTCCTCAATACTTTTCCGAATCATGAACTTGGGTGTAATGTAGGCGAAAACGTCCTTTACCACTGGTATTCGGGCCAGTTTAAAAACGAAAGGTATCTGGCGGTTTAAGCTATACCCCGCAGCATCAATAAGTACCAGTTTCTTTACCTGGTTAGGATAGGTTAAGGCATAGTTCCAAGCTATTTGCCCACCAAGCGAATTGCCCGCAAGGTGAAACTCGTAAATCCCTATTTTATCCATAAACCGGTGCACAAAATCTACATAGTACTTTATACTGTAGTCGTTGGTAGGGTTTGGTCCGGTTAGTCCAAAGGCAGGCAAATCAAGTGAAATAATTTTAAATTCTCCCTTCAAATCTTTCACCCAACCTTCCCAAGTATGCAAACTAGCAGCAGTGCCATGCAGTAAAACTAATGGTGGTCCGTTGCCTTCAACCCTGTAATGCACCTGCATACCATCCACTTCAATAAACTTCGATTCGGTATTGGTGTATTTTGGGGTCAATTCGCTAACCGGAATATTGCAACGAAGTTGTGTTACTGTTATTACTAATAGTAGCACAATGGTAAAACCTAAATACTTTAGCGCTTTCAACATAAGGGAGTTATTTATGATAATAATTTGGCTTACTGCGTTTAAAAAAAATAGACTGCGAAAATTTTGTCACCGATTCTTTACCTAAGTTGCACTATTATTTTCTACATTTGTGTTTAGATAATGATTAGTCGCTTAATTTTTTAGTGGCTTTATACATAAAGAATCATTTGGTTGCTTCGGTAACCATTTGTTGCGCCTCGCTTGGTTTCGCCCTTTTTCCAAGTGGGGCGTTTTTATTTATACCAATCAGCTTTTTTTGCTCAATACAGCCATCACCAAACTAATTACAGCACCTGCTATCAACGATATAACCAAATCTATTGGTAGAGAGTCTGAATATTCGTTTGGGTCCCATCCTAGAAAATATAGCACCAGCCTATTTATCATTTGCATAAGCACATAAATGCCACCACAAATAACGAGTGCACTACGTAAATCGTTGCTTGCGTTTTTGTTCTGGTAATAGAAATTTAGTGTGGTATTCATCATTATCATAGATATTAGCACCAAAAGTATGCTCTGAAGCATTAAATTGGTTTGAGGTGCCATTAGTGAAAATACCAGCTTCACCACTCCTGCAAAGCAGCCACCAGCAAGTAAGTATGGCCAAATAGGCGCGGTTTCAATAGACTTAATCTCGCTGTCCAGTATCTCTTCTTTTTCCAAAGTGTTTTATTTTGGTTTGCTTATTAACGAGTATCTGGCTTGTAAATTTTACACCTAAGCCGTTGATATAAATATACCATCTTTTGCAGTAAAAACGAGACACTTTTCTTGATACTTGATACTCAAATCTTGATACTATCTTTGCGCCATGAAAGTACGCAACCAAGCCGAAGTAGACCGCACTTTAAAGTGGGTGCAATATTTGTTTCGGTTTTTGGAGGCAGTATCCAAACCTTTAGCGGCTAAGTTTGCAGCCTATTGGTTCTTCAAACCTTTGCGCTACGATGCTCCTCGCAAAGAGGTAGCTGCCGCAAGCGAAGCACAAAAATTTACTTTGGTGGTCATGGGCGCACCAATACAAGCATATGCTTGGGGCGAGGGTCCGGCGGTGGCCTTTATTCATGGGTGGAGCGGCCGTGGTACCCAATGCCGTGAGTTTATCAAGCCTATAACCGAAGCCGGTTTCACACTGGTAGCGGTGGACGCAGAAGGGCATGGTGCTTCGCCAGGTAAAGTTTCTGATATTACTCGTTTTAATGGAGCAATTAGAGCAATTAGTGAACATTACAATGGGCAATTAGCGGGTGCCATCGGCCATTCGTTGGGCGGTGCTGCCATATTATTGGCCATTAAAGAAGGTTTGCATGTGCCTCGCGCCGTGGTCATCAGTACGCCATCCATAGCAACCGATATACTCTCGGAGTTTTTGCAGCGAGTAGGTGGCAGCCCACAGACGGGCGAGTATCTAAACCAGCTCATCAAAAAGCGCCACGGTCGCACATTGGAAGAATTTAGTGCCTACCAATCGGCAAAGGAGCTGCCTGCAGTCCCGGTATTATTGGCATACGACCGCACCGATACCGATGTGCCCTTTTACCATGCCCAACCACTATTGGATACCCTGAAAGATGCACGATTGCTTGCTACCGAAGGCTACAGCCATACCCGCATCCTCCGCAGCCCTGAGGTGATTAAGGAAACGGTGGCGTTTCTTTCAATTTGAAAATTTGGAAATGTGCTAATTTGGAAATGTGCTAATTTGAAAATGATACTAACCTAGTAACAGCAAGTATATACTAAAGGCCAGTTCTTTTCAATCAGCAACTCGTACCCATATGACTACGCTCAGGGTGACATTACCCGCAACCCACAACTCGCAACAAGTCTTGTGTCTTGTGTCTAAACTCTTGTGTCTATTTAATATCTTTGCCGCCTAAATGACTACTACAACCACAACCATCAGGCCCGCTTTTGCGGATGATGCCGCGGCCATTATGCAGCTGGTGCGCCATTTGGCGGAGTATGAAAAAGCCCCCCATGAGGTACTCGTGAATGAAGATGATTTACTTCGGGAAGGCTTCGGTACCGACCCTTTGTTTACAGTGCATGTGGCAGAGGTGGCGAATGAAGTGGTGGGCATGGCCTTGTTTTATAACGGTTATAGTACTTGGAAAGGCCGAATGCTATATCTGGAGGACTTGGTAGTTAAACAAGAGCACCGCAACAATGGTATCGGAAAATTGTTACTAGAGTCGGTATTTGAATATGCTAAATATACCGGTGCGGCATTGGTTAAGTGGCAAGTATTGGATTGGAACGAGCCCGCTATAAAATTTTATAAACAGTATCCGGTTTCGTTTGACGGTGGTTGGTTAAACTGCCGTATCATGACGGAAGCAATAATAACTACAGAATCATAAACCATGCGTGTATTCAAATTTGGCGGTGCATCCATCAAAAACGCGGATGCCATCAGAAATGTGGCCGATATTGTAACCAACTACCAAAATGGTAAGTTGGTGCTAGTGGTTTCAGCTTTAGGCAAAACTACCAATGCCCTTGAAGTAATTACCGATGCAGTATATAACAAGGAAGCCGAAAAGGCTGCCGAACTGATTCAGCAATTGAAGGATGGCCACTTTGCCATTTTAAATGACTTGTTTGAAGATAAACAGCACGTGGCGTTTCGCGATTTGGATCAGTTTTTTGAACGGCTATTTGATATACAACGCCTATACACGCTCAAGAGCATTACCATTGATGCGGGCTATGATTACCTGTACGACCAGATAGTATCGTTTGGCGAGTTAATGAGCACCAACATGGTGAGTAACTACCTGCGCTTGCGCGGTTTGCCCATCTATTGGTTGGATGTGCGCACCGTTATCAAAACCGATAGCCGCTACCGCGAAGGTGGGGTGCACTGGGAAGTAACCGAACAATTGATTAAAGCCAAACTGGAGCCGCTGATTGATAGCCAATTGGTGATTACTCAAGGCTTCTTGGGCAGCACCGTGGAGAACCATACCACCACCCTTGGCCGCGAAGGTTCTGACTATACGGCAGCTATTATGGCCTTTTGCCTGAATGCCGAAGAACTAGTTATATGGAAAGATGTGCCGGGTGTGTTGAATGCCGACCCGCGCCAGTTTGCCGATGCCCGGTTGTTGAAGAAAATCTCTTACCGCGAGGCAGTGGAGCTGGCCTACTATGGTGCTACCGTTATCCACCCAAAAACCATTAAACCGCTACAGAACAAGAACATTGTGCTGCGCGTGCGCTCGTTTATACACCCCGAAGATGAGGGTACTACGGTGAGCAACAATACCGACCACGATAGCGAAATTCCGTCAATTATATACAAGCAAGATCAAGCTTTAGTGACGCTAAGCACCAACGACTTCTCGTTTATTATCGAAGAAAACCTGAGCCAAATCTTCCGCTTGTTTGCCGATTTTGGCGTGAAGGTGGGTTTAATGCAGAGTACCGCCATCAACTTTACGGTATGCATCAACCACGACAAAACCAAGTTGCCATCGCTCTTGAAAGCACTGGAGCAACACTACAAAATAGAGTGCACCGAAAATTTAGAGTTAGTAACCATCCGCCATTTTGATGCCGATACCCTTACCAAAGCCCTCAAAGGCAAAGAACCCATCATTAGCCAAGAAGGTAAAGTGATGGCGAGGTATGTGGTGGCAGGGTAGTTTTTTGGTCCACGGTCCACAGTCCATAGTCCACGGAGAAAAAGTACTATAAGTTCATTCCAACACCACACCTGAATACCCTTCCAACCTATTTACCCAACTGGGCTGCGACAGCATAAGCAACACTTTGCGCTCAGCCATTATGGACAAATCCACCGCATCCTTGTTAAAGTTCAATAGCACCAATACCCGGTCTTTGCCCTCACCACGGTAGTAGCCCAATACATTTTTGGGCAGCGAATCTTCGGGTACCAACTCCAAAACTGGGCTAACGAACGCCTTATGGCTTTGCTTAAGGTGCAGCAGCCTGCGGTACACAGTCAAAAGGCTCGTGGGGTCGGCTTCTTGGGTGGCTACGTTGGTAGTATCATAGCCTGCCGTTACAGGTAGCCACGGCTGTGCGGAAGGTGGGCAGAAACCTGCGTTAGTAGTGCCGTCCCATTGCATGGGCGTGCGGCATTCGTCGCGGTTGAGGCTCTCGGGGGCCATGTTGGCCATAAACTGCGGTATCCAACGGTAGCGCAGCGCCAGCGAATCTTTGGCCTGCTTAAGCGGTATGCGCGCCTGTACCATGCCTATTTCCTCGCCCATATAGGTAAAACTTACGCCGCGCACCGTCATTTGCAGCATAGCCAGCAGCTTGGCCTTAGCCACATTATTACCAATGCGCGAAATGCTGCGCTTGCGGTCGTGGTTGCTAAACACCCAAGTTGGGGTGTAAGGGTACGGAAACTCACCCTCTAGCTTGGCTATCAGCTCGCGGAAATACTTCGCCTCAAACTTAAAGGCCAGCATCTCGAACAGGAACACCGTATGCAGCCCATCATGCTTCTCGCCAATATACTGTTTCAGCACCTTGGCATCGCCAAACACCTCGCCCACCAAGTAGCGCGGCGGGTTGTTATACTCCTCTAGCACGGCGCGCAGCTCTTTGGCAAAGGCAAAGTTGCCGGGGTGGTTTATGGTGTGCTCCATGTGCTGAAAGAACCCATCGGGGTTGCTCTCGTTGGGCAGCATGGCAAAACTGAAGGGGTTGTCCCTAAACTGGTCGTCTTCGTATAGCGAGTTGAAAATATCGAGCCGGAAGCCGTCCACACCCTTATCCAACCAAAAGCGCACATTGTCTAGCATGGCTTGGCGCACCTCGAGGTTGTGGTAGTTAAGGTCGGGCTGGAAGGGTAGGAACGTGGCCCAATACCACTGTTGCGTGTGCGCATCATATTGCCAGCCGCGGCCGCCAATCATGGCCTTCCAGTTGGTGGGCGGGTTTTTGTGTGGCTGCTTGCCCTTGCCATCGTGCCACACATACCAGTCGCGCTTGGGGTTGTCTTTGCTGCTTTTCGACTCCAAAAACCACGGGTGCTGGTTGCTGGTGTGGTTCATTACCATATCAAAAATGATGCGCATGTCGCGGCGGTGCACCTCTGCAATCAGTTTATCAATGGTGGCCAGCGTGCCGTACTCCGGCGCGCAATCGCGGTAGTTGCTGATGTCATATCCAAAATCGCCCTGCGGACTCGCAAAAAACGGCGACACCCAAATGGCAGTGAACCCCATGCTCTTGATATAATCTAGCCGAGCAATAATGCCCTCCAAATCGCCAATGCCATCGCCGTTACTATCTTGGTAAGACCGCGGATAAATCTGGTACACGGCGGCATTGCGCCACCAAGGTTGGGTTTGTGCGGGGAGTAGGTTGCCCATCATTATTAGTACCAATGAAAGGAAAATGTTTCTCATTGGGGTGAAGATAAAAATTTTGTTGCAGCTTGCCTCTTCTGGGGCGCAGGGGTTACGAGTAATGTCACTCTGAGCGGAGTCGAATGGGTACGAGTTACGGGTCGAGTTTTGTTTTAAGTGTCATCCTGAGCGGAGTCGAAGGACACATAATGCGGGCATACACAATACGGTCAAACCCAAGATGTCATCCTAGTCTCCTCACCAGCCCAGAAGTTCCTCTTCCGTGCATCGGGAACTTGGTTCCCACGTTATACATACAGGCTATTGGAACCAAGTTCCAAATCACAAAAGTAACTTTCGCGCCAGGGAAGGGTAAAGACCAAGTTTAACAAGCTTACCACTGCAAATAGGCGTAAGTTATTGGTTGTCAATTAATTAAACCCTAAAAACCCCGCAACCACCTCTAAATCAGCCACTTGCATCTTCACCACCCCGCCCCCAGTTCAAATAAGAAATATGAGATAGGAAATGAGAAATGTAGGGTCTGTTTGCCGTGCTGTGAGCCACATCAATACTAGATAAAAGTACACGACAAAACCCCAGCTAGGATGGAGCGATGGTAGCTCCCCTCTTTCGCTTTGGCTGTGCAGCGTTTGCAAAAGGAGGGGCTGGGGGTGGTCAGCGCACAACGCCCATAAAACCTCACTTCGTGCACGACAAAACTAAATTAGTCCACAGTCCACAGTCGATAGTCCATGGATGCTGCAAAAAGATAATTATTGACCACTAAACCCCAGCGCCATCTATTTGGGTGGGGACGTTGGGCAGGCCGTAATCGGTGGGGGGCAGTGGCGCTCCGCTGTCGGTTTCGCGGAAGTCCTTTTTCTTGAAATTGGCTACGGTATAGGCCAGCATTTCCTCCTTTGGGTACGACCTAATCATGCTTAGCCGGTCGTCGGCAGCAAGGGAAGTATCGAGCCAAGCGGGTATCTCCTCGGGCAGCAGTATGGCAGGCATGCGGTAGTCTTCGGAGCCTGTGGGCTGGTTGTGTATAAAGCCTAGCAGGCTGTTTGCGGCAGTGGTGCAGAGCGTGGTGCCGGTATAGGTTCGGTTGGGGTCGGCAAGGTCATGCCAAGTGGCGGTAAGCCCAGCAATGGGGAAGGTTTCGCCGTCTTTTAGACCAATATAGTAGGGTACTTTGGTTTTGCCGTCGGGTAGGGTGTGCCACTCAAAAAAGCCACTCACCAGTATTACACAGGGCTTATTTGCGGCTTGCTTAAACATGCTGTTTTCGTGGGCCGCCAGTTTGTGGCGCAAGGTATCGGCACGGCAGTTGAGGCTGCGGTTTTTCCAGATGGCAGCATCTTTGGCATTTTTGGCAAAGGGTGGCACAAACCCCCAGTATAGGGCTTTAACTACGCGCGGCTCGTCGGGGGTAATTGCGGGCAGCTTGGCATTGCCAAACCCAGAAACGCGCAGGGGCAGCTCTAATACCTCATCGGTGGGCTTTACGGCTCCGTAGTGCCTCTCTAGCTTCTTGAGCTTACCCTTAAGCAATTGCACATCGTAGCACATAGCGTTGCAGGTAAGGGGTACTCAATCGATAAAATCGACATCCACATCAAAGGGGTACTTCATGAGTTGGCGCAGGCCTTCGCTGGCGGGCACGCCTTTAAACAGGGTGTAGTATATGGTGCTTATGATGGGCACGCGCACGCGGTAGTGGTCGGCCAGCAGCTTTATGATCTCTACGGTATTAATACCTTCGGCCACTTCGTCGCTAGTGTCCAATATCTGTTGCAGGGTTTCGCCTTTGGCCATGCGGTAGCCTACGCTAAAGTTTCGGCTGCTGGTGCTGCTAGAGGTGGCAATGATATCGCCAATGCCGGCTAGGCCCAGGAAGGTCTTTACATCGCCGCCCAACACGCGCCCAATGCGTATTACCTCGCCCAGGCTTTTAGTGATAAGCAAGGCGCGAGCGTTTTCGCCCAATTCGAGAGCGGATATAGAGCCAGAAGCCAAGGCAATGATGTTTTTCAACGAGCCGGCCAGCTCAACGCCCGTTAAATCTTTGCTGCCATATACTTGAAAGCGGTGGCTTTTGAGGGCGTTGCGGCCAAGGCGTATCACCTCGTCAAAATGGCTGGCAATAACGGCACCTGCGGGCTTGTGCTGCGAAAGCTCGCTTGCCAAGTTGGGGCCCGATATGCAGCCCACCCGTATTACGTTGGTTTCGCGGCGTATCAGCTCGCTCATGGTATATATACTGTCGCGGCCCAGCTCTTTGATATCCTCTTCTTTCTCTTCCTCGCTAACGTTTATATGGAAGCCCTTGGTACCGTGTATGAGTATATGGTCGGGGCGTAAGTAAGGCACCATTTGCAACAGCACCTCTCTAAAGTATGCCGAAGGGATGGTAGGGAAGACGAGGGTGCAGGTTTCGCATACTTCCTTTATATCACCGGTAGCGCGCACCCGCTCGTGCATGGGCTGGTTGGCGTTTTCGCGTTTGATGTTGATGTTGTCAATCGCTTCCACGCGGCGCGCGTATACCAGCACATCGTAGTTTTCGGCAATAAGGTTGGCCAAGGCCGTTCCGAAACTGCCTGCACCTATTACGCCTACAGTTTTCAAATCAGACATATTGCGCCAGTTGATAGCCTTCTAGGCGGTTATGATAAAAGAGTAATAGTTTCAGGTCTTCGCTGGTTACATCACCATCTTTGTTGCGCATCAGGGTGCTGGCATTGTGATATAGGCCCACGTTATCCAATCCATGCTGGATGAGGTCATCCAATCCGTTTTCGTGAAAGTGTCTTGGAGTGATAATTTTCCCTTCCTTCTCCAGTTCATAAATGCGGTCGCGAACGCGCTCTGCGGCTGCTGCAAAATCGGCATAAGGTATTACCCGGTCTTCTTTTGGTAGGCGTAAAATGTCATACAAATCGTGCCTACGGAATCGTTTTTTGAGCATGGCAAATGCCACGTAAGATACCATGTGGCTGCTAAACACTACGTTGTAATCGTGAAATTTTTTCACAATCACATCGCCCAAAAGCTTCACATACTCGCCATTTCGCTGTTGGTCTTCTTTAAGTTCGCCACCCGAAAGGAAGTAGTTTTTGATGTCTATCTCTTCGCCTCGTTTGTCAATGCTCTTGCCATCTGGGGTAACTTGGTTACCAAAAAGATCCATGCACGGGGCATACGATAGGTATATTTTAGAGCTCTTGGTAAAGAACTTCCAGATAAAGCTCAGCATCTTAAATGAGGTACTGAATCTGTCGTTTTCTACCAAATACTGCTCTTTACCGGTTGCCTTCAAGTGCTCGTCGATAAGGCCTGGTGCCTCGAGCACAAAGTGGTAGCTAATGGTTACGGGCACGACAATTATCTTTTTAGCGCTTTCGGGGTTGCCTTCTTTTTCGGCCTTGATGTAGTTTAGGTATTGGGCATCAACGGCTGTGCCCAATAGACCCAGTTTCAGGCGTTTTTCAATTTCGCCACTGCGCGAGCGGGTGCCACCCGGAAAAAACAGGCTGTGCACCCCGTCGTGCAATGCTTGCGTGCTATATTCTTTAAGCGTTTCGAGGTAAATAGGGTGCTTTTTGCGCCTATCTACCTTATACGCGCCAAGGCGCTCAATAAAGTAGGCTAGTATGCGAATGCCAAATAGGTTAAGCCCTGCACCATAAATAAAGGCAGGCAAGCCCATTTCGTGTATGGCCCAACCGATTACCATACTATCGAGGTTGGTAATGTGGGTGGGCACTATTATAACGGTATGGCTTTTGGCCAGCTCTCTAATGCTTTCCAAATCGCCTTCGTAAATAAAGCGGTTGTGGGTGCTAAATTGCTGGCTGAGTTTTTCTTTGAACTTGATGCCTAAGTTGGAACGCAGTAACCTTGAAAAACCGAACGGTAATGCACGGCTGGCAAATTCATATATAGATGGGTCGAAATTGCCGATAATCTCATTGGTATAATGAGATATCATAGAGTTGAGCATTTCCTTGGCTTCTTCCTCCTGTCTTTTAGGGTCGTCGGTTATGCCGCTAATGCGCACCAGGCGTTTTTTTAGCTCGTCCCAATATTCTTTCTCGTCCTCAGGGTCGGCTTTCCATGCTTTTTCGGTAAGGCGAATGCGCTCTTGGTAAACGGTTCGGGCCAGCTCGTCTAACAGTGCCTCGGTAGTAGGAAAACTTTTGAGCAGTTGGGCGTTGGTGCTACTTATTATATCCTGAATAAACTCGTACCTTTTGGTACTGAGTTTATAAATGGGCCATTGCTCAATATCCGGAATGATAGGCGGTAAGCTGCCTTTGTGTTCCTTTGGGTCATTTGTTACTGGTTGCTGCATAGGGCACGCCTCAAAACATACGGGGTGAAATTATGGCTTTTTTCCGAAATGGTCGATGGTCGATAGTCCATAGTCGATGGAAAAGCCCATGTATTGTGAGGAATGGATATAAAAAAGTAAGAGACGCTATCATAATAACGTCTCTTACTTTTATTCGTTTTTATCTGTAGACCGTGGACTGTCGACCGTGGACCATCGACCAAAAATTACTTCTTCTTCTTAAGGTCGCGTATCGGTTGGCCCAAGATGCTTTCTGCTTCTTCATCGGTAATACGAACACCGTCTTTGTAAGGCACCAACCATGAGTCTTTGATACCCATTTTCTTCATATCGCTTTCGAAGCCTTTTGCTGCTTCTAGTGTGGTAAAATAGCCAATCACGTATTTGTTGGTGCCATTTACGTCTTCGAAGCTTATCTTCTTGGTTTCGGTAAAGTATTGGTTGATGTTGAATTTCTGGTAAGCACCAACTTGAACTTTAAAGGCAATACCTTCTGGTTTTACGTTTACTGGGTCAACCACTACTGGCGCTGGTGCTGGTTTTAGTTTCTCGGCAGTAAGCTCGTCTTGCAATTGGTTTACTTCGTCCTCTTTTTGGGCAACTGCGGTTTTTAAGCGCTCGTTTTCGGCTTGTAGGTTCTTAATTTGGCTGTTAAGTTGGCTAACCATAGCATTAAGCTCGTCTTTGCTTGGTTTTTTTACTTTTTCTTTTTTCTTTTTTTCCTTTTTGCCTTTTTTACCGTCGTTTTCAACTTGGCTATCCGTATCGGCTTGCGCATGAGCATTTAACACCGGAGCCAATGTCAATATCATCATCAACAGTGATACGATTACGTGCTTTTTCATTAGGTTGGTTTTGGGTTTTGTACTATTAATGCCTAAAACTAAGCATTATCGCTAATAATAAACACCTTTGCATCAGGTAAGTAATGGTAGTTGTTAGTGTTGATTGGGTAAATTGTTGTACACTTTTCTTTTTGCTATGGGTTTAAAGTTGCCGATTTTTCCGTTGGGTTTAGTTGTTTTTCCGGGCGAAAAGCTCAACCTGCATATATTTGAGCCTCGCTACAAAGAGTTGTTGACCGATGTGTTGCAGGAGCATATCACGTTCGGGATACCCGCATACATTGAGAACGAATTGAAGCCATACGGCACCGAAGTAGAGCTTTTGGGTATAGAAAGGGTATATGCCAAGGGTGAAATGGATGTGCGCACAATAGGTAAGCGTATTTTTCGTATTGCAGATGTTATTAATCCAATGCCCGGTAAACTATACTCTGGGGCTTATGCCGATTATGTTGACCAAGTTGATAATCCTGACCCTAAATTGGGCGCCGAAATTGTGGACATGATGCGCCAATTGCACTTGACCTTAAAGGTGGAAAAGGAAGAGCTCAAGGGCATGGACGAAACGTTTTCAACCTTTCAGTTGGGTCACTTTGTGGGCTTTAATGTTCAACAAGAATATGATTTTCTGACACTGCCTAGCGAGCGCGACAGGCAGTTTATGATTTTGCAGCACCTCCGTAAAATTTTGCCTTACGCTACCGAAACCGAACGCCTAAAGGAGCGCATACAAGCCAACGGGCACTTTAAGGATATTTTACCGCCCAATATTTAAGGTTCCACAACCTAAGGTTGACTCTATTTTCATTTACAGTCTCAAAGCGCAACTTTTGTAAACAGTTAACCTTAAATAATCCATATTTGTAAGGTGAGAATTTTGTTCGCTGTTGTGGGTTGTTTGCTGTTGTCCGCTACCTCAAGGGCACAATACCCCTTTTATCACAGTATCACTACCGAAGAAGGCCTGCCCAGCAATGAAGTTTATAGCATTTTGCAAGACAAAGCCGGATTTATCTGGATTGGTTGCGATGTAGGTTTGGTTCGTTTCAACGGGGTCTCGTTTAAGCAATACAAAAATCAGGCACAAAAAAGCAGGGTAATGGCAGGCCTAGTCGTTTCGCCAGATGGGCGTATATATGGCACCAATTTCAGTAACCAAATATTTTACTACGAAAATGATAGCCTATACGAATTGAAAGGATGGCAAGGTAATGTTGCAAACATATCCATTGACAAGGAAGCGAACTTATGGGTATCGGGTTTAGATGGGCTATTTGTTTATAACGAGCAAAACAAAACGTGGAGCGAACCCGATAGTGGTATAACTGGAATCCGAGGTGCCATCGTTAATAGCATGGGTGCCGTTTGGTTTTTGAACTCTAAAGAAAATAAGGTGGGTAGCACGCACCATGGCTCGACCCAGTTTTATGAAGTGAAACACACAGAGAACGTTGATTTTAACCTAGCCACCTACTATTTGTTTGTAGGCACAAGTGGTGAATGGGTAATATCGGTGGCCAATGGCGATTTATATAAGCGCAAAGGGGAGACTTTCGTGCCATTCGTATCAAACAATCTTAACAAAGAGTTGGTTGGCAGAAAGTATAATCATATTAGGGAAATGCCCGACGGTAATATATGGTTCTGCTCGTTTAGTGGCATAGTAGTGTATAACCCCAATACCGATGAGGCCAATGTACTGTTCGATGGCATATCGTTCTCAAATTTTTTATTGGATAGTGAGCAAGGCTTATGGCTTACTTCTTTAAACTCTGGGTTGTTGTACATTCCGGATTTGAGATTTATGAGCTGGAGCAGCGAATTTAATGCCATACCCACCAACAATACTACCCAGCTTAGCCTAGCTGATAGCAACCTATATTTTGCGACATCCGATGGGTATTTTGGAAGTATAGACGTTGTAACCAGAAAGGTTGAAAGCTATTATTCAGGGTCGCGAACCGATATAAACGGGCTGTATTTCGATGCCCAAACGCAAACGCTTTCCTTTAATAGTTTTAGTAATTTGTATAGTTGGCATGGCGATAAGCTGAAATTGCATCCAGTTGCTTCTCCGCCCGTGAAAGCAATATTGAGGGTAAAGGAAAAACTGTTTTATGCAACTTCATTTGGTGTTTATGCCGCTGATGCCATTTTAGGCGACCCAAGCAGCCGTAAGCTAACCGATGTATGGGCAAGAGACTTGCTACATAACGCAACTGATAATAAGGTTTGGGTAGCTACCGATAATGGAGTTGTATTGATTGATGCGGTTTCGGAAGAATTGGACACGGTATTCTTTTCGGGCAAGCAGATAATTGCATTGGGTAGTCAGGATGCCAACACCTATGCCTTGGTTTATACCGGGCAAATTATGGTTATCGACTCTCGAAACCAAACCAAACTATTGGCCACGCTGCCAAACAATGCTAATGGCAACGATATTGAAATTGCCGATGGTAATATATTGGTAGCTACCAACCAAGGACTTTGGGTTTACCATTTGGCATCAACGTTATGGAGCCGTATTGATAAGACTATGGGTTTGGCATCCAACAACGTTAAGGCCATTAAAGTATTCAAAAACCAAGTTTGGCTGGCAACTGGCAACGGATTGCAAACCATACCGCTGGCATACAGGTATGATAAGCCATTAGCAAAAATATATTTGGCACAGCTTGCCGTAAATAGCATTGCCCAGCACCTTAACCAGCCATTGCAACTGGATTATAGAGATGTTTTTAGTTTTGTGCCTGAAGCAGCCGCATTTAGTTCGCTAGGCAAATTTCAATATGCTTATCGGATAATAGAGGCCGATACGACATGGCAATTGTTGCCAGCCACTACCAAATTATTTGCCGTGCCCAGTATAGCACCGGGCAACTTTACCTTTCAGCTCAAAGCCATTGATCATTCAGGGCGCGATTCAGAGAATATTATAACTGTCAAAGGATATATGCAGCCGCCTTTTTGGCAACGCTGGTGGTTTTATGTTTTGTTGGCAGCTTTAGGGGTTGCTTTGGCTTTTGTTGGCTTTAGATACCGACTAGCTTCTATCCGACGAAAGCAACAGTTGGAGCTAGATCGGATTAGAATCGAGAACGAGTTGGAACTGTCTCAACAGGCAGCATTGAAAGCACAAATGAACCCACATTTTGTTTTCAACGTACTAAACTCTATTAAGAGTTATGTTTACGAGAACGACAAAAAAAGTGCAGCGGAGTACTTAAACACCTTTGCAAAGCTCATTAGGCGAATACTAACCATGAGCAGCGAAGCGAATGTAAGTTTGGAGGAAGAGCTTAATGCCCTAGAGTTATACATACAGCTCGAAGGCATGTTGCTCGAGCCTCCTTTTGAATATTCAATTGTAGTAAATCCGGAAATTGACACTCACGCTATGCGTTTGCCCGCGTTATTGATTCAGCCGTATGTAGAAAATGCCTTTAAGCATGGCCTCCGGCACCAACAGGGTTTTAAGAAATTGGACATTGAAATTGAGCAATTATCAAGTGGTCTTTTGCAAATATCCATTCATGATAATGGTATAGGTAGGCAAGCGGCTAATTTATTGAATCAGGATAGGCCGACCGAACACCAATCTTTTGCTACTGCGGCAAACAGCAAACGATTGGCTTTGTTAAATAATAGCCAAGCAGGAAGCGTAAATGTAATATACATTGATAAAACTAGCAATTCGGGCTTGACTGCGGGCACAGCCGTAATTATCACCATCAAAACGATATGAGCCAACCTATAACAGCAATAATAGTAGATGATGCAGCCCAAGCGCGCAAGTTGTTGCGGCTTATGCTTGCCGAGCATGCCCCCCAAGTGGTGGTAAAAGGTGAGGCAGCCAATGTGGTTGAGGCTTTGCAATTAGCCATAGCGGCCCAACCCGATGTGGTGTTTCTGGATATTGAAATGCCCGGTAAATCAGGTCTTCAGTTAGTAGAAGAATTACAAAATGCTTGCTTACAATGCGATGTTATTTTTACAACTGCCTACAATAAATATGCGGTACAAGCTTTTCGTCTTTCAGCGGTTGACTACCTTCTGAAACCGATTGATGAGAGCCAATTGATTGAAGCTGTTGAAAAGGTAACAGGCAGAAAAAACGCAGCCAATGGCAACGAGCGTTTGGGGCAGCTAGTCGAAAACTTGAAATCGGGAACGCAGGATACACTTAGTATACCTATAATTAATGGTTACCAATTTGTGAGTGTGGGCAGCATTGTTAGCATTACGGCCGATGGCTCTTATGTAAATATAGTGCTTGCTGATGGCACCACTATGGTTGTATCAAAAAACCTAAAGTACTTTGAGCAAGCCTTGGAGGGTTTTCCGCAATTTGTGCGGGTGCATCGGTCATATCTTATCAATTTGCAACAGATAAAACGCTTTGAGCGAAGTGGAAGGGGAACAATTGTAATGAACGACAACAGCGAAATTGATTTGGCGCGCGATAGAAGGGATGGATTTTTTGCCGCCTTAGAGCAATTTAAAAAGTAACAGCAAGTAAAAACGAAGGTTTGTTTCGGTTATCAACAGCGGATGAAAGAACCATCGCCCGAAACCCGATGTTATCACTATATTTGTTACCATATTGCCCATCGGGCTAAAAGAGCAATTGAACTACTATGGTACAATACGAGCGGTTTACGCTAGATAATGGCCTTAGGGTATTGGTGCAAGAAGACCAAACCACCCCACTGGCGGCAGTGAATATACTTTACGATGTGGGCTCTAGGGATGAAACACCTGAAAAGACTGGTTTTGCCCATTTGTTTGAGCACTTGATGTTTGAAGGCTCAGCCAATATCGAAAACTTTGACGAACCCCTGCAGCGTGCTGGTGGCGAAAGTAATGCCTTTACCAACAGCGACATAACCAACTACTACGATATTTTACCAGCCGCCAATTTAGAGACTGCTTTTTGGTTGGAATCGGATAGGATGTTGAGTTTGGATATTAACGAGGAGAGCCTGGAGCTGCAACGCAAAGTGGTAATAGAAGAGTTTAAAGAAAACTACCTAAACCAACCATACGGCGATGTGTGGCACTTGATAAGCGATCTTGCTTACAAAGTGCACCCATACCAGTGGCCAACCATTGGTAAGAACTTGGCACATATTGAAGCTTTTAAGCTGAACGATGTAACCCAGTTTTTTAAAAAGTTTTACGTACCCAATAATGCCATATTGGTAGTAGGCGGCAGTGTAACGGTTGACCAAGTGCAATCACTTTCCGAAAAATGGTTTGGTGGCATACCTGCGGGCAAACCTATTAATAGGGATATTCCATTTGAGCCTATACAAACCAGCAAACGAGAGTTGGAAATAGTTGCCGATGTGCCAGGCGATGCCTTGTACAAGTTTTACCACATGGGCGATCGTAACTCTACCAATTTTTATGTGATGGATTTGGTGAGCGATGTATTGGCGCAAGGCAATGCTTCATTGCTTTACCGCAGGTTGGTAAAAGAGTTGAGCCTTTTTACCGAAATTGAAGCCTATACCACAGGTACCATGGATGCTGGGCTGTTTATTATTGAGGCAAAAACGGTGCCCGGAGTGGATATGAAAAGGGCCGAAAAAGCCCTAGATGATGAATTGGCCCGGTTTGCCGAAACTCGGATATTGGAGCGAGAACTCTTAAAAGTAAAAAACAAGCAGGAGAGCGCAACGGTTTTCAGCGAGGTGAATATACTGCACCGTGCCATGAACCTAGCATACTATGAGTTGATTGGCGATGCTGGGTTAATCAATACCGAAATGGATAAGTATCTGGCCGTTACAGAAGCAGACGTGCTACTACATTCGCAACAAGTTTTTAAGCCGGAGAATTGCTCCACGATATACTATTATGCCAATAAAAAATAACGGAAAACTAGACCGCAGTGTAACACCTGCCCTAGCGCGAGTGGAGCACTTGAATATATTGCAGCCGCAAAAGTTGTCGCTGCCTAACGGCATACCAGTATATGTGTTTACAGGTCTGCAGCAAAATGCAGTGCGCATTGAGTGGATTTTTAATGCCGGTAAGTGGTACGAGCAAAATACCTTACAATCGTCAATGGCGGCGCGGATGATGAAAGAAGGTAGCAAAGCTTATCCGTCGCATGAGTTTAACGATTTACTCGATTTCTACGGTGCTTCGGTAAAAGCACATGGTGGGGCCGACACGGCAAGCTTTCAGCTGTACAGCCTCAACAAGCACTTGGCACCAGTGTTGCAAATTGTTGAAGAGGTGGTTAAATCGCCTTTGATTGACCCACGGGATTTGGAAATAGTAACCCAAAGCAACCGCGAGCAGTTAAAGGTGAATATGATGAAGCCAGATTACCTGGCCGACAAAGCATTCACCGAATCGTTGTACGGCAGCAAGCACCCTTATGGGCATGAGTTGGAGTTGGAAGATTACGATAATCTTACCCGCGAAGGTTTACTATCGTTCCACAAGCAATTTTACACAGCAAGTAATTGCAGTATTATTGTTTCGGGTAACATTAATGACCAAGTAATAAAATTGCTTGAACGTTTTTTTGGCGGTGCTGACTGGCTCGGTGCCCCCGCAACTGTATCTGCGCACCTTGAATTGGACAGTGCCGAACGGTTGGTTAAATATGATGCTATAGAAGGTTCTTACCAAAGTGCCATTCGCATTGGCAAAAAGCTATTCAACAAAACCAATACCGAGTATCAAGAATTGTCGGTAGTAAACACCATTTTGGGTGGTTATTTTGGTTCAAGGTTGATGTCGAACATTCGGGAGGATAAAGGTTACACTTATGGTATTTATTCAGGTCTAAATAGCATGCGGCACGGTGGGCACTTCATCATTTCAACCGAGGTAGGCGTAGATGTGAGGCAAGCAGCTATTGATGAAATATATACCGAAATGTCGCGTTTACAAGATGAGCCGGTAGATAATGAGGAGCTTGACCTAGTGCGCAACTATATGATGGGCCGATTATTGAACGGATTGGATGGTCCGTTTAAGGTAGCAGGCATGTACAAAGGGCTCTATATTTATGATTTGGATATTGACTATCTTTACAGCTTGGTTGACGCGATAAATACTATTACCCCAGAGCGCATTCAAGAACTGGCCAATAAATATTTTGACCCCGCTACCATGCATGAGATAACTGTAGGATAACACTTTCATGAAATCAATACGTACCATACTTACCATTGCTTTGGCTATTTGGGGTTCTCAAACCCTTCTAGCCCAAGCCATACCTGCACCTGTAATTCTTTGCGCTGCCACCAACGAACAAACAGGCAATGTAGACGTAACCTGGACCACTCCCACGCTTGACCCTTGCGGACCCTTTACCCAATATGTGTTGCAAGGCTCTACCAGCCCTACAGGCCCGTGGAACCAAGTCGCCTTAGTTAACAGCTATACTAATACAAGCTTCAACCATTCAGGTGCCAATGCTACGGTAGTAAACTGGTACTACCGCATTTTTATGGTGCAAAACTGCCCCGGTGCGGTTTCCGATACTTCGGCGGTGTTCAGTGAGGAGGTGTTGTATACGCCCACTATTAATTACGTCACTGTGCTGCCAAACGGCGATGTGGACGTAAATTGGCAACAAAGCCCTAATACCGCACCAGATGGTTTCGTGATTTTGTACATCGATCAGGCAACAGGTTTAGGTATTCGCATCGATTCGGTGTTGGGCTCAACCAGTACCCAGTTTCTCGATCAAACTCAAAACCCAAGCGCTGCTCCTATAGTATATGAAGTAAAAGCATTTAACTCTTGTGGCAACGAGACAGCTCAAAACCCAACGCATACTACTATTTTTGTTGATGCAGTGGTCGACCCCTGTGCGCAAGAAGTAACCCTTGGCTTCAACCCATACCGCAATTGGCCTGGCGATACCGTTGCCAATTACCGGGTAGAGGTTGTAATTGATGGTGGTGCACCAACCATTGTGAATTTGGGCAATAACTTCCCGCCATCATCTGCCAATGTAAGGTATAGTTATGTGTACGATATTGCTGGTCTTGCAGGCGATTCTATTCAATTCCATATTGTTGCCGAGCACCCAAATGGTACTTTTGAGTCATCTAGCAATTATATTACAGCCCCTTTAAATGCGCTGCAATCCATATCCTTCAACATGATTTGGAACGCTACCGTTAATCCGGATAGCACTATTTCAGTAACTTGGATATCGGATACTACTGCCGATATTGCTTCGTTTGTGGTGCTTCGTGGTACCGACCCAGCAGCGATGGTGGCCATTGATACCATACTAACTACCATTGGCAGCACTCCTTGGCTACAAACCTATATTGACAGCAATGTAGATGTGCACGCCAATAGCTGGTACTACCAAATAGTGGCAAACGATACTTGCGGATTCAGTTTGGCATCTGACCCCGTGCGTACCATTTTTCTTTCTGCTGAACTAATAGGTGGCAACAATACGCTCAATTGGAACAATTATGAGCAAACAAATGGATTGCTGCTCAACACATCCATTTTCCGTATTTTGAATGGTACTTTAGTGCCAATAGAAACCTTGTTGCCATCGGTTAACGATTATGAAGACCCCGTTGAGTCGGCTATTACTACCGATGGTACTTTCTGCTATGTAATACAAACCGAGTACCAGTTTGTAGTACCGGGCATGGGCATATCGCGCAGCTTAAGTACCTTCTCGCAACAAGAGTGTGTCGATCTTCCTCCTAAAATTTTCATACCCAACGCCTTTGTACCTGATGGTTTGAATAAAACTTTTAAGCCAGTATTGCTTTTCCCGGCCAAAGAATATGAGTTTCGTATTTGGGACCGTTGGGGCAAGGAGTTGTTCTATACCGAGAACATTATTGCAGGCTGGACAGGAGCTTACGATGGCGAGCGCCTTCCGTTTGGTGGCTACATTTACTACGTTCGTGCCGTAAGCCAAGCCGGCGAAGTGGTAGAGAAGAAGGGTGTGGTTGTGCTAGTGCGGTAAAAGGAGTTTATTTAGTTCGGCTCCACTCAATCTGACATTGTCTATGGGTCGTGGGTTGAATTTGACTAACTCGCAACAAATTTTGCCTTCCCATTTTTACGTTAGGTTCAGAACCGTTAATTTTGTCCAAAGTTAGCACTCATGTTACAACCTAATGAGAAGTTCGCAGGTCAAGGCCTCACCTTCGATGACGTTTTGCTCCTTCCCAATTATTCAGAAGTACTTCCGCGCGACGTAGATACCAGTACCCAGCTTACCCGCAACATCCGCATCAATGTGCCTATTGTAAGCGCAGCTATGGATACCGTTACGGAGTATGCTTTGGCTATTGCCATTGCACAAGAGGGCGGCATAGGTTTCATACACAAAAACATGACCATTGACCAACAAGCCGAGCAAGTGCGCAAGGTAAAGCGGTCGGAGAGTGGTTTAATCATTGACCCTATTACCCTTCGCCCGCACAACACCATTGGTGAGGCTAAAAAGATAATGACCGAGTACCGCATCGGCGGCATCCCTATTGTTGATGGCGATTTTAAGTTAGTAGGTATTCTTACCAACCGCGATTTGCGTTTCGAGCATGACCTTACTAAGCAGGTGAATGAGGTAATGACCAAGGATAACTTGATTATTGCCCCTGAAGGTACCGACCTTACCATGGCCGAGCAGATACTAAAGCAACACCGTATTGAGAAGTTGCCCATGGTAGATGTAAATGGCAAATTGATTGGCTTGATTACCTACCGCGATATTATCAAAGTACAGAGTTTCCCAAATGCCTGTAAAGACCAATTTGGCCGTTTGCGCGTAGGCGCTGCGGTTGGTGTAACTGCCAACTTGCTTGACCGCGTTGAGGCCTTAGTGAAAGTAGGAGTGGATGTAGTAACCCTAGATACTGCCCACGGACACAGCAAAGGTGTAATTGATGCCTTGAAGAGCTTAAAAGCAAAATACCCCGAACTTCAGGTAATAGCAGGCAATGTGGGTACTCGGGAAGGTGCCAAAGCCCTTGCCGATGCTGGTGCTGATGGCGTGAAAGTGGGTATAGGCCCAGGCTCCATATGTACTACCCGTATTGTTACGGGTATTGGCGTACCGCAGCTTACGGCTATATACGAGGCAGCACAGGGGCTTATAGGCACTGGTGTGCCGGTAATTGGCGATGGCGGCATACGCTACACGGGCGATATTGTAAAAGCCATAGCTGCTGGTGCCGATGCTATTATGGCAGGATCACTGTTTGCAGGCGTTGAAGAGTCGCCAGGTGAAACCATCATATACGAGGGCCGTAAATTTAAGTCATACCGCGGCATGGGCTCAGTAGAAGCCATGAAAGAAGGTAGTAAAGACCGCTATTTTCAAGACGTAGAAGACGATATTAAGAAGCTAGTACCAGAGGGTATTGTTGGCCGCGTGCCGTTTAAGGGTTCGTTGAAAGAAGTAATGTACCAATACGTTGGTGGCATAAGGGCTGGCATGGGCTATTGCGGTGCACCTACTATTGCAATACTGCAAGCTACGGCTCGCTTTACCCAGCAAAGTGCGGCAGGTGTGCACGAAAGCCACCCACACGATATACACATTACTAAAGAGGCACCTAATTATAGCAGATAATAATCACTGTTATATAATAGCTAGCTTTGCAGTATGCAAGGCTCACCGAGTATACTACGGATAATGTTAACAGTGCTTGGTTCGCCTATTGAAGGGTGCCAGGCATTATTGTTTAATGGTTTTTCTCTTGCTAAAGCCATGTTGTTATTGATACTGGGCTATCTGTTTATGGCCTCATTTGCAATGGCAGTAGTAAGTCAGATGTATGCACTTTCTACCAAAACGATATTGTTTACAGCTAAAATAGGTCTTGTTGGGTTGCTCTTTGTTTTGATGGTAGGCCTATTAACCTATCTAGTGACCAAAGTATTTGCCGAAGTGAGCCTTACAAGGCTTATGCAGGTAGCTGGTTTAAGTAGCATTGTCATCATCGTTTTGGCAATGTTTCTTTTGATTTTGTTGTTGGTGTTTAAGTCTTCGCTGCTACATACCTTTGTTGATGGCCCACTGACCTTAACAGTACCTATAATGCTCCTAGGCTTATTGTTTGTTTATAGTTTGCTGCACTTCTCAAACGTTGTAAAACAATCTTTCGCGGCATCAGGTTTGCACCCGACCATAAGCTGGTACTTATCGCCGATGGTGGTAGCAGGCAGCATATTTATTACCCATGGTGTGGCCAGTGCATTAATGGGTTAGCCGCAAAGCGAACAACAGGTTATCAGTTGTTTCAAAACATCGCATCAATCGCTATCTTTGCACCATGACTACGGAAGTACAGAACCTATTTGACCAAGTGAGCCAAATGCAGGCTCAGGTAGAGCAATATCCAGTAAGCAATAATGATGACCTGGAGCGCTTCCGTATTGAGTTTATTGGCACCAAAGGCAAAGTGAAAGACCTTTTGGCTGCTATTAAAGACGTGCCGAATACCGAGAAAAAGGCATACGGGCAAACCGTAAATGCCCTAAAGCAAGTGGCAGAAGAGCGCTATGCAACGCTAAAAGAGCAATTTGAAAGTAACCAAACCACCAAGGGTCCCGATTTTGATTTGACCATGCCCGGTGATGCCGTTCGTATTGGTAGCCGCCATCCGTTGAATTTGGTTCGCAATCAAATCATCGAAATTTTCAAGCGCATTGGTTATGTAGTGGCCGAGGGCCCAGAGGTGGAAGACGATTGGCACAATTTTACGGCCCTTAATTTTCCACCCGACCACCCAGCTAGGGATATGCAGGATACTTTCTTCGTTCAGAAGAATCCAGACATCGCCTTGCGCACGCATACCTCATCGGTGCAAGTAAGGGTTATGGAGCGCCAAAAGCCACCAATCAGAGCTATTTTCCCGGGTAGGGTGTTTCGCAACGAGACCATTTCAGCTCGCTCGCACTGCTATTTCCACCAAGTAGAAGGGTTGTATATAGACAAGAATGTATCGTTTGCCGATTTGAAGCAAACACTATATCACTTTGCCCAAGAAATGTTCGGGCCCGAGACCAAAATAAAACTTCGTCCATCTTATTTCCCATTTACCGAGCCTTCTGCAGAGCTCGATGTTACCTGCTTTATCTGCGGTGGCGAGGGTTGCCCAGTATGTAAGTATAGTGGCTGGGTTGAAATATTGGGTTGTGGTATGGTTGATCCTGCCGTATTAGCCAATTGTGGTATCGACCCAGAGGAATACTCCGGTTTTGCTTTTGGTATGGGCATCGACCGCATTACCATGCTTCGATACCAAATAAAAGATATTCGTTTGATGTCAGAGAACGATGTTCGTTTCCTGGGGCAGTTTAAGGCTGCGTTCTAGTACACTTATGGTCTAAAACGACACGCTTGTGTATTGCGCCTTTTAATTTAATAAAGAATGTATATCTTGTTAAAAAAAGGGTTTATGCGCGCTCCAATTGCTATTCAACAGTTTTTATTTATTGTCTTCTCGCTTATTTCTATGCAACTAGCGGCCCAAAATCTTTGGACGCAGTTGCCGAATTTTAGTGGTAGTGCCCGTTATGAAGGATTTTCATTCTCGCTTGATACCGACAATGACGGTAAAGTAGATAGGGGTTATATTGGTGGTGGTTGGAATGCTGGTTCTACAAATTACAATGATTTTTGGGAGTATAATCCGATTACCGGCAGTTGGACACAGAAAGCAAATTATGCGGGTTTGGGCAGAAGGCAAACTGCAACTTTTGTTTTAAACAATACTGTTTATGTGGTTGGCGGTGTATATAGTAGCAATAGCCTTTCCAACCAAGTTTGGGCATATGATGTGTTGACCAACATATGGACCCAAAAAGGCAATTTCCCAATCCAGGTTTGGGGTTCAATTGGTTTCGCCATAGCTGGCAATGCCTATATTGCTTTGGGAAACGAAGCAGGCAGTGTTACCAATACTCAAAATACGCAAGCGGTTTATCAATATAATGCTTCAAATGATAGTTGGATTGTAAAAAACGACGTGCCGTTTTCAGCCCGATACATGCCTATTGTGTTTGAAATAGATGCAGATAACGATAATGTTACCGACAGAGTGTTTGTAGGTTGTGGAGAGCGATCGAACGGAAATAATGTAAGTGATTTTTGGGAATACCTGCCTACCACTGATAGCTGGGTTCAAAAAACTAGCATGCCAGGCAGTACTCGTGGCATTGCCCGATATTTTAGTATTGCCGGTAAAGGCTACGCGGGTTTAGGTAATAATGGTGGTGTTAGCACTGATTTTTATGAGTATGAGCCCATTGGAGATACTTGGTTACAAATGAATAATCATCCTGGCGTAGCCACAAGAGGAGCACTATCGTTTGCTTTAGGAGATACAGGGTATGTTGTTTGTGGTAACACATTGCAAGGTGTAACTTCACAATTCTACAAATACTCCCCACTTTTAAACGGGTACTCCGAGATACGCGGCAATGTATTTGCCGACGGCAACACCAACTGCAGCCTCGACAGCAACGATTTTGCATTGGCCAACATTGCCGTGCAAGCGCAGCCGGGTCCGTACCTTACCAGCACCGATGCCAATGGGGATTATGTTTTCCGGGTTCCGGTTGGCACTTACTCGGTATCTTCTGTATTACCTAGTCATTTAGGTCCACTTTTCCCTAGGATCAATTGTCCTGTTGCTGGAACATACCCAAGTATCGTTATTGATACGGTAGGTATCGATACCAGTGGTTTTGATTTTGCCATAGAAGCAATACAATGCCCACGCTTGAACGTGGAAGTTGCATCTAGTGGTCGATTGCGTTGCTTCGATAATTTCACGGTTATAAGCTACTGCAACTATGGTTTAGTAGCAGAAGACAGTGTTTACATCGACCTCATTTTGCCGGAGTTTGTAAGTATAATCAACGCCAGCGAGGTATTCACGGCCATCGATTCGGTAACTTACCGTTTCTATATCGGCAATGTAGCCGCTGGTGCTTGCAACGATATTTATATCGAGGATTATGTAAGTTGCAATGACATCGGTCTTTTGGGTGCCGCGGCCTGTACTGAGGCACATATATACCCGCAGAACACCTGCCTGCCGCAGGATACCGCTTGGAACGGTGCCAACGTAGCTATTGAAGCAGTGTGCTTGGCAGGTGGCGATACCGTACAGATTACGTTGAGCAACAATGGCAGCAGCGGTATGGCCGACTCTTCGGAGTTGCGCATTTACCTAGACGGGGTGCTAGGCTATACCGAGAACTTCTTGTTGGCGCAAGGCGGTAGTTATAGCCTTCTTATACCGAGCAACGGGGTAACCATTATGGCAGAGGCCGACCAAGCCACTGGGCACCCCTACAACCAACAAGTGGTAACTTGGATAGAGCGTTGCCAGGTAGATACGCTTATTACTCCTTTGTTTACCATTATACCCAATTTTCCTTTGGGCGACGAAGACGAACAATCTGACGTGGAGTGCTTGGAGGTATCGGGCTCATTCGATCCTAACGATAAGCAGGCTTACCCATCGGGCATCGGTGCAAACAATATTATCCCCCCGGGCACGGTAATCAACTACAAGCTTCGTTTCCAGAACACGGGCACCGATACGGCTCGCAACGTTTATTTGGTGGACACGCTGAGTAACGACTTGGATGTGGCCACGCTGCGCATGAACGCGGCCTCGCACCCTTACCGTATGGAACTGAGCGGGGTAGGCAAAACCATCGTTACCTTCTACTTCGACAACATTATGTTGCCCGATAGTAACGTAAACCAGTTGGGCAGCAACGGTTTCGTTAGTTTCTCTATAGCGCCCAAGGCCAGCACCCCGCTGGGCACCGTGGTAGAGAACTTTGCCGATATCTATTTCGATTTCAACCCACCGGTGCGCACCAATACCGTAAACCAAACTATAGACGTGCTACCTGTTGATTTGATTGGTATTAAAGAAGGGAACACCATTATAATATTGGATGTGCCAAGTGAAGAGGGCAAACAGCAGCTTTATATCTTTCCTAATCCTACCAGTTCGGTAATGAATGTGGTGGTGCCTTTTCCTGCAAGTGGACAGGCGGTGGTAACCGTTGTCGATTTGTTGGGTCGTTTAGTGGTTACTGAGCGTTACTTTGGCACCGCAGGCAGCTCCGAAATAGTTGGCCTTGACTTAGCCTCAGCTTCAAACGGAGTATACATAGTGGTAGTAAACCTCGATGGCCAAATAACCACAGGTAAATTGATTAAGGAATAGGCTTATAAGTAGTGGCCTTTTCCTATCTTTAACCTATGGCTATCAGCAATGTAAAAACCATAGGTATATTGGGTGCGGGCACCATGGGTGCTGGTATTGCCCAATTGGCTGCTCAAGCGGGTTATAAAACACTGCTTTACGACTTATCGCGCGAGCAATTAGATAAAGGGCTCAAAGGCATTGAAGATAATTTATCAAAAGCCGTTGAGAAGGGTATTATAACCCAGCAAACTAAGCTTGATGCCCTTTCCAACCTTACTTTGGTTGATGATATTGGCCAACTAAAGGCTGAAGTTTGCATAGAGGCCGTTGTTGAGCGACTCGAAGTTAAAGTAGCGTTGTTTAAGCAGTTAGCCGAAATTAACAGTACGAGTTGCATTTTAGCGACCAATACCTCCTCAATTCCTATTACCCGTATTGCAGCAGCTATTGCACACCCTGAAAGGGTAGTAGGTATGCACTTTTTCAACCCAGCCCACATTATGAAGTTGGTTGAGATAATATCAGGCGCGGCTACTTCGAGTGAAGTGGCAAGCACCATGTATCAGCTAGCGTTAAAGATGGGCAAGAAACCCGTGTATGCTAATGATTCGCCTGGCTTTATTGTAAATAGGGTAGCTAGGCATTATTACGTTGAAGGATTAAAGCTGTTGGAAGAGAATGTGGCCGACCACGAAACTATTGATGCTTTGTTGGAGAGTAGTGGCTTTAAAATGGGTCCTTTTCGCTTAATGGATTTAATTGGCGTTGATACCAACTATTCGGTTACGAGCTCTATGTACGAGTCTTTCCATTTCGATGCTAAGTTTCGCCCCAGCCGCATACAGCAGCAGAAGGTTGATGCCGGCCATTTTGGTCGTAAAACGGGAAAAGGTTTTTACCAATACTAATATGCCAATGGGTGCTAGTGCGGTGGATACGGCAAACTTTATCAAGACGCTTTCGCCAAGCAAACTAGCGAATATGAGTCGGGTATATTCGTCTTACCTGTTGGCCAAGAAAACCCATAAGCCTGTTCAATGGGGTATGCCATTCAATATATCAATTGAGCCTACTACCGCTTGCAACCTTCGTTGCCCCGAGTGCCCGAGTGGCCTTCGTAGTTTTACCCGCGATACCGGAATGATGAAAAATGGCTTGTATGGAAACATACTTGACCAATTACAAGATACGCTAGTGTACTTGTATTTCTATTTTCAAGGGGAGCCGTACCTTAACCCTGCCTTTTTGGATATGGCCGCCCAAGCATCATCTAGAGGAATATATACGGTAACCTCAACCAATGGCCATTTCTTGGATGACGAGCGGGCAAGGCAAACGGTGGAGTCGGGCCTTAGCAGGGTTATAATATCTATTGATGGCACTACGCAAGATACCTACCAGAGCTACCGTAAAGAGGGCGAGTTGGATAAGGTACTACAGGGTGCGGCTAATTTGGTAAAGTGGAAGAAGCAGCTAAAATCAGCTACGCCACACATCATTTTCCAATTTTTGGTAGTGAAACCGAATGAGCACCAGATACCAGAAGTTTACAGGCTGGCCAAGCAAATTGGGGTAGATGAGGTAAAGTTAAAGACAGCTCAAATTTACGATTTTGAGCACGGAAATCCGTTAATACCTGAACAGGACCAATATAGCCGCTATGCAAAACAACCTAACGGAACCTTTCAGATAAAGAACAAACTGGAGAACCACTGTTGGAAGCTCTGGCACTCTAGCGTTATTACGTGGGATGGGTTGGTTGTGCCTTGCTGTTTTGATAAAGACGCTAAGCATCGGCTAGGCGACTTAAAAACCCAGTCGTTTATAGAAGTATGGCAAGGTGAGCCTTATCAACACTTCCGCTCTAGCGTGCTACTTTCCCGAAACGAAATTGACATTTGCAAAAATTGCACCGAAGGTTTAAAAGTTTGGGCTTAAAAAATACTTTACTCTTGATGGTTACTTTTGCAACACATAGGATTGAAAACACTATTTTTAACTACTTGACTTTATTATGTGCCCCGAAAATTAACTAATTTTTAGAGGCTAGGTTTATTAAGGAGATTTATGGCTATTAGCGATATATATAGAAAAATTTTAGAAGATACCATGGCTGGTTATTGGGACTGGGATATGGTAACAAACTCAGAGTATCTTAGTCCCAGATTTAAGCAAATGTTTGGGTATGAAGACCATGAAATGGAGAATAGTCCAGAATCATGGCAGAAGATTATTTTTCCAGAAGATTTACCAATTCTTTACGCTGCTGTAAATGAACATGTTGGCAGTAGGGGTCAAGTTCCTTTTGATACAATGGCCCGATATTATCATAAAAACGGAAGCACTATTTATGTGCAGTGCAAGGGTAGTGTAATTGAGTGGGACGAGAACTACCGCCCGTTGCGAATGGTTGGCTCACACGTTGATATAACCAAGCAGAAAGAAGTTGAGGCTAACTTGCGCCAAGCACAAGACTTTTTGAATAAAACTAACCAAGCTGCCCGGGTAGGAGGGTGGCAGGTAGATATGCTTACCCAATACATTACGTGGAGTGAGGTAACCCGGCTGATTTATGAAGAGCCGATTGATTTCGTGCCTAATTTTGAGGAATCTTTGAGTTATTTTCATTCGGACGATAGTGCCCGTCTTGTGGATGAGTTTATGAAATGCAGCGTATCAGGGCAAGTATTTCAGGTGGAACTGCCAATGCGCACCGCCAAGGGCAATAATTTATGGGTGCGCATCATAGGTAGCCCAGAGTATATAGACGGGCAGTGTGTAAAGGTAGTAGGTGCTTTGCAAGATATTACCAAAATTAAAGCTGCCGAGGATGAGATTCGTTTAAAGAAAGATCAGCTTAGCCATTTTATTGAATTTTCTCCTGCTGCTATGGCCATGTTTGATATGGATATGGGCTACATTGCGGCTAGTTCGAAGTGGTCGGCCATTTATAAATTAGATGAAGAACTAACGGGAAAATCATTTTTCGACGTTTTACCGCAAGCTCCCGAAGAGTGGAAAAAGTATCATGACAGGAGCTTGGCAGGCGAGATAATTAGTATTGAGGCAGAGCCATTTGTTTGGCAAGATGGCACTATTGACTGGTTTAAGTGGGAAATAAGGCCGTGGTATGAAATGCCAGGTAAAATTGGAGGCATTGTTAAACTTATTGATCTTATCACAGATCAAGTAGCGGCGCGCGAATTGTTGCTAAACGCTAAGCTAGTTGCGGAGGAAGCTTTGGAGTCTAAATCGCGCTTCTTGTCCACTATGAGCCATGAAATACGCACACCCCTTAACGCTATCATTGGTATTTCGCACCTAATGCTAAACAACCCTCGCGAAGACCAGTTGGAGAACTTAAGCACGCTTAGATATTCAGCTGAAAACCTTTTAGTGCTTATTAACAATGTACTTGATTTAAGTAAGGTTGAAGCAGGCAAGGTAGTCCTCGAAAAACAACCTTTTTCGTTTAAAGAGATGCTAAGTAACATCAAGCTTTCTTTCTTGGGCCAAGTAAACGCAAAGGGCTTGCAACTAAAATTGATGCTAGACGAGGATATACCAGAAACCATTATTGGTGATCCAATGCGTATTGGCCAAATTTTTTCTAATTTGATTGGTAATGCAATAAAGTTTACCGAAAAAGGTAAAGTCAGCGTTTCTGCAACGCTAATTAGTAAGGAAAACCTTTTGGCCCGTTTACGCTTCGAGATATCAGATACGGGCATTGGTATTGCAAAAGAAAACCAGCAGTTCATTTTTGAAAGCTTTTCTCAGGCAAATTCCAATATTGCACGCACTTTTGGGGGTACTGGCCTTGGCTTGGCTATATCTAAGCATTTGCTACATTTATTTGGGAGCGAAATTGAGCTCGAAAGCGAATTGGGGCAAGGTTCTAAATTTTCGTTTGAAATTATACTACCTGTTTGCCAAGATGCGGCATACAAGCAAGTGCAGCAGCAATTAGAAAAAAATATCGAGGATGTATCGCTAAAGGGGTTAAAGGTACTGTTGGCCGAAGATAATAAAGTAAATGTGTTGGTTATGAGCCAGTATTTCAAAAACTGGAATGTGGAGTGGGATTTGGCGGAGAATGGCCTGATAGCCGTTGAGAAAATAAACGCCAATGACTATGACTTAGTGCTCATGGACTTGCAAATGCCCGAATTGGATGGTTTTAGGGCAGTAGAAATTATCAGGGAGCAACCAAATGAAAAGTATCAAAAATTACCCATAATCGCTCTTACGGCTTCGGCCTCATTTACCGATAGAGAACGCTCAAGCAGGTTAGGCTTAAATGGATATATTACTAAACCATTCAAGCCTAAGCAGTTACATGAAATGCTTTTTGGGTATTATACAGCTAAAGAGGGAACAAGGTTTTAATCTTCTAAACCTTCATAATCTCCTCTTCTTTCTGTTCGAGGTATTTCTCAACTTTAGCTATAAACTCATTGGTAAGGTCTTGTACTAAGCTTTCGCCATCTTTGGCCAAATCTTCGCTCAATCCGTCTTTTACCAAGCCTTTAATGCCTTCGTTCGCATCACGGCGCACGTTGCGCACTGATACACGGCTTTGTTCGGCAATAAGTTTAATTTTCTTAACCAACTCACGACGCCTATCCTCGGTCATAATAGGTAAGTTAAGGCGTATCATTTCTCCATCGTTTTGTGGGTTTAAACCGATGTTGGCGGCATGTATAGCCTTCTCAATTGGGCCAATCATTCCCTTTTCCCAAGGTTTAATAACCAAAGAGCGGGCATCAGGGGTGGTAATATTGGCCACTTGGCTCAATGGAGTACTGTTGCCGTAGTAATCTACAAATACACCTGATAGCATGGCTGGAGAGGCTTTGCCTGCGCGCACACGCGATAGCTCGTCTTCAAGGTGCACCAGGGCTTTATTCATGGCATCCCTGGCCTCATCAATATAAATTTCAATTTCCTCGTTCATAGGGCTGGTTTAGTTGCTTACGAGAGTTCCTATATTTTCGCCGTTCAAAATGTTAAGCAAGTTGCCGGGCTTGTTCATGTCAAACACTACTATTGGCAAGCCGTTTTCTTTGCAAAGCGTAAAAGCCGTTAAATCCATAATGTTCAGACTTTGGCTATATACCTCGTGAAAAGAAATATTGTCGAACTTAGTTGCTGTAGGGTCCTTCTCTGGGTCGGCGGTATATATTCCATCTACACGGGTGCCTTTCAAAATTACATCGGCCTCAATTTCAATAGCCCTTAGTGCGGCAGCGGTATCGGTAGTAAAGTAGGGGTTACCCGTGCCGGCGCCAAAAATTACAACACGTCCTTTCTCAACGTGCCTTATAGCTCTGCGACGGATATACGGCTCACAAATTTGCTCCATCTTAATTGCTGAAAGCAAACGCGTATAAACTCCTTCTGCTTCTAGGGCACCTTGCAAGGCCATACCGTTAATTACGGTTGCCAACATACCCATATAGTCGCCTTGGGCACGCTCAATGCCATTTTCGGCGGCCTGTAGGCCCCTAAAAATGTTTCCACCACCAATTACTATCGCTACCTCTGCTCCAGCATCAACAGCCGATTTCACTTCTCTTGCGTATTGGCGTATGCGAACGGGGTCAATTCCGAATTGCTTTTCGCCCATCAACGCTTCACCACTTAGTTTTAGGAGTATCCGTTTGTATTTCATCGGGTGCAAATGTACCAAAAAAAAGAGAGAACGCAAGTGCGTTCTCTCTTTCATTATATGAGTTGTAAAGGTTAAAATGTTTATTAACCTAAAGCTACACGTTTAAAGCTAGTAACTGCCAAATCTTTGTTTACCGCTTTCAAAGCTTGATCAACAGTTTTACTGCCGTCTTTTACAAACTGCTGTGCAAGCAAAGTGTTCTCTTTGTAGAACTTCTGCAAATTACCTTGCGCTATTTTGTCAACCATGTTTTCAGGCTTACCTTCAGCTAGGGCTTTTTCACGACCGATTGCCAATTCGCGCTCAATAACAGTAGGATCAACAGAAGAAGCATCAACAGATACTGGAGACATAGCGGCAATTTGCATCGCTACGTCGCGACCAACAGATGCAACTGCTTCGTCAGTAGGCAAGGATAGCGCAACCAATACACCGATTTTGTTTCCAGCGTGGTTGTAGGCTACTACACCCGGAGCGGTAACTTTTTCGTAATCTGTCAATTGGATGTTCTCGTTTATTTTGCCTACCATTTCGATAACCTTTTCACCGATGGTAAGACCTTCGTATGGCAAGGCTTTCAAAGCTTCCAAATCAGCAGGCTGATTGTCGATAGCAAGTTTAGCGATGTCGTTGGCAAACTTAACGAATGCTTCGTTTTTTGATACAAAATCAGTTTCGCTGCTCAATTTGATAACGATACCAGTTTTGCCATCGGCAGTGGTAAGCGCTACTGCAGCACCTTCGCTAGCCGCTTTCCCAGCACGCAGTGCCGATACTTTTTGACCTTTTTTGCGAAGGATGTCGATAGCGGCTTCAATATCGCCGTTAGATTCGGTAAGGGCTTTTTTGCAGTCCATCAAACCGGCACCAGTTTTTTGCCTTAGCTCATTAACTTCAGAGGCTGTAACTCCCATGATATGTCTAGATTGTAGGTTAAATTAACGTTTTCTTGGACCACCTGCACCGCCAGCACCTGGGCCACCGGCTGGTTTGCGCGCACGGCTAGAGCCGCCAGCAGCACCACCTGGGCCACCACCTGTACCACTACGCTTGCGAGGGCCACCGCTGTTACCATCGGCACTGCGTTTTTTGCTATCGTCTTCGTCGTCTATGCGCAAACGGTTGCCGCGTCCTTCTTCCTCATCATCATCGTCAGCATATTTAGATGCTTCCATTTCATCCTTCTCGCTCTTACGATCTTGCAAGCCTTCAATGATAGCCTCAGTTAGGTACTCGGTGATGATTGCTACTGATTTGCTTGCGTCATCGTTTGCTGGAATGGCAAAGTCAACTTGGGTGGGATCAGAGTTAGTATCAACGATACCGAATGTAGTTACATTCAATTTGGTTGATTCGGCCAAAGCAATATGCTCGTGGCTAATATCAACGATAAATATAGCAGCAGGGATACGGTTCAATTGGGCAATACCACCAAGTATTTTTTCCAATTTTTCTTTCTCGCGACTTAATACCAAACGTTCTTTTTTGGTAATGCTTTCGCTGCCTTCGCTCAGCATTTTGTCAATGCTTTGCAATTTTTTGATGCTCTTACGGATGGTAGCAAAGTTGGTAAGCATACCGCCCAACCAACGCTCTGTAACGAAAGGCATATTTGCACGAATTGCACATGCTTTAACTACTTCTTTGGCTTGCTTCTTGGTAGCAACAAATAGTATTTTCTTTCCGCTACGGGCAATGCTTTTCAAAGCCGCTGCAGACTCTTCCAATTTGGCGTGAGTCTTGTAAAGGTCAATAATGTGGATACCTTTCTTCTCCATGAAGATGTATGGTAACATCTTAGGGTTCCACTTCTTTTTTAAGTGACCAAAGTGTACGCCGGCTTCCAGCAACTGCTTATGGGTAATTTCTTGCATATTATGAGTATATAGGAGATTCGGTGATTAACGTTTGCTGAACTGTGCACGTTTACGGGCTTTGCGCAAACCTGGTTTCTTACGTTCAACTACGCGAGAATCACGGGTCATTAAGTGCTCTTCCTTCAACTTTGGTTTGTAATCTGGGTTTAAGTCAACCAAAGCACGGGCAATACCTAGCTTTACTGCATCGGCCTGACCTTTAACACCGCCGCCTCTAACGTTGGCACGAATGTCAAATTCGCTAGTCAAACCCAATAGGTTTAATGGCTGCTCAACTTTAGTACGCAAGTGGTTTACGCTAAAGTATTCTTTGTAATCTTTGCCGTTTACAGTTATTGCACCAGTACCTTTGCTCAAGATAACGCGGGCAATTGCAGCTTTACGACGGCCAAGTCCGTTATTAACGCTCATATTAAGTTATTACAGTGTTAGGGTTTGAGGTTTCTGTGCAGCGTGTGGGTGCTCAGCCTCTTGATATACAAATAGTTTGGTGAACATGGCACTGCCAAGTTTGTTTTTCGGCAACATACCTTTGATAGCGATTTCAACCAAAGCCTCAGGCTTCTTGGCATTCAAAGCCTTTGCGCTAAGGCTGCGTTGGCCACCTGGAAAACCAGTGTGGTGGATATATTGCTTGTCGTCCATTTTAGTACCGCTAAGTACTACTTTGTCAGAGTTCAATATGATAACGTAATCGCCGGTATCGATGTGCGGGGTGTAGCTAGGCTTGTGCTTACCGCGCAAGATGCTAGCTACTTTCGTAGCCAAACGACCTAGAACTAAACCTTCGGCATCAATTACGTGCCATTCGCGTTTTACGGTCTCGTTAGTCGCCGACTTTGTTTTGTAACTTAAAGTATTCACTATGCGTGAGTTTTATTTGTCTCAAAAAGGAATGCAAAGATATTCAAAGCCTTTTGTAAAAGCAAGCAAGTAATATTAATAATGATAGACTATTTTGCAAGTGCTTGATAATGAGGGAAAATTTTGTTTTGATTATAACCTTAGACCTTGCCAAACATTAACAATACAATCGCACCATGTCTTTATGTTCTTAGGTTGTGGTTGGCCGAACAATACATATACAAAGAGCTGTAAGTTATTGGGTTAAGCAGTTATCTTACGCCAAGGTTGCGCTTCTTCTAACTGAAATGCGAGGTCAAGTAAAAGTGCTTCTTCGCCATGGTTGGCGCCGAACATCATACCTATTGGTAAGTCGTTAACCATGTCGTGACCTAAAGGTAATGAAATAGAAGGGGCACCAGTGGCGTTCGCATACGGAGAAAAGCAAGCCCAATCGGCCATACGCGGAAACATTTCTTCAAACTCTAAGTTCATACCCAAGTATCCAAGTTCGGGTGCTGTGTGGGCAAGGGTAGGAGTGAGGATAATGTCGATATCTAAATCTGCTAGCAACTTTTGATAGTCGAAGTAAGATTTTTTTAGGCGATTGATAAAAAATGGTGTCTTCCAAATATTACGCAAATGGTGTTTTGCCAAACCGTGCGACATTTTGGTCATTTTCTTACCATCGAAATTAGAACCAAACATAAGCTTGCCAAAGTGGCGCACATAAAATGCCGACATGCCCCATAGGTTCACAAAATCATCAGAAAACTGGTCTTTGGTGGGTAGTGTCATTTCTTTCACTTGGTGGCCCATAGCTTGTAACAATGCTGCAGTCTGTTTAACTACCTCTTTATTGGCGGCATCAGATGTGCGTCCTTTTACCGAATCGGATGTAAAACCGATTTTGTATTTGCGGTTCGACGGCCCGCTAACCAAGCCCATGGGCTTTAGCTTAGGGTTTTTGTAATACTTCTCCGCCTCATCATAGAAGTGGGCAGTATCGCGTACCGTGCGAGTAATAACGCCATCAATGGCAATTTCTACCACTTGGGCAGCGAATAGATTTGATGGCAACAAGCGCCCTCGGGTAGCTTTTAAGCCAACTAAACCGCAGCATGATGCCGGAATGCGCGTTGAGCCTCCACCATCGGCAGAGTGCGCTATAGGCACTACCCCAGCAGCTACCAAAGCCGCTGCACCACCCGATGAACCACCTGCGCTATAGCCAGGGTTCCAAGGGTTAGGTGTTGCTTGAGTAGTCGGAAACTCAGTGGAGCAGGCGAAACCAAACTCAGGCATGCTGCTGGTACCAAGGTTTATAAATCCTTGAGCCAATATCTGCTTAGCTATAGGGTCGGTTTTTTTTGATGGTTTTGGGTTCGTTATTGCTTCGGTGCCATAGTATGTTTTCTGGCCTTCGAACAAAGTTAAGTCCTTAAAAAATGTAGGTATACCTGCAAAAAAACCATCCTTTGGTGTTTTGGCAGCAGCCATACCAGTATCATAGTGCTCTGTTACAATAGCGTTAAGCGTCGGGTCCATTTTTTTTGACCTAGCAATCGACGCAGCTACCACTTCTTCGGCAGTTACTTCTTTCTTTTTTATTAATGCGGCCAGAGCCACGCCATCTAAATCAGACAATACATCATCAGTAAAACTGTGCACACGCTTATTAGATGCCATGGAGAGGAAGTTTTGGAGGGGCTAAAATAGCCTTTATGAAGTGTAACAGCAACGTGCAGGCTCAATAATTATACAAAAGTTGGCCATCAAGGCATTTAAATGCCTATTCATCTATGCTTTTGCTGCCTACCACAAAATTGCCACTTTACCAATGCTCTGCCTGCTGGCTAGGTATTCGTGGGCTTCGGCTAATTGCGTGTGCGGGAAGGTTTTGCCCACGACTGGGCTTAACTCGCCTTTGGTAGTAAGATCTACAACACTATTAATGCACCGCCCTAAAATTTCAGGTCGGTTATCGGCTATGCGCAACATGTTTATGCCAAGCAATGAGCGCGAGGTGGTAACAAATTCAATAGGGCTCCAAATACCGAAGCCTTTGGCTACGCCAATCATTTTAAAGATGTTGCCTTTAGCATCGGTCATGCTGCTGGCACCATAAGTAACTAGGCGGCCACCGGCAGTAAGTAGTTTCATGCCTTTCTTTACCGAGTCGCCACCAACAGGGTCGAATATTACATCCAACTTTTTATCAAAGCCGAGACTTTTAATCTCTTTGGCAAAATCAACCTTTCGATAGTTAATTGGGTAATCAACGCCAATCGATTTTAGGTATGTCAATTTCTCATCGCTGCCAGCCGTGCCGAATATAACTGCTCCGCGGCGTTTCGCCATTTGTATCAAGGCTATGCCCACACCGCCCGCAGCAGCGTGTATCAGTATATGGTCGCCCTCGTGCAAGCGTACCATTTCTTCGGCGGCATACCAAGCGGTGGCATACTGCGTGGCCAAGCAGGTAGCAATGCCAGCATCCATGTCTTCGGGTATAGGCATGGTGGCTCGGGCATCGGTAATTACGGCTTGCGCGTAGCCACCAAAGCGGCTGAGTGCTACCACTCGTTGGCCGACTTTTACATTCGTTACCCCTTCGCCAACTTCGGCAATGCGGCCTACGGTTTCGTAGCCAATAACTGCCGGCAGCGGTGGTGCATCTTGGTATAGGCCCAAGCGCGCCATTACATCGGCAAAGTTGAGACCAAACGCTTCGGCATGAATTAATACCTCACCAGCTTTGGGTTTAAGTTCAGGTAGGTCGCGTAGTTCAAAAGCTTTATCGGCGGCGCCATTGCGCACTAGGTAGTATGCCTTCATGGGGTAGTTTGTTTGCAAGGATGCAAATTAGTGTTAATTGTGCTAAGGACGGATTGGTTGTTATTATATTGCAAATTTCAATTTTGAACGTACACTGGTTACGTAACTTAATTTAACACAAAACCGATACAACCTAAACTAATGGGCGTTGGTCTTCGTACCATAAACTATATTTAAGAAAGAAGTTTTTGTAAATTGTAATCTCATACCCAACCACCCGTTTTATGGAGCCCCTGTTTATTCTTTTGGCTATTCCGTTTTTCTTTTTATTGATGGGCGTTGAGGCCTTGGTAGGCTATCTGCGCAAAGAGAAATGGTATCGGTTTAACGATTCAATTACCAACCTCAATATTGGTATTGGTCAGCAGGCAGTCAATTTAGTGTTCAAGGCAGTTATCGCCGGTTTGTTTATATACATTCATACCCATTGGTCTATTTTTAAAATTGCCCCTTCCGTATGGTCGTTTGTAGTTTGTTTGGTTTTGTTCGATTTTTTGTACTATTGGGCGCACCGTTGGAGCCACGAAATCAACTTTTTTTGGGCGGCACATGTGGTACATCACAGCAGCGAAGAGTATAACTTATCGGTAGCCCTACGGCAAAGTTGGTTTCACAATCTCATCGCCTTCTTTATCTTTTTGCCCTTGCCACTTTTGGGTTTCGATCCGATAATATTTTTTGCCGTGGCTGGTTTAGATACCCTCTATCAGTTTTGGATTCATACCCAGGCTATCAAGAAGCTCCCGCGTTGGTTTGAGTATATTTTTAATACCCCGAGCCATCATAGGGTACACCATGGCATCAATCCTAAATACATCGATAAAAACCATGCAGCCATGTTCATTATTTGGGACCGCCTGTTTGGTACCTACCAAGAAGAGGAAGAGGCTCCAACTTATGGCATCACCACTCAACTAAAAAGCTGGAACCCAGCTTGGGCCAATTTCCATTACTATGCCGAAATGTATGCATCAGCCAAACGCATGAGCAACTGGAAAGACAAGTTCCGCATTATTTTTGCCCGTCCGGGCTGGTTGCCGCAAGAGTTGGGCGGTTTTCAAGCGGTGCCTGAGGTAAGCAAAGACTATAAGCCATTTGACACGCCAGCGCACAAGGGTTTTAACTGGTACGTTGGCTTTCAGTTTATGATTATTGCCGTTGGGTTGGTAGCTTATATGGTTCATTTCGACAACCTTAGTACTTTCTACCAGTTTGTGTTTCTTGGGCTTATCATTACCTCGGGTATGATATGTGGTGCCATATTTGAAAATAAGCGTTGGGTAATTGTGGCCGAGTATGCCCGCTTGGCATTGGTAGCCTTGTCGCTCAATGTATTTTACTACTCTTGGTATGCCGATTGGTTTGCCATTATGCTTGTTGCTTCGCTAGCTGCCTTGGCATTGTTTGTACCGTGGTTTACCATCAATTGGAGAAGAGGCTTGCAAAGCATGCAATCGTTGTAATACAGCTAAGTGTTTTAGCTTAATGCACATACAAAAATTGTAATTTTTACTTCAAATCCGTTCCTCTTTTCAATTTTCAAATCAATAATTATTAACTTTGTTGCCATTACATTACCAAAAGTTAATTAATTGCAATGAAAACTGGAACCGTAAAGTTTTTCAACGAATCAAAAGGATTTGGCTTCATCATTGACGATGAAACAAAAGCCGAGGTGTTTGTTCACATTTCTGGATTGGTCGACAAAATTAACCAAGAAGACAGAGTAACCTTTAGCATTACCGAAGGTCGTAAAGGCCCAAATGCAATTGAAGTGAAATTGGCTTAAGCCAACCCGCCTAATCTTTTAATTGCAACTCCTGTTTGGCTCAGCTAAGCGGGAGTTGTTGTTTTAAGCAATTCCTTACTATATTCATACCCATGAAAACCCTCTTAGTATTTATTGTAACTGTTTTGATTTTAAGCGGCTGTGCACCTGATAAAGATGCGGAGTTCTCATTATCTAACATTAAGCTCATGGAGCCCACCAATGTGGCGATAATAGAAAATAAGATAAAGGTAGCCCATATGATATGTGCCGAGCATAGCCGCTGCGAGACGAATAACGATACCATTATATCGACATACTACGATGTGCAGGGCAGATTGAGGGAATTGTGGCGCAGGGAAGATAATTATGGCGAACTATACGAGTATGTGGACAATACCAACTGGGAAACCAAGCGCACAATTACCACAAAAGGCTCAGTAACGTACTCCATTAACTATGATATAAACCAGCAGGATAAAACCTTGACGGAATATGCCATTGATGGTGCCGATACGATGGAAACCATAAAGTATGAATTTGATGACCAAGGCTATGTGACCAAATATAGCTCTGACAAGAGCAATCTGGTAAATTTGTTGCAGTACAACAAGGAGGGATTGGTGACCAAATTGACGATACAGTATCCCGATACTAGTTTTTACATCCAAGAATTTGGGATACAAGAAATGGAAAAGGCCTATAAAGTGGAAGAGGATTATGAATACTTTGACGGGCACTTAAACAACAGCATAAGGCGGTACTATGATATTTATGGCAATAAGTTTTTTGAGCCAACTACGTTCAAGTATCGTTACGATGGGCTGATGGAAAGTATTGATGGCAGGTTTAGGTACATTTTCTCGTATGGTAAGTAAGCAGTGCTTGCCCCTAACTTTGACTAATGAGGGCAGAACATAACAAAAACGCCCCGAGCAAACCACTGTTGCTCGGGGCGTTTTTATTGGTTTATAGCTTAAAACTAGCCGTTCACTTTTTTATAGTCTTCCAAGAATTTCTGCAATCCGCTATCGGTAAGCGGGTGATTGAAGAGGCCTTCTATGGCCGACAACGGGCAGGTAACCACATCAGCTCCCATTTCGGCGCATTTAATAATATGTAATGGGCTGCGGATTGATGCCGCGAGGACTTCAGTTTCGAAACCTTGTATGCCGTAAATATGCACTATCTGGGTTATAAGATCCATGCCATCACCGCCAATATCATCAATTCGGCCAATAAAAGGTGATACGTAGGTGGCACCAGCTTTGGCAGCCAAAATAGCCTGCCCTGCCGAAAATACCAAAGTGCAGTTGGTGCGTATGCCATTGTCAGTAAAATAGCGGATAGCTTTAATACCGTCTTTTATCATGGGCACTTTTACCACGATGTTTTCATGTATAGAAGCCAATATTTCGCCTTCGCGAACCATGCCAGCAAAGTCCGTTGAAATTACCTCGGCACTCACATCGCCATGGCCAACAATATCGCATATTGCTTTGTAGTGCTGCAATACATTGTCTTGGCCTTTAATGCCTTCTTTGGCCATTAATGATGGATTGGTAGTAACTCCATCCAAAATGCCCATAGATGCAGCTTCTTGAATCTGTTGTAAATTGGCGGTATCTAGAAAAAATTTCATGTGGTATCTTTTAAGGAGGGTTTTGCAATGGCAAAAGTAGATAAAATGGATGGGCTTTTGGAAGCTTTGAATATTATTCTAGATATTTCGATAGAGTAACTTTGCAGTACTAGCCACGTTTTAAACAACGCTTGTTGCACTGCTTATGCTACAACTATTGCAGCTATGGTTAGCATTGTTGTTAAATTGATTTGGAATTTTGCGCCAACAGTTGTAAAATTGAATTAAACATACACCTACCATGAAATCGAACCACTCGCTGTTTTTTGTTGCTTTATTGTTTGCCGCTTGTACTACGGTGTTTTTCTCATGCCAAAGAAACGGTGGTGCCAAAACGCCCGAAACACCTGTTGTTGAGAATACAAACAGCACTGAGCCTGTAATATCTGAAAACACGGCAATACCCGATACTTTGCCAGACTCATTGCCTGATCCGATTTCACCTAATCCATCAAAAGTCACTGAGTTTGTTTTTTTGTTAACTACCAATAGCGATGGCACCTTTGGTTATGAAGTTACAGAGCGGGGTAAATTGGTGATAAGCCAACCTAATATTCCTGGCCAATCGGGCACTACTGGTTTTACCAAAAAAGAACAGGCCGCTGCTGCAGCAGCACTGGTAATTGAGAAATTAGAGCAAGGTATTATGCCGCCTACAATTTCTGAAAAAGAGCTAAAGAAAATTCTGAAGAATTAACCTATCTAATATTCGCGTATTAGGCGGTGTTCGAAGCACCACATCCAGCGCTCACCATTTTCGGCAGAGGCAATAACGGGGTGTTTGCTGGTCAAAAAGTGACGGGTAGCATGGCGGTTGGGGCTATTGTCGCAGCAGAGGTTTGCTCCGCAAGTTTGGCAAGTACGCAAGTGCACCCAATTACTTCCTGTTTTTACACATTCTTCGCATACGCCAGTATCAGATACCTTTATAGAGGTAATTTCCTTTAAGTCGAGGCAGTATTTTGGGTTATGTGCCATGGTGCATCAAAAATAGCATTTAAGGCTATAAATGAAAATAGGCCGTTACAGCTTTTGGGGGCTTGCGCAAATAGTAAAATGAGCTAACGCTTACTTATTGCATTACTAAAATACAGGGGTAATGGTAACGTTAACGGCCTTGTGTTGGCGCTGGTATATCAGCATTATTTCGTGCGAGCCGCTTCCGGTTGCGCTTCGGTATGCACCATTGGCTAGGTCGTAGGCATAGCCCAATTTAAACTGGTTGATGCCCGCATTGAGGTGATATTGCGCATTAAAGTTAGCCGACTTATCGCTCCTGAAACCTGCACCCACCCAAATTTTTTCAAGTATTACGGCGTATAGGTTTAAATCGACTTGGGCGGTGCTTTTGGTCCATTTTACCAAAATGGCGGGCACTAGGCCCACTTTTTTATCTAATAGCATCCGGTAGTTGAAATGCGCATTATAGTAGTTTACCTGGGTTACGTATTTGTTTTCGAACACTTTACCACTGAGCATGCGCGGTATGCCAACGCCTGCCGATAGGCGTTTGTTTTTGTACATAATCCCTGCGCCGAAGTTGGGTATGAATACATTGTTGCCGGGGTTGCCAATAAAGGTTACATCGCCAGCTTGGTAAGCGGTCAGTTCTTTCCAGCTGGTGTTAAAGTTTTGCAGCCCAGCTTGTATACCCATTGATAGGTGTCCTTTACCTGCTTTTATTCTATAACTGAAGGTACCAAACACCTCGTTTTTGGCATAAGGCCCCCAGGTATCTCTACCCAGCCAAGCGCCATAGCCAATATTGTTTTTTCGAGTGCTGTTATTGAATTGCACCATGAAATTTTTGGGCGCTCCCTCAATACCACCCCATTGGTTTCGATACTGTGCACCTACTTGTAGCATTTCTTCGCTGCCGGCAGCGGCAGGATTGAAAAGATATGGTTGTAGCACGTATTGGCTTATTACCGCATCGCCCTGTGCGCTAACCGCAAAGGAAGATAAACAAAGCAATATGACGTATACGCAGCGCATATTAGCGTTTTAGCATTATGTATCCGGTCAGCGTTTCAGCGCCTTCCAAGGTGAGTTTGTAATAATAGATTCCTTCGGGCAGTTCTTCATTAAAGCCCCTGATACCTTTCCAGTCGTTATTGTAATTATCGACATCTAAAACCACTTCGCCCCATTTGGTAAATATTACCAAGTTATTGCTGGCGAAAGAACTAAGGCCCCTAATAATCCAAGCATCTAGCACCCCATCGCCATTTGGTGAAAATGAGTTAGGTACTTCCAATGCCGACTCTAACACGGTAATATATACCCAACCAGTAGCACATTGTATAGGGCTGCCATTATCGCAAATTACGTAGCTAAAACTATCAGTACCAAAGAAACCAGGGTTAGGGGTATACAGTATATTACCATCTCCTTGGTCTAGAATGGTGCCATTGGCTGCTGGCGATATGCTACTAACAAATATAGTTTGGTCTGTATTGGGGTCATTATCATTATCAAGCACGTTAATGGTAGCGTCATTGTTTGCATCAATAGTTGCAGCATCGTTGCCGGCGGTGGGTAAGGCATTGGTAACAATGATTACTACAAAAGCATCATCGCAAAGTTGCGGATTGAAGTTGTCGCAAACGGTGTAAAATATTGTATCGCGCCCATTGAAGGTTCCTGAAGGGGCGTAAACTATTGTGCCCGAAGAATCGACAGTGGCGCTTCCATATGTTGGTCCAGAAGTGATCGTTATTGTAAGCGGGTCATCGTTGGGGTCAGCATCGTTATTCAAAACATTAAGCGATATGCTGCTACCCGATGGGGTATTGCCTTGGTCGTTATTGGCAATAGGGTATTGGTTTACATATACAATTACTTCATCGCTCGCTGTGCAACCTATAGTATCTACCGCGGTAAGGGTATACACGGTGGTTATAGCAGGGAAAACCGAAATATTTAGTTGCTGGGGGTCGATAATAGAATTGGTGGGCGACCAATTATAATCGGATACTAAAACACTACCTATAACGGTTGTGGTATCACCTATATTGATGGAATCATCTACGCCTGCATTTACAAAAGGGGGTGCAAAAACCTCTGCCAAACCTGTGGCCGTATCGGTGCAACCAGCATTAGAGTAAACTACTAATGTTATGTTTTTGATGCCAACAGTATCGTAAAGGTTGATAGGGAATTGAGTGTTAGCAGTGTTGCCATCGCCAAAATCCCAAAACCAACTTACAATGGTATCCGTTACGTAGGTGCTGCGGTCGTCGGCAGGAGAGGGTGTTCCGAAACAAACGTTGTCGACCACAAACGCCGCATTGGGTGTTTCGCGGAGGGTAACATTAATACTATCGCGGTGCAATACACTTTGGCTATCGGTTACCTCTACCCAATATAAGCGTGTTGATGTAGCCACTATACTTTGTGAATTGCTGCCATTGCTCCATTGGTAAGCTAAGTAGCCAGGTCCAGCATCCAGTATTAGCGGCTCGCTGTTGCAATGTATGGTGTCAGGGCCTAAATTGAGGTTTTGGCTAGCCAACGTACCTGCGCTAGCGAGCATTAACCCAAGCAATAAAAACCTAAGCCAGTTTAGCATGATTCAAATTACGGTATAACTTTACAATAGTTGTGCGTGGCGTTGTTAGCAGTTGTTCACGTATTATCTTCTGTTGTATAAAAAGACAAACAGCTGTGAGCGAACGAAACCTCACCTGTATCTCGCTTTATTTTCCTTAAGCGGTCTTTTTCTGCTAGTAACCAGTAACCAATAACTAGAAACAAGCATTATAGAAACATGACGTTATCCGATTCCCAGCCTGTTTTCTTTAAGTGTGCCAGTATATCAGTGCAAACAATTGGCTCGCCCAACTCATTGAGCACGTGTACGCGGTAGCCAAGGTCTTTGAGCATTCCAACGGCTTTTTTGTGACCACTGTTTTTGTTATTGTCGGCCAAATATTCCATTACTATTACGGGGTGTTGCTGCTTGAAATATTCCAATCCACCGCGCACTACTTGGTCCTCGGCACCCTCCACGTCAATTTTTATATAGGTAGGAGAAAAGTGCTCTTCGCTAAGCATAGTCGTAAGGTCTTTGCCCTGTATTTTTACTAGATTGGGCTTATTATTTTTGTACCAAGTTTCTTGCTCATATTGCCCACCCATTAAAGAGTTGTACTCCGAAAGCAATACTGGAAACTCATGAAACGTAACTTCCTCAACCCGTTCGGTTGCGGCAATGTTGCGTATATTAATTTGGCTTAGGCCATTGGCATTTTTTCGAAGCACCTCGAAAGTAGCGGGCGATGCCTCAATAGAGACCACTTTGCCTGTTTCGCCAACTAAGTAACCACCCAATAATGTGAAGTACCCAAAGTGTGCACCCACATCCAAAAACTGACCGCCAGTGCTTAGGTTGTTTACCAAGTACCGCGCCAAGCGTATTTCCGAAGGGTGGGTTTTGCCGCCTGTAAGGTAAATATCGGTAGCCGCTGGCAGTACAATATGCATGGTACTACCAAAGAAGGTGCGTGCCGTGGTAATCATGCCCTTTTTGGTGTAGCGATAAATGAGCCACTTATGCACTTGTGCTGAAAAATAACGGCCAGGGGCGTTTAAAAGCCGCACAATTTTGCCAGTAGTAGCAAGTCGCTCTACTTTATCCAATTGCTTTTGCAATACCGCTTGTGTTGGCATGGTCATACGGCAAAGGTAAGAAATTGGTCAATGGCCTATTGGCAATAGACCTTGGAAAAGTGAAATCGTTATAGCTCAAAACTTGAAATTATTATCCAACGTAGCAATTGAAAATTATAGCCTAAGCCACCCAATTTTCAAATTAGCACACCTGCCTGCCGGATAGGCTAGTTTTCCAAGTTCCAAATTAACACCTACCGCTTCTTACGCTTTGCCCTAGTGGTATTGCTACCCGGCTGTTGGCGGCTGCTTCGGTCCGATTTCTTTTTGTTAGCTTCTTTTCGTTTGGTCGCCTTAGGCATGGCGCGGCCACTGTTTTTGCTGGCTCGTCCACCACCACCACCACCTGAGTTGGGCTTATTGCCACCAGTGCTTCCGCCACTGCGTTTGGGTTTGCCTCCTTCAACGGCCTTTCCACCTACATAGCTATTGGCATTGCTACCACGTCCACTCGGTCTGGCTGGTCCGCGCTGGTTGTTATCGCCTGCTGCTTTTTGCAGTTCGGCGCTTTCTTCTGGCGTTACTGGGTTCTCAGGGTCGGCTAGGTCAAAGTCAATCTGGCGGCGCTCCAAGTTGGTGCTCACCACGCGTACATAAATACGCTCACCAAAACGGAACTTACGGCCCGTATTGGTATCTACAATGGTCAGCTCGTTCTCGTCAAATCGGGTGCTGTATTCGCTCAGTTTGTTCTCAGGTATAAAGCCCTCGCATTTGTTGCCTTCCAGCTCTATAAAAATGCCTCGGCCAATTACCCCAGAGATAATACCCCAGAACTCTTGCCCAATGCGGTCTTGCATATACTCCACCTGCTTATACTTCACTGACTCACGCTCGGCACTCATTGCGCTGCGCTCCATGGCGCTGCAATGCACGCTCATTTCTTCTAGCAGCGGTTCGTTATAAGGGGCATCTTCATGTTCCAACACGGCATTCAGCACCCTATGCGTCAATACGTCAGGGTATCGGCGAATAGGAGAGGTAAAATGCGAGTAAAACTCAAATGCCAAGCCATAGTGGCCTATGTTTTTGGTGGTATAAAATGCCTTGGCCATAGTACGGATGGCTAGGCTGCTCAACACATTTTCCTCGGGCTTACCCTTAACACGGGCAAGAAGCCCATTTAAGGTTTCTGCTACTTGGTCAGGGTCGTTAAACTTCACTACATACCCAAACTTTCTAGCGAAATCGGCAAATTGCTCTAGTTTCTCCATGTTTGGGTAGTCGTGCACACGGTACACGTTGTATACTGGCTTTTTGTCGGTACGCAACTTGGCAAGGTATTGTGCCACGTAGCGGTTGGCCAGTAGCATATAGTCCTCAATCAGTTTGTTCGTATCTAGACTTTGTTTTACATACACATCCAGCGGCTTGCCTTCGCGGTCAAGTTTAAAGCGCACTTCTTCGCTGCTAAACTCAATAGAGCCTTTTTTCAATCGTTCACCGCGCAAGGCTAGGGCAATTTTTTGCATTACCTGCATCTCTGCCGAAAACGGACCATCACTTATGCCCTCCAGCACATCTTGCGCGGTGCGGTAGGTAAAACGCTTGTCGCTGTGTATTACCGTGCGGCCATACCATACTTCGTGCACCTTGCCATTCTCGTCAAGGTCAAATACAGCCGAAAAGGTCAATTTATCCTCATTGGGCCTAAGCGAGCATATAATGTTACTCAATCGCTCTGGAAACATTGGCGAAACCCTATCCACCAAGTACACGCTCGTGGCGCGCTCGTAAGCTTCCTTATCCAAGGCGCTTCCGGGCTTGGCATAGTGGCTCACATCGGCAATGTGCACCCCAATTTGCCAAAGGCCGTTGGCTAGTTTTTCAATACTTAGTGCGTCGTCAAAGTCTTTGGCATCGTCTGGGTCAATAGTAAAGGTGCTTACTTTGCGCATATCGCGGCGCGTAGCAATTACCTTATCGGGTATTACATCGGCAATGTCTTCAACCTCTTTCAGCACTTCATCAGGGAAAGCAAGCTTAAAGCCATTCTCTATCAATATGGATTTCATTTCCACATCGTTGTTGCCCGATTCGCCCAATATTTCGGTTATTTTTCCGTGCGGACCTTTACTATATGCAGGCCAATCAGTAAGTTCCACCACTACCTTGTCAAACTCTTGTGCGTTGTTTAGGTCATCATGGTCAACAAATATCTCGTAGGGCATTTTCTCGCTCTCGGGTACTACCTTCGGGCTTTTGCCATTTACGTGCAGCGTGCCTATGTATAGGTTTTTGTTGCGCTTTTCTACTCCGGTTACTTCGCCTTCGTAGCGGCCAGTTTTGCTCTTGCCTGTTACGCGGAATCTAACGGTGTCCTTATCCAAACTATGGCCTAAGCGGCTAGGCGGTACAAATACATCGGCATCTAAATCTTCGCAGATAATGAAACCGTATCCCTGTATGGTCATATCTAATCGGCCAATTAGCGATTTGGTAACGGATTGCTTAGGAGCTACCGAGCCTTTCAGGGCAATAGTGTTATTAGCTGTCAATTCAATTTCGCCACTTTTCAAAAGGCTATCAATAGTGCTTTGTACGTCGTGTTTATCATAGTCAAGCAAAAACTGCTTTACTACGCTCTTGCGGTGGTAATTTTTGCCAGGTACGCTGCCCAAATAGTGCAGCAGCTCTTTCTCCAGCACACTTACTTCCAAATCGGGTTTCAGGTGCTTTTCTTTCTTTTCGTTTTTGCTCATAGTAATAATTAATCAGCCCCTAAAACTTGGGTTGAGGTATAGTATAAAATTGGTAATTTAATTGGAATGTAGTGTATTATGTTATTGGTAATAAGTAATGAAAATGGGGCAAAGACCTTGCCCATACGGGGATATTAGTGTGGATAATATTACAAAGGTAGGGATATTTTTTGATTGGTTGGTAATTTCTAGTAATGCTTGCGGGGTACAATGAGGTGGGCTAAGCGAGTACTGGTGGTAAAAACTAACAATATGCGAAACTAGAACAATACAAATACCCATCCAATACGTACGAATAACCCCATCCGCACTTCGCTAGCCGAATTATTCTAGTATTTTTACGCCCACCAACAACTAAAGGAAGCAAAATGGCAGAAACTAGGAAGCGCGTATACCACTATGTGTACGATGAACAGGTAGGGCAGGCAGAACGCGAACAAGATGGAACAGTAATGCACTCATTCCGTTTCAAGACCAAAAGCTTTGAAATAGAATCGGAGGATTTGTTTGACGAGGAGATACAGCTTTTCGCTTTCCCTATTCATTACCTGCACCATATTGATAGTATACTGCGCACGTTTGGTTTCCGCGACGACCCTTTTTACTTCTTCCACCAATGCAAAGAGGTGATCATGGCCCCTGAGCGTCACATCGACGATAAGGGTAATGGCAAATTGAGTTTTCAGGCACACTTTCACAACTTCCCGTTTTCGGTAAGTTCAGTAAACGATACTGCCATAGTAGTGGTAGGACTAAACGTAAAACCAGGCCAACCAGCAGGCAAACCGAAAGACTATTGGCTAACGGGCTATATACATGCCAACCGTTTCGAGTTTACGCCACCCGGCGAGAACGAGAAGTGGAATGGATACTACTACAACATGCTGCGCATAAGCGAGCGCAAAGAGAATGGGGTAGAGGTTTACCGCCGCAAGAAAATGTTTACCATGTTCTTCGCCATCCTGAATGATTTGGTGATACAAAATGATGTACACTTTATTTATGCCAGCATGGGCCGCGAAAATGTTGCCATTAAAGAGGCACTGCACCGCAGTGCCCAGCAGCATGGCAGGCACTATGAGCGCATACCGTATCGCATTTACTCAAAATTCAATAAGTTTTGGGGCAAACGTAAGTATGAAAAGGGCTTGGTGAACATAACCAAGGATGAGGTGGCTTTGAAAAAGATGTACCAATTGGTACACGAGCGTATGAAAAACTACCTGTTCTATCACCACATTACCGAAGAGGTGTTTTTGAACATGGTGCGCCAAATAACGGAGTATAGCCACAGCAGTGGTGTATGGATGACTACCGACGAGCAAGGCAATATTAAGGCTGCTACTATTGCCATGAATTTGGGCGATTATTTCCAGTTGGACATTGATAATGCAAAAGGTATATTGAAAGTAGTGCAGTGGATGCAGTTGTTCCACCGTTTCCTTTACTTTATACTTACCGTGGGCGATGTGGCTGAGGTGGAGAAGCTATACCGGGGTTTGGCCAGCTACTACCAACGCTATTACAGCGTACAAATGGCTTTTTTACCTTCCTGGGATTCGGACCCATACCTGAAAGTGAAGAAAAGTATTTTGATGGATGAGTACATTTACTTTTTAATAGCGGATAGACCCGAAGAGCTAGAGCGCTTTAAACAGATAAGCAAAAATGGTGGACCTAACCTCAACTTGTTTGTCGATCAGCCGATTATATAACGCACTATGCTAAGTTAGTGCTTGTGGTGAAATGGCAGTGGCTATTGTAAAGAAGTAATTACCTGCTTTACCCTTTCCTGTAACCCACCTTGCACATATATGTAAGGCACGTGGTTGGCATCTAACAAATTGCGGTATATGTCGGTAAAGTGCGCCCTTTGGTTGGGGTGCTCGCGCAATGAGTCGGTTTCGTAAGGGATGTCGTAATCGGTTACAATGTGCAGGTGGTACGAGCGTTGTTGTATTTCCCTTTCAATCCACTCTGGGGTGGTTTTATAAGAGTTGTCCATCCATACTTTTATAACCCACAGATTGGTATCGCAAAACAAGTAAGGAGCCTCTGCACTGGCAACAGCTTCATCTTCCAACGATAGTTGCCCGCGGGCAATAGCTTGCACATCTAATGCTGTGTATGGTTGCTTTAATTTTCCTAAATATTCTCGGGCAAACTCGGGCACAAAAGGGCAGTTGTAGGCCATTGCCAATGCCTCTGTTAATACTGATTTTCCGGTGCACTCAGCACCTACAATCGCTATTTTTCTCATGCCGCTTGGCTCCATTCAAGGGCCCCGTAGATAGATAAAATGGTATACACCAAAAACAACAATGCCGTTAGGTACATACGCCTACCAGCGTATAAAAATATAGAAACGGTATCAATAACTATCCAATAATACCAATTATCTGTAATAGCCCACACCATCATAAACGTGGCAATAATGCTAAACACGGCGGTAAATGTATCTACACCTGGCCAAAAGGCATTAGTATATTTTCTTAATAGCCAAGCCAATGCTGAGCTGCTCAATAACCCAGTAATAATGGCTATTACATGGTTTTGCCAAGGCCAGGTTTTATAGCCTTCTGTGGTAGCTGCCCCCCAAGTGAGCCACCCGTAAACGGCAATGGCCACGTAAAATAGGTGCAAGGCCGTTTCGGCATATAGGCGCTTAGTGTAGCACAAATAGATGAATATACCAGAGCTTAAAATAGCAGCTGGCCAACACCAGATAATGCCGTAGGTAATGAGCACTGTATAAGAAGCCCCCAACGCAACTGCAATTGCCTCTAAAACAAAATCGGGCCACGATGATGGCTTAAGAGCAGCCACTGGGGCATCTAATATATTGTTGGTGTTGCTCACTTCAGTATTTCGGGTAGGTTTTCCTTGCTTCGGTCGGCACCAATTAGCTTAATCAGGAGCACTGCTTTACCGCTCTCAAACACGGTTTTACTCTCGGCAGTTAAGGCTGCCATAACGGTATCATATTCGCCAAACACTTGAGTGCTCATGCCATTGGTTTCTACGCGTAAACCATCATACTGCCTCAATTTCAGGATGTACTCAATAATTACCTCCTCATAATTCTCATGCAGCGGATATAGGCTTATTTCGGCTGTGGTTTTCATTTTATTAGTATCAAATAGTGAGTATCAAGTATCAAGATGTGGTACGATGAAGTTTTCACAAGGGGATAGCGGAAATTCTATAATCTTTTAATTCTGAAAATTCTGATTCAGACTATCGACTGTGGACCGAAAGCAAACTTACTAAATCTGTAGTTACTTCCAGCTTATGTGTGGCACCCATTATCAAGGTACGGTTATCGTCAATATGCCCTGCTGGGAAACCGTAGCAGACGGGATAACCATACTTCGCCACCCGCTCTTGAATGATTTGGTAGGCATCTTTACCAAACGGTATGGCATTGTCGCGCATATCGCTCATGCCACCTATAACCAGCCCAGCTAGGTGCTCCAGTTTGCCTGAGCGGTCTAGCTGATTCATCATCCGGTCAATATGGTATAGGTATTCGTCCAAGTCTTCTAAGAAAAGGATTTTGCCTTTGGTATCCATATCTGAGGTGCTGCCGCTAATGCTTATAAGCACCGAAAGGTTGCCACCAATTAGCTCGCCCTCGGCCACGCCCGCGCGGTTATATTCATGTGGCGCAATGGTATAGTCAAGCGCCTTGCCAGACAATGCTGTTCTAATGCTATCTAATGCCTCTGGGGTATTAGTTATGAAGCCCAATGGCATAGGCGCGTGCAGCGATGCAAACCCCAGTTTTTGCAAGTGCGCATGCAATACTGTTGAGTCGCTATAGCCTACTAACCACTTAGGGTTTTGATGAAAGTGTGTCCAATCCAGTTTATCCACTATCCGCACATTGCCATAGCCGCCGCGAGCGCTAACGATGGCCTTTACTTGTGGGTCGTCCAACAATTGCTGCATGTCGGCGGCACGTGCTTCGTCGGTGCCAGAGAACTGGTCAAATTCACCGCCAACGGTGTTGCCTAGTTTTACACGGTAGCCCCAGCTTTCAAATAAGGCAATAGCTGGCTTTAACTCTGCAGCGGTCATTTTACGTGCCGGACAAGTTATGCCAACTAAATCGTTGGGTTTAAGGGGTGGGGGAGTAGTCATAGTTTGCTGTTAAACGCATTCAAATACCGCTGTACATACTCTTGCATATGCTTTTGCTTATACTGCACTACAAATCTTGGGTGGTCGAGCGCTACGATTTGGCCAAAAAGTTGATGCTTGTCATTGAAACGGGTCAAAAATTCCACGTTTTTGCCAGAGCCCATGCAGTATACCGTTTCGGTATCGAGTCCTAAGGTAATTTGTTGCTTTAAGGTTTCGAGTATAAATGGTTCAACGGCAGTTTGCAGGTCTTTTCGGTCGTAATAGTTAAAATTTACCCACTTGCCTGCATCGTTGTGTTTAATAAAACCCAATGGGCAAATGGAATTGATATAAAAATCAGCATAGAAACGCTCCGCGCCCCCGTATGCTTTTATCACTTCATAGATAAAAACCGATGAAGGTTCATGAGAACTAAACTTGGTAAACGGTATGCCACATTCCTCGTTTAAACGCTTGGTATCCGTAAAAGGCAGGCCCGTAACGCCGGCACCCAAGCGGCCAGGGTTAATGCCCAATATCAGTTTGCGTGGGTGGTTGTCGTTGTAGTATTTGTGGTAAAATCGGTCGGTAATGTCGGCAATATCATCCGCATGTTCGCCTTTAAACGGGTTCATTACATCAATTCCATCGGGCAGCTTGGCATCCAAATGGAGGTTGTTGTTGAATTGAATGATTTTGTCGGCAAGTGTCATGGAGCAAATATACCGATGCTAATTTGAAAATTTGGAATGAGCTGACCTGCTTGTCTGCTGGCAGGTTTGAAAATGGCATTAATTGGTTATGTGAAACCTCTAAGAACTGGTTGTGATGCGCTGACTATTGGGATGCATCGGCTGCCGAATTTAACGAAAATAACAACATTAGTAAGGCTAACTACTATCAGTTGCAATGATAAAGAGGTACAAGGATAGTTTATCTACTTTTATTTCTTGGTCTTACCCGCCGCCGAGGCATTTATAGGTTTGGTTGATTGTAGGCAATGGGCATGTATTGTAAAACAGTGCAGGATTCGTTAGATTAATGGATAGATTGGATTAAACAAACTGAGTTTTGAAATTCGCAAAGCCCTCTCCGCTAGATGGACTTTGTTGGGGATGGTTATTCAGTTATAGGAATGCGGAACGGTTGGGTTTATACGCTCAGAATATGAGCGAGAAACTGAGTCCCTTTTTGTTCACAAATCTAACAGGTTCAAATTCCAGAAGGATAAATTACTCAACTGCATCATTCAGCGCTATCTCGGCTGGCTCTGGCTCTTCAAAGTCATTCTCCCACCAAGCTATTACATAAGTAGCTAGGCAGTTGCCGATAACGTTTACCGAGGTGCGGGCCATATCCATCAACTCATCGATGGCGAGTATTAGGAAGATAGGCTCAATAGGTAGGCCAAACTGCACGGCTGTGCCCAGCAAGATAATAAGCGATGCCCGCGGCACGCCTGCCACGCCCTTGCTGGTAAGCATTAAGGTAAATACGATTAATAGCTGTTGCCCAATACTAAGGTCGATACCGGCCACATTGGCCACAAATATGGTGGCAAGGCTTAGGTATAGCGTGGTGCCATCCAAGTTGAAACTATAACCCATGGGCATTACAAAGGCCACTATGCGCTTGGGTACCCTCATGCTCACCATGGCTTCCATGGCTTTGGGCAAGGCCGCTTCGCTGCTGGTGGTGGCGAAAGCAATAGAAACGGGTTCGGCCATTACTTTGATAAATTGGATGATGGGCATGCGCACGACCAAAGCAATAATGAGCAATAGGCCTAAGAATACAAGCAAAGCCCCATACAATGTGAATAAGAGCTTGAACAGCGGTTGCAGCACACCTATGCCCATGTGCCCGACCGTGACCGCCATGGCGGCACCAATGGCAAACGGTGCAAAGTACATCACCACATTGGTAAACTTAAACATGGTTTCTGATAGGCTCTCGGCGAAATTGAGCAGCGGCTGGCGCTTCTGCGTTTCTTTTACCAGCGCAAGGCCAATACCAAAAAGCACACTAAACATCACTATTTGCAGCACCTGGCCTTCTGCTATCGATTTGGCAATATTTTCTGGGAAGGAGTGCAGTATAATCTGGTCCCAAGTTTGGGGCTCGGCAGCGGGTAGTTCTTCTTGTGCCAAGCCGGCTACGCTAAGCCCTTTTCCTGCTCCTGTAAAGTTGATGGCCGCCAGCCCGATAAACAAGGCAATGGTGGTAACTACCTCAAAGTACAGCAATGATTTCCAAGCCATTCGCCCCACTTGCTTTAGGTTGCTGTGCCCCGCAATACCCACCACTAGCGTACCGAAAATGAGCGGTGCAATAATGGTTTTGATAAGCTTTAGAAAGATTTTACTGATGACCTTAAGGTGCTGCGAAAACTCTGGGAAATCGTGCCCAACTTCGGCACCGAGCACCATACTCAACAATATCCAAGTAGTGAGGCTTTTACGTCGGAAAGCAAATGCAACCAATACTGCTATTGACAACCAACGCAGCACGGTAAGCGCCGGTGTTGAAATAGCCAGGGCGTCAATCTCATTAAAATATGTAAGCAAGCTGGTAATGGCCAATGCTCCAAGACCAGCTATCACCAGGTATGAATTTTTCATAGGCTGTAAAAATGGTAATTTTTTTTGGAGCACCTATTCAAGCACCAGAAAAAATCAAAAAACCAAGTATTATTACCATACCTCTTTGACTGCTATTTTAAATGTTGCAGAAAAAAAACTTTGGTCCGTCTACTGTGGTCCGTTGACTACAAATGTATCACTTCCCCGTAAGCGGCCGCGGCGGCTTCCATAATGGCTTCGCTCATGGTTGGGTGTGGGTGAATGCTCTTGATCATTTCGTGGCCAGTGGTTTCCAGTTTGCGGGCTACCACTATTTCGGCTATCATTTCGGTTACGTTGGCACCAATCATGTGTGCACCTAGTAGTTCGCCGTATTTTGCATCGAAAATAAGCTTCACAAAGCCACTGCGCGCACCAGCGGCCGTAGCCTTACCCGATGCCGTAAAAGGAAACTTACCCACCTTTAACTCATATCCCGCCTCTTTGGCCTTTGCTTCGGTATAGCCTACGCTGGCAATCTCTGGCTGGCTGTAAGTGCAGCCAGGTATGTTGTTGTAGTTAATCGGTTCTGGGTGATGGCCTGCAAAAGCCTCTACGCAAGTAATACCCTCTGCCGATGCCACGTGGGCCAAGGCTTGGCCTTTTACCACATCGCCAATGGCATAATAGCCTTCTACGTTGGTGCGGTAATATTCATCCACGGCAATGAGGCCTTTATCTACTTTAATGCCAACTTCCTCCAAGCCAATGTTTTCAATATTTGGGGTAAAACCCACAGCGGAAAGTACAATGTCAGCTTGCAGTTCTTCTGTGCCTTTGCTGGTTTTTACGGTAGCTTTTACACCGTCGCCTTTGGTATCCAGGCTTTCTACACTGGCACTGGTCATTACCTTAATGCCCGCTTTGCGAAACTGGCGCTCCAGCTCTTTGCTTACTTCTTCATCCTCAACAGGCACCAAACGCGGCAAGTACTCTACAATGGTTACTTCGGTACCCATGGTGCGGTAAAAGTAGGCAAACTCCACGCCAATGGCGCCAGCACCTACTATTATCAAGCTCTTAGGCTGCGTGGGCAATACCATGGCTTGGCGGTAGCCTACTACTTTTTTGCCGTCTTGCTTCAGGTTTGGCAGCTCTTTGCTGCGGCCACCGGTGGCAATAATGATGTGTTTGGCAATATACTCGGTAGTTTTTCCATCAGCACCCGTCACGGCCACTTTCTTGCCTGGTTTTACTTTTCCTTCACCAGCAATCACCTCAATTTTGTTCTTTTTTAGGAGGAACTGCACGCCGTTGCTCATTTGGCCCGCCACATCGCGGCTGCGCTTAACTACCGCGCCAAAGTCCGCCTCGCCACCTTGCACCTTGATACCGTAGTCGGCGGCATGGCTTAGGTATTCAAATACCTGGGCACTCTTCAGCAATGCTTTGGTAGGTATACAGCCCCAATTGAGGCAAACGCCACCTAGTTCAGCTTTTTCTATTACGGCCGTTTTTAAGCCTAATTGCGAAGCGCGTATAGCTGCTACATATCCTCCGGGGCCGCTGCCCACTACTATTACATCAAAATTCATCGGTAAAGGTGCTTTGTTGCGAGGGCTAAATTACGGGTTTTAGTATCAAGTACCGAGTATCAAGTAGCAAGACTGGCTAAAATGTTGTAAGGGCGTAATTCAAAACTTGTTTTAACATGCTTGGCCTGTCAAATTAAGGTAGCAAGAAATTAAAGGTGGAAACGAGCGTGTCATCCTGAGCTTGTCGAAGGGTGCGTGCGCTGGCTTGTTGGGACGGGTAGGATGTTTAGGGATTGAGATTATCAGTTTGCGTCAAAAGTAGTCGTTAAATTTTGAATTCAATTCTCATCGCAAATGCCCACCTCCGCTGAAAAAGCTATGGCGGGTTAGCATTCCCGCGCACCCTTTGACAAGCTCAGGATGACACACAATGTTCGTTACGGTTAAATCATCCCACCTGCTTCTCAATAAACGGTATTACCCCACCCACTTCCGCAGTTTTAAACCAAGTAATTCCCTCCATTCTATTCAGCCAAGTTTTTTGCCGCTTGGCGTAGTGGCGGCTGTTTCGTTTTATTAGGCGTATGGCTTCGGGTAAGTCGTAATCACCTTCAAAGTGGTGCATTAGCTCTTCATAACCTACCGTTTGTAAGGCTTGTTGGTTTTTGTGGGGCAGAAACTGGCGGGCCTCCTCCAGCAATCCTTGCTCTAGCATCATATCCACCCTAGCATCAATGCGGTCATACAAAGCTTCTTTGGGCCATTCCAAACCGATAAGAATAGGAGTGAAGCCCCGCAGCTTGGCCTGTCCACTGCGGAAACTACTATAAGGCTTGCCACTAGCTCGGCAAACTTCTAGTGCGCGCGTTAACCGTGATGGGTTTTGCTTGTCAACAACACCATAAAAGTCGGGGTCGAGGCGTAGCACTTCTTGTTGCAGCCAAGCTAATCCTTTGGTATCAAAGTCATTGCGCACCTGCAGGCGCACTTCAATTGGTATGTCCGGGAACTCATCCAACCCCTGCAGCAATGCTTGCACATACAGCCCTGTGCCACCAGCCAGCACTACTACATCGTGGGTTTGGTATAGCTCATTGAGCAATACCAGCGATTCTCGCTCAAATTGTCCTGCGTTGTATGCTTCGGTAATATCTAGGGTATCAATAAAATGATGGGGTGCTTGCGCGCGTTCTTCGGGTGTGGCCTTAGCGGTGCCAATATTCAAGCCTTGGTATAGCTGGCGCGAATCGGCAGAAAGAATGTGCGTATTGAAATGCTGGGCAATCTGAATAGCTAAAGAGGTTTTGCCGCTGGCTGTTGGGCCCAATACGCAAACCAAATATTTGGTTGCCATCGCTTATTCGCTAGGTGCCTCGCCAATTTCCATGCCTTCGGTGTCCAGGTCGCCTTCGCTAATACCGAAATCGGATACAAAGAAGCTCTCGCCGCTGCTGCCTGACAGGCTGCCCTTGGCAGTAACTATTGCTGGGTAAGTTTTACCTAGGTTTTCTTTATCGGTTACTTTCTCCAACAATATCAATATCGAATACTCGGCAGCATCTTCATTAAAATATACGAGGTGTTTGGCTGTCCCGGGTATTACACTCTCAATAGTATCCTTTAGTCCATTTATGGCGTTCTCAAACACGCTGCTATGGCCAAGCGTAATTTCGTTCAACTTTTGCCAGCGGCTGTTGCTCACAAAAAACGAGGCTTGCATTTTAAGGTTGAGCTTAAAAGTAGTAGCAATAGCCACATGCAGGTCGTTAAATGTTTGCGTGCCTTTAATTTCAATCTCGCGAACTACATCTTCTAGTTCATCCACATACACGCCAATAGTATAAATGCTCATACCCTAAAACTTGGTTATAATACAAATTTACGCAATTAGGGGAAAGGAGTAAAAAATAAAATCATCCAAAAAGATAAAATGAAAAATCAAACCAACCCCAACTCTTTGCCCTTATCCAGCATAAAGGCAAAGGCGGCTTCGCGGTTGTTGGCTATATCGCCATCCATTATGGCATCTTTAATGGCTATTTTTAAAATACCCACTTCGCGGCCAGGGCCAATATTGAAGTGTTCCATTATCTCTTCGCCACTAATAGGGGGCTGCCAGTTGCGTACGTGGTCTTTCTCTTCCACCTCTTTCAGCTTTTGGCGCACCAGCTCAAAGTTGCTGAGGTAGCGCTCCATTTTCTTAGCGTCTTTGGTCGTTATATCAGCTTCGCAAAGTTTCATTAAGCTGTCAATATCGTCACCGGTCTCAAACAATAGGCGACGTATGGCGCTGTCAGTAATGTTCTCTTTGCTTAGGCTAATGGGGCGAAGGTGCAGCAATACCATCTTTTGCACGAACTTCATCTTATGGTCGAGCGGTAACTTCAGGCGGCGGAAAATATCAGGCACCATTTTGGCACCTATTGCGTCATGACCATGAAACGTCCAGCCGTGGCCTTCTTCGTATCGTTGGGTGCGGGGTTTGGCAATGTCGTGCAAAATGGCACCCCAGCGCAGCCAAAGGTCATCGCTGGTGCGGCACAGGTTATCTAGCACCTGTAGGGTGTGGTAAAAGTTGTCTTTGTGGGCTTTGCCTTTGTGCACCTGCACACCGTGCAGTTTTACCATTTCCGGGAAAAAGTGGTGCAGCAACCCGGTATCGAACAATAGCTTAAAGCCTGTAGAAGGCATAAAGGTCTCGATGATTTTGTTCAATTCGGTGGTAATGCGCTCTTGGCTGATTATTTTTAGTCGTGGTGCGTTACGCGTAATTGCTTCCAAAATATCGGCGTCAATCGTAAAATCTAATTGGGTAGCAAAGCGCACGGCACGCATCATGCGCAGCGGGTCGTCGCTAAACGTAATATCAGGGTCAAGTGGTGTGCGAATGATGCCTTGCTGTAAATGCTGGATGCCACCAAACGGATCCACCAATTCGCCCAACCCTTCGGGGGTGAGTTTTATGGCCAAGGCGTTGATGGTAAAGTCGCGGCGGTTTTGGTCGTCTTGCAGGGTACCATCTTCTACTACAGGTTTACGACTGCTGCGGTCGTAGCTTTCTTTGCGGGCACCCACAAACTCTACATCCATATCCAGTACATTGAACATGGCCGTGCCGAAGTTTTTGAAGAAGTTTACCTTCGGGCTCGATTTGAAATGTTTGGCTGCAGCGTGTGCCAAATCGATGCCACTGCCTAAGCAAACAAAGTCAATATCTTTGGTGGGGCGGTTTAGCAGCAGGTCGCGCACATAACCGCCTACGGCATACGCCTCAATGCCCAGTTCGGCGGCGGCCTTTCCCACAGCAACAATAATTTGCTGTTCGGCAGGGCTCACGTAGTTGTGAAAATCGGTATTGAGGGTGCGCAACGTCATCATTTGGGACGGCAAAGTTAATTATTTTAAGCTCATGGCTAGATATAATGAAGGGAGGGTGTTAAAATTAGTAGGTAGGGTAAAAAATCTAATTGGCTAAAACAAAAAATCCCCAGACCGAAGGACCAGGGATTTTTTGCATTATCGTGATACAGGTATCGTAATTTAATAAACGGTGTTTTGTGGATCCCAGTTGGCCCAACCTTGGGTCCAATCGGTGGTGCCATCAAAAGCACCTCTATAAGTTACTTGCTGAAAAAAGCTATTGGATAAGTTGCTATTGCTAAAAGATGCACCACTTAGCAGCGGCGAACCAGTCAGCGGTTGGAAGTTGGGATTGGTTAAGTTAAAAGCATCGGTAAGCTGCACATCGCTATTGTTGGCCAGCACACTGTTGTTTCTGCTGGCATTGTTAAACCAAGCAGCAAGGTCATACGAGCTTGACAAGTCAATGGCAAAGTTTTCGGTGCACCCGGCAATAATGGTATTTTCTATTTGAACGCTGCCATTATCTAGGTTACCTTCTGTGTTTTTGGCTATGTACAATCCTTCAGGAAAACCAGTTACTACTGAATTGTACAGCTTGAGATTAGATAACCTGCGCAAGTGCAAACCAGTGCGGAATTGGGTACTAATAGAGGTTGACCCTGTAAAGTTGGGGCCATACAAACTCACATTGCAAAACACGGGGCTGGTAAAAGGGGTTGCGCTGCTGCCGGCAGGGTCGTTATCGCTTTCAAAACCATTCGATGCTGAAGCATCGGCGATATTTGGGTCGCGTAGGGACACCAAAAACTGCAAGTTGCCTGAGTATCCATTATCGGTGTCAAAATCGTCGTCCCATCCTCTAAAAGCAATCAAATGGCTGGCATTTACATTACCACCAAACCATTCATACGAATCGTCGCCAGAGTAAGAAACTTGAACGTACTCTATTACGGTTTCGCTCCCTACAGCCGCTAGGGTTAGACCATTGATCTCTTGGTTTGGCTGAAACGGAATACCTGCAAACTCAATTCGAACATATTTGATGATACCTGAATTGTCGCTGGCGTTGTTGCCTCCAAATGTGGCATCAGTACCACCTTCTACTATGCCTTCGTTGCCTGGCAAGTTGGTAGGTGCGTTGCCGCACACAATCACCCCCCCCCAATCGCCATAATCACGGTCGCCAGGTGCTTGGCTAGAGGTAAACACAATCGGTTTAGTTGCGGTGCCTTCGGCAATAATTTTTGAATTGCGCTCAATTATTAAGGATCCTTTAGTGTTTTTATCGCCCTTTATTACCGTGCCTGGCTCAATGGTAAGCACTGCACCCGAGCGCACGTATACAAACCCTTTTAGCAGGTATATGCTATCTTCATAAAAACGGAAATCGGCCTCTGTAATACCCTCTACTGTTACCGTATTGCCGCTTCTAGAAAGGGTAAATGATTGTTTGTTATCCGCGTATTCACAATCGCCGCTGCTGCTTTTAGCATCTGGGTCGTAGTTAAGGGCATTAGGATCAGTACATCCCTCTTTGCCACATGCCGAGATAAATAAGGTAGTCACGGCCAAAATACTCCAAAAAAATAACTGTGTTTTTTTCATTGTGGTGTTTCTTAAAATTTATAAATGAATCCAGCGGTTATATACACGCCTTCACGGTAACTCATGATATCCTCATCAACTCCCGTAATTTTTGCATCACTGTTAGAGTCTTGTATCAATTGCATTTTGCTGTTTAGCATATCTTGTATGCCTGCTTTTATTTGCCAGTGCGTGCCGAAGCCTTTGCTCACGGTTAGGTCTAAAACGTTTCGAGGCATTTCGTAAATATCAGGGTTTATGGCAGTACCCACTGCAAATAGGCGCTTACCAATTACATTGTACAACACGTTAAGCTGCAGCTGTTTTTCGGGCAGTTCGTAAAATACGCCAAGGTTTATAATAAAAGGCGATTGGCCCATCATGGGTCGGTTTTGCTCTTGCCCCACAGCTTGGGCACCCAGCGCTACAGTGCTGTAAATATATGCTGCGTTGGCTACTACGGTTATATTGCCCGCTTTGCTGTTTGCGCCAAGGTTAAAGGTTTTCCGGGCCTCTAGCTCTATGCCCAAGTTGCGGCTAAAATCGGCATTGCCGAAAGTGAAATCTTTGGTGCCGCCCGAGCCGCCCCCCGGCACAAAAAACATTTCAATGGGGTTTATAAAGTGCTTGTAAAACAACGCCGCACTTATCATTTCGCCGTTGCTAGGGTAGTATTCCCACCTTAGGTCGACATTATGAATATCGGGTGTTTTCAAATCCTCGTTGCCATACACGTTCATATTGAACTGGAAATCGTAGAACGAAAACGGCGCCAACTCTCTAAATTCTGGACGGTTAATGGTCCGGTAATAGGCTAGCCTCAATTGCTGCTTTTCGTTTAAGTTGTAAGTCACATTTAGCGAGGGCAATAAGCTTGCTATTGGGTTGTAAACCAATATAGGTCTATCGGCAAAGGTGCGGCTGGTAAGTTCTTGCACATTGTACTCGGTGCGCAGTCCTGGCAAAATGGTCAATTTCGGAGATATCACGAATTTGAAACTCAAGTAGCCCGCTATCAACTGGTTGGTTGCATCGTATCTGTCGCTTGGGTTGGTTCCTTCGCTTAGTGCAAAGCCAGTGGTGCTGTTTATATTTTCAGCAGCAAAAACATCCTGCAACGGAAGCACTAATAAATCTTGGTCGAATGCTGAGGTTCTCGTTTTTTTGTATGACATCCACCTAGCAGAAAAGGTGCGCTGTTTGTATTCATAATACACGCCGGCTTTTAAAGTACCCAGCGGTTTTTCTTTCTTTTTTAGGCTAAAATCATGTTCAAAATCGGCACTAATCATGCCCAATGTTTCGTTAAGATTTGAGAAAAACCTACCAGCATCGAGGGTTGAGGCTACTGGTGAGATGATAATCGTGTAGGGTACATCGCTCGTACTACCTATGCTTTGGCGGGTTCTTACTCTTCTAAAATCGGGTTGTTTGCCAATTACTTTCGAAAAACCGCCTGTCCAGTTAATTTTTGATATGCCATTGGTCAAATCGTGGGTGCCCGCCAACTGGCTATTGAATATGGTGCGGCTATAATACTGATAAGAAAAGTCGCGTACGTTACTGTTTTCTTCAATATTAACACCTGTGCGCAGCACTGCTTGGTTAGTGCCCAGTTGGTTCAAGAAATTGCGGAACTCAAGCCGGTGGCCTTTTTTTAACTGAAACGACCAGTTGTGCATCAGGCTGCTTCGTACGGTATTAATGTAGTTTTCGTCGCGGTAATCATATATTTTATCACTTTCCTGAAGTTCTTCGTCAAATTGGTTGTAGCTGAAATTGGTTGCTCGGTAAGAACGGTAACTGTTAGAATAATTAATTGCCGTTATGTTACTTGTGCGCACTTTACCAATCAGGAAGTTTCGCAAAATCTGAAAATTGAAGCGTATATCGGGTATGGCGGTAGATTGATTGGGCGCCCAGTTGTTTGCAAAGTTCTTGCCTAGGGTGCTCAAATACGCTGCATCGTTTATCGTATTTAAGCTAGCAGGGAAATTATTGGGCAAGTCCCGTTTGCCGGCACCTAGGCCAAACACATCTCCTGCATAGTTGCCGCCATGGTAGTAGGTATTAAAGGTGCTGCCCGAGCGGTACGACATAGCCAGCCCAATATCAATTCGGTTGCTATCGGCCATGTTACGAGTATAAACCTTTACAATGCCACCGGCAAACTCGCCTGGCAGATCTGCTGTAGCTGTTTTATGTATAACTACCCTATCCAAGGCACTACTAGGTATGGCATCAAACGAAAATGCTTTTTTATCAACCTCGGCACTTGGGGTAAGAACCCCGTTTAGCAATACATTGTTGTAACGTTCGCTCAAGCCCCTAATCATCACAAAATTGCTTCCTACAATAGTTACACCTGGCACTCTCTTTAGCACATCGGTAGCGTTTCGGTCCTGAGTTTTCGATATTTGGGAGGCAGATATAGCATTTACTATCGCATCGCTCTTTCTTGTTTCTATTATTACCGCGGTTTCGGTATTGGTTATGCGGCTACCTCCTACATCTACAGTGCCCAATAGTTTGGCATCGCTGGCTAGACTGATATTAAGGGAGGTAAAATTATTTGCGACAATATTAACATTTTGGGTATCACTCACATAGCCAATTATGGCTATTACTATGCTGTGCTTACCCGCTGGCAGTTCCAGACTATATGCACCGTCAAAATCGGTAGTAGTGCCAAAGCTAGTGTTGGGTATATATATACTGGCAAATGGTAACTTCTCGCCATTGCGCCCATCAGTTACTATGCCCGTTAGCCTGCCCGTTTGGGCTTGGGCATAAAAGCACGATAGGAGCATTGCAAAAAGTAAGTAAATACGTGGCAACATGAAAAAACTTTGTACTGCGAAATTAGCGTTTGGCGGTGGCAATGGTTAGCAATGGTTCGTTAACATTTTCTTAATAAATTCAATCGCCAAAAAAGCAACGGGAGGAATAACCTAAAAGCCCTAAATGATAGTATTATTGCATTACAGGTTTGCCCTTCTATTGTTTATGATGCATAATTATAGTAATTTTCTGTTAACATTAGTTTAACAAGCAGAAAACTTTTTAAAACTAATTTTGGACAGTATTAAACAACATAACCATGAAGTCTTTACCACTTTCACTACTCTTTACTTTTTTTAGCGCATTTTCTTTTGCCCAAATTGGAAACTTTACTTCTGTAGAGCCTACATTTCAAGACGAACTGTTGCATATTCCTTCAAGCCATGCTTTTCAAGTTCTTGCCCAAGAAGGAGATGTATTAACTGATGGTTCATCGATGGGACAATGGAGCGACTTGACCGCCTACGTGCCTATAGATGGCAGTAGCACCCACGGATACCTTTGCGTAAACTCGGAGTTTGTTCCAGGTGCTGTATCTATTTTCGAAATTCAATTGAACCCGAATACTAAGCTTTGGGAAGTTTTGAATTCAAAGAACGCTGATTTTACAGCTTTTAATTGCAACGCTGGCATTGCAGTAGCTGGCACTATTGCCAATTGTTCAGGTGGTGTTACTCCATGGGGTACGGTTGTTACTTCTGAAGAGTCTGATGAGGTGCCTCAGTTTTTGTGCAATTACCAAGGTTACAAATCTTTTGGCTGGAATGTAGAAATAGATCCACTGACGGGTGATGTTGTGGACTACGACAATGATGGCAACCCTGATAAAGTTTGGGCCATGGGAAACATGAAGCATGAGAATGTTGCTTTTGCAAATGATAGCCTTACCGTTTACCAAGGCGAAGACAACTCATCGGCAGGATTTTTATACAAGTTTATCATGGACAATAAAACAGACTTGAGCAGCGGAAAACTTTACGCACTTAAGCTGGCGAGCAATTGGATTACTAGCGGCGAGGCTACTTGGATTTTGATACCAAACACAAGCAAATCGGAGCGTAACGATGTTACAGCTGCGACCAATAGTCTTGGGGCAACAAAGTTTGACCGTGTTGAAGACATAGAGATTGGTCCTGATGGTAAAATTTATTTTACTTCTACCGGCCAGAATATTGTGTTTAGGTTTAATGATGTGGATAATGCCACCGCAAACGGTTTCGAGATTTTTATTGATAACGTTAACGTACCAATTCAAACTGAATCAGGAACTTTTCAGGCATTATTTGCTGCTCCAGATAACTTGGCTTTCGATAATCAAGGCAATCTTTGGATAAATCAAGATGGCGGAGAGAACTATTTTTGGATGGTTGAGCCTACTCACACGGTTGCAAATCCTAAAGTGCATGTGTTTGCAAACACCCCCAACGGTTGCGAAAGCACTGGAACCCATTTCACGCCTGATGGCAAATATATGTTCATCAGCATTCAGCACCCAGAGGCTACTAATGTTGCGTGGCAAAACGATGTTGCCGACCGTAGCGTAGTTTTCGATAAATCAGCGACAATGGTAATTGCGCTGAACGAAGACCTTGGTGATACCACCACCGGTATTGCTGGCCCGATGGAAGATACTGGTATGTTTAATACTTTGGTGGTTTATCCTAACCCTGTTGCTGAAGTGTTCAATATTTCGCTAAATTCTGCCATCTACGATTATGTAGATATTATCATTTATGATGCTACCGGCAAGCAAGTAAAAACAACCAAACTTTTTGTAAACCTTGGCCGCAACGAGTTGCAGATTGACGCAAGCCAGCTATCGGTTGGGCAATATGTTTTAACACTGCGCCATCGCAAAGGGCACATTACTACTACTTTCCAAAAGTAATTGGTATAATTCTAACTCTTGTTATCTAAAACCCCGCTCCTTATTAGGAGTGGGGTTTTCTTTTTTGCAATAGATGGGTTATCGTGGCGTTTTGTTATCTCATTATCCATTATTTTAGCAAGTAACTACTGCATATGAAAAGACAATATTTGTTGCTTGGCCTAATTTTTTTGGTTTCGTTTAGTGCTTGTAAAAAGGATGATAAAACCGTTGACTACGAAACGGTTGATAATTTTTATAAAAAGGTATCCACCATTGAGGTTGAAGTGGCTTACGAACTAGGTGCAGAACCATATACTGCCCTTACCAATGGCGATAATATTTGGCAGTTTACACAAACGAATGTCGAAGCACTTTTTGATGGGCGTCCTTTAAGCGTAAGTGTAACGGTGCCACCTAATTTAGCTTCTATGCAGCAAATACCTGATCAAAACAGGGATAACTATAGTGCTCAGGATGTAATGAACTTGGCTACTAGGTTTCGCCGTGGTGTAAATACCGAAACTAGTGGTAATCTATGGGTGGTTTTCTTGGACGGCTATTTTAAAGACGGCGATAGCCTTCGCACCAACGTGCTGGGTGTAAATATTACCGGCACTAGTATTACAGCAGTTTTTAAGCCTGTAATAAATGGTGTGGGGGCATTAACATCGCTGCGCAAATACATTGAGCAAAGCACTGTGGTGCACGAGCTTGGCCATGCACTAGGCCTTGTAAATTCTGGCTTGCCCGAGACTAGTAGCCACACCGATCCAGACCATGGTGGCCACTGCACCAACGAAGACTGTGTGATGTATTGGCTAAACGAAGGTGCTGTAAACCTTTCCAACTTTGTAAGCCAAAACGGCATGAGTCAGTTTACAGTAGTTTTCGGCCCAGAGTGCTTACAAGATACTAGGTCGTATTTTCCGTAAGGCTAGTTATTGGTTACTAGCTATTTGCTAATTGGTATGCTTATAGTCATTCAGCCAGTAAACCAATAACCAATTACGCTTGCGCGGTTGGGGTGCCAAAGTTCAAGGGCATGCCACCGTAAGTGTCATCCTCTTCAATTGTTCCGTTTACTTGCTCGTATTTCTTTACATTGTCGGTCAATGCGCGCAATAGGCGCTTAGCATGCTGCGGGGTAAGTATAATACGCGATTTTACTTTTGCTTTTGGCACACCAGGCATTACGCGCACAAAATCTACCACAAACTCGGCATTACTGTGGGTTATAATGGCAAGGTTTGAGTATACACCTTCTGCTACTTCTTCAGTTAATTCTATATTCAGTTGGTTCTGCATTTGTTCTTCAGCCATGATTGCTATTGTTATTATGTGCTACAATTTTAAGGGAAATTATTGGCTCTACCTAAAGTTACGGGTTGCGAGTTACGGGTTGCGAGTTAGATTTTTATAGCTGGATGTAGGAATTGGTTGGTTGTTTTTGTTTCACTTAGATAAACAAATTGAAACTCGTAACTCGCAACCCGTAACCCGCAACGCTGTAACCCGGAATAAAAAAAGGTAGCCTCTTGCGGGGCTACCTTTTTTGTAGAGTATCATCTCAGGAATGCGAGACGCAGAATGAAATTATTCTTCAATAGCCACAGCTTCGTGGGCTTTGCGAGATTCTGCTAAACGATCGTACTCTTCGCGAGAGCCAACGATTACGTCTGCGAAACGTCGCATACCGGTACCAGCAGGTATTTGGTGACCAATGATTACGTTTTCTTTCAAGCCCAACAACAAGTCTTCGCGAGCTGCAATTGATGCAGTGCTCAACACTTTGGTGGTCTCTTGGAACGATGCGGCCGAAATCCAGCTTTGTGTACCTAAAGATGCACGGGTGATACCTTGTAGCATTGGCTCTGAAGTAGCAGCCGCTGCGTCACGGAATTCAACTGTTTTCTTATCGTTACGTTTCAACTGTGAGTTCTCTTCACGTATTTGGCGCAAGGTAACAATTTGGCCAACACGCAATAACTCGCTATCGCCGCGGTCGGTAATAACTTTTTTGTCGAATATACGGTCGTTCTCTTCAATGAACTCAAATTTGTCAACTGGTTCATTTTCTAGGAATCGAGTATCACCGGCATCCAAAATCATTACTTTACGCATCATTTGGCGCACAATGGTTTCAATGTGCTTGTCGTTGATACGCACACCTTGCAAGCGATATACTTCCTGAATCTCGTTTACCAAGTACGATTGTACCGCAAATGGTCCTTTGATAGATAGGATATCTCCTGGGGTTATTGCGCCTTCTGACAATGAAGTTCCAGCCTTGATGTAATCATTTTCTTGTACCAAGATGTGTTTGGTAAGCGGCACCATGTACTTGCGCACTTGGCCTTCTTTTGATTCGATCAAGATTTCGCGGTTACCACGTTTGATTGAACCAAATGCTACTACACCATCAATCTCAGATACTACTGCTGGGTTCGACGGGTTACGGGCTTCAAATAGCTCCGTTACACGAGGTAGACCACCGGTAATATCTCGTACTTTACCCAACACGCGAGGTATCTTAATCAATACTTCGCCCGGTTTCACGGTATCGCCATCGTTTACCACTACGTGCGCACCTACTGGTGTGTTGTAGTTTTTCACGTCAGCTTTACCTTTCACGTTCATGCCAGGAATCTTACGCTTATCACGACTTTCAATGATTACCTTCTCGCGGTGACCAGTCTGTTCGTCTGATTCTTCACGGTAAGTAACACCTTCAATCAAGTTATCGAATTCCACTTTACCGCCAATCTCAGAAATAATAACGGCGTTATATGGATCCCACGCACAAAGCGCATCGTTCTTCTTCACTTTTTGGCCATCTTTCACCATCAACTCCGAACCATAAGGAACGTGATCGGTTTTAAGGTTTTTGCCAGAAGCGTCGTTGATTTTTATCTCACCAGTACGGCCCAACACTTTCAAGCGTTTTTCACCTTGGTCGTCAATATACTCAATGGTACGGATGCTATCGAATTCAATTACACCATCAAATTTGGCAAGCAATTGACTCTCGGTTGCAATGTTTGATGCAGTACCACCCACGTGGAAGGTACGAAGCGTTAACTGTGTACCCGGCTCACCAATTGATTGGGCAGCAATGATACCTACTGCATCACCAGCCTGTGCAACACGGTTGTTGGCTAGGTGACGACCGTAACATTTCACGCACACACCACGTTTAGTTTCGCAGGTAAGCACTGAACGAATTTCAACAGTCTCAATAGCTGCAGCATCAATTTTGCGTGCAGTTGATTCTATGATTTCTTCGCCGGCTTTAGCCAACAATTCACCTGTAAGTGGGTTCACTACATCGTGCAAGCTTACGCGGCCAAAGATACGATCAGTCAATGGCTCTACTATATCTTCATTGTCTTTCAATGCTGATATGGCAATTCCACGAAGTGTTCCGCAATCTTCTTCGGTAATAACTACGTCTTGGGCAACGTCAACCAAACGACGGGTTAGGTAACCCGCATCAGCTGTTTTCAATGCCGTATCCGCCAAACCTTTACGCGCACCGTGTGTAGAAATAAAGTACTCCAATACCGATAGACCTTCTTTCAAGTTCGATAGGATTGGGTTCTCGATAATCTCTGCTCCAGTGCTACCAGATTTACGCGGTTTGGCCATCAAGCCCCTCATTCCGCTCAACTGACGAATCTGCTCTTTCGAGCCCCTTGCGCCTGAGTCAAGCATCATGAACACTGAGTTGAAACCTTGGCGGTCATTGGCCAATTGGCTCAAAGTTACCTCGGTCAAACGAGTGTTGGCACGTGTCCAGATATCGATAGTTTGGTTATAACGCTCGTTGTTGGTTATAAGACCCATTTGGTAGTTGTCCCAAACTTCATCAACTTCTAGTTGGGCTTTATCCAACAAAGAGGTTTTTTCTTTAGGAACAATCAAATCAGCTAGGTTAAACGACAAACCACCACGGAATGCCCAACGGAAACCTAAATCTTTAATATCATCCAAGAAATTGGCCGTACGCGGTACGTTGGTTGTTTGGATAATGTTGCTGATTACGGCACGCAGTGCTTTCTTGGTAAGTAGTGTGTTCAGGTAACCAACTTCGGCAGGTACTACTTGGTTAAATAGTACACGGCCAACTGTGGTTTCCACTAGCTTAGGTTCAAGTAAGTTGGTGTCGAGGTTCATCACTTTCGTGCGAACATGAATCCAAGCATGCATATCAATGCGTCCTTCGTTGTAAGCAATAATAACTTCCTCTGATGAGTAGAATTTTTTGCCTTCGCCGCGAACGATTTCAGTGTCAGTTGATTTGCGACCTTTAGTCATGTAGTAAAGGCCCAATACCATATCCTGTGAAGGTAGCGTTACCGGATCGCCACTTTGTGGGTTCAAGATGTTGTGCGAAGACAACATCAACATTTGGGCTTCCAAAATTGCAGGGTTGCTCAACGGAACGTGCACTGCCATTTGGTCACCGTCAAAGTCGGCGTTGAAACCAGAACACACCAATGGGTGTAACTGGATAGCTTTACCTTCTACCAATTTAGGCTGGAACGATTGCATTGACAACCTGTGAAGGGTAGGGGCCCTGTTCAAAAGAACTGGGTGCCCTTTCAATATGTTCTCCAAAATTTCCCAAATAACTGGCTCCTTTCGGTCAACTAGTTTTTTGGCAGATTTTACGGTTTTTACAATACCGCGCTCAATCAACTTACGGATAACAAACGGTTTGAAAAGCTCGGCAGCCATATCCTTAGGAAGGCCACACTCGTGCAATTTCAAAGTTGGTCCTACTACAATAACCGAACGGCCAGAGTAATCGACACGTTTACCCAACAAGTTTTGACGGAAACGACCTTGCTTACCTTTCAATACGTCGCTCAACGATTTCAAAGCACGTCCACCTTCAGCTTTCACAGCGTTCGATTTACGGCTGTTGTCAAACAGTGAATCCACTGCTTCTTGCAACATACGCTTCTCATTACGCAAGATTACTTCTGGGGCCTTGATTTCGATAAGGCGTTTCAAACGGTTGTTACGGATGATAACCCTACGGTACAAGTCATTTAAGTCAGAGCTAGCGAAACGACCACCATCTAGAGGCACCAACGGGCGCAATTCGGGTGGTATTACTGGCAAATATTGAATCACCATCCATTCGGGGCGGTTTTCTATACGGCCGTTGGCATCACGGAAAGCTTCAACCACGCTCAAGCGTTTCAAAGCTTCTGCTTTACGTTGCTGTGATGTTTCGTTGGCTGCTTGGTGGCGTAAGCTGTACGATAGTTCGTCTAACTCAACACGCGCCAATAAGTCACGAATTGCATCAGCACCCATTTTGGCGATAAACTTATTCGGGTCGTTGTCGTCCAACATTTGGTTACCGGCTGGCAATTTGTCCAAGGTATCCAAATATTCTTCTTCTGAAAGCAATGACAAGTATTCGATAGGAGTACCTTTCTGGTCTTCGTATGCTGCTGCCACACCCGGCTGGATTACTACATATCGCTCATAATAAACGATAGTCTCCAACTTCTTGGATGAGATACCCAATAAGTAACCGATTTTGTTTGGCAAAGATTTAAAGTACCAAATGTGAACTACAGGCACCACCAGTTTGATGTGGCCCATACGCTCACGGCGTACTTTTTTCTCTGTTACCTCAACACCGCAGCGGTCGCACACGATACCTTTGTATCGAATGCGCTTGTATTTTCCGCAATAGCACTCATAATCCTTTACCGGGCCGAAGATACGCTCGCAGAACAAGCCATCGCGCTCAGGTTTATAAGTACGGTAGTTGATGGTTTCAGGCTTCAACACTTCGCCATAAGAGCGCTCCAGAATGCTATCTGGCGACGACAAGCTTATGATGATCTTGTTGAAGGTATTTGTTGCTTTTTTATCCTTTATTAAAGGCATATCAACTCCTTTGAAATGAGGTTAACCTAAAATTTATTCAAAACTCAGCTCCAAGCCCAAACCACGCAACTCGTGTACTAACACGTTGAATGATTCTGGTATACCTGGGCGAGGCAGGTTGTCACCCTTAACGATGGCCTCGTAAGCCTTAGCACGGCCTACAATATCATCCGACTTAATGGTAAGCAATTCTTGCAAGATGTTTGCAGCACCATATGCTTCAAGTGCCCACACTTCCATCTCACCCAAACGCTGACCACCGAATTGGGCCTTACCACCAAGTGGTTGTTGAGTGATAAGTGAGTATGGTCCGATTGAACGTGCGTGCATCTTATCGTCAACCATATGCGCCAGTTTAAGCATGTAGATAACACCTACGGTTGCTTTCTGGTGGAAACGGTCGCCTGTTTCGCCATCGTACAAGTATGTTTGGCCATAAGATGGCAATCCAGCTTTTTGTACTTCAGCCTCGATTTGGTCCAAGGTAGCTCCGTCAAAGATTGGGGTGCCATATTTAACACCCATTTTTTGACCAGCCCAGCCCAATACCGTTTCATAAATTTGGCCCAAGTTCATCCTTGATGGTACACCTAACGGGTTCAACACAATGTCAACCGGGGTTCCGTCTTCAAGGAAAGGCATGTCTTCATCACGTACAATACGGGCTACAATACCCTTGTTACCGTGACGACCAGCCAACTTATCACCAACTTTAAGCTTACGTTTCTTAGCCAAGTATACTTTTGCAAGTTTCAATACGCCAGCGGGTAGCTCGTCGCCAATGCTGATGTTGAATTTCTCACGTTTGTACCTACCAACCTCTTCGCTTAAGCGTAGTTTAAAGTTGTGCAACACTGTTTTTACATCAGCGTTTACATCTTCATCCTTCGTCCAACCATTAAGGTCAATATCGTCGTAGTTAAGGTCTTTTAATAGCTTTTGGCTATACTTAACGCCTTTAGGAATCACTTCTTCTTTGTACACGTTAAGTACTCCAGAAGCAGTTTTGTCCTTAAGCACTTTCGAAAGCTTGTCAACTAAGTTATCAATGATAGCTTCTTTGGCTTTCTTATGCTCACCATCTAGTTTTTCCAACAATACCTTTTCACGGGCTTTTGCGGTTTTATCCTTTTTGGCACGGGCAAAAAGTTTCTTATCGATAACTACACCTTTAGTGCTCGGAGGTGCTTTTAAGCTTGCATCCTTAACATCGCCAGCCTTATCACCAAATATTGCTCTCAAAAGCTTTTCTTCAGGGGTCGGGTCGGTTTCACCTTTAGGGGTAATTTTACCAATAAGAATATCGCCTTCCTTAATGTGTGCACCAATACGAATAATACCGTGCTCATCAAGGTCTTTAGTGGCTTCTTCGCTTACGTTAGGTATATCTGGTGTCAATTCCTCTTCACCAAGTTTCGTATCACGCACTTCAAGTTCATACTCTTCAATGTGAACAGAAGTAAAGATATCTTCCTTAACTACGCGCTCAGACAAAACGATAGCATCCTCGAAATTGTAACCTTTCCATGGCATGAACGCCACTTTCATGTTGCGACCCAAAGCCAATTCACCGTTATCAGTGGCATAGCCTTCGCAAAGCAATTGACCAACTTTTACTCGTTGTCCTTTGCGAACAATTGGTTTCAAGTTGATACAAGTACCTTGGTTGGTCTTTTTGAACTTGGTAAGGTTGTACGTTTTAGTACTGCTAATAAAGCTCAACAAGTCTTCTTCAGGCGTCGAATCGTATTTAACCACTATTTTTTCTGCATCTACATACTCAACCAAACCTTCACGTTCAGCGTTCAGTAGCAAGCGTGAGTCGGTAGCAACTACTTTTTCCAAACCTGTACCAACAATTGGCGCTTGTGGCACCAATAGAGGCACTGCCTGGCGTTGCATGTTCGATCCCATCAAGGCCCTGTTCGCATCATCGTTTTCCAAGAAAGGAATCAATGAAGCAGAAACACCTACGATTTGGTTCGGCGATATATCCATGTATTGCAACTCCGTAGCAGTCGAGATCGGGAAGTCACCGTGGTGACGGCTCTTGATACGGTCGCTTTGGAAATTGCCTTTTTTATCGATAACCGCGTTTGCTTGCGCAATAACATTGGTATCTTCTTCTTCGGCAGATAAGTAGCGGCTGTTGTCCACTTCTACTACACCATTAATTACCGGGCGGTATGGCGTTTCAATAAAGCCCATACGGTTCACTTTAGCGTGAACGCAAAGGGTCGATATCAAACCAATGTTCGGTCCTTCTGGTGTTTCGATGGTACACAAACGGCCATAGTGGCTATAGTGTACGTCCCTTACCTCAAATCCTGCACGCTCACGACTCAAACCGCCAGGCCCTAGGGCTGAAATACGACGTTTGTGTGTGATTTCCGATAGCGGGTTGGTTTGATCCAGGAACTGTGACAACTGGCTGGTACCGAAGAACGAATTGATAACTGAAGACAAGGTTCTTGCGTTAATCAAATCAATCGGGGTAAACACCTCGTTATCACGAACGTTCATACGTTCGCGAATGGTACGGGCCATGCGGGCCAAACCAACACCGAACTGAGCAAACAATTGCTCACCAACGGTACGCACACGGCGGTTGCTCAAGTGGTCAATATCGTCCACCTCAGCTTTGCTGTTTATTAAGCGAACTAAATACTTAACAATCTCGATGATATCCTGCTTCGTTAGAACCTTGGTTTCATCAGAGGTATTAAGCAATAGTTTCTTGTTGATTTTGTAACGACCAACTTCACCTAAATCGTAACGCTTATCAGAGAAGAACAACTTCTCGATAATGCCACGAGCAGTTTCGTCATCCGGTGGATCGCTACCGCGCAATTGACGATAGATGTGCTGTACCGCTTCCAATTCAGAGTTAGAAGTATCTTTCTGAAGTGTGTTGTAGATAATAGAGTAATCGGCCGACATCTCTTCTTTTTGAAGGATTACGGTATCGATGTCCATTTCCATAACTTGGTTGATATTATCCTCATTAAGGATAGTATCACGCTCCAGGATAACTTCGTTACGTTCTATTGATACTACTTCACCGGTATCTTCATCAACGAAATCTTCAACCCAGCTGCGCAAAACCCTTGCAGCAAGCTTTCGGCCAACTAGGTTTTTTACGTTTTTGCTATTAACCTTAACCTCGTCGGCTAGGCCAAATAGTTGTAGGATGTCTTTATCGTTATCAAAACCGATAGCGCGAAGAAGCGTAGTAACCGGGAATTTCTTCTTACGATCGATGTACGCATACATCACGTTATTGATATCGGTAGCAAACTCCATCCAAGCACCCTTAAATGGAATTACCCGTGCGGAATAAATCTTAGTTCCGTTCGGGTGAAAGCTTTGACCGAAAAATACACCGGGTGAGCGGTGCAATTGAGATACAATGATACGTTCGGCACCGTTTACAATAAACGTGCCTTTCGGGGTCATATAAGGAATGTTGCCCAAGAACACATCTTGTACGATGGTTTCAAAGTCAACGTGTTCCTCATCATTACATGAAAGGCGCAATTTGGCTTTAAGCGGCAACGCATACGTTAGGCCCCTGTCGATACACTCCTCCATGGTATAACGTGGAGGATCGATAAAATAATCTAGGAACTCTAGTACGAAGATGTTCCTAGCATCGCTTATCGGAAAGTTTTCTTGGAATACATTATATAATCCTTCTTTCGTCCGATTTTCAGCCGTCGTTTCTAGTTGAAAAAAGTCTTGGAAAGACTTCAACTGGATCTCCAGCAAGTCAGGATAATCGGAGTGTTTGGTAATACGACCAAAATTATTCCGTTCCTGAGCATTTTGAGATTGAGCCATAAATTAGGATATGCTTTTAGATATACAACGAATAGGTTTAGTGTAGACACACTAAACCCATTGACTTGTTGGATGCGCACAAGGCGCACCAGGCCTTACTTGATCTCTACTTCGGCACCTGCTTCAGTTAGCTTAGCTAACAGCGCATCGGCGTCGTCTTTTGAAGTACCTTCTTTCAAAGGCTTCGGAGCAGCATCAACCAAATCTTTGGCTTCTTTCAAACCTAGACCGGTAAGTTCTTTTACCAACTTAACTACGGCAAGCTTGTTTGCACCAGCTGATTTAAGAATAACGTCAAAAGATGTTTTAACAACAACTTCTTCGGCAGCAGCACCACCGGCAGCAGGGCCAGCAACAGCTACAGCAGCAGCAGCAGGTTCGATACCGTATTGATCTTTCAATATAGCAGCAAGCTCGTTAACGTCTTTAACTGTAAGGTTTACTAATTGTTCGGCAATTGAATTTAAATCCGCCATTTCACTGAGTTTTGAAAAGGGTTATGGTAAAATATTTATGGTTATACTTACTGTATGTTCAAAATCACTCACCGCGATTTTGAAGGGTTTTTACAAGACCTGCAATTTTTTGTCCACTATTTGCCTGTAGGGCAGAGATAACATTTTTGGCAGGTGATTGCAACAATCCGATAACTTCGCCAATAAGCTCGTTCTTCGATTTTAGCTTGGTCAATGCATCCAATTGGTTGTCGCCAATAAAGACATCGGTTCCACCGATAATCGCAGCCTTAAGCTCAGGCTTGGTTTTCTTCTTGCGGAAGTCAAGGATCAACTTTGCCGGTGCTTTCATATCGCTTGATACGAAAATGGCTGTTGGTCCTTTCAGGATAGATTCAACGCTTGACAAGTCAGCAGTTTGTGCCTGAAGCGCTTTTGATATTAAGGAGTTCTTAGCTACCTTGAGCTGGATTCCTTTGCTGAAACATAGACGACGAAGATCGCTCACTTGAGCAGCGTTAAGTCCAGAAGCATCTGCTAAATAGTAGTTTTGCTCTGTACCGAATAACACTGTCAATTCGTCTATGATCTGTTGTTTTTCTTCACGTTTCATAACTCGATCAAACCGTTATTTGTTTTGCATCAATTTTGATGGCTGGGCTCATGGTGCTAGCCATGGTAATGCTCTTAAAATAGGTACCTTTTGCAGATACAGGCTTCATTTTGGCCAATGTGTTCAAGAACTCACGGGCATTTTCAGCAATCTGATCAGGAGTAAAGGATACGCGACCGATTGAACTATGAACGATACCGAACTTATCAACCTTGAATGCAATTTTACCTTTCTTTACTTCTTTTACTGCTTCGCCTACATCGTTAGTAACTGTGCCGCTCTTAGGGTTTGGCATCAAGTTACGTGGACCTAGAATACGACCCAGTCTAGCAATTTTTGGCATTACGCTTGGTGTGGCGATGATAACATCGACATCGGTCCAGCCGGCCAAAATCTTTTCAGAATATTCGTCCAGACCTACAAAGTCAGCACCAGCGGCAGTAGCTTCTTCTTCCTTTTCAGGAGTACAAAGCACCAACACCTTCTTGTCTTTGCCGGTTCCGGCAGGAAGTGACACCGTGCCGCGTACTGCCTGATCGGCTTTGCGGGGGTCCACTCCAAGGTTCACGTGCAAGTCTACAGATGCATTAAACTTCAAGCTTGTAATATCTTTTATCAAAGCCGAGGCTTCGGTAATAGAATAGAACTTGGTTTTATCCACCTTATCTTGCACTCCCTTACGTTGTTTTGTGAGTTTCACTTTATGGAGTTTTTAGATAATAAGTATCAATTCTTGTCCCAAGGGGCAGTGCCCTTTACGGTCATACCCATGCTGCGGGCCGATCCTGCAACCATTTTCATGGCGCTCTCAATGGTAAAGCAGTTCATGTCGGGCAATTTAATCTCTGCAATTTTCCTTACGTCGTCCCAAGTTACACTACCCACTTTTACGCGGTTAGGCTCAGCACTACCAAGTTTCACCTTAGATGCTTCAACTAATAAGGTATAGGCTGGAGGGGTTTTGATTACAAAGTCAAAAGATTTGTCTTTATAAACAGTGATAACCACCGGACATACCTGACCCATTTTCTCTTGGGTGCGGGCGTTAAACTGTTTGCAGAAGTCCATAATGTTCAAACCCTTTGAACCCAGGGCCGGACCAATTGGAGGTGCAGGATTTGCCTGTCCACCTTTTACTTGCAACTTAATATAGGTTTCTATTTCCTTAGCCATTGCTAATTAATTATGATAATTTCTCAACTTGCATAAAACTAAGCTCTACTGGCTGGCGACGACCAAAAATCTTCACCACAACCTTAAGCTTCTTCTTCTCTTCGTTCACTTCTTCAATGGTACCTTTAAAGTCGTTAAAAGGACCATCGATGATGCGTACCATCTCGTCAACAATGAATGGCTCGTTTGCTGTTTCACCAGCATCTTCCATTTCGTCAACAGTACCCAAAATTCGGTTTACCTCAGAGGCACGCAACGGGGTTGGATGCTCTTTGCCCAAAAAATGGATAACTCCGGTTACACCGGCAATGCTACTAATCATTTCGGCACTCAAGGCGCCTTCAACAGCTTCTACAAGTATATAGCCCGGCAAGAAGTTACGCTCTTTGATAACTTTTTTGCCGTTCTGTATCTTATATACCTTCTCTGTGGGTACCAAAACCTGTTTGATTGCTGAGTCCCATTTCGAGCGCTTTACGTCGTTCTCGATATAGTCCCTAAGCTTTCGCTCTTGGCCGCTGATAACCCTCAAAGCATACCATTTATTTTCTGCGGTCATGCTTATTCTTTTTTTGCTTTGCTGTACTTAGCTTATCAGTAAATCATAAATACCACTGAACACAGTCCTCGATGTGAGGTCCATTGCAAGCACAACCAACGTGATGATAACAGTGGCAACCAATACTACCAAGGCACTTTCTTGAAGTTCCTTCCAGGTAGGCCAGGTTACTTTGTTCAACAGCTCGTTGTAAGCTTCCTGAATGTATAATGAAAGCTTGTTCATCGTTTTTTCTTTCTAGCACGGGAGGAGGGACTCGAACCCCCAGCCTGCGGTTTTGGAGACCGACACTCTACCAATTGAGCTACACCCGTTTGTTAATTAGTATCAAGTAGCAAGTATCAAGTATCGAAACAGTTCGCTCCGATGCTTGATACTTTATTACTTGGTATTCAATATTTCAAAGTCAAGTGTTAACTATCAACTGGCAAGGTAGTAGGTCTTGCTACTTGATACTTGCGTACTTGATATTGAATGTTACTTCAAAATCTCGGTTACCTGACCAGCACCTACGGTACGACCACCTTCACGGATAGCGAAACGTAGACCTTTTTCCAAAGCTACTGGGTAAATCAAGTTAACGGTAAGGGTGATGTTATCACCAGGCATTACCATTTCTACACCTTCTGGCATAGTGATTTCACCGGTAACGTCAGTTGTACGTAGGTAAAACTGTGGACGGTACTTGTTAAAGAACGGCGTGTGACGGCCACCTTCTTCTTTGCTCAATACGTAAACTTCGCATTTGAACTCAGTGTGTGGGGTGATGCTACCAGGGGCGCAAATAACCATACCACGTTTGATATCGGTTTTCTCGATACCACGCAATAGGATACCTACGTTTTCACCAGCTTCTCCGATGTCCAAAATCTTACGGAACATCTCAACACCCGTAACGGTTGATTTCATTTTCTCCTCTTGCAAACCAATAATTTCAATTGGATCGCCAGTGTGAATTACGCCACGCTCAATTTTACCAGTAGCAACAGTACCACGACCAGTAATTGAGAATACGTCCTCTACAGGCATCAAGAAAGGCTTATCGATAGCACGAACTGGCATCGGTATGTCGTTGTCAACAGCTTCCATCAATTTCTCGATAGCAGCTACACCTTCTGGATCACCGTTCAAACCTTTCAAAGCTGAACCTTGGATAACGCTGATGTTGTCGCCATCGAACTCGTAGAAGCTCAACAATTCACGAACTTCCATCTCAACTAGTTCCAACAACTCTGGGTCGTCAACCAAGTCAACTTTGTTCATGAACACAACGATTTGAGGTACACCAACCTGACGAGCCAAAAGGATGTGCTCGCGGGTTTGTGGCATCGGGCCGTCGGTTGCAGCTACAACAAGGATAGCGCCGTCCATCTGTGCAGCACCAGTTACCATGTTTTTAATATAATCCGCGTGACCTGGACAATCAACGTGTGCATAGTGACGAGCAAGGGTTTCATACTCAACGTGTGCAGTGTTGATGGTGATACCACGCTCTTTCTCTTCTGGAGCAGCGTCAATTGAATCGTATGAACGCAATGCGCTCAAACCTTTATTACCCAAAACGGTGGTAATAGCAGCGGTCAATGTGGTTTTACCGTGATCGACGTGGCCAATAGTACCTACGTTTACGTGCGGTTTGTTTTTAATGAACTTCTCTTTTGCCATGACTGAAAAACTTTTAAAAAAATCAGGTTTACGTTTATAATAACATTAATCAATAACCTTTCTGAGCCTTTGAGGGGAATTGAACCCCTGACCTCTTCCTTACCAAGGAAGTGCTCTACCCCTGAGCTACAAAGGCTTTTAGTACCTTCCCAGATACTTGCTAAGAGCGGAAGACGAGATTCGAACTCGCGACATTCAGCTTGGAAGGCTGACGCTCTACCAGCTGAGCTACTTCCGCTTTTAAAACCCTCAACATTTCAAATCAAAAAAGCCTTTCGGCATTTTTGCATGCGTGGGGAGAGCAGGATTCGAACCTACGAAGTCAGAGACAGCAGATTTACAGTCTGCCCCAGTTGGCCGCTTTGGTATCTCCCCATTTTTAATCCTTTAAAGAACGAGACTCTAATGAGCCGATGGAGGGACTCGAACCCCCGACCTACTGATTACAAATCAGTGGCTCTACCAGCTGAGCTACATCGGCAACCCGACTCTTCGAAACAGCACCGACACATCAACTGTATCAATACCCCTTCGAAAAGGCTTGCAAATGTACCTAAACTATTTGGCTAAAACAACACTAAAAGAGAAAAAAGTAAGGAAAATTAAATTTTCAGTTTTTCCTTGTGTTTTTGTATCTGGCGAATTAGGGCTTCAACTGAGCTATCAATGGCTTCCTCAAACGATTTCGATGTTTCGCTTGCATGTATTACGGTGCCCGGTATGTTAATACTTATGTCGACAACTTTGTCGCGAACTTGAGCCGAATTATGCTCTAATTTCAAATATACGTCGGCATCTTGCACTCTGTCGTGGAAGGTTTGCAGTTTCTGTACTTTCTTTTTGGTAAATTCCAACAGCTTCACGTCAGCATCAAAGTGGATGGATTGAATACGGATTTCCATAGTGTATGATTTATGCTTTAGGGTGAGTACTCTTGTAAATGTCTTTCAACTGTTCAATATTGTTGTGCGTGTATACTTGGGTAGCTGCCAAGCTGGCGTGGCCAAGTAAATCTTTCACGGCATTTATCTCGGCGCCGTTGTTGGTTAAGTGCGTTGCAAAGGTGTGCCGCAATACGTGCGGGCTGCGTTTTTCTATGGTGGTTACTAAAGATAGAAACTTCTTTACAATCCTGTATGCCATTTCGGGGTATAGTTGGGCACCTTTGTCGGTTACCATTAGCCATCCGCTTCCGTGTACGGCTCGTTTTTCTTTCATGTACGCATCAAGGCTGCTTGCCATTTGTTGGCTTACGGGTATTAGGCGCTCTTTGTTGCCTTTTCCGAGTACTTTAATATACTGGCGCGCAGTATCAACATCACTATCTTTTAAACTGAGCAACTCTGCTCGCCTCATGCCTGTATTGTATAGTAGCTCTAGCACCATTCGGTCTCTTCGTCCGTTGAAATTATCTTCAAACTCAACAAGCTCAAAAAGTTTGCCAATATCTTGCCGCTCTACATATACAGGTAAGCGTTTTGTAGTTTTTGGGGGCTGTATTTTTATGGTAGGGTCTTTTTCGAGCAGGCCTCTTTTCATAAGGAACTTGCAATACGAGCGCAGTGCTGATATTTTGCGATTGATGCTGCGGGCGCCCATGTTGTCTTCGCTCATTTGGGCCATCCAGCTGCGTATGTATAAATGAGAAACCTCCGATATGTTTTCAATATCGAAGGCTTTATTTATGTATTGGTAAAATTGTTCTAAATCGTTACGGTAAGAAATCACCGTATTTGCTGAATAGCGCTTTTCGTGCTTTAAGTAAGCCAGGAACATTTCCATGTGCATAGTAACTTAAAGTTAACGAATGCACCTGAGCCCGACAAAATTATTTAGCGGCTGGTCCGCCTTCGGCTTCAGCATTTTGCATTTGCTGGCGGTAAGCGGCTTTCAACATTGTAGTGCGGTTAACAATAGACGGCTTGATAAAAGCCTGACGGCCACGCAATTCGCGTAACAAACCAGCCTTTTCAAATTTCTTTTTGTACTTTTTTAGGGCCTTGTCAATGTTTTCGCTATCTCCAGTATCAATAATAAGCATGTTAACCTTGTGTTTTACAGTTTTTAAAACGGAAGTGCAAAGTAAATGACTTCTGCTGATATTTTCAAATTTATTTACCCTTTGGTTGCAATTATGTGCTTTACGCAGCTTCTTTATTTTTTAAATTGGCCAGCTTATCATATTCGGGCCTATCGGCACTGCTTTTATGGATGTATTTTTTTACAATCTCATCTTTGTAAACAACAAATATTCCCGGCATTTGGGTCATGTCACCCATTTCTTTGCCTATTCCGTTGCCTTTGATTACTCCTGCCACGAAGCCTCTGAACAATACTTTTCCGCCGAGCAGTTGCCAGAAAGTACCCCTTCGTAGTTTAAATTTTTTGTACAATATTCCTTCAGGGTCGCTTAGCAGCGGTATATCATCCAGTCCATGCCCGAATTCCACCACTTGTTTTTTTGCCTCAATATTGTCTTCTAACATGTGCACCAACAGTATGCGTATACCTTGCGCCTCTATTGCTTTTCGCTGTTTGGCAATGTCTTGTAAAGTTTCGCGGCAAAAAGTGCAGCCAAAATGCCTCAAGAACACAACCATGGTTGGCCAGCGGTCGGTCATTTCCTTTAAATCAATCCCCTCGCTGGTATCAAACATGTCGTAGGTTATGTATTCATCGTCAAAGGCTTCTAAAAGTAATTCGTCGCTTCTGAAACTTCGGCGATAAACATTTACCAAGATTGCTATGAACGGTAAAAACCAGATAAGGTTGTCGATAAAAATATAGTTGCCCAAGTGAAGCAATTCTTTGTTTGCTATAGCGGCGTTAAAGAAGATGAGGCACGACAGCAATTTATATGTAAACCCTATTGCTATGGGCGCCCAATGGCGGTATGGATTGATAAGGGCTATGAAGTAACCTACTGCCAGCACAACCTCAATGGCGCCAAGAGTTTGCCATATATATAGGTAGTTGGGTACATCTAAGTCGGATACTACAAAAATGTATTCTGGAAAAAATATAGTAGTAAAGCCCCAGAACAAGTTGTACAAAAATGCAACGAATATTAAAGGTCTTATCCACCAAGTGGGTTTTGCTAAATTATGCTCCATATAGGTACAAATAGGTATTAAATGCGGTACAAACAGTAATAACAACAGTATTGCAAAAATGTTTTAAAGCTTTCGCAATACACAGATTATGAATGATTTATGCTAAGAGCGCTGGTAGTAAAGAGTCAAATTTTTATTTTTTTGAGCATATTGGAAACCCTGCTAGGCGCTTAAGCGTATAACCGATTAAATTTACCCCTATTTGTTAAGACAATCCAATTTTTAATCGAACATGAGAACTAACCAACACCGAGAAAGGAAAGAGAAGGAGGGCAAAAAGCTTGACCACGAAAATTGGGAAGAAAGAGCCAGAACAATGAAGACGCAGCGTAGAGAGCGCCATAAAGCTAAAAACCAAAAAGCCCACCAATGGAGCCGGTTGATTGACGACGACGAAATTAGCCTTGATTATTAGTTTCTTGCTATCGGTTTTTGTTTATGGTTGGTGAGTCACCGATTAAAAACAACGCTAGCCGGTAAACCCCTGCTATCATAGTAAGCAATATGAAGAATATACTGAGTAGAGCAAACGTTTTTTTATATTGAGGAAACGTGGATAATGGAGCATCGGCAAGCAAACCGGCAACAACCAGCAAGCTAATGGTATGTGCAATAAATGAAAGGTACGAAAGGCCTGTATATAAAGGCCAGCGAACCAAAAAGAGACCCGTAACTTGGGTATAAACCGCAAAGAAAAGCATACTAGCCCCGCATATCTTCCAAGGTATTGCGGGGCTAATTGTTTTAGTAGCTAGCATCAGCAGCACACTGGCCAATAGCGATATAGTACCTGCACTTAGTGGGTTTCTGTAAACATTCCATTTGCCCGATGTTAGGCTTTCATATGTGCTCATAGGTGCTATATTGCTGCATATTTATTAATATTGAGGGCACGTTTTGCAATCTAATTATGCCCCAATCTAAACAAGTAACAAGCTATTGGCCATTTGGGTTATTGTTGGTAGTAACTTTTTTTATTTATGGGCGCACCATCAACTACGATTTTGTTTGGGACGATGAGCGCCTGCACCTATCCAACAACCCCGCATTGGTAGAAGGGAAGTTACTTCAATTTTGGCAAAAACCTTATGAGGGGCTCTATATACCGGTTAGTTACACCGCTTGGGGCCTTTTATACAAGATAGCGCCTAAAGATAAACAGGGCCATTTAAAACCGCAGTTGTTTCATGCAGTTAATATTCTGCTGCACATGCTCAATGGGTTATTGGTGTTTTTGCTCATACGGCAATTTGTTCCTAAATGGTCGGCGGCAGCACTGGGCGCGGCCTTGTTTATGTTGCACCCACTGCAGGTAGAGAGCGTTGTTTGGGTTTCGGAGTTTAGGGGCCTTTTGGCAACTGCCTTTACATTGGGTGCACTTTATGCCTATTGGGGTCCGCCGCACGAAAAGAAGCTATGGGCAATGCACTATCTGCTCCCCGCAGCATTGTTTGTGCTGGCGCTGCTTAGTAAGCCATCGGTTGTGGTGCTGCCGATTATGGTATTTATAGCTGACGTAATGCTGCTGCACAAGCCTTGGAAAGCTAGCGCGGTGGTTGCATTGATGGGCTTGGCGCTGTCATTGCCCATTATATATATTACCAGCATATCGCAGCCTGCTGATAATATGGCCTATGTGGCACCGCTCTGGAGCCGCCCCTTGCTAGCCCTGGATGCCCTTAATTTTTATTTAATGAAGCTGTTTGCGCCATTCAGTCTCTCAGCATCATATGGGCGCACGCCGCAGCACCTTATGGATGTGAATTTTATAAAGCCGGTATTAATAATGCCTATCTTGGTTGGTGGGCTGTTTGCTTTCTATTATAAGCGGGCCAGGCCGTTTTTGGCTTGCCTGCTGCTGTTTGCTGTGGCATTCGCTACCGTATCGGGCGTGGTGCCTTATTATTTTCAAAAATTCTCGAACGTGGCCGATAGGTACATTTATCTCTCTATGTTTCCGGCGGCGTTGGCGTTGGGCTATTTGGTTAATAGGGTAGGGCGCTCGGCGGTGCTAGGGGGCACCTTGTTGGTGGCTTTTTTTGCCGGGGTTACTTTTCTGCAGGTACCTGTTTGGGCCAATGAGGTAAGCCTCTGGAACAATGCTATCAGTCAGTTTCCAGACCAAGCGCTACCTTATAATAATAGAGGTGTGGCTTATTTCGACCAGCGCAGATATGAGTTGGCTATAACTGACTATTCCAAAGCCCTGTCTCTCGATCCTAAATATGCCAGTGCATACAACAATAGGGGCAATGCGTTGTCTTTGCTATCGAGGTTTAAGGAGGCATTGCCCGATTACGACAAAGCCATTGAGTTGAAGCCCGATTATGGACAGGCATATTACAATCGGTCGCAAACGTATGCCAATCTTGGCCAGTACGAAAAAGCCTACAGCGATTTGGTAAAATCGAACCAACTCGGATTTAATGCCAACCCTGCCTATGTGCAGCAATTGAAGCAGGTAATGGGGATGTGATAATTTGATAATTTGGAAATTAGCCAATTTGAAAATTTGAAAATGCCAATTCTATAATTCTTTAATTCGGTAAATTCTGATTCAGACGAATGCCAGACCTGTTTAGCCAAACTCCTAGAGAAACAATCAACATCCCTATTTTGGATGGGGAGTTGCTATTGGTGAAGAGGTTTTATGGGTTGGAGGAGGCTAACAAGCTACAATTGGAACTTACCAAAGGATTGGAGTGGCAGGCCAAGGCCATCAAGATGTTTGGTAAGGAAATTATGCAGCCCCGGTTGATGGCCTGGTATGGCGAACCCGACGCGGTGTACACCTACTCGGGTACCACCTTTGCCCCAAATGCTTTTACCCCAAGTTTGTTGCAGATAAAGACCGATATTGAGTCTTTTACCGAAAGCAAGTTCAACTCAGTGTTAGCGAACCTATACCGAAATGGCCAAGATAGCATGGGCTGGCACAGCGACGATGAACCAGAGCTGGGCAGTAACCCCATAATAGCCTCCTTGAGTTTGGGCGAAGAGCGGGTGTTTAAGCTCCGCCACCGAAAGGATAAGACGCTTAAAATGGATGTGCCCTTGCCACATGGCTCGCTGCTGGTAATGAGCGGTGCCATGCAGCAACACTGGCAGCATGCCTTGCCTAAAAGCGCCAGAGCAATGAGCCCACGTATCAATTTTACTTTTAGGCAGGTTTTGTCATATTAATGTAAACAAACGATTGTTTGTGCTCAAATCTATTCAATCATTCGGAAGTAAAGCTATATTTATAGTGATGGAGTAATATCACTTATAAAACAGTGCGTATGAAACCACTATTACTTTCTCTCTTATTATCGTTTTCTCTTTTGGTGCAGGCGCAAAATTGGTGCCCGCCGGGGGCGGAGTGGGCCTATAAAACTCAATGTCCAGAGGTAAGTGGTCATGCCATTCTTTGGTATGAAAAGGACACTATTGTTGATATGCAGCCTTGTAAAAAGATTGTTGGCTATGAATCCTATTTAGGATCAATAAACAGTTATAGGATAAATATATATACTTTTGAACGAAACGATACTGTATTCTTTTACGATAATAGTAGTTTCTGGCCAATCTATTTTTTTAACGCTTCTCTGGGCGATACTCTTTTCTTTGAAAACCAAAATGATCCAGTGTGTGATACTGTCCTCTCAATGTTAGTAGATTCGGTAGCAATTGTATCAGTTAACGGCGAAAACCTTAGATATTACCGTGCACATTATATAGGCAATAACCCGCCCAATCCCGAAACCTTCTCGATGCAAGTAATGGAAAAGTACGGTGCGCTGGATAATCACTTGTTGCCTTTAATCGTATGTTCTGGTGCCGCTGACCCTTGCTATTATACTTTGGGTTGTTATAACGACAGTGTTTTCAATCTGAATTCCACAGTATCATGCCGATATTTTTATTCTAGGGTTGAGGATACTAAATTAAACGTTGAGTTTACCTTATACCCCAACCCAGCCACCAACCAACTAAACATCTCCATTGAAGGCCAAACCATCACCCAATACCAAATATTGGACTTTACAGGCAAGTTGGTTAGAAGCAACCAAGCAGATAATAGCGAATTGAACATAGATGTATCAGAGTTGGCGCAAGGGGTTTACTTGCTTAGGGTGCAGCTAAGTAACGGGCAATTTGCAATGCAAAAATTTATACACGAATAATAACTCCTAACTAATGTCATACTGAGCTCAGTCGAAGTACGCAACCCGTAACTCGCAACTCTTAGCCCGTACCCATTCGGCTCCGCTCAGGGTGACATTGCTCATAACCTTTCCTATCTTTGCACAAACTGCTACGGAAACTATGAGCGCACCGAAACGATATACGGTTACATCAGCATTGCCTTACGCCAATGGCCCGCTGCATGTGGGGCATATAGCGGGGGCTTATTTGCCCGGCGATATATACGTGCGCTACCTGCGCCAGCGTGGCCACGATGTAGTATATGTGTGCGGTAGCGATGAGCATGGGGCGGCTATTACTATACAAGCCAAAAAAGAAGGCACCACGCCTCAAGCTATTATTGACAAGTACCACGAAATAAACAAACAGGCCTTTAAAGACCTTGGTATCGATTTCGATATATACCACCGCACCAGCAGCGAGCTGCACCGCGAAACGGCCTCGAACTACTTTAAAGATTTGTACGATAAAGGGGTATTTGAAGAGCGCGAAACCGAGCAGTATTACGACGAGGATTTTAGCCAGTTTTTAGCAGATAGATATATTGTAGGCACTTGCCCCAACTGCGGCAACGACAATGCCTATGGCGACCAATGCGAAAAGTGCGGCACCACCCTTAGTCCCGATGAATTGATTAGTCCACGCTCGATGCTGAGCAATAAACCGCCCGTAAAGCGCCTTACCAAACATTGGTACTTGCCGCTAAACCAATACGAAGATTGGCTGCGCAGCTGGATCATAAAAGGGGAGGGGAGAACCGAAGAGTGGAAAACCAACGTAGCTGGCCAATGCCGTAGCTGGATTGAGCAAGGCCTGCACCCGCGTTCCATTACCCGCGATTTGGATTGGGGCGTACCCGTGCCGTTGCCTGGTGCCGAAGGCAAAGTGTTGTATGTGTGGTTAGATGCGCCTATTGGCTACATAAGCGCCACCAAACAATGGGCAGTTGACAACGGCAAACAATGGGAGCCGTATTGGAAAGACGCCGACACCAAACTGGTACACTTTATCGGTAAAGATAATATCGTATTCCACTGTATTATTTTCCCGGTGATATTGAAGGCGAACGATTACATTTTGCCTACCAACGTACCCGCTAATGAGTTTATGAACCTAGAGGGCCGTAAACTGAGCACTAGCCGCAATTGGGCGGTTTGGGTACACGAATACTTGCGCGATTTCCCGGGGCAAGAAGATGTGTTGCGCTACTACTTATGCAGCAATATGCCCGAAACCAAAGACAGTGAGTTTACTTGGGCCGATTTTCAGGCAAAGAACAATAACGAGCTGGTGGCCACTTTGGGCAACTTTGTAAACAGAGTTATGGTGCTCACGCACAAGTACTTTGATGGCAAAGTGCCTGCTACCGATGCGTTGCAAAGCGAAGGCCGCGTGTGGCAATCTATTTTGGGGCAATATACCAAAGTGGAGGATGCCATTGAAGCCTATGAGTTTAAAAATGCCCAGGCCGAAATGATTAATTTGGCAAGGTTTGGCAACCAATACCTTACTAAAGAAGAACCTTGGAAAACCATTAAAACCAACCCCGAAGCAGCCGCAGCGGTGTTGTTCGATTGTTTGCAAATCATTAACCACATTGCAATCATTGGGCAGCCGTTTTTGCCATTTACTTCGCAAAAAATTAGGCAGCAATTAAATGCCACAGCTGTTCCTGTTGAATGGAATGCCCAATATGTGCAATTGCCAACCGGCCATGCATTGAATCAGCCCGAACTGCTGTTTAGTAAAATAGAAGACGAAACCATACAACAACAAGTAGATACACTACACGCTAGCCAACCAATGACAACCCCAACCGAAGAAAAAGGAGCAATCGAGACAACTGCATCGTTATACGAGCCTATGAAGGCCGAAATAGTGTTTGACGACTTTGCGAAGATTGATTTGCGAGCCGGTACTATACTTACTGCCGAGAAAGTGGAGAAGGCCGATAAGCTCTTGAAGTTTACCGTCGATTTGGGCTTTGAGCAGCGCACTATAGTATCAGGTGTGGCTATGCACTTTACCCCAGAGCAATGTGTTGGTCAGCGGGTGAGCATTGTAGCCAACCTAGCCCCTCGGAAACTGAAAGGCATTGAGAGCCAAGGTATGATATTGTTGGCCGAAGACAGTGCCGGTAAGCTATACTTTACCGAGCCCACCGTTGGGGCGCCTAATGGTGCGGTGATAAGGTGATTTCTTTTACAACCTAAATTACAAATACTGCGTCTAGCCTTTAGTTTTACTCACCCACAAAAAAGGCATTTTTGGATTTGTATGAATTGACACCTGAGTTTCAAGTGCTGCTAGTTAGCTTTTTGTTTGCCATTGGCATCTTCAATTTTGCCAAAGGCCGCGAAAAGTGGGGCTTAGCATTTCTAGTCCTTGGCTCCCTGTGCCTGCGCTTACTCATGATTTCCTTCGACCCATTTCTGCACGGTTGGGATGAGCGTTTCCATGCCCTGGTGGCCAAGCACATGATTGAGAACCCTTTTGTGCCTATGCTTAGGCAGCATCTGGTTATTGCTTATGACTATACCGCTTGGTGTTGCAACCATATATGGTTGCACAAGCAGCCATTGTTTATGTGGCAAATGGCCGCTAGCATGAAGCTGTTTGGCGTAAACGAATTTGCCATGCGCCTGCCCAGTGCCCTGTTGGGTGCAATAGCGCCATTAATGATATACCGAATAGGTACAATCTGGCTATCCGATAAAAAAGTAGCCTATTTGGGTGCACTCTTGTTTGCCTTAAGCTACTACCAATTAGAGCTAACCTCGGGCTACTTTAATTTAGACCATAATGATGTGGTGTACGGTTTTTATGTGCTGGCCTCTATATGGGCATATGTTGAGTACCGCATCCGCCCAGGTAAGCCAATGGTATGGCTGTTGCTTATAGGGTTGTTTGTGGGCTGCGCCGTGCTCAATAAGTGGCTTACGGGCTTGTTGGTGTTTGCAGGGTGGGGTAGTATGCTATTGTATAACCCTAAAGAACGAACCAATTGGAAAAATTGGTTGCATATGGCAGTTGCACTGCTTATAGCGGTGGCGGTGTTCTTGCCTTGGCAAGTGTATACAGCTAGTGCCTTCCCCATTGAAACAGCATGGGAGCAGCATTTTAATTATTTACACATTATAAAGCCATTGGAAAATCATGCTGGGGATGCCTTTTTCCATATTCGTTTCATGAAAACCCATTATGGAAATTGGTTGCTTCCATTTATGGCTATCGGTTTAGTTTTATTACTAGCTAAAGGTTGGCTTAAGCGCCCTTTTACCATTGAAATGCTGGTAATGTTTGTAATTATTTACGCATTCTTCTCACAAGTAGCCACCAAAATGCCGGCCTTTACTTTTGTAGTTGCACCCATAGGCTTTTTGCTGGTGGCATTTGGTATTAATCAAGTCGCCCAAGGGTTGGGCCATATGGTGCCTAGCCGCAGCGGCTTGGTGCTGGCTATAGTGGCCATACCAATAGTAGTATTGGGTTTTAGGCCATGGGATATAGTGGCCTACCGCAGCGATGATAACCAAGAACGAAACAACAAAATACACAATACCCAAATCTATAAAGAGGTAGGAGATGAATTAACTTCCGACTATTTGGTGTTCAATTGTAAGAGTTTTGAAGATGTTGAAATGATGTTTTACACTGATTTAAATGCGCATCATTGGTGGCCTAGTGAGCAAGTACTTGATTCGCTGCTCGATGCGGGGCATAAAATTGCCATCTTCAAAAGTCATGGCAGCCAGGTTTTGCCAGCCAGTATTGCCAACCATCCGCGGTTGCTCATCATCAACCAGCAGTTGCATTAGCGCACAGGGTATAAATAATGTTAAATGGTTTGGTTTACTTAAAATTTACCTAACTTTAACATTAGCATTACTTTAAACCCCATCATTCCCCTCAAAGAAACCCAACTATGAAAAAGATTTTACTTGCCGCATTTTCTATTTTGGCAATATTTAGTGTTAAGGCACAGGGCCTCTGCGATGAAGGTCGTTATGTAACCGAAGATTATTTCGATAGCTTAACGGTTACAACGGGAATACAATATGGCTCCAACGTGCAAGCTGGCGGTAGTTCCCAGCAAGCCTTGCGCTTGGATTTATTTGAGCCCACTGGCGATACATTAGCCCAACGCCCGCTGATTATTTTTGCTTTCGGCGGCAGCTTTGTTAGCGGCCAGCGTACCGATGTACACTTCCTTTGCGAATATTTTGCTCGCCGCGGTTATGTTACCGCAGCCATTGACTATCGTACTGGCTTTTTCTTGCCCGATGAGCGCACTACTACCTTGGCCGTTGTGCGTGCGATGCACGATATGAAAGCTGCCATCCGTTTTTTCTACAAAGACGCCGCCACCACCAATACTTATGGCATTGATACTGCCCGTATTATTGTAGGTGGTATTTCGGCTGGTGCTATTTCTGCTATCCATGCTGCTTATCTCGACAAAACTTCTGAGATACCTAGTTATTTATCTGCCGATACGGCTGCCATTGGTGGTGTTGACGGCCTAAGCGGCAATGCTGGCTACTCATCAAAGGTGCATGGCGTAATTAGCTATAGCGGAACTATTGGTGATACCTCATGGATTGAGGCTGGTAGTGCCCCAATAGTGTTTTTTCACGATACGCTAGATGCAACGGTACCTTTCGGTACCGATACTATCAATGCCCTTGGTTTTAATACCGGTCTTGAAGCAGATGGTAGCCGCAGCATGCAACTTCGTTGCGATAATGTAGGTGTGCCAAACGATTTTCTTTGGTTCAATCGCAGCGGTCACGTTTCTTATTTCAACGGCACCGATACCGATACCGTGTTGAAACGTTCGTCGAGCAATGCCGCCATTGTAGCTTGCCAAAATTTAACCAGCATATACGAAGCGCCTAGTTTCGCAGGTTCTTTTAACTTGTATCCTAACCCATCTAATGGCTCGTTCATCATCGAAATTAGTGGCAACACCAAGCCAGTAACAGTTGGTGTTTACAACATGGTTGGCCAATTGGTTAGCGAAATAGCATTGGGCACCAACCAACAACAGTTGGTTGACCTTAGCACCAGCCAAAGCGGTATTTACCTAGTGCGTGTAGCCGATGCCAACACAGGGGCGTTGATAGCAACCCACAAACTGATAGTACAATAAACCGATAACGAAGTATAGCAACAATGCCGCCTTAGGAAACTGGGGCGGCATTTTTATTTTCACATTTTACCTAAAAGCAGAAATAGCCTATCTTTGCCGTCACGTTTTTTTGATCTCGTAGTTCAACGGATAGAATAGAAGTTTCCTAAACTTTTGATATGGGTTCGATTCCCGTCGAGATCACACAACTGAAGTAAAAAGCACCGATTTTTCGGTGCTTTTTACTTTATCTAAATAGTTTCCAGTCGGCCCAAAAAGTACCGAAGGGCACTACTGATAGAAATATAGCTAATAGCGTTTTACCAACCGACCATTTAAATTCTGATTTG
>CAMDKI010000002.1 GCA_945901065.1 Chitinophaga pinensis
AGCCCTAACAGCGTCCTCGCCAAAGGTCTCATAAAAGTCGCCCACCCTGAACAATAAAACGGCATCTGGGTACTTGGCCTTGATGGCATTGTATTGTTTCATGAGCGGGGTTTCCGCTATTTTTTCTGAAGCTGAACTCATTCTTACAAAAGTAAACCCTATGGTTGGAAAAGACTACAGGATGGACTCGTTTTTTCTGCGCCACCACCAAAATGGAAGATACACCAATGCATAGGAAATGGCACCAATCAATTCCAATTCCAACAGGTAATAAGGCCAATCGTGCAGGACATCTAAAAAAGAACCTCCAATTGGTTTTTGTCTTAAATAACCATAATTGCCTCCCACTAAAAAATTGATAACAATGGCCATTGCAAAATAGATTTGACTCCAAGCTGCGGCTCTTAACCACGCTCCTTTTTGCGGTTTCAAGTTCATTCCCAATGCCAGATACAGCACACTCCAAACCAAACCTGTATGCCCAACCATAAAGGTAATGTAAGTCAAGTGCGGAAAGGGTTGGTGAATATCAGGTGTAATGATTCCGTGGATACTCCCTGCCATCACCCAGAAAAAAGCCAGCTCTGCAGCGCGTTGTTTTTTAAACCAAAGTGCATAAGCCGTTAAAAAAACGGCCCAGTTGCAAAACTCCATGGGTAGGTCATATTGGACTGACCAAAATCCCGAGTACAAACGATAACCTTGATAGGTAAACCAATTGAGCACCAACATGGCTCCCAATATTTTCCCCAAGACATCCCTTTCTTTTTGTGTCCTTGTTCTGGCCCATCGTACAGAAACAATTGGGAGCAAGACCGTCAAAAAAATGATGATCGCATGTTCCGTTCCCCAAAAAACAAATTGATACGTATTCATCGGTAAGGTGATTTTCCCTTTTCATCGTCCAACATGGACAGATAACTATGGTACCTGCTTTCCGCTATCCTACCATCAGCCAATGCAGCCTTCACTGCACAACCGGGTTCTTCCAAATGCTTGCAGGTATTGAATTTACATTCAGGTAGCAATGCAAACATTTCCTTGAAGTACAACGGAATATCTTCAGCGCTTAGGTCCACCAATCCAAATCCTTTGATGCCTGGTGTATCAATAATCCATCCCCCTTCCTTGGTAGGAAAGACTTCAGCAAATGTGGTGGTATGTTGGCCTTTTTCACTCCAATCTGAAATATCGCCAATTCGAAGCTCACGAGTGGGAACAAAATATTGAATCAATGACGATTTGCCTACGCCGCTATTGCCGGAAAATAGAACTACTTTGTCCTCCATCATTTCCGTCAATTCATCCATCCCCATCTTGGTTTCAAGAGAAGTCATCAATGTGGTGTATCCAGCGTCTTCATACAAGCCTATCCAATCCGCCACCTCGTCCAATTCTTGTTCATCATATTGATCCATCTTGTGGAACAATAATACAACAGGAATATCGTAAGCTTCTGCACTAACCAAGAAGCGATCGACAAAACCTTTGGTGGTAGCAGGTTTGGAAATGGTCACCACCAAGAAAGCTATATCGATATTGGCAGCAACAATCTGCGCCTCTTTGGAGAGGTTGACCGATTTGCGGATGATGTAGTTTTTTCGAGGAAGAATCTCGTTGATGCTCGCCACACCTTCCTCGTCTGTTTCTGAAGGAGCAATAACCACAAAATCTCCAGCAGCTACAGGGTTGGTAGTTTGAAGTCCCTTGGTTCTTAATTTACCCCTGACCCTGCATTTGTAAAATTGACCATCGTCTCCGATGACATCATACCAATGACCTGTGGACTTGAGGACGCGAGCATTCATGCTCCTTGAACCGTGACGTTGAGGTCTTCTAGTTTTTTACGAATCAATTGCAAACGCTCTACTACCACTTGTTTGCTGGCAGCATTTTCTTTGGATTTCAAAACCTTTTTAGCTCCCTCCAATGTATAGCCTTTCTCGCGAACCAAATGGTGAATTTGTGTAAACAACTCCATGTCTTTTTTGGAATACATGCGATTGCCACGGGTATTTTTTCTGGGTTGCAATTGAGGAAACTCTTTTTCCCAAAAACGCAACAATGATGCGTTGACCTGAAACATTTCTGCCACCTCGCCGATGGAGAAATAAATTTTTTCTATGGTTGTGTGTCTGTTCAGCATTAGTCAAATGATTGTCCTGATTGTGAAGCCCTCTCCAGCAAAGCTGCGTATTGATCGGGCGACAAATCATTGTAAAAATAATAAGCTGGATTCACTTTTTGACCATTCTTGATAACTTCATAGTGCAAATGGGGACCCGATGAAACCCCTGTATTGCCCACGTAGCCTATGATTTGACCCCTTTTCACCTTGGTTCCAGGACGCACTGCCATTCGGCTCATATGTGCATAAAGTGTTTGGTATCCAAAGCCATGATCAATGACGATATGCAATCCGTAACCACTTCCACCATCAGGACTTTTCACTACACCATCTCCTGTGGCATAGATTTCTGTTCCAATCGGCGCTGTGAAATCCAATCCTGTGTGCATGCGCGCCACGCGATAAATGGGATGAATGCGGTATCCAAAACCGGAAGCCATGCGTTTTAAATCTTTGTTGTCCACGGGTTGTATGGCAGGAAGACCAGCCAAAAATTGATCTTGCTTCTTGGCCAACTTCATGATCTCTTGGTAAGACTTACTTTGTTGAATAAGGTTCTGTTGAATGGCCATCAAACGATTTTGCGTTTCAATGATTCCTTCTTCAGAGCTGTACTTGGCTATTTCATTGTAACGATTTCCGCCCACGTACTTGTGGTCAATGGGCGCAGCTCCAAAGATGGTTCGGTAAATTTCATTGTCCCTCTTCTGCAAAACATCCACGTATTGATCCAACGAGTCCATTTGCTCTCTCATGCCGCTGATTTGGGCGTCCATGTATTTCAACTCTTTCTGAAGCCTGCTGGTCTCTGGATCTTTGAAGAACGAAGCGTAAAGAATGACACCCAATCCACCGATGACCAATCCCACAATGAGGTACTTCAACACCAACCATACATAGTCCCGCACGGTAAAGCTGATCATCTCAAAGTTGAGTGTCGTCGGATTGAATATGTATTTAAACTTTGGCAATTCCGTTTGTATTGGATTCTGACAAATTTAGGACAATCAAGGCAATTTGAGATTAGTTTTGTGTCCCATCAATAGGCATTATGACATCACAAGAGATTAGAAAACAATTTTTGGATTTTTTCGCGCAGCAAAAACATCAAATCGTTCCTTCCGCACCCATGGTTATCAAAGGTGACCCTACCTTGATGTTTACCAATGCGGGAATGAATCCCTTTAAAGATATTTTCTTGGGCAATGCGCCTGTGGTTCATCCTAGAATTGCCAATACGCAAAAATGTTTGCGTGTCAGTGGAAAGCACAATGACTTGGAAGAAGTAGGTGTGGATACCTACCACCACACCATGTTTGAAATGTTGGGCAACTGGAGTTTTGGCAACTATTTTAAAAAAGAAGCCATTGATTGGGCTTGGGAGCTGTTGGTAGATGTTTATGGTATTGATACCGACCGTATGTATGTTACCGTTTTTCAGGGCGACACGGCTGATAACCTGCCTGAAGACGATGAGGCCCGCCAACTTTGGAGCAAGTATATGCCTGCCGACCGCATACTATCGTGCAGCAAGAAAGATAACTTTTGGGAAATGGGCGCTACCGGCCCATGCGGCCCTTGTACCGAGATACATGTGGACATGCGTACCGACGAAGAGCGTGCCGCACTTAACGGCCGTGACCTAGTTAACAACGACCACCCGCAAGTAATAGAAATTTGGAACTTGGTTTTTATCCAGTTCAACCGTAATGCCGACGGTAGCCTTACACCGCTACCCGCTAAGCACGTAGATACGGGAATGGGCTTTGAGCGCCTTTGCATGGTGCTGCAAGGCAAGCGCAGCAACTATGATACAGATGTGTTTAGCCCACTAATTAATGCTATTGAAAGCATAAGCGGCGAGACTTATAAGTATAGCGACAGCAAGCAAGACATTGCTACTCGCGTAATAGCCGACCATATACGCGCGGTATCATTTGCCATAGCCGACGGGCAACTGCCGAGCAATGGTGGAGCAGGCTATGTGATACGTCGTATATTGCGCAGGGCCATTAGATATGGATATTCATACCTGAACCTAAAAGAGCCCTTTATCCATCAATTGGTGCCCGTTTTGGCTGGCCAGTTGCAATATGTATTTCCTGAATTGCAACAGCAAGTTTATTTTGTTAGCAAGGTGATTAAAGAGGAGGAAGCTTCGTTCTTGAATACCTTAGGCAGTGGGTTGAGGAAATTTGCTGTCATAACAGAGGATATGAAAGGCAACACCATTGGTGGTAAAGAAGCTTTTGAACTTTTAGATACCTTCGGTTTCCCTATTGACCTTACGCGTCTGTTGGCCAGCGAAAATGGTCTGCTGATTGATGAAAATGGTTTTGAGACCGAACTTGCCAAACAGAAAGCCCGCAGCCGCCAAGATGCAAATGTGCAGCAAGGCGATTGGGTGGTGCTGCAAGAGGATGCCGAATCTGAGTTTGTAGGTTATGATTACCAAGAGGGTGAGGTACAAATAACCCGCTACCGTAGCGTAAAAGCGAAAGACAAAGAGCAATACCAATTGGTGTTTAATTATACCCCTTTCTATGCCGAAAGTGGCGGACAGGTGGGCGATACCGGTACCCTTACCCATAACGGTGAGGCTATCCGCATTTTCGATACCAAGAAGGAAAACAACCTTATTGTGCATTGGGCCGATAAATTGCCCTCTAACCCAAGTGCTAACTTTCGTGCTTCGGTGGATAAGCAAAAACGCCAATACACGGAGCTAAACCATAGTGCCACGCACTTGTTGCAAGAGGCATTGCGCGAAGTATTGGGCGACCATGTTCAGCAAAAAGGCTCATTGGTAAACCAAGACGTATTGCGTTTCGATTTTAGCCACTTTAGCAAAGTTACCGACGAAGAATTGGCTAAAGTGGAGCAATTGGTAAACGAGCGCATCCGCGCCAACTACCCCTTGAACGAGCGCCGCACGGTGCCTATCGCAGAGGCAAAAGCTTTGGGAGCGATGGCTTTGTTTGGCGAGAAATACGGCGATGTAGTAAGGGTAATCCAATTTGGCACTTCGGTGGAGTTGTGCGGCGGTACCCACGTAAAAGCTACTGGCGAGATTGGTCTTTTGAAAATTACGACCGAGACCTCGGTGGCTGCCGGCATACGCCGCATTGAGGCCGTTACCGGCCCAGGCGCCTTAGCATACATCAACGAAAAATTGGGGCAATTGGAACAAATTACCGCTATTAGCCGCAACAACGCCGACGTGGTAAAAGGTATACAAGCCCTAGCTGATGAAAATGCAGCCCTTAAAAAAGAATTGGAGCAAGCTACCATAGCCCAAGCTAATAGCCTAAAAGATAGTTTGGCCAAAACGGTGCAGCACATTAATGGTGTAAACTACATTGGTGCAACAATTGACCTAACTAATGCCGATGCCGTGAAAGGCTTGGCCTATAACCTGAAGCAAGAAATACCGAACTTGTTTTTGGTACTCGGTAACCAAGCGGATGGTAAGGCACAGTTGACTATCATGATTGACGACGAGCTAGTAAAAACCAAAGGCTGGAAAGCTGGCGACTTGATTCGCGATTGGGCCAAAGAGATACAAGGCGGCGGGGGCGGACAGCCCTTCTACGCCACTGCTGGGGGTAAAAACCCTGCTGGCTTGCCAAAGGTGTTAGAGTTGGCTCAGGCGTTTTTGAGTAAATAATATATTAGCTCCTCTCTTACTTTAGGGGGAGGTTGGAGGGGATAGGTACATGATGGCAATGACGTTTATTTTTCAGTATATTTGATATATGCGAGCCCATAAATATCCACCCAATTACACTGTTGCCGAGTACCAGAAATGGGACGGTGAATGGGAGCTTATTGATGGTTACCCCTATGCTATGTCGCCATCAGGAACCATACGGCATCAAAGAGTCGCAGGTGAAGTTAACTATGAGTTGAGATTACAGTTAAAAGAAGCTAATCCGGCTTGTTACAAATGCTGTTCAGTAACTTCCCTTGATTGGATAGTTGACCATCACAATGTTGTAAGGCCAGATATTGTTGTTACATATGACCAGACCGATGACTATATTACCAAGCCCCCAATATTGATTGTAGAGGTATTATCGCCAGCTACTGCTTTAAAAGACAGACACCTAAAGTACGAGATATACGAAGAGCAGGGCGTAAGATATTATGTTATCATCGACCCAGAAACAAAGCAGTTCAATATTTTCGAACTTAGCAATGGTCAGTATCAAGAACATAACAATATCCATACGTTTATTATCGAAAACGAGTGTTCGATAGCGATAAACTTGGAAGAGCTGTTAGCGGCTATATGAGCATCCCATCGTTAGCTACTATAAACAACTACCAACCCGTAATAGGCTTGGAAGTGCATGCGCAGTTGCTAACGGAGAGCAAGATATTCAGCCCAGAAATAGCGGCTTATGGCGGTGAGCCAAACACCCATTTGGGGCCCATATCAGTTGGGCATCCGGGTACCTTGCCGTTTTTCAATAAAAAGGCATTGGAGTTGGCCATTAGAATGGGGTTGGCTACCAATTGTCAAATTCAGGAGCGCAACGAGTTTAGCCGCAAACATTACTTTTATGCCGATTTGCCAAAAGGCTACCAAATAACCCAAATGGATATGCCAATATGCTACAATGGCCATTTGGATATTGCGGTAAATGGCGAAACTAAACGCATACGCATCAATCGGATTCACCTAGAGGAAGATGCGGGCAAAAGCACCCACGATATTGACCCAAGCAATACTTTGGTGGACCTTAACCGAGCTGGTACTCCTTTGATTGAGATAGTTACTGAGCCCGACATCCGCAGTGCTGATGAGGCATACGCATACTTGGCCGAGATACGTAAACTAGTGCGCTGGCTGGGCATTTGCGATGGCAATATGGAAGAAGGCAGCCTACGCTGCGATGCCAACGTTTCGGTAATGCTAAATGGCGCCACACAATATGGACAACGAGCCGAAGTAAAAAACCTGAACTCGGTGCGCAACCTGAAACGCGCCATTGAGCACGAAGTAATGCGCCAGATTGATGTGCTGGAAAGCGGCGGTAAGATTGTACAGGAAACCCGCAGCTTTGATGCCGATAATGGCACTACCTTTAGCCTGCGCAGCAAAGAAGATGCGGACGATTACCGCTATTTCCCGGAACCCGATTTGCCGCCCGTGTTGGTTTCGCAATCTTATATTGACGGCATAAACAGCACCTTACCTGCCCTACCCCAAGAGCTTTACAAGAAGTTTATAAACGAACATGGCTTACCAGCCAGCGATGCCAAAATTCTTACCGAAGAACGGGATATAGCGTTATTTTATGTTAATCTTACTGGCTTCACAAACAACTACAAAGCCGCTGCCAACTGGGTAATACACAATGTGCAGGCATACCTAAACGAAAAAGGCGTGGAAATAGCAAAATTTCCTATTACCTTTGAGCACTTAGCTGGGTTGATAAATATGATTGACGATGGGGCTGTAAGCTATACCATTGCCAACCAACAACTTTTCCCGGCTATGTTGTTGCAGCCCGAAAAAGCACCCCAGGTGCTTGCCGAGGAACTGAACTTAATACAACAGCGCGATGTTGCCGTTATCGGTAGCATAGTGCAGCAAATACTGGATAATAACCCCAATGAGGTAGCCCGTTTCCGTAATGGAGAGCAAAAATTACAGGGCTTTTTTATGGGGTTGGTAATGAAAGCATCAAAAGGGATAGCCGACCCTAAAGCGGCCACTCAAGTGTTAATTGAAAAACTCAATCAAAAATGAATATCATGAGGACTCTGTTCCTAGCGCTTATCGCTTTTACTTTTGTTTTGCAGTCGTGCGATACCGCCGACAAGCCCGCCGATAACGAATATTTAATCGAAGGTAAATTGGCCAATGCCGCTGGCATGACCATTTTTCTGGATAAATGGGATAACCTTACTACAGCTACCCCTGTAGATACAGGTATTATTAGCAAAGAAGGCGCCTTTACCCTAAAAAAACCGATTGTTGGTCGCGGTTTGTATATGTTGCGCATTAGCCAAGACCGCAGTTGGATTTTGGTATTGGAACCAGGAGCCAAACTTACCTTCGAAGGGGATTTGAACGATGTATCGGTATATAGCTTTGCTGGTAGTCAACCCACGGTGCTGTTGACCACCCTATTGAAAGACTTAGCCGCAAAAAACCGACGCGTAGGCGAAATAAACCAAGAGTTTATGAATGCCCAGTACGGCGGTGCCGACCAAAACCAATTGTTGGCTATGCAAAATGAATACATTGCGTTGCAACAAACCATGATTAGCAATCTTACCACTTTTGCTGATACAACTACCGACCCCTTGTTGGCTGTGTTTGCAATCAGCAACCTAAATGTGGAAGAAAATGCCGATTTCTTGAAAAAGATAACCGATAAGGCACTTGCGCAAGACCCGAACCTAAGCCTAGCCAAAGAAATTGCTACCAAAGTAGCTGAAAGTACTAAGTTGGCCGTTGGCCGCCCCGCTCCCGATTTTACACTCAAGAGCCCTACTGGTCAAACAGTGCAACTGTCTAGCTTAAAAGGCCAAGTAGTATTGATTGATTTTTGGGCGAGCTGGTGCAAACCCTGCCGTGCTGAAAACCCGAACTTGGTAAAAACATATGCACAATATAAAGACAAAGGTTTTACTATTTACAGCATATCGTTGGATAAAGAGTTGGATGCTTGGGTAAACGCCATCAAACAAGACAACCTAACTTGGCCACACCATGGCAGTAACCTACTATTTTGGAACTGCCCAGTGGCTCGCCAATATAACGTTAACTCAATACCTGCCGCATTCTTGGTTGACAAAGAAGGTAACATCATTGGTAAAAACCTGCGTGGTGTAGCTTTGGAGCAAAAACTAGCTGAAGTATTCGGTTCTTAAACGAACGGAATGCCCACAACCGCAACAAAAAGGCACGGAGGTTTCCGTGCCTTTTTATTATCACTCCTAACTTTAGGTTACAAACCATTTTTACCTATCAGTAGTCTATCTTTTCGTCTTTTAGCTATATTTAAGGCATGAAGCACTTTTTTATACTCCTATTTTGCCTGTCAACATTAGCATTGACTTCCCAAAACTTGGCCAAGTTAGTTCTTACTAATCGGCACTTTGACGGCAGTTATAGGTTGCCATTTGCTGCTCTAACAGTTCTGAACAGCAATGCTAGTAACAAACAACTTGCCCCTGAAGGAGAATACACCATTAAAGGTAAAATGGCCAATGCAGCAGGCTTTACCATCTTTTTGGATAAATGGAACAACTTAACAAAGAGCACAGTAGTTGATTCGGCTATGATTGATAAAAAAGGCAATTTCGCCTTTAAAAACAAAATTACTAGCCGAAACCTATACATGTTGCGTGTAGATGAAAAGCACACCTGGATTGTGGTATTGGAGCCGGGTACAAAAGTTACATTTAACGGCGATTTTAATGATATAATGAAGTACACCTTTGGTGGTGACCAAGCCACTATAACATTGAACAATTTTGTTAAAGAAATGGGCGTAAAAAACCGCAGAGTCGGTGAGTTAAATCAAGAGTTTATCAATGCACAATACAGTGGTGCCGACCAAAACCAATTACAGGCTATGCAGAATGAGTATACCGCGTTGCAACAAAGTATGATTAATAGCCTTATAACTTTTGCCGATACTACCGCCGACCCATTGCTAGCCGTGTTTGCCATCAGCAACCTCAATATTGAAGAACATGCCAATTTCATCAAAAAGATAGCTGATAAAGCACTAGCGCAAGATTCTAGCTTAAGTTTAGCCAAAGAAATTGCAGCCAAGGTAGCCGAAGCAACCAAGTTGGCCATTGGCCGCCCTGCACCCGACTTTACACTCAAAAGCCCGACAGGCGAAACGATTCAACTCTCAAGCCTTAAAGGCCAAGTAGTATTGATTGATTTTTGGGCAAGTTGGTGTAAGCCTTGCCGAAATGAAAACCCGAACTTGGTAAAAACCTATGGAAAATACAAAGACAAGGGTTTCACCATATACAGCGTATCGTTGGATAAAAATAAGGATGCTTGGGTAAACGCCATTGGGCAAGACAACCTCAGCTGGCCCTACCACGGCAGCAACCTCTTGTTTTGGAACTGCCCAGTGGCCGGCCTTTACAATATCAAATCAATTCCAGCAACTTTTTTGATTGACAGAGAAGGTAACATCGTAAGCAAAAACCTTCGCGGAGCTGCCCTAGAGCAGAAACTTGCTGAAATATTCGGTTTCTAACTGAATACAATACCTACGTAGCGCAAATTTCATAATTACATTTTGCCTATACATCGCCTACATTTTGATATAATTGCTATATTTAAAGTATGAAGCACCTATTAACGCTCCTATTTTGCCTGTCAACCATAGTTTTGGTGGCCCAAAACATTACTAACGGCGACTTTGAAAGCTGGACCGATACTGGCACCTACAAAGTACCCGTAGGTTGGAAAACCAATACCAGCACTTTTATCGCTTTTGGCGAAACCGTGTTTGACACCAGTGATGCCCAATCAGGCGATAGTGCTGCGGTGGTGCAAACCATTTTGGCCACCGGAACTTCAAACTACTATGCTGGTATTCTTACCAATGGCAGTATCCGCAACGATTCGCTGGGACTTGATGGCACCGCTATCAATTATCGCCCAGAAAGCTTCAGTGGCTATTATAAATACGATGCAGCCCCTGGCGATAAGGCATTGGTAGTGCTGTATATGTATCGTTTTGATGCTGGCCTGAACCGCGATTCGCTTATAGCATCTGGCAACGCCAGGCTAGGCCCAGCCGCTACATTTCAACAATTCAGTTTCCAGATATTGAATACCGATTCATCAGAAACGAGTTTGCCAAAACCAGACAGCTATGTGATATTGATTACCTCAACTGACAGCCTAAATAGCCCGCAGCCTAGTAAGTTAACCATTGATAATTTGTCGTTCGAAGGAGTGGTTTCAGCTCAAGTGCCAGTTGATGTATCAGAAGTTGTCATTTACCCAAACCCAGTTAGCGACCATTTTGTATTAAGCAGCCCCAAACTGAGCATTGCTAGTGTAACCATTTTGAATACAGAAGGCCGTCAAGTGCAAATACAGGAGTCTGCACTTGGAACTAAAGAACTTTTAATTAACACCAACCGACTTTCAACGGGTTTCTACTACGCGCAATTACGGTTTGATAATGGTGCAATTGAAACCCGCTTTATCACTATTATAAAATAAGCTCATTGATGTTACGCCCCTTACTAAAAGCTACTGCTATAATCATGCTGATTTTTGCGAGCTGCACCAACCAAACCGAGCCAATAGCGCCTCCAAAGATAGCAGCCGATTCTATTAAGCCAGCACCTGCCCCAGTGAGGAAAGGAACTAATGCCCTTGAATTTCCGGCCGATGGTTATAAGCGATATACACCCGTTACGTTTATTGAGTACTTAAAAGAAAATGTGGCAAGCGGCACCTTACTGCTTAATGAGGCTCCTAAAAACTGGATACAAAAACAACACCTTAAAGAACTGGTAAAAATGCTTGATAGCACCGAGCCTTGTGCAGGCATTAGTTTGCATGGAGCTGGCCCAAACCCGCCCGACAATGTGCAATCGTGTGTGGGAGCCGAGATACTACTGATAATAGAAACGTATAGGCAAAATGTGGCCTACCCGGCATCGCCAAGCAGCCTTACTTTTATCAAAATATTGCAAAGAAACCTCCGCGACACCAGTAAACTAATTTTGATACCGCAGCCCGACCAGCTTGAAGCTGCCAAAGAATGGGTAAATGCCTTATAACCATGGATAGCTATAATGATAATAAGTTAAACAAAACCACGAAGCTGTATTGGTCCCTGTTTATTGTCTCGTTCAGTGCCTTATCTACGTTATCAATACTTGGTTGGTATTCATTATCGTTCGGCGACGACATCAGTGCGCGATTTGCTAACTACCAAGTATATAGTAAAGCGCTTTTTCTGTTCAACGTCATCAGCTACATGGTAATGCTTCTGTTGGCAGCTTACAAGCATCGCTGCCAAAACACATGGTTGTTTTATATACCGCACTATCTGCTTTTCGTATTGTTTAGCTTCATTGGCTTTAGTGTATTGGGTGAGCAAAACTTTCACCTGCGTAAAGCATATAATATAGACGGAGGCGGATTTTCGATTAACGGGCTGCTGAGCATTGGGCTTAGTATTATTGCTGTGTTAATGTCCGTTTTGGTTTCCGTTGGCGTTATTTTACTAAAAAAAAGGCGTTAGAGCGCGTTTCAATTTCCTGCCAAACATCATGTACTAGGTGTGACTTTGGTCACTAATATCGCGCAAACGATATGGTTGTTTTACAATGAAACCAAAAGCGATGAATTATTGCGCTTATTAGCATGGTGCAAAGCGTGTATTGGTTTTATAACCCTTGCAGTGTGGCTAATGCACACTGCCTAAAACTTGTTTATGAAACAGAATATGGGAATGGTAGATCGCACTATTAGAGTAATAGTTGCTGCAATATTCATTGCTTTATACTTTACCGGTACCGTTACTGGCACGGTAGGTATTGTTTTGGTTGTTTTAGGAGCCGTGTTTATGCTTACCAGTTTGGTTAGTTTTTGCCCGCTGTATACCCTAGTTGGACTTAACACTTGCCCCGCAACAAAAAAATAGAGCCATCCCATAAACGGGACAGCTCTATGTTATTCTATCAACCGATTTAGTTTTTACAAAATCGAACCAGCTCGTGCGGCGTGCTCGCGCTCCAGGCTTTTACCTTTAATAAGCTCATTTCCGCCGCGCTTAATTACCACGTGCGTCTCAGAGCCATCGGGGTTTGTGGCCGATACATATACAAATTGACCCGGCTTACCTGTAAAATCAAATGACCATTTTTCTGGCACGCCGTGCACTTCGGCCGAGTTGCCTGTTTCATCGCGATAGGTTACCGTGCAATCCTTGCAAAGTACTTCATAAGTTATGTCCATCGAGTTTTTATCGTCGCCATAGCGGAAACCAACAAAACCTGTTGCCATAATCATTATGATACCAACAATCAGAATACTCTTTTGCATAATTAAAGGCTTTAGGTAATTGAAATTGACCTACCATAAGGGTAATACGAGAACCGTAAAAAAAAGTTACAAGCACAGCGCAAGGGTATAATAATATATTGAAAGCCAATCTATTAAAATACACTGTGGTGGTATACCAATATTCCTTCCGATATTTGCACCATGTCTGCTAATACAACTATAACTACCAGCCTGCCAGTTATGGAACAGTTCTACACCATACAAGGTGAAGGCTACTACCAAGGCAATGCTGCATACTTTATACGCTTGGGTGGTTGCGACGTGGGTTGCGTGTGGTGCGATGTAAAAGAATCGTGGGATGCCGATGCGCACCCTAAGTGGGAAGTAGCTGACCTAGTAACCGAAGCAGCCCAGCACCCGGGCCGTTTGGCGGTAGTTACAGGTGGTGAACCCTTAATGTACAATTTGGATGAGCTTACAGCCCAGTTGCAACAAGCGGGTTTCCGAACCAATATTGAAACATCGGGCGCATACCCGCTCAGTGGACATTGGAACTGGATATGCCTTTCGCCTAAAAAATTTAAAGCTCCCTTACCGGAGGTTATTCCTTTTGCCAATGAACTAAAAATAATCGTTTACAATAAAAGCGACTTTCAATGGGCCGAAGAGTTTGCAGCACAAGTAAACTCGGCATGTAAATTGTATCTTCAACCCGAGTGGAGCGTTAGCAAGAAAGTTACGCCATTGATTATTGACTATGTAAAAGCCCACCCGAAATGGGAAATATCACTGCAAACGCACAAGTACTTAGATATACCTTGAACCAGTGGCTATTGGTTTTAACACTATTGCTATTGGGCTTTGCACCAGCTATTGCCCAGCCACAGCCGCAAAAAGTAAACAAGAAAGCCTTTGACTTGTATAATGAAAGCATGGAGCACCTTAACTGGGACCGCTTTGCAGAGGCCGAGCAATCGTTGCTGGAGGCATTGAAAATACAGCCCGACTTCATGCTCGCTAACGAACGGCTGGGCTATTTGTACTTCCAAACCCGCAAATACAGCCAATCGAAATTCCATTTTACAGAAATGCTGAAAGTGGACCCGAACAAAAGTAAGGAGGCCTTTTATTATCTGGCACGAAGCTGTTTTTACATTCAGCAGTTCGATTCATCGCAGTACTACTTGGATACCTACCGAAAAGATGGTGCCATTAATCCAAAGCGCGAAGGTGAACTGAAACTGCTGGAAAGCAGCATAGTATTTGCTAAAGAAGCCATTAAACACCCTGTGACATTCACTCCAAAACCTGGAGGGCAAGGGGTAAACAGTGCCGATAATGAATATTTCCCTGCCCTTACGGCCGATGGCAAATATCTCTTCTTTACACGCCAGATAAAAGACCCAGGCACCATGCACCTGCAAGAAGATATACTAGTGAGCCAATGGGAAGAGACAGCATGGAGCAAATCAATATCGGTAAGTAGCAATATAAATACCCAAGATGCTAACCAAGGCGCTCACAGTATTTCGCCAGATGGAAGGCAGTTGTATTTTACTATTTGCGAGAGCGGCGGCGGCTACGGCAGCTGCGATATTTATGTTTCGAAACGGGTTGGCAATACTTGGGCCAAACCAGTAAACCTAGGCCCTAACATCAATACCAAGTATAAAGAAACACAGCCTTGTATTAGTGGCGATGGCCGTTCGTTGTATTTTGTAAGCTCAAGTCCTGGCGGGCAAGGCATGTTAGATATTTGGGTAAGCCAGTTGCAACCTGACGGCAAATGGGGCATGGCCGTAAACCTTGGCCCAACCATAAATACCGCAACCATTGATGAGCGGCCCTATATGCACCCTGATGGACAGACGCTCTACTTCTCCAGCGACGGTCGCCCTGGCTTTGGCGATGCCGATATTTATTATGCTCGTAAGCAAGAGAATGGCTGGAGCGAACCAACCAACCTGGGCTACCCCATCAATTCATACTATTACGAAGGTGGAATTTTTGTTAATCTTAATGGTGATTCAGCATACTTTGCCACCGATAGGTTTACCCTCAACAACAATCTTGATATATATGGGTTTGAAATGCCCCTAGCGGCAAGGCCTAAAAAGGTAACCTATGTAACGGGCACGGTAAAAGATAAGAGCACCAAAAAAGTTTTACTCCCTTCAATTGAGTTTATCGAACTAGCTACTGGCCAAACCACCAACCTGATAGTGCCCGATGTACAAAGTGGAGAGTTTTTGCTAACGTTGCCCACCGGTAGCAATTATGGCTTAAGCATCAACCAACCTGGCTATTTGTTTTACTCTTATAATTTCCCCATCGACAAACAGCACAACTACCAAAAGCTGGATATTTTGCTGGAGCCTCTTTCCTCAAAAAGTACCGTGGTGTTGAATAATGTATTCTACGAAACGGGTAATTATAAGCTCAAAAACGAATCGAAAAGCGAGTTGGACAGGTTGGTGAAGTTTCTGGAAATAAACCCTGCCATTAAGCTTGAAATTGCTGGTCACACCGATAATGTAGGCACTGATGCTAACAACCTCGATCTATCGCAAAAGCGCGCAAATGAAGTGGTTAGTTACTTAGCAAACGCGGGTATAGATAAAATACGATTGAAAGCTAAAGGGTATGGCGCCACTAAACCATTGGCCGACAATAGCAGTGAGGATGGTCGCGCCAAAAACCGCCGCACGGAGGTTACCATTATTGAGTAAGCTAAAAATTTAACACTCGTTAGAGAACAATGAGTGCCGTAACTGTGTTAGCTTATTATTACCTTCATGTTAAGGTAATATTAACACAAGGTATTTGAAACTGCTGCTCTCTATTTTATCGCTATTGTTTTGTTTGCAGTTGTGCTATGCTCAAGAAGTTGCAGAACCTTCTATTACCTTCGTTAAACAGAAGCATGGTAAAGTAGCTGTAATAAAGCATTATAATAACGGACAGATATCGCAAACAGGTTGGTTGAAGCACAATAAACCTCATGGTGCTTGGGCTAGTTTCAACGCCAAAGGCCATGTTACAGCACAAGCGCAATATGAACGAGGGGTAAAAATTGGTATATGGCGCTTTTGGGATGCAGATGGTAAACTATTCTATGAAATATTATACAGCAATGGTACCCTTATATCGGCCAAACAGTTCGATAATGGAGGCGCAGTAGTAGCTACTCGATGAGGTTATTATAACTCCCGCAACACCTCCAACAACCTCAAATTCTCATCTGGGGTGCCTATCGTAACCCTTACACAACCTCCGCAGCCAGGCACTTTGCTCCGGTCGCGGAGAATAATACCGTGCTCCAAGCAATAGTCATAAACTTTACGGGCATCGGTGGTTTTAACCAACAAGAAGTTAGCTTTGGAAGGGAACACCCTAACAACGAATGGCAACGGCCTCAAGCCATCGGCCAATTTGCTGCGTTCTTCTAACAGTTCTTTTATCTGCGCTTGCACTTTGTCTGCATGCTGCAAGGCTTTCATGGCAGCCTGTTGGGTAAGTTCGTTGATGTTGTATGGGGGTTTTATCTTGTCCAACACCGCAACCAGCTCTGCACTACCAAAGGCCATCCCCAAACGAATACTGGCCAATCCCCAAGCTTTGGAAAGGGTTTGCAATACTACCAAATTTGGGTATTCTGCCAATTCCGGCAACCAGCCTTTATCCTCGGCAAAATCAATATAGGCCTCGTCAATTACTACCAGACCATCAAAATTATCCAATAAATGCTTCACTGAAGCCTTATCTAGCAAGTTACCGCTTGGGTTATTGGGTGAGCAAAGGAAAATCAGTTTGGTTGATATCAATGCACCATTTTTGCGCTTAGCAGCCAACAAAATAGCATCGGTATCCAACTGAAACTCACTGGTAAGTGGTACCTGTGTATAGGTAACATTATTGATATTGGCCGCTACTTCGTACATGCCATAACTAGGAGCAATAAACACCACATGGTCGGCGCCTGGCTCGCAAAAAGCTCTAAACAGCAAGTCAATTGGCTCATCGCTACCATTACCCAGAAATATGTTCTCGGGCTTTACCTTTTTAAGCTTTGCAATAACCTTCTTCAATTCCTTTTGGTGTGGGTCGGGATAGCGATTGAGTCCCGTATCAAATGGGTTCTCGTTAGCATCTAGATACACTTGCGCCGTGCCGCTAAACTCGTCGCGAGCTGATGAATAAGGCTTCATTTTGCGCACATTGGCACGGATAAGGTTGTTGAGATTGAAGTTGGTTGACATAGCTGATACAAAGATGGGGCATTTTTGATGTACCATGTATAATGTAAGAGGCACGATTTTGGATATAATGGCATTAAACATTGAACTTTCTTACAAAAAGCGACTGAAATATTGTGTCTTGTGTCTTGTGTCTTGTGTCTTGTGTCTTGTGTCCCTGCCTGCCGGCAGGCAGGTTGTGTCTTGTGTCTAAAATATCGCTCTTATTTGCGCCCTACCAATATGCACCATCCTAGCCTCTCCGGTTTTGCGTCCTTCGTAGCTAAGGTTGAGCTGAATGTTTTTGGCCAGTGTTCGGTCGAAGCCGAGTGTCCAAAGGAAATTGTTGCCTGCTTTTAAGCCTTGCAACATAGCAAACTCAATAGCGCTATTCTCGGTGCCAGTGTACTGAACTGCCGCATAGGTAAATTTAGCGCTGATGCTACTTTTGGTAACGATGCTGTAGCGCGAATCGATGGTAATTTGCTGGTTTTGGGTCTTTTCGCCTGCACCGCCTGCCAGCTCGTTTTGCCCCCGACCATATACATATTGCAACGAAATACGGAATTTGGCCTTGAACAAGTAAATAAGCTCCGGTTCGGCAGTATAGTATCGAATATCGTAGTTACGGTCGGCAAAGTTGCCACTACGGCCGCCCCGGTTGCCGAAGGTAGCTTTGGCAATGGCCGTAAAATCTTTCACAAAATTGGAACGCACCCGAAATAGATGTTCCCTAAGCGTGCGCACATCAAAGCCCGTGGAGAGATTAAGTTTATTTCGGTTATCTTGTATGGTGTACTCTAAATTATACTTGGTGTCGGTTCGGTTGAAGAAGATGCTATTGCGCACGTTGGCATTGAGTGCCACCAGCGCCGTTTCGTCAATATCAAACACAAAAGGATTGAATGGAGAAATGTTAGCACCCCGAAATACCCTACGATCGAGTTGTAATGAGGTGAGGCTATTAAACTTAGCCACAAAGCCCTTGATGCCCTTCTTCCCGCGCCAAACATTGCCTGGCGTTAAGTTTAGCGCTTGGTTGAACACCGTTATATTCACCGGGTCGAATTCATTGGTAGGGTTGGCTACCCGAATGTACATGGTATCGTTGGTGAAGGTTGCTATTTCAAACTCGTTCTCTTCTTGTATGCCATTACCGTTGTAGTCGTTCCAGATGTAACTGCCCTCACCGGCTGGCACAGGCAGATAGGTAAAATCGCGGCGCTGCTCTTGCCCTGCCCCAAGCTCATAGAGCACGTTGGTTGTAATAGCGCCTTTAAACACTGTGAGGCCATATTGCACCCTACCTAAATAAAACTCTTCTAGCTCTTGTGTGGTGCTGCGTCTATCTTCAAATCGGCGATAAGTTGCTTGCCATGATAGATTGTGCATAGGGTTGCTGGTCCAATCGCCCGTCCAATTCCAAGTGTTGCTAGCCGAATATAGGTTCAATGCATCTCCCGTGGTCTCTGGCCGCCACTCTAGTCGCCTAATGTACTCTAATTTGGTGTGGTACTTGGCCGTATCGCTTACGCTGTTGGCTACATATACGCGCCAATCGGTCCACACAAAACTACTGGCAAGCAAGCTATTGGTGCCAGCGGTGTAGCGCTTATTGTTATCATGTTCATAATAGCCACCAACGCGCCAGCCTTTCAGTTTGTAAAAGGTCTTTTCGGCAGTAAGTAAAGGTCGCATAAAACGGGAGTCCTGAGTACTTCCTTGGGCATTTAACAAGCTCAGCCTAAAATTGAGCTTGTAGCCCTTGTTATCATACCTGCTGGTAATGTTGTGCATATATCCTTCGTAAACACCACCTGTAACTTGGTAATAACTCAAATCATAGCCTATACTACCATGCTGGTTCCATAACAGTGTAACACCTCCATTAGCGAGGTGTTGGTCGGTTTTGCTGCTATCTTGTCCAGTCAAGTTCCAGTTTCGGGTAAACTCCACGGGTCGGTAACGGTCTAATGGATTAAAATTGCGGTTAACAAACTCATACGTTCCGCCCGCCAACATATACCACCTTTGCTGCTTTTCCATCCGCACAAGGCTGCTATCGGCAGCAAAAACCCCGACGGTTTTGGGTGCACCAAAGTTTATTTTCCTTTTGTAGCCAGCCAAGGTAGCCACACCAATATTATCGCCTTGGTTCTTTTTCGAGAAGGTATTGAGGTCATCATTATTCATGGCCCCCTCCAAGATAAAGGTATCGGTAGCAGTGGGTGCCCAATCTAGGCCCAAGGTGGTCATTTGGCGGCGCTTGGGGGTAACCAACACAATCACTGGCTCGTAGCTACCCTGAGCCACGCCATTTACCGGCGGAATCCACTCAAATATGCGCCCATTGGCGGTAGCGTTGGCCGGGCGGTAATTGCCGCTATTGGTGCCCACAAACGCAAACGAAACCGAATATAACTGCACCTCTTGCGATACAGAAGCCACAAAAACCGAATCGTAAACAATGCCATTAACTACCGTATCGGTTAGCTCATACAAAATTCTATTGGGCTCAAAAGCCACAGGTTTGTAGCCAGGGTACTGCGCTTGCGACAAATCATCCCCAATGTCTGCCAAAAACTGCTTTTGCTCCTGGCTCAGGTCGGCCTGCACAGCTTGGTTGCGGTTGTCGGCCTCGTTTATAAAATTTAGACGCAGCTTCAATTTATCAGTTACATCTACCTCATTGTACGTATGCACAAACGTACGGAAGTAGTTCTGCTCAGAGTATTCAAACTCCACAATCACGCGCAAATCTTCGGTTATTATGGTATTGGGCGTAAAGGTTATCTCGCCCAGGTTATAATCTATTACATAATCGTTGCCCGAGCCACGTACCAGTTGTTTGCCGTTTACAAACACCCGTTCGGTGCCAGCCATCACAATTATAAACGTTTCGCCATTGGCACCCGTAAGTTTGTAGGGGCCTTGGTTACCTTCGGTTACGGGTAGTTGGTTTCGGCTAAAACGGCCTTTAGCAAGAGCAAGACTGGTTTGGGTTTTTATACTAATGCTATCCGTTAAACTAAACTGGCCACTATATTGCCCGCCTTGCAAGTTTCTATAAAACTTCATGAAATGCCCGGGAGGATTGCCTACCTCATAGTCGCCTACTATTAGTTTGTGCGGTTTTTTGGTGATTTGAATAAACACCCTATCAAACTCTTGCAACGTTTGTGTATTGCCTTCAGGCTGCACAGGCACGTTGTTATCAGTTAGTGCCGCTACTACTTCAATGCCTTGACCCAAACTGCCCTGCAATTGCAGGTTGAAACTAGAACTAAGCACCACACTCTGGTTGTTGCCCACGCTTAATCCGCGCGAAAAGCTGCCGTTATAATCTAGGTTTCCAAAATCGACCACACCAGTGGTGCCTTTGGCATTGGGGTTGTAATTAAATGGGTCGAGGAGGAAGTTCTCGTTTTGGGCCAAATTGGTAATGTCTTTATTTTGCTGCGTTGCATCAAGCTTTAAGGGTATTACCCTATATATGGCTTGCACGCTATCCACAGCAGGCTTTTGCTTCCAAGTAAGTTCAGCCGAAACGGGGTCGATGGTATAAGCACTCGTATCGAGGCGCAAATCGCCATTCCAGAGCATCAAAGAGTTGGGCAAAAGCGATAGACTGTCCAGCTGCAAAGTATCGGCCTGCACGGGCACCATTTTCATGCGAAACTGCGATAATTGCTGCGCACGCGTTGCCCCGGCAAACGCCAAAGTCAGCAACAGTATGGAGATAGTGCGCAATACAGGCATACTCACACAAGATAAGAAGTGGAATTTGAAAACGGGGCGATTTGAAGTTTTGGAAATGAAAGATGATAGGTTATTGCTGCACGGCACTTCCATTTCCCTCAATTTTGATATTTTAGCGCACTAGTAACACAAAAAGCACTGCAACTATGGCAAACTCATACGGAATTGGTACACGGGTAGAGCATCCTAAATATGGTGAAGGCATTGTATCGGGTGGCGACTTGGATACCCTAAAGGTATTTTTTAAAGAGCATGGCGATAAGGATATTGCCCGCGATTTTGATGGCATTACCGTATTGGCCCAGCCAGATAAGTTTAAGGAAGCCCTATCGATGGAAGATGTGCAAGAAGCCATGGCTGGAGTGCTTTCTCGCTTTGCCGATTTTACGATGTTGATACCGATGGGCGATAAGTGGAAAGGCGGCACCATGATTTTGCAACCAGAGGATACCAACTTAAAAGGAAAGGAAATTCCTATCGAGACGTTTTTCCATAAAATAGTGATGGTGCGTGACCGCATTCGTGTAATGGAGCAACAGATAAACGCCAACACTAAACTAAGCGACGAGGATAAGGTAAACCTGCAACAGTACATTACCCGCATATATGGCAGCCTCACTACCTTCAACGTGCTATTTCACCGCAAAGACGACTACTTTACCGGAGACAGCTCTAAAGACTGAGTGTAAATGACAGATGACAAGTGTCCAGATGACAGAACGGGTAGCTTTGTCATCTGTTATTTTCTATCTGCCATCTTCTTTTCCGTGTTTTTTGTTTTTCATTATGTTTTCCAATGTCCAAGTTTCGCGGTGTGTAGATGCGTGCTGACGCACTAGGCAATCGGTTTTGATACAAATAGGGCAACTGGTAGGAATACAAGGGTCGGGATGTAGAAAAAACTCCGTATCCTCGCCAAAATAATCGGTAACAATGTGGTCCATTGCCTCCAACTCGTCGTGCACCTGTTGCAAATCTAGATAGTAGGGCAAGGTTACGTGCGCATCGATATGCAGGTTTGAGCCATATTTGATAATGCGCAGGTTGTGAATATCAATCCAGTTGGGCCGACGATTTTTGTTGAGTATTTCAATAAGTTCTTTAATCAGCACCACGTCTGCTTCATCCATAATGCCTGCCACAGAGCCGCGAACTAATTTCAAGCCTGAGACCACAATTATCAGCCCAAACAGCAAAGCCACTGCATTATCAATCCAATTGATGCCTGTAAGCAGAATAATGCCCAGCCCTATAACCAAACCCAAGCTAGACCAACCATCAGACATTAAATGTTTGCCATCGGCTTGAAGCGTCATGGAACGATGTTGTTTACCTTTTTTTACCAAAAACCAACCCAACCCAAAGTTAATAGCCCCTGCTAAGGCTATTAAAGCCAATCCCCAATCAATTTGATGGATTTCTTGTGGATGGATGAAGTTATAAATAGACTTGCCAAAAATGATAAACCCAGCTACCATAATCAGCGCTCCCTCAACACCAGCTGAAATAAACTCGACCTTGCCGTGCCCGTAAGGGTGGTTTTCGTCGCGTGGATGGGCAGCTAACCATAAACTGTATAAGGCAAACAAGCCAGCTATTACATTAACTATCGATTCCAACGCATCAGTTAGGATGGCATTGGAATGCGTGAGAAAGTAGGCTCCAAACTTTACGGCCATGAGTGCTATCCCAATCAGCACGGCCATTAACTGAATTCTCACTTTTACATTTTGGAGCATTGAGTGAAATTAAGCATATGTTTTGACTTATGGTGAGTTAAGGTTACGAGTTGCGGGTTGCGAGTTACGAGTTACAGGTTAGAGTGGTTTAGTCGCATGTCTTAAATACTTAAAAACCGTCCACTTAGCATCTCTAACAATTTATAAATATTACCATATCTATAAACGACTTAAATTAAGCCAATTCGCAACAAGTAACCCGCAACTTTTGTCATACTGAGCGGAGTCAAAATGCGAAACTCGAAACAATTTTATATTTACCTTTACAGGCCCAAAAAGGGAAAAATCGAATGTCACATTTACGCTGGAACCCCTTATTAGGTACTTACAACATGGTGGCGCCCAATCGCCAGCACCGTCCGCATTTACCTACAGGGCAGTGTCCGTTTTGTCCTGGTTCGGGCCAAGTGCCCGATGAGTATGGGGTTTTGTTATATCCCAACGATTTTCCAGCACTATCGCCCAACCATGCTACACCGGAAGCTGGACCAACCGATTTTTACCACACCGCTAAAGCAGCCGGGCATTGCGATGTGGTATTGTATTCATCAGACCATCTCAAAGGTTTGGCGCAATTGCCGCTAGAGCACGTTGCCCAGCTAATTAACGTTTGGGCAGCTCGTTTTCAAGAGTTAGCTGCAGATCCAGAGGTGAAATACATATTCCCATTTGAAAGCCGTGGCGAAGAAGTAGGCGTAACCATTCATCACCCGCATGGTCAAATATACTCCTACCCTTTTGTGCCTTTGAAGGTACAAGCCGAACTGGATAATAGTTTAAAACACTACAACGCAACTGGCAACTCCCTTTTGTTAGATATGGTGGCAACAGAAATGCAGGATGGCCGTAGAATGATTACGGAAAATGAGCATTTTGCAGCTTTCATTCCATGGTTTACAGATTATCCGTATGGCGTGTATATAGTGAATAGGCAGGGCAAGAGTAGCATTAGCGACATGGATACTAAGGAGCGGACTAATTTAGCTGATATATTAAGGCAGGTTGTTGGGGCAATGGATACGTTGTTCGGCAAGCCTTTCCCGTATATGATGTGCCTTTACCAGCGGCCAGTAAATAGCCCTGAATATGCCGATGCCAATAAGTATTACCCTTTCCATATCGAGTTTTATACCCCGCTTCGCGCAACAGACCGTGTAAAATGGTTGGCATCGTCGGAAACGGGTGCTTGGGCCGCAGCAAATACCTTACTGGTAGAAGACACCGCCCCACAACTAAGAGAAGCCCTTTTCCGTTATCAAGAATCACAAAGCTGAAATGGAAATTAAAAGCTTACAAAAACTATTTTACCAACTTTACGGCAGGGAAGACCCCTACCCCGTTGAGTTTTACTTTGCCCCTGGGCGTATTTGCCTTATTGGCGAGCATATTGACTATAATGGCGGCTGGGTAATGCCTGCTGCTATATCGCGGGGCATTTATGCTGGTTTCCGTAAAGAGGATAACCAGATAATGTGGATGCGCTCGGGTATGGATGAACGCGATATTGTTTGTTCATTGGCTGCCGAAATAACCTATGATGAATCGCGTGGTTGGGGAAACTACCCATTGGGCGTGTTGAGCGAATTACAGAAAAAGAAAATTGACCTTACCGGTGCTGAATTAATGTTTAATTCTGATTTGCCTATAGGCGCTGGTTTGTCGTCATCGGCTTGTGTAGAAGTACTTACTGCATATATGTTTGCTGAACAGGCTGGTACACCTTTGGACCGCACCGAGATAGCATTGATTGCCCAGAAAGCCGAGAATAACTTTATTGGGGTAAAATGCGGCATTATGGATCAGTTTGCTGTGGCACACGGCAAAGCCAATAATGCGATATTACTTAACTGCGATACCCTTGAACATGCATACGTTCCTCTGAAACTTGGCGATTATAGGTTGGTTGTGCTTAACACGAACAAACAGCGCCAATTGAGTGAAAGCAAATACCATGTGCGATTGGCTGAATGCCAAACGGCACTTGCTCTGCTGCAATCTAAAACAGGTATACTGCGCCTGGTTCAAGCCGACCCAAGAGACATTGATAAATGCATAAATGACCCTGTACTGCGCAAACGGGCGCATCACGTATCGAGCGAACAACGCCGGGTGCAGGAAGCTGCAGCGGCTTTGCGCCGTGGCGATATTGAGGCATTTGGTGCTATACTATTTGCATCGCACCGATCCTTAAAAGAGGATTATGAGGTTAGCGGCCACGAATTGGATACCATGGTAACTGGTGCACAAGAAAACCCAAACTGCATTGGAGCTAAAATGTCGGGAGCGGGATTTGGCGGTTGCGCTTTTGCGTTAGTAAAAAAGGACGCCATAGAATCATTCATTGTGTATATTGAGCAATATTACCACCGCCACACTGGTCGAAAAGGCAGTGCATTTATGGTTGATGTGGTAGATGGGGTGCACAAACTAATTTGAGAATTTGGAAATGTGCTAATTTGAAAATGATTTTACCGACATAGCCAATGTGTGTTGTGTCTTGTGTCTTGTGTCTTGTGTCTAAGAAAAACAAAAAATGAACTGGCTACTACTCATTATTGCAGGATTGTTTGAAGTGGGTTTTGCCTTTTGCTTAATGAAAGTGAAGGAAACCTCAGGCACAACTGCCACCCTATGGTGGGTAGGTTTCTTTGTGTCCATAACGATAAGTATGGAGTTGCTTTATAAAGCTACCCAAACCATACCCATTGGCACTGCTTACGCCGTTTGGACAGGGATAGGGGCTGTAGGCACTGTAATTGCCGGAATTATCTTTTTTAAAGAGCCTGCGGCTTTTTGGCGGTTGTTTTTTATTGCCACCTTAATTGGCTCTATTGTTGGGTTAAAGTACGTTTCGAATTAATGACGAAAAATAAATAAAAAAATAGCCCGTCTACCTTCACTATCTTTGCAGGATAAAGTAACTACATGGTAACAATGAACAAAGATTGGCACAGGGTTCACCCTATGCCGAAAAATCCTACTACCCGCCAGCAAATTGTTTGGCACATTGACCATGCAAAATTTTGTGCCTGTCGCGAAATACCTTCCGATATAGCTGAAGAAATGACCAAAAGAGGTTACGAAATTCCTGTTCGTTTAACAGACTAAAACGCCAGATAGAAGTCTTTGGTTAAGGCCTTGTAGTCGTCTGTATAAATCAACGGTGCGGTTTCAATAGCCAAGTGGGTTACTATTGGTTCCTCATTACTGCGCCCAAAAGAAAGTAACACTCGTTTGGTTTCGCCGCCAACTGCGCCTTTTATGTAACAAATATGGACTAAATACAGCCCTTGAATTAAGGCTGCTTCTTTTGCCATTTTTGCCATATCCGTTGGCAATACCAATGCCAATTTACCCTCAGATGTAAGCCATTGGTCCGCAAATGCCATTAAATCAACTAAAGGCATGGTATCATTATGCCTTGCAAGGTTGCGGTTGGCTAATGGAGTTTTATAGGCATTCTCAAAAAAAGGTGGATTACTAACAATGAGGTCGTAAGGGCTATTGGGTCGAAACTGCTGCAATGCCATATGATGGCCAGTTAACTTTGATGCCCACTTTGATGCTAAAAAGTTCTCTTGTGCTTGTGCTGCTGCATCCTTGTCTAATTCTATGGCTTCAACCGTTTCTATGCCTCGTTGGGCCAGCATCAAGGCTATAACGCCACTTCCCGTACCTATGTCTAGGGCATTTTTTACCCCAGCCACATTGCACCAAGCCCCTAACAATACCCCATCCGTGTTCACCTTCATGGCGCAGCAATCGTGCCGTACCTCAAATTGCTTAAACCTAAAGGGCGCTTGATGTTTCACTTTCGTTTAGGCGATTTGGTTTTACACGTTTTGTAGATTTAGACCCCTTCTTGATTAATGCTGCAAATTGCACTTTCAGTGTAAAAATAAAAAAGGGTCTCAGTTTCCTGAAACCCTTACCGTTGTTTGCTCCCCCTTCAGGACTTGAACCTGAGACCCTCTGATTAACAGTCAGATGCTCTAACCAGCTGAGCTAAGGAGGAATTTTCCCCTAATGGGACTGCAAATGTATAGCATCCTTGCATAAAAACAAAAAGCTGATGGTTTTTTTGTAAAAAAAATTAACAACTGAAAACCTGCCAAATCAAAGCAACCAGCTATTCTAGCCGAAATTCACCATTAAACATTCCATTCAGCCAGTCTTAACCTATTACCTTTCAAGCACCCACTGGCTGTTGTAAGTTTAATATATTAAACAGATATAGTAATATTACCCAACTTCCAATTTTGTCAAAAAAGTAACAGTTTTGCTACGTAAGTAGGCTCAATCAAGCAAAAAAGGCCGTATCTTGCACCCAGTTAATCCGAGAACAATCTATACAAAATAATAGTTTATGAGTTTATTGGTAGTGGGCACCGTAGCCTTTGATGCACTTGAAACCCCATTTGGAAAAGTTGAACGTATTGTAGGCGGAAGTGCACTGCATTTTAGCTGGTCGGCTAGCAATTTTGTGGAGCCTATCAATCTAGTATCAGTAGTTGGCAGCGACTATGATTTTGACGAAATAAAAGCATTGAATGCTCGCGGTGTTGATACTGCTGGTTTGCAAGTAAAAGAAGGTGAGAAATCGTTTTTTTGGTCGGGCCGCTATCACATGGACATGAATACCCGCGATAGCTTGATTACAGACCTAAACGTATTAGCCGATTTCGACCCCATTCTTCCAGAAGCATACAAGAATAGTGACTTTTTAATGCTTGGTAACTTAAGTCCTGTGGTTCAAGCAAAGGTTTTGGACCAAATGACCAGCCGCCCACGTTTGATTGCCATGGACACTATGAACTTTTGGATGGACATACAAATGGCCGAGCTAAAAGAAGTGTTGAAACGAGTTGATGTGCTTTTTGTAAATGACGAAGAAGCCCGCCAGCTATCTGGCCAGCACTCCATAGTAAAAGCTGCCAAGCTTATTCTTGAAATGGGCCCAAAATACTTGATTATTAAAAAGGGCGAACACGGCGCCTTACTTTTTCAAGGCAACGAGGTGTTTTTTGCCCCTGCCTTGCCGCTTGAAGACGTATTTGACCCAACAGGTGCCGGTGATACATTTGCTGGTGGTTTTATGGGCCATTTGGCTGCTACCAAAGACATATCTTTTGACAATATGAAACGTGCTGTAATATTTGGTACCGCCATGGCATCTTATTGTGTTGAGCAGTTTGGACCAAACAGAACCAAAACTTTAGAGCATCATGAAATTGATGAGCGCGTGCAAGATTTAATAGACTTGGTGCAGTTTGATATCTCTTTGGTCGATTAATAATTTTAAAATAGCAATTGGGCTTATCCAGTTGAGTAATAAATAAAGAAAGGCATGGTTTAGAACCATGCCTTTCTTTATATCAGATATCACCGCAAATGCGCAGCTTCATTCCCTCCTAATAGACACTGCTCGCTCGTGAGCAGTTAGTTGCTCGGCTGCTGCCATAGTTTCTACAATTGGCCCTAGGTTTTCAAGTCCTTCGCGTGTTAACTGCTGAAAAGTAACCTTCTTCACAAAACTATCAACCGATACACCACTATAGCTGCGGGCATAGCCGTTGGTAGGCAAAGTGTGGTTAGTACCCGAAGCATAATCGCCCGCCGACTCTGGCGTATAGTAACCCAAAAAAACCGAACCGGCGTGCAGTACTTTATTTGCCAATTCGTGAGGATTGCTTGCAGCTAGTATTAAGTGCTCAGGCGCATAAGCATTACTCAGGTCCATTGCTTCTAACGCATTTCGCACCAAGAAAATTTTACTATGCCTTAACGCTTGCTCGGCTATCTCTTTTCTAGGCAACGCCGCTAATTGTTTTGCCAATTCTGTTTGAACATCGCTGATCAATTGTTCGCTCCACGTAACCAGTATAACTTGGCTATCTGGCCCATGCTCTGCTTGGCTCAATAAGTCGGCAGCTACATAAGCGGCAGGGGCGCCCTCGTCGGCAATTACAAGCACTTCTGACGGCCCTGCTGGCATATCAATGGCAGTGCCCTCCATTTGAACAAATTGTTTGGCTGCGGTTACGTATTGGTTACCGGGCCCAAAAATTTTATCAACCTTTGGTATCTCTTTGGTTCCGTATGCCATTGCTGCAATAGCCTGAGCCCCTCCTATCTTAAAAACATCCCTTATACCCGCAACTTGGGCAGCAAACAATATTGCAGGGTTTATCTGCCCATCTATATCAGGTGGAGTACACAGCACCACTTCTTTGCAACCAGCAATCTTTGCTGGAATACCCAACATCAACACTGTTGAAAATAACGGAGCGCTTCCACCTGGTATATACAACCCTACCCTTTCAATGGGCAGGTTTCTGCGCCAGCAGTTAACGCCGGGCATTGTTTCTATCATAGGCTCATCGTGCACTTGGCTTTTGTGAAACTTCTCAATATTTATAGCCGCTTTTAATATGGCTACTTTCAACGCCTCATTCACCTGCCACTCTGCATCCAATATTTCGCGGGCCTCCACTTTAACATAAGGTAAAGCCACACGATCAAACAATTCTGTAAATCTTTTCACCGCCTCATCACCCTCCAGTTTCACCGCACTCATTATCGGTTTTACAACATCAAGTAAAGCAGCATGGTCCATACTTGGGCGGCGCAACAATTCGTCAAGCTGCTCTTGCTCTGGATAACTATAAACAACCAATCCATGTATCATAATTACAAATATTGATTTTATCGGTATAAACTATTTAACACTACAGTATCATTTTCTCAATTGGTATCACCAAAATGCCTTGTGCCCCATTAGCCTTCAATTGGTGTATTATTTCCCAAAAATCTTCCTCTGCCAAAACCGAGTGCACCGAGCTCCAACCTTCAATTGCCAATGGCATTACAGTGGGGCTTTTCATACCGGGCAACACACCAATTATTTGCTCCAACTTATTGTTTGGTGCATTTAGTAAAATATACTTATTGTTAGCCGCTTTATTTACGGCAGCTATCCTGAACATAAGCTTATCAATAAGCGCTTTCTTTTCAACGGAAAGTTGGGTATTTGCAACAAGTACTGCCTCCGATTTGATAACCGTTTCAACCTCTATCAATCCATTGCTCATTAACGTACCGCCAGTACTTACTATATCACAAATTGCATCTGCCAAACCTATTCCGGGGGCTATTTCAACCGAACCGCTTATTTCATGAATGTCGGCATTAACGCCATGACGCGCTAAAAAATCTTGCACGATACGGCTATACGATGTTGCTATTTTTTTACCTTCCAACCAGTGTACGTTGGTATATTCAACGCCCTTAGGCACGGCAATCGAAAGGCGGCATTTGGCAAACCCAAGTCGCTCAATAATATCCAGCTTCTTTTTCTTTTCTAAGATAACGTTCTCGCCCAAGATACCAAGGTCGGCTACACCGTCTTCAACATACTGTGGTATATCATCATCCCTCAAAAACAATATCTCGGCAGGGAAATTTCTGGCTAACGCTTTCAACTCACTTTTTCCATTATCAATACCAAGTCCGCACTCATTCAACAAGTTCAAACTCTTTTCCTGTAATCGTCCCGATTTTTGGATTGCAATGCGAAGCATAGTTAGTTTTTTTAAGTAACAAAAAAGCCCACCAAAATTGGCAGGCTTGTAGTTTTTGGTTTTATATACTTCAACCCAAAAACACTAGCCTGCCAAAGGCAGCAAGTGGCAATGGGTACGAAATTTATCTGTTTTCATTTCTTACCTCAAAGTAAAGGGGGTTATTTCCAATTTCCAAACAAAGGGCAAAAAAAACCCGGAGACGCTGCCACAACGTCTCCGGGAATATTATTCAGGGATTAATAAAAACGTACTATTAATTATCGGATGTCAAGAAAATCTTTTTATCCGCATAAGTATCTGCACCAGTTACCCTTACAAAATAGTAACCACTAGCAATTTGAGACATCTTGATTTGGTGGCTACTTTGTGAAGTTTCCAAGCTCAAAGTTTCGATAATCTTACGGCCTGATAGGTCAAAGATATCAACTTGTACGCTAGGATCTTTCAGGTTCAAGAACCCTAAAGTAATCACGTCTTGATAGCTGCTAATGTTCACCATCGGATTTGCATCTGATGTGTTCGGCAAACCAACGGCAACTTCTAGTACTTCCACTTTCGAAGTGTAAGTATCAGAGCAATCATCGCTGTTGGCAACCAATGTCACATCATAGATACCTGGCTGAGTGTAAATGTGAGTTGGGTTGCTCAAGTTAGAAGTTACGCCATCACCAAAGCTCCAAGAGTAATCAGTAGCATTCACTGATTGATTCAGGAACTCAAGGATTGCCTGAGTATATGCTTGGCTAAAGCCAGCAGCATATGCTGCATCAACTGGAGCCGGTGCACCAATGATAATGGTTTCGCTGGTTTGGTATCCTTGAATTTCAAGGTTCAAGCCATAGCTACCTGCAGGTATGCTCACCATGCTGATTGTTCCGTTTACATTAGTGTTGCTAGATATAACTGTACCGTTGGCATCAGTTAGTTCATAGCTATCCCAAGTAAGCTGGGTACCACCTACGTTAAACACGCCCAAATCAACATTTATAGTACCATTCAAACCTTCGCAATCGCCATCAGCAGTAGTGATTGCCGCTGGAGGATAGAAGTGAATAATGAAACGTTCTGGGTCATCAGACAATGTAGAAGTGAAGGTATAAGTATCGTTAGCACGCATGTTCTGGATTGCACCAGTTTTGGTGTCTTCCAAGAAGATAAGTGCAGACGCACCGAAGGTATTCATATCAGCAAACGTGAAGGTATAAGTACCAGCAGTACCTGCAATCAAGCCCATAGGAACTGAAACCACTTTGCTGTCGTCAGTTGGCAATCCATTGATACCTACCAATTTAGGGTAGTTGGCAATACGAGTGTACAAAGTAGGTTGGCCAGCGCGGCTTTCTTTCTTCTGTGCATCGTACAAGTTATCAAAAGCATCGCTGCAGTCAGCACCAAAGTATACAGTGGTTCTATCGGCAAAGTTGTTACCAGCCAATTCAACGTTCAAGATATGGTCATACCAGTTTGCTTGACGGTTGAAAGTAGCATCGCCTGTGCGACGGTCGGTATTGTCTAACACAAAGTTAGTAGGGCCTGCACCAGTGGTCTGGATAAAGAAACCTTGCATTGAAGGAATCAAATAACCAGTACCTGACAATTGTGGTTGGTAAGTACCAGTGTACGAACCGCTAGACTGCCAGAAGTGTGCTGCACCGATAAAGCCTGCGCTTGGTACGTTCCACTCAATTGGAGAAGGATAAGGGTTACTTACCAAGTGCCATCCATCACCAATAGCAGTGGTGTTATCCAAGCTGTTATAAGCAACAGTACCAGTGTTTGCAGTACCTTTCACATCCAATGTAAAGTCAGTGTTACGACGCACGATACCAGCATATCCGCGGCCATTGGTTAGTGTGCCCGATGAGCGCACGTGCCAGCCAGATTGGTTACAGCTGTACAAGAAAGCTGCATCCTCTCTCCACTCAAACAATGAACCATAAGGAGATGTGCCTGCTACGTTGTTCGGATCGCAAGTAGCGATTGGAATAACCTGACCACCGTTCGGACCATACAAGCTAAGCTCTGATAGCTGTGTGGCTACATTGGCATTGTTAACAGGAGAGCTGATGTAATGGAAAGCAGTTGACTGAGCAGCTGCAGCAAAGAAGCGCTGCATGATGATGTCACCACTTAAAGTACCAGTCATGCCCGGGCTAAAGTTATCAACCCAACCTGTACCAGTAGCACTTGATTTAATGGTAACCAAATTGTTTGTGGTAAATGTACCCAAATCAAGTTCTAAACCACCACCTACATACATCATACCCGAAGTAACGCTAGCACCATTGCTGTTGTTAATGTTTAACGAGTAGAAGTTAGTAGTACCTTGCAAGGTTTGTGCAGTTGCTCCATCAAATGAAACCTCACCTTGGTTTGGTGTCACGATACCATTCATCACCCAGTTACCGGCTACAAATAGTTTAGGAGTAACCGCTGCTATTGATGGGCCAAATGCCAAAGTACCACCAGCGTTTACATATACAGTTCCACCTAGGTTCATATCGAAACCAGTTTCGATAGTTACCGAAGCACCTGTCTCAATCACCAAGTCGTTAGCTACTGGAGCAGCACTGTATGAAGAAGGATAGTTCGGACGACCAGTTGGAATCAACACGCTATTAGCAGCTGTAGGTACAGTACTGGTACTCCAGTTGGTAGTTACGTTCCAGTTGTCATTGGTGTTACCAGTCCATATAAATGGAGCAGTACCAATTGTAACAAACTTACTTGCAGCAGTACCGTTACAAGTACCGTTTACAGGAGTTACAGTAACGTTTCCAGACAATGCACTTCCGAAGTTTACTACTATGCTGGTTGTACCTTGACCCGATGTGATGGTTGCACCAGCAGGCACGGTCCAAGTATAAGATACAGCATTAGCTACGCTAGCTATTGAATAACCTACAGAGCTTTGTCCATAATAAACACTAGACATACCAGTAATGGCACCAGCGGCAGCCGGTAGCGCAGTTACAGTTATTGTTTTGCTAGCTACAGCAGAACATGAACCATTGGTTACAGTTACTGTGTAAGTAGTAGTGCTAGCAGGAGATACTGTAATTGTAGGTGTAGTAGCACCGTTAGACCAAGCGTAAGTATAGCTAGGTGCGCCAGTTACTACTGGAGAGAGAATCTGAGAAGAACCTGTGCAGATAGCAGTACCACCTGATATACCAGTTATTACCGGTGTAGGTGCAATAGTTACTGCCTTGGTAGTTGAAGGGCCATCACCACAAGCATTAGATGGAGTAACGATAACGTTGCCGCTATTGGTACCAAATGTTACCGTAATGTTGATGTTACCACCAGATACGAAACCATTTAGGCCGCCAGCGCTAGTAGCCGAAGCACCAGCAGGCAGTTGCCACTTATAACCAGTAGTTGTATTAACGTTTGCACTAGCAAAAGTAGAAAGCGGTGCGCTAAACGTAACACCAGTTTGGTTAGCACAAACTGAACTAAGACCAGTTATAGTAGTTATAGAATCAGGAAGCGGAGTTACCAGAGCAGTAGCATAGGTAGGAATTGACCAACCACAGCATTCTTCGCGAACTTGCAACCTAATAATGTAAGTACCCGCATCGGCAGTAATCAAGTTAGTAATTGAAGGACCAGTAAGCACCGACAATATTACTTCTGGAGAGTCAACATTTGACAATGTCCAGCGATATTGAACACCAACAGTAGAGGTCGTTAGGTTAATTGTTGAACCTTCACAACGGCTAGCATAAGGGGCACTGGTAATTACAGGAGCCGAACGGGTGCCGGTAACCTTAATAAATCCAGGGAAGCTAGTAGCACCTACCGAAACTGATTTATTACCAGTAGTGGTATAGAATACAGCAGCAGTATCAGAAGCTGTAGTATATGATGATGTAGAAGAAGTCAAATCCCTTACAAATGATCCACCAGTAATTGTCCAGCTATCTGGGCTAGTTTTAGTAATAGGGATAATAGAGTTGGTACAAGCCTTGATTGTACTCACAGTAACTGTTCCGTTGGTACCTGCAGCAGTTTGTGTAGGAGCAGCAACACCACCGTAGTAGATGCCTTGAGCTGAACCATTTCCACCATCCTGACCACGACCACCATTGCCACCGTTACCACCATTGCCACCGTTACCGGCAGGGCTGGTAAGTACCACACCTAATTGTGTATCAGACATTGCTGGACCACCTTGACCACCAAAGCCGCCAATACCACCGTTGCCACCAATGGCACCAGTACCACCAGTACCTGCAGTACCAAGAGAGTTAACAATTACGCTAGTTAAGCTAGCACCAGTACGAGAGTTTGATGATACATATACACCAAACGCTGCACCACCGCCGCCGCCACCGTCGCCGCCAGCACCACCTTCGCCACCGCCGCCGCCAGCACCACCGCCAGAACCACGAACAATGTTAAGGAATGAAGGAGTACCACTGCGTCCGTCAACAATAACTGCGCCAGTACCGCCACCGCCAGAACCACCAGAACCACCGTAGCCAACTCCACCATCCGCTCCAAGAGCAGGCACAAAGTATTGACCAAATGATGAAGTAGCCGGACTGCCAGAGCTATAACTCACCGTTGCGTTACCGCCATTTGAACCATCGTTACCATCAACACCACTCACTACTGGAGCTGGTTGAGGTTGAGAATAGAAGTACCAAGTAAGACCTGTTGAGCTGTTAGTAGCAACTGTAGCACCATTGGCTGAATAAGAACAACCAGTGATCCTTCCACCGCCGCCGCCACGAGCACCGTTCATACCGTTATATACGGCAGTTGTGCCTGTGCTACCGCCATGGCCACCTGAACCACCAGCACCACCACCTTGCGCGGTTGAGCTACCTACAGGAGAACACTGACTTACGCTACCATTAGTACGAGGGCCTGGATCAACTGCACCAACGCCACCAGTTGTGCCACCAGCGTTACCACCAGTACCACCATCTCCACCACCGCAACATGCAGCAAACGGACCAGCACCACCAGTGTTGTCTTGGATAAACTGACCAGCGGTACCATCACCACCGTTTACACCGTTACCACCAGCACTACCTTGAGTACCATTGGCGCCGCTCGAAGCATTACCAACGTTAATCTGAAGGTTGCTTAAAGTATAATTCTGAGAACTTGAGTTTATAAGCAATCCATATACAGAACGACCATTACCGTCTTGTGTACCAACAGCACCAGTCAATTGTACATTAACAGTTGCATCGCTAAATGTCCAGTTTGATTTACCTGTTGAGGTTATACCAGCATAGATTCCAATACCTGGGCTAGGAACAACATACGCATTGGCGAAGTTAATTACAGTAGCAGCATTCGTGGTTTTTACCCAGTTACCGCTCAAATCTCTAACATAACCACCTTCAATGTTTACATTATTCACTAGTTCAACTGGCGAAGAATAGAAGTACTGAGAAGCACCACCCAACATGCGAACATAAGTCCTAGTTCCACTTACCAAGTTCATTGCTTGTGCAAGCGTAGTAGGACAATCAGGCGTACCAGCGTTGTTTACGTCGCCACCTTCATTACTTGGAGCTACATAAATGAAGTCACAAGAAGTGATTGGGCTGCCAGCAGTTGGCAAGGTAACCGTATTGTTAACAATAGTAATACAGTTATTGGCATCCCTCACATAGAAGGTATCAACCGAACCATCAAACAAGTTACTAAAGGTATTCGAAACTTGGTAGCTACCGCCATTGCGTCTGTACTCAAACGGTGACACACCACCAGCAGTAATTAGTTGCACAGTAGCTGATGAGTAGCCACCACCGCTACACTGATAAGAAATTTGAGTACTTACATTCAGTACTGGTGGTTGGAACAATGTTGCATTTTTAACAACTGAACAACCTTGTCCATCGGCAACAGTTACTTGGAAAGAACCAGCATAAACATCAGTTCTGTTGCCAGATGTGCTTCCGTCATTCCAGTTGTAAGTATAGTTTCCATCACCACCAGTAGTTACTACGTTAATGGTAGTAGAAGAATCTTGGAAACACCTAATGCCGTAACCGTTGGCAATGTTAAAGTCTAATGTTGCAGCTACCGGAGCGTACTCAACAACCCTAAATGAGCCAATGTTGAAACAACCCTGAGCATCAGTTACTACTACGTTGTATGAAGCACCACCCACAGCGTTCAAGTCTTGGGTACTTGCACCATTTGACCAACTGTAAGTGTAAGGAGGTGTACCACCTGATGGAGTAATGTTCACCGCACCGTTGCCAGCACCGAAACATGATACATTGGTAATAACACCAGATACTAATACTGGGTTAACAACATCAATAGTAAAGCTGGTGTAAGCTGTACCTTGACAACCAATGGTTGGGTTGTAAGAAGTGGTATAGAAGGTATAGCTACCTGTTGAAAGGCTATTGAACAAGAATGCCGTGTTGGTATCAATTGCAACACCACCAGCACCCGGAACACCATCATACAATACAGCCTCTGTAGCTCCTGAACCTTGTGGGGTAACGTTTACTACCAAAAGACCGCATGAATTGTATGTTGAACCACCAGGAAGCGTAGGTGCTGCCAAAGAAGCTGGCTGAGTAACTACCACTGCTGGCAACTGAACTACACAACTTGGTACACCGTTATCTTTAATGTAAGCATCGTAAGTACCAGCAGCAAGACCTGTAAAGGTGCCTGATGTTTGGTAAGTGCTACCGCCGTTTATTGAATACTGATAAGCACCAGTACCACCTGCGCCAGTGAAAGTAATAGCACCATTGCTAAAGCCTTGACAAGCCGTAACGTTTGTTATCACCCTTGTAGCAGAAAGCACAGTAGCTTGCGATACAGTTGCAGTTGCAGTTGCAGTACAAGTGTTTGCATCGGTTACAGTTACAGTGTAGCTACCAGCAGCAACACTACTTAAGTCTTGGGAAATTGCACCATTGGTCCAAGCATATCCATAACTAGATGTGCCGCCTGTTACACCTAAATCAACTGAACCGCTAGCAGCACCGAAACAAGTAGCACTTGTAGTAGCAGTAATAGAAGCAGTTAAAGCAGCCGCAGGCTGAGTAATAGTTACTGGAGTAGAGTTTGTACAATCATTGGCATCTTTCACCCTAAGCGTATAGTTGCCTGCCGCAAGGCCAGAGAAGGTACCAGATGCGCCGTATGCACCCGCATTGATTGCGTAAGTGTATCCTGCAGAACCACCTGAACCGCTAATGGTAACCGAACCAGTACTTGCACCGAAACAACCTACGTTAGTAATAGTACCTACATTTATAGATACGCCAGATGCAGGTTGAGTAACCGTTCTATTGGCAGTAGTTGTGCAACCGTTGGCATCGGTAACAGTTACCGTGTAGCTGCCAGAAGATAGCGTTGAAATATCTTGTGATGTAGCAGTGTTGCTCCATACATAAGTATATGTTGTAGTACCACCAGTTACGGTCAAATCAATACTACCATTGCTACCTGAGAAACAACTTACAGGAACAAAAGTACTTGACGCAGACAAGGCCGCTGCTGGCTGAGTGATAGTAGTCGAAGTAGAAACCGTACAGCTATTTGCATCGGTAACAGTTACGCTATATGCTCCAGCGGCACGGCTTGTAATATCCTCGGTTGATAGGCCACCGGTCCAAGCATAAGTTTTAGTACCTGTGCCACCGCCAACGTTAATGTTGATAGCACCAGTGCTTGCACCAAAACACAACACCTGAGTTACTGAACCTACGCTAGCTGTTAGCTGCGTAGGTTGGGTAATAGTGGTTGATGCTGAAGAGTTACAACCGTTAGCATCGGTTACAGTAACCGAAATCAATCCTTGGCTAAGCGAAGTTGCACTGTATGCACCCGCGCCAACACCAAAGCTCAAATCACCATTTGACCATTCCAAATCGTAAGGAGCAGTACCGCCACCGATAGTTACAGTAGCAGTACCATTATTTCCACCGAAGCAAGAAACATTGGTTTGAGCAGATATACTTGCAGTTGGGCTACCAGCATCGGTTACGTTTACACTGCTAGTAGCAGTACAACCGCTACCATCGGTAACTGTTACGGCATAGTTTCCTGAAGGAACTGCGCTCTTACATGCTGCTGCACCGCCACCTGACCATGCATAGGTGTAGCTACCACTGCCACCACTTGCCAAAATACAAGCAGTACCATTTGACGAACCACAAGTTGATTGGATAGTACCACCACCTGTTGATAGCGCTATAGAACTTACAATAGTAACAGCAGTGCTTCCTTCGGTGCCTGCGCAACCTTGTGCACTTATTGAACGGAAATAGTAAGTACCGGTAGCGGTTACGTTACGAGAGGTAGCTGGAGTAGCAGTGCTAGTTCCACCTGAAGTAGTATTCTGCCAGTAAACAGTACCACCTGCACCACCCGATGCGGTTAGGGTAGCCGAACCATTACAACCAATACCACCACCAGAAACCGTTACGGCTGCAGGTACAGCATTGATAGTGACAGCTGTGCTACCTTCTGTGCCCCAACATCCGGCAGCACTGCGCGAGCGGAAGTAGTAAGTACCTGATGCACTTACTGCTTGGCTGCTTGATGCAGTAGCAGTGCTAGTTCCGCCAGAGGTAGTGTTTTGCCAGTAAATTGTACCGCCAGCACCACCTGATGCAGTCAAAGTTTGAGTACCATTGGTACAATATGTACCACCGCCTGAAACAGTGGTTACGGCAGGTACAGCATTAATGGTAACGGTTACGCTACCTTCAGGTCCCCAACAGTTACCGCTGTATGAACGGAAATAATAAGTGCCACTAGCGCTTACGCTTTGACTTGTAGAAGCCGTAGCTGTGCTAGTACCACCAGCAGTAGTACCTTGGTAGTATATAGTTCCGCCTGCACCACCTGAGGCAGTAAGTGTAATCGAACCGCCACACTGCGTAGTTGCACTTGGTGAAACAGTTACCGCTGCCGGAACGGAGTTAAAGATTGCCACAGTGTTGGCAGCGTTGCCCCAACATCCAGCGGCACTTAACGAACGGAAGTAGAATGTTCCAGTAGAGCTTACCGATACTGATGCACCGCCAGAAGTAGTACTTGTACCAGATGGGTTAGTACCTTGGAAATAAATAGTACCACCTGAACCGCCTGAAGCAGCTAGGGTAGTTGAGCCGCCGCAGAATGTGCCGCCGCCAGATATAGATGTAATATCGCCAGGAACAGCGTTAATGGTAACAGCAGAGCTACCTTGTGGACCAAAACATCCAGCTGCGCTGCGAGAATTAAAATAATAGGTACCCGAAGAAGATACAGTTTGACTGGTTGATGCTGTAGCTGTACTAGTGCCACCAGAGGTAGTATTCTGCCAGTAGATAGTACCGCCGGCACCGCCTGAAGCAGTTAGTGTTTGAGTACCACCACAAGTAGTAGTACCACCGTTTACAGTTACCGCTGCAGGAACTGGATTGATGGTAACTGTTTGGCTACCCTCAGGACCCCAACAGCCTGCTGCAGTTCTAGCACGGAAATAATAAGTGCCTGACGCGCTTACTGATTGGCTGCTGGCTGCAGTAGCTGTGCTTGTGCCGCCAGAAGTAGTACCTTGATAGTATATAGTACCACCACTACCACCCGAAGCATTGAGTGTAACAGAGCCACCGCACTGTGTAGTACCACCGGTTACGGTAGTAGCACCAGCATCTGGGTTGATGGTAATTGAAACACCAGCACTTTGCGTACCCCAACATCCGCTCGCACTGCGTGGGCGTAGGTAGTATGTGCCAGTTCCAGCTGTGTAAGTGGCACCTGAACCCAAAGCAGTACTAGTACCGCCAGAGGTATTCTGCCAATACCAAGTATAACCTGTTGGAGGTGTACCAACGCGAGTAAGTGTCATTGTACTACCTGCACTAGCGCACTGGCTTCCACCGCCGGTAGGCGTGCCTGGAGCAGCCGCTGTAAACTCGGCCAATCTTAACACCGCCGATGTGCCAGTGAAATCATGCCCCTGGCAGTTATAGCGGTTTACAACAGCAAGGTGATTACCAGTGTAGGTTGACGTAAAATAAATAGACGCAGTATTACCTACACAGTCATTCCCGTTGTCATCGTTGTAAGCACGTACAGTCCAACCCGGGTTTTCGTCGTATACGGTAAGTTGAGTATCGAACGAGCTACCGCAAGTAATTACAGCATAAGTAATGCCGCTGTATGCATAGAAATAGTTGAACGTACCGCTACCAACCGATTGGCTGGGCGAAGCCGTACCACAAGGAATGTTTTGAGGTGCACTCTGGAAATATGTAGTACCTTGACCCGCCCAGCTACATTGGGCTTGGAGTTGATTAGTAGGTACCACAAACAACAAGAGCAGGAATGCGATTCCTGCTAAGACCGAAAAGGTTTTTTTCGTTCTAGTTAATTTTTCCGGCCACGATGGCGGGGCTGTGGTTACAACCGAGAATAAGTTAACGTTTCTCATAAAAAAAATTGTTTTTGGGGCTACCTTCTTTCTCAACCTTCGTTGTTCCTTTTGTCCAGTTGTTGGTAAACAGAAATTTGGTAAATTCTAAAATACGGCTCAATTTATAAACAATTTAACACTTTGTCAAGACTCAGTGTCTATTAATTAGTAACTAAATTAAAAATGTTCATTAAACAATACAGCAACTATCGGTAAAAACACGTACAGGCAGCTATACGATAATGGCTAAATTTTGTTTCACTGCAAAAAAAATATTTGGAGCTAAAACCTCAAACCACGCGGCAACATTCACTTTTTTAAAATGGTGCCTCTTTTTACATCAGCATCATTTTGCAATCACCTAATAGAAAGCGAACGTATTAATGTTAAAAGGTTTCTTCTCGAATAGCAAATTAAGAAGATAATGTCACCTTGTCAACTATATTTTATACACAATGTTAGTTACCCACCCAAAACACATTATAATAAACTTTATTAAGCTCGCTAAATCAATCCTTTTAGCGCCTTAAAAATCCTAATTTTAGTAAAATATTTAAGTGTTATGGTTCTGTAAATTTATCTATCGAGGCGATAAAGAAATAAAAACAAAAGGCCGCATCATGAAGATACGGCCTTTTGCCATTAATGAAACCCGCTATGCTGTTGGGGAAGGATTCGAACCTTCATGAGGTGGTTAGTCTCTGGTTTGCAAGCAAATCCAGGATTTGTTCCAAGCTCCTCACCCCCGGGACGGGAGGGCACGTCTGCCTGTTTCATCACCCAACAATTTAATTTGTGGTAAACTGGTTGATTGGCTATTGGTTATTCGTTATTGGTTATTGGTTATTCGTTATTGAATTGCCAATAAATCAATCAACTAATCAATTAACTGAAACAAATTTAATACCTTATACCTTTCCTTGCAATATTTTGTTTCTTTTTTAAAAAAGTTTAGCATATTTTTATAAAATAGCACTTTTTAAAGAAAATAAGCTAAATCTGAGTATCTATGGCCGCCCAAAATTTAGAAATTGACAAACTAGATATGGAAATACTTTCCATATTGATGAGCGATGCACAAATTCCGTTTACCGAAATAGCCAAAAAAGTGTTCGTTTCTGGGGGTACCGTGCACGTAAGGGTAAAGAAACTTACCGATATGGGACTCATAAAAGGTAGCCAAGTAAACATTGAACCCGAAATATTGGGTTATGGACTTACTGCCTTTATTGGTATTTTCCTTAACAAAAGCTCCATGTACGACAGCGTGGTTGATGCACTTAAGGCCATACCTGAGGTAGTGGGTTGCAACTATACTACTGGCACTTATAGTATGTTTGTGAAAATACTGTGCCGCGATACCAACCACCTTAAAAAAGTACTGCACGATAAATTGCAATATATAGAGGGTATTAACCGAACGGAGACCTTAATTTCGCTGGAGGAAAGTATTAATCGCCCGTTGCAACTGCTTAAGGAAAATGACTGAGCCCGACCCTACACTTACACAACCATTGCTTATTGATTTGCCATACGTTGGTAGCTTGGCTTTTCATGCAATGGTATTGGCACATACACCTATATGTATAGAGGTGTGCGAAAATTTCCAAAAAGCTACTTTCCGGAACCGCGCCCATATTGTTGGCCCCAACGGTATAGAGCGCTTGAGCATACCTATAGAAGAAGGTAGAGGCTTAAGAAGGCAAATAAACAAAGTGGAGATATCCTACGCGCACCGCTGGCCCAAGTTGCATTGGGGTGCTTTAGTGGCTGCGTATGGTCGTTCGCCATACTTTGAGTATTACAAGCACGATTTAAAGTCGCTGTTTGATGAACCAGGCAAATTATTGTTTGATTTTAATTGGAAGGTAATGCAAACCACTTGGCGTTTGCTAGGCATAAAACCGACTGTTAAATTTACAACCGACTATTACAATCCAGCCCCCGAAACATGGCTAGATGCAAGAAATGCCATACACCCCAACCCTGAAAAAGACCATAGCAATGCGCTTGTGAAAATTGCGGAGTACTATCAAGTGTTTCAAGATAGGCATGGCTTTTTGGCCAATATGTGTGCCTGGGATTTGCTGTTTAACGAAGGTCCTAATGCAAACAACATACTAAAGCAAATGGCCAAGGTACCCAACCCATAAACCAACACTCCCAAACATCTACCAAAACAAACAAAGGCTATTTTTTTGAGCCGATGTTGAAACACTATGTTGGTAAATACCAATGAAAACACCGTAGGCTTAAAAGGTACGTAATGGGTAGCTTGCAGCATGGGTAATAGTTTGTAGTATTGCAAATGCAGCATGCACCGCCTACGGAAACTGCCCAACTATTTTTTATGACAAAATAATGACACGACTGCAATTGTGGGAAACCCAGCGAATAACTTCCGAAGCCCCCTTTCTTATTCATACCGAATATGTAATTTCGTGCCCGAAAGAATGGAGTTTGCATGGCGATAAAGAAATTTGAAACTGCGGTTTCTACCATTTCCGGTAGCTCGTTCCCCAATTTCAGGGAAATGACCAGAGATGTAAAAATTGACAAGGCATACCGTAGTCGGTACGTGAAGTCAATGCTGGTATCGCTAGCATCTGAGCCATTTAGGTGGGTAGAGAATTGGAAGTATGGCGAGGTGGTAAAAAACACTCCAATAACAAAAGACCCAGTGTTTATATTGGGCCATTGGCGCAGCGGCACTACTTACTTGCACAACCTGCTTAGCCAAGATTTGGAAATGGCTTATGTAACCACCTACCAGAGCGTTTTCCCGAACCAGCTTTTGAGTAGCAGATGGCTTTTCCGTAGTTTAATGAGTGCCAACATGCCCAAAAGGCGCCCAGCAGATAACGTAGAGCTTAACGCTGACTACCCACAAGAAGAGGAGTTTGCCTTGGGCGATATGAACCCTTACAGCCTTTACAACTTTTGGTACTTCCCGAAACACACCCGAGAATACTTTGATAAGTTCATTAAGCTAAAAGGCTTTAACAAAGCCGAGCAGCAGCGCTGGAAAAACGACTATGAACTGTTTGTAAAAAAGACCTTGGTAAACCAAGCCCCTTCTTCGCGTTTTTTATCGAAAAATCCACCACACACGGGCCGTATACCTAAGTTGCTAGAGCTTTTTCCGAATGCGAAGTTTATCTACATCTATCGCAACCCAATTTCGGTATTTCTATCAACGCTCAACTTTTTTACCAAAACCATTCCGCCGCTTCAGTTTCAGGACATTAGCGACCTTGAGATGGAAGATAACATACTGTACGTATATGAGCAGATGCTGAGAAAGTACGAAAGCGACAAGGCAATGATTCCGGCTGGAAACTTGATTGAATTGAAGTATGAAGACTTTGAGCACGAACCCTTAGTGAACTTAGAGCACATTTACCAACAGCTTAACCTTCCTAATTTTAACATCACCAAAGACCGGTTCGTAAAATACATCGATTCGCAGAAGAAATTCAAAGTAAATAAACACCAGATTTCCGACGAAAAAATCGAAAAAATCTATCGTCATCTAGGATTTGCAATGGAGCAGTATCAATATAGCGTTCCCGACGACATTGAGATCCTGGCAACCAAGGGTGTTACATTTTAACTACCTTGCGATAAAGTCGGCTGCTCTCAGTAACCACCTCAACTACATAAGTACCCGCAGCTAGTTTAGCGATTTCCAATCGGGCCTCTGTGGCATTTGCATTTAGGCTAATACTGCTCACAACTTCGCCTTTGGGTGTATATACGTTCAAGGTTGCACCATTCAAACCCGCTCCAAAAGTTACGTTTATAAAATCTTGAGTAGGGTTCGGATAAATATTCCATTCAATTTCTTGGCTCAAGGCAGGGTTCTCAGCGCCAGTTAAGCAATCAACCCGTTTGCTGCGCATGTAGTTCAACGACAAAATAACATAAGGTAAGCCCGCTGCATTATGCGATAGCTCGTTAGAGATAACGGTAAGTTGCACATCAGGAGCATTATTATCCTCAAACACTTGCATTACAAACTGAACATTGCTTACCGGATTTTCAATATCGGCAGTGCTATGATAAAAATTAACCGGCATTTGTGGAGTCCAATCGTAAAGGCTATTGTATGCCAGTAGTTTGCGGAAATAAAAGTTCGGGTCGTTTTGAAACTGCGCGCGGAATGTATCTGTAAGCATACGCACTGGTATAGAGTCGAGCCTACCATTAGGATACTCATTGGTATTTCTGTCCAATATCAATGCCAATAGCGAGTCATACGGATATCTGAAAACGGAATCAAATGCAACAGCGGGGTCGTTCGGCAGGTTAAGGTTGAAAAGGCTGTCTCGGTATACTTCGGCGTACGTGCGCACAATCATGCAAAGGGCATGCGGTTCTGGCGTAACTCGGGTGTTCGATGCTAGGCTATCTGCGGCTACGCCAGCCAAATCAAAAGTACCACCACCTGGCGCAACAGCGGTTACGGTAAGCTCGCCTGCATGGTACAATTGTATTTCTCTGGCAGTAGCAAACGATGAATGCCCGCCCTGCGAATATCCTGACAAAAACAACTGATCGGTTAAGTCTACTCCTTCAATCTGAGCAATGGTTTTGGCAGCCCTAATTAAGTCAACGGTAGCCGTGGCCTCAGTTTTGGCATTCATAAAAGCTTGGTAACCCGGCGAGGCATCAACTCCTAAATGGATATAATCGGGCGCAATACCTACAAAACCGTTGCTGGCAATGCCTTTAGTAATCATACCATATATACTACCGGGATTAGAAGGTACCTCACCATCTTTCAGACAGAAACCGTGCCCAAAGGTCATAATACCCGATGCACAAGGATAACCAGTGGGTAAAGTAACCAGCCCGGTTGCAATAGTTAACGAGTCAGGACGATAATCCTCTGTGTAATATTGCACTTTAAACACTTTAAAGTCATACTCTAAACCTAATACGGAGCCCGGAAAACCAGTATACTGCTCCACCTCAACACCAAAGCTATCGGCAGTTAGCGTCTGAACCAAAGTATAGCCCACAATTTCGCCCCGTTGCTGGGCATATGATACAAGACTAAAAAAACTTACTAGGGCAAAAAGAGCAAAACGCATGGAGGTAATAATTTGACAATGAGGAGATTCCCTAAAAATAGTGAATATTTTGAAACGGCAACTACTAAATTTTATTATTGGCAATGAATCGCTAACTTCATGGTACGTTAATCACACTACCAAGAACCCGTAAAATATACATCAATGGCCAATCCATTTACCGAGGAGCACGACTTGTTGCGCCAATCGTTTAGGAAATTTGTTGAAATAGAAATGTTGCCCTATGCCGACGAGTGGGAAAAAAACCACACTTGCCCAAGGCACATTTTCGAGAAAATGGGCGAGCAAGGCTTTTTTGGCGTAAGCTTCCCCACTGAAGTTGGCGGCAGTGGTATGGACCTATGGGCCGCAGTTACCATAGCATCGGAGCTAGCCTACACCAACTTAGGAGGCTTGGCCATGTCGTTGTATGCACATACATACTTACCATTGCCATTGATAAATGCCATCGGTACGCCAGAGCAAAAAGAAAAGTACCTACGCCCTGCCTTGGAAGGTAAGAAGATAGCGGCACTGGGCATTACCGAGCCCAATGCTGGTAGCGACGTAGGGGGTATTATTACCAAAGCCGAAGATATGGGCGACCACTTTTTGGTAAATGGCGCCAAAATGTGGATTACCAATGGCACTATGGCCGATTTTATTGTATTGGTTACCCGCACAGGCCCTGGCCACAACCTTAGTCTTTTAATATTTGATACCGATACCCCTGGTTTTTCGGCTGTGAGAGTTGAGAATAAGTTGGGCATGCATACCTCTGATACTGGACAGCTATATTTCGAAAACTGCAAAGTACCTAAAGCTAACCTATTGGGCGAGAAAGACTTTGGTTTCTATTACCTAATGAACAACATTCAAGAAGAGCGCTTAATTGCATCTATAATGGGCACCTATGCCGCCGAGTGGGCATTAGGCAAAGCCATACAATACAGCAAAGAGCGCGAAGCTTTTGGTCGCCAAATTGGCAAATTCCAAGTATTGCGCCACAAAATGGCCCAAATGGCTATTACCGTTGAGGCTTGCCGTTCGTTTGCCTTCCGCGCTGTTGCAGAGTTTATTGAGGTAGGCCCAGAAGCTATTCAAACCATAAGCATGTCAAAAGCTTTTGTAAGCGAAGAAGCCTTAAAAGTGATTCACGATGCCATTCAAATTCACGGCGGCTGGGGCTATCACGAAGACTATGGCTTGGCCCGCGCCTGGCGCGATACGCGACTTATGACCATTGGTGCTGGAACTACAGAAGTGATGCACGAAATTATCAGTAAAATGATAGTGGATGATAAACAATACAAGCGTCAGTTTTTGAAAGCCCGAGGACAAGCGGTTTAGTAAAACGATACCACCATAATATATACAGCAGCCATTTGGTAGTTACCAAGGGGCTGTTTGTTTATAAGCCCCACTCCTCCTCTTGCAACTGTTCCAACGCAAGGTTAACCAATTAGGGTTATATGGCCATCCGCCAAAAACGGCAATGCCCTGTAGCTTATAGAAAAAAATTGTGCACGAAAAGTGCCAATGCAAGCCCAATGTTAAAAGCTTCTTTTTTATTGGCAAGGGTATGGCTTTGGCATTGTGAGTTTCTAAACGTAAAAAGGTAACTTAACTTTATCTTTGTTGAACCTAGATAGTTATATTTCGATTAAGTGAGTATGAAAAAGAAAGTGCTGTTAATGATATTGGATGGTTGGGGCATAGCAACCGACCCGAAAGTATCGGCCATTGACCAAGCCAACACCCCATTTATCGATTCGCTATATACAAAATACCCCCATGCCACTCTCAGCACATCGGGATTGGATGTTGGCCTGCCCAATGGACAAATGGGCAATAGCGAGGTTGGCCATATGAACATTGGTGCTGGCCGGGTAGTATACCAAATGCTGGTGCGCATAAATAAAAGCATTGAGGATGGCGAGATAGACCAAAACCCAGCGCTGCTTGATGCGCTGCAATATGCTAAAACCAACAACAAAAAAGTACACCTGCTAGGCCTAGTAAGCGATGGTGGCGTGCACTCGCACATCAACCACTTGAAAGGGTTGTTGAAAATAACACAAGCCCATGGGCTAAAAGATGTTTTTGTGCATGTCTTTACCGATGGCCGCGATACTGATCCACACAATGGAGTGAAGTACCTAAATGATTTGCAATCGTTTCTGGAAACCAACGACGCCAAAGTAGCCTCCGTAATTGGCCGATATTATGCCATGGACCGCGACAAACGATGGGAGCGAGTGAAACTAGCCTACGACCTTTTGGTTCACGGCACTGGCGAACATGCCACCGACCCAGTAAAAGCATTGGAGCAATCATACGCTGCGGGAATTACCGACGAATTTGTTAAACCCATTGCCATAACCGATAATACCGGAAAACCATTGGCTACCATAAACGAGGGAGATGTAGTGCTATTCTTTAACTTCCGCACCGACAGGGGCCGCGAGCTGACCATGGCTTTAACACAGCAAGCTTTTCACGAGCAAAACATGGCACCCCTGCCCTTGCGCTACCTTACCATGACCACTTACGACGAATCGTATAAAAACGTGGAGGTATTGTTTGAAACCGACAACCTCCATCATACGCTAGGCGAGGTATTGGCACAGCATCATAAAACACAAATTCGCATTGCCGAAACGGAAAAATACCCACACGTTACGTTCTTTTTCAATGGCGGCAGGGAAGAGCCTTTTATTGGCGAGGAACGCATTATGTGCCCATCACCTAAAGTAGCCACCTACGATTTGAAACCTGAAATGAGCGCTTATGACCTGCGAGATGCATTAGTGCCGAAGTTACTCGAAGGCAAGGCAGATTTTGTATGCCTCAACTTTGCCAATGCCGACATGGTAGGGCATACTGGTATTTTCGAAGCCGCTGTAAAAGCTTGCGAAGTGGTTGATGTTTGTGCACACGATGTTGTTGAAGCAGCGTTAAAAGGCGGCTACACCACTATTATTATTGCCGACCATGGCAATAGCGACTGCATGATAAACCCTGACGGCACACCCAATACTGCACATACTACTAATTTGGTGCCTTTTATTCTAGTTGATGATGCGTACAACCAGCCCATTGCTGGTGGTCGCTTGGGCGACTTGGCACCTACCATTTTGGAGCTTATGGGCATAGATAAGCCCAAAGAAATGACCGGAACCTCGTTGTTGCACCCCTTTAAGCCTGCAGCACATGCCTAGGCGGTGGGTAATAAGTGATATTCATGGGTGCAACCGCACATTTAAGCTATTGCTTGAGCGATTAGCCTTGCAACCCGATGACCAGCTGTTTTTGCTAGGCGACTATATTAATAAAGGACCCCGAAGCAGGAAGGTTATCAATACCATTTTGAAGTTGCGCGAAGAAGGCTTTAAGGTGCGTTGCCTTATGGGCAACCATGAAGACTTATTGCTGAAATGCCTCGAAGACCCCTTGTTAGTTCCTGTATTCAACCAACAAGGAGGCAAAGAAACGTTAAAGAGCTTTAAGGTAAAAACAGTAAGCGACATACCTACGGAGTATATCAATTTCTTTCATAGTCTAGAGTATTATATTGAGCTAGAAGATTTTGTGCTGGTGCACGCGGGTCTCAACTTCATCGACAAAAACCCGTTTACCGACAGGCATGCCATGCTTTGGAGCCGTAACAACCGCATTATACCAGCCAAAATACAATTTAGGCGCATTATTCATGGCCATACACCTACCAAGCTTAACACCATTAGGGCAGCCCTAAAACGCCTAAAAAATTATACCATAAGCATAGATGCTGGTTGCGTTTATGAAGCCGAAGGTATGGGCAACCTCATTGCCCTGAACCTTGATACTTTTGAATTGGTGGTGCAGAAGAACGAAGAAGGAATGCAGTTACCCAAGTAAATCCATCTCAACCGCAATGGCAGAAAATAAAACTCAAGCTACCAACATTAGTGTCGCTTCATTTTTTGATGCGATAGAAGATGAGCAACGCAGGCAAGATTGCATTGCAGTTGCCACTTTAATGGAAGGAGCAACTGGCGAACACGCAAAAATGTGGGGGCCAACAATTGTTGGCTTTGGCCAATACCATTATAAATATGAAAGTGGCCGAGAGGGGGATTTTTTGATAGTTGGGTTTTCGCCGCGAAAACAGAACCTGACCCTATATGTTATGGATGGTTTCAGCAACTACGGTGTGCTTTTGTCGAAATTGGGAAAATACAAAACCGGCAAATCATGCTTGTATCTCAAAAACCTGAGCGATGTGAATATGGAAGTACTGAGACAGTTAATTGCCGAATCGGTGCAATACATGCGCACCAAGAACCATATTGAGGGCTAAAAACCTTAAAAAAAAGCCATCGGGAAGGAATCCGATGGCTTTCGTTGACCAATTTCTATTTAACTCGGAGGAAGGTTGAGTTTAAATAGCATAAAATTCATAGAGGAAATGCACATTTTTTTGAGGGTGAAAAAATATCAATCTTCATTTGACCAAGGGGAGGAACCCTAATAAAGATTATTGCTTTATAAATCGTTGGCTACTTACGCCTTCGGCGCTAACCAATTTTAGTATGTACATTCCGGGGCTTAGGCTGCTTACATCAAGGCTTTCGTTGTTGCCGAAAGTAACTGGTGCATGGCTTATACTTCTGCCAGTTTGGTCGGTAATTTCTACCTCAACCAGTTTCCCTGTTTCGCCACCCGATATTTCTATCTTGCTCTCTGCAGGGTTAGGGTAAATTGCCCAAGTAACTGTTGGTGCATCGTTGCCTTTGATAAGCACTGAAACCAGCTCGCTGTTTTCAAATGCTCCATCTATATCTACTTGTTTCAAGCGGTAGTATAGCAAACCTTCCTTAGGGTCGGTATCAATGTATTCGTAATGCTTTTCAACACTGGAGTTTCCAGCACCGCTTACCTCACCAATAGTTTCAAACGTTACGCCATCCAAAGAGCGCTCTACGTTATAACGGTCGTTGTTTATTTCAATTTGGGTAGTCCAATTCAAGGCCACCCCTTCAGGTACCACATGACCGGTAAAAGAAGTCATTTCAACAGGCAATGCACCACCACCTGCAGCCGAGCCGAAGCTAAACGGGCTGAAGCTTGTTACGGAGTTCGCCGTTGTTACGGAACCTGCTGCCTCTGTGCCAATAAAGTTTTTGAAACCAAGGTCGTTCCATATTTGGCCAGTGGCATCCCAGTGAGCAATCCTAAGTGCTGTCATATTTAATACTTGGCTACTGTGGTCGCCCCAGCTCATGGTTACTTCTACTGCCGAGGTACCATTGGTGCGGTCTAGGTTCCAATATTCTCTGGTCGAGATAAGCTCCATAGTAGATTCCATGCTCATGGTATCAAAGCCAGCATCATCTGGGTTGCTGCGGAAATACTCGGCAGTAAAATGATCGGTAGCACTTATTGGGGCCGATATGGCAATGGGAGCAAAATAAGTTAGGTTGCCAATCGGAAATTCAAACAAATCATTGCCTATTTTCCTTACTGGCCCTACTACACAACTTGCCGAATTTGCGCCAGTGGCTAGGGCATTGTCGTTAAATATCAACAGGTTAGCAGCATCAGTCAATATTCTGCCATTTACAAATTGTAAGTCATTAATAATGTTAACGGGTGTATTTAAAGTCAAACTGCCCGAGGTAAGAATTGATAATCTTTCAATATTTAATGCCACCGAACCACTTCCCAGTATACTTTGGGCTGTGTTACCGTCAATTTGAATGGTACCTGTGCCAGCACCCAAGTTCACTGCTGTGGTGCTTCCCAATATCGATATGTTACCTTTAAAACTGTTAGTGCCATTATATGCCACGTCAATAGCACCAGTAGAATCTTGAACTATTATAACAGTACCGTTGTGAGTATCGGGGTTTGTATTGGCCAACCTTAAACGTCCGTTTGAGCGGTTGCGAAAAGTTACGTTGCTAAATGTATTGCCACCTACCCAAGTATCATTAGTTGCTCCTCTTTTGGTAAAAGTTGTTGAGGCACTGCCCTGGCTAAAGGTACATGCGGTAACGGTAGAGTATGTGTTTGCATAGAATTTATTATTGCCAGTAAAGCTGCTGTTACTCATACTAATAGTATTGGCGTTGCAAGTAAGGCTGCCAGCTATGCTGCTGTTGGTAATAGTAAGTGTAGTGGCACTAAAGCTATCATTTGCGGCCACATCGGTTTGCGTAAATGCATCAATATTGAGTGGTGCGCCTGCGTATCCATTGGTTTTAAGTGAATATCCGGTTGCAATATCGGCAGTACCGGTGCCCGCACCTATTGTTATGCCACCTGTACCGGTGCAATCAAGATAAACGTTTCCGGCAAAAGTTGATGATAAGTTATAGGCTACTTGCATAGTAGCGGCATTGCTCACTGCAAAGCGGCTAGTGCCAAGGTAAGTATCGCCATTGGTACCCGCCAAACGAATGTATTGCGCTGCACTATTATTTATTACAGTAGTATTATAAAAGGTATTATTACCATTCCATACTTCGTTAGTGTTGCCAGTTTTGGTAAAGGTAGTGGTGCCGCTGGTAGCACTAAAGTTGTTGCCGCTCATAGTAGCAAATGTACCCGAGGTAAAACTATTGGTACGTTGGAAGGTAGAGTTGGTTATGGTGCTAGTGCCGCTCACGGTAGCAGTAAAATTGCCACGCATAGTGGCAGCGTTGGCTACAAAGGTGCTAGGGCTAAACGAGCCATTGGCTGCAGAACCGTTTTGAGTAACCCTTCTCAACGACAAGGTACCGCTGCTAAAGCCATTGGTAAGCAATGCATAACCTGAAGCTATGGTAGTAGTACCTGTTGATGCCCCGAAAAAGATACCATTGCTGCTTGTGCAATCTGCATAAACATTGCCATTGAAAGTTGCATTACTGGTGTAGGCAATCTCAAAATAATTGCTGCCACTGGCTACAAAACGGGTGGTGCCGTTGTATGTATCGGCAGCAGTGGTGCCTATGCGTATCAATACATCGGCAGTGCTGTTGGTAAAAGTGCAGTTGGTGTAAGTGTTCCCGCCCGTCCAAGTATTAGTGGTTCCAGCTGTTTTGGTTATGGTAGTAGTACCCGCAAGGTTACTAAATACACTCGTGCTTATATTGGATAGGTTGGTTGCCGTAAAGCTATTGGTTCTGCTAAAAGTTGAACCTGTAATGGTAGCCGTTGTGGCCGATGTAAGGGTAAAATTACCCCCAAATGAGCTGTTGGTAGATGTAAAAGTGGTTGGTGCAAAGCTACCATTAGCTGTGGTGCCGCTTTGGGTAACCCTTAGCAACGACAATGTACCCGCAGTGAAGCCATTGGTAAGCAAACTATAACCCGAGGCAATGGTTGTGCTACCGCCTGTGGCACCAAAGTAGATACCGGTAGTGCTAGTATTATCAATGTATACGTTACCATTGAATACAGCATTTTGGGTAATGGCTATATTAATACGGTTGGTGCCCGAAGCAACAAACCGAGTGGTGCCGTAAAACGCATCGGCGGCAGTGCTACCCAAGCTAATTGTTTGGTTGGTGCTGTTGTTGAATATGGTAGTGTTGTAAAAACTGTTGCCACCATACCAACTGTTGCCCGCACCAGCTGCTTTCCTAAAAGTAGTAGTGCCTGATACACTGCTGAATGTTGACTCCCGCAGCACACTGAAGTTGTTGGCCGTAAAACTATTGGTAGCTCTAAATTGAGAAGTAGTTATACTTGCAGTTGTGGCGGTGACGGTAAAATTGCCCCCGAAAATACAGTTGGTGGGTGTAAAGTTGGTGGGTGTAAATGTACCATTTGCAGCTGTACCGCTTTGTGTAATGTTGCGGAGCGTTAGCTGGCCCGAAGTATAGCCCGTGGTTAACAGTGCATAACCCGAGGCAATGGTAGTTGCGCCACCGTTTTGCCCAAACCGTATACCGTTGCCACCTGTTGCATTGATGGTTACATTGCCGTTAAAAGTTGCATTGGCAGTGTAGGCCACATCTATATACTGGTTAGTAGTAGTAAGCTGTGTTGAGCCGTTAAACACATCGGCCGTGGTATTGGCCATGCGTATCCAGTTGTTATCGTTATTTATTATCGTAAGATTGTTAAAGGTATTGCCACCCGACCATGTATTATTGGTACCCGAAGTTTTATTCAAAATAATGCTGGTAGAAAAGGTGGTGCCGGTAAGGGTTGTAAAATCTACAGCATTTATTCGGCCATTATCAACTATTGCATTAGTAAGATTAGCAGCAATTGTAACCGTTAGTGTGCGGGTGCTTAAAAAAAGTCTACCACCTGTAACCGTTAGATTAGCTATGGTAGTATTCCCTGCTAAAGTAGGATGGTTAGGTGGCGCTGGATTAGTAATGTTTACGGTAGCGCCCGCACCTGGTATACCTACTGGTGTCCAGTTCGACGAAGTGGTCCAACTTGAGTTAGTTGCACCAGTCCAAGTATAAGTTTGCCCAAATGCTAAAGCAGGCAATAAGATAATGCACACAAATAGTGCAATTAGTTTTAAGTGTTTCATGGCTTTGAGAATGAGGTTTTTTTTAGTTAATCGAGTTGCCAATGTGCCTTTGACTAATCCGATTGTCTCATTCTACGCACTTATACTTATATTGTTTCAGTACATTAACCTATTTTTAAAATAATCAACATAGTGTTTCAACGTAACTAAAACAAATACTGCAAATAGCTATTACTACGTAATATTACGTAGTCAAAAAACAATAGATAAAATTAGGTGTCTTATTTGTTGTTTAAACGACTTTGCAAATCAACGAATATTGCCATCGTGATAGGCTTGTTATAGAAAGCCGAAATGTTCTGCATGCCCAAGGCCCTTTCCTTTTCAGAGTCGCTGCTAGAAGAGGTAAGGAAACATAATACCGTATTAATGGCTTTGGGCTGGTTAGCTAATTGGGCATTGTATTCATCAACAAAATCAAAACCATTCATCACGGGCATGTTAATGTCGATAAAAATAATTTGGGGAAAATCTTCTTCGGTTTGATCGTTCAAAAACTCAAGGGCCTCCTCTCCGCTATTGATGTATGTAGCATCAAAAGGTAATTGCTCTTCGCGCACCATTAGGCGGTTAAGCAAATTATCCATTTCCCTGTCATCAATAAAAAGTACCTTATAATTCTTCATAGCGCATCATTGTGGATATGGCACTAGCCTAATCTTAAACAACGTATATTCATCTATCACACTTTCAACTTCAATACTGCCCCCATTTTTCTCAACCATACTTTTTACCAAACTTAAACCTAAACCGGCACCTGTAATGCCTTCGCTAGCGAAACGCCTAAATGGCTTGAACAAGTTATTTCGATGTTGGTCTAAATCAATGCCTATACCATTATCGAGAAAGTCTAACCTTACCAATTCGCCTTCACGGTGCGAAGTAACCCTCAATTTTAGATTTCGTTCAGGAGAAGCATATTTCAACGCATTGCTCAATAAGTTATAAAACAGACTCTGCAATTTGGGAGCGATATACCAAATACTATCAGCCTTGCTAAAATCAAAATCTATCTCGGCCAATTGTATCTCGTTGCTATATTCAAAAACCTTCAAGGCATTCGAAAAAACGTCATTAAAACTGAGCAATGAGACCAATAATTGGTCCTTTTTCTGAAACTCAACCATTCTTATCATGCCATCCAAAGTATTGCCAATATCTTGCACCAACGATGGCAGTACGGCAATCAGCCCTTCCCTTTCCTGGTTATCACCAATAGTCTCCAACAAGTGAAGAATGGTTTTAAGATTGACAATAGGTGAGCGCAAATCGTGGGCTGCCGCATGCACAAAATCATCAAGGTATTGGTTTATCTCCCTAAGTTCCTGATTAGTACTTTTAAGTTCAGCGGTACGCGCTAAAACTTCTTCTTCTAATACTCTATTGGTGTTGGCCAATACCTGTTCGGCTCTTTTAACATCCGTAACATCGTTTACCAGTATCATTCCACGAAAAACCTGCCCATTCGAATCTTTAATAGGTACTATTTGGGCATGGTATTGCCTGTTTAGTGCCTGATATTCAAATGACAAGTACTCGCCATTAAGTGCCGCATCGTATTGCGGCCGTAAAGCCTTGATTCCTTCTTCGCTCATAGCCTCAAGCATGGTGCGGCCTTCATAGTGCTCTTTACTCAAGCCTACCGTAGCTAAGGCGGTGCCCTCGCACAGCAGATAACGATAGTCTTTATCAAAAATAACTACACCAAAATTGGGTATTTGGGTCGCTAAGGTTCGGTACAAATCCATTGAACGCAGCAGCTCTTCATTGGCCCGCTGTAGGTCGCGTTGAATATTGAAAGAAGCGGATAAATCTCTCGACCTTACAAAGAACCTGCATAGCTCACCGCGTTCGTTATATATAGGACTTATTTGTGTTTCGCTATACTCCGACATTCCCTTTTGAGGATTATCGTTTACAATTTTAAAAATTTGTGGAGCGCCTGCCGTAATAGTTTCGGCTATGTAACGCTTCCAAGCATCGGTAACAGAATTGCCTAAAACTGGGTTTACTATTGAAGTATATTGGATATCTTCGAGCCCTACTAATTTGCTAAACGAATCGTAAAATGCGCAGTTGTAATCAATTATATTCAGATTGACATCCAACGTCCAAACAAACTCATCGGTTTGGTCTAAAATGGCACTAAAATGCTCTTGAAAGAAATTGCTATAATTTGACTTAACTGTTTTCATTTTTGGGCCAAGTCATTTTTAAAAATCATCATATTTCCTATACCCAAAACTACTGAAAAATTTGAGATAAAAAATTGCCGTTATTAAAATTTAAAATCTGTATTTCATATAATTTTATTAGTCAATTATTGGAACAATAACATACCATTGTGTGGAGGCAATTCTAGGTTAATTTAACTAATTTATTTAGTTTTGTAACTCAACTAAACATATGAACGAAAGGTTGCTACATCAAATTGCACTAAATTTTTTACCATCCGTTGGCGATGTTTTAGTTAAAGGTCTTGTAAGTTACTGTGGCGGGGTAAAAGAAGTTTTTGATGCTAGCCACGCTAAGTTGAAAAGAGCACCAGGTATTGGCGACATAAGGGCCAAAGAGATACTGGATAGCAATGCCCTTGACCGAGCAGCCGACGAACTTAAGTTTATTGTCAAACACGACATTAAACCGCTATTTTATCTCGATGCGGATTACCCGAAGCGACTGTTGCAGTGCCATGATAGCCCAGTAATGCTTTACTACAAAGGTAATGCAGACCTAAATATGCAACGCATAATTAGCATAGTAGGTACCCGAAATGCAACCGATTACGGACGCATGGCGACCGAAATGCTGCTTGAAAAACTTAAAGCCCACAACATACTAGTACTAAGTGGTATGGCCTTTGGTATTGATATCATAGCCCATAAAGCTGCACTGAAACAAGGCCTGCCAACTATAGGCGTTTTGGCGCACGGGCTTGATAGGTTGTATCCATCGCAACATAAAAGCACTGCCGATAAAATGTACGAACAAGGTGGGCTGCTAACTGAATTTCCTTCGGGCACTATGCCTGATAGGGAAAACTTCCCGCGCAGAAACCGAATTGTAGCGGGCATGAGCGATGCCACCATTGTAATTGAAACCAAAATAAAGGGTGGCAGCATGATAACGGCCACACTGGCAAATAGCTATGACCGCGATGTGTTTGCAGTGCCGGGCAATATTGGCCAAATATGCTCAGAAGGGTGCAACTACCTCATCAGAACCAACCGAGCGGCAATATTAGATAGCGTTGATGAGTTTTTGGAGGTAATGCGCTGGGCCGATAAGGAAAATACCCCTACCCCAGCCCGCCAACTTCTTTTAATTGCCGACCTGGAGCCCGACGAAGATGCAATTGTGCAATTGCTGCAACAACATACCCAACTGGCCATTGACGAACTTACTTACCGTGCCCGGATACCAGCTAGCCAAGTAGCCGCGGCACTATTGGGGCTTGAATTGAAAGGTATTGTGCGCACCTTGCCTGGTAAGGCATATAAGCTGGTTTAAGGAAACGCCCACTTGGCTGGTTCGAGCCCTGAATATAAAGCCACTGATAGTTCTTGCAGAAACTGTGCTCTGGGTATTTGCCTAGCACCCAAGCTTTCTAAATGTGGCGTATGCGTTTGGCAGTCGATAAAATGGTAGCCTTGTTGTTGCAACCATTGAACAAAAGTAATGAACCCCGCTTTACTCGCATTACTCTCCGAACTAAACATCGATTCGCCACAAAACACTTTACCCAACGCTAAGCCATATAAACCGCCAACCAATCGGTCTTCTCTCCATACTTCCACAGAGTGGGCATAGCCCATTTGGTGCAGCTTGGTATAGGCCTCTATCATTTCGGGCACAATCCAAGTACCTGGCTGGCCATCGCGGAGTGTGCTGGCGCAGGCCGTTATTACTTGATTAAAGGCGGTATCAACAGTTATACTAAACTTATTGCCGCGAAGTATTTGGACCATACTTTTCGAAACCTTGATCTCGCTGGGGTAAAGCACCATGCGTGGGTTTGGCGACCACCAAAGTATCGGGTCCTCCTCATTGTACCAAGGGAAAATTCCAGATTGGTAGGCAAGCAACAACCGCTCGGGCGAGAGGTCGCCATCAACAGCCAAAAGGCCATCCTCTTCGGCATACTCCACGGGCGGAAACCACAACTGCTCATCTAGCTGAAAAATAGGCATAACACAAAAGTAAAACTTGCCTCACAAATGCCACTTAATATAGGCCAAGCCAAAACCCTAAAGCACAATAAAGGGCTGCTTGACCCTCAATTAGTTTTGGCTTATCTGTTTCAATGCTTCCCTTATGGACTACCTAAAATTTAAGGTGCCTAACCGTTAAACCGCCATTTATAAGCTGCTTCAGCGAGTCGATGGCAATTCTAAGGTGCAGGTCAACATACTCTTTGGTTACGCGCGCATCGCTTTCGGCAGTTTTTACACCATCGGGTGTCATCGGTTGGTCCGATACTAAGAGCAGCGCACCGCAAGGAATTTTATTGGCAAAGCCCGTCATAAAAATAGTTGCCGTTTCCATATCAATGGCCATGGCGCGTATTTTTTTAAGGTACTTTTTAAACCGTTCGTCGTGCTCCCAAACGCGGCGGTTGGTGGTATATACGGTTCCGGTCCAGTAGTCGCGTTGGTAGTCTCTTATCGTTGTTGATATGGCTTTCTGCAATGCAAAAGAGGGCAATGCTGGCACTTCCTTCGGGAAATAATCGTCGCTGGTTCCTTCTCCTCTTATCGCTGCTATGGGCAAAATCAAATCGCCCAAACTATTTTTATCTTTAAGGCCACCGCACTTGCCAATAAATAAGCAAGCCTTGGGCTTTATGGCGCTTAACAGATCCATTACTGTTGCGGCATTAGCACTTCCCATACCAAAGTTGATGATGGTAATGCCTTCGGCTGTGGCACTGGGCATGGGTTTATCGAGCCCTCTTATAGGCACCCCATGCAATTCGGCAAACATTTGCACGTAATTGGTAAAATTGGTAAGCAGTATATAACTGCCAAACTCGGCCAGTTCAAGGCCTGTATATCGGGGCAACCAATTGGTTACAATGTCTTCCTTCGTTTTCATAGAAAATTCAATTAATGTTCAAAGTTAGCCAATTTGCACTATACCCAATTTCGTGCCTAATTAAAGGCATACAAAATCCATCAATACATAAAGCGCATTAACCTCTAAAAAAAAGCCGCTACGCAAAACACGTAGCGGCTTAATCTTATCAATAGTTAAAACTAAACTATTGCTTAACTACACGACGCATAACTTGGTGGTCACCACTTTGTAAGTAAATAAAGTAAGTACCTTCAGCAGCTTCGGTAAGGTCAACAGTAGTGTTAAAATCGGCCACCGTGCTATAAACCTCTTGGTTCATTATCTCTTGGCCTAGCATATTCAACACTTTAATACTAATGTTGCCAGCTTCTGGCAAAGTTGCCTTAATAGTAAACTTACCATTCGAAGGGTTAGGATAAATGCTTACAAACATAGCACTGGCCACTTCGTCAATACCTACGGTACAAGGGGTGCCATTAACTACAATGTTTGCTGAGCAATTGGTACCACCTGCGCTCAAACCATCATTGCCTACCGTTAGAGTATAAGGGAAGCTAGTATTGCCCGGCACATTCACGGTGTACTCATCGTTAGTAGCATCATATGTAGCGGCTTCTGAGAACACATAACTCTCTGCAGTAAACACCTCAGGTGCACCGCCAGTTAAACCTTTCACTACCAGTTTAAAGTCTCCAGTAGCGGTATCCAAACAAGTAGCTGTAGCACTTGCATAGCTTATTGGGCTCAAAATTACTATTTCGGCTGGTGTACCGTAATCTTCGCAACGACTATCAATGGTAGGGAAATCGCGAACTGGCGGAGGAATATTAATCAGCACTGAAGCTGAGCCACCGTTGGGTTGAACTGTGCCAGTAACCGAAGCCATTGGAGTAATCTCGTCTTGCGTCAACAACGTACAACTATCCGAATCAACAACGATATTGAATGGAGGTATTGTAAACGTAATGGCTCCTGTGCCAGTGTTGGTTATGCTCACTGTCCAAGTACCGTTAGGATCGCCGGTGTACAAATCGGTAAGATTGATACAAGGCAATACACCGCCAGTTGCAGCATCCAACAACGCTTGGTCGATTGGCAAACCGAATGCAATCTCTTGGTTCACGTTATAGGTGCTACCATCAGGGAAAGTGATAATCATCGGATTTAAAACCCAACCAGTACCTACCAATGTAGGGCAAATTTCAGCAATTGGGTTACAACCTGCAGCTGGGTTGTAAGTAACCGGTGGAGCTGTCAAAGAAGTTGGAGGCAAATCAAAATCGACGTTATTGGTTGCCCCAGCGCTTATAGTACCTGCAATGGTAGGCACGCTATACACTTGGTCGGTAGTAAGCAATGAGCAACTATCGGCTTCAACCACCACATTAAATTGAGGAACAGTAAACGTAATGGCACCGGTACCGGTATTGGTTATACTTACACTCCAAGTTCCATTAGGGTCGCCAGTATACAAATCTGTGATTTTAATACAAGGCAACGACCCACCAGTAGCCGCATCAAGCAGGGCTTGGTCAATAGGCAAACCAAATGCAATTTCTTGGTTTACGTTGTAGGTAGTTCCATCAGGGAAGGTAATAATCATTGGGTTTAGCACCCAACCAGTACCACTAATAGTTGGGCAAATTTCGGCAACAGGGTTACAACCGTTTGCTGGGTCCCAAAGAATTGGCACGTTATCGTTTGGCTTAATGGAAATGAACGGGGTAAGGAAGTAATTACCTGCTGGGTAATCGCTGCAACCAGCATCAAAACTTAAACTACCATCTGCATTGCTACGGAAAACATCAGTAGCACTCAATGCACTGGCCGAATCAGTAATTGGACCATCGGCCTGAGGCGTTAAGCCCCATGCAACCACACGAGCCACATCCAAAGTAGGCCCAGAGTTGCTAATAAATGCGGTATCGTTGCAACAGAATACATTGTTGGCAATAGTGCCCGCATCGCCAGCATCGCAAATAATACAAGACTGAGTGCCAGTAATGGTATCGGTGCAACCAATAGTATCAGTTATAATTACGGTGTAGGTAGTGCCTGGGGTCAATACATCGCCTGCATTGTTTGGCGACGAACTGCTAACCGAGTAGCCACCAGCACCACCAGTGGTACCAGTAAGGCTCACTACCAGCACATTGGCAATACAATCGTAGCTCACTCCATTGTTTGCCACTGGAGCAGCAACATCGAAGCTGGTGCTTACCTGCGCCGAACATCCGTTCGCGCTTTCAGTAAAAACAGCGAAATATTCATCGCCACTCACTGGCACAATAGCCGAAGGATTGGCAACCACACTGCCCGTGTCGGGGCTACCCAAGTACCAAGTAAAGGTGCCAGCGGTGGCGGTAATACCTGCTTGCAATGCGGTAAGGCTAGTGCTAAAACCAGCACACTGCAATCCAAGTGGTGCAATAGCATTCAATACTGGTGTAGCATTAACCGTAAAGTCAAAGCTGGCGGTATCAGTGCAGTTTTGGGTACTGGTGTACACCACAAAATACGTTTCGTTGCCAGTGGGCAATTGTGCACTCACTTGGCTTGGAGTCAACACCAAACCACCAGTATCAGGATTGCCCAAATAATAGGTGAATGTGCCGGTAGCGCCATTCAACAAATCGCTTTCAAGGCTAGCCAAATCTACTGGAGTGCCTGCACAGGTTACTGGAGTTACTTGGCTCAGCGATGGTTTAGGGTTTACGGTAACTGTAAAACTAGTAGTAGCAGCGCAAGTGGTAATAATGTTGGTAAATGTCGCGAAATAAACAGCGCCATTGGTTGGCGTTTGTGCTTGTGCTTGGCCCAAATTTAATTGAACACCCCCAGTGTTAGGGTTGCCTAGGTACCAAACAAACGTACCAGGGTCGGAAGTAATACCTTGCTCAAGGCTGGTAAGGTCAATTGTTTCGCCAGCACACAACGGCGCAACAACAGGCGCAACCAGGGTTGGAAATGGGTTAACAATAAACGAAATGTTACCTGTAGCCGTGCAACCTGTAGCTTGATCTAAGAACACCACAAAGTAAGTATCGCCATTTGCCGGGGTTACGTTTGCAGCTTGCGTTGGCGTAATTGCTACACCGCCGTTATTAGGGTCGCCATTGTACCAAGTAAAGGTACCCGGCGCCGCAGTAAAGTCTTGCTCTATGGCTGTTAAGTCATAACTATCTCCTGTACATAGTTTCGGATCGGGAACTGCGGCCAATGATGGCAATGGATTTACGGTGTAAGTAACGCTGGTTTTGTTACTACAACCGGTACTATTGTCGGTAAACACCACGAAATAGTTACGGCCATTTACCGGAGCCAAGTTTTGCGCAAATGCATTTGGCAACCTTATACCATTGCTATCAGGGTCGCCAATGAACCAAGTAAAGGTACCAGCGGCTGAGGTAACACTGCTATTCAAAGCGGTTAAATTTACCGAAGCACCAAAGCAAATAGGTGCCTGAGCCGGTATGGTATTCAGCACTGGTTTTGGGGTAAGAGTATAGGCTACGCTGGTTGTTTTGCCACAAGTGCTATCAGCAAATGGCAAAAACTGCACAAAAAACGTAGTAGGAGCCGTAAGCGAAACACTTGTTGGATCGGTAATTACGTTACCGCCTGCAGTTGGGTTGCCATCGTACCAGCGGTATGAGCCGGCAACGTTTGCTGTAGGGTTTAGGTTAACCAAGTTTACCGTAGCACCGTTGCAAGCTGTTTGCGGTGCAATAGCGCCTAACTGTACATCTGGAAGCAAATTAACGGCAACCGGGGTACCTACATCGTTACACGATGGACAAATAGTTGGGTAGGTAATAGAGCTGCGGTACCTGATGGTAAGCGTGTAGTTAATGTTGGCGCCAAAAGTACTTGAACCGCGCAGGGTAACGGTTTGTCCACTTGGGTTACCAGTAAAGTTGTTATTGTTGAGGTTTACGTTTGCTGTAGCAGCTCCAGAATAAGTTACCAAGCCCGACACTGCATCTATCGGGTTACCAACACCACTAGCGCGGTTGGCCACAAAATTAATATCAAACGCCGTTAAACCGCTGCAATATGGGATATTAGGAACCGTAATGGTTGTTGACACTACCGCACCAAAAATTGGCGCAGCCAATGTGCCGCTAATTACTACTACAGGGTTAGCCGCGTTAATATTACGCATGGCTACAAAAGGCACAAAATAGTATTGGCCTGGGCCATATTGGGTACCATTAGTAAAGTTAAAACTTTGGTTACCTACAGTATCTTGGCCAAAAAAGCTATTGGTAGATATAGCTGAAGAAACTGCTTGGTTTAGATTGCCGTAAGGATTGGTTTGTGTTACGGCCCAACCTAATGCATAGCCTTTGTCAAGGTTGGCGTTGCTGGAAGCCACGGTAAAGTTCTCACCGAAGCACAGCACATCGTCTTGCAGGGCAACTCCCTCTCCAGCCGAATTGGTGCACGAAGCCGCAGGGCAGTTTACCACGTAAGTGCCCGTTGCCGAGCAACCGCTAGGTGCACCTGGCACTGCAATAGTGTAGTTTACCGAAGTAGGTGCAGCACCTGGGGCAGGGTTGGTAGTAGGGCTGTAAGAAATACTCAAGCTACCACATGCATCTATTGGGGCCAAGGTACAGTTTGCCGGATCTTGGGTAAAATCGATACCCGCATCAGGTTTTGGATAAACTACTACTGTTCCGGCAGTTAAAAAGTTGGTGGTTGATGGGCTACCGGTTGGCAACAAACAGGTTAGGCGAATGGTAAACTCTTGTGCCTCGGCACCACAACCTTGCGTGGTACTAAAGGTATGTATAACACTCAAAGAGTTGGAGTTCGGAATTGGCACTCCATCTTTAAACCATTCAACACGGTAGTCGGTGCCCAATGTGCCTCTATCAACAAAAGCTTGAAGAATAGTTTGTGCACCTTCACAACGGTCGCCGTTGGTGTTAGTGCTGGCGTTGGTGAGGTTCGGGCAAACCACGTTGTTACAATCATCGCTAAAGTTACCTACTGGCAAGTTGCAAGCGGCATCGTCGGTGTTGGTTAAATTGATAAAGGTACTTGAACCATTACCAAAAGGTCCTACTGTATAGGTACCAGCGCTAGTAACCGCTTTGGCTCCTCCATCGCTATCCTCAATAAAGTATGTAGCCGCAGAACCTGGGGCAACCGTAACATCAACATAAAAGTTGAAAGGGTCATTTGGGTCGCATTTACTAACGCCACTTACCGTTGGCTGGGTACAGTTACCACTGCAACTTACGGTGTCTTGTATCAAAACATCGCAAGCGGGCAAACCATTACTTACCAAGAAGTCTTTTACCAACCCATCGTCGGCAAAGCTGGCAATAAAGGTATTAATACCCGGGTTGCCGTTAACGGTAAACGATGCACAACGGGTTGCAACGGTAATTAAGCATTGAACGTTGTTAACGGTAATGCTCCCAATTTCAGGATAAACCGTTACACTTATAGTATTGGTAGTGCCTTTGCAACCAGCTACGGCAGTAATACCATTGTCAGAAACCACACCTTTGATGTAGTAGGTGCGTGGTTGGCAAGTAGTGTTAGCAGGCAAAGGTATATTTACATTGCTGGTGCCCGATGCGGCATAAGTGCCAGCGCCTTGGTAAGGGTTAAAAGCCAAATTAGTGCTATAAAACCAAGCAATGTTCTGTCCGCAAGAGCCCGAAGCTGGCAAAACGGTGCCAGTAGTACCTACTACCACAGTACCAGCAGAGCATATATTGCCGCCGTTTTGTGCCGAGCTGGCAGTGCCAACGGTAACAGATGCATCTTGAACGGTTACATTTAGGGTAAAGGTTGGGCGTTCGGTTACACCCGAAACCACGATATAGTATTCGCCAGCAGGTACAGGTGTGCAAGCAGTAGAAGCCGGACCAGTACAACCTGAGCCAACAATAACGGCACCTGGGTCGAGGGTTTGGTTGGGTGTGGTAACCGCGGCACCTGTAATTGGGTTAGTACCTGCATTTGCTGGGCAGCTTACACCGCTCAGTATGGCAATATTGTATTGGCCAGCGCCGCCCCAGTTACTAAGGCTAGCGGTAATATTATTGCAACCAAAAGGAACGTTTATTTTATACCAAGCCGCCGAAGACGATTCGGTGCCACATGGCGGCGTAAAACCATTGTTTACGTTGCCAATGCCACCATACAAGGCCGAGCCGCACAAACACTGTTGTGGTGCAGTGCCGCTGCGTGTGCTGCCCGTGCCGGTCAAGGCTACGGTAGTAGCGTCGCCGCAAAGATAGCCTGATTTGTAAGGCGATACCTCATAGCAGATGGGGCCTTGGGCACCATTGCTGGTTGCTATGTTTATCCAAAAAGAAACGTCGGTGGTGCTTACGTTTACACCAGCTATAGCATCCACAATCGGATCTAGCTGTGCCAACGTTGGGATGGTGCCGGGTGGGGCAAAAAACTGATTGCCTTCCGTATCGGCAGGATCAAGGCAAATAGCGTTTTCGAGAGCAAATCCATCGGTACAATCTATGCTTTGGGCAGTAATGGCCCCCAACTGCGCACGCACTTCGCCGTGTACGGCAAAGTATGGCGGAAACACTCCTTGTGCTTTACCTGGCCAATCGACCCAACGGAACACCAACGAGCCATCGTAGCCCGGAATTTGTGCATATGGGTTGTTGGCATATAAATACAAATCGTTCGCCGGCTGCGTGCCACCTACGCACGACTTGTTGGAAACTTGGTTACTCGGGCCAGTGCCTGTATTGTTTAAACAAACCGTGCGGCACTGAGAAAAATAAGGCACAATGTTGCCCGCACTAGGTGCAGTTTGGCAACGCGATGGCTGAGGTGTCTGTATGACTCTTGGTAGCTCTGTACACTGTGCATTTACTTGGCTTACACCAGCAAGCCACGTGGTACAGACTACCACAATTAAGCGGAGAACAAAAGAATTCATAGGGGTTTCTTTTTTTTGTTTTTGGGTGGCAATATTAAATAGCGTGTTTAATAAATTGACCTAATGAGAAAACAAGATAGTAATTTCCTGTGGAAAACAAACGTTCCTAGTAAATTTGAATTTGGGTTTTGATTGGGGGGTTAAGTAACGCAACATTCCTTGGTAATTTTTTTGAGAGCCTTAGACTCCTTGAAAAATTGAACCGCACTTATCGCTTAACTTTACTTTTTCTAGTAACATTTTTGGCCAAACTATATGAGACGCATATTTGCCATTATAATTACCCTATGCGGTGCAGTGCCATGTTTCGCGCAAAACCCTTTCATCACCGACCTGTATACCGCCGACCCATCGGCGCATGTGTTCAACGATACCTTGTATGTGTACCCCTCGCATGATAAGGACGACGCGCGCTGGTTTACGATGGACGATTGGCATGTTTACAGCACCACCGATATGGTGAACTGGACGGACCATGGTGTGGCACTATCTCTAGATAGCATATCGTGGGCAACTAAGTGGGCTTGGGCTCCCGATTGCCAATTCCGTAATGGTAAATACTATTTCTACTTCCCTACTGATAAAAATTACATTGGCGTAGCAGTAAGCGATAAGCCCACTGGCCCCTTTACCGATGCGTTGGGCAAACCGCTCATCAGCCGCGAAACGCCTGGCGTGATAGCCACCAACGGCCTCATTGACCCAACTATTTTTATTGATGATGACGGCACACCCTATTTAGTATTTGGACAAAACCACGTGAACATTGTAAGGCTCAACAACGACATGGTTTCGTTTAATGATACGGTGAGGATTATTGAAGGCGCTAAGGATTTTTTTGAAGCAGCCTGGATGCACAAGCACAATGGTAAATACTACCTAAGCTACTCTGGCAACCGCAAAATACTATACGCCACCAGCGATAGCCCTTACGGGCCGTTTGAATACCAGGGCGTGGTGCTGGGCAAGGTGAGCAGCGGCAACAACCACCATAGCATAGTACAGTATAAGGGGCAGTGGTACATTTTCTACCACAACTCAGCACTGTTCTTTAAAAAGCACCCTTTGGCCATGCGCTTGGGCTTGTTAAAGCGCTGGTACCGCCGCTCCATTTGCGTGGATAAGCTACACTACAACCCAGATGGGAGCATACAGAAAGTGAAGCAAACTAAACGTGGGGTCAATAAGGTAGAATAACACCATTACGCATTTTAAACCTTCCCCCGCATAATCTCTTCCACCACGCCTGGGTCTAGCAAAGTACTGGTATCACCAAGGTTATCGGTTTCGCCCTCGGCAATTTTGCGGAGGATGCGGCGCATAATTTTGCCACTTCGGGTTTTCGGTAGACCCGTTACAAACTGTATTTTATCAGCCTTGCCTATGGGCCCAATGATGGCTGATATGGATTCGTTTATCTCTTTTCGCAGTGCATCATGGTCCTTACCAGCAGCTTCGGCAAATAGCACCACATAGGCATACACTGCAAAACCCTTCACAGGGTGCGGATAGCCCACCACGGCGGTTTCGTTTACCAATTCGTGCTCATCAATGGCGTTCTCAATTTCGGCGGTACCCAAGTTATGGCCCGATACGATGATAATATCATCAACCCTGCCCGTAATTCGGTAGTAGCCATCGGCATCCCTTCGGCAGCCATCGCCCGTAAAGTAATAGCCCGGGAAAGCAGAAAAATACGTTTCGCGGAAACGGTTATGGTCGCCCCAAATAGTGCGCGCCATGCCCGGCCAAGGGAATTTGATGCACAGCTTGCCTTCCACACCATTGCCTTCAATTTCCTTTCCGTTCTCATCCAACAAAGCTGGCTGCACACCTGGCAAGGGCAAGGTAGCAAAGCCAGGCTTGGTAGGCGTAATACCCGCCAAAGGCGAAATCATCATGCCACCCGTTTCTGTTTGCCACCAAGTATCTACTATCGGGCAGTTACCGCGGCCCACGTGCTCATGGTACCACTCCCACGCCTCTACGTTGATGGGCTCGCCAACCGTGCCCAATATGCGCAAGCTATTGAGGCTATGGGTGCTCTTGGGACTATGGTCGCCCGCCATAAGCGAGCGTATAGCCGTAGGGGCGGTATAAAAGATGGTTACTTGGTGCTTGTCTATCACATCCCAAAAACGGCCATTATCGGGCCAAGTAGGTATGCCCTCGAACATCAATACGGTGGCACCGTTCAATAACGGACCATATACAATATAGCTATGCCCCGTAACCCAACCAATATCGGCAGTGCACCAATAAATATCATCCTCTTGCTGCTGGAAAACGTTTTTGAACGTATAGGCCGTGTAAACCATATACCCACCTGCGGTGTGCATAATACCCTTGGGTCTGCCGGTAGAGCCGCTGGTGTAGAGTATAAACAAGGGGTCTTCGCTGCCGATGATTACTGGCTCGCAATGGGTATCCACTTTGGCAATTTCATCGTGCCACCAAAGGTCGCGGCCACCTTGCATGCTTACCGGAGTATTGGTGCGCTGATACACCAGTACACTTTGCACATTTGGGCAATCGAGCAAAGCTTCATCCACTATACCTTTCAAATCAATGGCTTTGGCACCACGGTAAGAGCCATCGGTAGTAAGCACTACCTTAGCATCGGCATCGTTTATCCTATCGCTTAGCGAGCGCGACGAAAAACCCGCAAACACCACTGAATGCACGGCACCAATGCGCGCACAGGCAAGCAAGGCCATGGAGAGTTCGGGTATCATGGGCATATAGATGCATACCCTGTCGCCTTTTTGCACACCCAAATTCTTCAGCACATTGGCCAACTCGCATACTTTGGCGTGCAGTTGCTTGTACGTATAGGTTACACTGGCTTCGTTGGGGTCGTTGCTTTCCCAAATGATGGCTGTTTTGTTGGGTTGGGTTTCTAGGTGCCTATCTAGGCAGTTTTCGGTTATGTTCAAACCGCCCCCATCAAACCACTTAATCTCTGGTTTGATAAAATCCCATTCCAATACCGTATGCCAAGGCCTGCGCCAAATAAACTTCCGGGCCAATTGGTGCCAAAAATGCTCGGGGTTGTCAATGCATTCTTGGTATGCTTCGTGGTATTCTTGCAGGGTATTTATCTTGTTTATCATAGGTATAGCGAATTTCAAGTCTTCTAAGCTAATAAATGCCTTCGAAAGGATTTCGGAAAAGCCAAAACTAGTTATAGCCCATTTGTAACTTTTTTATAACAAATCCCTTTTTATGCTACTTCAATTTTGAATTTTCAAATTTAAAGGCTCAATTTGACCAACTCACAACCAATCAACTCGTAACTCGTAACTCGTAACTAATAAATGTGCACTGTAACTTACCTGCCCACCCTTGATGGCCAATATATACTTACCAGCAACCGCGATGAATGGCCCGGCAGACCCACTTCAACACCCATTAGGCATGAAGGACCCAACGGGCATACCCTCCTCTACCCTACTGATGGCATGGCCGGTGGTAGTTGGATCGCTATATCGGACAATGGCGCAACGGCATGCTTGCTCAATGGTGCCTTTGAGCGCCACACCCGTAAACCGCCCTACCGCCGCAGCCGCGGGCTGGTGCTGGTGGATGCGTTTGCTTATGATAGCTTTACGGATTTTGTGGCAGAATATGATTTTGCGGACATTGAGCCCTTTACGCTATTGTTTCTGCTTAAAAACGAGGTGAACGAATTACGCTGGGACGGCGCCCAAACCCATTACAACCTACCCGACCCCACAAAACCGCACATCTGGGCATCGGCAACCTTATATACACCGGAGTATGTAGCCAAGCGCGAGCAATGGTTTGACGAGTGGCTGCAAACCCACCCAACCTATGAGCCGAACGCCATTATGCAATTCCATCACACTGGCGGCGAAGGCAACAAGTACAACGACATAGTGATGAACCGCGAAGGCCTAGTGCAAACCGTAAGCATTACCTGCGTGGTACGCACCCCGCAATGGACAGAGATGATTTATGAGGATTTATTGAGTGGGGAGCAGATAAAAAGAAGACTGGCGTAAAATAATTACAGACCCAAAATCAGCCAATATACCGACTTGTACGGAGCAATTTCAAAGGTGAACAATCCTATATTGCAACCATGAAAGGTAAAATCGGCATCACCATCATTATTATCGCCTATCTGGTCTCGCTATACCCGTATATGTTTATTTACATTTGGATGTTGTACCTGGTAGGCGTGGTATTTATATGGATGAGCGACTTGAAATTGCTAGCCAAGGTGCTTTGGACCATTCTCCCCATCGCACTCTGGTATCCGGGTATCTTGCTATTTTACTACCTGCTCGCAAATCTTTAGTACCTCAATAAACCTCACCCTTAGCAGCTCTGAGCGTATTCATTAGCAACGAGGTAACCGTAAGCGGGCCTACCCCACCCGGCACGGGGGTTATGTAGCTGCACTTTGGAGCAACGTTATCAAAATCAACATCGCCACTTAAGCGCCAGCCTGCTTTTTTGGTAGCGTCATCAACGCGGGTGGTACCCACGTCAATAACCACGGCACCTTCTTTTACCATATCGGCTGTTACAAATCCGGGCTTACCTAGGGCGGCCACAATAATATCAGCTTGTAAGGTGAAATCGCGAAGGTTGCCAGTACGGCTGTGGCAAAGCGTTACAGTGCAATTGCCCGGGTAGGCATTGCGAGCCAGCAACACACTCATAGGCGAACCCACAATATTGCTGCGGCCAATCACTACGCAATGCTTGCCACTGGTCTCTATATGATAATGCTCCAACAACTGTAATATACCGTATGGGGTAGCTGGAAGATATGCGTCGAGACCTTGCATCATGCGGCCCACGTTTATCGGGTGGAAACCGTCCACGTCCTTCTTCGGGTCAACGGCTTGCAGCACCTTGTCTCCATTGATGTGCTTGGGCAACGGAAGCTGCACAATGAAGCCATCAATATCAGGGTTTTGGTTCAATTCATTTACTATTTCCAACAACTCAGCTTCGGTGCAGCTATCGTCTCTGCGAACCAAGGTTGAGTTAAAGCCTACATATTCGCAAGCCTTTACTTTATGGCCCACGTATGTTTCGCTACCACCATCATTGCCCACCAGCACGGCAGCCAAATGCGGCACTTTACCACCAGCATCCTTAATGGTTTCCACTTCCGCTGTTACGCGTTCTTTAATGATAATTGATAGGGCTTTACCGTCGAGTATATGCATTGGTTACGGGTTGCGAGTTACGGGTTACGAGTTCCAATTTTTCCAAAGTTATGATTACGCTTGCAGGTAAAAAATGTACGTTTATAAACAACGAGTGCAAAAGACTGCTAAAACTATTTCAGCTAAGAGCACAAACTCGCAACCCGCAACTCGCAACCCGCAACTGAATCTATTTCCCCGTCCACACCGGAGGGCGTTTTTCTATAAAGGCGGTCAAACCTTCGGCGGCATCTTGGGTGCTCAATATTTCTTGCAACTGGCTAATTAAATAAGGGTGGTGTTCTGCTTCTGGCACCGATTTCAATTCGTTCCAAGCTTTCAAACCTAAACGGATGGCCGTTGGGCTTAGGGTTTTCAACTCGGCTACCAGGCCATCTACCGCTTCGTCCAGCTTATCGGCAGCTACCACTTGGGTGGCAAGGCCAAGCTCTAATGCTTCGGCAGCCTCAATGGCGCGGGCACGTATACACAAGTCGAGCAATTTGCGGGCAGGCATTATCGGCTTCAAACTAGCCATTACCTGCATCGGCCAAATACCGCGTTTCACTTCTGGCAAACTGAATTGCACGCCTTCGGCCACAATTACGTGGGTGCAGCCACATACCAATAAAAATCCGCCAGCATATACATTGCCATGCACACGGGCAATGCAAGGCTTGTGCAAACCATTGAACGCATCGCCCAATACGGCACCATGCGATGGCTCGGGTATGGTGCTCACCGGTGCATCGGCGCCTTGGCCAGCGAACGATTTTAAATCGGCACCGGCACAAAATACATTACCCTCGGCGCGCAATACCACCGCCCACACATCATTGTTATAATGGGCATAGTTCAAGGTATATACTATCTCGTTCATGAACACGGGGTTCATGGCATTTTTCTTTTCGGGGCGGTTCAAGGTCATGGTAAGCACATGATCGTGCTCCTCAACCTTTAGGTAGGCAAAAGTCTGCTCCTTGAATTTCATTGCTTGCTCGCGGGTGTATAGGGTCATGGTAGGTATTGGTTGTTATTGTGGCAAAAATACCCATTTCCAATTTGGAAATTTGGAAATGTACCAATTTGAAAATGGAAAAATGCTACAATGATTTTTTCGAAGTTGAAATGATTTTGGAGAGTATCAAAGTGATTTCCTTAGCCTTGGCAATTAGGATGTCACAGTTAGCTAATGGATAGGCTTTTTTACACAATCTGAGCCAATATATTGGTTCGTCACATTCCTTTGCTGCAATTTTCATTTTATGAACAAAATCAGCTCTACTTTCGGCATTCTGCGCTTCACGAACCTGCGCACCTATTGAGGTTCCAGACTTTAACAATTGATTTGAGATAACAAACTTCCTGTTATTTTCCAGCTCCTCACAAAACCGAATTATTTCAAGAGCAAAAGTAAAAGTGATATTCACTATTGGGTTTTCTTTATCTCCCCTCATAAAGTCTATTTAACTTAAAAATATTGAATTCCCATTTCCAAATTAACACATTTCCAAATTTCCAAATTAACTCAGCTCCCCCATCTTCTGTTTCAACCAATCTACATTGGTTATTTCTTTGGTTGAGGCAATGGATTTTTGGAGGGCTTGCAGCTCTTTGTCAAAGGCATTGTGGGAAACTACGCCCTTCTTGTTTTTGAGCGTGGCTAGTTTTTTGGCAAACTTTAAGAGATTGCTGTTTACCTTAAATTGATACTCACTGATAAGCTTGTTGCGCTTTAGGAAAGTACGGAACGTATCGATCATGTTAAAGAAGGCATCTAGTTCGTCCAGTTCGTAGTAGGTTTTCAGTAGCGTGGTTTTTGCACCTAACCCGTAATAAAGGTCGGTAAACTCAACGTCGCGAAGCAAGATCATGGCCTCTTTTAGTTGGTTGCGGCTGTAATGCAACATTGCCAGATTGTAGGTGTAGGCGTTGTCGCGTTGGGCAGGGTCAAGCAAAGGGCGGTTGTATTCTATAAACTCGTGGCACCAATCGAACTCCTTTTGGCGCGTGGCAACGGTTACAATGTTCTTATAATCCCACTCGGTGAGTATGCCGTTTTGATAGATGACCTTATTGTGCAGCAGTGCCTTATATACCTCAAACAAACGCTGCAAGTACTCGCTTTTGCCGCTGTTTATTTTCTTGATGCAATAGTTCTTGGCATAATCGTACATGCCACGGGCCTCGTTGGCATCAAAAGCCATTACGTTTTCGTTTAGGTAATTTATCAGGGCACTGTAATGAGCTTCGTTTTCAGGTTCGGTTAAGGCTTTAAGTATGCGGTAGTAGGCCAACAACAGTTTTTCATCGGCATACAGTTCGTGATGCGCATCCAAGTGAAGGCAAGCTTCATCCAAAAAAGGCATATCATATTTCACCTTTACAATGTTGCTGCGATTGATCATTTCGCAGCTTACCCTGAGCTTGTTTAGCAAATAATACCTATCCAAATGATTGGAGCGATGCTGGATGCTTTCATGCTGCGCCCTTGCCGATTGCGACATAAAATAGGTATCTGCCTCGCTCTCCAGTTCAAAACCCCAGCGGTGTCGTTCGCTATCGTCTTTGGTTTTTTCTAGGCTCTGGCGCATTAGGCGTTCGGCTTGCTCAAAGTACTTTCCGGCATTGCGGCTCCTAAGCTCACGCAGCAGACATAATTGCCCCCCAATGGGCTCTTTTTCATAATTTACCAACTGCAGGTATTGCTCTACCAGCTTGGTAAGCAAACTCATTACATCTTTAATTCGTTGTACATCATAAGACTCATTAGGGAACAAATGAGCAAATGCCGCCTCTTTGCTAAACAAACCGCTATCGGCATCAGAATCAATAATTTCCAGCAAGTAGCTTAGTAGTTTTTGGCTGTTTTGGTGCTTGTTGTAGTATGGAGAATATACCAACTCCTGCAACCTAATTCGTTCTTTAGGTGTCAGCAATTGAATAATATCAAGCAATTTACTATTTCTCATAGCACCTCAATTCCACGATTTTGATAAAATCAACCAAAAGCATTTAAATCAAAACTAAGTATTTACAAGCATTTAAAACAATTAACTCACAAACATTAACATAATACCGATTCCACGATTGCCAAAAAATGTCTTTTTTATCTAGCATAGTACCCATTACATTTGTATTGTAAGAAGCCCAAAGAGCAACTTCAACATGAAAAAAACGAGCCTCATATTATTCATCCTACTAAGCTTTGCTGGCTTTACGGCCAAAGCGGTGCACTTAGTACCTATGGGCGGCGATCTTAGCTACCGCTACCTTGGGGGGAATGACTATGAGGTAACCCTACGGTTTTATAGGGATTGCCAAAGTTTTTCGGGCACTGGTATTAGCGATTTATTGCTACAATCGAGTTCGTGCGGTATCAGTGGTACCATTTATACCATGAGTTTGGTATCGAGTGGAGAGGTTACCCCACTTTGCCCTGCAAACCAAAACCTATCCGATTGTCAAGGCGGGTCTACTTTTAGTGGTATTTTTGAAGAAGTATATCGAGATACCATTGCGTTGCCCCAGCACTGCACCGATTACATACTATCGGTAAGTGAATGTTGCCGCAGCGGGGCCATTAGCAACTTGTCCATTACCTCATCCAGCTTTGCGTTGCAATCGCAGTTAAATACGGGCACCGTTAACTTTAACAACTCTGCCTCGTTTAATGCACCGCCAAGTTTTTACCTTACTGCTGGGCAAACTTATTATTTAGATTTTAGCGCCACCGATGTTGACGGCGACTCGCTGGTATATGAAGTGGCAGAGCCTTTTAGAACGGCCAGCACCACCAACCCATACAACCCTCCGTTTACAGTTGGCAACCCTATGAACTCTTTACCACCCGCTACCATTGACGCCATAACGGGTATATTGAGCGTAACTGCTACCACCGTGCAAGATGCTGTGCTGGCTGTAAGGGTTAGGGAATATCGTGGTGGGGTGCTGGTAGGCACTACCTTAAGAGATGTGCATTTATTTGTGCGCAACCTCGTACCCTACAATACCCCGCCAACCTTGAGCGGCTTTGATAGTACTAATGTGATAACCCAATACGTTTGTGTTGGAGATACCTTTTCGTTTAGGATATATACCGACGACGAAGACACCGCGCAGTTGCTGGCTTTAGATACCTTGCAAACCATACTAGGTGCTACCATCACCATCAACGGCGGTGCACACCCTTCTTTAGATTTCTTATGGATTGTAGATACAAGTAACGTATCGGCGCTGCCATACCTGCTGAGGCTAAAAGTTACGGATAACGGGTGTCCGGTTTATTTTAGCCAAACACGGGTGTTTAAGCTGTACGTTACAAATTGCGGGGCGCCGGTTTGGCCCGGTGATGCCAATAGCGATTTTTATGCCAACATGTACGATTTGTTACCGATTGGTCTCGCTTTTGGATATACTGGACCAAATCGGCCGTTCGCAACCACCAATTGGACCGCGCAAGCTGGCAACGATTGGGCTTGGGATTTTATTAATGGTGTAAACTTTAAGCACGCCGATTGCGATGGCAACGGTGTGGTAGATATAAATGACACGCTGGCTATAGTGCAAAATTATGGCCAAGTGCATGCGAAACAAGAAGGTCTACGTGGTTCTGTAACGGACCCCGTCCTGCAGTTCATCGCTTTTGATGATACGGTAGTGGCGGGGTCCAATATCACGATTCCGATTAATTTAGGAACCGTGGCACAGCCCGCCGAAGATGTTTACGGTATTGCGTTTAGCGTTTTTTATGACCCAACGCTGGTAGTACCCGATAGCATATCTGTTGCCTACCCCAACAATTGGCTGAACACCACCGGCAATGAAGCCATAACGCTGGAGTATAATATACCTATTGCTGGCCAAATTGATATTGGCATTACGCGTACAACGCAAGGCGCTGTAAATGGCAATGGCGAAATTTGCCAAGTAAACATTGTAATGCAAGACGACATTACGGGCAAAGATTTTATAACTGCCCCAATGACTTTTACTTTCGGAAACACTAGAATGATTAACGCATCGGGTGTTGAGTTGACCGTTGCCACCGAAGACCTAACCATTACCGCGAAACAGTTTACGGGTGTAAATGAGATAGGAAACTTGCTGGATGCCATAGTTTACCCAACACCTGCCACCAACAGCCTGTACATTTCGGCACCGGGCGGGCAACTGAAATCGATAGCAATTTATAACGCGCTTGGCGCTTTAGTGATGCATGAAGAACTAAATGGCACCAACCAAGACCAAATAAACATAAACAACCTTGCAGCTGGTGTTTACACTGCGCGAGTTGAAGATATGGCCGGACAGGCTAGAATTTGTCGGATTGTCAGGAACATCAGTCATTAGGACGGGCAAAATCGGTGGCTGATGAACCAAAGGGGGCGCTTACTAGGTAAGCGCCTCTTTTTGTTTTAGGGAGGTGCATTTGCATCCAATTGGTCGGACGAGTATCATGCAAATTGAGCTAAATACAATTTGCGCAAAAGCCTCTGTAAAAGCGCTCGTCTGACCAATAAACAAAACATAGATAAACCAACGCTATTGGGCATTCGATGTTCAATACAATAGTGGTCCGACCAACGCATTGCGACAACCCTAAACCTAAAACTGAGCAATACAACCCAAATGACGGGTATTGGTCAGACCACTTTCAAGGTCATAAAAAAGCGCCCACGGCAAAAACCGCAGGCGCATGTGCATTTATTATCGGTAGCAGATTACTTTTTAGGGCCAGGGTGAGTTACACTCGCAGCATTGGTATAAATGGTTTGCTTATCGAGGGTCATGGGTTTAAATCCTTTGCTCACAAACAACTCCATCTGGTCGGTGTAATGCGGGCTATCAGGCTTTGCCGAAGCGCCATAACTATGTACGGTCTCTATCTCAACACCCGCTTTGTTATACCGGCACATCATAATGTAGGAGTCGCCAACCAATGTTTTGCGCATACCGTCTTTGTATGGGCCCGTCATGGCAGCACCCAACACATCGGGGCCACCACCTACAGGTAGTTCCTTGTCGCCACGCACCAGCTTTTGCACATCGCCCAGCGGCACGCGCAAGCTACCAAAATGCTTCATCATATGCTTTTTAGCAGCGCGCATGGCAGCTACATACTCTTCTTCGTAAAATGCATTGCATTCATATTGTACAGCCCTTTCTGTCATACCCTCCGCTATTTCGTAGAAAGCAAAAAACAGCAGTGCGGCTTCTTTATTATCCACATCGGCTACCCTGTTCCAATCTTTAGCTACCGCAATGGCATCGGCAATATCAGGGTATTTATTAGGGTCAAGCTCGGTAAGCATTATCAAGTTTTCGCAACCAGAAGTAAAAATTTCTTGATTGAAAATATTGTCGAACTTAATGCGTTTCACATCTTCGTAACTAACCCTATCGTATTGGGCAATAAGCTCTTGGGCACGTATGCTGCGGTTATTGTCTTCCAGCTCGAAATTGAATGTTGGGTTAAAGTCGTAGGGATTTAAGTTCTCGCCTGGGCCCGTTGCATCAAAGGGTGTGTTGTTACAATTGAACAGGTACCCCGACTTAGGGTTTAAATATTGCGGCAACGAATCTAAAGGATAGTACTCCGGTTTCCAGAGCGTTTCAGAGGTATTGCCCGGTAATACATTAAACCAATCGTACTTAGGATTGCGTTTCGGGAAAAGCCCGTTGCTGATGTAGTATATATTATCGTCCCTATCGGCATATATGAGGTTTGTGCAAGGGTGCGCCTGCATTCGGTAAGCATCCATAAACTCGCCGTAGTTACGGGCCTTGTTCATCTTATAGGTTTGCTCGGGTGCACTTATGTCCAACCCGGCAGGGAAACGAAGCGAATAGTACCCTTCCTTGTTCTGAATGGTAGGCCCATACTTGCTGCGGTAGAAAGTCTTTTTAATCGGGATTTTAACAAAACCCACCTTTACCTTTACTTTGGCTGTATAAGGCTCCAAGGTTTCCCAGCCATCATCAAACTTATACTTCAGCTTATCCTTGGGGTGCATTTGCAATTTGTACACATCGCAAAAGTCAGGGTGATTAAGAGTGTTGGCCCAACCTAAGTTTTCGTTAGTACCTAGGAAAGGTGCCGCACCGCCAGGGAACGTGCCGCCTAGAAAATTCCATCCCTCTTCGCTGCAAACGTGCACTTCGTACCAAGAGAACAAACCTTCCAATGGTTGGTGGCTATTTACTATCAAATAAGCTTTGCCATCGGTGGTTTTTTTGCTGCTGAACGCAAAAGCATTGGAGCCATCGGGCAAACTGCCCTCATAATCGGCGATGAATCCCCCGAAAATCTTTTGGATATCAATGTATATATTAGCCAAAAGCGCCGAAGTAAGCGAGTAGCTTTTCACCAAATCTTTGCCGGTAACCGGGAACAAATCTTTGTGCAATACCTCTTTAGGGAAAGCCGCGGCATAGGCGTTCAAGCCATCGGCATAATACCCTAACACCTTTTTGAACTTGGGCGAGAATGCCGTCTCGTATTGTTCTTCCACCACGTGGTCTACATCCAATACATAATACATAAAATCGAGTACGGCGCCATCCTTGCCATTCACTTCGCCCAATTTGCCGCGCACGCTAAGTAGCAGCTCTTGGGCGGTTTTAAAATCATCTTCGCCGGTAGCCCAAGCCAGACCATAGGCTACTTCCTCATCGGTGGGGGCAAAAATGTGGGGTACACCCCATTCATCGCGAACAATATCAATACGCGAAACATCAATCTGGGCCCATGCTGCTACATGGACCAATAAAAGCAAAAGCAGCGCTATACGCTTCATAATGGGGGTAAGGTTTATAGGGAGGTAATTTATGGGCTAAAGATAAGACTTACCACAATGATATAGCCACCCATAATTGTGTTGCATGGGGTTTTATGTTTTTATGTGAAATGTGTGTTAAAGAGTGTTAAGGGATACAACCCACTCGTAAATCGTACCTCGTAAATCAAAAACTGGTTCAATATCCACCCATATACTTCCTTACAAACCACTCCACGGCAAATAGCGTGATAAGGATGCCGAATATCCACTTCAAGTTGATGAAGGGAAGGGTTTTGAAGGTGCTGTAAAGCACGGGCTTGGCTTGGTTGCCAGCCAGTATGTCTTTGGCAAGTTTATCCAACTGGGTTGGGGCATAAAGTTGGCCACCAGAGTTGTCGCTTATTTGAAATAGTAGTTTGTGGTCGGCAACGGTATTGGATGATTCCAATTCTAATGGGCTGATGGTAAATTTGCCGTCTTGGGTGAGTTGTTTGCCATTGTAGTTGGTTATGGCAGCGTATGTATAGTTGCCCTCTGGGAAGGTGCCGGCACGCAAATCGTATGCCTTACTGGTCTTGTTCATTTGGAACGGGAACTCCTTACCGCTCTCGTCGGTAATGGTAACAGATACTTCAGGCTCGTTTACCAACTCATAACTAGCATTATACAGTTCGCCAGTAAAGTCCACTGATTCTGTTTCGAGGAAGATGTTCTTTAATGGTTTTACCCTAAACTGGCGTTTGTCTTGCTTTACCGCAAGGTACTGTATGGTTTTGCCCACTAACTCGTTAAAGGCTTCGTGCGAGCTGTTCAAACGGTAATCGTACAATTTCCAGCGCCATATCCCCTCCCCTAGCAATACGGCGGTTTTGTTTCCCGTATTTTCCTCAAACACCAACAAGGGGTACTCAGTGCTCACCGAACCTATGCGCTGACGCATCAATACCCGGCTGCTTGGCGACGTTTTGAACTGACCAAACGGCACAAACAGCGGCGGCAACTTTGGCAATTGTTGCTTGAATTGCTCAGAAGTAGTAAACAACGAAAAATCGGGGTTTAGCGAGCCCATAGCTTCGTTAAGGCTTTGGCCCTTGCCCGATATTTGAATGGCACTTTGTACGCCATTAAACAGCTCCAATGAGCTTTGCGAGCCCAATATATACCATAAGGCAATGCCGTTTTTCTTGGCTTCATCAATCACGCTTTTCGAGCCGAACTTAGCCGAAGGTAATTGGTGCAGTATGATGAGGTTGTAATCTTTTACGGCAATACCAGTTATGTTTTGCACAAACTTAACCTCCACCTCATAGTTCTTGTTACTTTCAGCAGCTTCGCGCAAAGCTGCTATATCGGGGTGGGGCGAGTTAGCTAGTATCAAGATGCGCTGGCGGCTATCCAGCACATCCACAAAAATATCCCTATAGTTATTGGCCTCGGTAAACTCGCCTGCCACAGGCACCAAGCGCACGCGGTAATGCTGCAAGCCGGCAGTTTTGGCATCCAACACAAAATCGGCGGTAACCACTTCGCCGGTATTGGCAAAAGTTACGGCTCTATCTTCGAGTTTGGTTGGGTTACCGCGGTTGCTCATATTCAGCACCTCTACCTTAGTATTAGCAGGGGTTAAATTTTGCGAAACCATTTCAACGGAAATCTTGAATCGGTCGTTGAGATATACCAAATCGTTGTATAACACACGGTCAATCTTCAAATCGCGCTGCGGGGTAGTGTCACCTAAGGCCACACTATACACCGGTATGGATGGATAGTTTTGGGCAATGTAAAAAGGGTTCGAGCCTTGATTGTAAATACCATCGGTAGCGAGGATAATACCACCCACGGTTTGGTTGCCGTATAGGTTGTACACATCGCCCAAGGCACGGCTCAGGTCGGTCATCTCGCCTCTGAAGTCGGGGTTGAGGTTCTCTAAAAGTTCTTGGCTAAAGCCATAGGATTTTACATCAAACTTATCGCCAAGCTTGGCTTGCAGTTTGGCTAGGTCGTCCACATATTTGGCCGAATCGCCTTCAGCAAAGCCGTAGGTTACGCTCTGGCTATTGTCTTGCAACACCACCACCACTGGCTTGCGGGTTTCGGTAAACTCACTACGAAACAGCGGCGCCAACAACAACAAAGCCAACAAGGTAATGACGGTAAACCGCACCACAGCCAATGCCCTAAAAACCAATTGCTGGCGGCTGGATGGGCTTTTGATGAAACTGTTGCGGAAATACAGGACGCCAGCCACACCTGCACCTAAAGCAATACAACCCAATACCCACCAAGTGGAAAGCTCGAAAGAAAGGCTGGCTGCTAATAGGGTCATAGTTTGTTTTAGGCTGTTTAGCTCCTCCCCTTTTTAGGGGGCGGTTGGGAGGGGGTTGTGCCGTTGAGTGGTACGCTTGAAATTCAAGCTTCATGCTCATCCGAACAGCCCACGCGCGCACCCTTCGACAGGCTCAGGATGACACGCTTGCTTCCGCTTAAATTTCTTATTCAATGCCTCCCCTCGTCCTTGCTTACAGCGAGGATGCTATAACTCCGAGCCTGTGGCTCGCACACAACATGTAAAAGCTCCACACGCCGTGCCGAGCTGGAAGCTCGCAGTTATAAAGTCCTCGTTGGAAACGAGGACTAGAGGGCATATGCCCATTCGGATTTGTAATCCGAATGCACGAGCTGCGGATTTGCAATCCGCTACCTACCTATTCATCCCCCCACAAACACTCAACACTTGGCCGCTTACGTAGCTGCTCAAGTCGCTGGCAAGAAAAAGGGCCGCATTGGCTACCTCCTCGGCAGTGCCTAGTCGTTTCATGGGTATGCTTTTCAAATACTCCGCTTTCAAAGTCTCCCCAAGCGCATCCGTCATATCGGTTTGGATAAAGCCAGGCGCAATTACATTGCAACGAATGCTACGTGTACCCAGCTCATCGGCCACCGACTTACTGAAACCAATTATACCTGCCTTACTGGCCGCATAATTGCTTTGACCAGCTTGCCCCTTCATGCCCACTATCGAACTCAGGTTGATAATGCTACCACTGCGTTGCTTCAGCATGATGCGGCTTACTTGCTTGGTAAGGTTAAACACCGATTTTAAATTGGTATCTACCACGGTATCCCATTCGTTTTCGCTCATGCGAAGCAACAGATTATCCTTAGTTACACCTGCGTTATTTACAAGAACGTCAATCCTTCCAAAATCTTGCACTACCTGCTCGGTAAGTTGCTCGGCTGCGGCATAATCCGCCGCATCGCTCTGGTAAGCCTTTACGGTTATACCCAAGGCGCTTAGCTCAGCAGCCAATGCCAGTGCCTTCTCGGCAGAGCGGGCATAGGTAAATGCCACATTGGCCCCCTGCTCGGCAAACTTACGGGCAATACCCTCCCCAATGCCCCTAGAGGCACCCGTTATCAGAGCGGTTTTTCCGGCAAGCAACTTCAATTATTTACGATTTTAGATGTACGAAGTACGATTGCAAAACCAATCAAACTCGCAAAATCGTACTTAATACTTTGCACTAGATACTATTTATTTAAAAATCGTACTTCGTACATCGTACTTCGTACATTATACTGCGGCTTTCGCTTCTTTCAAGGCTTTGGCCATGGTTTCACCAATTACGGCTGGGCTCTCTACCACAAACAAACCACACTCGCGCATGATTTTCATTTTGGCAGCCGCTGTATCGTCAGCACCACCAATAATAGCACCAGCGTGACCCATGCGGCGTCCTGGAGGGGCCGTTTGGCCAGCAATAAAGCCAACCACCGGTTTAGTGCCATGGGCTTTAATCCAACGGGCAGCGTCGGCTTCCATGCTTCCGCCAATTTCACCGATCATGATAATGCCTTCGGTAGCTGGGTCTTCCATTAACAACTTCACGGCTTGCAAAGTAGTAGTGCCAATAATTGGGTCGCCACCAATACCAATGCAAGTGCTCTGTCCTAGGCCAGCTTTGGTTACTTGGTCAACCGCTTCGTAGGTCAAGGTGCCTGAGCGAGAAACGATACCGATGGTACCAGGGTTGTGAATAAAGCCTGGCATGATACCCACTTTAGCCTCGCCTGGGGTCATTACACCTGGGCAGTTAGGGCCGATAAGGGTAACGTCTTTGTCGCTTAGGTAGGCTTTTACCTTTACCATATCCTGTGTTGGGATACCTTCGGTAATGCAAATAACCACCTTAATACCCGCTTCGGCAGCTTCCATAATAGCATCAGCGGCAAATGCCGGTGGTACAAAAATGATAGACACATTAGCCTTGGCTTGCGCCACGGCATCGGCTACGGTATTGAACACCGGGCGACCCAAGTGCTCGGTACCACCTTTGCCCGGGGTAATGCCACCTACTACATTGGTGCCATATTCAATCATTTGTTCCGCATGGAAAGAACCTTCCTTACCGGTAAAGCCCTGCACAATTACACGGCTATCTTTGTTCACTAATACGCTCATGGTTTCTATTTAAGTGCGTGGCTCTCGACACGTCATTTTAAAGTTTGCCCAAATTTACAGGAAAGCAGGGTGAATTGGAAATGGGAAGCGTTAATTAAAAGTTGAAAAGTGAAAATCGCAGCCTGTAATTGACGTTTGCCACAATTAGGCACACTGGCTTAACATACTTATTAATTAAGGTATCCATAAATCCGTTTTAGAATTCTCAGCCTATTATCAGTAGCTTTACGGTACAAAACAACCTACTATGCACGCTCTACTAGTCGCTTTTGTCTCCATTTTTGCCATCCAAACCGGCTGGTTGGAGTTTAACGATACCCAAAACCACATAAAAATGCAATACCCCGATACTTGGACAGCTGGTACCGAACAGGGCATCTTGATTTTCAAGAGCCCTCTTACCGATGCTGCCGATAAGTTTCAGGAAAACGTAAACGTGGTAATACAAGACCTCACCAGCCAGCCCTTAACCTTGGAGCAGTTTACGGATCTTAGCGTGGAGCAATATAAACAGATGAAAGGCACCGTGGATTTTATATCTATGGAAGACATGAAACTGGCTGGGCAACCAACCAAAAAGGCTGTATTGAAAATGAACTACTACGGCACCCAATTAAAGCTTAAGCAAATGTGGTTTGTGAAGAACAACGCTGCCTACCTTATAACCTACACCGCCGCCGAAGCTAAGTTTAACAATTACGAGCCCCTAGCTACTACCCTGATGAACAGCTTTATGTTTACCAAGTAAAAAAGGCAAGCAGCAATATTCTTTCAAAATTATTTGAAACTTCAAAAACAAATCCGTAGCTTTAATATAACAAAACACATCAGCTATGGACACCAGAGCTACCGATAACAAAGTCATTATTTATGATGATAGTTGCCCGATGTGCGCTTGGTACACGGGCATTTTTATTGATAACCAAATGCTGCCGCCCGATGGCCGAATGGGCTTTACGGAGGTGGCTCAAAGCAAACTTCTACCACAACTCGACCTTAACCGCGCCCGCCACGAAATACCGCTTGTGGATACCAACGGCGGCGAAACCCTGTATGGCTTGGATGCCATGGTGCATATCATCGGTAGCCGCTTTCCGTTGGTGAAGTGGATGTTGGGTATTAAGCCTATCAAAGCTTTCTTTACACAGTTTTACCATTTCATTTCTTACAACCGCAGGGTAATTGCCGGCACTGCCAAGGCCAAACAAGGCATTGATTGCACCCCCGATGTGAACCTTACTTATCGCACCGCTTACATACTATTTGCCTTATTGGCCACGGTAGGCATTGGTATCGGTTTTGGCAATAGCTTGGCTGCCGATGCTACACAAAGTTTGCTGTTGGTAGCCTTTGCTTGGATGGCGTTTGCCCCTGCAGGTATGTTTATGGAAGGTAAACGATTGGATTACTTGGGAAACATAGCTACCATAATGCTTATCGGTGCGCTGGCGCTATTGCCTAGTATACTGGTACATGCCTTTGGAGTAACTTGGATTGGCCTACCCATTATCGGCTTAAGTATTAGTTTAGGGCTAATAATGTGGGAGTATGTGCGCCGGGTGCGAAACATGCTAGCATAAAGGCCATAGTGCCCCTAATCTTGTCCTATTGCTAAATTGTTATTTCTATTTGTAGGCATCATGGCTATTCAAGGAGCTTGCTTATCTTTGCCTGCATCTTAAATCAACCACATGAACCCAGTTCGCTTTGCTTTCTTAACAGTAGTTTTTGCCATAGCCAGTTGCGCCCAACCGGCCCCGGCCCCTGTAGCTGAAGTAGCACCTGCCAGCACTTACAAAGATGCCGAATATACTGTGCAAGCCATATTGTATCATCAGTTTGGCTCAGAGTACAGAGCACTTTGTTACCAAGCGTACAACCTAGCCACCGAAAGGTTGTTGGCAAAGGTAAAAGCCAACCCAAAAAGCAAACTTGCCATTATTACCGACCTTGATGAAACCGTGGTAGACAATAGCTACTACAATGCTTGGTTGGTAAGCCAAGGCAGCGGCTACAACCCCGAAACTTGGAAAGAATGGACAGCACAGCGCAAAGCCACCATAGTACCGGGCAGCAAAGCGTTCTTTGACCTTGCCGACTCATTAGGCGTAACCATATTTTACGTAAGCAACCGCGGCGTTGATGAATACGATGCTACCTTGGCCAACTTGCAGGCGCTTGGCCTACCACAATTGGATAGCACGCACTTTTACCTTAAAACCACCACCAGCGGCAAAGAAGAACGCCGCCAAGCCATTTATGCGCAAGGCTACGAGGTGGCATTATACTTAGGCGATAACTTAAACGATTTTGCTAAAGACTTTGAGAAACAAAACAACGAGCGCAGGCATGAGCTTACCGATAGCTTGAAAGGTAAATTTGGTGCTGAATATATTGTGCTACCCAATGCTATTTATGGTGAGTGGGAAGTGGCCTTGTACAACTATAACCATGAACTTTCGCCAGCGCAAAAAGACTCTATCCGTAAATCGGTGTTGAAGGCATATTGATAGTAGGTCTAGTGCTCGTTTCTGATACCTGTATACATCCTATTTAGGCACTATGTTGGTACCTAGGCCTGTTTTCAGATAGATATTCATCGAACTCGTACACCAACTCATGCAGGTCTTGTGCATCGGCAATGTTGCGCATTTCTTCAGCCAACGAAAACTGCCCCTGCCTGCAATACGTATAAAACCTATTGCGAATCAGGTGCACCATGATATCTTCTTGTCCGTAGCTCATCTCCTGTTTCCTTATTTTGTATAAATATCGGCACACCATTTTTTAATGCCAACGCAATATTTGTCATTTTTAGGAAGTCTAAGTATATAAAAAGCTGCTGAAATAAGCCAAAAACCTCAATCAATGAACATCAAAACCTACTGAAATACAAGTAAATAGGGAATATTGTACTTTTAACCAAAAACATCCATTTTTAAGTTTCAGCCTTATGCGGAACGGCCTATTTTTAATTCTTGCTATCACACTGTTGGCCGCATCGTGTCACTTTTTTGACGACGGCCAACCTATCGAAGGTTTTGTAACCCTCAAACCGGGCCACTTCTGCCAACTTGGGGCGATAGCTATAAACGGCGATACGGTGTTTGTTGCAGGCTCATACCTGGCTGATGATGACCCGAATAGCGAAATAAAAGCTGTACACTCCTACTTAACGGCAATAAAAGCTAACGGCGAGGTAATATGGGAGCTTAACCCCAACAAACCAGACTATACGCGCTGGATCAAAGTTGCAATCGACCATAAGGGAAACATATTCGTCATCGGAAATACAAATTCACCATTAAATAAACTCGTGGCGAGCTTAGTCAACTTGAATTCATCAACTGGAAAAGTGAATGAAAGGATTTGGGTGGAAGATAGCCTTCCGCATCAAATGGCAGACGTTTGGATTACATCGCTTGGTCAGGTTGCTTTTCTGAGGACGAAAGAGTTGAAGGGTTCAGGTATGCCATGTATAAACAAGCAATTGGAATTATTTGATGGCATCACAATTCCTCACCGTGATTTTTGTGTAAATGGTTCGATAAGTTGCGCCAAATTTGTTAATGATACGCTATACTTCAGTGCTTGGGGCAGGCCTGGCACTACCGATTATTTGTATTTCATTAACAATAAGGATTCTTTAAAACAGCTAGATAATTTAGAGGCTTTGAATGGGAGTATGGTAAATGACATAGCCAGTCCTTATCATAATACCTTCTTGCTAGCCACTACGGGCAAAAATGGCCAAGGTCCTTGCATGTATCAGTTGGGCGATAACGATTCTATAATCAAAAACATTTGCCTTAACTATTGGCCCATGCACGGTAGCACCCACATCGAAATGATTGGAGATTGTAAATTACTAGCCTTTAATGCAACGGACAGTACAAATGGCAATGCAGTGCATTTAGTGGTAATAAACAGCACCAATGAAATTGCTTACGAAGAAACTATAGCTAGCAATGTACCTTTCAATCTAAGCGATGTTGCAGTGTCTCAATCTAAAATATACCTTGCAGGCACCTTAGAAACCGACGAAAAAGGTTCGGAAATGGCTATTAAGATAATTTCCTTGCCGCCAAACACATTGTGCAACTTAAAAAACTAGCCTATTGCTTCACAAAAGCCTTAGTAAAGCTTCTAGCTGTGCGGTCTTGCAATACCAAAAGGTAAGTTCCTTGATCCAAATCCTGAAGCGAAACCTCAATGAGCGATGCATCTACCAACTGCCACAGCAATGGTATTTTTCGACCTAATACATCCACCACAAATAATTGCTCAACGCCCTCTAAGCTATTGGCCTTTATGTGCAAAGTATGCGCACTTGGCTGCGGATATAGACTTACATCGGTTAACCAAGTATTAATCTCTGTTATAGCAGTACCCGTATCAATGGGCGAAGCATAAGCATTGCCTGCAAAGGTAAGTAGCACGCTATCGGTTGGGTCGTTGGCAGGGTAAAGCTTTAGCACCACCGTTGAGCGGCCCACGGTATTGTGTGGGTGGAAACTCACAATCATATACTGCGCCTGTTGGTTTATGGCTGGCAGGTAAAAGGTAGTGGTATCGGGCACATAGGTATAGGCGCTATCTAAATCTTCCAACCAAGTTTCCCAAGCAGTGGGTTTTTGGTCGAGTACTTTTACGCAGCGCATTTCGAGCAATTGGCCCGTATTGTTGGTCAGTTTTATCCAAGGATAAAAAACCATAGAGTTAGATGGATAAATGGCCGAAACCCGAACACTATCGGGCGTAAAGCTGGTTTGGGCAAACAGGTTGATTGCGCAGCACAAAAACACAAACAATGATAGAAACTTAACCATAACGTAAATATAAGGCATTAGTATCTAAACCGTTGAAACGGTTGTTATTATTCGGCAGTACTTTCAACTTCCCACGTTTAAAAACGTGGGCTTTTAATAAACAGCCCATTATCTTAAAATAGCCCATGGTTTCAACCATGGGAAAAATAAACTCGCCTATACCAACCATTTTAGCGGTTTACATGGTCGATAATGCTTTTGGTGTTTAGCATTGTAATACTACAAGGCATCAAATTCCTTAGGGTACACCACTACTCCACGAGCATTGGCCAAACCGTTGGGTTTCAGTTCAAGCGCCATCCAGTTTTCATCTTCCACATCATCATAAGGGCAGCGGATACCCCAATTAATTGCTGGCAAAAACCCAAACATTGGGAAATACTCCGCATGGCCCAAAACCGCAACCCCCGGGTACGACATCAAAGCGGCACGTTTCAGTCCTTCCTCCACCATCATACTGCCAATGCCTTCTTGCTGAAATGATGGTATTACGGCCATAGGTGCTAAAGCCAAGACCTTAAAGCTGCTTCCATCCTTTTTTTTGATGGTAGCAATGGTAAACAAGATATGGCCTACCACAGCGTTTCCTTGCATGGCTACAATGCTCAGTTCGGGGATAAAGGCAGGGCTGTCCCTCAACAACTCCACTAAATTAGCTTCGTTAGGCTGGCCAAAAGCTAGGGTATGCACTGCTATAATAGCCTCATACTCGTGGGGCCTTTCGGTGCGGATGATAATATTGTCCATTATTTATCGGTTTGGGCAGGCATAAAAGGCTGCAATATAGCAGCAACAAACATTACCGCCATACAACCGATAATATTGAACCACAGGAAGCTGATTTCTTCGTGGAACAGGTAAAGATACACTACTAACGACTCTGCAATGATGGCCGCAATAAATACAGCGTTGCCTTTTATCCATTTCATTAAAAATGCCACCAAAAATATACCTAAGATAGTGCCATAGAAGATGGAGCCAACAATGTTTACCAACTGAATCAAGTTTTCGAATAGCGGTGCAATAGAGGCAAAAACAATGGCCAACAAGCCCCACAGCAAAGTGAACCACTTAGATGCCGTAACATAATGCTGTTCGGTGCCATCGGTATTAACTGACCGTTTATAAAAATCGACACAAGTGGTGGAGGCCAGCGCATTCAACTCTGATGACGTAGACGACATGGCCGCGCAAAAAACGCTAGCGAAAATCAACCCTACCACGCCCACGGGCAAATGGTCCATCACGAAAGTGATAAACACATAATCCGTATCTTTTACCTTGGCCTTGGCATCGGTTTTGGTTACCAAAGCCTTTACCGAATCTCTTACTGCCTGTTGTTGTTTTTGATTAGCAAGTATAATGTCTTTGGCGCTGCTGATATCCTCTTGCGCGTCATTTTCAATACCGCTCAGCATTACCTGCATCTGCTGCTCATTTTCTTTAAACAAGGTTTCGTACTCGGCGGTAAGCGTTGTTAGGCGAGGGGCGTTTACACTCTGTTCCACTTTGCGCAGCTCCGCCCCATTAAAGAACACAGGGGGTTGGTTGAATTGATAAAACAGAAACACCAATATGCCCGTGAGCAATATAAAAAACTGCATAGGTATCTTGAAAATACCATTGAACAACAATCCCAACCGCATTTCGGCAATGGATTTACCACCTAAATAACGGGCCACTTGGCTCTGGTCGGTACCGAAGTAGGAAAGTGCCAAAAAGCCTCCACCTATAAGGCCTGCATAGATGTTGTAGCGGTCTGACAGGTCGAAATCAGTTTTAACTATATCCATTTTGCCGAGCTGGCCAGCGGCCTCCATCAAGGTACCAAAACTGGCATCGGGCAGCTTATTAAGCAACACAAAAAACGCCACTGCCATGCCGCCAATCATAATGGCCATCTGTTGGTTTTGGGTAACGCTCACCGCTTTACTGCCCCCCGATACGGTGTAGATAATTACCGTAGCCCCCAACAGTATATTGATAGGCAATAACGGCCATCCGAAGATGCTAGACAAGATAATGGCTGGGGCGTAAATAGTAATACCTGCCGCCAAACCGCGCTGTATCAAAAAGAGAAAAGCCGTAAGCCAACGGGTCTTTAAATCGAAACGCTTCTCTAGAAACTCGTATGCGGTATATACCTTGAGCTTAAAGTAAAGCGGAATAAAGAACAAACAGATGATAACCATGGCTATGGGCAGCCCAAAGTAGAACTGCACAAAGCCCATACCCGACTCGTAAGCTTGCCCCGGTGTGGATAGGAAAGTAATAGCGCTGGCTTGCGTAGCCATTACCGAGAGGCCAATGCTCCACCATTTAAGATTACTATCGCCACGCAGGTAGCCTTCAATATTGGTACTGCCTCGGGTTTTCCAAGCACCATATACTGCAATAAAAAGCAAGGTACCCACCAGTACCAGCCAGTCGATTATGCTCATGTCCACCTCATTGTAAGCCAATAGAATAATCCTATCTGTGCCAGCAAAAACAGCAGCACCAAGGTATACAGCAAAGGCCAGTTATAGGATGGTTTGTTTTGGTTTTCCATTATCAAATCTTTTAACCACTGAGAACACCAAGAAATTTACCCAACTAGCATTAAGTATTACTTGGTGTGCTTAGTGCTTTTTGTTTTTGTGTTCTTAGCGGTTCAATCGCACGGTACCTGCCATTTTTAAATCTTCAAATTAATAAATGCTCCAATTGGGTATCACTCCTTCCCTACCGATATTAAGTTGGCGAATAACCGATAAGCCCCCGGCACACCGGCTGGCAACTCCCTAAAAAACGACAGGCCCGTGTACACAAACCAGCCATTGCCATACTGGGCTACCAATAGGCTACCATCGTTGGGCTTCTCACCCGTATCGTTGCAACTTAGGATGGCCTTGTATTCGGCTGCCCATTCGCTCGGGAAATAGAGCCCACGCTCTTGCACCCAATTGGCAAAGTCCTTTTCGGTTATTTTGTTGGGGCTATTCAGTATCGGGTGTTTCGGGTCGAGGATGCGCACTTCGGCATCTTCTTCGGTTACGCGCAATCGCGATAGGGTCAGTTTATACGGCGCAAAGTCTTCGGTTACCAAGCGGTGGTTGGTGTTGTATTGCATAACCACCGTGCCGCCAGCTTTGGCATACTCCAGTATGATCGGCATCTGAAATTTAAGCTCATCAATGGTGTTCAATGCCCGCACGCCTAAAATCACCGCATCAAATTGTTTAAGGTTTTCTGGGGCAATTTCTTGGCCTTGCAATAGGGTTACTTGATAGCCAATTTGGGTTAAGCTGCTTGGCACATCGTCGCCGGCACCGGCTAGGTAACCTATCTTTTGGCCCTTCATTTTCAAATCCAGCCGCACCAATTTGGCAGTAGCCTTAGGGAACACCACCAAACGCGGTATGTGCGGATAGTCGATAACAATAGAGCTATGATTAAAAAATCCTGCTGGGGTTTGCACTACCACTTCCAGCTCGCCATTGCTTTCGCCAGGGGGTGGCAGCACCTCAAACTCAACCATAGTCTCCGAGCCTTTGGCACCCAGCTTAACGGTTTGCACTTCAGGTACCGAAGTCCAGCCCTTCGGCAATTTTAGCCTTACCTCACCCTCTACATTATCGGTCCAGCCCTTTACTGATACCGTTACTTTCTTTGCTTTGTTATCGGCAAATACCAGCACTTGGTCTTTCAAATTGGCCGTAACGGGCGGTGTAATGGCAATATTACGGTATATCTCACCTGCTGATGGCTCAGTAAACTTGTAAAGCACCGGCACCATATACGCAAGCAATTGCCCAGCCACCTCAATATGCAACATTAACTGCAGCGGTGCTTCGGCCATGGGCTGGTTGCGCAGCGCCTGTTCATCAACCCTAAACATGCCCACTGTGCCATCGTTGCGCAAATAGTGCGGTTGCGTGGTGGCCATATTAAGCGGTACAGCTACCGTATTACTAAAACTGTAGCCTTTGTTGGCAACAAGCGCAAAGTTTAGCACCGTGTCTTTAGCTACAAACGGGAAACTCACTTTGGTCAATTTAAGCGGCACGCCCGAGCGGTTGATGGCCTCTAGCTTTACGTTGAAAAATTGCCCTACCGTCAAAAACTCCTCTGGTGAAATAGCCTCCAGATACAAGCCTAAGCACGATTTAATAACCGCATCAAGCTCAGCAAGCTTTACATTGCGCCAATACTCTTTGGGCAATGCCTCTACTAACCTGCGCGCCTCTAACAACTGAACCACCGATGCGGATGGGTTGGTAGGGTTGTAGCTGGCATACACGTCGTTCAGCAGCTTACCAATAGCCTTGCCACTTGGCAACCTATCCCAAGTAGTATTCACGCCCTCAAACATGCTATTTTGGGCCATATCGCCCGCCACGTACTCTAGGTACTCCATTTCATCGCCACGCACTTCAGCAGTACCGAAACCTTGGCTGGCATGCTTACTGCGGCTTTGGGCGGCCAACTCGGTATACGAGCAGCCTAGTAACGGATTGTAGGCGCCTACATTCAGTTTCAATTTGCCAGCCGTATCCAATTCTACGCCTTGGCTTTTATAAAACCAAGTAGAAGTGTTCCAATACAAGCGTTTCGGTTGCCAAACGGTTACATACTTGAGCTGTTCCGGGAAACGGGTTGCATCGCCCGCGGCCTTAAACGCCTCTTCGGCCAATATAGCCGAGGCCGAGTGGTGCCCGTGGGTATCGTAATTGTACTTGGCCGGTGGAAAGCGGGTAATGAGCACATCGGGTTTAAACTGGCGGATGGTGAACACCAAATCGGCCAATACCTGCTCCCTATCCCATATTCTAAAGGTTTCCTCTGGGGTTTTAGAAAAGCCGAAATCGTTGGCGCGGCTAAAGAACTGCATGCCACCATCCACCTTCCTTGCCTCCAACAACTCGTGGGTGCGTATGAGGCCCAGCAGCTCGCGTATCTCAGGTCCAATAAGGTTTTGCCCGCCATCGCCCCTAGTGAGCGAAATATATGCCGTGCGCATCAGTTCTTGGTTGGCCAGGTAGGTTATTAGCCGGGTATTTTCATCGTCGGGGTGGGCGGCAATATATAGTGCGCTGCCCAATACAGTCAGCTTTTTCAACTGGTGTTGTATTTCGGCGGCATTGGGCTGCGGGGCTTTCTGTGCCTTGACTGGCGCAAAAAGAGAAATTATTAGTAAGGATAAAAAGGTAAATCTTATCATGGAGCGTTGAAAAACGATGTAATTACGTAAAGGCATTAAAGCCCATGAAACTAAGGAAAATGATGGTATAAAGCATCTTTCAATGCTGAGGAATTAAGAAGTTTTAACAGATATTGGTTTGGTTGATTCGTTATTGCTTGCCTCGCCTCGGGCGAGGGTTTATTAGTTGACTGGTATACCAAATTAGAGCTGGAAGATCTACATTACATTATCCGCGCTGGAAGCGCGGACAATGCATACCATTTTAAACCATGGACCATCGACCATCGACTATGGACCATAGAGACTATTCCCCCATCTTCACTATCATCTCATACTCCGCCTTTGTTATTGGCATTACTGATAGGCGGCTTTGACGGATCAAACCAATTTCGGCTAATGCTGGCGCTTGTTTCATATCGGCCAGGGTAACCATGTTCTTAAACTCGCTATCAAACGTAAGGTCTACCATTACCCAACGCTCTTCGTCGCTGGTGTGGTCATGGTAAGCTTCTTTGGCAACCTTTACGGTGCCCATAATGGCCTTGTCGGTGTTGCTGTGGTAAAACAGCACGGTATCGCCCTTTTTCATACCCAGCAAGTTCAGTCGGGCAGCGTGGTTGCGCACCCCGTTCCAAAAAGTGGTTTTATCTTTCTTCATTTCCGGCCAACCGTAGGTCTCCGGGTCCGATTTCACAAGCCAGTAATTCATTCTTTGAGTAATTAGTAATTAGTGAATAGTAACTAGCATATAGCTTTGGCTAAAATAGGGAATTGGGCGAGGAATGCGAAAAGGCGGGCAGCTCAATTGCACAAATGCTTGTATGTGCTAGCGAGCCACTACCTGTCACCTGCAACCCCCAATCATCCTCGTCTTTTTAAGACTAGGATGAAACGGACCCCTGTTAGCGCTGGCAGCGCTTAATGCTGTATACTACTACTGCCTGTATTCGTTGCGCGTAAACAGATCAATCCAATTTACGGTAGCAAAGCTCACCAAGTAGGCCTTATGCTGGTCGGCGAACTTGTATTTGGTATTAATAGTATAAAATTATCGAATGTTTATTGTTTTATTTTTTATGCTCGTGTTTTCTACGCCAGTAGATACTGGCGGCATGGCTAGGCATCCCGTTTAAAACGGGACGCCAGATAGGGGGAGTAAATTCACACCCTGACGTTTAAACAAAGCGTAACACATCATTGTTTCAAAAAAAAGGATTGCTTAACACCAATTAATAAATTATTATGAATTTCATTAAGTATATTTCATTTTTTATTTTATTTGTAATATGTAGCAATGCTTTTGCCCAAAAGCAAAACAACCAATGGCGGTTTGGATTTGGAGGGGCTCTTGATTTTAATACCCTGCCGCCAAGTTTTGTTAATGGTTGCGCTATTGCAGCTACCGAAGGCAGTGCATCGGTTGCTGATAGAGTAACTGGAGCACTATTATTTTATACAGATGGAGTAACCGTTTGGAATGCTAACAATCAGGTAATGCCTAATGGTACAGGTTTGTTAGGCGGAGTCACTTTGTCTTCAACAACTGCTGCTGTTATTGTTCCAAAACCCGGAAGCAGTAATCTTTATTACATCATAACGGTAGACGAATTTACCTCTAATAATGGAGTGAGGTATAGTGTTGTTGATATGACGCTGAATGGCGGATCAGGCGATATTATAGCAGGCCAAAAAAATATTTTTTTGTTTCAAACTAACGAGGAAAGATTAGAAGTGGTTCCGGCCTCGGATGGTCAAAGCTATTGGTTGTTAACTCATAATAATACGAACAGTAGTTTTTATTCCTTTAGAATAAATAATGCTGGAATTCAAAATACACCAGTTGTTTCCACAGTTGGTAGTGCATTTCAAATTAACCAGGGGCATATTAAAGTTAACAAACAGTTCAATAAAGTTGCTATTGGAATTAGTAACGTTTCAGATATCGAACTGTTTGATTTTGATAATGCAACAGGGGTATTATCAAATCCCATAACCTTGAATTTTAATTTACTAAGCAATGCTTATGGCATTGAATTTTCTCCTGATGGCAAGCTGTTGTATTTTACTGATTCTTATTCAATTTTTCAATTAGATCTAACACAAACAACAGCTCTAGCTATTCAAAACTCCGCATATCAGGTTGCAACAGTAGGCGGGGTTTTACAATTAGGAATAGATGAAAAAATATATGTCGCTTCTAACCTTACAATAGACGCAATTAATTGTCCTAATAACTTGGGTGCCGCTTGCGGTTATCAAACAAATGTAATAGCCACCGGTCCATCATGGGGTGGGAGCTCTGCATTACCCAAATGGGTTTATTACCCAAATGATACAACATTACTGACTTCAAGCAGCATTGCTTTTTCAGATTCTTGTTATGTAAATGCTACTCAATTTAATGTTCAAAATACTACCGGCATTTCAAGTATTTCCTGGAACTTTGACGACCCTGCAAGCGGTGCAAACAACACCTCAACTTCTTTAACACCTTCGCATACATTTTCTGCAACAGGCACATACAATATTCGCGCTATCGTAAATTTATTTTGTGGCATTGATACCCTATTTAAAACACTAGCTATAGTAAAATGTGACAGCACAACAGAAATTTGTAATCAGGCTATTCCAAACGCATTTAGCCCTAACGGTGACGGGATAAATGATATGTTTTATCCATTAACAATTTGTCCGTTTGAGCATTTTGAATTCTCTATTTTTAATAGATGGGGTGAGCTTATTTTCAAAACAACAAACCAAACAGACAAATGGGATGGAAAATATAAAGGTTCAGACTGTACAGTTGGTGTTTACGTTTATCTGGTAACTTACAAATTCCCTCTCCAACAGACAAAAAATGCTTACGGAACAATTACCCTGTTAAGGTGATAATGAAAGAAAAACGGCATATAACATACGTTTGGCCCCCAATCTCCCCCTCTCGTCCTCGTCTTCTTTTGACGAGGATGAAACGGACCCCGCGTCTTCAGACGCCAGTGCTATGCGCACATAATCCCCCCTTGCTCGCAGGCTATTTCAGGCCTACGTGAAGCTGATAGCGCCAGGCTGCGCCTACCCTTCCGCCTTAGATAAAATTAACTTAAAAAAAACCACACAAGTTGTTGGTTTTGTGATTATTATGCACTATTAATAATTGTTTTTATACAGCTCTTTGACATAGAAAAGTACACGACAAAACCCCATGCGGTGTGCAGGCACTAGTAACCCACCAGCCGCAACTATTGTCACTCTGAGTCTAGTGTTGGGTGCGAAAGTGAGCAACCCATAACCCACAAAAAAAGGGGGACACCTTGCGGCATCCCCCTTAGAGTATGTTAAGCTATTGAGCTTACGCTTCTGCTTCGCCTTCAGCTTCTTCAGCTTTTGGTGCTGCAGCTTTCGGAGCTTCTGCTTTGGCAGCGGCCTTAGCGGCTTTGCCTTTAGCTGTTGCAGCTTCTGATTCCTCCATCTGAGATTTCAGTTGGCTCAATACGTCCAAGTCGCCAAGGGTAGTTTTTTCCACTTTGGCGTTGGCTGCTTTCACTGCTTTGTTGGTTTTATCCTTCTCTACAGTTTTAGCTTTCTCGCCAGCTTTCTTCTCTTCGTATTTAGCCTCTTCGTGCAAGCGGGCGTGAGAAAGGATGATACGCTTGTCTTTGCGATCAAACTCGATCACTTTGAACTCAATCGTTTCTTCCACTTCTACGTTTTTGCCGTCTTCTTTCTTCAAGTGCTTGTTAGGTGCGAAACCTTCCAAACCGTATGGCAACTGAACGATGGCACCAGCGTCTTCTTTACGTACTACAGTACCTTCGTGCACCGAGCCTTCTGGGAAGATGCTCTCGAATGTATCCCATGGATCTTCTTCGATTTGCTTGTGGCCCAAAGTCAATTTGCGGTCTTCTGTATCAATGTTCAATACCACTACCTCTAGTTGCTCACCAGCTTTCGTAAACTCTGCAGGGTGACCGAAACGCTTGGTCCAGCTCAAATCGCTGATGTGAACCATACCACCAATCCCGTCAGACAACTCTACAAACACACCGTAAGGGGTAATGTTTTGTACTTTGCCCGTGTGGCGGCTGCCAACTGGGAACTGGTTGGCAATTTGGCCCCAAGGGTCTTCTTGCAAGCGTTTCAAGCTCAATGACATTTTGCGTTGGTCGCGGTCAAGGGTCATGATAACTGCTTCGTAAGTCTCGCCAGATTTGAAGTACTCTTTGCTGTTTACCGGTTGGTTGCTCCAGCTAACTTCGCTAACGTGGATCAAACCTTCAACACCTGGAGTGATTTCCAAGAATGCACCGTAGTCTTCGATGTTAACGATTTTACCTTTAACGGTAGAACCTACTTCCAACTCGCCACTCAATACATCCCAAGGGTGCGACTGCAACTGTTTCAAGCCAAGGCTGATACGTTTTTTCTCGTCGTCGAAATCCAACACTACCACGTTCAACTTCTGGTTCAATGATAGAACCTCGGTTGGGTGGTTTATGCGGCCCCAAGAGATATCGGTGATGTACAACAAGCCATCTACGCCGCCAAGGTCGATAAACGCGCCAAAGTCGGTGATGTTTTTGATAGTACCTTCCAATACTTGGCCTTTCTCCAACTTGCCGATGATTTCTTGGCGTTGAGCCTCCAAATCGCTTTCGATAAGTGCTTTGTGAGATACCACGGCGTTTTTGATGGCTTCGTTGATTTTCACCACTTTAAACTCCATCTTTTGGCCAACGTATTGGTCATAATCCAAAATAGGTTTCACGTCGATTTGTGAACCTGGCAAGAAAGTCTCCAAGCCATATACGTCCACAATCAATCCACCTTTGGTTTTGCTCGTTACGCGACCAGTAACCACGGTTTCGTTGGTGTAAGCGTCCACAATATTGTCCCAAGCCTTGATAAGCTTGGCATTTTTGCGAGACAATACCAACTGGCCACGGTAATCTTCTTTTTCAACTACGTATACGTCGTATTCTTGGCCTACTTTCAATTCTTCCACATCGCGGAATTCTGATAGCGATACCAAACCATCAGATTTGAAGCCGATGTTCAATACTACGTCGCTGCTAGTAATACCAACTACTTGGCCTTTTACTATTTCGTTTTCGCTAACGGCTTTCAAAGTACCATCGTACAAGTCTTCCAACTCTTGGCGGCGCTCTTCGGTGTAGTTAGCTAGGCTGCGTTTGCCTTGGTCCCAATCGAAATCATCGTGCGGACCACTAAGCTCTTCGTCCAATTCGTAAGTAGCTACTGGTGCAGCTACCACTTCAGGTGCGATGGCTGCAGCGGCTTGTGCGCCTGATGTAGCTGTTGGGGTTTCTTCAGTGCTGGTTTCAGCTACTGGTTCAGCGCTGGTTTCTTCAGCTACTGTTTCTGAGGTAGTTTCTTCCGCTTGCGGCTCCAACTGCTCTTCGTTTTCTTGAGGAATGTTTTCTTCAGTCAAAATACTGACCCTCGGTTTTTAAAAGGTTAAGAAATAAATTACAAACGCCGCATTTTCAAGGTTTTATCAACCCCTCCACATACGGGATTGCAAAGGTACGATTTTTTATACCAATTTGACAATGAGTTGGTTCTAAATAATGAAATTAGTGCCCCACTGGGGTTTTGTCGTGTACTTTTTGCCTCTACATGCTGGCTAACAATAGGGGGCCACAAAACGACATTAAAATGTAATTAATTGATTATCAATTACTTGTAACAATATTCACCAATTTCTTCAAAAACGGCTTGCACTATCACGAATCGGGTGGTAAATTTATAAATATTGTTTATAGTTGATGGTCCACAGTCTACAGTCCACAGTCCACGCTTGCCTCGTTTCAAACGAGGGTCCACAGTCCACGGTGTCTTGTCCTGATTTAGATTTACCACTCTACCCAGCAACCCGCAACTCGTAACTCGTAACTCGCAACTCGTAACCCGCAACCCGCAACCCGCAACTCGCAACTCGTAACTCATAAATCGCACTTCCCCAATCGTAAATCGTAAATCGGCAATCGTAAATTAAAATGCGCCCCACCAAGCTCACCCAACAATTGTTAGATGCTTTCCGCGCCGTGCTCGATGACGAGCTGGCCGTTATTGCCTTTACCGAAGAGGAACTCGTGTGGCAGGCCAACCAGCACCTGCCCGTTGCCGAACAAATATCCTACCGCACCTACCAACGCTATAAGGCCGATATACTTTTAAATGAGACACAACCTGCCGGCAGGCAGGCAGGGACACAAGACTTGCTTCAAGAAATTAATGAAGAAAACCAACATATAGATACCGAAAACACCGAACTGGTGCGCCAAATGCACGTAACGCTTACCAGCGCCCTCCTGAAACAAAAACTGGCACTGGTAAAGGGCATATATGCCGCACAGCCCAACTGGCGCCGCTATAGCTGGATGCTGGAGCGCAAGTTCCCCGATTTTAGATTGAAGATGCCCGTAAAGTCCACGGTCGAGGGTCCACAGTCCACGGATAAAAGCAATCAACCCTCGCCCGAGGCGAGGCAAGCAATCAACAATAACCCAATAACCAATCAACCAATAACCAATAAACCAGTAACCGAACTAGAGCGAATTGAGCGCAAATGGGGCAAAGGCAGCAACTATACATCGCCCTGGTATCAAGGCCCTGAGTATTACGTGTTTTATTTAACGCCCGAAAGTGTACGCGAAAGAGAGGAAGAAATGGCCAACGATATAGCGAAGGGCTATGTAAACCCTTACGCCAACCTGGGCTACCAGCCCGCTACCTGCCCGCCGGGCATTGATTACAACGACTACGAAAACGGCTGGTACAACTTTTTTGCCATGGGCACCAAAACCCCGCGCCTGCCGCTGCGCCTATGGATGCCTGAGCATATTGAACCGGCCGACATACCCAGCCAAGAAATGAAAGAAACCATGTGGGCCAAGCAAGAATGGCAGCGCCAGCACCCCAACGAGCCATACCTGAACGAAAACGGCGAGCCCGAAAACATTGACGTATTTGTGCCTCCGCCCCGGCAACGAAACCGCCGCGTGCACCTAACCGACCCGTGGCACAATGACCCCACCAACCCCACCCCCAGCAACGGTCAAATTTGGGGCAGCAGCGTGGGGTAACTTGGCAGGTTAAAGTTAATGAGCGTTGCGCGCCAACCACCCCCAGCCCCTTCCTTCGACTACCGCTCAGGACAGGCGCTTTTGCCCATGCACTGGCTCGGCGAAGCCTGCCTACCGCAGGCAGGGGCGTCCCGTATTAAACGGGATGCCTTGTCATGCTGCTAGTCTAGCCTCAGGCAAGACTGGCGCACACAACACGAGCATACAAACGAAAATAATCAAACATTCGCTAACTTTACGCTATGAGCCATTGTGCCAGCAAAAAAGGTATATGCGATGTGGTTGTTGTGGCATGGGGAAATCCCCCTTTGCATTTTTAATAACCAAAAAATAAAGCAAACCGATAGCACCGAAACAAACCGTTACTTATATTTAAGGCTGCCAATACCTAATGTTATGAAATATATCCTCCCCTTAGTTATAGTGTTGTTGTGGTCGGTAGTGCCGGCACGGGCGCAATTTATTACCCATGGGCCGGTGGTTGGCGGGGCTACGGCCAGCAGTGCACGCATGTATGTGCGCACCACCACGGCCATACCCATCGAAATTGAGCTATCAACCGATAGCCTTTTCAGCACCGTGATAACCGTGCTAGATACTACCGTGGCTGCCAACGATAGCTCGTGCATTGCCGATATTGGCAACCTGCAGGCCTACACCACCTATTACTACCGCATAAAGGGCAACGGCACCACCGATACCATCCGGGGGCATTTTAAGACCTTTCCGCAACCGGGCGTGCGCGGCCAATACGATTGGGTGGTGCTTAGCTGTCAAGAGTATGGCACCTACAATACCTTTGATGCCATTATGCAACACCGCCCCGAACTGGTGCTGCACACTGGCGACTGGACCTACCCCGACTACCAAGTGCCCGGCGATGAGCGGCTGGATTGGGAAGGCATGAAACTATCGTACCGCCGCCGGTATAGCGAGCTTAAAATGCCGCAAGTGCTGCGCAGCTCCGTAACCGATTATGTGACCGATAACCACGATGGGGCCTATGGCCATTTCAACAACTCCGATTTTAGCACTTATTATGATAGTGCCACCAATACGGTGGTAAACAATATTGGTTTTCAGCCGATACCGCCACAGGCATACGACAATGTAATGGAGGCCTATGGCACCTATTTCCCGGGCTACACCCCACAGGTGCCGGGTTTTGGCATGTACCACAACTACACCTTCGGCAATGCCGAAGTGTTTTTTGTGGATGTGCGCCACTGCGGCAACGGCCTCGACTCGACGTTTACTTTTGACAGTGCCACCAATACTTGGGCCTTTAACCCCAGCCCGGGCCAAACCCTACTGGGCCAACAACAAATGGATTGGCTGAAACAGGGCCTGGCCAACTCCACCGCCGATTGGAAGTTTATTGTGAGCGGGGTAATGTTCAACCGCCAGTTTTTGAAAGTGATACAACTAGGTATAGCGTTGCAAGGCATCCGGTTCGACCTCGGTGGCGAAAGCGGCTCGGGCTGGCGCCTAGCGCACTCGCTGGCCTGGAACTGGGCAGGCTACCCGCAAGAGCAAAACGACTTTTTGCAATACCTAGCCAACAATGAGATAAAAGACGTGATTGTGCTTAGTGGCCATGTGCACACCAACGTAATGGACGATGGACGCAATGCCGGCCTGCCCGAACTGAACACCGGCCCAGTAGCTAGCTATGGCCCCGAACTGACCTACTACATCGATTCGTTTATGCAAATATTGGGCTACGGTCAAGCCATCGACTCGCTGTGGAACGGCGGCGGCCACGGCGTGGAAAACCAAAATTTCAAAAGCGGTTTTGGCAAAATAGAAATATATGCCAACGACTCGGTGGTGCTGCGCACTATTGATGAGGACAACTTTGTGGTAAGCTCCATGGTGATACCACACTCAAGCAAAGTTACTGGCTTGCCATTGTACACCCCTACCCCAGCGTGCGTGGTAAACAAGGTTTTCCCGAACCCGACCGGCTCGGTGTTTAATGTTGAGCTGTGCACCGAATACAACCCCAAAAGCACCGATAGGGGCTATTTGATAGATGTATCGGGCAAAATGACCCCGATACTGCTCAATGCCTCAAAACTGGTAAAGGTAGATGTAAGCAAACTGCTTGTGGGCAATTATTTGTTGGTGTACGATTACGGCGAAGCCATTTATACCACCCGCATCAGCGTTGCAAGATAAATGCGCCGTATTTTTAAAAGATAGGAGTCAGTTAAAGAACACCCAGTGCTTTAAGCAACCCAATCAATGCTGGTATTACAGCCAAAGAATTGGGATGACATAACCGATGTTACAAATCAACTCGCAACCCGTAACTGGTAACCCGCAACTAAATTCTAAACCACCTCCTCAACCCTTAACTGCCTAGTCAGCAACGAGGCACTGCCTTCGGTGTGAATGAGCACACCTTGCGCGCCGGGCGAAAGGTTAGCGGCGTTGCCCTCATCGGTATCAATGTGCATCTCTAGTTTATAATTAGGCGATACGCGCACCAGCACATTGCCGAAGGTTAGGCTGCGGTTGTCGTTGCCAATGCGGACTTCTACAATGTCTTTATCGCTAACGCCAAAGTTATCGGCATCGTGTGGGGTCATGTGTATGTGCCGCCAAGCGCAGATAACACCAGTTTGGAGCGCCGCCTCGCCATAAGGGCCAATAAGGGTGCAGCCTGGTGTGTTTTCTATTTTACCCGATTCGCGCACGGGTGCATCAATGCCCAGAAAGAACTCATCGGTGCGGCTGATTTCAACTTGATCGGCAGGGCGCACGGGGCCGAGTATGCGCACGCGCTCTATACGGTTTTTGGGGCCTACCACGGTCACGGTCTCGTTGCAACTAAACTGGCCGGGCTGCGATAGCGGTGCCCGCTCGGTAAGCTGATAGCCGGGGCCGAAAAGCGCTTCAACGGTTTCTTGCTTGAGGTGCACGTGCCTTGCCGAAACCGCCACGGGTATTACCGATATGCTGTTCACCTTATCCATTTCGGCAGCTACCTGTGCCGTTTGGCGCGCTATGGAGTATTGCTCATCGGTTTTAATGGCCAGTAGCTTAACACGCCCGTGCGGCATGGAGAAAACTCCCACTGGTTGCTCGTGGCTTAGTTTCAGGTCGCGATTGAGGTCTTCATCAATCACCGCCCCTAGGTAATCCAACCGTTGGCAGGCACGGTGGCGCACCACCGAGCTGTTTTCGCCAATGCCACCCGTAAACACAATGGCATCTACGCCAGCCATTACGGCGGTATAGGCACCAATATACTTGCGCAAGCGATGGCTGAAAACGTGTAAGGCCAACCGCGCATCTTCATTGTTGCCAGAGGCTTGTTCTACAATATCGCGCATGTCGTTGCCTGTGCCAGAAATACCAAGCAGCCCACTTTCGTTGTTCAATAGCCTATCTAAGCTATGGCCATCCAATCCTTCTTCGCGCACCAGCATGGCCAGCACGCCAGGGTCAACGTCTCCGCTGCGGGTGCCCATTACCAGCCCCTCGAGTGGGGTCATACCCATAGAAGTCTCTACGCTTCGGCCAAACTCCACGGCCGCTACCGAGCAACCATTGCCCAAATGGCAGGTAATGATGCGCAGTTGACTGATGTCGGTTTTGAGGTGCTCGGCGGCCTTGTGCGCCACATACTCGTGGCTAGTGCCATGAAAACCGTAGCGACGTATGCCGTACTTTTCGGTTAGTTTTTTGGGCAATGCATAGGCTTGTGCCCTAGTGGGCAAGGTATGGTGAAAGGCAGTATCGAACACGGCTACGTGCGGCACATCGGGTAGCACCTTGCGCGCCAAACGAATACCATCAATATTAACGGGGTTGTGCAGCGGCGCTAAGTGGTTGAGGCCCTCGCACTTGGCCAGTACTTCATCGGTAACCAAAGTAGCTTGCGTAAAGTGCTCACCACCGTGTACCACGCGATGGCCCACAGCGTGTATGGTTTGCCCGGCGTTATGCGCCAAAAGTTGCTCAAGCAAAAAAGGCACGGCATTGCTATGCCCGGTTGGGCAATTGGTAAACACCTCGCCATTGATAACCATCAGTGGGGTGTCACTTTGTATGCGTTCTACATTGGCGGTGTCAAGCCGCTCACCCGTAACGGAATTGATGATATCAGCCTTTACAGACGAACTACCTGAATTGATAACCAGAATATTCATAAAACGCCACTTGTTTTTGGTTGTGGGGCTAAAATAGGGAAAGAATTTTTGTTGGAACCATGATTAGAAAAGGATTTAACATCAACGTAGACAATAACCCGCAACCCGTAACTCGTAACCCGTAACTACCCTTTCACCCTCTCCAACCAGGCCGCATGCAACTTGCGGGCTATTTGGTTGCCATAGGTTTTGGCGCCATATTGCCCTACCCAGCGGATGCCTTGTATGGCATTAGTGAGGATAATTTCGTCGGCATCTATCAGCATTTTTTCCTCCACTGGGCCAGCCGAAATGTTGTACCCTTTTTCCATGGCCAACTCAAAAACCAGCCTGCGGGTTGCCCCGTCTAGTGGGCCTTCTTTTAGAGGTGGTGTATGCAGTGCACTACCCTTCACGAGGAACAAATTACTGCTCGTGGCTTCAATGATATTGCCTTTAGCGTTGAGCAATAGGGCATCGTCCCAACCTTGCTCTTGAGCATACTGTATTGCTAAACAATATAGCAAAGCACTGGTAGTTTTAATGTTGGCTAACGGTCCCGTACTTTTTAAATTTTCTTTATAAAGCCCAACTAGTACTCCGCTTTCAACAAACTCTAACTGTTTAATATCAATCAACTGGCAATCAATAGTAAACCCTACCTTATTTGATAAAGTTTTGTAAGTGCCTTCACTGTCCCTATACAAAGTAACTCGGATGCGGGCAGGGCCTTCTATTTGGTTTTGGTTGATTAAAATGGGTAGTTGTTCGGCGAGATATGCTTCGGTAAAATAAGTGGGTAAGTCCATGCCCAAATAGGCTGCGCTTTGGCTCAAACGCGACCAATGGAGCGATAGAAATGGAGCCTTACCGTGGTACCAAAGGATGGATTCAAACAACCCATCGCCATACCGAAAACTGCGGTTGGTGGTTGCCCATTCTGGGGCTTCTATGAGGTGGTTGTTGTGGATAATCATAGGGGTGGATTAGTCAGTAATCTCAACTAAATCTTCCCCCGATTTTAATAAATCCAAAGCGATTTGAAGCTGGTTTCTTAACAACATCCCCACTCGCTTGGTAGAGGTATTGCCGCAAGTCAACCACAAAATTTTAGGGGGTGCTTTATGTCGCAGTAGTAACTCTAGAAAATCAGCATCCTTGGTAAGGATTATAACATCAGCAGTTTTTTCGGCAAAAAATATATCCAGATCATTGGCCTCTCGCAAATCCAGCTCTCTTACATGCTTGCAATTCATCGCAAAGTTTGCCTTTATCCAAGGAGCAAGGTGAGGCGATAGCTGTGCGTCAAGCCAAATCATTATGCAGCTTTAACAACTGGGTGGTTCATTCTTTGGGAGGCGTATAAAAGAGATGCCTTTATATCATCCTCTTCTAAATCAGGCATTTCCTCCAAAACTTCTTGCTGGGTTAAGCCATGAGCTAGCAAGTCCAACACATCCGTAACACGGATACGCATGCCTCTTATACATGGCCTTCCGCCACACTGAGCAGGGTTGATAGTAATACGGTCTAGTAATTCCATAATGAAAGATAACAATTACAAATTGAAAATCAATCCAACTTCATCTCAGGAATCTCACCTTCTACTAGTAATCTTCCAGCAGTAGCCTTTTTAATCTCCTCTACGGATACGCCTGGGGCGCGCTCTAGCAGTTTAAAGCCACCACCGTTAGGCAATACGTCCAGCACAGCCAGTTCGGTAACAATGCGCTTTACTACGCCAAGGCCCGTAATGGGCAAGGAGCATTCGGGCAAAAGCTTGCTTTCGCCTGCTTTGTTTTGGTGCATCATGGCTACAATGATGTTCTCGGTGCCGGCCACGAGGTCCATAGCGCCGCCCATGCCTTTCACCATTTTGCCCGGAATTTTCCAGTTGGCAATGTCGCCGTTTTCCGAAACCTCCATAGCACCCAGCACGGTAAGGTCGATATGACCGCCGCGAATCATGCCAAAGCTAAATGCCGAATCGAAGAAGCTGCTGCCAGGCAGGGTAGTCACGGTCTGTTTACCCGCGTTTATTAAGTCGGCATCTACTTGTTCCTCAGTAGGGAAAGGCCCCATGCCCAACAACCCGTTCTCGGAGTGCAGGGTAATGTCGATGCCTTCGGGGATATAATTTGCCACCAGCGTTGGGATGCCGATACCGAGGTTTACGTAGTATCCGTCCTTCAACTCCTGTGCAATGCGTTTCGCGATTCCTTCTTTATCTAACATGGTAATTCAAATTTGAAAATTTGAAAATGAGCTAATTTGAAAATGGCAAAGCCAGTTTGAAAATTTGAAAGTGTGACAATTTGAAAATGGTGAATCCAATTTGAAAATTTGAAAATGAGCTAATTTGAAAATGGCAAAGCCAGTTTGAAAATTTGAAAGTTTGACAATTGAAAAATGGTGTTATACCCTTAATGATTTCTTGGTTGTTGCGATGATTTTTGAAAGCACCAACATAATCTCATTAGCCCTATTAATTAATACAGTGCACCTTTCTAACGAATAGGCCTCTTTACAAAGTTCTAACCAATATACCGTTTCATCACATTCCTTTGCCGCAATCTTCAGTTTATGGATAAAATCGGCTTTGCTTTCGGCATTTTGTGCTTCTCTAACCATTGCACCAATGGATGTGCCTGAGCGAAGAAGTTGGTTTCCTAAAACAAACTTTCGCTTACTTTCCAATTCTTCCGCAATTTGAACAATTTCAATTGCAAAACGAAAAGTCATATTGACAATTACATTTTCCTTATCGTTTCTCATAGGAAGTACTATTTGAAAATTTCACGGCACACCATTTTCAAATTTTCAAATTGACACATTTTCAAATTATCTACGGACCGTCCGCTGCTCAATGCGTTTCTCGTAATCCTTCCCTTGAAAAATACGCTGCACAAAAATGCCGGGCGTATGTATTTCGTTGGGGTCCAGTTCGCCGGGCTGCACCAGCTCTTCTACTTCTGCAATGGTTACTTTGCCTGCCGTGGCCATCATGGGATTGAAGTTGCGGGCTGTGGCCTTGAAAACCAAATTGCCCAACGTGTCGCCTTTCCATGCCTTTACAATGGCAAAATCGGCGGTTAGGCTTTGTTCCATGATGTAGTTTTTGCCGTCAAACACCTTCACTTCCTTGCCCTCTGCCACTTCGGTGCCATAGCCCGTAGCGGTATAAAAGGCAGGGATGCCTGCGCCACCAGCCCGTATCTTTTCGGCCAATGTGCCTTGTGGAGTAAGCTCTACTTCCAACTCGCCGGCCAATAGTTGACGCTCAAACTCGGCATTCTCGCCCACATAGCTGCTTATCATCTTCTTTATCTGGCGCGTTTCGAGCAACAAACCCAACCCAAAACCATCCACCCCGGCATTGTTGCTGATGCAAGTAAGGCCCTTTACACCTTTTTTTACCAAGGCCGTAATACTGTTTTCGGGTATGCCACACAGGCCAAAACCACCAAGCATAATGGTGGCGTTATCGGGTATGTCGTGTATCGCCTCATCGGCGTTTTGGAACACTTTTTTCATAGCGGTATGCGTTTGCTACGAAGATAGAAAATTGTTACGGGTTACGAGTTGCGGGTTTCGAGTTGGTTTTGATTTGCACACGAATAAGCCCGTAATTGCGAAAAATGGCTGTGAGCTTTTCGCGAGGTATTATTTTGAAACGCCCCAAAGGGGCACTATACCCTAGCGTCGGGCACCGCCCGACGGACATGATGCGTTTCCGGAAACACGCTGCGTTCATAGGGCGTTGCCCCATGCTAGAACTATGCGACCCCCTTGGGGTCAAAAGGAATGGAATTATTTTATCGAATCCATCGTCAACGACTTAGGCACAACGGCACTATCGGGAGCACTGGTGCGGTAGTTGCTTTCGCGCTCCACGAGGGCATCTACCACTTTTTGATACAGGGAGTCCATTTGGGCGGGATTGTGCTCGTAATAGGCAAAAGTGGCACCAAAGGCGGCACTATCAATATCTAAGTTGGTAAAAATATCTTGGTACTGGGTTTGTAACAAGGGCAACAGGCTATCCTTAGGTATGCCCATAATATCGGCACGCGCCTCTACCAAATGCAGCTCAACCAATGCCGAAACCATTACCTCATCGCTGAGCATTTTATTGGGCTTGGGGTTGGGGGTGTTGCAGGCGGAGAGGAATAGCAACAAGGCCAATGTGCTAATTTGAAAGCCGGCCTGTCCGGCAGGCAGGTTTGAAAATTTGGAAATGATGAATCGCATGCAACAGACTATTTTCTAAACAATTTTACATTTTTCCTTCCCAAATCGTACCTCGTACATCGTACTTCGTACATTTGTAAGATGTCGTACCAAAGTATTGTAACAAAACTAACGCAAAAAAACGTGACACTGGTGGCGGTTTCGAAAACCAAACCCGCTAGTGCCATTCAAGAACTATACAACCAAGGCCAACGGCACTTTGGCGAAAACAAGGTGCAAGAACTGGTGGCCAAAGCCGAAGAACTGCCCAAGGACATCCATTGGCACCTAATCGGACACTTACAACGCAACAAGGTAAAATACATTGCCCCGTTTGTGCACCTGATACACTCGGTGGATAGTTTAGAGTTGTTGCAGGAAATAAACAAACAAGCCGCTAAGGCCAACCGCAACATCGATTGCCTGCTGCAAATACTCATCGCTACCGAAGAAACCAAGTTTGGGTTGAGTATTGAGGAGTTGAATGCTTTGCTTACTAGCCCTGAATATGCTCAAATGGATAACATCCGCATTCGTGGGTTGATGGGCATGGCCAGCAACACAGACGATGAGGCACAAGTAAAACGGGAGTTTGCAAGCCTTAAGCAGCTTCATACCCAAATAAAGCAACGCTATTTTGAAAATGACCCGTTGTTCGATATCCTCTCTATGGGCATGAGCACCGACCATGACCTCGCCATTGCCGAGGGCTCAACGATGGTAAGAATTGGGAGTTTGTTGTTTGGTGGGCGCTAAAGCTTTAGTTACGGGTTACGAGTTACGGGTTACGGGTTGAATGGACTTTCTATTTTTTCAATCCAAACACCAAGTAAAGTCCAGTATCCTTTTCAATAATGCTTTATTATGCCGTTATCTCTCAACTCGTAACCCGCAACTAATATCTCGCACCAATATTTTCCCCTACCCAAGGTAGATAAAACAAACACCTACCACATTTTGCCATTTGCAAAAACCTTTGGTATATTCACCAAACGACCGTTTGATAACGTATGGAGCAATCCCCTTTTTTTAACGAAGACCACGAACTGTTTAGGCAGAGTGTGCGCCAGTTTGTGGATGCTGAGGTAAAGCCCCACGCCGACGAATGGGAGCGCAATCAGCGCATACCCCGCCATGTTTGGCAGCGTATGGGCGAGCTGGGCTTTTTGGGTATCAATCACCCAGAAGCTTATGGCGGCAGCAACAACGATTTCTTTTACTCAGTGGTGCTGCTCGAAGAATGCGCTCGTAGCGGGTTGGCAGGTTTTGCCGCCGCACACAGTGTACACCAATACATGAGCACTGCTCACCTAGCCAAAGCTGGCAGCGAAGCATTGAAACTACGCTATCTGCCTGGTGCCATTAACGGTAACCTTTGGGGTTCGCTAGCCGTGAGCGAGCCAGGCGCAGGCTCTGATGTGGCTAACATACGCACCACAGCCAAGCGCGAAGGCGACCACTACATCATCAACGGACAAAAGACCTTTATTACCAACGGCGTATACGGCGACTTTGTGACGGTGGCCGTTAAAACCGACCCTAATGCCGGCCCTGCTGGCATTAGTTTGATATTGGTAGATCAAGGTACACCTGGTTTTACTACTCGCAAGTTGGAGAAAATGGGCTGGCACAGTAGCGATACAGGCGAGCTGTTTTTTGATAACGTGAAAGTACCCGCCAGCAACCTCGTAGGCAAAGAAGGACAAGGTTTTTATTACATCATGGAGAGCTTTCAATTGGAGCGCTTGGTGGGTGGCATTGCTGCTTGCGAAGGTGCGCAATTGGTGCTTGATACTACTTTGAAATACATCCGCGAGCGGGAGGCCTTTGGCAAGAAGCTACAGAAGTTTCAGACCATACGCCATACGCTTAGCGACTTAGCAACTGAAATTGAAGCCTGCCGCGCACTAGTGTACCAAACCAGCTGGAAATTTGACAAAGGTATATTTGCTGTGAAAGAATGCAGCATGGTAAAACTGCTGGGCACCGAGTTGGGCAAAAAAGCAGCCGACGTTTGCTTGCAGTACTTTGGCGGCTATGGCTACATGGAGAGTTTCCCGATGGCGCGCATGTACCGCGATGCGCGGGTGGGCACCATAGTAGGCGGTGCTTCGGAGATCATGCGCGAAATAATCAGTAAAGTAGTGATTGACGGCATTTCGTACGAGTCGGCATACAAGGCCATGAAAGCCCAAGCCGATGAGCCAGCCCCAACAACCGAGAACATTTCTGAACCAATATCTGTTAAAACCCAAAACAATAAAACCATGGCAGCTCCAGAAACAGCTAAAGAGATTATCCAATCATTGCCAACACGTTTGAAAAAAGAAAAAGCAGAAGGCATTGAAACTAAATTCCACTTTGAGATTACAGGCGAACGTGGCGGTAACTTTACTGTTCACGTTACTGAGCAAACCGTAGTAGTAACCGAAGGCCACAACGGCGAAGCCAACTGCGTAGTTACTACCACCGATGTGGTTTATGAAGATACCGAGTTGGGCCGCATCAACCCACAAATGGCCGTAATGATGGGAAAAATCAAAATAAGCAACCTAGGCGAGATGATGAAGTTTGTGGGCTTGTTTAGCCGCTTGTCGTAAATCATTAGTACTGCATAATACAAAAGCCGCCACAACTGGATAGTTGTGGCGGCTTTTTATGTGTTCTACAGATAGCTAACCCACTACCACTTCCCACTCAACTTAGCGATAGCGGCAATGCGCTCTTCGGCAAGTTTTAAGGCAGCGAAGTGTGGGGTAAGGCCCTCTGCTTCGGCTTTAGCAAAAATCTCGAGCGTACGGTCGTATATGCGCTCGGTGCCCACCATAGCTCGATCGCGGTTGTAGCCGCCCAACTCCATGTAACAATTAATAACGCCTCCGGCGTTAATCAAAAAGTCGGGGGCATACACAATACCTTTATCAATCAGCATTTTACCATGCTCTAGTTCGTCCTCCAACTGGTTGTTGGCGGCACCGGCAATTACGCGGCATTTTAGGCGTTCAATGTTATCGGTATCCAAAGTAGCACCCATAGCACAGGGCGCGTAAATATCAATATCCAAATCATAGGCAATACCCGGAGCCACCACATTCACGGGCAGGCGGTTGGCCAAGGCTTTTAGTTTTGCTTCGTTTAGGTCGCATACATATACAATTGCACCTTCGGCAACCAAGCGCTCGGTAAGGAAAGTGCCTACGTTGCCTACGCCCTCAACCAATACCTTTTTGCCCACTAGGCTGTCAGTGCCCCAAGCTTTTTTAGCTGCGGCTTTCATGCCCAAATACACACCATAGGCCGTAAATGGGGAAGGGTCTCCGCCACCGCCCAGGTAATCGGGTTTACCTGCCACATACTTGGTTTCTAACGATACATATTCCATATCGGCAGTGCTGGTGCCCACGTCTTCGGCAGTGTAATACTTGCCGTTTAGGCTATTAACAAACTGCCCATAGCGGCGCCAAAATGCTTCTGATGATAGTTTAGCTGGGTCGCCAATGATAACGGCCTTGCCACCACCTAAATGAATGCCGCTAATGGAATTTTTGTAGCTCATGCCGCGGCTCAGGCGCAAAACGTCGCGCAGGGCCTCGGCCTCGTTCTTGTAGTTCCAGAAACGAGTACCACCCAGGGCAGGACCCAAGATGGAGCTGTGCACTGCAATAATGGCCTTTAGGCCCGTCTCACGGTCTTGGCAGAAAACCACTTGCTCGTGGCCGAGCTTATCAATCTGCCCAAAGACGCCCGCTTTGTTCACGGTCTCTTGCGTTATCTCTTGTTGCGTCAGCATTACACTATATTTTGCTTAATATTGCATACCCTCTTACGAAACAAAATTACGCTTTTTTGCATTAATAGGCCGGAGCACCTACCCCCCGATGAAGCATTTATCCTATTTGAATAAGTACCTTTGGAAGTACCGCTACCGCCTGTTTTTGGGCGTAATTTTTGTAGTTATTTCTAACTATTTCAATGTATTATCTCCGCAAGTTATCCGCTATTCGTTCGATTTGGTGCAGGAAAATATTGCCTATTATCAAATGTTCGATGGCTTTGCGTTGCAAGAAAATTTCCGCACAGTTTTTAGCGCCGGACTGCTGTTTACGGGCATAGTGGTATTGCTATTGGCGATACTCAAAGGCGTGTTTATGTTTTTTATGCGGCAAACCATTATCGTTATGTCGCGGTTGATTGAGTACGACCTCAAAAACGAACTATATGCCCACTACCAAGAGCTAGACTTAGCGTTTTATAAGCGCAATAACACTGGCGATATGATGTCGCGCATATCGGAAGACGTATCACGCGTTCGCGATTACCTAGGGCCTGCTTTTATGTACGGCATCAACCTACTGGTGCTGTTTGTAATGGTAACCTATGCCATGATAAACGTAAGCCCTACCCTCACCCTTTGGGTGCTTACGCCCCTACCCCTTTTGTCCATCTCTATCTACTACATTAATACCATCATCAACAAACGCAGCGAGAAAATACAAGAGCAGTTGTCGTTTTTAACCACCAATGCACAAGAAACCTATTCGGGCATACGGGTTATCAAATCGTTTGTGCAAGAGAAACAGATGCACCGTTTTTTTGAACGTGAAAGCGATAATTACAAAGAAACATCGTTGCGACTTGCCCGGGTAGAGGCGTTCTTTTTCCCGTTGATGTTATTGCTCATTGGCATTAGCACCATCCTGACCATTTATGTTGGCGGTATGGGTGTGATTAATGGCAGCCTTACCCCCGGCAATGTGGCCGAGTTTGTGATATACGTAAACATGCTCACCTGGCCTGTAACCGCTATTGGTTGGGTAGCCAGCATGACCCAAAGGGCAGCGGCATCGCAAAAACGCATCAATGCTTTCCTCGAAGTAAAACCTACTATTGCCAACCCAACTGAAGAGCCTTTAGACTTAAAAGGCAATATCGAGTTTCGCAATGTGAGCTTTACCTATCCTGATACGGGCATTGTGGCCTTAAAGGATGTGAGCTTCACATTAAAAAGTGGTGAAAAAATGGCCATTGTGGGCCGAACGGGCACCGGAAAAACCACTATTGCCGATTTGCTGATGCGCATGTACGACACCACATCGGGCCAAATTTTGTTGGATGGCAAACTGCTTACTGAAGTGAATTTGGGCGGTATTAGGTCGCAAATTGGGTATGTTCCGCAAGATGTTTTTCTTTTTTCGGATACAGTTGCAGAAAATATTGCCTTCGGAACAGCCAATTTTGAGCACCATAAAATAGAAGAAGCAGCCCTGAATGCCGCCATACACGAAGACATAATGGCACTACCCTTAGGCTACGAAACCCTTGTAGGAGAGCGAGGTGTAACACTTTCGGGCGGACAAAAGCAGCGCATAAGCATAGCCCGCGCATTTGTTAAAGACCCTCGCATATTGGTGCTCGATGACTGTCTTTCAGCGGTTGACGCTAGAACCGAAAAGTTGATACTTAAAAATTTAAAAACTATATTAGAAGCGAAAACAGCTATAATCATTACACATCGTATCTCATCATTGCTAGAATTTGATAAGATAATAGTGCTTGATGAAGGCCGTATTGCTGAAACCGGAACGCACGAGAGCTTGATGGCCACTAAAGGCTTGTACTGCGAAATGTTTGAGCGCCAACAGCAAGAAGAAACTGTGGCAAACTAACATACTAATAAAGTTTATAAAAATATTACCTTTGTATACCAACACACATTGACTAACCCAATAAAGCAGCATTAAAGTGGAGAACGAGCGCGATAACCGGTTTAAAAAGTCGGCAGCGGTGTATTCAAAAACCATCCGTGCCGGTAAGAGGAGAACCTATTTCTTTGATGTGAGGACTACCAAGTCGAACGACTATTACATTACCCTCACCGAAAGCAAAAAGAAATTTAACGACGACGGCTACGATAGGCACAAAATCTTTTTGTACAAAGAAGATTTCAACAAATTTGTTGAAGCCCTGAACGAGGCCGTGAACCACGTAAAACAAGATTTGCTGCCTGAGTACGACTTTGATGAATTTAGCAACAACTACGACGACGACGATGACGACTACGACCGTGGCGAAGATGAGTTTAACGAAGAGCGTAAATCGTTTGCCAAAAAAACAGTTGAGCCAGCCGAGGCCCCTGCACCACCGGTAGAAGCCAAAATAGTGGCCGAAGTAAAGCCAGAGGAGCCCATTAACGACGACGATTTGAAGTGGGATTGATATAGCCACCTACTACAAACCACAAACATAATTGAGAAACCCTGCCCAACGGCGGGGTTTCTTGTTTTTACGGCTATTTCGCAGCAAATAACGCTGGCAACCAAACACTTAACACATTATTATTTATTCAATAAAATCCTTTGCAATTTAAAAACAACCTGTAACTTTGCACCAACTCACCAAACCACCACCACATGAAAGCCCTTAAAATTATTGGAGGAATTGCTCTTGTTTTAGTTTTGGCAGTTGTAATAGCCTTGTTTGTATTCCCTACCAAATTGGAAGTAGAGCGCAGCATTGAAATTAATGCACCCAAAGCACTGGTTCATGAATACGTAAGCCAATTCAAACTCATGAACGAATGGTCGCCGTGGACCAGGCTAGACCCGAACATGAAAAGCGAGATTACAGGTGAAGACGGCACGGTAGGCGCCAAATATTCTTGGGAAAGCGAGTTAGACAATGTAGGAAAAGGAGTGCAAGAGCTTACCTTGATTACCGAAGACTCAGTGCATACCTTGGTAACCTTTACAAGCCCATTTCAATCGGTAGCCAAAGGCTATGTGTTGCTTGAAGCGCTTACCCCCAATATCACTAAAGTAACGTGGGGCTTTTTGAGCGATGCCGGCCGCCCAGGCAACGTGTTTATGGGGCTAATGAACGCAGCAGAAACGGTTAATGCCGACTACCAAAAAGGCTTGGACTCGTTAAAAGTAATTACCGAAAGAGTGGCCGCCAACAAAACCTATCGCGGCTATAAAATAGAAGAAGTAACCCTGCCCGAAACACACTTTGGCGTAGTGCGCGATACCGTGAAATGGGCCGATATGGATGCTTTTTACCAAACCAACCTGCCTGCCGTGTATGAAACCGTTGGCAAAAACGGCAAACAGCCCGGAACCCCAGTGGGCATGATATATGTTTGGGACGAAGTAAACCAACAGGCCGACATGAGCGTTGGCGTGGCCTACACCCCTGCCGGCGATTTACCGGGCCTAACAACCATAACCCGCAGCGGTCCGGCCTTTAAAATAAACTATTATGGTGCCTACGAAGGTTCTGGCGAAGCGCACATGGCTATGGAGGAGTACTTTACCGAAAAGGGCCTGAAAACCAACCTTCCGGTACTGGAGCTATACATAACCGACCCAACCACCGAACCCGATACCAGCAAGTGGCTTACCGAGATATACTACCTGCCTGAATAACTATTGGGCAAAACACCAACGATAAATAATGGAAGAGCGGGCAATGTGCCCGCTCTTTTTTTGCCCGATGGTTACGTTTTAGAGTGTGATCACAATTTGACATTGCCATCGTGCAAAATTTAACTAAACTCGCAACCCGCAACTCGTAACCCGCAACTAATTTTGTATCTTCGCAGGCTTAAATAAAACAGCACGCACCATGAGTTTGCAATGTGGTATAGTAGGATTGCCAAACGTAGGCAAGTCAACCCTTTTCAATGCGCTATCAAACGCCAAGGCACAATCGGCCAACTACCCGTTTTGTACCATTGAGCCTAACGTGGGTACTATTACCGTACCCGATGACCGTTTGATAAAATTGGAAGGCCTAGTAAGCCCTGAGCGCGTAGTACCTACCACCATTGAGATTGTGGACATTGCCGGCCTGGTAAAAGGCGCTAGCAAAGGCGAAGGATTGGGAAACCAGTTTTTGGGCAACATACGCAGCACCGATGCTATTATACACGTGTTGCGTTGCTTTGACAACGATAACGTGGTGCACGTTGATGGTAGCGTAAACCCGGTTCGCGACAAAGAAATTATCGACATCGAGCTGCAATTGAAAGATTTGGAGACCGTGGACAAGGTAGTGAGCAAGGTACATCGCCAAGCTACCACCGGTGCCGATAAAGAAGCCAAACGCATATACGATGTAATGAGCGGCCTGAAAGCCCACTTAGAGCAAGGCAAATCGGCACGTAGCTTTGAGACCGATAAGGACGGACAAGATACCATTAACGAATATCAACTGCTTACCAGCAAGCCAATATTATATGTTTGCAACGTGGACGATAAATCGGTAGTAAGCGGCAACCAACACACCCGTGCCGTTATGGAAGCGGTGAAGCATGAAAATGCGGAAGTGCTTTTGGTAAGCGCATCGGCAGAAGCTGATATTGCCGAGCTGGAAAGCTACGAGGACCGCCAGATGTTTTTGGAAGAAATGGGCCTTACCGAATCGGGCGTTACGCGTTTGATTCAGAAATCATATAGCCTACTGAACCTAATTACCTACTTTACCGCAGGGGTAAAAGAAGTGCGCGCCTGGACCATAACCAACGGCACCAAAGCGCCACAAGCGGCTGCCGTAATCCATACCGATTTCGAGAAAGGTTTTATTCGTGCGGAAGTGATACACTACGCCGACTTTGTGAAGTTTGGCAGCGAAAGCGCCTGCCGCGACAACGGCAAACTGGGCGTAGAAGGCAAAGAATACGTAGTGCAAGACGGCGACGTGATGCACTTTAGGTTTAATGTGTAACCATAAATTAAACATAACCAACCGCCCTGCAACTGTCATAGTTGCCGGGCGGTTTGCTTTTATGCCAAATTGCTTAATGTTCCAGTTTCGAAAACAATTTGTAATTTTGCGTCAGTGCCTCGGCGCTCCAAAACAAAGGATTAATACCCATGAAGTAGTCATTGTGCGAGTTTTATATAGTTTTTAATGTTTTACGGTAGCCCGTAAACATTAGCTCGCAGCCCCCTCCCCCAATTTACAATTTCGTATTTTTAATGTTGAATCGAATCGGCACCATGTTTGCCGTAATTATGGATGTATGACGAAAGAACACAAAGCACTAGATAGAACTGAGCCTGAAAAGGCAGTGTTGGTTGGCCTAATTACCCCTTCGCAAAACGAAACGATGCTCCGCGAGTATTTGGATGAGCTAGAGTTTTTGGCCATGACGGCCGGTGCCGTTACCTTGAAACGATTTTTCCAGAAGCTGCCGCATCCCGATGTGAAATTCTATGTGGGCAAGGGCAAAATGGAAGAAATTGCGGAATATGTGCGCGTTAAGGAAATTGACTTAGTAATATTTGATGACGAAATAAGCCCCAGCCAACAGCGTAACCTGGAAGCTGAATTCAAGTGCAAGGTGGTTGATAGGCCCATGCTGATATTGGATATCTTCGCCACCCGCGCGCAAACGCTACAAGCCCGCACGCAAGTGGAGCTTGCCCAAACCCAATACCTGCTGCCCCGCCTGCGTGGTATGTGGGAACACTTAGACCGTATAAAAGGCGGTATCGGTATGCGTGGTTCGGGCGAGAAAGAGATTGAAACCGATAGAAGGGTAATGCGCGACAAAATTACCAAGCTAAAGGTGCAGTTGCAGAAGATAGATAAGCAGAGCTTTACGCAGCGAAAAAACCGCGGCAAAGTGATACGGGTAGCACTGGTGGGCTATACCAACGTCGGCAAAAGTACGCTGATGAACATACTGAGTAAATCGGATGTTTTTGCGGAGAACAAGCTATTTGCCACCCTTGATACCACGGTGCGCAAGGTGGTGATTGATATGGTGCCCTTTTTGCTTTCCGACACGGTTGGGTTTATACGCAAGTTACCCCATCACCTAGTGGAGAGTTTTAAATCGACACTAGATGAGGTGCGCGAGAGCGACATTTTGTTGCACGTGGTAGATATTAGCCACCCAGCCCACGAAGACCAGATTGAAGTGGTAAACAAAACCTTGGCCGAACTAAACGTTACGGATAAGCCTACCATGATGGTTTTTAATAAAATGGATCAGTACCGCGAGCGCAACTTCGATGAGTTTTTGGAAGATGAAGTGAAGCAAGAACTTTTGGCCGAACTAGCAACCTCATGGGAGAAACGCACCAACGGAAACGCCGTGTTTATATCGGCCATCGACAAGGAAAATATTGACCAATTGCGCACTAAAGTTGCCGACGAGGTGCGTATGCTCTACCAAGAACGCTACCCCTACGAAACCGATATATTTAAACTGGCTGGCGGAAGTAGGCAGGTGGAATGATTTCAATTTGAAAATTTGAAAATTTGGTAATTTGAAAATGTTGTAATGCCCCACCTCAACCTACAAATCATAGGAAAAGTACAAGGCGTGTTCTATAGGGATACTACCAAGCGTAAGGCGCATGAGTTTGGGGTGCATGGCTTTGTGCGCAACCAACCCGATGGCAGCGTATATGCCGAAGTGGAAGGCACGCAAGAAGCACTGAATGCCATAGTAGCTTGGTGCCACATGGGTCCGGTGCAAGCGGTGGTTGCGGGTGTTGTGGTTAGTGAAAGCGATATAGTCGGTTTTGAGGGTTTCCAGATTCGCCGCTGATTTTTTTTGAATTGAAAATTTAAAATTCAAAATTTAAAATTGGCTTTTCAATTCACATTATTCCTTAAATCGTACTTCGTACCTCGTAAATAGTACATTGTAAATCGTACATTCAAATTCCCTATTTTTACGACAAAACCGCCAACCATGAGCTTCGAACACATACTCGTTGAACCACAACACGCTCCGCAAATTGCGCTAATACGCCTCAATCGCCCGAAGGAGCTGAATGCCCTGAACCTACAATTGATGCGCGAGCTGCGCGATGCTTTGAAGGAGCTGGACAACAACGATGAGGTGCGCGTCATCATTCTCACTGGCAACGAGCGTGCTTTTGCGGCTGGTGCCGACATCAAGGAAATGGCGGGCCGCACCACCGTGGATATGATGAAGATTGACCAGTTTAGCACTTGGGACCAAATCAAAAGAACCAAAAAACCCTTAATTGCAGCCGTTTCTGGATTTGCCTTGGGCGGTGGTTGCGAACTGGTAATGACTTGCGATATGATTATCGCATCCGAGTCGGCGCAGTTTGGGCAGCCAGAAATAAAAATAGGCGTAATGCCCGGTGCAGGCGGCACCCAGCGCCTTACCCGTGCCGTAGGCAAAGCCTTGGCCATGGAAATGGTGCTTACTGGCCGCTTCATCAATGCCGAAGAGGCGTTGAGGGCTGGCCTAATCAATAAAATAGTACCCACCGAAACCTACCTGCAAGAAACCGTGAAGTTTGCCCAGCAGATAGCAGCGCTATCGCCATTGGCGGTGCAGTTGGCCAAAGAGGCAGTATTGAGCAGCTTTGAAAACAACCTCAGCGAGGGCCTCTTGTTCGAGCGTAAAAACTTCTACATGCTCTTCAGCACCGAAGACCAGAAGGAAGGCATGGCGGCTTTTGTAGAGAAACGTGCCGCAAACTTTCAAGGGAAGTAAAGTTTACTTTACAATCGATAGAAATTCTTTGGTTTTAACGCTAAAGCGCTGTGCTTGTGGCAATAAGTAACGTAACGCTCCGTTACAATTGCTATGAAAAAGGTGTTGCGGCTACTCTTCTTTAGCTCCATTATGTGCTGGTGCACCGCAACTATGGTAGCAGCTCCTAGCAAAGGCAATAATAAAACGTTACTATTCCTGCGCAACCATGTAAGCATTGAAAGTGGCTTTTCGCTGTTAAGGGTAAAACCCCTGAGCGAGCTCGGACTGGGAAACATGAGCCTATACGCTCGGCCGGGCATGTTTGTGGGTTTTATGTACCATGTAAACCTAAGCAACAACTTCTCGTTGCGCATTGGCGAAATTATGGGTGTAAATGCCTTTCGCTTTGAGTTTGACCCTGGTAAAAACGATACTGCCAGCTACACACCCGTGCACATGAGCTTGGTTAAGCCCTATTTATCAATCCCTTTGGAGTTTAATGCCCGAATACTGGTGCAGCGCCGCCATGTATTGGGCATAGTAGTAGGTGCTTCGGCCAACTTGTTTGCCTCTGAAAAACTTACTGCCAGCAGCCGCTTATCAAGCAATACCAATAGCCAAGATATGTATACCATGCGCTTTAACTACGCGCGGCCCAACCCTTTTATAAACCTCATAGCGGGCATTGAATATTTAAGGGTGTTAAACAACTTAGATATGGTAAGTTTTTCGTTGAAATGCAGTGCTGGGCTGCGACCTATCCTTTATGCCCAATACGAACACCGCGAAAACGACTTGGTGATATCCTCTGGCAGCTTCAACTCCTTTAACGATTATGTGAGCCTAAACGTAGGTTACGTATTTACGCGAGTAAACAAACTGCGCGACAGGTAAAATTTTATTTTACAAATTCAACTGACAACCGTATATTGAACATTAAGCTTGTATTTAATATTCAAGGGGAATCTCATACGGACAGTAGCGCTTTAACTAACAGCAAATTAGGCACAAATTGCTTACTTGCCTGTATGAGATTCTTATCTTGATATAAATTAGTTTAATATTTAGATTGCCCAATAGGTGAAAATACGCAATTGTATCTTATTCTTAAGCGAAAATAATGGGTTGTGAATAACTTTAAAAGAAAGTATAATTAAATCGGAGCAATACTTTGGTGTTGATTAACACATTAAGCGTACTTTGAGTAAGAGGCAACCCATTGGTGCCGTAGGTATAAACTACCTTGTTGTTCACTAACAATTCGCTATTGGTATATGAGTTAAAGGTAATTTCTTTCAACTGCTTTTGCGTATCATATTTATAACTTTCGGCCATACTTGCCGAAACCGATGCCGTGGCGGTAACTGTATTGCCTACTGGTGCAGCATACAGTATGGTTTCCGATGATTTGGGGCCACCCTCTGTAAACAGCTTGGTGTTGGTTTGCAACACATTTCCATCTTCGTCTTTTAGGGTAGTGGCGGTAAGCCTGCCTTTACTGTCGTAGGTATTTTCCTTTAAACTGGTTAGCAGGCCATTCTCGTTATAGTTTTTTACGAGTTGCACTTGGCCTTTTGCATAAAAAAACGAATCGACATAAACGCCCCAGGTGTTTTTGCTTACGGTGCAAACCTTCCTATCCAAGGTATCAAAAAAATGCACTACCCTGGTGCGTGATTTATCGCCCCCCCAGTACCAGGTCTCTTCAACCAGTTTGTTGCCTTTGTACTTAAACGTTACCGAGTCGGTGTAGTCTTGGGTCCAAACTTCTTTAACAATGCGGTTATCAATAGTATAAAAGCTTTGATACTTCTTCACTACCTCGCCCATAGAGCCATACACCAGCTCAAAAGTGAGGTTTCCGTTAGCATTATACTCCCTGTAGTAGGCTTTAATTTGCTCGCCAGCCGTTGGCCCGGCTTCATATGCGGTAATACTTTTTACCTTTTTGAGTTTATACAACGATGTCAACGGGTCGTCAAAACTAGACTGCTGGGCACTTAAAGGTAGCCCAACGATGCAAATAGCTAAAAAAACAAAACTCGAGAAAACGAGTTTATAGGGATTTGAAAGGCTATTGCCTGTGTACATATAGGTTGGAGGGGTATGGTGGTAAGTAGCGTTCACTGGAGTTGGAGCCAAAGAAGCTGTTGCAAAGGTATGCTGATTTTTTGGATGTAAGCAGGGGTAACAAATAATATTTATTAACTGTTTACCAACACTTTTTATGTAACTACTATCTGCCATAACAAGTGCATTTAGGTGCACGAGTTTTTATACCAATATCATACCAAAACTATAGATAAACGTAACCAACATTGATTGAGCTACCCAACCGAAGTCGGTTTATCGCTGCATAAAATACCTAACGGCAGCCTCGTAACCATATAGCCCTAACCCCGAAATGGTTCCTATGGCTTTGGCACTTATGTAGGAAACATGCCTAAATTCTTCCCGTGCCATTGGGTTACTTATGTGCACCTCAATTACAGGTGTATCAATGGCTGCAACAGCATCGGCAAGGCCCACCGACGTATGGGTAAGGCTGGCAGCATTGAGTATTATACCGGTATACTGTTGGTTGCTTTGTTGCAGCTTATCAATTATGGCCCCTTCGTGGTTACTTTGATAGTAAGATAACTCCACTTCTGGGAACATAGCTTGCAATGTTTTTAGGTAGCTCTCAAAATCTTGGTTACCATATATATGCGGCTCGCGCTTACCTAGCAGGTTCAGGTTCGGTCCGTTAATGATGAGCAGCTTCATGGTTTGATTATTGGTTATTTGCTTGCCTCGCCTAGGGCGAGGGTTATTAGTTGATTGGTGCTCGAATGAAATGGTTTTGAAACTAGTAAAGTAGCACTCCGAATTACACCTCCCCTACCCCTCCTTTTTAGGAGGGATGTACTATGTACTAATTAACTAGTAAACAAGTTAACCAATAACCAATCCACCAATATACTAAACCGGAAACACCTCACCGGCCATGGCCATAGCCTTTCCGAAAGCTTTGCTGTCTAGTCCGGTTGGCAATCCCATTTCATCAAAAAACTCCACTAGTCGTTCTGTTGGCATATTGCCCACCAGCTCATCTTTAGCCATAGGGCAGCCGCCAAAGCCCTTCATGGCGCCGTCAAATCTGCGGCAACCGCTATGGTATGCTGGTGCTATCTTATCCCTCCAGGTAGCTGGATTGGTATGGAAATGCGCCCCAAACTCCAGTTTCGGGAAACGACGAATCAATTCGGTATACAAGTAAGTAATAGTATCAGCTTCGGCCACACCAACCGTATCGGATAGCGATAGGTATTTAATGCCCAGTTTCTGCATCTCGTCTACCCACTTTTCTACCACTTCAATGTTCCAAGGGTCGCCATAAGGGTTGCCAAAGGCCATAGAAATGTAAAGCACAAACTCTTTATTGCTGTTCACGCAAATCTCTTGAATCTGTTTCACGGTCTCCAACGACTGCATAATGGTGCTATTGGTATTGCGCACCTGAAACGTTTCGGATATGGAAAACGGGTAGCCCATAAAGTTTACCTGCTCAAAGGTGGCAGCCTCTTCGGCACCACGCGCATTGGCTACTATAACCGATAAGCGCGTTTTGGTGTCGCTTAGGTCTAATGCGCGCAATACCTGGGCCGTGTCCGACATTTGGGGAATATATTTGGGCGACACAAAACTGCCACAATCCAACGTATCGAAGCCCACCGAAAGCAAGGCTTGTATGTATTGCACTTTGGTAGCGGTAGGAATGAAATCGTGGATGCCTTGCATAGCATCGCGAGGGCATTCAATAATCTGTACTCTGTTAGCGGGCTGTGACATATTATTCGTCAGCCAAATTACGGAGACATTGGTGGTTGTGCAAATTAGAAACACTAAATAATGCACAATCTAGTTGCGAGTTGCAGCTTGCCTCGCCTTTAGCGCGGGGTTACGGGTTAGCAGGTAAAAACGCAATAAATGTATTCAGTTAATCATTACGCACGCTTAGGTTTTTGTCGACATTACATTTGTCTGCAAAGGAACAACTGAAATTAACGTGCTGATAATCAATACAATAAGAGACTTGATAAAATAAGGTGTTGACAAATGGGTACAGAAGTATTAATTAACAGACTAGAAAAGCGAAGTAACCGTTCCAAGATACGTAACAAGAATTTGAATATAACGTAAAAAGGAAGGATTGTGCGAAGTGCGGAGATTGAACAATTTTAAACTGAGGAGGATGATTATGAGGAAGGTGATTTACTTAACAATGTTGGCAATGGTATTTGCCCTAGTGCATGCCTGTTCATTGAACAATGATATTCTAAGACCTAGCTGCGAAGTTTTTGAAGTAGAAATGGTTGAAAAATGGTGGGCGCCCGTTGGTTCGAAAACGGACAACAAAATAATGTTCCACTCAAACGGCTTAATGGAAGAAACCAACCCTAACAACGGTTGGATGTTTAAGAGTGCCGGCGACAGCGTATCGTACAGCCTTACCAATTGCAACAAATTGGTGGTAACCAACCATACATCTGGCGATATTGAAGAAATGGAAGTGTTTGATTTGATGCCGACCGTAATGGTAATACAAGTAAATGCTGAGGAGCAAATTACATTTAAGAAACAATAATTAACAGCAAATATAGGTTTTTGGTGAAATGGTGAAAGCCGAGCTGTGGTGAGCTCGGCTTTTTTATTTTTGAATTTTTGAGGTACGATTTACGATTTTGGGTTCCTGAATTTCATGATATTGATTTAACCCATAAGTGCAATCGTAATTCGTAAATCGTACTTCGTAAATCGTAATTCGTAAATCGTACCTCGTATTAATTAAAGCAATGAGTATTTCACTATCTTTGCACGGCGTTTTAAAATCAAGAAAAAAACCTAAAGAAATGCAAAAAACTAAACAGGATTACCTACAGGAAACCATTGAACACATTGACATAACTAAGTATGATGTGGTACCTATGGTAGATGCTATGGGCAATATGGCTTTCCAGGCCCGTAACCTGCACAATGCAGCCCGTATATTTGATATGATGCAACAAGACAAGGACGCCGTGGTGTTTCTTACCTTGGCTGGCTCACTCATCAGCGCTGGTTTGAAAAAGACCATCCTTACTATGGTAGAAAACCACATGGTAGATTCGATAGTATCAACCGGTGCCAACATTGTTGACCAAGACTTTTTTGAGGCTCTTGGCTTTAAGCACTACAAAGGCACGCAGTTTGTTGACGACCAAGAGCTACGTGGCTTAATGATTGACCGTATTTACGATACCTATATCGACGAGGAAGACCTACGTATTTGCGATGACGTGATTGCCAAAATTTGCGATAGCCTTGAGCGCCGCCCATACAGCAGCCGTGAGTTTATCTGGGAAATGGGTAAATTTTTGGACGAGAACGAACAGTATGCCGAAAGCCGCAAGGAATCTATTGTATACCAAGCTTACAAATTAGGTGTGCCTATTTTCGTGCCAGCATTTAGTGATTGCTCTGCCGGTTTTGGTTTAATTTACCACCAATACCACGCTGGCAATGGCCCTAAAGTAACTTTGGATAGTGCTGCCGATTTCCTTGAAATCACTAAAATTAAACTAGAGCACACGGATAGTGGCTTGTTTATGATTGGTGGTGGTGTACCTAAAAACTTTGTGCAAGATATAGTAGTGGCTACCGAAATATTGGAGAAAGATGCCCCTATGCACAAATACGCCATTCAAATTACCGTTGCCGACGAGCGCGATGGTGCCCTTTCGGGCTCTACCTTGAAAGAGGCTTGCAGCTGGGGTAAGGTTGATACCGTAAACGAGCAAATGGTATGGGCCGAAGCAACTATTGCTATGCCTTTGATAGCGGGCTATGCTTACCACAAGAAAAACTGGAAGCACCGTGTTGCCAAAAACCTGAACGCGATTTTCGCGACCGTAAACGCTTAATTGCGAGTACGATAATACCGATACTAACGGCCCTGCTTGGTTTACGCTAAGCTGGGCCGTTTTAGTTTTAGCGTATTTGTGATGGATTTGGGCGACCGAAAATCGTGTAAAATCAAAAGTAAAACGTTCCAAAATCATCCCCATTATCAGGGAAAGTGTTGGTGTGGTGTCATGGTGAGTCTCGTTTGAAACGAGACTCACCATGACACATCGGAAAGTAAGCACACAAAAAAAGCGGCCCGAAAGCCGCTTCTGTATTTTATACTGAGCTAAAAACTCAATACGTAAGTTTCTGTATTTTGAACTGGCCCAATAGGTTGCCGTCTTTATCAGATAGCATGAGCATGTAGTTGGCAGCGGCTAAATTGGTTAGGTCGTATTGTTGGTTAGTAACCCCATCAACCATAACCTTACGGTTAAGTTCGGTCAGTTCGCGGCCCAACATATCGTGCAACGAAATGGTCACTTCTACTACTTTATCGGCACTCAACTGCACCGTCAATTGGTTTACCGTTGGATTAGGGAAAATAGAATAATCCATTTTGATTTTAACCACATCGTTTATGCCCACGGTAACATCATCGGGCTGTTGAAAACCTTGGGTAAGCACCAAAGTGCCGGTAATGGCTGTTTCTACAACAGGCTCGCCAACGGTAAAAGAAAGGCTGTAACCGCCCTGTTCTTCGTAGCCACCTGCCGAGCCAATCACTTGGCGATCTAATGACTGCGCTTGTGCTGCAAAGCCAAAACTTACCATAACTAAACCGAAAAGGAAAATATTTTTCATAGCTCCATTTGTATTGTGTACGTAAAAATACGCTAAAGGTTATTGTGAATGCTATAGTCAGCATACAATTTTACAATATTTTTATCGCTAACAATTACTTTCCCGACGTTGAAAAATACTAGTTGTGATATTATAGCAATCAGCATAACCAAACCGAATATAGCTTGGCTAAATTCAACTTCGCTTTATCTTCTGTATTTTTGTACACGGAAAACGGTAAACACTTTACTAATTTTCAAATTAGCACATCTTCAAATTTTCAAATTAACAATGGTAGATTTCCTAAATAACCCAGACGCATTGAAAGATATTGTTTCGGGCATTGGTGCTTGCATGGCCAGCAACCGCATAACTATTGATGGGCAACCGGTAGGCTTTATGTACCGCGAACGACCAGAGTTTGAAGGTGATAGCGGCTGGCGCTTTTTAGCTGGCGACGAAAATGACGAATACATGGCTAACGACTTAAACTCAAAGGTGTTTGACGTGAACACGATAGCCAACTATGATATTGCCGTGGTGCCTTACTTAAAGCTGGCCTTTGGCATTGAATTGGAGCGCATTGAAGGCACCGATGATTTTCAGCAGATTAATGCTTAGGCCACCGTTGGTCTAATTTTTGCGTTACGTTTATATCCATTCTCGTATCTTCGCCCGAAATTTTCAAGTTTATGAAACATATTTTGTTCGGTATATTGTTGGTAATGTGTTTTGCCAGCTGTACCAAAGACACCACCCCGCGCTATATTCAGAAAAACTGCTGCAATAGCGAAGAAACACAATGGGTGTTTGCACAAAGCGCCAACGATACTGGCGCCGCCAGCTTCTTCTTTTTGCCACAGATTTTTGCACCGGGCACCGAAGGGGCCAATTCAAACTTCAAGTCGGTTGATTCGGGCGTAGCAAATTACAAAATGAGCATTCGTATTGGCGAGGATGCTGTTTGGGTATATGATGGCCCTGCGCCCATTAACTGGAACGGCCTTGTGGCCTCTAGCCAATTGGCGGCACAATCGGGTATTTACAATTACGACCTAGTGGCCACCTTTACGAATGGCGAAGCCGTAACTATTAGTAAACAATATTTTTGCTTAATCAGGGAGTTTGCTACCTGCCCCGATAATGCAAGCACTTGCGTATTCAACTCCATGTTCAACATAAACGACACTACAGCGCCATACCCATATATTATGGAAGACTCCATTGTAAAGACTAGGGTCTACGATCGCTGCGCCAATCCCTGATTTCTGTTGATTGGTTATTGGTTATTTGCTTGCCTCGCCTTGGGCGAGGGTTATTGGTGTGCCAAATTATGTAAGCCCCTTACCCTTTTCTTTATTGTGGGCTTTTACAGCTTGCGCCTGCGCAAATCGCGCAGGTAATCATGACCGCTAAACTGCTCTATAGTTGCCGCATCAATTCGTTTGGTGCGGCTTTTTAGTAGCGCTATTACTTCGTCTTTGGTTTTTGGGGTCTCATCCAAATCCACATAAAAACTGGCAAGGGTGCCGTACTGCTTGGTCATCAAAAACAACCACACGGCAAAGAAATCGATAGTACGGAACACAATAGCCCCTTGCTCGCGGTACTTAGCTAAGTTGTCTTGAAACTCCTTGGGCATGTCGGTCCAGTGCATAGCAGGGCGCACGTGGTGGCCAATGTGGTATCCATCGTTAAAGCAGGTTTGGTTGTAGCGCGAGTTGATGCAGGTAATACTATTTTTGTAGCTATTACCTGGGTCGGTAGCATCCACAAAAGCATGTTGACCCCAGTTACCGGCCATCATCAAAAAGCGGGTCATGCAAAACGGGATAACGAACATTACCACCGTGGCCTTAACACTTATCAAGCACATAACGGCTACCAGTATAAAAAACGAAAACTCGCCAACCAGTATATTGCGCATCCATTCTTTGCGGTTCTTTTTAATAAAGTACTGCGATAAGGCATAAATGCCCAAAAAGAAGAAACTTGCAAAATAGTGCATAAAGCCCCAGAAGCTATCGCGTTGGTACTTCATGGTGCTGCTCAGGTCGTCTTTAAGGTTGCCCTCGGTGTGGTGCATGCAAATGTGGTGGGCGTAGTACGTTTCGGGGGTTTCTCCAAAAAACGGCCCTAAAAACCACGGAATGATGTTGTTCATCCACTCGTACTCTTTTTTGAAAAGCTTACGGTGGCAAATGTTGTGAAGCATTAGTATATATGGCCCCAACAGCACGGCAAACAAAACAATTAAATACGGTACGGCCAACCACCACGTAAACCAAGCATACAACACCACCGCCACCGGCAAAATGATAGCCGAAAGACCCAAAAACAAATGGATAAAAGGCAAATCGCGCTCATCGTTTATAAAGCGCATAATCAACCGATCGAAAGCACCCAATTGGCGCTCTTTAAGCATGGGGTCGCTAATGGTAATTTGTGATATGTGTTGCATGGGGTAATATGCTGTTTAGCTAGGTTGGTAAAATTAAGGAATAATGGGCAGATGGGTAACGCTCGGTTACATATACATTTTAGGATAGTATCCTGCCATATTTCGTAACGTTTCAAAATAATAAACACTGAAGTGTGTTACTTTCTAGGATAACAAAAGTAACCTTTGATTAGAGCTTGAATTATCGTTTCTAGAAGTAAATAGCAGCCCTCAAAAACTCACCCCAAACAGCACCCCAAACCGTCGGTAGGTGCGCTTATCGGTGCTGAAGGAGCCATCGTTGCCCCACCACCAATTGTTATAATAGCTGCGCTCGGCATTGTACTGGCGGTATATGGCGTTCAGAGTTAAACTAACGCGGCTAGCCGTGCGGAACGTAACCCCTAGCCCACCTTCGTAGTAAGCACCGCCCTTGGCATCAAAATATCCATCGGGCGTTTTAAAGGGGAAGGCATACCCGCTGGCAAAAAAGTAATTGGGCGTTACCCTGGTTTTCATGGCCTCGCCACCAATGCGCACGTATATGGGTGCAAACTTATCGCCGCTATTAGGGTGCACATCGGTGCCACCGCCCACTGCCAGATACAACTGCGGCAAAAACCGATAGCCAATAGCAGCCCCACAGGTAAACGAAACGGGCTCTTGCTCAATATTGCCAAACAAAAACCCAGTGGCTATAGTAGCATACAAGCCCTTGCTTTGCACTTGGTGCGGCTTACGCGGTGCGCGACTTGGAGGTATGTCTTTGCGTATTTCGGCCACGCTCTCTATCGGGAACTCCACTTCGGTGCCATCGGCCATGCGCAGGCGTATATGGCCGGGTTTTAAGGCATCTATGCGCTGACCCTTGATGATACTGCCATCGTTTAGCACCAATACTACTGGTTGGGTGGTATCGGGTTGTTGGGCATGTGCATAAAAAAAGATACCTAACAGCATGACAATCATTAGTAACAGCGGTTTCATACCAGTATATTTGAGTAGTAAATGTAGTTATTTTTTGCGCCGTGCAGTTGCCGAGGCAACCGAACGATTTTGTATGCCGTTATACCCTTGAAACAAGCCAACCAACAAAAACACCAGGCTATGAAAACCAACACCGCTCATCGTTTTTTGCTGCTACTTACCCTGTTTGTGGCACTTGCGTTTCAAGGTTGTATTAAAGACAAGTGCCAAAACGAGTACACCTACTACCGTTATGAGCCTATCTATATCACATACGAAGAATTGCGCTCATCCGTTGCCTCTGAGGCACCACGAGCTTTAAAAAACCCGGGCAAGATTTGGTTTAGCGATAACTACATTTTCATCAACGAAAAAAACGAAGGTATACACGTTATCAATAACGTAAACCCTTCGAGCCCAATCAACGAAGCATTTATAAAAATACCGGGCAATTTAGACCTATCGGTGCGCAACAATACCCTATACGCCGATAGCTACATTGATTTATTGGCCATTGATGTAACTACACCAAACAGCATTGCCGTTACCAAGCGCATCGAAAATGCCTTGCCACAGCGCGGCACTGCCGGTTTTAGCAATGCATGGGACTTTGCAGCCATCGACCCTAACGGCGTAATAACCGACTATAAAAAAATAGCCGTAACCGAAGCCTACGAAACCGATTGCAACGGCGGCACCACCACCGATGGCCCAATAATGATTGAAGATGGAGGGTTTGTAAACACTTTTGATGGTGTAAGCAGCGACAATAGTACCAACAGTGGCGGCGACGTGGGCAACAAAGGTGGCAGTATGGCGCGCTTTGCCATGTACCAAAACTACCTGTATATAGTTGATAACAGCTTTATGCACTTGTACGATATATCCAATGCCACTTCGCCGGTATTCAGCACCCAAATACAGGTAGGATGGGAAATTGAAACCATTTTTATGCGCGGCAGTTACATATACATTGGCAGCACCAGCGGTATGCACATATACGACAACTCGTCACCATCAAACCCAACTTGGCTATCAACGTATAGCCACGTTAACAGCTGCGACCCAGTAGTAGTTGAGGGCAACTATGCCTATGTAACCTTGCGCAGCGGCACTGCTTGCGATGGGTTTACCAACCAATTGGATGTGGTAGACATTAGCAACAAAACCAACCCTACCTTGGTGGCCAGCTACCCTATGAGCAACCCGCACGGGCTAGGCATAGCTAGTGGCATCTTGTTTATTTGCGATGGTGCCGATGGCCTAAAAGTATACGACGCCAGCAACCCACTTACTATTGGCGACAACCAATTGCAGCACTTTGCTGGTATTGATGCCTACGACGTAATACCTTTCCAGAAGCGATTGTTTATGATTGGTAATAATGGATTTTATCAATATGATTATACCGACCCAAATAATTTGGTGCTTTTGAGCACGATAAGTGCACAATGATAAGCGTAACTTTGCCAAGGGCTGGCCACCAGCCAGCAACATTTATGAGTTTAGAGGACATTGTTAAAGGCTGTATTGCGGGCAAAAGAGTAGCCCAAAGTAAGTTGTACGAGCACTACCACGCCCGTATGGTGGGCGTATGCTTGCGCTATGCCGGAAGCAAAGACGAGGCTCGCGAAATAATGAACTTGGGTTTTCTTAAGGTGTTTCAAACCATGGAGCGTTTCGAAAACGGGGGTGGCAATTTGGATGCCTGGATATACCGAATCATGATCAATACATCGATAGACTATTACCGCAAAGAACTAAAGCACCGCTACCAAGACGACGTTGAGAACCACTACCACTTGCGCGATGAAAGCGCCGATGCCATAAGCGACATGAGTGCCACCGAATTGATACATCTGGTGCAAGAGTTAAGCCCAGCCTATAGAACCGTATTTAATCTTTATGTAATTGAAGGTTTTTCGCACAAAGAAATAGCAGACCAATTGAACATCTCAGAAGGCACTTCAAAATCGAACCTAGCCAAGGCAAGAGGCAACTTACAAACCATGATACGCGAACGTGAATCCTTTAAATCTACGAGCTATGCCGGATAACTACATGGACGATATTTGGAAGGATAAACTGGGCAACTATCAAGCCCCTGCCGACCCGCAAGACTGGGCCGACATGGCCGCCATGCTTGATGCTAAGGCAGATAAACATGCTGCATTTTATTGGTGGTGGTTGGTGGCTGCTGCCCTTGTTGTAACTGTTGGGGGCGGTATTTTCCACTTAATGAATGTTGAAGCAAATCAACTGGATGCTTTTGCAATAAATGGCAACGGTAATGCTGAGCACAGTAGTAACAACAACACTTTTAACTCCGGCAGCATAGCTGAAAGCGGTGATGCAAACGCCAATATCGACACTACTGGCAACCCTAAAAACTCGTCCTCTGGGGTATTAGGCCATGATAATGATAGCCTAAACAATACTCAAACCAATACTGATGGCAAAGGCGCAAACAACCTAAACACAAATATTGCAGCCAACAAAAAATCAGCAAATGGCAATAACAGCAATAGACCAGCTACAAAAAAAGGGAAACAAGGCAAAGCTGGCAAAGGCAACAAAAACGGTTCATTAACAAACACCGATAACAGCAACAATGTAAGCGGCAATGGCAATAGTAAAGCTAATAAAAGTGATGCCAATAATGGAACCAGTAGCCACGGAACAAGCAACAAGGCAATAGTTGATGGTACTACTGCTGCCGATAATTATGAAAAGCCAGTAGGCACCATTAGCGTGAAACGCTTGAAAGAACTACCAAATCCGCTTGCCCTTTCCATTAGTCGCGATACCATAATGCGCAATTGGCGCGATAAGGTGCTACGCCCAAAAGCAGTGCAGCACTATCTTGGGTTGAGTGTTGGCTGGGTTACCGCCCGAGTTGACCGCAGCGGCGATTTCCGCCCAGGGTACAATGTTGGGTTGCAATATAGCATGATGGTAAAACACCGCGCAGGATTCCATGCAGGGCTGGCTTTCCGCCAATACCAATACTACACCGATTTGGTAGCCTGCAATTATGAACTTTATCAATGCCCTAATAGCTATAGCAGCGCGTTGCAAACTATTGACTTAAATGTGGGTGCCCAAGTAAATTTGGTAAAAACCGATAAAGTGGAATGGTACGTAATGGCTGGTGTAAACAACCAATTTATGCTTTCCGAAACCTTTGAGTACAACCTTCCTAAAATTGATACCGTAAGTCCTACCCCGGTACCTGTTGAACCGCCCACAAATACTAGTTTCACCGGTGGCGGTGTGAGCAATTACAACGAAAGTTTAGATGTAAGTGCCGATTTTAATTCGCTAACCTCAAACGGAGCTGGCAGTGCTTCGGGTAAATTTTTGCGCGAACGCTACCTAGGGGCTTGGTATGTTGGCACTGGTGTTACTTGGCACTTTGCTAGCCGCATGAACCTGCAAGTAGAGCCCGTTATTGGCAGCACGATGCAGTTTGTGGGTATACAAGACAAGAAAATGTGGAACAGTGGCGTGAATGTGAGACTGAACGTAAGATTAGGAAAATTTTAAGGTGCTAATTGGTATCAGTTAGATAAAGCCAAGCGTTACACACTGCACAGGCAAGTACTAATCAATGCTCCAACCGACCTTCTCAATATACACTGAAAACCAAACGGAAAACCTAATTAGCAAGTTTAGCGGCACTTGAAGACTCCATTAATTGCTAACTAAAGCCATTACTGCTCATTGTATGTTGCCACTATCTCGTCCATGCGCTTGCCGTTTACGCCAAGGTCGCTGCGGCCCAGACGCGAGGCGCTGCGATAATGAATCACATTTTGCTGCGCATCGACATAAAACTCTACATCATCAATATACCGCATGGCAAAGGTGCGAAACTCGGCATATAGATAATCGGGCTTTTGCTCGATAATAATGGTACGAGGCATTTTTTCGATAATGTCAATGAGTTTTTTCATGGCTACTTCGGCGCTTTCGCCAGGTTGCAATGCTATAGCTTGGCGTTTCTCGTAAGCGTTATCGCTGGTGCTTTGGGTACTTACACAATTGGGCGTGCCGGGGCAGGGCTTTAATTGACTATTGTTTACGCCCAACCCCTCGGGCCGTGGACTAAGGCGCGGCACTGCCAATAGCAAACCAACATACACAACCAATACCACTAAGCCGATGCGTAACAACCATTTCTTCATAAAGCCAATATTAAAGTGAAAATTTGAGAGTGTGTTAATGTAAACTTCAATATTCGTATCATTCTTCCCAAAAGAGCACCAATAAAAAGGTTGTCATTTAAAAAAATAACCGGAGATGGAACTACAATTCCACCTCCGGTCTCCAAAACCTACCCTGAAAATCTTTATAAAGTAACCTTTCGAATATTTTTATACCTATCGGGCTGCTACCGTTTAGCTTGTGAACTAGCATTTAACCCTAGATAGTATTTTTTCACTATTTGCTTTTTTAGCCCCTTTGGGTTGCCGTTTTTCTGCTGCAATTTAACGAACGTAGTATGCCGTTGGGCCACGCTGTGGTTAGCATCGCTCAGTTGGCTGTTAAGTTCATTGTTTTTGCCACTAAGCGATTTTATATTGTTCCTAAGAGCAAGTATCCCAATGTAAAGGTGGTAGCGCGAAATTAAAGTGACATTTAAACAGCGTTAAAATGGCATTAAAACTATTTTATCGTGGGAAATACAAGTGTAAATGCCGTTCCCTGCTTTAGTTTGGAACTTACCTTGATGGTACCTTTATGCAAGGTTACTACCCTATCAACAAGCGATAGGCCAATGCCATGGCCCTTTATAGTTATTGCATCGGGGCTACGATAAAAGGGCTCAAAAATATGATTAAGGTCTTTAGAGTTGATACCCATACCCTGGTCTTTAAACACAAGCTCAATGCGTTTGGGCAGAACTTTAAGCAACACTGTAACTTTATGGTCATTTGAAAACTTGCAGGCATTCTCCATTAAGTTCAAAAAAGCCGTTTTTATCAGTTGGTCGTTTCCTTTTATGGTAAGTGCGGCCTCATCATCCAATTCACCACCAAATTCAATGGATACTTTATAATCTGGTTTTCGGCGGCGCAGCTCGGTTTCGGCTTGCCATAGTATATCATCAATGCGCACTGCCGCAAAACCTGCTTCAGCATTTTCGGCACTGGCTTGCGCCAGTAATAGCAGGCGGTTGCTGGTTCTGTTTAGGCTAGTGATGTCGTCAAGCACCGATGCTACAGCAGTTTTATAATCGTCGGTGCTTCTATCCTTCATTAACAACACTTCTAGCTGGCCCGAAATAGCAGTGAGCGGGGTGCGCAGCTCGTGACTGGCATTGCTCACAAAGTGCCGCTGCATTTTTACAGATGCCTCTAGCCTATCCAACATTTTATTGAAGGTTTGGGTCAGTTGGGCTATCTCATCCTTGCCGTTGCCTTCCGACAGCCGAATATCAAGACTCCCGTATTCAATCGATTCTACGTCTTTGATAACATTGGTAATCGGTTTCAAAACCCGATTGGAGAATATGCTACCTGCCACAATAACAACAACCATGCTTATGCCGAACACTACAAACAATACGGTTTGCAGGTTTCTTATCTTGCTCAAACCAAAACGATCCATAGCCGATGCAAACACTACAAACCGATCAAATTTGGAGGTAAACAGCAAGCCCACAACCTCAATACTATCCTCTCTGAAACGCACCTCTTTTTCAAGCCGCACTTTATCAATCAAAGCTGGCGAAATGTGCATGGAGTTGAGTGTATCAGTAGTATAGAGGATGTCGTTTTTGTAGTTGTAAATGGTAATGTTCTCAGAAGGAAGGGTACCCGCATCTTTGGCAGTAATAATACGCAGCAAATCAATGCTCACTTCATCAACTTCTAACAATAAAGTTGCGGTGGTATTGGCTTTGTTTATCAATCGGCTGTAAAACTCCTCTTCGCGGTACTCGGATGAGAAAAAGAAAATAGCTTGCGATGCCGCGAACATGATAACGCCAAAAATGGCAATAAAAGTAATGGCCAACCGCGAGCGTATAGGCATAGCTAGCTCTCTTTAAAAATATACCCCATACCAATTTGGGTATGGATGAGCTTGTTCTGAAAATCTTTGTCAATCTTCTTCCTCAAAAAATTGACATACACATCTACCACATTGGTTCCGGTGTCAAATTGTATATCCCAAACTTTATCAGCTATCTCGTTTCGGGCCAACACACGGCCTTTGTTGCGCATAAAATACTCCAACAAGGCATATTCTTTGGCAGTAAGAAATATCTCGGCACCACCCCTCGATACCGTTTTACGGTCAAGGTTCAGTTCCAAATCGCCAGCCTTAAGTACATTGCCTGCTTGCACAACACCCGAAGTGCGCTTGGTAAGCGCCTTTATGCGGGCCAGCAGCTCTTGAAACTCGAAGGGTTTAACTAAATAGTCGTCGGCACCAGCATCAAAACCCGTTACTTTATCGTCGGTGGTGCCTAGCGCGGTAAGCATGATAATGGGTGTTTGTATTCCCTGCTCTCTAAACTCTTTGCAAAGCTCCAACCCGTTTTGGTACGGAATAATAACATCGAGCAAAATGATATCGTAATGGTTTTTTAGGGCAAGTTTTTTACCAATCAGCCCATCAAAAGCAACATCTACTTCATGTTGCTGCTCCTCCAGTCCTTGCTTCAAAAAGGCATTTACTTTAGGCTCGTCTTCTATCACCAATATTTTCATATCGGTATAAAGATAAGGGTAAAAAGGGATGTACAATGTACGAGGTACGAGGTACGAAGTACGATTGAGGTTTTGAAAATAGGGTCGGTGCATTATACCCAAAATTCAAATTTCGGCACTGCCACTTTTTGCCTATCTTTAATTCAGACTTTATAACATTACAAATCGTAAATCTAAAATCGTACTTCGTACTTAAGCTATGTTTCTCAACTTCTTTTACTTACTAAAAAAAGATGGACTGCCGGTAAGCTTGCACGAGTTTTTGGCGTTGATGGAGGCATTGGAGCAGCAGGTGGTAGCCCCTACCCTTGAGGAATTTTACTTTTTGAGTAAGAGCATTTTGGTGAAACACGAAAACCAGCTAGACCGTTTCGACCAACTATTTGGGCAATACTTTCATGGCAAAGAGGCTGAGAGCCGGGTGCAATCAATAGAACTGCCCGAAGAGTGGCTGCGCAAATTTTTAGAGCGCAACCTCACCGACGAAGAAAAGGCACTGATTGAGGCCATGGGCGGTTTGGAGAAACTGCAAGAACGATTTGAGCAACTGCTGCGCGAGCAAAAAGAGCGCCATGAGGGCGGTAACAAATGGATAGGCACTGGCGGCACCTCGCCGTTTGGCGCCAACGGTTACAACCCCGAGGGGTACAGGATAGGGCAAGAGAAAAGCCGCAACCGCAGTGCCGTAAAGGTTTGGGACCAGCGCAAATATGCCAACCTGGACGATGACCTAGAACTGAACACCCGCAACCTGAAACTAGCCCTAAAACGCTTACGCATACTTACCCGCGAGGGCGCACCTATTGAGCTTGACTTGGATGGCACTATAAAAAAGACCTCGGAGAATGCGGGTATGCTGGATATACACATGGTGCCCAGCAAAAAAAACCATGTAAAGGTGCTACTGTTTATTGATGTAGGCGGCAGCATGGACGACCACATTGAAACTTGCGCCCAGTTGTTTTCAGCAGCGCGGTATGAGTTGAAACACTTGGAGTATTTCTATTTCCATAACTGCTTATACGAAAGCGTTTGGAAAGACAATAACCGCCGCGGCGACCGCACCCCTACTTGGGAGGTGCTGCACAAATATAACCGCGACTATAAAGTAATATTTCTGGGCGATGCTGCTATGTCACCATACGAGGTGGTAACGCCTGGCGCAAGCGTAGAGCACTATAACCAAGAAAGTGGCGCCGTTTGGATGCAGCGCGTGCTAGAGCAGTTTCCGTATGCCTGTTGGATAAACCCCAACCACGAAACCGATTGGCGCTACTACGAATCAACTACCGTGCTAAGAGAACTGATGGGCGACCGTATGTTTCCGATGACGCTAAAAGGCATAGGCCAAGCCGTGCGAAGCCTTAAAGACAAACGCATAACCTTTACACCCATTAAAGCCCATAACCTAGATGGACGCGGTTAAGAATATCATGTTAACCTCACATATATGGGCAGGGTTTGCCCTATTGGCACTGTTTTGGCTACCCCTCATCTTTCGTAAAGGTAGCCGTGGGCACGTATGGGTGGGTCGCATTTACACATGGGTAATGTTTGGGGTACTTTTTAGTGCTGCTGTGCTATGCATACACCGGGTATTTACAGGCAACTGGGCACAAGGTTTTGCTTTGGGTTTTCTTACCCTCATTTCGTTCAATTCGTTGTGGTATGGCTACGCCATTGCCATTAAAAAACGGCTAACCAATAGCATAGCCAATGCCCGCAATGCCATGTTTACGATTATATCTATTTACTCGGTAGCGCTCATATATGTGGGTGTGCAATACAATCAGGTGCTGTTTATCATATTCGGCTTATTGGGCACCTTGCCTTTTATACCGTTGGCTTTAGCCATTGCGCGCCGCACTGTGCAGCCAGAGTTTAATTGGCTACGTGAGCACTACACCAATATGCTGATAAGCGGCGGTGCAGCCTACACGGCGTTTTTTGCCTTCGGTTCGCGCATATTCTTCACCTTCCCCGACAATACGCTGCTGGCAGTGTTGCCTTGGGTATTGCCCACGTTCATCGCCCTTATGGGGGTTACGTGGTTCAATAGGCGGTATGTAAAGTGAGAGGATTTCTCACAAAAAAAACCCGACCAAACAGTCGGGCTCTCAATAATATAAAGTAACCAAAAGCTTATTCTGCAGCCATTAGTTTTACGGTACGCTCAACTGGGTTGTAAGGGGCTTTTACCAAGTTGCCGTCTTTGTCCAACAACTCCAATTTAATGGTTACATCGCCCAAAGGAAGGCCTTCGATAAACATCGATTGCCATTTGGTAATCAAGAAATCGGTACCATTAATGGTAGCACGAACCTTGTATCCATCTTCAGCTAGCGTTACGTTCGACAAAAAGAAATCGAGCAAAAGCTTGTCAGTTTCTTTCGGGCCTTTATACTCGCCTTTAGGGCGGCTATAAAACATCATTGGCTTGGTAAGGTCAATCTTCTCAGATTTCGCTTTGCCCACCGTAAACTGTATCAATTGGCTGGCGGTGCCATTTTTGATACTCTCATGGTACGAGCGCGAAAGAAAAGACAATGCCACATAGTTGCCATCTGGCACCTCTAAATCAAATTGCGGCGTGTAATGTGCAGTATATGGCTCATTGTTCAAAATAAGGTGTATATGCTGGCCTTTATCGCTATTCGCACAGTGTACATGCTCGCTGCTGGTTTGAGTACCTAGCTCATAGTTGCTCACCTCATATACAAAAGTAGTATTGCCCGTTTTTAGCTTAGCGCCTTCTACAGGGTTCGTTATTTTCAAAGTTGCTTCCGGAAAATCGGGCGAGCCAACCACGGTGGTCAGTTTCAGTCCGTTTTTTTCGGAAATCAGTTCGCCCGCAGGGTGCTCTGGTTCAGGGGTTGCTACCACCTCTTCGGTGGGGGTAACAGCAGGTACTTCCTCGGCACCGTCTCCGGCGCATGAGGCAAAAGAAGCTAGGCAAATAGAGGCTAGCAATAGTTTAAAGTTGTTCATAATAAAACACATAAATGGGGGGTTAAAAAAAGCATTATAATTGGCAAGGCCAGTGTAAACACTGGCCTTGCTTGTAAGTTTTGGTTTAGTGGTTATGACCGCTGTGGTCTTCCTCTGTGTGTTCACCTTCTACTTGTGTAGAATCGGTAGTGGCCGCATCGCCAGCAGGTGCTGCTGTTTCGCTGCTATTGCAAGCATACATACCTACAACCATTATTACGGCAAGCATTAATTTGAATTTTTTCATGGGTTGGTTTGTTGTTTGTGTGAACTATAATAGCTAAAGCTAGCACTTTTTTTGATTAAATTAGTGTAACTATGGTATACATAATGCCCGAAAATATGCCTGATACTGAAGATGCAGTTGCTGAAAATGTGAGATTGAACGTAGCAGGAATGACCTGCACTAACTGTGCGCTGGGCATATCTAAATACCTCGAAAAGCAAGGACTGGAGAACGTTTCAGTGAATTTTGCTACCAACGAGGTGCGATTTAAAGCCAACCATGCAGTAAAGCTGCCCGATATTGAGGCCGGCATTGAAAAATTGGGTTTTCAGGTGATAAAAGCCCCCACGGTTGATGAACACGGCCATGCACACCCCGTAAGCAAAGGATTCACCATAGAACGCAAGCTGCTTTTTTGTGCCCTATTTACCATACCGCTATTGCTGCACATGTTTTGGCATCACCCGTTTTTAATGAACCCTTGGGTGCAATTGGCCCTTAGCATGCCAGTAATGTTGGTGGGGCTTTGGCACTTTGGCCGCAGTGCCATGGCATCGCTGCGCACGGGCGTGCCCAATATGGATGTGCTAATTACTATTGGTTCAAGCGCGGCGTTTAGCTACAGCCTAGCCGGAGCCATAATGCAATTGGGGCCTAACTTTCTTTTCTTCGAAACGGCTGCTACTATCATCACCCTAGTACTTTTGGGTAATGTTATTGAGCACCGCAGTGTGCAGCAAACCACCACCGCTATTGGCGAATTGACCAAACTACAAGTACAAGTAGCCAAGCGCTTTACACGTAATGCCAACGGGCAAGAACAAGTGGAAGAGGTAAATGCGTCGTTGATTCGCAAAGGCGATGTAGTGCAGGTAAACACTGGCGACAAGGTGCCGTTTGACGGGAAAATAATTTGGGGGCAAGCTACCATTGACGAGGCGCTAGTAACTGGCGAAAGCATACCCGCAGAGCGAGAACTAAACCAAAAAGTAATAGGCGGTACCTTGGTAGCCAATGGCAGCATACACATATTAGTAGAGGCCGTTGGCGAAAAAACATACCTAGCCCAGATAATTGAACTGGTAAAAAGCGCCCAACAAGACAAACCATCTATTCAGCGTTTGGCAGATAGGGTGAGTGCCATATTTGTGCCTGTGGTAATCTTGCTGGCAATTGCGGCATTTCTGTTAGCTTACTTTGCCCTAGGAGTAGATTTTTCTGGCTCTTTATTGCGCAGTATAGCCGTACTAGCTATTGCCTGCCCATGCGCTATGGGCTTGGCTACGCCCACTGCCATTATGGTGGGTGTAGGCCGCGTTACCCGCGAAGGTATATTGATAAAAGGAGGCAAAACGGTTGAGCAACTAGCTAACGTAAAACAAATAGTGTTCGATAAAACAGGTACCCTTACCACGGGCCATTTCAAAACTAAAACATTTAAATTGTTTCAAGGCTCTGAAGCCGAGGCCATTAGTGTGCTGTTGAGTTTGGAGCTAAAATCGTCGCACCCTATTGCCAAATCGCTGGTGAGAGAATACAAAGGAACCGAAGAGATTGCCTTTACCCATACCGAGGAGATTAAAGGCAGCGGCATCCGTGGCTTTGATGCTAACGGCAATGTGTTCGAATCGGGCTCATACCAATTGGTGCGAAACCTTTCTACCGACCATACTTTTGACGTTTATATCCTCAAAAACAATGAGCTAATAGCAGCTATTGAGTTGCAAGACGAGATAAAACCCGAAGCGCAAGAAACCATAAACTACCTAAACCGCCAAGGCATTAAAAGCATTTTATTAAGCGGTGATAGATACGAAAAATGCTACCAAGTGGCTACCACGCTGGGTATAGATGCATTTTATGCTGAGCGAAAGCCCCACGAAAAGCTAGAAATTATTACCGAACTCAGCAAAAATACTACTACCGCTATGGTAGGCGATGGCATAAACGATGCCCCCGCCTTGGCCAAGGCCACCATAGGTATAAGCCTAAGCAATGCTACAGAAGTAGCCATTGACAGCTCGCAAGTGATACTCTTAAACGGAAACTTAGCGTACCTTGCCGAGGCCATTAAGGTAAGCAAGGCCACCGTTACCACCATCAAACAAAATCTTTTTTGGGCCTTTGCTTACAACCTAGTGGCCATACCTATTGCTATGGCCGGGCTGCTCAACCCTATGGTAGCTGCACTAAGCATGGCCTTTAGCGATGTAGTAGTGGTAGGCAACTCTATCCGACTAAAATATAGAAGACTCAAAGGGTAATCTGCATTGAAAATTAGCAAGCAAAGGGCTACTGCATTTATTGATTTGTTGAGCTTATGCTTACACCTTCCTAGTGGTTCATTGCTTTGGGGCCATATTGCCACATAGATATCACCAACCTTACGGCCAACAACAGCGTCATTATTTCGCACGCAGTAGCAAATAGTATAAACTCGCTCTTGAAATAATAGTAAGTATCAATGGTAGCTTGGCTATGCTCAAACGATTTTTCCGGAGTTAAAAACCGCGATATGGTGGCATTGTCCATGTCCCACAGAAAGTCTTGAATGCTTATCAAGAATTGGAAAAAGAGCACGCCCAATATTCCTATCAAAACCACCCTCATCCACATTTTAGATAGGTACGGCACCCGCTTTACAAACAGAAAGAGCCTAAAAAACGTTACCGTCAAAAAAATGAACACCGCATTATTGGTCAGATATTCGTTGTTTATGGTGCCAATAACCGGAGTGAGTACCAGTAATGTAAGTAGTGCAGTAAAAGCTAACCAAAGTATCTCGAATAGCCAAGCTAATTTTGTGTGGGTCATAATGCTTTGTCGTCAATGGTATTAAGCCAAGCACCAACCTTTTCCATTACGGCTGGCATACAAGCTGGGTCGAATGGCGATTGAAGTCCTGCTAACTCAACGAGCTTCAAAAACGGCATGCTACCACCTGCTCTGCAAAGAGTAACATAATCGGCCCATGCTTTGTTGCGATCTTGTTGGCTACGCAACCAATATTGTAGCGCGCACACTTGTGCTAAGGTATAATCGATGTAGTAGAACGGGGAATTGTAAATGTGCTGTTGTTTTTGCCAAAAACCACCTTTCTCAAGGTAAGGTATACCATCATGGTCGCGCTCTGGCAGATATTTCTTTTCAATCTCTCGCCATATGCGGTTTCTATCTGCCGGAGCCATTTCAGGGTTCTCGTACATGATGTGCTGAAACTCATCAACAGCAGCGCCATAAGGCATAAAATACAAAGCTGACGTTACGTGGCTATATTTATACTTATCGGTATCAGCTTCAAAAAACAGCTCCATCCAAGGCCAAGTAAAAAACTCCATACTCATGGAGTGAATTTCGCAAGCCTCATAGGTTGGCCAACGATACTCTGGCACTGCAAATGCGCGACTGCTATATACTTGAAAAGCGTGGCCCGCTTCGTGCGTAAGCACATCAATATCGTCGCTGGTGCCGTTAAAGTTTGAGTATATAAACGGTGCTTGATAGTCTGATAGCATAGTGCAGTAGCCACCTGGTGCCTTGCCGGTTTTGGCTACCAAATCCATCAGGTTGTACTTCTGCATAAAATCAAAAAACTCATTGGTTTCGGCAGAAAGCTCTTTGTACATAGTTTCGCCATGTGCAACTATCCAATCAGGGTTACCTTTTGGTTTGGCATTTCCGGTATTGAATTTAAAGCCGTCGTCGTATATGCGCATTTTATCCAGGCCCAAACGCTCCTTCTGCTTTTGGCGCAATTTGCTCACCAAAGGCACTACGTTTTTCAATATCAAGTCGCGATATGCTTTAACGTCTTTGGCATTATACTCGGTACGGTTCAATCGAGCATAAGACAGCTCAACATAGTTTTTGTAACCGAGCTTTTGGGCCATTTTGGCACGCACTTTCACCAAGTCGTCATATATGCGGTCTAGTTGCTCATGGTTATCGCTCAGGTAGCTAAAAAAGGCCTCCGTAGCGCGCTTGCGCTTGCTGCGGTCCTTATCGGTCATATATGGCTGTAGCTTCTGCAAATTACACTCCTCGCCATCAAACATTACCTTGGCCGACGACATCAACTTAGTATACTCACTGCTTAGCTCGTTCTCACGTTGCATATCTTCAATCACCTCAGGATTAAAGGTATTGAGCTGACAAGCAGCCAAATCAAACAATTGCTTGCCAGTGCGCGCTTCCAACTCGCTACGGAAATTGCTATTAAGCAACGCTCCATAATAACGGTTAGTATATCCTTCCAAAATTGGCATATTCTGGTCAAAAAAATTCTGTTCCCCTTCGTAAAAAGCATCGCGGGTGTCAACAGTATGCCTAATAGATACCAAGGTATAAGCCGTATCGAATGCGCGACGAAGGGCATTAATCTGTTCCATGGCCTCCCATTGCGAATCGGCACTAACCGCATTCTCAAAATCGGCAATAGCTTCGTTAAAATCATGCTCCACTTGCGCCATATCTGGGCGCTCGTATGCAATTTCCTCAAATCGTTTCATCGGCATTGCCGAAGCGGTATTGGTTATTGTATCCATTAATTATCTCTTTTTGCGGGTCTCAAACCTTGAAATTAGTTAATAGTGACTAGTAATTTAGCACCTAAGTACCTATATTTCTTGCACTATTGTATTATTGCCAACTGCATAACAATTGCTAGCAACCCTAAACTAGTGACTGGCAACCCTTTTAACATTATAAACGCCCCTTCCGTCGGCAATTGGCTTTGTTTTGTCTTCCTGCCAAGCAATCATGCTGGTAACGATAATTCTGTTGCCACTCCTGATAATTTGACCCTCTACATACAAGTCCAAAGGTTTGCCTGGTAAAAGGTAATCAACACGCATATCAATGGTGCTAAGCTTATCTTCAAAGCTCACTAAGGTGGTCATGCCAGCAGCCCCACCTACCGAATCCATAGCAGTGGCCACTATACCACCGTGTAAGGCCCTTGTTCTAGGGTCACCAATCAACGCTTCTCTAAACGGTACTTTTATTCTAGCATAACCCTCTCTTATCTCTTCTAACTTGAAACCCAGCAACTGATGCAGGGGTATCATGTTTTCTATAACGTTCTTATACAACTCCTCTGGTGCCATAGCGCTACTTGATGTGAAATGTTGAATTTTTAAAGTGGCAGGGGAAATTTGATATGTTGCAATGTGCAACTATACTCCATCGCCTTTCTCTGTCATTGATTACTGATAACAAAGTTAGCCAATAAAATGTGTAGCTATAAATGAAACAACAAAAAGCCCGGAAGCTTTGGCAACCGGGCTTTTGAAATATATAGTACGTTGCAAATTACTCTGCAGCTTCGGCAGCAACTTCAGCAACTTCAGCAACTGTCTCTTCTTCGTCAGCACTAGCTTTGAAAGTACCACGCAAAGCCCTTGGAACCTCAACAGAAGCAACAGGAAGTGGACCCTGATTCAAAATCTCAAAGTTAGCTTGAGAAATATTACGAACCTTGATAGATTTTCCAAGCTTCAAGTTGGTCACGTTCACCTCAACTTTGTCAACCAAGTTTTCAGGAGTCGACTTCACTTTTAGCTTGCGCAATTTTTGAATCAATTTACCACCAGCTTTTACACCGTCAGCCTGACCAACCAAAACTATTGGAATGTCGGCAATGATCGTTTTTCCTGGTACCAACTCCAAAAAGTCGATGTGCTGGATTTTATCAGACACGGGGTGAAACTGGATGTCTTTTACCAACGCGGTATAAGTTTTGTCTTCCAATTTGATTTCGATTTTATAGAAATCAGGGCTATAAACGATTGGAGTGAATGAATTGTAAGGGGCAGAGAACATTACATTGTCTGCACCACCATACAAGTTACAAAGCACTTCGCCAGTGTTTCTTAAATTTTTTGCGGCTTTTTTCCCGTTGTCTGTGCGAAGGGTGCCGTTTAGAACGATAGATTTCATTGTCAAATTTGTTTAAAATACTTATAGCGCGCCGACAAACAGCGAGGTTATTGATTTATGTTCATGCGTATTGCGAATGGCCGTTGCAAAGATATTGGCTACCGACAGAACCTTAATCTTATCGCTTTGGCGTTTCAATGGAATGGTATCGCACACACCAATTTCAGTTAAAGCTGAGGCTTCAATGCGCTCGTAAGCCTTACCAGAAAGCACTGGGTGGGTGATATATGCCCTAACACTGCGTGCGCCTTGCTCCATAATAAGGTTAGCAGCATTTACAAGTGTACCAGCAGTATCTACCATGTCATCCACAATAATTACGTTCTTTCCCCTTACATCGCCTATCACAGTCATGCTTTCAATTTCATTGGCACGTTTGCGGTGCTTGTCGCAAATCACCAAATCGGCCTCAAAATGCTGAGCGTAACCACGAGCACGTTTAGTGCTACCTACATCGGGCGAAGCAAAAGCCAAGTTATCCAAACCGAGGCTCTCGATATATGGAATAAAAATAGCCGAGCTGCTTAAGTGATCCACAGGAATATCAAAAAACCCTTGAATCTGGCCCGCATGCAAGTCCATGGTCATTACCCTATTTGCTCCGGCAGCAGTAATCAAATTGGCAACCAGTTTGGCACCAATCGCTACACGCGGACGGTCTTTACGGTCTTGACGAGCAAGGCCGAAATAAGGAATAACCGCAGTGATATAATCGGCAGATGCCCTTTTGGCTGCATCAATAATCATGAGCAGTTCCATTAGGTTGTCTGACGACGGGAAAGTTGATTGTATAATGAAAAAGAACGAACCCCTTACCGACTCAGAGATGATGGGTTGGAACTCACCATCGCTAAACCGCTCAATTGCTAAACTACCCAAAGGCTTGCCATACGATTCCGCAACACGCTCTGCCAAGTATCTGGAAGCACTGCCGGAAAAGATTTTTACATCTTGATTATTCATAATTGGGTCAGTCTATCAGCAAAGGGAGCACAAAGATAGCAATTGTGTATTATTATTCCAACAAAAATTGGGTAACAATTGAATTGTAAATAGATAACGCAAAATAATGAGGCTAATATTAGGGTTAAACCTAGTGCACAATACTTACAGTAGCGTAATTAATTTGTTATAAGCTATTGATATGCAGCAAAAAAAAGCACATAGTTGGCTAAACAGTAATACCATCAATTCCTAAAAGATAATCTACTGTAGCGCTGATGATGTTGCATAAATAGATAACTTTTCAAGCAAAATAAAACAATGTTAAAGTGCTTATGGGATTCTACCATAATCACCCTATCTTACCCATTATTAGTTAACTCAAATCATAGCCAATGTTGCTGCAGATGCGGTTTTGCAGAGCAAAGTGATTGATTTTGAAGCACAGTATTGTTATAAAATTTATAAAGCTTGATTTACAAAAACATAGTTGGTTGGCAATGGGTTGCCCTTGTTGCTGGTACCATGATACTTGCAACTGCTCAAGGTTGCCTGCCGGTGCGGGCATTGTTTTTAACCAGCCCAGACCATAAAGACAGTGAACGGTTTGATAGTGACATTATAAAAGCTGGCAATCAACCATTTCAGTTCAGTAAGGCAGATAAACGCTGGGAGAAGCAGCTAAAAGTAAACGACTGGACTACCGACCTACCCGTATTTTCGGCCATTGAAGATGTGGTAGCTAAGCATAATACCTCGGCACTGGTTATCATTAGAAATGACACTATTCTTACTGAATATTTTAAAGAGGGCAGTGCAACCGATGAGAAGCATGCCTCCTACTCTATGGCTAAATCGGTTACCTCGGCACTTATTGGCATTGCTATACAAGAGGGCTATATTGGCAGTGTTGATGAATTGGTAAAGCAATACCTACCTGAGTTAAACTTCCATCCCTATTTCGATAAGCTTACCATTCGGCACTTGCTTAATCATACCTCGGGCATTAAATACTCGCTTACTATTGATGCCTTTATATATTATGGCAAAGATGTTTGGAAGGGCATTAACCAAATTGACTTTGATACTCTACCCGGCACCAAACAAAGCTACCTGAACACTAACTCGCAACTACTGGGTATGGTACTAGAGCGGGCAACAAAAACCACAACCAGCCAGTACCTACAAACCAAAATTTGGCAACCGCTTGATATGGAGTCGGATGCGTTTTGGAGTACCGATAACAAAGGGCAGGCCAAAACTTATTGTTGCCTGAACGCCACCGCATATGATTATGCCAAGTTTGGTAGGTTGTACCTTAACAATGGCAATTGGCAGGGCAAGCAAATAATAAACGAAGCTTGGGTGAAACAAAGCATTGCCCGCGATACCACCCAAGGAAGTAGCCATGGCTACAACTTCAGTTGGCATATTGGGCTTAAAGAGTATAACGATTTTATGGCCATTGGCCTATACAAACAGCACATTTACATCAACCCCGAAAAGCAACTGATAATAGTGCTACTCAACCATAAAGAAGATAAGCTGAAAGCTGAACGGGTAAACTGGTGGTATGTGTTTAGGCAAATAGCCGACCAATTGTAATTGTGCCAGATATAGTATTTACCATCCTTACGGGTAATTTACGCTAATATGTAATGGTATAAACCATTAATGCCCCAAAACAATATTGCCGAAAAACTTACATCAAGCAGCTTAAATAATTGTGCATCATTGTTGCTACCGATAAGTAACTAATAATTTATTGTGCTCTAAATGGCTATAATCATTAAAGGTACTTAACGAGAGCCCGTTTCGGCCTGAAATTACTTTGGTCACGCTGGTATTTACAATACGCTGTTGCAAATCGAAGAATGCTTGGGTATCAAGATTTAGCAATTTCATCATTACCGCGCTTATTGGTCCACCCGAGGTAAACACAATTGCATCTTGATCTTTTTGTAAAGTGCTTCCGAGCTCGTTTAACGCTTCCCAAACATCTGCTTTAAATTGCTCCCAAGTTTTGGTATAACTATGCTTATTGTGAATCCAATCCCACATGGCATCATTCAATATTTTCTGCAGTTCTTTTAGTGGCACTTCACTTTTAATAATGTGTGCACCTATCGCTTCAAAATCGGTAAATAGTGCATTGTGCTTTACAAGCAGTTCTTGATGGTCGTATTCGTTCCAGGCAGGTACAACTGACATATCCATTTCAAACATTTGCGCTGCTAGGTAACCATCTTTTGTTTGAATATGTCGTTTTAACGAACCTCCAACAACAGCACTTGGTGCAAATTTTCTATGGTTGAGCGCAGTGCCTAAAATACTGGCTTGCTCTTCGCCTAAGGGCGTTAGCAGGTCATAATCTGCACTGAACAAACTAGCCTGACCATGACGCACCAAATAGATAACTGACATAGGAGGGCTACTTTTGGTTGATGATGTTTTGGCAAGTAACAATTATGTAGTTGGATATCATCCAGAAATTTTTGAATGCTTTATTCGTGGTCAAACCTTTCGAATAACGAAAATAGATTTGCTGCACAATGCCCGCCAACCGAAACAAGCCATATACCCTATAAAACCTAAAATCGCCAATCTCAATGCCGCTTTGGCGCTGGTAATAATCAATTACCTCCTTGCGCGTCATCATGCCTGCTACATTGCTTGGCTGCCTGCGTAGCGATTTAATAAAGAAGTCATCCTTTTCTTCGACCCAATAAGCCAAACTGTTGCCCAAATCCATTAAAGGGTCGCCAATGGCAGCCAATTCCCAATCGAGCACCCCAACTATATCGGCCAAATCGTTAGGGTTCAACACCACATTATCCAACCTAAAATCGTTGTGCACAATACAAAGCCGTTCTTCCTTAGGTATGTTTTGCTCCAGCCATTTCATTACCTTTTTACCCGAAAGCACGTTCCACGTTTTGGCATTGGCATAGCGCTTGTTCCAACCCACTATTTGGCGCTCCACATAGCCATCCCCTTTACCTAGCGAGTTCAATCCCTCTTTTTCATAATCTATTTTATGCAGTTCAATCATTTTATCCCAAAACGAGGTACAAAGCGTTGACGCTACTTGCTCATTAGGCTGATACCCTTTGGGGAAATTTTTACGAGGAATAACGCCCTCAATGGGTTCCATTACATAAAACATAGAACCTAAAACTGCTTCATCTTCACAGAGCGCAATCATGCCCGGCACGTAGTTAAAATGGGGCTTAATTGCGTTTTGTAAGTGAAACTCACGTGCCATATCATGCGCACCACTGGCCTTCGCACCTAAAGGAGCGCGGCGAAGGATTAAATCCTGCTGCTCAAAATGCAACCGATACGTCCAATTGGATGCACCACCAGAAAACTGTTTTATAGAAGGTACGCCCCGGACGTTGGGCACATGCTGGGCCAACCAAGGCAATAAAGCATCTAAATTAAGTTCTTCTCCCTTCCTGCTGTTACCTTCCATTTTGATTGTAATGTTAATGTTAATGCAAATGCTTACCTATTTCAATTTTCGAAATTACCCCTTTGTGCACTTCATCAGGCCCATCGGCCAAACGAAGGGCTCTTGCCTGCAAGAAGAAACTACTTAAAGGAAAATCGGTTGAAAGCCCTACCCCGCCGTGCATTTGCATGGCCATATCAGTTACTTGTTGCAACACCTGCGGTGCCACTACTTTTATGGCCGAAATCTCCGTCATACTGTGCTTTACCCCTACAGCATCTATTTTCCAAGCAGCATAGTGCGTAAGCAATCTTGCTTGATCAATGCCTATACGAGCATCGGCAATTCTTTCTGCATTGCCCCCCAGTTTGTTTAAAGGTTTTCCGAACGCCACTCGCTCATTTCCACGTTTTATCATCAACTCCAATGCCCTTTCTGCTGCACCTATGCATCGCATACAGTGGTGTATGCGGCCAGGTCCTAGCCTACCTTGGGCAATGGCAAAACCTGCTCCAAATTTAAGTATCAAATTTGCCTTTGGCACTCGTACGTTTTCAAACGACACCTCGCCATGGCCGGCTGGTGCATCAAATGCGCCAAAAGTGGGTAGCATTCTTTTTATAGTTACACCTGCCGTTTCTAGCGGAACCAAAACCATGCTGTGTTGCTGGTGGCGCTCTTCGGTGCCTTTGGTTTTGCCCATAACTATGGCTATTTTGGCATGCGGATGGCCCAACCCAGTAGTCCACCATTTAGTGCCATTAATCACTATCTCGTCGCCATCAGGTTCAATGCTTGTTTCAATGTTAGTTGCATCCGATGAAGCCACATCAGGCTCGGTCATACAAAAAACTGATTTGATGGTGCCTGCTAACATAGGCTCTAACCACTGCTTCTTCTGCTCATCGCTACCAAAATGAAAAAGCACTTCCATATTGCCAGTATCGGGTGCGTTGCAATTAAACACTTCAGCGGCGTTGTACACCTTGCCCATCTCCTCGGCCAATGGGGCATATTCAATGGTAGATAACCCTTGGCCTAGTTTACTATCTGGCAAAAACAAATTCCACAGTCCTGCAGCCTTTGCTTTTTGCTTCAATTCCGCCAGTTTGGGGTGCTCGCTCCACGTTTTCCAATCAGCAGAAAGATTATGCTGCTCATGGTAAGCTACCAATTCTTGTTCAAAAGGATACAAATTCTCTTGCATAAACAACCTCAGTTGTTGTAGCAATTCTGCCGAACGTGGCGTATTATTAAAATCCATTACTTACTGTTTATTGTGCTAAATACGAAGCCGCTACTCATAACAACTAAACTGCCTCGGCATTGATAAATTCAACAGTAAAATAAGCAATTATTTCAAACCCAAATAATGCAGAACCTACACCAATATTGAACTGACCACAAAACAAGAAAGCCTTTTCTCGATAAAAACGAGAAAAGGCTTTCTTTGTGTCGGGGTGGTAGGATTGCTAAAGCGATGGCTGCGCCGTTCGAACCTACGACTTTCCCGATTCAATATCGGGATGCGCGGTATCAATATCTTGTGTAGAAATCCATTGTAACATATAAGATGGGTTCTTGAATCTCTTAAGCTTACGCTCCGAGGCAACTGCCTCATCTCTTGATTCAAATAATTGGGAATATACTACAACCCATGGCCCCCTGCCTTTTGTGGATTTATTGTGTCCAGCATTATGCCTATACAAACGGTCTTCCAAGTCATTGGTCTGGCCAATGTAATATTTTCCACTTGTTTTAGATTGTAGGATGTAGGTAAAATACATATCCTAAAAATAAGACTAAAAACAAAAAGAGGCAATCTCATCGCTGAAATTGCCTCTTCTTTGCGTCGGGGTGGCAGGATTCGAACCTACGACCCCCTGGTCCCAAACCAGGTGCGCTACCGGACTGCGCTACACCCCGCAATATTTTATTCCCATTCAGTCGGGGTGGCAGGATTAGAACCTGTGACCCTCCCGATTCAAAATCGGGATGCGCTACCGGACTGCGCTACACCCCGTCTTTGCATTTTTTGGTATCGCTACCACCGAGCAGCTTTTCCGGAACTTGCTACCCGCATTTTTAAGTGGTGCAAAGGTACTTGAAAAAAACTCAATCAGAAAAACAATTTTAAATCTTTTTACCGGTAAAAAGCTATCTAACTGCCAATCCTTTCAAAATCAATTACCTATCCACTAAAAAACCCACCATTCAAGTGCTGGTGGGCTTTGCGGAGAGTGAGGGATTCGAACCCTCGGTACCGTTACCAGTACAACAGTTTAGCAAACTGTCCCATTCGGCCACTCTGGCAACTCTCCGTTAAATTGGGAATGCAAATCTAATAAAATACTGGCATTTACTAGCAGGTTCCGCATTTTTTTAGGAAAAATAAGCACCCCATCACAAAGCTTCTTCTTAATCCCTTAAAAATCAAAAGCCCCCGAAAAATTTCGAGGGCTTTTGTTCGTTCATTTCTATCGCTTCTCAATTGGCTTCCAGTCGCGTAGCGGGTAGCCAGTGTATATTTGGCGTGGGCGGCCAATAGGCTGGTTTTCGTCAATCATTTCTTTCCATTGGGCAATCCATCCTGGTAGGCGGCCCAATGCAAACAGTGGGGTAAACATTTCCACAGGGAAACCCATAGCGCGGTAAATGATACCTGAGTAAAAATCTACGTTAGGGAACAATTTACGCTCAATAAAGTAAGGGTCTTTCAAGGCTGTTTCTTCCAATTTCTTGGCTATTTCCAAAACGGGGTCATTAATACCTAGTTTGTTCAATACCTTATCGCAAGCGTCTTTAATCAACAAAGCGCGTGGGTCGAAGTTTTTGTAAACGCGGTGACCAAAGCCCATCAAACGGAACGGGTCGTTTTTGTCTTTCGCCTTGTTAATCCACTTTTCAGTATCGCCACCATCCGCTTTAATGTTCTCCAACATTTCAATTACTTGTTGGTTGGCACCACCATGCAATGGACCCCAAAGCGCCGCAATACCAGCAGAGATAGCTGCATAAAGGTTGGCTTGCGATGAACCTACGATACGCACTGTAGATGTTGAGCAATTTTGCTCGTGGTCGGCGTGCAATATCAATAGTTTGTTCATGGCCTCAACAATTACCGGATCTACCTCAAAGTTTTCGGTAACATTGCCGAAGGTCATGTAAAGGTAGTTGGTTACGTAGTCAAGGTTATTGTTTGGGTATATAATCGGGTGACCGATAGACTTTTTGTATACCATACCTACGATAGTTGGCATTTTGGCCAACATACGGAACATGGTAAGGCGCTTGGCCTCGTCGTTGCGGTTAGGGTTCAACGAAGCTGGATAGAATGAAGACAATGAAGATACCATTGCAATCAATTGGCCCATGGGGTGGCTATTGGTTGGGTATGCGTCAAAAATCTTCTTCATATCCTCGTGAACCAATGTATGGCGGCTAATTTTGGTTTCGAAAGCAGCCAACTGCTCTTTGTTCGGCAACTCGCCGTTAAACAGCATATAGCATACTTCCATGTACGAGGCATGGTTGGTAAGGTCCTCAATGCTGTATCCACCATGACGAAGGATACCTTCTTCACCATCGAGGTACGTAAGCTTACTTGTGGTAGCACCTGTATTCTTATAGCCAGTATCAAGGGTTACATAACCGGTTTGGTCACGCAATTTACTGATATCAATTGCTTTTTCATTTTCCGAACCAGTAAATACTGGGAACTCGTATTCTTTACCTTCAAGAATGAGTTTCGCTGTTTCCGACATATCGCTAATTAGAATAAGGGTTTCAAGGATGTTACGAAATTACACAATGAAAGCTTAAATCAAAACTAATTAGAGCGGTAACATTTGTTAAAATGCAAAAAGTAAGCGTTTGGGGTTAAATAGCAGCTTATATTTACTCGTTAAAGGGTTAACTTTACCCATACACCACAACCACCATTGCTATGCCCGATAGTTTAATACACAACAACACTCTTCGTTGGTTTATCAAAACCCTTAGCCTGCCACTTCCTTTGCCTCCAGTGCTTAAGCGCAGCGAAGCTCCTTATACTAAAGATGTTTTATCGGGATATAAGGTTAAGGTAAATGGAAATGCAGCCTTGGGCGCCTTGCTTGAAGCTGCAGGTGCCATAACTGTGGAAGGAACCGAGCCTGTAGATGCACTGGTTTATGACCTAGATGGGCCAAAAACCGCAGCCGAACTAGACCAGTTGCACCTGTTTTTTAGCAACAGCTTAGGGCAGCTAAAACATAACGGGCGTGTACTGATTGTGCAGCGTTTAGCCGCTAGCAATGCCGAAGCGGCTGCCGCGCAGCGTGCCGTTGATGGCATGGTGCGCACTATTGCCAAAGAGCAAGGCCGCAAAGGTATAACCGCTAACAGAATAGCTTACACGGGCACTTGGCAAGAAATGCAAAGCCGCATTGAAGGGCCTTTGCGTTTTCTGTTGAGCCGTTATGCTGCTTTTATTGATGGACAAACCATTTGGTTGGATAACACGGTAAATGCACCTGCACAATTGCCACTTGTAAAACCACTAGCAGGCAAAACCGCTTTAGTAACGGGTGCCGCACGTGGCATTGGTGCTGCAATTGCCAAAAGCCTAGCCCGTGAAGGTGCTAAAGTAATAGTAGTTGATAGACCCAATGAGGCTGAAATAGCTCGCAAATTGGTAGCCGAAATTAATGGCGAACTGCTGTTGCAAGACATTAGCACGCCCGATGCGCCCAAAGCGCTCGCCAATTTTTTGGAGGCGAACAAACTTACCTTAGATATACTAGTGCATAATGCCGGAATAACTCGCGACAAAACCCTAGCTAAAATGGATGCGGAGCGCTGGGAGCAAGTACTGAACATTAATTTTAAAGCCATACTTCGCATAAACGAAGTGCTTCTGCCTAAGTTGAACGATGGTGGGCGAATGATATTAATGTCGTCCATCTCTGGTTTTTCGGGCAACTTTGGGCAGGCAAACTATGCCGCTACTAAAGCTGCCTTAATAGGGTATGCCGCAGCCTTGGCCAAAGAGGTTTCAAGCAGAGGTATTACCGTTAATGCTATTGCGCCGGGCTTTATTGAAACAGCCATGACCGCCAAAATGCCGCTAATGACCCGCGAAGGTGGCCGCCGCCTGAGCAACCTGCAACAAGGTGGTTTGCCAGAAGATATTGCCGAGGCTACCCTATTTCTAGTAAGCCCAGGTGCAGTAGGTGTTACGGGCCAAACCTTGAGGGTTTGTGGGGGTAGTATGATTGGGGCGTAGATAACTTTTTGAGGTTAAAATCCGTTATATTTAACGTAATAAAATTAAATGCGATGGGAAAGCTAACCATAGAACAGCAAAAAGAAGAAATCAAGAAACTAGTTGATGAACAACAGGACTCCGCTTTAATTGAAGAAGTGTATGAACTTTTACAACCAAGATTAGATCCTCTTGAAAGAGAGAAGCTTATTGAGAGCATTAAAAGGTCTGAGGAAGATATTAAACATGGTAGAGTATTAACACCTGAACAAGCCTTAGCTAGATTAAACCAACGTTTCAGAAAATGAAGGTCATCATTACTGATGAGGCCTTCGAAAGCCTTGAAGATATAGTTGTGTTTATTAGCCACTCTTCCAATGAAAGCAAAGCCTTGGCGGTTGGTACATCATTAATAAATTTAGCGCTTACGCTAGATAATGTGCCACTCCGTGGCCCAATAGAAGTTGAGTTAATGGGGGAGGCTAACGAATATAGACGCCTCATTTTCGAACACCGTTACAAAGTAATTTATCGAGTAGCTAATAACATTGTTTATGTTGTTAGGTTCTTCGATACCCGCCAAAACCCTTCAAAAATGAAAGGCTAAAAAATATCATGACCCGAATAGGCCTTATATCCGATACCCACAGCCACCTCGACCCGAAGGTGTTTGAGTATTTTAAAGACTGCGACGAAATTTGGCACGCAGGCGACGTAGGCGATGTTGAAGTGATAGAAAAGCTGGCTGCCTTTAAGCCAGTGCGAGGCGTATATGGCAATATTGATGGTAATGATGTGCGCGCCCAATACCCATTGGATAATCGCTTTACTATAGAAGGGGTGGATGTTTGGATAACCCACATTGGTGGCTACCCGGGCAAATATGCGGGCCGCGTGCGCTCTATTCTACAAATAAATCCGCCCAAAGTATTCATTTGCGGGCATTCGCATATACTAAAAGTAATGCGCGACCCACAATACAACAACATGCTCTGCCTCAACCCCGGTGCCGCTGGCATTGAGGGTTTCCATAAAATAAAAACCCTGCTGCGTTTCTCTATTGATAAAGGACAAGTAAAAGATATGGAAGTAGTAGAGATGGGGAAACGTGGTGCGCTGCCTGGGAGTGCTGCTGGTTAAGTCCAAACACAAAAAAAGGAGCGCAAATTACTTTGCACTCCTTCGTATAATGTCAAATCAACAAAATTTATTGTACGCTCCTGTGCCCAACCCAAACAAAGCGCTTGCTTACATATTCTGGGTTCGTAAAGCTGGCATTGCCCGCTGGGTTGCCACCCGTTACGTGGAAATCGCTGAAGGCAGCATGTTGGTTTACCCAAATGTTGCCTGTAAGGTTCAATGATACCGGAGTAAACACCGATTCCATTTCCTCAAAAATATGAGTAGCCACTGCTCCATCAGTAGTGTAAGCCGCACAAGTTATGGCACCGTGTTCGTTTGCCATTTTCTTAGCCAACTCAACCGATTGGTTGGTGTCCTTGGTTTTGATTATCAATACAATAGGGCCAAACAGTTCCTTCTCGTAAATAGCCGCATCTGCTGCATCCACTTCGATAATAGAAGGGGCATACACACGGGCTTCAGGGTATTCAGCATTCGCTATGTCAATACCTTCTAACAAAACCTTACCACCTAGCTTACCGCTATTTTTAGCGCGCTCGTAAGTAGCATCGCTTTGGATGGCACCCAACGTTCCAGGGCCAGCTTTCGGGTGGCTGGTAAGGCCAGCAACTGCGCCTTTAAAGCCGTTTACCACATCCTCGTAGCTCACCAAGCCCTCTGCAGTTTGTACACCACCAGCAGGTATAAAGAAGTTTTGTGGGGCGGTACACATTTGGCCACTATACAACGATACGGCAAAAGATAGATTCCCCAATACTGCTTTTAGGTCGGTAACGCTATCCAGTATTACACTATTCACGCCTGCCTTCTCCGTAAATACCACTTTGTTTGGCAGCGCTTCAATATAATTACCGAAACTGCTGCTGCCCGTATAGTCAATTACTTTCACGTCTGGGTGCTCGGCAAGCTCTTTGGTAATTAGCTTTGAGCTGCTGTCCACTGCCAGTTGCACCACATCGGGATTATAGCCATGTGCTTTCAATGCTTTGCGTATTTCGGCTACCACTACGGCAATAGGCAATACCGATTTAGGGTGTGGCTTCAATATAACAGGGTTGCCGGTAATCAAGCTGGCATAAAGGCCCGGAACGCTGTTCCAAACCGGGAAGGTAGAGCAACCAATAACCAAACCAACGCCCTTGGCGACTGGCTTAAACTGCTTGTGCAATATAACTGAGGTTGGCCCCATGGGCTTTTCCCAAATCAATGAAGCAGGGAAACGGGTCAACTCTTGGTACCCCAACGCTAGCGCTTCCAAAGCCCTATCGTTGCTATGCGGGCCACTAGCCTGAAAGCTCATCATATAGGCCTGTCCAGTAGTATGCTGGGTAGCTTGGGCTATGAGGTGGAAGTACTCTTTAATAGCTTCCAAAGAATCAACCAACACCTCTGCCCTATCATCAGGGCTCACGTTTTTCCAAGTTTTGAAAGCAGCATTCGCACGGCTAACCAAAGTTTCGGTGCTAAAAGTTGGATAGGTGATACCCAAATCTTTGCCCGTGTATGGCGAGCGCTCCTCTCCTACCCAACCTTCGGCGCCGTCTTGGCCTAAGTCGGTATACTTGTTGCCCAACAAGCTATTGAAAGTTTCCAAAGCTTTGCCTGGTGCTTCATCGCCGTAGGCTTTCGGGTGCTCTGGGTATTGGGCAAAATATAGGCGGTCGTGAATGGCTTTCACCGCATTATCAATTATCGAACGGAATTCGTCTCTTAACGGCATATAGTTTATGTTTTTTTGGCGGGTGTATTGAGATTTTAAAACTAGTGTAAAAGGGAGGAATAAACAAATGGGTTTCGAGTTGAGAGTTATGGGTTGCGAGCTGGAATTCCAATTAATCAATGCTTTTAACTACCATTTGCTGCCCATTGAATACTGGCCCATCACCTACCCGCTTGCCTAGCAAAGCAACTGCAATTGGTGCGGTTGGAGATACCGCATAGTATAGCTTACCGTCCAAAGTAATTTTACCCAACCCAACAGAGATATAAAAGCTGCCCTTATCAGTTATGGCTAAGCTGCCCAATTGTATGGTTTCGGTAGGGGGCAGCATGGTGTTTATAGCTTGTAAAGCCAATAGCAACTCTTCGGCCTGGCGTAGTTGGTGGCCAGCACGCTCTTGCTCTAACTGAATCATGGCTCGGCCCGTTTCGTGCTTATCGCCAGCGGTGCTCTTGCTCTCGCTGCCCAGCGCATCCTTTAGCTCCGCCATAATGGCATTGAGGTTAGATACCTGCTCTAGAGCTATAGTAAGGCAATGTTCGTGAAGTTGTTGTTTGTTTGAAATCGATTCTGACATTGGACAAAGATAGCACGGCTAAAGCCTAATCCAATTGCTTTTTACACTTATCGCATAACCTTAGCTCCGCATTATCAACCGTCGCAATGCTCTCAACCGCATCAGTCATTACACATTTTTTGTTGGGGCAATGCGGCAAGCCAAAGTTATGGCCAAGCTCATGCACACAAACCTTAGCCAATCGGTTTTTTGTGAGTTGCGTATTAAAATTGCCCAACCGAAACGTTGAAATTACACAAGCACTCCCTGGCCTATAACCCAACCCGAAAATGCCGAAATCGGTATACTTGTTTGCCGGTTTTTTGATGCTACCATCGGCCGCATATTTGGTTATGCAAATATCCTTGCTGGTGAGTCCCATAACAAAATCCACGCTATCGGGCTTTTCCCTCCTCAGTATTGCAATAGTAGTATCTGCGCGATAACGGGGCCCTTTAAAACTTGTATAAGCAGCCTCAAACGGGGGCTTAGGTGCTAAAATTACTACTCTAACTTCATAAACACTATCCAACGCAGCTTTAACCAAATCTAGTTGGCTTTGAGAAATGTTTCCCAAAGGCTGCAATGCCACCACCTGTACCTCTTGTTTGCACGCTGAGTTTAGCAATATAATTGCAATAATAACAATTGCAGATAACCCTTTCATTCGCATAATAACCTCGCTAATTGTTTAAGGAGTTACCAAACTCTGCGCTTGAATTTCCTCAACTAAAGCCTTGCGCATATCGCCCTCGCCAAAATGGATGTAGTTACCATTGCCACTATTCGCCATTTTACGCATTAGCTTTTTGCCTTCCGGTATATCGCCAAAACCCACCACCGATAAAATGATGCCCCTATTGGTGTGCTTCTTTATGTCGCCCAACAATACATCGGCATCAAACAATGGGTTGTTAAATTCACCGTCAGTAGATACAATCATTTGGTTGTTGCCGCCAGATATAAAATTCTGCAAAGCCAAATCGTAGCCCATCATGATGCCTTTGGTTCCGTTGGTATAACTGTATGGGGTTAGGCTATCTATCATATCATATATGTATTGCTTCTGGCTTGCCTTGGTTGTGGGTATATACACTTGGGCTTCGCGACTAAAACTGATGACGGTAACATAATCTACCTCGCGCAGCATGGCAACCAGCTCTTTCATGCTCTCCTTTAGCTTAGCTAGCTTATTTGGCCCCCGCATAGAGGACGATACATCGAGCACAAATACGATGTTGTTGGGTTTATATTTGCTCAAACTGAAGTCACTGCTGCTGCCAAGGGTTGTGGTATTTACCAGTACTTGCATCGGCTCGGGCTGTGGTTTGGTAGTAGGGTCTGGCAATTTAGTGGGTTGTTCCTCCACTATCTCGTCCGGCTCAATTATCCAAGGCTCTTCTTCAACGGGCACCGGCTCCGCTATAGGAGTTGGGTTTGGCTTCGGTGTGGTTTTTGGAGCTATGGTTGGCTCGGGCACATAAGCCACAATGGGCTCTTCAGTAATCACCTTCACCAGTTCGAATATAATGCGCCCTTGGTGTGGGGCCAAGTTGCCACGCACATTATAGGGTTCATAACCAACAGCAGTTACTGTTACTTCATAATAGCCTACAAACACTCGCGTAATTACTACCCCGTTTTTTGCAGTTCGGCCCTGTATGGTATTCAAATCAACCGATTCCAACTTTACTAAGGCCTCATTTATTGGCTCCTGTGTTATTGAGTCAATTACTTGAAACTCCTGACTATACATCTTATCCTCATCGCTTTTAGGGCCAACCGTTGGGCAGGCGGTAAGTGCACCGCTGGCAAAGGAACGTATGTCTCCTTTTACTGTAAAATCGAGGGTGCTACCAGTGTTGCTGGTGTATAGGCTCACCGTACGATTGAAGCTGCCTTTCTTTTCGGTAAAGTATTGTATGGTTATTTCGGCACTTGCACCTGGCTTTATGGCGCCTTGTGGCAATTGCACCAGCACATCTTTAGCAGGAAAGGTAGGCAAAAACACAAAATCGGCCTTGGTATTATTAGTTACTACAAAAGTAGCTGTTGGGTTGTTCCATTGCTCAACGATGCCGAAGTCGTGTAGTTTTCGGTCAGGTTTTTGCCCGAACAACATGAATGGCATCATTGCCAATACCCATACGCATGTAGCTTTCATAACGTTCATATAGCCAAAGTTATGCCAAATTTAGTTTCGATATTCAATAGTCCACAGTCTATGGCCTATTGACAGTAAACTGCAAACAGAACACTATTGAAACGGAAAATAAGGGGATATTATTGAATCAGCTTAGTGGAGTGCAACTATTAATTATGGCACTATGATACTCTCCTTAATGGCACTGATTACTAAATCGACATTATTTTTGGCCTGAAACTTTTTCATTAAGTTTTTTCGGTGCGTAGCTACTGTATGAGCGCTCAAGAAAATCTTTTCGGCTATTTCGTTATTGGTAAGCCCTTCTGCTATGAGCTTTAAAATTTCAACTTCGCGCATACTCAGGCGGCCTTGCACACCACCAGCAACATCTTTATTAAACTGCAGTACATTGCTACAGAAAAAGTTTTTGTTGGATGTAATTGCCCTTATGGCCTCCATAATTTCTTCTCCGTCGCATTCGCGAAGAATATAACCATGCACGCCCATTTGCAATATCTGTATGGTTTCTTGCTTATCCTCGATGGTGTCAATTACTAATATTTTCTTCTTAGGGAAGGTATGCAATAAACGGTCAATAACATCCATGGCGCTAGCACCTGGTGTATTCAGTCCAATAATGATTACATCTGGATCGAGCTCGCGCACCAAATCGAAAATAGACTCGAACGAGCCTGTTTCGCCTACTAACTCAAACTGCTTGTTACCTTGAAAAATAAGCCTCAGCCCTTGCCTAATTAAGTAATTGCCATCGGCAATAATGAGCTTTATAGGTTTCGAAACAAGCATGGGCGGATATTTACACACAAATATAAGGCTTTAGCAGCTTTATTTGTTAAATTCCGTGGCAAGCAGCACCATTTGCTACATTGGTCCTATTTCCGGAATAATTTCGCAACCTAAACCCAGGGTTATTTATACCAAAACAAACTTTTTGGCCCTATAGCTATACCCATCAATAAAACCCGATTGAATAGCATATTTTACCAAACCAATAGGGTTTCGCACTTTGGTTTTAGTCGATATATTTTTCCTGTGGGTTTCTACCGTGCGTATACTTATCGATAATTCTTCGGCTATTTCAGATGAGGTTTTTTCGGCCACAATTAGCTTCAATACTTCTATTTCGCGACGGGTCAATAGATGTTTTAATGACATTTCGGCTGAGTTTTGAAACATATTTTGTGCTTTTTCCAACATCTACTGGGTACAACCATGCTCCATATTTGAGAGAGCATGTTTAGTTACCTCAATTTCAATAATTAAATAAATGTAGGTATCTCAGCTCGTTTCTTTTATACAAGCTAATGGGTATATTACATACCCAATACTAGGTAGTACAGACTATCTGTTTGGAGATATACTAATGGCTGTAATATTCAAACAGCCAGCGCAATCATTTGAAATGCTCTTACCCTACTCCGAGCTAACTTGACAGTTCGGATCTGGTATCAGTTCTTACCAAGCTTGGCGAGCGACTTACACCATTACAAGTACTTGCATAGGTATTTAATACCATTTACTCCTAGCTATTACTGGGCCAACAGGCGATGCACTGTGCTATATTTACCCTGTTGGATGCGGCAAAAGTAAACACCGCTCATCACATCAACGTTTAACTGCAACACCTTGCTAGTGCCCGATGGAATTGAAGTAGTCCGGTATATTTCTTTACCTAACACATCATAAACCAATATTTCAACGGGCACACCTTCAATAGCGCTTTCCATCTCAATTTGCCAATTACCGGCGGCAGGGTTAGGATAAATTTTTACTGGAAAGTTTTGTTGTTGCTCAACCTCTGCTACACCAACACTACCCGTGTCGTAAAAAAAGTTGAGACCACCACGCGAACTGCCTACTACCATTTCAAGCAATCCATCTCCGTCAATGTCGGCCATGCTAAAGTGAGCATACTCGCCAATATCAATTCCGCTGTATACCGAATCGACCTTGGTAAATGCGCCGCTGTATCGTTTGGTGGCGTCTAGCTCATAAACTGCAATATTGCCCAGTACGTTGCCAACTAACAAATAGCGCGCACTGCCATAGGCAAGGTTTACCACCCTTGGCGTGCTTTCGCCATAAAATAAATTCGGTTTTACATTTACCTCCCCAAAATTACTGTTGGTAGGCACTACACTAAAATTAGGGTTATTGGTAGTTCCGGTGTTTTCAAAATAATGAAGGTTGCCTTTGTCTCTGCCAATAATCAAGTCGGCCAAACCATCACCGTTTACGTCAAATATTTCGGGTTTGGCGTAACTGCCCACATCAATGTTTTTAAATTGGGGCTGGTCGAGCACCAATTTCATAGAGTCGCCAGCAGCAGCGGTATTTCTAAAATAGTGCACAAACCCTACGTGGTCGCCAATAATTAAATCAAGGGCACCATCTCCGTTCAAATCGCCAAACGCAGGCACCACAGTTTGCAACTTTGCCACGCCCGATAAAAAAGTAGAAAGGCCCAAATAATCTCTATCTATAAGCTTAAATGCAGGTGCAGTTGCGGTACCAACGTTAATAAACAAAGCCAAGCCCGGAAAAGCGGAAGTAGTATTTTCGTAGTAGCCATTGTTACCAACCACTAAATCCACTAAATCGTCGCCATTTACATCCACAAACGCTGGGTAAGCGCCTTCTCCCAAATCAATCATATCGTCTACCAAGAAAGTATCAGTCTGGAACTCGAAACTTACATTGTTATTGGTGCTCACGTCTTTATAAAACCACGAGCAATTGTAATTGTATCCCTTCTTAGGTGTGTTGGGGCCAACCAACATATCCCTTTTGCCATCATTGTCTACATCAACATAAAAAGCCGCTGGGAAAATAGGCAACTGCAACGACCTATCGTAAGAAGGAAAAAGAGTGTCTTGAGTAGTTATCACGGCCGAATCAATTAAGCCGTTGTTGTGCAGGTTTACCAGGTTATCAAAACTAATATCGCCTAATACCAACTCCTTCAATCCATCTGCATTTTCATCAAATGCCATTAATGCAGAACCAGCATGCCTAGCACCACCAGCAGTAAGGCTATCATCCTTGGGTGTTCCGCAGGGGTCAAAAAGGGTTACTTGCCTACTCAATCCGCCTTCCGTTACATCGCCCCAGCAATAGTTTCGCAAGTCGAAAACAGTAGTGTCGCCGCAAGACAAACCCAATTCAATGGAGAGGTTCTCGAAATACTCAATACGCAAACCCGCTGGGCTAAAGGTAAGCACGTCAACATCGCCATCATCGTTTACATCAATCATCGTGGGAACATCTACCGCCGAAATGAAAATGTTGGTGTTGTTGCCCGATTGTGTGTTGTAGGTAAAGTAGTTTTGCTGGGTATACTTCAACCGCCCGCTGCTCAACCTTTCGCCCACATAAAGCATCATTACTGCTGGGTTTTCCCAGGTAACTAAGTCTTCAACGCCATCGCAGTTAAAATCGATGGCCAGCATAAAGTGGTGCAAATCGGGTAAGTCTTTTGCATATTCAGGAGCATAGGTATAGTCTATGGTATTGGCTGTGCCGCCACTTATAAACGTTAAAATCTTTTGCCCCCCATCATAATATCCCCGGTTAAACACCACCAAATCATCAATGCCATCGCCGTTCAGATCAATGTTACCAAACTGAGGATTGTTAAGCCCGCCAGCCCAAGGATATTTTAAGGTTTTAGCCCCAAAATAAACGGGTATAGAATTATCTTGCGCAAAATAATTTTGAGAAAACACCGCAATAACCGAAGTAAAAAGAAAGCAAATAGCAAATAAAATTTTCATATCGTTATTTTTGGCTGATGCTAGTATTTGATAAGTTTTATTAATTTACTCACCGCACCTTGTGATACATTTACAACGTAAATTCCTGAAGCAAGATGACCAAAAGAAACACTACCCGACCAATTTTCTTGGCTTGGTTGTATGGTATTGGTAAGTATTGTTTTGCCCAATATAGTTGTTATGCTAACGGTTGCAGGCTGGCTTTTGTTTAGTCCCGAAATACTTAAAGTAACATCTCCGGTAGTTGGGTTGGGGAAAACCACAAGACCTACATTCTCCGCTTCGGGAGCTTGAACCGACAATATGTTTTCGATGGTATCGGAAAGGGTGTAAAACTCTAGCCCTCCCCTATAGTTGCCCACAATCATTTCAGGCTTGCCATCGTTGGTTACATCGGCAACGGTTATAGCCGAGCGTTCACCAGCATCTATACCCGAATATGAATCGAACACTTGCAGAAAAGCACCAGCATATATACTGTCTGGGTTAAACTCGTACCCGTATATTCTTCCTTCCTCGTTGCCGCTAATTAGGTACAATTTACCCGTACTATCTAAGGTTGTAATTACGGGCCCAGCATAACCAAAAAGGCTAAAATCGGTACTTACATTCACACCTCCAAAAAACGGATTGGTTGGTATGGCATCAAAAGAAGGGGCTGTAGTAGTGCCATGGTTTTCGAAGTACATTACCTTGCCCGAACGATTACCCATCAAAAAATCGGTCAATCCATCGGCGTTTACATCGTATAAAAATGGCGCGCTGTATGATCTGCCAGCATACATATCAAAGTAGTTGAGCACTGGTGCTGCAAAATTCATAATGGTATCAGCGCTACCTGCCAAGTTTTCGAAAAAAGTGACATAGCCGCTTGTATCGCCCACAAATAGGTCCAAATCGCCATCACTATCAATATCGCCAAACGCTGGGCGCAGCGCCATTACTACTTTTGCATCAACAAAATACCAATCAGCATAATTCAACCAATTGTCATCTGTCAATTCATAAATGGGTACTTCGGCCGTACCAATATTTAAAAACAAGGCCAATTGGGCAGTAGCTATCAAACTATCGCGGTAATAGCCTTGGTTGCCTACCACAAGGTCCATAAGCGAATCGCCATTGTAATCAACAAAAACTGGAAACGCACCAATGCCTAGCTCAACCATGCCATCTTCTATAAAATCGGTTTGCTTAAGTTGCAGTATTACCGAGTCGTTTGTGCTGATGTTCTCGTATAGCCAAACTGCATTTTTGCTTATGCAGTTCATAGGCTCACTGGGCGCCATTACAATATCGGTTTTGTTATTGTTGTTGGCATCAATGGCAAAGGGCAATGGGTAATAGTTTAGTGCAGCAGGCACATCGTAAGATGGGTAGTTTTCATCCACATAATCAATTACCGCGTAGGAGGTATCACCTTCGTTATACAGCGCAAACACCCTGCCTTTGTCAATTTCAGTATAAAGGGCATCATCGTCGCCATCGCCATCCAAATCAATAATCAAAACGGAGCCACCGTTGTGCCTTGCCGAACCTGCATTACCTGAGGTTTCTAGCGGGTCGGTTTTGAAGGGACAAACAGCATGCGTGTCGACACCAGTTACGGTTAATGAAATGTCTCCCCAGCAATTTTGAGCTATTTCATAACCAACCGTATCTTGGCACGAGCCAGTTGTTTGCACTGCCGTACTGTTATAAAGCACAAATGTTCCGAAGTCGCCGAAGTTCACAAAATCTGGGTCGCCATCCCTATCCAAATCGCCAACACCAGGGTAATGAATTCTTGAAATGCCAACTGGCGCGAAAATAAGCGAGGTATTCACGGTATCGCGGTACTCAAAGTACATTAAATTGTCATTGTCGCGTTTAGCCTCATACCAATTAAAAAATGGCCCTTGCGCTTGGTTGGCCGATAGCAAATCGGGCAATCCATCGCAGTTCATGTCATACATTTTCAACCAAAACAACAAGGAAGGGAAGCGTGTCTCCCACTCGGGTTTGTGGGTATAACCAGATTGCCCAGGCACACCATTGTTTTTAAACACCATTAGCTTAAACCCGTTGGATGTTGAGTTCGAGGCCAAAATACCGCGGTTGTACACAACCAAATCATTGTATCCATCGCCATCAATATCGGCCTCGCTAAACTGGGGTGTATGAAAACCACCTGCCCAAGCATTGGCAAGGGTGTCGCTGTCAATTACGACTTTTATTTTGCTCTCCCTGCGCATGGCATTTTGTGCATGGCTGGCAGAGAAAAAGATGCTTATGGCAATGAATAGCAGGTAAACTTGTTTCATATCACCTTATTATGGCAGTTTTTCAATTCACTGAGGTGTCGCATATTTAAACCTAAAACTAAGCAATAAATTGATGCTTGGCCACCTAATTCTTTACTACCAACACGAAAACCTTGAACATAGTTTTCCATGTTATTAGAATGGCTCATTACTAAAAAGGTTGCACAGTCACTTTTAACGATGAAGCCTGTTACCTCATTGTTTTAATGAACAAAAGCCACAACTATGAGGTACATATATATACTTGCATTTTTTGCTTCCATATTGTCATTATCGGCACAAGAAAACACCCTAATTGAAGGAACGATTTACTCAAGTGAAAACCAACCAGTTTCATTTGCCTATATAAAATATATGGAAACAACCTTTACAGTGGCCGATGCTGATGGCAACTTCAACATAAAGGTAAATGGCAACTATACCGATTCATTGGAAATTTCGTCCCTTGGGTTTGTGACACTAAAAGTGCCCATAAAGCATTTCGCCACTAACCGACGCACGAAAGTAATTATGCAGCCCGAAACCTTTATAATTGACGGAGTAACTGTAAACAACAGTAAAGCTAAAAATCATTGGCTGCTAGTGCTTGAAAAGTTGCAAAAACACTTGCCCTCAAAGGCTTATACCTATCCAGCCTTGTACCGGCAGGTACACCAAGAAAACGGCACTTATGTGAGACTAATTGAGGCTGGTATGACTGTTTATGATGTTGCAGCCACTTTTAAGTCGGATATGTTGCAAGAGCGTTTTAACCTTGAACAAGTAAGGCGTAGCAATGTATTGGAGCGGAATGGCGATGCCCATGGCGACCACTTGGTGGATATGTTTCTGGAAAACAACCTACGCTACCCAACAGGCACCATAATGGACCCAAAAGTGGTAGGCCAGTATGAGATAAGATACGACGATAGCCAATGCGAAATATGTGGAGATAGTTTAGAACAACTGGCTTACCGATACGAAAATGTGCACAACCCCAAACTGTTGGATGGCAAAATCTGGATTTACAAAGGCAGCCTAGCAATATATGGATTGCAAGAAACAGCCACACGCAACCCACAGTTTTTGGAAAGGGGCATGAGCCTTGGTGGCGGCGACCACCACTGGATGTTTCAAACCAGCATCAAAAACCTTAGGTTTTCGTACCACAATGGCAACATTTATCTAAAAAACCTTGAGTTTGCATACCTGCACCATATACAAGAGCGCACCATAGGTATAGTTAGGTACGAGGTTACGGAGCATTTCGCTATGTTTTGCGACGCTCCTACCCTGCACCCTGATGGTTTTATACCTGATAAAAGCTTTGCCCGCAGTGGTAACCTTTACAGCCGAAAATATGAGTACGAAGAGCATTTTTGGCAACAGTTTTCGTTGGCAGTAAACAACCCATTACCAAACGAAGTGGTACAGACTTTCAGCAGCAAGGTGCCGCTCAAAGAGCAATTCAAGAGAAACGGTGAGTAAATGGTTATCGCATGATAACGATGCGTTGCACCCAATCTTGTGCACCTTCTTGGCTCACTCTTAAAATATAACTAGCTGCTGGTAAATGGCTCACGTCAATTGTTTGCGACGCGTTGCCATTAGCCCTAATATGGCGGGTGGCTGCAACATGGCCATCTAAGTTTATCAGCTCTACAATATAAAACCCATACTCCTGTGAGTTAATTTGAACGGTGAACAACTTATCGGCCGGATTGGGGTATATTTTTACCACATTTTCCAATGTTGGCAATATACCAACGGATGTAAGGGTGTCGGCTACCGATTGCTTCAATATTTTATATTCATCCAAAATATTACCAGAAGTATCAATAAAATGCGCCACCAACAAGTTACTATCAACTGTAATAACCAATGAACCATTGAGTAGATTGCTAGAGAAGTAATTTGCAGGGTGATCCATGGTACCCGATGAACTTAACTGACCGCTGCAGCCAACCACATTATAAATGGTCCCTTGGTTTACGTCGACAGCATCATGATATTTCACAAAAGGTTCAGGACTTCCCTTTGCAGTATCTACTATCATACTACTGTTGAAACTAGTGCTTGTGCCAAAATGACCCTTCAATAAATAGGAGCGCTCATAACCATGACTGTGCCCTTGTAAAACCAAATCGACCCCATTCTCTTCCAGTATTGGGTTTACGATGCTGCGCAACAATGTCATATCTCCCAACTCATCAGAGTCATGAGAACCTTTTGAGTAGGTCGGTTTGTGCCAGAACACTATGGTGAAATCTTTATCATTTTGCTCCAAATCTTGCCTCAGCCAGTTCACCATCTGGCTATTATCAGTTAGAAACCATACTACATACTCTGAGTTGAGCGATACAAAATGTACGTTCCCATAGTCAAATGAGTAATACCCTTCTTCACCACTTGGCAAACCGCCCGCTTCGCCGTTTTCAGGTAGTGAAAACATGCTATAATAAGGCCCTGTATTGTTTAGCAGATTAATGCTTTTATAATCGTGGTTGCCTGGGCAGGGCCAAGCCACCGTATTTTTCAGGTGATCAGGATAAATATCAAACACCTTATCTTGATATTCTTGATCGGTACCATCGGAGTATGCATTATCACCTAGCCAAATCCAAACGTCAGTATGTTGGTTGTTGGTAAATTGACTGTAACCGTTGCGAGTGCCTATTTGACCCGCCCCACCGGTACCAAAATCGCCAATTGCCCAAATGGTTATCGGGTCGGTAGCACCCGACACAGGGGCCGTGCGAAAGTAACGCAAACTATCAGCCGCCTGGTAAGTATTATTGTTGGCGTCGGTTAGTGTATAAAAATACTTGGTAGCTGGCTGAAGCCCGCTTATAGTTACAATATGTTCGCTTGTTGAAGCGGTTTCAACCACTGGAGTATTAATGTTATTTAAATCAGTGCCGTACAACACCTTACCGGTAACAGAAACATCAGTGCGCCAACGAACGATAATGCTAGTTGAACTACCCGAATTTAGGTATGGCCCGCGAATAATGCTCTGAGCCTCGGCAAACATGCTTACCGTAAACAATAACAAGGCAAGTAAAACTCTCATAAAGCAGCTAGATTTGTTATAGTGAAAATAAACAAACCCACCACTAACCCAAGCACGAAGTGTTTAAGAAAACATTAACTTATGCCCTACTCCACCACAAACCTACCCATTGAAGTTTGTCCGTTGTTTTGCTGCAATTGATACATATATACCCCGCTTGGCCAATAGTTTACTTCAATGGTTGTTTGGCTTTGAGTAACAAGCATGCTGCTAACTTGTTGCCCTAGCGAGTTGTAAACAACAAGCGAAGGTTTATTGGCCGCTACGTTAGCAACCATTTGAAAGGTAACCACACCAGTTGCTGGCACAGGGTAAACCTTCACACTAGCTGCCCCATCTGCCTGCTCATTAATAGAGTTCCAATTGTCGTTTTTCAGGGCAATGCCCCCAAGGTTGCCGACGGTGTATGAGCCTGTTGGCCCACCGCCAAACATTACGGTATCGAAAACGCCGCCCACCAACAATTCGCCATTGTATACCGAAATAGTATTTACTGCATCGTTAAAGCTCGTTACGCCCATCATGCTGCTGTATGTGCCATCGTTAAAATAGCTACCAATACCAAAGCCATAGTAGGCTATCAATCCATCGCAACAAGCAAAATCGCCTGCCACAAACAGGTTATTATCGTGCACCACAAAATCATTGATGGCAATGTCGTAGTTCCAAGGTCCAAAACCCCGCACCATATAGCTCTCATTTACCCATGCAGTATCGGCCCAGTAACCAAACCCGAACAAGGTATCCTGGGCGTTGTTAAAAAATGAGCCCCCTGCATACAATTGGTTATTATATACCGCTAGTGCTTTTACATTGGCATTGATACCATTGCCGATATTGGCAATACTGGTATCATCGAACGCAGCGATATTGTTTAGTGGCACCGAATTGAAACTTGCGTTGAAGTTACCACCCACAATCAACTTATTGTTGTCAATAGCTAAAGCATTAACAGGCCCCATCGGAAAATCGTGCAAATACAAACCCGCTCCTGTACTATCAATCACTGATAAATAACCACGCAAGGCTCCTGTAGGCAATTCAAAATCGCCCCCAAGATATAGCTTGCCATTATACACTTGCAAGGCATAAATCTCGCCATAAAGGCCAATATTGTTGGCTACCTCCCATTGCGTGCCCGTCCATTTTATAATCCCTTCGGAGTAAACACCGCTAAACGAACTATCAAATGCCCCACCTACGTACAACTCATTATTGAAAATGGCCATGGCAAATACTTCGCCATCAACACCACCTTCAAGGTCGGTCCAAGTACCGTTTTCAAGCATCGCAATATTGCCTGCTGCCGTGCCGCCTACATCAGAAAAACTGCCAGCCACGTATATTTCAGTTCCGCCATTGGCTACCAGCACATCGTTTACATGCCCGTTGGTGCCGCCATCGTTGCTGTTAAGGTACGAAAACGGCGTACTTGCCAAATATCCCGGCTGAATCAACGCCAGCTCTTGGGCCGTAAAGCCAGAGTTTGCTACCCAAGCCGTTAGCTCGGGGTACTGCATATCTAATAGATATTGGTAGTTATTGGTTTGTTGTATTTTTTCGGCCAATGCCTTGTGTCCATCGGCAATAATGAGGTAGCCCACCGCACAAGCCGTATTGTGTGCATCTATAAAGTAGGGAATGCGGTAGTTGAAATCATAGTTCTGTGGGAAAACACCCGCCTCGGCATAGCTGTGCAAAACGTCCAATAGGTGAAGGCGCTTGGCCAACAACTCCGTATTCAAACCCTCGGTGCTTTGGCTTCGCAAATATTGCTCGGCATTGAATAGGTGGGCTTGTATGCGGCGAGTATCGTTTTCAAATGTTATAGGAAGCAGTTGTTGGGCGGTAGGCTCAATATGCTTCCATTGGGCATTTACATCTTTAAGGTGTTCGTAAAGGCTGGCCGATTTGCTAGGGCTTAATGCAAAAGCAAATACTGGAACAAAAAACAATAACAACGTTGGAAGTAATAGCTTTTTCATGGCAAGTTGGTTTAAGTTGGAGAATCAAAATGTCGGATGTCACATTTGGATTACAATAACAAAACGACCCAGTAAAAAGAATGGTTGCCTTAGAAATCTCCGTTCGTCGATAAACCGGATATTATCTAACTCAAACTACTTGATACTCGATACTTGATACTTGATACTTGAAGTTACTTTTTAGCCGCCGCTGCATACTCGCCATAAAAGGCTGAAATAGTTTCAATTCCTTTATAGAAATTGAACAAACCATAGTGCTCGTTAGGTGAGTGTATGGCATCAGAGTCGAGACCAAAGCCCATCAACAATGATTTTAGCCCTAACACCTCTTCAAACAACGCTACAATAGGAATGCTTCCACCGCTGCGCTGTGGTATCGGCGTTTTGCCGAAAGTTTTGCTGTATGCCTTTTCCGCTGCCTTATAAGCGATGGAATCGGTTGGCGTAACCACAGGTTTGCCGCCATGGTGCGGTATTACTTTCACCTTCACCGATGCTGGCGCTATACTTTCAAAGTGTTTGGTAAACAGTTCGGTAATCTTATCGTCGTTTTGGTTGGGCACCAAGCGCATGCTTATTTTGGCCTTGGCTTTGCTTGGCAATACGGTTTTAGCACCTTCGCCAATGTAGCCACCCCACATGCCGTTTACGTCAAGCGTTGGGCGTATGCTCGTGCGCTCTAGGGTAGTGTAACCTTTCTCCCCCTTCACATCCTTTATGTCCAAGTGCTCTTTGTATGCCGCCAAGTCAAACGGGGCGCGGCCCATGTTTTCGCGCTCATCGGTGGTTAGTTCCACCACATCGTCATAAAAACCTGGGATGGTGATATGGCCGTTTTCGTCCATTAAAGAGGCAATCATTTGGCACAACACGTTAATAGGGTTTGCCACTGCACCACCATATACACCGCTATGCAAATCGCGGTTCGGCCCTACCACTTCCACTTCCAAATAAGCCAAGCCACGCAGGCCAGTGGTGATGGACGGGGTATCATTGGCAATCATCGAGGTATCAGATATCAAGATAATATCACCAGCCAAGCGCTCTTTATTTTCTTTGATGAATGGGCCGAGGTTTGATGAACCAACTTCCTCCTCTCCTTCGATCATAAACTTCACGTTGCAAGGCAAATTATTGGTAGCCAAAAGCGCCTCAAAAGCCTTAATGTGCATGTACATTTGGCCCTTATCGTCGCAAGCACCGCGGGCATATATTTTGCCATCTTTAATTACTGGGTCGAATGGTGGGCTGTCCCACAATTCGTAAGGGTCGGCAGGCTGCACATCATAGTGGCCGTATACTACTACTGTCGGTAATGCTGAGTCAATTATCTTTTCGCCATACACAATCGGGAAACCGTCAGTTGGGCAAACCTCCACATTATCGGCACCGGCAGCTATCAATTTCTCTTTTACAAACTCGGCCGCATCAAAAACATCATCTTGAAAATCAGGGTCGGCACTTACCGATGGAATAGCCAACAACTCCATCAATTCTTCCAAAAAACGTTCTTTGTTATTTTCAAGGTAATTGTTCAGTGCATCCATGGTGTAAAGGAGGTTTGTGGCAAAGATAGGAAAAGGTGAATTTGGAAATTGGGCAATTTGAAAATTATCATTTGAGCAAAAGTATCTAGTCTACTCCTCAATATTCCCTAATATTGCCGCATGGAATTGGAACAACTTAACGATTGGGAACGGCGCTTTGCCGCTTGGTGGCAACAGCGGCCGGTAGATGATGGCGCGCACGACTTAGCACACTTCCGCCGCGTGTGGCATGCTGCCAGATACATCGCCGGGCGGGAAACCGAGCCCGCTGATTTGTTGACGTTGCTTACCGCTGCCTACTTCCATGATTTGGTATCATTGCCCAAAAACCACCCCGACCTTAGCCAATCGTCTTGGTTGAGTGCCGAGCAAACGGAGGCGCTGCTCAAAAGCGAGTTCCCTAATTTTCCGATGGAATTGCTAGTTGGTGTGAAACACGCCATTCATGCCCATAGCTTTTCGGCCAATGTTAGCCCTACCACTATCGAAGCCAAAATATTGCAAGATGCCGACCGCATGGAAGCCTTGGGCGCCATTGGCATTGCTCGTACGTTTTATGTATCAGGCCAAATGAGCCGCGCCATGTTCCACCCCGAAGACCCACTGGGCGAAAACCGCGAACTGAACGACACCGAATATGCCCTAGACCACTTTCAACTTAAACTGCTAAAACTGCCCGAACTGTTCAAAACCAGCACCGGCCGCCAAATGGCTGAAGAAAAGGTGAAATTTGTAAGAGAGTTTATGATGCGGTTGGATGCAGAGGCACGGGGCATGTAAAACAAGCACACCGAACTGTTAATAACATCTTACCCCGTGCGAAACCATAAGTGCGAGCATTTGGTTAAATTTATGCTTGGAAATAACCCACTCCATGGACTATCGACCGTGGACTATTGACCCAAAGACAATGGCCGAAGAAGAAATAGCACCCCAACCGCACAATTATAACGAAGACAACATCCGATCGCTCGATTGGAAAGAGCACATTCGTATGCGCCCTGGTATGTACATCGGTAAACTAGGTGATGGCTCTGCTTATGATGACGGTATCTACGTGCTGGTAAAGGAAATCATCGATAACTCCATCGATGAGCACGTAATGGGTTACGGCAAGCGCATCGACATTAAAATAAGTGACAAGAAAGTTACCGTGCGCGATTATGGCCGTGGTATTCCGCTGGGCAAAGTGATTGATTGCGTGAGCAAGATAAACACCGGCGGAAAATACGACAGCAAAGCGTTCCAAAAATCGGTGGGATTGAATGGCGTGGGTACCAAGGCTGTAAATGCCTTGAGCTACAACTTTGTAGTGCAATCGGTGCGCGATGGCAAAATGAAAGTTGCCGAGTTTGAGAAAGGAGAATTGATAAACGACTCGCCAATAACCGATACTGACGAGCGCAACGGCACCACCATGACTTTTGTGCCCGATGATACCATTTTCAAAAACTACCACTTTATACCGGAGTTTTTGGAGAACCAGATATGGAACTATGCTTACCTAAATGCTAAGTTGGGTCTGTATTTTAATGGTACCAAGTTTTACTCTGAAAACGGCTTGCTCGATTTGTTGTTGAACAAGACTGACCCTGATACTTTACGTTATCCTATTGTTCACTTAAAGGGAGAGGATATAGAGATTGCCCTTACACACGGCAACTCTTACGGTGAGGAGTACTACAGTTTCGTAAACGGCCAGTACACTACCCAAGGTGGTACGCACTTATCAGCCTTTCGCGAAGCGGTGGTAAAGACGGTTAGGGAGTTTTTCAAAAAGGACTTTGATGCGGCTGATGTGCGCACTGCCATTATTGGTGCCATAAGTGTACGGGTGCAAGAACCCGTGTTTGAGAGCCAAACCAAAACCAAACTCGGCTCCATTAATATGGCTGCCGAGGGGCCAACGGTGCGGGGGTTTATTTTGGATTTTGTGAAAAAAGAATTGGACGATTACCTTCACAAACACCCAGAGGTAGCCGATGCCATGCAGCGCCGCATAACCCAAAGCGAGCGTGAGCGCAAGGAGATTGCTGGCATAAAAAAGCTAGCCAACCAGCGCGCCAAAAAGGCCAACCTGCACAATAAAAAACTGCGCGATTGCCGCATGCACCTAGATGATGGCAAAACCGAAGAAAAATATAACAGCACCCTATTTATTACCGAAGGAGACTCGGCGAGCGGTAGTATTACTAAGGCTCGCGATGTTCAAACCCAAGCAGTGTTTAGCTTACGCGGTAAACCACTAAACTGCTTTGGCCTCACTAAAAAAGTGGTTTACGAAAACGAGGAGTTTAACCTACTACAGCACGCCCTTAATATTGAGGATGGTATTGATTACCTGCGCTACAACCGCGTAGTAATAGCTACCGATGCCGACGTAGATGGTATGCACATTCGGTTGCTGTTGCTTACTTTCTTCTTGCAGTTTTTCCCCGATTTGGTGCGCCAAGGGCATGTGTATATTCTGGAGACTCCATTGTTTAGGGTGCGCAACAAAAAGGAAACCATATACTGCTATACCGACGAGGAACGCCAAAATGCGATTGCCAAATTAGGCGTGAAACCTGAGATAACCCGATTCAAAGGTTTAGGCGAGATTTCGCCAGATGAATTCGGACAATTTATTGGGGAGGACATGCGCCTTTCGCCTATACTGCTGACTAAAGAAACCAGTATTCAAAACCTATTGAACTACTACATGGGTAAAAACACCCCCGAAAGGCAACTCTTCATTATAGATAACCTTAAGGTGGAAAAGGATATAGTAAACGAAGTGCCCGCATAAGTATAATGCTGAAGTGTAAGGCTTTGTAAGCCTACTACCAGTCTAAAATAGTTGTTGTTGTGGCTATAGTCAATGCTTTATACCCAAATAAGAAAACCAATATGCGCAAAACAAGCGCACAGATAGGGCAGACAACTAAGCATCGAAAAGAGCCTGGCACAGTGGAAAAAAACTTTTCTAGAACGGAGGTTTTAAACGGTTTGCCTATGTTTTGGCTCATACCACTTCTAAATTGGGGAGGTTGCGTTGGCAACCTTTGCTTATTGGACAGCGCTGTTATTGCGCAAAAACGACAATTACTCAACCAATAAGCCTCTCGCCTGTTTCTTGAATATGGAACAACAATTAAACCAACAAGATATTGACCGTATAATAGAAATGGCCTGGGAAGACCGCACACCATTTGAGGCCATCAAGCAGCAATTTGGATTAGACGAAGGCAGCACCATACAACTCATGCGCAAGGAGATGAAATCGTCCAGTTTCCGTATGTGGCGCGCTAGGGTGCAAAGCCGGAATACAAAACACTTGAAAAAACGAGATGAAGATGTTGACCGGTTTAAATGCACCCTGCAAAGGGCTATAACGATGAATAAAATATCGAAGCGATAATAAGTTTGGCCTTGTGGTATAATAAATAGCCCGCTCAACCGTCAACTTAATTAGGCTAATATTGGATAGCTTTGGCCAATTGCACGAATTTTTAAGTTACCATATGCACACCTCTAATCCTGAGTTAAAAACCATACTCTCACCAACCGAATGGAAGGGAACACCGTTGACCAAATCAGGTAGGTTTACGAACCACGAGTACCCTTTTGATACGGGCATGGCCGATGTATTGAAATGGCAACTGACGGCCAACCCCGATAAAGCGGCTAAAAAGCGCGACCGCTGGCGATTGAAGCCGGCAATTTACAACGATTGGCTTACCTCTAACGTTGACTGTATTGTTTGGTTGGGGCACAGCACCTTTTTTATCAGGCTCGATGGGGCAACAGTGCTAATAGACCCGGTGTTTGGCGATTTATCGTTTTTCATTAAGCGGTTTGTGAAGTTTCCTTTAGACCCAAATAAGCTTAAGAACCTAGATTATATCCTCTTATCGCACGACCACCGTGACCATTTAGATGAGCCTAGTATTAAAACCTTATCCAAAAACAACCCCAACGCCCGATATCTTACCGGCCTAGGAAACGAAGGTTTGTTAAAAAACATAACCAATAGCCAATTAATACAATCGGCTGGATGGTTTCAGAAGTTTGAAACCCCTGATAGCCCGCTAGAAGTATTTTACTTGCCCAGCAGGCATTGGGGTCGCAGGTATTTAAATGATACCAATATGCGCTTATGGGGTGCGTTCGTTATTCGCTCTGCCACCAAAACCATCTACTTCAGTGGCGACACGGGCTATGGCTCTCATTTTAAACAAGCCGCTGAGTTGTTCCCAGATATCACTCACGCAATTATTGGAATAGGTGCTTACAAGCCTGAGTGGTTTATGGGCAGCAACCATATTTCGCCCAAAGATGCCATTAAAGGTTTCCATGAACTTGGCGCGAATCATTTAATACCGATGCACTATGGCACTTTCGACCTAAGCGACGAAGCCCTTAGCGACCCTTACCAAACCATGCTACAACAGCAAGAAATGGGCAAGATAAATGGCCAGCTCATAATGCCCCAGCCCGGTGAGGTTATTGAGTTGTGAAGTTTGGAAATACTCATGCGGTTGACTTTTAATTGTCGGTTACATAAACTATCTTATATCTGCAAAACCAAAACACAACAGCCCCATGAAAACCCTTTCGCTCTGTTTCGCACTAATGCTTTTTACCACCCTTACATTTGCTGGCAATGCCAATATATTGGGTAAGTGGTACACAACCAACAAAGAAGGTATTGTAGAAATATACCAATGTGGCAGCAAGCTGTGCGGTAAAATAGTGTGGCTAAAAGAACCTAACAAAGATGACGGCACCCCAAAAACCGACGAAAACAACCCCGATGCCTCAAAAAAGAAACAACCCATTATTGGCTTAAGTATGCTCAAAGGTTTTGTGCCAGATGGCGATAAAGCTTGGGAAGACGGTGAGATATATGACCCTAAAAACGGCAAAACATACTCGTGCGAAATGGAGCTAAATGGAGAGGTTTTAGAAGTAAGAGGTTATATCGGTATATCGCTGTTTGGCCGCACCGAAAAGTGGACCCGTGTAAAAAACGGATCATAACTACATGACCGAGAATATTAAATTTTGTTAAACGCAGGTACACGCTAAACAATTATGAGTTAATTTTATTGATTGATTGGTAAGGCCGGATTAAATCGGACTGCTGAAAATGAATGACCGAATCATTGTTATGGCTGGTACAAACAATAGCTGAACTTTCATACACTAAAGTTTCAGCCTCCCGTACAACTGCTTTTATAAATTTGTGTAATGCTGGCAAAGTAAATGAAACCTTGCCAGATGCATTTACGCAATGGTGCCAAAACAACCATATTTCCTTTTCCGTTGCCGATGGCGCCAATGATTGTGGAATGTTTGATTTGGCCATACAGTTTAAGTTTGCTGATTCGGGCAATACAATCATTGTTATTCAAAACATCGGCGAAGGCAAGGTAAGAGTTCAAGAGCGGATGCTTGAATCTGATGAAGGCAATAGCTACGAAGCACCCATTAACAACCTAGGCAAATTATTAAGTAAAGGCCCTGTCTATTTACTCAATATAAAAGCGACAAATCAGTTGCCCGAAATAAACGGAGGGCCACTTAATAGTCTTTTCAAAATATTGATGCAAGACAAGAAAGACATTTTACTGGTCTATGTTTTTGCAATTTTTGGCGGTTTGATAAACCTAACCCTGCCGCTTGGCATACAAGCAATAATAAACCTGATAACCATGCAGCAAATGAACACCAGTTGGTGGGTGCTTCTGTTAATGGTTTTGTTAGGTGTGTTGTTTACAGGTATTACCCAAATATTTCAGCTTTCAATAATTGAAACTATACAGCAAAGGTTGTTTTTTAGGGCGGCGTTTACCTTTTCTAGCAAGCTTCCTAAAATTGACATGGATCGGCTCACACAATATTATCCACCAGAGCTGGTAAACCGCTTTTTCGACGTGATGACCGTTCAAAAGGGGATGAGCAAAATCTTAATGGACTTCTCCACTTCAACATTACAAATCCTTTTTGGCCTCATATTACTATCATTTTACCACTCATTCTTTATCTTTTTTGGCTTTATTTGGCTTGCTATTTTAATCGCTATTATAGCGTTCACCTCTAAGGCAGGGTTACGTACCAGTATTGAGGAAAGTAATTATAAATACAAGTTGGCCTACTGGTTGCAAGAAATAGGAAGGAATTTAGTAACCTTTAAACTAAGCGATTCTCAACAATATATTTTTCAGCGAACCGACAACAACACAACCGGATATTTAAAAGCCCGCAAAGCCCATTTCCGTGTATTGTTGCAACAGTTTGTAACTATAGTGCTTTTCAAATTTGTAGTAACCGGCAGCCTGCTTATTGTTGGAAGTATATTGGTCGTGAACCAAGAACTAAACATTGGGCAGTTTGTGGCAGCCGAAATTATCATCATCTTGCTAATGGTATCTGCCGAAAAGCTGATGTTAACCATGGAAACTGTGTACGATGTGCTCACATCGGTTGAAAAACTTAAAAAAATAGCCAATCTGCCGGAAGATGCTGCCGCTACTGACGGACTGCAGCTTAACGAAACGGGAACTGGATTAAACGTACGTTTTGAATCGGTTAGCTTTAAATACCATGATGCGCAAGAGCTAATTGTAAAGAAACTAAATATAAACATAGCCTCAGGCGAGAAAATAGCCATCAGAACCGGAAACCAGCCTGGCAAAACCACAATATTGAAGCTACTGTCAGGGTTATACACTCCTACCGAAGGGAGAATTTTGATAAACGACTTCCCTATCGAAAATTATCGTCGCGATGAATTGCTCAATTACATCGGGCACAACCTTGATTCAGGGCAAATATTTAACGGCAACCTAGAGCAAAATATTAGTTTAGGCCGCTCAGGCATCGATCGGAAAGAAATATTGGAAGTTTGCCGCATATGCGACTTAATGCCATTAATACAACAATTACCTTTCGGCCTTCTTACCGAGTTTTCGGCAGAAGATAAAAGAATTAGCTTAGGCATACAAAAACGAGTTTCGCTTGCAAGAGCTATTATTCAAAGGCCATTGTTACTTATCATTGACGATACCTTGCCCACGCTGAGCCCAGAACAAAAGACTGAGCTTTGGAGTTTTCTTGCCCATAACAACCCTCTTTTAACTGTTGTTGCCGTTACCGATGACGAAAGTATACTGAATATAAGCACCAGCGTTTATGAGCTGAAGGACAACAAACTCAACTTAATAAAGGGAGGTGTAAAATGAACAGGATATTCAACAAAGATTTCGACTTAAACAGGCGATACCTGGCATCAGTTGAGTTAAGCAGCAACAAAACAGCCAAACTTGCGGCAAAGGTGTTGGTGGTGTTTTCAATAATGTCGTTTTTATTATTGTTTTTTCCATGGACCCAAAATGTGCAAGTTTCGGGCAATGTGATTACGCTGCGCCCCGAACAAAAGCCGCAACCAATCAACTCAATTATTGCGGGTAAAATAGCCCGTTGGTATGTTAGAGAAGGCCAAATGGTTGAAAAGGGCGATACCATATTGTACCTTGAAGAAGTAAATGACAAATACCTAGATACGCTCTTGTTGCAGCGCCTGTCATCTCAAGTAGATGCCAAAAAGCAGGCCGTAGATTTTTACAAAGAAAAAATTGCAAGCCAAACTGATCAGTTGGGTTCGTTGCTCTCCATTCAAAAGCTAAAGTTTGAGCAGGCAAAAAACAAGCTTGAACAAAGCAGGTTGAAGGTAGTAACCGATAGCATAAACATGATAGCCGCCGAAACCGATTTGAACGTTGCGCAGCAACAATACAACCGTTTTGACACTTTATACCGAAAGGGGCTAAAGTCGCTCACGGAACTGGAGGGAAGAAAATTGAAGCTCCAAGAAACACAGGCCAAATTGTTAAGTGCGCAAAACAAAGTGCTTACTACCCGAAATGAGTTTTTAAATGCCGAAATTGAAATGACTGGCATTATGAACGAATACCAAGAGAAAATTTTTAAAACCGAGAGCGAGCAGTTTTCGGGCTTCACCGACCTTTACCAAGCAGAAGGAGAATGGCTCAAGCTTCGCAATGAGCTCTCGAATATTCAAGTAAGGGGAAACTTTTATTTTGTAACAAGCCCACAAAGCGGCTTGGTAAGCAGGACCATAGCATCGGGCCTTGGTGAGTTTATAAGTGCTGGCCAAACTGTTGCTCAAATTGTGCCAAACGAACAAGATTTGGTGCTCGAACTATTTGTGCGGCCGGTTGATTTGCCGCTATTGCATCCAGGTGGCAAAGCAAGGGTTCAGTTTGATGGCTGGCCAGCTTTTGTGTTCTCTGGGTGGCCATCGGTAACCCAAGGTACTTACGGGGCAGTAGTTATTGCAGTTGACAAGGTTATAAGCCCGAACGGAAAGTTCAGGATACTGGCTGCCCCTGACAAAGATGATATTGAATGGCCCAGTGCTATAAGGGTAGGCTCGGGCACCAATGCATGGATAATGCTCGAAGACGTGCCAGTTTGGTTTGAACTATGGCGCCAGTTTAATGGTTTCCCACCTGAGTTTTATACTCCCGAAGGCAACAAGACCAGCACCACCGATAAACAACCAGAGAAAGGCAAAGATGAAAAGAAATAATCTTGATTTGGTTTTTCGGTTGCTGATGCTGCCCATTACTATTTTATTATGCAGCACACTATCGCACGCGGGTACTGACTCAACCAAAGTTTTCGGATTTGAAGAGTTTATGGGCTGGGTAAAACAGCACCACCCCGTGATGGCGCGCGCTACCATTATTACCGAACAGGCCGAAAACAATTTACTTCATGCAAGAGGCAATTTCGATCCGCAAATACAGGGCGACTTTAACCAAAAAGATTATGGCGACAAAACATATTACCGCATAGCACAAGGCGGGCTATTTGTGCCTGCATGGTTTGGTGCTGATGTAACTGTAAACTACCGATACAGCGAAGGGGAACAATTAGACCCACAAAACTATGTTCCCGACCCCGGCATTATGGAATTTGGCATATCGGTTCCATTATCGCCAGCATTGTGGATGGACAAGCGCCGCGCTGCCCTCAAAAATGCTAAGCTTTATACCCAGTCGGCAGGTTGGCAGCAGATAGACTTAACCAACCAATTGTACCTAGAGAGCGCGCTTGATTATTGGGATTGGGCATTGCAATATGAGCGGCTTGCCGTATTTGAAGAGGCCCTTGCTATAGCCGAGAGGCAATATAACCAAGTGCGCAACGGTGTACTTGCAGGCGACAGGGCTGCTATTGATACTATTGAAGCGGCATTGTTGCTGCAGCAAGTAAGAATTAACCTTACAGAAGCTCAAATGCTGTCTCAAAATGCTAAATACCAACTAGGGGTGCATTTATGGCTGGAGGGCAATGTTCCGCTTGAAGTAAGCGACGAATTGATTCCGGAATCTATACTATCGATAAGTACCTATTGGAATATACCTGCCGATGAGTCGTTTTTGGATGCACACCCGTTAGTAAACACCTTGCTCATCGATAAGCAAATGCAACTTGTTGATCAGCAATTGTATAAAGCCTCTCTTTTCCCAAAAATAAAACTCAAATATCAAATGCTGGCTGGGTTAGAGCCTTTGGAATTTGATTTTGAAACAGGCGGTAATACCTTGCAAAACAACCATGCCCTTGGCGTTGGGTTGAGCATACCCATCTTTTGGGCCAATGAACGAGCCAACCTTTACCAATCAAAATTGAAAATTAGGGATACCGACTTAAAGATTGCGTTAAAAAGTATAGAGCTTACCACTAAATACAAACAACTAAGCAACCAAGCAACTACCTACAACGACCAGATAGTACTTTTAAATGAAAACGTGGCAGGCTACAGGATAATGGTAAATGCCGAAGAGACATTGCTGTACCAAGGCGAAAGCTCATTGTTTATGATAAATGCCCGGGTAAATAAGTTGTTAGATGCCCAATTAAAGTTAGCAGAGCTTCACTTCAAACGCCAAAAAACCTACGTTTATTGGTATGTTATGGCCGGTAAAGGATTCTGAAATAAAAAATAAATTATTTCCATCCTAATACAACCTTTTTGCCTCGGTTGTCGTTATCAAGGTATAGGCTATTAGTTCCCAACGATTTATGGACCAACACCCCGTTGTCGGATTGCTTTTAAAGAGCTAGTCCCTATACTTTTTAGATGACCAACTAACGTAATTACCAATGGACCACTTACTCTTGACCACCGCACAAACCGCGGGCATAGTTATAGCAACTTGCTTATTTGCTGATTTCATTATCATCCACTTGGTGCGGTATGGCAAAATTAAACGCATCCAGCGCAAATCAGTAACCAGTAAATAGTTGTTTGCTTTTACCTTAGCACCGTTACATTTCCTTTTAAGAACACATCGCCACCATTAGGGCAAGTACCTTCAAGGTAATATACAAATACACCTGGGTCAACCATTGAATTGTGGTATGTTCCGTTCCATCCTTGCTCCATATCACTGGTTTCGAACACCAAGTTACCCCAACGGTCGAAGATTCTGAATACCTTAATTTGCTCAAACGAATGGCTGCGCACGTATAGTACGTCGTTGCTCTCATCATTGTTCGGCGAGAACGAGTTAGGTACAAAAATATCCTGCTCGCAAGTGGTCAAAACCTTTACGCTTACGTCATCGTCAGCAGTACAACCATTTACATCGGTTACAAACACATTATAGGTATTGCTACCCCACGCGTTGAAACTTATGTTATCACAATCGCTGCAATCAAGGCTATCGTTCGGGCTCCAGTAGTATTCTGCTATATTGCCCGTGGTATTGGCATTCAATGTCACGTATTCGCCCGCCAATACAGTTCTATTCGGTCCAAGGTCAACCGTCGGCAAGCTGTTTACCACAATGTTTATTGATTGAGTATCAGCCGCACAACCTTCGCTGTTGACAGCTACTTGAACAGTCATGCTTTCGCCAGGGAAAAACGTTTGCGACAAACGGTTCGGGTTATTAAACATGCTTTCTGGCAACCAAGTAATGGTATAACCTGATAAGCCCGTTTCTAAAATATCAATACTCAAATTCACGTTTTGGCCATCACAAATAACAGCCCCATCGCTTACCGCAGCCAATATGGTTTCAATTACTTTCACATTTACGGTGTCGAAATCATTACAACCGTATTGGTTGTATGCCTCAACAATATAAGTGGTGCTAATAGTTGGAGCAATTATAGGGCTTTGGATAGTAGCATCGGGCTGGCCATTTGCGGTCCAGATGAAGCCAGTAGCGCCAGTGGCATTGGTAGTCAATTCCAACGTTTCGCTATTACACAAGGTCACATCCTCAATAGTTTGTACCGTTGGCAAAGGCCTAACATTTACCCTTACGGTATCTAAAGTGCTACAGCCAAACTCATTGTATCCTACTACTAAATAAGTAATGCTCTCAGTTGGGGTAGCCGTTGGGTTAGTGCAATCAAGGCACGAAATGTCTTGATTCGGGCCCCAAGCATAATCAATAGCACCCGATACCTGCAAGTTGGCACTTTCGCCCAAGCAAATATCAACGTTAGGCGATACAGTAATAGCTGGCACTGGGTTCACCTTAAGTACTATACTATCAATGGCAGCGCAGCCATTGGTATCGGTAACCAACACGGTATAGGTTATGTCTTGCGCAGCATAAGCAGTGGTATTCGGCAAAGTTGACGTTGTAAGATAGGCAGTTGGGGTCCAAACATAATCGCTACCACCAGTTGCGGTAAACCTGAGGCTATCGCCAAAGCAAGCAACGGTGTCGCCGGTAATTTCTGGTATCGGCAGTGCATTTACCGTAACCTTAACAGTATCAAAAGCGGTACAACCGTTAAGGAACTCGGTGCGCAAGAAATAATCGGTAGTGGTAGTTGGCTTCACGGTTGGGTTCGCAATACTAGGGTCGCTAATATATTGGTCTCCGCTCCAAACAAATATTTGGCCACCAAAACCTTGCAGTTGTGCTAATTGCCCGAAACATATCGTGGTATCAGGACCACCAATAGCCACAGGAGATGGCAACATATCCACTACCTGCATGGCAGTATCCATACAACCGTAGCTATCTTGCACAAGCAGTACAATTTCCCTTTGGCCAGGAGTGCTGTAAGTTACCGTAGTGTTTTGGGTGTTGGCCAAACCACCATCATCCAAGTTCCATAACCAAGAAACGATTGGGTTATCGCCGCTACTTTGATCAGTTAGGGTAATATGCTGTGGGGTGCAAGCGCTCGAATCGGATAAGGTAAAAATAGCCTCTAGCTGATGCACTACAACATCTATTTCGGCAGTGCTTTGGCAACCGTTCGCATCGGTAACCATTACAGTGTAAGTTACACTGCTATCGGGTGCTGCAACTACCATGTTGCAAGCATTGCCACAATTAATGCCTTGTGTTGGGGTCCAAACATAATCAACCCCGCCACTTGCTGTTAACTCCACCGTTTGGCTGTGACAAATAGTCGTATCAGGGCTCGTAATTACAATAGGCAACGGATTAACCGTAATGGTTACTTCCTCTGACCTTGGGCAACCATTCGCACCAGTTGCGGTTAGGGTATAAGTGGTAGTGCTGTCAGGAGTGGCAATGGTAGTGCTACAAGTATCGCAAGCTAAGCCAGCAGAAGGCTGCCATAAATAAGTAAATGGTTGCATTGAGCCGCCTGAAATTTCAACCGCATTGCCAAAGCAAATAGTAGTATCAGGGTTAATGGTAATGCCCGGCAACAACAACCGAGTAATGGTAGTTGATCCGGTATTGATACAACCATTGGTATCGGTAACCTGAACGGTATAAGTGTGCACCAAATTAGTTGGGCTAAAAGGATTGGCAATAGGGTTAGGGCATGCAGTGCAGCTCAAACCTGATGCTGGAGTCCATAGGTAGCCAACGCCGCCTGTGGCGTTCAATTGCAGTACATCACCATTACATAGCTCTTGGCTTGGAGTGGTAGTTACCACGGGCAATGGGTTTACATTAACTATAACTTGGCTAGTGCCTTGGCAACCGTTTGCATCTGTTACAGTTAAACCATAGGTGGTGGTATTGGTAGGGAATGCCTGTGGCGAGGCAACAGTAGCATCGCTCAAACTAACAGCAGGAGACCACTGGTAAACCACGCCGCCAGTACCTTGCAAAGTAGCCGTATCGTTTATACAGATAGTGCGATCGGGGCCAGCTGCAACTGCTGGTAATGCGTTGATGGTAATAACCATTCTGGTAGTATCGATACAACCAGTGCTGGTTGTAACTTGCAATTGGGCAGTATAAACCCCAGCTACGGTATAGGTATGGCTTGGGTTTTGGGCAAAAGATGTTGCGCCATCGCCAAATATCCAACCCCAAGCAACAATCGTGCTATCGGCCAAGCTCAAATCGTTAAACTGAATGGTAGTAGGCGCGCAAGCTGTAGTATCGGAGGTGCTAAAACGAGCATCAACGGTATTTAGGTTTACCCTCACCTGGGCACTATCCACACAACCAAAAACATTGGTCACCACAGCTGTATAGGTAGTATTCACCGTTGGTGTTGCGATAGGATTTGGGCAGTTCAAGCAGTTCAAGCCTGCCGCAGGACCCCAGCTATAACCAGCACCACCGGTAGCAAACAACTGCACACGCTCGCCTAGGCAAAGCAAAGTGTCAGGGTGTATGGTTACTATTGGCAGTGGGTTTACAGTAATGGTAGTGCTACCGGTATTGATACAACCGTTGGCATCGGTTACGGTTACGCTATAAGTGGTAGTAGCTGTTGGGCTGGCAATTGGGTTAGCAATATTGGCATTGCTCAAGCTGGCACCGTTGCTCCAAGCATAGCTCACGCCGCCTGTCGCAGTTAACTGAGATGATTGTCCGATACAGATTGCCGCTGGTGGAGAAGTTACCACCACTGGCAGCGGGTTCACGGTTATGGTAGTGCTGCCATAGTTTATACAACCGTTGGCATCAGTCACAGTTACGTTGTAAGTAGTTGTTACCGTTGGTGTGGCAACCGGGCCAGCAATGTTGGCATTGCTCAATGTTGCGGCTGGCGACCAAAGGTAGGTTACACCACCCGTAGCACTTAAAGTGCTGCTCTCGCCAATACAAATTGTAGCATTAGGTGAGGTGGTTACTGTTGGCAATGGGTTTACACTCACCACCGCTTGTGCAGTATTTATACAACCATTGGCATCGGCTACGGTTACTATATAAGTTGTGGTAGCAGTTGGTGTAGCTTGTGGGTTGCGGATAGCATCGTTGCTAAGCGTTGCTCCGTTGTTCCATGCATAGCTTATACCACCCGATGCGTTCAATTGGGTGCTGCCGTTGATACAAATAGTACCGCCTGTAGCTGTTGGGGTAGGTAGTGGGTTTACAGTTACTGTTACGGTATCTCTATCTTGGCAACCATTGGCATCGGTAACTAAAAGCACATAATTGGTAGTAACGGTTGGGCTGGCCACTGGAGTTGCAATGTTGGTAGCACTTAGCCCCGTTGCTGGCGACCACTGGTAAGTTACACCGCCTGAGCCACTCAAGGTTTCGCTTTGCCCTATGCAAATTGCCAAATCAAGGCCAGCAGCAGCTGCTGGCGGAACACTCAACGTAATTGGCATGGCAAAGGTATCTTTACAACCCATTACGGTAGTAATCATCAATTGCACATTGTAAGTGCCGGGGTTAGCGTAATTGCGGCTTGGGTTTTGCAGCGTGCTGGTTGTACCATCATCAAACACCCAAAGGATGCTTGATATGGTAGTATCGGCAGTACTTTGATTGGTAAAGTTAATGGTAGCCGGGAAACAAGCATTTTGGGTGTTTACGGTAAACAATGCTGTAGGGTCGTCCATTACCCTAATATAGCCTGGGCGGAAAAGGGTATCAGAACAGCCAACTGCGTTGGTGGCTATAAGGGTTACATCATAACTTCCGGTGGCAGCATAATAATGTGATGGATTCTGGGCGTTACTGGTGTCGCCATCACCAAAGTCCCAGTGCCAAGCTACTATGCCTGGAACACCGCTAGATAAATCGGTGAAATTGGCTACACCCGGACGGCACATATACGTCACATCCGAAACAAAATTAGCATTCACTATCGCCGCAAAAATAGGGCTGATGGTAGGCAAGGATATAACACAACCCATATTATCATCCAATATCAATTGTGGGTTGAAAGTACCGGGAGTAGCATAATAGTGTGTGGTGGTATCATCATCAACCGAAACACTACCGTCGCCAAAATCCCAAATATGGGTTACTGCCGGGTTTGTGCCTTGGGCATAAAACGCTACTTCAAACGGAGCACAAAAAGTAATCTGGTTGTAAATGAAACTGCCAGTTGGGCCGCCTACCACTATTGAGTCGGGTAAGTTGTAGGTTGCCGTGCAGCCTATGCTATTGGTAATTGTTAGGGTTGGATAGTAAACCCCTGGTGTGGTATAAATATGCGTTGGGTTTTCTAAAGTACTGGTGCTGCCGTTGCCAAAATTATACAACCAGCTAGTAACATCGGCACTAGATTGGTTTGCAAAATTTACCAGTAATGGCGGGCAATTGGCCCCCAATGTATCTGTTACAAATTGGGCGGTTGGCTGCACTACATGAATGTACTGGTTTCGAACCGTTGTGCTATCGCAACCATTAATGTCAAATACTTGCAAGGTAATGGTATAACGGCCAGTATCGGCAAACGTGTGGGTTGGGTTTGTGGCCGTTGAGGTAGTTCCATCGCCAAAAGTCCAAGCATACGTCATGCCGCTGCCTACTGAAGTATTGGTAAATTGCACAGGGCCGCCAAGGCAAACCAAAGTATCATCAGAATAAAAAGCTGGCGTTGGGTAGGTGGGTACAATAAAGTTTACTCGGCTTAGCGTATTGCTGCATCCGTTATTGTCGGTTACAGTAAGGCTTATGGTATAATTTCCTGGCACGGTATAACTAGCAGAGGGGTTCTGCTGGGTGCTAGTTTGCCCGGCACCAAGATCCCAGTTCCAGGCAACTACGTTGCCCATAAATGAAGTCGATAAATCTTGATATTGCACATTCAAAGGCGTACATCCTGTTAAGGTATCCGCATCGAAATTGGCGAAGGCACCAAGGGCTGTAATATAATTGGGCCTAATAAATGTATCGGGGCAGTTATGAATATCGCGCACTATCAACCTTACGGTATAAACCCCCGGTGTTTGGTACAATACACTTGGATTCGGGTCGGTTGAGGTTTGACCATTGCCAAAATCCCACTGATACGAGAATGCATCGGTAGCATTATTGGTAAAGGTTACTGGTAGGTTTACGCAGCCAATGGTATCATTAGCCGTGAATGCCGCAATAGGTTCTCTGATTTGAACCAAAGCTTGGCTGCTATCCAAGCAACCGCCAATTGTATCCCACACAATTAAGGTAACGGTATAATCTCCACGACTTGGATAAGTATAACTTGCATCACGAGTAATAGCTGTGTCGCCAGTTCCAAATTTCCATAACCACACATGGCCACCCAAAGAGGTATTGGTAAAATTCACCGAGTAAGGGTCGCTGCAGCTATAAAGCGTATTGAAACTAGCCCTTGGCGGGAAAATGCGGATGTAATCAGGTTTTACCAAAGTATCGTAACAACCATTTACGCCCACAATTAAGGTAACCGTAAAAAGACCTGTATCTCCATATTGATACACTGGGTTTTGGTCGAAAGAGGTACCTCCATCGCCAAACTGCCAAAACCAGAAATCGGCAGGTGTGCTCAAATCAGTAAAACTCACCGGAAAAAACAAACAGGTTTGGCGCGGGGTAGCCGTAAATTCAACGGTTGGTTGCTCGCCGGCACGTATGTATTGCGGGTAAGTAACGGTGCGGGTGCATCCGCTAGCGGTAGTTATGGTAAGGGTAACATCAAAACGACCTACTGTGGTGTAAGTATGCGAAGGATTGCGCAAAGTGCTAGTGCTACCATCGCCAAAATCCCAACTCCAACCAACAATGCCGTTATTGGCACTACTTTGGTCGGTAAACTGCACTGCCAATGGTATACAACCCTCTCTAACATTGGCCGTAAAGGCTACGGTTGGTAGTTGCACCGTAATATAATCGGTGCGAGTGCGCGAGTGGGTACAGCCATTTATGCTGGTGGCTACCAACCTAACCGTATAAGTGCCTGGGCTAGTGTAGGTGTGGCTTGGGTTTTGTGCCGTTGACGTAGTACCGTCGCCAAACTCCCATAAATAGGTATTACCATCTACGGTAGTGTTGTTAAACTGTACGGTAAAAGGCACCTCGCAACCAGCCGTTGGAGTAGCAGTAAAATTGGTAACCGGTCGTGGTTTAACATCAATATAGTTGGTGCGGGTAAGGGTGTCATAACAACCATTACTATTTCTCACTATTAAAGTAACAGTATACAACCCAGGTGCACTGTAACTGCGCACCGGATTCTCAGAAGTAGATGTATTGCCGTCTCCAAAAGTCCATCTCCACCAAACTGCGCCGGGCGAATTGCTAGTATAAGTTACATTTTGCCCTACACAAGGGTTGGTGCGGTTCACGCTAAAGTTGGCCACAATATTATTAATGCTCACATAGTTGTTTCTGGTCAACGTGTCACTGCAGCCTGCACTATTGGTTGCAATTAAACGAACCGTAAAGTTGCCCCCTGCATTATAAGTATGGCTAGGGTTTTGTTGGGTGCTGGTGCTACCATCGCCAAACGACCAAGCGTAAGTGAAGCCACTTCCGCCTGTCGTGGTATTATTAAAGTTCACGGTATGGGGTACGTTGCAGCCATTGGTGGGAGTACCCGTAAAAGCCACGGTAGGTTTTGGCATAATGGTAATGTACGAAGTACGGGTAAATTCATGTTTACATCCGTTTGCATCACGAGCCAAAAGGGTTACAGTATAGGTGCCAGGGGTGGTATAGGTGTGTGATGGGTTTTGCTGAGTGCTGGTACTACCATCGCCAAAATCCCAAATCCAAGAAGTTAACGGTGCATCGCCAGGCACGCTAATGTCGGTAAAGCTAATTGGAGCCGGAATACAGCCAGATGTTCTATTAGCCACAAACTTCGCATCTGGGTTTCTAAAAACGGTAATCAACTGGGTTTTCACCACTGTATCGATACCGCCAGGACCCGAAGCAATAAGCCTAACGGTATAAGTTCCAGGGTTTAGATATATAGCAGATGGGTTTTGTTGTATCGAGCCATTGGTGTTACCAAAATCCCAGCGCCAATTGGTTGGGTTTCCGGTGCTTTGGTCGGTAAAAATAACCACCAACGGGCTACAGCCCGATGTATTGCTGGTACTAAACTGTGCCGCTATTTGTGCGCTCAGCCCTAGGCTAAGTGCCATGAGTACTGCAATACTGGCGATTTTTTGTAGTAAACCTTTCATCTTCCTTCGTTTCACGATGGCATAATACCACTGCGTTAATAATCTTGTACGAGTAGATTGATAGCAGGTTTCAGTGTTTTCACGTACTTTACTTCCGAAAAGTAGGCTGTTTAGTCATTTACGCATTAAATAACCCATCTATACAACTAACACCCTAGTCCAAAACGTAATAAATACGATACTTTCAGAGTAAAAATTAGCGCAAGTACAGTTTTTTAGACGCGTATAAAAGGGTAAACAAGTACCAGTCAAATTTATTTTTAAATAATATCATCATAGTGCTGCAAATGGTCTTGCATTCATGGGTATTGGGCTTTTGCTTGCACTTAACATGCTTTTGCCAGATGCATGCTACCATGCACTATTGGCTAATAGTTTTTCCACATTTTATCGCCCGCAACACGCTATGGCTTTGTTAATTTTTTATTAACTTTAAATCTATCTTTTTGCACACAAAATAACTGGCCTTGCGGAACGTTTACCTCCTCTTATTTTCGCTGTTACTACCCCTGTGTATTGCTGCGCAAGACATTCACTTTTCGCAGTTTTATGCCTCGCCCTTAACCCTTAATCCGGCACTTGGCGGGTTCTCGCAAGGCGACTATCGGGTAGCGGGTATTTATCGCAATCAATGGGCAACCGTAACCGCTCCATTTGTTACTATAGCTGCATCCTACGATATGCGCTTATTAAAAAACAAGCTCAAAAAAGACGTTTTCGGAGCGGGTGTTTTACTAACCAGCGACCGCTCTGCTGGCGGCACCGTAAGCCATTTTTCGGGCATGCTTTCGGCATCTTACCATAAGCTATTAAGCAAAAAAGGAAACCACTATCTTGGCCTTGGGGTGCAAATGGGTTATATGCAGCGCCAGCTCAAAACAGATGGTCTTACACTGCCTTCGCAATATAACGGAACCGATTTTGACCCAAATATAGCCAGTGGCGAAAATTTCGGTAAAACCAATTTGGGCTATTTCGACATGAATGCCGGTATTTTGTGGAGCGCAACCCCGCACAAAAAAATTGGTGTATTTCAAGGAGTAAGTCTTTTTCACCTTACCCAGCCCAAAGAGAGTTTCTTAAACGACGACGTGCGCCTCAAAATGCGCTTTGCTGTCCATGGTGGCTTACGCATACAGTTGCATAAACGTTGGTACCTTACCCCCAATTACATAATAATGGCGCAAAACAAAGCCCGTGAAATAAACATAGGCACTGCGGTTGAGTATCATTTAGGAGCCATAAACGCCCCAATAATACTTAGCTTGGGTGGTTGGTGGCGCACCGGCGATGCAGGCATTATATCGCTGGGTGCCGAAATGAAGGGCATTAAACTAGGCCTTGCATACGATATTACCACTTCAGGACTTAAAGCAGTGCCAAACCCAACTGGCAGCTTTGAAATTGCCCTGATTTACACTGGCAAAATGGGCGGTTCGTCCGACCCAGGACCTGTACTTGTACCTTGCCCTAGGCTATAACCATTAAAGCGTAACCAAAGCGTGTTGAAACAACTAACCACCATACTATTTCTCCTGCTATTTGCAGCAAGTGCCATGCTAGCGCAAGACAGCACGGCTACGCCCAAAAATCCCGCCAAGTTTAAGTACAAGAAAAGCTTGAAAATTGCCGACAAACGATTGGATGCCGGTAACCTTTATGGTGCCTACGAAATGTATGAAACCATACTGGAGAAAAAACCAGAATCGTATGCGGTAGCTTGGAAACTGGCCAACGTTTACTACCAAGCCCGAGACTATAAAAAGGCCGAGCAATGGTTTACTTACTTGGTAGAAAACAAAGCCGACGAATACCCTCAAGCAGAATATTGGCAGGCTATGATGATGAAAATGAACGGTAAGTATTTTGATGCCATGCCCAAGTTTCAGGCCATAAGCAAAAAATACGGCGGCGAAGATGCTACCACCGTGAAACGCTGGGCCAAAATAGATGCCGAAGGCTGCGAACTGGCCCTAAAAAGCATGGATAACCCTGAGCACATAAACATTACACACCTTGGCCCGGGCGTAAACTCACCCTACTCCGATATCTCGCCCGTAATGTGGGATGATAATACGCTGCTGTTTGCTACCTTGCCCACCGATACCGTAATTATTAAAGCTGACGACGGTGCCCATATGATAAAGCTATACCAAGCAAAAGTAACTGGCAATGGCTATGACGAACCGGTACCTTTTGACAAATTCAATATTGCTGGGGCGCACGTGGCCAACGGTGCTTTTTCGCCCGATAAAAAGCGCTTTTACTTCACCATTTGCAAGGAGGTAACCGTTGCGGTAATAAACTGTGCTATTTACCTCAGCGAGTTTAAGGATGGCGCTTGGACCGAGCCTATTGACCTCGGCCCAGAAATAAACCTTTCCGGTTATACCAACACCCATCCATCGGTAGGCACGTACAAGGTTGAAGGCGATATACTTTACTTTACCAGCAACCGCCCCAGTGGCCGCGGTGGCAAGGATATTTGGTACTCGGTTATTAGTAAAAACGGCAAATATAGCGCCCCTAAAAATGCAGGCGGCAAAATAAACACTGACCGCGACGAAGCCACACCATACTACGACCCAAGTACTGGAACGCTGTACTTTAGTTCAACTGGTCATGCGGGTTTTGGGGGTTACGACATCTTTTCTTCAACTGGCGGTACCAGCCGTTGGGAAGAACCGGTGAACGTGGGCTACCCTGTAAACTCGCAAACTGACGATATGTACTATCGCTTTTTGCCCAATAGCCGCAAAGGTTACTTTGTGAGCAATCGCCCTGGGGTGATTGCCCTAAAAAGCGAAACTTGCTGCGACGACATTTTCACTTTTGAACCATACAACGTGCTCAATATTGGGGTAAAAGGATTTGTGCTTGATGAAGCCAACCCTAGCACGCCATTAAATGGTGCCAAGGTTTCATTGTTCCTATCAGGTTACAAAGGGCTTGACCAAGATATTTTGGTGAGCGAATTTACCTTAACAGACAATAAACCTTACTTTTTTACACTAAATGCCGATGCGAACTACAAGCTCGTTGGTAGCATGGACGGGTACTTGAAAGGCTCTACCACAGTAAGCACCATGGGCATTACCCAATCGGATACTTTAACCGCCGACATTTTGTTGAAACGCCTAATTAAAGACAAGAGCTACAGCTTGCGCAACATCTACTACGATTACGACAAATCCGACATTCGCGAAGAGTCTAAACCCAATTTAGACTCCTTATATCAAATATTGATGGAGAACCCCGGTATCACTATTGAGCTAAGCTCGCACACCGACTCGCGTGGCTCAGAAACATATAACCAAACCTTGTCTCAAAAACGTGCCGAAAGTTGCGTAAATTACTTGATTAGCAAAGGAATAGCAAAGGATAGAATGGTAGCTAAAGGCTATGGCGAAAGCAAACCATTGGAAAATTGTACCGGCCTAGATGGATGCAGCAACGAATCGAACAGCGATGATTGCCCATGCCACCAAAAAAACCGCCGTACCGAGTTTAAAATACTGAGCGATAAGCCTATTGAGGTAAATTACGAAGAATAAGGCTGGTTGATTGGCTAATAATCAGAAATTACAGATTACAAATGCAGTATAATAAATAAATACAGGAGAACAGATAAACAGATAACTGATTAACTGATCAACCGATTAACTGATGAATCAAATGCTACATAAACTCCTCCCCTCACTGCTAGTAGCCCTCTTGCTATCGGCCACTCCCCTATTGGCGCAGCAGCAAATACAATTGTATGTTGAGGACTTTGAAGGCACTACTTCGAGCTTTTTGCTCAACGATACTAGTGCCATTACCACCAACAGTGGCTCCAATAAATGGATAGTAAACAACCAATACAACGGTGCGCCTACCTACCCCAACACCATCAGCCAGGATAGCACCAACTTTGGTACTATCTTCAACGCGCCCAACAGCAAATACCTGCATATACACGACTCCATTAACGCTTTGGGTGGTGGTGCCGCCAATTGCAACTTTAACCCTACCGCGGCCTCCGATCGGTTTTCGCACTTAGCCAATGGCTTTTGTACACTAGGCATGCAAGATGTGAAGGTGGTGTTCTTTTATATAGCTGAAGCCGATAGCATAAACGTACCACCTAATGCTTACGGCGAATTAGTGTATAGCATTGACGGCGGTGCTTGGGTATCAACGGGCACCCAATATTACGGCCAGAAACGTTGGACGTATGAGCAAGTAACTAACCCGGCATTTGACAACGTAGCCAACTTGCGTCTTGGTTTCCGTTGGGTAAATAATGGTACTGCTCAAGCCAATACCTCTTCATTTGGTATTGATGATATTCAAGTGGTAGGTACTTATGATGACGTAAACAACCCTATCACCATTTCGGCAATAGACCTTTTTCCTGACCCGATTTGCCAATTGAACAATCTATTTATTCAATGGGAGCTTTCGGCGCCATTGTGCAATGGTGTTTATCGTATTCAGTTATCCAATGCCAGTGGCAACTTCAACAACCCAACCGACTTGGGCGTATTTAACATTGCCCAAGCAACTACTGGCTTTATTGCTGCCACTATACCCGGTAATATTGCCCCAGGCGCGTGCTATCGCATCCGCATCAGCAGGGTATCGCCTGCACCGGCCATTTCAGGAGTGGTGAGTGCTTGTTTTGTTATTCAAAACTGCCCCAACATTATCAACACTTTATCGGCCGCGGTAACCACCGACCCCGATACCGTTTGCTCGCGAAGCGCTATTGACATCAAATTTACCTCAACAGGCGTGTTTGGGGCCAACAACACTTATATAGCAGAGCTTTCTGACTCAAATGGCAACTTTACCACCCCGCAATTTTTAGGCTCATTGCCAAGTTCGCAAACCTTCGACCCTACCTTGGGTTCACCTCCCGGAAGCGTGTCGGGCTTAATACCAGCCACACCCGCTGGTTGTAATTATTTTATCCGCATACGGTCTACCAACCCAGCTACGCAAGGCACCGTTTTTGGGCCTTTCTGTATTAAGCAATGCGATATGGAAACCAACGAAACGCTAGACATGGCTTTTTGTATATCGGAGACAGCAGGCGTAGATACCATCATAACCGTTGATATAAACTACTGGGATAGCATAGCACAATACGCAAATGGCAACCTATTTCAATTGCAATTGCTGGATATGAACAGCCTTGCCATTGTAAATACAGGCGCACTTGCCGCTGAATTTGATACCGTAAGCAACACCATGACGCTAACCATACCTGGGCTGAACATACTCACCACCTTTGGAATAGCACCAGGCGCCTACTATGCCCGCATTATTTCCGACAGCTCCTCGGTAGTTACCAACCAAAACGGCACTATCATCCGTATTACCATTGGTGCACCAAGCAGTGTGCCGCCGATGATTATCGGGCCCGACTCGGTAATATGCGATGCGGGTGTGCAAGCATTTGTGATTGACCCATACAATCCCGATTCGGATTACGAATGGGCATCGAACGGATTGAATAACGGCAATGCCTTTATCTGGCCAGGTAATACCTTGTTGGTTGACTGGACGGGAGCACAAATAAACAACTACACCTTTTACGTGCGAGAGATAAATTATGGCTGTTATGGCCCGTTCTCTGATGCTTATCAACTGGATGTAATTAGTACCCCAACGGGTAATATATCGGGTCCCGATGTGGTTTGCTTGGGCGACACGGCCGTATTTAATGTACCATTCATTAAAGCCACCTTTTACGAATGGGAAGCCAATTTTGGTAGGATAGTAGATACATCGAACAACGAGATTTTAGTGGTATTCGATTCCGTAGGAACCGCAACACTAAGCAACTTTGCGCTAAACAAATGTGGCGGCAACACCGTAAGCTTTAATGTTGAGGTAGTTTCATTGTTAGAAGTAGTGTTGGCCGACGATACCACCGTTTGTGCCGGCCAGCCAGTAAGGCTTACTGCCCAAATAGACCCTTCGCCTAGGGAATTGGAAACAACGTTCAACGCCACATCAAACACTAAGGGTTTCATGTTTGATGTAACATCGATAACCGAAGTAACCATTGATTCCATATCAGTAGGTGCATCATTAAGTAATACGCCATTGGACGTGAGCATATACTTACGCAACGGATCATATCAAGGCCACGAAACCACCGCTGCCGATTGGCTTTTCTGGGGTTCAACCATCGTACAAAACCCAACACCTGGCAATTTTGGTACCATCATCCCGATACAGATATTCCAATCGTTGCCAGCTGGCGATACGCTAGGCATATATGTACATGTAAATAATGGCAACAACGTGCGTTTTCGTCCAGCTACTGGTTTTGGCAACCCCATTAGTACCGATGGGTTGATAAACCTCCACCCTTGCGCCGTAATGGGTGGCTTGTTTACGGCTCCATTGCAGCCTAGGGTATGGGCAGGCAGCGTGTTCTACTCTACTACATCGGGCCTGGGCTATAGCTGGAGCAACGGCGACACCACCCAATCTACCGTCTATTACCCTACCCAAAGCGAAACCGTGGAGGTAATAGTAAGTAACCCCACAGGCTGCGGCAATACGGGCAAAGTAAATCTTGGAATACTGCCCAGCCCAACTATTGATGCTGGCGATGATGCCGATGTTTGCCTTGGTGAGGTGGTTAATATACAAGCCACTACCAATGGTAGTAACATTACTTGGACCCCAACTACTGGCCTGAACGACCCCGCTGCACTCACCCAAAGCATTAGGCCTAATGCCAACATCAATTACATTCTGGCATCGGAGAATTTAATTACTGGCTGCAAGGCGCAGGACACGCTAGCCATAACCGTGAGCATTGAGCAAACAGAGGAGGATACGGTGTTTATCTGTATCAATAAAGACTTGTTATTGCAACTACCCGATGTAGCCGGCAGTAGCTATTTGTGGAGCACAGGCGAAACTACCCGCAGTATACAAGTAACCGAAACAGGTATTTACACGGCCCAATATACCCCTGGCGGCCTGGGTTGTGCTACCTTGTATGTGTTTAATGCAGAGAGCTTCGATTGCGAAAACACGATAAAAATACCTGCAGCCTTTACGCCCAACAATGATGGACTAAACGACCACTTTACCATATTCGCCCAAAACCTATCCGATTATACCATCAAGATATATAACCGTTGGGGCGAGTTGGTGTACGAAAGCAGCGACCTAACCGAGCTTAACGACCTAAGCCGCGGCTGGGATGGTAGCTACAAAGGGGCGTTGCAAAACTTCGGTACGTTTGTATACTTCATCCAAGCCAAGGATGTGAATGGTTTACCTATTGAAAAACAAGGGCACCTAACCCTGATAAGATAATGATGAGGTTATTGATATTTTGCTTGGCGCTAGGCACATTCGCATCGCTGCATGCCCAAAAGGAAAACGATGGCTCAACTATGCAGCCAAAGGTGTACAACTTCTACCGTTTTACGCCCGATGTAAAAATGGACATTAGCAAAGAGCCTGCGCTGTTTCCGGATAGCCTGAGCAACCACCCTGAGTTTGGCATTGTACCCTTTAATGCACAGTGCACCAATTGCTATGAAGAGCTTGGCAAGCGCACGCGCTATACCCGTTTTTTTGTGGAGCCTGGCACCAAAGGCAAGCACCACTACAGCCAATCATCATACTTTCCGCTGCACTATAAAAATGAAGATGGGTATTGGGTAACGTTGGATTATAGGATGAAGGATGCTAATAATGCTATTTATACTTGCAACAACGATCCAGTTTTGTACATGTATAATAGCGCATTGAATCGTACTAGCATAAAAACTGGTAAAGGCCACTTTACCTTTAACACCGCATTAGAAGCGTTCTACCTTTCTAGCGCTGGTGTCAAAACCAATATTGGCAGCTTGAATGAAACTAACAAAAATCTGGGCAATGATGGCGTTTTGATCAATGATGCTTGGCAGGATATTAATATTCAGCACATTTTTAAGCGTGGTGGCATCAAGACAAACTTTATCATTATGCAAAAACCAAACACTCCAAGCAATTCTGAGTATTTGGTTTTTGAGCAATTACTTTCTGTTGATAAGGCAGAGCAATTTATAGATTATAGTAACAGCAATGGTTATTTTAATCAAGACGGCTTGTTCGTAGGAGACATAGAGGTAAAAGGTAAGGAAGGGGATTTGCAGTTTGTTATACATGAAGCGACATTTTATGACGGATATGGCTATGGCACTAAGGGTGGATATAAGCTTTCACGAAAATCGTTTCCTATTCTCGGTGCAGGAAATGGTGCTTCATACTCCCTGAAATTATACGTTCCTGTTGCTTTCCTCAATGACCCAAACGTAAGATACCCGCTATACATTGACCCTTTGTTTAGTGACTTCGATAGCCTTGGACGGTTCTCACAAGCAGACCCACAGGGCAACTTAAGCGCTAATATGGCCTTTAGCAATACTCCTGCGACCTGCAATTATCAGCTAACTGTTCAAGTTAGAGGCATGAGCGATATAGTAAATACCAAGATTGATATCGAATACGAGAATACTTTTTCGGCTACTTGTGGCACACCGCCTTTGCAGCCGCCGTTTTGCCAGTTTCAGGATGTAAGGATGGAAGTACGCAGCCTTGATTGCCCAAGCACTACTGGCCCGCTCACTTGCGCTCCGGCAGCACCACCATTCATTGGCACCTGCACCACCGACCCTAACCTAGTACCAGGAGCCAGTGCGCTACAATACCCTAACTTTTTAAATTGCATACCACCACAGTGTCCTGATTATTTCATGGATTTTGAGTTGTTAAACTCAGAGCTACAATGCGATGGGGATGTGTGCGGATATAAATGCGCCCGTGGTCATTATTGGGCAGTAACTATTGAAGCGCGCACTATTGAAAACGTGATTACCCTGAGCCGCGATACCATTTGCGCGGGCGATACCGTTACACTTACCGCTTTCCCCGAATGGGGCGTGCCGCCGTATACTTATGTTTGGAGCGACGGACAAACCGACTCTATCATTACCTTTACCACTGAAACCGATGCCTTTGTAAGTTGCACCGCTTTCGATTTTTGTGGAAACCCTGCCCTACCCCAAGACATATTCTTGGTTGCCAAACCTAGCCCTGATGCCGACGCTGGAGATACGGCCAAACTATGTGAAGGCGGTAGTGCTACCCTAGGAGGAACCCCCACTACCACAGGCTTTGCCCCTACTTTTGTATGGACTGCCGAGCCTGCAAACGCAACTACCTTTCTGAACACGACCAACAGCTCGAACCCTGTGGCAAACATACCTGCAGGCACTATTGATACCTTGTTGTACATAGTGCGCGTAAACGACCAAGGCTGTTTCCGCAGAGATTCGGTGTATGTATTTTCAGGTGCCAACCCAACGGTTACTATAGCACCCGATACGGCCTATATATGCCCAGGTGAAGGGGCTACCTTTAATACTACGGAGCCATTTGTGGTATACAACTGGAGCGACGGCAGCAGTAACCCAGAGCTTACCGTGTTTGATTTAGGCAACTTTGATGTTACGGTTACTGATGGTAATGGCTGTACCGCAAGCTCCAATACTGTTACTACCGCCCAGCCAAACTTGCCCACTTTTGACTTATTTGCCACACCCGATTCTAGCTTCAATTTCGGGGAGAGTGCCATCCTAGGCGCCACCATTGATTTGAATGTACCGCCTATTGATTCGTTTGGTTGGGGGCCGCCTGTAAACATTTCGTGCTTAGACTGCCCAGACCCTATTGTTAGCCCCGAAACCGACCAAGTGTACATCTTAGAGGTTTATTCGCAAGGTTGCCTTATCAGGGATTCCATCTTCATCGACATTAAATTCCCGAACGCCTATTGGATACCTAAAGCCTTTACGCCTAACCAAGACGGCGTAAACGACCGTTTCTTTATCATTAAGGAAAGTGGGGTTACGGTGAGTGCATTCCAGATTTTCAATCGGTGGGGTCAAAAAATTTACGACAATACTTTCCCTTGGGATGGAACATCGAAAGGTGAACAAATGGATATGGGCGTATACAGCTACATATTTAAACTCGTACTGGCCGATGGAAAAGAGCTAGTAGAGGCCGGGCAGGTAACCTTAATAAGATAAGAGAAAACGAAACGTTACATAACCAGTTAAATTTAATTCGTTCATTATCAATGCATTGGAAAATTTAGTTTAGCATTTTTACTATTTGGCTAAACAAACCCCAACACATCCTGTTAAAGGTGTATTCTTAACTCATAACCACAAACCATGTTTAACAGAATCCCTCTAGTATTGATGATGTTGTTGGCCACATCGATGGCATTCGTATCGTGCAGCAAAGACGACGAAGATGACGACAAAAACACCACCACCCCGAACATTGTTGAATTGGCACAAACTGACACTAGCCTTACCTCATTGGTAGCTGCAGTTGTAAAAGCAGGCCTTGCCGACGAATTGAGTGCTGATGGTAACCTAACTGTATTTGCACCAACCAATGCAGCATTTAGCGCATTTTTGAGCGCCAATGGTTTTGCAACTCTTGAAGACGTACCGAATGCATTGCTTACACAAGTATTACTTAACCACGTTGTAGCTGGCAAATTGTTGAGCACTGACCTAACTACCGGTTACCAGAGCACTTTGGCTACTTACGGTACTACTACTAGCAACTTGAAAGTGTATGTGAGCACTGCAAGTGGTGTAGTTTTGAATGGTACTTCAACCGTTACTGCAGCAAACCTAAATGCATCTAACGGTGTGGTACATAAAGTAAACACTGTAATCGGTTTGCCAATTTTGCCAACCTTTGCACTAGCTGACCCTAACTTCAGCACTTTGGTAGCAGCAATAACTCGTCCAGGTTTGACAACTGATTATGTAGCTGCTTTGTCAGGCGCTGGTCCTTTGACAGTATTTGCCCCAACCAACGATGCATTTGCAGCATTGTTAACTGAATTGGGCCTAACTGCTTTGGATGATGTACCAACAGCAACACTTGAGGCAGTACTTAACTACCACGTTGTTAGCGGAAACATATTGGCTGGTAGCCTAACAGATGGTCAAGTGGTAACCCCACTAGGCAGTGGTACTTTCACAATCGGTCTTACTGGTGGTGCAAAAATCACTGATGGTTCTAACAGGGTAACAAACATCATTGCAACTGACGTACAAGCCAACAATGGCGTGATACATGCAATTGACAGGGTTCTTGTTCCTGCTCCTTGATCGTGCAGTTCTAATATTCAAAAGCCGTTATCTGAAAGGATGACGGCTTTTTTTATTTTTAGCTTTTAAAGCGCGCTACTCATTCACAAACTTTACCGTAGCAAAAGGCTTCCCGTCCAACGTCTCTAGCGTACTAAAATAAATGCCCTGGGAAAGGTGGCTGATGTTTATGTTGGCACTGGTGCTTTCAGATGATAGGTGGCGCTCAATTAGCAAACGGCCAAAAAGGTCGTATACCCTAAAGTAATATCGCGATTCTTTTACTTGAAAATGCGCTTGCAACGTTTGCCCGTCTTGATTGAACACATAAAAAGTGGGGGCAGTCGATTCACTGACCAAATCGTACACACCCGTGCTTGTTTCGATGGTGTCATTATCTTCTACCCATACTGGCTCGTAGCCGCGTATCAAATTAGGCTCAACAGACCAAAGTACGGTGCTGTCTTGCTCAAACATTTCTCGGCTCAGCTCAACGCTATTTGCCACTGTGGTGTCCGCAACATCCCACTTAAGGATGTAAGCATAGTTGCCTCCCGAGGGCAAGGTACTTGGGTCGTTTACCTGTGTGAGGTTATACGCATCTAATATGCGCGATAAATGAGCCTGGCGAATGCTATCGTTTTTGAACATAACCATAAGCATGTCATCTGCCACATACCAAAGGCCGGCTTCGGAGGGTGTGTTATCAAACATGGTTACCACCGGAAACGAACGGCTAAAAGCGCCATCACGTTCTATATCGTCAATCACCTGCAAGCGCTGCCAATTGCTGCTGTTGCGGCTAAAAAAAACCAAGTGCAACTTATCGGGATATCCGCTCCTAAAATCGACCCTATCAACAACGGTAGTATCTAAGATTTGCTTAAACGTATCGTCATCAACGGTGCGGAAAGCATACATATCATATTGGAATTGCCAGTATAGCTTTTGCCCATTGGCATAATAAAACGGATCGGTGCTCTCTGAGCGGAAAGCAAACGCTGCCGTAACAATTATAGCCCCTAAGCCAAATATAGATATGCGTTTCGCTTGCTTCATACGTTTTCGGGTTCAAATTCAAAATTGAAAATTCAAAATTGAAAATTGTCTTATGTCTTGTATCTTGTTTATTAATGAATTACCACAACTTCACAAATTTTACGGTTTGCACCAGTTCATCTTCGCGATACATAAACCGCGCAAAGTACATACCCGGGGTCATATCAAACACATCAATAGATACAAACTCCTCATGGCGGCCTAGCAACTGCTGTTTCATTAAGCGGCCATTCATATCATAAATGCCTACTTGCATATCCTGCTCAAGCAATGTGCCGGGGTAAAAAATCTCCACTTGGTTGTTTTGCACAGGGTTTACCACTTTAAGGTTAGTTGCCAGCTCATAGGTAGGCTCATCGCTTACACCCACGGGTACTTCGCCCAAGGCTTTCAAGGCATTCACCCGGCCATAACCCATTTCGCGGCTGTGCCCGGTCTTTGAGGCATCGTGGCTATAGTTATACTCGCCGCTATGCACTTTATCGGCGCTGTTCAGTAAGGTGGTGCGCACCTCTTCCCAAGTCATGCTATTGTTTTTGCTCAATAGCAAGGCTGCAATGCCTGCAACTATCGGGGCCGCAGCCGATGTTTTTTGCAACCCACCAAAATCGGTACTGGAATATCCGGCCGAGCCTGCAATATCAGTTGTATATATGCACACGCCCGGTGCGGCCAAATCAACCAAATCGCCGTAGTTGGTAGCCCATGTGCTACCCACGTTCCAAGGGTCTGAGTTGGTTTTAAACCTATCATCGGGTGTAGAGGCGCCCACGCTCAATACCTCATCGTAAGCAGCAGGCCATTGCGGGCTAATGGCATCATCGGCGCCATTGTTGCCGTGGCTAGCAATAATTATGGTGCCCAACGGAGTACCATATTTTTTACGACCCAAGTTTACCAAGTTTTGTACTTGCTGTTTCACGGCTTCGCTATAACCAATGGCAAAGCTCATGTTTACGATGTCTAAGTTCAATTCAAGCGCTTTCTGCAGCGCCAATACTATGGAAGCTTCGGAGCCACTGATAAGCAATGGGGCAACCCTAGCGCCCGGTGCTACACCAGTAGCACCATTGCCGCTACTGGCTACAATTATACCTGTAACCCCCATTCCGTGGCCTTGGTTGGCATCGGAGAAGAAAAAGTTGCTGCTATTGTAGCTTCGGTTGTTAATACAATCCCAACCATCCATTAATTGCCCTTGCAAACCAGGGTGGTTGTAGTCAAATCCGCCAATATCAATAACCCCAACGGTAATGCCTTGACCAGTGTAGCCTAGGTTCCAGGTGTCCTTTACTTTCACATCGGCATCGTTGGTACCCGATTTGGAGCTGCAAAACAATTGTTGCCCGTTGTTATCTAGGTGCCAAGATTTATAAAACGCTGGGTTACTTGATGGGTCAACCATTTCGCCATCAACCTGCACCAAATTCAGTCTATTGGGTTGTGCCGATGCCACTAGCGACTTTTCCTGCTCAAACAACTTAGCCGCTAAGTGACCCGCTGTATAATTCAAAGTATTATTGTTCATTCGAAAAATGAACACTTGCTTTCCGCTTTGGGCCAAGCTCCATACGTCTTGGTTCTGCAAGGTAAGGTCGTATTTCTGCATAAAGGCAGATACCTCGGCAATACTCACCGATTGGCTTTTGAAACGCACCATAACTTGGTCGTCGATATACACTGGTGCATAAGTACCTTTAGCGTAAAGCACCGGCAATACCTCGTCGGTATGGTAAGTGCTCAATATCTCGTCTATATGGTTTTGCTTGCTGCTTGCAGGCATAACGGCCGTAAACTCAAACTCAAAAAATTTCTCGGTGGCTGAGGTAACGGGTGCCTTTTTGCTTAAAAACGAGGTAGTAAGCGGTTTGCTTTCCGCATCGGCAGAAACTTGAACGGCAAACTTATCGGGCATCCAATCCCAAGTTTGCTTATGGCCGTCAACATACCAATAAAGTTCGCTTGTATTTCCTTGTGCCGAGGCAACTTGCCCCAATGACACCCAGAATAAAACTGTGAGGGCAGGCTTAAGCCTTATATTGTTCCAAAACCGCATAAACAACTCTTTTCATCACAAAATCAATCAGCACCATTGCTATACGCTATAGCCCCTTGGGAGCTCGTATCCATATGTTTTTACGGCTGCGATTGAAAAAAGTTTTGGAAAAGGTTCTGGATAATAGTATCTATTTAGGCAGTAAATCGGTGTAAAACATAGATACAGCAATGCTTTGCCTTTAATCAAAGGTATAGCAACGGTTGGTAATATTAAAAATTTAGGCTAGAAATAATTGCCGCGCCATGCCATATTGAGGCGCACACCAACCCCAACATACGCCTGCGAGCCATTATACCGGGCAAGCGCACTTTTACTGGCCCGATACATAATATTGAGATCGACAAAGAGGTTGTGAAACGCTTGGTAACTAATCAACAAATCGAGCAAAGCTACTTTCTGCTTGATGCCTTGGGCTATGGTATTGCCAAATTCTTGCTGCACCGTCAATTGCCTATTATCATCAACATTGGATACGAAAATATTGCCACCCCAGTTTTGCCCAGTACTATCTAGGCCCTTCTGGTAATACACAAATGTCATTTGGGCGGTAAGTTCTGGGAGCAGTTGGTAACGGGCAATACCTACCAACTCCCAAAAATTGGCCCCTAGCGGATGCGCCAGTGGCTGGTTGTAATGTGTGTAGCTACTAGCGGTGGTGTTGTGCGCATATGTGAAGGGCCTAACAATGTTTGCTTCGCCCTGCAAATCAAAATTGGCAATACCGAAAGCATCAATGTACTTTAAGCCCGTTTGTATGGCAAACTTATTGGCCCACCATCCATTTAGCTTCACAATTTGACCGAAGTTAAACTCATCCAACAAAAACTGGCCGTACAACTGAAAACTACGGGCAATATTTGCCTTAAAATCGATACCAAGCATTGAGTTGTCGGGGCTGCCTAAGCTTTGCTCAACCGACCGATAGAAAATTATTGGATTGAGGTATTGAAACTCAAAACCATTTTCGCGCTCAAAAACCACGCTCTCAAACAAGCCAATATCCAACCAATGCGCAATATGGAAATTGAGGTGATGAAAAGCAGCATATTTTTTAGGCAACAATCTATCGCCACCCCTATCGTAGGTAGCAGTCATTTCGGTAAACAAGTTGGTATAACTTATGCGCCAAATAGTAGTTTGCACTTTCAAGAAAAACATGTTATTGCCATAGTCGCTCAAAAACAAAGAGCGGTAGCCATTGCCCCAGAAGTTTTTATCGTGCCCAAATTGTATATCAACGTGGTCGAGCAGATTAAAATTGATATAGCCCCTAGCCGAAAAATGGTCGATACCAGTTACGCGAAATGTTTTCCAATATCCCTCGCCGGGCACGGCCTCTTCATCTTGTATATGCCTGCGCACATACTGCATGCCTCGTGATTGATTGTCGGTAATGAACGTATAAAAACTCAAACGTTTTTTTATACTTCCCCTTAGCTCAACGCCCCTGGTATTTTTAAAAATCAAGGCATTTGGTTCGGCACCAAACTCTTTGCCCAACTCAAACTGCAGCACAGGGTTTACTTTTACTACAAAACCCTTGCTATCAACACCTAAAAAAGTAGCTGGGTCTTGATAGAAAAATTTAAGAATGGGGTTTCGGCTTTTTATTACCGAATCTTCCACCCACTCATTGCTATCCCACAACATGTTGCGCACGTTGTACTGCTCGCGTTTGTTTAATGTTATGCCATTATCACCTAGCGTATCGGGCAGGTTGGCAACCGTTACTCGCTTGTAAGGCTTAATTACGGTATGCACAATAGGCAATATTTTGCCGTATTTAATATTGAGCCTATCTACGTTGTGGTAGCTAAAGTGATTTAATGGCACGTACTGCGATTGCGCTTGGCTAGCAACCGTACAACACAAGCATAGCAGCAACAAAGCAAGAAAACGCATATCTACAGGCAGTTAGTTGCCGTAAAAATAGGAATAAGCGTGTAGTATGTGGTAACTAGTGGCTGGTAATTAGTAAAAAGCCCATTTTGAGGCTATTATTTATTTAGCACTGGCAAAGCCGAAATTGATTTACCCCAAACCTTAACCCTCGAAACCGATTTTTTTGTGGGTGCCATCGCAAAATGGCTTGTTGCTGGATGCGCCGCAGCGGCATAGGGCTGTCATTTTGTTTTTGTGCTCTTCCCTCCCATCGCTGTGCTTAATGTGCACATTGCCAAACACCAACACAGGGCCATTGGGCACTATCTCAACCACCGATTCGCTCTCAATCTGGGGCGCCTCAGTTTCGGTATTGTTCATATAATAGGTTAATGCTCCCGAAGGGCATTTGCTCACTTGAGCTTTTATTTCGTCGGTAGTGGCTCCTTGGGCATTTATCCAAGGGCGGGCCTTGTTGTTAAACACGCCAGGTAAGCCATTTACGCAGAATGCCGAATGTATGCACACTTCTGGCTTCCATACTATGGTTACCTCGCCATTGCTATATTCTTTTGTAGTATCGGCCATTGGGTGACGTTGAGTAGTTTACGTCAAATTATTAAAAATATACCATTATACCAACTGAGTAACAATGTCGTTTTGTTGGTTGAGGATTTTGTGAACCGGGCATCGGTTGGCTATTGCCAAAAGTCTTTCTCGTTGTGCCTCGTCGAGCATACCGGTAAGCTTTATATTGCGAGTGAGCAACAATTTACCAGTGCCTGCCTCTTGCTCACCTGATACAGATACCTCCACTTCGTTTAATGGCCAATCTTTGAGGCGCGCGTACATTTGCACCGTCATGTTGGTGCAAGCAACCAAAGCCGCAAGCAATGTTTCGGTAGGTTTAGGAGCCAAATCGGTACCCTGTATATCGGTTGGCTCGTCGAATGCCAGTTCATGCTGGCCCATACTTACCTTCATAAAATACCCAGTGGTGCCCTTTAGGCTGCCTTTAGCTTCCATAGTGGTTACAATAACTTGTCTTGAAAAACGAAAGTGCTTAATGGGTTTCGGTTGCGCGGTGTAAGCTCCCTGCTGCGGAAAGGTTCCTCTAGCTCATCGGCGGAAGCCAAGTGGCCTAATGCTATAAAACACACCAGCTCCATATCTTCTGGAAGTTGAATTAACTGTTCGGCCTCTGACCTGCGAAAACCACCCATAACATGCCCCAAAATGCCCATTGAAGCTGCTTGCAACAGTAGGTTTTGATTTGCCGAGCCTACATCGTACCAATTATATTTATTGGCGGCCCCTGTATTCATATGGTTTTTACGCGAAAGGCTTGCTATCAATACCGCCGCATTTTGTGCCCAAGGCTGGTTGCCTGCCATAAGGGTATTCCACATTGCATCAAATACAGGTGAGCCTTTGGCAGCGTATACATACATCCAAGGCTGCTCGTTCATGCTGCTGGGTGCCCAACTAGCTGCCTCAAAAATAGTATCCAACTCTTGTTGGGTGATTGGTTGGTTACTAAACGACCTAGCGCTCCATCGCTCACGAATAACTTGATGCACTGGGTTTTCAGTAGTTGCTATCTTCACTTGTTGCGCTTCGCTTATGGTTGTCTCTTTCATAATACTACTCCAAACACGAAGATGCTAGAAAAAGTTTTATTGTTTCGTTCGTTGCCAGTAAATGATGATTCGTCGCTAGTTACTAATAACTAATTACGCCAGTGCAGTGAGTTTTTCGCTTACCTGCCATAGCTTGAGCGCTATAGTTGCATCCAAAGCTTCTTTACTAGCCATTTTTGCCTTGCTCTTATCAAAATACTTGCCTGTTACACCTTCCACTTCGGGGCTAGAAGCCAGATAAATACTGGTGGCAGCACCTTGCTCGGTAGTAATCATAAATGGCTTTAACAGGGTCCAACCCAATCGGTAAATTCCCTTCGATTCTTTACGGGCAATGTCGGTAGCTACTACTCCTGGGTGCAGGCTATTTGCGGTTACGCCTGTTCCTGCCAATCGGCGGGCAAGCTCGTTGGTAAACAATACATTGCCTAGCTTAGATTGGCCATAGGCCAGCCTAAAACCATCGTAATTGTTTTTAAAATAGAGGTTGTCGAAATAAATATGGCCACGGTAGTGCGCCCTCGAAGCTACATTAACGATTCGTGCCGGCGCTGAAGCTGTAAGTGTATCAAGCAACAAATTGGTCAATAAAAATGGCCCTAAGTGGTTTATAGCAAACTGACGTTCAATTCCATCTTCAGTTTCCCCATACTCCGAAAAAAATGCCCCCGCATTATTTACCAGCACATCCAATCTATCATACTTGCTCTTGAAATCGATAACCAATTGGCGTATCTGCTTCTGGCTGCCTAGGTCGCATTTCATAAAGCTTACCTTGTTGTTGCCCGTGGTTTGCTTCACGTCAGCTACTGCTTCTTGGCCCTTGGCTGCATCGCGGGCAACAATAACCACGGTGGCACCTTGCTTGGCTAGGGCACGGGCGGTTTCAAGGCCAATTCCGGCATTGCCGCCAGTAATGAGTACGGTTTTGTTTTGCATGATGGTGGTGGTTGCTTTAAAGTAACCGACGAATGAGGTTAACGATTATTGTTAGGCCTAAGCTAAACAATATCATAGTGGAAATGGGGAAATAGAATCGTGAATTTTCGCCCTCGATGCGAATATCGCCAGGCAAACGCCCCACCCAACTAAACTTATCATAGAAAAAATAGACCAAAATACCCAACACTATTATGGCTATGCCGGCAACTATGAGGTACTTACCCGTTTGAGCATTCATACGCTTACCTATGCCTTCATCAATCCCAGCAAATCGCTAATAGTTTGTTTTAGGTTCTTGCGATCAACTATCAAATCCAAGAAACCGTGCTCCAACAAAAACTCGCTCGATTGAAAGCCTACTGGTATTTCTTTCTTAATGGTTTCTTTAATTACCCTCGGGCCCGCAAAACCAATTAAGGCACCCGGCTCGGCAATCAATACATCGCCAAGCATACTAAAACTGGCCGTAACGCCACCTGTAGTTGGGTCGGTAAGCAAGGATATAAAAGGCAATTTAGCTTCTGATAGTTGGGTAAGTTTAGCAGCGGTTTTGGCCATCTGCATCAGCGAAAATGCAGCCTCCATCATGCGCGCACCGCCCGACTTAGAGATGATAACCAAGGGTAGTTTGTTGGCAATGCAATAATCAATGCTTCGGGCTATTTTTTCGCCTACTACCGAGCCCATTGAGCCGCCAATGTATGCAAAATCCATAGCTGCAATTACCACACGCTGCTCGTTCATAGGGCCAACGGCCACTTGCATGGCATCTTTCAAACCGGTCTTTTCGGTTGCTTCCACCATCCGCTCGGCGTATGGCTTTAAGTCCGTAAAAGTGAGCATATCTTTAGGCAACAAGTTGTCGAAAAGGATTTGCACCTCATCTTCTTTCTCGTCAAAAAGAAACTCGAAATATTCGATAGAGCCAATGCGATGATGAAAATTGCAATGGTTGCATACATGCAAATTGCTCTTTAACTCAATTTGCGTTAAAGTGGCTTTGCAACCTGGGCATTTTACCCACATGCCATCAGGAGCTTCTTTCTTCTCCCGAGTGCTTGTAGTTATACCTTCCTTAATTCGCGTGAACCATCCCATACATTCTCCTCTTGGGGCTAATATTATTGCTCGGTAAAGTTAGGACAATTGTTTTCATCCTACCTAAAGATACGGAATGAAATAAGAAAGGTAGCGATGTAAAAGTAGAAGAGCAGGATGATTTGATTAATTCTTTTCCCAGCGAGCTACCAATACTTTAAGTACGTTGCCCCAAGCATTATCAAAATATTTGTAGGTTTTATCCCACTCTTCCCCTTCGGGCCAACCAGTATGTACTAAGCGCAGGTAGGTGCCTGCAGCAGTTTCACTAAAAAAGAGCGTTACCCAAGTTTTGTACTCATGGTTGCGCACATAAGGTATGGTAGGTGGGGCGTTCCAAGTAAAGCTTAGCATTTCGTTTGGCACATAGCTAATAATGGTGCAACCTTCAGAGCCTCTTGAGCCTGAAGCCCCATTGGCATCAAAATAAAGCTCAAAAGGTCCGCCGCGTTCTAGCTTTACGTTTGCAGGCACGCCCATAAAGGCAGTAATGCCTTCCGAACTGGTCCAACTATGCCAAACTTCATTCAGTGGTGCATTAATGGTGGCGGTTTTAATAATTTGCTTGGCTGTTATGTTCATCTACCTTTCTTTTTCTCATCTGTTCTCACCTTTTGCCCATAAAGCCAAACATGCTTCCGCAAAGTCCACCAATAATGTGTGCGAATTGTGAAATATTGTCGGCTTGAAAGCTGTTGTATATCTCTTTACCTACAAACAATAACAGTATTAAGATAAAGGTGATTGGTATTTTGCCTGCTTGCACATTTACAAAACTGATGAGCATAACCAGCATAAACACAATACCGCTAGCACCCCACAACCCATCGTGAAATATGAGGGCATTAAGCAAACCCGTAATAAGCGCAGTAAGCAATATCATTATCAATAGTTGGCGCCAACCATACTTCTCCTCTAACACCGGACCTAACAATAAAATAAAAGTAAGATTGCCTAATAGATGCTCAACATTGGCATGCCCAAGGCAATGCGTAAACAGGGTAAGATAATCAACCCAATTGCTTAAATTGAACTTGCCACCCAAGCTAACCATAGGCGTTAGGGCTCCTCCTGCTGCAATGTTTGCAGCAAACACCACTACACACAACAAACTAAAAGTGAGTATTACGGGGGCGTTGTAATGCAGGCGAATGTTCATATTACTGCGCAGTTGGGAGGTAGCATACCACCCAAAAATAAAAAAAGGCAACCACATAAAGTGATTGCCTCCCTATATTACTAGGTAATGTATTTTAGTATTAGTTTCTTGGTGTATTTACAACAGTAGTTACCGGGCCGTAGTATTTGTAAGATTCAACCAACCCTTTAAAGGCAGGCATATACTTATCAAACTCTGCTTGGCTAGAAGCACTGAATACGAAGAACGGCACTACGTCGCCCTCGTCGATATATGCTACTGCCTCATAAGTGTTGGCTTTAGCGTTAATCATGTGCATTACTGTAGCATTGCCTTTGCCGCGATTTACAGTAATACCACCCCCATCATTTATCTGTATACCCGGAGATGAAATTTTGTACATATCAATGTCGTAGCTCATTAGGTCGTAAATATTGTCACCGCTTCCTACTAGGCTGGTGGTATTTACAAAAATGAAAGCGCCGGTGGTTTCCCATACTGTGCCCTCTAAATGGAATGCGGCGCCCAGACCCATTTCACCGGCAACATCTTTATTGGCGAGCCAACCATCGGGTGCGGTTACAGCATAGGCACTGCCTTGCTGGTTAACTAAAATGCTTCTCTCTTCTTGTGCCTGTGCGTTGGCAAATAGCATACAGCTAGCCATCACGCTTAAAATCATCGTCCTCATCATCTCTCTTCTCTTTAATCCGTGATTAATATCTAATCGTACGTTGAATCCGAAAAAAAGTTACAAGGATAACTAAGTGTTTTGCGGTAGACGGGAAAATGAAATGGTAATAACTGAACAACACCAAGAACCTTGGTAATGGAAATTGTTGCTCTTGATTTATGATAAAAGCTTTACAGTAAATGACCATTCAATACTTACCAATAAAAGCACTGATATAGTCAATACGAGATTTGATAAACAATAGCAGTAATTATTCTCCTAAAGCAGATAAGGAGCTTGCTTGTTTTGTTTTTAACTAATCATTCAAAAACCGATCCTCGACATAGGCCACACAAAGATCGATGGTGGCTTGTATGCCTTGTTTGTGGGTGCGCTCAACACCGTGGCTGGCGCTTACGCCCGGGCCGATAAGGCCAACACGTAGGTTTTTGCCCGCACGCAACGCGGCAGAGCCGTCAGAACCATAGTAGGGGTAAACATCCAAGGCATAAGGTATTTCGTTGGCCTCGGCTAGTTGCACTAGTTTTTTGCGGAAAGCATAATCATAAGGGCCGCTAGAGTCTTTGGCACAAATGGAGCAGTGGGTTTCTTTACCTGCGCAGCCATCGCCTACCACGCCCATATCAATTACCAGCATTTCGTCGGCAACTTCAGAATAACCGCCTGTACCGCCATGGCCAACTTCCTCGTAGTTGCTGAAGTATAGCTCAACTGGCACATCCCAGCCTTTTTCTTTGGCAATACGAGCCAACTCAAACAATACCAAACAACCAGCCTTATTATCCATGAATTTGGATTTGATAAAGCCGCTTTTGTACTCGGTATAGTGCGTCTCGAAACAAACAAAATCGCCAATACGAATGCCCAATTGCTTGGTTTCCGATTCGTTGGTAACTACCTCGTCTAACCTAACGTGCATCGTTTCTAGTTCGCGCTTGGTCGTGCTCAGGTCTTTATTTACATGCGATGCTGGGTTGTTCAAAAGCAGCGTGCCGTGGTAGGTATGGTTATCCAAGGTACGAACACGCAAGTAACTGCCTTCGTAAGCGTTCAACGATACACCTCCAATAGTGGATATGCGCAAAGTGCCATCGGCTTTAATGCCCGTAACTATACCGCCAAGCGTATCTACGTGGGCAGCTATAACCAGTTGGGGTGCTTCGCCCAGAGCGCAGCGCACTGCTCCTTTGTTCGTAAACTCCGGATTCCAGCCATAGCTTTTCAATAGGTCGTAAATATATACGCTGGCTTCTTCAGTGTAGCCACTTGGCGAATCAATGTTCACCAGTTCTTCGAGGGTTTTACAATCTAGCATGGTACAAATGTAATTAGAATGTACCAATGTGCTGATTACCGATTAATCAGTTAGTTATAAAAATTAATACAACCTCTAAAACGGCAACATAGCCAGAAGTCTACAAGCTGGAAGGGGAAATAAGAATTGTATGCGCTTACCTAAATTAAAGGGTGCGGCTCAAAAAAACACTACTCTTTTAGTACCATATCAATGCACATTACGGCTGCCATAATCAATAGGCGCAAGTCGTTGTTGGCAGGTACTTTCTCTTCTATGCCCAGCACGTAGTTGTCGGCAGTGGTAAAAAACTCTTTGCCAAAGCCGGCCCATTTTTTGGTTACGTAGGCAAACTCCACATTGTCGCGAACGAATTTAAAATCCCAACCACTCCATTTACCTTTAAGGGTACAAAGCACTTGGTCGTTGGTATCATAAATATCAAACTTACCGCCCAACGAGAAGAATTTTTGCTTAAAACGGCCCACTACCCTGCCCGTTTCATCCATTACCTCTACGGAAGATAAAAAAAAGGTAACGCCACGCTTCACTTTCAAAACCAAATCGCCACTGGTGGTGCGAATTTCGATATGGAACGGAGTCATACGCTTATAGTCGGTAAAGCGGAACATTTTGGTAAAAACACCTAGGTTGGGCTCCCTGCAAGTAAGCACCTGCTGTTGGGTTTCGCCATCATAAATATCGAAGTTGTTCGAGGCCTTGAACATGCCTACTTGCTCTTTTACGAAAAAAAGGTTTTTATTGAGAATTGGATGCATTAGCTAGTATTTACTTGTGTTACCAAAGTTAATAAAACTATCTATACGTTTTCTTGCTTTAGCTGCCTGTATACCCAAAATGCAGCAGCAATAGGCACAATGGCAATGAGAGCAACATAAAATTTGCATTCGGTAATGCAATAGGCTACTTAGCAATCTTTTTGTGCGAGGCCAGTATGCCCTTTACCAAAGCCGAACTGAAGCCGTTGTGCTCCATCTCGTTCAAGCCAACTATGGTGCAGCCTTGTGGGGTAGTTACTTTATCAATCTCGCGTTCGGGGTGTTGACCATTCTCCAGCAGCAAAGCTGCAGCGCCTTTAGCCGTTTGTGAGGCTATCAGCAAGGCCGTATTGCTATCAAAACCAATCTCGATGCCGCCTTGCGTTGCAGCACGAATAAAGCGCAATGCATACGCTATGCCACAGGCGCCTAACACTGTTGAGGCTTCCATCAGCTCCTCATCTATCACCACAGCCTTACCAAGCTGATTGAACAGATTGAGTATTTCATCTTGTTGGGCAGGTGTGGCACCTTTAGCCGATATACAAGTCATGGATTGACGAATGGCGATAGCGGTGTTGGGCATAGCCCGCATAACCGTTACACCAGCACCCACTAGTGCTTGTATTTCGGCAACCGTAACACCTGTAACCACCGACACGATGGTTTGGCCCGACTGCCACAGCTCTTTTAGCGGCATTAGCACATCGGTTACTTGCTTGGGCTTTACGGCCAATATTACTATCCGGGCATTGTTTACCGCATCTGCATTATCGGCTGAGGTAATGGCACCTTGCAATTTCAGCGCATCTAAAAGCGACACCTTGCGGCGGGTAACTATCAAGTTGGAAGGCGAAATATATTGGGCAGCCAAAAGGCCCTCGGCTATGGATATGCCAAGGTTTCCGCCGCCAATAATGGCCAATCTATCTGCTTTGCTCATGGGGTATGTTATGTTTTGTATTGAATGCCCACCTAAAAGTAACCTAATTACAAAAAACAAAGGTAAGGTTGGTAAGCTCTTTAATAGTTATACTTCGGCACCCGGGTCATGCTCTTTCTGCCAGTTTTGGCCATAGGTTATGGCATCCAAGGCGGCTTTAGAGAGTTTGTTCTCCAGCTTACCAAATTTTTTGTTGTAATCCTTAATGCTTGCCTGTATTACCTCATAAGCCTCTTCGCGGCCGTAGGTGTGCGTTATCTCGCAGCGGGCCGGCTGGCCGGGCATGTTTTTATAGGTAAGAAAGTAGTGTTTCAAGCGTTGTACGATACTCTCCGGTACATCGGCAATATCTTTCCACTGGCTGTATACCTCATCGCCTTTCATTATGGCAATAATCTTATCGTCGGCCTCTCCCCCATCAATCATCCTAAAACCACCTATAGGTATAGCAGGCATCAGCACATCGCCGTGGCGGATGTCGTGCTCTGTTAGCACACAAATATCCAATGGATCGCCATCACCTACTATGCCAGCACGGCCAGTTTTCTGCATGCAATATTCGCCTACTTTGGTATCGCAAAAAGTTTGTGGTATAAAACCGTAAAGAGCCGGTACCACGTTCGAGAACTTCTGTGGGCGATCGACTTTCAGGTAACCCGATACTTTGTCAATTTCATATTTCACGGTATCGCTAGGCACAATTTCGATAAAGCTCGTAACCAGCTCGGGTGCATGTTCGCCGATATCTACGCCATGCCAAGGGTGCGATTTGTAGCGCAACCCTATCATTTTCCAAATCTTCTTAATGCCGTCTTCACCCTCCGCCTTGTTCGGAACCTTGCCTGTTTCTTCGATAGCCATAATGCATTAATTGAACTGCAAAGATACCCAGAAAGGCGCTTAAATACTACCTTTAGGAGGTTTCTTTATTCAGCCATTTTTCAGATGGAATGTAGGCGAATAGTTCCTGCGAACGGTCGCTGTGCTTTGGCCTGTTTGGTCCACCCGATAGTTTGAATTTTAGGGGCGTAACCATCTGCCCCAAAACGGGCAGTTGTTATAGAATATAAGACAAAGGTTTTGTATACTCCACCCTAACTGCTTGCCCATTATGATAGCCTGGGGTCCACTTGCGCATCTTCGATACTCGTTTCAGAGCAGCGGCATCCAAATAGGTATTTCCGCTTGATTTTGCCAATGAAATTTCAACTACTTTCCCCACTTCATTAACAACGAATCGAATATAGGCAGTGCCTTCTTTTTGATATACTGCGGCCTTCAAGGGATATGGAAGGTTGTTTAGATAGCGATATAGTCTGTCCTCCCCACTTCGATATACAGGCATTTTTTCAACCTTCTTGTAAGTAGGTCCTTTGCCGTCTTGCCCCGGTATAGCAACAATAGCACTATCGGCTATTGAGATATCAGTTTGAGCCGCAGCCGCCAAGTATATCATGGTTGCTATGGCAATAAGCATTACTCTGCCCATTTTCGGATTTTAGAATTCAAAATAACAGATTCTAGTGAAAATTACACTTTACTGGCACCACATATTCCACCCGAACTGGCCTACCATCTCGATAGCCGGGCTTCCATTGGGGCATGGCTTTAACGTGCTCCAAAGCTGCAAGGTCATCTTCTACATGGCCAGAAGTGCGAATAACCATTACCTCACTTACGCTCCCATCTTTCTCAATTACGAACTGAATATAAGCTGTTCCCTCCACATCATTTTCGTAAGTAATAGGCACATAAGGTACTTTCTTCAAGTATTCAATCAATGAGTCATCCCCGCCAGGAAACTCGGGCATTTCCTCCACTATGCTAAAAACATAATCATCAGGGTAATTTATGGGAGTATCATCCACTATTATAGTTTCATCAAAAGGTAGCAATGGCGGAGGGGGCGGTGGCGGTGGGGGATCATAATAGTAGAACTGCACTGCCACTTGCTTTTTCACCTTTACGGGCTTGCCGTTTTGTTTGCCAGGTTTCCAATTAGGCATAGCTTGCACATGCTGCAACGCAACCGTATCCAAAGGTCCATAGCCCGTTGAGCCGCTAATGGCGGCATTACTCACGGTGCCATCTTTGTTGATAACGAACTCTATGTAAACCGTTCCTTGCCAGTCGCCTTCCTCGGCCAGAACAAGATACTCTATAAAAAAAAGAGGAAACGCTACTTCATCTAAATACTCCAATAGCGCTTCGTCCCCACCAGGGTATGCGGGCATTGCATCTGGTGCATGATATATGGTATCGGCATCGCCATAAACCGTAAATCGGGGCTTATTGTTTTGTGTAAATCCATCTATGCTAATAGCTATAATGCTGATGATCAACAACAGTAATTTACCCTGCATTCTCTTATTGTTAAAGCTTCGTTGTTAAAGATAATGATTAATTGCAATAAACCGAAGATGCTGCTTTGGGCAAAAGCTATTCGCCCAACAGCATTTGTTAACACAAACTGCATAAAGTGTTAATTGTAAAGTATCTAGCAATAAAAAACTTGGGTTTCTTAGCATAACACCGTACTTTTGCACTTTATTTTAATAGTGCGTACCCAAAAACAACGAAACTGATGTCTGTAAACGAGCAACAACTAGTGAAAGGAGTAGTGATAAAGGCCGAGATAACCCCGGAGTTTGAAAGCATCTTAACCCCCGAAGCTTTAGAGTTTGTTGCGAAGTTGCACCGCAGTTTCAATGGTCGCCGCAAAGAGTTGCTAGCAGCCCGCCAAGGCCGTCAGGCACGCTTGGATGCTGGCGCAATGCCCGACTTTTTGCCAGAAACCAAACACATCCGCGAAAGCGATTGGACCGTGGCCCCGTTGCCTGCCGATTTGCTTGACCGCCGTGTAGAGATTACTGGCCCAGTTGACCGTAAAATGATTATCAATGCCTTGAACTCAGGCGCCAAAATGTTTATGGCCGACTTTGAGGATAGCAACTCGCCCAACTGGAGCAACAACATTAGTGGCCAAATCAACCTGCGTGATGCCATCCGCCGTACCATTTCTTTCGAGAACCCAGAGAACGGCAAAAGCTATAAACTAAACGATAAAGTTGCCACCCTATTGGTGCGCCCTCGTGGATGGCACTTGCTTGAGAAGCATGTAGAAATTGATGGAGAGGTTGTATCGGGCGGCTTGTTCGATTTTGGTCTATACTTCTTCCACAACGCTAAGGAGTTAATTAGCCGTGGCAGTGGTCCTTACTTCTACCTTCCAAAAATGGAGAGCCACCTAGAGGCCCGCTTATGGAACGATGCCTTTGTATTGGCACAAAATGAATTGAACATACCACAGGGCACTATTAAGGCTACTGTATTGGTAGAAACTATATTGGCAACTTTTGAATTGCACGAAATACTTTGGGAACTGAAAGAACACTCTTGCGGCCTTAACTGTGGCCGTTGGGATTACATCTTTAGTTACATCAAACGTTTCAGAAACAAGCCAGAGTGCATCTTGCCAAACCGCGACCAAGTAACGATGGCCGTGCCGTTTATGAGCGCTTACTCGCAGTTGGTGATACAAACTTGCCACAAGCGCAACGTACACGCCATGGGCGGTATGGCGGCTCAAATCCCGATTAAAGGCGATGATGCGGCCAACACTGTTGCCATAAACAAAGTAAAAGCCGACAAAGAGCGCGAAGCCAAAAACGGCCACGACGGTACTTGGGTAGCTCACCCGGGCTTGGTGCAGTTGGCTATGGACGTATTCAATGAATATATGCCAACCCCGAACCAATTACACGTAAAGCGCGAAGACGTGCATGTAACCGCTGCCGATTTGGTAACCCCACCAGCGGGCACTATTACCGAAGAAGGGTTGCGTAAGAACGTAAATGTGGGTATCTTATACCTAGAGAGCTGGTTGCGTGGCAACGGCGCTGCTGCCATCTATAACCTGATGGAAGATGCTGCTACCGCCGAGATAAGCCGCACACAAGTTTGGCAATGGATAAAGCACAAGAGCAAACTGGATGATGGCCGGGAGGTAACCTTGGAGCTATACCGCTCATTGGTGCCAAGCGAGCTGGAAAAGATTAAAGGTTATGTTGGTGCAGAAGCTTACGAGAACGGCAAGTTTGAAAAAGCTATCGAGATATTCGACGAACTAATTGACAATGATGAGTTTGTGGAGTTTTTGACGCTTCCAGCATATGATCTTATTGATTGAGTGGTTAATTAAGTACGATTTACGAGGTACGAAGTACGATTGTAAATTGAAGTAAAAGAGTTCTTTGATGGAAAAGAATAAAAATCAACTCATCACTAGGTATAAAAGATTTACCATTGATGTTGTTCGATTTTGCAATACACTGCCAAAAGAGACTGCCTTTTTTGTTTTTGCAAAGCAGGTAATTAGGTGTTCAAGTTCAATGGGCGCCAATTATCGAGCAGCTTGCAGAGCCAAATCTACCGCAGACTTTATCAATAAACTTAAAATAGTTGAGGAAGAATCGGATGAATCTGTTTACTTTCTCGAACTGATTGAAGAGCTTTTAACCACTGACAAAACCGAGTGCCAGCGATTGGTAAAGGAAGGAGATGAACTTTTAAGAATCGTAGTTGCATCATTAAAAACAGCAAGATTTAACAATTCACAAAACAATTAGGCATTATACATTTCACACAATCGTAAATCGTACTTCGTACCTCGTACTTAATAAAGACTTAAAAAATTTACTTTCTTTCCTCCCTAAACTCTTACATAAACAATGAGCAAGCAAGCACGTATTGATGCATTGAAAAACGATTGGGCTACTAACCCCCGTTGGAAAGGGATCGAGCGCCCTTACACCGCCGAAGATGTACTGAAACTACGCGGATCAGTAGAAATTGAATACACCTTGGCCAAATTGGGTGCCGAGCGTCTTTGGCACAAGCTAACCACTCAGCCTTTTATTGCTGGTTTGGGCGCCCTTACCGGTAACCAGGCTATACAAGAAGTGCAAGCTGGTTTGGAGGCTATTTATTTAAGCGGATGGCAAGTAGCTGCTGATGCTAACTTGGCTGGCGAAATGTACCCTGACCAGAGTTTGTACCCTGCAAACAGTGTACCGGCTGTAGTAAAGCGTATTAACAATGCTTTGTTGCGTGCAGATCAAATACAGAGCGTAAACGGCGAAGGCGACATCTACTGGAACGTGCCTATTATTGCCGATGCTGAAGCTGGCTTTGGTGGTAACTTGAATGCTTTTGAATTGATGAAGAGCCTTATTGAAGCAGGTGCAGCTGGTGCCCACTATGAGGATCAACTTTCTTCTGCTAAAAAATGCGGTCACTTAGGTGGTAAAGTATTGGTACCAACCCAAGAAGGTATCAACAAACTGATTGCTGCCCGTTTGGCTGCCGACGTTATGGGTGTATCTACTTTGGTTATTGCCCGTACCGATGCTGAAGCTGCTAACTTGATTACTAGCGACATCGACCCACGCGACCATAAATTTATCACTGGCGAGCGCACCAACGAAGGCTTCTACTATGTGAAGAATGGCTTAGAGCAAGGCATTGATCGTGGTTTGGCTTACGCACCGTATGCTGACTTGGTATGGATGGAAACCGGCAACCCTGATTTGGCTTACGCTAAGGCTTTTGCTGATGCTATCCACGCCAAATTCCCAGGCAAAATGTTGGCTTACAACTGTTCTCCTTCATTCAACTGGGCTAAGCACTTGAGCGTGGAGACTATGTTGACCTTCCGTGAAGAGTTGGCTTCTTATGGCTACAAATTCCAGTTCATTACTTTGGCTGGTTTCCATGCCTTGAACACTAGCATGTTCGAGTTGAGCAAAGCTTACAAAGAGCGTGGCATGGCTGGTTACAGCGAGTTGCAAGAGCGCGAGTTTGCATTGCAAAGCAGCGGTTTCAAAGCTATCAAGCACCAATCTTTTGTGGGTACTGGTTACTTTGATGCAGTTCAAAATGCTGTTCAACAAGGTCAATCATCTACCACTGCTATGGCCGGTTCTACCGAAACTGAGCAGTTCCACTAATCGATTTTAGATTTTTGAATTGACGATTGACGATTTGCGTTGATTGCCAATTAACGATAAAAGCCCCGTCTCGTTTTAAACGAGACGGGGCTTTGTGTTTTTGTGTACGTGTTATGTGGCGAGCTGAAAGCTCGCAGTCAGTAAATCCTCGCGGGAAGCGAGGACTAGACAAGAGCAGGTGTTATGTGGCGAGCTGGAAGCTCGAAGTTAGTAAATCCTCGCTGGAAGCGAGGACTAGGCGTAAGACGAGAACTAGACAGGTAAACGTGAATATTTATAAAATACATTCTATTTTTGCGAAGCAAAAAACTTGTCCTCGCTTTCAGCGAGGATACCATAACGTTGAGCTTTCAGCTCAACACATAACACAAGCAAACTAACAATGTCGGGCGACAGATATGTAATTAGGGCACAAAATGAATTGCACTTTGTAACTTTTACGGTTATCGATTGGATTGATGTATTTACCCGCAAAGAGCATAAATTCATCATTGTGGATGCTTTGAACTACTGCATAGAACATAAAGGGTTAGAGGTGTTCGGCTGGTGCTTAATGAGCAACCATCTTCATTTAATCATTAGAGCAAAGGATGGCATCAACCTTTCAGACCTGATAAGGGATTTCAAAAGACACACTGCTAAAGCCATAATCAAGCAAATAGAAATGGGCGTTGAAAGCAGAAAAGAATGGATACTAAATCGAATGCAATATCGGGGGAGTTATTTAAAACGCATTGAAAAGTATAAATTCTGGGAAGATAGCAACCATGCAATTTTTCTTGACCCCATAAAGCCTGATATTATCAAACAGAAACTTAACTATATCCATGAAAACCCTGTAAGGGCTGTAATTGTAGATTCGCCAGAGGAATACATATTTAGTTCGGCGCGTGATTATACAGGTTCAAACGGTCTAGCCAAGGTGATACTTATTTAAGCAGGTGTTATGTGGCGAGCTGAAAGCTCGCAGTTATAAAATCCTCGCTGGAAGCGAGGACTAGACAAAAAAATCCTAGCTGAAAGCGAGGACTGGGCAAAACAATTATCTAACTCAGCTGCCTTGCCAAATCGGCCATTTTGATGGCGGCAACGGCTACTTCAACGCCTTTGTTGCCATGCTTGCCCCCTGCCCTATCCAAGGCCTGCTGCTCAGTGTTAGGGGTCAATAAACCAAAAAGAAAAGGGCGCTTACGCTGAATAGACATAGTGGTAAGCGCTTGAGCTACCGATGTATTTATGTAAATGTCGTGGTCTGTTTCGCCTTTAATAACGCAACCTAGGCACAGGATAGCGTCAAAGGTATCGCTATCTTCAAGCAATTGGGCGCCACTGGGCAGCTCATAGGCACCAGGTACATACACTACCTTAATATTGTCGGCATCGCAACCATGCTTCAACAAGGTTTCAACGGCACCTTCCAACAATGGAAAGGTAATATGCTTATTATATTCTGACACCACTATACCGAACGAAAAGTGCCCGGCGTCGGGCACTTTCTCGGTATCGTAAGTTGATAGGCTTTTTAAATGAGTAGCCATACTAAGTTTATTGTTTTTGCTCCAAACGGGCCAAGTGCGTTTCAACGTCCATTGACGGGGCATTGAAATTCGGGTAGTTTTTGTCCAACTTGGTCAACTGTTCAAAAGCCTCTTTGTTATTGCCTTTTGATTCCAAAGCCAAAGCCGACTTCAACAAAAATGCTGGAGTAGAAAGTTCGTTTTCGCTATGGTTGGCAGCGTCCTTGTAGTATTGGATAGCCTTTTCCATGTCACCTTTCTCAGCATAAGCATCACCTAATGCACCTAAGGCATATGCACCAATAAGTAAATCGTCGCCATCAAACTGCTGCAGTTGGGCAATTGCGTTGTCAAAATCGCCAAGGTTTAGGTAGCTCAAACCAGCGTAATAGTGCGCCAATTTACCAGTTTGGGTGCTGCCGTAGTCATTCGCTACCGCAAGAAAACCCACATAATTTGGCACTTCGCCGTTCAAAGCTTCATTAAATTTGCCAGCCTTAAAAGCCTCTTGTGCACCAAAAATAGCGTCTTGGGCCTCCAAATTTTGGGTAGGCAAATAATACTGTTGGTAGCCAACAAATGCAATTACCAAAACAAGCACGGCAGCCAAAGCGCCCAATATTACATTTTGATTCTTAGCGAAATCGAATTTCTTTTCATTTTTTTCCCCTGAAGTTGCTGGGGTTTGTTCAGTTGCCATGTTGCTTATTGCGTTAAAAAAGTAAAATTGGGTTAGTCCTTCAAAAATGGATAATCTTCTTGCTGATAGATGTGGGTATATAGTTCAGCCGCATCAGGGTAAGGCGATTCCTCCGCAAAATTAACGGCTTCATCAACAATATCCTTAATTTTTTCATCTATTTGTTCCAATTGTTTTTCGTTAGCGTATTTTTTGGCTAAGATAGTGGCTTTCACCACTTCAATGGGGTCTTGTTTTTTGTATTCCTCCACTTCCTCTTTGCTCCTATACTTGGCTGGGTCGCTCATAGAGTGACCTTTGTAGCGGTAGCTGCGTATTTCAAGGAAGGTTGGGCCATCGCCTTTACGGGCCCGTTGCACGGCTTCGTCAATTGATTCGTGCACATCTTCACACTTCATACCGTTTACCTGCTTGCTCGGCATGTCGTATGCTAGGCCAAGTTTATAAATATCGGTAACGTTTGATGACCGCGATACCGCAGTACCCATCGCGTAAAAGTTGTTTTCGCAGATAAACACTACGGGCAATTTCCAAAGCATGGCCATGTTAAAGGTTTCGTGCAAACCGCCTTGGCGCACGGCACCATCGCCCATAAAACACACGCACACGTTATCAGTGCCTTTATATTGCTCGGCAAACGCTATACCTGCACCCAGCGCTATTTGGCCACCCACTATACCATGCCCACCAAAAAAGAAATGCTCTTTGCTAAAAAAGTGCATGGAGCCACCTTTGCCTTGGCTGCAACCGGTAGCCTTGCCATACAACTCGGCCATAGCCGCCTTAGCTTCGATACCTTTAGCCAATGCTAAGCCGTGGTCGCGGTAGGCGGTAATCACCGGGTCTTGCTTTTTTGTGGCGCTTATGAGGCCAGCGGCAATCGCTTCCTGCCCAATATACAAGTGGCAAAAGCCCCTTATTTTCTGCTGCCCATACAGCATTCCCGCGCGCTCCTCAAACTTACGCAACAACACCATCAGCTCATACCACTGCAAGTAGGTGTCTTTTGTTATTTTTGCCTTTGCCATCCACGGTTCATTTGTCGGCAAAATTACCAAAATTCGGCCACTGAAAAAAATATGGTAGCTGGTAAGTACAAATTGGTTGCGAGTTACGGGTTACGAGTTGCGAGTTTACTTTGTTGTTTACCATTTATATTGATGCTGTAAGTTGACAATACTTAGTAAAACTCATTTTTTAAGGTTTACAATGGTACATTTGTAATACTGCAATTACAACTAGCAACCCGTAACTCGCAACCCGCAACTAAACCAATGCACCTTAACTCGCTTGCCATATTGCAGTTTAAAAACTACGGAAAGCTAAAATTGGCTTTTGGCAAGCAAGTGGTGTGCTTTACGGGTCACAACGGCGCGGGCAAAACCAATTTGCTGGATGCCATTTACTATTGCTGCATGGGCAAAAGCTATTTTCATAGCACCGACCAGCACAACATACAGCATGGGCTCGATTTTTTTAGGTTGGATGCCAATATTAAGTTGGACGATGAAGAATTGAAACTGAAATGCGTGTACCAAACAGGCAAACGCAAAGAACTGGAACTGAACGAACTGGCCTACGATAGGCTTAGCGACCATGTAGGCCGTTTTCCGGTAGTGATAGTAACACCCGATGATAACATATTAATTAATGGCTCCAGCGATGAACGCCGCCGCTTTTTGGATATGACTGCTTCGCAAATAGACCAAAGCTATTTGAATGCCCTACAAGCCTATACCCGCATACTTACCCAACGGAATGCCCTGTTGAAAAAAGCATTGGAAACGGGCAGGCTCGACAAATCGATGCTAACGGTGTACGACGATGAGCTGGCAGTGCACGCCCAATTGATACATCAAAAACGCCAGGCATTTATTACCGAACTTACCCCTGATTTTAATAGTGTTTACGCTGCAATTAGTGGCGACCGCGAACAAGTGGGACTGGAATATAGCTCGCCTTTGAACGAAAAAACGCTGCCCGAAATACTTAAGCAAAACTTTGAGCGCGACCGCGCTATGGGCCGCACCAGCAGCGGCACCCACCGCGACGACTTAGAGCTGATGATGGATGGCCACACGGTGCGCCGCTTTGGCTCGCAGGGTCAACAGAAGTCATTTCTGATAGCGCTTAAGCTAGCACAATACCAATTGCTTTTCCGCCACAAGGGCATCAAGCCGTTTTTGTTGTTGGATGATATTTTCGATAAACTGGATGCTGGTCGCAGCGCACGACTGCTGCACCACATCAGCGATAGCTCTTTTGGGCAAATATTCATTACCGATACCCAGCGCGCCCGCATTGAGGCCATCTTTACCGGCCACCCCAGCCCACCCGAAATATTTGAAGTGGAAGGTGGGGTGTTGGTGTGAGTAACGCAAATCAATAATTAATATCCCTTTTCCTATATTTGGGCAACACCCAGTTTTGCAACACCATGAACCAACCACCTGCCCCGTTTTCGTGCACCTACAACCCGCAGTTGCCCGAGCTGTTGTTTAACCTGAAATGCACCATTGCCATCAGTACTTACCAAGCTGGCAAAGTGGTTTTCATTAGTGCCGCCGATGACCAGCGACTGGTGCAACTGCCCCGCAACTTCATAGGGGCCATGGGCATAGCCCTTAGCAACGACAAAATGGCCATTGCCACCAAAAACGAGGTAGTGGTGCTCAAAAACGTGCCAGCCTTGGCACCTACCTACCCTAAAAAACCTGATACTTACGATGCCCTGTTTATGCCGCGGGCTACTTACTATACGGGACAAGTAGATGTGCACGACCTGCACTATGGCGATAGGGGTCTGTATGCCGTGAACACCTCGTTTTCGTGCCTGAGCTTGATTAATGATGATTATAGCTTTGAGCCTATCTGGAAACCGGGATTTATTACCGAATACGCCTCAGAAGACCGCTGCCACCTGAATGGGCTGGCCATGGATGGCAACAAACCCAAGTACATATCGGGCCTAGGGTGCAGCAACACACCCCAAGGTTGGCGCGAGAACATTACCAATGGCGGCATTTTGATGGATATTGAGACGGGCGACCTTGTGCTGGATAGGGTGCCCATGCCGCATTCGCCGAGGATATATGATGGCAAACTGTATATGCTGCTAAGCGCCACTGGCGAGTTGGTAGAAGCAGATGTAAATACAGGAAAATATACTTTAATACACAAACTCAAAGGCTTTGCCCGCGGTATGGCCAAGCATGGCGACTACCTGTTTATCGGTTTATCGAAACTAAGGCAAAACTCAAGCACCTTTAGGCACTTGCCCATAGCGCTGGATGCTAAAGAGGCGGGCATTGTGGTTATACACCTTCCCACGGGCGGCATAGTAGGCCAAATAACCTACCAAGCATCAGTTGACGAGATATACGACGTGCAGATTATACCCGATAGCATCAGACCCGGCATCATCAACACCGAAGGCATAGAACATAAACTGGGCCTATCTATACCCGATGCTACCTACTGGGCGGTGCAACCACCTCCTAAGGAATAATTTTTCATCATATTACCTTGTTATTTACCTATTTGTACTTATATTGTTACCAATAATCCTACTTAAACTTTACTTGCTTCACTATGAGAAACAACCAACTCACTTTTAGGGATTTACTATCCCGTTATCAAAGATACACGCGCAAGCTTGCCCGTGTCTGGAACAACAAAGAGCGCCGGGAATTTTTCCTCAAAAAAATTGACCAGCTTAAGTTTAAGCTAAGCGATATGAGGAACGCTACCCGAACCGCCATTGCCGGTGGCGCTATTGCGGTAGGCTTGCTAGGTGCTACTGATGCCAAGGCCCAACAGTTTGCAACTCAAGGTGTGAATCCATTTGGTTTAACATCGGTGAACTACCAAAACGCTCCGGAATTTGCCGACTTAGATGGAGATGGTGACTTTGATGTATTGACCACGGACGGTTACGGTGCACCTCTTTTTTTTCAAAATACCGGCACTGTTACTAGCCCTGCATTTGCTGCACCAGTAAGTAATCCATTCGGTTTGTCAGGCTATCTAGGCAATAATCCTAAGTTGGCTTTGGTTGATATTGACGATGACGGCGATTTAGATTTGTTTATAGGCGAGTACAATGGCACCATAAGCTTTTATCAAAATACTGGCACTGCGGCAGCACCAGTATTTACCTCAGGCGGTAATTTTCCTTTCGGCCTTCAAGGCACAGGTACCTATTATAGCTATGGTGTGTCGCCAGAGTTTGCCGATTTGGATGATGACGGAGACTTTGACTTATTGCTAACCCAAAATTATTCTATTGTAGCATTCTATTATCAGAATACTGGCGACTCAGCCACAGCAGTGTTTGCCGCGCCTATAACTGGCGCTAGTTTCGGTCTATATACCAACTATAACGAAAACCCATCGGTGGCTGATATTGATGCTGACGGGGACTTAGATTTGTTCCTTTTTGGTAGTAACAGCCTGCAATTGAATGAAAATATCGGTACCGTAAGCGTACCTGTATTTGCTGTGCCAGTTGCCAGCCCATTTGGGTTAGATTTTAATGGATTAGGAAATACCGTTGGTGGCTTTGTTGACCTCAATAATGATGGTAGATTAGATGCTGTGCTTGGGGACAATTCAGGTGCTTTTTATGTTTACTATAGTCATGGCATCACTAGCAGTGTGCCAGGCAGCATTAGCAGAGTATGCGAAGGCAGCACTGGAACCATTAGCGTTACAGCCGATGAAGAAGATGGAGCAGCTTTAACCATTACCGCGGTTTCGTCCAATCAATCGGTAGTAGCCGATGCGCAGATTGTAGTTACCGGCACCCAGCCCAATTATCAAGTAAGCGTTACGCCTGTAACTGGCTCTAGCGGTCTTACGGCAACCATTACCCTTAATATTTCTGATGGTAGTGTAACCATACAGAACTCTTTCAAGGTTGCTATAGAGTCGCCTGCGAATTTCAACATCACTGCATCCGTTTGCACTGGAGATAGCGCAGTGCTTGGTGCACCTGTCGAGGTGGTTTGGTACGATGCCCCTTCGGGCGGCAACTTACTTGCGGCAACCGATAGCTTTAGCACGGGTGCACTTACCCAAGATACCACTTTCTATATCGCTACCATTGATAGCGTATTGCAAATTGATAGCTTGGATTTTAGTATCAGCGCCTTTGCCGATTACTCCAACGAAGGAGGCGACAACCGCGCGGGTGTTACCGTTACAAACAACTACGTATACCTCAATGGCGATGATAGTTTGGTGCGTTACTCATTGAACATGGCAAACTTTATTGTTTTGCCTCAGCAAGATGGCTTGTTTAGCGACCTTGCTACTGGCCAATTGTATTCGCTTTGGAATGCAACTGACAACCTAGCACCTGAGGGTACCGATATTGATAGTTTTTGGGTTGACGAGCTAGCTTTGCTGAATGATGTGCTCGATACGGTTTCATTTATTACCCTGAGCACCCCGGTAAAAGTAGGCGGTGGCTATGCCGATGATGACCAAGGTGGCATTTATGCTGGCGAAGGCTTTGTAGCGCTATACTCTGGCTCTGTTGATAGCAGCGTGTATATCATTGAACTACCTTCGGGCCAAGTGACCAACCTTGGGCGTTTAGATTTCTTTGATCGTTCTGAGGCTGAAAACTGGGCTAACTGGGGCTTTGCGAGCCGCTCTGATAATGGGCAGGTTTCTTTGTATAGCTTCAATCGCAATGCCGATGAAGTATACCGTATTGGTGTGCAAACTGGTATTACCGAAACCGTTTATGCTTTTGGTGAAGAGCTTACCGATGGTTGCCTTGCATACTCTCCTTGGTTGAACAGGGTTTATTTGGACTGGGAATACGACGTTACCTTCTTTACTGGCGACGAAAATGCTGGATATGTTGACGTCATTGGCGGATTAAAAGGTATAGAAAGTGCTTGCCGTGAAGAAGTAACTGTAACGGTAAGTGAAGTATCGTTTACTGATTTAGTGGTAAACGAAACTGATGGCGATAGCACTGGTTCAGTGATTGTAGATAACGTTTCTGGAGGTACAGCCCCATACACTTACACTTGGAGCAATGGCGAAAGTACCGCCAGTATTACCGACCTAAACGAAGGAACCTACACTGTAACGGTTACCGATGCCAATGGCTGTAGCAAGTCAGCCACATTTGAAGTTGACAATGTGGTAGGTATTACTGCCATCAATACATTGGCAGCTAGGTTGTACCCTAACCCAACCACTGGCCAGTTTGTTGTAGAAGTAGACCAAGCCGGCCCAACCCAAACAAAAGTAATGGACCTTGCCGGGCGTTTGGTAGTTGCCACCCAAAGCAATGATGGCAAAACCATCAGTCTTGACTTGGGCAACGCTTCGGCTGGTGTATATTTTGTGCACATACAGCAAGACAATGCCAATACCATTAAAAAACTGATTGTTGAGTAATCCTCGATAATAGTTTAGCGCATAAAAAGCGGCGGTTCCTAACGGAGCCGCCGCTTTTATTTTTTGTACGCAACTATTAGGTTAAGGCTATTTGCCCACCACCACTTTATCTTGGTACCATGCTCCGCCGCTTTGGATGCGTACGATATACATTCCGTTACTTAGGTCGCTGGCATTAAAATCGGCTTGTAACACGTTGTTAAAACTATTGCTCAGCACTTTACGGCCCATCATGTCGTATAGCTCAACAGCACTTATGGGCAGTCCGCCAACATTAACCGACAATAGGCCAGTAGTTGGGTTCGGAAAAACATTCACTGGCACTGTTACGCGCTCTGCAATGCCCACGGTGCGCTGTGTAGCAACCGTATTGGTATAAATAGGTGGGTTAAAATCGAAATAAATGGCCGCTTGGTTGGTTACTTCTTCCAATTGCGTCTTGTCCAGTACTTCAATATCAAACTCCACAAAGCCGTGGCTCAATGGCTCGTTAACGTTGCTATCAGGCAATAGGATGTTGTTGAACACGAAATGCACGATGCGCTCTTCGTAAAACTCAATCTCCACGTTGTGGCTGGCGGCAATAAACCGGAACGAAGAGATGTTCAAATCGCTATCGAGCGTATCGCGCACCACAATGTTGAAGGCAGTATCGGTGCCCGTATTCTGAAAGCGGATTAAATAACGCAACAACGTATCTTCAACCATTGCTGGCCCATCAATGCTCTCGTTGCTGGCATTAAACACTTGTTTGTCGTTCGGGTCATAAGAGCCCACAATTACTGTGTTGCAGCTAGCGGTGTTGTTGGTCAGGTCTTGGTCGGTAGCGTTTAGCAGATTGATGCTACCTGTGTGCGTAAGCACTTGGCCCAAACTTACGGTAGGTATTAATGGCAAGGTTACGTATACACCAAAGTTGAGGGTTTGCTGCGACAGCAAACCATTTACGCTGTAATATATCGTAGTAGGGCCATACGTAACACTATCTATAGTAACGCCCACCGGAAGGGTGAAAGTAGGTACAGCAGTAACAGCGCTACTAAGCACTACGCTACCCGAAACATTAGCAGCATATACGCCATAATTAGAGATAGTAACACTATTGTATTGCACAAAGCCTGGCCTTGCTACACCACAATAAACCGTTATGCCCACATTGTTAGGCGTAACGCTGGTTTTCGGAAAATCCAAGCCAGTTATGGTGTTGGTGTCTATCACGTTTACCAATAAGGTATCAATGCCACAAGTATCAATTAAAGTAGCGCCTGTGCTATATTGTGATACCACTGCATTGTAACTACCCAAAGGCACAAAAGCGCTCCAAACACCACTAGCATTGGTGTAGGCATAATAGCCCGGTTGTATAGAAACCATATAGCCCGAAAGGCCTAAATCGCTGCTAGTGTAGCTGCAGTCGCCATCCAAATCAACATAAACCCTGCCGCCAATGTGGGTGTAACAGCCTTGATCAACGGTAACAAAACGGTGCACCACTGCCGAGCAACCATTGGCATCGGTAACGGTTACGGTATGCCCACCTACTGGCAAGCCGGTAGCGGTATCGGTAGTGCTGCCATTGCTCCAAAGGTAGGTAAATGGCGCATCCCCATTTTGGGGGGTTGCTACCAAAGTGCCGCCACTGCCAATGCAATTTGCAGCGCTGGTTTGGTCTACGTTCACTTGCAAGCTATTGTTATTTACTACCGTAGTTTGCACCAATATACAACCTGAGTTGTCGGTAACCGTAACGATGTAAACACCAGCCGACAAGCCCGTAATAGTGTTAGAAGTATCGCCATTGCTCCATTGGTAACTAAAAGGAGGGTTGCTTCCGCTCACGGTAATTTGGCTAGAGCCATTGCCGGCACCTATGCAGGTTTCGGGGGTGGCCAGCAACGATAGTATGGTAAAACTGCCGCTAGCTACTGTTGCGGTTTCGGTAGCAATACAGCCGTTAGCATCCGTTACGGTTACAGTGTAGTTGCCAGCAGGTAAGTTACCCACTTGCGGGGTTGTACTGCCGTTGCTCCATAAATAAGTATATGGCCCTGCGCCACCGCTTACTGAAAGTACCGCCGTGCCATCGTTGCCGCAACTAGCCGGGGTAGTTGAAGTTAACAAAAGAAGGGTTGGCTGGTTAGTTACGGTGATGGTTTGGGTGGCCGAGCAGCCAAAGTTGTCGGTAGCGGTTAAGGAGTGCGTACCATCGATAAGACCGCAATTGGTAGGACCTGAGAAACTATTGCTCCAAACATAGTTTGCACTAGTGCCCGCAGCGGTAGCCACCGCACAGGCAGTGCCCGCGCAACTGTCATAAACCAGAGCCACGCTTATGTTAAGCGTTCCTTGGCCTATAAAAACGGTATCGCTCGCGGCACATCCGTTGGCATCTATTACACTCACCGCGTACACTCCTGGTGCTAAGCCAGATACTTGGGGTGCATTACTTCCTGTGCTCCAAAAATAAGTATACGGAAACGTGCCACCAGTGGCACTCACCCACGCAGAACCAAAAGTAGTTATACATGAGCTACCACTGCCCGATGCAAAAGCAGTTAATATGGGTGGCTCAGTAATGGTAGCTGTGCCAGTAACTGTTGCACCTGAGTTATCAGTTACGACAACGGTGTATGTACCAGCAGGCACATTTACTTGGTTTACCGTTGTACTTCCATCGCTCCAAATATAGATAAAAGGGGCAATACCGCCAGTTACATTAGCACTAATGCTACCATCGTTGCCACCTGCACAACTAACATTGGTGGTAGTAAAGGTAACGGTAGGCTGGGCAAAAGCTAGGGCAAATACGCATAGCAGACCCGTAAGAGTGAGGAACAGTTTTTTCATTAGTGTGGTTTTAAAGGTTAAATGCGGTACTACAACCAACCAGCAAGTATACTTGCTGAAAATAGCGCTCACTTAGAAAAAACCACACGGGCAGCGGCTGGCACTATATTGATATGAACATAAACATAGGATTATTTATGATAACTCACAAGAACTCTTATGAAATAATTTGCTATCTGTAGTTTTACAGAAATAAATAGGCCGAGACAGGAGTGCCTCGGCCTATTTTATATTATTAGTGGTTGTTCTCAACCGGATATTATTGTTTCCACTTAATGGTGCAACCAATGGCTTTAGTACTGGCTGGGTCCGGTTTTTTGCCACTGTTTATAGCCGTTACGGCATTTTCAATATACTTGGTTTTGTCGGGGTTGGTGTTCTCGGTATCGTTATCGATGGCGCCAATATAGGCAACCGAAAACTTGCCACTATTGCCACGGGTAAGCAAAAAGGCATGCGGCGTGCGGGTGGCACCGTATGCTTTGGCAATAGCTTGGCTCTCGTCGTGCAAGTAAGGGAAATTGAACCCCTTGTCTTTAGCACGCTTTACCATGCCTTCAAAGTTGTCGTCCGGGTATTTGCTGGCATCGTTAGAGTTGATGGCTACAACCGGAAAACCAAGGCCTTTCAATTTGCTGTTTAAAGCCACGATACGGTCTTCATAAAGCACGGCATAAGGGCAATGGTTGCAAGTGAAAATCACAACTACTCCTTTCACATCCTTATAATCGGATAGGGATACCATTTTGCCGTCAATGTTCTTTAACTTGAAATCGGGAGCGAAATCGCCAACTTCAATGCCAGCAAAAGCTAACATGCCAAAGGCCATGAAAGCCAATATTGAGCATACTTTTTTCATGTGTTTATTTTAAGAGTGGTTTTATAAAGTTTACTAATTCTTCGTACGTAAAAGAGCCTTCGTGAAACTTACTTACCTTGCCCGTCCTCTTCACTACCAATGTGGCGGGTATGGCGCCGCTCCACTCAGTGCTTACTTTATCAATCCAGGCATTGTAGTCGGGTGCGTTCAATAATACCACTTCGCTTTTCAACTGCTTTTGGCCCACAAACTCCACTACCTTGGCATGCTTGCTCTTAAAATCGATACTCACAAATACCACCGCTACCCCTTTTTCCCGATAGTCCAATGCCAACTTCTCGAAAGCTGGCATTTCTTCTACACAAGGCTTGCACCAGGTGGCCCAAAAATTATAAAGAACTACCTCCTGCTTTTGATTGGCTATACGAACTTGCAATTGCTCAAAGGTTAGTATCTCTACATTTTGGGCTAAAAGTGCTTGGCCAAAGCCAAACCACAAAACCATGCCCAAAATCCACTTTGGCATTATTCTTTTATCAGTTTTTGAACCAACGCTACTACTTCGGCATCATAAACCGATGTTTTAGGACTGAATGTGGCTACTACTTCGCCTTTTTTGTTGATGACGAATTTCTGGAAATTCCAGCTTACATCACCCTCTACGTTTCCGTTTTTGGCTTTGTGCGTCAAAAAGTCGTATAGTGGGTTGATATCTTTGCCCTTCACTTCAATCTTCTCGAACATATCAAAAGTTACGCCATAATTCTTCTCGCAAAAGCTTTTGATGTCTTCGCTAGTGCCGGGCTCTTGGTGCATAAAGTTGTTGGCCGGGAAACCTAAAAGCGCAACGCCCTTGCTGTTATATTCTTTATAAAACTTCTCCAAATCAGCATACTGTGGCGTAAAGCCGCATTTGCTGGCGGTGTTCACTATTATCATTACCTTGCCTTCATATTTTTTCAAAGACACCGGCTTACCTTCAATACTAGTCATGGTAAACTGGTAAATGTTGGGGCTGGTAACGTTTGGCGACAAATAGGCCATTATGCTCAGACAAACAATTGCAATAATTTTCATGGTGTGTTTTGGTTTAGTATCAACCTATAACAAACAAAGATGGAAAAAGATGTCATTAACCTGTTAGAAATAATCAGCCAATAAATGTTAAATCGGCTTCGGAGTAGTTGGGGCCTTTCAAAACCTTGCCATCGGCGCGATACACGGGCTTGCCATCCGCGCCCAATTTGCTCATGTTGCTGCGGTGCACTTCGTCCATTACTTGGTCCATAATATGTTGCAAGCCAAACTCTAGGGCAGCGCCATGCAGCACAATCATCAAATCGGTCATTTCTTTGGCTATATGTTGCAGGTTGCCGCTTTCCATAGCCTCTATTACCTCTTGGCTTTCCTCGGCTACCAATCGTGCGCGAAGTTTCACGCGGTCTTGGTTGGGCAATTGGGGGCCATCTAAAATGGGAATATCAAATGCCTTGTGAAACTCGGCAACTTGTTGGGCGTGGTGGTTCATTGAACAGGGAATTAATATGGGGTTTTATCAGGGTCTTGGCGCGAATCGAAAACGGATAAGACGACAATGTTAATTTCGGTATCCGACCATACTATTTGCCACGCCATCCTCGCACTTCCTTTTTGAGATCATCGTCCGTATAATAGTCGCCTCTCTTATAATCTTCCCATCCTTCTTGAACTGACAAAGCCTCCGCCTTAGTCAGTTCATACGGCTCTTCCAAGCCTGTATTGATATCGAGCCAAACGATTACCTTCTTCAATAGCTCTTCACTATCAACTTCATCAATTCTGCGATGCAAAAACTCTTTTAGTTCTTCTCTGCTCATAAGCTTGTAACAAATATAGCCCTATTTATTGTTCCAAAACTTTTGGATTTTGGTTATAGCTGAAAGTTAAAGTCGCCCCTAATAAAACACTTAGCTTACAAAGCTGAGGTGAGTTTTTCATTATCAAACTTTACTGCTGGAACTGGCTCAAGTTTACAATCGTGTTCGGCCAACTCAGTGCTATGTGTAGCCATGTTAAAGAAGGTAGCATTGGTATTATTCTGGATGCAGATAAGCAATTCGGCAGGTATCTTCCCATCCACTTTTAAAGCTGGATTTTGAAAACCATCATAAAAAATAATTGGCAATTCAGTACCAAAAGCTTCAAACAACAACTTACCAAACAAACGGGTCGTATCCGGAACTGACTGCTTGCGCTCATAATAGTTATCGTGTAGGTATATTGCTGCAGGGTACTTGTCATACAGCGTATCGGTTGTGGTGCGGTTCATTTGGTCAAGGTTGAAAATTGCGGTTCCAACCGAGTTGTTGTCAATCACTTTATTACCATAGGCATCAATATGTTGGCTGGCCATAAACAGCAAACCAACACCAGCAGGCACCATACTTACACTAATACCCATTGATGAAAAATTGGGGTGATTGTTACCAATCACTTCATTATCATATACTTTTATGTACTTACCGTTTTTCTTCGGTAAACCTGGTAGGTCAAATATCAATATGCCAGCAGTATTGTTTGTTACTTTATTACCGTAGCACTCTGCCCCAATAGTGTTCTCAATCTCTATGCCAGCTACATTTTCGTAAACCAAGTTATTGCGCACTATAGCATTCACACTCTGCCCTACATAAATACCCGCATCGCTTGCACCTATGGCTATACATTCCTCCATCAAAATATTGCGGCTACTAACTGGGTAAAGCCCATAAGCACCATTAGTGCTATCGTTTCTGCTGGTCCATTCTACGCGCAATCTGCGAAAAATTACCCCGTCAGCATCTTGTACTTTTATACCATCGCCTTTGGCATCTTCAATGGCCATGTCTTCAATTGTAAAATTGTTGGCCGTTACCTTCATGCCCTCTGCACCTTCCGTTTGGTTCTTAAAACTCAAGATGGTGCTATCCATGCCTTTACCTTTCAAAGTAACATTATCAATGGCATCAAGGCTTAGTGTGTTATTCAAATTAAAAGTACCTGCACCAAAATAAATGGTATCGCCAGGTTTGGCATTGAGCAAAGCTGTTTGAAGGGTCTTAGTGTCATCATTGCTTGGCAAAATCCAATTGTGCCCATCGCCCTTAGGATTGGTACCGCAAGAAAACAACAATAAAAACAACGAGGCAATAAGTAGTAGTTGCAATAATTTCATAGCAGGCGTTTTAGCAAGTTTGTTACAACAAATATAGCAATCAATTGATTTTAAGCAAGATACTTTATACCTTGATTAATAAGAACTGGTAAATTGCTATTTTAGTAAAAAATAGTGCTCATGTCTTCAAAGTTGGAATTTAATAGCATTAAAGAGTTTTATCCCTATTACCTTACCCAACACCGCGAAAGGGTATGCAGAAGTTTGCATTTTATAGGAACCGGTTTAGTTATTGTGCTATTCTTAACCATGCTTATTACCCAAATCTGGTGGCTATTTTTGGTCATACCGCTAGTTGGTTACGGGTTTGCATGGATAGGTCATTTTTTCTTTGAAAAGAACAAACCTGCTGCATTCAAAAATCCACTTTGGAGCCTTGCTTGCGATTTTATCATGTTTGCGGATATACTGACTGGCCAGATTGGCAAAAAAGCAGAACAGGCGAATAAACTATTCCCTCAAGACTAAAATGCGCAACAGCATCCTGCATTTCACCAAGCCCGTTACCTTTATCCAGGCGTTCCATCATCATTACGATTACCTAAAAGACCAACGGCGCTTTGAGGAAAGGAAGGACATAGCTGCCTGGCAGAAAACGTTTCAATCAACCAACGGGTATGTTGAAGGTGGAGTGTTGTTTTTACCTGAAAGCATTTTGAATGTTGAAAGCTTGAAACTAGCCACGCATATTACATTGGAAGATATCCAACACCCTAGCCATTACCATTTCAAGCAGTCGCAGCCCAACCATTGCCTGAACCTACAAACAGGTTTAGTGGAATATGATAGTTTTAAAATAAAGGACTTAGGGACCGAAAAAGTAGAGATTCAACTCCATTGGTCATTTATAGGCTACTTTGAACCTGAGCAATACAAAATAGCCGAATTGCAACCCGGCATGGTGCTTGAAATACGCCGAAACCGTGTAGTAAACCATAGCCTTACTGGCCGCAGAGAACGCACCTATACCGAGGCCTTTACTATATTGCAAATACTAGGCACTTTTACCCAAGCTACCTTGCTGAGTGCACCAACACCCATCATGGTTAAGGCCTTACCCCAACCCACCAAAGTGGTTGATTTGATGAAGCATTTGTATTGACCTGATACAATTTCACGTTCAATGGAAATGTAAAAAAGTAGCGGTACATTTTATCGCCCTTTTCTTATCTTTCGGATATGATTACTGCACATGCTTATCCTCGCGCCGCACTTATTGGTAACCCCTCTGATGGGTACAACGGCAAAACCATTGCTTTTGTGTTTTCAAATTTTAAGGCCAGCGTTTGGCTGCAAGAAGCTAAACACATTGAGATAGTGCCCCATGAGCGCGACCTGAAAAAATTCGACAGCCTAGAAGACCTGCACCGAGATATGAGCCAATATGGCTACTACGGAGGGTTACGGATAATTAAAGCTGCCCTTAAACGATGTTACGAGCACATGCAAAAGCATGGGGCTACCCAGCGTGCCGAGAACTTTAAACTAAGCTACGATAGCGATATACCGCACCGCCTTGGGCTGGCTGGCAGTAGTGCCATTATTACGGCTACCATGCGAGCCCTGATGCAATTTTATGAGGTGTTTATTCCGCCAGCCGAACTCGCAAACTTGGTGTTATCGGTTGAGTTAGACGAACTGGGCATAGGTGCTGGCCTGCAAGACCGAGTGGCGCAAGCTTACGAACAGCCCGTGTATATGGATTTTAGCCAAGAGCATTTTGATAAGCAAGGTTATGGCAATTATATACCGTTTAGTAAAAACTTGCTTCCAAATTTGTTTATTGCATACCGCACCAACATGTCGGAAGGCTCTGAAGTGGTACACAACACCCTCAGGGAGCGCTACCGGCTGGGCGACCCGCAGGTGCTAGAGGCCATAGGCCAATGGGCACAATATACCGATGACTTTTTTGAGGGGCTTGCCACCCAAAACCTGCCCTTGCTGAACCAGCTGATAAACAATAATTTCGATTTGCGGCGCAAGGTTATGGGGGTGCACGCTGCAAACCTGGAGATGGTTGAAACAGCCCGAAATTGCGGCGCCAGTGCCAAATTCACCGGTTCGGGCGGAGCTATTATTGGCATTTACGAAAATGAAACCATGTACATGCTGCTTAAAGAGCAATTATCAAGCATCGGGGTCGAAATTATTAAACCACAAGTGGTTGGAAGTTATTAATAGCCGTAAATTTGAGCCATGAGTATTTGGAAAATTAAAGCCACCCCCGAGCAGATAAACCAAGGCGCCCCTGGCAACATGATGGAGCACTTGGGTATGTTAATAACCGAAGTAGGCGAAGACTATTTGGTAGGTACTATGCCCGTAGACCACCGCACCATACAACCCATGGGCCTGCTGCACGGCGGCGCATCGGTGGTACTGGCCGAAACACTGGGCAGCATAGCCGGTAGCCTAAGCTGCAATGCACCCGACGAATACGTGGTGGGCTTGGAGATAAACGCTAACCATATCAAATCGGCACGCAGCGGCTTGGTAACAGGCACCGCGCGGCCAGTGCATGTTGGTGGTCGCACCCAAGTTTGGGAAATACGCATAACCAACGAGGCCCAAGAATTGGTGTGCATTAGCCGCATTACCCTTGCGGTGATTCAAAAAAAGAAATGAGCGAAAGCAAGCAACAACCAACCAAAAAACGGATAAGACTGCTTGTAAAGGCCGTGTTGCTATTTCTTTTTGGCGGGTTTTGCTACGACTATGTGCCTGTGTTGCTCAAGTCCAGCTCTTTTGCAGCAACGGTATTTATCTACTTTTTAATAGCATTGATATTCATTGCCCTTACCTTCGTGCTAAAGCGCTTGGGGGTAAAAAAGTACCGCGAAATACTCTTCAGTTCGCTAATACTTGCTAGCTTGCTCTTAGGCACCGAAACCATTTTACGGTTTGTAGTAAAAACACACCTCGACTATTGCGAAACCAGCGGCAACCCCTACCGAGCGCGCCTATTTGAGCAAAATATATACACCAAAGAGGTGCCCTACGACCCGTTTGATACCGTTTGGACATCCAAAACCGAATTCTCTTACTTCCGAATACCAAACGAACAAGGCATTTTTGAAAAACGCATTGGCGCCAAAAGAGCCGGCGAAAAACGATTTCTCTGCCTCGGCGATTCGTTTACCGAAGGGGTAGGCACCACGTATGACTCTACTTGGGTAAAAAATGTTGAGCGGCTAATGCAAGCTGCCCGGCCACTGAGCGACATAACCTTTATAAACGCCGGACAAAGCGGTAACGACCCATTTGCTGAATACACCTTACTGAAAACCAAATTAATGGGCTACCAGCCCGATTGGGTTATCATGATGGTAAACAACTCCGATATAAACGAATTTATAGAGCGGGGCGGATTGGAGCGGTATAAAAGCGATGGAACTATTGACTACCGAAAAGGTCCTTGGTGGTACCAAGCATATAGATATAGCTACATTGTTAGGCATATTGCCCACGACATCTTCCATCTTAAAGACTATCTGATATCGGCCGAAGAGCATGACAAACTAGTAGGTGAAGCTTACACAGCTATTAGCTCCATTTGCAAAAAGATGGAAAAATTAGGTGACGAAAATGGATTCAAATTTGTGCTGGTGGTGCAGCCCATGCACTACGAAATAGCAGTTAACAAATATGCATTTCCCAATTTTTCTTCGATAAACAACGCAAGTAAATACAGTGTCGATTTAATGCCATACCTAGTAAACCATGTAAAAAACTTAAAGCCTAATACCAAATACTACTGGCCTTTAGACGTGCACTATAATACCCTTGGATACCAAATAGTAGCCGATGGCATATACCATTATTTAGACAGTATTTTACCGCCCAATTTTCAAGCTCCCCAATAAAGAAAATTGCTATGCCCCGCCCAACACCAACCGATTATGCCCCGTTTTACCAACCCTACATCAGCAAAGTAGATGGCGATAGTTTGCATGCTGCTTTGAACCAATACAGCCGTGCAAGCCTATCGTTTTGGCAAAACATACCCGAAGATAAGGGCAACTATGCCTATGCCCATGGTAAATGGACGATAAAGCAAGTACTAAATCACCTTTGCGATGCAGAGCGCATTTTTGCCTACCGAGCCCTGCGCATAGCTCGTGGCGATGAAACCCCTTTGCCTGGTTTTGATGAAAACGACTATGCCGAAGCCGCCCAAACAGACCACCGAACGCTCAAAGAATTGGTACACGAGTTCCAATCCGTCCGAAGCGCAACGCTTTCGTTGTTCAATAGTTTCGGCGAAACGGAGCTATCTCGGTTTGGAAACGCTAATGGCGCCAAGGTTAGCGTAAACGCTATTGGGTTTATGATTATAGGTCATACCCTGCACCACGAAACGGTGGTGAAAGAACGGTATGCAGTTTAAAACCAATTAACACCAATACAGCATACACGGCCTGAAAATGCCAATGTCACGCATAGTTTGTTTGTTTGCAACCCCATAAACAACCACTAGGCTGCATCTGTATTTGAATTCCCACCAATACAAATACAGGAGCTGCCTACTGACTATCAATTGAGTAACAACCCTAAGTTATAAACCGATTTTATATTTTACAAACTTTAAGATGCAAAATAGGGTTTTGTCGTGCGCAACATATTCATTATCAGGGAATTAAAATTTTAAAAATATGGCCTCGCGCTATACCCTTCAATAGAGGAACCAGACAAACGGCAATGAAATGGCAATTGACCTTTGGAACCATAAAATAGCCATTAACTATTGGCTGCAAAACACCCAAAACCCCACCAATACTATATAAAAGTACACGACAAAACTCTGTATTAGACTTTGAGACGCAAGAAATGTCATCATGAGTCTCGCCCAAGGCGAGAAAGGACACAATCTGCCTGCCGGCAAGGACACAAGACTTGCTTCAAATTAACTAGTCAACCAATAACCAGTAACCAGTAACCAATAACCAATCAACTACCTTAAAGGCCCTTGAGCGCTTCTCGCTGCCAGCTGTTCCAGGTTTGGCTATTGTAGTAATCCTTAATCAGGGCTTGGTAGGCCGTTTGCCCGTTAAAGTGTTTAAGCAGTCCAAACGCAGGGTTTGCTAGGCGGGTATTGGGGTTCAGACTGGCATCAAATAGGTTAGCCACGAGGGTCTTATCCAGGTAGTTGAGGCGCTTGAGGACATCCATGGCATTGCCGCGCGTGCGAAACTCGTAACTATTACTAGTAAGCGCCACCAATTGCGGCAGGTACTTGTCGCGCTCGGTGGCAATGGCAATCTCTAGCCAAGCAATGCGGATGCTCTGGCCCATGCCCACTTCGCCTTTGGTGGCCTCCAAGTAACGCTTCGTGTTGGCCGGGAAATTGGTGGTCAACTTCACCAAGGCCGTTTCTAGCACCTTGTACGATGAATCGGTGAGCAACTGCTCATAGGCCGCCAAATATTTGGGGTGTATGGTGGCCACATTTTCAATAGCTTTTAGGCGAACCTTGGCATCCTTGTCGGCAAGTAAGGTCACATATACCTCATTATCCAGTTCCATATCGTTTATAAGCTGCTCTACCACCTCGGCGCGCACGGCCCAGAAAGGCTCTTTAGCATACAACTCCACCAGTTTATCGCGCTTTTGAGCTAGCGGCACCTTGCGCAATGCCACTAGGGCATCGTAGCGGTCTATCATGTTTTTGGCACCCAGGGCTTGGGCTAGCAGCATTGGGGTCTCCTTAGAAAATTCGACGCTCTTCACTATCTCCGAGTTCGGGTCGAAGAGCACATAGGCTATTTTCTTGCTGCCTTCATTGGTAATGGTTACCGTGTGGCTGTGGTTCTCAATCCACTCCGTAACCGAGGCATAAGTGCCGTCGGTGTAGTGCACTTCAAACACTATCGGCATACGGAAAAGGCCCACCACATCGTCCATGGCATGCACCTGCTTTACGGTGAATACCGTAGCGCCAGCACTTGCTGGGCCAAAAGGTACTTCCAAGTAGCTCACTTCATATTTCGGCTCCCCGCCCTTATGTATCCACTGGTCGAAAAACCAATCGAGATTAATACCCAACTTGTCGTTAAAGGCCGCCCATAGGTCAAAGGTGCTTACATTGCTATAGCCGTGCTTTTGCAGATAGTATTGCAGGGCCACATTAAACTGCTCCTTGCCCACAATGTAACGCATCATATCAATCACTAGCGAGCCTTTAGGGTAGTGGCGTGCACTGCCGGGGTTGCTATGGCCTACCGGTAAGTTGTTGCTTTTAGCCGCGCTTAGGGTGCTCCAAAGTTCGGTGCGACAGTTCCAGCGGTAGTGGTCCTCACCGAAAATGGAGCGTTCAAAGTGTTTCTGATATTGGGTTGCAAAGCTCTCGTGCAACCAGTGGTTCTCTGGCGAGCGGGTGGTAATGTAGTCGCCAAACCATTGGTGGGTAAGCTCGTGCGCATTAGTACCGATGTAGTACCTATCCAAAAACGCACGCTTATCCACGTTATAAAAGTCGCCAAAAATGGTGGCAGAAGTATTCTCCATGGCGCCGTACATAAAGTCTTGCACCATTACTTGGCTATACTGCTGCCAAGGGTATTTCACACCAAACTCTTGTTCATAAAAGTCCATCATTTCGGCGGTGTAGCGGTAGGTAGGCTCGGCACGGTCTGCATCTTCAGGGTAGTACCAGTTGTTTATCACCACCCCACCCTTGCTCTTAACAGTTTGCACGGCATACTTGCCAATAGCTATCATTACCAAGTAAGCGCTGTGCGGCTTATCCATGGCATAGTGCCAAGTTTTGGTATTGTCCTTGTTCAACTTCTCCGCTACTAGGTTGCCGTTGCTCAGTACTTGGTAGTCTTTGTCAAAGGTCACTTTTACATCGGTCAGCATCTTGTCACCCATATCATCAAACGTAGGGAACCAGTGGCGGTTGTCGATGCCTTGACCTTGGGTCCAAATCTGTTTACGGCTTAGATTGTTCGGGTCGTTCCAGCCAATGAAATATAGGCCCTTGCGCGGGGTAGCTTTGTACTTGATCGTGAGGGAATGCGCTATACCCCAAGTAAGCGGCTTATCGAAACGTATAGTGATGCCCTTGCTATCAACGGTATACTTTACCTTGTTTTTATCGAGCGTAAGCTCTAGCACCTCAATGCCAGGTGCATCCAAAAAGAGGGTATCTACCACTTTTCGTAAAGGGGTAAAGGCATGCACCACGGTGCCGTTCACAACGCCTTTGGTTGGTTCGAAACTCACATCAATACTCGTTTTGGTTATATCCACTACCCTTTCGCGGGCATGTGCGCCTTCGTCATGAATGTAGCAGGTGTGGTCTTGGGCAAGTAACGGAGTTCCAATAGCCAACATAACAACTAAGAACAAATAGAAAATGCTTCTCATAAAGCTTTGTAAAAAATGAGGTAAAACACTAGTTATTTGGTAACAATTGACCACAAATGTAGCATATTTCCGAGACTGAATTTGCCGAGCAGATTAGGGGGAACAAAATATTAGAATTAAAATTTCTAGTTTTGGGGCTGCACAACAGACAAACCAACCCTTGTATGAAAAGTAAACTTCGATTATTTTTCCTAACCGCGCTTTTGTTTTTTGGTTGTCGTTTATCGGCACAAAACGTTTTGTACTACAACGATTTCAACTTGGGCACCGACCAAATGTCCATTGCGCTTGCCAATCTGGGCTACACGGTTACTCTGGTTACCACAAATGCTGCTTTTCAGACCCAGATAGCCATACCTGGCGCTTACGATATGGCCATTTATCTTGGTCAAAATGCTCCAGCAGATGCAACTTCTGCAGCGGCATTGGCTGCTTTTATGAACAGTGGTGGCTTTACCATTTATACTGATTATTTTATTAACTCGCCTTTATCGGCGCCACTTGGGGCAACTTTTACGGGAAACGTAAACCAAACCATAGTAACCGCCACCGACCCTACCATTGCAGCGGGTTTGCCATCCAATCCATTTACAATAGTTAATCCTGGAACGGGTTGGGCTACATTTTCAATGGGTTTAAGCCCGATTGGTGGTAGCACTGTATTGGCCACCTTTGGCAACGGCGAGGCGGCATTGGTGCGCAACAACAACGGCCGTAGCTTGGTGTTGGGTTTCCTGAGTGACGTGGTTGCCACGCCTAGTTTCTTTGAAACGGCTATAACCAGCAGTTTTGCCTTTCAGGAGATTAACGTTACTTCTATTAGCGCGTTGTCGTTTTGCCCTGGGGCTTCGGTGCAAGTTGGTTTCAATAGCACGGGAAGCGTGGGTTCAGGTAATGTTTACACCTTGCAATTGAGTGATGCCTCTGGTAATTTTACCTCGCCAACTGCCATAGGCACCTTAGCTAGTACTGATAGCTTTGGCATCATTACTGGCACCTTCCCTGTCTCAACTCCAGCAGGTAGTGCTTATCGTTTGCGTGTAAACTCCAGTAGCCCCTTGATCATTGGCAACAACAATGGAAGCAATATTGCGGTAAATCCTCTGCCAACTGCAGCTTTTAGCGTTTCGTTGGCATGTGAAGACAATCCAACGTTTTTCACAGATCAATCCACCGTTCCTACCGGCAGCATTACGGGCTATCAGTACCAGTTTGGAGACGGAAGCACATCCTTGCTCAAAGATCCTAGTTATGTTTATGCCAGTACTGGTGTATACAATGTGACCTTAACCGTTACTAGTAACCAAGGCTGTACAGCTACGACCTCACAATCGGTTACAGCACAAAACAAGCCAACCGCAGCCTTTACTGCACCGGCGTTTTGCGCTGGCACCAGCAGTACATTTACCAACAACGCTACTGGCGCCACCGCTTATGCTTGGAGTTTTGGCAATGGCAATACTTCCACGGCAAATGCCCCTGCAAACACCTATGCCTTAGGTGGCAGCTATACAGTTACGCTGATAGCTACAAATGCTGCCGGCTGTGCCGATACCGCTACGCAAACCGTGCTAGTGAACGCTAACCCTGTACCCAACTTCAGCGTAAGTGGCGACACCTTGGCATGTACCAACCTCAACGAGATATACACTACCAGCATCGGCGGTGGCAATACCATCACTTGGGCACTATCAGGTGGCGGCACTATTACTAGTGGACAAGGTACCAACAACATTAACGTTGATTGGGACACTGCCGGAACGTACTTTGTAAAAGTAACAGCAACTGGCACAGCAGGTTGCACCACCAGCGACTCATTAGAAGTGGTGGTTAACAATGTGATTAATGTAGCCATACCCACCAACACCAATGCTTGTGCAGGTGAAATAACGCAGTTTACCGCAAACACTCCAGCCACTGGCGGTCCTTACACGTTCCTTTGGAACTTTGGCGATGGCGCCATTAGCACCGACGAGAATCCAACCCACATATTTAACCCTGCGGGCACATACTCAGTTACGTTGGCGATAACCAGCCCTAGCAACTGCATTGGCACTAGCACCAACAATGTGGTTGTGCCTGCTAAACCAGTAGCTAGTTTTGTAGCTACTCCGGCTTGCCCAGGTGGCAATGTAACCTTTACCAACACCTCTACTAACGCAACTAGCTACGAATGGAGCTTTGGCGATGGTACTACCAGCATTTTGGCCAACCCAACACACGCCTACATCGTAGCGGGTACTTATACGGTTACCCTTCGCGCCATTTCTACTGCCAATTGCGATGCCGTTATTACCCAAAGCGTAACCGTGAGCCCGCGCCCGGTGGTTGAGTTTACTGCTACCAATGCTTGCCCCGATAGCTTGGTAACCTTTACCAACCTTAGCACAGTGGCTAGTGGCACTATCACTACTTATAGCTGGAACTTTGGCGATGGAAGCACCAGTGCAGCTGCCAACCCAACCCATGCTTACACCGCGCCCGGTACTTACCAGGTAACATTGGTTGCCACCAGCAACATTGGCTGCCAAGACAGTATAAAGCACAGCGTGACCATTTATAACAGGCCTTTTGCCGGATTCAATGCAAACAATGTTTGCGATGGCGAAACCGTAGTTTTTACTAACATTAGCAGCATAGGCACTGGCACTTTGAGCTTTGTTTGGGGCTTTGGCGATGGAAGCACCAGCACCAACATTAACCCAACACACTTATACCTAGCCGCTGGCACGTATAACGTAACGCTTACCGCTACCAGCGATAATGGCTGTTCTCGCACTATTACCAAGCCGGTGATTGTTAATGCCACACCAACTGCTAGCTTTACAGCTTCTGCTACCACTATTTGCTTTGGCGATACCATTACCTTTACCAATACTTCGACCACAGGTACCAATGTGGTTTATAACTGGGACTTTGGCGATGGCAACTTTAGCAACTTTGTAACCGATACCCAATACGTATATGCAGCGGCAGGTAACTATACCGTTACGCTTGAGGCAATTGATACCATAACCTTCTGTGCAACGGTTACTACTTTGAATATCACAGTGCACGAAGAACCCGTTGCAGGATTTACTCTTGCCAATGTATGTGATGGCACCTCAGTAACCTTTACCAATACCAGCACCATACCAACTGGTACTTTGAGCTACTTATGGAACTTTGGTGATGGCGCAACCAGCACAAACATAAACCCTACCCATTTGTATAGCGGCCCAGGTACTTACAGTGTATTGCTTACAGCCACTAGCAACAATGGCTGCGTTGATACTCTTACGCAACAGGTAACCGTTCACCCAGAGCCAGTTGCTGACTTTACGCTGAGCAATACCACCGCTTGCGATAGGGATACCGTAACGATGACCAACAACTCGATAGTTGTTGGAACCGATATACTTTACACGTGGACTTTTGGCGACGGAAACACCAGCAACGATGTAAGCCCTGCTTACGTATATGGTGCGCCAGGTAGTTACAGCGTGGTACTTACCGTAACCGATACTGTAACTGGTTGCACGGATGTAGCGAGCGATACGGTCACTATTTTCCACCGCGCAGTGCCGGCCTTTACTACCGCCGATGTTTGCTTAGGCGCTGCTGCAAGTTTCACTAACGGCACCACCATTGGGGTAGGCACAGTAAGCTACTTCTGGGATTTTGGCGATAGCACTTTCAGCACGGACATTAATCCAACCCACATTTACGATAGCATCGGTATCAAAACCATTACTTTGATAGTAACTACTAACAATGGTTGTACCGATACCGTAACCCGTACCTTGATTGTAAGCCCATTGCCTGAAACCGACTTCTCGGTAGGGCCTACTTGCTTTGGAAACCCGACCGACTTTACCAACCTTACTACCATTGTATTTGGCACTACCACTTACCTATGGAACTTTGGCGATGGAGTAACCGATACTGCTGCTAACCCAAGCCACACCTACACGGTGCTTGGCAACTATACCGTTACCCTTACCACAACCAGCGATGCCGGTTGTGTTGATGTGGTCAGCAAAGTAATTACCGTTCACCCGAACCCAACAGCTAGCTTCACTGCTACAAATGTTTGTGAAGATGATGCCGTGGTGTTCGATAACAACTCCACCATACCTTACGGAACCCTAACCAGCTTCTGGGATTTTGGCGATACGTTTACTTCTATTGACCAAAACCCAACCTATACTTACACTGGCTTCGGCACCTTCACCGTTACTTTGGTGAGCACCAGCAATAATGGCTGCGCCGATACCACCACAAGGGCCATTACCGTTTATCCTAAGCCTATTGTGGCTTTCGATGTGGAGGATGTTTGCATAGGCGAGTTAGTAGTGTTTGACAACATCTCGGCAGTGCCAAACAACGGCACCATTGCCGATTTGAGGTGGTTCTTTGGCGATGGCTCAGTATCATTAGAAGTAAGCCCTAGCCACTTGTATGCTGCTCCTGGCATTTATGAGCCATACTTGGTAGTAACCTCAACCCAAGGCTGTACCGATACCCTTAGAAAGACGGTTGTAGTGCACGAGTTGCCACCTGCCACTATTCAAGCACTTGGCCCATTGGCCTTCTGTGATGGCGGTAGCGTTGATTTGAGAGCCCCTGCTGGCCAAGCTGGATACGAGTGGAGTACGGGCGAAACTACCCAAACCATAACTGTTACCACTTCGGGTACTTACTATGTTACGGTTACTAGCACTTTCAACTGTACCAATACCGATAGCATTGAGGTAATTGTATGGCCATTGCCGATTGCGAATGCCGGAAACGACACAACCATAAGCAAAGGCTATACCGCGCAACTAAACGGTAGCGGTGGTGCCGACTATGAGTGGACACCGATTGAAAGCTTGAGCAACCCTAGCATAGCCAACCCTGTAGCCAAGCCTTTGGGAACTACCACTTATACCCTATTGGTAACTGATACCAATGGTTGCCAAGACACGGACGAGGTTACGGTATTTGTAAACGAAGACTATCTGGTACAAGCTACCAACACGCTTACCCCTAACGGTGATGGCAAGAACGACTTCTGGTACATCATTAATATTGAAACATACCCCGATGTGGAGGTGCTGATATTTGATAGATGGGGAACCGAGGTGTATACCAGCAAAGCATACAACAACGATTGGGGAGGTACTTATAAGGACAATAAGCTACCGGAAGGAACGTACTATTATGTTATCCGCTTTGAAGGCTCAGACCGCCTATACAAAGGAGCTGTAAATATTCTTCGCTAAACCACTGAAACGGACTAACCATGAAAAAGCTAATCATCATCATAGCATTTGCCGCGGCCGCTTTCACAGGCTTACAGGCTCAACAAATACCTTTGTATTCGCAATACTGGTATCACCCATTTTTATACAACCCCGCGCTTACCGGTTCAACAGGTTCGCCTCAGTTGTTCTTTATCTATCGCAGGCAGTGGGCAGGCTTTGATCAAGCACCTGAAACCAGGGCAGCAACCTTTGACATGCCCGTAATGAGCAACAAAGCAGGCTTTGGCGGTTATGTGTACAACGACCAAAGCAGCATTTTCCGTCGTTGGGGAGGCAGTTTTTCTTATGCTTACCACATCAATTTTGCCGAGAACCATCGTCTTTCATTAGGATTATCGGCAGGTGCACAATCAGTGCGCATTAATTACAACGACGTATTTGTGCTTGACCCTACGGATGAATTGATAACCAATGGCATACAGCGCAACGCATACTTCGAGGCTGGTTTCGGTGTTAATTACATGCTGAAAGACTGGAGCTTGGGCTTATCCGTTCCTAGTTTGTTTGGCACCGATTTGAGTTATCTTAGCCAAAACGGCAGAACCGGCTACGAAACCGCTCGCCACTATGTAGCCCAAACGAGTTACAAGTTACGTTTGGCACAGGATAAGTTTACCATACAGCCAACCGTTATGTTCCGTACTACCGAGGCCATTAACTTCCAATTGGACGCTGGTGCCTCGTTTATGTACAAAGACTGGGTTTGGATTAACGGTATGTACCGTTACGACTATGCCGTATCCGTTGGCGGTGGTTTCAAAGTGCACAACATGATTACTGTTGGCTATTCTTACGATTTGCCCATCAATAACCTAAATGGCTATACTACTGGCAGCCATGAAATTTTATTGGGTATTACTTTCGGTAAGAAGAAGAAAGGTGAAGAAACTGATAACCAAGAATTGGTTGACAAACTTGCTGAGGTTACCGCCAAAAACGACAGCATCCTTAGCGAGTTATTAGGCAAAGTGGATTCGCTTGGCGGCGAAGTGGATTCATTGAAAGGATTGCTTGCTAATGGCCTTGAAGTGGAAGGAGACGGAGCAGGCACCGCGGCAGACCAAGCAGAATTGGATAGCTTGAACAAGCGTGTTACCGACCTAGAACAACAACTGCAGAACAAGCTTGACTCGCTGCAAAAACAAGTGAATAAAACTTCAGACATAGTAGACGACCAAAATGAAGAACGCACACGTATTGTTGACGAAAACGACTTGGAGTACAAGCGTGGCGCTGAATTAGGTAACTACTTCATGGTAGTAGGTTCGTTCCGTATTGAGCAGAACTCCTATAACTTCCAAGAACAGCTTACTAAAGAAGGATTTAAAGCAGGTGTGGTTTACGACAAGAAACGAAAATGGTTTTACGTTTACCTATCGCAGCCAGACAACTGGGAGAAAGGCTTAGAGCAATTATTTAAGCTCCGAGAAGAGAACGAGCGTTTCAATAAAGCGTGGATTCACATCATGGAAAAATCTTTCAGATAGTTTTAGCGTGAAAAGCAACTAGCTAAGTATAGCATAACCGATTGTATAGCTGGGCCGCTCGAAAGGGTGGCCCACTTTTTTAATGTCTTGTTGCTCTCTGACGAAATGTTAGGGAGCCCATCACCAATCGCCCTAATTCATTAACTTAGCCAATATGAAAGCTGATTTTCAAGTTGGTATTATCGGTGCAGGTTTTGGTGGCTTGGTGGCTGCCTTGCGCTTGCAAAAGGAAAACCGCAACTCTTTTGTGATATTTGAAAGGGCTAGCGAAGTAGGCGGCACTTGGCGTGATAATGTTTATCCTGGCTGTGCTTGCGATGTACCTTCACACCTATACTCTTTTGCCGACGAATTGAATCCCAACTGGAGCCGTGCATTTAGCAAGCAACCCGAGATATTGGAGTATATTAAGCTTGTAGCTGAAAAACACAACCTTCGCAACAAAATCCGCTTCAACACCGATATTGTTGGCCTAAAATTTATTGAAGAACACGGCCTATGGGAAATAACCGACCAACACGGTATCATCACCCAAGTGAAGTTGGTTATTTCGGCCACGGGGCCGCTAAATAGGCCCAACACGCCAAAATTCGAAGGCATGGAGCTTTTCCAAGGCAAAGTTTTTCATAGTGCCGAATGGGACAAAAACTACGACCTGAATGGTAAACGGGTGGCCGTTATTGGCACCGGTGCCAGCAGCATACAAATAGTGCCCAACATTGCGCCTATAGTGGGGCAACTGACCGTTTTTCAGCGTACGGCAGCTTGGGTGCAAATGCGCCCCGACCATGCTTTCTCAGGCTTTGCAAAAGGGCTGTTCAAGACAGCCCCTGCCATTAACAAGTTATATCGAGAGATGATCTACTGGCGAAATGAGTTTTTCGGGAAAGCTTTTGTGGGCAACGAAACCATTAATCGCATTGGGTCAAAACTATCGCTTAGGCATTTGAGCAAGCAAGTAAGCGACCCCGAAACCCGCAGAAAGCTAACACCTAACTATAAAATGGGTTGTAAGCGAGTGTTGGTAAGCAACGACTACTACCCTGCGTTCAATAGGCTAAATGTAACCCTCGAAACCACCAGCATACAAGAATGGAATGCTAAAGGCATAATAACCGCCGATGGCAGACAACATGACTTTGATGCCATAGTGCTGGCTACAGGCTTTGTGGCTGCCGAAATTGAGCTGTACACCACCATTTCGGGCCTAAACAACCGTGACTTGCTGAGCGAATGGCGCCAAACTGGCGCACAGGCGTACCGTGGCACCACGGTCTCTGGGTTCCCGAACCTAGCCTTTATTCTGGGGCCCAATACCGGGCTAGGCCATAACTCAGTAGTGCACATGATGGAAAGCCAGATGAACTACCTAGTAGATTATCTAAAACTTTTAGAGAACCAGGGACCCAATGGCTACTTGGATGTTAAAGCCGATGTGCAGGCAAAGCATAACCAACAACTGCAAACCCAATTTGAAGGCACCGTTTGGCAATCGGGGTGCCAAAGTTGGTACTTAAACCGTGAAGGCAAAAACACCACACTATACCCGCGGCTAACCGCGCAGTTTAGGAAGGAGCTAAGGCATTTGGATGAGGGTGCGTATGAGTTGGTGGGTTAAGTGATTAGGTGCGATTTACGAGGTACGAAATACGATTACAATCTACCTCATTTTCAAATTAGCACATTTTCTCTCGTCTGAGACGAGACCTATTCATTTGTCCTCTCCTCTTAGCTTACCCATATCCCTGCGCTCTTTTTTGGTGGGGCGGCCTGCGCCGCGCTCGCGGGTTGGGAAACGGAACACCGAAGGCATGGCTGCAGTCTCGCGTTCCTCAGGTGGAGTTAGGTCTTCGTAGCAGAGTTGCGCTTCGGGTGCCCCTACCCTTTTATCTATTAGCTTAATTATCTTGTAAGTAAGGCGTTGCTGCTCTTTGTTGATGGTAAGGGTATCGCCCACTTTCAGGTCTTTGGCTGGCTTGATACTGTCGCCACTAAGTTTCACCTTTCCAGCATTGCAAGCATCGCTTGCTAGGCCCCGTGTTTTAAACAGCCTTATTGCCCACAACCACTTATCAGCACGTACTTTTTCCATTCCATTAAATTGTCTCACCCTGAGCGGAGTCGAATGGGTGCGGTTGCGGGTTACGAGTTGCGAGTTAAATAAACAATTCAGAAACTAAAAAGTAAAACACCCTCTATATTATTCCCCAATTGGTTCCCAAAGCTCAATGGCATTGCCTTCTGGGTCGAGTATGTGCACAAACTTACCATAGTCGTAAGTCGCAATCTCATCAATTATCGTAACGCCTTCTTTCTTTAGCTCACCCACCAGCCACTCCAGGTTCTCTACACGGTAGTTTACCATAAACTCTTTGGTGCTGGGTGCAAAATACTTGGTATCGGCAGCAAAAGGGCTCCACTGGCTTGAGCCTTTCTTGGTAGGGTCATCTAAATGCCTCCATTCGAACGTAGTGCCCCACTGGTTAGTATCGAAACCTAAATGCTCTCTATACCAATCTTTAATTTTATCAGGGTCGTGGCTTTTAAAAAAGATGCCACCAATGGCGGTTACACGTTTCATAGTTAGTTGTGGGTTAATTGGTTGATTTGTTGATTAGTGAAAATAGGGAAAAACACCCACTTGTAACCGCCCCTCAACCTCATGAACAGTGAACCATTCAACTAGTAACCAACAACGTTACATTTTGCTTACCCAAACCAATAAAACCTGTATAACGCCAATAAGGAAACCTAGCACAGCGCCGATTAGCTCAATAAACTGGAACTCCTTTTTAAGGATTTCCATTATTAGTTTTTCTAAGGTGATTGGGGAAAGCAAGGAAACCTTTTGACGCACAATTTTCTCTACATCGAAGGAGCCTTCGAGGTTTTCCATGTATTTATCTATCACTACTGGGGTTACTGACTGTACTTCTTTCAAAAAATCGCCTTTCATTTTCAATCGGGCCTTTTTTCCCAAAAACATTGACATCATAGGATATTTGGCGGGAAAGGTCTCGTCTAAATACTGGTCAACCTTGGCCTCAATGTTTTGGTTAATCGATTCAAGGTTCTTGGGGTCGTTTATGCGGTCTTTAAGGTCACTTACGTTCAATAACTCAGCAGCTACCATTTTACCAATTTTCTCGGCCATGGCATACTGGCGCTTTGGAAATACGCCTTGAATATCAAAAAAGAGAATGCGAATTTTCTTGCGCGGATGGAAGAGCATCTTTATGGCTACCCAGTTGGTAAACCAACCTATGGCACCGGCAATTACTGGTAATAAGATGTAAGATAACCACTCCATTATTTCGCTCTGATACTCTAGGTTACACTATCGATACATGATAGTGCGGTAAATATACTAATTCAGAGGATATTGCCTAAATCCGTAAGTGTTAAGTTATGCACCCTTGCGTGTGCCCCATGCGAATAAGTATTGCGATGATAAGTATGTGCTCATAATAACCAATGGAGCCATACTAAACGGTGTATGGAATTTATTGATGGCTATGTTGCTATCAGAGAACATAAACAACAGGGCGCCAGCCAATACCGCGCTATAGCTTGCTGCCGATACTTTACCTTGCCGGTTGATGGCAAAAAGAACCATGGCTGTAATAACAGAAGCATAAACTATTACTGGTATCAACATATCGGGCTCTGCTGCATTAATGGCTGGCAACAAAAATGCCAATAAACCAACATAACCTACTAAAACAGGCAATGCCAGCCAAGGCTTGGTTTTTAATAACGAAGTGTTGGTATTATTAGCGAGGTCTTTTCTGAAAGCTAGCATGTATAATACATGGGTAATAAGGAACGAAACCAAGCCTGCTAAAAAGAACAATTCTTCGTAAGCTTTAAAATGCTCCAAACGGGGCATCATTAAATTCACATCGCCCGACCAGGAAAAGATAAAACCAACCAATACAAGTTTTTGCACCGAACCTAATGAGCCGCCAGAGGCTTTGTAATAATACCAAATTAATGCAGGCATCAATAGTGCTTTGGTTACCATTGCTGGCAGCAAAGCTTGTTGCATACCAGCTATCAGCATACCCTCGAATACCAAATGAGTGATGGTAAATACCCAGTACAAAATTGAAAGCGATTTGGCGTTGTTCATGGAATTATATCAGCTTAAATGATTTCACCATCTCTTCAATATTATTGCTATACTTTTCTTTGCGGCGGGTAAGGGTCCAACCTAACACTTGGTAGTAGTGCTCTTTTCCTTCAACTACTGCTAGGTAGTACCATACCCCCTCATCAGTTATAACACCTTCAATTTTATAACCTAAAGTAGGGGCGCCACTTATTGATATACTGTCTATTACGTCAATAGTCGAATCTTTTAGCACAGTAGCAATCCTGCTAGAGGCCAATTGGCCATATTCAGCAAGCGAATGTCCTGTTTTGGTGGTATCCAGCACCAATAGATAAACAGTACGGTATGGGCTTGAATACTGAAAAACCGCTTTAGGATGCAAGTTATCTGCCTCGCTCATGTAATCGGTTACACTAATCTTAAATCGGCCTGGCACCTCTTTCTCTTCCAACCCTTCTGAGTATTTGCAGCTTGCTATAGTAGCTACCAGCAATAATACCATCCAATATTTTACGCTCATGCTGCTTTAGTTTCCGATTTTTGCAACGCCAGCTTTTCGGCGTCTTTATGCGATGGCTTAATGAGGCCCGTGCGTTGCTCCTCCAAATGTAACTGTTTCTGCAGGAATTTTGCAGTTTGGTTTGGGCCGTTTGGGCTCCAACCTGGAGGATTAACCAACAGTTTTAGTTTGTCTTTAAAGGTTGGCATCCGTTTCAAATCTTCCCAAATAGAGGCATACTCGTGCGTGGCAATTTTTACGGGGTTATACGTATCAATATTATTAGTGATGCCGTAAATAGGCTCATCTTGGTCTAACTCTTCTTGGTAAGTGCCAAACATACGGTCCCAGATAATGAGCATACCTGCATGGTTTTTGTCCATGTAGCGCACATTGCTAGCATGGTGCACTCGGTGTGCCGAAGGGGTGTTAAAAATCCACTCCAAGGGACCCAATTTGCCTACCAGCTCGGTGTGCTGCAAAAACTGGAAAATGAGGCTGAAACTCATCATGGTTAATATCATCCATGGCTGAAAACCAACAACGGGCAACCATAGCCAAAAAAAGTATTTGTGAAACAACTCGGTCCAGCTTTGGCGCAACGCAGTAGAGTAATTTAGATTGGTGCTACTATGGTGGTTTACATGGGCAGCCCAAAGGATGCGCACTTCGTGACTGAGGCGGTGGTGCCAATAAAAACTTAAATCGTCGGCAAATATCAATAATACCCAAACCCACCAAACACTGCCCAATTCGAAAATATGGAAATGGGTGTATAAAAACGTGTAGGCAAAAAACGCGGCGGCTTTCATTACCAAATTAACAAACAACGAACCGATGCCCATGGTTACAGAGGCAACACTATCCTTACCATTATATAACTCCCTCGATTGCAAAAAATTGACAACCAACTCTAGTACTATGGCCGTAATAAATACCGGAAAGGCATAGAAAATAACCTTATCGGCAGGCTGAAACGAATCGAATATTGATTGTAGTGAACTAAGCATTGGCTACTGCAGACTCCTCTTCTGCTCGCTTTAAAATATTATGGTAAGGTATTAACCAAGCAAACGAAATTAATGCAACGATGGGCACAACAATGGTTACCGCTAGCGGATTAACTGCGGATTGCAAAGCCAAAATAGCCGCAGGCACCGTAACTATTAACCGAAACAACTCCATAAAAAATGCCCAACGCTTATTTTCCAGCAAACCTCCTAAAGTGACCAGAGTTATTACTATTAACAATGCAAACGCCAATTTGGTTAACCACTCAAGATTTTCGGCCACTAACAAATAACCTGTAGCGCCAGCCAATAGCAACACAAACTGAAAAAAGATGTAATAAGCCAAACCAATGGCAATGCTCGTATCGTACTTTTGGAAACTTTGGGGGGTTACCTCTTTAAAGGGCTGCACGCCACCTAGGTAGTCGGGTTTCCAACCTGGTTTCAACATCAGCATTTTAACCGCATCCTTCAAGTTGCGCGCTTTGGCAACGTCTTTAAAAAGTCCGCCCCAATATTCAAAATTCAACCACAGTGGGTTCCAGCTCTTGGGTTGGCCTGTGATACCAAACACCACTTCCTCCTCTTCTACTTGAAAAGTACCGAACATGCGGTCGAAAACAATAAAAGTTCCGCCATGGTTACGGTCAATATATTTAGGGTTTACGCCATGGTGCACCCTGTGGTGGCTAGGCGTATTCAATACGTATTCGAACCATGCGGGCATTCGGTCAATGGCTTTGGTATGAATCCAAAACTGGTAAAGCGTTTGAAAAGAGCCAACGGTAAGAAACATTACAGGCTCGAAACCCATGATGGCCAAAGGCAGATAAAACACCCACGAGAAAGCACCCTGCAACCAAGCCTGGCGCAATGCAACCGTAAGATTATACTCTTCGCTCTGGTGGTGCACTACATGGCTGCCCCAAAGCACACTTATCTCGTGTGCCAAGCGATGAAACCAATAATAGAAAAAATCGACCCCTACGAATAATAAGCTAAAGGTAAGTACTACCGCCCAAGTGGGAGCACCCGTATCGAAACCGGGTAGCGTAAACAATCGGAAATGCTTGTACAGGTATAGATAGCCAACAAAAACAAACAACTTTAAAAATACACCGCTCACCTGGGAGCCTATGCCTAAGCTAAGGTTTGATATGGCATCGTTGAAACGGTAATAGTTTGTTTTGCGCAGGCGGTCAAACAGTAGCTCTATCCCTATCAACAGGAAGAACACTGGTATTGCCAAAACAATGTAACTTACCGCCTTATCCATAACTGGTGCACCTAATACGCTGATTGCCTACAAATTAAAACAAAATTATGCTATTGTAGTTTTAAAAATGAGCCGCAATTAAGTTGAAAGACGAATAATGTTAAAATAGTTGAAGAATCACTTAAAACTTGTAGGCATAAGTAATGAGCAAAAGATAATCGGCAAAAGCCGCATCGCCATGCCTAGGCTTGCCCGTTAATGCCTGTGTTTCTTTATCAGTAAGGCTTTGCAACCTATTTCTATACAATGCTGCTGGCACGCTAACGTTTACCTCATGCTTTTGTTTGATTTTATAGGTAACACCTGGCTCAATAGAAACAATAAACCCTGGCCTCCTGAAACCATCGCTTTTTCCAAAAGCATCTTTTACAGGCACACCCTCCACCCGGGCACCTAGCGTAACGTTCAATTTGTTATTGTTCATAGGGTAAAAACTTAAACCACCACGAACCATAAATTGATCGGTAATAGACATAATGGCTTCATTGGCCAATATCGGGTTCAACGAATCGCGATAGGTGCGCACACCATTGGTATTCATCGGGTTGAACAAATAAAACCCATTGGCATAAGCATACAACCGATGCGCTATATGGGTGTAGGCTTGAAACTCAACATTAACACCCCAGCCACCATCGCCTGGCTGAATTGATTGATCAACAGGACGCTCTTGTGGGCCATTTACGGTATAAAATACATCGGTTGTGTTCTCGTTGCCCGTCGGCAATTTAAGGCCACCGCCAATGGAAACATTGCGCTTCATGCTTTTCATTGGATCCAGAATCCAATAGGTAGCGGTTAAGCGCATATCGCCAATACCGTATGCTTTGGTATTAAATCTATTTTTACGGTCATGCTCGTAAAGCGATGACCTATCGGAATAAACTAAGGGCATGGTGGCATTCAAAACCAGCTTTCTATTTACGGCATAGCTCAGCGTAATGTCCATTGATGTAGTGCGATTTATCACTTCGGTTTGCTGCTCCACTCGCTCTACTTGCTCCTCGTCACCCTTAAAATGCTTGTATGAATGCAAAAAGCGGTAGCCTAAAGTAAGCTGAAACTGACCCTTGTTTAAAAAGCCACTGCTATCAGTGGCGGTGCACATACCCATATGTCGCACTGCAATGCAACCCTGACCATAGGTATCAATAGCATAAAAGAAGCCCAAAAAGGCAGCCAAACACAAGGTTACCGAATAGAAACTGGGAGAAAATTTCTTCATCGTTAGGTTTTTAGTTGTTATCAAATTTAGCAAAACAAAGTGTATGGGCAACAAAGATATTTTACCCGCAGGCAGAAACTAACAAGCATGCAATGTTGAGCAATCGCTTATACAGATTATTTGCATATATTGTTGCAAAATTTCCCTGTCGGCATGAAAAATATTTTCTATACCGCATTTCTATTGGTAACAACTATCGTTGTAGTGGCAAGCTGCAAATCGACCTCGACCCTGTTTATTAAACTTTCTGACTATAAAGGACAACGATTGCAATACGGAAGCCAAGGAGGTATTACCGGTGGAGGAACTACTATTTCAATAATTGAAAACGGGCAAATATTTTCGACCACCACAAACCCAGAAGTAGAATATTATCATGGCCAAGCAAATGCCAAAGAGGCTGCTAACTTGATTGCAGAAGCGATGACGCTAATAGACAAGCATGGAGAAATGACTGGCTCAGGCAACATGACCTACTACCTAGTATATAATGACGGTATCACCGCGAGGAGGATTACTTGGGCTGCAGAAGCTTTTCCGCCGGAGGATGTGAAAGCATTTACTGCTAAAGTGGAGCAGTATTTACGCAGTGCTAAATAAACCGCTTGGTTATTGCTCTTTTGCTGGTTTTTGCACTTTTGCCTTCGGAGCTTTTGCAACCTCAACCCTAAGACCAAATGCCATTACATCGGCCAAATCATCGGTGCGCATAATTTGCTCGAAAGCAAGTTTGTAGGTTCCAAGTTGGTTGAAGAAAACCCGCTGCTGAATGTATTGCTGCACGGTACAAATATCGCCAGTGCAATCGCCAAACCATTGGCCTTTTTCGTCGGCCAAAGTTAGTTGCAAACGTTGTTGCTGAACCGTGTCGTTAGGATAAGTGGTATACACCATTACCCATAAGTTACTGTTCGGGTAAAAGGTAGTATGGCGTAGATTGACCAATATATCGTAAAACTGGGTTGTATCGCTAATATCGAAGCTAAACTCGACCATATGGTCTTTGTTCCATACCTGGTTCGGAATATCGTGGTTCTCTTCAAACACCTTTGCTGGGTCATCGCACCCGACCCAAAAGCTAGCAGCCACTATCATCAAAAACGCTAAGTATCTCATGCTGCGTCTCCTCCTCCTTGGTTGTTACCACCTTCGCCACCACCACGGTTGCGGTTGCCCCTGTTACGGTTGCGCCCACCTCGGTTGCGGTTTGCACCGCCTTCTCTAGGCTTACCATCGCCAGCCGAGCTATTAGCAGGGCCTTGTGGCTTTGGTGTTTCGCTACCTTCTGTGTTGGGTTTCTGCTCACCAGTTGGCCTAGACCTATCGCGTTGTTGGTTTCGGTTATTCGGTTGTCCTTCGCCTCGGTTGCGCTGCTGTGCTCCTCCACCTTGTGGCTGTGCACCACCTTCACGTGGAGCGCCTTGTTGTGGTCTTCCCTCACGAGATTCGCCACCGCCGCCGCCTTTTTTCTTTTTCTTACGCTTCTTGCCTGTTTTTTCAAGGGTGCTGAGGGTTATTTGGCCAACAGTATCGGCATAATCCTGTTCAACTTCTTCCTCTTCTACTTCCTCTACTATTACTATTTGCCCTAGTGGCTGACCTTTCTTGCCATTCTCGTTCAGCTCTATAATATCGGCAACTTGCTCAACCGTTAGTGGGTAAAACGTTGGGTCGCCAGCGTAAGTATACCACATTAGGCGTTTAAGTATATCGGTTTTCATCAAGAAAACCACACCTGTTTCGGTTTCAAGCTTTTCTGCCTTTTTAGGGAAATCTTGAAGGGCCTCCATGTACATATCCAACTCATAGTTCAAGCAGCATTTCAAACGACCACATTGGCCTGATAGCTTAGCTAGATTGATGGACAGGTTTTGGTAGCGGGCAGCGTTGGTTGATACCGATTTGAAATCGGTTAACCAGGTTGAGCAGCATAGCTCCCTTCCGCACGAACCAATGCCCCCTATTTTGGCAGCTTCTTGTCGGGCACCAATCTGGCGCATCTCAATTTTCACCTTAAACTCACGGGCGTACTCTTTAATCAACTCCCTAAAATCCACACGGTCTTCGGCAGTATAGTAAAAAGTTGCTTTCTTTTTGTCGGCTTGAAACTCCACTTGGCCTATTTTCATATCTAGTTTCAAGGCACGAGTAATAGCGCGGGCACGCACCATAGTTTCTTGCTCAAGGGCTTTAGCCTCCTTCATCAAATCAAACTCGGTATCGTTGGCCAAGCGCAATATGTTCTTAAAATCAGCATTGCGCTCCTTAACTTTCTTTTTGCGCATTTGCAGCTTTACCAACTCGCCAGACAAGGAAATTTGACCAATATCGTAACCCATTGACGTATCAACCACCACCCAATCGCTGGTATGCACGGGTACTTTTTGGTCGTTTTTGAAAAACTCTTTGCGACTACCTCCATTGAAGGTTATCTCGTAATACTCAGGACCTTCTTGGCTTCCGAATGCTATAGGCATCTCGGCCAACCAATCGAAAGTATTCATCATATTGCAAGCGCCACTGGCACAACTGCCATGCGACTTACAACCCTTCGGTAATCCATTATCTGTGGCACAACTGGTGCATCCCATAATTTATATTTTATGTACGATTTGAAAATTTGAAAATGTGCTAATTTGAAAATGGTATTACCATTCAAAGCAACTAAAAGTCAAAATTTCAAATCATAATCCTTCTTAAAACAATAAAACCTATTCAGTGAATGGCAAATTCATTTTCAAATTGCCTTATTTTCCAATTCGCAACATCATTTCCAAATTTCCAAATTATCTCATTTTCAAACTAAACTGCGGCATTCTGCGGTTTCACCAGCTTGGTTAACCTAATACTCAAATCGAGCATGAGTATTTTGCCGCTAGCGTTGCGCTCTATGTGATAATAAGCATCGTTGAGCCAATCGGCCAAACGAGCCATTTTTTCTTGATTGAATTTACCCGCCATATCCCCTACCACATTCTTTTCGCTACCGATAAGCACGTCCGATGGTTTGCCATAAACCTGCAAGTGCAATACCTCGCGCAGTATGTGCAGCGCATATACCATAAAAGATTTTTGCGCTTCGCGGCCCAAAGCACCAAATGTATCGGCCCAGCGAACGTGCGCCATTGGGTCGACATTGCGGCTCAATATGGCTTCCATCCATTGCTCAAACAGCTCGGCATGCTCGCCTGCCGAATGGTTTATCAAATCTAAGGCCTCAATATAGTCACCATTGGCCAAACCAGCAATTCGGTAAGCCTCATCCGGTTGCAATTGTTGCAAATTGACCAAGGCATCGGCCAACTGTTGCTGCTCAATGGGTGCAATTTTAATAATTTGCGTGCGCGAAATAATGGTACTTAATACGGTCTCCAAATTCTCGGCGACTAGCAAGAAAACCGTTTGAGCAGGCGGTTCTTCCAATATTTTAAGAAGTGTATTGCCCTCTTTGCCTAAATACTCGGGCAGCCAAATAAGCATTATTTTATAACCCTGCTCGTATGCCTTGAAACTCAGCCTGCGCATTACATCATGGCATTCGGTTATCGGTATGTTGGGCTGTTTGTTTTCGGCATTGAATTTCACCATCCAGCGGTGCAAACTCAAGTAAGGGCTTTGGTTTAGTACTTCGCGCCATTCGGTAATGCTTTCGGTACTTATTTTGCGCTTCTCAACACTCGGAAAAGGGAAGCTAAAGTGCAAATCAGGGTGCGCCAACTTTTGCATTTTAAGGCAGCTTGGGCACTCGCCACAGCTATCCTCAAGCTGGGGGTTTACGCAGTTTAGGTATTGGGCATAGGCCAATGCAATAGGTAAACCACCAAAACCCAATGGCCCCAAAAACATTTGGGCATGGGGCACATGGCCTTCGCGCACCGAAGAGGTGAGTTGCTGCTTTAAGTGGCCCTGGCCGATGATGTCTTTAAACTGCATGGGTTTTCTGTTGCTTTTAAGGTGTAATGTTTAGTGGTCGGACGAGCTTACCGTTTGGGTTGCTCATTCAGTCATTCAACAATCACACTTCGGCTATGGTAGTCGACAGACCACTTCTAACCTACAACAAGAACTTACGCGGGCATGTATGGTAGCATGGCTTCGATGGGGTCGGCAGTAGAACCGAAAGAGGCAATAAGCACTCCTTCTTCGTCCAACAAAAATTTATGGAAGTTCCATTTTATCTCGTTGTCCCACAATCCGTTCAACTCTTTGGTAGTAAGAAACTGGAATATAGGAGCTTGATTAGGAGCCTTCGTGCTCAGTTTTTCGGTAAGCGGGAAGGTAACGCCATAGTTGCGCTCGCAAAACGCGGCAATGGTATCGGCAGTGCCAGGCTCTTGTCCGCCAAAATCGTTGCAAGGTATGCCCACCACCACTAAACTATCTTTATACTCTTCCTGCAACTCTTGCAACTGCTTATATTGAGGCGTTAAACCGCACTCGCTGGCCGTGTTGGCCACCAATATCTTCTTGCCACGGAACGCGCTAAAATCGACTGTTCCGCCCGTTAATCCCAATAAACTGAACGTATGTATACTATTGTTTGAAGCCATGCCGGTAGCCTTTTGTTAGTTCCGGTTGATAGCGTAAAGTTGGTGAAAATTTGTGAATAGTCGATGGTCAACTATCCACGGTCGAGGGATAAAAATGATAGGATTAAAAATCTATTTCATTAACGTAAAAGAAATTATCTTTTCTAATAGCCAAATTGAGCTAATTTTAGTTTTACCAAGCTATCGCTTACTTTTGCCAGCAATACAAAAAGGGACATGAGAAACACTTACCTAACCTGCCTATTGGCACTTTTGCTTTTACCTATTTCAAGCGCATTTTCGCAAAGCCATTTAGGATTGGGCGTTGAACTCTTAGCGCCAATTACCCCATACTCCAAAGGCTACGGTTTAGGTTACGGTGCAAGTTTTATGTACCGAAGGTTCGAAATGACTCGTCCGCTAATATTGGATGTTTCAGTGGGCTTTACTCGTACCTCGGCAAAAAAAGATGCAAACTTTGCCTACGGCAGTGGTTTTAACTCGTACATTTATAAGCCCTATACGCTTAGGTCATATTATGCCAAATTTGGCTTGGGATGGGCATTCCTACCTAATGCATCGCCTTACACACAGCCCTATGCGGGTTTCGAATTAGGTTATTCATTAAATAGCGAAGGAAGCAATATTACCCACAACCAGTACCTCGCAGGCCTTCGCCTTGGGTGGATGACTTACCTAGCGGAACGTGTGCTGTTTGGGCTGGAAATGAAGTATAACGCCATGATATCTCTAGATGGACGGTCCGATAAAGAATATACTTCTATTGGCGAAATCATGGACCATCAAATGTCTTTTCAATTTACTACTAATGTAAGGTTGGGTAGGTAATTGTTACTGCTTTGCTTGCGGCATTGACAGCTCTATCATGAATTTATCATCTAGCACGTTTAGGTACCGTGCTGCGCCGCCTGAGACTTTTACAATAAAGCTTTCGTTGCTTTTGTTGTTTGGCAACTTGCCAATTACCTTGGCATATATCACGCGGTCGTTCATGAGGTTGCGCACCTTAACTACCGAGCCAATTGGGGCGGTTTTGTGCAAGGCATAAAAGCGGTACTGGTTTTCGTGCGAAGGGTCGTTAAGCCAGCCAGCGGTACCTTTAAGTACTAGCTCGTTGCCGCTTGCAACAGATGCGTTGTACTTCACTTTTAAATCAGATAGCATAACCAAATCGAACGACGCTACGGTTGATCCTCCATCATCGCTCACTGTTGCGTCATTGGCATTTACCGCTGGGGCAGCGCTGCCAGATGGTTTGCTTGGGGTAAATATGGCATTGCTATCAATTGGCGGCTGGCCAGCTGGCGGTGCACTGTACTTTGGTGCGGTAGGGTTAGTTGTTGAGGCCTTACTACCCGGTATTAAAAGCACTTGGCCAATACTCAAGCCTTCCACTTGTAATTTGTTCAGCTCCTTAATGGCCGCAACGGTAGTGTGTGGGTATAGCCTTGCTACAGAGTACAGCGTTTCGCCGGTTTTTACAATATGTTGTGCTTGCTCTTTAGTGCTAGCGGTAGTTGCAGTTGGTGTATTGTTGGTTGGCTTTGTTGGGGCTGTTGGCGTGTTTGGGGATGCATCATCCAGTTTAACTGCATACAACGGCACCACTAGCATATCGCCGGGGCGCAGTGCCGCGGCAGGGTCTGTTAGTCGGTTTACGCTTCGCAAACTATCGACCTGCACTTTATAGGTTTGGGCTATGGAGTAAAACGTTTCGCCCACGCGCACTTGGTGCACCGTGTATGCCTTACCATCAATATTAACTTTGGTTTGAGATAGCAAAGTACCGGCAAACAACAAGCAAAAGGAGAGTAAAACTGCTTTAAGGTAGGTGCGAAACATGTTAAACAAAATGGCTAAATTTGATTGGGTTGGGGAAAACCACCTATAATAAACCGAAAATTAGGGCAAATTATTATCTGCACGCATTATGAGAGCTAGCTTTTACAAACCGATACTGCAATGGGTGTTCATGATTTTAGGCACACTGCCTTTGGCGCTCATGGCCCAAGATACACCTATTAACGCCATCGACACAGGCTACCAAGCACCTATTGTGAAAGATACCACCCAAACGGTGCAAAGCTATAGCGGCAAACAAAAAGTGTACTACTTTAGGCTGCACGATGAAATAATGCCACCGGCGGGCCGCTTAATAAATAAAGCCCTTGACGAAGCCGAAGCATGGGGTGCCAATTTAGTAATAATGGAACTGAACACCTTTGGTGGCCGAGTAGATATTGCGGATGAAATACGCAACAAGATATTGAACGCCAAAATGCCCATAGCCGTGTGGGTAAACGATAACGCCGCCTCGGCTGGTGCGCTTATTTCCATAGCTTGCGACAGCATATACATGGCATCGGGCAGCAGCATTGGCGCAGCCACCGTAGTAAGTGGCGAAGACGGCACCCAAATGCCCGACAAATACCAAAGCTATATGCGCAGCACTATGCGCAGCACTGCCGAGGCCAATGGCCGCGACCCACTTATTGCCGAAGCTATGGTGGATGACCGTATTGTTATACCTGGCATTATCGATTCGGGCTTTACCCTTACGTTTACTGCTGCAGAAGCCCTAAAACATGGCTACTCAGAAGGTACTGCCGAAAACCGAGAAGAGGTATTGAAGTTAATAGGCGTTGCCGATTATGAGTTGAAAGAATACGAACCTGACAGTATCGATGCCATCATTTCGTTTTTACTGAACCCCGTGGTCAACTCACTTTTGCTATTAGCAATTATTGGGGGCATTTACTTCGAGCTGCAGGCTCCAGGTATTGGTTTCCCATTGGCTTTGGCAGTTACTGCTGCAGTGTTGTTTTTTGCGCCGCTGTATCTCGAGGGGCTTGCCGCTAATTGGGAGATTTTGCTTTTTATAGTAGGCGTAATACTCTTGATTATGGAGTTATTTGTGATTCCTGGCTTTGGTATAGCGGGCATCAGCGGTATTATTCTTATTGTGGGCTCCTTAATACTTTCATTAGTAGCCAATATTGATGGCTTTGATTTCACATTTGCCAGTGGCGAACAGCTAACTAGGGCGGTACTGCAAGTTACGGTTATACTTACGCTGTCTATAATAGGTTTCTTGGTGTTTAATGAGCGCATAACCAATAGTGCCGCCTTCAAAAAACTGACCTTGCAAGATTCATTGAGCGGCGAAGGCTATACTGCTGGGCTTGCAGAGCTTGATAACCTAGCCGGCCAGCAAGGCACTGCTGTTACCGATTTGCGCCCATCAGGTAAAATATCTATAGGCGAAAATCGCTATGAAGCATCAACCGATGGTGAATTGATAGAAAAAGGTACAGATGTTGTTGTGGTGAAATCGAGAGGTAACTACTTGCAGGTGCGAAAAGCTTGATTAAGCATGCAAGCGCGCGCCTAACCACAAACCACCAAAAGCAAGCAACACACCGAGTATGTTGCTAAGTAACGCATACAACAACGCGGACTTAATGTCGCCGACCTGTATACGCTGCATCATTTCGATGGCAAAGCTAGAGAAGGTAGTAAAGCCGCCCAGAAAACCTACGAAAAGGAAATTCTTGAGCGTTTCGGGCATTTGAGGCACATCCAACCAACCCCAAAGAAAACCAATAAGCAACGAGCCAACCATGTTTACGGTAAAAGTGCTAGCCGGAAAGCCGAGCCACTGCTGATTACCCATCCAATGTAACACCCCATAACGGCCTAATACGCCCAATGAGCCACCTACAATAAGTGATAGTATGTTGTACCACATGTGGCAAAGGTAGCGGTTTTAGTCGATGGTCGATAGTCCATGGTTTATAGTCCAAAAACTTGAAAAGAAAATATTAACAAAAAATAGGCTAAACCTGTCCGTGCTGCCCCTAATAACTCTATTTATCCTAAAAAAATCCATGGACTATCGACCGTCGACCATCGACTATTCAAATATTTCCATCGAAATGTATCAACAACACTTGGGCATGACAGCCAAAGCACCTATTTTTACTGCCCAATAAGAATCCCAAACATTTACTACATAACCAGTCATGAAAAATTCTACCAATAAAGCGTTGTTTGAGAAGGCAGTAAAAATTGCCCAAGACGGAAAGGACTTAACAAGTGCTATACCGGTGTTGATGCAGTTGCGTGAACAAGCCAAAGCTGCCGAAGACCCTCTAGTAACTAAAGTATTGCGCCTTGCTAGCCAACACATTGAAAACAACGAAAGCTTTGAGGTTGGTCAATATTTTGAAGAAGAGCCACTACCAGATGACATGAGCAACTTGGAATATTTCCTTCAGTTGGTTGCAGATAGTGACAATAAATTTAACCGTGAGGAACTGGCCCAATTCCGTGATGTATTTAACCAATTGGCTCAGTAATCAATAGTAACATCCTACACTAAAAGCCCCGTTTTGCTTAAGCAAAACGGGGCTTTTTTATGGTCTAATGAGCAGCAGCAACCTTTATTCAAGTAATATTTTACCCGCTGCAACCTTACCTGAATGAGTAATAATTTGATATAAATACAGGCCTACTGATACCTTTGGAAGATTAACAGCATTAGCATCGGTGGTTAAGTTGGTTTCGAAAACTAAAACACCCGAGACACTGGTCACCTTCATTACACCTGTTTCGCCTACAGGTAAGGTTACTTGTATACTACCCGTTGATGGATTGGGAAATAGGCTTGGATTAAAAGTAATGGTTTGGTCTATTCCGGTTGTGTCGGTAACATAAATCTGGCAAGTGCTAGGCAAGGGGTTTAGCTCAATCGGCCCTTGTGGGGTTAGGTTTTTACCTGCGAATGCTGGAAAATCAACCCCATATCGCAGCGCTTGAAAGGTATTGTTAGAAATTGGCTGCAAACCTTGCGAAACAGGCCCAAGTGCATTCACCGGCACTATGTATTGCCATACAATCGAGTCATTTGGAGCAATTTCGAACAAGCGACCTTCTGTGCCTTCACAAACCAAAATGTTACCGTTTGGCAATGCTTGCGCACCACTTATATTCCGAGAGTAGAAACCTAACGGAGGATTGGCTGTGTAATTATAAAATGCCGTATCGGGACCAAATGGCTGCCCAGGTTGCAAAGTATAGTTGCCATCGGTCAATAGCGGTGGCACTATCATTTCAACGGTTGAGTAATCGCCTGCTGGCCTTCCTTGTCCATTGTTGTATATGGTAATATTGCCTGAATTAGGATAGCCTGATTTTACCCATTGCGCATCATGTTGTTTGTATAAAATTTGGTCAGAAAGGGTACCACGTTTATAAGCAGCTGGGTTGCCCCAACGGTACAACAAATCGCCACCCTTACCTGCATTTCCACCGATTGAGCTAGCAGCCTCAGCAGTAGTGGTGCTATGGTCAATAATCCATATTTCATTGAAACGATGTACGCTCAATAGTATTTGGTCGAGCGATTCATCATAGTCAATCCCATTCAAGTGCAGCCAGTCCGCATCCAAATTATTTGGGTAGTTAATGTTTATCTTACCCGGGTTGGCGGCTACCACGCCATAATTGGCCTTAGTGCTATCATAGTCTTGAACAGAATGGTCAGTGGCATGCCACTCCCAAACAATGTTGCCAGTGCCCATGCCAGTTGGCTGCACTTCAATAATGCGCCCATCCCAAAAATCTCCATCTACTGTTGCTGAGTTTCGGCCAAGGGCAAGGGCCGTATCTTCGGTAATGTCATAAAATGCTAACATCAGCACGTTTCCATTGGGCAGCACTTGTATGTCGTGGTTGCTTACTTTGTTGCTATCGTTATAGTCGTAATACCAAAGAATGTTTCCGTCCCAATCAAACAACTCTACCCTTCCGGCAACCCCGCCTGCCGTAAAGTTGATATTAGTATTCAGTTTGGCCGACCGAATTAAATTGCCATTAGGCAGCAAATAGCCAGTAAGCCCTGGTTGAAAGGCCGATTGCCAAGTATGCACTACCTCGCCACAATTGTCAATAAGATAGGTGGTTTCATATGCAGAAGGGCAAAACAAAGTATAACCGTTGTAGGACGCGCGATCGTTGCGAAACAAGCCAATAGTTTGCTGTGCAATTGACTGCAAACCTACTAGAACTAAAAAACAAAGCAAAAAGTAGCGCATATTGTGTTTCTATGCCTATAAAGATAGGAGATAAAAGACAAAGCAAATACGCCTTAATGGCAACTATGCCCAACAGCTGGGCTTACAAAAGGAATGCCCAAACCCATACCACGAAGAATAAAAAGACAACCGATAATGCATACAAATGCAGGTATTATGTATGGCGACATCTTGGCTAACCGCTTGCCCAACCAACCGCCGCCCAAACTTACGCCAACCAAGGCACCTGTGGTGCCCAAGCCAAACATAGCCATAAAACCTGCCGACTGCCATAGGCTGGTGCCGGCCAAAGAGCCTGCCACGGCAACATAAACCATACCACATGGTAACAGGCCGTTGAGCATACCAGTAATGCCGCTGCTTAACAAGGTGCGTTTCTGCATTTGCTGCGAAATACGACTGGTTACCGGGCTGAAGTTGATTGTTGCACCTTTAAACCAACCGGTGCGTGGCAAGAAGTAAATGGCCAATATCAGGATACCCGAAATAATGGATAACCATTGTTGCCAACCACCAATGCGCACACCCAAACCCAATAAGCCAGCCAAAAGACCTAAAACTATATAGGTACTCACCCTGCCACCCTGATATAGTAATAAGCGCTCCCAGCCTTTGCCATTTAAACCGTTTGCACGGTTCATAGCTATTACAATGGGGCCGCACATACCCACACAATGCAGGCTAGAGGCCAATCCTAGTAAAAAACCACTGAGCACAAACATACTAGTAGGTTAATACTTGTTCGGTTAGATAATCTTTGCCCGCTGCGGTAAAGTTTACTTTTATGCGCCATAAACCAAATGGTTTGTCTTTCATTGATAATATCAACGGTTCGCCAACGGCCAAACTAAAAGTTTCATGCACATCTTGCTCACTATCTGAAGGGCGATAAAGCCAAACTTTACCCGTAATAGCCTCCTGAACCGGAAAGGTAACCGTTATTTGTTCCGCTTCTCTCATAGGCTCCACCAGTGGCTTTCGGCCGCTTTCTAAGGTTAGTTCTCGCTGGTTTATTTCGTCTTGGTAGGTCAAAGTTTGAGTATAATAATCAGGCGTAACCAAGCTTACATCCTCTTGCATAGCTTTGTATACCATAAACATGATTAAGCAGGCAAAAGCACCGTAAAGTATTGCTATTTTATGTCCCCAGTTCATAGTAAATTGTTTTTGATATGCTTACTATTATTTTAAGTTAGTGTTTGCCAGCAGGCCCGAGAAAACCAGTTTTTACGCTTCCTACCTTTTTGTTGCCATTCATCAAATTGATTCGAATGTTGGTTTTAATGCCATCTAGTTCTTTGGGGTTCATATCCAAAAAGAAACTAGACTCAGCCATACCACCAGACGGTACTGTTAGGATACTGTCTTTGCCAATTAACCTCACTGTTGCATGTTCACTAGGCGACAAAGCAATGCGCATCGTATCAAAGGTTTTATTGATGATTTTTACTTGATAAAGATTGCTCACCCGGCCATCATCCAACTTTTGAAACAAGGTACCTGGTGTGCGCAACACTGTGGCCTCAACATCGCTCCTTAAAAACAACAACGTGACCATTACCCCAACTAACAGCACCAATACGCCAGTGTACGCCTTCATGCGGGTAGTAAAGTTAAATCCACGTTTCTCGGTAATGCTATTCTCCGATGCATAACGGATAAGATCCAAAGGCTTGTGTACCCTTTCCATTACCTCATTACAAGCATCAATGCAAGCGGTGCAATTCACGCACTCCATTTGTGTACCGTTTCTTATATCAATACCCGTAGGGCATACCCGCACACAAAGACCGCAATCAACACAATCGCCAAGGTCGCTATTATCGGTGTCTTTTTTGATTTTACCTCTAGGCTCGCCGCGTACATGGTCGTATGCCACAATCATGCTATCGTTATCCAACAACACCCCTTGCAATCGGCCATAAGGACAAAAAGTAGTGCACATTTGCTCTCTAAACCTGGCATATACCCCATAGAAAACGAATGTACCAGCAATCATGGCTATAAAGCCCCCTTGCTGCTTCAAAGGCGAGGTGCTTACCAAATTCCACAAACTATCAACACCAATAAGCCAAGCAATAACGGTATGCGAAATAATAAAGGCTATTACTAGAAAAAAGCTATGCTTGCCAATACGTTTTATGGTTTTCTCCTTGTTCCAAGGGGCGGCATTAAGCTTGCGCTGAGCGCTTGCATCACCTTCTATCCAATACTCTATTTTCCTGAATACCATTTCCATGAATATGGTTTGGGGGCAAACCCAACCACAAAACACACGCCCATATACTACCGTAAACAATATGATAAATACAAAGAACGTAATCATGGCCAACCCGAAGAGGTAAAAATCTTGAGGCCAAAACACCGCACCGAACAAGATAAACTTCCTATCGAACACATCGAGCAAAAACAATGGATGGTCGTGTATTTTTATCCAAGGGACAAAAATAAGGAAGGCCAAAAGACCAAAGCTTACCCAAGTGCGGTAGTTGTAATACTTACCCGAAGGTTTGGTAGGATATAACCATATTCTATCTCCCGCTTCATCAACAGTTGCTAATGAGTCCCTAAATTCCTCGTGATAATCCATAACTCGTTACTATTGTACTGTGGTATCCACTGCAATTGCAGTAATACTATCTACTGGCGCAACAGCAGTTGTATCACTTACCCCAGTTTCCTCCCAAAGTGTGCCTTGTGCCTCTTTCTGGTTAGGTGGGTTGGTGCCTTGCATGGTCAAAATATAGCTCGCTACATCTTGCATATCCTTAGCACCCATTTGGTCCTTCCACGATATCATGCCTTTTGCAGGCACACCATACTTAATGGTGGTAAACAAGTTTTTGATACTACCGCCGTGTATCCAAAATTTGTCGGTAAAGTTAGGTCCTACCCCACCCTCGCCTGATTGGCCATGACAGGCTGCACAATAAGAAATAAATATTTGCTTACCATTGGTTAAACTGCTACCATCACTCAATAGTGTAACGTTGTTCTCGTTTACCAAGTTAGCCATCTTAGCTAGGTAGGTATCTTTTTGCTCTTGTGCTATGGCCATGTCTTGCTCGTACTCGGCAAACTGGCTGCGATCGGTGCCAGATAGTTGGAAGTAGAAGAAATATACAAAACCGAACACTATAGTCATGTAAAACATGGCGGTCCACCAAGGTGGTAAGTGGTTATCAAGCTCTTTTATACCATCATAGTCATGGTCGAGCATTATATCCTCTTCTTGCTCAATTGGCACAGCATCTGTAAGCGTTTTAGAGATATTACCCCAATCAAAAAAATTCGAAAATGGAATAAATTCTACATCCCTTAAATGCTCCTGTTGCTCTTGAGTCATTGTTGCTTTGGTCATCGATACCAGCATGCTGGATAAGTAGAACACCGCAAACAGCATAATTAACATAACCGTAGCAAAAAGCCCGATAAGTATTTCAGTTTGGTGCGTATCCATAAAGCTGGGTAGCGGCTGCGCGGGAGCAGTAGTTTGGGCAAAGGCAGGTACTGTCATTGCTATGATAAATATTACCGCAGCTATGTGTTTTAACATCTTACTTTTCATTGCTGATGTTTTGAAGGGGTGGTAGTCAATGTTGCTTCTTCTTCAAGGGGCATAGTGCTCATATGAGCTACGTGGGCCTTATTGGCCGTTAACACATAAATCAATAAACCCAAAAAGAACAGAAAAAATATGGTGAAGGAGATGGTCGGGAATATGCCGATATTGTCCACACCGCGTAATATCTCTTTATACATGGCTTATTTATTAGTGCTTACAGGTTGCTGAATATCTTTTACCTTAATATCGGTACCCAGGCGCTGTAGGTAAGCTATTATGGCTATTATCTCACGGTCGGCCATTACTTCTATGCCTTCTTTGTTAAGGCCAGCGGCTATGCTATCGGCTTGCGCGGTGAGGTTTACGTTTGCTATATCAGCAAAACCTGCTTCGTAAGGCACACCAAGCGTTTGCATACCTTCAATTTTGGCTTTGGTTGTGCTGGTGTCAAGCTTATCTTCCAACAACCATGGATAGGCTGGCATCAAAGAGCCAGGCGACATCAGTGGCGGACTCATCATATGGTAATAGTGCCAGCTATCAGGATATTTCTTGCCTTCACGAGCCAAATCTGGTCCAGTACGTTTTGAGCCCCAAAGGAATGGGTGATCGTAAACAAACTCACCTGCTTTAGAATATTCTCCAAAACGTTCGGTTTCGCTACGGAACGGACGAATCATTTGGCTATGGCAACCTACACATCCTTCGCGGATGTATATGTCGCGACCCTGTAGCTCAAGTGGCGTATATGGTTTTACCGATGAAATAGTAGGTATATTTGATTTGATAAGGTACGTGGGAATAATCTCTATCATACCACCAATCAATATGGCTACCAGCGACAAGCCAGTGAATATTACAGGGCGCCGCTCCAACCAACGGTGCCAGTGGCCACCGCTAATATGGGCTTTGGCCTCAAGGGCAGGTGCTTCAGCAGCTTCGTTAGGAACAAACACACCTTGTTTAGCCGTTTTAAATAGGTTGTAAACCATTATCAAAACACCACTTAGGTATAGCAAACCACCAAAAGCACGCATGGCATATAGTGGTTTTAGCTGGGTAACGGTCTCCAAAAAGTTAGGGTATTTTAAGAAACCTTCAGCGGTAAACTCTTTCCACATTAAGCTTTGGGTAAAACCAGCCCAATACATTGGTAGGGCATAGAAAAGAATACCCAAGGTACCCACCCAGAAGTGAATATTGGCCAATTTGCGAGAGAATAATGAAGTGCCCCACATACGAGGTATTAGCCAATACAACACGCCAAAGGTTAAGAAACCGTTCCACCCAAGGCCACCAACGTGCACGTGAGCTACAATCCAGTCAGTAAAGTGGCCGATAGCATTTACGTTTTTAAGCGATAGCATCGGGCCTTCGAAAGTAGCCATACCGTAGGCGGTAACGGCTACTACCATGAATTTCAAAACAGGATCGACCCTTACTTTATCCCAGGCACCGCGCAAGGTAAGCAGGCCGTTGAGCATACCGCCCCAACTAGGCGCAATTAGCATTATCGAAAAAACAACACCCAACGACTGCGCCCAACTTGGCAAGGCAGTGTACAATAAATGGTGAGGGCCTGCCCAGATGTAAATAAATATTAGAGCCCAGAAGTGAATGATGGATAAGCGATAAGAATAAACAGGGCGATTGGCCGCTTTAGGTAAGAAATAGTACATTAAACCCAAGTAAGGGGTAGTAAGGAAAAATGCTACCGCATTATGACCATACCACCATTGTACCAAAGCATCTTGAACGCCAGCATATACCGAGTAGCTTTTGAAAAGCGATACCGGCAGCTCAAACGAATTGACAATGTGCAGCACCGCAACCGTAACAAATGTGGCTATATAAAACCAAATGGCCACGTACATGTGCCGCTCTCTCCGTTTGATGATGGTACCAATCATGTTTATGCCGAACACTACCCATATAAGCGCAATGGCTATATCAATTGGCCACTCCAACTCGGCATACTCTTTCGATGTGGTTAAGCCTAAGGGCAGGGTTATGGCTGCCGAAACTATAATAAGCTGCCAGCCCCAAAAATGTATCCAGCTGAGTGCATCGCTAAACATACGCGCCTTAAGCAAGCGCTGCAATGAGTAGTAAACACCCATAAAAATACCGTTGCCCACAAAGGCAAAAATAACCGCATTGGTATGCAGCGGCCTTAAACGCCCGAAGGTAGTATAAGGCAAATCAAAGTTGAGGGCGGGAATAAAGAGCTGGCATGCTATAAGCAGCCCCACCAACATGCCAACAACGCCCCAAATGGCTGTGGCAATAGCGAAGTACTTCACTATTTTGTTGTCGTAAGAAAAACGTTCAATTGCCATAAGAAAATGCTAGGAGTTAATAATAGTTACAAAGTTAATTTGGGGGTATTTCGTTAAACATGACTGAAATCAGGTGAGGAGTAGACTTTTGTTTGCTGTAGGCTATACTTGGCGGTTTTGAGAGGCTGCCGACGCTACAAACGAAGCCCACTGAACTTTACAATGCGCGTAGAACCTTCCAGTTGTTTTACAGCTTCTTCTCTTCCGAGGCTTTTGAGCCTTTGCCTTTAGCAGGAGCATTGTTATCAAACAACATTCTTAGCTGCGGGGTGCTAGTATCGTCAAACTGTCCGTTGCGCATACTGAGCATAAAAGCAACCAAAAAGGCCAATGCCAACAGCATGCTAAAAGCGATGAGAACCATAATAACTGACATAGCTTAAGATTTAATGGTGATGCCACGTTTACGGGCCATAATATTGGTTGCTAAGGTTACTGCTAACACTACGCTAATACTACTAAGCGGCATTAATATTGCTGCAATCAAAGGTGTTAGCAAGCCCGCTACCGCTATACTAATACCGGTAACATTGTATGCCAATGATATGACCAAACAAGACCTTATAATGGTAATGTTATCCTTACTGAACTGTAAAAACTGGGGTAGCTTGTTAATGTGCTGTGCATGAAGCATGCCATCGCTAGCCGGAAAAAACTGGTTTATGTTATCGGCTACCGCTATGCCCACCTCGCTTTGTTTCAGTGCTCCGGCATCGTTTAAGCCATCGCCCAGCATCAGTACATGATGCCCTTGCTGCTGTATCACAGCCAAGTTGGCCATCTTATCGGCTGGCGATTGATTGAACAATAAGGTGCTGGTATTGCCCAATAAAGGCTTAAGCTTCTGCTCCTCAGCATCACTATCACCGCTTAGCAAGGTAAGCTGGTATTGGCTGCTAAGTTGTTGCAATGTATGCTCAATACCTTCCCTGTATCGGTTGCTGAATAAAAATGAGCCAAAAAACTGCCCATTGATGGCTAAATATGACTTGGTACTGCCATTGGTTACTGGGTGCAGCACTGTAACCTGATAACGATGCAACAGATTGCGCGAACCTATAATGAATTCAACTCCATTGGCTATTCCATAAATGCCTTCGCCGGGGTATTCTTTAAATTCTTCTACCAGTATATAAGGTTTTACAACATACGCCTTGGCTATCGCCCGGCTCAAGGGATGTGCCGAGTTTTTTACAACTGCTGCTAGTGCGGCTGCATCAGCGTTTTCAATGGTTATGCCGTGATAAGAAACCTCGCTATCGTCATTTACAGTAAGCGTGCCTGTTTTGTCGAGCACTATATTATCTACAGTGGCCATTTTTTCTATTACCGTGCCGTTTTTGAGATAGAGGCCTGCTTTGGCCAAAAGGCGTAAGCTATTGCCGTAGGTAAAAGGTGCAGTTAGTGCCAAGGCACAGGGGCAAGCTACTATAAGTATGGTGGCAAATACGTAAAGGGCAGTGTGCAAACCAGCCGCTACCCACCAACCCACTAAAGAGAGCGTGGCGATGGCCAAGACTACAAAGGTAAAATTGCGGCTGATTCGGTCAATCAGTACACTAAAGCGTTCTTCGTCTTTTTTACGGAAAATGTCGCGGTTCCAAAGGCTAGTAAGGTGGCTATTGCTTACTGCTTTTTGCACTTGTACGGTTATTTCGCCACCAGTTTGTTTACCACCAGCATATAGCAAGTCGCCAATATTTGCGCGCACGGGCATGGCCTCGCCCGTAACAAAGCTATAATCTACCGTGGCATTACCCATCAATAGCAAACTATCGGCAGGTATCAAATCTTGGTTTCTAATAAACAGAATGTCGCCCGGTACAACTTGCTCAATAGGCACATTTTCTTCACCCGTTTCGGTTTTGCGCTTCACAGCCAATGGAAAGAAGGAGCGGTAATCCCTATCAAATGAAAGAAAATCGTAAGTGCGCTGTTGAAACCATTTGCCGATGAGCAAGAAAAATATCAAACCTGCCATCGAATCTAAATAGCCGCTACCTAGTTGGCTCACTATTTCCCAAATGCTCCAGGTAAACAACGCTATAATGCCAATAGCTATGGGCACATCAATATTTACTTGTCGGTTTACAATTGCTTTCCAACCGGCCTTCAAATAATCAAATCCGCCAAAAAACAATACCGGTAAGGAAAGAATAATATTGAGCAACGAAAACAGCCTGTTAGCAGATTCTTCAGGTGCATCCCAAAGCGATAGGTATTCTGGAAAGCTAAATAGCATGATGTTGCCAAAGCAAAACCCAGTAATGCCAATTTGCATTACCAATCGCCTATTTACGTTGTTGGCAGCTTTACTGCCCGATTGGTCGGCCTCGGTGCGGATATCGGGCGGATAACCCAACTTGTCGAGCAATTCTGCAATTTGCCTTAAGCTTACCTCTTGCGATTTATAAAGTAACGTGATTTTCTTAGCACCAAAATCGACTTGGCTAACAGTAATGGCCGGATTGATTTTGTACAATTGCTCCAACAACCAAATACACGAACTGCAATGTATCTCCGGCAAATGGAAACTTACCCGAGCCTTTTCGGCATCTTGGTATTCCAGTATTTGTTGAGCAATTTCGGGCAAATCGAGGTGGCTGTAATCGCCAGTTCGGGCATTTATGCGAGTTGCCCCTGGCTTTTGGTCGATGCTATAAAACTCGCAAAGCTCGTTCGACGAAAGTATTTGATACACTGTTTCGCAACCCTGGCAGCAGAAGTATTTTTCTTGATATGCGAAGTTATGGTCGGGGCAATCATTGCCGCAGTGCGCACAAACTGTAAGCCCCCCAACTAATACATTTTTTTCAACCTTTGTAGCAACCACTATGCCCATATTGAGAATATAATGGGACAAAGATGTCACAAACTAGTACCCTATATTATGACTAGTGTTTGAGGAAATATTGACTTTAGTCAGCTATACACAATTACTAGAACGCGCTATCAAACACGTTTTTCTTTCGGCTCAGCTTAAGCTCTTGCAACACTTGCGATTTTACGTTAAGCTGTATGGCATACGTTTGGCGCTCGAGCGGGAACGGTACCCAGTTGAAACTCAACACCCAGCAATGCATATCGCGTATTACGTTCATGCTGGCATATACCAAGCTATTCTTCGAAAAATCGTAAGCTGCGGCAACATCCACTTTCCACTTTCCGGTAATGGTTACATCGGCACCAAGGGTAATGCTGTTGCTGCTTATAACCAATGTATCGGGGTTGTTGGTTGAGCCCCTGCGCATACCAAAGTTGTAATTGAAATTGAAACTCCAAGGCACATTAAAATCGTAGTAATTGGTATAGTTAGCCATTACAATATCGCGTTCTTGCTCCCTCCCTTCCTTTACACCGGGCGTGTCGCTACTACCTTGCTTAGAGCGGAAACTACTGCCAATGGTAAAATTGAAGCTGCGCAATTGCACCAAACGGCGGTCTTCCTGCCACAAAAAGCGGTCAACCTTAACGTTTCGCTCATCGTAAACATACGGGTCGAGAACGGTGTTGAAATTGATATTGAGCTTACCAAACAAAGTGGTATTCATGTTCATTGATAGCGGAGCCAATTTCAATGAGTCGGCGGCAAAGTTGTAGTTGGTATTTAAAGAGAAGTTATCAATTAGCTTTACTTTCTTCTCATTTTTGATGGTATCGTCTTTCGAGAAAATTTTCATTTCTAGGTTATTCGTCACGTTTATACCCAAGCTCATTTGCTCTCCTGCCGATGGCGCCCCAAATAATGACTGCACAGGTTCGTAAATGGAGTAGCGCTGCTTTTGCCCCTCGGCATTGGTCTGCACTTCCTTGTAATAGCCCCAGCGAGGCTTACTGAAATCGGGTCGGTAGGTAAATGTTAAAGTGGGCGTCATTACATGCCTTATCGCCTTTAACTTACTGCGCTTAAACTGCAGCATACCAAAAATTTTGGTTGTAATTGAGGTTTGAAAATTGAAATCGCGGGCAGGTTTAAACTTATAAAAAGTATCGGCCACCACCTGGCCATAAACGGTATCAATGGTGGTAACGGTACTATCGCCTATCAACTGTGTAGAGGTTATATATTGCGTGGTTGGGTCCCAGTTTTTCTCTACATTTTTAATGTACCAGGTTTCGTTGTAATTGAAACGCGGGTTTACAGTAAAATACTTCAATACCCTGAAATTGCTGCCCACAGGTATTGTGTGCTTCATTCCCGATTTCATATTCTCAAACGTACTTACCGTTAAGAAGTTAGAGTCTATGGCCTCAATTCGGTTGGCAATATTGGCGGTATAGCCAATAGTAATAGTTTCGTACCAAGCCTTTTTGGCAGCCGGTATTTTACGCTGAAATGGAGCAATGGTGGTGAGAGCAAAGTTTATATCGGGTAAAGTAAGGTTTACGGTTCGGTTCACTAAGTTTTGGTCGTGGCGAATATTGATACCAAAATTATATGGCTTACCTGCCCAAGATTTGCTGTACGAAATGTTCGAGTTGAGCGTATTTCGCACCACTTGGCTCTGGTTAGTGTTATTGGTATTCTTATCGTAGGTTGCCGTGCCAAAATTGGCATTTGCCGAAAAACGACTGCCAGGGCGCGCCTTGCTATCTTGGTTGTGCGACCAAGTAACCCTAAAATCGTTGAGCACATTAAACGTTGGCGCCTCTACATCGCCGGTGCGGTTTCTATTATAGGCCAGTAGCAAATTGCCATTGTATTTATAACGCCTAGTGTAGCGCATGGTATTGCCCAAACCCCAACTGCCATTGGTATAAATAGAGCCTGTGAGAGCCATATCAAAGTACTCGCTTACGTGAAAGTAGTAGCCGCCATCCCTAAAAAAGAAACCACGGTTTTGCTCGGCGCCATATTGCGGCAGAATGATGCCCGAGCGACGCGTTTTTTGGATGGGAAATATGCCAAAAGGCGCAAAAAGCGGCGTGGGAATATCGTGTATAACCAAATTGGCCGGGCCCGAAACAATAACCTTATCAGGTACTAGTTTCAGTTTTTTGGCACTGATGTAAAAATGGGGGTGGTCTAAGTCGCAGGTGGTGTATTTGCCGTTTCGGGCATACCACTCTTCATGTTCATTTCGTTTTATGGTATCGGCATGTATGTAGCCCTCTCCTTCTTGTGTGCGGGCCTCAATCACTTTTCCCTTCTTCGTTTTGAAATTATACATTATTGTTTTGGCGAAGTACTCGCTCTCTGCATCTTTAAACTTAGCCTTCTCCACTGGATTGCCCAACGAATCTTTCAATGACTCAGCAATCACCATATTGTTGGCCCAATCCAGCTGAATGTAGTTCGCTTCTAGGGTCAAATCCTTATACACCACAATGGCATTGCCGTACAGGTGAACCTTTTCGTCCAGTATATCATAAATCAATGAGTCACTTGCATTATATTGCACAGCGGCATCGAACGAATCGGCCGAAACTTGATACATCATTTCATCAGGCGTTAGGGGCCTTATGTCATCCACTAAATTTTTAGTGGTATCTTTCAATATGGTATCATTTGGCAATAATAGTATTACGCTGTCCGTTGCTATTACAACGGTACTATCGGTAGCAATTAGCTTGTTACCCTTTCTGGTAACGTTGCTATTTTTGGGAACTGTATCAAAAGGCGTTACTACTGCGAAGTCGGTGTTGTATGTAAAATAGGACAAAACAGGGTTTGCATGGGCATGAAAAGCTACCGCAAATACGAGCAATATCAACAAACCCAGCAATCTCGCCAAAATTTTGCGTTATTTTTGTAGTATAGTTAAGTAATAATGGGCGCTAAAATACAAAAGCTAAACGATACCCTATTGAACGCTAAACGTATCATCATATTATTGTTGATTGCAGCAATGGTATCAATACCTACGGTCAACTTTTCGGTGCCAAAGGTAAACGAAGACTTTACCATTGAAACTGTTGTTATTGATGCGGGTCATGGTGGCCACGACCCTGGCACTATAGGCTACTCAAAAACCCATGAAAAGAATATTGCGCTGCAAGTTTCCTTAAAAGTTGGCGCATACATAAAAGAGAATTTTCCGAAGGTAAAGGTGCTTTACACCCGCGACAAAGACGTATTTATTGAATTGCACGAACGCTCTAACATAGCCAACAAAAACAAAGCCGACCTATTTATTTCCATCCACTGCAATGCCTTCACATCAACATCGGCATATGGCACCGAGGTATTTGTGCTGGGGTTGCATAAAGAGAAAGAAAACCTGGATGTAGCCATACGCGAAAACTCGGTGATATTGCAAGAAGACAATCACGAAAATAATTATGATGGCTTCGACCCCAAGTCGCCGGAAGCATTGATATTAATGTCTATTCAAACCAGCGCCTTCCTTGATCAGAGCATTAGTTTAGCCCAAAAAATAGATAGCCAGTTTAAAAACAAAGTGAACCGCAGCAGCCGTGGTATTAAACAAGCTGGGTTTGTGGTGCTATACAAAAGCGCCATGCCTAGCGTATTGGTTGAGCTGGGCTTTATTAGCAACAAAAACGAAGAAACCTTTTTAACCACCGAAGAGGGCCAATCATACATGGCATCGGCTATTTATCGCGCGTTCAAAGATTACAAAATAGAATACGAAAAAAATGGTCCTTCTGGACTTACCAATACACAAATGCCTTTGCCCGACAAAACGCCAGAGCCACCTAAAACTATTGATAAGCCTACTCCTACCCCACCTAAAACCGACCCAAAACCAACTGATAAACCAGTTGTTGACACCCCGGTAGCGAACAAACCAGCAGATAAACCTGTAACTGCCCCGCCAGCAACGAACAAAGTGATTTTTAAAGTCCAGTTTTTAGCTTCAGACAAAGAATTGCCTATAACCGCACCCGAGCTAAAAAAAGTAAAAGACTGGGAAATGATAAAAGTGGATAAGCTGTATAAGTACCTAACTGGCTCAGCGGATAGCTACGATGCAGCCCTTAAGCTTCAAAAAGAAGTAAGGGCAAGCTTTCCACAAGCCTTTATGGTGGCTTATAAAAATGGCGTAAGGATAACCATTACCGAAGCCTTAGGAAAATAAAGGCAAACCAAATTAACGACGTGCAAAAACAATAAATAGATAATCAAACAGTATATTCGGTTCGCAACCGTGTAGGCATTATGCACTACTAAATACTTTTAGCTATTTTTACCGCTTGACTAAAACCGCTCCCGTTGAAAATATCTGATGAAACCAAGGTCGGCATAATGGCAGCTTTTGGCATTGCCATTATGATTATTGGCTATAGCTTCCTAAAGGGCAACAACATTTTCGACAAATCCGTAAAATTATATGCGGTTTACGAACGTGTTGATGGGCTTACCAAATCAAGCGCAGTAGTAGTAAACGGCTACGGAGTTGGAAGGGTTGGAAATATTAGTATGCGCCCAGACGGCAAATTGGTTGCCGAAATAAAAATTACGGACGAAACCGTAAGAATTCCTAAAAACTCAACTGCAAAACTGGTGAGCCTTGATTTTTTGGGCACCAGAGCTGTACAAATAATTTTTGCAGATGAAGTAAATGGCTATGTAGTAGCCGGCGACACGCTCATAAGCGCCCTGGAGCCCAAGCTGGCCGACATGGTTAACGAACAGATTGCCCCCTTGAAAACGAAAGCAGAAGGCTTGATCTCTTCTATAGATACGGTAATGAGCGTAGTGGAAGGTATTTTAGGAAACAACTCCATCAACAACAGTTTAACCAATGTTGAATCGGCAACTGCTAGGTTCTCTATTTTGGCCAAACACGTTGATTCACTGTTGCTGAGCGAAATGCAGTCGATACAAGGTATTATACGAAACCTAGAAGATGTGCTTGCTATCGTAAAGCGCAATGGCGATAACCTAGATTCTACGTTTGTAAACTTGAACCATCTTACCGGCTCACTTGCCGAATCGGATATAAAGGGTATGATAACCACCCTTGATAGTACCCTAAACCAAGCCAAGTTATTGCTCAAGCAAATAAACGAAGGCGAAGGAACGGTAGGGATGCTGATTCATGACAGAGCGGTTTATGACAACCTTGAAAAAGCAACTGCCGATTTGGATAGTTTGTTGGTCGACTTTAAAGAATCGCCGGGCAGATATATTCACTTCTCCGTTTTTGGACGCTCCGACAAACCCAAAACTCCTAAAAAGTAATTCCCGTTGTATTGGCTTGCTTTTTGAGTACGCTGGCTCAAATTCCCAATATCATCAAATGACTATACGGTTTGTATTTGCCCTTTTGTTTCTTACCTATTCTGTCTCCTCGCTTGTAGCGCAGGAAAAGAAAAAGATTGAAATACTAGGTGCTGATATACTTACCAAAGGTAACGTACGTGGCGAAAATGTACGGAAGCTTATAGGTAGCGTAAAAATGAAGCAAGGCGATGTGTACATGGACTGCGACAGCGCTTACTTTTATGCCGACCGAAATGCCGTTGATGCATTTGGCCATGTATACATACACCAAGGCGATTTACAAATCTACTCCGACTCGTTGAAGTACAACGGCGATGAACGTATTGCCGACTTATATGGCAATGTGCGTCTTTTAGAGCCACGAATGGAATTGACCACAAAAAAATTAACGTATAACCTTAATACCAAAACCGCCAAATATAGTAATGGTGGCCACGTAATAAGCGAAGGCACCGATTTGGTGAGCCGCATTGGTTACTACTATTCGGAAAATAAGATGGCTTATTTTAGATATGGTGTAAAGCTAGTAAACCCCAACTACACCCTAGAATGCGACACGCTGGGCTATAATATGGAGCGCGAAATAAGCTACTTTTTTGGCCCAACTAAGATTACTACCAACGAGAGTAAAATATATTGCGAAAGCGGCTGGTACAACAGCAAAACTGAAATATCAAATTTCGGGAAAAACACAGTACTAGACAATCCGCCGCAAATACTATATGCCGATAGCTTGTATTATGAAAAGAAGAAAGGGTACGGCGAGGCCTATTATCACTTCGATTGGATAGATACGAGCCAAAACATCATACTCAGTGGCGGCAAGGCTATTTTTTATGAACTGACCGACTCTATAACAGCTACCGAAAAGCCGCTACTTACGTACATACTAGATGGCGACTCGTTGCACATTGCCGCCGATACGCTCATCAGCCGAAAAGATACCGTTGCAGAGCGCGAACTGTTTGCCTTTCATAAAGTACGCCTTTTTAAAAGCGACATGCAAGGCAAATGCGACTCGCTGGTATATGCTTTTCGCGATTCAACAATTCGTATGTATCGAGAGCCGGTGTTATGGGGCGATAAAAGCCAAATGACTGGCGACACTATTTACCTATACATGAAAGATAGCAAGATGGATCGGGTGGAGCTTTTTCCGAACGGGTTTATCATTAACGAATCGTTCCCAAAATTATACGACCAAATAAAAGGCCGACATATTTGGGGTTATTTTGTAGATGGCGACCTAAACAACATGCACGTTGCTGGCAACGGAGAAAGCGTTTACTATGGCAAAGACTCGCGAAGCGCTTACCTAGGCATAAACAAGGCGCAGTGCAGCGAAATGTGGATATACATTAACGAAAACAAAGTAAACAGGATAAAATTTTATACCAAACCTACGGCAACATTTCACCCAATACAGTTGGTTGACCCTGAAACATTTAAGCTCGAAAACTTTAACTGGCGCTACGACCAACGCCCCCAAAGCAAAGAAGACTTGCTAACCGAACCTGAGCCCGCACCCCTGCCTGCCACCGATGCAAATGCAAATGGCGCGCGCAAAGGGACAAAGCCAGCTGCAAATACTACTTTTGATAAGCCCACTGGCGAAGCGCCAATGCCGCCCCCCAGCCCACAACCCATAACCAACGATACGAGCGCGGCACCCATTAAACCTTAAGGTTTGTTTTGGTTTATATCGCCATGCACATTAGTAGATGGTTGAGGCAGCGGCGGGTTGCCCCTATCAATAGTAAGCAGATACACATTAGATATGTACTTCCACTTTCCGTCTTTCCATTCAAAAGCGTCGTAACTGCCATCGGGTATCAACGAAACCGGTATATCTTTTCCAAAATCTGAGGTAGACTTAATGTGGTCGAACACTACGATATTGTCATCGGGGTTATAATTGAGCGTAAGCTTGGCATCAAACTTATAATAAACCAGAAACCTAGTCTGCGGCTTGGTTACCGGGTATGGAAACGTCTCGGCAATGGTATCGGGTATATCGAATATTGGGGCACCAAATACGGGCTTACCTTCATCAAAATGCAGTACATCCATCACCTTTACACGGCTATACAAATCGTTACCATCAAAGCCAAACAGCGTGTAATAAGTTTTGCCTTTAGCTTTGGTTTCAATAAGGTTATAATAAAATGCACCATACCAGCAACTAGGCGATAGCAGCGTATCTTGAGGGCTAGCGATGGAGTCGGTGCGGTCTATTAGTGGATAAAGCATCAAATCCTTGCCATTGTTCATTTGTATCGTGCCAAAGTAGCGATATGCCCCACCTTCCAGCGAAACCTGCCACGTTATTACCCTAAAACTACTATCGGTTGGGTACAGAATGGATAGAATAGGCACCGAATCGAATGGATAGTTAAATGAGCCAGGAACTTTTAAAGCCTCCACAAGTTTTGGGATAAAAGCATAGCAGGCCTTCATCCGGTTTAGATTGTTTGTGTCGCCAAACATGATATAAGACAGCGGATTCAAGGTTTCTTCTACTTGAAGCAGTTTTGCCCTGTTTTCTGGGGTGAGCTCAACCTTACCTTTAGTTGGGCTCTTTTTACTGCCCTTACCTTGCCCAAAAGCAAAAAGTGGCAACCACACTATCAACAAACAAATGTATTTCATAGGGCAAAGTTAGTTATTACCGGAGACTCAAGACACAAGACTCAAGACACAAGATATGAGACATAAGAAGCATTATCCCTGATGATATTTAGAATAACCCATGGACCCCAAACTTTTTAAAAAACGGATATTTTCCCAATTTCATTGCCCTTAGCATTTAAACAGCTGGTCACTTTCAACTCAGCACATGAGCCTTTCGGCATGCAGGTTCCCAAATTTTCAAATTTCAATCAAGTATTTTCTAAACAATTCTAGTGCCATAAGTGCTGTAAGCTGTATGTTTTGTTTACGGTTACCTTTAAAAGTCAATTTCTTGGTTCGCATATCGGTTGGCGCACCATATGCTATCCATACTGTGCCCACTGGTTTATCAGGAGTGCCACCTGCAGGTCCGGCAATGCCTGAAGTTGCAATGGCATAATCAGTGCCAAACTTGGTACACACCCCAAGCAACATTTCTCTTACGGTTTCTTCGCTTACGGCACCAAAGCTATCCAGTGTTTCTTGTTTTACACCCAACAATGCTTGCTTCGATTCGTAAGTATAGCTCACTACGCTTCCATTGTAGTAGGCCGAGCTACCTTCAACCATGGTTATTTGGCTGGCAATATAGCCCCCAGTGCAACTCTCTGCGGTGGCTAAGGTTTTGTCTTTTGCCGTTAGAAGCTTTCCAATTATTTCTTCTAACTGGTCGTCGTCATAACCGTAAATGTGCTTATCAATTTGGGCAACCAACTTAGCAACTTCAGCATCCAAAGCTTCTTGCACCACTTCCCTATTTGTGCCATTTGCGGTTAAACGTAGTTTAACTGAACCAATTCCCGGCAGGTAAGCCAGCTTAATATTGGTGGGGAGGTTATCCTCAAAATCGGCAATCTGCTCTGCCAAAAACGACTCTCCAATACCAGCGGTAAGAATGTGCTTATGTATAATTACCGGCAGTTTAAAGTATGTTTTCACTTTGGGCAATACTTCTTGTTGCATCAAAGCCTCCATTTCAAAAGGCACTCCTGGCATCGATACAAATACTTTTCCGTTTTTTTCGAACCACATACCCCAAGCCGTTCCCCTATCGTTGCGCAAAGGTGTGCAACTTGCTGGCATCAAAGCTTGGTCGGCATTCGATTGCAACATTGGCCTATTTCGGCTGGCAAAAAAGGCTTCCAGCTGTGCCAATATCTCCTGATTGCGCAACAAAGTGGTGTTAAAATACTGAGCTAGAGTAACTTTGGTAATATCATCTTTTGTTGGGCCAAGGCCACCAGTTATTAAAACCAGATTTGATGCCTGCTCAGCGCGAGCAAGTGCCTCCAGTATAGCCGACTTATCATCACTTATAGATAGTATTTCTCTTACACGAATACCTAATAGCGCGAGCTCGCGGCCCATATACGCCGAGTTGGTATCAATGGTTTGGCCGTATAGCAGTTCGTCGCCAATGGTAATAATGGTGGCTTGCATAATATTGATGATTGGTAAGTAAATATAACGCCTGAGCGGTGCGAATGGCAAAAATTATTTTAAACCCTTGTACATGGCAAAGTTAGCCAAGCCTATGCGCTGCAAGAAGTGTTTAGCACTTACCCCTAAAACCCCGAAGCCATAGATAGTGCTTCGGCGAAGGTTAATGGAACTAGCCTCGGCAAAATATTTAGTTGGGCAGGTAACCTCACCGATACCAAAACCTGCATAAATAATCTGCGATAGCATTTGATTATCGAACACAAAATCGTCGGAATTGATTTCCAAATTCAATTTGGTAAGCACTTCTTTGCTAAAAGCCCGGTAGCCGGTATGGTATTCTGATAGTTTTTGGCCTGTAAGCACGTTCTCGGTAAAGGTAAGCAAGCGGTTGGCAATGTATTTATAAACGGGCATACCGCCTTTCAGGGCACCATTACCCAATATACGCGAACCTAAAACCACTGGATACAAGTCGTTGGCAATAATACTGGCCATGGCTGGTATCAGTAACGGAGTATACTGGTAATCGGGGTGCACCATAATCACAATATCGGCACCCAGTTCAAGAGCGGTTTTGTAACAAGTTTTTTGGTTGCCACCGTAGCCACGGTTATTCTCGTGGCGCACCACATGCTTTATACCTAATTTCCGGGCAAGTTCTGATGTAGCGTCGGTGCTATGGTCATCCACCAACACTACGTCGTCCACAATATCAAAAGGAATTTCGCGGTATGTTTTTTCCAGTGTAAGCTCCGCATTATAGGCAGGCAATACTACCACTACTTTTTTACCGTTCATCATAGCAGGGCAAAAATAATAAATAGTTATGGGTTACGAGTTGCGAGTTGATAGTTAATAAAAAAATATCCCTATCCACTAAAAAACTCGCAACCCGTAACTCGCAACCCACGTCTAAAGCATAACTTTACAGCACCTTAACTCTATTTTCATGCCTATTAATGTATTTGTTACTGGCGGTACGTTTGATAAAGAATACGACATCATCAACGGCCGCTTATTTTTTAAGGATACGCACCTTCCCGAAATTTTTAAATTGGGGCGCTGCACGCTGGATGTAAACATTCGCACCTTAATGATGATTGATAGTCTGGAAATGACTGAAGAGGATCGCGAGTTGATAGTAAAGCACTGCAAACGTTGTGTTGATGAGCAAATAGTAATTACCCATGGCACCGACACCATGGTAGACACCGCCAAAACCCTTGCCGCGGCACAATTACCTAAAACCATTGTGCTCACCGGAGCTATGATGCCCTATAAGTTCGGTAGCAGCGATGGGCTCTTTAATCTAGGTAGCACATTAGCCTTCGTGCAAATATTGCCCCACGGCGTATATATTGCCATGAACGGAAAGTTTTATACGGCCGATAACGTTCGCAAAAACAAACGCACTGGCTATTTCGAGGAACTAAATGACCCTGCAAAGGTTTCACAATAACGGATGGAAGACTTTAGTAAATATTTGGATGCTACCGCGTTTGTGGATAGCGACAACCCCAACATTGTAGCTTTTGCCTACAAAGCGGTGGGTACGATTACTAATCCTGTTGAACAGGCCGTGAAGTTGTATTATGCCGTACGCGATAAATTCCCTTACAACCCTTACGAAGTAGACTTAAGCGAGCATGGCCTAAAAGCGAGTACTGCGATGGCCCGAGGATATGGCTACTGTGTAGAAAAAGCCAATATTATGGCGGCTTGTGCTCGTGTATTGGGCATACCGAGCCGTTTTGGTTTTGCCGATGTAAAAAACCACGTAGGCACGGGCAAACTGATGCAAGTATTGCAATCAGATGTGATGGCTCTGCATGGTTATGTAGAGTTGTACTTGAATGGCAAATGGGTGAAAGCCACACCAGCATTCAACAAAGAGCTTTGCGAGAAGTTAAATGTAGCACCTTTAGAGTTTAATGGCGTTGATGATTCTATTTTTCAAGAGAACGACGGCGAGGGAGGGAAATTTATGGAGTATGTGTATTACCACGGCACATACCCTGACCTACCTCGCGAATACATGATACAAGTATTGCGCAACCACTACCCACACCTGTTTCCTGAAGATGCTGAGGCCGCAGCTAATATGGGTGCGGCAGTGTTCAAAATGTAACACCCGCTGTTGCAAATAAGATTTTAGAATTTATAGCACCCATCCTTTACCGAGATGGCGCAAAGAAACGTCCAACTACCTATTTTTTTACACAAACAGTTTGTCGATTGTTTAAAACCACTGCCCTGATGTTAGCGGAATTCTACCTAATTTCACGATTTGATTTTTAAGTGTAGAATTAATAGGATATGACTATACGTTTTTGGGCTTTATTGCTCCTAATTTTCGGCATTACCACAGCAGCAGTAGCGCAAGAAGATGGCACCGTACGCGGTACTGTTTACGACAAGGGCAATGGCGAGCCTATGATATTTACGAACGTGTATATTAAGGGTACTACCCGTGGTACCACTACCGATATCAACGGTTTCTATGCTATCCCCAATGTGCCGCTGGGCACTTACACCTTGGTAAGCACCACGCTTGGCTACGACACCATGGAGGTAGAATTCACACTTACAAAAAAAGGGCAAATAGTAAGCCAAAACCTATACCTAGCGTTGAACGACATTATGCTAGATGTGGTAAATGTCTCTGCCGAAAAAGAGAAAAAACAAACTGAGGTTGATGTTTCGCATGTGCGAATCACTACAAAAGAAATATCTCAAATACCATCGGTTGGCGGCGAGCCCGATGTTGCACAATACCTGCAAGTAATGCCTGGGGTAGTGTTTACCGGCGACCAAGGAGGGCAATTATACATTCGCGGGGGTTCGCCAATACAAACACGTGTGCTCTTAGATGGCTTATTGATATACAACCCGTTTCACTCCATTGGTTTGTTTTCGGTTTTCGAAACCGACTTAGTACGGAACATTGACATTAGTACGGGTGGTTTCGGCGCTGAGTATGGCGGAAGGCTGTCAGCGGTAATGGATGTGCGCATGCAGGATGGCAATAAAAAACGTACTGCCGGCAAAATAGGTGTAAGTCCGTTTCTAGCAAAAGTAATTTTAGAGGGCCCATTGGTAAAACAAAAAGACAATGGAAGCAGCCTAACTTATGTGTTCTCCGGACGATACTCATACCTAGATAAAAGCTCAAAAGCGCTATATAAATACGTAGAAGGCAATAATGGTATACCCTTCTCATTTGCCGATTTTTATGGCAAATTGGCTTACACTGGTGGCAACGGTTCTAAAATTACGTTGTTTGGTTTCAACTTCAACGATTTGGCCAACTACCAAGGCATCGCTAAATACAAGTGGAACTCCTTTGGCATAGGTACCAATTTTGTATTGGTTCCCGGCGGTTCAAACCTGCTAATGAACGGTACAGTTGGCTACACCAACTATAAAATAGCCCTTCAAGAGGCTGACGATAAGCCTCGCGAAAGCTCGGTAGGTGGTTTAAACGTAAACATGAACTTTACTTATTTTATAACAGCCGGTCAATTCGATTACGGTATAAACGTAAATGCTTTTAAAACCGATTACCGCTTTTACAATAGTACTGGCACCATTAGCAGCGAAACACAAAACACAACCGAGCTAGGCCTTTACTTCAAATTCAGGAAGGTTATTGCCAAAAAACTAGTGCTTGACCCAAGTATTCGTTTCGACTATTATGCCTCACTGGCCAATATATCCGTTGAGCCTCGGTTGGGTATTAAATACAACGTGCACAATAGTTTCCGCTTGAAGGCCGCTGGTGGCTTGTACTCTCAAAATTTAATAAGCAGCCGAGCGGACAGAGATGTGGTTGATTTGTTCAACGGTTTCCTATCGGGTACCGAAGAAGAGCTTACTCGCCCCGACGGAAGCCAGGCCAACCACAAGCTGCAAAAAGCCTGGCATGCTATAGCGGGTTTTGAAGCCGATATAACCAACAACCTAACCCTAAACGTTGAAGGATATTACAAATGGTTTACCCAGTTGATTAGCCTTAACCGCGACAAACTATTTGCGACTGAATCGGACTATATGCTCGAAACTGGCAAAGCCTATGGCATAGATTTTATGATGAAGTACCAAAACAAGAACTGGATGCTCTATGGTGCCTATTCATTGGCTTGGGTAAATAGATTTGATGGTGAACAAACCTATTATCCGTTTTACGACCGCAGGCACAACGCCAACTTTGTAGCCGCATATACTTTTGGCAAATCGCTTACCTGGCAGGCCAGTGTGCGCTATAACATTGGCTCGGGCTTTCCTTTTACCCGCACCCAATCGTTTTACGAGCAAGTTAACTTTAACGGCGGCGTAAACACCAATTACACCAATGCCAATGGCAGCTTGGGGGTAATATACGAGGAAGAGTTAAATGCAGGCCGATTGCCAGCATACCACCGGTTAGACTTAGCTATACAAAAGGAAGTAGCCTTAGGAAAATATATGTCGATGAAGATTTCGGCAAGCGTAACGAATGCCTACAACCGCGACAATATTTTCTACTTTGACAGAGTTCGATACACCAGAGTAAATCAACTGCCTATACTACCTAGCCTATCTTTATCGTTATCATTCTGACCTAACTAAATTGGAGGCTGCCGTGAAGAGAGTCCTATTACTACTATTCGTGTTGGGCACACTATCTGCACCAACCGCAACCAAAGCCCAGCAGTCTACCGTTTATAAAGACCCTTGGGCTATTTATAACGAGGCCATTCAATTTTTCGATCAGCAAAACTATGAAACAGCGCAACGGTTGTTCCGCGAGTATGGTAATTTTAAGCTAACAGCTTACGACGTTGCAAACGGCACTGCCCGCAGCCATGCTCAATTTATGGTGGCCGTATGCGCAGTAGAACTTTTTCAGCCCGATGCCGAAAAGCTTTTACTCGATTTTATCTACAGCACCCCTTACGAAAACCCAGATAAGCGCATGGCTTATTACTTTTTGGGTCGTTATCACTTTAGGGAGCACAACTACAAGGATGCTATTGAGTACTTCAAGAAAATAGAAACCGGTGATTTAAGCAAGGCCGAACTGGAGGAGTATCGTTTTATGATGGCCTACTCTTACTTTTTTAATAAAGACTTCGATAAAGCATATCCGCTGTTTAAGCAAACCAAGAACGTAAACAACAAATACTACTATGCCAGCAACTATTACTATGGCTATATTGCTTTTACCAAAGGTGATGTAGACCAAGCGCTGGAGAGTTTTGAGAAGATAAAGGAAAGCAAAACGTACGAAAAAATTATCCCATTCTACATTGCCCAAATTCGCTTCAAAAAAGGCCAGTATAAGGAAGTAATTTCTTACCTGCAGCCAATAATCAGCGATACCAAATTATCAAATTTTGCCGAACTAAACCTTACCTTGGGCCAAAGCTACTTTGAGCTTGAGCAATACTCCAGCGCGGTAAAATACATCGGAATATATGCCGAAAAAAACCGTAGCCTTAAAAAAAGCGAATTGTATCAATTGGGTTATGCTTACTACCAAATTGAAGACTGCAAAAATGCGATAGCTAATTTCACGCAGCTTGCCGACCTAAAAGATACCGTGGGCCAAAATGCCCTTTACTTATTAGGCGATTGCTACTTGAAGAGCGGCAATAAGTTAAATGCCCGCAGCGCGTTTCAAAAAGCTGCATCGTTCGATTTTGACCCTGCCATAACCGAAAGCGCAAGATTCAACTACGGAAAACTAAGTTATGAAGCAGGATTGGACAACGAGGCGGTAGTTGCCTTGGAAAGTTTCATCAAAGATTATCCAAAATCGAAATACGGCAACGAAGCCAAATCACTGCTTTCGCAGTTATTGGTATCGTCAAGCGATTATGTAAAGGCATTAACCATTATCGAAGGTATTACTGACCAATCGCCACAGGTAAAAAAGGCCTACCAAGTGGTTGCATTTAATCGTGGAGTGCAATTATACAACAACCAGCAATACAACGAAGCCATTCAAATGCTCGATGTATCACTCAAAAACCCAATTATACCTAAGTACAAGGCCATGGCCTACTACTGGAAAGGAGAAGCTTTCTTTGCTCAAGGCGAATACCAAAAAGCAGGATGGCAGTATTCAAATTTCAACGGAATTGCAAGTGTATCAGAAATAGAAAATGCTGAGTGGTACCAGATAAATGGCAACTACGGACTCGGATATTCATTCTTAAAACAAGAGCGTTATAGAGATGCAACCCTTTACTTTGAGAAAGCGATAACCGATGCACGGAAGAGCAAAAACAACGAAATTCAAAAACGGGTATTGCCCGATGCCATTTTACGAAACGGCGACAGCTATTACTTGCTGAAAGAATATACCAAAGCACTTACCAGCTACGATGAAATATACAGCCGCAGCGCTAATGGTAAAGATTATGCTATGTTTCAAAAAGGTATGATTGAAGGCCTGCTTGGTAAATTAGATGGAAAAATTAGTTCGATGCTGGAGCTACAGAAGCAATTCCCAAACTCGCTGTATGCCGATGATGCGCTGTTTGAAGCAGCCAATACCAGTTTTGAACAGGGCAAAAACGCAACCGCGGTAGTTTATTACCAAAAATTGCAAAAAGAATATTCGAGCACCCAATATAAAGTAGAAAGCTATCTAAAACTTGGCCTTATTTTCTTTAACGATAAGGATTACAAAAAAGCAGTTGATAACTACGAGAAAGTGCTGCAATTAGCTCCCAATACCTCAAAGGCAAAAGAGGCTTTTGCGGGCATACAAGAAGTAGCAATTGCTACTGGCGATAAGAACATTGTGCTGAATATAATGAAGAAGTACAATGTGGAAATAGATGAGGCCGACGAGCTGAATTACCGCATTGCAGAAAACCAATTCGCCAAAAAGAACTTTGCACAAGCCATTAAGCTCTTTAACGAATATCTGATTGGGTTCTCAAAAGGGGCTTATGCACTAAACGCTTACTACTATCGTGCTGATAGCTACTTAGAATTAAACAAGTATAACGATGCCTTGCCCGATTATGAGACAGTAATTGACATGGCACCCAATCACTTCTTAGAGCCAGCCTTGGCAAAAGCCTCATGGATAGCCTTTTATAAAGTGAAAGATTACGAAAAGTCTTACAAGCTGTTCAAGCTTTTGCTTGATAACACCCAAGATAAAGAGAGCATATTTGCTGCAAACCTTGGCTTAATGCGCAGTACTTTTATCCTGAAAAAATTTAACGAAACGGAAAAATATGGCACTGCGCTTATAAGCTCAGGCCAAGCTAGCCCAAAAGAGGTGTTCGAAGCCGATTACTATATTGGCAAAGTAGCCTTTAACAACAAAGACTTTGCTAAGGCCGAAACCCAGTTCAAGAAAATAGAAGCTACCGATAACTTGGAAGGTACCGATGCCAAATACCTATTGGCAAAAATTTTATACCTCAATGCCAGCTACGACAAATCAATTGAAAAGGCTTACGAGGTGATAAACAAACGTGGTAGCTACGAGGAATCAGTTTTACAAAGCTACTTGCTACTTGCCGACAATTACTTTAAGAAAGGTAACAACTTCCAAGCAAAGGCTACCCTTCAAAGCATACTAGACAATTACGCACCCGAGGACGAGTACAAGGAAGAAGCGCGCACCAAAATGCAAATGATTATTGATGCTGAGGCTGACACCAATAAGTTGGCGCCTGAAGATGAAGATGATGGCGGTACCTTGGTGCCCGATCCATCTGGAACCATTGATTTGAATCAACCTTAAGCACCGAAACTATGAGAACCCTACATAAGAGCATAATAGTTGCTGTTGCCGGATTGATGTTAAATACAGCGATGGCACAAACAGGTGGCGCACCAAAAGATTCAATTGGTGCACAAACCGTTACGGTATTTTCTGACCAAACACCAGTAGTACAAGACGCCGTAAAGGTGAACTACCCCGCCGAAATACCCGTTTACGTGCGCGAAACTACTGTTCCTAAATACGATATACCCAATAGGCAGGCCGAAGTAACCTACGAACCCGTAACCATTAGGCCGCTGGGTATAGCCAAAGAAAAACCTATTGATTTTCCGAGCAGTTTTGTGAAAATAGGGTTTGGTACCCAGTTGAGTCCTCTTTTTGAAGCCATGCACAACGGTAGAAAATTGGTAAAAGATCAAGAAAAGTTTAGCTATGGCCTGTACCTTAAGCATCACTCAGCTTATGGCCAGAAAATAGACTTTCAAGATTTTAGCGAGAACCGTGCCGCCGTCAATGGCAGTATTTTTCTCAATAGTTTGCGCATCAACACTAAATTAGAGTACCGCAGGGATGCACGGTTCTACTATGGTATTGATGTACCCGATTCGGTTGACGTAAAAAAGAAAGATGTTAGGCAAGCCTTTAATCAATTTAACGCCACTGTTGAGTTGCTTAACACCAAAATCAATAAATCGCATTTCGATCATAGCACCATCCTCAACTTTTACAACTTCAGTGACAAATTCGGGCAAAAAGAATTCGGCATTTCGGCCTCGGCCAAATTGCAAAAGAGCTTCAAGGAAAAGCACTTTGTGGCCTTGCGCATTGATGAGGACTATGTCAGCTTTAAAAGCAACACTATCACCAGCAGCCGAAACTTGTTTATGCTGCGTCCTTTTTATGAGTACAACGATCTTACTTGGAAAATTACCGGTGGGGTAGGTTTTGCCTACGAGGACAAAACTTTCCACTTGTTGCCTCAATTGGGCTTCGAAAGACCTTTGTTCAAGGAGTATTTGGTAATGTACAATGGCTGGAAAATGGAGTTGCGACGTTTGGGCTATCGTGAGTTAGCTGGCGCTAACCCTTGGATAATGCCTGAAAGTTTTGAGTTGAAACACACGCGCTATGAAGAACGATTGATTGCTGGTTTTAAAGGAACCGCGGGTAAGTTTAGCTATGACGGAAGTGTTCGCCAAATAGTGCTACGCCGCGCCCCGCTGTATGTAAACAACCCCGACGAACCCAGTAAATTTAATGTACTGTATGCACGCGGAAGGCTGAACATTCTAAAGCCGATGGCAGAGTTTTCTTATCGCGTAAACAGTAACTTAGATTTTACCTTGTTTGGCGAGTACAATATGTACGAAGTTGAAGTTGAACAATATGCTTGGCATATGCCCCGCTGGTATGCAAGTTTCACCACCCGCTTAAAAATAGGCGACAAGTTGTTTATGAACGCTAAAATATACACCATTGATGGTGTATATACCAAACTAGCTGATGGCACTGCCTTGAAACTGAAAGGTACTGTAGATGTAAACTTAGGCGCCACCTACAAGTTCAGCAAATCGTTCTCGTTTTTTGCCAACTTAAACAATGTTGCCAATTTCAAATACCAACAGTACTACCTGTACCCTACTTATGGTTTTAACTGTATGGCAGGCGTTATATTTACGTATAATTAAGCAATTTGAAAATTGATTTGACACCATCAGTAGTTTACAGTGTTCAGGCTCAGCGCATAAGGATAATTTGCGTAACCACATCGTTGCCAAAGCATTTTCAAATTACCAAACTACGCAATTAACATCCTTGCTACTTATTTCTTTTTATTGTAAATTGCGTAGCTACGGTGCAATTTTGGCCGGTTAGCTTTGACTTTACCTCCTGTGGAAATCAATCGTTATATTAAGGATCTTTTGCTGGAACATGACTGTGTAGTAATACCAGGCTTAGGTGGTTTTATCGGCACTGCCATGCGCGCCGAGGTACAAACCATAACCAAAACCATTAACCCACCAGGAAAACGCATTAGCTTTAATGGCCAATTGCAACGAAACGATGGGCTGCTGATTCACCACATATCATTAGTTGAGCGAATAACCTATGATGAGGCCGAAGAAGGAGTGCTAAACTTTGTAAAAGCCTGCAAAAGGCGCTTAGAGCAAAGCGGTTTGATTATTTTCCCAGAAGTAGGTAAGTTGATAGCCGATGCAGAAGGCACCATTAGTTTCCACCCGACACCTGGTCGTAACTTGCTGCAAGAGTCGTTTGGGCTTAAACCTGTTCATTACCGTCAAATATTCAACACGGTAACCGAACAGGCAATAGAAACACCTGAGATTGCTCCTTTGCAACCCGCACGTGGAAGCAAGGGTAAAACCAAAAACCTGATTGGCACTTATGGTTTATCGTTGGCGGCTATGTTGGTTTTGGCCATATTTATCGCAAAAGACATTTACTTGCAACCCATTGCTTTGGAAAACTTTGGTTTTTTTAAGCCTGAACTGTTCTTGGGGTCAAGCAACGAAACACCCAGCACCACACAAATACATATTATTGCCGACCCTGTAGCAGCTGGCACCCTTGTATTGAGTGGTGCGCTGGATACAGCAACAACAGTTCCTGTTATTGAAGAGGTAACTGCTACTGAAACAGTTACCCCCTCAACAACCACTACTCCACCTGCTGAAGTAGTAAAAGAACCAACCAGCGTTATGGTGCCGCACATCACCGAAATACAAACCAACGATATTGATGCTGGCTATTACATCGTGTTAGGTGCGTATTCAAGTAAGCGCAATGCCAACAACTATATAAAGGAGCATAAAGCCCTTTCAGGGTTAATTACCATACCGGCCAATGGACTTTACCGTGTTGCACTGCCTGCCGGGAATATTGCTACCACTGCTTACCAGTTATTGGAAACAAAAAGGCAGCAAGAAAATCCTGCTGCCTGGCTAATATTTAATAACAAATAATTTTTCTGTTTTTCCAGATGCTTTAAAATTATTTAAAGCACGGGGCAATAATCGGTACGGTTTTTCTTGTTCTTGAAATTGCCAGCATAAATCAATGAAATCTCTGGTCCGCCGTTCAATTTGGTAGCTTTCGTAAGTTTCGATACGTTAAGATCGTAGCTAAAGCCCAAATTGAAACCTGCTATGTCAAATCGGGTAGCCAAAATAAGCGCATCCTTTAGCCTATAGTATCCACCAACATAGAATGCTGTATTGTTGGTAGGGATTGAAGACATACGGAACTTAACCAAAGAACCTAGGTTAAATTGATTGTGCGGGCCTTGGTTGAGATACATAAAACTAGGTAGCAAATGCACCATGCGGGTAAGCTTAAAATAACCACCACCATGTACAGTTACTTTCATGTAGAGCTTCTCCGTTCTGTCGTCCATAAACGATAGGTTGGGTTGATTTACGTGCGTTACCGCTACACCAGCATAATAGTTGTTGTTCTTGTTAGCAGTATAGCTCCACAACATACCTGCACCTACATCAGCATAAAGTTTTCTGCTGTTTGTAAAGTTCTCGCCTGTAGGGTTGTTGGGGTCAAAGCCTTGGTCGCCAAACTGGCTATCGGTAGTAATTTTCGAAAAGTCGATTGAACGTTGTCCAAAACCACCTACCAGACCTGTAGTAAGGGTTTGTGAACCTTTGTTGTTAAGCAGCACGGTATACGTTAAGTGTATATTTACCTGGGTGGTACTAAAACTCAAATCACCTGCACGGTCGTTGAAAAACGAAATACCTACGCCTCCGTAATTAGACTTTTTGGTTCTTTTAAGCACAGCCATGTCTGCCGAAGCGGCAATGGTATTAAACTTGCCCAAGCCCGCCCATTGCGAGCGATAAGTAGCCGCAACTCTATAATCACCGCCGTTCACACCTGCAAAGGCGGGGTTTAGAAACAAAGGTTGCTGGTTATACTGCGAAAAATGAATGTCCTGTGCCTGTACCTTAAAAAAGGTAAGACAGAACATGACTAACACCACGGGTCTCCACACACATCTCATCATAGTCGGTCAATTTATTATCGTCACATTGCCCGTTTTAGTAAGTTTCGAACCACTAAAACATTCGGCCTCGACAACATATACGTAAACGCCTGAATTAAGTTGCTCCCCTTTAGAATTTTCACCGTTCCAGCCAGTATAAGAGTCATTAGTTTCGAAAACCAAATTACCCCATCTATCGAATATACGGAAAATGATTAAACGTTTCAAACCCTGCAAACGAGCGTAAGCCACATCATTTACTCCATCGCCATTGGGCGTAAAGCCATTACCCACAAAAATTTGGTCTTCGCTGCACTTTTCAACCACCGCTACCGTAACCAATTTGGTATTGGTACAACCCAAACTATCAATTATCGTAACCGAATAGGTGGTGGTGGTATCTGGTTTTGCCAATGGCGATGCACAATCAACACAACTTAATCCGGTTGGCGGCTGCCAGAAAATAGTATCGTATGGCAACGTTTCGTTTGATAATATTACCGAATCACCTTTCAATATCTCAAATGCCGAGGCTACCCCCAACAATGGGGTCGCATTTACCTCAACTAAAACATTTGCGGTATCAAACGGACAAACGCCGTAAGTAATATGCGCTACATATGTAGTGGTTACCTGCGGAGATACTATAGGGTTAAAACTATTATCGTCATCAATATCAACGTTTGGTGTCCAATAAATGGTGTCGCCTCCTACAGCCGTGAGTTGTATCGCATCGCCAAAACAGATAATAGTGTCTGGCCCAGCTTCCGGTTCGGCTGGGTGGTCAACACGTGCAATTTGCTGCAGCGTATCCATACAACCCAGCACATCCGTTAATATCAATGTTACCGTATAATTTCCCGAATCAGCATAAGTATAGTTAGGGCTTCGCACAGTCGACCCATCACCTAGATAACCAAAATCCCAGTCCCAGGTTACTATTGGCAAATCGCTGGTGCTGCTCAAATCAACAATATCGGTCCTGCTACCTAAACATACCCGCTCTACCAAATAACTGGTAAAGAATCGATTGACTACTATTTTAACCGAATCGGTTCTGTTACATCCGTTAATATCAACAGTGTAAGCAATATATGTAGTGGTTTGGGCCGGTGTAGCAATTGGAGTTGATGAATTTGGATTATCAAGCCCATCAGGTGGCGACCATAAAAAAGCTATACCGTTACTAACAGCAGTAAGCTGTACGGTATCGCCCTCGCAAATAGCAGTGTCGGGGTATGGACTAACGGCTAAAGTAGGTAATGGATTTACGATTACATGTATGGAGTCAACCGTAAAACACCCATAAATATCAGTAGTTATCAGCTGGTAATCAATAGTATCGAGAGGCACGCTGTATGGCCGCGCTATAGTAGAGTCGCTAAGCCAGATACCAGGGCTCCAATCATACGCGGCATATGTAGTATCGCCTAGCAGTTGCAGTGTATCAAAAATACACACTGCCACCGTATCGGGGTTTGCCAACCCTGTAGGGTTTGGATACACGTTTATGGTTTGAAATGCAGTATCAAAGCAACCATTGCTGTCTGTTACTAGCAGCGAAGCGATATACTGGCCGGTATCAGCATAAAAGAAAGCACCCGGGTTTTGAACAATACTAGTATCGTTGGTTGAATCTATCACACCAAAATTCCAAAACCAAGCGTTTATCGGCGCATCGCCCGCTACCGACTGGTCGGTAAACAATACCGTCAATTGCTCACATCCAATAGTATCCGAAGCATCAAAAGCAGCTGTTGGCCTACTCCAAACCAACTGTTGTCGGACAACAGAACCCACACACCCATAACTGCTATAAGCTGTAAGGGTTACATTTATCAAACCTGAAACTTGGAACCGATGTACTGGGTTTTGGTTAGTATCAATTGCAGTGCCATCGCCAAAATCCCACTCCCAAGCTACAATTGGATTATTTGCTATAGTAAAGGATGTATCGGTAAACTGTACTAACTCGTTTTGGCAAACAGTATCCAAATCACTATAAAATCCGGCAATAACAGTATCCACTACTATAGTATCGGCATATGTAAGTATATATTGGCAAGCCGGAACCTGCGTATCAATCAATAACACCGCTGGTTGGTAAAAACCAGCTTGGGTGTAAAGATGGCAAATAGTATCGTCGCCCGACTCCCAGGGGCTGTTATCGCCAAAAAACCAGATATGGCTTGCCGCCGAGCTATCGGTATTGGCATCAAAACATACATTCAACGGCGAACAACCCGAATCGGGCACGGCGGTAATATTTCCTACCACTCCGCCTATGTTAATATAGTTGGGATAGCAAATGCTATCTTGACAACCATTAACAAATTTAACTTTTAAGCAAACCGTAAAACTCCCAGCCGTGTTATATATATACGACGGTTGAAGCAAACTTGAAAAACTGCCATCGCCAAAATCCCAAAGCACACTTTCTACTTGCACCGTATCAAAGCTGGCAAAATTGGTAAAATTCACTAAATGTGGTGGGCAATATCTAAACGTATCGTTAGCTGCAAAACTCAGCCTAGGTACATCAATATTTATCAATTGCGGTTTTACCATGGTATCCTTGCAACCGAGCAAGCCATCTGTCATTATCAATGTTACTGTATATGAACCAGTATCATTGTATACATAACTAGGGTTTCTTAGGTTCGAGGTATCGGCAGTTGGGTTGTTTGGGTCACCAAAATCCCAAGAATACGTAGTTCCAGTATTTTGACCTGATGACAAATTTGTGAATTCAATTGCCTGCCCTACGCAGAAGAGGTTATACGTTGATGTAAAGTCGGCAACAGGTTGCCTTACGGCTACAAAACTAGGCTTAGTAATGGTAGAAGTGCAACCCAACGAATTGGTTACGGTAAGCGTAACATCGTAAGAACCTTGTGCGGTATATTGCTTGCTCGGATTTTGCAAGGCGGAGTTTGAAACAGGTGTTGTACCAAAATTCCAGCTCCAACTAGTTATTGTTGACGAGCCGTAGGTGGTGGATAAATCGGTAAAATTGATGTTGGGGTAAGAAGAAAGGTTAGATGGTATGCAACCAGAACGTGGATTGGCATCGAATTGTGCTGTAACATCAGAAATTGAAATAACGTTTGTCATCAACATGGTATCGCTGCAGCCAAACACATCAGTTATGATCAACCTTACCGTATACACGCCCGGATTGTTATAAACATGCACAGGACTTCGTGTTGCGCTACTATTGTTCGGCCCAGGATCGCCGAAATTCCATAAATACGTTAGCCCTGAACCTGTTGAGCTATTTACGAATGTAACACTTTGCGGCGCACAACCAGTTACCCGGTTAGGGGCAAAGTTGGCATTAAGCACCGATACATCTATCTCTTTTTCAAACTCATGAACACAACCAGTAGTAATATTCGTTACGGTAAGTGTAACGGTATACAGACCTGACACAAGATACGTATGAGAGGGGTTTTGAAGGTTCGATGTTCCACCATCGCCAAACTGCCACGCCCAAGTGTCGGCGCCAATAGATTGATCAATAAACGTTACGCTACCCGGTGCGGTGCAACTAATGGTTTGGTCAAAATCAGCCTGAGCAGGCAATACGGTAATCGTAATTGAACTGTCGTCTCTACAGCCATTTTGACCAACAGAAAGGTTGATCACAAATGTACCAGGTTCATCGAAAGCAAATGGTGCAGGACTATTTGCTACACTACTTTGCCCACCAGGGAAACCAAAAGTCCAAGTTACTTGGTTGATTAAGCCTGTTGATGAATTTATGAAGCTTATCGGCTCATCAACACAAACTACCAAACTACTCACACTAAATGCTGCCGTGGGTGAATTGCCAACTGAAACATCAATACACCGTGTTCCCACGCAACCCGATTGGGTTACTATGGTAAGACATGCGTTATAAACTCCTACACTGCTGTATACGTGAGATGGGTTTAGCAAATTGGATGTATTGGAACCGGTACCACCTGGGTCGCCAAAATCCCAACTCCAACCAATAATTGGGTTATTTGCAGGCGATGTACTTGCGTCAGTAAAATTTACAGTCAATGGCGCGCAGCCACTCGGCGTATCAACTAAAAAATCAACCGTTGTTGGCGCTATATCAATAATATTATTGTATGTTATGGAGCTTTGGCAGCCAAACTGGTTTCGGGCAGTTAAGTTTACGGAGTAAATGCCCGGTGTGTTATATGTGTAAGTAGGGTTTTGCTGACCGGTAGTAAATATTGGCGATGGCGCCTGAAAAAGCCAAGTGTAGGCTGTAGCCCCAACCGATAGGTTGGTAAAACTAACCGGAAAAGGAGCTTGACAACTATTTGCTGGATTGGGGCTATAACTAAAATTAGCAGTTGGTAGCGGAAACACCGTAACCAGCCCAACGTAAGTAGTATCGTGCTCACAACCGTTTGCTGAAAACACCCGCAACGTAACATCCCAAGTTCCGGCTTGTGTGTATGTATAAGTGGGGCTCAACTGTGTACTGGTTTGGTTTGCCGGTCCAAACTCCCAGACAACATTGGTGTAGGCACCCGTAATAACTGGTGTAAATCGTACTGTTTGACCCAAGCAAAAAGAATCATTGTTGGCAGTAAAACTTACCTTAACATCACTTACACTTATGTATCCGGTTTTGGTTATGGTATCAAAAGTATTACAAGCCGTATCTTGAACAATCAATGAAACATCGTAAGTGCTAGTTCCGGCCGGATAAGTATGGCTTGGGTTTTGAAGCGTAGAGCTAGGGTTATTGTTCGGAAAGTTGAAACGCCAGAAATAAGCTAGACCACTGGTGCTTTGAGAGGTATCGGTAAACTGCACCGTAAACGGCGAATCGCATACGGCTTGAACATCTGAGGTAAACCCTGCACTTGGCCTTGGATTGATGCAAATGTAATTACTCTTGGTAAGCGACTTTTGACAACCAAACTGGTTTGTTGCGATGAGCGTAACCGAAAAACAATTGGCATTTACACCCGGAGTTTGAGTAAACGTGTGGGTTACGCTACAAACATTGGTGTATACTGTACCATCACCCATCGACCATGTGCAATTGGTGCTACCAGTAGTTGTATCGGTAAAAGTAACAGTAAGCGGGCTACAACCACTTACACGGCTTGCCGTGAACCCAACCACGGGTTCTGGGAAAACGGTTAGCTGCCTGGTAACGGTATCGAAATTTATACCGTTATTGCTTACAATAAAGGTTATTGTATATGTTCCGGGAGTGCTGTAAACAAAATTTGGCGACCTTTGGGTTGAAGTATTGTTCAATGCGTTTCCAAAGAACCATTGATGCGAATCGTAACTCCCACCACTTGCAATTGATGAGTAAGCAACTGGGTTACCATTAAATTTCGCACTATCAATAAAAAGCACTACTAAAGGCTGGCATCCTGAAGTAATTGAATCACCAACAAAATTATCCATCCTAAACGAAGCACGCAACTGGGCTTTTGCACCAATGGAAACCATTAGCAAAAATGCTACCAGAAACATCATTTTTAAGCTATTCCAACCCATATATCGCCTACGGCAAATTGACACAAACTGAAATTACAAAAAAGGCTTGAAATAAGTAAAAACTAGTAGTTAAACTTAGTAACAATGTAACACCAATATGGTTTAGATTGATATATAGATAATTAAAACAATCTAAATAGCAAATCTGCACCAAATAATAACCCTGTTTTTCAATCACTAAGTTCACTAATCATTACAAATTTATTCGCCTGTTAAGTTGTCTGTTGTCGGACTATCAGAACCATCAGGGTTTGCATTTGGTAAGGTAGGGCTTTCGAGTTAGCGCTATCATTATTATTACTTCAAGGTTTAAGAATGCAAGAACAGTAATGCTAACTATAAAACAATCGCTCTTCAACTTAAATATAGGTTATTGTCTTGAAAATTCCTAAACTTAAGCACGCCACACATAAATATAGCTCCGTTAAAAAAACTAAATGGCAACGCTTACTCCTATTTTAAGCCGAAGCAATAAAATTAGCAGTTAATTAGAAAGGCTAAAAACAAATTTTCTTCTGACCTGAAGATTTCCTAAAACCTTGGGCAAAACAACAATGATTTGTTGTCGACAACACGCGGCAATCCCATAATGATAAGAGACATCTCGAATGCTCCTGTTGGTTTAGGCGTGTATTTCAAAGAAGATACTGTAGCATCGTAGCTAAAGCCTAAACGCACAACTTTGTATTCAAATGCTGCATAAAAGATACCTGCATCAGATGCTCCAAACTTACCATCTAGCTTATCAACTACACGATAGTATGCACCAGTGTGCAGATAAACATCTTTGGTCATATCAAAACCAACCGAAAAGCCGAGGTTCAAAGAGTTCTCTTTGGCCTGGTTCAGGTATATTACCGATGGCATTAAACGAACCACTTTACCTATTGCAATTTCGGCTCCGGCATGACCCACATAGCGTCGTTTCAGCTCATATTCGCCTGCGCCAATTAGCTGCTCCTTAGGTTGCAGCACATGAAACATAGAGCCACCATAGTAAATAGAAACTTTTTTGCTCAATTGGTTGTAACCTAATAACCCGATTTGCAAATCAAAATTACCGTCTTGGGTAGCTATGTTGTCTTCATTGCTAGGCAAATTTGAGTTGAAAACTCCACCGTCAAATTGATTATAGAATCGCAAATCGTTGCGGTCAAGTCGGCGCTGGTAGTACCCAGCCTGCACACCTAGGCTCAATGAATGCTTGCCTTTTTTATCAAGTGCCTTGTGATAGGCAGCTGAGCCCATAATAACCGTATTGTTATACAAGCCATTATTGGTTTGATCATTTACGATAACCACACCCAAACCTAGGGCATCTTTTTTGAACATAATAGGCGCATCAAATGAGCCCGAATAAGTTATAAAAGGTTTCTCTGCTGGGTTAAACCATTGGTTTCGATAATTCAAAGCAGCCCTAAAGCTACCATTCACCTTACCAGTAAGGGCAGGATTAAGCGTTAGGGGAGAATTGAAAAATTGAGTGAACTGATAATCTTGGGCATTAACCCCTATTGAAAGGGTTGATAGCACAAGCAAAAAAGCCAGGGCCTTAAGTTTCATAGCGGTTGGTTATTCGGTCAGTTAGTATTATCACCCAATGAAAGGGGCATAGCAAAAATAAGCAAAAACCTTTGCTATGCAAGCCTATCAAAAATGAGAAAAAAAATGATGATTATACTATTATCGGGCACTATTAATTGCACAACAGGACGATAATGATAAATTCTTTAAGGTCCAATCTATATTTGAAGGGAACTATCTTGACTAGTGATGATTAATGTACCTCCACTTATTGAGCCACTTTTATCTACAACCGTAGATATTTTGATGCCACTTAATGCACCCACACCAAATAAACTATACAACTCCTCGGCTATAACCAAAGTGCCGCGAGTTTGACTTTTAAAAGTTATTCGCTTTATGATTTCTTCATGCAACGCAAATACAGCTAACAAATTCTGCCCGATGCACAACTCTCTACTCAATCCAATCAATCGCTCTATTGCGGGGTTCCAATCAGTTAAATCAAGTTGCGAGTTGAAAACCAAAATTCCATAGGGGCTTTTATAGCTAACTGTATTCGCAAACTCATAATTATTTATCTCTTTTTCCATTATAGATACTTCCTTGGTCATAAGAGCTTTACTAAAGCGAGTTATTAATCACTTTGTAAAAATACAGCGATTATCATGGGCCAAGTAAAATATTCGTTAAGCGAAGTACTTATGACGATAAAGGGAATACTTTAGGGGTTCGATATATTAAATCACCTGCTTCCCATCGGTCTTTCGGTTATTCTGAAGCGCATATCCAAACCAGTGCGCCTCCATATACGGTCTTCAATGGCACAAAAAACAGGTAGCTTGCCTTGCTGGTAGCTATATCCTTGCGGTGGTGCTGTTGTAATTGATACAATTGGTAAACTTTGAGGTATTGAAACTACGCCATAGGTTCTATTTACATCAAACTGGGCTGCTTTTGATTTCACTAACCTACCTTGCACCAAATAAAAAGTTTGGTTGGACACCATTACCGAATCTTGGGCAATTGCGGTGTATGCTAAAAGCAACAATACTATGGTAAGTTTTACCGAGCGCATGCTTAATGAACTATAAAACCATCAAAAAGGTTTTGTATAACTTTGCCCCATGCCCGAAAAGATAAATATACCTGCCGAAAAACTAAGTTTCCGCGTATCTCGCAGTTCCGGACCTGGGGGCCAGCATGTAAACAAAACCGATACTAAAGTTGAGGCTGTGCTGCATATAGCAAGTGCCGATTTTTTAACTGAAGAGCAACGTGCCAAAATACAGGATAAGTTAAAAAACCGGATTAATAAGGAGGGGCAATTGTGCGTGGTTTGCCAACAAACCCGATCGCAGATAACCAATAAAGAAAAGGCTATAAATAAACTTAAAGCGTTGCTTTACAAAGCGCTTGAAGAAGAAAAGCCCCGAAAACCAACCAAAGTACCTAAAGCAGTTAAAGAAGAGCGCATAAAGGTAAAACGTATCAGGTCAGAGAAGCTAAAAGGTAAAACCGAGTGGAAAAAATTATTATAAAAAAAGAACGGGGAACTATTGCTAGTTCCCCGTTCTTTTTTTGCATATTCGGCTTTCTTCGCTCCTAATTAAGGGAAACTAACAAAAGTTTCGTCGCTTAGTTTAGGATTAACTACAACGTTGTGAAACTCGTAGCGTTCGAATTGGCCTACCTCGTCGTGCATTATTTGCACTATAGGTAACAAGGTTAGCTGATCGATATACAGGGTTGTCTTTTTGGCGTAAGTAGTAGGAACCTTAATTACCTGCCCTGCGCTCAAATCAGTAAAATCGCTAACACCTGGGTTTTTCTCAACAATCAAAAAACCGCAAACATTTTTGTTTTTGGCAATTATGTCGGCAGTTTCGCCAGCCTTCACAGTATAGTTTTCATACTTAAAGGTAGGGTCATTAATTACTACTTTGTAGCACTTTCTGTTACTCCATACCACATCGCCTTCATAAATAAAATGTTTTTCAAACTCGCCAGCAGCTTCTTTATCGGCTTTCAATATGGCAGCCCTAATAATCTTTGACAAAAAGGCGAATCCAGAATTCAAGATGGTATGATGCTGCCCTTTGCGCATTTTCGAGCCATACGGATCAAGGCTAACATTTGGTAACCAAGAGCCCGGGTTTACAAATGCCTTTTTGCCGTGGCTAGCTTCGTTGTATATTATCTGCACACCATCATTGGGAGCTGCCTTACTGTATAGATGTACTTTAAAAGGGCTTACGTTCAATTTAGTGTCAACTTCGCTGTAGTTGTCTTTGTTACCTACACGCTCCCATCCTTTCAAAGTATATTGTAAGGTTTTTAACTTGTCAATACTAGCCAGCATGTTATTGATTATATCTCTTGAGCTGGCTGTTGTTGTATTTTCAGATGCTATTGGCGCATAACGAAATGCGACGAAACTAACCGTAGCTAGCAATAAAACAAAAAGTGACTTTTTCATTTGAGATTAGGGCAATTTGGGAGTTTATAAATAAAATATGGCTCTTGCACAGCAAAAGTAATGCCAGAAGTAGTTGAAATGTTCACTTGAATCTAAAAATTATTTGTACGGTAGTCCCACTTTTTTTAGCGCAAAGTGAAGCAACCAAGCCGGACCAATCAACAAAAACTGAAGATCTTTGAAGAATGACGGTTTCTTGCCCTCAATATTGTGCCCAATGAACTGGCCTACCCAAGCTAAAATAAAAATTAATAGGCTAACCAAAACTTGAAGGCCCGGATTGCCGCCAACCAAATTATACAAAGCATTGTTTCCGAAAACGATACCTAACGAAATAAGCACAAAACCAAGGAACAATGGTATTGATAAGCGGATATAAAAAATTAAGGCAAAGCCTAAAATAATACTACTCCAGTTCAATAATGGGCTTATTTTGACAAACTGCGGGGGCACCGGTATAGCCCAAAGCAAACCAAACAGGCTGAACATGATTAACGGGATACATATCCAATGGATAAGCTTATTGGTAGCGTTTTTGTGGCTATCGCCATATTCATCTAGCCATTGATCAACGGTTTTCATAGGCAGCAGCATTTTATGATTGAGTGAGTTTTGAGTAGTATAGTTATAAAGTTATGAATTACCCACCATAATTACAAAAGGCCCCATGCAAGTGCGTGCATAGGGCCTTTTTAGTATTAGTCTATGGAATCGGCAGTTTATTCTGCAATCATCATACGGTTGTTGATGCTGGCAGTGCCATTGCTTATGCTGTATACATATACACCTGCTGGCAAGCTATTACGCTCAAAACGGATGTTGTTTACGCCCGGCTCGGCCAAAATTTGCTCTGTGTAAACCACGGCACCAAGCATATTTACTACTTTCAAGGTATAAGCCGCGCTCTTTTGAGCAGTAAACTCAATGTTAGTGTAAGCACTGAAAGGATTTGGCTGATTGCGGAAAGCGCCTAAATTGGCAGCTACTTCGTTAATACCAACGGTGCAACCAGTAACGGTATCGGTTACTGCAGAGCAAACACTACCTGCATTGATAGATTTCATGTTCAGGTAAATGCCAATGGCGCTTGCAGGCTGTTGAATACCTGCTGGCGGTCCACCTACTATCCAAGCGGTAATAATCATGTCGGTTTTAAACACGCCTTCATCGCCCGATGAGGTTCCGTAAATCAAGAAACAACCTACTTCGTTTTTAGCAAATACATTGTTCTGAGCTGCTTTATTGGTTGTCCAGTTTAGGCCGCAGGGCAAGCCCGCAATTGAGTCCAAACGGATAGAGTCGATGTCGGCAGTAATTGGGCCAACAACCACTTGTTCGAAGTTTTTGAAATACACTACTGCGCTATCGGCCACGCCACGAACAAAACAATGTGAAGTATCGCCAGCAGGGAATGCACCTGGGTCAGTTAGCGCTACTGAAGTGCATTGTGCTGAAGCAACAACACCAACCAACGCTAGAGCAAGAGTAAAAATTATTGATTTCATAGTTGAATTTTAGTTTAACAATTAATAAATGCAAAACTAACATTTTTCACCACTTAGAGACAAGGCAAGAAATCAACAAGTGGTGCGAATAAAAACCAAAGCCATGATTACCAACCAGTTACCCCTGCACCCCTACTCTATCACAAACCGCTGGCTAGTAACGTTTTTACCATCGGTAATGGTAAAGAAATACACCCCCGCCGCCAATGCCGATACATCAATCGGATGGGTATTGGTGCCCTGTTGCACCTGCAACTGCCAGCGGCTAACTTCTTGACCGTAGATGTTAACGATACGGGTAGTGTATGAAGCTGCTTTGTCGGCAGTGAAACTTACAGTTGCGTTGTTAGCAGTTGGGTTAGGGTACAAGTTGAAAGAGTTGAATGAGGCAATCTCATTGATACCAACATAACAAATACATAGAGCATCGCAAAAGCAATCTGTTGAATTGGTGGAGCAACTTGCGGTTAGTAATGCAACTGATGTATCTAAAGTGGGGCATACAGAATCTTGGGCATCCATTATGCGCAGGTACAGTTCTATGCCTAATTCATCGCCAGTGTAAGCGGTTTCAATTGGCAACAAACTCAACTTTGCCGAAAATTTAAACCGCACCTTGTAAATTCCTGGTATATCAGTTGTTATGCCGCCAATTCGAATGCACCCATGTTGTTGGTTCTCGAGCCGATGTCTATCTGCAGTAATATCATCATTCTCTAAAACCCACTCAAAACCACAGGGCATATTCTGTATGCTATCGATTATGAGATAATCAACACGAACCCTGATACCTGAAACGGTAATTGAATCAAAATTGACGAATTGCAGCGTATAGTCAAAGCATGACCCGCCTGTTACGCATGGAATGGAATCAGAAATGGGATACAAACCAGATTGCTCAATGGTGTCATTAACGCTGCAGATACATCCGCTTCTGCCTGACATTGAAAATGCACCTACGAGGAAAAGTAAGCTTATTGTTAATATTTTCATGTGGTTAATTTGTTAATGCTTACTCTATCACAAACCGCTGGCTAGTAACGTTTTTGCCATCGGTAATGGTAAAGAAATACACCCCCGCCGCCAATGCCGATATATCAATCGGATGGGTATTGGTGCCCTGTTGCACCTGCAACTGCCAGCGGCTAACTTCTTGACCGTAGATGTTAACGATACGGGTAGTGTAAGAAGCTGCTTTGTCGGCAGTGAAACTTACAGTTGCATTGTTAGAAGTTGGGTTAGGGTAAAAGCTGAAAGAGTTGATAGAAGCAATCTCGTTGATACCAACGGTGTCGCAATAGAACTGATCGCACAGTGGAGGAGGAATATCAAATACTAACGGATAGTAGTTTCTCGATTTGCACGAAGCCGTTTTTAGAATGGCATTATTAGTGGTATCAATATCAGGGCATGTTTCTGTTGGGCTATTTTTTAGCCGTACATCAACCCGAAAGCCAAGGGCTTCTGCTTCGTATGGCACTTCGTTTGGCAACAAGCTAACTTTAGCTTTTACTTTAATTTTCAGCCTGTATTGCCCAACATCGTCACTGGTTAATCCATAAAACAAAATACAACCCTTTTCTTGATTGTCGAACCGATTTAGCGTTGTGGCGTACTCATTACTGGTAGCCCAATTAATGCCACAGGGCAAGTTTAGAATACTATCAATGATGATATAATCAACCCTAACACGTATACCCGAGATAGTGGTAGAATCAAAATTCACAAATTGGACAACAACATTATTGCAAAAACAATTTCGCACAAAACAAGGCAAGCTATCTGGCGAAGGGTATAAGCCCGGTTGGGTCATACTGGTATCAATTTGACAGATATGTCCAGTTTGTGCGGTTAGCCCAAGGGCAAAAAACAAACCAACAATGAGTAAAAATACTTTCATCCTCTTTTATTTTACTCCAATATAGCAAAGCTTTTGCATAAAACAAAAAGCCCCACCTGCGGTGCAGGTAGGGCTTTCGGTATGCATTAGCAGTAGCTTATTTCTCTACTACGAAACGTTGGGTTTGTACATTCTTGCCATCAGTGATGGTGAAGATGTAAACACCAGTAGCCAAGGTAGAAACGTCAATTTTGTTTACGTTCAAACCAGTAGTTACGTTCAACACTTCGCGGCTAACTTCTTGACCGTAGATGTTAACGATACGGGTAGTGTAAGAAGCTGCTTTGTCGGCAGTGAAGCTTACGGTAGCGTTGTTAGCAGTTGGGTTAGGGTAAAAGCTGAAAGAGTTGATAGAAGCAATCTCGTTGATACCAGTAAAGGTAGTATCTACGCTGTTTGCTGAGCTGCAAGAAGCAGTCAACAAAGTAACACCAGAGGTAGTATCGTTAGCTGGGCAAACTGCAGCAAGATCAGCTTTCAAACGAACGTCAACACGGAAACCAAGGGCTTCAGCTTCGTATGGCACTTCGTTTGGCAACAAGCTAACTTTAGCTTTTACTTTGATTGTCAATTTGTATTGGCCGGCTACATCAGGAGTTGAACCCCAAAAACGGATACAACCTTTCTCTTGGTTTTCGAAACGGTGCTTAGTAGCAGCATCTTGAGCGCTAGTAGACCATTTGATACCGCATGGCAAGTTTATAATCTCGTCAATGACAATGTAATCAACACGAACACGGATACCAGAAACGGTAGTTGAGTCAAAGTTGATGAACTGAACGGTGATGTCGTTAAACTCACCAGAGCCAACCAAGCATGGTAGGTCTTCAGGTAGTGGGTACAAACCTGGCTCAGTGTACTGAGGGTCAAGGTCGCAAAGAGTTCCTTGTGCAGAAGCTGAGAAAGTACCAATAAACAAGGTACATACAGCTACCAAAATTAGGTTAAGCTTTTTCATGGTGTAAATTTTTGTTATTTGTTAGGTTTTAATGGGTTACTTAAGATTAGGCTAAGTTATAGATTTTATAATTAGGTGTATGTGCTACTAACAGTATTTTTTCAACAATTAACTGTTATTATCGACAAAATGCCTATAATTTATTTATTGATTACCAAGCGCTGTATGCCCTTATCGCTGCCAGAGAGCAGTTCTACCATATACATACCGTTGGATAAATCGTTAAGATTTATATCTAATTGAGTACTGCCAGCACTAATGGAGGTTGTGTATACCAACTTGCCCACTACGCTATATACATTACATGTAACTGGGCTGTTTACAGTGCCCACCTGCAAACTTACCGAGCCCTTGGTTGGGTTTGGGTAAAGAATAAAGTCCAAGGTATTGTCGCCTAAGTTGGCAACACTGGTAAAGGTAAACGGAGCCGATAGGCTCTTGCAACCCGCCGAATTGGTAAATTCTAATGTATACACTCCAGCAACTGGGTCGCTGTAGAAGCCATCGGTGGCGCCTGGTATTGGTTGCCCATTGTAATACCATTGGCGGCTATTGCTACCACTGTTGTTGGTGGTAAGCCTGTTTAACGATGCCGTGTAAGATACATTAGGAATACCAGGATTAGCATTTACCGTAATAGTATCCAGCACGTCGGCTTCGGCAATACAGCCACCTGCGCCAACTGTAATTTTCACGCCGTATGCGCCGCTGGCATTTACTACCAGCAACGAATCGGTAGCGCCAGCTATTTCAATGCCGTCTTTAATCCACTGGTACGTATCGGCAGCACTCGAAACTAGTGTTACGCTATCGCCTTGGCAAAAGGTATTGATGCCTTCAATATTAGTAAGCACTGGTGCCGCTGGGGTAGCAAACACCTCTACATTTACGGTATCGGTATATGTTACAGTAGGCACAAAGGCAAAGGTATAACTGCCGCTGGTTAGGTTGCCACTAAAATTGTTGGTACCAACTGTTAGATTATTAAGCGAGAAGGTGCCAATAAAATCTTCACCGATAAGATCAATATCATAAATCTGGATGGTGTAAGGGCCGTTGGTTATATCAACCGCAATACCACTCCAACTTACCGTTGGGTTTTGGTCTGTTTTTTCCGATGTGGTATATACTAGGTTCGAGCTACCGTCGTACACCCTTATCAGTAGGTCGGGCTTGGTGTTGGCAGCGCACTGGGGTAAGTTTACAATCGGTATCACATCATTACATTCAAGGGCCGCATCTTCCCAGTTCTCGTTTACGGAGGTAAGCGATAGGGCAGTAAGCCTTAGGTTACCAATGTTGGTTTCTAACACAACCGGGTAAGTACCGGGGGTGGTGTACGTTTGGGTAGGTGGTGTTTTGCTAGTGCTGGTGTTTCCGTTACCAAAATCCCAGTCATAGGTGGTTGGGTTCGGGGTACCATCAATTATAGCTTCAAACGAGGCCGTTACACTATCGCAACCAGAAGTATTGTTAGCCGTGAAACTACCTGTATTTACAGCGCCTTGCACTACATCTACTTCCAAATCGAAAGTGATGGGCTGTTGTATGCCCAAGGCAGTGCCTATAACAGTTATAGTGACAGCATAAGTACCCGGAGGCGCAAAGCTGGTACCACAGATGCGCACACAGCCATACTGGTTCTGCTGCGGGAAAAAAGTACAATTGGGCACATTGCACGTCCAAGTTAATCCGCTCGGCAAGCCCGATACACTGCTTATCTTTACTTGATCCACATTTACTACTCCTACACCTGGTATACCGGTATCGTAGCTTTTAGGCATTACATAAGTAATACTGGTATCGTATGCCACGCCTTGGGTTATGGTAGGAAACGGATCGGGATATAGGGCTCCATCAGGGTAATTACTGGCTGGCGATAGCGCCAACGAATCGATATTGCAAGTAGCACAAGATTGGGCAATTGCGTTGCCAAAACTAACCAATACCACAAGGAGGAGCAGAATTACTTTATACATAAATTTATGTTTGAAATGTGCGAGCGGCAAAAATAGCATTTTTTCAAAAAAACTATGGTATTAATTACGTTACAGCAGATGGCTTTAGCCATATAGAACAGTTATTGCTGCTGGAGGCAATGTACGAGTGTAACATTTTGAGTCTAAATTGTTACCGAGGTGTGTTTTTTGGAAAAGAAAATTATCTTTGTCAACTTCAAAACAAGATGAACAAAACATTAAGCTTGTATTTGCAACCTAGAAGATTAAAAAAGACTTAACCCCCATAAAAAATTAACCCTCTTACTTAACTAACCGCACAATTATGAGCACTTTTAGATCAAGTCTGCTTATTTCTGTTTTAATGCTGTGTTTCGGCACTGCTTGGGCACAAAATGGCACGCTTACGGGTAAATTTACCGATGCCGTTACTGGCGAGCCGGTTCCGTTCGCCGCTATAGCCGGTCCCAACGGCACTGGCACCACAACCGATTTTGATGGAGTATACACACTATCGTTGCCCGCCGGCACACACGAAATCAAGTTTTCTAACGTAGGCTATACCGCTGCCTCTTACACCGTAACCATCACCTCAGGGCAAGAAACGGTTCAGAACCACAAAGGAGCTACCCAAACCCAAGTATTGGGCATCACTACCGTTGTAGGTGGTAAATTTGCAAAAGCATTAGGAGAAGAGATTGTTACGGTTGAAGTATTGAACCGTAACATTATTGATAACTCTAGCGCTTTTGATATGGATGAGGCCATGGAAAAAGTGCCCGGTGTAACAATAGTGGATGGCCAAGCCAACATTCGTGGTGGTAGTGGCTGGAGCTATGGTGCAGGTAGCCGCGTATTGGTGTTGGTTGACGACATTCCGCTACTTACTGCCGATGCTGCCGACGTAAAATGGAGCTTTATACCTACCGAAAACGTAGAGCAAGTAGAAGTAGTAAAAGGTGCCGCATCGGCACTGTACGGCTCTTCGGCATTGAACGGTGTAATAAACGTGGTAACCGCTTGGCCTAAAAACGAGCCATATACCAAGGTTATTATGTACACAGGCTTTACCGAAAACCCTAAGCAAAGCGAATATGTATGGTGGGGCCGAAACCAACCGCTATTTGGTGGTGGTAACATTGTGCACCGTCATAAATTTGGACAGTGGGATTTTGTAATGAGTGCCAGCTTTAATGCAACCAAAAGCCATTTGGAAGGTGGCAGTAACCAAGAAGTGCGCACCAGTATCAAATTGCGCCACAGGCCGAAAAAAGTTGCTGGTCTATCATATGGTATCAACTTGAACGCCTACAATAGCACTGGTAGCACCTTCTTCCTTTGGGATGGCGCGGATAGCGCTGCATACCGTCCACTGCCAGGTACCATTTCTGAATACTCAACATTACGTTTCACAGCCGACCCGTTTGTTACTTATTTTGACAAACGTGACAACCGATATAAACTTACTGCTCGTTATTTTAACGCGCTAAACACTAACAACACTGGTCAAGGTTCTTTACCACAATTGTTCTACGGTGAGTTTCAATACCAACGCAGGTTTGCAAACATTGGTTTGAATGTGGTAAGTGGAGTTGCCGGTTACTATGCTGATGTGCGCCCTCCAGGTGGTGCGCCATCTGATTCTTCATTGGTTGGTGCTCACAGTGGTAGCAACGTTGCAGTATATGCTCAGGTAGAGAAAAAATTCTTTGAGAAGTTAACCTTCGGTTTTGGCGTGCGTTACGAGTATTTCCGTATCGATACCTTTACCAGCGACGCATTACCTGTATTCCGAGCTGGTTTGAACTACCAAGCTGCTGAAGCAACCTTTATCCGTGCATCTTGGGGCCAAGGTTACCGTTTCCCTACCATTGCCGAGAAATTCATCAACACCAACGTTGGTGGTATAGGCATTTATCCAAACCCAGGACTTGAGCCCGAAAAAGGATGGAGCGCCGAGATTGGCATCAAGCAAGGTGTTAAGATAGGTAAATGGTTAGGTTATGTCGATCTTGCCGGTTTCATTAATCAATATGACAACATGATGGAGTTCACCTTTGGTCAATTTGGCCCAGCAAGCGCTTCATTATTTGGCTTGGGCTTTAGCTCACAAAACATTGGTGATACCCGCATTATGGGTGCTGAGTTAACTTTGATAGGACAAGGTGAGATTGCAAACAAATTCCCGCTTCAAATCTTAGCAGGTTATACCTACATCGATCCAAAATCATTGAACTGGAACGATACCCTGAGCCTTACCAATGCCGACGGCGGTCCTGCAATTATTGCCCAAGCATCTCGCGATGGAGCACCTACCTACGCTGGTACTTCATCTTCTTCAAACAATATTCTTAAATACCGTTTCAGGCATACTGTGAAATTGGATGCCCAAATTGGTGTGAAGAAATTTGAATTTGGCGTAAGCGTGCAGTATACTAGCTTTATGGAAAACGTGGATTACCTGTTCGTAAGCCAATTTATCATCGACTTTGAAAGCACCCAGTTGAACACTAAAGCTTTTTCTGGCTTGAAAGAATTCCGCGAGAAAAATGAGCGTGGAAATACCTTGCTTGATTTGCGTATGGCATACAACGTTTCTCCGAAAATCAAACTTTCGGTTATTTGCAAAAACGTGTTGAACCAAGTAATGATGGAGCGTCCGGCTTATTTAAGCCAACCCCGTAACTACACCGTTCAAATGTCATTAGAATTTTAATAGAGCATCCAGTTGGGTTGTTATAACAAGCACTGCTGGTTACAAAAACACCTACACGGTAAATTACAATAATTAAGTTATCAACCGGCTAACGTTTTGGAAACACCATCACCGTTAGCCGGTTTTTAATTTTCCACAAATATAGGAGTACGACTAAACCTGTCCGAACGCCAAAATTTGCCGGATTGTTTAGTTTTGACACTGATAACACTCGCTTAACAAACTTTTATACTCACCAAACGGTGCTTATGAAAAAGAACTACACTTATTCTATTCTACTTTTCTTGTTGCTTTGCTTGCCTGCATTCATGCAAGGCCAAGTAAGTGACTCACTGGGCCTAGGTACTATAAACGGAATTGTAAAAGAAGAAAAATCTGGTGAACTACTGCCGTTTGCCACTGTAACCTACGGACCTGGTTTAGGTACCGTTACCGACTTAGATGGCAAGTTTTCAATGCAGCTAAAAGCTGGCAATTACGATTTGCAGGTTAGTTCGTTGGGCATGAAAACCGCGTATAAAAAAGTACGTTTAGAGGCCGGACAAACTGTGAACCTCAGCTTCACCATGCTCGATTCTATCAATCAAATAGAAATAACTGTAGTAACAGGTGGAAAATACAAGCAGGGCATTGGCGAACAAACCGTATCGATGGAGATACTATCGCCAACCTTTATTTCTAACTCAAACGCCACCTCAATTGACCAAGCCTTAAACAAGGTTCCAGGTGTGAATATGGTTGGCGAGCAAGTAAACATTCGCGGCGGTGCCGGATACAGTGCAGGTGCAGGTAGCAGGGTTATGATGTTGTTGGATGGTATACCATTGTTAAAGCCCGATAATGGCATAATCGATTTTGCATCATTGCCAATGGAAAACATCCAACAGATTGAAGTGATCAAAGGTGCATCATCGGCTGCCTATGGTTCTTCGGCACTTAATGGCATTATTAACTTGATTACTAGCAACGCCACTGAAGAGTCGTACACTAAACTGACCGTTTTTTATGGTTTTTACGAAAACCCTTTCAGCGGCAACAAGAAAGACCTTATTTGGTGGAATCAGCGCCCTATGTTTGGTGGAGCCAACTTTGCGCACCGCAAACGTTTCAAAAACCTTGACCTAGTAATAAGCGGTACCGCGTTTCAAGATGCCAACTACCTTTATGCCAACAACCAGCGCAGATTGAACACTTTTGTTAAATTGAGGTACCGAAGCAAAAAGAACGATAGGTTGAGTATGGGTGTAAATACCAATATTTCGGCGCAGGGCGGTGGATACTTTTTTCTTTGGAAAGGCTGGGCAAATACACCAGAGGGTAGCATTACCGATTCGAGCGGATTATACCTACAACAATACCTAAACGCACTGGAAAATGGCGTAAATGAGGCTGACATACCTGGCTATGTTAAAAGCAACATACCCAGAGATGCCTATGCATACTTACCTGCCGAAATTGGCACTTTCTCATCTACACCCGTTAGCATTGACCCATGGCTGACCTACTTCGATAAGAGGCAAAACCAACATAGTTTTAAAGGTAGGTTTTATCGCACTCGGTATAGCAACAGCTCAGGAGAAAGCTCTGTGGCCAACCAAGGCTATGGCGAATATAATTTCCATAGTGAGTTGAAACGCCTAGGCTTGAACTTTGTAACTGGTGTAGCTGGCTTTTTTACCAGTGTTACCAGCGAAACTTTTGGTGAACGAAATGCCACAAATGCTGCTTTGTTTTTGCAAGTAGACAAGAAATTTTTTCAACGTCTTACCTTCAACCTAGGTTTCAGGGCTGAGTTTAACCAAATGGATACGCTGAAACCCGTTTTGTACCCAATTGTTCGTTCTGGTGTAAACTTCCAAGCTACCGAAGCCACCTACATCAGGGCATCGTTCGGACAAGGGTACCGCTACCCTACTATTGCCGAAAAGTATGTGGCCACCAAACGCTCAGGTGTAAATGTAATACCAAACCCCGAATTACAACCTGAATATGGCTGGAACGCAGAAATTGGTGTAAAACAGCTACTTAAAATAACTGACGACTGGAAAGGATATGTTGACATGGCCGGATTTGTAACCCAATATACCGACATGATTGAGTTTTTATTGGTTGAAGGTGTATTGACCACGCAAGCCCAAAACTATACCGATGCTCGAATTTCTGGGTTTGATATGTCATTAGTGGGCCAAGGCAAAGTATTTAGAATACCAGTAAACATTATGTTGGGTTATACTTACATTTCGCCTATCGATTTAAACTACGAAGATGACCCTGCCAACCCAGATGGTAAATACCTCACCTTCCGGTTTAAGCACTCGGCAAAGGCTGATGCTGAGGCTACTTACAAAAAAATAACCCTTGGTATTACTGGTACATACTTCAGTTTTATGAAAAACATCGGGCAGTTTGGTATCAACAATGTATCAGGTTATCGGAAAGAAAACGATAAAGGCGAAGCAGTTTTAGATGCCCGCATAGCATACAATATTACCGACGATGCAAAGATTTCTTTTATTGTAAAAAATCTTACTAACAACCAATATACTTTACGCCCAGCCTTTATGGAAGCCCCACGTAACTATACCTTCCAGGTTGCATACCAGTTTTAGGAATTAGTTGCCCTTATTACTTGTTGATTGTTTTAGTAGAACAAAAGCCTTAAATTAGTTCGATAACTATGTTATTATTGGCGGCAGGCAACTTTTTACCATCTGCCACGCTCATAGCTATTATAGTTATCACTAGAAAATGGGGCCGAGTTTTCGAAAAACAATAACGAGTTAAGCGCGCAACTATGTACGAAGTAGGCACTGGCAAAGCAGATATTACCGCATTCAAAAAAGATGTAGGCATGATGGGTTATGGTATGTTCCATAACCGCATTAAGGGTGTAGAAACCCCACTTTACGCAAGGGCCTTCGTAGTTAGGGATTTAACCACCAAACGCAAAATTGCATTCGTAAATGCCGAAATAGCTTTTATTACTATTTCCATTAAGCGTGGCGTAATGAAAAAACTCAAACGCCACCACGCTGAACTTGAGTTTGAACCCGAAAATGTTTTGCTTACCGCACAACATACCCATAGTGGCCCAGGTGGATACTCGCACTACGGGCTATACAATATTGCCGTGCCAGGCTTTGTGCCCGAAGTATACCAAAATATAGTTGATGGCATAGTAAGTGCCATTGTGGAGGCCGAGGGTAAAATGAGGCCAGCCAAAATTAGTTTTAACAAAGGTAGCTTTGCACCCGATATTGACGTGGCCATTAACCGCTCAGTGAAAGCTTACAACCAAAACCCTGAAGTAGCCAAAGTAAGTGAGAAAGATGCCCACCTAGCCCTCGACCGAGAGATGCATTTCTTCAGGGTAGATGGCATTGATGGTAAGCCAATAGGTAGTTTCAACTTTTTTGGTGTGCACACCACCAGCATACACAATGACAATACTAAAATAAATGCCGACAACAAGGGATATGCATCTACATTTTTGGAGGCAGAAATGCACAATGAAAACCCTGACTATATTAGCGTGTTTGCGCAAAAAGCCACGGGAGATGTAACACCTAACTATGTATGGGACAAAAAGAAAAAATGGACCCGAGGTAAGTTTGAAGATGATATAGAGTCGGCGAGATACAATGGCAAACTACAATTTGAAAAAGCTAAAGAACTAAACGAACTGGCTCAGGAAAAAGGAGAATCCATAGCTTTAGGTATAGATTATGCACTATCGCATGCCAACTTTGCCAATATTACCCCCGACCTAGAATTTACCAACAACCCCCAAGCAAAAACATTTCTATCATGCCACGGGGTGGCGTTTTTTAAAGGCACTACCGAAGGACCCGGCATGGCACCAATACTAGTGGCTGTTGCCAACTTTGCAACAGCAGTGGTAAAAGTATATGATTACACTCGCGCTCTGTTTGTAAGTAAAGCCGAACGGACCAAAATACATGAAAAGTATCGCATACAAGGCCCTAAAAAGATATTGATTGAAACGGGCGATCGGAAATTATTGGGTACTCGAAATGTAACAGGCTTTATTGTGCCTGCTTTTATCGATCCTACAATTAAATATTTCAAGGTATTTCACAAGTCGGGCGGTTTAGACCATAAGCCTTGGACCCCACAAACATTGCCTCTACAAATTGTAACACTGGGTCAAGTAGCTTTTGTGGCAGTTCCTGGCGAAATAACTACTATTGCTGCCAAAAGACTTCGGCAAACGGTATTGGATAATTTGGCCCAACGAGGAGTAAGCGAGGTAATTATTTGCAGCTATTCCAATGCCTACTGCGGCTATATTACTACCTTTGAGGAGTACCAAGTGCAGTGCTACGAGGGAGGGCATACCCCCTATGGGCAGTGGACATTGGCAGCTTTCCAAACCAAGTTTAAGGAACTTGCACAGCAACTACTTAAAAACCCTGAAGAAAGGCAAATTGATACTAGCTTAGCGCCAGTTGAGTTTACCGAAGAAGAATTGAACAAACGTACCTTTGCATATAGCAGCAAGAAATGAGTAGATTTGAGCGCACTTACGGTTATTACCGTAATATTTTTAATGGGGTTCAATTTCCCTATGCCTTTGTTGACCTCGATTTGTTTGACGAAAACATAAAGCAAATAGCGAAAAGGGCTGGTAACAAAACCATTCGAATCGCATCCAAATCCGTTCGCTGCAAAGAGTTGTTGAAACGCACATTGGCTGCCGACCCGATTTATCAAGGCATAATGTGTTACACCACACTCGAGGCTGTGTGGCTTAGCCAAGAAGGCTTTGATGACCTTTTGATTGGTTACCCATCGTGGCATGCCGAACAAGTAGCACAGGCTTGTAAAGAGATAGCAAAAGGTAAAACCATCATTTTTATGGTGGACTTGCCCGAACATGTTACCCATCTCGATAAAATTGGCAAAGCCAATGGTGTAACCATACCAATTTGTATTGACTTGGATATGAGCAGCGATTACCCTGGTTTGCACTTTGGTGTATGGCGCAGCAGTGTTAGAGGCAAAGAAGATGCTCTGGCTTTATGGAGCGTTATAAAAAGTTGTTCGAACCTAAATTTAATGGGTGTAATGGGCTACGAAGCCCAAATAGCGGGAGTAGGCGACAACTGGCCCGGTAAAAATGCCATGAACCATGTTATCCGTTTTCTAAAAAACCGCTCGGTAAAGGAAATTGCCAAACGTCGCGGAGACACAGTACAGGCTTTGCGAGATGCAGGTGCTACACTTCCGTTAGTAAACGGCGGCGGTACAGGCAGTCTTGAATGGACCATACAAGAGCCTTGGGTAACCGAGGTAACCGTTGGATCGGGTTTGTATAACTCTGGCTTATTCGATCATTATACCAACTTTCGACACTACCCAAGCGCAGCATATGCTGTAGAAATAGTGCGCCAGCCAAAACCAAACTTATACACCTGCCACAGTGGCGGATATACCGCTTCGGGTGCGGCAGGCAAAGACAAACTTCCGGTGCCATATTTGCCCACTGGAGCCTCACTGCTTGACCAAGAAGGTGCTGGCGAAGTACAGACACCTATATTATACAATGGGCCTGAAAAACTACACCTAGGCGACCCAGTATACTTACGGCACAGTAAGGCTGGTGAGCTTTGCGAACGATTTAAAGATTTGTATTTGGTAAGCAATGGCAAAATAACCGGCACTGCACCCACATATAGGGGCGAAGGCCAATGCTTTGTGTAGCGAATTGTTACTTTATAGCACTTATAGCTAGTGGTTGCCTATTAATTACTGCTTACTAAGCTATATTTGCACAAACCCTGTGTGCTTGTTATACCTTTTCGTAAAAATTGGTTTTCTGGAAATTGGTTTTGCCGACCTGCTGGATATTTTTCTGGTAGGCTTGCTCATTTATCAGATATACCGATTACTGAAAGGCAGTTTGGCCCTAAATATATTTTTGGGCTTAGTATTGGTATACTTTGTTTGGTTTTTAGTGGGCTTACTCGAAATGCGACTACTAGCAAGCATATTGGGGCAGTTTATTGAAGTGGGTGTTATAGCACTTTTGATAGTTTTTCAACCCGAAGTTAGAAAGTTTCTCATTTATCTTGGCCGTGGAAGCATATTACGCAAAGGGTTCTCACTAAGGCGTATTTTTTCGAAAAGCAACAGAAAGGAAGCCGAATACTATCCAATTATTAAAAGCATTGTGGCGGCGGCGGAGCACATGCGCGAACAAGGGACCGGCGCTATATTGGTCTTAAGCGAATCTTCACGGCTGCAGTTTTATGCAAACACTGGCGTGTTAATGGATAGCTTAGTAAGCAGTAAACTTTTGGAAAGCATTTTCGAAAAAAACTCGCCCATGCACGATGGAGCAGTTATCATTTCAGACTTAAGAATTATTGCCGCTGGTTGCGTACTTCCCGTTTCTGATAACCATGAGCTTCCTTCAAGAATTGGTATGCGGCATAAGGCAACTGTAGGTATAACCGAGCTAAGCGATTCATTGGCTATAGTAATTTCAGAAGAGAAAACCACTATTTCGTATGCTCGCAACGGGCGGCTAACACAGAATATAACCATTGATGAGTTACATTCAATACTTGTTAAATTCTACGAGGCATACTATTAAAGCAGGTATTACAATCCTCCACCAACTTTTTCACCCTTATCCCCTTCATTCTTAGAGTTGGCATAGCGAGGCGAACTGTCAGGCATATTATTTAGCTGTTCAATTATTTGCCAACAAAGCTGATACGGAAGCATATTCTCTCTGTTATTGAGGGCAATAACCGTTTGGCGAGTATCAAGTTTACGTATAAACATGGTGCGGAAACCTTTCCACCAACCGCTGTGGTATACGATATTTGGCCTTAGCTTATCAATGCGCCAACCTAAACCATAATCATCGTGAAAGTTGTTTGGAATGTTGCCGTATGGTGTAAAAGCAGCAGCCAAAGTCGATTGCTTTAGTAAGGTCTCGTCGTATAGCGCTTGATCCAATTTGAACAAGTCTTCTACTGTTGAATAAACGCCTTTGTCCCCGGTAACCCCATTTAGATAATCGTTATCTACCTGTCCAAACCTACCGCTCCCGCCATGAACATAACCCAATACCTTTTGTGGTACTTTTTGTTGCTTACACTTGCTGTAAATAAATGAATTGTTCATGCCAAGCGGCACAAAAATGGCATGGTGCACATAATCGCCAAAATCCAGTCCGCTAAGTTTTTCAACCACGGCAGCCAATATTGCATAATTAGAGTTGCTGTAGATAAATCGAGAGCCGGGCGTAAATTCAAGAGCCGGTTTGTATTTAATAAACAACTGCAACATATCGCAATTGCTTAATGCCATGCTTTTATTATCCCAATATGTATGGCCTAAAGACATATACCGCGATAAACCCGAGCGGTGTGTAAGCAAATGTCTGATTGTAATAGTGTTGTATGATAGTTCGGGCAAATAAGCGGTCACAGGGGCATCTAAATCTAAAACTCCCTTTTCGAATAAAGTAAGAACCGCCAGTGCCGTAATAGGCTTAGAAGCCGAAGCCAATTGAAAAGGCGAGCTTAAGGTAAGTGTATCTCGCGTATCAAGGTTTCCGTAACCAAATGCTCCCCTAAAAAGTACCTCGCCTTTTTCGGCAACTAAAATGGTACCATTAAATCTATCAGAAGTGTACCATTGGTTCAACAAGCTATCAATCCATTGGGTTTTTAATAGCTTGGCTTGTTTTTGTTCATTTATTGCTAATTCTTGTTGCTCATACTCAGATGGACAGAAGTCGGGCTTGAGATAAGCCAAAGGGCCATTTTCGCAGGCAATAAAAAACGCCACGAAAAAACCGAATAAAAAAATTAGCAATAGGGCGTTGCGCATTAGGCGTGATATTTTTTAACGTCTATGTCTATCGCTAAGCTAAAAGTAAATAACTCTATAAGGAAACATTCCACGCACTTATTAATAACATAAATGCGTGGAAATGACCTTAAATCTTAATAAACAACCAGTTTTTTGTTCACTATTTGGGCACCATGCATTGCTTGCACGAAATAAATGCCCGGCACAAGGGTTTCAATTTCGATAACTGCCGAAATTTGACCCTGCTGAACTGGCGCTTGTACAATCACCTTACCGGCCATATCGGTTATAGTAAGCTGCAAGCCAGTAGGGGCTCCCGAAGCAAAATTGATGCGTACTTGGCCACTGGCAGGATTAGGATAAACTAAAAACTCAAGTGCGGCCGAAGGCTCATTAAATCCCACGGTGTTTATCTCGCGGCAAGCGTAAGGCAACATAAAATCGCGAGTAGTCCGCACCACGGTATCCATATAAGCTTCGTTAATGGCACCATTAGATGTATTAATAAACGGTGTGTGACCAACACCTTGCCAAGTATACAATAAATTGTCTATACCTACATTATCTGCACGAACGTGCAACGAACCACTGCCATCCACAAAAAAGCCGATTGGTGTACCGGTAACTTCAATTTCTTGGCTGCCGTAAGGCACTGTGCCGTCAGAGGTGCCATGCAAGCTTACAATAGGCACATCGCTTGGTATCATCCAGTTTGTATCGCCTACAGCACCACAAAGGTTGATGATAAGATTGGGATTTGACGGATAACCAGGATTGCCACTTATGCCTTCAATACCACCAAATGCTGCTGAATCGGCAACTATGGCAGCAGGTATTTCCTCTGTTAAATTTAAGTAGCCCACTTGCACTGCCGTAATACCGCCTGCCGATACGCCACCAACGAATATCCTGTCTGGATCGATATTATAAACATTTGCAGTAAGTGCATCTTTCCGGAAGAACCGAACGGCTGCTTTCATATCATGCACGGCACGCACTACCGCTTTCAAAGTTTGCTCTTGGTTGATGGGGTAAAAAAACAAGCGATAATCGATAGCGGCACAGGTATAGCCCCTCGATGCAAACTCATTGCTTAGCCTTACAATATCTGGCGAGAGTTTGTCGCCAAACAAAAAACTACCACCAAATGCCCAAATTATGAGGGGTCTTTTTTCGAGCGTATCTCCTTGTGGTTCATAAAAGTTAAACCTTAGCTTCTGGTTTTGCCCCGAGAAGTTAGTGTTTTGGCCATACTCAACATTAGTGGTTACATCCACTTGGTATAGCTCGTCATAAAATCGGCCCCCATCGCAGGTGCTCGTGGTTTGGCTGAAGGCTGATAGGGCATAGAGCATGCCTAACATTATTGTAAAATGTTTCATTCATAGCGGGTTTGAGTATTAAATTAAGGTAAACTCTGCAAACCACAAAGTGATTTATTAAATATGTCACCATGTTTGGAAAAGGCAAAAAGGGATATGATTGGAAAACCTAGCTTTCTTAACTTTGCCCCTATGACAGAAAGTTGGGAAAGCCGCAAAATGCGCTGGATGTTTAAGTTGTTTGCGGCGTATGTGGGCACTGGGGCAAGCATTACCTATATAGCTGGCGACTATAAAGTGCTTCGCGTGAAAATTCCGCTTAATTGGCGCACCCGTAACTATGTAGGCACCATATATGGTGGCAGCATTTATTCGGCCATCGACCCTATGTATATGCTAATGTTGATGCGCATTTTAGGGAAAAACTTTGTGGTATGGGACAAGGCTGCCAGCATAAAGTTCAAGAAACCAGGTACGGATACGCTGTTTGCAAACTTCATTATTACCGAAGATGAACTTGCAAGCATAAAACAACAAGTAGCCGACAAAGGCGAAGTAAACTATAACTTCAATCTGGATATTGTAGATAAAAATGGTATTGTGCACACCTCAGTTGAGAAGCTGATATATGTGGCTACTAAAGAGTATTACAAAGAGAAACTTAATAGGCGACAAACGAATTAATTACTCTTCCATAAAAACCTGTAACTCCCTATATAAGCGGTTCATGGGCAGGCCCATTACATTAAAGTAGTCGCCATCCATGCCGGTTATTCCAATCAATCCAATACCTTCTTGCACAGCATATGCCCCCGCTTTGTCCATCACTTCAAAATTATCAACGTACCATTCAATTTCATCATCGTTCAAAACGTCAAAATACACTTTGGTCGTTTCACTAAAGGTAAGGGAGCGCTCGCCTTGCACTAGGCAAACCCCCGTAATTACCTCATGCATGTTGCCCGATAGTATTTGCAAAATACGGATAGCATCTGCTTTACCAGCAGGCTTGCCATATATTACGCCATCTAGCAGCACAATAGTATCCGATGTGATTACCACAGCATCCTTCGGGGTATCCTTGGCAATAGCTTCGGCCTTAAGTTTGGCAAGATATTCTGGCACTTCGCGCACGGGTGTTTCGGGCGGATAAACTTCCTCCACGTCTTTGGTCAATACCTCAAACTGAAACCCAGCTTGCTCTAGTATGTATTTCCGTCGTGGCGATTTAGAACCTAGTATTAGCTTTACCTCGGGCAGTAAGTGTTTCATAGTGCGATGTTATATAAAATCATAGAACCTACGCCCGCGGTGGCAATTAACTTCAAAAGCACACTTACACGAGCATATTGCGTGTTATCCTTTGCCAGAAAAAGCATAACCATAGCAACTAACAATGGCAATTGCACAGTAGCTGCAAGGTAAGCAGGCAGTGTCAGCTCCCCATCTTCAAGATAAGCCTGTTGGGCAGTAAGTACCACCCTTACCAAAGCTAGACATAGGATAATGGCAATAAATTTGGTTTGGCGCTCGCCAATAAGCAATGGCAGCGTATTGCTGCCAATGTGGTCATCGCCTTGCATATCTTCAATATCCTTTACCACCTCCCTAATAAGGTTGATGCCAAAAGCCAACACCCCGTATGCAACTGACCCCTTGGCAATGTACCCAAAAAGTGCAGCACCCATCACGTCGGCTTCATTAAGTAAAGCCATTTCGTGCAAACCCGGTAGCATAGGCACCAAACCCACCAACAACGATACTACTATATTACCGATAACTGGCAAATGCTTCAACTTAGCATTGTAAAACCAAAGTAAAATTGCAGGCACGGTGTAAAAGAAACCTAGGCGGTAAGCGCCAAGCCAAATAGCCAAACCATTGCCCAATACAACGCCCACCAAGGTAAGCCACAAGGCTCCTTTCATCACTTTTTGGCTATTCAGTATTGTGCCAACTAGGTTTTTGCCTTGCTTATTAATGCGATCGGCCTCAACATCTTGCTGGTCGTTGAGCCAATAGCCAGCTGCTGCAATCATAATGGTAGCCAATGCCATAAGCGCAAATTGCAACCAACTGAGTCCATTGTCCTGTCGATACAAATCGAACACTGGTTGCACCACAAACAACTTGGCCAATACCATAGTAGCTACCATGATAAGCAAATTGACAGGACGCGACATTTTAAGGTAGGATAACCACATAGTATTAGCTGAAACGGATGGCTTTAATAGGCGAAATGCGACTGACCAGCAACGAAGGTATAAACAATAAAGCCTCGCAGAAAACAAACACCAACAAGTTGATGACAAAAATGGTCGTGTAATTTAAATCAACGGGAGCCGAAGTAACGTAGTAAGACTCAGGAGGCAAGGTAATAAAACCAAAATGTTGCTGTGCTAAACAAAGTCCTATGCCTAGGATATTGCCTATCAATATTCCCAAACCCATAATAATGGCACCATTTACTAAAAACATGCGGCTTATAACTGCATTGGTAGCACCAAGGGCTTTCAATATACCAATCATATTAGTGCGCTCCAGTATCAATATCAGTATACAGGTGGTCATATTTATAAGTGCCACAATGCCCATCAAAATCAAAATGATGTACTTGTTTAAGTTCTGGAGCGATAACCAATCGAAAATATTGGGTTCTATCTCTTTCAGCGTTTGCGACATTAGTTCAGGGTAGGCCCCAAGTATGTCATAATATACTTCATCGTTGGTGGCAGTCAGCGGGTCAAGGGTTGCAATATTAAAAAGCTCCTCCCCAAAATATTTTTCCCATTTTCCGTTTACCGAAACCAGTATGTCGCTTGTTTGGTAGTTGTTTACAAAAACTTCTATACCTCCCACTTGGCCTGCAGTCCAACCGTTTAGGTTTTGAATGATTTTCATATCCACCATCGCAAACTTCTCATCAAACTCCTCTAATCCGGTATTAAAAATGCCTGACACCTTAAATTTTCGCACCAACGGCACTTTCCTTATAAAATGAACCTCCAAATTATCGCCAACGGAAAGCCCCAGCCGCCTGCTGGTAATTTGCGACAAAAACAAACCTCGCGAACCCATGCTATCCTCTTCGCCAATTGTAAGTGTATCCCCCTCTATCAAGTACTTTTTAAAATAAGTCCAATCAAAATCGGTACTTACGCCTTTAAGCACTATCCCTTCAATCGCATCATTAGCTTTTATTATACCCGGCTTATAACCAGTAACTTGCACGTGTTTAATGTTGGCGATATTCTTTAATTCGGTAGCCTCAATCATGGCCACGTTTATAGGCTGGGCCTCCTCGAAGCGTTGACCAAACCCATACTTACTGATAACAATGTGCCCCCAGAAACCGTAAATTTTATCGCTTACTTCTTGCTGAAAGCCATTAACCAACGATACGGCCACAATCATTACTGTAATACTAAGCGCCACTGCAGCGGTAGCTATACCGATGATGAAGCGAGAAAAGGTACGCTTTTTGCTGAAGGCTAATCGCCGGGTCAAAAATTGTTCGATGTTCAAATCCGCAAATGGGTTCGGGCAGTTAAAAAGGATTTGGCTAATTTCGTCATTAATTACGCTCAAAAATATGAAAATTGTAACCGCCATTGCATCATTATTATTCTTTAGCCTTACGCTATTTGCGCAGAGTGGCAAACCACTGCTTGTAGGTGCCGAAAGAATGCGCGAATATGTGCCGTCATTGGCAGGTAAAACTGTAGGATTGGTAGTAAACCATACCAGTATTGTGGGTTCATCTCAAACCCATTTGGTTGATACACTTTTGGCACAAAAAATAAAAGTTACCAAAGTATTTGCCCCTGAACATGGTTTCAGAGGTATGGGGGATGCCGGGCAAGAGATTAACTCCGAAACCGACCCAAAGACAGGCTTGCCTGTAATTTCGCTATATGGCAACATCAAAAAACCTACGGCTGAGCACCTAGAAGGCTTAGACGTGGTGATATTTGATATACAAGATGTAGGCGCCCGGTTTTATACCTACATCAGCACCATGCACTACGTAATGGAGGCCTGTGCCGAAGCGGGAATACCCGTTATAATACTTGACCGCCCTAACCCTAATGGCTTTTATGTTGACGGTCCCATTCTGGAGGATAGCTACAAGAGTTTTGTGGGCATGCACCCTATTCCTGTAGTTCATGGCCTTACCGTTGGCGAATTGGCACAAATGATTAACGGGCAAAAGTGGCTTGCCAACGGTATACAATGCAACATAACAGTTGTACCATGCTTTGGCTACAAGCACCAAACCATGTACCAATTGCCCGTGAAACCATCGCCCAACCTGCCCAATATGGAGGCTATTTACTTGTATCCATCATTGTGTTTTTTTGAAGGCACCATTATGAGTGTGGGCAGGGGCACTGACAGGCCCTTCCAGATATTTGGCCACCCCGAATATGCTATTGGCGACTATGAGTTTACACCTATGAGCATACCAGGTGCCCAAAGCCCGCCTTACAAAGACCTGCAATGCCGCGGTACAGAATTGCAAGAGTTTGGCCGAGACTACTTTGAGCGTAGCCGAAAACTCGATTTTCAATGGCTTTTGCAATCATACCAATACTTCGATAATGCAGGCAAAGGCCAAGAGTTCTTCAATGCATTTTTCGAGAAATTAGCTGGCACAGCAAAACTGCGCGAAATTATTGTTAGTGGTTACAACACAGCAGAGGCTGGCTCATTTTGGAAACCTGAATTGGATGCATATATGGCCATGCGCAAACAATACCTTCTTTACCCCGATTTTACAAAATAACTGCTATGCGTATTGTTTTTATGGGCACGCCCGATTTTGCAGTTGCCTCTTTAGATATATTGGTACAAAACGGGTATAACATTGTTGGTGTAATAACCGCACCCGACAAACCCGCTGGCCGTGGCAACCAAATACAGCAAAGTGCTGTAAAGAAATATGCCGTGGCTCACAACCTGCGCGTTTTGCAGCCAGAGAAATTAAAAGCCCCAAGTTTTTTAGAGGAACTAAAGGACTTAAATGCCGACCTGCAAATAGTGGTGGCTTTCCGTATGCTACCTGAATTAGTATGGAATATGCCGCCTCGCGGCACGTTCAACTTACATGGCTCATTGCTGCCAGCTTATCGTGGGGCTGCACCTATTAACTGGGCAGTAATGAATGGCGAAACCAAAACTGGCGTAACTACCTTTTTCCTCCAACATGAAATTGATACAGGCAGCATTATTCACCAAGCCACTATGCCGATTGGTCCTGATGAAAACACTGGTGACGTACACGACCGTATGATGGTACTAGGGGCTAAAACGGTGCTACAAACAGTTAAAGAAATAGCGCAAGGCAAGGTAAAAGCCACTCCGCAAGATATGACAGGCGATTACCCACACGCCCCTAAAATTTTCAGGGATGATTGCAAGATTGATTGGGATCAACCGCTTGATAAAGTATACAATCACATTCGAGGCCTTAGCCCCTACCCTGCTGCTTGGACCGAATTGGATGGTAAGACCTTAAAAATCTATCAAGCTAAAAAGGAATCTGCGAGTCATACGCATACAAATGGTAGCATTGACACCGACGGTAAGACGTACCTAAAGTTTGCCGTCTCTGGTGGTTATATTTACGCCGAAGAGTTACAACTAGAAGGTAAAAAACGACTAGCGGTGAGAGACTTTTTATTGGGCTGGAGAAAAAGTTAACTAATTACTGTTGACCATCGACTATAGACCGTGGACTAACTCAGAACCACTTTTTCCTGCGGAAAAACATTACTAACAGAAAGGAAAGCATTAGTGAAATACCTATGGCTATAACATAGGCACTTGGCTGATGTTGAAACGGAAGCTCTACGTTCATACCATAAAAACTGGCTACCAATGTTGGCACCATCAATACAATGGTTACTGAGGTAAGGCGCTGCATTACGGTATTCAAGTTGTTGGAGATAATGCTAGCGAAAGCGTCCATGGTGCCGTTCAAGATGTTGGTATAAACGTTTGCCATCTCCAAAGCCTGGCTATTATCCACTATCACATCCTCCAAGTAATCTGATAGGTCTTCGTCGCTCTTAATTTTTAAAAAATCGGTACGGGCAAGCTTGGCCATGGTAAGCTCGTTACCACGAAGCGTATTTACAAAATACACTAAGGCCTTTTGAAGATTCATCAATTGCGCCAACTCAGTATTCCGAGACGAATTGTATAACTCATCTTCAATGAGATTACGCTTATTATTTATCTGGCGTAAGTAATGCAAAAAGTAAAATACATTCCTATCAAACAACTGCAATACAAACTTCTTGGTGTCGGCTGGGTCAAAGCGCTTTACCCTTTGATTGATGAAGCTATCAATTACCGGATTGGGGTGCTGACTAAGGGTCAGTATCATGTCGGGCAACAGAATAATACCAATAGGTAAGGTAACATAAACCGACCTATCATCATCCACAATTTCGCCTTCATTATCAACAGGGGTATTCAATACGATTAACTTCACATCGTCTTCGAACTCGTAGCGTGACCGTTCGTTAATATCCAGCGAGTCAATAAGGAAATCGAGAGGAATGTTGTAAGTATTACTTAAGTCCTCAAGATTATCATGGTTAAAAGGAGGGTAAATATTTATCCAGCAGCCCGGTTCGGCCTGTTCGATGCGTATTAGTTCATCGCCAGTTTTTTTGAAAATATCTACCACTACTGTCCATGGGGGTTAAGATGGTTATTACCTCTTTACCGAGCAAAGGTACAAATCCAAACGCTAGAAACCTATTAGCACTCAAAGATTGAAGTCCTCTTTGGTGCTTCAAAAAACAATGTTATTTAGTAGTCTTTTTTAGCACCTCGAGATTGCTTTTGGCCAACGAAAATTCTGGGGCTATTTTTAGCGCCTCCTCAAAGCTTGCTTTAGCTATGGTGGTATTGTTCACCTCTACTGCTATAGCACCTTTAATATTGTAGGCAGCTGCTTTTACCGGTATATCCTGCGTTTTGCCATCGGCACCATTTATTGCCACCTTGGTCAAGTTTCCGTCGGCTTTTAGAATGCGCTCTACAGTCAAGCCACAATCGGTATAGTTTTTCATACTAAACTCGGTGGTGGCAATATTATACAAGTAAATAATGTTCGAGGTACGACTATATAGGTCGTTATAATGAACTATTGCCTCGCCATTCATTCCCAATCCTACTAAACTATTGGCCACCAGTTCTCTTACAGTTGTGTTTTGCGGTGCGGCGTCTAAAATGGTATTACCTACATTTACAGCAGCAACCAAATTGCCATTGGCGCTATACAAACTCACCAGCGAGTCTAAATAATGGTAATCGTTGGGAGAGTTGGCCAAAATGGTGTGCGCCGCCACTATAGCCGTATTAAAGTCGCCAAACTCAACAGCCTTAGCATATATAGTTTTGTTGGTGGTTACAATATTATTGCCAGCACTAGTGTTCTTTTGGGCTTCGGCAGCTAAAGGCATAAAACCAAAGGCAGCAGCAGCGAAAAGGAGTATGTGATTTTTCATGGAGTTTAATTGATGATTAAGAATTTGTAAACCACTGCACAAAGAATATGCCACAATGGTTTATATTACTTTTATCCTTGGTAAAATTAAAAAGGTTGGAGCACTTGCTCCAACCTTTTTAATTTTTTAACCCTTAAATATATTATTGACGGGCAATAACCAATTTCTTGTTGTATTCTTCGCCATCCACTTTAATTACACCATAGTATGTGCCAGAGGCTACTTCGGTCATGTCAAAGTTTATTGGGGTAGTACCTACGTTGGTATCCACTTCTTGGTTGCTAATAATCTGACCCAAGGTATTGTAGATAACCACACTCACATGTTTCACATCGCTGCTTACAATCTCGATACGGGTACTATTAGTGGTTGGGTTAGGAATAAAATCGCTGATAGTAAATACTGAAGAACCTGTAATCATTGCGTTTACAATGTGGGTTAGTTCGGCATTGTTATCATTATCAACTTGGCGCAAACGGTAGTAGTACAATTGATTTGGCACTACATTTTTGTCAAGGAAACTATAGTTGTGTTGCACTGTGCTATTTCCGTTACCATCAACCCAACCTTGTGTGGTAAAGTTATCACCATCGGTGCTACGCAATACTTCAAAACCTTTATTGTTGATCTCGATAGAAGTAGCCCAGTTAACGGCAATAGATTGGTTGTCAACAGGTACCGCCTCAAGGCTTATCAATTCAATTGGCAAGCTAGCACCACCTTCGTTGCCTGCACCGCCAAAGCGAGAGAACAGATTCAATCGGGTGGCAGTAATACCAGTGGCTTGGCTGTAAGCTGCAATTTCTACTATTCCATCGCAATAAGTACCAGATTGAGTTGCAGAAGCGGTCCAGTCGGTTGAGCTACCAGGAGCATTCAATAGGGTGTTGCCACTGTGAGAAGCAATACGCAACAATTTGTAGTATTCAGAGCCGTAAGTGCTGGTCAAGTTGCTCAATGCTGCTGCTGTAGGGTATAGGGTCAAGTCATACTCCCAACCTGAAGTGTTGTCAAGGTTATTGTTGCTTGCATCCTCCGCATCAATACGCCAAACACCAAAGTTCTCCACCATCCTGTTCAACATAATGTTCTGGTTTCCACCAGGGCCAATGTTGGAGCAACCGCCAACATGAAAGATGTTACCCAAATTGCTATTCGCTTCAAACTTTACGCGAATCTCGTCAGCTTGCACTGGAGCGGTATTCAAGCGAAGGGTAGCTGGCAGGTACGTGCCACCATTAAAATCGCGTTTGTAGTACGGAAATTGGTGTACGGTTGATGGTTGGCCAGTAGCTACTTTTTTCACAAACGAACCAGACGTAAAGTGTGCACTATAAAACCCACTATAACCGCTTGAAGTAGCATTCAAACCCAAAATAAGGTCGTTGTTTTCCATCATCAATGCGCCGCTGTTAAAAATAACCTCGCCATTGATAACAATATTGGTTGTAGCCTGCACTCCTGCAGCTGGCGAACCAGCTATATAGGTTGCAGGGTTCTGAGTTTCTAGTTCGTAAAAGCTTACTGACGAGGCATTAGGCGAAGAAATGGTTTGTAAGTTACCAGCGCCTGTCAATTTAACAATACGCTCGCCAGAAGCGCCATTAGAAATGGCACCATCAGTACGCGCATTGGTGTAATCACCTTTAATCTCCATTACACCATCGTTTGTAACAGAGCCCGTGCTCGCTATTTCTACAGCTCCATCTACATACAGTAGGCCTGTTCCCTCAATGGTTACTGTTCCGGCATTGTAAAATGCTTGGCCATTGGCCGCTAAAACAGTCACTAACGAGAGGGAAAAGATCATGTACAATTTTCTCATATCCGGGTATTTAGTTTAATCATTAAAAACTATGGTCGCAACAAATGGTCTGGTCCTTTATTATCCCAGTAAAACTAACTATAAGATATTAAATTGTCAAGCGTTACGCCATTAATCATAGGTTCAATGTAGCATCGGTAACTAACAAAATCAATAGTTTGTTTGATAATTGTTGCAACTAGGTTCCAAATAAAATCATAAAATGCTGATAAACAAGCAGATAGTTTGTTTATTAAAATTTTATTAACAAGTAGCCAAACTTCCAAAACTAGCTGTGGTAGCAAAAAACAGCAACAAGTTAATTGGCATTCATAACTCATATGCGGTTTTTTTAGTGCCAAGCGCCTTTAACTACTACTTTGGTCGGTAGCACTTTTTCTATACCAGAAATTGCCGCGCTGCAGAGGTTACAGCGCTGTGATAACTGAATAGGGTGGTTGGTTGGTTGATATAGCAAGTAGACGGCGCGCAATGCCCCTCCTTTGGATTTTAGGCCGTTCTCATTGTTCCGTCAAATACCTTTACGGCAGGCCCTGTGAGCCAAATGTTGCTTGCCGTTCCGTTATCAAAGGTATATTTCACAGCAAGTGGGCCGCCCAAAGTTTCAATACCGTACTCATAATCACCGTTTGGCAACCCTTGCATTTGTGAGGCTGCAATGGCGCTAGCTGTTACTCCTGTTCCGCAAGCATAAGTTTCGTCTTCTACACCACGTTCGTAAGTACGCACCTTCAACTGCCCATCCCCAATAATCTCCACAAAATTTACATTAATGCCTTCTGTGGCATAACTGGTTGAATTTCTAATAGCCTTGCCTTTACTATAAACATCAACTCCCTTTGCATCATTTACCTGCTGCACATAATGCGGAGAGCCTGTGTTAAGCACGTAAGCATCGTTATCTCGACCAATGCTTGAAACATCCCTCATTTGTAAGCTTACGTTTCCATCCTCCAAAACTACCGCTTGATGCGGACCATCAATTGCTAAAAAACTAGCGTTTGCTTCAATAATCCCCAATTGCTTGGCAAACATCACTACGCACCTGCCACCGTTGCCGCACATGGTACTTTCACGTCCATCGGCATTGTAGTATTTCATTTCAAAATCAAATCCTTCCTTTTCTTGTAACAATATCAAGCCGTCGGCACCAATACCAAACCTCCTGTGGCATAGTTGCTCAAACAATTCTCGCTCAATGCCATTAAAAACCCTGGCGCGATTGTCAATCATCACGAAGTCATTTCCAGCACCTTGGTATTTAAAAAATGTCAGTTCCATGTTCAAATTGTCACTTCCTTGCCCTTGTTTATCAAGGGTTTGGTTAATAAGTGTTAAGTAATGCAAAGATATGTGAATACCGCCTTAGTATGTAAAATAAAAACGGGTTTCATTCGGTTTATCCAATATCCGCATCAACTAGGCGGCACCATATTTGTTGAGTATTTTAAGACATTACCCAATTAACACAAAATTAGTTGCATTATGAACTCCAAGTCACTTTTAACCTTAGTTTCCGTATCATTTTTGAGTGCCGCTGCAGCTATTGGCGGGTACAAAGCTTTTGAAGGCAATAATCAAACCCAGACATTGGCGATACAAGCAGAACAACCTGTACGCTATGCCAATTTTTCGGATGCCTCGGCTACTAATATACCCGTAAATGGGAATCTTGATTTCACTTATGCTGCAGCCAAAAGCACGCCAGGGGTAGTTCACGTTACTTCAACCAGCAAGGCTTCAAATCAAGGCATGCCTCAGTTTATTAATCCATTTGATTTTTTTGGCGGCGGCCATAGTTTTGAGCCACAACCTCGAGTAGCCTCTGGTTCAGGCGTAATTATTTCGCCTGACGGATATATTGTAACCAATAACCACGTAATTAGTGGTGCTAGCGAAGTAGAAGTAGTGTTAAATGACAAACAAAAGTATGTGGCCCAAGTTATTGGTGCCGACCCGTCTACAGATATTGCTCTGCTGAAAATAGATGCTACCAATTTAATATTCCTGCCGTTCGCCAATTCCGATTCGGTGCGCGTTGGCGAATGGGTATTGGCAGTGGGCAACCCATTTAACCTAGAATCGACCGTAACAGCAGGTATTGTTAGCGCCAAAGGAAGGTCGATTAACATCCTGGAGGACAATGCAGCCATCGAATCGTTTATTCAAACCGATGCTGCCGTAAATCCAGGTAATAGTGGCGGTGCATTAGTTGATTTACGCGGACAATTGATTGGCGTAAACACAGCCATTGCATCGCCTACCGGTACATTTGCTGGGTACTCGTTTGCTGTGCCATCTAACCTAGTGCGCAAAGTTGTGGGCGACCTGAAAGAATTTGGACTAGTGCAACGTGGCTTCCTGGGCGTAACTATCAGGAATGTGGATGTGGACCAAATGAAGACCTTGAAATTGCCTGACCCGAACGGTGTTTACGTAAACGAAGTATTAGGTGGCAGCGCAGCAGATGACGCGGGCTTGAAACCCGGCGATGTGATAAGAAGCATAAATGGTAACAAGATAAACAGCACCTCGCAATTGCAAGAGACGGTTGCCCAATTCCGCCCGAGCGATAAGCTGAACATGGAATACTACAGGGATGGCAAATTGAACAGCACGGTAGTAACCTTAAGGAATAAAAACCAAGGGCTTGACCTGCTTAGTAAAGAAAATATGAAAGTAGATGACCTTTTGGGGGTATCGTTTGAAGAATTGAGTGCCGACGAAAAACGAGAATTGGGTATAAAAGCTGGCGTTAAAGTAAAAAGCATAGGCAATGGTGCGATAAAACGCTACACCGATATGCATGAAGGGTTTATTATTACGCACATTGATAGACAACCCATTACCTCAAAAGAAAAGCTGGCAGAAATACTGAACAATAAGAAGGGTGGTGTGATGGTAGAAGGAGTTTACCCTGACCAGAAAGGAACCTTTTATTATGCGTTCGGATTGTAAAGAAATTCCGCTCTTTGGGGACTTTTTTCTCTGCACGAGCGTTATGTATATAGTTGGTTAGTTAGTTGTGTGTTTGCGTAGTGGCCTAGGACCCCCCTCTTAGGCCACTATGTTTTTAGGGCCTCGATCAATCGCAAAACAAGTCTTTATCAAAATCGCCATTTCAATCAATATCATCCCACACATTGTGGTAATTCTCGTCATCATAAGGTACGTTGGACCCTTGTCTTCTTTTCCGTCTCTCTTTCCACGTTAATGGTCTGCTTTCGTCAATCTTAAAACCAGCATGCACAATACAAAGTAGCAGGCATAGCACTGAAATGAGGAAGACGAGTTTCCAATAAAAATAAATTGACACCGCAAGAGTTGCAATACTGGCAATACCGAGTAGCAAAGTGTTTCTAAGCCAACTGTCCCAATGTCCTTTCATGGCTAACAACTAAAAAATTATTGGTCCATTAAGGCGCACCATCAGCGCTTTCACCGCTAGCCTTCGGTGGCAATGGCCTACCAACGCCACCACCGCCATCTCTGCGCGGGCCACCTTCTTTACGAGGACCACGGTCACGGTTGCCACCGCCTTTGTTGTTGCCACCGCCACTTGGCCTATCGCCTCTTGGGGCGCCACCCGGCTTTCCTCCTGAACGGCCGCCACCACCAGAGCGACCTTTCCCACCGCCTGGCTTACCAACTCGCTTTTTAGGGTCGTAAACTGGGCCTTCGCCTAAATCTTCTGGCAATGGCGATTTGGTTATTACGCGCTCAATAAGCGTTTCTATATCGCCAAAGCCACGCATGTCATATTCATTGATAAGCGTAATGGCAACACCGGTAGTAGATGCACGGGCCGTGCGGCCTACACGGTGCACATAGTCTTCCGCATCACCAGGTACATCGTAGTTTATAACTAGGTTAATGTCTTTAATATCGATACCACGCGACAATACATCGGTAGCCACCAAAATCTGCAACTTGCGGTTACGGAAGGCTAGAAGCACTTCCTCGCGTTCGTTTTGCTCCAAATCGGAACTGATAGCCCGCGATTTAAATCCGCCTTTTTGCAACTCCCGATTTATCTCACGCACCGTATTCTTGCGTGAGCAGAATATGATAATACTTGGTAAGTCTTTATCCTTAAGCAAGTGTTTAATCAGGGGAAGCTTTTGCGAGTCGTAAACCAAATAGGCACTCTGCAATACGCCCTCTGCTGGTTTGCTCAGTGCAAGGTTTACCTGGTCGGGGTTGTTCAATATCTTATTGGCCAATTCCCTTATTTTTGGCGGCATGGTTGCGGAAAACATTAGGTTTTGGCGCTTGGCTGGCAGCTTGGTAATAATGGACATTAAATCATCGTAAAAGCCCATATCCAACATGCGGTCGGCTTCATCCAAAATCAAAAACTCCACCTCATCTAAGTTTACATAACCCATTTGCAAATGGGCAATCAATCGGCCAGGGGTAGCAATAATCAAATCGGCACCTTGCTCAAGCGCACGGCGCTGCTGCTCCCATCCCATGGAGTCGCCACCGCCATACACAGGCAATGAACTTAAACCAACGAAATAAGAGAAGCCCTCCATTTGTTGGTCAATTTGGGTGGCTAACTCGCGGGTAGGTACTATTACCATAGCTCGAATGCCATTGCGGCCTTTGCTCGGGTTTTTTACTAAATAATCGATAACTGGCAAAAGAAAGGCTGCCGTTTTTCCAGTACCAGTTTGGGCACAACCTATTAAGTCTTTACCCTCTATAATCTTAGGTATTGCTAGTTCTTGTATGGGTGTTGCCTTGCTAAAGCCCATTGCATCCAGGCTCTCCATTAGGCTCTCGTGAAATCCGAGATCTTTAAACTCTATGGGCATCTATAATATTGATTTGTAAGGTTAATTACCGTAAAGATAAGTTTAAGTAACCGTACAAGCCGCTATAGCAGCATTTTTTTCGCCATGCCTTGTTTTTTCATTCAAAACACATCTTTCAATTCACACCTGCTTACCAGATTTAATAATCGATTTGAGCAATGACCGCTACTACTATTTACATCCCTTACACACTTATCAAGTAAAACAACACACCTATAAAGCCATGTTACCAAATCCAAACTGCAAAATGTAACTTAGCCTTGAATCAGGGTAAATACACCAACCAGTATGATTTAAGGGGCAAAGTTGCGGCTACTATAAGTCGCCTTACTTGGAAGGTTTTCAACAGGCATTACTCACGCGCTGCGAGTAGTGCCTGTTTTAATTTACCGGCTTTCGGAAAGTAGCACTTCCACATCTAAACCGCCTTTGCCTTGCAAAACTGTTACCAGTTGATTCGCAAAAAAAGGGCTCAATGAATAACCTTTGGTGCCCAAACCATTAAATAACCATAGCTGGCTGTGCTGCGGGTGCGGCCCAATTAGCGGCCTGCGGTTTTTAACGGCTGGCCTAACTGCCGCTATATGCTTCAATACCTTGTAGGGCAAGTTCAGAGCTTTTTGCAGTTTACGCTCTAACTCCTCACGCTTGTGATCCGATGGATAGTCATCGGTAAACACCCACTCATTAGTACTTCCAATATAATACAGACCGTTGCCCAAAGGAACCAGAAAAACGCCTTTGAGATATACTTCATCGGGCTGTAGTCCTTCAATTTTTACTACTAGAGCCTCTCCCTTTGCTGCATTAAATGGCAAATCTTTAAACCACGGATTGTGCTGCACGCCCCAACCTTCGCAAAAAATGACCTTTTGTGCCTCAATATCTTTATACCGAATGCTATTAGGTAATAATTCTAGTTGTTTATGTTCAAATGAATCTTGGATAAAACACCCTTTTTGCTTTAAGAAGTCGCGCCAGCCATCCATTAACTCCTCACCGTAAATTTTAAGGGCTGGGCTAATAGTAAAACCGCCTAAAGTATTGTTAATGGCTGGTTCGTCAACCTGCAACGGCAATATATAATCATCAAACCAATCTTGGGTTTCGGCTTGCTCATCAAACTTCGTTGCATCCTCTGGGTTGCTGTGGTATCGGTGCACGTGAGTTTGTAGCACCAACTCTTTACCCAGTAAGTCACCTATTTCCGTATACGTTTTCAACGCATAGGGCTGCAACTCGTCAATTCGCCAGCTTTTAGCTAGCTTTTTACCCGTTACGGGGTTTATTATACCACCCGCTACCCTGCTGGCATTGCTGGGCAATGCTGGGTCTATAACAATAAAATCGAGCCCTGCTTTGTAGAGAAAATAACTCACCATAGTACCACCAATACCTTGACCCACGACTATATATTGGGTTGAGCGGCTCATTAGGGGATGGATTTGTTCTAAAATTTTAATTAAAAGAATAAGCAACTGCTTGCTTAAAAATTGCTTGGGTATTTACCCTTTACATCCTCTACTTGCTTAAGGACTTTAGCTTTTAGTTGCTCTTTAAAGCTAGTTAGCCTATCAGCTACACTACTATCGAAGGTGCTAACTATACTTGCCGCTAAAATGCCCGCATTTCTACCACCATTAAGTGCAACTGTAGCCACTGGAATACCGGCAGGCATTTGCAAAATAGACAAGATTGAATCCCAACCATCAATACTATTGGAAGATTTAACCGGAACCCCAACAACCGGTAAAGTAGTAAGTGAGGCAACCATACCTGGTAAATGTGCAGCACCGCCAGCTCCGGCAACTATGGTTTTTATACCACGACTGCGGGCACTTTGTGCATATTCAATCATGCGCTCGGGGGTGCGGTGCGCCGAAACAATGGTAAGCTCAAACGCGACGCCCAGCTCGGTTAACACATCAGCTGCTTCCTGCATTATTGGCAAGTCGCTTTGGCTACCCATAATTATACCTACTAGTGGCTGGCTCATGATACTACTTTTAAGGTTTCTTTAACTTTCTTGGCTCGAGCACGGGCTGTTTGCAAATCAGGATCAGTAATGGTTACGTGGCCCATTTTACGGAACGGTCGGGTAAACTGTTTACCATACAAGTGAATGCTAACGCCATCCAACGCCAACACTTCCTCCAAACCTTTGTATTGGGCAGGACCATCATAGCCATCTTCGCCCAACAAGTTTACCATTACGGCTGGTTGTTTTACATGGGTATTACCTAGTGGCAAACCCATAATGGCGCGCAAGTGTTGTTCAAACTGGCTAGTTACATTGCCTTCAATGGTTTGGTGGCCGCTATTATGTACCCTAGGTGCTACTTCGTTTACCAATATTTTCCCATCCTTGGTTAAAAACATTTCAACTGCCAGAGTACCTACTATACCTAAGGCTTCTGCCACTTGCACTGCAACATCGCTAGCCATTTTCGATATTTGCCAATTGATACTAGCTGGGCAAAACAGAAACTCAACCAAGTTGTGCTCTGGGTGGAAATCCATTTCTACTACCGGGAAGGTTCGAACCTCACCATTGATACTGCGGTGCACAATAACCGCCAACTCTTTTTCAAAAGGAATCAACTCCTCGATAATGGAAGGTTTGTCAAAAGCGTTTTCAATATCCGCCAAACTATTCAATTTCATTACTCCTCTGCCATCATAGCCTTCACGTCTTAGTTTCAATATGGCTGGAAACTGACTCCATTTCTCCCCTATTTCACTTGGACTGTTTATAAACACAAACGGTGCAGTAGGTATGTTATGCTCCAGGTAAAACTGCTTTTGCAGTCCCTTGTCTTGAATGAGCTCAATAATGTGTGGCTGCGGATAAACGGGAGTGCCTTCTTCCTCAAGCTTTTTAAGGGCTTCGCAGTTTACGTTCTCAATTTCAATAGTAACCACATCGCATTGCTTACCGAAATGGTAAACCGTATCGAAATCGGTGAGTTTGCCTTGCGTAAACTCATCAGCAATATTTTTGCACGGTGCGTTTGCGTCCGGGTCGAGGATGCAGTTGGTAAGATTATAGTTGATAGCGCTCTGTATAAGCATTCGGCCCAATTGGCCACCGCCCAATATACCTAATCTAAGTCCGTTACGATAAAGCATGGTGCAAAACTACGCAAAAGGGCTGATGCTGGCTAGTTACTGCGGTAGGCAAATATGTTCAATTGTAAATCCATGTGCAGCATAGGCTTGATACCCAAAAACGGCTGCTGGTTTACATAGGCTTCTTGAATGTGATATCTAAAGCCGGCTTTGGTAATTATTTCTAAGATATCTTGGAGGTGCTGAGGCTCGTTAATATCTGAGTGGTACTCAACAAACAATAATTTCACCTGCCCAAAGCTATCAGCGCAATCTTTGATTACGGAATGTTCAGCACCCTCAATATCAATCTTCAGCAAATCTACTGGCTGGTTCAATATTTCTTTTAGCCGCTGCGCTTCAACGGTAATTACCCGCTCGCCTGAAGCGCCTTCATCAAGCCTACCTGATAGACCACCATCTGACACAAACTTCAACGGTTCGTTGCTAATCCAAATAGCCTTTTTCACTATCTCCACATGGCTGTATCCTGCTGCCTCAACATTACTTTTTAACATTTCAAAAATGCCATTATCGGGCTCGAAAGCTATAACCCTTGCATTGGGATAAACACGTTTATAAGAAGCAATTCCTAACCCAATATTAGCGCCGCAATCAATAATTAGAGGGTCTTTTTTGTCCGAATTAAAAGCATAGATCTGTTTAATAAACAGCTCCTCATACATTGCCACAAACGAGGCCGCATCAGACAATAAGAATTTTGTACCGTTAATTTTTACGCTCATCGGCGTGTAGCGCCCCTTAAGCTTTAGCCTAAGTTTATCAATCAAGCCGAGACCTTTTCCTCGTAAAACGAAAATTAAGTTTCGGGCTATTACTCTGATTAACTTCTCCATTCAACCTAAATATTACTCTTTATATCCTTCATCATACTGCCTTCTTATCTGCTCGCATTCTGCTTGGGTAAGCCATTCACCAATGGCGTGGGCACCCAAGGTGCCCAACCTAAACTCCGTTTCGCAGGCAAATTTAGCATTTACTTCCCTTGGAGCTACATTTTTTACGAAACGGCTAAAAAACACGTCTTCGTTTAGCTTTACTTTCCAGAATAAAAACTTCATTGCGATGGGTGTTTATGTTTGCCCCGATTCATTATCCTGTACCATTTCATGCGTGCCATGAGCCAAATCATATCGGGCGTATACCAAAACTTACTGTGCTTATCCAGCGCCTTAATCATGGCTGATGGGTTTCGTATGCTAAGCCCGCCATTTCCTCCCCTGAAATTGAGTTTCCAAGGTGCCCCCACATAGTCATACTGCAAAAACGCTTCAATACCGTGGCGTAAAATTTCACTATCGGCTTGGAATATCAATACCCTGGTATATGGTAGCAACCCCTCCCAAAAACCGCGGCTTAGAAAAAGATGGTTGTAATCGGCTACCGTTTTTATCACTATACCCGAATGTAGGTTGTAAGCTAAACCTTGCAACTCTTTTTCGATAAATGGTTGGTTTCCATCGGCACAGTATACTTCCAAATGCCAGTGTGCTGGCAGATACTTCAAGTGGTTGCGCACTATTTGCCCAAAACCCTGCACCTCTCGGGTTTCAACAATTACTGCCGCATACTTACCGGTTACCATAGCCATTAGGCATTAAAGGTATCACCCTTTTTTACCTTCAAATAGATAAATACACCAAGTGCGATAAATATCAATAGCGACGATACCAGCGAAACGGAGCTACCTATCTTATAGAAAGCTGGCTCAAATTTAAACTCAATAGTATGCTCACCTGCTGGAACTACCAATGCCCGCAATACATAATCGGCACGCAAGTGTTGCACCGATTGCCCATCAATAAAAGCTTTCCAGCTAGTACCGTCGGGGTAGTATATTTCAGAGAACACCACCAATTCTTTGTTGCTACTCTTAAACGCATACTTCAATTGGTCGGGTTTATACTCCATAAGCGTAACACTGCCATTAGGGTCAGGCGATGGGTTGAATCCGGTAAGCTGGTCGTTAAAGCTGCTACGCACCAAAGCAGTTTTTCGGGTATCGATATTAGAAAGGCCAAACAGCTCCTCATCGGCGGTGTTTACGGTAAGTATATTGGAAACAAACCAAGCATTGCCCGCTGCATAAGGATTGCGAACTACCTCCCCACCCTTTTTGCCCAAAAGGAAATATCGGGTATTGAGCATATTGAGTATGGGCAAATTCTCAGGCACCGCACCATTTTTGAGGCCCTGTTGCAAGGTGCCCATATCCTTTGATATTTGGTTCTCTATCAACTCTTGATAGATGCGCAATTTAGCGGCATGGTATCCACCTATAGATTTATGGAAATAAGAAGTAGATGCATTGGTAAATGGCGCTCCACCTGCAAAATCGAGCACTCTGTAACTCAAATCGGTATCTCGCAGCACTAATTGATCAGCCTCGCTCGGCACAAACATTCTATCATATTCCGATTTAGAAACGAAATCATCATCATTTAGGTATCGCTTACTCACGGTCCACAAATCGCCTAAAATAAGCACGCCTAACAAAGCAACAACATATTGCTTTTTGAGTTTTTCGGTAATGAGCACCCAAACAAGCCCGCCAGCTGCCAAAACCAAAAACAACGAACGGAAAGCATCGGCGCTCAAAAGGCTTTTTCGATCGGCTATTTTAGTGGCTGCATCTATGTATTCCTGTCCCTTGGGCGCTCCCGTAAAATCGAAGAAAATACCCGCGCCGAGGCCAAACAAAACTAACACACCACCAACAATGCCAACCGCAATTTTCAATTGCTTTAAAGCCATTTGCTTGTCCTTGGTTTCCCAAATTTCCTTTAATCCCAAAAACCCGACCAATACAAACACCAAATTGGTGATGGTAAGTATCATGGTTGGTGTGCGGAACTTATTATACATCGGGAAATGGTCGAAAACAAAGTAGTTGAATGCAGGAAAGTTTTTACCCCAAGCCAACATTATTGCAAGTATTGCTGCACCCAGCATTGCCCACTTGTATGGATGCTTAATAACAAACATGCCCAACACAAACAAAAAGCACACAATAGCACCAAAATAAATTGGGCCTGATGTAAACGGCTGATCACCCCAGTATAGTTCGCTTCCGGCTACTTGATTGGCAACCTTATCGGCCTCTTTTGCAGGGTAACCGTTTTGCTTAAGTAAGGCTAACATCTTTTTATGCGACTCAGTGCCCTCGTAATTGCCCGAACTACCGCCACCCATAAAGTTGGGTATTAGTATTGTCATGGTCTCGTCGATACCTTGGCTCCAGTTGAAGGCATAGTCCTTGGTCAAACCACCTAGCTTATCCTCAGGCTTTACGTTCGACAACTCCGATTTACCGCCCCTTATGGTAGCGTGACTATACTCGTAAGTGCCCCATATTTGTGCGGTGTTGCTCCCTACTGCCAATACCGTTGCAAAAGCGAGCGCTGCCGTAGCTTTCAAAAACATAGGCATAACCTTTTTTACAATAGCATGTTCAACAAAAAACAAGGCCAATATTGCACCTGCAATTAAGGTATAGTAGGTTATTTGTATGTGCCCAGCCCTTAGCTGTATAGCCAGGAAAAAGCCAGTTAACAAAGCTCCAGCTAGCCACTTACCTTGGTATGCTATAATTATGCCAGCCAGCATTGGTGCCATAAATGCCATTGCCAATACCTTATTTAAGTGGCCAGCTTCAATGCTTATCATGTTAAAAGAAGCAAAGGCAAAAGCCACCGCACCGGCTACGCTAATCCAAACGTTCTTAGTAAGGGGATATAAGGCTAAATAAACCCCTGCCATCAAAAAGAAGAGGATGTTGGTTTCGTTTACAAACAAATCGCTGACGAAAACATACAACTGCCCAACCAAATTGCTCGGGTAGCCAAGCCAAATTTGCACGCTTGGCATACCACTAAACATGGAGTTGGTCCAAAGCGTTTGATCGCCGGTTTTATCTACATACTCGGTTATCTCGTGTTGCTGACCCATTGCTTGGGTATAATCGTGCTGAGCCAGCACGGAGCCTTGCAACAGCGGCAGCAAATAAACATATGCAAGTACTACAAAAATAAGCAGCGCTGCCAGATGGGGTAAAATATTGGCTTTTAAATCGTTCGTTTTCATTAGGGCCTCTTTATGAGAAAATAAAAGTAGTAAAATATGTACGAAGTACACGAGATACCCCGTATAATTGAGGTTAAATAAATGAAATACAAAGCTACAGAACGTATTGTTACTAGTAAGATGTGAAGCCAAATTGATTTTTGATTTGATAAGACAATCGAACATCGTACCTCGTAAATCATAAATCGTACTTACCTTTGCCCCCGAAACCGCCCTTTGTATGGAACCCCGTGAAATGATATTGGTGCTTGGTGCTAATGGACAGATTGGTACTGAATTGGTAACGGCCTTGCGCGCAAAATATGGAGCCACCAGCGTTATCGCTTCAGACATACGCCAAGCCAGAGACAATAGTAACGGACCGTTTGAGCTGCTGGACATTATGAATCCTGTAGCGGTAAACGAGGCGTTTGCGAAACATAAAGTAACCCAAGTTTACCATCTCGCTGCCATTCTATCGGCAACTGGCGAACAAAACCCTAGGTTAGCTTGGCAAGTAAATATGGATGGCTTGCTGAACGTGCTTGAAGCAAGTGTGCAGTTTGGCGTAAAAAAGGTTTTTTGGCCAAGCTCCATTGCCGTGTTTGGTAACCACAGTAAAAAACGCTTAACACCACAATACGCTGTTACCGACCCTGATACCATTTACGGCATTAGTAAATTGGCCGGTGAGCGCTGGTGCAACTATTACTATCGCACTCGTGGGCTCGATGTGCGCAGCTTACGTTACCCAGGGCTTATCAGTTATGGCAGCAAACCTGGCGGCGGCACTACCGACTATGCTGTGGAGATATTTTACGAGGCTAAGGCGCACGGACAATATACTTGTTTCTTGAGAGAAGACCAGCGCTTACCAATGATGTATATGCCCGATGCCATTAAAGCCACCTTAGCACTCATGGAGGCAGATGGCGATAAATTGCGCATTAGGTCAAGCTATAATGTATCAAGCTTATCGTTTACGCCTGCTGAGCTTGCAAATGCTATTAAAGTGCAATTGCCGTTGTTTGCCGTAAACTATGCCCCTGACTTTAGGCAGGTTATAGCCGAAACTTGGCCCGGAAGTATAGATGACAACTATGCCAGACTTGATTGGGGCTGGGAACCAGATTATGACTTGCAAGCTATGGTGGCAGATATGCTAGTGCATATACCGAACTAATAGGGCGTATTAAGCTTTAAGCAGACGCTGGCGCAACGCTTCGTACAATACCATACCAGCTGCAACCGACACGTTTAGCGACTCTGTGATGCCTACCATAGGTATTTTGAAACTATCATCGGCCATGCTTGCCAAACGGCCACTTACGCCCTCGCCTTCAGAGCCCATAATTACGGCTAGCGGAATGCTAAAATCTATTTCGTGTAGGTTTTTACTGGCTTCCATTTCGCTTACCAATATTTGCAGGCCATTCAATTTTAACAATTCAACAGCATCTTCCAAACGATTGACTTTACAAACTGGCAAAGTAGTAAGTGCACCTGCCGAAGCTTTGATGGCATCGGCATGTATAAGCGCACCGCCAGTAGCTGGTACTATTATAGCAGAAGCACCAAAACACTCTGCAGTGCGAGCTATGGCGCCAAAATTGCGCACATCGGTTACCCTATCGAGCAAAACAAACAGCGGCACTTTATTCTCGTCGTAGCAGTGATCCAAAATATCCTGCACATCATAATATTGAATTAAAGAGCCAAAACCAATCATACCTTGATGGTTTTTGCGCGTAACACTGTTTAGCTTTTGATGCGGCACATATTGCACAGGTATACTTGCTTGCCGGGCAAGCGCAGCCACCTCCTTCAACTCTGCATTTGAAGTGCCGTTTTGCAGCAAAATTTTCTCAAACTCCTTACCTGCCCTCAAAGCTTCCAACAATGGATGCTTACCGTATATTAGGTTCTCCTCTCTCATACTCTTTTGTAGTAAAAAAAGCCCTCCGCTATGGGAGGGCTTTTTATTTGTTTAAAATGCACCCATTCCTTGTAGCTGCATCAATTTTTCACTTATCTCCTCTACCAGCTCGCTATCTTGGTTATTGGTGGCAATGCGCCTCAACTCAGATAATATGGCTATTGATTGATCAGAATCGCGCTTATAGCCTGGCTCAAAGTCTTTCACATCCTGCAGGTAAGCATATTCTTCCATGGTGTGGTCAAGCACTTTGCGCATTAATAATTGCGCTTGTTCTTTAGCTCCTGCCTTATAGTAAATGTCAGGGTAGCGAAGCATAAACACATTATATGGCAATGTTTCTTCTGGCATTACCTTGAGGCTCTCGTCTAGCACTTTAATAGCTTCAGCCTTTTTATTGGATGCTATTAAATCTTCCGCCAACCTGCCAAAGTTACTGCGCAAGTTCATGGTCATCCGATTAATGTTCTCATCCAGATAAATCCATTGTGGCACTTCAATTTTGAGCTTAGTACCAACAGCCACTTCATCTGTGGCAAGCTTGTTATAGGCTTTCAATTGGGCTACCGTTTGGTTGTGCTTATAGGCAACAGTTGCCAAAGTTTCGCCGCTAGTTAAAGTGTAATCAATTACCTTTTTGCGCTCAATACCTCCCCAACGGAATTTGGTCATGGCATTTTCATACATCATGTTTTGAGCTATGTAGCCGTTGCCGCCGTTTGCGCTCTCCACAGGCACTATACGGTACGCCAATCCTTCCAATTGGAAATATTTATCTAAACCAAGGTAAGCATCTGGGCTTACCGAAACCGCAAAGTAAATTGGGCGTTCCCAAAGATTTGACGCAACAATATCCAAGGTAACCAAGTCATTTTTTAACAAATTGCTCTTGTCGCCCAACGACCACCTGAGCTGGTCTGCTATTCGGTCATAATACTCTGCTGGAACAATGCCGTTGGCAACTACCTTTTCTTTATCAACTGGCAAGTAAAAGTTTTTTACCGGAAACACTTCTACCATTTCGCCGCCTTGGGTGCGCAACTTATTGCCATCATTGGCAATATATCCTATTACATCGGCCAGTGGGTAATAGCTCTTCTGGTCAAATTTGCCCGTATCATAAAAACGAACCACATCGCGGGTATTGCCTCTGTACTTCTCCGGCGTCAACGATAGTTTTACCGCTGGTGCCTCGTTCATTTTGTACTCCAATTGCTGCACGTACCAGTCAACACCTAAAAGGCTTAAGTTTACTACCCTAATATCTGGTCGAATGTTTTCTACCTCCTGTGCATACCACAATGGGTATGTATCGTTATCGCCTTGGGTAAAAATGATGGCGTTAGGAGCACATGATTCAAGATAGTTGATTGCAAAATCCCTCGCCGTGTAGCGTCCTGAACGATCGTGATCATCCCAGTTTTGAGAAACCAATACCAATGGCACTGATAAACTAACCGCAAAAGACAATGACAGTGCCAATTTACTATTTAACTTACCGTTCTCGAGGGCCTTATAAATGGCCAACATACCAAAACCTATCCATAAACAAAAGGTAACAAAGGAGCCTACCAGGGTATAATCCCTTTCCCTAGGCTCAAAAGGTGGTGAGTTTAGGTAAATTACCTGAAGTACTCCAGTAAACAAGAACAGCACTAAAATAATAGAAAAGCCTTTCCAATCGCGCTTTGCATGATAATACATGCCAATCAATCCTAGCAAGAAAGGCAAAATGAAATATTTATTCATGCCAGCATTATCTTTCCTCCATTCGGGCAAATTCTCAGATGGTCCCACAATGCTGCTGTCAATAAAACCAATGCCAGTAATGGCTTTGCCTTCATTGTTATCAAAACGGCCTTGAATATCGTTCTGCCTGCCGGTAAAATTCCAGAAGAAATAGCGCAGATACATAACCCCAACTTGGTACCTAAAAAAGAACGACATGTTGTCGCGTTGCGAAATCAAATCCTTCACTACCAGCGAACCAGTAGATGAAGATTGAGCAAAGTTTTGGGCTTGCTGGTAGGCCGACTGCCAACCTTGTTTCTCACTTGAAAACTCTTTAACAGTCTGTCCCGATTGGCGATCAACTACTGCAAAATCAGGGTTAAGCATTGCCCTGTATGCCATTACGTGCCTATCATCGTTCCATGAGCCCATGCGAGGCATAAACATCATGTCCTTCTTATCAAATTTATAGTCAACTTTCTTACCTATAATCTCATAGGTGACTTTACCCGTTTTTTTGTCTTCAATAGGGAAATAGCGGTTTCCTTTATCTTCTATCTCAGTTGGATATGCCGTATAATTAGGGCCATATACCAACGCACGGCTGCCATATTGCTCCCTGTTTAGGTAGCTTTCCAACATAAACACGTTATCAGGGTTGTTCATGTTAATGGGTGTATCGGCACCGGCACGAATAACCACAATTGTGTAAGTGGAGAAGCCAATCATGGTCATTAGAAAGCAAAGCATGGCAACATGCAATTTTGTCCTTGACATACCACCTATCAAACGGCTGGCAGCATTACCTTCTTTGGTTGCATATAGGCCTCCAACAATCAAAGCGGCCAAAATCAGCACAAAAATGCCGAAACCAATGCCTACACCAAAGCCCAAGCTATTAACTGCAAAGAGTTCAAAAGACGCAATAATGCTTATCAAGCCACTAACGATACCTTTGAAGAAAAAGCCAAGGATAACAAAGCCGATTACCAGCGAAACAAAAATACCAAGTGGTTTAGGGTTCTTGTACTCCTTAAAGTAATATATCAAAGCCATTGGCGGTATGGCCAAGAAGCTCAATAAGTGAACACCGCTCGACACGCCCAACAAGAAAAAGGTAAGCACCAACCACTTATCACGATATTGGTCGTCTTCGCAGCTTTCCCATTTCAACATCGTCCAGAAAACGAGCATCATAAAGAACAAAGACATGGCATATACCTCGCCTTCAACAGCCGAGAACCAAATGGTATCGGTAAAAGTACAAGCTAAACCAGCTATTGCGCCTGTAGCAATAATAGCTATGGTTTGGATAGTTGTAGGTACATTGCTACCAGCTACAATTTTTCGGGCAAAATGGGTGGTTATCCAGAACAGGAACAATACCGAAAAGGCACTAGTCAAGCCCGAAAGGAAGTTAACGGTCCAAGCTATCCAATTGGGGTCATCGAAAGCAAACATGGTAGCCAAACGGCCCAGCAACAAGAACATAGGTGCGCCCGGTGGGTGAACCACTTGCAGTTTGTAGGCTCCTGAAATAAACTCCCCGCAATCCCAAAAACTGGTGGTTGCTTCTAAGGTGAGTGTGTAGGTTATAAGGGCGACTAGGAAGACCAACCATCCGGCTATGTCGTTCGCCAGTTTATACTGTTTCATGAATGCGGTTTTATCAAGCCACCAAAAATAAGAAAATCATGTTAAAGGCAACTTGCATTAACATGTATTACACAATTATTAATAACAATTAACGGAATCCACCTTGGTTTGCCTTGTTTATTTGGTCGAGCAATTGCCTTACTTGCGTGGCTCCCGGATTGATAGTCAATGCTTTGTTCAAATAATTTGCTGCCATAGTTAGGTTTGGCTTACTGCCTTGGGCATAAGCCACGCCTATATAATAGTTCGACCCAAAATCGTCAGGATTAAGGCTAACCGAGTTGCTGAGCGAATTGATGGCATTAGGCAAGTCGCCCAGATTAAGATAGCAAAAGCCTAAATCGCGGTATAAGTCTGCCTCACGGTTGCGTGTTTGCAACGCTTTCACGAACAGCGGTGCGGCTTCGGCAAAAGCTTGTTTTCCCATAGCCTCATAGGCTGCTATGTCAAAAGTATCTTGGCGCTTTAAAACTGCACAAAGGGGCGCACCGCCCGCTTTGGTGGTTATGATGGTTGATGAGGGCGGAAACAAATCATTCTGTAACTCGTAAGGATTGATGTAGCCGTTGTAGAAAATGCCATAGTCCCAAGGCTTTTGCCATTTTTCATAATAGCGGATGTAGAGCACCTCAATATTTTCCTTATCTAAAATACCAAAGTAGGTTTGAGCCGGGAAGAAGCAGTTGGTGCCTATTACTATCTTCTTAGGGCTCTGGGCCAATTTCTCTTTTTCGTACAATTCTAAGGAGGCTTCGCGCACCCCTAGCATCCAATAGTCGGTTTCGTAGTTCTTCCATGCACTGCTGGTTCCTCCGGCCAATTCGTTAAAGTAGGCATAGTGGTAAGGGTGGTTGCCCACCATCCACACAGCGGGCAGCAGCATCAATATGCCAATAGTACCGCCAACAACATAGGGCGCCCAGGTGGCTTTAATGGTTCGCAGTAGTAGCTCCCAGCCACTGGCCGCAAACATTATAAGCAAAGGATAAATAAACAGCACATGCCTCCAACCATTATAAACATTGGAGTTTTTATAAAGGATATAGAATACCGGGAATAGTGTAACGAACAACAAAAAGGCCAAAAGCTGCCAATCTAGCTGTTTCAAATACTTCCAAACTAAAACAATAAACAATAATAGCCCAAGATGTAAAAAATAAGGATTGGTGATAACGATGTATTTAGGCAAGTAATACCATGGTAACTCGGTTGACATTATTTGTCCTCCATCAAACAATTGAACAATGTTTACCTCATAATTGGTGAGCAACGTCAATGCATCGAAAGGAGCGGTAAGGGGATTACTCAAACCAAATGGCCAAAAGATTACTCCTAGAAAATAACCCGCAACACTTATCAATGCCAAAGCACCGACAACTTTCACGAGCTTCTTCATATCAAACCGAGGGTCCTTGGTAATAAAAGCATGAAAGAAGTAATAAGCACCCGAAAAAAACAAGGTATAAACAATAAGCAGCAAACCACCTGCCCTAATATTGAGCGTGATGGCAATAGCGGCAGTTAAACCCGCAACTACTCCCCAGTTTACCTCAGGCAGGCCTTTAATAAAGCGCACCAAAAAATACACTGTCATTAAATAACCGAAAGCAAAAGGTATATCCTTGGGATTCATTAAAGAGTGCCCAAAAAAGTTGGGCGAAAACGCCAGCAGCACAGCAGTAAGCACCGCAGCCCGCCAAGCACCTGTAAGCTGAAAAGCCAACAAACCTGCAAACATAATGCACAACACCCCCAGTAGCGCATTAAATATGTGCCTTACGTTTATATAGCTCCAAGAAAACTCGTCTTTATTGCCAATAAGGTCATTTATTACTCCAGTGGTAAGCTCAAAAAAGCCACCATAGTAGCGCAGCTTGTCAGGGTCGGGCACCCACTTATCAAAACCCATCTCTTTGCCTTTTACCTCGCCATATTGGGCCATCAAAGCCAATGATTCTTCGTAGGTTCGGTAAATGGAAGTATCCTCACCCATAGTATAGTAGTAGGCAACTATTGCCTTGCTCTTGGCTATTTGCCATCTATCGTCGGCGTTTATACCGGTTGTGGTGCTCAATATGGGCATCAACAAGCCCAGCAAGGCTATCAATATCCAAAATAGCCTCCTGAAAATGGGCTTTTCAGTTAACGGCTCAAGTGTTGCATTCGATGTTGGTTTCTTAGCGGTTGCCATACATTTCTTTTTTCCATTTAAACCTCACATATAAAGATATATTGAGTATCTGAAAGAACATCTTTACCGAATCGCGCACTACCGATACTTTGCTGTTATCCCTTACATCCCAAACTACGGGCATTTCCGTAATTTTATAACCGAGCAGTTGCGCTTTGTACAGTATCTCTACATCGTGTGCCCAACCCATCACCTTCATGGTATCAAAAAGCTTCTTAGCAATATCGGCTGGGTAAAGTTTAAAGCCACACTGGCTATCCTTTACGGTAAGCTCGCTAAACAGGCGAACATAAAAATTGAATATGATACCTATAAACTTACGACTCGGCTTTTCCTGTAGCTTTGACTGAGGGTGCGGACGAGAGCCGATATAAATTTCTTTATTGTTAAAATGGCCACCCAAGCTATCGCGCCATTTCTCCAATTGCAGCGGATGGGTGCTCATATCGGCATCCAAGGTAAGAATGTAATGACCATTTGCAGCCAAAACGCCTTGCCTTAATGCGGCACCTTTGCCACCATTAGCCGCCGAAACAATTAACAGGAACTTGCCTTTGGCTTCTAGCTCCTTTAAAAATTTATCCTGCTGTATTTGGGCTACTGTGCTATCAGTACTGCCATCATCAACTACCAATACTTCGAAATTGAAAGTGTGGTGTTGCTCAAGTTCTTTTAAAGCGGCGGTAAGTATGTGTATGCGCTTTTCTTCATTAAAGCAAGGTATTACCAAACTTACGTCTGGTCTTACATCCTTGTTCAATGTTGCGCTTCCCGACATGGATTAATGCTCTTTGTTTCCGATGAATACCCAATCGCCCCAAACCTTCTCACAAATGGAATTTTTCATTTGCATCATATTGGTAACCAGTGCCTTGTATGGGAAGAAACGCACGTGTTCGTCAAGGGTATAATAAAAATACCTTTGGCAAGGCACTACCACTACCACTTGGTTTTTGGCCACTCGTTTCAATTCGCTTACAGATACTTCCAGATTGATAACGTGCTCAAGCGTGTGGTGACAGGTTACAATATCAAAATAATTGTCTGGGAAAGGAAGTTTCTCTAGATTTCCTTGGTGATAAGTTCCTCCTTCAATATTCACCTCTTGCAACACATCGCAGCCATGGATGTCGTATCCAGCTTTACGAGCCTTCTGTAAAAAATAGCCATTGCCGCAACCAACGTCTAACAGCGTTTTAGAACCTTTATCCAACCGCTCGAGCATGTAATCAATGCTCTGCTCACTCAAATCGGTTACTCGGTCGGTGGCCAACGAATCGCGCTCTTGGTAAAAACGAGCAAACTCCTCTTCGGTCCAATCGTACACCAGCGATTTGAACTCCATATGCTTTTGTATATTATTGCCCTTGAACCAGATGTAAAACAACGGGTACATGAAGTACTTGTTATCTCTAATCAGGGGCGGCATGCATTCGTCCATCAAAAAACGAATGGCATTGGTAACTTGTCTGTTCATAGGCTTCAACTGACGAAAATAACCTTAAATTTCCAGCACCAAAAACTTATGGGTACAAAGTGGCCAGCAAACGTGCTGAATCTGCCAAATAACCAAAGTTGCAGCGCCCTAATGGTGTTTTGATTGATATAGTTTTTTAAAATAAAGCTCACATGACGGCCTGTGCTGCCCCATCAATGCTATAAATACACTAGCCAAACGTCCATTTAAAAATATTTTAGACCGTACAAAAACCCACTAAACAATTGTTTATTAATCTATTGGCGATACCGCTAAAAAATATTTGGAGACAACTGCTTCTATATTTTGCATAAATACTTACCTTTGTATCCGCTTTCACAGCATTGGTCTATGGTGTAACTGGTAACACGTCTGATTTTGGTTCAGAAGAGTCTAGGTTCGAGCCCTAGTAGACCAACAAGAAGCCTTCCAGCAATGGGAGGCTTTTTTGTTTGAAAGCATTCTCAATTGAAACATATGGGCGAGAAGTTTATCCCGATTTTTATTCGGGAAGCCCTAGTAGACCAACAAGAAGCCTTCCGCAATGGGAGGCTTTTTTGTTTTCAGCGCTTGGCCATTTGGCAAACATTTTTACCTACAGCAACCTAGTTTTGCGTTATCTTAGCCCAATAAGAACTACATTTTATGCGCAAGATTGAACATTTAGGTATCGCTGTAAAGGACTTAACAGCTAGCAATGAGCTTTTTAGCAAGCTGCTTAATGTGCCGCCTTACAAAACCGAATCGGTGGAGAGCGAGGGCGTTAACACCGCTTTTTTCCAAATGGGAGAAACCAAGATAGAGTTGCTAGAGGCTACCAACCCCGATAGCCCCATTGCCAAATTTATTGAGAAGCGAGGCGAAGGCATTCACCACATAGCCTTTGATGTAACTGACATATATGCCGAAGTAGCACGCTTAAAAGCGGAAGGCTTTACAGTACTAAACGAAACCCCAAAGCCTGGTGCTGATAATAAGCTAGTCGTTTTCCTTCACCCCAAATCTACCAATGGAGTATTAATTGAGCTTTGCCAGGAAAAATAAAAAAGGCCACACCAATTGGTGCGGCCTTTTAATTATCCAATTATTCGAAGGATTATCGTACCAATAAGCGCTTGCTTACTTGCTCTCCAGTTTCGAAGCTAATAGTTACTATGTAACTTCCACTCTCCAAGTTAGACAATGAAATGCGGTGATATTGTGGGTTGGTGATTATGTTGCTAGACAATACCAAACGGCCAGTAATATCATAAACGTTCACGCCACTCATATTGTAATTACCATTAGCCAAGCTCAAATTCAACTCAGTAGCTGCAGGGTTTGGATAAAGCGTAAGCGCAGCGTTAATAGCAGCAACATCGGCAATACCAATAATCACAACTGTATCAGCAGGGTCAGCAGTTTCCGCAGCTACAGAATCAACATTAGCAAATGCTTCCAACGCACGCGGAATGAAATAATTCATTACGGTATCAATGTAAAGCAAAGCTTTAGTTTTGGTAGCAAATGGGTTGGCACGCGAGCCAAAACCAGATGCTCCAGGAGTAGCATTGTCAATATTCGCATCTGTAGGATCATACCATGACCATGGCTCATAGCCATTAGTTGCGCCAGGGAAAGGGAACAGACCTTCGTTGCTGCTGCGGCTCTCAGCTACAGTAGTATAAGCATCGCTAAAAGGAACAGTAGGTTTAATCTTGTCTTGAATTCCTAAAGCGTCGGCTTGTTTTGAAATGTCAAAGCTACCACTTACTTCTACTACCGATTGGCCAGTAGAAGAAACAATTACCACAGCTGTGCGGTATGGAGTCAGTGGGTCAGCCTCACCATGGAACGATACGATAGGAGCTTCGTCATCGTTAATCCAAGTTGTATCGCCAACTGCACCACCCATATTCAAAACAACTGCTGGAGCTGAAGAGTAACCGGGGTTGTTTAACACGTTAAAACCTGACAAGCCGCCTTCGCCATAAAAACCACCAGTTACTGTTTGGTCGATAAATGAATTACCATCACCATCTAAGAACTTCAACAAAGAAATTTCAGAAGTTCTGTTCAATGAGTTCACAGCCAATGCCACATAACCACCAGAGTTGGTACCACCAACTACTACTCGATATGGATCGATGTTGTAGGTATTGCCAGCATCAGCATCTTTACGGAAGAAACGGATAGCAGCGTGTGCATCCTGATTGGCACGGTAAACGGCATTGATAATTGATTTCGCACGCTCAACGTCGCTAGCACCAAATGGGTTCCAACCGATACGGTAGCTAATAGCCGCAGCAACAAAACCACGTTTAGCTAATTGAGTACAAATTTCAACTACTGAACTATCGCGGTTATTACCAAACGGCAATGTGTTCAAGCCTTTCGGCAAAAAGCTACCAGGGTGCATAAAAATGACAACTGGCCTAGCATTATCGTAAAAAGTACCGCCTACAGTATCGTCAGCTGGTTCGTATACATCCATTGTCAAATCGGCCAATGCTGGTGAACCAGACAAGAAGGAATAGTTCTCGGCGTATTTCACATTAGCTGAAATAGTCACATCCGAAAACACTTCATCAAGGTATCGGGTTTGTGCCGACACACTGCTTATCGCTAACAGTGTAATAAAAAGGGTAAAAATGTTGCGTTTCATAATTGAGGTTTTTGGGGTTCTTTTTTTATAGCAGTATAAATATAAGCTACTTTAGGCGGTAATAATAAAATTATGCATTATAAAATATCGCATTAAATTTTGTCAAACTCAAACACAATTGAAACATATCCTAACCTTCCAATTTCAGGTCCACCATATGTTTGCGCTCTTTTGTTATTAAACAAGTTGGTAGCACCCAGCTTAAAGGTTGTATACCATTTAGGAATACGATAATTTATTTGGGCATCTACCATATCGTAAGTTGGTATAAAACCTGTAAACTGCGGCGAGCCCTCGAACAAGAAACCCTGTACCCACTTATAGTTTATGTTAAAGCCCCAGTTTTTGATAGTCTTGTTACCAATTTTCAAAACAATGTCTCTGCCCGAAATACCTACATTAAACTTATGTTCTGGTGTATTGAAGGCAGGAATAATCGGATCGTCCGACCCCCTCCTATCCAACTTGTTCCAGCTATAGTTGCCTGTAAGAGCGTAAAACTTAGCAAAGCCATAGGTTACCCCAATTGAGAAACCTTGAGTAGTAACTACGTCATTAGAGTTAGCGGATACGCGGTATGTTTGAAAGCTTTGTAAAAGTCCAGATGCTTCATCAAAGCTAGTAGTTGCACCTATTTGATAACCTAGGAAGTCTCTATACCAGCTATAATAATAGCTACCATCAACATATACACGCTTACCTATTGTACCCCTATATCCAAATTCAATAGACTTTACTTTCTCTGGGCGAACGGCACCAACATTGTTAAAAACTAGCGTATCACGATTGAGTGTTTCATAATAGTTAATAAGAGATTCAACCGTTGCCAACGAATCAAAGCCATTTAAGTTCCCTACCAACAAAGCACGACCTACGTTGTAATAGAGGTATTGATCTTGCAGGGTTGGGTTTCTAATAGCCGACGAGAAAGATAACCTGAGGGCATTATCGCCTTTTACTTTATATACTACCGAAGCAGCTGGCGATACCAACACTTTAAAATTTTGGTTTTTATCAACCCTAGCGGTACCCGTTATCAATAACTTATCTTCCAATAATCGCTTTTCTAAACCAATGTAACTTCCCACTTCCCAGTTAGTAATAACACGGCCCGCAGTATCACTAAAAATGGTACCATCCGATTCTGGTTGATAGTAGCGAAAGCTTCCACCCACGGTAATATCCAACCACCATGGCGTAAACTTATATTCACCTTGCACATGGGTAAGTGCAGATTTATCGTAAAACCTTGATCCACCTTCAGAAAAAGCAGTTCTCGATACTATTTGGTTAAACATAGAGTCAAAACGCTCTGTACCGGGTTCAAAATAAGGCACGTTGTTGCCTTGTGTAGGCGCACCAATACTATCGGCAAAATTTCGAGCCAAGTTGTGCCAAGCTATCATAGAATCGCTATACTGCTGCATGATTGCATTAGAGAGCGCAACGGCAGAGTCTCTGGTCTCGCCAAACCATAGCTGGGTATACTGAGGATCATTAGGATCAGGATATCCAGGTAAATCTTGCACCCGACGAACTATATTCTGGCGATAATAGGTTTCATAATTTTGGTACCAACTATTGTTGGTGCGAGCAGCATCTTGCAAAAGCAAAGCAGTAAAAACAGCATCATAAGATTGGCCTGCATTCTCTCTGGTGTGGTAAGCCCTAAAAAACCACTTGTCTTCTTCCCTAATCTCGGCCTTCATTTGATGAAATTGAAAGCCCTTTAAACTATATCTATTATCACCTTGATAAACAGTAGTTCCTGTTCCAAAATTATAGGTAAGTATACTCTCAATTTTTGGCGTAACCTTTAAGTGCAATGCAGCACCAGCCTTTATATTCTTACTTCCGTAATCAACTAAATCAATTTCGTTGTATCCAGTTCGGTGAACAATACCTAAACCAGGCGTTTGCCTTTCTTGCAAAATAAAGTTATCCGGATCACTAGAGCCTCTTGAAGTTCGCTCATCGCCATAAATATTTACCGCATCATAGCCACTCCAGTTGCTAGCATTGGTTTGTGATTGTTCGGTAGGGTTATAGTTGTCTGCTTCCCAATCATCGGCGCGCAGGTAAGAGAAATTCACTTTGAATGCAAAAAGGTCATTCCCTTCCTTGTTTTTGAATGCCTTGGCATATCGAATGGCACCTTCAAACATATTGCGTTCGCCACCTTTTAGCAAAACACTCAAACCACGGTGGAAAAACGGGTTTTTGGTTTGCATATTTATTACCCCGTTAAATGCATTTGGGCCATATAGTGCCGAGCTGGCACCTACAATCAAATCAACCTTTTGTATATCAAGCTCAGAAGAGCCTACAAAATTGCCCAACGAAAAATTTAAACCCGGTGCTTGGTTATCGGCTCCATCCATTAGTTGCAATGAGCGCACTGGGCGGGTGCTATTAAAACCACGAGTATTAATAACTACAAAGCCAAATGACGCTGTAGTTACATCAACTCCTTTTAAGCTACCCAAACCATTGTAAAAACTAGAGGCTGGTGTTTCTTTAATAGCTGCCAGATTCAACGATTCTACGGTTAAAGGTTCCTCCAGCTGCTTTTCCGATATCCTGCTGGCAGTAATTTCTACCCCCTGCACTTTAACGGCATCGGTGGCCAACGATACTTTTATGCTCTTGCCCACGTTATCTTGCGTAACGGTTACGTCTTGGGTTGTATAACCCAAGTAAGATACTTCGAGCGTAACAGGCAGGGGCCTTCCACCAAGATCAAGTTCAAAATTCCCATCAAAATCGGTAGTGGTGCCCACCGTGGTACCCTTAACTACCACAGCCACCCCTATTATCAATTCTTTGCTCTCAGTATCTGCTACCGAACCCTTAATTACCTGCGCATATGCTATGGTATTAAAAAACAGGAGTAAGCAAAAAACGAAGAAAACGAAATAATCAGTGTAATAGCGAGTTAACTTTTCTTTCATACAAGCCTCGTTAATATTTTTAATCAAACTACAGTTAGTAAAGAACGAAAGTTTTCTGTTAATAAAAAAATGAACTTCTGGTAACATTCGAAGAACCCATCACCTACCCATACTGTTTGCGACAAACCCAAATGCGTAACCGAGTTGCAAAATCACGCAGAATATGTAATACTAAAATGAAATACAATTTCAAGGGTTTGTAGTATATTTACCCCCGCCTAAAATTGAATCACAGTGAGGATTATTTCCAGTTTTATATTGATTTGTGTAATAGCGGTGCAGGCCATATCAGCCCAAACAGAAGATGTATATTTAGAGAGCAAACTTACTACACTGTATGAAAAATTGGATGGGTACGTAAAAAATAGTCCTACTGACCAAAAAATTCAGCGAACAGAAGTTTCGCAATTTTGGCTTCATGCAATATCGGCTTACAGTAATCTTGGCACTTTGAGTATTTTCGACAAAGTAAGCAACCTAGATGAGGTAGAATTAACTGCATACAACAACCTTGAAACGCAAATAAACAATTTAACCGCTGCAACACAGCCAAGCATCAGCAGCAAAGACTCGGCACTTGCTTTTGTAGCCAACCTAATTGTACTAAAAAACCAGTTTAAGCTAAAGGCATCCAAACCAATATATTTTTTTCAGGCAGACAGCAACTTTATCATCGTTACTTTTTTGGGAGAGTTCCCAGCACTTTTGCGCGATACTTTGGCAACCTACCTATACAACGGGAATAAAAAAGTAGGGTATGCCGATGCAACCGATACCTCAATAACATTTAAATTCAGACCTCAACAGTTAGATTTAGACAAAGCAGAACTGCTTACCGCAACCAACCTTAAACTACACTTGGTAGGCCAAATTGGGCGAAAAATAAACCCTAAGAAACAGTTTACGGCCATTTATAATTTTTATGCTATGGCCATACCTTCTTCGCCAGGAAAGCTTACTATAACCAAAAACAGCACTGCCAAAAACACTGAAAAACAAACCAAACGCACCCGCACCTTTTTGCTAAACGGTAGCAAAGGTAACTTGGTGGAGAAACAATGCGTGCCAAGCCATGAGGGTTGGACAATAGTGCCAGAATCGGTAGAGTTGGTGGTGGAAATATCGAAAGGACAAAAAAACCGTGACTGGAGTTTCCGGAAAACCAATTCAGGAGGTAAGGTTTGTTTTACAGCCGAAGTATTTTTCAATAGCACGGGCATCAGCGGAAAGCTTGAGTACCACTTGAAATATGACATAATACGCGACAAAACCGAAGCAACAGCAAACACTAGCGAATTGGCCTTGACTTGGGGCCAAGTACAACAACTGAATTTCGATTTTCCGATTACCGAGGTGCTGTTTACCGACTTTATGGGCACGCAAACGAAAATTGTGAACGGCAACTTCGATTCCTACTGGCTACAACTAAAACAAAAAGGTAACTCAATCGGCATCAAGACCATTGATTTATCGATGTTAAACAACCAACACTAATAACAACCAACACTAATAACAACCAAGCTACATGATAAAATCAATAAAGCTATACGCACTGGTGCTTGCTTTGGTATTGCCATGCATGGTTGCGCTTGGCCAAAACGACAAAGAAATAGCCTACCCCATAATGCGGGTATATGCCGACAAAGAGTATAAAAGCAGCAAGCGCAACTATGCCATAGCCAGCGACAATAGAGGACTGATATATATAGGCAACGAGAACGGCATACTGGAGTTTGATGGCACCCGTTGGCGCAATATTTCGGTGCCTAGCAGTGCGGTGGTTAGGGCATTGCAAGCCGATAAGAACGGTAGAATTTATGTTGGTCTGGATGGTGGGTTTGGTTACCTTGCGCCCGACTCGGTTGGCCAATTGCGTTACCAATCGCTATCCGATAGTTTGGCAAGCGAAACCTTGGGCAGTTTCTTGAACGTATTTACAAGTGCTGATGCCATTTACTTTGTTTCGTTGAACAGGGTGCTAATATATAAAAACGGTAAGCTCGACGAGCCCGTGCTGCCTAACTTATTGCTGCGCAACCCTGCTTTTTTTGTAAACGGAAAGCTTTACCTCACCTTGGCGGAAAAAGGGCTATCAACGTTAGATGGCAATAGTTTTAAAAAAGTGTTTGGCGAAACCAGCAATGCTTTGATAAACGAGGGTATTATTGCGGTTTTGCCGTTGGAAGGCAACAAATTGCTAATCGCCAGAAAATTTGATGGCCTAATGATTTGGGATGGCAAAGAACTGCGCCAGTTTACTACCCAAATTGACAATTACCTTAAAGAAAACCTTATTTCAGGCGGATTAATATTGCCTGACGGTAAAATTGGTATTACCACACTGCGCGGTGGTTTGGTTATTATAGAATCCAATGGCGCGCTTTTTAAACTATTCAATAAAGAAAGCGGCCTGCCCGATAATACCATTAATGCAGTGCATGTTGACCACCAGCAAGGTTTGTGGTTAGCTACGGATAATGGCTTGGTGCGCGTATCCATATTTTCTCCTGTATATCTATTCTCCGATCGCTCAGGTCTGCAAGGCAACGTAAACAGCATAGTAAGGCATAACGGGGTGCTATATGTATCAACCACCCAAGGTATTTATTACCTAAAAGACGTAAGCAATGCGGAACTGTCGAAAAGCTATTTCAAATACCACTCAACGTTCACTGACATACCCGGGTTTTACACTGAGTTTCACGACATGATATCGAATCCACAAGGATTGTTGTTGGGTACTGCCGATGGTATATATAACCTTAAAAACAACGTGCCGCAGCGCGTAATTAGGGCAAATACCAATTTCTTGGTAACCAACCCTTTCGACCCGACTGTAATTTTTGCAGGCCTAAACGACAGCCTCATAGCATTGAAATACAACAATGGCAATTGGGGCTATCACCCAAGCTTTCAATCAATTGCAGGTAACTTTACCTCACTAGTAATTGAGAAAGATGGTATTTGGGCCGCAACACAAAGCAATGGTGTAATGCACATGTTGCTTAGCAGCACAAATTTATCGACCAAACAAGTTGACTATTATACCACCGCTAATGGCTTGCCCAGTAATGGCGACAATAAGCTGTTTTTGATGGATGGGAAACTCTTGGTATCGGGCACAAAAGGAGTGTACCAATTTGATAGTGGGCAAGGAACATTTTACCAATCGGCGGTTTTTGGAAGCGAGTTTAAGAACAAAGGAAAACGCTTAATAGCAATGCTTGCCTTAACCGACTCGGCATACTTTATCATTACCAACATGGATAAAGGAATAGCCAAAACAAGCAGCAACGGCAATTATGAGATAAGTACAAGAGCCTTTAACAACCTAGCCGACCGCTCATACAACACTATTTTCAGAGACAAGGATGGGCAAATTTGGTTGGGTGGCAACCAAGGATTAATGCGCATAGCCAGCGACAATATGGCCGAAGGCGATAAAGATTTCCAATGCTTGATAAGGCATGTGCAGCTAGGCGAGGGTACCATTTTGTTTGACGGTGCTTATTTTGATGAAAAAGGGTATCCGTCAATAAAGCAACCTATGGCAATGATACCAAGGCTTCCTTTCAGGGATAATGCCCTACGTTTTGATTTTGGCGCTACAAGCTACGAATTCCCAGAGTTTACAGAGTTTCAATACCAGCTCATAGGTTTCGACAACGACTGGTCGGAATGGACGAGCGACACACGAAAAGATTATACTAACTTACCCGAAGGGCAGTATACCTTCAAAGTGCGCGCCCGAAATGCTTTTGATTACGTTAGCTTCGAGAATGAATACAGCTTTAACATTTCGCCACCTTGGTTTCGCACTTGGTGGGCCTATTCGGGCGGGTTCGTAATAACAATCGCGCTTATCTACTTGATTATTTCCATGCGCTCGAGGCAGCTGCGTGTTGAAAAGCGAAAATTAGAGGATTTGGTAAATGAACGCACTGCCGAATTGAAACAATCTCAAGACATGTTGGTGGAGCAGCAAAAACTGGCGTCGCTTGGCCAACTTACTGCAGGCATAGCTCATGAAATTAAAAACCCGCTGAATTTCGTGAACAATTTTGCCGAGCTATCAGAAGAGTTGGTTGATGAGTTGGAAGAGGAAATAGTGAAACAAAAAATAGAATCGGCTGACTTAGAGAATATACAAGACTTGCTGGGCGACCTACGCCATAACGTGCAAAAGATAAACGAACACGGAAAACGTGCCGATGGTATTGTTAAGGGTATGCTAATGCACTCAAGAAACCAAAGCGGCGAAAAAGAAAGTGTGAACCTAAACAAGATGGTGGAAGAAAACGTGAACCTAGCCTACCATGGTTTAAGAAGCAAACAGCAGAGCCTAACGGTGCAATTTGATAAGCACTACGACGAAAACCTGCCTATGGTGTCGCTGGTTACGCAAGATTTATCGAGGGTGATATTGAATATAGCCAACAACGCCATTTATGCAGCCTATAAGAAAAAACAACAGACCGGTGATGTGTTTGTGCCCAAAGTAACCATCACAACAAAAGTTGAAGGCAAATTTGCCATCGTAAGCATTAGGGACAACGGAACGGGCATTTCGAAAGAAAACCTATCGAAAATTTTCAACCCGTTCTTTACCACCAAGCCTACGGGCGAAGGCACTGGTCTGGGTTTATCCATCAGTTACGACATTGTAGTTAAAGGGCACAACGGAAAACTAAACGCCAACAGCGAAGAAGGCAATTTTACCGAGTTTGTAATAAGCCTGCCGTTGTAATAAATGTAATTATAAAGGTTGCGCACAAATGAGCTTTTATTGATACAAACATCAAAACAAACAACAGGATGAAAATACTGGTAGTAGATGACGAAAGAGACGTAGAGGCATTATTTCGCCAACGTTTCCGCAAAGAATTAAAGGCTGGAGAACTGGATTTCAAATTCGTTTTCTCAGCTGAAGAGGCTTTGGAATATTTACGCCAGTTGAGCCCCTTTGATTTGGTGCTTGTGTTGTCAGACATTAACATGCCCGGCATGACTGGTCTTGAACTGCTCAAAATTATTAAAAACCAATTCCCGCACCTTCAGGTATTCATGATTTCGGCATACGGCGATGACGATAACCACAATACCGCTAAAACATACGGTGCCGATGACTTTGTGACCAAGCCTGTTGATTTTACTAACTTAAGGAACAAAATCCTTTCTCTCCAAAAATGATTACAGCTATACCAAAAATACTGCTGGTAGACGACGAACCAGATGCCGAAGACCTGTTCAGACAGCGTTTCAGACGTAGGATTAAACAAGGTGAACTGGAGTTTTTTTATGCTCCCAATGGTTTGGTTGCCTTAGAGTTATTGGGCAACAACCCCGAAATTGACGTAGTGATTACCGATATTAACATGCCCGAAATGGATGGCCTTACCCTGCTACGCAAGGTAAAAGAGCAAAACTTGCCCGCGCGTATCATTGTAATGTCGGCCTACGGCGATATGGGCAATATACGGGCTGCCATGAACAGCGGAGCCTTCGACTTTATTACCAAGCCCGTTGATTTTAATGACCTTGACCTTACCCTGAACAAAACCTTGGAAGAGGTAAAGTTGATTAAGGAAGGCATGTCGGCAAAAACGCAACTCGTAGGTGCCGAGGAGGCCCGAGAAAGAGCGGAGCAAAGCCGGAAATTCAAAGAGCAGTTTTTGGCCAACATGAGCCACGAAATACGCACCCCCATGAATGCCGTGGTGGGCATGACCAACCTACTGCTCAAAACCGAGCCAACGGCCCTGCAAATAAAATACCTGAAAGCCATTAAGCAATCAGCCGATAACCTGATAGTTATTATTAACGATATTTTGGACATTAGTAAAATAGAAGCTGGCAGGTTAGAGTTTGAATCCGTTGATTTCGCCCTTGCCGAAACTATTGATGGAGTGGCCAACACGGTCATGTTCAAATCAGACGAGAAGGGCATTTACCTAAAAATAAATATAGCGGAAGGCATACCGCCAGTGCTGGTTGGCGACCCAGTTCGCCTAAATCAGATTTTGCTGAACTTGGCAAGCAATGCGGTTAAGTTTACCGAAAGCGGCGGTATTACGATAAATGTAACTCAAGGAACAACCCAAAATGGCAAAGTAAACATCAAATTCAGTGTGGTAGATACCGGAATAGGCATACCCGAAGACCGGTTAGATGCCATATTTGAAAGCTTTTCGCAAGCGGATAGCACCACCACCCGTAAATTTGGTGGCACAGGGCTAGGCCTTACCATTTGCAAGCAATTGGTTGAACTACAAGGTGGGCATATTGGTGTAAGCAGTATTTTAGGCCAAGGAACCACCTTTTACTTTGACCTCGATTTTGCCCCTGGCAACGCCCAAAGTGCAACTATAGAGCACCAAAAGCATGAACGGTTTTCGGGAAAAGGACTGAGAATTTTGTTGGCCGAAGATAACGCCTTCAACCAAATAGTAGCACAAGACACCCTAGAGGGGATGTTTGAGGGTATCGTGATTGATATTGTGGAGAATGGAAAACTAGCTGTAGAACGGGTGGCAAAAGAACACTACGACCTAGTACTTATGGACCTGAACATGCCGATTTTGAACGGCTTGGATGCTACTCGGGCCATCAGGAAGCTAGATACTGACAAGAAAAACACCTTGGTGATGGCCATGACCGCCAGTGCTACCCAAGAGGCCATACAAGAATGCATAGATTCAGGTATGAACGACTATATCTCAAAACCATTTGTACCCGAAGAGTTAGAAGAGAAAATTACTGCTCTTTTAATTTCGGCAACCAATAAAAGTAAGCCCGAAGCCGCGCTAAAATCAGCCGAATCTAAAGACTTGCACATATTGGTAGTTGATGATAACGATTTTAACCAAATGGTAGCACAAGACACTTTGAGCACCCTGTTTCCGAGCGCCAAAATTGATGAAGCCCTAAATGGCAAAATTGCCTGCGAAAAGATAGCCACGGGCAATTATAGTTTAGTGCTTATGGACATTAATATGCCTGTAATGGGTGGACATGAGGCAACCCAATTTATACGCAACCAGATACCTTCGCCCAAAAACAACATACCTATAATGGCCATGACCGCCAATGTAGAGAAATTTGAAGTTGATAAATGTTTAGAATCAGGCATGAATGATTATATTAGCAAGCCTTTCGACCCCGATGTGTTGAAGGAAAAAATTCATAAACTGACGAATGCCATACAGCCTGCTTAAAACCAAATTATGAGCGACAAGGTTACAGATTTAACTTTCTTGGGTAGTTTTACCGGAAACGATACCCAAAAAATAAAACGTTACGTGCAAATGTTTCTTGACCGTGCACCAGAGCAGGTGGAAGAAATACGCACTAGCCTAGGCACTGGCGACTATAACCAACTTAAAGGAGCTGCGCACTCACTCAAACCGCAGCTTACTTATATGGGCATAAAGAGCCTAGAGCAAGATATTAGGGCTATTGAAGAGCACAGCAGCTCTGGTGCTAACCTAGATGCTTTGCCGCCTTTGGTAGAAAAATTAGAAGCTACTATGAAACAGGCTTTTGCTGAGCTTCAAGACTATGTAAGCGCACACTAAAACTAAAAACTAAACCAAACCATAACAACCGAGCCATGGCCAATTCTGATTTACGCAAAGTATTTTTGGTGGATGACGATCCGATGCACCTACAAATGCTCAAAGACCACCTTTCCAGCAAGCTTAAAGTTGATATTACTACTTTCTCAACGGGCGAAGATTGCTTGGCAAACCTTGATAAAAACCCAGATGTAATTGTGCTTGATTACTACCTAAACAGCGTAGAAAAAAGTGCTGCCAATGGCATCGAGATTCTTAAGAAAATAAAAGCGCGCAACGCCGATACCGAAGTAGTGATGCTATCAGGCCAAGAGAAAATTGAAATCGCGGTAGAAACCATGGCCAGCGGTGCGTTTGACTACGTAATTAAAAACGAAAGCTCGTTTTTGCGCACTGAGAACAAGCTGGTAAATGTTTTTAAGCACAAAAAGCTTGAAGACAACGTGAAGCTTTACAAAAAAGGCTTGATAGTGATGGGTGTAGTAGTGGTGTTGGTTGTTATTACCTCCATCATATTGGTATCAACCGGTATTGCTACCGAAAACCCAGGCTGGTAAGCGTTAGTCTGCTTTTTGCTTGGCAAGGTGTTTTTGGTGCATAGCTTCTCCAAATAATACACCTTTCGCTTTGCCTTCCATCCAAGTTAAAAAATCGAAATAGATAAGCGGAGTTCGTGCAGACGGCTCCGCTTCTATTTTTGCTTTTATCTTGGCTGCATAGCTAGTGCAAATTGCCTTAACGCTATCGTCATTGGTAGCTTTCAAGAATTTTTTCAACATCTCGAGCAGCAGCTTGTCTACTTCGTATAAATTCTCTTTGCCGCGTATAAACTGCTCCGTTGCCTTTATTGCCGAAGGTAGCATTTTGTGGTGGCCCAGTTCGTACAATATAATGAGGTTAAGCATGCGTATGTAGGGACCAAAATCGGGCCCATATTTTAGCACCTTGCCATCCAATATAATATTGGTAGTTTGCAGCGCCTTATTATAATTACCCAAGCCAAAATACAACACCAGTTTGCGATATAGCCACGAAAACTGAAACTCTGCAAAGGCAATATTCGGGTACTTATCTAAAATTTTCTGTGCTGGCTCTAAACACCTATTGCCCTCTTCAAAGTTGCCGCTCAATAGAGCCAACGAAACCTCAAAACTATAAGCCCCAAATAACAATGCCGATTGAAAATACTCGCCATGCCCAATAAAGTATTTGCTGGGATCAGCTTTTATTTCGCTGGTTAGTTTCTTAAAATCATCCCATTTTTCTTGGTACAGCAAATGGTAGAGCTGGTTGGTAAAGGCGTACAATATTTGCTCATCGTTGCAGCCTATCTCAATAGGCCGTTCGCGCAGCAAATCAACCAACTGCGAATTTATTTCTAGAGCCTCGCTATACCTATTGGTTTGGGCATAGCATATATTATACACACCATGCAGGTGTGCCTTTCCGTAGTATGGCAAATCTTCGGTATCAAAAACTTTGGCATCAGCCAGCAATTGTTCTATGGCACTTAGCTTCTCTGGATCAATTGTTTTGATGTGTTCTTTTTCCAACAAAATAGCCTCCACTTCCAATCGATGGCAGTCGTTTACCCGCTTCAACTTTGTCACAATGCCATCTTGAATATCCAGTACCGCATCAGTGTTCTTTCTGAACTTATTTCCATCCATTTCAACCATCTCATCAATAGCCAAATGCCTATTTATCTCCCACAGGTATGCATAGCGCTCAAACTGCTTGGCCAGTTTCACTGCTCTAGCTATTGCCTTGCTTGCTTGCTTATCAAGCTTCCTATCGCGTAATATGCGGTAATCTCTATATGCCTCAATAATCTTAAACTCCGGATAATGATCCAGATGATACTCCCTAAGGGTTTTCATAATCAACTGCTGCAAATAGTTCTTTAACCGGCTTAGCGATACCGTAACTTGATTTAACGCTAAGTATTTCTCCAACTCTGTATCCTCAATTTCCTTCTTGTCTATAGCATCAAACAACAACAAATAGTGGCTATCCTCCTTAAATGTTGCAGCTTGTAACTTAAAATAACGCTTCTCAGAAGGGCTCATACAACGTATCAACTCCGACAATTCATCACTCGGTTTCATAACTTCTCTATCTTGTCCCTTAGCACCAGCAGTGTCGGAATGCGAGTGCTACCATTAGGAATGTAATTAACTCTTTCACAATTTGAACATAAAGATATGTCCTAAGCCTATATATTAGTCTAAGAAATGTAAAATTGCTTGGAAGAAAAAAAAGGCAAATTTACATTTCCAATAGGATGATTTGTATCATGCACCCGAACATCCACTATCACCTTTTCTGCTAGCTAATGCAAAAGATATTGCCAATATTTACATTACAACTTAATTAACGATGCAAATAGGATTTTATGGTGCCGCGGGCACGGTTACCGGTAGCAAACACCTGCTTACACTTGCTAATGGCAAAAATGTATTATTGGATTGCGGCCTATTTCAAGGGCGAGGGCAAGATACAGAAGAGTTGAACCGTCATTGGGGCTTTGAACCAACGGCAGTAGATGTTTTAGTGCTTTCGCATGCACATATCGACCATTCGGGATTGATACCTAAATTAGTTAAAGATGGATTTTCGGGCGAGATATTCTGTACACCGGCCACTGCCGACCTTTGCGAAATTATGCTGGCCGATAGTGCTGGCATACAAGAAAGCGAAGTGGCCTACGTAAACAAAAAGTTAGCAGCTAAGGGCAAGCAACTAATAAAGCCACTATACGATAGCCAAGATGCGCAACGATGCTTGAAACAGTTCCGCACCATTAAATACAATGAACCCACCGAAGTAATAGATGGAGTTGAAGTAACCTTTACCGATGCTGGTCATATAATAGGCAGCGCCATTGTAAACTTAAAGATAACGGAAGGTGACAAAACTACACGATTGACCTTTACTGGCGATATTGGCAAATACGGCAACCGTATTTTAAAAGATCCGCAACCGTTTCCGCAAGCAGATTATATACTTTGCGAATCGACGTACGGTGATAGGTTGCATGATAAATTTGGCGATGTAGAAGAACAACTACGACGAGTTGTGGAAGAAACTTGCGTTGCTAAAAAGGGTAAAATTATCATTCCCGCTTTTAGCGTTGGGCGAACTCAAGAGATTGTGAATGTGCTTAACAACCTTGCGTTTGAGCATCAACTACCCTCTATACCCGTGTATGTAGATAGCCCACTAGCCGTAGATGCCACCGAAATAATGCATAATCACTCCGAGTGCTTCAACGAAGAGCTGACCGAATACATGGAAAACGACCCATCGCCATTCGGATTCAATAAACTGCATTATACACAAAGTGTTCAGGAGTCTATACAATTAAACACCTTAAAAGGCCCGGCCATCATTATATCGGCATCGGGCATGGCTGAGGCAGGCCGCATAAAACACCACCTTAAAAACCATATTGAGGACCCCCGCAATACCATATTAATAGTGGGCTGGGCCACACCAAGCAGCCTAGCGGGCCGCTTGCGCAATGGCGAAAAAAGCGTTAGCATATACGGCGACTACTATGATGTAAATGCCGATGTGGTAGTAATAGACCCATTTAGTGCCCATGGCGATTATAAAGAGATGTTACAGTTTTTGAGCTGCCAAAACCCGGATTTGGTAAAAAGGCTGTTCTTGGTGCACGGCGACCCAGAAGTAATGCCCACCTGGACCAACCACTTAACTGACGCTGGTTTTAAGAACATCACCGTGGCTCAATATGAGCATGTATATGAGTTGTTATAAAACGACTTGAGCCCATCATCTAAATAGCATTTGTTCACTATTTCAGCCTCAGCGCCAATTAGACTGGGTAATAAAATCTTTTTCAAGCATAAAACTCCAGTACCTTGCCCACAACGTAGTCTACCTGCTCATCGGTAAGCTCAAAATAGAGTGGCAGCCTAACTAGGCAATATGCATAATGCTGGGTATGCGGCAATTTGGCGGGTATATGCTGCTGCAAATAATACGGGCTTTGATGCAACGATAGATAATGGAAAACGGCTTGTATTCCGTTTTGTTTTAGATGGGCAATGAGTGCAATACGTTCATCGGCATTGGCACAAACGAGGTAGAAAACATGGGCACTATGCTGCACATCGTGGTGCACCATAGGCAATTGTGCCTGCTTGCTCAACTCAAGCATGCGTAAACCTTGGTAGTAGCGGTTCCAAAGGTGCAGCCTTCGTTTTTGTATAAGGTCCAACTGCTCTAGCTGCGCAAACAGAAAAGCCGCATTTAGCTCCGATGGCGAAAATGAAGAACCCGTATCAACCCACTCATATTTATCTATTTCGCCCCTTAAAAAGGCTGCACGGTTAGTTCCCTTCTCGCGAAGCACCTCTGCCCTAGCCGCAAACTGCTCATCGTTTATTACCAGCATACCCCCTTCGCCAGCTATCACATTTTTGGTAGCATGGAAAGAGAATGCAGCCAAGGTACCCAATGCCCCGGCGGGTGTACCCTTATAGTAAGCATCCAAAGCGTGAGCAGCATCCTCCACCACATATATACCATAATCTTTGGCAATATCGTTAATGGCATCCATGTCGCAGGGTATGCCCGCATAATGAACCACTACTATTACTTTAGTATTGGGAGTAATGAGACTGCGAATGCTCTCGGCATCTAAATTGGGACTTTCCGCCGATGAGTCGGCAAAAAGTACGGTTGCCCCGCGAAGTATAAAAGCATTGGCACTAGAAACAAATGTATACGACGGAACGATAACCTCATCACCTGAACCAACTCCCAATAGCAAGGCCGCAAGCTCCAAGGCATCGGTACAACTGGTGGTCAGTAAACATTTCTTAAAGCCATAGCGCTGTTGCAATAACTGCTGGCACTTTTGTGTAAAACTGCCATCGCCCGAAATGGTACCCTCCTTAATTGCTGCCTCAATGTAAGCCAGTTCGTTACCAGAAATATATGGTTTATTGTAAGGTATATTCATACCAATGCAGGCAGTGGTTAAGATGTTGTTAGGATAAAAATAGTAAAACTATTATGATGTAGTAGCAGCTATCGTATAACAGTAAGCGGGCCAGTCAACACTTCGCCAATATTATTGAGCTTGATGAGGTAATAATACGTGCCCGCTGGCGAATCGGTGCCATTGTAGGTACCGTTCCAGTTACGGGTATAAGGTCCTTGACGATACATCTCGCTACCCCAACGGTTGAGGATAATAATCTCGTTGTCGGGGTACAGGCTCAAGTTCCGGATGTTCCAGCTATCGTTTACGCCATCGCCATTGGGAGTAATAGCATTGGGTATGTTCAATACCTCGCGGGGGTCAATTTCGGCACTGGTATATATCCAAACCGTGTCAACCGCCTTACAACCGTATTCATTGCCAACAGTAAGGAAGAATTCGGTATCCTCAAATACATTGGCCAGTGTATTTTGGCAATATACACAAGCAACTACTGAGTCAGGGTACCACTCATAATCCAACCCACCGTTACCCAACAAGGTAACATCAGCACCAAAATATACGGTGGTATCGCGGCCAGCATCAGGTACCGGCACTGGGAAGGCCGTGAGCACCGGGCCGCTGCCATATGCTATACAAGTAGAATCAATGCCGATAGCCCAAATGGAATCTCCCGAAACCAAGTTGTTAATGGTGTAGGTGTTTAGGATACTATCTTGCAGCAACTGGTCGCCATTGTAGAATTGGTAGCCATTGAAAATTTCTAGAATGGTAAAGGTAATAGTATCGCCTAAGCAAAATTCATCCAAACCCAATACTTCAAACGGCTTGCTTACATTGCCCAAGGCGAAGGCTGGCATACTAAAATCGGCCCAATTGGCTACTTCCAAAGTACTGAATGGCGAACCAATGATATTGCTCACAGTACCTACATCTTCCCACTGCGGTAAGTTTTGCCAATGAAGGATGTTCTCAAACGGCCCGTCGGCTACATTATCATAATAAAAACGCAATGATGCAGGGTTACCGCTGCCAGCACCGTTACTAAATATGCGGTGGTAATAGTTCTCGTTTACTACACAAATAGTAGGTTGGCGCACTCCGGTATCAAAGCCTTCAAGGGTAGCATCAACATTGGCCATGCGCACCTTATATAACCAACTACTGACCAACGTTGGTGTAACCATTACCGGGCGATAACGGAAAGTACCTACATTGGAACCTACCGGAAACCAATATTCGCCCGCGCTATTGGTGTTGCGGGCAAGGCCGCCATTGTTTAGGCTACTTACATACCCATCGCCAATATTGGAAACGGCGGAAAGCGAAGGGTTGGTAACGGTTACGGTATTGGTATCGAGGCTAAACTCATGGTCATTCAACAACAACTCCTCGTCAACCACTACATCTAGGTCGCCATATTTTACATCGGTGCCCCTAAGGTCTAATCGTCCAAAATGGGTAACATCGGCACCAGTGATGCGTTGCGCATCATCGTTCAGTATTACGGTGCCGCCGGCACTGGGGTTAAAGCCCGTGTTGCCAGCATTATTTATCCAATCGCCATGAAGGAAAATGCTATCGGTGTTATCCACCAATCCATTTTCGGTACTTTCGTAATCGCCATGAACGGAGATAAAGCCGCCTTGCTTAATGGATATAAGTCCCCCCCTGTTACTCAATGATAACTGAGCAAACAAATTGGTGGAAACCAACAATGACATTACAAATAAGGGGAACTGTTTCACCGCCTAGCTAAGTTACGCAATACCATAAAAAGTTTCTAGTGTAAGAGCTAAAACCACCTAAAATGGTTGCGTACAGGCACTGATAATTGTCAAAAGCTCGCGTCAGCTAAAACAAATTGGGCCAACATGGAATCATTTGCAACCTTGTTGCATTATAAGCTAGAATACTGCAACTTTGTGGCAATTATGAACAACCATATACCGGAGACCGAAACACTGCGCCCTTATCACCGCATTACCAACCGATTGGGCATTGCGTTGAGTATGCTGTGTGCCATCCATTGTTTGGCTACACCGTTTTTGGCCGTTTCGCTGCCGTTTCTGGGCAGTTATTTCGAGACCAACCCCTGGCTTGAGTATATACTTTTGGGTAGTGGGTTGTTGTTTGGCGGCGGCATTACGCTGCACAATTATATCAACCACCACCATAACCTACCAGTGCTGTTGGTGGTTATCTCGGGTTTTAGTTTTCTATTTATTGCCCATTTTTTCCATGGCCATTGGTTCGAGACCCCAATTATTATTTTGGGTGCCGTAATGGTGGCTTTTGGTTTATACTTCAACCATAAATACGCAAACTCGGTTTGCAAAACGTGCAAAGTGCCGCATACACATTAATATTTTTACTGCCTATAGTTCAGCGCAAACCGTTTCCGTTTTTAGTTCAAAAAACACCTACTTTTTTCTACCACGTTAAGTTGTGCATAACGTCATTTTAGGTCAACGGAATACTTACACAACATCCGAAAGGTTTACCTAACACCTGTACGTAAAATTATTCGAGCAAAATATGCGCTATACCGCATAAATAGTATCTTTGAGCCGTTGGTAAGTGATTTGAAATCACCTAATTTATTTTCCAAAAAAAGAGATTTCCACAGCCCTAAGCCTTGTGAAATAAGGCTTTTAATTCTTATCCAGCAGGGGTGTTGAAAAAGATTTTTCAACCACCATTTTTCATTCCTTAATATTGTATTAACAGTTACCAAGCCGGGAAATCTACCCGGTTTTTTTAACCATATCAACTGATGGCTGAGCGCCATAACTGACCGGTTCAAAATTTTTTATACAGAACCGGCAGGGGGCTATTACTGTCTCCAATTGGTAGGGTTAGGTGCTCGAAACTAATTTTTATTACCCATTGAATATTAGCATACCATGAGTAAAATTGACGTTATCCTCGAACCGAACGAAAGCCGTTTTGTATTATTCCCAATAAAGTATGACCAGATTTGGAAGATGTATAAACAGGCGGAAGCGAGTTTTTGGACCACCGAGGAAATTGACCTGAGCCACGATTTGATTGATTGGGACAAACTGAATGACAACGAGCGCCACTTCATCTCGCACGTGTTGGCCTTTTTTGCCGCCAGCGATGGTATTGTGAACGAGAATTTGGTGCTAAACTTTATGAAAGACGTGCAAATACCAGAAGCACGTTGTTTCTATGGTTTCCAGATTGCGATTGAGAACATACACGCTGAGACTTACAGCTTGTTGATTGATACCTACATTAAAAATCCGGCAGAGAAGGATAAGATGTTCAATGCTCTCCAAACTTTGCCTTGTGTAAAGAAGAAGGCCGATTGGGCAATGAAGTGGATTGACGAGGCGCCATCGTTTGCACACCGCTTGGTGGCATTTGCGGCTGTTGAGGGTATTTTCTTCTCGGGTAGCTTTTGCTCTGTGTTTTGGCTTAAAAAGCGTGGCTTAATGCCGGGCCTTTGTTTCAGCAACGAGTTGATAAGCCGCGACGAAGGCTTGCACTGCGATTTTGCCTGCCTACTGTTCAGTATGATGCAGAATCGCCCAAGCAATGAGGAAGTTACCAGCATCATTACCGATGCAGTAATGTTCGAGAAAGAGTTTGTTACCGACGCACTACCAGTATCATTGATTGGCATGAACGCCGAATTGATGGGCCAATATATTGAGTTTGTAGCCGACCGCCTATTGCAATCGTTGGGCTGCAACAAGTTTTACAACGCCACCAACCCGTTCCCTTGGATGGAGATGATTAGCCTGCAAGGCAAAACCAACTTCTTTGAGAAGCGCGTGGGCGAATACCAAAAATCGGGCGTAATGGCCGAGAAAGACAGCCAAGTGTTTAGCTTGAATGAAGACTTTTAAACGGCCAATTTGAAAATTTGAAAATGTGGCAATTTGAAAATGAGTGCTGCCAATTGGAAAATTTGAAAATGTGACAATTTAAAAATGAAATAATCAAACAACTGCTATAATCCACAATAAAAGAAACCAATTTGATGATTTGAATACTTGAAAAGGAATTCCTCACCACCCCATTTTCAAATTTTCAAATTCCCAAATTTTCAAATTAACTGCCCCATGTTCGTAATTAAAAGAAGCGGAAAAAAAGAGCCTGTTTACTTCGACAAGATAACAGCACGTATTAACAAACTGAGCTATGGCCTTAACCAGCACCATGTGGATGCTGTGGAGATTGCCAAGGTAGTGATTCAAGGTATTTATAACGATATTACCACTACCGAACTGGACAACCTAGCTGCAGAAACCGCTGCTAGTATGACTAGCCGTCACCCCGATTATGCCATACTTGCGGCACGTATTGCGGTGAGCAACCTACACAAAAACACCAAAAAGAACTTCAGTGAAACCATTGAAGACCTCTATAACTACACCGACCCGAAAACGGGCGAACATGCTTCGTTGATTGCCGAAGACGTGTACCAAATTATCCGCGAGAATGCGGACGAACTGGACGGCGCCATCATTTACGATCGCGACTACCAATATGACTACTTCGGTTTCAAAACCTTAGAGCGCGCCTACTTGCTTAAAACCAATGGCAGCATAGCCGAGCGCCCACAACAGATGTTGATGCGCGTGGCCGTGGGCATACACAAAAACGACATTGCAGAAGCCATTGAGACCTACAACCTAATGGCCGAGAAGTGGTTTACGCACGCTACCCCTACCCTTTTCAATGCGGGTACGCCGAAGCCACAATTGAGTAGCTGTTTCCTTTTGAGCATGCAAGAGGATAGTATACCGGGCATATTTGATACCCTGCGCCAGTGCGCCGAAATAAGCCAAAGTGCCGGTGGCATTGGCTTGAGCATACACAACATACGCGCCACGGGTAGCTACATTAAAGGCACCAATGGCCAGAGCAACGGCATAGTGCCTATGCTGCGCGTGTTTAACGACACGGCCCGCTACGTTGACCAAGGTGGTGGCCGCCGCAAAGGCTCTTTCGCTATCTATCTTGAGCCGTGGCACTCCGATATCAACGACTTCTTGGAACTGAAAAAGAACCATGGTAAAGAAGAAGCCCGCGCCCGCGACTTATTCTACGCCCTATGGATTCCCGATTTGTTTATGAAGCGCGTGAAGGAAAACGGTGTGTGGAGCCTCATGTGCCCTAACGAGTGCCCAGGCCTATTTGATGCTTACGGTGCTAAGTTTGAGGCCCTATATGAAGGCTACGAAGCAGCCGGAAAATTCCGCAAGCAGATACGGGCACAAGAATTGTGGTTTGCAATACTAGAGAGCCAAATTGAGACCGGTACGCCGTACATTTTGTATAAAGATGCTGCCAACGAAAAATCGAACCAAAAGAACCTCGGCACCATACGCAGCAGCAACTTGTGCACCGAGATCATGGAGTTTACCAGCAAAGACGAAGTGGCGGTTTGTAACCTAGCTTCGATAGCGCTGAACAAATTTGTGAACGAGGCCGACCAAAGCTTCGATTTCCAGAAACTATATGACATTACTTACAAGGTTACCAAAAACCTGAACCAAGTAATTGACGTAAACTTTTACCCAGTGCCTGAGGCCCGCAACAGCAACTTCCGCCACCGCCCTATCGGTATTGGCGTGCAGGGCCTTGCCGATGCCTTTATTATGCTGCGCTTGCCTTTTGAGAGCAACGAGGCACAGATATTGAACAAGAACATTTTTGAGACCATTTACTTTGCGGCCCTCAACGCTAGTAAAGATTTGGCTGCCAAAGATGGTCACTACCAAAGCTACCCGGGTTCGCCTATCAGCCAAGGCATCTTCCAATTCGATATGTGGGGGGTAGAGCCTAGCGACCGTTGGGATTGGAACGCCCTGCGCGCCGAAATACAAAAAGTGGGCGTGCGCAACAGCTTGCTATTGGCCCCAATGCCAACGGCCAGCACCAGCCAAATATTAGGCAACAACGAGTGCTTTGAGCCATACACCAGCAACATATACAGCCGCCGTACCCTTAGTGGCGACTTTGCAGTGGTGAACAAGCACCTATTGAAAGACCTAATACAACTGGGCATCTGGAACGACGGCTTGAAGAACGAACTGATACGCAACAACGGCAGCGTGCAGAACATTGACGCCATACCTGCCGACATTAAGGAGCTGTACAAAACCGTTTGGGAAATTAAGCAGAAAACCATTATTGATATGGCTGCCGACCGTGGCGCATTTATTTGCCAAAGCCAGAGCATGAACCTGTTTGTAGAAAGCCCGAATTTTGGTAAACTGAGCAGCATGCACTTTTACGCTTGGGAGAAAGGCCTAAAAACGGGCATGTACTACCTGCGCACCAAGGCCGCTGCCGACCCGATTAAATTTACGGTTAGCAACGAGGCCAAAAAAGCCGTGGCCCCAACCGCCACCGTGGTAAACACCATGACCGTAGGCCAAAACACCATACTAGATAAAAGTAGTAACGCCGCCCCAATAAGCGAAACCTTTTTGGTAAACGAACCAGCCCCAAAATACTACACCCCGGAAGAACAAATCTCTTGCAGCCTGGATAACCCGGATGCTTGTGAGGCTTGTGGGTCGTAATGTTAGACACAAGACGCAAGACACAAGACACAAGACTTTTGTATTGCGAAGAGAATAGTTGATGACGATGAACGCGGGGCTGAGAGGCTCCGCGTTTTTTGGGGGTTTGCTTACTAAATATAATGGGATTTTAACTAAATTTAAAAGCATGAAAATTGATGCTAAAATGTTTCTTGATGAGCGAAGCTTTCCATTATGGAACGAGGTGAATTCAAAGAGCAACATTGAACTAAAATATTGGTGGAACAGATACTATGAATGCCAAACTTCAAGCACTTCCTGTACTATTTTTATACCTAACCAAAACCATAAAAGTGCATCCTTTGCTCATGAGCTTCTGCACATAAAACTACATTGCGATGGTTTATTACTTGGAACTGAAATTCGAGTAGCTTTTGCAAAATATGAATTGCTAGACTCTTTTATGCCTGAGGAGATGGAAAATATTTGTAACTGTATTGAGCATATATTAATGTGGAACAGCTATAAAGCGTTAGGATATAGAGACGAGGATTTTTTATTAGATTTTGACACAGCTAAGTCTGATGAAGAAAAAATGTTCCTTATTGGATGTGTTCTATCAGCCTCCAAGAAAGACGGTTTGGCTGTATACCTAGCAGAATATTTCAAAATTAAAGGGTGTTTCAGCAAGGCTTTAAAGGATACAAATAGAAAATTGCTGCAAACTCTAGAATCCATCGATATGGATTTGTTTATCTTATGTGAGGTATTTATTCAAAAACTTGATTCGATTTATTTAAAAAAAAGCCCAACCGAATTAGAGAGTGCTGTAGAATATTTGTCAAGTTCACTTTGGAATTGGGCTAAAAGCGATAATTAGATCTAACTAATTGTAAGTTATTATATTACGAGAAACACAGGGTTGATAAACTCGCGTTTTTTATTAATTTAATAATTATATTGTGAAAATAAAACAATTTGTATGCCTTTTGAATGGACTTCAATCATCCCAAATATTGTTGCTGGTAGTATTGGCCTACTATCTGGGCTAACTTTAAATAGATTTTCTAATAGAACAAGAGTTGTTTACTATTCTAAATCAGAACAGTATTTATCCCACAATATTCGTGAAGGAATATTGGGTAACATTGAAATTTCTTTGAATGGGGAAAAGGTGGAAAAACTAAAACTTGTAAGTATAGTTTTTGAAAATAACAGCAGTGCCGATTTTGAAAACGTTATAGTTAAGTTTTCACTTAATAAACCGAACATTATTCGAGGGTCAGAAGCCTATTTAAGTGATGGAATTACATGGCTGACATACTCAGATTTTTATCAAAGCATTAACAATAAATTTTCTCAAGGATATAGTGATTATTGGAGTCTTGCACATAAAAATGACTCCGATACTACTTTATCACTACCACAAGATATAGAGGAAATGAGGTTATATATTATAGCAAATCAGGAATTCAATATCCCAGTTTTCAATAGAGAGCATAAATACATTTTCAATTTCCTTGTGGAGGAAGTTACGGTGCATTCCAATATAAATATTTCAATAATACATAAAGGTTTAAAGCTACGCCCAATAAAGGAGGAGCACAGTCGAACACTTGAGCTAATTGTTAAATCCGCTATTGTTGGCTTAATCGTAACAAGTATTTTAATAACCGCAATTTTAAGCACAAATGAAGATTTATCAGTGGGCTATACTATCTTGTTCGCTGCAATTGGAGCAAGCTATTCATTGTTTGGCCTTGTATTAGTTAGTTCATATGAATACATACGTTCCAAATTCAATTGATTATCCCCCCCATTCGTCCTCGTCTTCTTTTTGACTAGGATGAAACGAACGCAGCGTCTTCAGACGCCAGTGGCATTGTTTGAACCTTAATTTCCCAATGTGTCATGGTGAGCGGAGCCGAACCATCCGTAGCGTAGGTGGCAAAACACTTTTTGGTATTGTTGTAAAAAGGCTGTAAGAATTTGTACTTATTATGTGTACATGTTGCGGATGGTTCGGCTCCGCTCACCATGACACGCTAGAGCAGCAGTCTCACGAATCCCCCCCACTCGTCCCCATCTTATTTTGACGAGGATGAAACGGACGCAGCGCCTTCAGCCTATCCCGCTTTAAGCGGGGACGCAGGTAACACGGTAATTTACCTCCAAAAAGCTATGGTAACGTTGTGCTTTAAGCACAGCACACATTACAAGTCAACCAATAACCAATCAACCAATCCCCAATTGCCGCCAAAACTCCCAGATAACAATGCCGGCACTTACCGATATATTCAAAGAGTGTTTGGTGCCGAATTGGGGTATTTCTATTACACCATCTACCATAGCCATTACTTCATCATCAACGCCATTTACCTCATTGCCAAATACAACGGCATGCTTGCCCCCGGTGGATAGGTTCAATTCATTGAGCATTGTTCGGCCTTCGGCTTGCTCAATAGCCCATATATGGTAGCCATCGGCCTTAAGCGCCGCTAATGCTACGGCTGTTGTTTCAAAATATTGCCAATCAACGCTCTCGGTGGCGCCAAGGGCAGTTTTATGTATGTCGCGGTGGGGTGGTTTGTCGGTATAGCCACAAAGGTAAATAGCCTGTGCCCTAAAGGCATCTGCTGTGCGAAACACCGAGCCCACATTGTTGTGGCTGCGTATATTATCAAGCACAATTACCAGCGGGGTTTTGGGCGCGGCTTTGTATGCGGCTACATCCATGCGTCCAAGGGCATCGTTGGTTATTTTCGAGAATTTCATAGCGCAAAGGTAAGGCCTTACGTTAAATTGCACCTAGACTGAATAAACTACGGTAAGCTCCTCCCCATTTCAGGGGGAGGTTGGGTGGGGGTAATGGTCGGGTAGTGAGTAAAATAGTTATTCAAACACCATTTCCCGAAGCGATAAAAGTATCAATTAGCCCCAGTCAGCAGTGCCTTCCAACGGCAGGCGTTGCGAAGATTCCACTTTCTTTTGCAGAATCATACGGGCACGGGCCAGTTGCGATTTTGAGGTACCCTCACTGATATTCAACAATTTGGCAATCTCTTTATGGCTATAACCTTCAACCACATAAAGGTTGAAAACGGTTCGGTAGCCTGGCGAAAGGCTCTGTACCATGTTAAGCAAATCTTGGTAATCCAATGCATCAAAGGCGCTCTCGTCCAATATATCCATTGGCTTGTCCTCATCATCCACAATGGAATAAAGACTTACTGCTTTGCGCAGGTGTTCAATGGCTGTATTAACAAAAATGCGGCGCATCCAACCCTCGAAAGAACCCTCGCGACGGAAGTTTGAAATGTACCTAAAAACCTTGATAAAGCCCTCCTGCAAAATGTCTTCGGCGCTGTGGTAATCTTTAGCATAACGAAGGCAAATGGCAAACATTTTCGGTGAATAGCGGCTATACAGCGTTTGCTGCGCTGTACGATCTCCAACAACGCATCCGTTGATGATTTGATCTTCAGAATAGGAGCCGATGAACCCGAATTTCATGAGAAGGAATGATTATGCTTTAATATTACAAAGAAACTTTGTATTTCGCAATAGTTTCCTTTTAAAATACTAAAATAATTTCAGAAATTTTAATAACTGCGAAACCGCCTTCCCACGATGACTAATTGGGGCCTTCTCTGCTAAGCTCATTTCAGCAAAAGAACGGTCATAACCGGTGGGTTCAAAAATGGGGTCGTAACCGAAGCCAGCCGTACCTTTCCGGCCTTCTAAAATCCGCCCTTCTACTATCCCTTCGAAGCGAAATTCTTTACCATCAATGATCAAAGAAATTACGGTACGGAAGCGTGCTTTTCGGTTGGTTTGGCTTTTTAGTTTTTCTAAAAGCAAGGTCATATTGTCTTCGGCGCCTTTATCTGGTCCTGCATATCGGGCCGAATATACCCCTGGCTCACCATTCAACGCTTCCACTTCTAAACCAGTATCCTCACTAAAGCAATTCTCACCGAATTTCTCAAAAACAAACTGTGCCTTTTCTAGTGCATTGCCCTCAAGGGTATCGTGCGTTTCGCTCAACTCCTCAAAGTAGCCAAGGTCGTGCAGGCTCTTAACCGCCACATCATCGCCCACCAGCGCTTGCACCTCTTTTACTTTATTGGCATTGCCAGTGGCAAAAACGAGGGTTCCGTGATACATGAGTTGGGCTATTTGATTAGTGGTTGTAAAGTTATCTAACCCATGAGCCGTAACCTAATTACCTTTTGAACGGGTGTGGACAAGCAAGAAAATCGTAGAAATTTATCAAAAAAATGCAAATGTTTTCAATTACCCTATAAGGCTTATAGACTTTTAGTACTTTTGTTTCAACAAACAGTATTATGGCACTTACCCAAATAGCAATAATAGGCAGCGGATTGAGCGGTACCCTAACGGCCATCAACTTATTAAGGCAGCAACATACTCCTGTTAGGATTGATTTATACGAGCAAGAACCTGCACAACTAAACCGAGGAGCAGCTTACCGCGAAAACAATGTGCACCAGCCATTGAATGTGCCGATAAGCCGAATGAGCCTTTTTAGTCAAGAGCCCAACCATTTTTACCATTGGCTACACGAAAATGAAACCCGCCTCAAAGCCTGCATTTATGGTGCAGAAATGGAAGATTATGTGCCGAGAAAAATTTTTGGGGACTATTTAACAGACATTTTTGAAAAAACAGTTGCTGCATGTAGTGGCGATCGTGAACTGGAAGTTATTGCGGCCAAGGTATTGTCGATTACCCCAAGCAATGAAGGGTATACTTTAGCAAGTACCAGCAAAAAAACAACATACCACCAAGTAATACTGGCATCAGGTAACGTGCCGCCGCAAAAAGCCATCTTTTTGCCACCAAATTCTCGCCATTTGGACCTGCCTATAATACATTCTTGGGAAGGATTGCCAAAGATTGATTCGAGCAAACAAGTACTCATTGTTGGTAGCGGTTTGAGTATGGTCGATACCATAATTGAACTGGATAAACAAGGTTACCATGGTCCTATACGGGTACTATCGCGCCACGGGTTAATACCGCTTCCAGAAATACCTGAACCGCACAACCACCTTACTTTAGGTCCTAAAGAGTCTACATACGAATTGTTAAAAGCTTTTCGTGAATTAGCTAAAGAAGCGGAAGCACAAGACAGCGGTTGGCGCACTATTTTCCATAACATTCGACCCGAGATACCAACTTTGTGGCAAACATTATCTGATGACGAAAAGCAATGCTTTATGCGCCATTTGCAGCCATTTTGGGAAATACATCGACACCGAGTGCCTGCGTTTTCGCACCAGTTAGTGCAAAACCTTATCCAGAGTGGTAATTTGCAATTGTTGAAGGGCCGCATTACAAATATCGTCAACGGTAATGATGAGAAAACCATTGTTACCTATCGCCCAAGGCATACGCTAGCTAGTTTGAGCTTTGAAACCGACCTAATTATTAACTGTACTGGCCCTGTAACTGACCTGACCCGCAGCGGCGACCCGCTGCTTGAGCAACTTTTACAAAGTGGCTATGCAACTACGGGCACACTACAAATGGGATTGAATACTAATGTAAATGGTGAGTTGATTAATAGCAATGGAAATACCCATAGGGGATTGTTTGCTATTGGCTCGTTAAGGAAGGGCAACTTATGGGAAACCACCGCCTTGCGCGAGATTAGGCAACAGGCCGAGGCTTTGCCTATGGCTATGTTGCCAGTGGGTATTGGGGTATAATTGTCTATCCTCTGCTCTTTGCCTATTTTTATAAAAAAATACCAATGCTAAGAGTTGCCCTTTTCTTTGGATTGATGCTGCCGTCTATTTTGACAATGGCACAAAACAACGATAAAAACCCTGCTACTACCGATATACCGAAGGCATTTGAGAACGTAAAAGTTGAACGCACCAAAGTGCCTTTCAAGAACCCCGATTTTACCATTCGCAACGAGGGCGGCCATTTGCAAGGGGTGCAGTACTATACCAATGGCACCACCGAGTACATGATTGTAACGGGCAGCAGCGATAGTAGCGCCTATTACGCCATGATTGACATTAACGATACCGTGCAAAAAGTGGTGCGCTACAATGTGCTGCTCAACACCCCGCTCGACCATGCAGGCGGCTGCCAGGTTATCGGCGATTTTTTGGTGGTGGGCGTTGAGGATAATTTGGATAAAAACAGCTCGAAAATTCTGTTTTACAATATTAGCAACCCAGGCACAAGCGATGTAACCCCAGCTATTACCATTGATCGCAGTGGGGAGTTTAAAACGAAAACTGCTGGAGCAGTGGGCATTACATTTTTTGACACACAGCACCTACTTGCAGTAGCTACTTGGGATGCCAATACCATCGATTTTTACTGGAGCAACGCCAAGCCACTCAGCGACCCTAAATGCAAATTTGAACTGATACAAACCTACACCCCAACAAAAGGCGAAAAGGATGAATGGATAAATAAATTGTGGCCTAGCTACCAAGGCATCAACCTATTTACAGGTGCCGATGGCAAGATATATATGATGGCATTTTTCCGTAGCAAGGATGGCAACTTTGTTGATTTGTTTGAAGTTTCATTTAGCAACGAAACCAAAAAGTTTACGCTCAAAAAGACCGTGAGCAAACAATTTTACGTAGCCGATGGAAACAACTTTCGCAATGGCGGTGGCGTGCGCTTAGTTGGACCCGATGAACTAAATGTTTATACCATCCCAAGAAACATTGGCAAGAAAAAGACGGTTATTGATTGGTTCGACAAAAAGTAATTTACAGTATTGCCAATTGACCTCAGCCTATATGTATTCAAACACTACATCCTGATTAATATCTGGATGAAGGCTTTTAGCAACTGGGCATGTGAGCGCAACGTTTTCTAGTTTTTTGCGTTCTATATCGGTAAGTGTTCCTGCAGGTATCAGCATGCGCACATGCACTTCGCTGATGCGCCGTGGGTCGGCGGCCATTACTTTTTGTATGGTTACCCTTGTGCCTTCTATAGCAAGGTTGTGGTTGTTGGCATATATACCCATAAGGGTAAGCATACAGCTACCAAGTGCAGTAGCTACCAAATCGGTAGGCGAAAAAGCCGCACCTTGGCCATGATTATCAGTAGGGGCATCGGTTACAATTTCGTAGCCTGATTGGGTATGAACGGCACGAGTGCGCAGGCCACCTTCGTAAATTATTTCAGCTGTCATGGTCAGTGTGTTAAATTTTTGATAAATTTAAGAACTATTTTGAGTTGCCACATGTATAAAACTTTGATGCGGATTTTCACTTTCTTCTTGCTGTTGGTGCTTTTGAGCACCACAACCACCTATGCACAGCAGCGTAAGGTGAAAAAGCAGATTGAGAAAAAAGGTATCATTTACAACAAAGAGATGACTTTTGGTGGCAAAATAGCCAGCAACGGTTGGGGCTTTTACATGAATACCGGTAAAATCATCAACATTCACAAAACTCGCTTGTGGATGATTGAGTTCTCCGACATTCGCCACCCGAAGGAGAAAAAACAAAGCGCCGATTTCAACCTCGCCATTTCAGGTTTCGATTCGCCTCGAGATTTTTATTACGGCAAGCAAAATGAATTTTTTACCCTCCGTGCGGCCTTTGGATACAAAAAGAACATAGCAGAGAAAGCCAAAAAGAACGGTGTAAACCTGGCTTTGGTGTATATGGGCGGCATATCGTTGGGTTTCTTGAAACCGTATTACCTCGATTTGGCATACATTACCCAAGTAAATGATTCAACCTTTATTGTTGAGGCCAAAAGCGAACGCTATAATGACGACCCGGAAAACGGCAATGCCCAGAAATTTTTGAACTGGTACGAAATTATCGGTGCATCAAGATATAGCAAAGGTTTTAAGCAACTGCAACCCGTACCTGGAGCATTTATTAAGTTGGGTCTAAATTTTGAGTGGGGCTCTAGAGATGCTTTTATTACTGCCATGGAAGTTGGGGTAGCTGCCGATATTTACTACAAGAACATCCCCATCATGATCAATCAGCCACAAAGGCCGTTTTTCATGAATGCTTACCTAAGCTTCGAGCTCGGCAGGCGACGATAAGTTTGGTCGATGGTCCATGGTCAATGGTACATGGCGAATAGCCTCCCTCTCAAACACTTTCAATTTTGTAGGATTACATCTTGCATCTAAAGGCATAACTTTGTGCCTGAAACTTAGACACAAGACACAAGACACAAGACACAAGACACAAGATAGATATCAGATATCAGATGTTAGATAAACGAAAAGATACTTGATACTTGATACTCGATACTTGATACTCGATACTTGATACTTGATACTTGATACTCACTACCTGATACCAACACAACAATGATCATTAATATCGAACAACAGATACGCACAGCTTGTGCAGCAGCCGTAAAGGAATTATATAATGCCGATATGGAGGCTGCCAGCATTGCTGTGGAGCGCACCAACAAAGACCAAATTGGCGACTACACCGTTGTGGTGTTTCCGCTGCTGCGCGTATCGAAAAAGAAACCCGAAGAGACCGCCAACGACCTTGGAGCATACTTGCAGGCTAATGTGCCTCAGGTTTCGGGCTTCAGTGTTATCAAAGGCTTTTTGAACCTAAGCCTAACCGATAGCTTCTGGATAGAAACCCTTGGCAGCGCCTTGCACAACCATGAATATGGTAAAGGTACCCCCACCGGTCAGAAAATAACCGTAGAGTACTGCGGCCCTAACACCAATAAGCCCTTGCACCTAGGGCACATACGTAATATGCTGTTGGGCTATTCTGTGGCCTCTATATTAGAGTTTGCAGGTAATGAGGTAAGTAAGGTGAATATCTACAACGACCGGGGAATTGCCATTTGTAAATCGATGCTAGCTTGGCAGCAGTTTGGCAACGGCGAAACACCTGAAAGCAGTGGCATAAAAGGTGACCACCTGGTAGGCAAGTACTATGTGGTTTTCGATAAGAAATATAAAGAGCAGGTTGAGCAACTAAAAGCCGAAGGCCTAACAGAAGATGAAGCCAAAAAGAAAGCACCCATCCAACTTGAGGTGCAAGCCATGCTCTTGAAATGGGAAGCTGGAGATGCTGAAACCATTGCACTTTGGGAACAGATGAACGACTGGGTATATGCTGGTTTCCAAGTTACTTTTGATAAAATGGGTGTCGATTTTGACCGTGATTATTTTGAGTCGGAAACCTACCTATTGGGTCGCGATTTGGTGTTAGAAGGTTTAGCTAGTGGCGTTTTCTTTAAAAAAGAGGATGGTTCTATTTGGGTTGATCTAACTGATAAAGGACTAGACCAAAAAGTGCTTTTGCGCAGCGATGGCACATCAGTATACCTTACGCAAGACCTAGGCACTGCCGATTTGCGCTACGACCATTACCACATGGACCGAAACGTTTACGTGGTAGCCGATGAGCAAAACTATCACTTTAAAGTACTGCAACTTACCTTAGAGAAGCTGCGCAAACCCTATGCTGCAGGCATATACCACTTGTCGTATGGGTTGGTAGAGCTGCCACATGGCCGTATGAAATCGAGGGAAGGTAATGTAGTAGATGCTGACGACCTGATACAAGAGTTGGTAGCTGCTGCTAAAGCACAAACCTTGGAACTAGGTAAACTGGAGAACCCAGAAAGCGAAGAAGCTGAGGAGCTGTTCCGAACCATTGGGATGGGTGCCTTGAAATACTTTATGCTGCGTGTTGACCCTAAAAAGAAAATGCTGTTTAATCCAGAGGAATCAATTGACCTACAAGGTCAAACGGGGCCGTTTGTGCAATACAGCTATGCCCGTATCCAATCCATCAAAACCAAAGTAGGCGATATTAAAATTGAACTACCCACCAAATATGCACTTTCGCCTTTAGAGAAAGAAGTGTTGATTGAGCTATACCAATACCCTGCTGTTATTCAAGAATCAGCGCGAAATTTCGACCCATCGGTGGTAGCAAGCTACACATACAACTTGGCGAAAACCTTCAATAAGTTCTATGTTGACCATAGCATAGCAAATGCCGAAACCCCAGAAGCGAAGCACCTACGCTTAGGCCTTGCCGACCTTACTGCCAAAGTGTTGGCAGGTGCCTTTAAACTGCTGGGAATTGATGTACCAGAGCGTATGTAAAGTTTTGCAAAAACGTTAATGCTCGTTAAAAAGGTGTTAAAAATCTTTCTTCGCAAAACATCTGCCTAAGCCATTCGTTTTATTGGTGTAACAGTTGAAATGCTTGGGTAAATTACTACCAAATCAATTAAGTGTTAGGGAGTATTAAACGGGCGAGGAAAGTGCTCAATGAATTTGGGCGTCTCGCAAGTTTTTAGTTACTTTAAAATACTTGATTGTTTCACCCCTAAAAATTATCAAGCTATGGCCACTTCGATGCTTGAATACAGTAAGACAATACTGGAAAAGGTTAGTTTCGACAGCAAGTTGTTTGAGAAAGAATTGCTAAAGGCCCTAAAAATGTTGATGCCTAACGATAGGCAAGAGCTACAAACATGGGTTATTCGCACATTCGGCCTTCAGTATCAAAGCCTTTTTACTAACTATAAGCTAGCTTAGGTTATACTTTATAACGTTAACTTTCAACCCTCTTGCCAAGGTAAGAGGGTTTTTTATTGCAATTATGTGGGGTGCCTGATTAAATAACGGCGATTTTCGATAATTTTGCAGTCCCGATTATACCCACTATGAAGCTGAAAGAACAAGTATTACAAGCAAGCCTACTGCAACAGCAGGAGAGCATAAAGAGACTTAAAGAAACCGTGCAACAGGTTCAAGAAAGCGCCAACGAAGACACTTCGGGTAGCAGCACCGACGACTCAGAGTCGATGCGCGAGCAATTGCACGCCGATTTAGCCATGTACTCTCGCCAGCTAGACCAAGCCAACGCAGCATATGCCATGCTAAAACTCATTGACCCGAACCAAGTGAACAGCACCGTGAAACACGGGGCTTTGGTTATGACCGATAAAACAAACGTGTTGATAGGCGTTAGCGTAGGCAAGGTAATAGTGGATGGTAAAACCTTTTTCACCATCTCAACCGAATCCCCATTGTACCAAGCTATGGATGGAAAAAAGAAAGGCGAGACTTTCGATTTTAGAGATCAAAAGCAAACGGTACAAGAGATTATGTAAACAATCAGTTTGGATGTTTACTTCCAATATTTGCTTACAGTAAAGGTAACAATGAAACTCTCGTCGCCGTTATCGTACAAGGCAGCAATGGCCTTATTTTCCAAATTCACTACATAGGTATATTTGTTACCAGCATCGCTGGTTACATACCATAAGTTCATTTTCATGTCCTCGTTATACTCCTTGCTATCAACCTGGTACAAAGAGTTTACGTCATCGGTAAAATGTTGGAAACTGGTTTCACGATCATTTATCACAAACAAGCTATGATCCTCCCAGCTCTCACACTTATCAAACTCATCAGTGGCAGGATTATAGGCACAATACTCTCGCTCACTAGCATAAACATAAGTTTGGGCATCGCACATTGTCACAGTTGCCAATATTAGGCTAATGGTGATAAACACTGCTCGCATACTTGTTCTTTTTGCTAATCTATTCTATTTGAAAATAATTAGCAAATATTATGGTTATACCAAATGGACCCGAATTGGTTATCAACTGCAATAATATTGTTAAATTTGAAACAACTTGACGCAGCAATATGGCGTTGTTCCATAAAGGCAGTTGAGTCCATAGCCACGATAGGATAAATGATAGCACGTTCAATATATCTATACTTACTAGCCGTTTCAATAATGGTTTTACTAGCCTCATGCGGCGGCAGCGGCAAGGTCAAAAACGGCATGACCTTGTTCGAAGAAAAAAACTATACCCTAGCCATACCGCAGCTTAAAAACGAATACAAAGAGCAGCAAGTGCCACTACTTAGGGGCGAAAAAGCCTTTTACGTAGCCGAAAGCTACCGATTAAGCGGCAACACCAAGGATGCCGAAGGCTGGTATGCCGAAGCCATTAAGCAAGGCTATGATGCCATAGCTACCTACAACTATGCCATTACCCTTAAAGCCAACGAAAAGTACAAATTAGCCATTGAGCAATTTACCAATTTTGCCCGCTTGGAGCCCTTTAGTAAGGAAAAAGCGTTTGAACAGATAAAATCGTGCAACCTTGCATTGAAATGGATTAAAGAACGGGTCAGCCTCGATTTACAAAATCTCACTGCCATCAATACTAACGGTAGCGAGTATTCACCAGTTGTATTGCCCAGTGGCGATTTGGTATTTACCTCTGACAGGATTGATGCAACTGGTAATGACACGTATGGCTGGACTGGCGAAAAATACAGTGATTTGTACCTTACCAAAAAGCAAACCAATGGCAGCTTCAGCGGCGTGGTAAATTATTCGCCAGAGCTAAATAGTGGGGTTAACGAAGGCACCATAACCTTTAGCCGCGATGGCAACGAAGTTTATTTTACTCGCTGTGGCTCACAAGGTAAAGACAAAGACGACTATTGTGCCATTTTTGTAAGCCGCCTGCAATCATTGGGCGGATGGAGTTCGCCGGAAAAGATTAAACTATTTGATGCCGATACCTTTAATGTAGGGCACCCGTTTTTGAGCAAAGATGGTAAATACTTGCTTTTTGCTGCCGAAGCACCGGGTGGTTATGGCGGTAAAGACCTCTATATAACCTTTTTGCAAGCCGGTACCTGGACCAGCCCTAAAAACCTAGGTGTAGATATCAATACTCCAGGCAACGAGGTATTCCCATTTATTGACGAAACAGGCACCTTATACTTTAGCAGCGATGGCCACGATGGCCTTGGTGGGTTGGATATATTCTCGGCCCCTGCCAGCGGCGGTGTTTGGAGCAAGCCCGAGAACCTGAAAATTCCTATTAACTCGGGTGCCGACGATTATGGCCTATGGCTTACCAAAGCTAAACCAAAAGACGCCAACGACCCAGTGCGCATGAGCGGTTTTTTTAGTAGCAACCGTCCTGGTGGTGCCGGCAAAGATGATATTTACGTGTTCCAACTTAGCAACGAGAACCTGTTTGTGCTAGAAGGGGTGATACTAGAGAAAATATTTGCTGACCCAAGCGACCCTAACAGCAAGGTTATCGACTTTCAGCCCGTAAACGAAGCCAACATAACCGTCAAAAAATATGGCCCTGGTTTTCCTGTAGTGGCAAACATAAGTTCTGATAAGTTTGGACGCTTTGGTTGCGATTTGGTGAAAGAAAGCGACTACTACGTTAGCGGCGAAAAAGAGGGGTTCTTAAAGCAATCAGCCAACTTTAGTACCAAAGGCCTACGCGACCTGAAGAACATAACCATACCAGTTAAGGTGAGGTTGATTGTAGAACGCATATACCAAGACAGGGAGATAGTGATACCAAACATTTACTACGATTACGACAAAACCACCCTAAGGCCCGAGTCGTTTCCGGTGTTGGATACCCTATATTCGCTATTTGCCGAAAACCCAACTATAGTTGTAGAAATTGGCGCCCATACCGACTCAAGAGGTAGCATCGAATACAATATTATTCTTTCGCAAGGGCGCGCCGCCTCGGTAGTAAAGTACCTAGTAAGTAAAGGCATACCGGCACAACGCTTAAAAGCGGTGGGATATGGTGAAGGTAAACCTATTAACAAGTGCGTTGACGGTGTAGAATGTACTGAAGAAGAGTATCAACTTAACCGTCGTACCACATTTAAAATCCTCTCCGAAACGTTCAATTTGGAGTCGATTACCCCAGAGGATATACGCATTGACCCTAAGAAACCTTAAGTAAAGGACCTATCAATATTTCGCTGCGAAAACCAGGGTTGCATGGTTTTTTGGGTCATTACCTTTAAAGTGTGTTAAGTAATGTACATTAACCGCTCTATTTGGCTGCGAGATATTCAAAGTTGTTACCTTTACACCTAAATTTTTCACTTAAAACCCATTGCCCAAGGCCTGATGAAGAACCGCTACATTGACCTTATTGAACAAACCTTTTACTTTCCGCAAGAAGGATTTGATGTAAAAGACGGACAGCTAGATTTCAACGGCGTTCCATTAATGGATTTAGTGAAGGAATACGGCACCCCGCTTAGGATTAGCTACCTGCCCAAGATAAGTTCGCAAATACAAAAGGCCAAGCGCATATTCAACGAAGCCATAAAGGAAAACAACTACGATGGGCAGTATTTCTACTCCTATTGCACCAAGGCATCGCACTTTTCGTTTGTAGTTGAGGAGGCTTTGAAAAACGACATTCACTTAGAAACCTCATCGGCATTTGATATAAACCTGGTAGAAAACCTAGTAGCCAAAGGCAAAGTAAATACTAGCCAGTTTATCATTTGCAACGGTTTTAAAACCGATCAGTACAAAGCAAACATTTTGCGTCTGCATCAAAACGGCTTTAACAATATCATTCCCGTTTTGGACAACAAACCGGAGATAAACTACTACCAGCAGCACTTGGATGGCCAAATGAAAATTGGCATCCGAATAGCAGCCGATGAAGAGCCTAAATATGAGTTCTATACCTCGCGCCTTGGTATACGGTATAGCGATATAATTGAGTTCTATAAACAGAACATAGAGAATAACCCGAAGTTCGAGCTTAAGATGCTCCACTTCTTTATTAACACCGGCATAAAAGATACCACCTACTACTGGAGCGAGTTGAATAAGGCCATTAAAGTATATATCGCCTTAAAGAAAATTTGCTCTAACCTTGAATACATCAATATTGGCGGCGGTTTGCCTATTCGCCACGGGCTGCACTCTGACTACGACTATGAGTATATGCTGCGCGAGGTAGTAAAGGCCATTAAAACACAATGCGATAGCAGCGAGGTGCAAGTACCTCACATATTTACTGAGTTTGGCTCGTTTACCGTTGGCGAAAGTGGCGCAACCATTTTTAGCGTGCTCAACGAAAAACGTCAGAATGACATTGAAGATTGGTATATGATTGACGGTAGCCTTATGACTACCTTGCCCGATATTTGGGGTATGAGCCAACGCTTTATTTTGTTACCACTAAACAAATGGGAGCAGGACTACCAAAAGGTGAATATTGGCGGCCTTAGCTGCGACATTGGCGATTACTATAACAGCGAAACCCACCAACACCAAGTATTTTTGCCAGAGCTCGACGAAAAAGAACCCTTATACATTGGTTTCTTTCACACGGGCGCTTACCAAGAAAGTATAAGTGGTTATGGTGGTACCAAGCACTGCTTGATACCCGCACCAAAAGTATTGCTGATTAACAGAGACGAACATGGCAACTTAACCAAAGAAGTTTTCTCGCAAGAGCAAAACCCCGAGGCAATGCTGAAGATACTAGGATACTGATTAGCGCATTTGATTAATGCAGCTAGGCATATTCAAAAACAACCTCTAAAAGCCATAGCTACCCAGTAGTTATGGCTTTTTTGTGTGCTATTTCTCTTAGAGGTAATAGCCTATGCAACAAGTATTAAAATTCTTGTGTCTAGCGGTTTAGGTCTTGTGTCTAAATACCCTAACTTTGCAGTCCATGTTATCATCCATAATAAAATATAGCCTAATTATTGCCTTGCCTTGCTGCTTGCTGCTTGCGAGTTGCGAAGGCGATAAACCTGTGCCTCCTACCCCTGCCGAAACGGTACCCGAAATAGTGGAAAACCCGGCACTGGTAGCAGCAACCCTGCGTATACAGCAAAACCCCGATAGTGCCCAAGCATACATCGATAGGGCATTGATACACTATAAATTGGTGAATAACGATGCTGCTTTAGCCGACTTGGATACGGCTTTGTTGCTGGATAAAACCGTTGCTAAGATATACCTACTACAAGCCGATTTGTACTTTGCAAAACGCGACATTATCCGAGCCATTAAATCGCTGGAGACCGGTGCAGCACTATTGCCTCAAAACAAAGAGATTTTGTTAGTACTTAGCCGCTACTATTTTTACAACAGCGAGCGCGACAAAAGTATAAAAAGCGCCGATGCTGCCTTAAAATTAGACCCTGGTTATGCTGGTGCCTACTTCCAAAAAGCTTTAATTTTTCTTGAGATAAAAGATACCGCTAAAGCCATAAGCAACCTGCAAACCACCGTGGAGCAAGACCCAGAGTTTTTGGAAGCTTATGAAGAACTAGGATATATTTACAAACAGAAAAAGAACCCATTAGCGATACAATATTTCCGAAATGCTGTTAAATTGTCGCCAAGAGACAATGATTTGCGCTATGCTTTAGCCCTTGCTCTGCAAGAACAAAAAAAATATAACGAGGCGCTAGAAGAATATAGGCTAATGATTAAAGAATCGCCGCAATACGAAAACGCGCATTATGGCATGGGTTGGGTTTATTTTCAAATGGACAGCTTAGACAAAGCCGATGGAAGCTTTAAAATAGCCATCAGCATAAAGCCCGATTACACCGATGCCTACTACATGCGAGGTTTGATTGCAGAAAGTATTGGCGATATCAAAAATGCAGAGTATTATTACGACCAAACTTTGCGCATTGATGCCCTGCACACCAATGCCCTGAATGGTTTTGACAGACTAAAGAAACTGAAGAAATGATAAAAGTAACCTTACCTGACGGCAGCGTTAGGGATTACGATAACGGGGCTACCGCGCTTGATGTAGCCAAAAGTATAAGCGAAGGTTTAGCCCGAAACGTGTTGGCAGCAGAAGTAAATGGCGAAGTGTGGGATGCCACCCGTGCACTGCCAGAAGCCACCAAGTTGCGCCTATTGACCTGGAACGACAAAGAAGGTAAAAACACGCTATGGCACTCTTCGGCACACTTAATGGCTGAAGCATTGGAGGCATTATACCCAGGTACTAAATTTGGTATTGGCCCGCCAATCGAAAACGGTTTCTATTACGATATCGATTTGGGTGACCGCGCCCCGCTATCAGAAACCGAGTTTAAGGAAATAGAGAACAAAATGACAGAGCTTGCCCGCCAAAAAAGTGCTTTTGTGCGCAAAGAGGTAAGCAAGGCCGATGCCGTTGAATACTTTACCGAAAAGGACGACCAGTACAAACTAGAGTTGATACGCGACTTAGAGGACGGAAAAATTACTTTTTACACCCAAGGAAACTTCACCGACTTATGCCGCGGCCCACATATACCCGATACGGGCTTTATTAAGGCCGTAAAGCTACTTAGCGTAGCAGGAGCATACTGGCGTGGCAACGAGAAAAATAAGCAGCTTACACGCATCTATGCCATCACTTTTCCGAAGGCACAAGAGCTAAGCGACTATTTGATTTTGTTGGAGGAAGCTAAAAAGCGCGACCACCGTAAATTGGGCAAAGAGCTTGAGCTATTCGCCATCAGCCAAAAGGTGGGCTTGGGCTTGCCGTTGTGGTTGCCAAAGGGCACCGAGTTGCGCGAGCGCTTAGTCGATTTCCTTAAGGTAGTGCAAAAAAAAGGTGGCTATAGCCAAGTTATTACCCCGCACATTGGCCACAAAGAACTTTACGTAACCAGCGGTCACTACGAGAAATACGGCAAAGATTCTTTCCAGCCCATCAAAACCCCACAAGAGGGCGAAGAGTATTTCTTGAAACCGATGAACTGCCCGCACCACTGCGAAATATACAAAACCAAGCCTCGCTCGTACCGCGACCTTCCGTTGCGTTTAGCTGAGTTTGGTACTGTTTATCGCTACGAACAGAGCGGTGAATTACACGGCCTTACCCGTGTGCGTGGCTTTACTCAGGATGATGCGCATATTTTCTGCCGTCCCGACCAGGTGAAGGAAGAATTTATTAAAGTAATTGACATTGTGCTTTATGTTTTCAAAGCCCTAGGTTTTGATAACTACACCGCCCAAGTGTCGCTTCGCGATAAAGAAGACCGCAGCAAATACATTGGTAGCGACGAAAACTGGGAGAAAGCCGAAAACGCCATTATTGAAGCTTGTGCCGAGAAAGGACTAGAAACCGTGGTAGAATATGGCGAAGCCGCTTTCTATGGCCCTAAGCTCGATTTTATGGTTCGTGATGCCATTGGCCGCCGTTGGCAACTAGGCACTATACAAGTAGATTACAACCTTCCGGAACGATTTGAGCTAGAATATGTTGGTAGTGATAACATGAAACATCGTCCGGTGATGATTCACCGTGCGCCGTTCGGTTCACTAGAGCGTTTTGTAGCCGTGCTAATTGAGCACTGTGCTGGTAATTTCCCACTTTGGCTTACCCCAGAGCAAGGTATTGTATTGCCAATTAGTGATAAGTATAACGAGTACGCAGAAAAAGTTTCAGATTATCTAAAAAATAGCGATATTCGCACCTCCGTTGATGTTCGTAACGAGAAGATCGGCAGGAAGATACGTGACGCTGAAGTTGGTAAAGTTCCTTATATGTTAATCATTGGGGAGCAAGAGGCAGAAAACGCAACCGTATCGGTAAGGAAGCATGGAGAAGGTGATTTAGGTGCGATGAGTGCCGAAGCATTTGCCAAGCTAGTGCAGAATGAAGTGAACAAACAATTGAACCGTTAAACAAAAACAACAATACTAATTTGTTAAAGCCAAGAAAACCTTTTGATCGCCGCCCACAGCAGCAAGAATCAGCACACCGCTTGAACCGCGATATCCGTGCCTTGAATGTGCGTTTGGTTGGCGAAAATGTGGAACCCGGTATTTTTGATACCCGCAAAGCCCTTAACCTAGCTGAAGAGTTAGGACTGGACTTAGTGGAAATATCGCCGAAAGCCGATCCACCAGTTTGCCGTATAGTAGACTATAACAAGTTTCTGTACGAGAAGAAGAAGAAAGAAAAGGAAATAAAGGCTAAGGCAACTAAAACCGTGATTAAGGAAGTGCGTTTTACGCCGAATACCGATGACCACGATTTCGAGTTCAAAACCAAGCATGCTGAAAATTTCTTGAAAGAAGGTGCCAAGGTTAAAGCCTACGTGCAGTTTAAAGGAAGGGGTATTTTGTTTCAAGAGCGCGGAGAGTTGATGTTGTTGAAATTTGCCGAGAGATTGGCAGAATTGGGAGTGCTAGAGCAAATGCCGAAGCTGGAAGGACGGAGAATGATAGCGTTTTTGGCGCCGAAGCCAAAAAAATAATAGACAGAAAGAATTATTATCCATATCTTTGCCAAAATTTTTACGTCGATGCCTAAAATGAAAACCAACTCGAGTGCCAAAAAACGTTTCAAGTTAACGGGCTCTGGTAAAGTAAAGCGTGCACACGCATTCACAAACCACATTCTTACCAAAAAGAGCCACAAGCGCAAGAAAGCTTTGGGTCAATTTGCCATTGTGGATCCAACTGATGAGCAACGTGTGAAGCGCATGTTGGCTATGGCTTAAGCCTAGCACAACAGCTAAATAGAGAATTGTAGATTTAAGAAAAGAGTAAAACAATAAAAAATGCCTAGGTCAGTAAATCACGTTGCTTCCCGAGCTCGCCGTAAGAGGATGTTGAAGTTGGCGAAAGGTTATTTCGGTCGCCGGAAGAACGTTTGGACAGTAGCCAAGAATGCCATTGAAAAAGGTTTGGTATATGCATACCGTGACCGTAAAGCTAAGAAACGTGAGTTCCGCTCTTTGTGGATCGCTCGTATCAATGCTGCCGTTCGCACCGAAGGTTTGAGCTATAGCCAATTCATTCACAAGTTGGATGTGGCAAACCTTAACCTTAACCGCAAGGTTTTGGCCGATTTGGCCATGAACCACCCAGAGGCTTTCAAAGCCGTGGTTGCTAAGGTAAAATAAGCTACTTATAACTATACACCTACAGGCCGCTCCCCCAAGGAGTGGCCTTTGTGTCTTTGGGGTTGGTTGATCGGAATTGTATGCATTTGCCGCACTTGGAGTCCGAGCTTTTCAGGAGGCATATTTTTGAATAAACTCCATGGCTTCGAAAATGTTGGTTGAAAATGCGTCTAAAAATATTAAGCTTAAAACACCCAAACCCGCTCCAGCATTAACTAAAAGTACACGACAAAACCCCAAGCAAAGTAAAAGAGCAGGCACAGCGAATCAAACCCGGTGCATTTTCGTTACTTTGCCTATAGCAAGCTGAGATACCATGTCAAACTCCAACCTCTTTACCCAACTGCCCTCCACAAGCCGCGTGTGGGTATACCAAAGCAATAAGGTATTTACGCCCGAGCAAGCGGCAAGCGTGCAGCGCGATATTGCGGCATTTGTAAGCGGCTGGACCGCGCACAAGCTGAAAGTGGCTGCTGGTGGAGAGTTGGTACACAACCGCTTCGTTATTCTGGCTGCCGATGAGCGCGAGGTGGGCGTGAGTGGCTGCTCCATTGATAGCTCGGTGCATTTTATAAAAGAGCTAAGTGCAAAGTACGGTGTGGACTTCTTTGACCGGTTTAATGTAGCTTATAAAATTGGCAATGAAGTGAACTCGGCAAATAGGGAAGGGTTTGAAGCTTTGTTGGCCCAAGGCACCATTACCCCCGACACACTAGTGTATAACAACCTAATAGAAACCCTCAGCGACCTGCATACTAAGTGGGAAGTGCCCTTCAAGGATAGCTGGCACAGCCGGTTTTTTGAGCTAGCATAAGCTTCAAAATTTTGGTGGTTTCAAGAAAGTTTTCAGCTTTCTTCAAAATTAAATAATTGAAAATCAATCATTTGACATTTTGTTTGAAAAATCTTTCAATCCACCCGTAACCTTTTCAACTGCCCTGCGTAAAAGAAGGTAAGAAAAACACGGAGATATGAACAAGATGATGAGAATTGGAGCCGCAGTATGTGTTTTAGCATTTTTCACCAGCTTTACCATGCCACAAGAACAATCGCAAGTTCAAGTAGAAAAATCTACTACCGAAGTTGTTGCTTGCTTGTAAGATAAACATACTTGCGCAGTATAGGTCCTAGATGGCGCATACCCATAAACAGCACTTTATTAGTAGCTTAAGCTACGTAACATATAGGTCCACTCCGGTGGACTTTTTAATTGCCCCTAACTTAAAAGGTAAAAAATGAGACATCTGCTAATTTATGGTGCTATTTTTCAACTGATTGCAATGTTTTAAAAAAATCTTTCAACTACCTGTAACCTTTTCAAATACCCTTCGTAAAAGAAGGTAATAAAAGCACAGAGATATGAACAAGATGATGAGAATTGGAGCCGCAGTATGTGTTTTAGCATTTTTCACCAGCTTTACCATGCCACAAGAACAATCGCAAGTTCCAGTAGAGAAATCTACTACCGAAGTTGTTGCTTGCTTGTAAGGTAAGCATAACTGCCCCGTATAACCTATTAGGTTCATACCCATAAACAGCACTTTATTAGTAGCTAAGGCTACGTAACATACATAGGGTCCACTTCGGTGGACTTTTTAATTGCCCCTAACTTCGCATTGCTTATAAACCAAAAACAAAATGCCCGAACAATAGCATGGTGCCAGCAATAAGCACTGCACCTGCCAAATCCAACAAGAAGCCAGCACGAGCCATTTCTTTGGCAGTTATCATTTCCGAACCGAATACAATGGTGTTTGGCGCGGTAGCCACCGGAAGCATAAAGCCCAACGATGCGGCGAATGTAGCAGGCAACATTAAATATAATGGATTAATGCCCGACCCAATGGCGATAGCCGCCAAAATAGGCAGCACCAGCGTAACCGTAGCCACATTGCTGGCAAACTCACTCAACAAGGTTACCAATACACAAATCAAAAATATCATTGCCCAAGCAGGTAATGCAGTGAGAAAGGAGATTTCGCCAGCCAACCAATCGGCCAAGCCCGATACACCGAACCCTTCAGCCAAGGCAAACCCGCCACCAAACAACAGTATCACACTTAGCGGCATTTTTTGCACCGTTTTCCAATCCATCAATGTGGATTTTTTGTCTTTTTTGGAAGGTATTAAAAACAAAATGCTCGACATGGCGATAGCCACCGTGCCATCCAGAAAATAGCCTTTGTTATCACCAAACAAACTGGCCCAACCAGGAAAATCAAAACTGCCAATATTGGCTTCGGCACGGGTAAACCACAACAGTGCTGTAATGCCAAAAATCAAGCTCACCATTTTTTCCTCGTAGGTCATTTTGCCCAATGAGGCATATTCGCTTTTAAAAATGTGCAGCGTTTCTGCTGTATTTTCCAACTTAGGTATTTTGTGCTGCCAGCGCAAAATGCCATAGCAAGCAAAAAGCATCATGAGCGACGTTGGAACCCCATATATAAACCACTGTAAAAACGTAACCTGCGGCTGGTCGGGGAAGATTGCCTGAAACTGTGATACGAATATCATATTGGTAGGTGTGCCTATCATGGTAGCCATACCACCAATACTGGCCGCGTAGGCAATACCCAATAAAAACGACTTCGCCACGGGCATAGCCCTGTCGCCCAGCAAATCCTTCATTTTGGCTATTACAGCAAGGGTGGTAGGCACCATCATCATAGTTGTGGCTGTGTTGCTAATCCACATGGAGATAAAGTAGGTGGCCGCCATCATACCCAATAATACCAACTTTAAGTCGGTACCGATGATAAGAATCGTTTTGAGAGCTATACGCCTGTGTAGGTCCCATTTCTCCATTGCAAAGGCTAATATAAACCCACCAATAAAGAGCATCAGCACATCGTTCATATACAGTGGCGCCACAGCCTTTGCACCCATAATACCTAATAACGGAAATAGAAATACCGGCAGGAAAGACGTAATCGCCAAAGGCACAGCCTCAGTAATCCACCACATCGCCATCCAAATGGTTACCAATCCCATGGCGGATACCATTGGCTCAGGCTGCGCGACCTCAAACATAGCCCAAGTGGCAATACCCAAAGCTGGACCCAATATTATTTTTAGCCACTGGTTCATTAAAGGAGGTTAGGGTGCTAAGATAATATTAATGAGGAATTTGAAAGTAACCATCTAAAGCTAACTCGGCCTGGTGCGCCACCAAAAAGCCAAAGCAAAGCCCGAGATAATATGCCAAATACCCCACCAAGCGGCAATAAGCGCCATGCCGCCCGAGCCACCAAAAAAATTGAAAACCAGCACCAACCCGAGGCCAGAGTTCTGTATGCCCGACTCTATCGCCACTGAACGCCTATCGGGTTCTGGTAGCTGGAATAAATATGCCAAGCCGTAGCCGCTGGCCAATGCTAAGGCATTGTGTACAAACACCAGTAGCATCACCACATCAAGATAAGCGACAAATACATGGGCATTTTTAGTAAACGCCATAGCCACAAAGGCTACAAACACCAGCATAGAAAGGTTGCTTATAGGTTTGCGCATTCTATCCGTTAAGGTCGGGAACTTATAATTGAAGGCCATACCCAGCAGAAGCGGCAATAACAGGATTACTAATATGGATTGGAACATAGCCCAAGCATCCATAACTATTTCTTGCTCATTTTCCGTGCCAGGCAGTAGGCTGCTCCAAAAAGCAAAATTGATGGGCGTGGCAAAAATGGCTAGTATAGTAGAAATGGCACTAATGGACACCGACAGTGCCGCATTGCCTCGAGCATATTGGCAAAGGAAGTTAGAGATATTGCCGCCCGGGCAAGCCGCCACCAGTATCATACCCAGTGCCATGGCTGGGTCAGGTTTCCAAACCAGTATCAGCAAATAAGTAAGGGCTGGCATGGTAACAAACTGCGCCAGCAAACCCACCAACGACGACTTTGGGGTGTCCATTACCCTGCGGAAGTCGGCCCACTTCAAATCAAGCGCCACGCCAAACACAATAAACCCTATACAAATGTTAAGGGCTATCAGATTATTTTCGTTAAAATTAAGTTGGATGGTTTCCAAGAAGGTTATGAGTTGCGAGTTACGGGTTACGAGTTAAATTATGAATTATAAGGGAAAACAATATTAGTTTCTAGACGATTGGCGATAAAACTTGGCTTGATTCTATTTTTTAAAACTCGAAACCCGTAACTAACTAGTTGTCCGCTGCCCAACATACTTGTATTTCCCTTGGGCAGTTGTATGGCAAGCGACCATGGGAAGTGCTGAAATTATCTATAGCCAATACATCGCCCTTACGCCAAGAGAAAATGACCATGTTTTTCCAAATCACCTCCTCCACATGTTTAACGTACGACACTGGTATTGGCGTACCGTCACGAAAAGTGCAATTCATGGCCTGGTCGCCATCTTTAGTGGTTAACTTTTTAATGCTGCTCATTAAAGAGGTAAAAACATTGAAACTTGCAGCCCTTAGGTTTTTTTGGCGCTTGGCTATATAGCCATACTCTATGGCAGCAGCAGCTTCGTGAAACACTTGCAAATGATTAAACCAAACCTTCTCTCCGGTTATGGGGTGCTTAGCAATGGCCTCTTGGTCGTTTATGAGCACCAGCTTATCGTCATCTTTCCAATGAAACTCCAGTCCGTTCTTTTTGCACGATTCTTCAACCACTTTTTTATCGGTGGTCAGAAACATCTCATCCCAACGTTTTAGCTTCCAAAGATCGAACTTTGCTTTAGCAGTCGGGCCATTATAGTTTCGGATATTTTTGATGCCTTTGCGTTCAAACTCCTCACGTATTTTAGGGTCCAAATCTTGGTATACTTTGCGGAAATCCACTATTGGGGTCTCCCCTCCTTCCGTTGGCTCAATGTGGCAATAAAAAAATAATTTGCGCGGCGGATTGGGCAAAAAGCTCATTTCACAGTGCTGCATAATTGGGTAGTAAGGTGGCAATTCGCTGGCAGAGAATACATACTTACTCACGGCATTTCGAGGCGAAGTACCGAGGTAATTGTTTTTCAAATCGGGGTCAACACCTTGGGCTACGTTTTCAAACTGCTCTGGCCCATTCACATCAAAGCCACGAAACAAAATGGCTCCGTACTCAATAATTTTTTGGTTTATAAATGCTTTGTTTTCTTCAAGCCAATGCTTCAAGTTACTGGCATCATTTAGCGCACCCTCTGCAGGTTCAATTAACAGCGGAAGTTGTTGTCCTGATTTTAAAGATGATATTTTTACCATACTAGCAAGCTGGGTTTCCATTTCTTATAATTTAGCATCGAAAAAATACAAAAAAAAAGGTGGATGGGGAAATCTCTGCAGTGTTTATTGCTTAGTAACCGCAGTAACCAAGCCCACTGTAAGTGTTTAATATCCTCAGCAGAAATAAACTAAATCAATTTAGCTTATTTTCTATCTACAATAAAAACCCGCTGTTTAACCCATCCATCGACATCAGTAGAATCAAACGGTGGCTGCATATATGGTTCTTCTGGTTTTGGGTGTACTTTGTAACCAGTTGGGTCTAACAATTGCTGGTGGCAACCAATGCCCCTGCTGTTTACCATAAAAAACTGGCTATAGTTCTGGTCCTCCTCTGGCACAAATATCATCATCGGGGTATCGAACATTTCCTTTGGCAGGGCAGCCTCATCGGTTGGGTAAGTAGCCCAGCCAATGGCTATAGGTTCGGCTGCTATGTTTATTGGATATACTATGTAATTCAGCAATTCACAAAAAACTTCATAAGCAATATCGTAAGGAAAAACTACCCCCAACCTAAGGTCATTGGCAATTACCATTTCAGGCCAAACCGTTATAGTCTCATCGTTCCGCGCTTCGCAAAAAGCAATTAAAACATGCTGCAACTGCTCTTGGGTAATGTTACTTACTACTATCAATTTATCATTTACCACTTTTTCAGCAGTATCCAATGGCTCCAACTTCATCGAAGACAATTCCCTAGCATGATGGTTGCGTATTTGGTTGCGCCTATAACGGTAAAGAAAGGCTACCGTAAAAATTACTAATAGCCCAGCATAAATCATATTTACATCGAAGGTCATAAAGCACGATAAACTGAAATGCTAAGATAGCCAAAACAAGCACAAAGGCATCCAAAATCACTTCACGTAATCAACTTCAACAGTTTTGGTTTTAGCTAAGCCATTAGGCAATATGGCTTGGGTAGGCAGTTTCAGCAATTGATAGAATATCTTGTTCAATAGCTTAGCTTCTCCCTCGTTTCGGGTGCCAATAAGCTTACGCTCTTTACCTGTAGCAAGTATTAAACAAAGTACATAACCGTTTCTGGCAGTGGTTATGCGGGCGCGAGCGTCGTAATAGCGTAAGCCTTGCAGGTCGTTAAAAGCCACAGTTGTTTTGTTAAGCTGTAAGGTTTTTAGCTTGCCATTAATTACTATTAAAGGGCTTAATATCATGGGCATATATGCTAAAAAAGCGCCCATAATTAACGTAACCAAGCCCAACAACATAACCTGCAATGGCTCTGATGGTAAATATGGAACCTTAAATGATACCCCAGCTATAACCATTAATACCCCAGGCACCCAAATAGCATATGCCAGTGCCCACTGCCTTTTGGCACTTCGGGTTATGGTTACTATATCGCCTTGCTGAACCAAGTCGTGCTCTACTGGCTTTAGTTTGGCAACAACACTATAACTGATAAAGAAAACAGCAAATAGTAAAACTATCACGGGTGCAATGCTTGAGGTTGAATAGTGTACTTACTACCAGGCTTAGGTAGTATAATGGACATAGAGTCGGCAAATGTACTAACCAAGTATTGGTAATTGGCTTCTACTTTGGCCTTGGGTACGGTTTTTAGAGGTTGGTTGGTACTTCTAAAAAAATTCTCCCAATGGGTACAAAACACTATGGGAGCATGGCAATGGTTTATTACTAACTCAGAGTAATCCGTCTCTTTGCCATGAACTGCCTGAGACAGCAAAACGACATCTACTGCCTTTTCTCGCAACATGGCTTTAGGAAAAAGCCCTTTACTACCATCGGCCGATGACGACTGAGAAAAAATACGGTACACCGGCACTCCATCTTCCATAAAATCGATGAGGTAAGATAGTGGCAAACCACGTTTATAGTCACTGCCTTTTACGGGTATCTTCTCCAAATCTTCGGTATAAGGGCCTGGAAACAATGTTATGCCCATAAAATGCGGCGGGTGGCTGCTCACAAACGCCATAGTTCTAACGGCACTATCAACACTATAAATCCATTGTCCTAGGGTGCTATCGGTTCCAGCAACATCATTCAACGTTAGCAGTGTTTGCCTTGGCTTGGCTGCTGCTAAAATGTGTTTGGTGGTATTGCTTCCGGCTATAATGGCTTCTGTGGGTAAGCGGGGCAACAAAGGGGGCAAATCCATTAAGTGGTCATAGTGCGCATGACTAATAAGCACTAGTTTGGTATCAATAAGGTCAGTATCGTTAAAAACCGCGTTCACCAAAGCCGTATCGGGGTATATCTTGCCGAACAAAACTTTCTTACTTGGGGGATTGCTCACAAACGGATCTGTGAGCACCACACTGTTGCCATACCTAACAATAAAACTAGTAACGCCGTTAAAAGCAATATTAAGTGGCTGTGATGCGCTACTGGCAACAGGCAAGTTGCAGCCTGTGTTAATAATGTTTTGATTGTGAATGTATGAACTACATCCGCCAAAAATGCACAATGCCCATAACCATAAGTATGGGCGTCGGTACATTAGTTTTGTTTCATTGAGTTTTGCAATGCGGCACCACCGTCTTGGTATCCTTCGTAGCTAAATTCAGACTCGGAAACAGTACCAGGCTTGATATTGGTAACGGTTTGAGAGAAGGTAACTTTACCATCTTCACCACGGCTGATAATACTCAATGGCAAACCATTAATGTTGTTGGCTGCCAAAGTAGCAAAAACACCATTGGTTTTAAGCATTTGAGGTAAGTCGGCTAAGTTCAAGCTTAGCGTGCTGCTTACAAATACAGTTGTCGAACCTTGAGCCGATTCAACACTATACTTTTTACAGCTTTGCCCTGCAATAGTTGTAGTACCGTCGCCAGTAGTAACAATAGCTGAGCCTAGTGTAGGGTTAACTGGTTTTACATCACCAATTGGGGTTACAAACATTGCTTTGGCACCATTAATTTCAGTTAGTATTCTTACGTTGGAGTCATTTTTCAAAAGCAATAAAGTCATGTTATAGGCTTTGCCATTGGCAGTGCCGTTCATAACCAATTTGTGATTGCCATTAGATGTAATCCAACGCACCACAGACTCTTCTTGCATTGAAGGGTTTTTAGTGGTAAGGCTTAATTCTCCTTCAAAGCCTTGAGCACTGGCGCCAAGTGATAGCAATGCCATACAAGCGATAGGGAGAAAGTTGGCTATATATTTAATGAAGTTGTTCATGTTTTTTTATCGATGTTCCATGGCTGATAATCCATGGGGTTGTTATAAATCTTTAGACGTTTGTAATCCGCATTTCAAAATTTCACATCAACAATTAATTACCAACAGCGCCCTTTAAGAACGAAGTATTATAGTTGTTGTCGGGTATGTTTACACTATTACCGTTACGCTTGATGGCATTGCCCGCTTGGCCACCTGGCGGAATAGGCACTGGTATAGGAACATTGAAGTTGGTAAGTACGGGAATGGTAACCGGCCCAACAAACGGGATGCTTACCACCAATGAAATAGACAAAGTAACTTGGAAAGCACCAGTGGTGCCTGGATAACCGTAGCCACCACCATCGCCACCAAATGCATTTGGATTGATACTGATTGAAACCACACTTTGGTTAATAGTAATAGGTAGAATAAGCAAACCCCCATCGCCAGGAGTAGCAAACTGGCCAGTAGGTGTTGCGTTAGTACCAGGGCTATAAAACTGTAAGCCAAACAAAGATGGAATGTTGCCACCTAAGCCGCTTCCGGCACCGCCGCCGCCGCCAGCACCAATTAAAATACCAATAGCCGGCAAACCCAAAGGCAACTGAAACGAAAGGCTAAAAGCCATGGCATTGCCACCACCGCCGCCGCCATATATGTTAAAGTTGTTTTGCACTACAGCATCAACGGTTAGATTAACCGCATGACCACCATTAAAGCCTGCTCCTGTTGCTCCACTTACTGGATCGGTAGCAGTACCGCCATTGCCGCCTCGGCCAAGTATGTTGCCGTTGTTCACCAACGCAAAAATAGAACCGGCTGGCAAAGTACCCGTAGTAAACGCAGGCTGGGCTGATGTTGTGCTGCTAATGTCTACGCCAGGAAACACCGTAGCTACCACACAAACCGGTTGGTTAGTTGGAGCGCTTGGATATTGAGCATACAAGGCCGTTGAAACACTGTAGTTGTTTTGGCTGTTGGTCACATCTATTAGGTAACAAGGGGTGAGCGTTACCGAGTAAATGAAGTTAACCGTATTGCTACCGCACAATGCTTGTATAATAATTGGGTACGTACCTGCCGGAACGTAAGGTGTAGCGGTAACTACCACGTTTACAGTACCACTTGATAGTATCGGGTTGGGCGAAAAAGTAACCGTTATGCCCTGTGGCAAGGTACCTACTACAGCCAAGGCTATATTTTGCGGGTTTCCGTTTGTTTGGCTAAACGTTAGGGAAAAGTTTGTAGAATCTGATACCACCCTGTCAATAGTATCGGCTTGGCTACTACTGGTCATGGTAAAATAACAATCGTTACAATTGGCCTGGTAACTGCTCAGCCAACAAACACCATTATAGTACTGCACTGCACTATCAGTAGCGTTATAGATGATAAGGCCAGTAGCTGGGTTGACAATAGCATCACGGTCTAAGGTAGTCATTACTGGAGGTAAAAAACCCAAACTATCCGATTCAAGATGCAAAATGGCACTAGTATCCGGAATTAAGATATTGATACCTACGCGTTGCGAAAACGCAGGCGTGCTAGCTGCCACAAAAAGGAGCACTAAAGCAATTACCCGAAACCAATTTTTCATAACTGAATAAAATTAAAAAAGCCTATTAAGCTACTAAGATAACTAACCGATTTGGTATTTATGACACTTTTTTAGGGTAAATGGTTGTTTGGGCTACATTTTATGCCTTTCGCACCAAAATAGGGCACTCAACAAAACTACTACGCTTTAATTAACAACATACGCAACATTTTTAAATACCATAATTCATAGGCAAGTTATAGCAACTAATTCCTATTTTTAGAATCACTATGAAACTTACTAGCAGCTACAAGCAATCGCCTGTTGAAGGTAAATATGATGTGATAATTATCGGCTCGGGTATTAGTGGGCTTGCTGCTGGGGCCTTGTTGGCCAAAGAAGGTCGCAAAGTATTAATTCTAGAAAGACACTACACACCAGGCGGGTTTACGCACATGTTTAAGCGTAAAGATTATGAATGGGATGTGGGCATACACTACATAGGCGAAGTACACAAGCCTTCTTCGGTGCTGGCGCAAGTATTTAAGTACCTCAGCAATGGTCAATTGGAATGGGCTGATATGGGCGAAGTATATGATAAGATTATCTTTGGCGACGAAGTTTTCGATTTCCGCAGTGGTATCGAGGAGTTTAAAAACCAACTAAAAAAGTACTTTCCCGATAGGGCCGACCAACAGGCCATTGACGATTATGTGCAATTGACTTTTGATGTGGCAAAAGCATCGGGCGGCTTTTTTGCAGAGCGCGCGGTGCCTAAGCCGATTAGCTTTTTGTTTGGCCGGTTTATGCGCCGTAGCATGAATAAAATAGCCAGCCAAACTACCCGCCAAGTGCTGGAAGGCATTACCAAAAACGAAAAGCTTATAGGTGTGCTCACTGGCCAATATGGCGACTATGGCCTACCACCCGCGCAGAGCAGTTTTGCGATGCATGCTATGGTGGCTAAGCATTACTTCCGCGGGGGCAGTTACCCTGTGGGCGGCTCTTCCCGCATATTCGATACTATTGCACCTATCATACTCAACGCTGGCGGAGCTATCTATACCAATGCGGATGTGAAGGAAATTTTGGTAACCGATGGCAAGGCCACAGGCGTGCGCATGGCCGATGATGTGGTTATAGAGGCCCCGATGGTAATAAGCAGTGCGGGTATTATGAATACTTATAACCACCTGCTATCGCCAGCCGCCAGCCAAAAGGCTGGATTGAAGCAGGTTTCTGGCAATTTTATCCCCAGCTCGGCCCACTTAAGCTTGTATATTGGTTTAAAGCATACTGCGGAGGAACTAGGCATACAAAAACCCAACCTCTGGATTTACCCAGCCAACTACAATCACGATGAGAACATAGCCCGCTTTCTAGCTGATGAAAACGAGCCATTCCCTGTGGTTTACATCTCGTTCCCTGGGGCTAAAGACCCTGACTTCACCAATCGTTTCCCAGGGCGCACTACCATCGAGATTATTACCATTGCCCCTTATGAGCGGTTTAAGGAGTGGGATGGTAGCCGCTGGAAACACCGTGGCGATGACTACGAGGCGTATAAGGAAAAACTCTCGCATCGCTTGTTGGAATACCTGTATAAGTACGTGCCGCAAACCCAAGGCAAGGTTGACTATTACGAGCTTTCTACGCCGCTTACCACCAAGCACTTCATCAACTACCAAAACGGCGAGATTTATGGCATTGACCATACACCGGCCCGCTTTGCCAACCGTGCGCTACGCCCGCAAACCCCAATTAAAGGCTTGTACCTTACTGGGCAAGATATTGTGACGGCAGGTATCGGTGGGGCATTGTTCGGTGGTGTTATCACCGCTTCGGCAATATTGAACAAGAACATGGTGAAACAAATGTTAAGTCAAAAGTTATAGCAGTTATAGCTTGCCAGCAACAATTACTTAACATTGAGTAATGCTAATTTAAACAAAGGAATATTTAGCTTTCACTTTATAAACTCAGTTTAAATGAAAGTTACTCTCTTAATGCTATGCTACTGCTTGCTTGCAGCTGGCACACTAACTGCCCAAAACATTAGCCGTATCGCTTTTGGCTCATGCATAAGCCAGAATAATCCCCAAGAGGTTTGGTATACCGTCGATTCTTTTAAGCCCGATGTGTTTGTTTTTTTAGGCGACAACCTTTACGGCGATACGGAGGATATGACCGTACTGCGCCAAAAGTATGAAATGCTTTTTGGTAAAGAGCCGTTGCAAAAGTTTTTGGCCCATACCAAAACCCTAGCCGTATGGGACGACCATGACTATGGCATAAACGATGGTGGCAAGGAGTACCCTAAAAAGGTAGAATCAAAAAACATTTTTTTGGAATTTTTTAAAGAGCCGAAAGATAGCGACCGCTGGAAACATGAGGGCATATACCATAGCGTAATCATGGGAGAAACTGGTAAGCGGGTACAGTTTATCTTGTTGGACAACCGCACCTTCCGCGACCCGCTTTGCCGCATAACTACCGATGAAGATTGCTACGGAGAGTATGGCCCTTGCGACGATAAAACCAAGACAATGCTGGGTGCCGAGCAATGGAAATGGCTGGAGAAAACCCTAATGGAACCTGCCGAGATACGCCTAGTATGCACCAGCACCCAGTTTTTGGTTGATTTTAACGGCTGGGAAGCTTGGGCAAACTTGCCCCACGAGCGCCAAAGGTTTATAGACTTGATAAAAAAGACCAAAGCCGAAGGGGTATTCTTCATTAGCGGCGACTTGCACTATGCCGAGCTATCTAAAATGGTTATCCCTGGCCAATACAACCTATATGACCTTACCAGTAGTGGTATGACCCACGGCCACTCATGTGCTGGCGAAAACAAATACCGCATTAAAGGTGCTTACATGAAACCTAACTTTGGCCTAATTGATATTGCTTGGAAAGGCAAAGACACCGAAGTGCAACTGCGCATAGTGGACGATAAGGGCAAGTTAAAAATTGAGCACTTGATACCCCTGAAGGAGTTGAAGTTTTAACAAAAACAACGCCCTCCTGGCGGGGAGGGCGTTGCAATTAAAAACTCAGTTATTCTATTCAGTTTTAATCAGCCGCACTTGCTATGACCGCAGCTTTTGCAGTTTAGGCATCCTTCTTCATATACTAGGCTGTTCTCGCTGCAATTAGGGCATTGGCGCTCGGTGGGTAAGGTACCGTTAGGTATAAATTTCTTAAGTGACCGGGCTACACCAGCTTTCCAAGTATTCAAGTCGTTGCCTTCTAAGTGTAGGTTCTCTACAATGTCAACCGCATATTGTATTGGCATACCGTGGCGCAATACGCCAGAAATAAGCTTGGCGTAGTTCCAATACTCTTTGGTAAACGAGCGGCTTAGGCCTTCAATGGTTACTTTGTAGCCATCGCGGTCTTGAAACTGGAAATCGTAGCGAGACTTTCCGTCTTCATCTTTGTTGCGTAGCACCCACCCTTTGTTTACATAGCTAGGTGTAAGGAACGAATCCTCGGCACGACCCGTAAAGATTTCGTAAGGGCGGCCTTTGTACAAGCCCACTACCGCAATCCATTTCTCATTGTTGTTATTAAAACGTATAAACTCGGCCTCTAAGGCATGCGGGCGAACGGGGGCAACGGTTTCAACAAACTCGTTGTTTCCCTTTTCCGATACATCTTTTTTCTCCTTCTTTTCCTTGCTATCGTCGGCTATCAATACGCCGCTGCGTGAGCCATCGCGGTATACGGTAATGCCTTTACAGCCACTTTCCCAACCGGTCATGTATATTTGGCTTACCATCTCTTCAGGCGTTTCGTTAGGAATATTAACGGTAACGCTTATTGAGTGATCGACCCATTTTTGGATAGCACCTTGCAATTTCACTTTCATTACCCAATCTACGTCGTTGGCCGTAGCGTTATGGTATGGTGAGGTAGCTATAATTTCATTCAGCTTTTCGGTATCCCAAGTAGCTACTTCCTCAGGCTGGTAGCCTTGGGTCTCTAGCCAAGTAGTAAACTTATGGTGGAACACATGGTACTCTTCCCAGCTATCGCCTACCCCATCAACAAAATCCACTCGGCTTTTTTGGTCGTTAGGGTTTACTTTGCGGCGGCGCTTGTAGCTAACCATAAAGGCAGGCTCAACACCACTTGTAGTTTGGGTCATTAAGCTAGTAGTGCCAGTTGGGGCAATAGTAAGCAAGGCAATGTTTCTGCGGCCATACTGCACCATATCGTTATACAAAGCTGGGTCAGCTTCTTTTATGCGGGCAATAAACGGATTATCTTTCTCACGCTCGCTATCAAAAATCGGAAATTTGCCACGATCGCGAGCCATTTCCACGCTGCTGCGGTATGCCTCTAAGGCTAAAGTCTTTTGTACCTCGGTAGCAAATACTACACTCTCTTCAGAACCATAACGGATGCCTAAAGCAGCCATCATATCGCCTTCGGCAGTAATGCCAACACCAGTGCGGCGGCCTTCGATACACTTCTTGCGTATTTTGTGCCAAAGCTCAAACTCGGTACGCTTTAACTCAAACGGCTCAGGGTCGTTTTCTATTTTTTTGATGATGGCATCAACTTTCTCCAACTCCAAATCCACAATATCATCCATAATACGTTGGCCCATTTGAGTGTGCTTTTTAAAGGCCTCAAAATCAAACTTGGCTTCGGGTGTAAATGGATTCTGAACGTAATTATATAAGTTAATGGCCAACAAGCGGCAGCTATCGTAAGGACAAAGCGGAATTTCGCCACAAGGGTTAGTGCTCACCGTTCGGAAACCCAAATCGGCATAGCAATCAGGAATAGACTCATTAATTATGGTATCCCAGAACAAAATTCCTGGCTCGGCAGCTTTCCAAGCATTATGGATAATTTTATTCCAAAGCGCTTTAGCATCAATTTCGGTTTTTATGCGAGGTTGCTCGCTACTAACCGGGAACTGTTGTGTATACGCATTGCCTGTTTTCACGGCACGCATAAATTCGTCGTCAATTTTCACCGATACATTGGCACCCGTTACTTTCGTACCATCTAGTTTTGCATCAATAAATTTCTCAGCATCGGGGTGCTTAACAGAAATGGACAACATAAGAGCACCACGACGACCATCTTGTGCCACTTCTCGGGTACTGTTACTAAACCGCTCCATAAACGGTACCACACCGGTGCTGGTAAGGGCACTGTTCATTACAGGGCTGCCAGATGGGCGGATGTGCGAAAGGTCATGGCCTACCCCACCGCGGCGTTTCATCAATTGCACCTGCTCTTCATCGGTTTTCATTACGTTGCCGTAGCTATCGGCATTATCGTAATTACCAATTACAAAGCAGTTGCTCAATGAAGCCACTTGAAAGTTGTTGCCGATACCCGTCATAGGGCCGCCTTGTGGCACTATATATTTAAAGTCCTTAAACACCTCATAAATTTCATCAGCGGTGTAAGGATTTGGATAGCGGGCCTCCATGCGAGCTACCTCACGAGCCATACGCCAGTGCATATCATCGGGGGTTCGTTCGTAAATATTCCCGAAAGAGTCCTTGAGTGCGTACTTATTAATCCAAACACTAGCAGCCAGTTCATCGCCTTTGAAGTACTTAATACTGGCTATAAGAGCCTCTTCGTAAGTATAAGTCTTCAATCCCTTGGTATTAGTTTTCATGGGTGATGTTGTTTCTGTGGTAGTACCCACTATTGTGTCGGCTTCTTTGAACATGGCTAACTAATTTTCAACAGTTATAAAGGATTAATGATTCCGGTGGTATGCTTGGAAAGTGAAATCAAATTACACTTCATAAACACACTGACCAAAAAAAAGTAGCGATACTTCCTAACATAAAAAATGTGCATTGTGTGCAAAAAAATGTAGGCTTTCCCTTGCTAGTTTCAATCCGTCACCTAAACAGGTGAATACTAAATTGGAACTTAAAGTTATTTGGATTGTGTCTAAACAAGCGTTATTTTAGCTTCCGATTCACACACATTCTTTCCACATGAACAAAACTTTGCAGCGCACCCGGATAATAGATGGCGTTCCTGAACCTAAGCAGGTACAGGCGGCTCATTGCCTATTTGTGTGTGAGAAGAAGAACTGCTGCGAGAAGTACAAAAAGAAAGGCAAAGAGCCTTGCAAAAAGTGCCCTAAGCGGTAAATGGTTGGTTTATTGGTTATTGGTTAACTGTGGACCGTCGACTATCGACCATGGACTAATTACTCATTCTGCACTTGCCCGTTTACAAACACCGTATCAATTAAATCGCTGCCATAATAGTATGGCAGCATAGCAATGGATGACAGAGGTTTGGTAAGGAAGAAGTTCGCCTTTTTGCCGCGGGCAATGGTACCATAGTTGGCAAGTAGCTCCATTGCAACGGCTCCATTTATGGTAACTGCGTTAATTGCTTCTTCGGGCAACATGCCCATTTTAAGGCAAGCCAACGTAAGCACAAAAGCCATCCGCCCCGATGGGGTACTACCAGGATTGAAATCGCTGGCCAAGCACAAAGGCAGGCCTGCATTAATCATTTGCCTAGCTGGCGCATAATCAATACCCAAAAAGAATGAAGTGCCTGGCAATGCTGTAGGCATGGTATTGCTGCCGAGCAATGCAATTATCTCGTCAGTGCCAATTCGTTCCAGATGGTCCACACTTACAGCATTGTTCTTTACTCCAACTTGCACGCCACCACTAATGGCCAATTCATTGGCATGTATTTTTGGTTTTAGGCCAAATTTCGCACCTGCTTTTAAGATTGTATCGGTTTCTTGAACAGTAAAAAAACCTTGGTCGCAAAACACGTCAATATAATCGGCCAGCTTCTCTTCGGCAATTGCAGGTAACATCCTACCAGTAATCAAATCAATATATCCTTGTCTATTCTCTTTATAGTCTATGGGTATAGCGTGGGCACCTAAAAAAGTAGCCTTAACTGCCATGGGTGTCATTCGCTTCAGTTTTTTTATCACCCGAAGCATTTTCAATTCGCCTTCTAAGCTAAGTCCGTAACCACTTTTAATCTCCACCGCACCCGTACCCTGCATCATTATTTCTTTCAATCGTGGCAACGATTGCTTAATCAACTCCTCCTCACTAGTATCATTCAATCGAATGGCCGAATTAAGGATACCACCGCCCTCGGATGCAATTTCTTCATAACTTTTACCTTGGCTTCTAGCCACAAACTCCTTCTCCCTACTCCCAGCATATACCAAATGCGTATGCGAATCGCACCAACTCGGAAACAACCATTTCCCTTCGGCACTGATAACAATATTACCGTTATCAGGATAAGTGCTCATAGGGCCAAAATCCTCAATGATATCATCGTTCACCAACAACCAAGCCTTTTCCAAGCGGGGCAGATACTTCATATCGCTGCCCTTTACGGCAGTTGTACGAAGCACATCTTCTTCTACTTGAACAATGGTATGGATGTCTTTTATTAGGATTCTCATTGTTTGGTTATTGGTTGATTGGTTATTGGTCCACTGTCGACAGTCCACGGTCCATGGATGGCGCAACTACAAATTTAAAACTATTAGACCTTTAACACTTTTTGCAGTGAACCACTGACTATGGTCCGTGGGCTACTCCGTCTTAAAATCTTGACTTAGGGTAATCCACCCTGGGTATGCAAACGACATGCCACCTACCATAATAGTGGGCTTCACCTTCATCCCAACACGAGTAGGTTTTCCATCCTTATCAGCTAGGCCAAATGCGTAAGTAGGTAACTTGTCTTTCGATTCGCCTTTAAAAGTTTGCACCAAATCAGCTACTACCGTCAATGGCAGATTGGTGGTTTGCCCCGCACCTATTTCTACGCGCTGGTTAAGCACACCACTTACCAATTGTTTATTATCAATAAAGGCAATCCAATCAAGCTTATTCAATGCTGCTAACTCGGTATGCGGGTTGGTTACTTGCAGGTTGATGGTAAAATTGAGGGGCAGCTTACCCTGTACTACATTAGCCGCTACCTTGGCTGCATCAGTAAAATTTAGGTCTTTGTAATTCATTACTTTGGTTACATCAACCCCTGCCAGTTGGGTTTTGGTAATGCTGGTATACCGGAACTTGCATTTAGCAAAGTTTGCCAATTCTTTAAAAGTAGCACAGCCACCCAAAACCAGCAATCCAGCTAATAAAGCGAACACAAAAGCGCGTTTCAACATAAGGTAGTATTTGAGCGTTAAATTACAAAAGAGTTAGGAGTTGCGGGTTGCAGGTTACGAGTTGCAATCATAATGCCTATTTTTTGCCCATTTTCAAATTTCCAAATTGGTACATTTTCAAATTATGATTGGTACATTAGCATAATCGAGAAATATAACCCGTAACCCGCAACCCGTAACCCGTAACTCGTAACCCAAACCCCATGGCTGGTAATTCATTTGGCAATATATTCCGCATCACAACCTTCGGCGAATCGCATGGCGAAGCGGTAGGCGTGGTAATTGATGGATGTCCTTCGGGTTTAACAATTGATATAGAGCTAGTGCAGCAGGAGATGGACCGTCGTAGGCCGGGCCAAAGCAACATTACCACCCAGCGACAGGAGGCAGACCGAATTGAGGTGCTTTCAGGTATATTCGAGGGTAGAACCGTAGGCACTCCTATTACCTTGCTGGTGCGCAACGAAGATGCCCGTAGCAAAGATTACAGCCACATTAAAGATAAGTTTCGCCCATCACATGCAGACTTTACATACCAAGAAAAGTATGGTCTACGCGACTACCGCGGCGGTGGCCGAAGCAGCGCCCGCGAAACCGCTGCACGCGTTGCATCGGGTGCCATTGCCAAGCAATTTTTAGCAACCTTAGGCATAACGGTTCAAGGGTATGTATCAACGGTTGGATCTATCGACCTTACCATACCTTATCAAGATCTTGACCTCTCCGTTGCCGAGACTAACATTGTGCGTTGCCCGCATTCCTATACCGCACTTTTGATGATAGATGCCATTGAAGATGTGCGTAAAGCAGGCGATACCATAGGCGGTGTGGTCAGTTGCGTGATAAGCGGCACACCAGTGGGTTTGGGCGAACCAGTTTTCGACAAACTACATGCCGACTTAGCTAAAGCTATGATGAGCATAAATGCCACCAAGGGCTTTGAGTATGGCTCTGGATTTGATGGCGTGAGGCTAAAGGGCTCAGAGCATAACGATAAATTTGAAAACCAAGATGGCCATATACGCACCACTACCAACCACTCAGGTGGTATACAAGGCGGCATAAGTAATGGCATGGATATTTACTTTCGAGTAGCATTTAAACCCGTGGCTACCATAATGCGTACCCAAGAAACAATTGACGAGCAAGGAGATACAGCCACGATACAAGGTAAAGGCCGCCACGACCCATGCGTAGTGCCCCGCGCCGTGCCAATAGTGGAGGCAATGGCTGCACTAGTATTAGCTGACCATGTGCTGAGGGATAGAACCGCGAGATTATAATTAAGGGTTTCCTCTCCACCAGGCTAAAACAATGCTAGCCGCAATGGCGGCGTTCAATGATTCGGCATCACCAAAACGAGGAATGGTTATCGGTTGGCTAAGCGACAGCAATACTGGGCTTACCCCATGCGACTCACTTCCGATTAATAAGATACCATTGTCAGGCATCTTCGTTTCATAAAGGCTTTTGCCCTGCATATCGGCAGCAAAAACTGGTACTCTAGGGTGGGAAACAAACAGCACTTCCAAGTTGGTATAAACCACTTCAACCCTTGCTATAGAACCCATAGTACTTTGAACGGTTTTGGGATTGTAGAGATCAACACAATCAGTTGAGCAATACACACGTTTTACACCGAACCAGTCGGCAGTGCGCACTAAGGTCCCAAGGTTGCCAGGGTCGCGAATGGCATCGAGCGCTATGCTTAAACCTTCGGGAGCAATGTTGGTCTCATATTGGGGTATGGCTATAACAGCTAGCACTTGGTTGGGCGCGGCCAAAGCCGAAATTTTAGCCAGTTCGTTTGTATTAATTGTTTCGGCAACTAAATGATGTTGCTCTAATAACAACGAATTTTGGGTTATCCATTCGGGCAGGGCATAAAGTTGTACTATCTTAGCACCTGCCTGTATTAGTTCTGGTACTATTTTAGCACCTTCGGCTATATACTGTTGATATTCAGAGCGGAATTTATTTCGCTGTAAAGATTGTATAAACTTAATTTGCGCTTTCGACAGCATTATGGCCGTTTTGCGGACAATATCCTACATCTTTTTGGTTTGTGCAAGCATGGTATATTTATCGGGCTGCGCCAATACTCGCTTTTTGCGCGAAGGTGATGATTTGTTCAAGGGCAACAAAATTATGTACACCGACGAAGTTCCGGAATCGAGCCCAAAGGCACTTGCATCAGAGCTTAAAGAAATTAGCCAACTACAACCCAACCAAAAATTCCTAGGACTGGCCCAAACCAAACTCTGGTTTTACAATGTAGCCAGCAGACACAAGCAAAACAAGTTCCGCTTTTGGATGAAAGAGAAAATTGGGGAAGCTCCAGTAATTTACGACTCTACGTACGCTACCAAATCGGCAATATTGATGCAAAACTACCTTGTAAACAATGGGTATTTTTATGCTAAAGTAGACTACCGAACTGCCATTAAGCGCAGAAAAGCTACGGTTGTATATTTGGTTGATTTGGGCGATGTGTTCCGAATAAACAATGTTAAATTTCCCGCACCCAACAACCAGATAGATAAACTATTGCAAGATAAGAGAAAAGAAACCGTGCTTGTGCCTTGCCAACCTTTTCAGGTTTCAGTGCTTAAAGATGAACGAGAAAGAATAGCTAAGGATTTACAAGACGCAGGGTATTTCTACCTGAATCGAGAATACGTATCGTTTGACCTTGATAGCAACAATAGCACTAAACTGGTAAATGTTGCCATCAAAATAAACCCACCGAGCGATAGCACTCAGCACGAAGTATACTATATCAACAATGTTTTTGTTCACACCGACTACTCCATTGAGCAATTCAAAAGCGAAGTAGAACTGGATACTTTTAATGTTGCTGAATACCATTTTGTTTACGAAGAACTTAAGTATAGAACTAACATTTTAATTGGAGCCATCCACTTTGAGCGAGGCGAAAAATATAGCAGAGTGAATTATAATGCCACCCTAAACCATTTGGCCGACCTAGGTACCTTCCGTTTTATCAATATCAAATTTGTCCCTTCACTTGCTACCGATTCAACAGGTAAGAAATACCTCGACTGCATTATAACTCTTACCCCTTCAAAAAAGCAAGAATGGGGTGTTGAAGCCAGTGCAAACAACAACACAACGTTTCTTTTAGGTATATCTGGTACTTTTTCATACAGAAATAAAAACATATTTAAAGGAGCCGAGCTACTAGAAATAAGTGTAACAACAGGTTTTGAAACTAACTTTGATCGGGGTAGAAATTTCTTTAATACTGTTGACATACGCACCAGCGTTGATTTATATTTTAACAAGTTTATGATACCGTTCCAACTGGTAAAGTTGGATAAAAGTACACGGCCCAAAACAATAATAACGTTGCGTAACAGCTTTTTACGACGCATCAACTACTATACGGTCACTACCACAAATGTTTCGTTAGGATACGATTGGCGACAATCAGACCGCATAAGGCACCGATTTGACCCCATATCAATTAGCTTAGTAAGAGTATTGAATAGAAGCGTAGAATTCAGCGAAATATTAAACCGAAGCCAAACGCTTCGCACCAGCTTCTCTGAGCAGTTGATTATAGGCATGAACTATAATTTCAACTGGAGCAGTAAATTCAATAAATACAAAGCCGCGCAATGGTTTTTCTTGGGCAAGGCCGAAATGGCAGGCAACTTTATGCACGGCATATATTCTTTGGCCAAAATCAATAAAGACACACCCAAACCATACACTCTTTTCAATATTCCTTACGCCCAATTTTTTCAAGTAGATGGGGATATGCGAAACTACACCAACCTGGGGCGTAAGGCCCAATTGGTATCGCGTTTTTTTGGAGGTATTGGGGTGCCTTTCGGCAACTCGGCAGCATTGCCCTACATAAAACAATATTTCTCAGGTGGTAGCACCGGTATCAGGGCATGGCGGGTAAGGTCGCTGGGGCCGGGTTCGTTTATATTAGAAGGCTCTGACTTAGAAACAACCAACCTGAACATCTTTTTCGATCAAACGGGTGATATAAAATTGGAAGCCAACCTAGAGCTCAGGTTTGATATTTATAAGTTTATAAAAGGAGCCGTTTTTTTAGATGGTGGCAACATATGGACCCTAAAAGCCGATACGCTTAGGCCTGGAGCCAATTTCGAAATCAACAGGTTTTATAAAGAACTTGCCCTGGGTACTGGTTTTGGTTTTCGTTTCGATTTTTCATACTTCGTATTGCGCTTCGATGTTGGTTTGCCGCTTCACGACCCTGGTTCTCCGTTAAAAAACAATTGGGTTATCCGCAACTTCGATATGAGCGATAAGCAATGGCGCAAAGATAATTTAACCTTTAATTTGGCTATCGGTTACCCATTCTAAAATGGCAATGGTAGTTTTTATCATTTAATTATTAGCATTACTTACCTCCTACTCTATTTATCAAAACCTTACCTTTGCAATTGCAATAAATCAAAAAAAACTGATAATATGTTTCGGAATCTTGTGATACTGATGTTGCCATTCGTGTTTTTCACCTCGTGTGTTTCTTCAAAAAAATTCAAGCAATTGGATGCTTTAAAGAACGATATGAAAATGGAAAACCAAGCCTTGTTGCAAAAGCTTGACGAACAAGTAAAAGAAAACGCTGGACTTGAGGCCACCAACAAGAACCTTAGGGACGAAGTATATGCGCTAAAGCAAGACACCACTGATTGTTATAACGATGTGCGCAGCCTTAGCCAAAAGTATAACGACCTGAACAAAATGTATGAAGAGCTTGGCTCACAAAGCAAAAAAGAGCTAACCGCACTAATTCAGCAAAACCAAACTTTACTGAAACAACTCGACGAAAAACAACGATTGCTTACCGACAAGGAAGCTGAGCTAAAAAAACGTGAACAGCGACTGCAAGAACTTGAGGGTATGTTGGCTGCCAAAGATGCTGCCATTAATAATCTAAAAAAGAGTATCGAAGCGGCACTGTTAAATTTTAATAAAGATGACCTCACGGTTGAGATTAGGAATGGTAAAATTTATGTGTCCGTTGCCGAGCAACTATTGTTTAAATCGGGTAGCACTGTAGTTGATCCCAAAGGTAAAGATGCCTTGACTAAACTAGCAGGTGCCCTAAAAAACCAACCCGATATTGACATTATGGTTGAAGGTCATACAGATTCGATACCGATGAATAGCGGCGCCATTAAAGACAATTGGGATTTGAGCGTTTTAAGGGCAACTTCCATCACTCGCATACTGATAAGCGCTGGCATAAGCCCCACTGCTGTGATACCAGCAGGGCATGGAGAGTATATGCCTGTGGCTAGCAATAAAGATAAAGATGGCCGTGCCAAAAATCGCCGTACGGAAATAGTGCTTTCTCCTAAATTGGATGAGGTATTCAAAATTTTAGAAGGTAAATAACAAACCTATAAGCAATGCCCCTCGACCAAGTGGATGTAGACGCAATGGAAGACCGCGAAAGCGCGGAGATGAGCTTTATTGACCATCTCGATGCCTTGCGTAAACACTTGGTGCGGGCGGTTGCGGTTTTTTTGGTGTGCGCGGTGGCTGCCTTTTCGGCTAAAGACTTTATATTCAACGATATTATTTTTGCCCCTACCCGAAGCGATTTTCCTACCTATTCAGGCTTATGCTGGCTATCGCATAACCTTGGGTTGGGTGAAAGCATGTGTTTAAAGTTCGAAGCACCTTTCAAGATTATCAATACCGATATGTCGGGTCAGTTTACTATGCACATGCAGGTAGCTGGGGTTTTAGGTTTTATTTTATCATTTCCCTACATTTTTTGGGAAATTTGGCGATTCATTAAACCAGGGCTGCACCGCAAAGAAGTGAAGTATACCCAAGGTATAATCTTCTTCATTTCTATGCTTTTTACCCTAGGCGTACTTTTTGGTTATTATATTATGACCCCTTTTTCGGTCAACTTTTTTGCAACTTATCAAGTAAGTAGCCAAGTAGAAAACTTCTTCAGCCTCGAAAGTTATATCTCCTTCCTAACCATGTTCACGTTGCTATCAGGTATTATTTTCGAGTTACCCATAGCCGTTTATTTCCTTACCAAACTTGGCCTCGTTACTCCCGATTTAATGCGAAACTACCGCAGGCATGCCATCGTAATATTGCTTATTATTTCCGCTATTATTACCCCTGCCGATGTAGGCTCGCAGGTTATGGTTTTTATTCCGGTATTTATCCTTTACGAATTAAGTATCTTTATTTCGGCCCGTGTGGTCCGCAATATGGAAGCCGATGAAGAAAACTAATTTGGAAATGTACTAATGTGTAAACCATGAAAATGGTTAACTCGAATTGTTGACCAACTTTAATGACATTCGTAAATCGTACTTCGTAAATCATAAATCGATATGGAACTTTCACTACGTTTAGGAATTGGCTCTGACCATGCAGGTTTTGAACTTAAAGAGTCCATACTAGCTATGCTAAAGGAAAAGGGGTTTAATGTAAAGAACTTTGGCACCTATACGGCAGATTCGGTTGATTATCCTGACTTTGTGCACCCTTTGGCTACAGAGGTGCAGGAAAACAATCTCGATTTCGGTATAGTAATATGCGGCAGTGGACAAGGCGTATGTATGACAGCCAACAAATATCCAGGGGTGCGCGCTGCCCTATCATGGAACAACGAAATAGCAACCCTAACACGCCAACACAACGATGCCAACGTTATTTGCTTACCAGCAAGGTTTGTAAGCAATGAGCTGGCGCAAGAAATGACGCTTACCTTTTTAGACACCCCCTTTGAAGGCGGGCGCCACCAACGTAGGGTCGAAAAAATCTCACATCTGGGCTAGGCTATATGGTAGCTTCCGAGAGCAATATTGAGGGTGGGGCGTTGCGTTTCGAAAGGTATAGCTTGGTACTAGCCTTCACAAACGCTTTGCTCTTTTCAGCACTATTTCCGATCGATACATTATCGGCCTATTTGGTTAGGGCCGTTTTTAACGGTTCGGGCATTGTGATGATTACAGGGCTGGCCAGCTTGCTGTTTGGCAATTTGTATGCCTTCGCAGTTAGCCAACCACCACAAAAATCGGCTAAAGGGGCCTATTTTACCTCAAAAGTGCTATTTCTTATTCAAGGAGTCTTGTTAATGGTATTGGTAGTTTTAATAGTAGTAAAGATAATTTACTAATGGCCTAAACACCTTTCACCTATACAAGGCAGGTACAAAAATGAAAGGTGGAGACTTAAATGCCACCACCTTATCATCGCCTTTTCCCAGAGGCCAAAACTCTTCTTAATATACTTTTACTCACTTTGCCATTTAAAGTTGCAACTTCTACAGGCAGCAATACCACAATTTAAATTTGGATGCAACAGTACGTGCTATATCAGGTTCATTAGTTGCTATTGACTTTACAGGCAAACGATTTCTTAAAGTTAAACCACTCTTCTCAAACAAGGCGATGTAACTGCTACATCGCCTCTTTGTTTGCAGATAAGCCAAAAGGTTGACGTCCCTTACCGCACACGCAATAATTTCTGATTGTAAGATTGTTCGCCTTTGCGAAGTTCTATTACATAGAAACCCTCGGCCAAGGTGCGCTCCGTATCAATAGTATAAGTATTTAAACCATAAGTTACGCTCAGTTCGGCTTCATAAATCTGTTGTCCAAGCAAATCGTACATACGAATAGAAACAGGGTCATTGCTAGTTGAAACAAACTCAATAGTTACCGCATCGCGGAACGGGTTTGGATAAACACTTCCTATTTCGATACCAGCAACATTACCAATTCCGTTCGGGTAACAACCGGGGGCACCATCAACATATACTTGTGTGCTTGCGTTGTTGCTACAACCATTACCATCGGTATAATCGTAAGAAATGGTATAAGTGCCAACCCCAACTAAAGTTGCATTAAATATACCTGCAGTAACTCCAGGGCCACTAAAAGCACCCCCTGCTGGGGTGGCTACCAAGGTTACATTCGATTCTCTTACGCAGAAAGTATCTGTAATGCCCAAAGTGATAACTGGTAGGTCATTAACCAACACCGTAACTGTATCTTCGCCTATACAACCAAATTGGTCGGTAGTAGACAAAGTATAGTCAGTTGTAGCAGCAGGGCTAACAACTATAGCTGCAGTATTTTCCAAGGTACTCCATGCGTAATTTACACCGCCTGTGGCCAACAATTGAAGAGAGCCACCAGCACAAATTTCACCATCAGCTCCTGCATTGCCACTAGGCAAGGCGCGCACAAAAAGTTCAACAGTATCAGCATTTACACAGCCATTGGCATCGGTGCCAGTTACAGAGTAAACACCAACCGCGGTAACATTAGTGGTTGGCGTAGTTGCCGAATTGCTCCACAAATAGTCAGTTGCTCCAATAGCACCTAGGGTTGCAGTTTGTCCGTCGCAAACAGTGGTATCGTTTCCGGCATCGACTGCAGGCAATTGATTAACAATTGCAGTAGCAAAATCAACCGTACCGTTACAACCATAAATATCAGTAACGGTTAGGCTGTAGGTGGTTGTGCTGGCTGGGCTAACATTGATAGATTGAGTTGTTAAACCACCTGTCCAGTTCCACGCCACGCCATTTTGAGCTATCAAAGTAGCCGTTTCGCCAGCACAAATGGTATCGTCAGGGCCAGCCTCACTAACAGGAGCACTAATAAAGGCAAGCACCTCTTTAGCAGGGCTAGAGCAGCCTGTAATGCCAATTACCCAATCATAAAACCAATAGTAACTGCTGGTAGTAGTTGCTGTAAAGCTAGTTTTACCGGTAGTAATGCTTATACCCGCCGTAGGTGCTGTATATGGATAGCTATTGCCGTTAGAGTCACGAATCAAGTTAGTGATACCGCTATAAGAATTCAAGCCGATATTATATCTACCTGGGGCAACTGTCCAGCCTACATAAATTTGAACTGGAGTAGCGGCGCCTGAGCCCGTAACCGCAGCCGAAACTGTAGTATCAACTAAAGCATTACCTGCATTTAAGTTGTAGTAGCCCAGCGAAATGGTACCAGTGCCAACTGGGTAAATAGTCAAAGAATCTATCCTGACCGTTTCAGTAACTTCAAACTCAAGACCCCAACCAGCAGTAGCCGAAATAAAAGTACCTGTTGCAGTGGCGGCTGGTTTTGCCGTTCTTTCAAAAAATCCTTCGGTACCAACTACATAATAGTTTTGAGGACCGCTAAGCGATGGAGTGAAGAAAACATCGCCAGAACCCACCGAGTTGGTCAATGCAGCATCATCATACCATTCCAACTCCAAAAAGTTACCAAAATCGGCAGTAAGCTCTAATACATCGCCTAAGCAACCAGTATCGCCTATTGCAGCAGGGGCTGCTGGTATAGCGAGTATATTTATCGATTGGGAAAGGGTATCGTTTAGGTTATATTGGTCGGTAGCCAATGAATGATAAACTGTTGCATTTAATGAGCCTCCAGCATAGGTATTAATAGAACCTACAACTATTGTATCGTAAGCTTGAGAGACAATAGGCCCTGCATAAGTAGTGGTTAATGTTTGGGTAACTGTGCCAGTAAAATCAACAGTAACATCGAAGTTGCTTTGTGGTTGTGTGCCTTGGTTGAAAATTACAACTACCACACCGTTTAAACTATCGCCGCAAGTGCTTTCCACTGGAGAAAGTAAGCTAAATAATTGAATATCATTTTCAGATGGAAGGTACTCATCCGCACCTATGTCAACTGTGGTAGCAGGAGCTAAAGGACGAGTATCGCCATCAATGTCAGTTGTTACACCCACAGTGTTATCCCCCACATTGTTGGCCAACAAGCCCAAAAGATGTAAATCATCTGGCCCAACAAAAGTAGGATCGCCTTGAAGCGAATTAAGATTGAACGTTTGCTGGGCTGCTATCCAATCTGTTAAACTGGCATAATTGAAAGCAGTAGTAGTTCCTCCAGACCTCAAAAACAATGTCGGACTTCCACTGTAATAGATATTATGATTAACTGCTAAGTGGTTACTAGTTGCTACTGCTACAGCATCTTCAAAAGCAAAATCTGTTGGCGAATAGAAGATATTGTTGCGTATATCAAGTCGTTTAGTATTGGTAGCCAGATAAATGGCCGAGTTGCCTACTACCGTGTTGTGAAACACGTCAATATGCGAACCGGTAACAACATACAAGCCATAATCGGCATTGCTGCGTACCATATTGTTTACTACACGAGCCCTGCGGGTGGTATCAGCAGTATTGGCATCATTCAGATAAATACCCCAATCTGGTGTAAATACCGTATTATCTTCTACCTCAAAATAGCCGTTCATGTCGGTCAGGTAAATGCCATCGCCATTGGTCAAATCGCGCAAACTATCTATCAAGTTGTTGTGCAAAATCAATGAGTCTTGGTCGTCTACAAAAACACCTGCATTGAACTGTTGCAACAAGATTGAGTTAGTCACTTTTATTCCTTTTAATAAGGATGTACCTGAGCCTTCTAAGCGAATTGCTTGATAGCCCCCAACAATACGGGTACTATCTACCCACAAGTAGTTGGCATTATTACCTTCTGCCGAAATAGAGGTTTCCGAAGCAGAAGCTACAATACCAGCATTAGTTGTGCTGCTGGTAGTAGTGCTCATACTAATGGTGCTATTTTTAATGGTAACAAAATCTGCTTGGTTGTTAAGCTGCACGCAAAAACCTTGCGCAGCAGTAGCACTCTCAATGGTAAGGTTGTTTATGGTAACATAATCGGTACCATTCAATAACAAGGTAGCATACTTAATCGTACCATCATGGGTTAGGGTTTCACCTTGTCCATTGAAGGTGATAGTGGCAGTTGGACCAGAGCCCGGCACTTCGCCAATGGTTACTTGCTCATTGTAAGGACCAGATGCGGTTACCACTGTAAACACAACATCACCTAAGATCCCGCAAGACAATGCAGCGGCTGCATCGTTAAATGTTTGATAGTTGCTGCTACCAGTAGGCAAGACACTATTGATGGTATAGTTACCGGCTGGTAATGCCAAGCAAATATTAAATACCAAGGTATCGTTAGCGGTGTTGGCATCTGGCGCACCATTGGGGTCACTTGTCCAAACGGTAATGGTGTACGATTGGCTTGTGAAATCAAACGAACCGATTGAAACAGTATCGCTAGCCAAACTTGCCAACGAAATAGGACTGTGCACAAAAACCGGAAGAGTGGTGTCAATAACACCGTCATTGATGTTTACATACACATTCACGTCAGTTAAGTTAGCCACGCCTAAGTTCTGAATAACCACATCAATAGGATAGTTGCCTGGGGCAAACGGCTGAGATGGGGTTAGCAAATCGATAGTTGCCGCATCATCGGCCGCTGGGGTGTATTCAATTGCTCCTGGGTCGGGGGTAGCACTGCGGGCTACGCCGAAGAAATCGGTTGGAACAGCCGCCAGAGATTCAGCCAAATCGTTGAATACAGCCGATGTAGGGGTGTAATCAAAATTGGCCGGATCGGCAAAACGCGGATTGCGAGAGAAACCGTTCAAATCGTAAGTACCAGTATTTGCCGCTTGCCAATCGGCTAGAGTTGGCTGCGCCGCAGTATAATAACCTATGTTGTTGGTGCCAGTAGGCGAATTAATAAAGTAAACGTTTTTATCAAAAACAATATCGCTGGTACTAGTTGACAAGTAAGAACCATACTTAGCTCCAGTTCCTGCAGTGGTGTTATAAAAAATGTTATTCTTCACCACAACATTAGTAGCTAATGTTACCTGATAGAAACATGAAACTATGCTTGTTGAAACAAAATTCTGGTTATCTAACACCACAGTGTTGTTTAGCACATGCATACCATCGCTGCTGCTGTTGTAAATAGCATAAGTAAGTGAGCTATTGTTAAAATCGTAAATAAGGTTGTTGCTTACCACATTTACAGTAGCTGTATCGGCATCGGCGCCAGTAAAATATATGCCATAAGTAGAACTTGTTAGGCTACTTGCCCCGCCATGGGTGTTGTGTATTCGGTTGGCATCTATTTTTGCACTAAACAAACTAGTTGCACCATATATGCCATTAAAAGTGGTTACGGTTGCTAGGGTCGGGCGGCTAATATCGTTACCTTGTACCAAGCTATTACTATTATAACCAAGGTATACACCAAAGCTGTAAAAGTCTTGAATGTTGTTATTCAATATTCTGTTGTTAACAGTTGAAGTACCGCCAGTAGGGCCGTAAACAGTTATGCCATATGCGCCACCGAGTATAGTATTGCCCTCAATCAAGTTATCGCTTCCAGTAGGGCCTGATGTTGATATTGGGGTACTAGTAGATGCGGACAAAACAATACCTGCAGAGTTTGCGGTTGTGGTACTGGTTACCAAAGTCAAATCAACAACGCTATTAGTTATGGTATTGTGGTCGGCATTATTCAGCAATTGAATGCCGTAACCATAAACTGCACTCAACGAACGGATTACCAAACTATCGATAGTTACATATTGCGCACCATCGAGCTGCAAGATATGCCTAGCTCCCGCAATTGCGGCAAATTCAAGCGTATCGCCATTACCATTAAAGGTAATCGGGTTTGAAGCACCCATACCATTTATAGCTGGAATAATAACTTGCTCGTTGTATGGGCCGCTGCCAGGAGTTACGTTAAACGTTACTGGGCCCGTAATACCACAAACCAACATAGAGTCGATGGCATCGTTAAAGCTGGCAAAGTTGCTACCAGCTGTAGGCAAAGTAGCATCAATGGTAAATGCGCCTTGCATGCCTATGCAAGTCAATATAGTTAGCGTATCGTTGGCTTGAAATGCATCGGCCAGCGAATTTGGATTTGATGTCCAAGCCCTGATGGTATCAAAACCTGTTGGCAAATAACTGCCCAAGGCTGTAGGGCTGCTATTAATTGACGGTGCAAGAGGCACCGCAGAACTGCTTAAAGTTTGTCCCACGCCATTTACGCTCCACTGCAAATCATATGTATTCACCGTGTTAGTACCAAAGTTCCTAACCTCTACTTCAACGTTTTGTGATGCTTGGGTTACAATTTGCAATGGTGCTACAAAATTGAACACACCTATATCGTTAGCGACACCCGAAAATTCAATTGCACCTGGGTCGGTACTTGTACCACGGCTAGTGCCAAAAATATCCACCAAAATACCTTGGTTGGGCACAACATTGTTAAACGAAGGGTTGCCTGGCGTAAAATCGCCCGTTGCAGCGCTCACAAAAAGTGGATTAACCGAGTAGCTATTCAAGTCCTGCGAGGTAGCCGTTTGCCATGCGCCCAATGTTGCAAACGAAGAACTAAGGTAACCGAACGCATTGGTACCGGTTGGGGCATTCACAAAAGCCACATTATAATTGCTGGTAAACACCGTAGTAGCCGTATTGAAATATAAAGCCACGTGAGGCGAAGTGCCTGTTCGGCTTAAGTTGAAAATATTGCCAAAAAACTCTAAGCCTGTGGCCGTTGTAGTTTGGTAAACCCCATAAGTATTGCCAGTGGTGGTGGTGGCACTTGTTAAGTTAACTGTATTGTGAAGATACTTTACTCCATCGCTTCCACCATTATAAATGGCATTTATTTGGCCATTGTTGTTAATGTCGTAAATCAAGTTATTACTTACAATATTTTCATTGCCCACGGTAGCATCGCATGTGGTGTGGTAAATACCAAAATGGTTGCTAGTTGATAGCGGAATGCCGCCAGCGGTGTTATGTATCCTGTTCGCATTTATGATACAGTTTTCGGAATTACCACTGAAATAAATAGCATAAACTACAATAACTCCCGTTCTATTAGGCCTACTTATATCATTACCATCAACTACGGTAGCATTGTTATCAGCTAGGAAATAGAAACCATAGGCGTAAAAATCCAACAACGTGTTGTTTGTGAAACTGTTGCTGTTGCTGCCACCGGAATTAATCCTAACAGAATAATAACCGCCCAATAAGGTGTTGTTTTCGAACGTATTGTTGCTGCCATTATTACCGTTGGTAGCGTTTGTGTTTGCTGCACCAGAGAATACTATCGCCCCAGTGTTAGTAGCTGTAGTGCTGGTAGTTGCACGATTGTCAATTATACAATTGCGAAGAACGTTATTGTCAGATTTGTTAGAAAACAACACGCCAAATCCGAAGGTTGCATTAACTGTTTGAATAACCAGACTATCGATAGTAACATAATCAGCGCCATTTAATCGAAGCGTAAATCTGTTGGTTGTAGTAGCATCAAATCTCAAAGTATCGCCATTGCCATTAAAGGTAATGGTATTGGTAGCACTTGCACCTAAAATTTCAGGAATGATTACTTGTTCATTGTAAGGGCCGCTGCCAGGTACTACATTAAACACTACTGGACCAGTAACGCCACAAAGGGCCAAAGAGTCGATAGCATCGGTAAAGCTGGCAAAGTTGGTTGAACTGGTTGGCTGAGTGGCATCAATGGTAAATGTACCGGCCATGCCAATACAAATACTCAAACTTGCGGTGTCATTCACGTTAATGGTATCGGCTATGCCATTTGGCATCAACGTCCATGCCCTAAGCAAATCGCCACTAACGGGGGTATAGGTGCCAATAACAATTGGCGCAGAAGTAGCTGCAGATGCCAATGGTGGGCCGGTGTAGTTAAAAGATGGCTGTTGTACTCCATTAATCTCCCAACCTACCATTACCGAATCAAGCGGTAGATTGCCAAAATTCTTTACATCAACTGTTACGTTTTGAAGATTTGATGTTGAAGGGCTTAAAGGATTACTTATTGCGAGTCCTGCATCAACATCGCCAACCGGAGCAGCGATAATGTTGGCTATAAATCCGGCATCATTAGTCACGGTGCTAGAGTAAAACTCAACAGTTAAGCAACCGCTTGGGTTGCTAGCCGTGACCAAGCCTGGACCTGCACATTTGTCGTTAACCTGTGCACCACCCGTGGTATTATTGTAAAGTTCGGCGCCGGCAACAGAATTGCCGTTGTGCACTATCACATAATCGAAGGTTGAGTTTACACCAAATTGCGTAAAGTCAAGTCCTACAGGAATGCCTGGAATGTCGTGGCAAATGGTAACAATAGTATTACATCCGCAGTTCGGATAGTTTTGCGCTGCTGTGCCAATATTTATACCTGAGCATAAAATTACTGAACCACCAGGCCCACCTGGGTCTGAAAAGCTAGCATAGCCTCCACTTGGAGCAAAAATTGTTTGGGTAGAACCCGCAACTGGGGTTAAGTTTTGGGCAAACAGGGCACCTGATAGAAACATAATTAGTGTAGCTATAAGGGAACGTACAATTAGAGTAAAGGTCGGTCTCATAATACGGTTTGGATTGTCATTAAATCAAATAAACAATCGGCTATTTTCGGGGGATAACCAGTTGCTAAGAATTAATTCAGTTAAATTAATTCGTTAAAATAACATTAACAATCGGTATTTAATTAAAAAAAGGCATTTTCAATCGATGTTTTTATAAGTTTGGCTATCAATAAATTACGCATACTAAATTAATTAATTTATTGACGGAAATTTAGATGAAAACACCCAGAACAAAAGCCTAGTAACAGTTTGGGTATCTAATAAAAAACTAATTATACTTTTTCCTTTAAAAATAAATGATTAGGGAGTCTAATCCTACAATAGAGCTAGTATTTATTTGAAAATCAAATAGTTATACAATAAAAACTATGACTTCAATTTTACTTCACTGTTGGGGTAATGTTTAAAACTACCTGCTTACCATCTCGGAATATAACAATTTCCACTGTTTTATCTGGCTGCAAATCGCCCAGCACGTAGGTATAGTCGTAAACGTTCTTAATATCCTTGCCAGCAAGTTTTATAATCACATCTCCTGCTTTCAAACCGGCCTTTTCGGCTGGGGCTCCGGTGCGAACGCCACTGAGCTTAACTCCCTCTACCTCGGCCACATAATCTGGTATAGTGCCTAAGTATACACTAAATCCTTTGCTGCCAGCGCTCATGCTTTTGCTCATTTCTACCTTCAAAAAGTCAATCTTATCTGCCTTAAGCAACTCTTCAACTATACCTTGGGCAAACTTAGCAATGCGTTCCATGCCAGCGTAATCAAGCTTATCGGCATCGTCGCTCGGGCGGTGGTAATCGTCGTGTATACCGGTAAATACTGCCAAAACAGGCACCCCAGCTTGATATAGGCTCATAGCATCGGTAGGCACATAAGGGTCGTCTTGTAGTGTAAGATTGAAGCCAGCAGACACGTTGCGCTTCTCAATCATTTTCTTCCATGCCGATGAAGAGCCGAGACCTTGCAGTATAAGCTTGTTATCCTTTAGCCGGCCTACCATATCAAAATTGATATATGCCTCTACATTCTTCATATTAATCATACTATCAGCAGCCAATTTATGGCTGCCTACAAGACCAAGTTCTTCGCCACTCCAGAGCACAAACACCAAGTTCCGGGTAAACAATTCAGGTTTATCTTTCTTTAATTGGGCAAAATACTCGGCTAACTCCATTACCGTTGCAGTACCCGATGCATTATCGTCGGCACCATTGTGTATTTGCTTGATATCTTCACCACTAGCTAAAGAACTCGTTTCGCCATATCCCAAATGGTCATAATGGCCACCAATAAAAATATACTTATCCGATTTGTTAGTAGCAGGTATCATACCCAATACGTTATAATCGGTTTTTTGCACCTTGTCTAGCACTACCTCTAAGTCTATTTTTAAATCTTTTAGCGCGGTCTCATTTTTTACATGTGGGTTAAATTCTTGGTAGCGGCTTTTCAAGTCGGCAACAGTAAGCTTATTGCTAGCAAGTAATTTGTCAGCCACCGATGGGTTAATGCTAACAGCCACAATGCCACTGTTGCCTGGGGTGTTTTCGTGGTGCACTGAGCCATAAGTATTTTCAATTTCGCTTACGAAAACAACGGCAGTTGCACCTAATTCTCGGGCTATTAGAGCTTTGTATCGTGGAGTAGCATAACGCAACAGTTCTTTCTCATCCTCATCGCTTAAGTATGGTGGGGTACCATTTAGCACCAATACAATTTTACCTTTAACATCTAGTCCGTTGTACGAATTATATTCAACGGCGCTCTTATCTGCAGATTTGATGCCATAGCCAACAAACACCACATCTCCAGTAGCTTTACCATTCATGCTAAACGACTGCGGCAGCCAATGCGTAAACAAATCCATATACTGGCGCTTGCCGTTAATGGTAACCGAGAACTTACTCTGCTCTTTATTCACTTTAGTGTTGGCTACAAACTCAAAAGCATATTTGTAATCTGGCAAACCAGCAACTGGTTGCAAACCAATTCCTCTAAATTGGCTGGAGATGTAAGTTGCAGCAGCCTCTATACCCTTGCTACCTGTCATACGGCCCTCTAGCGAGTCACTTGCCAGATACTCAACCTTCTGTTGCATCTCGGTGGCCTTAATAGCGGGGGTAAAGCCACTACCCTGCCCTTTCAACGGTGCTTTTTTAAGGGCTTCTACTGCGGCTGAATGATTCCAGTTGGCCAAAAACAACTGTGAAGCGCCACCCGAAGTACGGGTGCTGGTCCAAGCCAACTTACTGCCATCGGGCGAAAACACGGGCAAACCATCAAAACCATCGGTAAAGGTTATCTGCACCGGTTCCTTTAATCCAGCAGTATCAACAATATACAATTCAAAATTGCTGAACCCCAGTTTGTTACTCGCAAAAATGATATAGTCTTGTGTTGGGCAATAATACGGTGCCCAGCTCATAGCCTTAAACTCGGTTATCCGTTTCACATCTGTACCATCAATATTCATGGTATAAATATCGGCACTCATGCCATCGGGCGTAAATCGGCGCCAAACAATACGTTTGCCGTCGGGCGAAAAAAACGGACCACCATCGTAACCACCATAATTAGTAAGCCGTTTTACATTCTTACCATCGGCATCCATAACATATATCTCGCCATAAAAAGAAGGGTCAATTTCCAGTAGCTTTTGTTCTTCTGGGGTTAGTTTGCGGTTGTAAGCATCGCGTATGGAGCAAAAGGCAATTTTTTTGCCATCGGGGCTATAACTGCCCTCGGCATCGTATCCAATTGTATTGGTAAGGTTCTTTGGGTTTTTGCCATCTTGGTCGGCAGCAAAAATGTCCATAGTCTCGTCGTAGTCCCAGCTATAGCGGCGTTTTTGCCCACTATTTCTAAAATCAAGCTCATCCTTTTGCTTTTGCTTGGCTTTTGGGTCTTGGTGCGTTGATGAGTATAATATTTTATTGCCTCCACCCCACTGAAAGTAAGCGCATGTGGTTTTACCATCGCCCGTACTTACCAGTTCCATATCGCCAGTTTCAAGGTCGAGGGTATAAATTTGGTAAAACGGGTTTTCATCCAATCGTTCGCTCTGAAAAATTAGCTTCTTACCATCTTGCGAAAAGTAGCCCTCACCAGAACGCTTGCCCTCGTAAATCAATTGGCGGGCATTCGTAATAAACGCCTGTTCTTTCACAGCATCGGTTTGGGCAAAGGCTGGGGCAGCCAATAATGTCAATAACAATAGGGCAAAGTTACGCATGGTGAGGTTTGTATGTTTCGGCTACAAAGTTCTCATTTGTAAGTCAAAGCAAGGCATACATTTGCCACAATTGGGTCAAAATACACTAAAAGGGCAATAGGGCTATGCCCCGTAAAATCTTTTATCTTTATTACTTAAAACTTTTTACGTTGAAAAAATTGTTTTCAGCAGTGCACTTTAACATTTGTTTGTGCCGTTGGGTGTAAGCAACGCAAGTATAATTGCAAACTGGATTAATTATTAATGGGGCAGCAGCAAACCGACAATTACTACCAAACACTAGGTGTGGAGCGCACTGCTACCGATGGGGTCATAAAAACGGCTTACCGAAAGCTGGTGCTTATTTACCACCCCGACAGGAGTAACGAGCCTAATGCTGTGGCCATTTTTACGCGCATACAACGCGCCTATGAGGTACTAAGCCACCCCAGCCACCGGCAAGAATATGATCGTCAGCTTGAGCTAAATGCCGAAATAGCAAACAAATATGTAAACATTAAAACACGCTATGCGAGCCACAACATTGGCATGCATGTAAGCAAGCAAAACGTGCAAGTAGGCGAGCCGTTTACCGTAATTTTTCGGTGCCCAAAACGCGTGCAAGCGTTTGAATTGCTAGGCATGGAACATTTTGAATTGGTAAGAAGGGTAGAACACGACATGCCCTATAAAGGTACCATTGTTACCCAAGTACACTATGTGCTTAAAGCCCTTTGCGAGGGACATCATACGTTGGGCCCTGCCAAAGCTGTTTCGATGAATATCGAGTATGTTTCGCCGGAAATAGTGATGGTAGTAACAGGGAATTACAAGAAGCCAAATTGGGCAGAGCGTGGTTTTTTCGGAAAGTATTACCCTACCGTAATGATAGCCATTGCCCTTTTGCTACCCGCTATAGTGTTGTATAACGTGGCAGTTTATGGCATTAGAAAAAATAATGGTACCACAATAGGAGCATATTATCCATTTGAGAAGGTAATCAGTAGGTTCGAAAATGGTACATCGCCTTACCCATCCACTTACAACCCTGCCGATACATACGCACACAACGGCAGTGTGGTTGTAGAAAACGGATTTGATGTTGATGCCGTATTTGTGCTACTAGATAAAAATGAGGTAATAATCAGAAACCACTTTGTAGGTGCTGGCTCTAATTACGAAGTAAATAACATTGCAGCTGGAGATTATTACTGGACCATTATAGCAGGAAACAATTGGAACTCTAATATAGCATCGCCCATCGAAGGTTATTTTGGCAATTTTAAAAATGGCATGCCATTTGGTAATCCTCAACCATTGCAATTTGAAGAAAAGAAAAATGATACTACCGTATTTTATTCAAAATTTAAGTTGAAAATGGTTTCGGGCAGCACCGGAAGCTTTGTAAGTATGGAAAGTGACATGGGGTTTCATATCTTCAAATAATAACTGGATTGACTATTTTTGCCTTCCTAAAATAAAACTACCACTATGATGAGGACGCATATAACCTGGATAATGCTGCTGGCAATGCTAGTAGGTGCCGGTTGTAATAAAGATGATAAGAGCATCAACATTTTTACCATTACCGATGACAAAAACCTTGGCCTTCAAGTAAAAGCTCAGATAGAATCAGATCCTGCCTCTTATCCATTACTATCCGAATCTCAATACCCACAAGCTTATGCCTACATTCGTGGCTTGCGAGATAAGATTTTAGATGGTGGCAAAATACTTTACAAAAACGAATTTGCTTGGGAAGTATATATCATTGAGGACGACAATACCTTGAATGCTTTTTGCACACCAGGCGGCTACATATACATATACACAGGATTGATTAAATTCCTAGAATCGGAGGATGAATTGGCTGGTGTATTAGGCCACGAAATGGCACATGCCGACCGCCGACATAGTACCGACCAATTGACCAAGGAGTATGGTTTTAGCACCCTAATAAGTATTGCATTGGGCAATAACCAAAACCAACTAACCGACATTGCTCAAAGCCTAGTAACACTTGCATTTAGCCGGGCCGACGAAACCGAGGCTGACAAGTACTCGGTAATATACCTTTGCCCCACCGACTTAAATCCAACTGGTGCCGCTGGTTTCTTTGAAAAAATTGAAGCACAAGGTAGTTCCAATACTCCACAGTTTTTGTTAACGCACCCGAACCCCGAAAACCGCATTGCGAAAATAAATGCAGTTGAAACCGATGAAAACCTAACATGTAACGGCACCCTTACCAACAATGCAGCATATGCCGCATTCAAAGCGAGCCTGCCTTAGTTGAGGTACAATTTTTAGAATTTATTCACGAAACTTTTGGGGCCGCTAATGGCCCCTTTTTTGCTTGCCGAAATCTTAAAAACTAATTAAATCCGTATTTTGTTCTTTATCTCAAAGTAAGTTGGGTCTAAAAAGAAAAATGAACTTTCTCTCCCATTATTTTATCGATAGCGACAATCCTTCGGCTTACTTTAAGTTCGGATTGATAATGCCTGATTTAACTAAAGGGTTTAACCAGCTAATGCGGAAAAAGGTAGCCTCATACCACCCTGAATTGGAAGAGCATTCTGCTATTTCGCAAGGCATTACCAAACATCAGCTTACCGATAAGATTTTCCACAGCTTACCTGAATTTGAACTTTTACAGGCTAATTTAAAAAGTGAACTGAAAAGCCTACAGCTATTAGAGTCATTGCCCCGCTCTTGGTTTTTGGCGCATATTGCAGTTGAAATGATGATTGACCGTACTTTGTTAAAACTTTATCCGCATTTATGCGTAGAATTCTACGAAACGCTAGCAACAGTATCACAACCTGTAGTGGAAAAGTATTTCGCCGAAACGGGCTGTAATCATTTGTACGGGGATTTTTTTGGTAATTTTAAAACATTCACAAAACGTAGGTTTTTAGAATATTACCCACGTGACGAACATTTTACGGAAGCATTGCTCGGGGCATGGTATAGGGCAACAGGAAACAAAGTAAATGCTGATTTGCGACAAAGAACACAAGAAGCATTGCTAGAGTTTGAGCGCCAAAACGCTAACCTGCTGCAAGATATGCCCCAAATAGTGGTTCAACTGCTCAAAACTGCCACATGACACCAAAGACCGGAATCACCATAACCGGACTGTTAGTTTTCGCACTACTGTTTTTGTCGGTATTTTCCGCCAAATCACAGGTACGTAAATACAGCAACGAGTTCCTATCCATAGGCGTTGGCGCCCGCGGCATGGCCATGTCGGGTGCACAAGTAGCCAGCGTTGACGACGTAACTGCAGGATATTGGAACCCCGCTGGACTGGCACAAGTAACCCACAACTTTCAAGGTAGTTTTATGCATGCCGAGTACTTTGCAGGCATAGCCAAATATGACTACGGCTCTATCGTTATTCCGATGAAAGACAAAAAACGGTTTTTGGGCGTTTCGCTCATCCGTTTTGCAGTTGACGATATCCCAAACACAATCAATTTATTCGACCCCGATGGTACTATAAACTATGACAACATCCGTTCGTTTTCCGTGGGCGATTACGGTACATTTATCAGCTATGCCCAAAGTATACCCAAGCTCAAAGATTTGCGCATTGGGGTAAATGCCAAAGTTATCTATCGTAAAGCGGGCGACTTTGCCACCGCATGGGGTTTTGGCCTCGATTTGGGTGCCCAATACGACATTAAAAAACTAAAATTGGGCTTTATGGCCCGCGACGTAACAAGTACATTCAACGCTTGGTCGTTTAACTTTACCGATGAAGAAAAGGATGTATTGGTAGCCACTGGCAACGCATTACCATCTAGTTCGCTCGAAATTACGGTACCCAAGTTCATTTTTGGTGCTGCTTACGATATCAGCATCAAAGATAAGTTCCATATTTTGCCAGAGCTTAATTTTGAGATGAGTACCGATGGAAAACGTAACGTACCTATCCGCACCAATAGTGTAAGCATCGACCCGAAGTTTGGCCTAGAAATGAACTATGCAAAGATCATCTATGTTCGTTTTGGAGTAGGCAATATACAACGCGTAACCGATGACATTGATGGTAGTGCCATAGTTACTTGGCAGCCAAATATTGGAGTTGGTTTGCGCATAAAAGGTATTAAAATTGATTATGCTTTTACCGACATTGGTAACCAAAGCGATGCCTTGTATTCGCATGTATTTTCGCTAAATGTAGGGATTAACAAAAGGCAACAAAAATAAGGTATGAAAAGCTCAGTGACATTTAGGTTTTTCCTGGCGCTATTGCTGGCTGTGCCATTATATATGCAAGCGCAAACCTATGGCAACGAATGGATTGATTACAGCAAAACTTACTACAAGATAAAAATTGCCCGCGATGGCATATACCGCATACCATATAGCGTATTAAGCGCAGCCAATATACCCGTAACATCGGTAGCCGGTAGCCAGTTTACGCTATTCTGCAAAGGCGAGGTAGTACCCATTTATGTATCTACCACTGGCCTTATGGGCAATAACGATTACATCGAATTTATCGGTAAAAAAAATGATGGCTCGGTTGATCTTCAAATGTTTGAGGATCCATTTTTACAAGCCAATCCATCCTACAGCTTAATTACCGACACCATATCCTATTTTTTGGCTTGGAACACCATACAACCCGGCAAATTCTTTTCGGCCATACCCAATGACCTTACTAACCTACCAAACAAAGAGATTTATTGCACAACCACCATTACCCAATCAACCAACGGCACTTACAACCAAGGCAAACCCGCTTTGCTGGCCGGTGTATCGTTGTACGAATCCATGTTTGATGATGCCGAAGGATACGGTGATGCAACTTTTAACTTAGCCAACAAAACATACTCTTTTGCTACACCAGGCATAGTGGCGTCTTCGGCGCTCAATTTTACGCTTAAATTAAATTTGGTATCCACCTCTGTATCAGATCACCGTCTTCGCATTTCATTCAATGCACTACCGGTATTGATTGATACTAGTTATTATGGCTATCGTTTAAACAAATGGGAGTGGACCAACACTTCAAACAATCTTAATACCAATAACACCCTCAACATATCGGCCATTGGCCCAGGTAGCATCGATAGAAACCAAGTAATGTTTTTGAGCCTTACCTATCCGCACAATTTCAATGTAAACGGAGCTACCAAGTTTGAATTTAACCTTAATACTAATTCTGGGATCAAATTCTTGGAGTTTACTTCGTTTTCGAGTGGCAATACAACACCTATATTATATGACTTAACCAATCAAATACGGATTGAAGGGCAGAACAACTCTGGAACACAGCAATTCAAGATACCTACACATGGCGGTGCTGCCGAACGGGTTTTTTATCTTGCAAACACGAGTAGTACTGAACTATACAGTGTTGCAGCTCTTACTAGAACCACGTTTATAAATTACAGCAACCCAAGCAACCAAGGTAGTTACATAATAATTACCAGCAATTCGCTAACGAACGACGGCAATGGCAACAACTGGGTAAATGAATATGCACGGTATAGGGCAAGTGCGGCAGGTGGTGGTTATAGCGTGGCCACCGTTATTGCTGAGCAGTTGTACGACCAGTTTGCTTATGGTATTGCTAAGCATCCTTCGGCCATACGAAACTTCATGCACTTTGCCGACGTGAACTGGATTGACAAAAGACCCCAATACCTGTTTTTGATAGGAAAAGGCTTTGAATACAAAAGTATGCGCTCCAGTTCGGGCACATTCAACGCTTGCCTTTTACCTACTTGGGGATATCCTGGTAGCGACAATCTGCTTGCGGGTACCCCTGGAACTCTTATACCACTTGTACCTGTTGGCCGCATAGCGGCTATCACACCTGCGCAGGTTAAAGATTACCTCGACAAGGTGAAGGTGTTTGAGGCGGAACAAAATTTGGTTGGCGACCCTTATCAAACCATTGCAAACAAACTTTGGACTAAAGAATTGCTGCACCTAGGGGGTGGTAACAATAGCAGCGAACAAGCAACTTTTAAGTTTTACTTAGAGAGCTTTGAGGATATAGTAAGAGATACTTTTTATGGGGGTAATGTTACCTCGTTTTTTAAAAACAGTAGCAACCCTATACAAATTGCCCAATCGAACTTCCTGAGTAGCAGAATAAACCAAGGCGTATCGCTGTTAACGTTCTTTGGTCACTCTTCTCCGAACTCTTTTGATTTTACTATTGACGACCCAAACAACTACAACAACTCACCGCGCTTTCCTTTTGTACTTTCTAACGGATGTTATAGTGGTAACATTTTTAACCCCGACCCAGGCATTAGCGAAAATTTTATTTTTGCCCAAAACAAAGGAGCCATAGCGTTCTTGGCAACTACAGCCCTATCCTCGTCGAACGGTTTAAGTACTTACAGTCGTAATTTCTATTTCAACCTTTCGCCCAAAAACTACCTAAGCACCGTGGGCGAGCTAATGAAAAAAACCATTGCTGATATTGAAAGTTGCTGCAATAGCTCGTTCAATAGAATGGTAGCTCAAGACCTTATTTTGCATGGCGACCCAGCCCTAAAAATAAACCCGCACCCTAAGCCCGATTATGCACTTGAGGCCCAAAATGTGTTTTTCGATCCTCCTATTGTTACCCTTCAAACCGATTCATTTGACCTATACGTAGCTATTGCCAACCTCGGAATGGCTATTGATACGCAAATAAACTTGGAGGTAATACGCACCCTGCCCGACGGCACGTCGTTTACTTACAACCTATCAGTAGATGGTACTCATTATCTGGATACTTTTAAGCTCACCTTGCCAACGGGTTCGGGTGAGGCATTTGGCTTAAACAACCTGCAGATAACGATTGATGCTGGCGATAAAGTGCCCTTGGAGCTGTCAGAAACCAACAACACTTTGGGACTTACCTTCAGTATACTCTCCGAAGATGTTTACCCCATCCATCCATACGAGTTTGCGATAGTACCTAACCAAGGAGTTATTTTAAAAGCCTCCACTGCTAATGCTTTTGCACTGCAAAAGACTTACATCATGGAGATTGACACTACCGAGTTGTTCAATAGCCCAGTAAAACGAAGCACGAGCCTAGTGCAAACAGGTGGTGTGCTGAGCTGGACTCCAGGAATAGTGATGACCGATAGTACGGTATACTACTGGCGCGTTGGTATTGACTCAACCGGAGCTGGCACGCCGTATCGGTGGAGGAACAGTTCGTTTATCTACATCCAAGATGAATTCCCGGGCTGGAACCAAAGCCACTACTTCCAGTATCTTAAAGACGAGTACCAAAACCTTGAACTACCTGCCGACCGCCAGTTTAAATTTGCCGACGATATAAAGACCATTGCCGTGCGCACAGGTACTTGGGATGGGCAAGGTGGCGCTGTGCCGTTTGATCAAATGGCGTACTTTATAAACAACGTAAAAAAGCAAGATTGGAACTGCGGCGGAAGCGGTGGATTTCCTGGCGGTGTTACTATTGCCGTTATCGACCCATCAACGGGGAACAACTGGGTGAGCCGCTATGCCGATGTAGTAACCGATGCCCAATCGGGATACAAAATAAATAGCATCCATAAGAGCATCCATTGCAAAACCATTGATGTGGGCGGCTTTATGTTTCCGGTAAACACGGCATACTGGCAACAACGGATTGTTGATTTTGTAAACAGTATACCCAATGGCTATTATGTGCTGGTTTATAGCGTAAATTTTGCCAACTACGCCGGTTGGGGAGCGCCACTGCAACAAACATTTACCGATTTAGGCTCCACTGCCATACCACAATTGGTAAATCAAAGCGGCAGCTCACCTTGGATAATGTTTACTACCAAAGGTAACCCAAGTGCTGTACAAGAGGTATCTGGAAATAGTATTAACGATATACTGAATTTCAACACGAGCGTAACTGCCCGTTGGTACGAAGGCCAAATGACTACACCACTTATTGGCCCTGCTTATGAATGGGGCTCAGTACACTGGCGCTGGAACTCTTTAGATGCATTGCCTAACGACATTGCAAGTATTGATGTTATTGGGGTTAATAATGCTGGTATTGAGACCGTTTTGATTCCTAACTTGACCAATTTAGATCAACCATTAACTAACATTAATGCGGCACAATATCCGTTCCTTAAACTGAAGCTAACTACCCGCGATGATAGCACGCGCACCCCGGTACAACTTGACTACTGGCGCGTACTTTACAAAAAAGTTCCTGAGGCTGCCTTGAACGCCTTCCAGCTCTATCAGTTTACCGACTCGATTACATTGGGCGACAACTTGAAACTGGATATAGCGGTAGAGAACGTGTCGCCAGTTGATATGGATAGCCTTTTGGTGAAATACTCCATCCTAACATCGAATAGGGCCGAATATACCGAATACATACGCTACGACTCGCTGAAAGCCTTCCAATCGGTAAACCTCACTTACCAGTTCAACTCTAGCTGCAATTGTCTGGATGACGTAAATACGTTGATAATAGAAATAAACCCTGATGATGATCAACCGGAGCAGTTCCATTTCAATAACTTGGGCATCCTGCAATTCCGCCAACAAGGCGATATTGCCAACCCGCTGTTAGATGTAACGTTCGATAATGTGCATATTATTAATGGTGACATCGTTTCGGCAGAACCAGAGATATTGATTAAGCTGAAGGACGAGAACCGTTTCTTGGCATTGAACGACACCTCGTTGCTCAATGTATTCTTGAAATACCCTGACGGGCAATTGATACGCCAAAACTTTACCGACCCAAGGGTACAATTTCGCCCAGCTACTACCAGCCAAGCCAACAATAAAAACAACTTAGCCGAGGTGCAGCTTAACAAAACCTTTGAGCAAGACGGCACTTACGAACTATTGGTGCAAGCACAAGATAGAAGCGCTAACGTATCGGGCACTTATGGTGTAGCTGGTGATGGTATTGACTATCGTCTTTCGTTCGAAATCATCAACAAATCGATGATAAGCAACGTGCTGAACTACCCCAACCCGTTTACTACCCAAACTAGGTTTGTATTTACGCTTACGGGTTCGCAAGTGCCTACATTCTTCAAAATACAGATAATGACCGTATCGGGTAAAGTGGTGCGCGAAATTATGTTGGATGAGTTGGGCCCAATTCGTATTGGCCGAAACATAACCGAGTTTGCCTGGAACGGCACCGACCAATACGGCGACCCACTTGGCAACGGTCTATACTTGTACCGCATAGTAGCCTCTATTGACGGCCAAAGCATTGAGAAAATGGGCACTGGCGCCGATAAATATTTCAAGAGCGGTTTCGGCAAGATGTACTTAGCGCGTTAAACCCAGTTTGGGAACCTGCTTGCTGGCAGGCAGGTTCGAAAATGCGGTATTTTGAAAATGAGGGCGATTCGCTAAATTTTTAATAAATAATTTAAGAGGTCTAATGGAAAGATTTTATCATTTGATAAGATAGTTTAGGCACGCAACCTAACTCAAGAATAAAGCCATTTTCAAATTCCAAATTAGCACATTTTCAAATTGGCAGCATTACGCTATCATCCCTTCAGCCATTCTCCTTTCCAACGGTTGGTTGGCATTACCGGCTTTTTCAGGCACTTGCGCCATGGCGTATTCGCTTAGGGCAGTAATGCTTAGGCTGGGGTTTACGCCAAGGTTGCAAGGGATTATGGACCCATCCAAAATGTACATATTAGGGTAGCCAAACACCTGGAAGTTTTCATTAACCACACCCTTGTCAGCCGTTTCGCCCATGGGGCAGCCACCTAGTATGTGCGCCGTGGTGCTCATATTGAACATCACTTCGGTTACGGCATTCATCGGCACACCACCCGTTTTTTCAGCATAGCGGTTCATTACCTCTTGCCCGATTGGAATATAAGCCGGCACTTTATCCTGGCCGCTATTATCAATAGCCATGCTACCTCCAAAAAGTCCGCTTTTCCAAACCATTTTCATGGAGCTATCCAGTGTTTGCATCACCAAGAAAATGATAGAGGTGCTTGCCAGTTTTCGATTGAACATAAACTTGATAACTGAACGAGGTTTAGTAATCAAGTTACCAATCATTTTGGCGGTGCGCACCAGCGGCTTGCCTTCTCCAGTAGCCAGTGTGCTCAATCGTGCCAGTGCATCCGAGCCATTGGAGTATTTTACAATCTCCACATGGGTGTGGTCGTCGGGGTTGAATACCGAACTGATAGCCACCCCGTGATTCAGTTTCTGGTTGCCTCCCATCACCCCGCACAACGATTCAGAATTGGTGCGCAGGTTCTCCCCTAGCCTATCGCTAAGGTTGGGCATGGTTTTGAGTGCATATTTTTGCTTCAATAGCAAGTCCATAGTACCCAGCACACCTCCGCTCACCACCAATCCTTTAGATTGATATACCTTAGCCTGCCTCTTAAACCATGATGTGCTGCTCTGGGTGTGCACATGGTACACATCGTTTAGGTACTCAATCTTAGTAACTATCGTTTCGGCCACCACTTCTGCACCGTATTGCTGCGCAAAATATAGGTAGTTTTTATCGAGGGTATTTTTGGCACCATGCCTGCAACCTACCATACAACCAGCACACTCTGTGCAACCGGTGCGCTTAGGCCCTAATCCGTTAAAATATGGGTCGATCGCATTTTTGGTATCCCCAAAATACACACCCACATCCACATGCCCATAGCTATCGCCGCGTCCCATATCTTGCGCTACCTCCTTCAAAAAGGTATCTTCTGGGTACTCCCTGTTTACTTTGGTGCTGCCCAGCATAAACTGTGCTTTTCGGTAATAGGGCATCAGCGCTGTTTTCCAATCTTTTATGTGCGACCAAGCAGGGTTATTGAAGAATGCATCGGGCGGTACAAAGTGTGTGTTGGCATACACCAAGCTACCACCACCAACACCCACGCCGCTCAAGATAAAGACGTCCTTAAAGAAGGTTAGTTTTTGAAAACCAAACCATTTCAGCACAGGCACCCAAAGGTATTTGGGGGCGTTCCAATTAGTTTTCGGGAAATCTTTGGCCTCGTAGCGCTTGCCTTTTTCTAGCACCGTTACACTATAACCCTTCTCTGCCAGCCGCATGGCCGCCACACTTCCCCCGAAACCGGAGCCGATGATGATGTAATCTTTCATATTTTAGACACAAGACGCAAGACACAAGACACAAGACTGAATCATGGTTATGCTATTAAAGTAAAACCGTGGACCGTGGTCTGTCGACTGTTGCCCATACTAAACTTATGGATTTTTTGGGAGATTGGGAAACTATGTGGTGAGTTTTAGTTTACCATCCCCTACCCTGCAAGGCCCACCAAAACGTGAAACTGGTAAACAAGAGGTAACCAATACCGAATGCAATGGCCCACTTTGCATCTCGAAGCAAATAGAAAGAAACCAATGGTATAATTTGTAGCGCATGCATGCCCAGAAAATGTGCAATGCGCAAGTCGCCAAACTGGCGGCTCCACCCGACCACTGGCAAGCCTTTGGTTCCATCGGGTGCGCCAACGGTATGCGAGAGTTGCGAACCCATGGTTAATCCTTGTAAGGCAAAAACCACAAACACCACAATGCCCAAGCGTATACCCCATAAATAAGCTGGAGGCAATGCAGGAAAGTCGCGAATAAAAAATAACAAACCGTAGTATGCCGTCCACAGGGCAATAACAACCGCGCAAAAAGCCATCACACTAAACATAAACGAATAAAATGGCGTTGAAACATTAAAATGCGACAATTGGCCTTTGCTGGCTTGCCAAGTTATGTAAACATCTTCAACCAGCAACAACAATATCAAACCCCATGAATAAATCTGAACACTGGGTACTTTGCCTATGTAATGCAAGTACCAAGCCATAGTACTTGCCAAAATTGCCGACGAAAGCCAAAACTTAAATGGCTTAAACCAAGCACTGGTGCCCAACAAATCAATTGGGTAAAGTTTAACCAACACAAGGCTAAGAATAGCCATCATAACGCTGGCTAAACTGAAATAAAACAATAACTCGTTCCGTTCTTTCAGTGTCTCTAAAAAAGTAATCATTCTTTTTGTTTTACTTGGCTAGCAAGATTCTTCTTAATCTTAACCATTATGGAGTCGGGGGTTACCCTAGGTAAGTTGGATATAAACCAATTATTAAAACCGATAACCTTGTTGCCTTTGCCATGCAGTAAATGCCTAATGGCAATTTTAGCAACAAAGCTGGCTTCTGCTGGTTTGTTGGTTTTGTATGCGTTAGTGCCAAGCATTTCGGCAGTAGTAAAATTGGTATCAACTGGCCCAGGGCAAATGGAAGTTACTATCACACCGGTGCCATCTAGTTCGGCACCCACAGTTTCGGTAAAAGCCAATACAAATGCCTTAGTGGCAGAGTAAACCGAGTAGTAAGGAAATGGTAAGAAAGATAGTAGCGATGCCACGTTCATAATCCTTCCTTCACCGCGCTTTTTCATATCTATGGCAAACAGCTTGGTAAGCACTACCAGTGAGCTTACATTGAGATCAATCATGCTCAATTCTGTTTCCAGCGGTGTATCTACAAATTCGCCATACAGGCCTACACCAGCATTGTTCACCAACATATTTACTTGCAAGCCTTTAGCTGTTATTTCTTGATGGAGGTCTTTTGCAGCCTCAGGGTTCGATAGGTCCTTAACAATTACGTGAACGGAAATGCCAAACTTTCGCTCTAACTCAATTTTAGCCTCTATTAGCTTTGATCCATTTCTAGCAACCAAAATCAAATCAATTTGTTGGGCAGCGGCCTCGTATGCAAGTGCCTTACCTATACCCGAAGATGCTCCAGTAATCAGGGCTAATTGTTTCATGAAGTTTAATTTTATTGAACTAACAATATAAAATGAACATTGTTCAATTGCAACTAAAAAATTATTCCCCTATTATCTTCAAGAACTCTTCGTATCCTCTTTCAACAATGGTATCAGGGTCAGTTAGGTTCACTCCTTTGGCTCGCTCACTAATATATAAGGCACACATTCCGTGCACGGCACTCCAAAACATATAGGTCAAGGGTTCTAAGGTATGCCCCTTGAAATAACCCTGCTCGATGCATTGGGCCAAAGTACCTTTCAGTACATTAAATGCTAGCACACCTTCCTTCCATTCGTCGGCATGTTCCTCTTCTAAATAATCAATAGGGGCAGGTTGGCTAAACATTAAGCTATACATATCGGCATTGGCTTTAGCGAAATTGATATATACCCTGCCCAAAGCTTTTACACGCTCCATAGGGTTCTCAACGGCCATTAGCAATGCCAGTTGTTGGCCAAGTTCATTAAATCCTTGTGAATGCAATGCATGGAAAATGGCATTCTTATCCTTAAAGTAAACGTAAACAGTGCCCACGCTGTAGTCAATAGCCTCGGCAATATTGCGGATGGTGGTATGCTCAATACCCTTGGTTACAAAAAGCTTCTTTGCGGCACTCAAAATCAATGCCCGTAACTCAATCTTTTCTTTCTCCCTGCGTTCTGCAATTCCCATAGTCCAAATTTAATGAACAAGGTTCAGAGGGCAAAAAATAATCCTTTTGCAAGGCTATGTTTAGTTTGAACCAATTGAAAACTACTTTGTTTCAAACCCGAGTTTCATAGTTTCACATTCCCAATCCCAAATTTGAAATCTATATCCATCTTCTGGTTTCGCCGCGATATGCGCTTGCATGACAACACCGCTTTGCACAATGCCCTTAGTGGTGAGCATCCAGTATTGCCTATCTTCATTTTTGACACAGTGATATTGGATAAACTACCCACCAAAGATGCCCGGGTGGAGTTTATACACCAGACTATTACCAGCATCAATGAGCAACTCAAAAGAAAAGGCACTACCCTACTAGTTAAGTATGGCAAGCCCATTGAGGTTTGGAAGGAATTGCTTGAAACCTACAATATACATGCATTGTACGCCAACCGCGACTATGAGCCTTATGCCCGTGAACGCGATAAGGCTGTGTACGAATTGCTTGACACCAAGAACATCCCATTTAAGAGCTACAAAGACCATGTGATATTTGAGAAAAACGAGGTAGTAAAAGAAAATGGCGAGCCTTATGTAGTTTACACGCCTTTTAGCAAATTGTGGCTTGCGAAGCTGCAAGACAAAGACTTGGAAAGTTATCCTTCTGGGTTGATGTTCGACAATTGGTACCAAACTAAATGGCAAGAACCTGTTTCACTTAAAGAAATGGGGTTTGAGCCAACGCGTTTGAAGTTTCCCGATACCAACGTAAGCGATACGTTGCTGGCGCACTATCAAGAGAAGCGCAACTTCCCATCACAGCCGGGCACGTCGCACTTGGGGTTGCATTTTCGGTTTGGTACGGTAAGTATTAGGGAGAAAGCTAGGCAAGCCAAGGCACATAGCGCCACGTTTTTGAACGAATTGATTTGGCGCGAGTTTTATCAAACTATTTTATGGCATTTTCCAAGAGTAGTAACGGAATCGTTCAGAAAGGAATATGACCAGATTGAGTGGCGCAACAACGAGTCAGAGTTTAAGCTTTGGTGCGAGGGGAAAACGGGTTACCCGATAGTAGATGCTGGTATGCGTGAGCTTAATACCACTGGCTTTATGCATAACAGGGTAAGGATGATAGTAGCCAGTTTCCTTACCAAGCATTTACTAATTGATTGGCGTTGGGGTGAGGCCTACTTTGCTGAAAAGCTATTGGACTTTGACCTAGCCGCCAACAACGGCGGCTGGCAATGGGCCGCTGGCACAGGAGTGGATGCCGCACCATATTTTCGTGTATTCAATCCTACCCTGCAGCAAGAAAAGTTTGATAAGGATGGCAAGTATGTGCGCCAATGGGTACCTGAAGTAAACACCCCTAACTACCCTAAACCAATGGTAGAGCATAGCTTTGCAAGGCAACGTGCACTGGATACTTACAAAAGAGGACTAAACAAATGAGAGGGCTCGTTTGGTTTCGAAATGACTTGAGGTTGCATGATAACGAAGCTCTATACCAGGCTACCGAAACTTGCGATGAGTTGCTTTGCGTGTATTGCATCGATACAAGAGAGTTTGCCCATATCCCATATGGTTTTACCAAAATGGGACCATATAGATTACAATTCCTCCTTGAAACATTAGAATACCTCAAAACCTCCTTACAAAGTATTGGAGGTGATTTGCTAGTATATACCGAAAACCCTGAGCAGGCATTGCCGCAATTACTTGCGGCATATAACATTGAACACTTGTTTTTTCAACATCAAGTAGGCACCGAGGAGGCAGCAATAGAAACCAAAATAGCAGACTATTGTCGTGTTCATAATATCCAAACATCCATTAACAATGGGGCAACTTTGTTTCATGTAGACGATATTCCTTTCAAGCTTACGTCGCTGCCCAATATCTTTACCGATTTCAGAAAAGCTACCGAGAAAAACAGCACTGTTCGGTCATTATTTCCTGCACCTACAGCCGTTGTGTCAATAACAACTGCCGAACCAAATACCATACCTACATCAACTGAATTAGGATTTAAAATACCGGAGCCCGACCCGCGTGCCGCCATGCGTTTTAAAGGTGGAGAAGGCGAAGCGTCAAAACGCTTGCAACATTATTTCTGGGAAACGGAAGCACTAAAAACCTACAAAGAGACCCGAAATGAACTTTTAGGTGCCAATTATTCATCTAAGTTTTCGGCATGGTTGTCGCTGGGGTGCATTTCGCCACGCACCATTTATTGGGAGATAAAGAAATTTGAGCAAGATGTGGTTGCCAACAGCTCCACCTATTGGCTCATTTTTGAATTAATCTGGCGCGACTATTTCTATTTTGTAGCCATGAAATACGGAAAACTCCTGTTTCGTAAAGGGGGTATAAAACAAAAACCTTTGTACTGCATCTCAAACGAAGCCATGTTCGAAAATTGGAGGATCGGCAATACGGGTATTGCATTTATTGATGCCAATATGCGCGAGCTGTTGCATACCGGTTTCATGAGCAACAGGGGCAGGCAAAACGTAGCCAGCTATTTGGTAAAAGACTTGAAGCTTGATTGGAGAATGGGTGCCGCTTGGTTTGAGCATTGCTTGGTTGATTACGACTTAGCCAGCAACTACGGTAACTGGAATTATGCAGCTGGTATTGGCAACGACCCCCGTGAAGATCGTTATTTCAATATACCTACCCAAGTCGCTAAATATGACCCTGAAGGTAAATATGTGCGGCATTGGTTGGGGTAAAAACGTGCAAGTAATGGTTAACCATTATCTGATAAAAGGACAACGGGGCATACTCAATAAGGTAAAGTAAATTCTAATCAGCACATTGGCACATTAGCAAATTGGTACATTCACCGTGCTTTTCTTTATTTTTGTTACATGAGCCACCCGCAAGTACTGTTGTTTGACGAAACCTCGGTCAGGAATAACTTATTGCCCTTTACCTTTACCCGCCCAGTATGCGATATCCGCATAGGCATACTCACTATTAGAGAGAAGTGGGAGCACGACCTTAAATGTAAAACAAGCACCGTTACACAACCTTACTTGAGGGGAAAATTCCCAATGGAGGAAAGTGAGGATAACTTGTTCATTAATGGGTCTTTGCTGCCTTATGATTTATTGGTAGAAGCTATTAAATCATTGGCTTTTGGCGAAACCTTGGTGCAACATGGTGTAGTACTGGCAATGCGCTTCGGAAGAGATAAAAACGACTTTCAACAACGCTTAACCAATAACACCTCTTCAAACATTCGTGCTTATGAGCACCCCGTTTTTAGGGTACAAAACGTTTGGGATATTTTTAGCAAAAATGGCATGGCCATTGAGGCCGACTTTAAGCGTCTTACTGCAGGACGAACCAGTGCAACCGCCCACGAAAGCAACACGCTCATAAACCCTGAAAAGATATTTATTGAACCAGGTGCCACGGTAATGTGCTCGGTATTAAATGCCAGTGGTGGTTCCATTTACATTGGCAAAGACGCAGAGGTTATGGAGGGCAGTTTGGTGCGAGGACCGTTTGCTTTAGGCGAGCACTCAGCATTGAAACTAGGCACTAAGATATATGGCCCAACTACCATTGGCCCACATAGCAAAGTAGGTGGCGAAGTAAACAATAGTGTGATATTTGGTTATACTAATAAAGGCCACGATGGCTTTTTGGGTAATTCCGTATTAGGCGAATGGTGCAACTTGGGTGCCGACACCAACAACAGCAACTTAAAAAACAACTACGGCAACGTAAAGCTTTGGAACTACAGCCAAAGCGGTATGACCGATACAGGGCTGCAATTTTGCGGGCTTTTTATGGGCGACCATAGCAAATGTGGAATCAATACCATGTTCAACACTGGTACAATAGTGGGTGTATGTGCCAATATTTTTGGTGCGGGCTTTCCTCCAAACTTTATCCCTTCCTTTTCGTGGGGCGGAGCAGATGGTTTTACTACCTACCAACTTAATAAAGCTTACGACGTAGCCGAGCGAGTGATGAGTCGACGAGAAGTGGCATTGACCATAGAAGATAAGGCCATTTTAAAGCATATTTTTGAATCTACGGAACAATACCGTAAAAAGGAACATAATGCCTAATCAACGGGAAAAAATAATAGCAGCTAACTGGAAAATGCACAAAACCTTTCATGAAGGTATTGCATTGCTTGTGGAACTGAATATGCTGATTAGCAGCAAACCCACCAAGCACACCATAGTGGTTGCGCCACCTTATATCCATTTGCAAAGCGCCGTTCATATGGTAGCCGATACGGGTATAAAAGTAGCAGCCCAAAACTGCCACCAAGCAAAATCAGGTGCATATACTGGTGAGGTTTCGGCAGAGATGCTGCAATCGGTGGGTGCGGAGTACGTGATATTGGGCCACAGCGAACGCCGCCAATACTTTGGCGAAACGGACGAAGTAGTTGGCCAAAAAGTAAAAGCCGCTGCCGACTTTGGCTTGAAAGTAATATACTGTTGCGGAGAATCGCTAGCTGAGCGTGAAGCAGGCACGCACTTTGAATTGGTAAAACATCAAATAATAACTGCCCTGAAAGGCTTTCAGCCAAACATTATAAAAGATGTGGTTGTTGCCTACGAGCCCGTTTGGGCAATAGGCACTGGCCTTACTGCTAGCCCCGAGCAAGCACAGGAAATGCACGCCTTTATACGCGAAACGTTGCAAGGCCTATTTGGCGCGGAAATTGCCAATAACACCCCTATATTGTATGGCGGAAGCATGAAACCAGCCAATGCCACTGGTTTGCTTAGCCAACCCGATGTGGATGGTGGCCTTATTGGCGGTGCCTCGCTCATAGCACAAGATTTTTTTGATATCATCCATAGTATACCTGCCTGATGCAATACCTCTCTTTTACCTTTCCGATAACGGATAGCGACCAACAAGAAATGCTTGCCGCCATTTTAGATGGTCAAAACTTTGAAGGGTTCGAGTTTCACGACGACCACGTGAAGGCATTTTTACCTGAGAACCTGTTTAACGAGTCGGAGCTAAAAGAAACGCTGGCAAACCTTAGCCTACCAGCAGACTATAGTACCGAAATTATACCTGAAACCAACTGGAACCAGGTGTGGGAAAGCAACTACAGTCCAATTTGGGTAGATGACAAAGTATACATCCGGGCAACGTTTCACGAACCAGCACTACAAGCAGCTTTTGAAGTAGTGATTGACCCAAAAATGTCTTTTGGCACAGGCCACCACGAAACGACATACATGATGTCGGCTGCAATGTTGGACGATGACTTTACTGGTCACGACACCCTGGATTTTGGCAGCGGCACTGGAATATTAGCCATTTTAGCCAGTAAAATGGGTGCTAAATCGTTAGTTGCTATCGACCATGAAGAGTGGGCCTACCGCAATAGTTTGGAGAACATGGAACTCAATAACATCAACAACATAACCGTTATTGAAGGTGACGAAAGCACCATACCGCAAAGGCATTTCGGACGTATATTAGCCAATGTAAATAAAAATGTTATTTTTCGGAACCTAGAGCTATTGCACGAACGCCTGCTACCGGGCGGATTGCTTTATCTAAGCGGCCTATTGCACGAAGACGAAAACGATATTATGGGCAAGGCCAGCAGTCTTGGTTTTCGATTGATTGATAAGAAAACCAGAGGTAATTGGATTTGCTTAAAACTAACAAAATAATACTACCAAGAATCGCCACCCTATGAAGTATATTTTACTGCTACTAAGTTTGACTATTGGCCTTTACACGCAGGCACAAACTATTACTAGTTTCCCTGCCGACCCAGCTGCATTTTTAAAGGAGTTGGACGTATTCATGAACACCACGAAACGAGACGATGCAAAAGAAGCAACCGATAAGTTTTTAGCACTCAATAAAGCAGGTAAAATTACACCCGACATTATTGCTAAAGTAATAGAAAATAGCAATGCTATGTTGGCGCAAAAACTTCGAGCAGCACCGCATTTTGTTGACTACCTAACAGCCGTGAATATATATGCAGAGAGTGGTACAGCAGCCGATGTGTTCGGGAAATGGTCGGGTATATTAAATGAGGTGATTAAAATCCAACGTAAAGGAAGCAGCAAAGAGTTTACCCAATACATCGAATTCTCGGTTGGACTGTTTAAAGAGAACGCATTTTACTATACTAAATCGAAAATTTGGAAAGCCACCAGTAAATCATATGAATTGGGTTTTGCAAACGAGAAACCGTTTATCAAGTTCCCAAGCACTGATTTGCTGGGTATTTCTACGGCCGATACCATTTTTGTTTTTAGTACATCGGGCATTTACTATCCGCTTGATGAAGTGTGGAACGGCGGTAAAGGCAAAGTTAACTGGGAAAAAGTAGGCTTACCTGCCGACCAAGTGTATGCCGAATTGAAAGGCTACACTATTGAAATGAACAAGGCTGACTATTCTGTTGATAGTGTTACCTTTTACAACAAAACTTATTTTGATTTTGGCTTGCAAGGCTCGTTTAAAGACCGCCTAACTGCCCAAAAATCAATGACGGGCTTTCCGAACTTCGTATCCTATCGCAAAGACCTACCCATCAAAAATTTAGGCCCCAACATTAAATATCTTGGTGGTTTTGCAATGGAGGGCTCACAAATTGTTGGTGGTGGCGATAGCACCGCCAAAGCTACCCTGATATTTACGCAAGACAATGGCCGCACAGCTGTAATGCTCAAATCAAGCTATATTGTTATAAAAACCAACGATGAGTTGAGCGCTAACAATGCCGAGGTTTCTATATACGTTGGCAAAGACTCAATATATCATCCAGGCTTAACCATTAAGTACAAAATGCAAAAGCGCGAGTTGGCGTTTTATGCAGGAAACGAGGGTGTTTCAGCCAGTTCATTTTATGACTCGTATCATCGTCAAGAATTTAATGCCGAGGCCATTGTTTGGGATTTAAACACCAACGACCTTCAAGTAAAAATGACCAGTGGTGCAGGCAAAAACCCCATGGTAGTTACTTCATACAATTATTTCAGAAAGGGGGAGTTGGATAAGTACCAAGGTGCCATGGATTTCAACCCTATTTCGGTTATCAAGATATACTGCGACGAAACTAGTAGTAGAGACTTTTACGCCGAAACCCTAGCCAAGCGCATGAACCCCAGCTATACTGAAAACACCATTAAGCGCATGCTTTATAAGCTAGTTGAAGATGGATTTATATACTACGATAATATTACCGGTATTGTAACCGTAAAGGATAAGGTATTCAACTTTGTTTTATCCAATGCTGATAAAATTGACCACGATGTAATTCAATTCAATTCGTACTCAACGAAAAACAATGCAGTGTTAAATCTCGACACCTTTGACATGACTGTAGAAGGGGTGCGCATGATTGTGTTAAGCGACTCGCAAGAAGTGCGGATTTTCCCAGGCGACACCATCGATATTCAATTGAGGGAAGACCAGGATATTACTTTTTCAAATATAGTAATGGCCGGTATTATTGATTTTGTGGGCGAAGGGTTCTATTTTGACTACGACTCGTTTAAAGTAGACCTTACCGACCTTGCTGCTGCAACCATAAATGTGCCGACAGGCGAAAAGGATAAAGATGGCGACCCTGTTTTTGTGCAACTTCGTTCAAAAATTGAAGGCCTTACTGGGTACCTAAACATTGCCCAGCCTAATAATAAAGCTGGTAAAAAACCCGCACTGCAGTACCCAATATTTACCAATAGGAAAAAATCATTTGTTTACTACTCCGCCGATAGCATTCACCAAGGTGCCTACACCCGAGATAGCTTTTATTTTCAGCTTGATCCATTTCAGCTAGATAGCCTCATAAGCTTCGACCCATACTATACCGATTTGGGCGGCAGGCTGGTTTCTTATGGCATTTTCCCAACCTTTGATGAGCAACTCAAAATACAAGAAGACCTATCATTGGGTTTCCAGAGAACTACCCCGCCCAAAGGATTTGAGCTTTATCGCGGAAAAGGTACATACACCGATAGCATTAAGTTGAGCAATACCGGCCTTAGGGGCAGCGGCAAAGTTGATTACCTGTTTACTAGCTTTAACTCTTCCGACATCATCTTCTTCCCTGATTCGTTAGATGCCGTTACCGACTCATTTAACATGAAAAAAACCACTTATAAGGGCTTTACTTATCCGCTGGTGGAGGGTTTCGATAACGATATACATTGGTTGCCATACGGAGATAGCATGTACATCAAAATGCGCACAGTGCCTTTTACCATGTACGAGGAAGGTAGCAACTTGAAAGGGAACTTACTACTTACGGCCTCAGGCTTGAAAGGTGATGGTAGATTTGAATTTAAAGAAGCAGTTTTAGCTTCAACCCAGTTCAATTTCAAGAGCGAATCAATGAGCTCTGATACCATGAGCATGCAGATTAAATCGATTGGCGAAGATAGGGTAACCTTCAACACGCCAAACGTAAGCGGAGATGTGGATTTTGTGAAGCGACAAGGACAGTTTAAGGCGAATGATGAAAACATCCCGACTGACTTTAGCAACAACTATTACAAAACCGAGATAAACGAGTTTTTCTGGGATATAGATGCCAATATCCTCGATTTCAAATCACCAGAAGGTAGCGCTGGAGCTTACTTCGTTTCCACCAAATCAGATCAAGACTCCCTTAAGTTCCTTGGTAAACGCGGCTTATTTGATATGACCAGCTCTATTATTGAGGTTACTGGTGTGCCTGAAGTACGTGTTGCCGATGCCAGCATTATACCGGATAGTGGCAAAGTGGTAATAGAACCAGGAGGCTTACTGCGCAACCTAACCAATGCTGTGGTGATTGCAGATACGGCAAACAAATCGCACCGTTTATATAAAGCCGACTTGACCATTGAGAGTAAAAAAAGCTACAAAGGCAGCGGATTGTACGATTATGTTTATGGTAAAACAAAACCACAACCCATCTTTTTTAGCAACATACAGGTAAAAGATGAAACAGGTAAGCGGAAGCGTGTTTTCTTTAAAACCTATGCTGATACACAGATACCGGATACCACCAACTTTATGCTCAACGATGGTTTTGCCTTCAAAGGTATGGCCAAATTAGAAGCCGAATTGAAAAGCCTTATGTTTGATGGCTTTGGCAAACTATCGTTGCTTGATGAGCGCTTAGGCGAAAAATATTGGTTTACTTTATTAGATTCTATAGACCCTAACAATGCCGTAATACACTACGACAAAGTTTATAGCGACAGCAAAGACACCTTAACTGTTGGTGTGTTCTATAATCCTTTAGATACAGTTAGTAGCTTTTATACCAACTTAATGCAGCCGCTTCACAACCCAAGTGATTTCCCTACACTGCAGGTAAAAGGTATTTTGAAATACGATGACTTGCTTAAAACCTACCGCTTCGGCAATGAGGAACGCCTAAACACTGCCAACCCCTATGGCAGTACGCTTACCTACGATACCAAAAACGGTGTGGTAAAAGCCGAAGGAAAAATGAACTTCCCGTTGGTGTTTAATCCATTGAAGTTGATTGTATCGGGTAACATGGAGCAAACTTTGGACTCAAACAAGTATGTGTTTACCACAACCATTGGCCTTGACCTAATCATGGAAAAAGACCTATTGGAAATGTTTGCCCGCGATGTGATTGCATTTAGCTTTGATAAGCCAAATGCCGATTACACTACCAATTTCTTTGAGAATGCATTGAGCAACTTGATGGATAAGAACAAGGCCAAGAAAACCATTGAAGAAATGCGCAAAACTGGGTTGTTTGCAAAACCCAAAGAACTAAGCACCAGCCTTGTAATAAGCGAAGTAAAGCTGATATACGACCCTTATTATCAAATATTTCGTTCCGATGGCCCAATAACCGTTTCATATATCGGCGAATCGGGTGTACACAAAAAATTGAATGGTTACCTTGAGTTTGGCATGAGGCAAAACAACGACTTCTTTAACTTTTATATAGAAAGTACTTTTGACGATTGGTATTACATAACCTACAACAACAAAACCCTTCAAATAGCCTCGAGCAAAGAAGATTTCAACAAACTTTTAGCTGCTATACCCGCCGAAAAACGCCAAGTTAAACTGCCCAACAACGAATTTTACTTCTACACTATCAGCAGCTTTGGAGCTATGGAATCGTTTTTGGATAGGATGAATAAGATAGCCAGTGGAGTAAGAGTTGACCTTGACCTTTTTCCTAGCGATGAAGATTTAATGCAAGATGAATTGAACGATTTACGCCAGCAGCTTTTGGAGGAGGAAGAGATGAACAGGTTAGATCAAGAAGAAGAAGACCTACTCAATCAAGAAGAGAATGGCCCTGTAATTGTTGACCCAAGACCAAAGGACAATACACCTCCGCCAAGCGATGAAGATTTGAATAACGATGCGCAGCAACCTAAAGGTGGTAAAAAGAAAAAGGATGACACCAGTACCATTGAAGAAACTGATGATGAACCAGTTGACGAGGAAGTAGAACCGCAGCCCAAAGAAGAGGAAAATACGATACCAAAAGAAGTGCTAGACTGGGAACAAAACCAAGGTGGCAAAAAGAAAAAGAAAGGCAAAGACGAATAGGTAGATATGTGGGATTTTATTTTGAAAGGACTGAGCTACTTAGTAAGTATTCCTGTGGAAACTAGAAATAGTGATCATAGCCCAAAACTTAAAGTATCATTAAAGAACGGCAGATATGCTCTAGCTACTAATGCGGTTTATTATTCGCACGAGGATAATTATACATCGTTTGTAAAAACATTTGAGCAGCTAAAACCTACCCAAGAAAAAACCAATCGAGTATTGGTGCTAGGTTATGGGTTGGGTAGCATACCCCATATATTGCACAAGCGCCACCATATTAAGGCACACTACACTGCGGTTGAAATTGACCCTGTGGTAGTTGGTATGGCACAGCGATACGGAAATTTACCTGAAGGCAGCCAAGTAAGTTGGTTAAATGCCGATGCCATATCGTTTGTAACCTTCAGTAAAGAGCAGTATGACCTGATTTGTATAGACGTGTTTATTGACGAAAGGGTGCCCGCAGGTTTTTTAAGGAAAGAGTTTTTGCAAGAAACAGTTAAGCTGTTAAAACCTGGCGGTAAATTGCTATTTAGCCACTTAGTGGTTTCACCTGAGCAAAAACACAAGGCCAGCGACTATTTTGAAGGAACCTTCAAAGACATTTTCCCAACTGCTAGTGTTATAGATACTGGCGGAAATTGGGTGCTGCTTGGCAATAAAAATTAAGCTTTACATCCAGTATCCACCCACTTTATTTATCTTCGTTCAACTTCTTCCTAAACTAAAAAAGGGTATATGAGAATATTGTTTTTGTCAATGGCGCTATTATGCGCTTCACTTTCGTCTTTTGCTCAAAAATTTCAAGTTAAATGGGGACTTGAGTATAAAAAAGAAGGTGGAATGTTTTCCAATGACTATCTATTGGGCAGCGATGGTAAATATTTTTACGTATTAAGTGACCCAAGGGGAAAGGCAAAGGTGCTCAAGTTTGATTTCACTTGTAAATTATTGACCGCAACACCAATTGCCTTTAGTACAGGTGGCAAAGAAAAGGCACAAGTGGGTGGAATGCTTACCATGAAAAATAAAACTTATCTTATTTTAGCTAGCCGCAACAAAAAAGCCGATATTATTACATTCTATCACACAGAGCTAAAGAATGGCTCCTTCAGCCCAACTGTAAAAAGCTTCTATTCCATTCCATTTTCATTCAATTTTGGTTCTGCTTTAAGCTTAGGTTACGGTTTTGCATCTATGGATGCAACTGAGTCTGCCGATTTTAAGAAAAGCCCAGGTGGTAACGTGGCAGCAATTGCTGCATCGGGCATTGGAGTAAATAAAGAAGAAGTGATTAAAATTTCTGTGCTAGATGAAAACTTAAAAGTACTTTGGGAAAAGCCATTTCCGCTAAAAGTTTCGGATCGTAACATATACATAGAACAATATGTTGTGAATGACAAAGGAGAAGTATTTATTGCCGCTAAACAATGGGACTCTAAAGAATCTTACAAAAAAGGGTTACCTAAGTACGATTACAAGGTATATAAATTTACGGAAAGCGGCATGGCAGAAAGTACCATAAAATTAGATGGCGATAAGGCACCATGGGATGCCGGGCTTTTTCCAACTCCAGGTGGAGGCGTAAATTTAGGTGGTTTCTATACTAAAACCTCTACCCCTAAAGGAAGTGCTGACGGTGTTTTTTTTAGCATGGTAGATGAATCGAACAAAGTAAAATCAAGCGCTTATCCATTCACCGAGGAATTTTTAGAAGGATTGCAAACCAAAAAGCAGGATAAAAAAGACGAGGGTATTACTAGGTTTTCAATTGATTACTTAGTTCGCTTTCCGGATGGTACATATTCGTTTATTGCTGAAAAATATTACATAACTACCTATACAACTACCGACAGCAAAGGAAACACCACTACAACTACCATTTATCACTCCGATGAAATTGTGGTGCCCCGTTTTTCTGCTACTGGCGAGTTGTTATCAATGGCAAAAGTGGAGAAAACTTTCTCGTTTAGAAACACGCCAATATTTACATCTTACTCCTTCTTTGTTAAAGACAACAGCATAGTATTGGTGTATAATGATTTTAAAACCAAAGAGGAGCGCAAAGCCTCAGGAAAAGGCCGCGCTATATACACTGATATATGCTATGTAAGTGAAAATGGGGATGTAAAAATTGACAATATTTTCACAAGCAAAGACGTAGAGAAATATTACGTTCCAGGTAGCAGCGTAGATCTTGGAAACGGCAAGCACGTAGTAAAAGCAATAAAAGGCAAAATGTATACTTATGGGATAATTTCGCTCTAAGCTTTCCCTATTAGGCACAAAAAAGCCCCCAGAAAACTCTAGGGGCTTTTTTGTGCCTATTTGTTTAATATATCTTAGGAAACCTTGTTGGGTCAGCCTCATGCATAAGGCCATAAAGCGTTTCAAAAACATCGTCAGGGCTTGGCTTGCTAAAGTAGTCTCCATCGCTACCATAAGCCGCACGGTGCGGCTGAGCGGTGATGGTACGTGGCTCGGCATCCAGATGGAAATACCCCTTTTGGGTTTCCAATATTTGCTGTAAAATATACGCCGAAGCACCGCCCGGCACATCTTCATCTAACACCACCAACCGGTTAGTCTTTTTCACCGATTCTACTATCTGGTGGTCAACATCAAATGGCAGAAGGGTTTGCACATCCACCAACTCCACTGACACGCTAAATGGCTTCAGCATTTCAATAGCTTCTTGCGCTACACGCACGCATGATCCGTAGGTAACCAGAGTAATATCACTACCGGCTTGCAATACCTCTGGCTGCCCCAATGCTACTCTGAACTCGCCAATGTTATTGGGCATGGTTTCTTTCAAACGGTAACCATTCAAACATTCCACCACCAAAGCCGGTTCGTCGGCTGCCAACAAGGTATTGTACATACCAGCGGCTTGTACCATATTGCGCGGCACACAAACATGCAAACCACGTAGGCTATTAATAATCATACCCATTGGGCTGCCCGTATGCCAAATACCTTCTAGCCTGTGCCCGCGGGTACGGATAATCAAAGGAGCCTTTTGGCCGCCACGAGTGCGGTATTGCAGTGTAGCTAAATCATCGGTAAGCGGTTGCAAACCATAAATTAGATAATCAAGGTATTGTATCTCGGCTATAGGTCTCAAACCACGCATAGCCAATCCCATCCCTTGTCCCATAATAGTAGCCTCACGGATACCAGTATCAAACACGCGCTTTACACCATACTTATCTTGCAGGCCAGCAAATGCTTGGTTCACATCACCAATTTTGCCTACATCCTCACCAAAAGCCACTACCCTACTATCGCGCGCTAATATGTTGTCAAAGCATTGATTCAATATCTCGTAGCCATTTAGCTGCTGCGCATCATCATCATATTGGGCAGCTATCGGTTCTATTTTAAGGGCCGCCTGTAACGATTCACTGTGTAAGTGGCTATTGAATTTCTGTTTGCCCTCTTGTAGCAAAGTCTCCAAATAACCTATTACATTGTCTCGAGCAGCACTATCCTCGCCTAAGGTTACGCGCAAAGCTTTTTTAAGCGCAAGTATTACCTCTTTGCGTAAGGGCTCTAATGTTTTCTGTAAAGCCTCATTAGCTGCAGATATAGCATCGCCATTAGCGCTTTCTGTTGCCAGCGTATCCAACAACTGGCCCGCATAGTTCATTTGGTTCTTTATCGGCTCCAAAAAGTTCTTTAGTGCCGATTTTTGGGCAGCACGCACGCTCTTTTTAGCCGCTTCTTCTATCTCCGTAAGCTCATCATCTGTAGCCAACTCGTTATCCAATATCCATTTCCGGAACTGGAGGTTACAGTCATATTCCTTCTCCCACTCTAAGCGCTCAGCACTTTTGTATCGCTCATGCGAACCAGAAGTTGAGTGCCCCTGGGGTTGAGTAACCTCAGTAACATGGAACATGGCAGGAATGTGTGTTTCGCGCACACGTTCAACGGCTTTGGTGAAAGTCTCAATAAGCGCGGCATAATCCCAACCATTAACGGTATAAATGGCCATGCCCTTGCCCTCATCATCTACCTGAAAACCAGACAAAGCTTCGGAAATGCTTCCTTTGGTAGTTTGGTACTCCTTAGGTACGGATATACCATACCCATCATCCCACACGCAGGTAACCATCGGTATCCCCTGCACGCCAGCGGCATTAATGGCTTCCCAAAATAACCCTTCGGAAGTGCTGGCATCGCCAATGGTAGCAAAGCTTACCTCACTGCCATTGTGCGAAAACTTATCGGAACCTTCAACTACATTTTCCCTATATACTTTCGAGGCCAATGCCAAGCCAACTGCGCGCGCCATTTGGCAAGCAGTAGGCGAAGCATCGGCACTAGTATTAAATCGGCTAGTGAGGTCAACCCAGTTGCCATCGGCATCTAGGCTACGGGTAGCAAAGTGCGCGTTCATTTGGCGACCTGCCGAAGATGGCTCGGCTTCCACATCGGGGTTGGCATATAATTGAGCAAAAAATTGCTCCATGGTAATCACACCAGTTGCAAACATCAAAGTCTGGTCTCGGTAGTAACCACTGCGGAAATCGCCATTGCGCACGGCCTTAGCCAGAGCCACTTGGGCTAGCTCTTTACCATCGCCAAAAATGCCAAATTTGGCCTTACCTGTAAGCACTTCTTTACGGCCCAAAAGGCTCACTTCGCGACTCTCGGTTACCAAACGATAATCGTTAAGCACCTGGGCTTTAAACTCCTCGAAGGATAGTTCAGAACCTTGTCCAACCTTAGTTTTCACGTCGTTTTCCACCATTACTTTCGGCTTTTTTGGGATAGTAAAGATACGAAATTATAGGCGACACTAAATAGTTACGGGTTACGAGTTGCGAGTTACGGGTTAAAATTTTAATCTCAATAAATACACTATTTACAAGACCTCAATACAAAAACGCTCTACCCGTAACTCGTAACTACATACTTTATCCTATTTCCTGCTGCTTCTTCTTGGTTAGCCCGGCCTTTACCAGTGCATAGCTTTGACGTACAAGGAGCTCCCATTCTTTTTGACTGAGGGCGTTAGCGGTTTTTACATGTATCCATTTGTAACGGGCCAAATAAGCGGCTGGGATGATTTCAGGCCGAGCAATCAGTTCCTCAAACTCCTCATCCTTTACCTTAAAAGAAGCTTGAAACGGTCCATTTCCTAACCAAGTGGTACAAAACATCTTATCACCAATAAGAAAGCATAGATCGTTGCCCCATTTAATATCTTCGGTAGCGCCTTTAAGGCTTAAACATAGGTCACGTAGTTGTTCATGGTGCATAGGCTTGAAGTTAACAAATCCTTAATTATCAATTTAGATAAGCAAAGTGCAACGTTTGCTTTATCTTAACAATCAAATAAGCACAAAACCCTAATCCGCTCCATGAATTTTAACACTCTTTTAAAAACCATCGTTGTATTTTACCTTCTTTTTGCCACAACGATTACACTTTCTGCACAAATAAATCCAGCAAATGTTACTATAGCCCGCGACTCGTTTGGCGTTCCGCACATTTTCGCCAAAACCGATGCTGAAGTAGCTTACGGTCTTGCGTGGGCGCATAGCGAAGATAATTTTCGAGACATACAGTTAAGTATGCTGGCCCCTAAAAACATGCTAGGCAGTGAATTGGGCAAGGATGGGGTGCTCTTTGACTACGCCATGCAATTTTTACAGATAGACTCTATTGTTGAAGCTCGGTATGAGTTGGATTTATCACCGCATTTTCGTGGGGTATTGGATGGTTATGTGCAAGGTCTTAACGACTATGCAACAGCCCACCCAAAAGAGGTTTTGAAGAAGAAAGCATTCCCGATAACGGGCAAAGATGTGATAAAGGGTTATGTAATGAATACCTCGCTAATGGCTGGCTTGGGCATGGCCCTAAAAGCCGCCAAAGACAATAAGATTACTGACTTTTTTAGCGCCAACGATGTAGGTAGTAATGCCGTAGCTGTCGACCCAGAGCATATGGCCGATGGTAAAGGATACCTAGCCATTAATTCACATCAACCTATTGAGGGGCGATTTGCATGGTACGAGGCACATGTAAACAGCGAAGAGGGCTGGAACATGATTGGCGGCTTGTTCCCCGGTGGCATGTCGATTTTTGTAGGAAGCAACCCTAACCTTGGCTGGGCGCACACCACCAACTACCACAACTTTGGCGATATCCACTTACTGGAAATCAACCCTAAAAACAAGAACCAATATAAGTATGACGGCGAGTGGCGTACCTTTAAAAAAGATAAAGCCAAACTGCTCATCAAGCTGGCGGGTATTGTTATCGGCGTAAAAAAGAAATTGGAATGGACAGAGTATGGTCCAGTATTTAAAACCAAACAAGGCAAGTATTCCTTCCGTTTCCCTGGTTACATGGATATTAAGGCTGCAGAGCAATGGTTCTTGATGAACAAAGCAAGCAATTTTAAAGAATTTGAAACTGCCATAAAAATGCAATCGGTGCCCTTATTCAACATTGTATATGCCGATGTGGATGGCAATATTATGCTGCACTCGGGTGGACGGGTACCTTTGCGCGACCCAAAGCTAGATTGGACTTACCCAATTACTGCTGCAACGTCAGCGTATAAATGGGATAAAATTGTACCTTACGATCGGATGCCAACAGTGCTAAACCCTAGCTGTGGTTATGTTTTTAATGCAAACAACACTCCGCTGAAAGCTACTGGCGATACTTGTGATTGGACTGGCGAATTTGTGGGCTTGCAACGATTTATGTACAACCGCGGTGATCAATTTGACCGCCTATTGAAAGAGGCCCCAAAACCTTTCACAGTGGCTAAACTGAATGAGATTAAGTTCAACACCAGCTATGCAACCAATGGTACCTATATGAGCCACTTCAAGGCAATGTACACTTTGGATGAAAGCAAGTACCCAGACATTACCGATGCCATACAGAAGCTTAAAAATTGGAATTTGGCCGGCGATGCCGATAACAAAGATGCTTCCTTAGCCTTGATAATACATGATAAACTCAGCAAAAAGCACGATGTGCCTTTTGCTTTCTTGATGATACAGCAGAAACTGGTGAGCGAAGAGGATGCTGTTTGGGCCATACGTGAAGCCAAAAAATTTCTACTAAAAACCCATGGCACTTTAGATGTACCCTTAGGCATGGTGCAGCGACACATACGTGGTGAGGTAAGCTTGCCTGCTAGCGGCCTGCGCGAAGTGCCCCGTGCTGCCGATGCTGTGCTATTCGACAAAAAGAAGGGTATTTATCGTTTAAATGGCGGAGATGGATACATACAGATAGTGCGTTACAGCAAAGATAAGGGTGCCGAAATTTTGAGTGTAAATGCCTATGGTGCTAGCGACCACCCGGATAGCCCACACTACACCGACCAAATGGAGCTGTTTACCAACCAGCAGTTTAAACCGATGACGTTTGATAAAACCACCATCCTTAAAAACGCTATAAAGGTTTACACCCCTGGACAGATTGATTGGAATACGGTGCGGTAGAGCCCTTTGACCCCGAAAAAGGGTATTTTTTTGACTACTGGCATTGTTCTTACCTTGCTCAATCACCTTACTTTTATGCGGTTACCGAGACTTTATTTTTTTGGTAATGTGCTAAAAAATGGGTGGTGGCTTTTATGACCATTATTTTTACCGCAAACTTCCCGAAAGCACTAGTTGGTGGGTATTTTCGTCGTGTAACATAAAAGGCACCGAGCCCTGCCCTTGGCCTAACGAAAGCCTTTGGGTACTCGGTAAATATACGGGGGATTTGAATGCCACTTCGATACTTTGATATGGGCGACCGTTAAGCTCCTCGGCGTGCTTTACCAAGCGACCGACGGAATACCAACCATGTAATATGGATGTTTTGAATCCCATGACTTTGGCAAATAGCTTGGAGGTGTGTATCGGATTAATATCGCCCGACACACGGGCATAACGCAGGCCATAATTGGCTGGTATGTCCCATAACTCTGTGTGAGCCACTGCAAATTCTAGATTTGGCACCTCATGCCGCTGCCCTTTGGTTTTCGATTTGCGTTTGGCCATATATTGGCTTTCGCAATAGGCGACCTTTGTGCCGTTTTGTATTATGTCCACCACAAAACTCGGCAACAACGAGCCTTCTTTTTTGTATGGCACCGTGGCATAGGAAACCAGTGTAAAAGGCTGCCCAAAATCGAGTAGTGCCAATTGCTCTAGCTTGTTGGCCATATGCACCATACCCGGAATGGCGATGGTAAACTCCCTATCGGTCATTAGGGCTACCTGTGCCCGCTGAGCCAGCAAATACAAGTAACATAGCGGTTGTGGGTTGTTCCATTCCAAAAAAGCGCAGTACTGCTTCACATCCGCGGCATCAATCATTACCCCATCAAACACCCGCTGCAGGCTGATGCCTTCGGGCTTAACCTTCACGCCCTTTATCAAACTCAGTGCCGAAGGAATAATGAGTTGCGATAGTTTGGGCAATTGGTGCATTGGTGGTTGGCTGATTATTTGGAGGTGAATACTAAAGTTACGGCTTTTTGAGATTGGTAACCCATAATGCGGTTTGCCTTTTTTCAGTTTTCATTATCTTAGTCTAAGTATCAGACTAGCGCCTTACTTACCGTAATATTGAACATTAACATACCACAATGTTATTTCAAGAAACCCAATTCCTTAGATATCCACCGCTATATATTTTGCTTGCAACTTGCTGGGGTGGAACTGTTGGCCTTATGCTTATAAGCGATGCTGTCTGGTGGCACTATTTGGCCATAAGTGCAGTATTTTTGAGCGCAATTTTGCTTTTGTATTCGAGTAAACTTACCATCACTATAGTTGCTGAAAATATTACCCTCAGCATGTTTCCCTTTTTTGGGAACAAGGTATTTTCCTTTCCTGAAATAGCCTCCATTTCGGTACACGAAATAAACCCGTTGATGGATTACGGCGGCTGGGGATACCGCATTGTTCCATTTCAAAACACCACCGCCTACATTATGCAAGGCAATAAAGGAACTACTTTAGTTTTGATAAAAAGCAACCAGAAAATAGTAGTCAGTTTAAAAAATGCAGCAGCATTTGAAATGGCCTTGACCCAAACAATGTATAGTAGCAAAAATCCTTAAGCGTTAGCTATTCAATTTCATATTCACTTTTCAAAAGCTTAAGGTAAGGTTTGAGTAACCTACATACAATTTGCCATTTTCAAATTTCCAAATTGGCATATTTTCAAATTAGCTAGTTCTCCCCGCCGCTCATATCAAACATAGCACCTAGCAAATCCTTAAAGCGCACGCCAGTTTCTAGTTGGTGCTTGTTCAGTTGACTGAACTCAGCCAAGCCGTGCAACACAAACTCCATATAAAAGAGTTTTTCAGGACCTTTTACTTCGGGGTGGTATTTTTTCACAAGGTCGTCCAGGCCATCCACGGCCAATAGGCGATGGGCGTAGTCTTTATCTTTTACCTCGTTCAGTATATCCAAGGTGTTCAGGTTAAACCAGTCTACAATTACTTGGTACGGGTTGGCATCCTTCTTTTTGCGCAGTTTCTCCGGGTTAGGGAAATACTCTGCAAACAGGGTACGGATGGATTTGCTCAATAGGTTTTGAGCAACAATGTACGGGCCTTCTTGCTCGCCCTCGTACACCAACTCTATCTTGCCCGTAATGGCGGGTATAATGCCCCAAAAGTCGCCCATGCGAACGTAAGTCTTGTCCTCGCCATTGATGATGCTTCGGCGTTCGGCGGCACTAAACAAGTTCTCGAAAGCGGAGATGGTCAAACGTGCACTCACGCCACTCTTCGCATCCACAAACTCGCTGCTGCGCGCCTCAACGGCAATCTGCTCGTTTAGGGTTAGGGCCAAATCGCTATAGCCCACCGTGGCTTTTTGCTCGGCGGTAAGTTCTGCTTCTTGCAGCGTAATCGATTTAGAGATGGCAATATCCTTAGGGTAGTGCGTCAAAATCTGGCTCTCGATTCGGTCTTTTAGTGGCGTAACAATGCTGCCGCGGTTGGTATAGTCCTCGGGGTTGGCCGTAAACACAAACTGTATATCCAGCGGCAGGCGCAGCTTAAAGCCACGTATCTGCACATCACCTTCCTGCAAAATATTGAATAGCGACACCTGTATGCGCGCCTGCAAATCGGGCAACTCATTTATAACGAAAATGCACCTGTTGCTGCGCGGCACCAACCCAAAATGGATTACTCGCTCGTCGGCATAGCTAAGGCGCATGTTGGCCGCTTTAATAGGGTCCACATCGCCAATCAAATCGGCCACCGAAACATCGGGCGTGGCCAGTTTTTCGGCATACCTATCGCTGCGGTGCAGCCAGGTTATTGGGGTTTTGTCGCCCAGTTCGGCTATCTTTTCAATGCTTTGCTTGGTTATCGGCAGCAGCGGGTCCTCGTTCAGTTCGCTGCCTTCCAGCACGGGCACCCACTCATCCAGCAAGTCCACCATCAGGCGGGCAATGCGGGTCTTTGCCTGACCACGCAGACCCAGCAAAATCATATTGTGCCTGGAGAGTATGGAGCGCTGCACGTCGGGTATCACGGTTTGGTCGTAGCCCAAAATGCCCTCAAACATGGGCTGTTTAGCCTTCATGCGCGCCACTAGGTTGTCGCGTATTTCTTGCTTAATCGTTTTTGGGGTATATCCAGAGGCTTTTAGTTCGCCGATGGTTTTTGCTTTTGGTTGTTTCATGTTGTTTTGTCTGAATCAGAATTCACAGAATTCCTAAATTTTAGAATTCAAATATTATGGGTCATTTTCAAATTTTCAAATTGGCTAATTTTCAAATTAACTACATCCGCTTCTTCCTACCCCTTTCAAAATCCTCGAACAGCAGTTCGCCGAGGCCTTTGAGGCCCGTGTAGAAGGCTTTGCCGTGGTTTACTTCCGTAAACTCCTCTACAAAGCGCTGCAGGTGCGGGTCTGTGGCAATCATGAAGGTGGTGATAGGTATGCGCAGGCGGCGGGCAGCTTTGGCCAGCGTAAGGGTTTTGTTGATGATTTTTCGGTCGAGGCCGAAGCTGTTTTTATAGTATTCGCCGTTTTCCATCATACAAGTTGGCTTGCCATCGGTTACCATCATTATCTGCTTGTTGGCATTTTTGCGGCGGCGTAGCAGATCCATGGCCAATTCAAGACCGGCAATAGTGTTGGTATGGAAAGGCCCCACTTGCAGGTACGGTAGGTCTTTTATCTCAATTTGCCAGGCATCGTTGCCAAACACGATAATGTCCAGCGTGTCTTTCGGGTAGCGGGTAGTAATTAATTCGGCAAGGGCCATAGCTACCTTTTTGGCGGGTGTAATGCGGTCTTCGCCATACAATATCATGCTATGCGAAATATCAATCATCAGCACGGTACTGGTATTGGTATTAAATTCCGTTTCCAGCACCTCTAGGTCGTCTTGTGTTAGCTTAAACGAATCCATGCCGTGGTTTATCTGCGCATTGCGCATGCTCTCGGTAAGACTAATGTTCTCCAGCGCATCGCCAAACTCAAACGGGCGACTGTCGCTGCTGCGCTCGTCGCCTAGACCAGAGAATGGAGTTTTGTGGCTTCCGCGATTGCCCTTCTTCAGTTTCCCAAAAATCTCTTCTAACGCATTCTGGCGGATGGCTTGCTCGGTTTTGGGCGTTATGGTCATGCCACCCGTTACTTCATCATCTTTCAGGTAGCCTTTCTTTTTGAGGTCTTCTATAAAGTCGCCAATACCATATTTGTTGTCGGTCAGTTTGTACTCGTTATCCAATTCATTGAGCCAGCTAATAGCCTCGTTCACATCGCCACTGGTATAGGTAAGTAGCTCTTTAAAAATTTTAAATAGCTTATCAAAAGGCGTTTGGTCCTTGTCAGATGGGTCGAATTTGGAGAAGCGATAGCCGAGCATGTTTTAAAAAATAAAGTAGTTAGTATCAAGTAATTGACGTGAGCTATATAGTTAAAAATAATACTTTTTGAAGCAGCCTTGCTACTCACTACTTGATGCTTGCTACTAACAAACACTATTACCGCAGATTGGTTTCAAAAAAAGGAAAGAAAGCGCAATCACTTCCAATGCTGGTTGTACAATTGAGTCCTTAGGCTGTTTATAACTCCAACACTACCAACTATGCTTTTTCCGTTTATTTGTATCCAAACCCTATATTTTGGATCAGGAACAGATTTTATCTCCAAAGCTGATATTGTCATTCGTACTGGGTTATTTTGCCTTGCTACTGGCTGTGGCTTGGTATACCGGTCGCAAAAGCAGCAACCAGAGTTTTTTTATCGGTAGTAAAAGCTCGCCTTGGTACCTTGTGGCCTTTGGCATGATAGGCGCCAGCGTTAGCGGGGTTACGTTTATATCTATACCCGGTGCGGTGGGCAATGCAGCCAGCCCTAACTTCGCGTTTAGTTATATGCAGATGGCCTTGGGCTATGTGCTGGGTTATGTGGTTATTGCCCTAGTTCTTATGCCACTTTATTACCGCCTCAACCTTACTTCTATTTACACCTACCTAGAGCAACGATTCGGTACTTTTTCGCACAAAACTGGAGCCACATTTTTCCTTATTTCTCGCACTATAGGCTCGGCATTTCGGCTCTATTTGGTAGCCATTGTGCTGCAAATGTTCGTGTTCGATCATTGGGGTCTGCCCTTTGTGTTTACCGTAGCATTCACCTTGCTCCTTATCTGGATATATACCCGCAAGGGAGGTATACACACCGTAGTGTGGACCGATATACTTCAGACCATTTTTATGCTGTTATCAGTAGTGATTACTATCTATTACATCAGCAGTGACATGGGACTTTCTGTTGGAGAGCTTGTTAACTTGGTGGCAGATAGCCAGTACTCCCAAATGTTTTTTTGGGATCCTAAAGCTGATTCCTATTTCTGGAAGCAGTTTATAGGCGGGGCGCTCATTGCGATTGCAATGACTGGGCTTGACCAAGATATGATGCAAAAGAACAATAGCTGCAAAAACATTGGCGAGGCACAGCTCAATATGTTCAGTTCTAGCTTTGTGTTTTTGTTTGCCAACCTCCTGTTCGTATCGGTTGGGGCTATGCTTTACCTTTATGCCGCTAGCAAAGGCATCGCTATACCCGAAAAAACCGATTATCTATTCCCTACTTTAGCCTTTAAGTATTTTACACCTTTTGCTGGCATTGTGTTTATTATTGGGCTCATTGCTGCGGCATATTCAAGTGTCGATAGCGCCCTTACGGCGCTTACTACTTCGGTTTGTGTGGATTTATTGGGTTTCGAAAAAGAGCAGCTTAAAACCGAGGCGCAACTGCAGCAAACCCGCGAGCGGGTGCACATTGGTGTTACTATGGTGATGTTTTTGGTAGTAGTGGCCTTTAAATATGTCCTCTCTGCCGATGTGGTATCGGCCCTGTTCAAAATTGCGGGTTTTACTTATGGGCCCTTGCTGGGGCTTTTTACCTTTGGTATCCTCACCAAGCGCAGTATACAAGATAACTTGGCACCGCTGGTTTGTATAGCGGCACCCGTTATCTGCGTTATCCTCAATGCCAACTCAGCCCAGTGGTTTGGCGGTTATAAATTCGGCATCGAGATATTGTTACTAAACGGAGGTTTAACCTTTGTGGGGCTGTGGCTAATAAGCAAACGTGGCGAGTTGGTTGTGGGTAGATAGGTTAATTTTAGACGATAGAATCATAGCCTGTTTTGACTAACCCACGTCCTTTTTAGAAGAGGACGAAACGCACCTCGCCTCTTTAGACGCATAGCAAGCCGTAACTCAAATTCGCAATTTATTTTCGATTTTAGGTTTACGACTTACGAATGGAGTTCTGTAATTAGCAGTTTGGGTTAAGCAATTAACCAAGCGATATAAAATTGGTTTCTCTTTTAATCGCAGTCGTAAATCTAAAATCGTATCTCATAAATATTTTTAGTCTAGTCTAAATTTTAGTTTTGACAGTTTGAAATTTTGTTGTTAATTTTGTGTTAACTAGACTATGAGAACTCCTGCGCTGATACTATTAACCTTTTGCACCCTGCTTTGGATGGGGTGCACCAACGAGGCTAAGAAAACCACTACAACCGGCGGTAAACTATATATAGTAACCACCACGGGTATGCTAGCCGATGCCGTGCAACATGTGGCTGGCGAATATGCCACCGTTGAAGCCCTGATGGGCCCAGGCGTTGACCCACACCTTTACAAAGCTACGGGCAGCGACCTGAGCAAACTGAACAAAGCCGACCTGATATTTTACAACGGCCTGCACCTTGAAGGCAAAATGACCGAGGTAATGGCCAAGCTTGGGCAAAAGAAACCAGTAATAGCATTAGGCAATAAACTTCCGCCCGAAAGGCTTATAAACCATGGTGCTGCGCATGACCCACATATTTGGTTTGATGTATCACTATGGGCCGAAATTTTGCCTTTGATAACAGATGAACTGATAACTTTTGATGGTGCACATGGCCAAGTATATGCCGAAAACTCGATCAAGTATCAAAAAGAACTATTAGAACTGGATGCTTGGGTGAAGGAGCAACTGAACAACATACCACCCAACCAACGGATATTGGTAACGGCGCACGATGCTTTCGAGTATTTCGGCAAAGCTTATGATATGGAAGTGCGTGGCCTGCAAGGTATATCAACCGTGAGTGAGTATGGCTTGAAGGATGTAACCGATGTGGTAGATATGCTAGTGAGCCGCAAGATAAATGCCGTGTTTGTGGAAAGCTCGGTAAGCGATAAGGCCCTGAAAGCCGTGGTGCAAGGGACCGCTGACCAAGGACACACCGTAAAAATTGGCGGTACGCTGTTTAGCGATGCCATGGGAGCGGCCGATAAACCAGAAGGTACCTATGTGGGCATGGTAAAGTATAACGTAACAACCATAGTGGAGGCCCTGAAATGATTCAGCACGTTGACAACCCGATAATTGAGGTGCATGACCTGACCGTGAGCTACGACAAAAAGCCAGTGCTCTGGAACGTGGATTTCACGATACCCGCAGGGGCTTTGGTGGGCATCATAGGGCCAAACGGTGCGGGAAAATCGACGTTAATAAAGGCCGTGATGGGTTTGTTGCCATTGAGCAGCGGCTATACGGAGTTGTTTGGCCAAAAGCTGAACGATGTGCGCAAGCGCGTTAGTTATGTACCGCAGCGCGAAAGCGTGGATTGGGATTTTCCGGCAAGCGTGATGGATATTGCCCTGATGGGTCGCTACGGACAGCGCGGGTTGTTCAATCGTATTACTGCTGAAGACCGCTCTATTGCTCGCCAAGCATTGGAGCAAGTGCACATGCTGGAGTTTGCCAACAGGCAAATAGGTCAACTTTCGGGTGGGCAACAGCAACGGGTATTTTTGGCCCGTGCCCTTGCGCAACAAGCCGACCTATACTTTATGGACGAACCCTTTGCTGGCGTAGATGCTGCAACCGAGGGTGCCATAATTGAGCTGCTGAAAGAACTAAAATCGCAAGGCAAAACCATACTTGTGGTGCACCACGATTTGCAATCGGCTGCCGAGTATTTCGATTGGATAGTATTGCTCAATACCCGCTTGGTAGCATCCGGCCCAGTAAAAGAAGTACTCACCCCTACCCTGTTGCAAGAAACCTACGGTGGCAAGCTTTCGCTGCTAGCCCAAGTTGGCGACATTGCCAGTAGTATAGGTGTGGGAACACGAGAATAATTTGAAAATGTGGCAATTTGAAAATTTGAAAATGAAAACAATTAAGAACATACCTTTTTAACCGCCATTTCCAAATTAGCTCATTTTCAAATTTCCAAATTAAGAACAACATGAATTCACTATCCCAATTTCTCTCACTCTCCGATGCCAACGTGCGATACGTGGTTATCGGGTGTGTGTTGTTGGGTATTAGTTCAGGTTTGATGGGGGTTTATACCCTACTGCGCAAGCGCGCCCTTATTGGCGATGCCATTGCACACGCGGTATTGCCGGGGATATGTATCGCCTTTATGCTTAGTGGCGTGCGCAATACTTGGGTGTTGTTTGCCGGGGCGGTAGTTACGGGTAGTTTGGCCGTTTATTTGGTCGATTTAATTACCAGCCGCAGCCGCCTAAAGCCCGATGCAGCCACAGCCTTAGTGCTTTCCGTATTTTTTGGGGCTGGAATTTTATTGCTCACCATTATACAAAGCAGCGGAAACGCCGCCCAATCGGGGCTGGATAAATTTTTGTTTGGCAAAGCCGCCGCTATGTTGCCCGAAGATTTGTGGCTATTTGGCGTGGTGCTATGTTTGGTGGTTACGGTCTTACTTAGTGGATATAAAGAGTTTAAGCTACTGGCGTTTGATAAAGGCTATGCCCAAAGCCAAGGCATACCCGTGAAAGCCTTAGAGATGGTGCTTTCAACGCTTACTGTGCTCACTGTTGCTACAGGCATACAAGCCGTGGGCGTGGTGTTAATGTCATCCTTGCTTATTGCCCCTGCCGCAGCCTCACGCTATTGGACCCACCGCCTATCGGGTATGTTGGTATTATCGGCTATTATGGCCACCCTTGGAGCCTATATCGGCGCATTTATATCGTATACCAAACCCGGCATGCCTACCGGGCCTTGGATAGTGGTGGTGCTATCTTGCATTACCCTTGCCTCTATGCTATTGGCACCCAACCAAGGGGTATTGGCCCGTTACTTACAACGCCGCAAGCACCGCAACAAAATATTGCAAGAGAACATTCTCAAGGCGTTTTTCCATTTGGGAGAGAAAAAGAACAACCAAGCCTTGGCCTTTGAGATGGAAGTGCTGCGCCAACAGCGCGATATGCCTGTTGCCCGATTAAAATCGGGTCTTAGACAACTAGTGCGCCATGGCAGCTTATTAGACACTAACGAAGGCTACCAACTTACTCGCTCAGGCTTGGAAGCCGCCACCCGCGTGGTAAGGTTGCACCGCTTATGGGAACTGTACCTGTCGCGTCACCTCAACATTGCTCCCGACCACGTGCACGAAGATGCCGAGGGCATTGAGCACTTAATAACCCCCGAACTGGAGCGCGAATTAGAACTATTGCTCGATAGCCCTGGCATCGACCCACATGATAGCCAAATACCTTACACCCAAAAAGACCGAAACCGCTAATGGATGCTTTCTGGATCATATTAACCGGTAGTTTGGTAGCGCTCAACGGGGCGCTTTTGGGCAGCTTTTTGCTATTGCGCCGCATGAGCTTGGTAGGAGATGCCATTAGCCATGCCGTATTGCCAGGCATAGTAGTGGCCTACCTTTTTACCGCCAGCCTTACCTCGCCGTTTCTGCTAGTAGGCGCGGCACTTACCGGCCTGGCTACTACTTGGATTATCGAAACCCTAAACCAAAAGGCACGCCTTCAACACGATGCTGCCATAGGCTTAACCTTTACACTGCTGTTTGCCATTGGGGTTATACTAGTAGCCACCTTTGCAGGCCAAATAGACCTAGACATGGACTGTGTGCTATATGGTGAAATAGCCTACGTGCCACTCGATACTATTACCCTTGCCTCAGGATTAGACATGGGCCCAAAGCAAGTCTGGACCTTGGGCAGTGTATTTGTTGGGTTAATAATACTATTAGTTACTGGCTACCGCGGCCTCAGCCTAACCACCTTCGATGCGGGCTATGCCGCGGCGCTGGGTTTCAACACCTCGTTTTGGCATTATGCCCTAATGGGTGCTGTATCGCTGTCAACGGTAGCTGCTTTTGAGTCGGTGGGTGCTATATTGGTGGTGGCATTTTTGGTGGGCCCAGCTGCTACGGCCTTTTTACTCACTCGTAGCCTAAAATGGATGCTACTTATTGCCAGTGCCGTGGGCATTGCCTCGGCAATAAGCGGTTATTACCTGGCCCTTTGGCTCGATGGTTCTATCTCCGGCGCTATGGCTTTGATGACAGGGGTGATATTTGCTGTAGCGTTTGTTTGGCAAATGGTGGCTAAACGACAATAATAAGTTAGGATGTGAACATATAAAGCAAAAGGGAGGTTAATCATTGTGAAAACCAGCCCGCACCAGCATGAAAGCCATTTGGAACAACCAAGTAATAGCCGAAAGCGACGAAACCATTGTAGTTGAGCGCAACCATTATTTCCCGCCATCTGCAATTAAGAGCGAATTTTTCAAGCCAACGGATAAGCAAACTACTTGCCCTTGGAAAGGTTTGGCATCATACTACACTATCGATGTTGACGGAAAGGCCAACACCGATGCCGCATGGTACTACCCTTCCCCTAAAGCTGCTGCCGAGAATATTAAAGGCTATGTGGCTTTTTGGAAAGGAGTAACCGTTGAGCCTTAGGCCGTCGCCTTCAAATTGGTGAAATCTTTAACAAAGGTTTGTATCTCGTCCCACTGAGTGTATTCATGGTCATGTTTGGTATCAGCGCTAGCACCTGATTTCTTGGCAATTAATCGCATTATCATCTTTTTAAGGAAATCATATTCCATATATTTAAGAGCCCCTGCCACTTGCAAGGTTTGAGTTGGTTTCCAGTCGCAATGTTTCAAAAAGTGGTCGGTTATTTCGTATAACTCTTCCCACGATTCTTTATCATCGCTAGCAGCAGTAAGGCTTACCGATAAAAACGCCGAAGGCATCTTATTTAGCTGGGCCGCATATTTCTTTGCATACTCGGCTACCGCGGCATGATACTTACCCATGTGAATTGACGAGGCAATCATAACCGCATCAAACCCATCTGGATTCAAAAACTCATCGGCCGAATCGCAAAGGGTAACTATACATTTACGCTCTTGCGCTACATCTTCAACAAAGTGTGCAATCTTTCTTGTTTGGCCCTCAGTAGTGCCATATAGTATCAATAGTTTCATAGTTTGCGTTTGTAACAATATCATTTAATTTACTAACAAAAGTAGTGACCTACCTCACCCAGCGTCATGATTAAAAGCTTCTTTCCATTATTATTAGTAATGCTTTATCTTGCAGTTATGCTGTTCAAGAACATAAATTACCAAGGCAAGCTTAGCAGTTTGCTTATGGGGCCAACAATAGTATTTGTTATTATCACGGTTATAATGGCAATAATTTTCTATTCGGTTTGGGATGTAAATATGTGGGAAGGCTGGACCCTTGGCAGCAACGGCACTAACACCATTTTTTGCGAACAAAACCACCTAACTGAATTTATTCGCCAACGCGCCAATACTTGGAGCAATTTGGCATACCTCTTTTATGGTTTGATTTGTGCCAAACTTGCACTGCACGACAAGGCCAGCAAACCACAAGCTAACTTCATTACCCGCAACCCAGCAATATCGTGGGTGTTTGGGTTTACGTTTTTATACCTTTGCTTTGGTAGTTTCTTTTTCCACGCCTCTATTACCCGCATTGGGCAGCAATTTGATATGGGCGGCACTTATGCACTAGTTGCTTTTCCGGTATTGGTTAACCTATCCCGGATTTATCGTCACTACAAAGCAATAAGCGATAAAAGGTTAGCTCAAATAACGATAGTTGCCGCAATAGTAGTTTTTGCACTTTTATTTGGTCTTAAATGGCAAATAAACTCCAGCTTAGCGCTACCTGCTTTAATTGTAGCGGTATTGGTTTCAACGCTATGGTATCATGGCATAAGCAAAGCGCCATATCAAATATGGTTTGGAGCATTGGCAATGTTAAGCATGAGCACAGCCTTCTTTATTTGGTGGCAAGATGTTGCAAAAAATTGGTGTGACCCTGAGAGTCTGATTCAAGGCCATGCGTTTTGGCATGTACTTACAGGCTTAGGAGGTCTCTTTGTTTATTTAATGTTGCGAAGTGAAAAAACTACTGCCCCGCCAACTCAGGAATAAAGCGAAACTTGCCAAAATACAGTTTTGAGAAAAGACTGTCGCTATTGCCATAGAATAATTGTCCATTAGGTGCCTGAACCAACAAGTTGGTATCAACTACAAAAGTACTGTAGATAAAAGTATCTAAGTTATTAGTGATTATCTTCAGTACATAATCAGGCATTTTCAATGCTCTGTCTTCGCCATAAACCACCCTACAGCTTGTTTTTGCATTGGTAATTTTACTAAAGTAAGTGGCCGTGGCTGCGGCATCGGTTTGTATGGTATCCATAAACCAAGCTCCGGCCTTTCTATCCAAATTATAGGAGCTAAAACTAGGCAACGTATACTCTAGGCGCATCCAAGTTGATGTATCGGCACTTACCAATTGCTTTAGGCTACCTGAACAGTCTATTTCAAAATCTCTCAATTGTTTTCGCTCCTCGAACTTCCTATTTTCGTTTACCTCAATAGCTGTATCAATATTGCGGGTAATAACTATACCCACCAGCAACACTGCGCAAAGCACGATAATAGTAATATTGGAAAACCGATTTAACATAAGCCCAAAACTGAGGAAAATATTACAATAAAAAAAGGTAGCCCGAAGACTACCTCTTTCTTACAAAAAGTTCGTTGATGGTTAATCAATGGTACAGATGTAGGTGTTAGTGTCCAACGGTCTGTCATTCAATTGGTCTTCCTTATCCGAGCAGGCTCCCTGCGCATTAATAAGATTTTGATTCACAATTGCCGTGCTGCTTTCAACATCACCGTCTTGGTTTTTGCAGGTGCACACATAGTCGCCGTTCTCATCCTTGTTGCATGACGCAGCAAATACCATAGTAGATGCAATACCTAATACTAAAATCCAATTTTTCATAAAACTTTGTTTTTATACTTAAACTATTGAAAATTAATTTAGTTCAGATAAAAAATAAAATAAAATGAAATTACAACTTGGATGAGGTACTTTTTTAGCTAGAACCGATGTGAGTTGTCACTATTGGATAAAAAATATCCTTAATAAAAAGATAAATTAAATGTAAGTGTAGATAACATTACATCCAATCTAGTATAACCATTGTTGAATGGTAGAGACAAAAAAGGCCACCCGAAGGCAGCCTTTTGATAGCTCGTTGCTATTGAACTTACTTGATAGAACCACCTACTAATAAGCAGCCTGCTTCGAACGCATCTCGCTCATCACCGTCTTTAGAGCAAAACTCTTGGTCACCTAGACCAGCAGTTCCGTAATCGCAAGTAATACATTTTTCACAAGAAGTGAAACCTATAGCAGCAAACACTGCAATCGTTAAAATAACCTTGTTCATTTGTTTTAGTTTAAGTTAGTTTGTTAGTAATCCTTATACAATATTAATAAAGCTTTACCAAAAACAAAACCTATTAAGGATTAAACATTAATACCAAAATACTTAACAACCTGTAACAAACACAAACCAGTACTTAAGGTTACATAAGTAATCCCTTCATTACTTCTGGGCCTTTTTAAACAACCAGATACCTAACGCGGCAAAAACAATATTGGGTATCCAGATTCCTAATATAGGAGGTAGGTTTCCGTTGGTAGAAAAGGTTTTAGAAAACTGGGTAAACACTATATAAAGACCTGCCAATGCAAAGCCCATTGCCAAATGAAACCCCATACCACCGCGAACCTTACGCGAGGCTATGGTGGCGCCAATTAAAGTTAATATTAGCACCATCGCGCTATCGGCAGTGCGCCGGTATAACTCAATGTAATAAAATTCAACGCCCTCCTCTCCTCTGGCCTTCATCAAATCAATGTATTCTAGCAACTCGGTGGTGTTCATTTCCTCCTTGCTATTTCTCCTTTTTTCAAGATCAATTGGGGTAAAGTTATAAATGGTGTCAAAGCTTTTTCCCTGTTCAAAGGTCTCTCCATCCCGATTAAACTCCCTTACAACATAGTTTTTTACCGTCCATTTACCTGTATTGCCATTCCATTGCACCCTATCGCTTCGTAGCTTATACACCAACTGCCCTTGGTTAAATACTTCGTAAGAAAACTTATAACCCGTGCTATCGTTACTAGCATAGTTCTCCATAAAAATGTAATGATTCTTCTGCACTTGCAGGTGAACATTTTTACGATACCTAGCATACGTATTTATATATTTAACTTCAAATGCCAGCCTATGCTTATTGGCATTAGGTACAGCATAGTTATTGCCCCACCAAAGCATAGTAGCAATAAGCATAGCAGCTACAAAAAATGGAAGTAGCACCCTATAATAGCTTATGCCACTGGCCAACATAGCCACTATCTCGGTTCGGTACGCTAGCCTCGAGGTAAAGAATATAACTGCAATAAATACAAAGAGTGGAGTAAGTAATGCATCTATATGCGGAATAAAATTCATGTAATAATCTAAAATCAACTCGCTTATCGGTACTTGCTTTTCAATTAAGTCGTCAAGCTTCTCAACCAAATCAATTACCACTGCTACCATAGTAAACAGCAATAGCGCAAACACAAATGTGCTTATAAACTTGCGGAATATGTATATATCGAGCTGCTTAAACACCTATGTTATAGTCGTTGCATGAATTTTTTAATGGCACCTTCTTTCCAAGTACAAAATGTGCCGGCCAATATTTGCTTTCGTGCCTCGCCTGCCATCCATAAATAAAAAGAGATGTTGTTAATGCTTGCAATTTGCAAGCCCAACAGTTCGTTGGCAGCAAACAAGTGCCTTAAGTAAGCCTTGCTGTGCCTGCGGCTTGAGCTAGCTGGGCTAAACTCATCAATGGCACTAAAATCGTGCTCCCACTTTTTATTCTTAATATTAATGATACCCTGAGTAGTAAACATCATTCCATTGCGGCCATTGCGCGTAGGCATTACGCAATCAAACATATCCACACCTAAGGCTATACTTTCTAATATATTAGCAGGAGTGCCAACGCCCATTAGGTAGCGAGGCTTATTGGCTGGCAAAATATTGCAAACCAGTTCTGTCATAGCATACATATCTTCGGCTGGCTCTCCAACGCTCAATCCGCCTATGGCATTGCCTGGCATACCCTTGCTGGCAATATATTCTGCCGACTGCTTCCTCAAATCAGGGTAAACACTACCCTGTACAATAGGGAACAGGGCTTGCTCGTAGCCATACAGCGGCTCGGTTTCGTTAAAACGCTTCACACACCTATCCAACCATCTATGGGTAAGGTGCATGCTATTGGTGGCATACTTCAGCTCACAAGGGTATGGCGTGCACTCGTCAAAGGCCATAATTATATCGGCACCAATGGTACGCTCCGTATCCATTACATTTTCGGGCGTAAATAAGTGCTTGCTACCATCAATATGCGATTGGAATTTTACACCCTCCTCGGTTATCTTGCGTCTTTCGGCCAACGAAAACACTTGGTAGCCGCCGCTATCCGTTAATATTGGGCCGTTCCAGGTATTAAATTTATGCAAGCCGCCAACCATCTTAAGGGTTTCGAGGCCTGGGCGAAGATATAGGTGATAAGTATTGCCTAAAATAATTTGGGCCTGCACTTCTGTTTCCAATTCGGCAAAGTGCACCGCCTTTACCGTACCCACTGTGCCAACTGGCATAAATATGGGCGTTTGGATGACGCCGTGCCCTGTTGTAATTTCGCCTGCCCTTGCTTTGCTGCCGGGGTCCTTTGCTTGTATGTTAAATTCCACGATGCCTAAAGAAAATGATTAATTTAGGCAAAGTAACGAAACCCCCACCAATTTGGACATTTGGCTACTGATTATTTACATTTTGCTTGGCACACAGTTGGTGGTCTTTATTCCGCTTGCTGCAGCATGGATGCTTTATGAGTATCCGCATCGCGACAAAAATGAAAAAGCTTATCGCCCGAAAGTATCCATTATTGTTTGTGCTCGCAACGAAGCCGAAAACCTGCGTAGCAATTTAGATTATCTATTGCAACAGCAATACCCCAGTTTTGAGGTAATTGTAGTAAACGATTGCTCAACTGACCTTACGGCTAAGGTGTTAGAAGTTTTTATGCACCGCCACCATAATTTGAAGGTGGTAACCATTGAAGGAGAGGTTGGCAATAAAAAAAAGGCTTTGGATGTTGGTATAAGGGCAGCCACCCATAATATTATTTTGGTTACAGACGCCGATTGCCGTCCAGCTTCACCGTTTTGGGTACAAGCCATGATAAATTGCTTCGACAATGAAACAGACATAGTACTTGGCTTTTCGCCATATGCTACCCAGAAAGGATTACTAAACAAAATCATACGATTCGAGACCCTATATACCGCTTTTTTATATGGTGGTATGGCGCTGCTCGATATGCCCTATATGGGCGTCGGTAGAAATTTGGCATACCGAAAATCAATTTACCTAAACTCAAAGGCTCGATATAAATATGCATTTACCCTATCGGGCGACGACGATTTACTGGTTAACGAAATGGCAAACCGGAATAACACGGCAATATGCGCAGTTTCGGAAGGCATAGTTAGAAGTAAACCTAAAACAGATTGGAGTAGTTGGTGGCATCAAAAAAGAAGGCATACCAATGCCGGTGTGCACTATAATTTAACTTCTCAAATATTTTTAAGTATCGTATATTTAACAAATATCCTTCTTTATGCTCTGATTTTTAAATTGCTCATTGCCAGCTTTTTTGGCACCCCCCAATTTATTGTATATGCAGGTGGTTTACTGTTGATAAGATTGATAATCTTATTAGTAGGTTTGCCCGTACCAATCAACGTGCTAGAACAAGCATCACTGCTACCATTTGTATTGATATGTGATTTTCTACTGTCAGTATTTTTATTTAGCTTGGGCTTGCTAGCTGCAATTAAGGTAAGTACATGGAACAACTATCACCATCACAACGTTCGCAAGAAGACTTAGAACTCGTAAGGCTCGCAGTCGAAAATAAAGACCAGCAGGCTTTTGCGAAGTTAATGGCGCGCTATAAAGATTCCATCTTCTTCATGGTATTGAAGATGGTGCACAACCGTGATGATGCGGAGGATATTACTATTGAGTCGTTTGGTAAAGCATTTAACCGGCTTGACAAATACGACGCTAAATATGCCTTTAGTACCTGGTTGTTTAAAATTGCGACCAATAGCTGTATCGATTTCATTCGCAAAAAGCGCTTGGAGACTACCAGCATTGACCAGACTTTTGGCAACGACGAAGGAGATGAAATGTCAATCGACATCAAATCTGACTCTTTGAACCCAGAGGAAAAATATATGCGCAAACAGCGCTCTATTTCGGTGCGAGGTACTCTAGAGAAGTTGGATGAAAAGTACAAAGTGCTTATTGAAATGCGCTACTACCAAGAGTTGAGCTACGAAGAAATAGCCCAAGAGTTGAACATACCTTTGGGTACGGTAAAAGCTCAATTGTTCCGCGCAAAGGAACTGCTCTTTAAAATGCTTGACAAATCGAAGGATAAAATCTAGCAAACCTCTTCCTTTACCTTTATTACCACTATTTACCGACCTTTGCGAATCTATCGCAAATAGCAGCACTATGACCCCAACCGGCATCGAACTCGTTTACCACCACTTCCCTACCCTCACGGCACAACAAAAAGAACGCTTTGCGTTACTCCAAAGCGTATATGCCGATTGGAACTCCCGCATCAATGTTATTTCGCGCAAGGATATAGATAACCTTTATGAACGCCACGTAATGCACTCTTTGGCTATTGCCAAACTGGTGAAATTTAATCCAGGTGTCGAAGTATTGGATGTGGGCACAGGTGGCGGCTTTCCCGGCATTCCGTTGGCTATAATGTTTCCCGATACGTTGTTTTACCTTACCGACTCGATAGGCAAGAAAATAACCGTTGTGCAAGCCGTAAAAGAGGCTATTGGGTTGGATAATGTATTTGCTGAAAATATTCGCTCAGAAAGGTTTGATGGGCATGTGGACTTTGCCATTACCCGAGCTGTGGCCCCTATGGAAGATTTAGTGCAATGGACCCGCGGCAAAATCAAGAAACGCTCAAATCACCCCTTAGCCAATGGTCTTATTGCCCTAAAAGGGGGCGATTTAAAAGCTGAACTGGAGCCCTACGGCAAGCGTGCCAAAGTAACTCCTTTGGCTAAATTCTTTGATGATCCGTTTTATGCAGAGAAGTGCATTGTAACTTTGGCTTTGTAAAGTTCTTTTTGAGCTAACAACTCTCAACTGATGCTTTAATGGCGTTGGTTTGTAAAGAGAGCAAAACTTATTGAATACAGAATATTACATAAGGCTATGGATGCTAAAAAGATATTTCTGATTGATAGTATTGGCGCAGTTACATCAGCCTGTATGCTAGGTCTAGTACTCGTGCATTTTCAGCAATATATAGGAATGCCTACTATGGTGCTATATATGCTCGCTATTATTGCTAGCGTTTTTGCTGCCTATTCGTTTTTAGGCTATTTGGGAAAATTGTGGCCAGATACCATTGCCTTAAAAGTAATATCACTGGGCAATCTGGCGTATTGCTGCCTAACTATTTGCCTCATGGTTTACTTTTACAAAAGCCTCACGCTACTGGGTATAATCTATTTCGCACTAGAGAAACTGATAGTAATACCTCTGGCAATACTTGAATGGAAAACCAGTAAATCTTAATGCCTGTTGTTGCTTTTGCAAATCTATTTATTCGCTCTTGCATAAACGATGTAATCGGTGCGCGGAATACTACCAATGCCACTCTGCCTGAATAAGGTAACCAACTGCCCCCTGTGAAAACCAGAATGGTTGAACAGGTGCATCAAAATGTCGCTCAACTTATCAGTATGCGGGTTGCCCTTCATATCCTTGTACTCATAAAGCTCCTCAAAATCAGCGTTGTTTAGCTTTCCAATGTGTAAAGCCAATTGCTGAGAACCAAGTAACCATGCACTTGCCAAATCTTTAGTTGTTTCTTTTGTGTCGTATTTTGGCCAATCGGTCAACAAATTACCCTGCAAACGGTTAAGCCAAATATACTCAGCACTGCGTATGTGGTTTATAGTTGCGCGGATGCTCGGGAAGCTACTTTCAATTTCCCTATCAATATAAGATGGAGTTATACCTCCAATTACATCAGCAAATTGTGCATTTGCCCAAAGATTATATGCTGCGTATTGTGTAAAAATATCTTTCATTACGGTACTTTTGGTCTTACTTAGACTGTCAAATGTCCATAAACGTAGTCAACATGTCAAAAAATATTTCAAAAAAGGGTTTTGAAACCCTTTGCATTAGCGATAGACTCCCTGGTAGAACCGAAGGATTCTCGCACGTACCGCCTATACATGCCACATCTACGTTTGTATATGAGAGTGCCGAAAAGGCCATGAATGTTTTTCAGGGCAAAGAGGAAGCCTATATATATGGCCGCTGGCACAACCCAAGCTATACTATTGTTGAACAAAAGGTGGCACTTTTAGAAAGCTACGGCTTAGATATTGAAACCCCTGAGGCTATCCTTTTTAGTTCGGGCATGGCAGCTATAAGCAGCGTGTTTCTTTCGCTTAGCCTAAAGCAAGGCGATGCGGTACTAACGCAAGGTAACTTATACGGTACTACAACCGAAATGCTGAATACTATACTCGGCGACCATGGGGTGGATATTCTATATCAGAACTTAAAAGACCTGAAGCAAGTTGAAGTATTACTAAAGAAAAACAAATCCATAAAAATTATCTACATTGAAACGCCTGCCAACCCGACGCTGGATTGCTATGATTTGGGTGCTTTGGCGGCTTTAGCCAAAAAATATGGCAAACTTACTGCCGTTGACAATACCTTTGCCACCCCATACCTGCAACAACCATTGGCCCACGGCATCGATTTTGTGATGCACTCTACCACCAAATTCCTCAACGGCCATGGCAATGCCATTGGGGGTATAGTCGTTGGCTCCAACACCAAGCTAATGAAACAAGTTTGGCGAATGCGAAAATTATTGGGTAGCAACCCAAGTCCGTTTGATGCTTTTTTATTGAATAATGGCATTAAAACCTTGGTATTGCGCATGGAGAAACACTGCAACAATGCCGAAAAAGTAGCCGAGTGGCTACAGAACCACCCTGCAGTAGGTAAAGTAAACTATACTGGCCTAACCAACCATCCCGACCATGAGTTAGCCATTGCCCAAATGAGGCGCTTTGGTGGCATATTGAGCTTTGAGTTAAAAGGTGGAGTTGATGCTGGCATAAAACTGATGAACGGCGTTAAACATTGCGTGCTTACTGCATCATTAGGCACTGCAGATACCCTTATTCAGCACCCAGCAAGCATGACACACGTGCAAGTTGACCGGGAACAACGCTTGCAATTTGGTATTACCGACGGATTAGTTCGCTTATCAGTGGGTATTGAAGATGTGGATGACATTATCAACGATTTGGAACAGGCACTGGCATAAAAATAGCGACCATGCCTAGGCATGGTCGCTATAAATTTATACCCATAGTCAATACACTATACTACAATTGCCACTACCAGTGCGATATACAATATCCATATTAACAATGCAAAGGCACCTAAGCAAATACCTGCTATAGCCATACCGCGGCGACCAGTGCCACGCTTAAGCGCTAAAATACCAAACGCAATTGCCGCTGGACCGAAAAGGAAACCAGCATACCACAGAAAAGCAGCCGCACCTGCTGAAAGCGAAACGATAGCAAAAATATCGGCAATATCCATACCTTGCACACCTGCACCATCAAAGTGCTTATTCATTTGGCGCTGAGCCATTTTGCTAAACATTTTCACCATTGCACGCTCCATAAAGTTCATTTTCTTTGGGGTAGCGTTAGGGTCAACTTCCTTGTTCAAGCCAAGTTTGTCTACCCACTTTTGCTCACGCGGAGTCAACTCTATTCCTCTCAAATCAATTGGGTTGGTTGTTACCGGTTTGGTAGTTACCACTGGCTCTTCGATAGTATTCAATTCTACTTCAGTTGGTGGGGTAGTTTCTTCAATGGCCACCACTTCTTCGGCATTAATATCTTTTTGCTGGTTAATTGGTTGCTCAACATTAGCGTTGCCATAACCTTTACCCAAAATGCGTTGCTCTGGATAATAGCCTTCAAAACTGCGACTGCTGCTACAAGAATTCAAAAGCATAATGCCCAAAACACCTGCCATTAATTTTAACGATAGCTGAAAATTTTTCATGGTTTTTCTTTCGATTAAAAATTTAAGTTAAAAATTAGTTTGATGAAACAAGTTACCAAAAAGTTCTTCTATTAATATAAAACATTCTAACCTCAAACAGTTTGATTGAAAAACAACCAAAATGAAATTTTAGGTTATTACGCAAGTAACTTACTTAATTAAACTCAAAATTAATAAATATTGATCATCTATGTAAGGGTATTTTTCACGGATTACAGTATTTTAACTTAAAATTTTCTTTTGCACTTCGCATTTGCTCTAAAAGGCTACACCCAGCCTCATACCCATTTCAACCGGGAAATTGATAAACACTTTTCTCAAGAATCGATAATCAGAGTAGGTATCATTATCTTGATACATGTACTGAAATCCCCCGAATAGGTCGAGCGCGAAATGGTCTCTTCTTCCGAAAAAAAACTGGTAGCCACCCGCCAAACCACCTCCGAAACTATAAAAAAAGTTTTCACTATCCGTATTGCATACATAATTGCCATTAGCGTCATAGTAGCAATCATCGTAAACAAAATTGCGTTTGTAAGCTCCAAAGCTACCTTTCAATTGAACGAATGGCCCTTCGGGCGACTCCTCGGTAAAATACACCCTCACAAATGGCTCAACCTTGCCCCCATTCCATAATATAAAACGCCCCTTACCATGAAAACCAAGAGAAACCCAGTCGCCAATACCTTGCTCAAATTTTATGGTCGGGCTCCAAAACGATGAAGGTCCAAAACCAATAACGGTTCGGTTGCGATGCGTTTCGGTTGGCGCTGTGAAAATTTCAGAATCAACTTGTGCAAATGCAGGCAATGCAAGGCCCAATGCTAGACAGATAATAAGGTATAAATTTTTCATACAGCGTTTTAAATTTCCATTTTTATAATTGTACCAAAGCAACTTCGGTATTTATCTTTTTTATCAACCCTTGCAATACTGTGCCTGGGCCCGTTTCGGTAAAGGTATTGGCCCCATCAGCTATCATTTGCTGCACACTTTGGGTCCACCTTACCGGTGCGGTAAGCTGTAGGTTCAAGTTGTGGCGTATCATATCTGGGTCGGTTACTGCTTGGGCAGTGGCATTTTGATAGATTGGAAACGATGGCGCTTTAAAAGGGGTTGCCTCGATGGCAATTTTTAGTTTGTCTTGTGCAGGCAACATCAACGGCGAGTGGAATGCACCTGCCACGTTCAATACGAGTACACGCTTAGCACCAGCAGCCTTCAGAGCCTCGGCCGCAAGTTCAATGCCAGCAATTGTACCCGAAATAACAACCTGCCCTGGGCAATTGAAATTAGCCGCTACAACCGTTTCGCTAGTTATGCTAGCACAAATGTTACTAATCGTAGCATCATCCAAACCCAATACCGCAGCCATAGTGCTTGGTTGTAGCTCACAGGCTTCTTGCATGGCCATGGCTCGTTGGGCCACAAGTTTCAGTCCATCCTCAAAACTAAAAACCCCTGCAGCCACCAATGCCGAAAATTCGCCCAGCGAATGACCGGCAACCATTCGTGGTTTTATGTTCTTTTCTTTAGCCAAAATTACGGAGTGAATAAAAATGGCAGGTTGGGTTATGTTGGTTTGTTTTAGCTCATCAGCAGTGCCAGTAAACATGGTATCGGTTATACGGAAACCCAATACATCGTTGGCTTGCTCAAACATAGCTTTCCCTGTTGCCGATTGCTCGTATAGGTCTTTGCCCATGCCAGCATATTGCGAGCCTTGGCCTGGAAATACAAATGCATGCATATTGATAGCGGGTGTTGGTCAATGGCTCAAAATTAGTACAAAAACGAGCATGGTGTATTTCTATATGTTTAAGGCCTTATTAGAACTGAAATTATGAACGTTAAAAGCAGTTATGCGAACTGGATACTCCTTTAGCGCTCCTATATTACCCAATTGTTGATTCTAGTTTTGTAGGTTTTTAGTCATATCGATACCGAACATAATGCTTTACGAAGCGTACTTTGTACCTTTGAATCCATGTATTTATCTAAAACCTCGGCACTCATCCAACAACTTTTCCCCGACCTGCTGTGCAGGGTGCCAGGCAAGGGTAAAGTAGTTTATCTCACCTTCGACGATGGGCCAACCGCTGGAGTAACTGAGGAGGTGCTGAATGTTTTGGCGGAGTATGGGGCCAAGGCTACATTCTTTTGCCTCGGCAGGCAAGTATTGCAGCACCCAGAGTTATATGCTCGCATATTGATTGAAGGGCACCGAGTAGGTAACCACAGCTATAACCATCCTGATGGTTGGCGCACTGGCACCGAAAATTATTTGCAAAATGTGGCCTTGGCCGAGCAATCAATAAACACCAATATATTCCGCCCCCCATATGGAAGATTAAGGCCTGCGCAATACGCGGCACTTAAAAGTCGCTTTCGCGTGGTACTCTGGGATGTAATGCCCGGTGACTTTGACCCGAGCAAAACCCCTAACGATTGTTTCCAAATATTATCCCAACATGTTTCGCCTGGCAGCATTATTGTATTGCACGACAGCGAAAAAGCCCAACCGCGATTGAAGGAGATATTGCCTAGGTTTTTAAAGGAATTCAGTGAGAAAGGATATCAGTTTGCGGCCCTGCCATGAAGATTAGCGCTTTCGCCATGTGCCTTCTCCCAAATTCCCCCTGAAAAAGCGGAGAGGAGCCAGCTAGCCGCAACACTTTACGATAACCAATCAACCAATAACAGATAACCAATCAACCAAATTGCATACCTTTGCCTGCCTAATATGATATTGACAGATACACATACACACCTGTATAGCAGCAGATATGATGGCGACCGCGAGGAGATGATACAGCGGGCATTGGATGCAGGTGTTAAACGTTTGTTTTTGCCGAACGTAGATGCAGCTACCATACCCGGCATGTTGGATTTGGCGGCCCAGTATCCGCAACATTGTTTCCCGATGATGGGGCTGCACCCCTGCCACGTAAAGGAAGATGTGGAGCAAGAATTGGAAACCGTTCGTCGGTGGCTCTTTGATAAAGTAGATGATGTAGGAAACAAATACGATGTGTCGTTTTGCGCCGTTGGCGAAATAGGATTGGACTACTACTGGGAGCTTACTTTCCGTGAACAGCAGAAGGAAGCTTTGAAGCAGCAAGTGCAATGGGCAAAACAATTGGGCTTACCTATCGTTATCCATAGCCGAGAGAGTTTTGATGATATTGCAGAATTATTAGAGAACTTAGCCGACGAAAAGCTTAAAGGAGTGTTCCATTGTTTCACCGGAACGACAATGCAAGCACGCCGAGCGATGGAAATGGGCTTCTATTTGGGCATAGGAGGGGTGGTAACGTATAAAAATTCGGGTTTAGCAGACGTTGTTAAAGAAATCGGTTTAAACCGTATTGTTTTAGAAACAGATGCACCTTATTTGACTCCGGCACCACACCGCGGAAAGCGAAATGAGACGGCCTATATTAGGTTTGTGGCAGATAGGTTGGCCGAGGAGATGGGATTATCGACGGAAGAAGTAGCCGATATAACCACCTCAAATTCGAAGGATTTGTTTGGTTTTTGAGGACAAAATCAATTTCGACCGTTAAATGTTTGAACGGACGATTTGTTCATTGAGTATTAACTTTGAAGTTTTTTGGCTTATGTCTATACGGAGAGATGTCCGAGTGGTCGAAGGAGCACGCCTGGAAAGTGTGTATATCCCAAAAGGGTATCGAGGGTTCGAATCCCTCTCTCTCCGTAAGGCATGAAGCAATTACTTAAAAAATAAAATAAACACACCCAGTTAATCTCTTTTCATTATATAAACTTAGAAAAAGAGTTGGTTTCATCCATTTATGTTAGTATAGCCAACAAAAAATTTGAAGCAAAGTAAGG
>CAMDKI010000003.1 GCA_945901065.1 Chitinophaga pinensis
CCAGTAGCACCTGTCAAACCTGTTGGGCCTTGAACACCAGTTGCACCAGTAGCGCCGGTAGCACCTGTCAAACCTGTAGGGCCTTGCGGACCTGTTGGGCCGTCAGCACCTGTAGCACCTGTTGCGCCAGTTAAACCTGTTGGGCCTTGAACACCAGTTGCACCAGTAGCACCTGTCAAACCTGTTGGGCCTTGAACACCAGTTGCACCAGTAGCGCCTGTTGCGCCAGTTAAACCAGTTGGGCCTTGAACACCAGTTGCACCTGTTGCGCCAGTAGCTCCTGTCAAACCTGTAGGACCTTGTGGACCAGTTGGGCCGTCAGCTCCTGTAGCACCTGTTGCGCCAGTAGCACCTGTCAAACCTGTTGGGCCTTGAACACCAGTTGCGCCTGTCAAACCAGTTGGGCCTTGCGGACCAGTTGGGCCGTCAGCACCCGTAGCGCCTGTTAAACCTGTTGGGCCTTGAACGCCAGTGGCACCAGCAGGACCAGCAGGACCAGCAGGACCCGTTGGGCCTTGAGGACCTTGTGGACCAGCAGGGCCAATTGCTTGAACCCAAACTACACCATCAAAATACCAAAAGGTATTGTCTGATGTATCATATACTAATAAACCTTGAGCTGGACTAACAATGGCTACCCTTTCAACGGCAGTCATTCTAGGTATCAAAATACCCTTGTCATTAGCTTGCAACTCCAGTATGGCAGATGCATTTGGAGTTAGAGTCCCTATACCAACGTTATCCTGAGCTTGCGCTGATGGGCTAAAGAACAGTACAGCACCCGTTGCTGCTACTGCTAACCACTTTTTATAATTAATAGACATAACTCTCACTTTCATCAGTTTATATAAACTTAATCTTCAATGATTCAATCCCAATTTTATCAATCAATTACTATCAAACTACGGTTCGCATTCATCTGGGTAGCCACGTTATTAAATATAGTATTTGCGAACTGGCTATCGTATAGCCACTGAACCTGTATAGTTGTACCTACACCTACCGGAACAGTAACAGGAACGCACAATGATGCACCCCAAACGTTGTGCGACTCTGTACCAAAAACATCATCAAAATCGGCAGCACCTACTGAATAAGCAGCGCCCCTACCATTTACAGCAGCGCCATTAACCAAAATACGGAACACAACAAATTGTGCCGCTGTTGGCGTGCCAGTGTGAGTTCCGGATGCAGAGAAGAAAACTTTTGCAGTACTGTTAGTTGGGGTATAAGTTACACTCATACCCGTCATATTTGTATACGTGGCGGTAGTTGTCCTTACTAAGTTAATATCGGTAGTGCCAGTTGCAGTGTATATATTGCCAGCAGCTCCCGTTGGGCCAGTGGCTCCAGTAGGGCCCGCAACACCAGTTGCACCTGTTGCACCGTTAAGACCTGTGGCTCCAGTGGCTCCTGTAGCACCGTTAAGACCTGTTGCACCTGTAGCACCAGCTGCTCCATTTATACCAGCAGGACCGGCAGGACCAGTTGCACCAGCAGGACCAGCAGGACCGGCAGGACCAGTTGCGCCATCAGCACCAGCAGGACCTGTCGCACCAGCAGGACCGGCAGGACCAGTTGCGCCATCAACACCAGCAGCACCTGTTGCACCAGCAGGACCAGTTGCACCATTGGCTCCATTTGCACCAGCAGGACCAGCAGGGCCAGCAGGACCGGGAAGACCAATAGACTGAACCCAAACGGTTCCGTCAAAATACCAAAAAGTATTGTCGGTTACGTCGTATACCATCAACCCTTGGGCAGGGTTCACTATGGCTAAGCGCTGGGTTTGGGTTACACGAGGTATAAGAATACCTTTATCAGTGGCATTCAAATCTAGTATTGCCGATGGGTCAGGTGAAATGGTTCCAACACCCACGTTATCCTGCGCAAAAGAAGGGGCAGAAAGCATAAAAAATAGGGCTACGAAAAAGTAGCGCATCAGCTGATTGGTCATTAGTTGACTATTATTAATTGTTAGGTAATTAAGTGCAAAAAAGGGATTGCAAAAAACACCCTAAGTGGTTCAGAAGTCAAAAATACATTGAAATTAAATGGCAATCAAGTATCTTGAATAAAATAATCGGATTTTAATCCTTTTTTCCTTAAAAACAGGTAAAAAGGTATAAAAAACATGATAACGGCTGATAATGCACCCCCAAACCTGTGTCATTTCATGTAATTATGGAGCGCTAAAACCTTGAGGAAGGCATCTTTGTAATTCTTCCCGATCGGAATTTGCTTCTCACCTATCTCAACCGAGTGGCTGGCAATACTTTTTAACTTGGAAATCGATATTATAAAAGAACGGTGCAGTCGAACAAATTTAGCAGATGGTAGGCGCTGTTCCAGATTTTTCATGGTTTGCAGGGTTATAATACGTTGCCCTGGTATAAAAATCATTACATAATCCTTTAAACCTTCGATGTATAAAATTTCGTCAAGTTTAATTTTTACTATTTTTTTGTCGGCTTTCACAAACATGTAGTCATCTTCCTCGTTGGCGGGGGTTTGCTCGTCCTGCTGCTCAAGCTCAATAATATGTACGGCTTTACTCACAGCCTTACTGAATCTATCAAACGATATGGGCTTCAGCAGGTAATCTGTTGCATTCAACTCAAAGCCCTCTAAGGCATGCTCGGCATGTGCAGTGGTAAATATTACGCTAGGTGGATTGGGCAGTTTCCTCAAAAAATCTAAACCAGACAGCCTGGGCATGTTAATGTCCAAGAAAACAATATCCACCTTTTGACTATTCAATATATCTTGTGCTTGATTGGCATTGCTGCATTTACCTACCAATGTCAAGTTTTCTAGCTTATTTAGATAAACCTCCAACACCTCCTGTGCTAAAGGTTCGTCGTCAACTATAATACATGTATGTTTCAAGAAAGCTCAAGTTTTAGTTCTGTTAAGTAATGGTCGGCAGCGTCTTCAATAATGAGGCTATGCTTATCGGGATACAAGAGTTCTAATCTCGATTGCACATTTTTCAATCCTATACCGTGGCTAACCACATCAGGGGGTTCCAATGGTTTACTATTCTCTATCCGAAAACTCAATCGGTTACCCGACAGCCTAACATTAATATGTATCCACCCTTTTTCAACACCACCAGCGCCATGTTTAAAGCTGTTCTCTATAAACGGAATCAATAATAAAGGAGCTATAAGCTGTCCATTAGGCTCTTGGTTAATATCAAAACGAATCTCTGTGCGGTCAAGTTGCCTTATAAGCTGTAAACCTATGTAATTTTTTAGATAATTGATTTCCGAAGCTAAAGGCACCAAGCGTTCATTGCTATCATGAAGCATGTATCGCATAATTTCAGAGAGCCTCATTACCATTTCGGGTGCTTCGTCAGATTTTTTAAGGGTAAGGCCGTAAAGGTTATTGAGCGTATTAAACAAAAAGTGAGGATTAATTTGCGCCTTCAAGTATTTCAACTCTGCTTGTAGCTTTTCGCGTTCCAAGTCTTTTTTCTCCTGCTGATCTTTAAACCACTTTTTAGAAAACTTAAGCGCTGTTGTTAGCGCCAACATTACCAGCATGTTTATGCTAGAGCTAAGCAATGTTTGGATGTAAGAAGCAGGATATTCTACGTCAGGATAATTAATATCGTGCGCCAATCTATCTGCAGCGGCATGCAGCGGAACTGTAAGTGCTAGACTAAGTAACAGAAAAGCCAAATACTGCACATACTTGCCCGTTTGCAAATACCGGGGTATCAAAACCAAAAGATTGAGGTACACCATTACGGCATAAGCCATAGCCTGCAAGACAACTCCCGTAAAACTCTCCTTGTACGTTACTTCGGGGTTGTTGCCCAATACAAAACCAAAAAGACTTACCAGTACCACCCAAAAAAGGAGGTGGTAAAACCAACGGCTATCAATAAAACGGTTTACCATAGAGGCTGACTGGATTGCCAAACGGCTAAAGATAGAAGTGAAACGGTATTTGTCATAATATATTATATAAACTGGCTAATGTCCTCGACCAAAGCAACAAACAAATACCTGACTTACTTTTGTCTAAAAAACCAGCTCATTAATAGATTGATAATGAATATAAGACGTTTAGAGGGTAAGTTTATTTTGTAAACTAGCAACACATGAACCCAATTATGTTGGTGGCCTTTCCGGGTCTTTTGTTTTCGGTTCAGCCACCAGCACGTCAGCCTTTACCCAAAAACACATCCTATAACATTGTAAAAGTGTTGCCTAGTGCAATACCTGCCGACTCGTGCGATACTTATATTTACAAGCAAAGTAACAATATCATCCTTTATTACAATGGCAAGCCTGTTAGCCAAGAGATGATTGATAAGCTAGGCCCAATGGCTGCTCCTTTTAAAAACAGCCTTAACCTTGAGAATATTGGATAGCATAATCAACAATTCGTTTTTTTAGTTAAATTAGTATTGCCTAAACCACCAATTGCTATGGCTACAGAACGCAAGTATAAAACTTTTAAGGATTTTTATCCCTTCTACCTTACCCAACACCAAGACCCAACGTGCCAAGAACTTCACTTCACGGGCACTGCTATCTTGCTGGTTATCGTTTTTATTGCCATTCTGACGCAAAAATGGGCGCTGCTTGGCCTTATCCCTTTGGTAGGATATGGTTTTGCTTGGGTGGGTCACTTCTTTTTTGAGAAGAATAAACCTGCTACGTTTCAATACCCACTCTACAGCTTAGGATCGGACTTTGTGATGTTTTACCATATACTTACCAACCAAATTGGCAAGAAAATGGTGGATGCCCGCAAAACCATTGATGGCAACAAAGCAGCCTAGGTGTTTCTTTTATTAGGTAATATAATATACACTTTTACGGCTATCTTTACACCTGTTGTAACCTATGCCGCATTTATCTTCATTGTTCCGGTTGCTGTTGTTTCCGCTGTTGTTGGCAGGCGGCTCAAGTATGTATGCCCAAGCGCCGTCGAGCTGCACGCAGGCAATTTACTTTTACCAACTAGGGCAATTTAGCCAAGCGCTTACCCTGTACGACCAATGCCTGATGGATCACCCAACCGATGGGGTAATGTACTACAACCGAGGCAAAACCTGGTATGAGTTGGAATATATTGATAAAGCGCTCATTGATTTTGAAGAAGCTATAAGACTAACTCCATCCTTTGTTCAATCTTATTATGCTTTGAGCGAGCATTTCCTATCGAAAAAAGATGAGCTGAATGCACTAAAATGGATGAATGAACTGCTGATGAGGTACCCAGATCTAGCCAACGCACACAACTTGCGCGGCTGGATATACTTCAACTTCAACCGCACCCAATTAGCGTTTACCGACTTTGATAAAGCGATAATACTGGATAGCCTTAACGCCTCGGCATACAACAATAGAGGCTCAGCACGATACCAATTGCAAGACATTGAAAGTGCTAGCACCAGCGACTTACTTTTGGCTCGTGCCGATTTTATGAAAGCATTAAAGTTAGACTCAACATTGGCCAACTTACACCGAAACCTTGGTTTTATTGAGTTTTCATTGGGCAACTACCCCACTGCCGACTCGTTGCTAAATATTGCAACTAAGCGCAATCCTACCGATGCTATGGTGTATTACTACCATGGCTTACTATACGGCAGGGCCAACAAACCCGATGCCGCCATTGCCGCAATGGATTTGGCCCTAAAACAATACCCTAACCTAGGAATAGCATGGCTAGCAAAAGGCCAGCTACAATACGACAAGCGAAGGTATGCTGATGCTTTAGAAAGCTTTAATGAAGCTGCTAAAACCGAAACCACCCTAGAACCCGCCGCAGCGTATCAATTGGCCAAAACCTACGCCGCCCAATTTGAACGAGAGCTAATGCTGGAACAATTGAAACTGGCCGATAAATTGGGCTACTTTACAAAACTCGCCAGTAAGCAAGCCTTCTTTAGCGATCCCGTTTTTCAGAATTATAGCAAATGGGCACCGTTTAAAGCCTTTGAAAAGAAGATACGAGGGATTTGATTATGGTGCGCATCAGTTACGCTTCATTTTCCCCTTTCTTCAACCGTTTCTGGTAACTCTCCTGTACCTTAATGGCAAACACCACCATAATAGCAATGCTCATGTAATATAAGCTACCTACCTTATCGGTTTCTATCATATCGCTAAGCAATAGGTTTACGTATACACACACCAGTGCCAGCATGGTGGTCATTATTACTTTGCGCTGCACGGGGTCGGTGGCGCGAGCATATGCTTGCTGACCATAAAAGAAAATGGCCAAACTGGTAAGCAAGAAAATAAACAAGCCCGGCAAGCCCTGCTCTACCAACGTGAGTAAAAAGTAATTGTGTGCGGTGCTGCGCTCTGGGTTGTCGCTGGTATAGGTGCGGAAATCGCTAACCGTGTAGCGCATATAATACGGATAAAAATTACCCGGCCCGAAACCCGTAACTGGCCGATCCGATATCATGCGAAACGCCGCCACCCAGCGGTATACGCGCTCCATACTCGATACGTCTTGCAAGCTCACGGTAGCCCTTAAGTGGTCGCCAAACTCGGTGTGGTATACCGTTTTGGTGTATTCGGGTGCAAAATCGAGGTAATTGTTATCGTGCGCCAAGTAACCCACACCCAATACTACTAACGTGAGGGCTGCCAGCAATACTTGCCGTAACAAGTCGCGGTGAATGATCACATAACATACGGCAATAGCAGCTATAGCCAAATAGCAAGCTCGAGTGTAGGAGAAATAAATGGCAATAAGATATAACCACTTGCTCCATTGCAATATGCGCTTTTTCCAAGTGCCGGGTTGGTACCAAGTAGCCGCTAGCCAAATGAAGGGGTAAAAAATAGTAATCATGCAGGCATAACTCACGTGATTGCGATAGAATGGGTACATGGGTTTGTTCACCTCCTCAAAAGAAAAACCATAACCGGCATAGCGCACCAGCACATATAATACCGTAAAGGTCATGGGGAAAAAGATGTACCAAAAAAACTTCCTGAGGTCGGCTTCCTCCTTTATTACCATGCTGGTAAGGATAAGAAACGGCACATAAAACCATAGTTTGCTAAGGGCATACTTAATGGTTACCAATCCATTTTCAGAATAGGGGATTAACAAAACCACCAAAAAGAAGTGCGTAAACAGCAACAACATAATGGGGTGTTTCGCAAACCTGAAATCGAGCAATTGGGGTTTGCCCAATATGGCAAGCAGTGTGATAAACATGAGCGAAACCATGAGCAGCTCGTCGGGCATATCGAGCCCTATGCTGCCAATATCAAGCTCCGTAGATAGCGGCAAAGTAAACAACAAGAGCCAGTAAATAGCCTTGTAATTGATAAACGCCACATAGCCAAAAAGCAATACCACAGGCACGGCCAAAGCCAAATACTGCTCCAGCGCAAATGCGCCCAGTATGCATGCCAGCGAAAACAAAGCAAAACCTGCAAACCACCAAAGTTGATATGCCGGAATTGTTTTATTGAGCATTGTTGAGCTCTTGTTTGATGTACTTCATGCGGTCGATAAGCAAAGCACCGGCAATGCCCAAAAACAACGAGATAAGGGTAGCACTTACACAGATGGCCCAACGGATGGGTTTTACCTTTCTTTCGGCAGGGTATCCTTTCTCGATAATGAACATAGAAGATATCTCGGCCGTTGAAGCGGCATTGTTCCTATCGAACAACGATTTTACTTTGTTCAAATCGGTTACGGCGCTTTCTTGGCGTTTCAATAATACTTTATAGGTTTCTACAACTTGAGCATTGCTACCTCGTACCAATGGCAACCCATCGGGCGAGCCCGAGCTAACTATTTCAATACCATATTCGCCTTTCAGTTTAGCCAAAGTATCCGATAGCGACTGCACTTCTGCCACCTTATCGGCATACGACTTACTGAACATGGCCGTAACGCTCTCCTTATTATCCTGCAGGCTGCTGTTGTTCAGTTTGTCAATCATTACGGCTGCCATGTTTACCATATCGGCAGCCAAAACCGGGTCGGTGTCAATAATAGTAATTTCAATGGCTCCATTTTCGGTCTTCAACACCGAGTAATTATCCTTAAACTCCTCAGTTACTTTATAGCGCTTGTAGCTAGTGCTGGTAGTGTCATAGCCATAGTGGGTAGCTAAGTCAAAGTGGTTTACCATAAAATCGACCACGGAGCTGCTGGTGGCAATGGTAAGCAAGCGGTTAATGTCGTTTTTGGTACCCGAAAAGTCGGCTGCAAACTCGCTAGTAGTTTCGCTAAACAATACTGAGCTTTCGGTTCGGGCAGGGTTGGTTGGGTAAAACACTACTTGCGATTTGAAATACTCCGGCAAAAACAACGCCACCGCAACACCGCCCAACGATGAAAGCACCACAAAAATAAGAATGGGATATTTCCAGTTGATTAGTACCCGCAGGGCATCAATTAGGTTAAAGGACCTGTCCATTAGAGGTTCAATTTTTTGTGTGGGCAAAGGTAATGTGTTATTGCTTAAATAGTTAATTGTATTACTGGTTGATTAGTTGAAAGGTATAAAGGTTGATTGGTGTGGTTCATCAATCGCTTCAACTATTACCACGTTGTTTCATCAGTTCCATAAGCGCCTTCCATTCAAAAACACGCAGCATGAACGCTATAGCAATGCCAATTATTGAAACGAGCGCTAATTTAATTTTCCAATCGATGGGAAGGTAAACCGAAGCTAGGCAGATTGCAAACACCCCTGCAGCCAATAAGGCTATACGCGTAAAATCGCCTACTGAGAAAGTTTCTTTTAAATACTTATGCCCATAATATATCAAACCTACAGAAGATAAGAATTGAGTAACGATACTGGCCCAAGTAGCACCCAAGGCCCCATATTCTGGAATCAACAACAAGTTAAGCCCAATATTGAGCAGCATAGTAATAAAAGTAATGATGTTGATGATGCGCAGCTGCCCACCCGCCAATAACAAGGTGCCGTAAATGTAAACTGCACTAACGCCCGGAAACGCCCAAAATAGTATGCGCAGTACATCGCTCCAATAAGGGGTACTTTGCGTGTATAGGGATGATATCAAAGGCTCAGCGTAAAACATAAGTATAATGGCCACCATTACAGCTCCACCTACCAGTATTCTAAATGAAAACGAAAGGAGCTCAATCGTGCTTTCTTCCTTCTTAAGCATGCGAGAGAAAATGGGCAACAACAACCCAGCAAACAATAGCCCAATGATATTGGCCGCATCAAGCAAACGATAGCAAGCCGCATATACACCTGCTTGGTATGCGCCTGTTTCAGGTAGCATGCGCTCTATCATTACCCCATCAATACGGTAATAAATGCTCATGAATATGCCAAACAGGGCATACGGGAAGGTTTCTTTGAGCATTTGCCAAATGGTGGCCCAATCGCTTTTGAAATGGATTTTGCCCGAATAAAATAACACCGCCCCACCTGCTATCAACACCGTTAAAGCCAATGAAGTGGTTTGGGCATAAATAAACCACATTATCTGAAACGAGCCCGGTATAACTCCCCCAAATAATAGCACCGCTAAGAAAACCGAAAGCAGTAACTTGTCGGCTACCGATACTAAGCTATCTACCCTAAAGTGGTGCATGCCTGATAGATTGGAACGTAAAAACAGCAACATGCTCAAGAGGAACTGATTGACAATAAGCCAGCCCAACATTTGCATTTGAAAAGGCGAAAAGCCCACAGCATCGCCGCCTACGTAACTGAGGATGGCATAGCCTACGGCCAACAGCAGTTTTAGTATAAATAAAGCGGGCAGGTATTTGTAAAGATGTCCTTCGTCTTGCGCAACCGAGCGGTTGTTGAAGTTATTGATGCCCAAGTCTAAGAATACCTGAAAAAGATAACTGAAGTTGAACGCTGCGAAAAACATACCGTATTCTTCAGGGCCAACTGCGTTCTGCACCTGTATATCAAGCAAAATATACAGCGGCTTAATAAGGATATTAAGGAACAGCAAAATAGCTAGATTAACAACAAAACTGCGGTTCATGAAGGCAGGTAACGGGGTTGAAACATTGGTTGGCTGTACAAATTTAGAACATAGCTTAAACTACCTACCATTATCAGCCTATTAGTATTGGCAAAATTAGCTATTATTGTCCATACATGAGGATAGCCGTAAACACCCGCTTCTTGCTCAAAGGAAAACTGGAAGGCATTGGTGTGTTTACGCACGAAAGCTTGCAACGCATTACCTGTGCGCATCCCGAGCATGAGTTCATCTTCATTTTCGATAGGCCCTACCACCCATCGTTCATTTATTCAAGTAATATTATACCTGTAGTAATACCGCCACCGGCGCGCCACCCAATACTTTGGTATTTGTGGTTTGAGTGGGCCCTGCCGATAGTTCTGCGCAAATATAAACCAGATGTTTTGCTCTCGCCAGATGGGTATTTGTCTCTTTCAAGCAATGTGCCAACATTATTGGTATTGCATGATTTGGCTTTTGAGCATTACCCAGAGTATGTGCCCGGGTTGGTGGGCAAATACTATAAGCACTACACCCCCAAGTTTGCGCAACACGCCCAGCGGATAGCTACCGTGTCAGAGTATACCAAACAGGATGTGATGCAACTGTACGGAATAGCGCCTGCTAAAATAGATGTGGTGTACAACGGCATTAAAGACGTTTACAAACCACTAGCCACCCATGCGCAGCAGGCAGTAAGAAATGAATACACCAATGGTGCTCCATATCTAGTATACGTGGGTTCCATTCACCCACGTAAAAATATGGTACGGTTGTTTCAAGCATTCGATGCTTATAAAAAACAAACTGCTAGCCCCGATAAGCTGGTAATTATTGGTGCCAAAGGCTGGCAATATGGCGATATTATGGCCGCCTACAATGCCATGACCCATAAGGCCGAGGTAGTTTTTATGGGTCATTTGGAAGCTGATCAAGTAGCAAGCTTGGTAGCATCGGCAAGGGCAATGGCCTATATTTCTATTTTCGAAGGTTTTGGCATACCTATAGTGGAGGCTTTTGCCAGTGGCACGCTTGTAATAACCAGCAACACCAGCAGCATGCCCGAAGTGGCAGGTGATGCTGCCCTTCTCGTTGACCCTACTTCGGTTGAGCAAATTACCGCTGCCATGTGCCAACTATACCAGCAGCCTGAAATAGCGGAAGCCCTCAATAAGAGGGCTTCTGTGCAGTTACAAAAATTTAGTTGGGAACAAACCGCCCAAAAGCTGTGGGCCAGTTTGATGAAAACGGTTTGATACTCATAACGGCTTTACGGGCATCAACACATCCGCAGGAATAATTTGCTTAGGTATACCCGGGCCTCGGTAGTAACAATTAAGCCAATAACCGCCACCGCCATTAAACCACTCAATACGAATAGGGTGCAAACCTGGGCTAAGATCGACTTTGCCACTGCGCTCACGGGTGCCGTGGTCACCGTCATTGTCTACAATCAACTCATCGCCTATAAACAGCTTACTACCGTCATCGGAGTTGGTATAAAAGCGATATTCACCCAAAGTATCAATTTTGATAAAGCCTTGAAAAACATAAGCAAATGTTTGCTCGCGGTGCCCCTGCACTTGGTCGTGGCTGGGCTCAATGGCGGCGCCAGTGCGCACAGGTTTAAAACTTTTAAACGAAGGTAGGTACATCCACCCTTCTCCTTCATAATAGCTATACTTCAAGCCACTTTTCGTTTTACTATCGGCAACCCTGAAATAGGCTATGTAAGACTGGCTGCCAACGCCATTTTTATATGTTTTGGCCTTTACCACAGCGGTGTGTGACAACGCAAAAGGTGCTTCATATTTGGTTGAGGTTTCAGTTGGCTCGTTGCCATCTAACGTATAATAAGTAATTCCATCCTTTTCCATTGTTTCAATCCTTACTTCCGGAACAGAATCAATGAACAAACCTCCTGCCGCTTTATGCCCTTCACGTTTCGGATAAATCACGGGTTCAGCAAGTGCTTCGTTGGCAACGACGGTTTCACCATCTGGTAAGTTATAGCCCTCAAAGGCAGTTTTAACTGGGCGACCAATACATGCATTTGGCAGTTCAATACCTAAAGCAAACGCAACGGTAGCTGCATTGTCGTATGTATAAACTGGGTGCGGAATTTTGTATCCTTTTTTAACGCCTGGTCCGCTCAAAATAAATGGAATTAAAATCTCATCAGGAGTTTCGCCACCATGTCCAGTACCTATACCCCCGTGGTCGGATGTTACCAAAAATACGGTTTGATCAAATATACCTGCATCTTTAGTCGCTTGTATAATTTGCCCAATAAGGCTGTCGGCCCTTGCAACAGCTTGGTAATACTCTGGTGTGCCGTGCCCTGCCCCATGCCCTGCCCCATCAACGTGATCGAGATGAACAAACAAGAATTTTGGCTTTTTATCTTTTATATATCTACCCGCTTCATCGGTTGTGCCTTGCTCGCTATCTATGTGCTTATCATAGTTTACAGCACTTTTCTCAAAAAGCCTCCCAAATCCATCCCAATGGTATATGGCCCCGGTTTCAGCAGTAGGCAGTTGCTTTCTGATGGCATCAAAAATGGTTGGGAAAATATCCTCGGTACCGGTAACCACTGGAGGCAACACATAATCATCGCGCTCCCAATTATTGCTGGTTACTCCATGCTGTTCAGGCCCAGCAGCCATAAGCATACTGGCCCAGTTGGTGCTGCTACTGGTTGGCAATACGGCCCTGGCCGTAAGGGTATATGCCCCATTTTGCATCATCCAGTCAATGTTGGGCGTTGGGGCATTGTTAATGCCGTCTGGGCTCATGCCATCTATCCCAATAACAATAAAATGGGCGGTTGGGGTGTGTTGCTCTGCCAATGTTTGTTGGGCAGGTTGGCAAGCAAGGGTGCACAATAGCAACAAGGCTATGGCAAGGTAATATAGGTTAGCAGTGGTCATAAACGAATTAGTTGCCATTAAACATACTACATCTCATTACTTATAATGCAAAACCCTTAAAATTTAACAATGGCTTTAAACTATCTTCGAACCTTTAACCGCGATTACCGAAATCTCGACATTCACACTTTTAGGCAAACGAGCTACCTGCACAGTTTCGCGGGCTGGTGGGGCTTCGCCGCTAAAATAACGACCATAAACCTCGTTCACCAGCGGAAAATCGTCCATGTTGCTAAGAAAAATTGAGGCCTTTACTACATCGTTCAAAGTATAGCCGGCAGCCTCAACCACAGCTTTTACATTTTCCATTACTTGCTCAGTTTCGGCTCGTATTTCTTCAATAAGCAAAGCACCGCTCTCTGGCACAATAGCTATCTGTCCTGAGGTGTATAGCACGCCATTGGCCACTATGGCCTGGCTATATGGGCCAATGGGTGCAGGCGCGTTGGCGGTATAAATAACTGTTTTCGACATTATCACAAAGGTTTTGTTAATTTTAAGCAATCCCTAAAGATAACGAACTATGGAAATATTGGTATTAGGCGACAAAAGGCGTGCCACCGAACTGATGCAGCGCATCCCTAAAGAACACCAAGTAACCCATAGCACTAAGGTAAACGACGCTTCGCTGCCGAAGTACAATATCATTTTCGACCTGAACTTTGACGACGACAGCAACAACTTGCAATACTACAGCTACTTGCGCAACAAAGTGATTATTGTAGGTGCGGTAAAAACACAATTGGCCGAAGCCGTTTTCAATTTTCATGGCGAGGTAAGGTGCCACTTGATAGGGATGAATACTTTGCCCACCTTTATTGACAGGGACTTAATGGAAGTAAGTCTTTTGGACAATGAAGACTTGCCCCTGCTAGAAACCCTCTCACAAACCCTAAACTGGCCCTATAAACTGGTACAAGACCGTGTTGGAATGGTTACCCCAAGGGTTGTTTTTATGATAATAAATGAAGCGTGCTACACTTTGCAAGAAGGCACCGCCAATATTAAGGATATAGACCTAGCCATGAAACTAGGCACTAACTACCCATACGGGCCGTTCGAATGGGCCGACCATATTGGCATTAAAGAGGTTTACGAAACCCTCGCCGCTGTATACGAGGATACCAAGGATGAGCGCTATAAAATATGCCCTTTACTAAAACGGCAATACTTGCGCAACCAGCCTTTCTACGCCGCAGAAACTACAAAGGGCAGCTAAAAGCCACCCCTTGTATTTTCTGATTTCAATGTAGTATCTCTTATGGAGTAACCCTTAATTCACCGCCTTTGGTGCCGCTTGTTTTTTGCTTCAAAACCAATGCACCAGCAGCTTGAATGCTTATATCCTCAGCTTGCCCAACTACATCTTGCGGTATTTGAACGGTTCCTTGAGTGACTAAGAAATCTTCCGTGCAGCTAAAACTCTCTAAAAACTCTACTAAGGCCCCAGTAGTCGACTTATTAATCGTTAGATTATAGAAGCTGCTTGCGCCTGCGCTAGTTGTTGTGTTTGCCGACCCACGGAAAGCCACCGTTGAGTTGCCCATAGTAAAGGTGCCATCATTGGTCCAGTTACCATATACGTTTATGGTGCGGGAGTTATTAGTACCGTTTATGGTAGCACCTGGCATTATGTTCACATTATTGCCATTATTGGTACCCGCAAGGTTTACGGTGTTGCGCACAATACAAGTACTAGCGGTAGTTGGATATACAAATATATTGTTGGTAGTAGCTGGCACAGCCGATGCTAGCACAAATGAAGTGCCGTTGTGTTGGTACCAGTTTCCGGCAACAGCCCATGAAGCAGATGTCGTGCCCGAAAACACATAGTCGCCACTTTGGAAAGTGCCGCCGCTTATGGTGAGCTGTGTTACCGTTACCGATTTGCTGCCTGTTGCTGTGCAACCATTGCTACCTGTTACCGTTACTGTGTAAGATGTTGTGCTTGATGGCGTTACCGTTGCAGCGTCAATGTTACTACCTGTACTCCAAGCATAACTTACGCCTCCACTAGCAGTTAGCGTAGTGCTCGCGCCATTACAAACCGATGGGCTTGCAGGGGTAATTCCGACAGTAGGTATAGCATTTACCGTCAATGTTCTGGATGCCAATGCGGTACAACCGCTGTTGGTTACCGTTACGGTATAAGTGCCAGCGGCAGTTACGTTGATGGCTGCTGTGGTTGCACCTGTGCTCCAAGCATATGTGCCACCGCCGCTAGCAGTAAAGGTTGATGAACCGCCTGCACAAATAGTTTGCGTTCCGCTGATAGCCGCTGTTGGCAACGGTGTTACGGTTAGCGCGCGGCTGGCCGTTGCGGTACAACCGCTATTAGTTACTGTTACGGTATAAGTACCAGCAGTAGTTACATTGATGGCTGCTGTGGTTGCACCAGTGCTCCAAGCATACGTGCCGCCGCCACTAGCAGTAAAGGTTGATGAACCGCCTGCACAAATAGTTTGCGTTCCGCTAATGGCTGCCGTTGGCAACGGTGTTACGGTTAGTGCGCGGCTGGCCGTTGCGGTACAACCGCTGTTGGTTACCGTTACCGTATAAGTGCCAGCGGTAGTTACATTGATGGCTGCTGTGGTTGCACCTGTGCTCCAAGCATATGTGCCGCCGCCGCTAGCTGTAAAGGTTGATGAACCGCCTGCACAAATAGTTTGTGTGCCGCTAATGGCTGCAGTTGGCAACGGTGTTACGGTCAGTGCCCTTGAAGCTGTTGCGGTACAACCGCTATTGGTTACTGTCACGGTATAAGTACCAGCAGTAGTTACATTGATGGCTGCAGTGGTTGCACCTGTGCTCCAGGCGTAAGTGCCACCGCCGCTAGCAGTAAAGGTTGACGAACCGCCGGCGCAAATGGTCTGTGTGCCGCTAATGGCTGCCGTTGGCAACGGTGTTACGGTTAGTGCGCGGCTGGCTGTTGCGGTACAACCGCTGTTGGTTACCGTTACGGTATAAGTGCCAGCCGTAGTTACATTGATGGCTGCGGTGGTTGCACCAGTGCTCCAAGCATACGTGCCGCCGCCACTAGCAGTAAAGGTTGATGAACCGCCTGCACAAATAGTTTGCGTTCCGCTGATAGCCGCAGTTGGAATTGCATTAACCGTTACGGCAGTTGAACCACCATTTACCGATCCACAATTGTTGCTGGTGTTATAGTTAACCGTGTAATTGCCCGACGGGCTGCTCACATTCACGGTTTCGCTAGTGGTAGCTGCTGGGGCATTGGTACCACTCCAAGTGTAAGTATAGTAGCTTGCATCCACAAAAGTAGCTCCACCATTGGTGTTATTAGGGCTACCAAAAGAAGCATTAACATTGGATGCATTAAAGTCGTATCGCGCTACCAAGCCAGTATTATTGGCCGGAACTTCGATGTTCATATTAGCCCGAATTTCGGCTGAAGTACGTACATCGTTCCAAATACGGATATTATCCAATTGGCCGTTGTAGTAGCCGTAGCTGCTACCGGTACCTGAGCTAGGATATACGTTTGAACGCGCGCTCACAACGCCCGTTTTTACAAACACGCCATTGATGTATAAGGTAGGAATTCGGTTATTGTAAACTACAGCAACATGCATCCATTCTGTTTTCGGTGTCTGAAAATCATACACCAATGTTGAAGGCAAATATCCAGCGCCGTGCTCAAACACACTAATACCATCGGTACCCACAGACACACCCGCACCAGCATCGGTATTGCCAAACGCTGGGTTAATGGCATAACGCTGGGCGCTAGTGCCAATAGTACCTGTGTTTGATTGGGTAGTAGTAGCCCTGGTGGCTGTTGGTTTAACCCAGAACTCCATCGTAAAACTATTTACTGCCGCTGTTACCAAGTTGCCATTAACAGTTTGTGTGCCTGTTAGGCTTGCTACCTTACCACCCGGGGCTAAGCCCGAAGACGTTAGGGTTACTGAACCACCTGCGCAAATAGGGCCATTGTTGCTTACCGTTGGTATAGCAGGCAAGATTGGCGGACCATCAATGGTAATAGCAGTTAGGGCTCTGTTTCCACAAGTAACATTCTTGTTGCGAATTATCGGGTTGTATGTTCCCGCTGTTAAGCCAGTAAACGTGGCACTGTTGCTCCAAGTACTACCATTGTTAATGCTATACTGAAACTGATTACCAAAATAAACATTTACGTCATCTACGTAATGGTTATCGGTAGCGCCACCAGTACGTGCGGAGAAAGCAACCTTCCATGTGCTTTTATTGGCAGATAGGTATGCTGCAGGCAATTGCACATTGTTGAAATAAACCGGACCACCTGGCTCGCTGTTGCTTACCGTTATTTGACCGTTTTCGTTAATAGCAACTACCATTAAGCGCCATGCGTTGCGCCATGAAGTATAATTAAAAGTGGTATAACAACCTAGCACGGTATTGTCATACATAAGGTAAACACTACTATAGTTAGTGCCATTGCAGTTAGGCGTTACACCCGCACCATTATTGTAGGAGTCGAAAGACAATTTAATACCATTGCCATGACCAGTTTCAGAACCGCCTGGTGTAGTGGAAATGTTGGGGCCAAAAGAAAAACTCATCCCATCGGCACCACTACCGCCACCGGCATAGATTTTAAAATACGTAATAAATTGATTTCCATCCAAACCATTATTATTATCAAAAACCAAACTACCTGTTTGGCTAGTTGCTGTAGACGTAAGCCTCACATACTCGCCCGTTACGGTTGCATTTCCTGAGATAGTGGCACCGCTTGGTAGCGTATTGCCTACAAAAGAAGTATTGGTAAAGCTGTAAAAATCCTTACCCGCGGCACCCGAGAAGTAAATTTCGGATGTTTCGCCACAGCTAATAATGTTTTGGGCCACTGCAGTACCAGCAGTTGGCACTGCACAAGAGCAGCTCACATTCAGATCAAAGCCTGCCCCTACTGTATTGCCATCTGATTGAAACTTAATGGTAAGCGGTATACCAGGGCCAGGAGCCGAGATGGTGAAACTGCCCGAACCGCTATTGAAATAAGGGTTCAAGTATGTCGAAATATCGGAGCTTACGCCATCGGTAGCACTTATAAAGTCGAAGCCACTTTCAGTGGCATAGCTACCGCTAACGGTAAGTATTTGGTCGCTAGAAGTTGGATAAATAATAACCACGCGCGCCTCGTTGTTGGCATAGTTGCCACTTGGCCCGCCAGAATCGTAAATTTTGGCAGCACAGGTTGTTTGTACCTGTTGGTTAACGTTTAGGTAAATGCAAGTTACAGGGGTGTGCGTTACCGTATTGCTGTTTTGAGCAGCACCGCCACTACAACGGTATTGTATTCGGTAGTCTTTGGCAACGGTGGTGTTGGTGGTATAAGTTGGGTTACTACCCCCCAATGCTACCCACCCGGTAAGGTCAACCCAAGTACCTGTGCCCGCATCGGCATGCTGAAAATTATACTCCAAACCTGAACCTGTAGTAGTATAGCCTGTGCTGGTAAGAGTATAGTTGGCAGAACCTGAGCATCCTGTTGCAGCCGAAATAGCCAAAGTTCCTGCGTTTGGATTGCCGCTGCATGGTGTGGTAGTATAGGTAACGGTTACTACCCAAGTGTTGCTCAATAGCTCTTGGGTATATACATCGCAATAAAACCAGTCATAAAAAGACAGGTAGGTACGGAATCCTTGCCAAGTAAAGGCAATATTACCGCCACCATGGGCTCCATTGGCTATGGTTTGCCCAGTAAGGCTGTAGTTGTTACTACCGTTACTATTACCTGTACCATTTTGTGTAGCTGTCCATGTTGCACCAACACCCACACGTGAGCGCTGCTCCGATCTCCAGGCGTCCAGATATGCTCTTACAGTGTAAGTAGTTGCAGTACCTGTAATGGTGCCTGCAGGTACGTTTACGTTCATCTGCTCTTGGCAAGCAGCATTAAAACCTGCAAAATACAAGTCGCCATTATTACCATAAGTATTGGTAGCGGTAGGGTCAATAGTTACTGGGTATTGCCTTTTAGCATCCATCAACCAATCCATTGGTACTACAACGCCCAAAGTTACTTTGTTGCCAGTTTGGCTGTAGGTATAGGTACCAATTAATGCTTGTCCCCCGTTTTTTACATCGGCATTGCTGTCATAAAAAACCAAACGGTCAAAACGACCTTTAAGTGCACCGTTCTGATCCACAATTTCTAGTGATCCTTCCCAGCCTTGGGCAGTTTCCTCGCCACGACCTTCTACTATTTTCCAACCTGCTGGTAAGGTTATGTTTTCGGTAAACACCATGCTGCCACCAGGCAAAGCAACGGCTGGGCGGTTTTGGAGAATGTAGTCGGTTTCTAGTTGGTAGTAAGTAATATGCTGTTTGCGGTCAATTGATGGCCACATGCCCTCAAGGGTTAGTTCATTGCCCGATAGTACATGCGATGTTGCCTCTTTTGCCGTTAAGGTGCCTACCACTTTGCCTGTTGCATCTACATACGTTATCAAGGCTTTTTCGCCAAACAGCAGGGCTCCTCCTTTACGGTCAAGTTGCATTTGGGTAGCGCCGGTATTGGTATTTATTAGTATTGGCAAATCGGTTGCGGCAATGCCAATTTTACCGCCCGGCAACATTACTGGCGACTGGCCAATAGTGCGCCAATATCCTTGAGCATCTTTATAGTGGAAGATACCTTTGGTTTGTTGTTTGGTAAAACTTCCATCAGCATTTTTAAATGTGCGGCTATTAGCATTGCGCAAGGCAATCTCCTCAATGCTATTTGGGGAGCCTTCTAGTTTTACCATGCCCAGCTCTGGGTGTTTACGCAAGTCAGGGCTAAGTGTAGGTTGTTCCTTAATTGATTCGGGGCTTACCACTAAAACTTCACCGCTGGCACTTTTTTTAACAGATGGGTCAACTTTAGGGGTCGAGGTAACGGTATACTTAGGCTTACCCGAACTGCTTGAGGCAGGCTCCTGAATGCTTCCATTACTGTTTTGTGCCGCTAGCCCTTGCGAGAAGAACAGCATTAAAAACATAAACTTCTGGAAACTACTAATGTAATTATTCCTCATTGTAGCGTTTATTTTTTATTCAACTATACTAACACATTGAATCATTTGATTCTTGTTACTTTACCTATTATGATAAAACATAAAAAGCCAAGGTAATTCTATTTTAACATTTCCGCAATAGAAAATGTACAAAAAAATAGAAATTGCTTGAAATTGTATCATTATGCATACAAAAATGACCGATTAGAGCATAAAAATGCCCTACGCTTACCGATGTATAGCAAATAAAATTGCTACGGTACTGCATAATACGTACTAATTACATAAAAGTTCGGCGGGTTTATAAGTATTTATGCTCATTACAACTGAACGAGAATAATTAATGACAAATATACTTGAACTTGATTTGTTTTTGTTCAAAAGTTGCAAAAAGTGCTTTCATGAAGCGAATTCGGAGCTTTCTGTGGCCTTTAGGCGAAAAAACAAATCCATCGAGCATAACGGCTCGGTTATTTGCCTTGTCGAGCATATAATAATTGATAAATGGCCCGGTCATGAAGTCGTGCTGCATATACCATAGGCCTCGGTTTTAAAGTGCCTCGAAGCCATTGATAACAATGCGGCGTTGCAACACATCAATAGTGAGGTAACCATGTTTGCCTAATAGAGCTTGGTATACACATAAGCTTTGCCCAGGCTATCTCTCGAAAATAACGGCCCTATAACATTGATACCGTTAGGCAAAGTTGTGATATGCACAAACAGGTTGTTGCACATCTCTTATGGCTCTCATCGAAACCAAAAAATTGGTTTTTAATAGCCAGAAAATACGCAGGCGACATTTGCAATCAAATGTATAGAGTAGTATTTATTTTTTCTGTAAGCTCCAATTTATTATTTGGCAAACATAATGTTGGGCTATGCCTTTCCCTAACCTCGTGCTTACATCTGTATCTTCAACTTCATACCTACCTTCAAACTTTGCCCTTCGGTAAGGCCGTTTTGGTTCATGATTTGCTTTACGGTAACGCCAGGGTATTTTTGGGCAATTTCCCACAACGTATCGCCAGACCTTACGGTATGATAAACAACTTTCGACGATGGGGTACTATTAGTGCTACCACTGCCATTGCCCAGTTTGGCTTTGTCGGCTGCACTCATGCCATTAATTGCCTGGTATTGCGATAGTTTAGCGGTTGGCACATAAATATTGAGACGCTGGCCAGCGTTTAGGCTATTGCTAGCTAAATCATTCCAGTTCTTTACTTCCGAAACGGAGCAATTGTACCATGAGGCAATTACCGACAAATAATCGCCGCTTTTTACCACATAAGTAATGAGCGTTAGCTCGTTTGTGCTTGGAGCGGTATACTTTACATCGCCCGAATCATTTTTAGTACCGGTAGTAGCAGTGCTAGCCGTATTGTTGGTTTTTGGAGCTATTGGCGTTGTTTTTAAATGCTCCTTTCTGTTCTTTTGAGTAAGGGTTAGGTATTCAACCTTTCTGTACTGCTCAGCACGATAGCTAGGCACATATACCTTAAGTTTTTGCCCAACATGCACCACCGTACTCGACATTCCGTTCCATTTTTTTATTTCCGTTACGCTACAATCAAACCACTCGCTTATGTAGCCCAAGTTGTCGCCTTTTTTCACTGTATAGCTTACTTTTGTTGTGGTACCATCGTCATAGCTGGTGTTGTTACCGCTAGAGCTATTGGTGTTAGTGCTTGTAGTGGTAGAAACCGTAGAATTAGCATTGTCAGTGTTGGTGCCTGCAATAGCATCGGTAGCTATTGGGCCCAAGAAAATGGAATCTCTGTAATCTTCAAATGCTGCTATGCGCGTAATAGGCAGTTTAAGTGCATAACCATTTCTTGAAGCCGGAACTTCTCCTTTGCGAAGCGCAGGGTTTAAAAACTCCAGTTCAAGTTGGTCCATGCCTAATACATCGGCTATGCGCGCAAGAGTTACTTGGCGATATACCATTATGGTATCGGTTTGGTTAAAACTAAACCCTGTATAAATTGGCGTAAACTTATAATCCTCGAAGTGGTGCAACACGTACATGGCACCGATAAATGCTGGCACATAACCGCGGGTTTCAACCGGCAAGTATGGTCTTATTTCCCAAAAGGTTTTTTTGCCCCCAGAGCGCTTAATGGCTTTGTTTACATTGCCTGGCCCGCAGTTGTATGCAGCAATTACCATCAGCCAATCGCCATATACATCGTACATTCGGTTTAGATACTCGACCGCAGCCTCTGTAGATTTATAAGGGTCGCGGCGCTCGTCCAAATAAGAGTGAATATCGAGATTGAGCCACTTACCCGTTGAATACATAATTTGCCAGAGGCCTGTTGCGCCCATTTTTGATACGGCATTGGGGTTGAGAGCCGACTCAATTACTGGAAGATACTTGAGCTCTATAGGCATATTGCGCCTATCCAGCGCTTCTTCGAAAATAGGGAAATACAACTCAGCCATACCCAACATCCGCTTTACTTGGTCTCGTTTGCGAAGCGTATACAAATCAATATAAGCCTTTACATAAGGGTTATATGCCAAAGGAATAACAACGGGCATGTGCGCCATGTTGCTAATAATTATCGAATCGGAATAATCGGGAAAGCTCACGGTATCGAATGCAAAACGCTGTTGAATAAACAAACTATCGTTGTATTTGTAACAACCGCTGTACAGGCAATTGGTAAGGCTATCCAGTGCATCAATTATAAAATAGGTTTCCTGCACCGTAGCTTCGGCCAGCGAATCTTCACCTACTGGCAGATCAACAAGAACCTCTACTTCGCGAAAAGTGTCGTTTTGCTGCGCATAAAGGGTATTTATGCCAACCATTAGTTGTACTGCAAAAAAACTAATTAAGATACTTTTCATGCCAAAAGGATTAAAAACTAGATTGCAGCGACTAAAGTAACAGCCCCTAAAGCTATGTGCTTTAACGCAAAAAACTCGTTAAAATTAACTAAATTTTGTCGCTTTTATTGCCAAGCAACTGTTTCGAAAAAGCCAATAAGGCCGATTCGCTGAATTTATTGCCCATTAACTGCAACCCGAAGGGCAAACCATTTGGGTGCTTCCACATTGGTATTGAAACGGCTGGCAAGCCTGTTAAATTGGCTTGAACTGTAAAAATATCTGCCAAATACATTGCAATTGGGTCGGTCACTTTTTCGCCGATGGTAAATGCAGTAGTTGGGGCACTCGGTAAGATAATAAAATCAAAATTGCTGAGCACCTGCAAGGTAGCATCGCGTATCAATCTTCTTGCTTTTTGAGCCTTACCATAGTAGGCGTCGTAGTAGCCAGCACTTAGTACAAAGGTACCCAGCATAATCCGCCTTTTAACCTCTGTGCCAAAGCCCTGTGTGCGCGATAGCGTATAAACCTCATCTGCAGTATGGGCGTTGGGGCTGCGGTAGCCATAGTGCACCCCATCGTATCGAGATAAGTTTGACGATGCCTCGGCAGTGGTAAGTACATAATAAGTGGGCACCAAAAAATCAAGGTACGGAAAGCTAACAGGCTCAACTGTATGTCCATCGCTTCTTAAGTCTGCAATTAAAACCTCAATTTGCTGCTTAATAGTTTCATCAAGCCCCTCATGTTCCAATACTTCTGGGTAATACGCAATTCGTACTTTTTCGCTATTGCCCAAAAGTTGGCTATACTGCGGCTCTTCAGTTTGCACTAAAGTGCTATCATAATTATCGGGCCCAGCTATGGTCTCCAAGATTAAAGCGGCATCTTCAACACTATTGGTCATAGGGCCTACTTGATCGAAAGATGAGGCATAGGCCACCACGCCCCACCTTGATACTAGGCCATAAGTTGGTTTGAGGCCAAAAATACCAGTGAAGGATGCTGGTTGGCGTATAGAGCCGCCCGTATCGGTGCCCAAAGCAGCGTGGCACATACCAGCCTGTACAGCAACTGCCGAGCCGCCCGACGAACCACCGGGCACTTTGGTTTCATCCAAGGCATTCAGTACATTTCCATATGCCGAGTTTTCGTTGCTGCCACCCATTGCAAACTCATCGCAATTGAGCCGACCAATAATTATAGCATCTGCATCCAATAAGCGCTGGGTTACAGTGGCATTATAAATAGCTTTAAAGCCTTCGAGCATTTTGCTCGATGCCGAAACTATGTGCCCTTGGTAAGATATAACATCCTTAAGGCCAATAACCAAGCCGTGCAACTTGCCAGCGGCGCCCGCGGCAATTTTTGCATCTATTTGGAGGGCACGGTCTAACGCTTCTTGGTTGTATACTTCCAAAAAAGCATTTAGGTGTTGCTTTTGTTCAATTTGCTGTAGGTAATGCTGCACAATGGAAACGCAAGAAACACGTTTCTCAGCGAGGTCGTTTTGGATCTCGTAAAGGGTATGGTAATGCTTCAAAACTGAAGAATGTGGTGCGGTAAGTTATTTGGTTTCCGCAGAGCTTTCCTTCTTCACTGGTTCGCGCATACCTTCTTCCAATTCGCTTTTCAGGCTATCTTTGGCAGTATTGAATTCGCGTATACCTTTGCCAATACCACGCATTAATTCAGGGATTTTTCTACCGCCAAACAACAGGATAACTACAAAAACGATAAGGATAACCTCACCGCCTTGAATGCCTAAGAGCAAGAATAAATTGTCCATAACTACTTGTTCAAAATTCGGTACAAAGCTACACTTTTTATTGCGTAGTATATATCCATAATGCAGGGTTTAAGTTATTGGTTCCCTGCCACAGTTCAAAGTGTAATTCTGATAACGAAGAATCATCGTCGGTGTGCACGGTGCCTATTACTTGTTTAGCGGTTATTTTATCCCCAATTTTTACCGAAACGGTTTCTAATTTTGAGTAAACGGTAAAGTAATCGCCATGTTTTACTAACACAACTTGATTGTATCCTGGCATAAAGAGCACACTCGATACTTGCCCATCAAAAACGGCTCTAACCGGCGAATTGGCATTGGTTTTAATGTCAATGCCTTTGTTGTTGGTTATTAGGTTTCCGTTTACTGGGTGTGGGTGCTGCCCAAAGCTCTTAACAATTACCCCATTATCAACTGGCCAAGGTAGCTTTCCTTTGTTCAAACCAAACGAGGCAGAAAGTTTTGCATCAATTGCGGGCGCGGGTTTTACCGCATCGGGATTTTTCTTGATGGCATTGGCCTCATTTTTCTTTCTCTCTGCTTCTTTGGCAGCGGCAAGGGCTATTTCCTTTTGTATTAGGTCGTTTATCTTGTTACTGAGGGCAAGGGTTTGTTCTTCGTACTTTTTAATGTTGTTTTTCAGTTCCTTTTCCTTTTTCTGGAGGTTACCTACTATGGTGTTGGTTTGGCTGCGCTCGTTATCCAGTGTTTGCTTTTGGCCGGTTTGCTCTGCCAATAGGTCTTGCTGTACTTTCTTTTTATCATTCAGCTCTGTGAGTTTGCTAGCCAATGCATCTTGGGTCTCTTTTATCATCTCTGCTTGTCGAAGCCTAAACTCTGCCAAACGCTCAAGATAGCGCATTCGGTTATAGGCTTGTGCAAGCGTTTTGGCAGAAAAAATAAATACCGTCTCGTTGTACTTGCTATTGTGCTTATATGCATAGTACAGCATTTCAGCATACTCTTTCTTTAACTTTTCCAAGTCCATTTGGAGCGCCTTAATAATTGCTCCATTCTCGTCTATTTGGATATTGAGTATTGAAAGCTCCTTATTGATGTTGGAAATTATCTTTTGGCGAGTATTGATTTGACTCAGTAACAACTCCAACTGCGAGATAGAGTTCTTTTTGTCTTCGCCTATTTTGCCCAGCAACTCTTTGTTTCGCTTTATATCCGACTCCAGCTTTTTGCGTTTCTTTTCAAGCGTAGCTCTATCCTGACCTTGCGCTTGCATGCCCAAGGAAGTGACGAATAAAATAGCCAAAAGCAAGAAAACCCTAATCTTCATATTTATCTGGGTTAAACGGGAAACTGGTTGGCTCGTTCCATTTTACCCGGCTATAAACCATTCCTATTTTAACGGAGCTAGCGCCCGTAAACAGGATATCTCGTGTATTCGAAAACCAATATCCTTCAATCAGCGCATAATCTTTAGCTACCAAATTTACCTTTTGGTTGTTGGCTGCTTCATTGGTTTCCATTTGCGCAATGGTAAACCTACCTGGCTCTATCCAAAACGTATTTTCGATGGATTCATTTTCAGTCTTTAGCACATATAAACATTTTTCGTTTTTGTGCTTCAATTTTCCTTCGGTATTCCAAAGATAGTTACCTACTATCAAATCTTGCAATAGGCGTATATCGGCATCAATAGGTATATAGTTCTTTATTTTGGACAGCGGCTCTTTGATGTATACCTTCTCTAGGCGGTTTAAAAGCTCAAAAGTATCGGGCGTAACCATTATCCTTGCCGCTTCGTAGCCCATCAAAGCCGTAATGCTTACCCAAATAACGCTGTCGCGTTGCATTCTAATACTTGCAGTTACGCCTTGTATCGTTTTACCATCATCATAGCTTACTTTGGCTTTGGCATTGAACCAGGTAAACTCAATTTGTTTTGCCCGCAACGAGTCAACCAACTCGGCGGTTTCCATTTTTGTTGCCTTAACACAGTCCTTTGACGCCGAACTGCTAGAGGTTTTACAGGCCGTGCTGAACAATAGGGCAAACAGAAGGGCAAATAATACCTTATTCATACAGTTTTTTATCGGCTATTTTTTTGGGCAACAATTCGGTGGTATCATCTTTACCCATCGCCTTTTGCCAGTATTCCAAGGCCTTGCCAGTTTCGCCAAGCTTATACAAAATATCGCCATAATGCTCCAACAACACGCCGCTATCCTCGCCACTGGTTTTCAGGGCCTTCTCCATCCATTTGCGAGCCTCTTCATATTCGCCAGCACGGTATAGCACCCATGCATACGTATCTTGAAACGAACCGTTTTCCGGCTCAAGTGTATTGGCAAGCAAGGCCATTTTTTTTGCCTTCTCCAAGTCGGCAGCCCTCAACGATAGGTAATAGCTATAGTTGTTGAGCACATAGGTATTTTTGGAATCCAGTTTTAGGGCTTCATCAAATGCCTTGTCCGAGTCGGCAAACTTCCCAAGGTTATTATAGGCATCGCCAAGACTGCTGTAAAACTGAACTTTAAGCGGTTGGTTATCGATAACAAGTACTTTACCAACGTTCAATATTTCAACAGCCTTTAGATACTGGTTCAATTGGTTGTTTGCCACGCCATTAAAGAAGTAAATAATTGGTTGGCTCGGGAACAACTCCAAAGCATCGGCAGTCATTTTTTCCAACTCCTCATAGCGTTGCAACTCACTCAAGATAAAGAAGGCTTGCTGCCAAACTTGGTACACACTATTGTCGAGCTGCAACGCCTGCCTGTACTGCAAAAGTGCCTCTTCCGATTGCTCGTCTTGGTAAAGTAAATCGCCATAGATGGCATGCGCCTTGGCTTCGTTGGGGTGGGCTTCAATTACAATCTGGGCCAAACTGAAGGCTTCTTCCTTCTTGCCCTCGCCACTGCTATCCAACAGGTATGGATAAATTACCCGTATTTTCGAATCGATATTCAGATCGGGGTTTTTAAATGCCTCTTTCAAATACCCAATATAATTTTGCCTATCCCCTTTGTATCGGTAAAGCTCGGCAATACTGAGTAATGCAAATGCATTGTTTGGGTCCTTTGCGAGCATTCCCTTGTATATTTCAATAGCTTTATCAGGCTGCTCAGTAGCTTGGTACAACTCGGCTTGCATTTGGTAAAATCGCATGTCGCTTGGGTCAGAATCAATTAGGCGCTGAATTTCGGCAGCAGCTTCGGTTATCATGCCAGCTTCAATATACAACCGCTGTTTTTGCATTATCAGGTTCTCATCAATGCCAATTATACTCTCCGCTTTGTGGTAAACATTAATTGCCCCTTTAAAATCGCCTTTGCGGCTTAGCACATAGGCCCAATCGAAATAATAATCTACTTCATCGGGATGGTCGTTTAGCAATTTAGCAAAAGTAGCCGATGCCTCATCGTAAGCACCAATGTAAGCCATTACATCGGCTTTCATTACCAAATACCACTTGTTGCTTTTATACAAAGCAGCCGTTTCTTTAATTTTACTGTTCAGGTTCTTAGCAACATCCAATGAGTCCTTGTCTTGTTGTTTTTTAAGGCTATTGGCTATAAAGTTGATGCTATCATTTACCACTGCTGCAGTAATATACTGCCGCGAGACTTCATACTGGCCAGATTCGAAATACATTACTGCCAGCTCATATTGTGCGGCATCGTTGTATGGGTCAAGTTGGAGCACTTTTTTGTACATTTCAACCGCTTGGGCAAAGTCCTCGAGCATTTTGGCTTTCGATGCATCAATATACAATTGTGCTACCAATAGCTCGTCTACATTGCGTTTCAGCAGTTCATCAGCACTGCCTGAGCGTATGCTCAAGACGGGAAGGGCCGATGTCTTGCTCTTGCTTACCTCTTTTGAGCCTGTGCAAGCACCAAAGGCAACCAAAGTTGCCAGCAAAAGTATAAGTAAAAAGATCCGGTTCAAGGTCATTTGGTTACGGTATAATCCCCAATACTGAGGTCTTCTGCTTGCCCGCGCAACGATACACTATTGCCTATCATGCTATTGTGTATCACTTTGTTTTCAATGTGGCTTGCTGTTTGAATAATGCTTCTACTTATAACGCTCTTATGCACTGTTGTGTTGTTTCCTAATGATACATGTGGGCCAACTACCGCATCGGTAATTACTACATTATCACCTATATAACACGGCGGTATCACAATTGAGTTCTGTATGCGTGCCGATGGCGATATCAATTCCTCGCCCTCAATCAACTCCAGCATGCGGGCGTTGGTATCTACAGTCACATCCTTGTTGCCACAATCCAACCACTCAATAACCGGGGCAGGATATAGCTTACGCCCTTGGTTTTTCATATTTTCTAAGGCATTGGTAAGCTGGTATTCGCCTTTGTCTTTTATGTCGTTATCAATTAAATACTGCAACTCCTGCTTAAGGTATGCGCCATCTTTAAAGTAATAGATGCCGATAATGGCCATATCAGATACAAAGGTTGCCGGTTTTTCTATAAACTCGGTAATATGCCCGTCGGCATCGGTTTTGATAACGCCAAATGCCGATGGATCGTCAACACGCTTTACCCAAATGGCTCCATCTTGCTCCGTATCCACCGAAAAATCGGCTTTGAACAAAGTATCGGCAAAGGCCACAGTTACATTTCCTTCTAGCGAATCGCCAGCGCAAAGGATAGCATGGGCAGTGCCCAGTGCTTCGGTTTGGTAGTATATAGAGCCTTTAGCGCCTAACTTCTCTGCCAAGGCAACCAATTGTTTCTCAACGGCCGCGCCAAACGACGGGTGAATAATAAATGCCACCTCGTCGATAGTGGAGCCGCTCATGGCGCCTATGCTTTCTACCAAACGTTGTACTATTGGTTTGCCAACAATGGGCAACAGCGGTTTCGGAATGGTTAAAGTGTGTGGGCGCATCCTTTTGCCCATGCCCGCCATTGGAACGATTATCTTCATCTCTTTTTTATTATCAAGTAGTGAGTATCAAGTATCAAGTAGTGTTTCGTGCAACTTGACCATTATTTTTTAAACCGTTAACTGTCGACCGTAGACCATCGACTATTTAACCCCAGTGTGTCCAAAGCCACCAGCACCGCGCTCGCTTTCGGCAAGTTCTTCGGTCAGTTCAAAGGTTACTCGGGTATATTCGGCTATTACCATTTGGGCAATGCGGTCGCCATGGTTTACCGTAAACGGCTCGTTGCTAAGGTTCACCAAAATCACGCCTACCTCGCCCCTATAATCGGCATCAATAGTCCCTGGGCTGTTGAGCACCGTAATGCCCGACTTGTATGCCAGACCACTGCGTGGGCGCACTTGCGCCTCGCAGCCACTTGGTAGTTCCATAAACAATCCGGTAGGGATGAGCTTGCGTTCCAGCGGTTGCAACACCACGGGCGCTTCTAAGTTGGCCCTCAAGTCAACACCTGCTGCATCGGCCGTAGCGTATGCTGGCGCTGGGTTGTTAGAGCGATTGATGATTTTTACAGTTGCCATAAGTGGCAAAGATATGGAATTTAGTTTCGGGTTGCGAGTTAAGAGGTTTCGGGTTGATTTTTTGAACTAACGATAACCTATATAACCAAGAAATGGGGATTTTGTGGTTACGTTTTGAGGACATAACCAAGAAATTGGGTTTTCTTGGTTGTATCAAAACTTGAACACTGTTTTGATACTCGGGGAGTTTACTCAGGCTGTTTACCCCTTTGCTGTTTTACCAAATCGGGCAAATAACGCAGGGCGGCTACTTCCTTCCATTTTTGGCGGGCTTCTTCGGCAGGGGCACCGTAGTAGGTTTTGCCGCCTTCCAATGATTTAGATACGCCACTAGTGGCCAATATCACGGCTTTTTTGCCAATGGTAAGTTCTTTATTGATGCCCACTTGGCCCCAAATAATCACTTCGTCATCAACTATAGTTTTACCAGCAATGGCCACTTGTGCGGCAATCAATACATGTTTGCCAATTTCAACGCCATGGGCTATGTGCACCATATTATCAAGCTTAGTACCATAGCCAATAACGGTATCGCCAGTAGCGCCACGGTCAATAGTGCAACCAGAGCCAATCTCTACGTTGTCGGCAATAATCACTCTGCCAGCAGTATGCATTTTCTCGTAATGGAAGTTATCGCCGTTACGGGTCTTGAAAAAGAACGCATCGCCGCCGATAACCGAATTGGGATGTATAATTACATTGTCGCCAATGGTGCAATGGTCGCAAATAGTAACATTTGCCCCTATCAAGCAATTTTTGCCGATTGTTGTTCGATTGCCCACAACCACACCAGGTTGTAACTGTGTACCCTCGCCAATAATGGCACTGGGGCTAATATTTTGATGCAAAGGCTCAAATGGGCGGAAACGATGCAACAGTTTATTGAAATCGGTAAAGGGATTTGGAGAAACGATTAATCCCTTATTTGACGGAAGCCTCACATCTGCCTTATCAATAAGAATAACCGACGCTACTGAATCGAGACTGCGGTCATAATACTTATGGAAATCGACAAAGGTAAGGTCGCCCCGCTGCACCTTGTGAATAACATTAATGCCCGTAATGGGAATATTAGGGTCTCCTACAAAATCACGGCCAAGAAATGAGGCAAAATCCTGTAGGGTAAATGGTTCAGGTAATGTCATGCACGCGGGATAAAAATCTGGTTGCGAAAGTACATAAAATAATTGTAGGTATATGGTTAGGGCGGTAGATTGAACGATTGTTTGACGGCTATCTGCGCCAATCAGTTGCACGGATTATGAATATATCGGCAATTGGGGGCTATAGGTTGCCTTGCTTTGGTGAAAGTTTGCTTTGTAAAACGTTTCCCTAGAACTAATCAACCCTCCATAAAATTCGTTACTTTTGGAGCCAAGCACAAGCGCTACAAACACTATGAAAACAACCGCCCTTACCGACTTGCACATTGGCCTTGGTGCCAAAATGGTAGAATTTGCTGGCTACAATATGCCTGTATTATACGCTGGCATCAACCAAGAACATGCTGCCGTGCGAAACAGTGTGGGTGTGTTTGACGTGTCGCACATGGGCGAGTTTATTTTAGAAGGACCTGGTGCCCTTGCCTTAATACAGCAAGTAACCACCAATGATGCAAGCAAACTTACCCCTGGCAAGGCGCAATACAGCTGCCTACCCAACAAACAAGGAGGTATAGTTGATGACTTGTTGGTGTACAAAATAAACGATGAGAAATACCTATTAGTGGTAAACGCCAGCAATATGGAGAAAGACTGGAACTGGATAAGCCAACACAACACGTTTGGTGTAACCATGACCAACATAAGCGACGATACCAGCCTATTGGCCGTGCAAGGCCCTAATGCGCTAGCTACCTTACAAAAGCTAACTGCCGTTGATTTAGCCTCAATACCTTACTACAGCTTTACCATTGATGCATTAGCTGGAGTTGAAAACGTAATCATAAGCAATACGGGCTACACTGGCTCAGGCGGTTTTGAGTTATATGTGCCCAATGCTGATGTTAAGCACGTATGGGATGCCGTATTTGCGGCTGGTGCCGAATTCAACATTCAACCCATTGGCTTGGGCGCCCGCGATACGTTGCGCTTGGAAAAAGGTTTTTGCCTGTACGGCAACGATATTGACGATACCACCAACCCACTTGAGGCTGGCCTTGGCTGGATAACCAAATTGGACAAAGGCGAATTTAACGACAAAGAAGCCATAGCCCAACTGAAAGCAGAAGGCGTAAAACGCAAATTAGTTGGTTTTGAAATGATTGAGAAAGGCATACCGCGCCACGACTACCCAGTAGTAAACCAAACAGGCGATGTGATTGGTAAGGTTACTTCTGGCACACAATCGTCTTCCTTGGGCAAGGCCATTGGTATGGCCTACGTGCCTACCGAGCTATCAAAACCAGGCAGCGAAATCATTATCGACATACGCGGCCGCCAATTGAAAGCTCAAGTGGTGAAATTGCCGTTTGTATAGATTGTTGTGAATATGGTATTTACATAGGGCGCTGCCCTATGCTCTAAGTATATATCCCCGTTGGGGAAGCCCTTGTCCATTTTAACTATTTTACTGTCGACTGTGGACCGTGGACTACTTCTGCTTCTCCATCTGCTTTTGCATCTTTTTAGGATACACGCCCGATTTGGTTTTTGATGTACTACCACCTTTGGTACCGCCGTCGCCGCCAGTGTCGTAAGTAGGGCAAGTGCTCTTTTGGCAAGAACCTAGCGTAAGGCTAGCTGCTAGAAATAGAAAAAGAATTTTACGTTTCATAGTCATAAAGATAAAGGTTTCTGTTCCTGCTTTCCAAATTAACGTTAGCGGCTGGCATATAGTGCCTTATCGATAATTTGATTATAATTGACCTTATTAATTTTGAATATGGCAATTATTAGACCCACACACGATGCCGGACTAGGTGAAAAGTATCTGGACGAGAGCAAAAGGTTGATAAATAAAGATGGCAGCTTTAACTTAAAACGCACCGGTGGACTCTGGCAGGCGCGAAATATGTATCAGTGGCTTATCGGTTTATCATGGCCAGCGTTCTTGGGCTTAGTGCTGCTGCTTTACTTAGTTACTAATTGCTTGTTCGCTTGCGCCTATTTAGCGGTAGGGATTGAACAGCTTAGTGGCATTAACCCCGAAGCGGGCCACTTTTGGTCGGCATTTTATTTTAGCAGCCAAACTATTACCACTGTTGGCTATGGCGCTATAGCGCCCATTGGCGCTGGCGCCAATATGCTGGCTGCCTTTGAAGCCTTTGCGGGCCTTACTGGCTTTGCATTGGTTACCGGCTTACTTTACGGGAGATTTAGTAAACCTAATGCTAAGTTTCTGTTTAGTAACAACGCGCTAATCGCTCCTTACCAAGGAGGCAAAAGCCTCCAGTTTAGGCTAGTAAATGTGCGAAGCAATATTATGATGGAAGTTGAGGCACATGTGCTACTCATGGTGCTAGATAAAGAAAATGGGCACCGCCGATACTACAACCTAAAGTTAGAAACCAAATTTATACAGTTTTTTCCACTCAACTGGACCCTAGTACACCTCATATCCGAAGATAGCCCTTTATACAACTGTACCCCGCAATCTCTTAAAGACCTTGATGCAGAATTGCTAGTGCGCATTAAAGGCTACGACGATTCCTTTGGCCAAACGGTGCAAGTGCGCTATAGCTATAAGTACAACGAGATAGTACACGGAGCGAGGTTTTTGCGCGTATACGAATCTGATGCCGATGGCAATACCCACCTATCGCTAAACAAAATACACGACTACGAAATGGTTGGCTAGGTTTGTGGAAGCCCCGCAATAATTAGTTACCTTTGTTGCCATTGTATAAAAAACGGCCTTTGGCCGTACAAAAATTGATTATGGAAATCCAAAATAACACTGTTGTAAGTATTACTTACGACCTAAAAATCGGTAGCGCAGAAGGTGCTTTGGTCGAGAAAGTTGACTCATCTGCTCCTTTTGTTTTCTTGTTTGGCGCTGGCGGTTTATTGCCAGAGTTCGAAGAAAACCTTCATGGCCTAACCGCAGGCAAATCGTTTGAATTTACTATTGAAAGCGACAATGCCTATGGCCCGGTACAAGACGAAGCCATTATTGAGCTACCGCTTAATATTTTTGAAGTGGACGGCGCAGTACCCGACGATTTGTTGGTAGTTGGCCGTTACCTTACCATGCAAGACCACCAAGGCAACCCATTGCGTGGCAAAATTGAAAAAGTTGGTACCGAAAACGTAACCATGGATTTTAACCACCCACTTGCCGGTGCCGATTTGCACTTTAAAGGTGGGGTTGAGAGCATCCGCGAAGCTACTGAAGAAGAACTTGCCCACGGACACGTACACGGCGAAGGCGGTCACCACCACTAAATTTAAGTAGACTAGTTATTAGTGAATAGTAAATAGCCCTTTATAAAAACAAGAAAGCCGAACCAGTGATGGTTCGGCTTTCTTTGTATTGTAAGGTTATCGGGGCGTTAATCCTTAAAACTCCAATCGAATTTATCCAAATCTTGTAGGCAATTCTTAAGTAAGTTGATGCTTGCACGAATGTCCTCTTTGTGCGCCATTTCAATTACTTGGTGAATATGGCGCGTAGGGATAGACACCGCGCCAGCTATTACCCCTTGCTTGCTCATGTGTTGCATTCCAGCAGTATCGGTTCCACCACCGGTAAGCACTTCGGGTTGCCATTTAATTTTGTGGTTGCCTGCCACTTCTTTCATATAACGCACCATACGGTAGTCGGCAATTGATGAAGTATCCATCAATTTTATAGCCACCCCTTTGCCCAGCTCCGTAATTTTCTCTTCGGGGCGGGCACCCGGCACGTCGTAAGCGATAGTAGTATCCAAACCAAAACCAAAATCGGGACTAATGTGGTGAGATGCCACCAAAGCACCACGCAAGCCTACTTCCTCTTGTACTGTAAAAACGCCATATACATCGTAAGGGGTTTCAGCAAGTTCTTTCAAAGTCTCAATAAGGATATAAACCGATACACGGTTGTCGATGCTCTTGCAGTTTACGCAATCGCCCATCTCAATCAACTCGCGATCGCGGGTAATGGGGTCGCCAATAGTAATGTATTTCTCTACTTCCGCTTTTGGCATGCCCAAATCGATAAAATAGTCAGTCGTTTTTGGCATTTTAGTGCGCTCCTCGGGGCTCATTACATGGATAGGTTTTGAGCCCATAACGCCAATAACCGGCTTTTTGCCATGAATAATCACGCGTTGTGCGGTTAGCGTTTTCGGGTCGAAACCACCCAAAGTATTGAAACGCACAAACCCCTCATCGTCGATATAGCTAACCATAAAGCCTATTTCGTCCATGTGGGCAGCAACCATCACTTTTTTATTGTTGCGGCCTTTTTTAAAGGCAATTACGTTGCCCATATTATCAACCGATACCTCTACTGGTAGGTTAGCCAGCTCGCGCAGTACAACCTTGCGTATGGGTTGTTCAAAACCCGGCGCTCCGGGCACTTCACATATTTCTTTCAACAAGGCAACATCCACAGCCATAATACAGTGTGTTTCAGGTTATAAATAAGTTTAGGGTAAACCCTTTCTCGGTTACAAAGCTAACCTTAAACCCGCTATTTAGGAAACATTAACTTAACCCTGCATTATCTTTGTCATAATTATTATTCAACAATTCGGTTCATTTCAGATGCCATTTCCGTATAATTTGTCGGTTTTTTGGTATTTTCAAACAATCTTGGCTGCAATTCGTTTTTTTGCCAGCATAGTATTGATATTTTTGGATTGGAAATTGGAGCGAAATCATCTTATGGTGCATCCATTGATGAACATTGGGAAATTAATTTTTGCCAACAAATACTTAGTGGCATCCATTCGTAAAACATGGATCGTACTGAGTATATTGGCTATGGTGCTTACCCATACAAGCTGCCAAGAAGACCGCAACCCCTACGACGTTATTGCTAAAGCGTTTTCGAACGGCACGCCTGCTTTTATTTACACCTATGTAGGCAAGGGCGACAATAAGAACAAGATAGCGGAAACCGAATTTTATCCCAACGGGCAAATGAAGCGTGAAAGCCATTACCTAGACGACACCTTGCATGGGCCCGAACTACAGTGGTATGACAACGGACAGCTGCAGTTTAGCGAGTTTTACTATCACGGCTTAAAGGACAGCACCTCGACCTTTTGGTTTGAGGATGGAACCAAGGGCTCAGAATCGTACTACATTAAAGGTGCTTTGCAGGGCAAATCGGTTACTTGGTTCGAGACTGGGGAGGTATCAACGGAGGCGTTCCACGACAAAGGCAAATACGAAGGTGCTTTTAAGCGCTGGTATGGCAATGGGCAACTCATGCAAGAAGGTAGCCACCAAAACGACAAGAAAGAGGGCAACTGGGTATTTTTTAACCGAAACGGGGTGAAAGAATCGGAGGGAACGTATGAAAGGGGCGAAAAAGAAGGTTTCTGGACTTATTGGTACAGCAACGGGCAAAAACGTGCCGAGGGTAAATATAAAGAAGGCCAAAGAGAGGGCAAATGGCCGTTTTGGTATAGCAGCGGTAAACTAGTATCGGAGGTTTACTTTAAAAATGGTGTAAAAGAGGGGCTATGGATTGAATGGTTTGAAGATGGAACGAAGAGCTTGGAAGGCAATTATATTGATGGTAAAGAGCAAGGCGTAATTACACAATGGTACCGCAATGGCCAAAAAATGTGGACCCGCAATTACATCAACGGCAAAGCAAACGGCACCTCCTATACTTGGTACGAAAATGGACAAAAGGGTACCGAGGGTAACTTTATATTGGGCAAAGAAAACGGCAAATTTACTGGTTGGTACGACAACGGCGTAAAAGAGTTTGAGCGTTTCTTTACCAATGGGCTAGAGGACGGAAAATCGACGAAGTGGGATAGGAAAGGCAAAATAACCAGCGAGCAATACTATCGCAATGGCAAGTTGGAGCCTTGATTTATAAGTCCATAGTCGATGGACCATGGCATATACTTACTAATGCAATTACCTATTGTAACCTTCAACTCGTAACTCACAACCCGTAACTAGACCTTCGGCACCAACACCTTTACCGAGGCAGGAATTACCTGAAACTCAAATGGCGCTTCGCCCAACACTTCACCCTCCACTTCAAGCCAAACGGGCACTGGCGAGCTTACTTTTACATTTTTACCTAAATATTGCTCTACGTTATCAAGCTTAATAAAAGTACCATCGCCAAGCGCAGCTACGTTGCGTATTACCGTCCAGCGGCTCACATTTTTTATATGGGTAACGGTAAATAGGCCATCATCGGGCTTGGCGCCTGGCACTATCATCATACCACCACCAGCATACATGCAGTTACCTACGTTCAAGCAAAACGTTTTGTCTTCATACGCCTTACCATCCACCTCAACCTTTATAGGCACGGCATTGTAGGTAAAAATTACCTTCACCAAGCTCATCCAATACTGTAAAGGGCCAATAGCGGTTTTGTTGCTGTTCGCATCGCGGGTTACTTCGGCATCAAAGGCCATACCGGCCACATTTATAAAATGACGGCTATGCTTATGCCCATGCATGTGGTAAAAGGCCAAACCGGCATCAATAATACGTGTGTTGGTAGGGTTTTTCAGTAGCTTTATCGCTTCCTTAGGCTCTTTAGGTATGCCCATGGTTTTTATCCAATCGTTGCCAGTGCCTATACTTACTAAGGCAATGGTTACATCGGTGGTGGGTACGTTTTTTTGGGCAAATAGGCCGTTTACTACCTCGTTCAAGGTGCCATCGCCACCTACAATCAGCAACCTGCGGTATCCTTTTTCAATGGCTGTGGTAGCAATGTGGCTGGCATGCAAACTGGCATCGGTAAAGTGCGGCTCATAAACTATGTTCATCGCTTTTAAGTCGGCCTCTATTAACTTCCAACGTTTATTGCCCCTGCTACCACCGGCAGCGGGGTTTACAATAGCGTACCAAGTTTGCTCCATGAACAATTACAGCATAAGTGAATATCAAAGATACTATAATTTGATACAAGGCTACACCTTGTAAAGCACTGGCTTACTAGGGCTGGCATCCAACTCAAAGGAGGCTATTTGCAAATTAAGGAGATAGGACCCATCCAAAATTGCACCATCAACATATATCAGTTCGGTAATGGTGGCATCGGCGCGCACGTTGGTACTAGGGTAGCGCCAAAAGGCCTTATGTGCAAGTAGCTTTCCGCTATCCTCTTCCCTATCAACTGATGGCAAATCAACCAAAAAGTGTTTTACCCCAATGCGAGCCATAAACTCCAATGCCTCATGGTGCAAGTAGGGCGGATTTTTGCCCGAATACTGGGCAACCCTTTTCAATCCATCGTTGGGCAGCGTGCGCAGCACCAAAGCCTCGGGGCGCTTGCCGTTGAGTTTCTTCTCTATTTGCTCTTTAAAAATCACACAGTCACCATTATCCATTTTCACCGGATAGATGCTGATTAGCTCCGCCGAGAAGAAAAACGTTTTGAGGCATTGGTTAATAGTGTAAGGTTCGGTACTGATGTGGCCCACGCACTCGGTATGGGTGCCATTACCATGCGGATTGATATGAACGTTCATAAAATTTACCACACCACCTTTGGCTGTTGAACCCACAAAACTGCCCATTACCACAGGTTCGGCCGTAAAAGGTGGTGCATAGTAGGCATTCACACCTTTAACCCCCGGGCGAAGCGGCATGGAGATATCCAGCGGTTCGCTAAGGTTTATGCGCATCTGTCCGGTAGGGGTTTCGATAAATGCCAGCATTACCAAATGGGTTTGGCATAAATATAATCCTTATATCTGTCGAAATTGCGTTTTCGCCGAAAGTTTTATGCCATTCTGTATGGTTATCTTTAGCTTCGTACTATCGCAAGGTAATCACAAGTGGACGTTTCCCAAATTTGAACGTTGCATAGTGATTTGTTACTGTAATAAGCAAAAAACAGCACTCATGAGCCATAATCCATCAGCCGATATAAAATCACAGTTTCCACTTGCTGACGATGCCGAAATACAGGCACTTGTAGACCTTGACCTGGGCGGAAAGCCCGTTGAGGATTTCTTTCAAAACCCGGCACGCAACGATTACAAAATTTCGCCCGACGGAAAGTACCTATCGTGGCTAGCCCCCTACCAAGAGCGCATGAACCTGTTTGTGCGGTTTATTGAAACCGGCGAAGACAAACGCCTTACCAGCCGCACCGACCGCGATATACCGGGATACTTTTGGGCCGACGCCGAACGATTGATTTATGTGCAAGACAATGGTGGCGACGAAAACTACCACGTGTACACCATAAAGCGCGACGGCAGCGGCGAGCGCGACCTAACCCCGTTTGATGGCGTAAAAGCAGAGATAATTGACGATCTGAAAGATATTGACGAGCAAATAATTGTAGGCCTCAATAAAAACAATGAGGCCCTGTTTGAGCCTTACCGCTTGTATTTGGATAGCGGCGAACTGGTGCAACTGGCCGAGAACACCGATATGGCCAACCCCATAAGCGGCTGGCTTACCGACCATGAAGGCCGCATACGCGTGGCTACCCGCATGAAAGACGGCATAAACCAAAGCCTGCTATACCGCGAAACCGAGAACAATGCTTTTGAGGTATTGCAAACCGTCGATTTTAAAGATGGATTATCTCCATTGTTCTTTACCTTCGATAACAAGCAACTTTACCTGAGCAGCAATCTGGGCCGCAATACCAGCGCCATTGTGCGCTACAACCCTGCTACCAAGCAAGAAGAAGAAGTAATCTTCAGTAATGACGAATATGATGTGAGCAACCTGCACTACAGCCACAAGCGCAAGGTGCTTACGGGCGTAACCTACACCAGCTGGAAACGCCAGATAGTGTTTATGGATGCCGAAGCTGAGCGCATTTACAAGCATTTGTTTGAGCTATTGCCGGGCTACGAGGTGGTGCTTACCTCGCACGACCGCGCCGAAGAGCTGTTTGTGGTGCGCACGTATAGCGACCGCAGCTTGGGCAGCTATTATTTCTATAACGCCGTAACGGGCAAACTGGATAAGCTGGCCGAAGTGAGCCCTAAGCTCAACGAAGCCGAAATGGCCGAAATGAAGCCAATAACCTACACCAGCCGCGATGGGCTTACCATACACGGTTACCTTACCATACCGCAGGGCTCGGCGGGCAAAAACCTGCCCGTGGTGGTAAACCCTCACGGCGGCCCTTGGCACCGCGATGGCTGGGGCTTTAACCCCGAAGTGCAGTTGCTGGCCAACCGTGGCTATGCCGTGTTTCAAATGAATTTTAGGGGCAGCACGGGCTACGGCCGCGCGTTTTGGCAAAGCTCGTTTAAGCAATGGGGCCAAACCATGCAAAACGACATAACCGATGGCGTTAACTGGCTCATTGATCAAGGCATTGCCGACCCCGCCCGCATAGCCATATATGGCGGCAGCTACGGCGGCTATGCTACCCTGGCGGGCGTTACCTACACACCCGACCTATACCGCTGCGCCATTGATTATGTGGGGGTGAGTAACCTGTTCAGCTTTTTAGAAACCATACCGCCTTACTGGAAACCCTACCTGGATATGATGTACGAAATGGTGGGCCACCCCGAGCGCGACAAAGCCATGATGCACGCCAGCTCACCGGTGTTTCACGTAGATAAAATAAAGGCCCCGTTATTTATTGTGCAGGGCGCCAAAGACCCTCGCGTAAACATTGACGAAAGCGACCAGATTGTAAAAGCCCTACGTGCCCATGGCGTGCAAGTGCCCTACCTCGTAAAAGCCAACGAAGGCCACGGTTTCCGCAACCAAGAAAACAAATTTGAGTTCTATAAAGCTATGTGCGGGTTTTTGAGGAAACATCTTTCGTGATGTACGATGTACGAAGTACAATTTAAGTAATGTAAAACCTTAGCAATAAAAAATTGTACATCGTGCCTTGTCCTTTGTACATTTGAATCATGCATCGCCTCACCCGCCTACTGTCCATCATAACCCTGTTGCAAGGTAAAAAGCACTATACTGCCGAGGGTATTGCGGAGCATTTTGGTATTAGTGTGCGCACGGTGTATCGGGATATTAAAGCACTTGGCGAGCAGGGCATTCCGGTAGGGTTTGAGCCTACCAAGGGGTATTTTTTGGTGCAGGGGTATTTTTTGCCGCCCGTATCGTTTAGCAGCGAAGAGGCCAATGCCTTGCTGCTGATGGAAAGCGTGGTGAGCGCCTTTGCCGATAAGAGCATCCAAAAACACTACTCTACCGCGCTCAATAAGGTAAAGGCCGTGCTGCGCACTGCCCAAAAAGAGCAGCTAGAAACGCTGCATAACCACATCAGTTTTCATGTGCCCGATTGCTTTAAATACGACCAGGAGTATCTCTCGGTGCTACAAGCGGCCATTACCAGCAGCCATATACTAGAACTAGACTACCAAAACAAGGGCGGCATTGCCAGTAAGCGCCAGGTAGAGCCCATTGGGCTGGTGTTTTATGCCCTGGCCTGGCACTTGATTGCTTGGTGCCACCTGCGCCAAGAGTACCGCGATTTTAAGGTAACGCGCATACAAGCCATGCGCTGTTTGGATGTGCCTTTCAAAAAGCTGGAGCACATGCCTTTGAGCGAGTACGTTGAAGAGCTGAAGAAACATGAAGATTACCAGCCTACTGCTACCTACCCGATAGCTTAAAGTGACCCACGTAGCGGTCTTTTAGTTCATCGCCCTCTACCAGCCAGCGCATGCTCATAGCGCGCGGTATGCGCACCGTGGTTTCGCGTATGGGGTGGTAGGTGCCAAATACACGGTCCCAAACACGGGTGGTTACGCCGTGGTTTTTGCGCGGGTTGTGAAAATGGTGATAGAAATGGTGCTTGCGTAAAAACAACAATGCAGGCACCGGGTTAGCCGCATGGTAACGGAAGTGGGTGGCTTCGTAAACGCCATACATGCCTACAAAACCTACAATAAATGCCAAGGCAACCATGAAAGGCAATGCCAGGTTTAACAAAGCAAGCAAGCCTGCCGAAACCACCAAAGCCGCAGTAGCCTTTTTGTAAGCAGGCGCAAAGTAGTCGGCCTTGCTATGATGCACGGCGTGCTCAGCCTTAAAAAAGTTCTTGCCTTGGTGCTCGTGTCCCAAAAAACGATGCAGGAGGTATTCAGTTAAAGTCCAGCAGGTAATGCCAATGGCCAGCGCGAGGAGGATATACATAAGCTAATAGGTTTTAGATATGTGGTTATTGCTAATAAGAGGGTTATACGGTGCAAAAAGATGCATGGCCGAAAAAACTTTTTTGATTGGAAAAACGGACTGCCATAGGGTTGTCAGTGGGCGAGCCCAACTTTGGGGCATAACCAAAAACAAAACACTATGAACGTTATTGCATTGCTACAAAAAGAATTAGAAAAAGAAGCCCAAACCACCCGCAAAATGCTGGAGCGCATACCGACCGAGCAGTTTGAGTTTCGCCCGCACGAAAAGAGCATGACCCTGAGAGAACTGGCCACCCACATTGCTGAAATACCGGGCTGGGTTGACATGGTGGTAACCACCACTGAGCTAGACTTTGCCACCATGCCTTACCAACCTGCCATGATACACAACACACCCGATTTGCTGGCTTTTTTCGAGAAAAAACTGATAGATGGCAGAGCAGGCTTACTAAAAGCCAAAGAAGACCAACTTACCGACATCTGGACCATGCGGAATGGCGCCGATATTTATGATGAAAGCACCAAGTACGAAAGCATACGCGATACCTTCGACCAAATAATACACCACAGGGCGCAGTTGGGCGTTTACCTGCGCCTGTTGAATATACCGATACCGGGCAGCTACGGCCCTAGTGCCGATGAGAATAATTGGGCGTTTGCTTAACTCTCAGGCACCGCATACCAAAATACCAGCTTTACTTATGTACCAATTGCGCTAGCTGATAATCGGCTAGTGCTGTTGGTATTTATCCTTTTACTTTTAGCTGTCCCATTTTGGGGTGCCAGTAGCCATGCCAACCAAAAAGCCATTGCACAAACAAAGTGCCCGCAACCTTGTTTAAGGGTTATGCACCAAAAGCCCCACCTACCTACCAAAACCTGCGCCACTTGCGGCCGGCCATTTACTTGGCGCAAAAAGTGGGAAAAGGTATGGCACGAAGTAAAATACTGTAGCGAGCGATGCCGAAAGCATAAAACTGAAAAGCAAGCAAAACCTTAATCAGCATGTTCAAACTTCCAAAAGCGGAAAAGTTAAACTGCATAGCAGAACAAAAAACACCTCAAAAACGGTCAATCAACCGCATGAGGCTGTACCCTTGAATTTTTAGTTGCTTAAATTACACTCCACTCATTGCTGCGCAATATATAGTTGGTATTGCTGCCGGCTCCATTGGTATACAATAATGGCAATGCCCGAAACAAGGATGGCGTAAACAAGCGGTGCGCTATGTATGGTTTTGTAGCTGGCTGTGTGGTTTATTAGAAGCCACATGGTAGTAGATACTACGCCTGCAAATACTAAGCAGCGGGTGAATAGATGCCCCATGTATTGATTAAACCTACCAAAACTGTTAGGGAGCTTGTAAAACAGGGCAAACCAACTGTCTTTTCGACCCAAGTACAGGTAAACAAACACATTGCCAAAAGAATATCCTGGTTCGTTGGGCAGCAAAGGCTTTGGTTTAAAAACCGCTAGATAATAAATGTAAATCGTATATAGGGTTAATGCACCTATTACCAGCAATAACGGCGCCCAGCCCAAACCCAAAACCGATACTAGTGGGTTGGCTTCTTTACTTAGGTCTGGCGTAAGCTGGTGAGTGCAATAAGCATCATAACTTCTAGAAAATAGTATCCAAATAGTGGTTAAAGCAAATTTTGCTATCTTACTCATGTGTGTTGGGTTAGTTGAACCTTGAAAGTAAGACAATCCAGTTAACGGCAAAAGGGGTCGATAACCGCCTCAACAATAATTAACTAAAAATAGGCTTTATTAACATATGGCACTAACCAAATTCTGTTCTTGAAGCCTTAGAAGGTTTAGGGTTGCAATATGCCACGACCACCATAACCCACGCGCGAGCCCCAAGCAACTTACCAACGGGAAATTTGCCTTGCAACACAGCCTCATAGCGGCTCTGAAACCCATACCAAAACATACCCTGAGGAATAAATAACCCACTTTTTCGCAAAACCAACCAATACTTTAACCATTCCCCCGTCAATCAAAATTATTACCTTTGCCCGAAACCTAAACACCGCTATGGACGCATTACTAAACCAGTACAAAAGCAAAAAACCGGAGATCGTATTTGAGTGGAAAGACCCATTTACCGATGCCGAAGGCTGGGTAGTTATCAATTCGTTGCGCGGCGGCGCGGCCGGTGGCGGTACCCGTATGCGCAAGGGTCTTGACCGCAGCGAGGTGGAGAGTTTGGCTAAAGTGATGGAGATAAAATTTACCGTGTCGGGCCCTGCCATTGGCGGTGCCAAGAGCGGTATCAACTTCGACCCGAGTGACCCACGCAAAAACGAGGTGTTGAACCGCTGGTTTCAAGCAGTTATCCCGCTATTGAAAAACTATTATGGCACTGGTGGCGATTTGAACGTGGACGAGATACATGATGTAATACCCATAACCGAAGACTACGGCCTTTGGCACCCACAAGAGGGTATTGTAACGGGCCACTTCCAAGCAAGTCAAAAAGAGAAAATCCATATTATTGGTCAATTGCGCCAAGGGGTATCGAAAAAGTTGGAAGACCCACGCTACTCGCCCGACCTTAGCCAAAAAATATTGGTAGCCGACATGATAACCGGCTTTGGCGTTTCGGAGTCGGTGAGGCATTATTACGATTTAGTACGCAATACCGACTTGGTAGGCAAAACCGCCATTATACAAGGTTGGGGCAATGTAGCCGGCGCAGCTGCATACTATTTGGCGCAAAACGGCGTAAAAATCGTAGGTATTATCGACCGTGAGGGCGGCATCATTGATGCCAATGGACTCGATTTTGAGGCTATCCGTACTTTATTGCTCAACCGCAAACAAAACAAGCTGATTAGCGACAAGGTTATCCCGTTTGAAGAAGTAAACAACCGAATTTGGGACGTGAAAGCCGACATATTTATACCTGCAGCGGCCAGTAGGTTGCTTACCCGCGAACATATTGATAGGCTAGCGGCTGCAGGTTGCCAGGTAATAAGCAGTGGCGCCAACGTGCCGTTTAAAGAAAGCGATGTGTTTTTTGGCGATACCACAGAGTACGTTGATGGTAAGTTGAGCCTCATACCTGACTTTATAGCCAACTGTGGTATGGCGCGCGTATTTGCTTACCTAATGCAAAAAACCGAGATAGAGGTAACTGATGAGGCCATTTTTGAGGATGTATCAGCTACCATACGAAAGGGCATTGAAGAGTTGAACCAACTGCCTGGCGGACAATTACACCTTACCCGTAGAGCCTTGAACATTGCGTTGGGCAAATTGGTTGCGCAGCAGTAGGGTTGGGTTAATCAGTTTTTTGGTTGATTTGTTAATCGGGTTTAATGAGTTTAAGTACCTACTTCCGCAAGATTTTTAGTTACCCTATTATATTAGGGCTTCTATTACTATGCCTCGCCTTTGCGGCACAACCCGCTTTTGCCGATACGCTGCCCATGACCGAAGACCCAGTGGCAGTGCAATCAACTGATGTGCCCGTTTCCAGCCTTCATGCCATGCCCGCCATTTGGTCGGTTATACCGTTTTTGCTGCTGCTGGGCATGATTGCTACTGGGCCGCTGTTTTATGGTCATTTTTGGCATAAATATTACCCAGTTATTGCTATTGGTTTAGGTGCAGTGGTAGTGGGTTATTACCTCTTTATGCTGCACGACCAGCACCACCCCGTGCACAGCTTGGCCGAGTATGCCTCATTTATAGCCTTGCTTGGCGCGCTGTACGTGGTTTCCGGCGGCATATTAATTAAGGTTGATAAGCAGGGCACTGCCATGGTAAACGTAATACTGCTGCTCTTAGGTGCCGTGTTGGCCAATTTTATAGGTACCACTGGTGCATCTATGTTGCTCATACGGCCATATATGCGCCTCAACAGGCGTCGGTTGTTACCCTACCACGTGGTGTTCTTCATTTTTATAGTAAGCAATGTGGGCGGAAGCCTTACACCTATGGGCGATCCGCCGCTATTTCTTGGTTTCTTGAAAGGGGTACCATTTGAGTGGACTTTGCTAAACCTGTGGGGTCCGTGGATGTTTGCTATTGGGTTATTACTGGCTATATTCTTTGTGTTTGATAAGCGGAATAAAATTGAAGTGGTGCACCATAAACCACACACTGGCAAAGTTAGCATTATGGGTGCGCGCAACATTTTGTTTTTGGTGGCGGTTATCGGTGCCATTTTTATCGACCCAAATGTAATCGAACTACCAAGTTTCTTATACATCAACTATCACGGCGATAAAATATCATACTTGCGAGAGCTTATTATGCTCTTAACAGCGGTGGTGGCCTACAAAACATCTAATAGTGCGGCTATCAAAGAAAACCACTTCAACTTCGACCCTATAAAAGAGGTGGCCTTTCTGTTCATTGGCATTTTCGCTACCATGATGCCCGCACTGCAGCTTATCGGGGCATTTGCCCAAGAAAATGCCCATCTCGTTACCGCCAACAGCCTTTATTGGACAGCAGGAGGCCTTTCGGGCGTGCTCGATAATGCCCCCACTTATCTTAACTTTCTGGCAGCGGCCATGGGCAAAATTGGGCTAGACATTGGTAACCCGGAGCATGTAAGGCAATTTGCTAATGGGGTAATGCTAGATGGGGTAAGCTCTATGGATTATTTGGCAGCAGTATCTATAGCATCCGTATTTTTTGGGGCATTTACCTACATAGGCAATGCGCCCAACTTTATGGTAAAAGCCATTGCCGAAGAGGAGGGCCTTGGTATGCCCAGCTTCTTGAACTATATCATAAAGTTTGCAATACCCATCTTGTTGCCAGTGCTGTTTCTTACTTGGCTCGTTTTTTCTGGTTGTAGCAACTAAGGAAACATCAATAAAAAAGAGCAGGATACAATATTTATCAATTTACTTTTAAAAAGTACTCAACAAAACAGTTGGTTCATTGTTACGTGTATTCACCTACAAAACCAACCTCCATACCAATGAAGTATTTTATTGTTCTACTAACGATGGTAACCCTCATGTCGGCTACCTGCAGCAAACCTACTTGCCTACCTGTAACGGTTGATACTAGTGCCAATAAAGCCCAATTTTTAGGTAAATGGTACGAAATCGCTAGCATTCCACAGTTTTTCAATATTGGTTGCCAATGCACTACTGCTGAGTATCTTGACAATGGCAGCAACATTATCGTAAAAAACAGTTGCCGCTTAGGTGGCGCTTTGATTGGTATACCTAACAATATAACAGGTACTGCTACCGTACCCGATCCAAATGTGTTTGCGAAAATAAAAGTACGTTTCCCAGTTTCGCCTGTTGATGCGGATTACTGGATATTAGATTTCGGGCCGAATGGCGATTACATGTTGGTAGGAGACCCTGACAAAAATACCTTGTTTATTTTGAGCCGCACGGCTAGCCTTAACCAAGGCACTTACAACAACCTAGTAAACAAAGCCAAGGGTATGTGTTTTGATACCAGCAAGCTGAAAAGGACTGAGCAAGGCACTTGCACTGGCGTATAAACAACAAAGCATATTTACATATTAATAGAGCCTCAGCAAAATTTCGCTGGGGCTCTTTTGTTTACCCCATGGCACGTGCCGCTAATTATAGCTTGCGTTGATGGTAATTGCAGGTACTATCTCCTCCCCAACATCACCAAACCATTAAAAAACAATAAATAGTAGCGGGCGTGAAATAATAAGGTTATCTTTGCGCATCTTTTAGAATTCCCTTTATTAGGGAATGTAAGAAGATAGATTGTATAATGGTCTCAAAGCCAAGATACAGTCGTAACTCATACATCGTAATTCGTAAATCGAAATGAATCAAATTCCAATTAGAAACATCGCCATTATCGCGCACGTCGATCACGGCAAAACTACCCTAGTAGACAAGTTGCTACTACAATGTAAACTTTTTTCGGACCACGAGATTCCCGGAGAATTGATACTGGACAATAACGACTTGGAGCGTGAGCGCGGTATCACCATCTTGGCTAAAAACGTAGCGGTACGTTACAAGGACGTTAAAATTAACATCATCGATACTCCTGGTCACGCCGATTTCGGTGGTGAGGTAGAGCGTGTATTGAACATGGCCGACGGTGTATTGTTGCTAGTGGATGCCTTTGAGGGCCCAATGCCACAAACCCGCTTTGTACTGCAAAAAGCTTTGGCCCTTGGTCTTAAGCCTATCGTAGTTATCAATAAAGTAGATAAAGAAAACTGTCGCCCCGATGAGGTTCAAGAATCGGTTTTCGAGCTGATGTTTAACTTGGATGCTTCTGAAGAGCAGTTGGATTTTCCTACCATCTACGGTTCGGCTAAGAACGGTTGGATGAGCACCGACTACAAAGTGCCAACTACTACTGTGATTCCTTTGTTGGATGCCATCCTAGAGCACATACCTGCACCAATCCCTCACCCAGGCACCACGCAGTTAATGATTACCTCATTGGATTATAGCAGCTACGTAGGCCGTATTGCCGTTGGTCGTTTGCACCGCGGTACCCTTAAGGAAGGTCAGCCAGTGAGCTTGGTTAAGCGCGATGGCTCTATCCTTAAAACCCGTGTGAAAGAATTGTTCGTATTTGAAGGTTTTGGAAAAACACGCGTAAAAGACCCGGTAATTAACGGCGAAATATGCGGTGTGCTAGGTATCGAAGGTTTTGACATTGGCGATACCATTGCCGATTTTGAAAACCCAGAGGGCTTAGTACCAATTGCTATCGACGAGCCCACTATGAGCATGACCTTTACCATCAACAACTCACCGTTCTTTGGTAAAGAAGGCAAGTTCGTAACCAGCCGACACATTAAAGACCGTTTGGAGAAAGAGTTGGAAAAAAACTTGGCCATGCGCTTGGAAATGACTGACAGTGCCGATACCTTCTTGGTGTTTGGCCGTGGTGTACTCCACCTTTCAGTATTGATTGAGACCATGCGCCGCGAGGGGTATGAGTTACAAGTGGGCCAGCCGCAGGTATTGTTCAAAGAAATTGACGGCCGCAAATGTGAGCCGGTTGAGGATTTGACCGTGGATTTGCCAGAGAACGTAAGCGGTAAGGTGATTGAAGCAGTTACCAAACGCAAAGGTGAATTGGTAAGCATGTTGCCTAAAGGCGACCGCGTATCATTGGAGTTTGTTATCCCTTCTCGTGGTATCATCGGTTTGCGTAACCGTATCTTGACCCTTACAGCGGGCGAGGCCATTATGGCACACCGCTTGAAAGGCTACGAGCCCTTCAGAGGCGAGATTGAAGGCCGTATCAATGGTTCATTGATTTCTATGGAATTAGGCACGGCCATCGCTTATGGATTGGACAAGCTACAAGACCGTGGTAAGTTCTTCATCGGCCCTGGCGATGAAATATATACTGGCCAAGTTATCGGCGAAAACAACCGTGGCGATGATTTGGTTATCAACGTTACCAAAAAGAAACAGCTTACTAACATGCGCGCATCGGGCACGGATGATAAGATGAAACTGATGCCACCAATCCGCCACAGTTTGGAAGAAGCATTGGAGTACATCCAAGCTGATGAATACGTGGAAGTTACGCCAAAATCGATCCGCCTGCGTAAGGTGTACTTGGATGAAGCCGACCGTAAACGCTACGGTGGTAAGTAGTAACTAGGAATTAGTAACTAGACATAAAACGCCCGATGCAGCAATGTGTCGGGCGTTTTTCTGCTTACTGAGAATGGCTGATCGGGCGTTATGTTGAACAAACAATTGAACCTGCCAAAACCCTCATTGCTATTATCAATTTGCCGATAACAAGAACCTTACGTGCAATTGTTGAAATCTTAACAAGCACTGCTTGGTTTGCAATTTACTGACTTGTAAATTGAAGCTCAAATAATTTTTTATGTACCGCTTTACTGTCGTCTTGGTGCTAAGTGCTATTGTTGGGTTAGCTTTTGCTTTTTTGCCAACGGGCGAATTGCCTTTTAAGGGCATAGCACCCAATGATACCACACAAGATTTACTGCTACCAGCTGGGGCACAATACGACATACTATTTTCAGAGCAACTAGACTCTGTGCTTACCGACGATGGGCGCAAGCTACCCGCCAAAGGCAAACAAGATTTTTTGGCTTACCTGCCTATTAACGGATCTAGCGAGCACGGGTATATATACGTAAACCACGAGCTTCGCAACGCCAACGATTTGCTAGGCGATGGCGGTGGCATGAGCTGGTTTGAAGTACAGCAGGAAAACGGCCATTGGAAAGTGGTAAACAATTTTCATTACATCAGCTTTGATAATTTGGGAGGTACTTGGCACAACTGCGGTGGTGGAATTACACCTAAAGGTAGCATATTAACCGCCGAAGAATATCCAACCAATAGCAATGCTGAGCTTTCTAAAGACGGCACGCATTTTAAAGATACATCTGACTTTAATGGTTTTAAACGCTACGAGCATATGGGTTGGATGGTTGAGGTTGACCCGAAAACCAATAAGCCACTGCATAAGCTTTATGCTATGGGCCGCTATAGCCACGAAGATGTGCACTGCATGCCCGACGGCAAGACCGTGTACCTAACTGACGACCAAAGCCCTGGTGTGTTTTTTAAGTTCGTGGCCGACAAAAAAGATGATTATACCAAAGGTCAGCTTTACGCCTACCAACAAACGCTGGATGGCAAAGGTGGCAATTGGTTGGCATTGCCCAGAGATACCTTCAGCATGATAAATGCCCGTGAAGTGGCTTTTAAATTAGGCGCTACATTGTTTAAAGGCCACGAATGGGTAGAGGTGGTTAATGGTAAAATATACATAACCGAGACAGGCGGCGACACCAGCAACTTTGCCAAGGCCATTCGCTTAGGCGGCAAACCGGCTTATCATCTTAGCCAAGCACCCAACCGTATAAACGACACCTTGTACGATGCCCCATATGGCCATGTGCTTGTGCTAGACCCAACAACCAATTTGATGCAAATACTGATTACCGGCGGAGACTTAAATGATGGCGGAAACTTTTCGCAGCCCGATGCACTCACTGCAGTTTCTATTGGCAATAAGCAGTATTTAGTGGTTTGCGAAGATATAGGAAGCACCAAGCGAAACCGAGTAGGCCAAACCGCAGCCGCCAAAGGGGAAAAGTATAACGAAATGTACTTTTTAGACCTTTCCAAACCCAATCCTTCTCGCAATAATTTGGTGCGTTTTAGTGCTGGCCCGCGCGGATGCGAACAGACGGGGCCCATTTTTACCCCTGATAGTAAAACCATGTTTATGGTAGTGCAAAACCCCGATAAACGAAACGCGGAGCCCTTTAACCGATCAATAGTAGTGGCAATCACGAATTGTTTCTAATACCGAAAATCTATTGCCCTCAATCCTCTGGCACATGGCTGTATGTTTTCCGTGGGCCATCAACGAGTGTATTGTCAATAACCAGGGTGTTGCAATTGATGGTAACAAAGCCGTTTACGATATAAGATTGAGGCGAGCCCCTACAAATTCTTAGCTAGCGGTTATCGTGAGTTGGCTGCTGCGCACCGTTAAGCTATCTCTAAACAAAAAGGTCTGTTGATAGGCATTGAGCAGAAGAGTTACAATCCTTATATCTTCCTTTCAGTAGTATATCGTATCACCTCTTCTAAGCTATCGCGCACAGGGCTGGCGGGGTAGGTGAGCAGTATGTCGAGGGCTTGCTGTTTGTAAGTTTCCATTATCCGCTCCGTATATTCAATGCCACCGCTGGCGCGAACATATTGTATTACCTCATCTACTTTACGGGGTAGGTGGTTCTCGTTTTTCACGATATTGATGATGCGGCGCTTATCGCTGCGGCTGGCCTTGTTGAGGGCATAAATAAGCGGCAAGGTCATTTTGCGCTCTTTAATATCGATACCCTTAGGCTTGCCTATTTCGTGGCTGCCGTAATCAAACAAGTCATCTTTTATCTGGAAGGCAATGCCCACCTTTTCGCCAAATAGGCGGATTTTATCAATAGCGGCTTTATCGTCGGTAGTGCTTGCAGCGCCGCACGCGCAAGCCGAAGCAATCAGCGTAGCCGTTTTCTGGCGGATTATTTCGAAGTAAACATCCTCCTTAATATCCAGCTTACGAGCTTTCTCCATTTGCAAAAGCTCGCCTTCGCTCATTTCGCGCACCGAGCTGGCCATTATTTTCAGTAGGTCGAAATGGTCGTTATCCAACGAAATCAATAGGCCTTTGCTCAGCAGGTAATCTCCCACCAGCACGGCTACTTTATTTTTCCAGAGGGCGTTTATACTAAAGAAACCGCGGCGTTTGTGGCTGTCATCCACTACATCGTCGTGCACCAAGGTAGCGGTGTGCAACAGTTCAATAAGGGCAGCGGCATTGTAGGTCTTTTCGGTTATTTCGCCATGCAATTTGGCACAAAGCATAACAAACATAGGGCGCATTTGCTTGCCTTTGCGCTGTACAATGTAGTGCGTCACTCGGTCTAGCATCGGCACGCGGCTTTTCATGGCAAGCCGAAACTTCTCCTCAAAAATATCGAGCTCAGCTGCAATAGGGGCCTTTATGTTGTGCAGCTTAACTGCCATGAATACGTGTTTTTAAACCAATGTAAAGGTAGCCCAAACAATCGGATTTGCCTAAATACCAAATGTGCTAGACGGTGTTGATTAATGTCAGTTGTACGGGTATATCGCCTTAAACCGAAATACAATTTACAATTAAGGTCATGCAGGATACTATTGTGCGCTCCTCCTCACTATCAAATCACTCAACCTCGGCAACAATCGCGGTACGCGTTGCATGTGTTCGGCATAGTTAGGGCGGCGGGCAAGGGAGCGCTTTTCGTGCATGGGTATGCTAATGAACATAAACAGGGCATTAATGGCAATGGGCCCTATAATGTACCACCAATTGTGCCAGCCGCTGGCCAGGGCAAAAAAGAAGATGCCCCACCAAAACATAATTTCGCCCAAGTAATTGGGGTGGCGGCAGTAGCGCCAAAGACCGCTTTTGAGTGTGGTGCCTGGGGCAGGTTTGGTGTTTACAAATCGATAGAGTTGTTTATCGGCGCTGGCTTCTATCCAAATTGCAATGCCACAAACAACAAAACCCACCACATCCAAGAAATTGAAAGGACTATTTTGACTATCCAACGCTGGGTAAAGACTTAAACAAGCTAAGTATACCAGCACCGTAGGGAACAAGTGTATACCTGTAAAACTTACCAACCAATAGGCTTTGCCGGTTTGTTGCTTAAGTTGCAGATAGCGCCAATCTTCGTGGCCCATATCCGTCCATTGCCGCCACCAATTAAAGGTAAGCCTGCCACCCCAAGTACAGATAACGCCAAAAACCATGAGCTGGCGAATTAGGCATGCATTTACTTCTGCTTGGGCAATGAGGTAGCCTGCAATTACTATGGGAGCAACGCTCCAATAGGGGTCGTAAATGCTCGAGTTGTTGAAACCAAGGCTGAATAGAAACACTGCCACGGCAGCGGCCACATCGGCAGCTAAAATAACCAGCAACGGGTGCCAGCTGTCGGGGGCACTTTGGGTCACCAATACCGAAACTATACCGGCTGCTACGTAGGCAAGCAGTACCCAAATCCAGCCACGACGGTTTTTAGGGCTTAGTGGCATATAGCCAAAGATAATAGTTTTGCGAGAAGTATATTAGTTGATTGGTTAGTAGTTCTGCAGATTTGAGTAGGTAGGGTTTGTACGGGCATTTCGTATTTGCTCTTGGCGTTTACTGCGCTGCCCATGCACCCCCTCCCAACCTCCCCCTGAAAAATGGGGAGGAGCATACATATTTTGATTTGTTTTTCTCTTGACTTTCTACACAAACTTGTATTTGTGTTTCAAACTTCAAGGCAAACTGAAGCAAAACAGTTTACCGATAACCGATTAACCAATAACCAGTTAACCAATCACTCTGCCTCCCAAAGCGGCTTGGTTTGGCTTACGGCTTTGCGGTTACTTGCGGTAATACCTTTTACGTTCCCGTGCTCCATGTTTTCCAGTCCGTTCATTTGCACCATGCAAAGGTTCACGCTGGTTTCCAGCTTCCATTTATTGGCTAAGTAGCCTACGCGGTCGCCGAGGTTGGAGAAGGCCAAATTCATGGCTATTTCGCCAACGCCCGAGGCGGAGTCGTATTTAAAGTGCTCGTTAAAAAAACCCATCTCTCTTATATACCTACCGGTGCGTTGTTTCAATATGGCACTATCTTGCTTATCAATTTTAAACTTAAAGCCTGTAATGCCCGAAAAAGCCTTTTCATAGCGCTCGTTGTCTTTCCCGGGCATGGTGGCTTTTAGCAAACCCTTATATTGTTTGCGCGCCGTATTTTCAATCATCTCCACCTTTGATTCGGTAAAATGTACCTCTTCCTTTGCACCAGCCACTACCATAAAATCGAAATGGATAAAGTATTGGCAATCGTCTTTATGGAACTTCCAAGCACCGTTGCCATGCGTTAGGGGCTCTGGGCTTCGGGCCGGACGAACATAAACTTCAGCATCAAACTGTAGTTGGTTATCTGATACTAGCTTGGTATTGCTTATTTCAATACCCAAACCACCAAAGTGCCAGCCCGATACATTGTTTTCGCTCTGTACCCTAAATCCATTGAGCAATACTTTTACCCTGTTTCCGGCTGGTATATCGTTTTGCTTAGTGTAGTTTACCAAGTTGGGCACGCTCACCTCAATGGTTTCTTTGTGCTGGCCGCCCACCTCTATGGGGCAACTTATGGGCACTATAGCATGGCCCGTACCCAGAAACCCTTGTTGGGCATGTAGCTTAGTAAACGGCACAAAATACTCAGCATGTTCGGGTGGCCAGTTGCCTATTTTTAGGCTTAGCTCGTGGTCGTAGGTAAGCAGCTGCTTGCGGTCCTCGCTCCAAATAGGGAACAACCTAGAGCCCAATATTGACAACCTATGCGGGTACTTTTGCCACTTAAAGTGCAAGCCGTTCCATATTACCGCAGGGTGCATTTTCATTGAGCTAAAGTGTTTCGATGTACAATCTGTATATGCCTTCTAAGGTCAAATAGTTCCACTAAAGTATGCTTATGTGCGGAAACTGCTAATGACTTGTCAATATACAAAATTACTAAATAGCTTATAAAAACAGGAAACTGGCACAAATAGCTAGTATGCCCGAAGCAACGGATAGGTGGTTCGTTGGCCTTGGTTGTTCTCCATTACCAGCCAATAACTGCCCATGGCATACGGCTGCAAATTGAGTTGCAATTGGTTTTCGGTGGTGGCAATGTCGCCATCAATCAAAGTTTGACCAAGCGTATTAACCAAATGGTAACGCACAAATGCCCCTTGTCCTTGCCAAGTAACGCTTACTATTCCATTAGTTGGATTAGGGTATATATTGATGGTGGTAGCTGTAATGTTACCTACACTTTGCCATTGCCCGAAGGGGTAAATAGTGTCAAACAAACATCCGTTGGCATCCCTTATGCGCAAGCTGCATTGTCTAGCAGGGTCTCCTGCTATTTGGCCCAAATATACCCAGCACTCTAGGTGCTCAATATTGTATGGCGCTGTGCCGCCCGTTACGCTATCCCAAGCAAGGCCAATACTATCAAAGGTTTCGTAAGCACGCCAAACTTGCAGGGGTGCTGGCTCAAGTATACTATAGCTATCGGTTATGTTGCATCCGCGGGCATCGGTAACTGTGAGCAGGTAATTACCTGCCTGTAGTAGGGTAAGCGAGGTACCAATGCCACCAGTGCTCCATTGGTATTGAAACGGCGCTAAGCCGCTGGTTGGGGCTAAAGTTATCGAACCGTTGCCATCGCCAGCACATGAAACACTCCTTACCGTGGCATCAACAACAAAAGTGGCTGGCGCGGCTAATACAAAGGTCTGCACGGATACACAGCCTGCATTGTCGGTTATAGTTACGGTATAAGTGCCTGCTAATAAGCTGCTAAGTTGTGTGCTAGTTTGGCCATTACTCCACAGGTAAGTATACGGCGCGGTGCCTCCTGTTGCAGCAATATTAATGATGGCGTTGGCATCATCGGGGCAAACTAAAGTATCAATTTGGCTAGTTACCGCTATCCCGCTAATGTTGGTTATAGAATAGTTGCCAACATCATTACAGCCATTGGCATCTTTTACGGTTAAAGAGTAGTTACCCGCAAGCAAGCCGCTGCGCTCAGCCACCGTGTCGCCATCATTCCAAAGATATGTGTAGGGGCCAATGCCACCAGCCGCACTTATTGCTAGATAGCCCGCGCCCAAACAAGATACATCGGCTATACTATCAGTAGTTATTACCAAGTTTGAGGGTTGGGTTATGGTGTAGCTATCGGTCATTTGGCATCCGCGGGCATCGGTAACGGTGAGCAAATAACCACCCGGCTGCAACTGTGAAAGCGCGCTGCCACTACCCACGTTCCATTGGTATTGAAAAGGTGCTTGCCCACTAGTAGGGGTTAGGGTAATAGCGCCATTGGCATTGCCGAAACAAGTTACTTGGCTTAGCGTTGCGTCTACCAGCAGACTATCGGGTTGGGCTATAACAAACGTAGCACTAGCCAAACAACCAACTGCATCGGTTAAGGTAAGACCATAAATGCCTTGCGCAAGGTTTATGATTTGGGGTATTGTTGCGCCGTTGGTCCATAAATAACTATAAGGGGCAGTGCCACCGGTTGCTGTAACGGTTATACCTGCATCGGCGTCACCAGGGCAGTTTAAAGTATCTATTGTAGCCGAAAAGGCAATGCTGCTAATGTTCGATAAAGTAAAGCCCTTACTGGTTGTGCAGCCGCTAGCATCGGTAGCCACTAAGGTATAGTTTCCAGCATTCAGACCGCTGCGGATGGCGGAAGTGTTACCATCGCTCCAACGATAGGTATATGAACCGTTGCCACCTGATGCGCTTACAGCAATGTAGCCACCCAAGCAACTGGCATCGCTTAAGCTATCGGTATTAATAACAATGCTGGTTGGCTGGGTTATGTTGGTGCTGGCCGTGGCGGTGCATCCTGCCGCATCGGTGAGGGTAACGCTATAACTACCTGCACCAACATTGGTGAGGGTTGCTGTTGAGCCTGTTACATTCCAAACATAGCTGTAGGGTGCAGTACCTGCTGAAGGTACCGCCGTAATATTGGTTTTGCCGCCGTTGCAAAATATGGGGTTTGCGCTAAGTTGAACGGTTGGGTTCGGCGTTGACGCAATGGCAAATACCTTGCTCACCATGCACCCAGCATTGTCAGTTACACTTACCGTAAAGGCTCCGGCAGGCATATTGGTTCGCACTGGCCCTGGTGTACCGTTGCCCCAAACGTAGGTATAGGGCGGTGTGCCGCCAGTGCCTGTTACCCGTATATAGCCGGGGTTGCAGGTTACGGGCATTAAGCTATCAACCACCACCGCCAAAGTACCAGGGCAAGCTGCGCAACTGTAAGTAGCAGCCCAACCTGTGCTGTTGGTATTGCAATCGGAAGTAAACAATAAGCTCATTACTCCGCTATTAGCGGTTACGGAGCCAGGATTTTGAGTGCCCGTATAGCGGCCCAACAAAGTACCGCCCGTGCCATTGCCATCGTATATATACAATGAGTCGTAACCAGCTTCGGTGCTGAAACTGGTAAAATTCATCGTTACCGATGCGGCCCCTGTTGGCTGAATGATGGTGAGGTATTTGGTAAGGTCGGTATAGTTACCGTTGGTGCCGCCATTGTCGGTAAAGGTGCCGCTGCAGGCCGTAATTCGAGTGGTGGCAATAGCATCGTTTATTAAGTTGTAGTATAACCGCCAGTTCCAGTTGGTGCCTGGGTCGGTGTGGGTTTGGCTGGGAAAATGCACGTGCCCCTTAATGCGGTAGCAGCTATTCAGTACCACCTGCGCCACGCCTTTATATGTGGAGAGCGGATTGATTGCATATTTGGCGGCCAAGTACTTCACCAAGTTAGCCGAACTTTGGTACATAGCTTGTGTATACCAGCTAGGGTCATTTACGTAGCCCTCGTGCTCAAGGCCCACAGTGTAGGGGTTTTCGCTACCTACATGCCACGCCTTGTTGGCTTCGGGTACCATTTGAGTTACCTGCCCATCGCTGCTACGCAGCACATAATGTGCACTAACATTAGCATTGCAGTTCCTAAACCAAGAGATAGCGCCTGCATAACTGCCCTGAATGGTGTGTATGGTTACGGCCGAAATAGCCACACCACCGCGGGTGCTGTAGTTGCAACTGGCCGCGGGATTCCAAAGGGCGTTTGGGTATTCGGCAGCCATGCGACTGTTTCCGTATTGTTGCCCTTGCCCATTGGTTATACCTTGGCTGCTCATGGTTATGTAGCTGCTGCTCAATACATCGTAATTGGCCCCAAACACTTGCCGCAAATCGATGTGATACACCGGGAAACCATAAGTTGCCGCATGGGTTGGGTTGTTTAGGAAGGAAAGCACGCTGTACAAATAGCTATTCAGGGCATAATCGGCACCAACCGAGGTATCAAGGGGCAATTCGCTGAGGGCCGTTAAAACGGATAAGTAGGTATCAGAATCTTCGTTGCTAAACAACTCAATTTCGTGATAAGCGTAGTTGTAGGCAGAAGCAAAGGCTTGAATTTGCAAGTCGGGCCTAGCAGATAGATTGTGTAATGATATACCCGAAATGCTAGAAATCCAACGCATGTTTTCCCTAAACACTCCTTTCCCGTCCTCAATAAGGCCCATTACGCCCACATACTGCGGTATGCCACTACAGCCAGCTGCTTCGTCTGGCATAATGTTGCGCACATGGGTTTGGGTATAGCTTATAGCCTCTAACATACCTCGCGGTACGGTAGGATGGAACTGGTAGGCTTGCTGAAAATACGAAGCATAAGGGTTTTGGCCCACAGCGGCGTAGCTTATTATTACCCATATTATCCCTATCCAAAGGCGGAGCATCGTTATACTTTTAAGAGTCCAAAGTTAACGTAAAATAACACGGTTAAGAAGTGCAGTGTTGGATATTTAGGTTGCCGTACAAGCAGATAACAAAAAGCCCACACCTGCTACAGAAGGGCTAAGCAGCAGGTGCGGGTACTAGGAAAAGGCGGGTACTGGCCACGAGACCTTCGTCCTGAGCGGACACAAAGGGCTTGGGTGCACGAGGCCAGTATTATCATTATTGGCCTTGGCCAAGCGAGTAGCCGGCTACGCCGTCAAACTCATATAGATTCTCAGTTTTAATTGTATCTATTTTCAAGGCATCGGCACTGAGCAGCACTTGTGCTATCAGGCTTTTGGTCATCTTTGAGCCAGCAACGGGCTTAAACCGGCAACGCCAGTGGTCGGTGCAAAAGGTTTCTTCAAACCCTTCAGGCCATACTTTAATGCCACGGTTGGTTATCATGGTTAAAGTAACTGCACAATCTTCTTCTATTTTTTGTATCAAACTGGCAACCTTATCCGGGTTTTTGCTATCAAGGTCTATAAACACATCTACGCCCACCAACTCTTTTTTAGCTGGGGTTCTGCGCACATACTTTGGCAACACAAGAGCACCCCCTTGGGCATAGTTCACGGGGCTCAATATGGTAGGAGTTTGACCTAAATTTTCTATTACCGCATCGGCAAACTCTTTGGTGCCCACCTTACGTTTGCTAGTGTCTTCTTTAAAAATGTCGTAGGTGTGTGTACCCTCTTCAATGGTTTTTAGCCAAGCGTTTTGCACCTTCTCTGCTACTGCGGTTTCGCCCAAGTGGTTTAGCATTAATATGGCACCTTGCAACAATCCTGATGGGTTGGCCAAATTTTGTCCGGCTCTTCTTGGTGCCGAACCGTGGATGGCTTCAAACATGGCACACTCTTCGCCAATATTTGCTGAGCCAGCTAGCCCAACTGAACCCGTTATTTGCGCAGCTACATCAGACAGCACATCGCCATATAGGTTCGGCATCACTATTACATCAAATAATTCTGGCGTATCGGCCATTTTTGCCGCACCTATATCAATTATCCAATGCTCGTTTTCTATTCCAGGGTATTCGGCAGCAATCTCGTCAAACACTTTATGAAACAGCCCGTCGGTTTGTTTCATAATATTGTCTTTGGTAAAACAGGTCACCTTTTTGCGGCCATATTGCTTGGCATATTCAAAGGCGTAACGCACTATTTTCTCGCATCCCGGGCGGCTTATCAGTTTTAGGCACTGCACTACCTCGTCGGTTTGCTGGTGCTCAATGCCGGCATATAGGTCCTCTTCGTTTTCCCTGATGATAACGATATCCATAATAGGATGCTTCGTTTTAATAAAAGGGTGTAAACTAGCACATGGCCTTACGTTGCTATACAGACCTAAGAATTTTCGGGTAGTAACGTTTAGGCTCTTATAGCCCCCACCTTGTGGAGTGGTAATTGGCGCCTTTAAGAATACTTTGTTGCGCCTTATTACTTCCCAGCTTTCTTTAGCAATGCCTGCGGTATTGCCTGCTAAGTATACTTTTTCGCCCACTTCAATTTCCTCAACCTCGATTTGCGCTCCTGCTGCCTTAATAATGCGTAAGGTGGCATCCATTATCTCGGGTCCTATGCCATCTCCTTTTGCTACTGTAATTCTTTTCATCCGCTCTTAGTGTTTTTAGTATGGTGCAAAGTTGATACTAAAAATCATAACTAAACATTTATCTTTACTATGTAAACCATAACGATAATTTATGAATTATACCATTAGGCAGCTACAAATATTTATGACCATTGCCGAAAAGCAAAGCGTATCAAAGGCTGCGGAGGCTTTGCATCTTAGCCAGCCAGCAGTCTCCATTCAACTTAAAAACCTGCAAGGGCAGTTTGATGTGCCGCTAACCGAGGTGGTGGGTAGGAAGATTTTTATCACCGATTTTGGGAAAGAAATAGCTAAAGCGGCCGAGAAAATTTTGAACGAAGTGTATGCCATGGACTTTAAGACCCAAGCTCACAAGGGACTTTTAAGCGGGCGCTTGAAAATTTCGGTGGTGTCGACCGGAAAGTATGTGATGCCATACTTTTTGGCAGATTTTTTGAAATTGCACCCAGGTATTGAGTTGCTAATGGATGTAACCAACAAAACTAAAGTTATTGAGAGCCTTTATGCCAATGACGTAGATTTTTCGTTGGTTTCGGTTTTGCCCGAAAACCTAAAGTTATCGTCGGAGCCGCTGATGCCTAATGAGCTGTTTGTAGTTGCCAATACCGAGGGGTCAAACAAGGCCAAAAATACGTTTAACCATATGCTCGAAAACATGCCGCTCATATATCGCGAAATGGGTTCTGGCACACGAACGGTGATGGAAAAGTTTATTGCCCAACATCAATTGCCGATAAGGAAAAAGATGGAACTAACTAGCAACGAAGCGGTGAAGCAAGCGGTATTGGCAGACTTAGGATATTCCATTATGCCATTGGTTGGTATGCAGAATGAATTGGACAATGGCAGCTTACAGATAATTCCGGCAAAAGGGTTTCCAATATTGTCGCACTGGCAATTAGTTTGGTTGGAAGAGAAAAAGTTCTCGCCCATTGCCGAGCTTTTTCTGCAACACATCCGCCAGCAGAAACAACACATCATCGATACCAAATTTGCCTGGCTGGACGAGTATCGGAAGCCAAATCGGGCATAGCGGGTTGTTTTCAAATTAAGGGTAAACCCCTTCACACAAAAACCTACTATATTTGAGCCGCAGATAATTGTGGATGACATTGATGGCGTAGATACTGTTGATATAGCCCCATCTTGAAATCCAATCGTACATCGTAAATCGTACATCGTACATGAAAGTAAAACCCACCATACCCAAAGGCACCCGCGATTTCGGACCGAATGAGGTGTATAAACGCAACTACATATTCGGCACCATTCGCAGTGTGTTTGAGAAGTACGGCTACCAGCCACTGGAAACGCCTACCATGGAAAACCTGGAAACCCTGACCGGAAAATATGGCGAAGAGGGCGACCAACTATTGTTTAAGGTGCTGGATAGTGGCGACTTTTTGAAAGATGTGAAGCCCGATGTTTACGAGAGCAAAGATGCCAAAAAGCTGTCGTTTGCTATAGCTAGCAAGGGTTTGCGTTATGACTTAACCATACCATTTGCGCGCTACGTGGTAATGAACCAAAACGAGATTACGTTCCCGTTTAAGCGCTACCAAATACAACCGGTGTGGCGTGCCGATAGACCCCAAAAAGGCCGCTACCGTGAGTTTTACCAATGCGATGTGGACGTGGTGGGCAGCAATAGCTTGTTAAACGAAGCCGAACTGGTGCAGATATATGATGAGGTGTTTGATAAACTAGGTGTCGCCGTTACCATTAAACTCAACAACCGTAAGCTATTGGCTGGCCTTGCTGAAATGGCGGGCGTAAGCGACCAATTGACGCACCTTACCGTAGCCATTGATAAACTAGATAAAATTGGTGCTGAAAGCGTTACTAAAGAATTGATTACCCGCGGTATTAACCCAAGCGTGCTCGACTTTTTGATTGAAACGGAGGGTATGGAAAACCGCGAAAAGCTAGCCAAAGTAAAAGAGCACCTCAAAAACTCAGCAATTGGGTTGCAGGGCGTTGCCGAAATGGAAACGGTACTGAACTACTTGGATATGGCCAAGCTTTATGGTGCTAATGTTGAGTTTGACCTCACCTTAGCCCGCGGCCTAAACTACTACACGGGGACTATTTTTGAAGTAAAAGCCGATGCCGTAGAAATGGGCAGCATTGGTGGCGGTGGCAGATACGATAACCTTACGGGCATGTTTGGCCTGAACGGTGTATCGGGCGTAGGCGTGAGCTTTGGTGCAGAGCGTATTTATGATGTAATGGAGGAATTGGAACTTTTTCCGGATACCGTTGCTCGCGGCACAATGGCGCTGTTTATCAACTTTGGTGGAGAACATGAACGAGTTGCTTTGGGCTATTTGCAAAAACTCCGCAAAGCGGGCATTAGCGCCGAGCTTTTCCCTAGTGACGATAAAATGGCCAAGCAAATGAAATATGCCAACGCCAAAAATGTACACTTTGTAGTGTTCGTGGGCGAAGAAGAGTTGAAACGTGAGAAGATAACGGTGAAAAACATGCTTACCGGCGAGCAAAACGAGTTGGTAATTGAACAATTGATTACCTTGCTGCATCAAGCATGAGCAACACTTTCCATATCGGGGCAGGGCCACTGAGTGTGCAACAACTGAAAACGTTGTTGTCGGGTAAGCACCAATTGGAACTGGCAACGGAGGCCCAGCAGCGCATACAGCGCTGCCGTGAATACTTGGAGCGTAAACTGAACGATACCAACGACCTTTACTATGGAATCAATACGGGTTTTGGTAGCCTCTGCGATGTGGCGATTGACAAAACCCAGATTGAGCAACTGCAAGAGAATCTAGTATTGAGCCATTCCTGTGGCATAGGCGCATTGGTTCCGCAACCCATCATCAAGCTCATGCTGCTGCTCAAGGCGCATGCCCTGGGTTTGGGGCATTCGGGAGTGCGGGTAGAGTTAGTGCAGCGTGTGCTGGAGTTATACAACCGCAATATTATCCCCGTAATATACGAGCAAGGTTCATTGGGTGCCTCTGGCGATTTGGCTCCACTGGCGCACTTGAGCCTTACCCTTATCGGGAAAGGCGAAGTGTATTATAAGGGCGAAACTGTCCCATCATTGCAAGCATTGCAGGCCGAAGGTTTGGAGCCTCTTACGCTTAAAGCTAAGGAAGGCTTGGCGCTATTGAACGGTACCCAGTTTATGACCGCCTATGGCGTGCATACCTTGCTATTGGCGCACCGTTTGGCCGGGCAAGTCGATATGATAAGCGCTGTGTCCTTGGATGCTTTCGATGCCAAAACCGAGCCTTTCAATGCTTTAGTACACCAAGTGCGCCCGTTTAGCGGACAAATTGCCGTGGCCCAAAACATTCGCGAATGGCGGGCAGGTAGTGCCATTGCCGCGGCCAACAAACCTTACGTGCAAGACCCATACTCGTTCCGCTGCATACCGCAGGTGCATGGCGCCAGTTGGGATGTGGTGCAACACGTTACCCAAGTATTCGAAACAGAAATAAACTCCGTTACCGATAACCCTTTGATTTTCCCTGAAGAGGATGAAATATTGTCGGGTGGCAATTTCCACGGGCAGCCATTAGCGCTTGCTTTGGATTATTTGAAACTAGCACTGTCAGAATACGGCTCCATATCCGAAAGGCGCACTTATCAGCTTATTACTGGGCACCGCGATTTACCGCGCTATTTGGCTTCTTCGGAAGGTTTAAACTCTGGGTTAATGATACCGCAGTATACCGCTGCATCGTTGGTAAGCCGCAACAAGCAATTGTGCAGCCCAGCTTCGGTGGATAGCATACCCAGTAGTGCGGGACAAGAAGACCACGTGAGCATGGGAGCCAACGCTGCCGTACAAGCCCTACACGTAGCCGAAAACCTAGAGCGCATCCTCGCCATTGAACTACTCACTGCCATGCAGGCCCTCGATTTCCGCAAACCGCTTACCAGCAGCCCACGAATCGAAAAACTGCGCACCGACTACCGCGCCATTATTACCTTCAATGACCAGGATAGAGAATTGTACAAGGATATGGAAGCTACGCTGGGGTTTTTGAGGAAAGTTTAGCAAATAATGAGTGGTCTTAAGAAAAATTAAACAATCCTCAAGAACAAAATGTAGCTCCTTAGAAGTTGTTTAAAAACTTTAAACTTTTCAGTTTCTTCATTATCATACACCCGCCAGCAACTTCAGCTTACCAAACCTAGCCGTTTCGTTTTCTTTAAAGTAGTTGTCGTTTGATAGCAGATTGTAAGCGATTTTAGCTGCGGCGGCGGCAGCGGCTTTATCGCCCTTTAAGTCGTATAATAAGGCCAATTCCTCAAATACATAGCCATCGCTGTTTAGTTCGCGCTTTTCATATTCGGCTTTTAGGTTTTGTTGCAAGCGCAAGGCCTCGTCAATATTACCCACCGCACGCTGAGCGCGAGCTACGCACCATTTAGCTATTAATATGGTATTGATAGGGTGATTGTGAACGGTGCGGAAAACCAACGCTTTCTCGAAAACTTTTAAGGCCTTTTCAAAGTTACCTTGGTCGTGGTGGCTCCAGCCAGTGTTATTATACAAGCTACCCAACCACTGCATGGCAGCTGGGTCTTCAGCCGTTTCAGCATAGCGTATAGCGGCCTCGTTCCATTGTAGCTGCACGGTGGGGTTGTGCTCGGCTATGGCCAACATATGCGCCGCATCAACAGCATAATAATCCAGTTGCTCCAGTTTAGCCATATCCCAAGCCTTTAGGAATAATTCGCGGGCGCGAAACTTTTCGTTAGCGCTGTTATAGGCCCGACCTCGCTCTAGTAAATACCTCACCGATATCAACGGGTACTGTTCCAGTGGCATTTGCTCCACTTGGTTCAAGGTTTCGTGGGCTTTGTCAAACATCTTTCGCAGGCTGTAGGTGCGGGCTATTTGGGTAAGCAATTCTCCTTGGTACGATACATCTCCCTGCTCGGTGGCTGCCGGTAGCAGCTCCTTAAATTTCAATTCGGTGCCAGCTGGGTCGCTGTAGTTCCACAGTTTATTTATTTCGGGCAGTGCAGTTGTAGGTTGCGGGTTCATAAGCTTGCGGGTTTTGTTGTTGTAATATAATGAATTATTTGAAACAAAAAGGCCCTGACAAATGTCAAGGCCTTGGTTATTTGTAGCTAAAAAGCGAAAAATCATTACTCAATAACTGCGTTGATACCTCTATCGGTCAATGCGGTTTTCATAGGGTGTAGTTTATTAAAGGGCCCCTGGCGTACCGATGCTCGGCCTTTAAAGTGCACCATCATGGCACATTGCTCGGCCTGCTCCTCGCTATGGTCGCAAACATCAACCAACGACTCGATAACGTGGTCAAAGGTGTTTACATCATCATTATACACCACTAAAAACTTCTCATCAACCAACTTTTCTACGCGGTCAATCAGTTCGTCAACTAAAACATCCTCTCTGGTTTGGTAATTTGCCATTTCATTAAAGGTTTTAACTAAAATACAGAATCCGTTTTAAAAAAGGTAACTTTTTAGACTAAGATTTGGCTGTCAAGTATCAAAATATCGTTACCACTTTGTTAAACACCATTGAGTAACGGATTGAAGGAATTTTTTGTTCCAGCGGATAGTATTTATAACTATTGTGCCAAGGCTTAAAAACCATGATTTTGTTCATAGGAGTATTTCAGAAGCCATTTCCTGAGCCAACTTTAACCCTTACAAAATGGGGCTCTTGATAGTTGATACTTAATAGTTAATGGCTAACAAAACTATTTATTTCCAAATGTCGTTGTATCTTAGTAACTTATCGTTTCCAAAAATAGCATAACCCACATGGATACCGCCGTTCAACCTCGCCCGATAGCCACTAGTCCAAACACGGAACTAGTTGAAATACAACGCCTATTTGCTGCTCAAACAGCCAATAAGCAAAACGTAAAAAACACCAGTGCTAGCGAGCGCCGGAAGAAATTGAAAGCCTTGAAAGATTTGATTTTCAAACGCCAACAAGACATTCGCGATGCCTTATCTGCCGATTTCCGGAAGCCGGAAGCCGAAACGGACATGACCGAAATATATCCGGTATTGACTGAATTAAACCATGCTATAGCGCACGTTACAGAGTGGGTTCGGCCATTGCCCGTTGAAACCCCGATTTCGTTTATTGGCTCTACGGCCGAGGTTATGTACGAGCCCAAAGGCGTTACTTTGATTATCGCTCCTTGGAACTACCCTTTCAACCTTTGTTTGATACCATTGGTATCGGCTATTGCAGCGGGTAATACTGCCATATTGAAACCATCAGAATACACGCCCAACACCGCAAAATTGGTGAAAAGCATGATAGCTGAGTTGTTTAAAGAAAACGAAGTGGCCGTGGTTGAGGGCGATTACCGCACCAGCAGCGAACTGCTGAAACTGAAATTCGACCACATCTTTTTTACTGGTAGCCCGCAAGTAGGCAAAATAGTAATGAAAGCTGCAGCCGAGCACCTTACCAGCGTAACGCTGGAGCTAGGCGGCAAAAGCCCCGTGATAGTTGACGAAACCGCCAATATAGCCAAAGCGGCTCGCCGTATTGCTTGGGGCAAGTTTATGAACAATGGCCAGACCTGTGTTGCGCCCGACTACCTATATGTGCACGAGAGCAAATACAACCAGTTTGTTGATGAATTGAAAAAGAGTATTGACCACTTTTATGGTGCCGATGCAGCTGCCAAACAACAAACCCCTGATTACGCCCGCGTAGTAAATGCCCGCCACCACGATAGGTTGAAACAGATATTGGAAAACGCCATTGAAAACGGCGCTAACCTTGCTTGTGGCGGACAAGTTGATGATAAGGAAAATTACCTATCTCCGACAGTTGTAACCGATGCCGCGCTCGATTCAAAAATAATGCAAGAAGAGATTTTCGGGCCGATACTACCAGTGTTTAAGTACAGCAACATCAACGAGCCTTTGGCTGTAATTAACAGCAAAGAGAAGCCTTTAGCCTTGTATATTTTTAGTACCAAAGAGAAAAACATTAAACAGATATTGAATAACACCTCTGCAGGTGGTTCGGCTATAAACGATGTGGTAACGCATGTAGGCCACCCTAACTTGCCATTTGGTGGTGCCAACAACAGTGGTATTGGCAATGCTCATGCATTCTGGGGTTTTAAGGCATTCTCCCATGAGCGTGCTTTGTTGCGCCAGCCATCATGGTTTACTTCGGCCGAGGGTATGTTCCCGCCATACAATGGTATGGTGAAAAAGCTGATTGCCTTTACGCTTAGGTACTTATAAGGGATGCTTAAGTATTTGGTTTTAACAGCACTTTCGTTGGCAACTCTAGCTTCGTGTAGCAAAGAGGACCGAAAGGTAGATATAAACGATGGTACGGAGAACCCCATTGAACGCTACCTAATTATCGAGACTACCCGCCGATACAGTAATGTAGCGGATAGTTTGTTGCCCAATGTGGCTATTACGCTATATGAAAACGAAGAAGACCAGCTGTTAAGCCGCTACTACCGTAGCGATACTACTGATAGCCGCGGTAAGCTCACGTTTGGCAACATTAAGGCCGGCGATTTTATCGTGGTGCTTACACATAACCAGTTTGGCCGCAAAGAGGAGCGTGTAAGCATGTCTACCTCGGTAGTGTATGCTTACGAGTATTTCTATTTTTAGAAAATGCCCGATACGCCTTGTTGCGAAGCCATTACCTTTTCTTCTTCCATAATAAGCTCTTCTAAGCGCAGGTTTACAATGGCAGTATCCATGGCTTCGTATGCGAGCTGCATGTATTGGTCGGCGTGTTGCTGTTTTGTTCGGGCGCATTGCGCATAAAAGGTTGAAAGCTCTATGTCTTCAAGTAAATCTGATACTTGTTGAAAACGCTTCGCACAGCGGGTTTCTGAGATGCGACCCAATATCAACCTATCCAAATAGCGCTCTTCGCGGCCCGAGCGATTAAGCCAGGCCAGTTGCTTAAGGTAAAGGTTCTGCGGCGATTCGGGAATCAACATTACGCCCCGTTGTTGCATAAGGTTGCACAACTCGGCAAAAATGGTAAGAGACCCCAACCCTATATGGGCCAATGTACTTACCCCTTCAAACTTTTCGGGAAACTTGCCTACTATAGAGAGCGCGTAATCTGACGATTTACGCTCAAAGTCGGCGTGCTCCTGTAGAAATTCTGCAATATCTACTGTGTTACTCGTTGTGGCTTCTAGCGGGTTTACTTGTATCTTTACCATAAGTCGGATTAGTGGACTAAAAATACTACATGGATTTAAAGATAGACATTTTGTTGGAAATTCCTAATACCTTACGCTTTTTACATGAAGTTTTAAGTAGTAACGATAAAATAGATAGATAATGAAAGACGAGTTGGAAAATTTGCGCCAAAACTATACCATGAGCGAGTTTAGCGAGGCACTTGCAAACGAATCGCCCTTTAAGCAATTCGAGGTTTGGTTTGCCGAGGCTGCCCAATCTGGATTAATGGAGCCCAATGCTATGGCTATTTCCACGGTTTCGACTGATGGCAAACCTTCCTCTCGCATGGTGCTACTCAAAGGTTTCTCCGAAACTGAAGGTTTTATATTTTATACCAACTACCATAGCCGCAAAGGCAACGAGTTATTGGCCAACCCACATGCCTCGTTGCTGTTTTGGTGGCCCACCCTTGAGCGCCAAGTGCGCGTAGAAGGAAACGTGCGGGTAGCGCCCGAGGAGGTATCCGATGCATATTTCCGCAGTCGGCCAGCCGGTAGCAAGTTAGGCGCAGCAGCATCGCCGCAAAGCCAAGTGTTAGCCTCTAGGGAAGAATTGGAGGGCTACTTTAAAAAATGGGAACAGGAGTTTCCGTATGGCGACATTAGCCGGCCCGAAAACTGGGGCGGCTATATGGTGCAGCCCAACTACTTTGAGTTTTGGCAAGGCCGCTCCAGCCGCCTTCACGACCGCATAACTTACACCCCACAGCCAAACGGCCAATGGCTTAGGCAGCGCTTGGCTCCTTGATTATTTACGATTTTAGATTGACGAAATATGATTGTGAAATGGCGTGTCACGACTTCTCATTTGAAACGAGATGAGAAGACATGCCTTTTGAAAACCCCCTAAAAAGAAGAAAGGCGATACCACCTCGTGGAATCGCCTTCTAAATCGGTTTGGCAGTACTAGTATTAAACGTTACCAGCTAGCTCTTTGCCTGGCTTGAAACGTACTACTTTTTTAGCCGAGATTTTAATCTCTTTACCGGTACGTGGGTTACGACCAGTGCGGGCTGCACGCTCAGATACAGAGAATGTACCAAAGCCTACCAAAGTAACTTTGTCGCCTTTTTTTAGGCTGCCAGTAACGGCATCAAGTACTGAATTAAGTGCTGCACCAGCTTGAGCTTTGCTCAAACCTGCTTCACTTGCGATTTGTGTAACCAGATCTCCTTTGTTCATGACGATTGAAGGTTTACGGGATTAATTAAAGTGCTCTAATATCAAGCATTACAGGCAAATTTATACTTATAAACCAAAGAAACAAGCATTGCGAAAATTCCGAGATGTTGATAAGTAGGGCATTTCAGCGCCGTTTAATTTTTTATAATTCATTTAATCACTTGATTATCAGCACCAATGAAAAGCCATTTACACCTTTACTATAGGTGTTATATGTTGATATTTGGGATGAAAATTTAATGAAAATAAATCTTTCAAAAACCTCTGAAACCCCTGTAAATGCTTGATTATCGAAAAAACAGGGGATGGCCAATAAGCTTAAATACGTATAACGGCATTTTCTCAATTACCAATCATTAGCTTTGGTTAATGTGAAAATCATCTGCTGTTAATATGGCTTGAATCCATTAATTTTGACTCAAACATCCGTTTTTGAAAAACCCAAACCTTGACCCCGACGACAGCAACCTATCACCCATAGAGCGTGATATTGAGAAAGTATTGCGTCCGCAAGGTTTTTTGGAGTTTATGGGCCAGCCCCGCATCATCGACAATCTGTTGGTGTTTATTGAAGCGGCTCGCCGCCGCGAAGAACCGCTTGATCACGTGCTACTGCACGGCCCACCCGGGCTGGGCAAAACCACCCTATCGCATATTATTGCCAATGAGCTTGGGGTAAACATAAAAATAACCAGTGGCCCTGTATTGGAAAAGCCCGGCGACCTGGCCGGCCTGCTTACCAACCTAGAGGCCCGCGATGTGTTGTTTATTGACGAAATACACCGCCTTAGCCCTGTAGTGGAAGAGTACCTGTACTCGGCCATGGAAGATTTTAAGATTGATATAATGATTGACAGCGGGCCCAATGCCCGCTCCATACAAATTGAGCTAAGCCCCTTTACGCTGGTAGGTGCCACCACGCGCTCTGGTTTGCTCACTTCGCCGCTGCGCTCACGCTTTGGTATTACTAGCCGCATGGAGTACTACACCGCCGAAACGTTGGCGCGTATTGTAGTGCGCTCGGCAGGCATACTTAAAACCGAAATAGTACCTGAGGGCGCTGACGAAATAGCCCGCCGTAGCCGCGGTACACCGCGTATAGCCAACATGCTACTGCGCCGTGTGCGCGATTTTGCCCAAATTAAAGGCAACGGCATTATTGATAGAAAGATAGCGCGCTATGCCCTTGATGCTTTGAACGTAGACGAGCACGGGCTTGACGAAATGGACAATCGTATATTGGCCACTATAATAGATAAGTTTAGCGGCGGACCCGTTGGCCTTACTACTATAGCCACGGCAGTAGGCGAAGAATCGGGAACGATAGAAGAGGTGTACGAGCCATACTTGATACAAGAGGGCTACCTAAAGCGCACCCCAAGAGGCCGCGAGGCTACCCTGCAGGCGTATAAGCACTTGGGCAAAACACCCCCCAGCCAAGTGCAAGGTGGTTTATTTGAGCTCTAGCTCCGTATTTTCAGTTTCTTTTTGGCCAGCCTATCTAGCCAAGCATCAAATCTAATAAGCTCAAAGCCCATAGCATCCCATGTAAATTTGCCTTTGCCTTCGCGCAGCAAATCAATGCTATTCTTCTCCTCTACCATGGTTTTTTTAATGTCGCCACCTGTTTTTATATAAGTACCCAGTATTTTTAGGGCAGTGCGGGGACGCAACACGTTCTCCTCTTTGTTTCGTTGCAATAGTTTTTTGAAACTCTCGCTACGGTAATCAAAAACATCCAAATCGTCTTGCTCAACGGCACACATAAGCTCAAGCACCCTATAGCCCATCAACCAGCCAGCCTTATCTTTGGTCAGTTCGGTTTCCTTCATCAGTACCACTGCTGCATCGTTGTAGTTACCGTTCACAAAGGATAGATTTGCCTTATAATAATCCCACTTGGCGGGTATTTGCTTATTAGCCTTAAACTTGGGGTGCTGGCGGGCTATTTCAGCAATTTCGGCTGCGGCTTTATAATCCTTATTATGAAACGTAGCCACAAATTGCACCTCAATGGCCTGCAGCTCATTGAACAAGCCCCCAATAAACCTATCCTTAGCAATGCTGGCATATTCAATGGCGGCGTCATAATCGCCTTTGTTAATGGATATAGAGGCAATCTGCAGATTGGCCGATGCAATGCGGGTGTTGGAGGAAATAGCAGGACTCACCTCAATTAAGTGAAGATAGTCTTTGGCATACTTTTCGGCTAGCTCATAATCGCCCAAAAAATGGCCATAAAATATACCCAGATAATTATAGTAGTAGCCAATGGTGGCGCTGTCGGTTTCTTTATAATATCTGCCAGCTTCTTCCAATGCCGATTCAAGAGGCGCCATCGATTGTTTTTCGAAATTCTTTTTAAACTGGCTAATTACCCCAAAACGATTGTAGCTATCCTTTACACTAAGGTATTTTTGAAGCTTATTTACATTATCCGCAATTTTGGGTTCAAAACTCAAATAAGCGGCTTCCCCTTTTCGTATACCTATATTGGTACGTAGCAAATCATTTATCTGCACGCACTCTGCATAAAGTTCATATTCTTCAGCTAGGTCGTGTGCTTTTTGAAGCACCGTTTCACCAGCACGGTAGGCCCCTCGCTCAAACAATATCTGGCCTTCTATAAGCATCCGGCGACAATCAAAAATAGCTTGAGCATATTTGGTCTCATATTTCTTGCTTCCTTCCTTTAGCAATAGTATGTTAAGCACATCTTTTTGCAATCTGTTTTTTAGGTGCGAAAAAGCCGAGTTAGGCTCGCCATCATAAATGGCCATTGCAGCCTCCGCATCTGAGCTAGCCTTGCCGCTTTTAGCAAGCTCAAATAACTCTAAGCGGCGCTTAACTTCGCCATTGGGCTGCACTTTATAGAAACTTCGAATTAATCTTACCTCCGAAGGCTTTAAAATCCGAATAATCTGTGTCAATATTTTCATCGTGTTAGCCTATTGATTATCAATATTTTGCACGTTTACACTCCACACTAACTAAGTCAAAATACGTACACTAATAGCCTAAATAAAGTTGTTGTAACTTTTCTTCTTTGTTTCGGTAAAACAGAATAGGGCAATCAATGAAAACACTTTAGGGAAGGCCCTAAAGATAGAGAGCTTAGAGCTAAAATTATCATTTTGACATAGTGTGTCAAAATGAGATACTAATTTATTTTATAAATTGCTGATAATCAGCTGCCTTATTTTTATTTGACAGATGCAAGTCTGTCAAATCGTTCTTTTACATTGCCTTTACTACGGCCCGTAATAGTTCCAATTTTGTTTTGCACAAATTGATAATTCACTAACAGCAAAACAAAATCAAAATGGAACTTTTACTAGCAGTATTACTATGGGTAGGTGTTATTACTCAAGAAGAAATGCCTAACCTAGCAGAAAATGAAGCTCTTGAACTTTTTCAAGTTAACGCTGAGCAAATTGAAGCCGAATATCCTGATGAATACGGTTCAATTGTTTGGACTTACGAAGACGAAGTAAACTAACATAATAGATATTATTCGTTGCCCTTTTTCCCAGAGGCCCGATTGACCCCCAATCAATCGGGCTTCCCATTTGCAGTCGTTTGCAGACCAGAAAACCCAGTTTGTCTAAATTAGCTGGCCGCTTAAAAACTTAAAGGTTAAAATACCCTAGTTTTGCCACTATACTAGAAGTTTGTTTTATGTTCCAAGTTTTAAAAAAGGGCTTTAGCTCCGGCTTGCTTGTTTGCTTGTTATTGCTGCTATCGGCAGGCACATCTCAATTGGCTGCCCAAGAAGCATGGGATTTGGAAAAGTGCATTAACCATGCGGTAAATAATAACCTGCAAATAAAGCTGCAAGAAATTTCGGAGCAACTCTCGGCATACCAACTTTCGCAATCCAAAGCAGGCATGTACCCCTCACTCAATGGCTCGGCGTCTTATGGTATAAACTTTGGCCGAAGCACCGATCCTACATCAAACCAGTTTGTAACCCAACGCATACAAACCAGTAGTTTTTCGCTCAACTCATCGGTTATTCTTTTCTCAGGTCTTACCCAGTTAAATACCGTTCAGCAAAACAAATTCAACTTGATGGCCTCGCATTTTCTTACCGAGGAAACTAAGAACAGTGTAATGCTAAACGTAACGGCCGGTTTTTTGCAAGTGCTCATGAGTAGGGAAAACATCAAATCGCAAGAGGTACAAATCGGCATTTCGCTGGAGCAACTTGACCGTAGCCAAAAGCTAGTTGATGCTGGTGTAGTGCCAGAGGGCAACCTATTGAACGTAAAAGCCCAATTGGCCAATGATAGCTTAAATTATATAAACGCAGTAAACAACTATGATTTAGCAGTGCTTACGCTAAAGCTGTTGTTGCAAGTTGATCCATCAACCGAGATTGAATTTGCACAAGGTGACATAAGCATCGAGCAGCTTTTACCCGATCTGTTGGGTGGCGCCGAAACAGTGTATAATGCTGCTCTGGGCAACCAACCACAAATTAAACGTGTTGAATTTTCACTTAAAGCTGCCGAGAAAGGACTATTGGCGAATAAGGGGCTTCATTCGCCCACTATATCGCTGGGGGCCAATGTGCGCACCAACTACTCTAGCTATGAGCTACCCCCGTTTGTAGTAAAAGACCCTTACTTTACGCAAATAAACAATAACCTAAGCCAAACCATAGGCGTGAGTATGAACATACCTATATTTAATGGCCTTACTACCCATTACAGCATCAAAAACAGTCACTTGCAATTAGAACGCTCTAGATACCAACAACAACAGGTAAAAGACCAGCTAAAACAAGATGTTTACAAAGCATATACCGATGCTAAATCGGCAGCGAAAAGGTATGATGCTTCAGGCAAAAACGTGCAAGCCCTCGAAACAGCTTTTAGCTACACCCAAAGCATGTTTGACCTTGGTGCTGTAAATGCTTTGGATTATTCCACAGCAAAGGCTAATTTAGCCCAAGCACAGGTTACCCTTATTACAGCCAAGTACGACTATATTTTTAAGGTAAAAGTGCTTGATTTTTATCAAGGTAAGCCCATTAAGCTCGAATAATGTCATTCTCCCGCATCCTTATCTATTTGTTAATTGGCGTGGCTTTGTTAGGCACGCTATCTGTTATTGGCAAAAAAGCAGGGTGGTGGGGCCAAAGCTCAACTGTGGAAGTATCAACCAAAACTGTTGAGCGCCGCAATATTGTAGAAACCGTTTCGGCAAGCGGTAAAATATACCCTGCATTGGAGGTTAAAGTTAGTCCCGACGTATCGGGCGAGATAATTGAAATATACGCTGAAGAAGGCGATAGCGTAACAGAAGGTGACCTGTTGGTAAAAATACGACCTGATATTTATATTTCGCTGCAAAACCGCGCCGATGCATCGGTTAACCAAAGCAAAGCCAACCTGGCCAGCTCAGAAGCGCGCCTTGTGCAAGTGCAAGCGCAGTTTGACAATGCCAAGGCCACTTACGAGCGCAACCAGAAACTTTGGCAGCAAAAAGTATTGTCGGAAGCCGATTACCTAAATGCCCTTTCTGCTTTTAAAACATCGGAAGGTGAGCTATCGGCGGCAAAGCAAACAGTTGAAGCTAGTAAATTCAGTGTAAAAGTTGCCGAAGCTGCCCTGAAAGAGGCCAACGACAACCTGCGCCAAACCAATATTTACGCACCTACTACCGGCACTGTAAGCATGCTTAATGTTGAGAAGGGAGAACGCGTAGTAGGTACTACCCAAATGGCTGGAACCGAAATGCTACGGGTAGCCGACCTGAGTGTGATGGAGGTGCAGGTAGATGTGACCGAAAACGATATACTACGGGTAAGCCTTGGCGACACCGCAGAAATTGAGGTAGATGCTTATATTGGCCGTAAGTTTAAGGGTATTGTTACCTATATTTCAAACTCATCGAAGGCTGAAGCGAATATGGCCAGCGAATCAGTAACGAACTTTGTGGTGAAAATACAGTTGCTTTATAGTTCTTACGAAGATTTGATAAGCCCTGGGGCACTGTTTCCTTTTAAGCCTGGCATGTCGGCATCAGTAGATATTTATACCAACCAAGCAAACGAAGCCCTTTCGGTGCCGATACAAGCCATAACCCTCAGCGAAGACGAACCGGGTGCCGAGCCTGAAGAGGTTTTGTTTGTGTTTGATAATGGTGTTGCTAAAAAGATAAAGGTAGTTACTGGGTTGCAAGATAATTTCTATATCGAGATTAAAAAAGGACTCACTGGTGATGAAGAAATAATTACTGGCCCTTATCGCATTATTTCGCGGGTTTTGAAAAATGGCGACCCAGTTGCGCGGTTAAAAGAAGATGGCAAATCTCAAAAGCCAAATTAATTATCCACCACAAGCAAAATTTAAGCTAATCACTACGCGCACAGTCAAATTTAGATTTTTATAAAGTTTATACGCTCTTTTGCATCCTAATTAGCGGATTTTATACATCAATTAAACATAATCTGATACTTTTTTGTCGTGAATTTTTATTAGTTTTGAGATACTCTCGAAGCAATACTAGTAACATTTTATATACCTATCAATAGGTATTTTATACGTCAAAATACCCCACAATGGAATTTCAAAACGATTTGAAGTATGCCCAACAACTTGATAAAGAAGATACGCTAAGAGAATACCGAAAGCAGTTTTTTATTCCTGATTACCAAGGCAACTCGGTATCTTACTTTTGCGGCAATTCGCTTGGGTTACAACCCAAAGTTGTTAAGTTTTACATTGAGCAGGAATTGCTAGATTGGAAAAACTTGGGTGTAGAAGGTCATTTGGAGGCCAAAAATCCTTGGTTTTCGTACCATCATTTTTTTGAGAGCGCTGCCACGCTAGTAGGTGCCCAAAAAGAGGAGGTGGTGATGATGAACAGCCTTACCATGAACTTGCACCTGATGCTGGCAAGCTTTTACAAAAACAGGGGTAAGCGCCGTAAAATTGTTATGGAATCGTCCGCTTTTCCGAGCGACTTCCATGCTGTGCAATCATTCTTGCAACTAAACAATCTTGACCCAACAGATATAATTTTAGAATTGACGCCCCGTAATGGCGAACACACCCTGCGCACTGAAGATATAATTGCAACCATTGACGAAAACCGACTAGAAATAGCCATGGTATTGCTAGGTGGCGTAAACTACTACACTGGCCAACTTTTTGATATTGCAGCCATAACCAAGGTAGCAAAAAAGGCCGGTGCCGTTGTAGGTTGGGATCTAGCACATACAGTAGGCAATGTGCCATTACAATTGCACGATTGGGGCGTAGATTTTGCCGTTTGGTGCACTTACAAGTACCTTAACAGCGGCCCTGGTGGCGTAGGTGGTCTATTTGTGCACGAAGAACATGGAAATAATCTTGATTTGCCCCGAATGGGCGGTTGGTGGGGCACCGAGGAGGCTACCCGTTTCCAGATGAACAAACATTTTAAGCCACAGGCTGGTGCAGCGGGTTGGCAGGTAAGCAATGCTCCTGTGTTTGCAATGGCTATGCACAAGGCATCGTTGGATATTTTTGAAGAAGCTGGCATGGCAAACCTCCGAAATAAAAGCATAAAACTTACAGGCTATTTAGAGTTTTTGTTGAAGGGCAATAAGGATGTTACCATTATAACCCCTAAAAACCCCGAAGAGCGCGGCTGTCAATTGAGCCTACTTACCAAAAAAGAGGGCAAAGCACTGTTTAACAAGCTCAAAGAAAATGCCATCATTGCTGATTGGCGCGAACCCAATGTAATAAGAGTAGCTCCAGCGCCGCTTTACAACACCTTTGCCGATGTATACCGCTTGGCAGAAGTATTGAATAGTTAACAGGCAAGGATAATAAGATTGCATTAAAAAGCCCAACAGAGATCAAATCTGTTGGGCTTTTTAATGTCTCCATTTTTGGATGTTGCTTATGCTTTTGCCAGTTCGTAGCGTTGACCCAAGCGCATCATTACGCCAAAGGCATCTTGCGCACCCGATACTACGCCCGGTATTTGGTCTGCATCTACGGGCATTGTTTCCAAGTATGCCATAAATTGTTTCCACATAGGGCCAGTTTGCTCGGCATATCCTTTATAAAAGAGGGTTTGGTCTACATTGTGCAAGTTCTCGTTTGCCAACAAGGTGCGTTGTATTACCTGCCCGCCCAATGAAGAACCCTCGCCTACATATAGCGCACCCAACAAGCGTGGCATGCTCCAATCAGCAAAAAAGGGTTCAACCGCTGGCACTTCTACCCCGTAAAGCTCAAGATCGTTCTCCAAATTTGTGGTTTTGCCTAGGCGCTCGTCAAGGTTCAAGCCCTCAAACCAATCTTTTCGTTTGGCAAGTTCCTGCTCCAGTGCGCTCATATACAAATAGTTAATGCGCAATAGGCGCACAAAACCTTCATGCGTAAGCGATTTATCCATAATTTGGCCACTTTGCATGGCAGCTTCTACATCGTCATGGTGTTGCTTGGTTCCGGCCCTGAGGGCACCTATAATTTCGCTCATAATGGTATTAATGATTTGTCAGAAAACGGTCGCTATTTAGAATGATTCTACAAAAGTAACCAAAACAAGCTTAAACCAACGGTTTGCTATCAATATCCCTCAAAAGGGTTATCCGTTGCGTAAACTTTCCAATAATTGTTGCACCAGCGTGGTTACTTCTATTATCTTGGCCTCTGTGCTTTTCCTTCCCAAACTGAATCGGATAGAGTTGTAAGCCAGTTCATCGGCTACCCCCATGGCTTTAAGCACATAAGAGGGCTCCATGAGCGCCGAGGTACAAGCAGAGCCAGACGATACGGCAACGGTATCGCTCAACGATTTTAACAAGCCACCCGGCCTAATGCCCCCAAAAGATATATTGGATGTGTTGGGCAACCGCAAACCAGCATGCCCGTTGAGCCTTGTATCGGGCAGGGCTAGCAAAGTTTTCTCAAGCATTTGGCGCAAATGCAGGGTGTTATTAAAATAATCTGCCTGGGTTTCTGCGGCCAATTCAGCAGACATACCCAGCCCCACAATACCCGGCACGTTGAGCGTGCCACTGCGGAGGCCATTTTCGTGCCCACCGCCCTCTATCATTGGCGTCAGCTTTACCCTTGGGCCTCGCCTGCGTAAATATAAGGCGCCCACCCCTTTTGGGCCATACATTTTGTGTGCGCTCAATGGCGCAATATCGATGCCAAGGGCTTGTACATCAAAGGGCAACTTGCCCACGGCTTGTGTTATGTCGCTCATAAACAATACGCCACGCTCTTTGCAAAGCCTACCGATGGCCTCAATGGGTTGTATTACACCCGTTTCGTTATTAACCATCATTACACAAACCAATATGGTTTCGGGGGTTATGGCTTGTTCCAGATCTGTTAAATCAATCAGCCCAGTTGCATCAACAGGCAAATAGGTTACTTGTGCCCCGCGTTGTTCCAAACCTATACAAACATCCAGCACGGCCTTGTGCTCGGTGGCCACGGTTACGATGTGTTTGCCCTTAGTTTGGTATACCTCAAATACACCTTTCAGCGCCATATTAATCGACTCCGTTGCGCCCGAGGTAAAGGTTATCTCATTCGGTTCGCAGTTCAACAACATGGCTACACGCTCCCTAGCCAAGGCCACAGCATCGGCCGCAACCCAACCAAAGCGGTGAGCCGTGCTGGCAGCATTACCGTATTTGTGCGTAAAATACGGCATCATGGCCTCAAGCACTGCGGCATCAACGGGTGTGGTGGCGTTATGGTCTAGGTAAATCAATTGCTAGTATCAAGTAGTCAGTATCAAGTATCAAGACTAAAATTAGCCTTTTGTGAGTACTTGAAAGTAGTAGCTATTCAAAAATGATGAAAACAGCACTCGCTTTTGGAGTGATTTCACTTTCAAGAAAGACCGCTCTTATAGTTTGCACAATCCATTATCTTTGCCCCCTTAAAAAGTAAAACCAAATGGCTGGGGGTAAGGGTAAATTGGAAAAGTTTGCAGAACTAGGGCAAATGCCGCATGTATTCCAAAACTTCGACTATAAGCAACCACAATTGTTGGGTGCCAATGGCCCTGTAGAACTAAAAGGCAAATGGAACGAGCTGGTATTCAAAAACGGGAAGCCTATTGTGCTGGAGCTGGCCTGTGGCCGCGGCGAGTACTCGGTAAGCCTAGGGCAGCAGTTTCCAGAAAACAACTATATAGGCATCGATATTAAGGGTAACCGTATGTATACGGGGGCTATGCATGCGCTAGAGTTGGGTCTTACCAATGTGGCTTTTTTGCGCACTCGTATTGAGCTGCTAGAGCGCTTTTTTGCGCCTGAGGAAGTAGGTGCAATTTGGATTACCTTCCCCGACCCGCACCTTAAAAAAGGCGCCGAGAAAAACCGATTGACTGCCCCCAAATTTATTGAGCTATATCGCAACGTTGCTAAGCACGCGGCAATAGTACACCACAAAACGGATGACCCAATATTGCACGAATGGAGTGCGGAAACTTGCGCGCAACTTGGCTTGCCTATACTGGAGCGCAACGACGACATCTATAAAAACGGTAGGCCCGAAGGCCCATTGGGCATTAAAACATACTACGAAGGGCTGAATATTTCGGGCAGCAATACCGCTATGTACCTACAGTTCGCTTTGCACTAAGGCAAAAAAACCATTCAAATCGTCAAACGACTTTTCGCCGGTTACGGCTTCGGGGGTGCCTTGTAGGTTTACTCCTGCGACACCAGCTTCAAGCAAAGTATAGAAAATATTAGGGTCGGTCAAGGGGTAATCAATCAGCACGGGGTATTTGGCCATCAAAGACTCTAAAAAAGACAACTCAGGCAACAGATTCGTTTCTTGAAAATTGAGTTGAATGTAAGCTATTTGGCCTTTCCAAGCTTCAGCGTAAGCCACCAAATCGTTTAAGGGCAGCGTACCGGGCAATTCTAAAATAATGGGCAACTCAATGCTCGCATATTCAGCAGCACTACCCTCGGGTATCAATTGCACATAATCTAGGTTCAATATCAATGCCGCTTCGCAGATAGCTTTAACGTCCGTACGCCCAAACTCACCGCAACGCTTGGGACCCTCCAGCCAACCCATTATCTGTTGCGCATTGCGCGGGTTTATGTAGTTTGGCGAAGCCGTATCAAAGCAAAAGCCTACAATATTTACTGCTTTCGAAGAAAAATAACGAGCATCGGTAAGGTTCTGTATTCCCCCCGCCTTTAGCACCAATCGGTCATTGATATTCATAGAACAAAGGTAGGGGTTAATTGAAAACTTAAAATTAAAGATTGAAAATTTAGCAAATGGTAATACTTACCTTGCTATTGATTCCATAATCATTCACTATTTTAACACCATGAGAGCTAAAGTATGGTTGCTGATTGGGATTATCACTCTTTTGCAGGGCTGTACCTATTATTTCAGCAATAGCTGGAAGAAGAGCTTTTCTGCTGGCGGCGATAGGCCTTACCTAACCATGGGCAACCGCCCTGCCCCATTAAGCGATAGCTTGAATACCCTCTTAGGCGCTGAGCTGTTGCAACATTGGGCAGCGCAAACAGGGTTGTACAGCGACTGGAGAGAGCATGGTAAAATTGGGGTGCCAAGGGTAGTTTTGGCTAACTTAATGCTGGGCCAAAACATTGATAGCACCAATAAATACCTGCTAAGCTTGGTGCCTTGGGGCACCTTGGGGTCTACTTGGGCATTCAATAAAAATGGTGATTATGATTTCACACAAATCATTTTGGCTGATATATTGATGCGCTTTAAAGACCATCCCGAGGTACTTTACACCACAACGGCCGAGCACTTATCATCGGTACTGATACCCGACCAAGGCTTAAAAACCGCCACCCGCACGCCGCGTACTTTGCACATGATGAGCGATACGGAGAACCACATTTTGATGCGTGAAATAAGCCGCTATTTAAATTTGGAATATCGCCGCAGCCAAGGTTTGGTCGATACCACCATTACATCGTTAGAGGTTTGGCTGCAACACCATTTGGAGGAAATGCTGCACACGGGCTTTTATGAATTCAACGGGCAACCCTACATTGGCTATACCATAACGGCATTAGAGGTGCTTTACAATCATGCCCAAAACCCGCATATAAAGTTACTTGCCCTACAACTGCTTGATAAAGTGCACCTTGATTATGCCATAGGTAGCCTTGGCATGCGCCGTTACCCACCTTTCCGCCGCAGGTTGAACTATGCTGGAAACATTGAGTTTGCATCAGACCCGCACACCGCCATAATGCAAGTACTACTGCTGAAGTATGAGGGCAAACCTTTGCAAATGGAGCGACTACTGCACGCTAGGCACCAAGCACTTATAGCTTGGGTAAGCGACTACCAACTACCCGATACGCTCTACCGATTAGTTACACAACCGCACCAACCATACTTAGCGCTTATAGGCCACGGCAAAAAAGCATCGCCGGAAGTTTATAGTGCAGGTCCTGGCTTTCTGATTAGTGCCGGTGGGGTGCAGCGTGGCAAGCAATCGCAGATAGTGCCACGGCCAATAGTGCTGTTTGTAAACGACAGTGCACCAACCCTGGAAGGTACCATATACTTGAAAAGCCAAGGCCCCCACAAAGCGTGGAACCAAACAGGCGTATATGATAAGTTTGCGGTAAGCAATGGTGGTGCAGTAATACCCGCCGCTATGAAACCGCTTGGCGAAGGTAACGGCTGGCAAATATTGGAACCCACCCGAGGTATATTGGTGGCTATTTACTCGAAGGCCGACTTAGGCATTTTGGCCGTTTACGATGATTGGACCCTAAACCCAGAATTGCTGCTAACCCAAATACAAGACCTAAACCCTGACGCCGAGTTGCTATACCAAAAAATACGCCTGCCCAACCGAGAACTGATACGTTACAACCTAAATAGCAAAAAAGATACTTGGGTAATACAACCCAGCGAAGAATCGGGCTTAAGCAGGGACTTTGATAAATGGCCCGGTTTGAGGTTGATTAAGCGGTGAGGAATGGATAATATTACCCAAAATTGTATCTTGCTATTATGAAAACCCTACTAACCATTGCCACTAGCTTAATGCTTTTTACTTCCATTGGCTGCAAAGGCACTGCAGGCAAAGGCACTACTGCTTGTGTAGAAAAAACTTGCGAAAGCCCTTGCACCAAAGAGTATAAGCCTGTTTGTGGCTGCAACGAAAAAACCTACAGCAATGCTTGTATTGCCGAGTGCCATGGCATAACCCAATATACCCCGGGCGAGTGCCCACTTAAGAAATGAACAACTACATCCGCTGTGCGCTCGCGATTTTGCTATTATTTGCTAGTAAGGGCTTACTAGCCCAAATGATAACGCAAGGCCCTGCTTTCGGTGGTATGACCCACCAAAGTGCCAAGGTTTACCTGCGCACCTTGGAGCCTTCAACACTCAAAATTGAATGGTCGGTGGATAGCACCTTTGCCAGTGTACAATCCGCCGAAGGCCAATCGAGGCAATACTTGGATAATTCAGTTATACTTAGCATTACAGGCCTTCAGCCCGACACTAAATATTACTACCGCCTTTATGCAAACAGCGTGCGAGATACCATCAGTGCTTGGTTCAAAACGTTCCCCATGCCTGGCACGCGTGGCGACTTTACGTTCGTAACCGGTTCTTGCCAAGAGACCGAAAACATGAAGGTGTTTGATGTTATGCCCCTTTGCAACCCTTACTTTTTGTTGCATACTGGCGACTACACTTACCCCGATTACCAAATATCGCCCGACTATAGCGCCCACTATGGGCAAATGGCCTATAGCTACCAAAAGCGCTACGATGAGAAGGTGATGAAACAAATGCTGCATACCATACCTATTGACTATATATACGACGACAACGACTACGTGGGTTCTAGCGGCGGCTTGCACGAGAAGGATTACAATAGCCAAGACTCTCGCTTGTTTTTCAAAACCGAAAACAAGATTTGGACCGACTCTTTCCCCGATTTTTGGCGCAGCAACTGCATAAGGGGTTATATGGATTTCTTTCCTGGGTACGAAATGGTTGATACCACCCACGGCATATTCCATAGCTTTAAGTTCGGTAATGCAGAGTTTTTCTTTTTAGATAGATGTGCCAATACCCCGCATGGCAACGTGTATGCCTTTAGGTATGATGAGAAACGAAAACGTTACGTTTTTGACCCACCTGCCGACCATGTGCTATTTGGGAAAGAACAGATGGATTGGCTAAAGAACGGTCTTAAAAACTCAACAGCCGATTGGAAGTTTATAGTAAGTGGTGTGCCATTGAACCGCAGCACTAATATATTGGTGGATGCAGGTATGAAAATACAGAATGTAGGCTGGAAAGATAACAATGGTTTTAGAATGGCAACCGGCTTCTCTAACTATTGGGCGGGCCACCCAGCAGAGATAAACGACTTTTACGCTTGGCTGCGCCATGAGAATGTGAAGGACATCATTGTTGTTAGTGGCGACACGCACCACAACGTAATGGACGATGGCCGCAACGCTGGGCTGCCCGAAATGAATGCCAGCGGCCTAAGCGTGACCGAAACCTACCTTGCCTATTACCTCAATGTTGTGGGCAAAGCAACGGGGCTTTTCAAAATGCGCAAAGAAATCTGGAACCAAGGCGGCAATGGGCTAGGTAACAAAAACTTTAAAAATGCATTTGGCAAGGTACGCATTGTAAACAACGAGTTTGTTGAGCTTAGCCTTGTTGATGAAGACAACTGCATCATAAGCAGCTTTAAGGTATACCATAGCAGCACCGAGAAGGGCATGAAACAGCATCTGCAACTAAACTGGGACTAAAAAAGTAGGCAAACCTTGCGGCATGCCTCCTTTGCTAAACTTAGCCCTCCCATTCGTTATTTGGCGCCTTTGCCATGTGGGCATTCGCTACCGCCGCCTTCAGAGCAACAGCCACCCATAGTGCCTTTTTTGTCGTTATGCATTTCTTCTTTGTGCGCCAAAAAAGTCTTGTATTGTGCTGCTGTTAATACCCCTTGTAACTTACTATCGAACGATGTGCTAAGCTCTTTCATGGCTGCCTTGCGTTCGTCTTGTGTAAGTTTGGTATTATTTACTTTATCCATTTCCTTAGCGTTGGCTAAAATCAAGTTATACACTTGATCTTTTTGCGTATCGCTCAGTTTTAGCACCTCGGTAAGTTTGGTCGTGCGCTTCGTAGCCATTTCCTCCGCAGAGAGTTTCTGTTTTGTCTTGTCTTGTGCAGTGGCAAAGTTCATTGTTCCGCCCAATAATACCAGGCTAAGCATTAATACAATCGTTCTCATGTAGTTTATTTTTAGTTTCTGTGTATTTGACCACAATATAAGCTAAAGGTTTAACCAGCCAATTATAAATAAAAGTTAACGGCATTATAACCCTTCTGTAGGCTCGTTTATTTGCCTGTTTTGGCGCTGCCTAATTTTTTGGTGCACATACGGCACCAATATACCAGTTGCGGCACCCACTGCATAGCCCACCGCTACATCGGTAGGGAAATGCTTGCCAGCCCTCACCCTCAAAAAACCCGTAACCGCAGGCGTAACGGCAGCATTGCCCCACAACACATAGCGCCAAGGGCTATGTGGGTGATAGTCGTGATATACTTTGGCTATAAAAAACAACGATGCCGCAGTGTATGAGGTATGCCCCGAAAAAAAAGAGCGCAGCGGCTCTTTGCCCGTTACTGTTTGTGGGTCGCTATTGGTGGCGTATGCATAAGGCCTGGGTCTATCAACCAACGCTTTGGTTATTTGCGTAAAACCTGCATTCAATACCATTACCTCCGCCCACATAATATAGAATGATTTGTCGCGTCGTATCTTTTTATCAATCAACAACAGCGCAGGTGCACCAAGCGATGTAAACATAAATACATCGCTGGCGATAGCGGCCCGGTGGTTTGTGGGGCGCACAAAGCCCCTATCGGGCCGCCAGATATCTTGCTTACGATAACTACCAAATGTCGCATTAGGTTTATGTATGTCCGCTATAAGGGCAGCACCCAATAAACCTAAACCTGCAGGAGCCAAAAATGCATCGGCTTTCCAGCTAACCGCATATGGCGAGGCAGCATTATCAAAAAAAAGCAACCGATGTTGAGCCTTGCAAGGCAGGCTAATGGCAAACAATAACAACAACAAAAATCTTGATAGCATAATTGAAGATACAAAATAGCAAGTGAGAACCGCTGCTTTGACCACAGGCAACCAACACAAAGCCTTTGGCGCTTTGTTGCAAAAACACATTAAGACAAAAGTTCCAGGAGCAATATGCAGAAACAAAAGTTAAAACTTTAGTATATTTTGGCGGTAGCCATTTACAATCATCACCTTTATTCATATCTTTAACGCTCCAATAACATTTAGTACACTTTGAGTTAATCATGTACAAAGGGCAAAAGCATATGGATACACAAAAACACATATGGCAATACGCTATCCCTAACGAGATAGAAAAAGTCAGTATTAGGCAAAACTGGGCTACAGCCCTTGATTCAAACTATTTTAAGGTAGTAGTTTTGGTTACCATAATAGTTTCTGGCGCCATTGCTACCTTTTTGCCTTACTACTTTAGCTTCATCCAAGCTAGAGCGGGCATGTATATTACCGATCCAGTACTGCAACTACTAACCCCTATCGATGTTTCAGTGTTTATCTTTTCGCTACTCTACATTTGCGCATCAATTTGTCTTGGGTTTCTAGTCCATTTCCCAAAGTTTTTGTTGAAAGGCGCATGGGCATACTGCATTCTTACCTGCTTGAGAATGATTGTGATGTTGTTTGTGCCGCTGGAAGCGCCAAAGGAAATGATATATCTAGTAGACCCCATATTGAGTTTGATAGTATACCAAGAGGTAACCGTTACTAAAGACTTATTCTTCTCGGGCCACACCGCTACTATGGCTATATTGGCGTTTGGAGTGCCTAACAAGTTTTTGAAGGCCTTTTTTGTTTTCGGCACCATGATAATGGCAGGTTTGCTACTAAAACAACACGTACACTACACCGTTGATGTATTGGTAGCGCCATTCTTTGCCTACGTGGCTTGGAAATTGGCCGAAAAGATTGAGGAAAAAGTGTTCGGCGAAATCTCCACCGTTAATAGTGAGAACTAGTAGTTGCTTAGCCTTTTTTCCGCACTAGCTTTGTTATCATTATTGCTACCGTAAAAGCCGCCATAAACATGGCCCCGCCTAAAATGCCATAAAATATGGATATATAAGCGTGCAACATACCATAAAGGGTATAGTTTACAAACGCTACATAGCCATATGCCACTAGCATTACTAAGTTTAGTTTAAGCATCTTAAAGTTGGATATCAGCAAACGAGCTGTATACACCAGCATAAGCACGTGAGTAAAAACATAAATGGCAATGAGCTTAAAGTCTAAAAGGTAGTATTGGTCATGCACTATTATTTCGAGTTCTTGACCCGGCCTCAACGCCCATCCTGTTTGCCACGAAATAATGTAAAGGACCACCAAGCTCAACAGCATAGTTGGCAATAACCAAAGCAATTCTCGTTTTATGTTGTCGCTCATGCAAGGGTAAAGGTAGGCATTATAGCAATTCACAAGCGCAGTAAATAAGGTGGTCAATTACCCTTAACTCATCCGCATTGCTTAATTTTGCAGCATGAGCAAAGCGAGCACTACTTCGTACCCAAAGGATAAGATTAAGATACTGTTGCTGGAAGGCATCAGCCAATCGGCTATTGATGAGTTTCACCGTGCAGGATACACCAACATTGAGGCTTTCCCGAAAGCGCTTGAAGAAGCCGAACTGGTTAAGAAGATAAAGGATGCGCACTTGTTAGGCATCCGCTCCAAATCGCAAATAAACGAGAAGGTAATCAATGCCGCCCAAAAGCTTTGGGGCATCGGGGCATTTTGCATCGGGGTAAACCAAATTGACCTAAAGGCCGCCACCAAAGCTGGCGTTACGGTGTTCAATTCGCCGTATAGCAACACCCGCTCGGTGGCGGAGTTGGTTATTGCCGAAGCCATTATGCTCATACGCCGCATACCCGAGAAAAACGCCGCTGCCCATATTGGCGATTGGCTAAAGGATGCCAAAGGCAGCTTTGAGTTGCGTGGCAAAACCTTGGGCATCATCGGCTACGGGCACATTGGCTCGCAGGTAAGTATCATGGCCGAGGCCATGGGCCTAAAAGTGCTGTACTATGATATAGAGCCAAAACTAGGCTTGGGCAATGCTACGGGCGTTCGCTCATTGAGCGATATGCTGAAGAAATCGGACATTGTTACACTGCACGTACCGGGCGGTAGTGGCACCAAAAACCTGATGAGCGCTACTCGCATCAAACAAATGAAGAAAGGCAGCATATTGCTTAATCTTAGCCGTGGCGATGTTGTCGATTTACTTGCTTTGAAAGAAGCCCTGGTAAGCGGCCATGTGGCAGGTGCTGGCGTGGATGTATTCCCTGTTGAGCCGGAAGGTAAAGGCCAGAAGTTTGAATCGCCGTTGCAAGGCTTACCAAACGTGATACTAACCCCACACATTGGCGGCAGCACCGAAGAGGCGCAAGTAAACATTGGTAGTGATGTAGCTGGAAAACTGATAAACCTATTGGATAGCGGCGCTACCGTGGGCAGCCACACCGTGCCACCACTGAGCCTACCGTTGCAAGAGGGCACCAACCGCCTGCTGCACATACACCACAACAAGCCGGGCGTGCTATCAGAGATAAATAGCATTATGGGTAAAATGGACGTGAACATTGCGGGCCAGTACCTAAAAACCAACGACGACATTGGCTACGTAGTACTCGACATTGCCAAAGCCCCTTCTGCCGACATCCTTAAGGCCTTGCAAGACGTGAAGCACACTATAAGGGCTAGGGTGTTGTATTGATTGGCGGATAAAAATCAGCTGATTCAAAAAGTAAAGATAAAGGATGTCCAACCCACCCGAATCCATCAGCCTTAACAAGTACATCAGCAGCACGGGCTTTTGTAGCCGTTGTAAGGCAAAATTGCATATTAAATTTGTATGTTTATTAACTGACTAAGCAAGCATGCCAACGGAACATATAGAAGAATATAATGAAAGTGGTGTTTCCTTAAGGGTAGGTATAGATACCGATACCGTATGGCTTTCTCAAGACCAGCTTGCGACCTTGTTTGAGCAAACAAAGCAAAATATCAGCCTCCACATAAGTAATATTTTTAATGAAAGAGAGTTAACAAAAGAGTCAACTGTCAAGGAAAGCTTGACAGTTAGAACGGAAGGAAATAGAACGGTAAGCAGGAAGGTAAAGTATTACAACCTTGATGTAATAATATCCGTTGGATATAGGGTTAAATCACAGAGGGGTACTAGCTTTAGAAGGTGGGCCACAAAAATACTTAATACATATCTTACCCAAAGAGTGCTTGTAAACGCAGGCTTGCAAGGCAATACTCATTTATTGCACTATCAACAACTGGTAAAAGCGATAACAACTGCCGCAAACACTGCCCGTTCAACCGCTTTAACTGGGGATGAGGCAGAGGGGATTTTGTTTGTGCTAGAGCAGTATGCATTTGCTTTAGATACGCTAGACAAATACGATCATCAACAACTAACCATAGAAGCTAAACCTTCTGAATACACTTGGGAGCTAACATATGAAGAAGGGCTAAAGCAAATAGCCGTATGGAAAAAAGCCCAAAATGCAGGTGCACTATTTGGCAATGAGAAAGATGATACTTTTAAAAGCTCGTTACGTTCGGTTTTTCAAGTCTTTAATGGTGAAGAACTGTATCCCAGTATAGAAGAAAAAGCAGCGAATTTGCTTTATTTTATTGTTAAGAACCACTCATTTTCTGATGGAAACAAACGTATAGGTGCAGGGTTGTTTATTTATTTTATGCAGAAAAACACTAAGCTATATAATAGGTTAGGAGAAAAACGCATCGCCGATAATGCTCTTGTTGCAATTACCATTATGATTGCAGAAAGTAAACCAGAAGAGAAAGATTTTATGATTAAGCTAGTAGTCAATCTAATAAACGCCAACAACTAGCCCCATGCACGCCAACCCGCCCGAATCCATCAGCCTAAACAAGTACATCAGCAGCACGGGGTTTTGCAGTCGTCGCGAAGCGGATAAGTTGATTGCGGCGGGGCGGATAATGCTCAATGGTACGGTGGGTGCGCTGGGCAATAGGGTACTACCAGGCGACGAGGTGACCGTGGATGGGAAACACATTAAAAGTGCCGAAAACGACGTATATATTGCTTTCAATAAACCTGTGGGCGTTACTTGCACCACTGAGACCAACATTAGGGGCAACATTATCACCTACATCAACCACCCCAAGCGCATTTTCCCCATCGGTAGGCTCGATAAGCCGTCGCAAGGCCTCATTTTCTTGACCAACGATGGCGACATTGTAAACAAGATATTGCGCGCGGGCAACAACCACGAAAAGGAATACATAGTAACGGTAAACAAACCCATCACCCCAGCCTTCATAAAAACCATGCAAAACGGGGTGCCCATATTGGATACCGTTACCCAAAAGTGCGAGGTAGAGAAGTTGAGCACCTTCGTGTTCCGCATTGTGCTTACGCAGGGCCTTAACCGCCAAATACGCCGCATGTGCGATTATCTGGATTACGAGGTGCGCAAGCTAGAGCGGGTGCGCATTATGAACATTACCTTGCAAGGAATTGCACCTGGCAAATGGCGCAACCTTACCCAAGAAGAACTGGCCTACATTAACCAACAAACAGCGGGCTCAATTAAAACCGAAGAAGCCTCGAAGTTGAACGATGACGAGGAATAAACTATGGTTGCGAGTTGCGGGTTGCCCGAATAGTGCGATGCAAATTCTACTAGCGACCTTTGCGTTTTCGTTTGCGTACGTTAGCTTATCTCGGCTCAGACGAGGCGGTTAAACCCAAACCAAGGTAAAATCTTTTTCCTATTCAAGGTTCAGATTAATTACCACCGGCAAAAAAGCCACGCTCAGCCCAAGGAATCATGTAGATGATGATGGCTAATGCCACGGAGAACCAAATCGCAGCTTTACGGTGCTTGAAGATTGAGTTGGTGGCACGCTTACTAAGTATACGGCCCAAAGTGATGCACACAATGGCAATGATCATACCCACGGCATGTTCCATTACCCAAAAGCGCATGCCCGCATCTTTCATAATTTCGGCCATATCCTTGTTCTCCAATATGCTTTGTATGTAAGGGCTTATAAAATACAAGGCTATGCCCAGCAATAATTGAGTGTGGGCCAGGGCTAATAATATCACGCCTATTTTATCGTCGGCTTTGGTAAAAGGCTTGCGGCCCAACCAACCCATCAGGGCTTTTACGATAGCTATAACCAGCAAGAGCAACACCGCATAGCGCAGGGTGCTGTGTAAGTGCAACAGGGGAGTATATGCGTTCATGATAATAGTTTGTGGAGCTAAGTTAGGCAAAGTATAGTTAAACCAGAAGCGGCCATGTCTGCAACTACCGCTACATACGACCAACGTGGGGCCTAACTATTAGTTTACGAAGGCATGTAAAAAGCCAAATTCTTAACAGTAACCTAACACTCGATTGGTTCTTTTGTTAAATTTAGCATCAAGTTCGGTATTTGTTCATCTTTTATTCTCACAAAACCCATGAAAAAGATTTCCTCGCTAGTGCTTTTTCTTGCCTTGTACCTTGGTACTTTTGCGCAAGGAGAGATTGTTTCCTATTACAAAATCAACACCCTCAATTTTGCCCAACTCGATTCTATCTTGAATATTTTTGGTGCACAAGGCCTTATAGCACCTAACTACGAGCTGGATGTATACAAGGTGCTCTATAAAACCCCTTACCGCACCTTAAACAACCTGGTTACGGTAAGCGGCGCCATGGTAGTGCCTAAAAATACGGAGTGCCCAGTGCCCATGGCGATGTACATGCATGGTACCGTGAGCGATAAAGTGGGAGTGCCATCATATGGCTCATCTGAGATGAACATTGGCATATTGTTCGGCATGCTTGGCAATATAGTGGTGTTGCCCGATTACTCAGGTCTCGGCGATAGCGACTCCTCGGTTATCATTCACCCATACATCCATGCTTGGTCGCAAGCCAACGATGGCATTAACATGATTCGTGCAGGCCGCCATCTGGAAGATTCGCTGGGCATAACCGATAATGGCCAGTTGTTCATTTTCGGATACTCACAAGGTGGATTTGCAACCGCAGCAACGCTTCGCGAAATAGAAGCCAACTACGCCTCCGAGTTCAATGTAACCGCATCGGCCCCTATGAGCGGAGCATTTGACCTTAAAGGCGCTCAGAAGGACTTGATAATTTCTGATAGCGTATATGCCACCCCAGGCTATCTGCCTTTCATCATTTTGTCTTACCAATCTATATACGGCAACTTGTACGATAGTATACAGCAAGTGCTTAAAAGTCCTTATGACAGCACTATGCCTGCGTTGTTTTACTCAAAAAACTATGGAATAGGCTACATAAACGGCCAAGCTACACCAGTACCGAAAAACATGGTTCAAGATTCTACATTGGCTAGTTTTATTGCCGATAGTTTGCACCCGTTGAGGGTAGCTTTAGCGGAAAGCGACTTATTGGATTGGGCACCACAATCGCCGGTTAAGCTCTTTTATTGCGACCAAGATGAACAAGTAACATACCTAAACAGCGAAAACGCCTTCTCCAGTTGGACCGCCAACGGTGCGCCAAGCGTTGAAAAGCAAAACCTAGGCCCATACACCCACGGTGGTTGTGTGGAGTATGCCCTTATCAACGGGTTGGCATATTTCAATTCGTTTAGGGCTCCTTGCGTAGGCATCACCGAAGCCAACAACCTTGAGCTAAGCGTTTACCCTAACCCAACTCGTGGTTTGGTAGTATTGCAAACCAAAGCCAAAGATGGCGGCAGCTTTAGTATTCAAAACCTATTGGGCCAACAAGTATATACTGGCACCTTAGAGCAAGGCTTGGCACAAACCATAGACCTATCCTACCTTACCCCTGGCACATACATAGTGCGCATGCAACAGGGCGAGCAGGTAAGCAGCGAAAAACTGATCATACAGTAACGTATTTGAGACAACGCCCCAAAGGGGCATAATAGTTATAGCCGGGGGAATCGCCCTCGGCACAAAATGTGGGTTTTAATAGCATAACCCGTGAATACCTAAACCCAGTGACCACATAGTAGCCCTGGCCAAAGCAATTTGGCTAGGGCTTTTTGTTTCGGCCTGAACCTTGATTAAGAAGAGGATTACTTGATTAGAAAAGGATTGCTACCCAATTCTAATCTTTATCATTTTTTGGAGCAGTCCATGGACCATCGTCTGTGGACCGTTGACTATTTCAGTATCTTTGCAATGAAAACCATACCGCAATGGCTAACACCACCGACACCCCTGCCATGATTTTTGAGCGCCGCCAGCTCAGCAACGAGCAATTGCGCCAGTTGTATTTGGCCATTAGCAAGCCCCGCCGCATTGAGGAGAAAATGCTCATCCTCTTGCGACAAGGCAAAGTGAGCAAATGGTTTAGTGGCATTGGGCAAGAAGCCATATCGGTAGGTGTTACCCAGGCGCTAGAGCCTGATGAGTATATCCTGCCCTTACACCGCAACTTGGGGGTGTTTACGGCCCGCAATATGCCGCTGGGGCGATTGTTTGCGCAATGGCAGGGTAAAATGAGTGGGTTTAGTAAGGGCCGCGAGCGGTCGTTTCACTTTGGCAGCAACGAGCATCACATAGTGGGCATGATATCGCACCTTGGTCCGCAGCTTTGCGTGGCCGATGGTATTGCTCTTGCCAGTATATTGCAGAACCGCAAGAAGATATCGGTGGCCTTCACGGGTGATGGCGGTACTAGCGAGGGCGACTTTCACGAAGCCCTAAACTTAGCGGCGGTTTGGAACCTGCCCGTTATATTCATTATCGAAAATAATGGTTACGGTCTATCAACGCCAACCAACGAACAATATAAAGCGGAGAACCTAGTGAGCCGAGCACAAGGATACGGTATGAAGGGCAAGCGCATTGACGGCAATAACCTATTGGAGGTATACCATACCATAAACGAGATAGCGCAAGACATACGCGAAACACCCGAACCGTGGTTGATAGAATGCATGACCTTTAGGATGCGCGGACACGAAGAAGCCAGTGGCGTAAAGTACGTGCCCAAGGAGCTGTTTGAGCTATGGCAGGTAAAAGACCCAGTGGAGAACTACCAAAACTGGCTGTTGGCCGAAGGGGTGATAGACGACGACTTTGTAGCCAATACGCGCAAGGCCATTGATGAGGAGATTGAGGAAGGCCTGAAACATGCCTTTGATGAACCCGAGGTAACGCCCAACACCGAAGCAGAACTGCACGATATATATGCACCCTACCATGCCGAACCGGTATCACCATACTCCGCCAAGCGCGAAATGCGTCTAGTAGATGCCGTGAGCGATGCCCTGCGCGAAGGCATGCGCAAGCACGACAACCTCGTAATCATGGGGCAAGATGTGGCCGAATATGGCGGCGTGTTTAAAATTACTGATGGCTTTGTAGCCGAATTTGGTAAGCACCGCGTGCGCAATACGCCCATTTGCGAAAGTGTAATATTGAGTGCTGGTCTGGGTATGAGCGTGGGCGGCATGAAATCGGTTATTGAGATGCAGTTTGCCGATTTTGTAACCTCGGGTTTTAATGCCGTAGTAAACAACCTAGCTAAAAGCTATTGGCGCTGGGGCCAAAATGCCGATGTGGTAGTGCGTATGCCTAGCGGCGCTGGCGTGGGCGCTGGCCCATTCCACTCGCAGAGCAATGAGAGCTGGTTTGCACACACTCCCGGCTTAAAGGTGGTGTTTCCGAGCAACCCATACGATGCCAAGGGCTTGCTATTGGCTTCTATTGACGACCCGAACCCGGTAATATTCTTTGAGCACAAAGCGCTATACCGAAGCTTAAGCGGCGAGGTTCCAGAAGGATACTATACCCTGCCCCTCGGCAAAGCCAAAGTAGTGCGCGAAGGCGAAGACCTTTCTATCATCACCTATGGCATGGGCGTGCATTGGGCGCTGGATGCGCTTAAGGAATACCCAGACATCAACGCTGAAATACTAGACCTACGCACCTTATTGCCGTTGGATTACGAGGCCATCAAAGCCACCGTAAAAAAGACTGGTAAAGCTATAGTGCTCTACGAAGACACCCTCACCGCCGGCATCGGCGCCGAAGTAGCTGCCTGGATAAGTGAGCATTGCTTCACCTACCTCGATGCTCCCGTAATGCGCGAAGCCTCGCTGGACACGCCCGTACCTTTCGCCGTGGCGCTAGAGCAGAATTTTTTACCCAAGGATCGGTTTAAGGTGAAGTTGAAGGAGCTTGCTGAGTATTGATAGCGAGGCTAAGCCTCATTGTTTCCGTGCTTCGCAGGCTCTGCCAGCGAAGATTGGTGCCAAACAAGCTACGGAGAACTTGATTTCTAGACTTCCAATTTCCAATTGTACGGCAAAACACCCATATTGCCGCAGCAATAACACCTACCCCAACAATGCTACGTACCGGAAACTTGATTATTAATGGCCTGCACGGCAAACCCATAGTAATTGATGCCACCTATAACCAAACGGGCCGCCCGAAACCTGTGGTGGTGTTTTCGCATGGCTTTAAGGGGTTTAAAGATTGGGGGCACTTTAATTTGGTGGCCGAGGAGTTTGCGCGGGCAGGGTTTGTATTTGTTAAGTTCAATTTTAGCCACAACGGCACCACCCCCGAACAGCCCACCGACTTTGCTGATTTGGAAGCGTTTGGCCATAATAACTTTAGCATTGAGCTGGACGACCTCGGCACGGTGATAGATTGGACCCTAAGCAACCACACATTATCCACCGAAATCGACCCTGAGCGACTAAATTTAATTGGGCACAGCCGTGGCGGCGGTATAACGATACTAAAGGCTGGCGAAGATGCGAGGGTAAAAAAGGTAGTTACTTGGGCATCGGTAGCCGAGTTTGGGCGTTTTTGGAGCCCCAAGGTATTAGCACAATGGAAAGCAGATGGGGTTATGTACATTGACAATAGCCGCACCAACCAGCGGATGCCCATGTACTACAGCACTTACGAAAACTTTTATGCAAACGAGTCGCGGCTGGATATACCCGCAGCCATGGCGCGCTTAAGTATACCCACTATGATAGTGCACGGCACCGATGATGGGGTAGTTGACTTTAGCGCTGCCGAAAAGCTGGTAGCCCTTAGCGCCAATGCTTCATTGCTACCCATACCCGGCGGCAACCACACCTTCAATGCGCGCCACCCTTATACAGAAACAACACTGCCCGAGCCTTCAGCTAGTGTGGTAAGGGCTACTTTAGGTTTTTTGGGGTAAGGGTTAAAGAAACTACTCTAAAAGAAACAGGTCAATGCCTTCTATCTTTCTGAATTCTTTATCGGCCGTAATTAGGGGTATATTGAGATGCAATGCACTTGCCGCAATAATAGCATCAGGAATCTTAATTTTTGCTTTTTGCTTTAAACCAATGGAAAGTTGCTTAACCTCCCAATTGAGCTCTACCAATTTACATGAGGCAATAAACCCCTTTATTTTATCCGTTTCGGATACACTTATGCCCACCCAACCCAATAATTCAATTTCTGTAACGGTGGAAATAGCAAAACTATAATCAGCGAACGGAGCCAAGCGCTCATCTCCTTCAAGGAAGTAGATAACCACATTGGTGTCTAGCAGTAAATCAGGACCATTCACTTCTTACAGTGTTTTGATACTCCATACCATCCAGACCCCTCTTTAAAGAACCAAAGTATTGAGATGCATTCTTTTCGGATTGCTTTTTCTTTTTGAGCTTAAGCATGGCTTGCTCTATATCCTTTTTGGTCGCTTTCTTAGATAACTTGATTATCATATGCCGATACTTGGTACGTAAAGATATAAATTGGCAATTAATTACTCAACAAATTTATAACCCTTCCAACTCCTTCAATTCTTGCTCAAAATCGTATTGCAGGTCTTCGTGCAGTTTTTCAATGGTCTGGCGTATTTTCTTCAGCTGTAGCTCGTATAGGTTGGTAAGGTAGGTGTTGTAGCGCATGTTAATGAACTGTTTCATGCAGTGGCAATAGAATAGTCGCAGGCGCGCTTCAGTCTCTTTGTTGCCCGAGTATTTTATCTGTTTGTTCACAATGCGCAGTATTTTGCGCACCGTTTTCTTCACCAGGTATTGGTTCAGGTTTCGGGGTATTTCGGCAAACATTTCTTGCACCTGTTCCTCCACTTTCTTAATGTAGGCTTCCTCGTCATCGGCCTCAAAAAGCAGGTAGTTCAGCAGCTCCTTGTTCTCCAGCTTGTATTTGGTTAGGCGCAATACCAGCTCCACCAACTCGCCGGGGTGGCGGTTTAGTAGTTCTTTCTTTAGCTGGGTAATGGTGGCCGGTTTCAGCGTTTTTGGATTTTATTTTTGAGAGGTTGAAGTAAGTATTCTAGTCCATTAATCTTTATCTCGTATATGGTTTGCAGCAACATGCCCAACTTCCCGTCCGGAAAGCCCTGTTTGGCAAACCACTCCAAATAGAAAACTGGCAAACGATACAGCAAGGTTCCCTTGTATTTGCCAAACGGCATTTCCATGGTCATTAGTTGCAGCAGCAGTTGCGGGTCGGGTTGTGCTTCTTCGGCCATGATGGCAAATTACTTAAAAATTAGTTACTGGTATATCGGTTATTGGTTTATTGGTTTGGTTTTCATGTAAAGTTGCTCTCCGATGGAGCTGATTGAATGCCCAATATACTACCACGATAAATGTTGCAGCTCGATGGGGTAACTTTTCAGTACCAGCATAACGCAATGTCTGTAGCAATTTGCCATCATTTTACACCACCAAAACCAACTTACCCATCGTGTTGCCCGATTGGAGGTCTTTGTGGGCTTGAGCAACATCGTTAAAGGCATAGGTTGTTACGGCAATGGGTTCTATTTCGCCCGCCTCTAGCCAAGCTATCAAATCAGTCATGGCCTCGTTCAGTAAGTCCTTTTTATCAAACATGAAGCTCAGGTTGAAGGTAATAATGCTGCGCTGGTTCATGTTCAAGGAATTGAACCTCGGTGCCCTTAACCAACCCAAGGCCAACTTTAAATAATTGATGTGGCCGCTTTCTTTGGGCAGTATGGTATGCGTACCGTATGATATCATTTTGCCGCCACGAGCCAATGCGTCCCAGCCCTTTTGCAGGCTTTCGCCGCCGTTGGCATCAAAAATGACATCGGGACCAGCAGGGTATAGTTTTTTTATGGCGGGCCAGAGGTCTTGGGTGCTTTTGTCGATTACATAGGTGGCACCCAGTTCTTTGGCGCGCTGCACCTTATGGCTAGAGCCCACCACCCCTGCGGTTTCGATGCCTTTTATGCGGCACAGCTGCAATAGGGCACTGCCTACGCCACCTGCGGCAGAGTGCACGATGGCTTTATCAGTTGAGCGAATAACAACCAACTGCAGCAATGCATGGTAGGCCGTCATGTACACGGCAGGGAAGCCTGCTGCTTGTTCCAAGGTCATGTTTTTGGGCAAAGGATATAGCATGTCGGCTTTTACGCATATTTCGGTTGCATAGCCATTAAAAAGGCTCAAGCCAAATACTTTTTGGCCTACCTCAAAGCCTTTTGCATCCTTGCCTATTGCCGCCACAGTGCCCGAAAACTCAAAGCCTGGCGTAATGGGCCAGCCCACAAACTTGCGCGCGCTATCATACAACCCCCAGCGTATTATCACATCGGCGTAGTTAATGCCAATGGCTTGTATGGCTACCTTAATTTCATCGGCGGCGGGGGTAAGGTCGGGGTGCTCTTCAATCTTTAGCTGGTCAAAACTGCCTGCTTTATGGATAACTATCTTTTTCATGGGAGGCTATGAATTTCATTTCGAAAGGGCGATGACATTGACTACTCAGTTAAGTGCGTTTGGCAAAGTTGCAAGCATTCGTCAAGCACCCGTTGCAACCTAGACTCTCGCACACCAATACCTTCTAGCAACTCTGGCTTTTGATGCAACGTTTTGCATAACACTACCTTTTTATCTAACAAGTGCTGTTTTTCAACTTTGGTAAGGGTAGTGAGGCTAGTAAGCGGGTGCAAGCCAGATTGGTCAACCCAATCTCTAATGCCGCTATTGAGCGGATAATCCCAACTCATGAGATGCAGACCCATACAATTGCCATACTGCACTGCATCTGTCGAAAAACGGGTATTGGTTACCACCCATCCTTGCAGCGCTTTCTCCTCTTCTCCTTTTGTTTGGTTCCAAAAAGTCTGTACATCCAGAAATCGTGATTGTATATACAACGGTATCTTCACATCAGAGATATAACCTTGGCGGTTGTGGAACTTGCACTCAATTATTAGCTGCTCATTGCCCTTTTCGGCCAGCACATCAATCTCGTGGGTTACACAATGTCCCTGTACTACTTCATCAACTTTTACTTGGTAGCCACGAAACGTCAGTAGTTCGGCAATAAACAACTCAAACGGGAATCCTGTGGGACCCAACTCAACTAAAGCCTGCTTTAGCTTGTACCTTGAAGCAGCAGGTCGCGAAACGCTGCGCAACATACGGAATGCCACTTTGTAAATTTTTTTAGTGCTCATGCCTTCTACCAGCATATCCATTATCTCAGCCACCACCTCGTCGGCTTTGTTGTTGGTAGCGCCCGCTCTTAATAATGATTGTTTCAGCTTACCCTTATTAAAAGGAGCTTTTTGCCCAGAGGCTTTAGTGATATTTACGATTGCTTTCCCCATTTCGATACTAAAGATAGTGCTTGTGTCAGACAAGTGCCTTACACATCAATACTTCGGTAAACCTCAATAACTAAAGCTCACTTCTTTTAAAGCATAAGTCTTTACACCATCGTTATCTTCAACTAACATTCTACCGTTAATGTCAACGCCTCTTATGGTACCCTCAAACTGGTTACCCCCAGCCACAAACGTGCTGGGTTGGTTTAGGCGATAAAGGTGTTTAAAATATGCGCTTTCCACGATCGCCTCGCGGTTGGCAAGTAGTTGTAGATAGTAGCCTTCAATGCAAGAAAGGATGCGGTGAAATACGCGGTCCAAATCGAAAGTGCGGCCAGTAAGGGTGTGCAAAGAGGCTGCATGGGGCAAGCCATCAAAATCGGACTGATTAACATTAACCCCGATGCCAATAACGGAATCTGCTATAACATTGCCCTGCAAGCTATTTTCTATCAATACCCCACAAATTTTTTTATCCGAACTAATAATGTCGTTTGGCCATTTAATGTAGGCAGGCTGAGGTAGATATGGCTCTAACCCATCGCGGATGCCCAATGCAACCGCTTGGCTGAGCAAAAACTGACGAGAAGCTGGTACAAATTTGGGATATAGAATAATACTTAAAGTTAAATTCTGACCGCCAATCGCCGCCCAATTGTTGCCATATTGTCCTTTTCCTTGGTGCTGGGTGTGTGCTATTATGACAGTTCCTTCTACTGGCTTGCTTTTTGCTAACAATATTTTAGCCTGGCTATTCGTCGAATCAACGAAGTCATGCTGCTGCAAAACCTTTCCTAGTAGGATGTTGTTTGTAGTTGTGAACAAAAGAATTAGTAAATTGCGTAGGATTATATAAAACGAACCGAATACTAGAACAGAAGAGATTTTGAGCACCAAATTAGCCCAAAAAAATAAGAAAAAAGAGATAGAGGCACTTAGAACCCAAATAGCAGAAGCTGCTTTGGATAAAAAAGCCGAAAATGTAATCAGCCTCGATCTTCGAAAATTACCTGATGCCGTTTGCGATTTTTTTGTTGTGTGCGATGCTACTACAACTATACAGGTAAAAGCTATAGCCGACCATATTGTCGACAAAATAAGAAAAGACACCGGCGAATATCCGAACCATAAAGAGGGTTTTAAAACTATGGAGTGGGTAGTGTTAGATTACATTGACATTGTGGTGCACATTTTCCGAACCGAGAACCGTAAGTTTTATCAGTTGGAAGAATTGTGGGCAGATGCTGAACTGAAGGAATTTGAATAAACAATACAGGCAAGAATAAAACATGGAAAACAAAGAAAATCAAGATAAACCAAAGGGTAAGCTTCCTTTGCCCAAGAATCCCAAATTTAACTACTATTGGATATATGGCCTTGTGGCGCTGTTGCTAATCGGTTTTCAGCTGTTTCAGGTTCGCTCGTCAAATCCTGATGTGACTAATGAGCAGGATTTTTTCAAGATGGTGCGCGAAGGCGACGTGGAGAAAATCATTATCGTTAACAGTGAGCAGGTGGAGGTATTTATTTACCAAGATACCCTCAAAACATCTGAAACCGACAAGGTATATACCACTAATGCTGATAAGTTAAAAAAGTACGAAAAGGTATCTAAAAGCCCGTTTGGTGGTGAAAACACCGAAGAGCAGTTTAAGCTGCAAATTGGCGATGAAAAATACTTTCGCGAAGAGTTGGACAAGGTTCAAACGGATGCAAACTTAACCTCTCGAGTAAAAGTATTGCACGAAACACGTGGTAGCTGGGTAGATAAAGTAGGTCTTATATTGCCCATAATACTGATTATTGGTATCTGGATATTCATTATGCGTCGCGTAGGAAGCGGCGGTGGTGGACCTGGTGGTCAGATATTCAATATCGGCAAATCGAAAGCGGCGTTGTTTGATGCGAGCAAAATCAACATCACTTTTAAGGATGTGGCTGGGTTAGACGAAGCCAAAGAAGAGGTAATGGAAATTGTCGATTTCCTTAAGAACCCTAAAAAGTATACACGCCTTGGTGGCAAAATACCGAAAGGCGTGCTTTTGGTGGGTCCTCCGGGAACAGGTAAAACCTTGATGGCGAAAGCCGTTGCAGGCGAAGCGCAAGTACCTTTCTTCTCTATTTCGGGTTCCGATTTTGTGGAGATGTTTGTAGGTGTGGGTGCTAGCCGTGTTAGGGATTTGTTTAAGCAAGCCCGCGAAAAAGCACCATGTATCATCTTTATTGATGAGATTGATGCAATTGGTCGTGCCCGTGGTAAAAACATGGTACAGAGCAACGATGAGCGCGAAAACACCCTAAACCAATTGCTGGTGGAAATGGATGGTTTTGGTACTGATACTGGCGTAATAATAATGGCCGCCACCAACCGCCCCGATGTATTGGATAGTGCCCTATTGCGCCCAGGCCGTTTTGACAGGCAAATTGGTATTGATAAGCCCGATTTGGTAGGCCGTGAGCAAATTTTTAGGGTACACTTGAAAGGCATTAAAACTGCCGAAGAGGTTAATGCCGGTAAACTATCAGCACAAACCCCTGGGTTTGCCGGTGCTGAAATTGCGAACGTTTGCAACGAAGCTGCCTTGATAGCTGCCCGCCGTAACAAGGATTCGGTGGAAATGAAAGATTTCCAAGATGCTATTGACCGCGTGATTGGTGGCTTGGAGAAAAAGAACAAAATAATTAGCCCCGAAGAGAAAAAAGTGGTTGCTTACCACGAAGCGGGCCATGCCATTTGCGGTTGGTTCCTTCAGTATGCCGACCCATTAGTAAAAGTATCGATAGTGCCGCGTGGCATGGCAGCCCTAGGCTATGCCCAGTATTTGCCAAAAGAGCAATACTTATATAGCACAGAGCAACTTTTGGATAGTATGTGCATGGCATTAGGTGGCCGCGCTGCTGAAGAAATAGTGTTTGGCCGCATTACCACTGGTGCGCAAAACGATTTGGAGCGCATTACTCGCATGGCTTATAGCATGGTCACTATTTATGGCCTTAACAAAAAAATTGGCAACTTAAGCTTTAACGACCCTAACGGCGACTATCAGTTCAAAAAACCATACTCTGAAGACACGGCTAAGTTGATTGACATGGAAGTGAAGCTGATGATTGATGAGGCTTATGAGCGCACCAAAGCCCTGCTGCTAAGCAAGCGCAGCGAGCTGGAAGCCGTAGCTCAAGAGTTGTTGGCCCGCGAAATTATCTTTAAAGACGATTTGGAACGCTTGGTTGGCAAACGTCCATATGATGATAAAGGCGAGCGCCATCCAGACGAGAATGCCAAACCGCATATTGCAGGCTCAGACAACACGCCTCCGGCAATTGAACCTGAAATAACCGTTGTTAGCGATAGCCCGAAAACGGATGTCACAGAAAAGCCTAATCTTGATAGCGACACACCGCTGCCCAGCAATGATGTAGCAGTGTAGCACAATTAGAAGCTCAAAATTAAAAACGGGTAATGCAGCAAACGCTACATTACCCGTTTTCGTTTATTGACATGAAGCCCACCAATTACCTTTTATTCCAACTCACCATCTTCGCCCACCAAGCTCGCATCAAGCTGAAAGTTGTTTTTCACGAAGTTGCACCACTGGCAATTGCTATCGTTGCAGCCTCGTTTAAATTCTAGATTTTGTATGCCGCGGTAAGCTTCTTTTATCTGGGCGCGTACCACATTCAAATCCTCGGGATTGATGATGATTTTCTGCTTGCAGTATTCGTTAGTTTTGCGGTCGGGTTCAATAAAATCGAACTCTGTTGATACAACCGTCCAACCCTTGGTGTCTTCATTATCTACCAGCAATTTATAGAACACCCCTTGGCGCCAGTAGTCGCCACCATACTTTTCTTCGTGGGTGGGTTCTTCCTTCTTAAAGTCTTCGGTGGGTGGGTAAAACTTCTTTTTAGCGTTCTCAAACTTGCCCGTTTTGTAATCCACCACATTTACCGACTTACCATCAAACTCCAATTTATCAAGCTTTCCGTTGATAGGGATGTCGTCAATTACCGTTTTCAAGGTCCGTTCTACAATGGCTACTTTATTCCAAGTATCAACGTATTTGTGGTAGTACTGGGGCAAAATAAGGCGGCCATACTCCATTCGGCGGTCAAAATCCTCATCGGTAAACGAGTCTTGGTGGCGGCGCATGTACCACTCAAAGTCTTGCACCAAAGTTGCTGGCCCTACAAACTCATCGTGGTTGTTTTTCATTTTCACGAAAACGTGCTCCATGGCAACGTGCACTGCCGAACCAAAGGCCATTGCAGCGTTTTTAGCCACCGGTATGCGCAGCAAGGTACCAAAGTAAAAGCTCACTGGGCACTTCAAGTAAGTATTCAAATGACTCACACTTAGCGAGTAATGCTCTAGCATGTGCCTTAACAGGGTTTCCTCCAACAACGGCAAATTGGGTAGGGGCGGCTCAGAAAGAATAGTTAAATGGAAAGCCGTAAGGGCCTCTTCGGGCAAATGCACCTCTCTAACTTCAATATCGTGGCTGGTCCTCAGTTCATCCACAAAGCGGCTGCACTCCATCTTCTTGCCATCCATTGATGCTACTGCATAGCTTACCACCAACTGTTTTTTGGCGCGGGTAAGCGCTACATAAAACAAGCGTCGGCCTTCTTCGGAATCATCTCCTTCGCCTACGCTGGTATGCAGGTTGTCCGGAAACTTAAAGTCGCTGCTACGCGCCGACGAACCATCCCAGGTTCTTTTATCGCACCCAATCAAAAATACGTACTCATACTCTAAGCCTTTTGAGCTGTGGGCGGTAACTAGGGTTACGCCATCCTCGAAATAACCCTTTTTGTGTAGCTCCAACGGAATTTTTTCATCCTGCATTTCTTTAATGGTACGCAAAAAGCCATCCAGCGTTAGCTTAGGGTCTTTTACGGTCTCATCTTTAATGAATTGGAAGAGCGTAGTAAGGTGGTCCAGCATTTCAAACTTTTGTGGCGAAAGCATTATCTCGCCCAACAATCCGCCTCGGGTCATCACTTTCTCGAATAAGGTTTGTAGCGTGGTGTTGTGCAGCTCTTTTATCCAATACTCAATGTTATCGCTCAATTGCTTTATGCGGCGATAGCTATCGTTGGCATTACTATCAAACAAGTTGGTGCCTGCCTGCGCCTGCACGCTGCGCAAGGCTTCGCGCCAATGTGTTTTTCTGTCGTTTCGTAAGCCTGCGGCTACTTTGGCTATTACCAATGGCTCAATACCAAAAAAGTTGAAGTGCATAATTTGAAAAAGCAAATCCTCGCGGCTATGCGGCTTCTTGGCTTCATCGTTAATGTACTCCAACAGGGTAAGCACATTAACAATAAACCGAACCTCCAGTATATTCTGCTCTCGCTTGACAAACAAGGGTATGCCTTGGCTTTCAAGATATCGAGCAATGTCCACCGCTTGCCTATGCCCGCGATAGATAATCGCAATTTCGGATAGCTTTACGCCCTCTTTTTGGAGCTTTTCAACTTCTTGCGCAATGCCCACCGTTTCGTGCGAAAGATTATAATACTCGCGCACTTCGGGTTTCACGGGCAAATCGGCATATTTGGGGTTAGCGGCCTTAAGGTCTTTACTCAAACCCTTAATGGCATTTATTAGGCGCTCCGTGTTGTTTTGTATCAAATGCCTTGCCGCATCTAGAATATACTGCGTGCTACGGTAATTGTCGGTGAGCATTACCAGCTCAGGGCTGTATTTGTTATGGAAACGCAAAATATTCTCCACGTTGGCCCCCTGAAAGCGGTAGATAGATTGGTCATCGTCTCCAACCACAAACAAGTTGGGCCGTTCCCAAAAATCGGCCAGCTTATCAATAATCTCATTCTGGGCACCATTGGTATCTTGATACTCATCCACCAAAAAATATAAAAACCGCTCTTGGTATTGGCGCAGCAAGTTCTCGTTGCGCTTAAACTCATTGAGCACTAACAATATCATGTCGTCAAAATCGTAGCGCTTGCGCTCGGCCATCATTTCCATAAACCTCGGAAACTCCTGGCAGGCGGCCTTCAATTGCAGCATTTTATCCGTTTCAGCATCAATGTCCTTTTGCTTAGGGTCGCCCTTTTTGTACCCGGCTTTGCTATTATTTACCTTATACCTATACTCCTCCCGTTCTGGCAACGACTCTAAGTACTCGTCAATTTTAGCAGAAATATACGCTGGGCTCCAATCTTCTTTTTTCATTAAGCTGAATAGGTTGTCCAGCTTTTGGGCTTCGTAGTACACATCGCCCGTAAATCGTTTCAAAGGGTGCTTGGCACCAAACCCGTCAATGAGTTTGCGAAGCAGTTGGCGTTTCTCTAAGTCGGTAATGCTATCTAAGGCGCGTATACCAAACAAGTCGAGATTGTCTTTGATGACGCTATTACAAAACGCATGAAACGTACTGATGGTAACCTTATGCGCATCGGGCCCTATAAACTGCAGCAGGCGGCGGCGCATGGCAATAGCACCTGCATCGGTATAGGTAAGGCACAATATATTTTCGGGGCGGGCATCGGTTTGGGCAAGGATGTTGCCAATACGGGCGGCCAAAATTTGGGTCTTGCCCGTACCCGGGCCAGCAATCACCAGCACAGGGCCATCAATGGTATCCACGGCGCGGCGCTGTGCCGCGTTTAGCTTGTTCAGCTCTTGTTCAAATTGCCCATTTTCGATGCCCATTCCCATACTTTTAGCAGTTTGCTATAAAGTTAAGGAAATTTAGTTTGAGGAAAGTGGAATGCCCAGCTACTAAGGAATGAATTTTAATCAGAGTTTCGTTAACCCAACGGGCGCTATTTACATGGCTCGGAATGTTTCGATAAAAGTACCCTGATGGCCAATGTATTCTAATTGGTTGTCGATATTGAGCATACCAAGCACGAAGCTTTTATCGGCCTCATCGTATGCTATTCTATGGCCATCTTCGCCTTCTACCAACACCGTCCAAAACTCAAAAGTCTGCGACTCGTCCAATGAATCAATGTAGGTTTCTTTGGTGGGCTCAATCAGGTTTTTCTTCAAGAAAACCTTCATAAAAACATCCAAACTGGTATCTGCTTCTACTTCGGCCAATATTATTGCTGCTATTTCTTTGCTGGTCATAATGCTCAATGAGCCACAAATTTAACAAATCCCCTTCTTATAAGGCTTGATTGCCCCATTTCAAGCCCAACTGACTGAATTTAGCTAAATTGCGTCAGTCAACTGACTGAATTACGGGAAATGGGTACCGTTAAATCAAAGTTAGGCTATGGAAAGCACTAACCGAACCATATTAAGAAGCATCCAAAAACCCCTAATCTGAATTAGATGCTGCTAATGTATGGCACCCGTACGGTGTGCAAAACGTAACTAATGCATACCATTGGCAGCAACTTAAATGGTAAATAGATAACGCTCAATATCGAAAATATGAAACGATAAAGAACGCCTCCAAAATATTTGATCTGCTCAAGTTACTGGCCCATCAAGTAGGTTTCGAGGTATCGTTGGATCAGTTGGGCAGAAGACTAAGCATGAGTAAAAAAACCGTTGACCGTTATTTGGACTTGCGCACCTAAAGTGTTTACTGAAAATTACCCAGAGGCCACTTTTCAGTTGTTTACCGGAGAGCGTTTTGAGGAGTTTATGCTTTGACTGCCAAAGTCAAAATCAAAAAGTACTACAAAAAAGTTTGTCGAAGCACGCGCTAAAAAACGCTTCACTTTTCTCACCCCTCCAAAATCCGTAACTTGCTATTGGTTTGAAGGTTCTCATTTCTTATCTGTCATTTCACATCCGAAATTTATGGAAACTATCGTGGCCCTCTCTACGCCACAAGGCACAGGGGCAATAGGCGTAATCAGGTTATCGGGCCCACGGGCCATTGATATAGTTGCAGGGGCGTTCAAGGGCAAAGACCTTACCACGCAGCCCGCCAACACCCTACATTTTGGCAGCATTATGCGCGGCGATGTGCTTATTGATGAGGTCGTAGTGGCACTTTTCCGTGCCCCACATTCGTACACCAAAGAAGATGTGGCCGAGATTTCGTGCCACGGCTCACCATATATACTACAACAGGTTATAGAACTGTTCATTGAGCAAGGCGCACGTGCCGCCAAGCCAGGTGAGTTTACGCTCCGGGCGTTCCTCAACGGCCGCATGGACCTCAGCCAAGCCGAAGCTGTTGCCGACCTTATCTCATCGCATAGCGCGGCTTCGCACACCTTGGCCTTGCAGCAAATGCGCGGCGGGTTTAGCAACCGCATAAAAGAACTGCGCGGCAAGCTGGTGCACTTTGCTAGTATGGTTGAGCTGGAACTCGATTTCGGCGAAGAGGATGTAGAGTTTGCCGACCGCGCCGCCCTCGAAAACCTGACCAACGAACTGCAAGATATTATTGGCCGATTGATACGCTCTTTTCAGTTGGGTAATGTTATAAAAACGGGCGTGAGTACCGTAATAGCGGGCCGCCCCAACTCGGGCAAAAGCACGCTGCTAAACCGCATTGTGCAAGAGGAACGCGCCATAGTGAGCGATATACCCGGCACCACCCGCGATACCATCGAGGAGGCCATCAGCATTGGTGGCATTCTATTTCGCCTTATTGATACCGCAGGTATACGCGAGGCCACCGATGCCATCGAAAAACTGGGCGTGGAGCGCACTTTCCAGAAAATAAGCCAAAGCGCCCTTGTGGTATATTTGTTTGATATAAGCAGCCTTAGCCCAGAAATGTTGCTGCACGATTTGAACCGCCTAAAAGCTGATAACATACCCGTGCTAGTGGTGGGCAACAAAATTGATAACCTGCCCAACCACCGCACTTTGGAGCCTTATACCAAACAGCACCCCGATATTATTTTCGTATCGGCTAAAACGGGCGAGGGCATTGCAGCGCTGGAGCAGGCCCTAGTGCAAACCATAGCAGGGCAAGGCCTTGGCACCGAAGACACCATAGTGAGCAGTGCCCGCCACTACGATAGCCTACGCGCCACGCAAGAAGCCCTAAACGCCGTACTAACTGGCCTAGCCAACCAAAACCTTGGCGACCTCATGGCCCTCGACATCCGCCGTGCCCTCCACCACCTCGGCGAAATCACCGGTGAAATCACCACCGACGATTTGCTGGAGAATATCTTTTCGAAGTTTTGTATCGGAAAATAGGAGACAGCAGTTGATACTGGCGTTCACATAGGCCTTGTCGAGGCCGAAAAGGTAAATATTTCGATTAGTACGCTTAAAAAGTTGTACGATTACTACACCGTGTCGCTTAGTAGCTTTTTTGCCAGTTTGGAGGAATAGGTATAAATGAGTTTTAGATTTAAGAACCAACCTACCTTTTAAGCCTTTCCCCTGTTTAACCTACGACTTGATAATTTTCTCCAAATGTTATCTGCCAACTGAATATCGGCATCGCTAAAACCAAAATTTAACTTGAGGATTTGGTGATTTGTAAAGTTCAGAATTTCCTTAATGTCTTTTCGTTGCCTTATCATAGAATCAATAAGAGGCAAGAGTTCTGCATTATTGGCATTGTAGGGTAGCATGATTTCTTCCACCTCATTCGGCATTAGCTCCAAAACACCACCACCATGACTCCTCCCACAAATTTCAGAGAATGCTAAAGATAACGAGTTGTAATAACTTGCTGTAAATGCCTTTAGCTCTGTCTTTGGCTTTACAGTTACACGATGCATTGTATCTGTAGTATAAGCCTTAGCTTCATTAATAATAAGCTTTGGATAAAGGTTGTTTCTGCGGATAAAAAGAGCGTCAGAAACCCTTAATGAAGGTACAATTTGCCATTCATCTCGAATACTACACTTGTAACCTTCATGTATCTTCTGCTCTACCCCCCAAGCAATATAATCTCGCGCACCAACGGAGCCATTTAAATCAGCCATTTGGGGGAATGTAAGCAAATGTGTTCGGGCTTCTTCGGCACGATTCTTTTTCCAATCATCATTTGTAAAAATTGCACTTGGCACCTGTACACTTCTACCTACTAACGGCTTTGCATACTTATCTAAATCATAAAACTTAACTGTTGAAAGAGGGACTGTAAAGAATGGATTTGAACCCGTTGTAATACCAACTTCGACCTTCGCATAATCCCCAATTTTGGGGATGCTTTGACTTTCTTGGAGGCGTTCTAAAAAGTCTATCTCCTTTTGGTCAAGAAAGTAGAACGTCCATTTGTTTGACTTAAAGTCAATTTTCTTTTTTGGACTTTTAAGCCTGGTTACATCGAGCTTTTGGAGCTCTTCAATATCCCGTAACTCCAAGTGCTCCATTAAATGGGTTCGGGAGTTATTTTTTTCACAAAGTAGGATTATGACCTCTTGTTGAATTTCTGGGAAGACTAACTTCTCAAAAGAAACAATATTTATTTTATTGTAGAAATGCAACAAAAACTCTCGCAAAGTTTGGGCATACGATACCTGCAAAATTTCTGCTGGAAGAACAAATCCAATTTTTCCGTTATTCTTTAAAAGTAGTGATGAACCTACAACAAAAGACACCCACGCATTAGTAAGTTTTGAGTACTTTAAATTTGCTTTCTTGAAAATATCAGCAGCAAATTTTTGTTGCTCCTTATTAAAATACTGATAACGTATATAAGGTGGGTTACCAAGTATTAAGTCAAAACGTTGTTTTGTATTAATACAGAATTCATGAAAATCTGAATGAATAACTTCTGAGTTCGCTAAGCCTATATCTCTCGACTTTTCTGCTTCTACTTTCTCGTACTCTATAGCCGTTACTGAGTTATATCCATAACATCCATTTTGTATCTCCTCTAAAAACACACCGTCTCCACAACTGGGCTCCAACACATCCATTTTTTTGTTGCCATTAAAAGCCCATTTCAGAATAAAAGCGGCAATTGGATTAGGAGTGTAAAAACCACCCCTTAGTTTTTCACTTGAGGTGTTTTTAATCAGCTGCATATAACTTCGATATTAATGGGATTAGGTTATCACCTTCTCCCAAGTTAAATAAAGTCTTCAACGTATCTTCCAGTTTAGTTTTATTGTTTGCAAACTGGCGATTTAGTGGAATTAACTCCCTATTGTTGTTTGAATTTTGGTCTATTTGTCCCTGCAATTGTATCAATGTTGCTTGTATTGATGCAATCTTGTCATGAAGTGCCTTTTCAACGGTATTGGTAAAGTCAATCGTTCGGATAGGTAGCTTCTTTAATACCTTTGTGCCCCTTGCTATGTACCCGCCACGAAATACTTCACCATATATTGCGGAGAACCATTCCAAATACTTAGAGTTTAATAGGGCTTGAATATAGTAGATTGAATATTGAAAATCATCGGGGAGAGTAATCATACAATAACCTGCAGTGCCACCCGAGGAAATCAAAGTCCCGTAGTAGTCTATAGCATATTTGTTCCCTTGAGAAAGAACCCCAACGACTATTTTTGAAGGAACATCACATTTTTCTAGACATTGATGCCTCCCATATCTATACCACTCATTTTCAGTTTCAGGAGTTGGCTTAATATCCCTATTAGTAAGGACTTCTCTATAATGATTCAAGTAAGAAAATAAAAAAGGATAATCCAATTCTAATTGCTCAATCCCAACAAATTGGATTATTCCATCGGTATTTAAGTACGGATAGATTACAAACGAATTCGGAGAAAATGGGCGATAGGTATTTAGGTTATCGGCACCACTAGATGTTTTAAAATATGGTCTGGTTAACTCCCTTTCCACTTTCCAGTCAATGCCGTCCTTTATAAAGTAGTAATATTGGTCATCTTCATTGATTGCAGTGTGGATGTAGATTGCATTGGCACTGGTTTGTATACCATTGTAGATATTTTCCGAACCAATTAATGTTTCCAATGTTTCAGATTGGCTATTAACGGATTCAAAAATGTGTTTTAAGTTTCCGGGAACCAATGCCCATCCATCATTATCCAGCTCCTCAAAATTTATCGTATCATAACTTTGAATTGAAATATTTCTTGTTTTCCAGTCTTTTAAAGATTGTACCTCTAAATAACTTAAACGTTCTTGTTCACCCTTTTTTAGAATTAACAAACAGGTATAAGTGGTTCTATCCTGAAATATTTGATTTGCTCCGAAAGAGATAATTTGTTCTACTTCTTTGTTGTCACCTAATAGATCCCGAAGATTTTTAGCGGCACCCACTTTTGTAAACTTGCTTGGAACAATATATCCAAACAATCCATTTGGCTTAAGCAGTTCTAATCCTCTCTCAATGAACAAGTAGTATTTATCAAATTGTTTATAAGCAGAACGGTAATGAGTTTTATAAAGTGGTAACTCCAGCGGTGTAAACTGCTTCATGTGCTCTGTTGCCATATATGGTGGATTGCCCACAACTACATCAAACTTTGTTTCTCCAAAGTCAAAAGGATTAATATCGTGTTGATTTTCAGTAGATGTACTATCCGAATCCAGCAGGCTATTTCCAAAAATTATGTTTGCATCAATATTTGGCAGTGCAGGAATTGGGATAGTATTATTATTCTCATTTTCTAATAGTTTCAGCAACAAACCAAACTTACATGCTTCAACAGCATTGAAATCTTTGTCAACCCCAAAAATACAACCAGTTAGTATTGCGATTTTTGTTTCAAACTTGAGTTTGTATGTGCTAATTGTTGTTTGTATTAATTCGTCAGGTTTGTTTTCTAAATAATAATCTACCAAAGTATCATGAAGCAATTGATATGTTTCAAGTAAAAATGCTCCAGAACCACATGCAATATCTGCAAATGACGATTGGAGTATTTCCGTATCTGATTTACCTTGACAATGTTTTACAACTGTCTCCCTTAAAATGTCTTGAATAATGAATGTAGGTGTTGTTACAATATCCCTATCAACGTGCTCAGGCTTCTTTTCAAGTAATATTTCACCATTGGCAATTTTCAACTGTTCACCAAGGAAGATTTCGTAAATGTTCCCAAGAATATCTGATGCGAATACTACAAATGAATAAGTGCTTTCAGGAAAGTACAACTGCTTAATAATCGTCCAAAATGCCGATCTGTTATTTGTAATTATTTCCTCTGTTAGACCATGATTAAAAAGACCTGCATTGTACTTTCTGTCAGCCTCTCTAAACTTTTGAAATAGTGCAGTAAAATCCTCATTGTCGGCAAAAGTTAGAAGCGTTTTATAAACTTCAATGTTTCTGTCTTCACATACTCTAAGAAAAATAATACTGTTTAGATAACTTTGAACTATATCGTTAAGCTGCGCCTCTTCTAAGTCATTTTGATGAGCATAGACCTCTCTTCCAAGTGTTAAGCGCCATTCATTAATTTGGTTCAAAAATAAATCATCAACACTTGAAAGCTTGATCTGACTTTCGATTTCTTTCCAAGTTTCATCAAATTCTCCAGTGTAAACGGCACTATGACCGAGTTGCTGTTTAATTTCCTCAAACTCAGCTTCATATTCTGTGTAATGGTAAATATTTATTCGTGATTTATTAGCGAAATCTCCAGCATTTACCTTTTGTGAGCAGTCATAAATAACCAAGTATTCAAAATTAGAGAGCACTGAAATTTTAAGCTTAGCCGTGAAACCATATCTACGAATCTGTTTAGCTGGCTCAGGGTCAGAATCAATTTTAACGTGAGGCTTTTTCGCCTCTAAAAAAAATTTTCTTTCAGAGAAAAGCCTAAACGTATAATCCGGTTTTTTTGCATTACTGTTTACATCCTCTCTTAAGGATTCTTCGACCAGTACCTCTCTTTCATTAGTTGGTTTACCATTATTATTCTTTATGTCCCAGCCTAAAAGTTCAAACAATGGGTCTAAAAAGTCCGTCCGTAACTGGGTCTCGTTATAATCCGCCTTTTGATACGCAGATCTATTTCCATGATACTTCTGAACAAGGTCTTTTATTGTCATAATCTATAAGTCAAAGGAACCTTGTCGCAGATTCTTGGTTTTAAGATATTTTATTTTCTCTTCAGCGACTTTTAGAATTTGGTCTGAATTTTCCTCATCCAAAAGGTCGTAAGCTACTTTATCACTCATCAAAATAAGCCCTAAATCTTCTATACTTTCGTTAAACATATCTGCCAATATTGGAAGCATATCCTTGTTAGCAGAACGTTCCCCACGTTCAATTTTGCTTAGGGTAGATGGGTCAATGTCTAAAACCGCTGCAACCTTTCTTAAAGGAAGGCCTTGGTTTTCCCGTAAAGCTCTGATATGTTCCCCAAATGATTCTTTCATGACTGTTTCCCTAATGAGTCTTGATAAACCAGTTAGGACATTTTTTGTCCAAAATAATCAATTTTTAACTTCCTTGTTTCTTTATAGCAGATAATCTTTAGGCAAGTAACCCAACCCAACTACTCACTCCCCCAGCACCCTACCCGCCATCTCTCTATACCCAGGGAAATCGTTGGGGTTGGGGTATAGGTCGGCGGTGTCGGGCCTGAACTGGAGGACGCCAAAGCCGGGGTTGGTTTGTAGGTAAAACACCAAGGTGTCGGGCTGGCCTTGTTCGTTTTTGCCCATTAGGGTATAGCGGTAGGTGTACGAGGCCACTTGCTTGGCTGTATCGCCCAGTGCTTCGGCAAGGCTATCAATGCCTAACAGTACTTGTTGGTAGCGGTTTATTTTGCCTTGGTAGTCGGCCACTTTAAGGTCATAGTAGGGTATTGAGTCTTTGCCCGCTACCAAGTCCGGGAAACTGTCGCACTTAGTAAGCGCTACGGCCAACATGCCTTCGTTGTCGGTAATTTGCTGCTGAATATATTGGCGGCGATAATCAATGTTATCTTGGTACAGCACTTCGTCAATCTCCTCTAGCGATATAAACTCGTAGCCCTCTTTACCTGCCACATTCCAGTAATATGCTTCGGCAAAGCGGCGCACTATGTTGTTGCGCTCTTCTTCGCCAATATGGCTGGCATCGCAGCCCCAAAGGGTGGTGCAGGCAAGAGCCGCAAACAACAGGCGCAAGTGTTTCATTGCAGTAAGATAGGCATATTTGGGTTAGGTCGACGGTCTATGGTCGACAGTCCACGGCAAAAGACCTAAGATGGGTTGAAATTCCTGTTTACCAAGTCTACAACTCACATCAAAACTACCTTCGTGGACGACAAAACTCGGCAAATGTGAAATGAAATATAGCGGGATGATAGCCAAACATTACTTCTCAAACCAATAGCTTATTCTTCCTCGCTCCAGCCCATGGTGCGCTCCACGGCCTTTTGCCAGCCGCGGTATAGCTTGGCTCGTTTTGCTTCGTCCATTTCAGGCTTGAAAACGCGGTTTACCAAGCGGTTTTGCGCTATATCACTCTTAACATAGAACCCAGTGGCTATACCAGCCAAGTAGGCGGCACCCAGTGCAGTGGTTTCAATCACGGCAGGGCGCTCCACTTCAGTGTTCAATATATCGGCCTGAAACTGCATCAACAGGTTATTGGCGCAAGCACCACCATCAACCCTAAGGCTTTTGAGGCTAATATTGCCATCTTGCTCCATAGCGCCAAGCACGTCGCGCGTTTGGTACGCCAACGACTCAAGGGTTGCCCGTATCAAATGCGACTTGCTGGTGCCCCTTGTAAGGCCAAAAATGGCGCCTTTGGCATACATATCCCAGTAAGGGGCTCCCAAACCCGCAAAGGCAGGCACTACATACACGCCATCGGTATCTTTCTCCTTAAGCGCATAGTATTCGCTATCTGGGGCACTGTCAATTATCTTCAACCCATCGCGAAGCCACTGTATGGCCGCTCCGGCAATAAACACGCTACCTTCCAATGCGTACTCTACTTTACCATCAAGCCCCCAAGCCAAAGTAGTAAGCAAGCCATTCTTAGAGGCAACAAAGTGCTCACCTGTATTCATGAGCATAAAGCAGCCTGTGCCGTAAGTGTTTTTAGCCATGCCCGGCTCAAAACAAGCCTGCCCAAATAAAGCAGCCTGCTGGTCGCCCGCCACCCCACGGATGGGAATAGCCCTACCGAACAACGTTGTAAGCGTATTGCCAAAATCGCCACTGCTTGGGCGCACATCGGGCAACATATTAGCTGGCACGCTAAGCGCTGCAAGCATTATATCATCCCACTTCAAGCTACGGATGTTGTACAGCAGTGTTCGCGAGGCATTGCTATAGTCGGTGGCATGTACTTGGCCGCCAGTAAGGTTCCATATCAACCAAGTATCAATAGTACCGAAAAGCAGCTTGCCTTCTTCGGCCAAAGCTCTAGCTCCTGGCACGTTCTCCAATATCCAGTTTACCTTCGTTCCAGAAAAATACGAGTCGATAACTAAGCCTGTTTGCTCTTTCACATATTGCTCGTGTCCTGCAGCTTTTAGTTTCTCACAAAGCGGCGCGGTGCGTTTGTCTTGCCACACGATAGCATTGTAAATCGCCTTGCCAGTCTCTTTGTTCCATACTACCGTGGTTTCTCGCTGGTTGGTTATACCAATAGCATCAATATCGTCTGCGCCTACATGCGCTATGCTCAAAACCTCCTTAGCCACTTGCAGTTGGCTATCCCAAATCTCTTGTGGGCTATGCTCTACCCAGCCGCTTTGCGGAAAAATCTGGGTAAACTCTTTTTGAGCAATGCCCTTAATGCTGCCTTGTTTATCGAAAACAATTGCACGAGAGCTGGTGGTACCTTGGTCGAGCGCGAGAATGTATTTAGCCATGATAGCGGGGTTCTTTGCTGATTAGTATAACACCATTAGCGATGGTGTGAGGCTTAAAACTATAATTTTTCAGCCACATGAGGAAAAATGACAAGCAACTACCTAAAACAAAACGGGCGCGCCATGTGGCACGCCCGTTTACATCATGGTATAACCATTAATTATTGAACCGATACGCGGCGAGTAATAGCGCCATCGATAGTTTGTATTTTAACGAAGTAGATGCCTTTGGCAACGCTACTTACATTTACCGGTAGGCTGTTGCTACCAGTTGTGGCTTTGATGCTCTGGGTGCTAACTACTTGACCCTGTAAGTTAATCATCTCAACATTTACGATTTGGTTTTTAGCCAATATGAAGTTGATGCTGAAGTTACCAGTGTTAGGGTTAGGGTAAATGTTCAAGCTTTGGTCGAAAGCGTTCAAATCAGCAATTGAACTGAACAAGGTAACCTCAGTTTCAACAACTTGTACGCAACCATTGGCATCGGTAGCGCTAAGCACATACGTGCCTGGCTCGGTTACCGAAATGCTGGTAGTAGTTTCGCCAGTGCTCCAAACGTAATCAGTAAAGCCAGTGTTTGCATCCAAACCTAGGGTATCACCAGCAGTAATTTCAGTGCTGCCATCAGGAGTTACAGTAAGAGTATTTACATACTCAAAAGTAAGAGAGGTAAGTGGCAAAGGAATTCCCAAATAGTTACCTTGAACAGAGATAGGCAAGCTTACACCAACTATACCCAATAGCGGATTAATGGTGTTAAGCAGTGTGATAATATTTGCAGGTGCTTCGGCAAATACTACGAAACTCAAATAATCACCAGCTACATCGCAGCTGTTACCGCAAACTGATACGCAACCATATTGAGCGCTAGCATGCTTGTTAGGGTAGTAAAAATTATTGCCACCAGATTGGTCGCTCTCCCAATTGAAGTCTTGTGGCAAATCTGCCAGTTCGATATAAAACTGACTTACCGGGAAGGCTGGAATAGAGTTGGTATCAATACCAACAGCACCACCTTGCTGCTGAATTACGTCTTTTATAGCTTGTGGCAACAGCGCTTTCAAATCGAAAACACTAGGGAAAAAGAAGGTGAAAGACTCGTCGTAAGGAGCGCCAGCGGTAGCTGGAGGTAATTGAGAACAAACAGTTGGCACAGCACCTGCACAACCAACAGTATCAAGGGTACACTCGGTGCATATACCAAGGCCACAGGTATTGTCGATAGCAATATCAACAGTCGCAGTTTCGGTACAGAAGCCATTTGAAGTAGTTACGGTAAACGTAACATCTGAAGTAAGACCACGCAAAATAAGTGGATCGCTTATGTTAGCATCACTTAGGTTAGCCGATGGGCTCCAGCTGTATGAATCGCCACCCTCGGCGGTCAATTCAAAGAAAGTATTAGCACAAATAGTAGTGTTGGCAGTTGCAGAAGCAGTAAGATTAGCCAGTTCAATAGAGTCTTCTACCACACAGCCGGTGCTATGTGTAGCCGACACAGTATAAACACCCGCAGAACCTACAGTAATAATTGAATCTGATGCGCTATTGCTCCACTGGTAAGTATCAAAACCAGCAGAAGCTTCCAAGTCAATGGTGCTACCAGTGCCAGTTGGGCACAAAAGTAAGGTGTTTGATAGGCTAACAATATCTAAAGTTGGCAATGTACCAACCAAGGGTAAAGTAGCAGGGAAAGGAAGGGCGGCTGGTGAAATACCAGAAACTGGTCCAATAATAGGAACGTTTACAGTTCCAGCTAGGGTAAAGCTAATGTTGAACTGGAAAGTATCAGCAACTTCGCAAGGTACGCCGTAGATAACTGCACAACCATGACGGTTAAGTGCATCAACTGGAAACCAGCAGTTGCCGTTGCTACCGCAGTAAAAGTTAAGACCAGCAGGTAGGTTGGTAATTTCTACCAGCACAGAATCTACCTCTGCATCAACTGTTCCGCCAATAACAGGAACTGCAAATGAAGCAGTATCAGGAAAATAAAAAGTTACTGTTGTTGAATAGTAAGTGCCTGATGTAGCTGTTGGAAGCGTGGTAGGACAAACTGCACCAAAACTACCTGTGCATGACAGGTCTGGGCTGCAGCTAATACCACGTTGAGCTTGTGCTGTGTTTAGGCCCAAAAAGCAAAACAGCACAAAACATAAGAGTTGAATTTTTTTCATAATCCGTAATTAAGGTTTTCGGGTTTTATTAATTAATGTATCAGTAGTTTTTGAGTAAGTATTTTGTTTCCGGTAATAACCTTCACAAGATACAGCCCTTTTTCCGCATCCAAAGTTATAGTATTATTAAGTGAATACAATGATTCGCTATATACCCTCTTTCCGGTAATATCCAACACCTCAATTACAGCACCATCGGCTAGGGGCGAAGCTACGTTTACCGTAAAGGTACCTTTATTAGGGTTTGGATATACGCTCAACAATTGACTATTGTATGATACCGAAGCAATACCGGTGGTATCATTAGGTATAGAATCTTCCACGGCCAATACTTGCACTTCTATCGAGTCGGTTTGGGTGCAACCAACAAGATCAGTGGCCGTTACCGTATAAACGGTAGTATCGGTAGGCGATAAATTAACCGTTTCGCTTGATTCGCCCGACGACCAGCTGTAGCTATCAAAACCTGGCGTAGCATTTAGAGTAATAGTCTCACCTGAATCAATTACTGTCGAAGGACCAGCAGTGCTTACGTTCAATATCAAATTGGTGCTAGGGTCTATGGTAAAGGTTACCGGTATATCATAATCGTTCAACGACGAATCGGGCAATGCAAAACCAGGGATGGGCAATGTTGGCAGGCCCGATAAGTTTTGGCGCGATAGGGTAGTAAAGTTCATTACCGCCGTAAAAGTGCCCGATTGGCCGCACTCTAGCGTACCACAAAATTTCAAACAGCCTTTGTTCACAGCAAAAGGAACATAGTTGTTACCGTTTGCCGATGAATCAGTCTCCCAAGAAAGTCCGGCAGGTAGCCCAGTAATACTGTTTAAAGTACCACGTTCCACAAACACGGTAATATCAAAAGGAGCTGGAAACCCACCAGGAATAGGGATTGGAAACGCAACACCTAGCGCGGCAAACAAATCATCGCCCTGCCTTATCACAAAACCAGTGTTAAAGAGAAAAGTAAGGTTGCCTTCAAATGGGGTTCCGGCCGTATCAGCAAAGGTCGATGGGCCACATATAACCACATCAGTACCTGTGCCCGAGAGTGGGCATAATGAATCTTGCACAATACAACCAGGGCATTGAGCTTGGGCCAACAGGCTGGTTGCACTAATGCCTAAAACTAATAGTACCTTCCAAATTAAATCCATAGTTAGTAGTTGGTTCGTTGTAAAATGGGCGGTTTATTGCACCACCAATTTATGTGTGCTGGTTTGGCTACCGCTCAATACTTTGACGATATAAATGCCGTTTCCGTTGCCAGATAGGTCAATTACCGCATTCATAGTTGCACCGTTGCGCACTAGGCTGGTGGTATTTACTTTGCGGCCTTGTAGGTCATACACCATTACTTGCGTTTGGTTAGCAGTGGTACCGTTTAGCGACACGTTAAACGAGCCTTTGGTTGGGTTAGGGAAAACCGAAACGCTCAATTCCTCGCCTAGTATATCGGTAATACTGGTAACAGTTACTGTTTTTACCACAGTATCGCTACCACAGTTGTTTGATACCACAAGGGTTACATCATAATCGCTTACGCTAGTGTATGATTGTGTCGGGTTAGCTGCTGAACTGGTAGTACCATCGCCAAAATACCAGATAAGGTTAGTACCGTTAGCCGAAAGGTCGGTAAAAGCAACGGTATTGCCACCAGTAACTACATAATTAAAATCGGCAACTGGTGCAGGCGAATTATCAATGTCAACAGTGGTGCTGGTAGTAAACTCATAGCCATTTGCATCGGTTACGGTTACGGTAAAGGTAGTAGAGGCCGTTACGCTAGCTATAGGGTTAGCAATGTTTGCATCGTTAAGGCCCGCTGATGGACTCCAAGCGTAAGTAAAAGGAGCTACTGCGCCACCAGTATCAATACCCAAAAGTATGGTAGCACCTTGACCTGGGCATGCAAACAATGGTTCGTTTACCACACTCACGATAGGAGCAGGGCAAGGGGCACCTTGCTCAATAACGTTCAAAAATACCGGAAAGCCTAAGTCATCAGAAGTACCGGCTTGCTCAATACCATTTCCGAAGCCAGGTACATCTACATTCACAGTAGCATAGATAGTAAGGTTATACAGGCCAGCTGCATCATTGGTAGTTCCGGTAAAGTTTATGCAACCGTTGCTACCACCCGGAAACTGGCAGTTTGATGGACTGCAAGCGTAAGATAGGCCAGTTGGCAAACCACCAACACTATCTACCCTTACCCAATTTACCGTAATGGTTACAGGAAAAGGTATACCGAAATCGGCTGCATCAATGGTTGAGAAATTTTTGAATTGGAGCACAGTATCGAAAAGCACACCACGTTCAACGCAAGGCAATGAATCGGGCGATGGATAAAAACCAGGCGTAGTAATGCTCTGGTCAGGGGTACATTGTGCATTGGCACCAAAAGTAAAGGCAACCAATATTAGTGCTAGGGCGGCAAATTGTTTCATTTCCGTAGGTTTCTTGCTAGTTAGTAGATGATAAGTTTATGAAAAGCGCTCGAATGTAAAGTTTTTATCTGAAAAATGTAAATACCTGACTGTAAACCTTCTACAGCAATACTTACACGGGTATTATTTATGTATTGATATGTGTGAGGCTCAACAACGGCTTTACCCGACATATCAAGTATGGCAATGCTGTATTCTTCTTGCGCATTTAGGCCACTTACACTCAATTCAACCGACCCTTGTGTTGGGTTTGGATATAGGTTGTACTGCAGTTTGCTCGAAGCAACGTTGGCTATGCCTACATTACCTACATACAGGGTATCGTAATAGGTATCAGTACCACAGCTATTTGTTACGGTAAGCGATATAGGGTATACACCCTCGGTTGCATAGCTATGCAATATTATGTTTCCAGTTCCAGTCGTTTGGTCGCCAAAATTCCAAAGATAAGTACCTCCGTTTAATGAGCGAGAGGTTAGTTTAATGTTTAGGCCGTTAATAATGGCCGTATCGGCCAATGCAACTGGGGCCGCGGTATCAACGGTTACCCAAACCCTATCAAAATAGGTAGCGCCTGTGTTAGCGGTATCGGTAACACTAACGGTTACATAACCCGATTGATTAAGTGCAACGGTTGTTGGATAGGTATTGGCATTAGTAACTGCAGAACCGGGCAACCATTCAATGGCTGGGTTGGATACATTACTTAACAATAAATCAAGTTCGCCACCATTGCTGCGGCAAAACGCAGTATCACCATCAACTTTCACGGTTATCTCTCCAGCAATAGCGCAGTTGCGCTTAGCAGTGCGAGCAGATGGAGCATTTGCGCTTCGGTCTATATTAGGACACGCCCCACCGTTGGTAACCCTGATAAAGTATTCAAAATCGATACCCAAGTTGCCTGTAAGGGCTTGCAAATCGCTAATGATTTGATTGATTTCGCCTTGTAAAGTACCTATAAGGCTGGTTTTCAGGGTAACATACACTTTCAGCTCATATTGGCCAACAGTATCTTCGGTCATACCGAAAATTCGGATACAACCAGTTTCGGCGCGATAATAGGTATTATCTCCCCTATCCGTTATCCATTGCAAGTTGCAGGGTGCATTTACTATACTATCAATTATCAAAGTATCAACGGTAAGTGTGCCAAAACCTTGAAAGGCGAAGCTATCAACGTTCTCTAGAAAAAAGGTCTGGTCATAATAAACTCCGCGCTCCACACAAGGCAAATTGTCGGTAGGAGGAAAAAAGCCAATGTTTCCCGTTGGGTTATTGGGAGCACATTGCGAGCGCCCTACTTGGGCGCTCGCTAGTATGCTCAAAGCAATCAATAAAAAGTATTTCATGGGTAAGGTATAAGCCCTAAGTAGGACCTTGGGTTAATTGAGGATTCTTACTTGATAATCAGTTTTTTGGTAATTAAGGCATCATTGGCTTTAATCTGGATGATGTAAATGCCGCTTGCCGCTTCACTCATTTCTATTGTTTGCAAACTCGCTTGGCCAGCTACAGTGTTAAACAGGGTAGCATAAACTTCTTGGCCTTGTAAGTTGAATACCTTAACGCTAACAGGGCTAGTTTCGTTAGCTACCAATTTCAAATTAAAGTTGCCGTTGCTAGGGTTTGGTGCAATTTGCACTGAACTAAATATACCACCCAACTCATTAATGCCAATAACATTAATGGTAACATCTTGTGTTGAGGTATCGCTTCCGCAATCGCTATTTACAATTTGGGTAATAGTATATACACCGTTAGAATCAAACACGAAACTACCATCAGGGGTGTTTTGGAGGCTGCCTTGTCCGCCAAAATCGTAACTGCCAGATGTGATGTTGCCAGTACTGTTGTCGGATACTACTACTGAGTCGCCAATAACGGTTACTGTGAAATCGGAAACCGGCAACGCAATGCTTGTAACGGTAACCGAAGCAGTGGCGGTATCGCCATTAGAATCTACTGCAGTTACGCCATAGGTACCCGCACCCAACGAAACCGAAGCACTAGTATTGCCGCTCGACCATAGGATATCATAAGGAGGAACACCGTTTGAGAAAGTGAGATCCAACGCAGTTTGTTGCCCTTGACAAACTTCAGTATCTCCTGTAACAGTAGCTGTAAACGAAGTAGGAGCGCAAGATGCGCTAGCTGTGCGGTTAATGTTTGGCGTAGTGCGGTCAATAGCTGGACATGAAGCTGCTGCAGGGGTAACGCGCAAGAAGTAGTTGAAATCGACACCTAAAGATTGACCTGTAGCTTGCTCAATTTGAGCTACAACTGAAGCCGCTTCGCCATTGTAAGGCAACGTTGTGCTGCCAAAAGGTGTAGTTAAAAGCACTTGAACATCAACATAAATGTTGAGGCGATATTGGCCCACAACTTCATTACTTGTTCCAGTTACAACAATGCAACCTGTTTGACCTGGACCAAAAGTAGCATTGGCCGGGTTGGTTGCATAGCTCAAACCACATGGTATATTGGTAATACTATCAACGCGCAACGATTGCACAGAAGCAGTGCCCACAGGTAGGGTAAATGAGTTGAAGTTCTCAATTTGAATAACCTGCGAATATGGCAAGCCAACTTTTATACAAGCTAGGCTATCGGTTGGTGGTGTTATACCTGGGTTTCCAGAAGCTGCATTGGGGGTGCATTGTGCCCATGCATTTGCAGAAAACAATACAACTGCTGCTGCAAGTGTAAAAAACTGTTTCATGATATAATAGGTTTTGGTTGAAGATTAGTTAGTTCTTTGAAAAAGTTGCCTAAATATATGAATTTAGTTTCCATTTTTTAATTTCTACCCAGCATATCTTCTGGCACAACCCACTCATCAAACTGCTCACTGGTCAATAGTTCTAGCTTTAAGGCTGCTTCTTTAAGGGTAATATCCTCAGCATGCGCCAGTTTGGCTATTTTGGCGGCATTGTCATACCCTATATGGGTGTTTAATGCAGTGACCAACATAAGGGAGTCATAAAGGTTCTTAGTTATCACCTTATGGTTAGGTTCAATACCTATGGCGCAATTTTCGTTGAAAGAGTTGCATGCGTCGCCAATCAACCTTGCCGATTGCAAGAAGTTAGTGATAATTAACGGTTTGAAAACATTAAGCTCGAAATGGCCATTACTTCCACCAATATTGATAGCTACATCATTGCCCATTACTTGCGCCGCAACCATTGTAATAGCCTCACTTTGGGTAGGGTTTACCTTGCCTGGCATAATGGATGAGCCTGGCTCATTGGCAGGTATCAATATCTCGCCAATACCGCAACGGGGGCCTGAAGACAACATACGCACATCGTTGCCAATTTTCATCAGGCTAACGGCTACTGTTTTCAAGGCGCCGTGTGCCTCCACAATAGCATCGTTAGCTGCCAGCGCTTCAAACTTGTTTTCAGCAGTTATAAACGGCAAGCCTGTTAGCTGTGCAATATGTTTAGCCACACTCTCGGAGTACCCAGGAGGGGTATTAATGCCCGTGCCCACCGCAGTACCGCCCAAAGCCAACTCGCTAAGGTGCGCCAAAGTGTTGTTAATGGCGCGCTGCCCATGCTTTAGCTGGCTTACATAGGCGCTAAACTCTTGACCCAAAGTAAGCGGCGTAGCATCCATAAAGTGGGTGCGGCCTATCTTTACAATGTCTTTATACTCTTCGGCCTTTTGGGCAAGGGTAGCACGCAAAGCCTCAATGCCTGGTAAGGTAGTATTGCTCAACATTTGGTATGCGGCAATGTGCATGGCCGTTGGGAAGGTATCATTGCTGCTCTGCGACATGTTTACATCATCGTTCGGGTGGATGAATTTCTTCGCATCCTCTAGGCTGCCGCCATACAATAGTTGTGCACGGTTGCTTATTACCTCGTTTACATTCATGTTGCTTTGGGTGCCGCTGCCGGTTTGCCACACTACCAACGGAAACTGGTCGTCGTGCTGGCCTGCCAAAATCTCGTCACATACCGCACCAATCAAGTTGCATTTTTCATCGCTTAGTATCCCTGCATCGCGGTTGGTAAGCGCTGCAGCCTTTTTCAATATCGCAAAGGCTCGTATAATCTCGATGGGCATAAATTGACCACCAATTTTAAAGTTCTCGAGCGAGCGCTGTGTTTGCGCTGCCCACAATTTATCGGCCGGAACGTCTACATAGCCAATGGTGTCTTTTTCCTTTCTAAAACTCATTTTATATTAATTTGAAAAATTTGGAAATGAGGCAATTTGGAAATGGTATTTAGGTATGGTTAATTGAAAACGCGAGCAAATTTTGAAAGTAGAGATGTTCATTAGTGAAATTCCATTTCCAAATTTTCAAATCGGCACATTTTCAAATTGGTTTACTTGCCTTGAAAATTCGCCTTACGCTTCTCTAAGAAGGCGCTAGCGCCTTCTTTAAAGTCAGTGGTAAGGGTGCAGGCAGCAAAACCGTCAATTTCGGTTTGGTAGCCATCAACGCCATCTTCATACACGGCATTGATGCTATCAACTACATAACCAATAGCCAAAGGTGCTTTTGCGGCAATGCTTTCAATGATCTCAATTGCGGTATCAACCAAGGTATCATTGTGGCCCAGTTGGTTTACCAGTCCTATGCGGTATGCCTCAGCGCCATTTATCATTTTGCCCGTCATTAGTAGTTCGAAGGCACGGCCCTTGCCCACCAGTTGGGTCATGCGTTGGGTGCCGCCATAGCCTGGTATAATGCCTAGGTTTACTTCGGGCTGGCCAAACTTAGCCGTTTCGCCACTTATGCGCATATGGCAGGCCATAGCCAACTCGCAACCACCGCCCAATGCAAAACCGTTTACGGCAGCAACAATAGGCTTAGGCGAACGCTCCAAGCGAAAGAACAAGTCTTGGCCGCGTTTGGCCAATTTGCGAGCACCCTCGGCATCCAAACCAGTAAACTCCGATATATCGGCACCGGCCGCAAACGCACGGGTTCCTTTGCCCGTAATTACGGCACCTTTAAGGGTATGGTTGGTATATAGTTCGTCAATGGCCAAAGTTAATTCGTCGAACACAGTTTTGTTGAGGGCATTAAGTTTGTCTTCGCGGTTGAGGGTAATAACCAACACACTGTTTTGCACTTCGGTCAATATCGTTTCGTAAGCCATTGGGTATTTGCTTTTTGATTGAACAGCAAATATAACGGTCATAGGTCAAAGTGAAGGATTGCGAGGGAATTTATTTGGCTTTTGGGGTAGGTTTGTTGGAAACCCCGCTCTTCGTAGGCTCCGCCTGCGAAGCATTAAAGTTAAGAGGCTGTGCCTCGCCAAACAAATCCGCTAACTTTACCCAATGCAGCAGGCAGTGGTATTATTTGGAGGTGGGCGCTGGGGTAAGGAGTATGTAGCCGATATGATACGCGCTACAGGCGCCGAGCTTATTTGGCCCCACGAGTGGCAACGGGCAAGAACGTTCGGGCAAGTTGCGGTAATTGCGCTTGATGAATACATAGCTGAAGACGCCCTAGCCGTTGCCGAAAAACTGGGTGTGCCATTCTATCCTACCGAAAGCCATTTTATTACCTTCCATAAGCACCGCTTGCGAGCCCTTTGGAACGAATTGGCTGTAGGAAACCCAGATTTAATGGCTCTGCCTTTTGAGTGGCTGACTAATGGTGCGCCATCTATTGCGCCACCACTTTTCCCTCTGATTATTAAGCCCGATGCGTATTCCGGTTCGGTGGGGGTGCGGCTGGTGCAACAGCCTGCGGAATTAAATGGAGCACTTGACCAACTAAAGTATATACTCAAACAAGAGCAAGCAGCTTATGCAGGCGATTTTGACGTTTGCCAGGATATACTCTTGGAGCAAGCCATACCGCGTAAGCCCATGTCCGGCTGCGAAAGCGAGTTTACGTTGCACCTGCTCAGCCGAAACGGACAGCACTGTCTTTTAGCAACAGCAGAAAAGCAACTAAACCCCGACAGCTATATTGAGATAGGGCATACCGTGCCTGCAGTTAGCATACCGCAAGCTTTTATTGAAATAGCAGTGGCAGTTACCGTGCAAATGTTGCAGCAGCTTGAGGTGCAACAGTGCATCAGCAATTGGGAATTTATTATTACCCCCAACAACCAAATAACGTTAGTTGAAGGACAGTTGCGCCCCTCGGGCGATAGGTTGATGAAATTGATACAGCTGGCCACGGGCATTAACCCATTTGAGGCATTGCTAGGTGGTGAGGTAGCGGCTCAACATCATAAGACCGCTTGTATCAAGTGGCTCGGCCCTGAAGATATATTGCTGGTTGACGGTAAATACACCATACCCAACTTACCCGTTGGCTGGGAAACGATAATTGACGAAGCCGCTCTGCGCGTCAACCCCGAATGGCCTGGCCCTATAGATTGGTACAATAGGCATGTGGCGGTGGTAGGTACGTTGTAAGCTGTGCATTAGAACTACGCCACAAACCTGCTCTTATGCCCCCATTTGATGTAAGCAAACATCATTACATCGAACCAAAAGTGGGCAGTGATGGCAGAGAAAATACCCACGTTTACCATCAAGTAGCCAAAGCCTGCACTTACCAGCACCATCAATAGGCCATATATGGTAGTAGTTACATCGGTAATACTCAAGTAACCATGCAGTGCAATGAAGATAATGGCCGTAAACCAAATACCCAACCAAGGCTGTATGCCGCCCCTGAACAGCAGCTCTTCGCCCACGCCAGCGCAAAACGAGTAAAAAACCATTTCGGGGAAACTGGGGTTAAGGTCGGTAATAAACTGCTGGAAAAAGCTTTTACTTTCTTTAAACCATTCAGTACGGATAAGCGCTATGGCCAATATGGCTGTAGCTATACCAAACGAGGTGCCATGCAACAATTGCAATTTAATGGCCAAGCCACTGGCCATAAACTCGGGCAATGCAGCGCGGTGCGCAAACACAACCAACAATAGCCCAATGCCACCCATGCCTACCAAAGTAAGCAGGCTCATTAAAAACACTTGTAGGCGCGTGACTTTCACAACGGCAAAGGTAACCACTGGCAAGGCAAATGCCAACCACTACATTATCGTTAGCCAAATACTTGGCACATGATACTCGTTACTTGCTACTATCCCCGTATCTTTGCACCATGCAAACCCCAGCAAACGAGAAACGTACCGAAATTGGCGCCCTTGGCGAATTTGGCCTTATACGATTGCTTACCAATAGCATCAAGCTTAACCAAGAAAGCAGCATAAAAGGCGTGGGCGATGATGCCGCCGTGGTAAACCACCAAGGTAAAAACACTGTGATAACTACCGATATGCTGGCCGAAGGCATCCACTTCGACCTGATGTATACGCCCCTAAAACACTTGGGCTACAAGGCCATAGTGGTAAACCTAAGCGATATATATGCCATGAACGCCACGCCTACCCAGGTAACGGTATCTATAGCCATCAGCAACCGTTTTTCGGTGGAGGCTATCGAAGAAATTTACGAAGGCATATACGTGGCCTGCAAAAAATATGGTGTAGATTTAGTAGGTGGCGATACGACCTCTTCCCTATCAGGTCTGGTCATAAGCGTAACCGCACTTGGAGTAGCCAATAGCGAGGATCTAGTGTACCGCAATGGTGCTAAACCAGGCGATGCCATTTGCGTAAGCGGGGATTTGGGAAGTGCATACCTTGGCCTACAGATATTGGAGCGCGAAAAGCAGATATACCTAGAGCACCCCGATGTGCAGCCCGACTTGGAAAACGAGCAATACATTATTGGTCGCCAACTGAAGCCAGAGGCCCGCAAAGATGTTATAGAGCTGTTGAAAGAGCATGGTATTAAGCCCACTTCGATGATTGATATATCGGATGGTTTGTCGTCGGAGATATTGCACATTTGCACCCAATCGGGCGTAGGGGCGAAACTATACGAAGACCAAGTGCCCATTAGCGAAGAAGCCTACAACTTAGCCATTAAATTCAACCTCGACCCTATTACTTGCGCCCTAAATGGTGGCGAAGACTACGAGCTACTGTTTACCGTAAAGGCCGAAGACGTTACCAAACTATCCAACGAGTGGAACGTAACCGTAATAGGCCGCATAGCCGAAAAAAGCGAAGGCGTAACGCTTACCACCAAAGGCGGCAACGTGTTTCCCATCTCTGCCCAAGGCTGGGACCCGCTCATTAAGGCCGGCATATTAGATGCGTGAGGGTAGTTTTGTCGTGTAGGAAGGTAGTATTCATAAGGGATGGAGCGCCGCTTAGAAACGATTTAATATGATAATAGACCGCATTTTTTCGTTGGTAAATAAGCGTACTTTATCGGCTACTATTGCCGGTAAAGTTGCCAATGCCAGCCAAATTAAGCATCAAGGATACGTATTCGATAAAATTGAGAGCGGTAAGTTCGTGGTTGTGCCTATGGATGGTATCTTTTCGGTATTTTATATTGTAGTTTTCCATTTTCAAGTTCAGCAAGTTGATGGCACTTGCAAGCTGATTAGCAAACTACGATTATTGCAAGTAATTTTTATTGACTTCATTTTGAGTCTACTGATATTAGTTGGAGCAATTCAGTTGTTTTCAGGGGCATTTCAAAGCTCACTAATGGTTTTAATAATGATAGCTATGTTATGTAGTTTCCTTATTATACAAATGCTAGCCTTTCAATTTTTAGCCTTCAATGAAATTGAAAGTGCCTTGCGGCGGGCGGATTTCACTTTTCCCGAATAACCATTTGGCAATCAACTATCATCCAAATCTTTCAGAAACTTCTGCACGTCTCCTTGCTATTCCCTAACTTCACAGCTCACCATCGCCAATACCACAAGTGAGCAAAACTGTAGCCTTAGTACTTACCAGTGGCAGTGCCCGTGGCATGGCGCATATTGGGGCTATTGAGGAACTGGAAGCTAGGGGTTACCAAATAAAAGTAGTTTCCGGCTCATCAATGGGGGCGGTGGTTGGCGGCTTGTATGCAGCTGGCAAATTGGATATGTACCGTGATTGGGTCATTTCGCTCAGCCGGATGGATGTATTCAATCTGTTCGATTTTGCTTTTAGCTCATCGGGGCTGTTAAAGGGCGAGCGGGTGTTTGAAGAAATGGCCCGCCTGCTGGGTGATGCCCAAATTGAAGACTTGCATATACCCTACACGGCGGTGGTAACCGATATATTGGCCAAAAAAGAAGTGTGGATGCAGCAGGGCAGCCTGTTTAAGGCCATACGCGCATCGGTAGCGGTACCCACTATTGTTACCCCCGTTTATACTGATACCCAAATACTGGTTGACGGTGGCGTGCTAAACCCTATGCCCATTGAGCCGGTGCTGGGCCACCAATACGACTTGCTGATAGTTGTAAATACCAACGCCGAAATACCTTACCATAAGCACTACCTGCCTACCAAGCAAGAAGTGCAAGATGCGGAAGTATATCAAGGAAGGCTGGCACAGTTTCGCAAAAAATGGTCGAAGTACCTAACCACCAATAGCACCGCAAGCCCAGAACAGATACAGAAAATTGAGAAGCTAGGATACATGAGCCTGCTAAACAAAGCTGTAGACTTAATGGAAAACCGCATTATAGAACTCAGCCTTGAAAAACACCAGCCCGATATAGTGGTAAACGTAAGCCGAGAGGTGTGCAGCATGTTCGAGTTTCACAAAGCCAAAGAAGTTATTGAGGCCGGCCGCATAGCCACAAGAGAAACTTTGGATAACTTTGAGGCGGAAATGAGCAAACGAGAGTTGTAATACACCGCGCTGTCAATAGCATCAACAATAAACGAGGTGTATAACTTTACCGAGCAACACCTCCCTAACCCTCCTTTACAGGAGGGAATCGTAATAAAAATATTGAAACCATCCGACATGAAAAAGACCATTTTAGAGAAATACGCCCATTTATTGGTGCATTACAGCCTGTATCTAAAGCCCGGTGAAAAGCTATTTGTGCGCACTACCACCTTGGCCGAGCCTTTGGTAAAGGAGCTATACCGCGCCGCCACCCGCGCTGGGGCTATAATGGAGGTGTTTTTTGATTTTGAAGACCAAGGCAAAATATTGGCCGAAGAAGGCAGCGATGAACTATTGCAATACACCTCGCCATTTATGCAATATGCATTCGAGCACTTTGATGCATACTTAAACATTATGGCGCCGTACAACCTCATGGGCATGCAGCAAGCCAATCCCGAAAAGGTAAAGCTCATGAAAAGCGCCAGCAAACCCTATATGAAGGTATATAACGAGCGCACGGGAAACGGCAATATGCGCCGCAGCCTATGCCTGTACCCAACACCAGCCAGCGCGCAAGCGGCAGGTATGAGCATGGATGACTACGAGAACTTTGTTTTTGGTGCTTGCCACCTGTTTGCCGAAAACCCAGAAGCAGAGTGGCTCAAGATTCGCGTGTTTCAGCAGCGTATTGTTGATCACCTAAACACGGTGCACACGGTGCGATATGTAAACCCCAAAACCGACATCAGCTTTGTAACTGCAGGCCGCACTTGGATAAACTCTGATGGCAAAGCCAATATGCCAAGTGGAGAGGTGTTTACCAGCCCCGTTGAAGATTCGGTAAACGGATACGTGCATTTCGATTATCCATCTATTTACAGTGGCCACGAAGTGCAGGGCATTACCTTGCACGTTGAAAACGGGGAGGTGAAAAAATGGGAAGCTAAACACGGACAAGAGTTCCTAGACCGTATTTTTGATGAACCGGGAGCCCGTTTCTTTGGCGAGGCGGCCATTGGTTGCAACTATGGCATACAAACCCCTACCAAAAACATCTTGTTTGATGAGAAGATTGGCGGCACCATTCACATGGCCATTGGGCAAAGCTACCTGCAAGCCGGCGGCAAAAACGAAAGCACCGTGCACTGGGATATGATAGCCGACATGACCACCAATGGTGGCCAGATATTTACCGACGGTACTTTGATTTATGAGAACGGGAGGTTCATCATCTAAATTTTAGAAACTAAACTCTCGCCAAGGTACCCAAACCTTGTCCACGTACTTCATAATCCAAATGCTGTTTACTGGGAACATAGCAGAGAATGGCTCGTGCTCATAAGCCTGCCAAATAGCCCTAAAGGTTTCGGGTGATAAGTCACGAAAGGCAACGGTTAGGTGCGGCCGCAATGGTCCTGGGTGGAAATGTTTTTCCTTGCTATGCCCCAAGGTTATAAAACCGGTTTTTAGCAATTCATAAAGCTGCTGCAACGATTCGTTAGGTTGCACGTTTATAAACACGGCTCTGTTTCCTTCAAAACAACCAAAACCTTCAAGCATCAAATCGAATGGCACCGATTGCCACGCTGCAGCTTGATGAATCGGTATCAGTTTATCCAACTGTTCGTCGGTAGCACTATAGGGCGGTACTAGGGTAATGTGGGCAGGTTTGGTAATGGCTATGTGCGTATCATACTTATTGCTTATAGCTAGCTTTGTCGCATATTCTTTCGATGCCAATTGGGGTGGGGGCAACAGTGCGGTAAGGTATAATGGCAGTTTATTCATAACCAGCAAGCAACAGGGGTCATACCGAAGGTACAAAAAGAATTACCGCTATAACCCGCAAAATAACAAAAGCCAGCATACAAGCAGCATGCTATACCATAGTTTTATTAAGCTATTTTTATTCCATTCAACTATATTGTATCTTTCGAGGCATGAAACAGTGGTTGCAAAGCCTCCAACTCACGCCTGCCGAGCGCAACGGTAGCATTGTATTGATGCTGCTTATTGTTGCCATGTTGGGTATTCGCTTGGCACTGTTACTTTGGCAACCATCATTGCCTACCGGTAATTTAGCCGCTTACCAACGAGAAATAGCAGCTTTTGAGGCCGATACTTTGCTAGAACTAAACACGGCCAGCATCGAATCGTTGGAGGAGTTGCCAGGTATAGGTCCTTCGATGGCCGAGAGGATAGTTGCATACCGAATCGAAGTGGGCGGATTTTCATACATCGAGCAGTTAATGGAAATTCCGGGCATTGGCGAAGCCAAATTAAACGGATTGAGGCCTTATTTAAGCATTGATACAACTTTGGCAAAAATATTGATTAGAAAGCCCTACAATGTGTTACTGGAAGACACGGTAAAGAAACAAACCACAACTTTGGATACGCTGCCACTTTGGCCCATTAAATTGAAACCTGGAGAAAAGCTGGAGCTGAACACTGCCAAAATTGAAGACCTGCAGCGATTGCCTGGAATTGGTTTAGCTTTTGCCCAACGGATACATAATTACAGGGAACGCTTGGGTGGATTTTATACTGTTGAGCAACTAAAAGAGATAAGCGGCTTAGGTGAAGCCAAGTATATAGGACTGCAACCTTACCTCACCTTAAAACTAAACAACGTGCAAAAGCTGAGTGTTAATGCTGCCTCTGAACAGAAGCTTTTAGCGCACCCATATTGTAAAGCAAGTTGGGTGGCAGAGGTAATAGCTAAACGACCATTTACTGATTTGCAGCAATTGCCACAAACAAACTTTGATGCGCGAATAGTGCCTTATTTAACTATTTCGGATTAGTAAACAATCAACCACTACCCATGATACCGATAACCAAATCCCCTTTGGTTTTCAACCATAAAATACGGATATTTGCGATGCTTTGAAGCCCATAACACCTATGTATTTGCTAGAAGAACGCGTTAAGCAAGCCATCAGAAATGTACCCAACTTTCCGAAGGTGGGTATTCAGTTTAAGGACATTACGCCTATACTGATGGATGTAAACCTTTGCAAAGACATTGTACAGGAGTACAAAGACCTAATCAAATTTGAGGTTGATGCCATTGTTGCCATTGAGAGCCGTGGTTTCTTTTTTGGTACACTATTGGCCGATAGATTAAATGTACCGTTTATACCTATACGGAAAGAGGGTAAACTTCCTGGCGATTGCGTAAAGTATACGTACGATTTAGAGTATGGTTCGGCCACCGTTGAGTTGCACAAAGGCTTCATTAAGCCCGGTATGAAAATTTTGATTCACGACGATTTGCTGGCAACTGGCGGCACCGTAACCGCTGCCGCCGAATTGGTAAAAATGGAAGGTGGCGAAGTGGCTGGATTTTCATTTCTTGTAAACCTTAGCTTCCTTTCAGGCGTTAATGTTATTGAAAAATATAGCAGCAATGTATTGAGTATAGTTACGTATTGAAGGGTTTTATGTACAAGGTACGAGGTACAAAGTACAATGTAAAAGCCTCAGTGATTGATATAACAACGATTAAATTGTACCTCGTACTTTGTACTTCGTACATCATTATAACCCGAAAACACCAATAATATGTCTTTAGTAGCTGAAAACAATGCCACAATGAACTTTGAAGTGAGCGAAAACCAAAAGATGGTTGCCCAAATGGCCCGTGACTTTGCCGAGCGCGAAATACGCCCGAATATCATGAAATGGGACGAAAGCCAAGAATTCCCTCGCGAGGTGTTTACCAAAATGGGCGAGCTTGGCCTATTAGGCGTTTTGGTGCCCGAAACATATGGAGGTGCTGGCTTTGGCTACATGGAGTACATTGCCGCTATTATTGAGATTTCAAAGGTTTGCGGTTCGGTTGGCCTAAGCATGGCGGCGCACAACTCATTGTGCACCAACCACATACTAGAGTTTGCTAACGAAGAACAGAAACAAAAGTACCTACCCAAATTAGCCACTGGCGAACACATCGGTGCTTGGGCATTGACGGAGCCGAACACTGGTAGCGACGCTATGCGCATGAAAGTAACCGCCAAACAAGATGGCGACTACTGGGTACTTAACGGTGCCAAGCGTTTTATTACGCACGGCATAGCTGGCGATATTGTTTTGGTAATTGCCCGCACTGGTGAGTTGTTGGACTCACACGGCATGACTGCTTTTATTGTAGAGCGTGGCACCGAAGGCCTTTTGGCTGGTAAAAAAGAAGACAAACTAGGCATGCGCGCCAGCGAAACGGCCGAAGTGATATTCGACAACTGCCGTGTGCACAACAGCCAGGTTTGTGGCAAAGTAGGCGACGGCTTTATACAAGCCATGAAAATTTTGGATGGTGGCCGTATCTCTATCGCTGCCCTTTCTATCGGTATTGCTAAAGGTGCTTTTGAGGCATCGGTAAAGTATAGCAAAGAGCGTGAGCAGTTTGGCCAGCCCATCTCCAACTTCCAAGGCATTGCCTTCAAGTTAGCCGATATGGCAACCAAAATCGAAGCTTCGGAGCTATTGACCTACCAAGCGGGCGACATGAAAAACCGCAAGCAAAAAATGACCATTCAAGGTGCTATGGCTAAATACTATGCCAGCGAAACTTGTGTAGAAGTTAGCACCGATGCGGTACAGATTTTTGGTGGCTACGGCTACATTAAAGAGTACCCAGTAGAAAAATTCTACCGCGATAGCAAACTTTGCACCATTGGTGAAGGCACCAGCGAAATACAAAAAGTGGTTATCAGCCGCGAATTGTTGAAGTAAGCATACCTTACTTTCTGACATAAAAAAAACAGGCCGCAACTCTAGTTGCGGCCTGTTTTAGTTTATCAATATTGATAGCGTTAGCTATTCTGCTTGTCCTTATTCTTTTAATTCCCTCGGTTCCCCGCCACCCTTCTTACTGCCGGCATACAAATCAAACCGATTGAATCGACACTCAAGCGGTCCATTGAAGAGCGGTATTTTGCGCGAAGGGCGCAGGCCTACAAACTTTAAGGCATCAAGATTTGCGCTTAACACCCAAGCTTGCCAACCGCTGTATTGCCTTTTCAATGTATCGCCAATAGATTTGTAGAAGGCAATGATATCGTCTTTTTCTATACGGTCGCCATACGGCGGGTTAATAATCATCATACCACCTTCGGCAGGGGCATTGGGGTTTTGCTCAAAGGCCACCTGTTTAAGCACCACGGCATCTTCCAGTTCGGCACTTTCGAGGTTTTGGCGGGTTTCGTCCAACGCCTGCATTGATACATCAGAGCCAAAAATCTGAACATCGCTAGGCCGTTCGGCATTTCGCGCTTCCTTTTGGATGCTCAAGAACAATGGCTTATCAAAATCGGGCCAGTGGGTAAAGCCAAAATCATCCCTATACAGCCCAGGGGCAATGTTGCGAGCAATTAGCGCCGCTTCGGTGAGGATGGTACCCGAGCCGCACATTGGGTCGTATAGTGGCTGCTTTTGGTCCCAGCCACTCAAGAGTATCATACCGGCAGCTAAGCATTCGCTCAACGGAGCCTTAAAAATGGCCACTTTGTAACCACGCTTGTGCAAACTCTCTCCGGAGCTATCCAAAAAGAAAGTCATTTGGTCGTTGAAAATATGCACCTGTATGGAAACATCCGGGAAGTCGACATTCACGTTCGGGCGTTCGCCGTGGCGGCGCCTAAACTGGTCGGCAATAGCATCCTTTACCTTCTGCGAAACAAACAAGGTGTGGTTGAACAACGTAGAGTTGATGCTCGTATGGATGGCAAAAGTTTGGTCGAGCGCCAAATAGTGCCCCCAATCTACCTCTAAGGCGGCTTTGTACAAGCCCTCATCGTTTTGGGCTTTGGTTGTGTGTATAGGCACCAGTATGCGGGTGGCAGTTCGCAGCCAAAGGTTGGCTTTGTACAGCATAGCTTTGTCGCCACTAAAGCCTACGGCTCGGTTGTGCATTTCAATATCGCTAGCGCCAAGGTTGCGTAGCTCTTGTGCCAGCACTTCCTCCAGGCCAAAAAGGGTTTTGGCAATGTATTTGGTATTCATTTCGTAAAATTACGGCTTTATTTTTCGTCCATTGCACCTTTAGGCTTTCCGTTAGCAGTGCCTAATAATAGCGTTGCTTTGAGAGTTTTAATGGATCAACCCCCATACTTTACCCCAGGGCCTTTGCCCAGCATACGACGCAAAATACCTAACTGCCCGCTGTGCATGGTTTCGTGGTATGCCATAAACACTATCTTATCCTCGGTATCAAGCCCCTCATCTAGCTTATCTATCAAATCCGTCAATTGTTTTTGGGTATCCTCATAAAGCAACTTTAACTGCTCAAAAGGCAAGGCTGTTTCGCTGTTGGGCACCGTATTATAGTCATACCGTGCTTTATACACTTCTTCTTCAGGGTGCGGGTGGCCTAGTAGCTTTAAAGTACGTAAACGGTAGCGCACTATGTGCCCCAGCACCCAATTGATGCTGCTGCCGCCATAAGGTGGGGTTTGCAGGCTTTCCTCATGGCTAATATCGGCAAGGTTGCCTATTACCACAAAATGGTTTCGCTCGAAAAAAGATTTTACATGTTTGCTAAGCATTGGTTCTATTTTGATTGTTAATTTAAACTTAATACTGCCAAAAGCCACAACTTATAACCCTAAAAAAGTAACTTAGATGTATGTTGAAACGCAAATGGTTACTAATACTGCTGGCTCCCTTGGCTTTGCTGCTCATTGGCTGGGGCGCTTTTGCTTATGACCCTATACCTAAAGATGCCATGAACCCCAAACCAGCCATTATTGCGCACCGAGGTGCATCGGGCTCTGCGCCCGAAAACACCTTGTCGGCATTTAAGAAGGCGCTGGAAATTGGCGTGGATTATGTGGAACTGGATATACACTTGAGTAAGGACGGTGAGATAATAGTAATACATGATGCTACCCTTGACCGCACCACCAATGGCTCTGGCGCCGTGCAAGACAAAACGCTGGCCGAGCTGCAACAACTGGATGCCGGTAGCTGGTATGGCGAGGCCTTTAAAAACGAACCTTTGCCTACTTTGCGCCAGGTGCTAGAGTTGGTAAACGGTCGCACCAAAGTACTTATAGAGATTAAGGGCCCATCTAAAGAAGGCTTGTATGCAGGTATTGAGCAAAAGACTTTGGACCTGATTAAAGAATTTAATGCCTATAGCTGGTGCGAAATGCAGAGCTTTCACCCAGAAGTGGTGGAGCATTGGCTGGCTATTGATACGCAAGTAACGGTATACCAACTTATAGTAGGTGCCATGGCTGGCGTATCCTACGACGACCAAGTGCGCTGGGGCAATAGCATCGGCAACGATGGCCGTGTAGCGGGCATAAACCCAAACTTGAAGTTTGCTCATGCGAAATACATTAAAAAGCTGCACCAAGCTGGTTATGTATGTTTTGTTTGGACGGTAAACGAAACCGAGGATATGCAAACCTTGATGCGCAAAGGTGTTGATGGCATCATTACTAACTACCCTGAAAAGCTGAAGAAGCTAATTGAGGAAGGGGCGAAATAATTGACCAATTTGGAAATGTGCAAATTTGAAAATGACCTACTGGTATTTTTCTCTTTTGCTCAATACCCCTTTAACACCTCATCTACAATAATATTAAAATCATTGGTATGTTGGTTAGGGGCATCGCCCATATCGTGGTGGCCGAGGCGAACCACCACTAAGTTTTTTTCGGGTATGCTAATGATGTACTGCCCCAGAATACCGTGCTGTGCAAATACGGGCGTACCACGATTGGGGTCAATCCAAAACGAATAGCCGTAATAGTCTACAAGCGTCCCTTTAGTTGCCAAGCTTACAAACGAAGAGTCGAGTATTTGCGCGCCGTTCCAATTGCCTTGGTGCACCATAAGCTTGCCAAAGCGAGCAAAATCGCGGGCATTGGAGTTAAAGCAGCAATAAGCCAGCTCCGTGCCGCCATCATGGTCGAGGTGCCAAAGGGCATCGTTTTTGGCCTGGAGGGGCACCCATAGCCACTCTGATGCCAGTGTGGCTAAAGGTTTGCCGGTAGCCTTCATTATGGCCATGGCCAATAGTTGTGTTGAGCCACTTTGGTAGTTAAAGGCTTGCCCTGGTTTGTCAACTATCGGCAGTTGTAGCACTAGATTTTCTAAATCATTGCCATAGTAGGCTTTGGCGGTAACGGTAAATGGGCTTGTATAATGCTCGTCCCAATCGAGGCCCGACGACATGGTGGAGAGGTGCCACAATTGCAGCTCGTTGGCATACTGGCCAGTTATGCTTGGCAAAATTTCTTTAACGGGTTGTTGCCAACTGGTAAAGAAGCCTTTCTGGATAGCTATTTGCGCCAGCATGGTTACTATATTCTTGGCCATAGAGAACGAGTTGGAACGCGAGCTATCGCTATACCCATCCCAATAATATTCCTGTATAATACTATCGTTTTTTACAATTAAAAACGCCACGCTTTCGGTTTCTTCCAAGGTTTGGGTCAAGCGCTCCGATAGTTTGTCTTGGTTGTATTGCTGGTGGATGGGCCACTCCGAAGAAGTGCTAGCGGCGGGCACTTCGCGCGTATCGAAGTATTTGGCATCGCCAATAGAGGCTGAGTTGTAGCCCCTCAAATAGCTTGCACCAAAGGCTTTTATGAGGTACCCATTGCCTGTAAATTGGGCTACAGCCAGCAACAGCACCACTGTTATTGCCGTGCCTAACAATACTCTTACTAGCGTTTTCATATTCCGTATTTGTATACCAAAATACGGATTTTGAAACAATGAGAGGGTGGATTACAGACTCGCCTCTTCGTATTCAAGCTGTCTCGCCCAAGGCGCCGATGGATTAGGTGTAATACTCGCAACGTATTTCTTACTCCCCAGTCATTAGCTTATAGCCAGTGCCGTGCACGTTTACTATTTCAACGCTAGGGTCTTCTTTCAGATATTTACGCAGCTTAGTAATGAATACGTCCATGCTGCGGCCGGTAAAGTAGTTATCATTGCCCCAAATCAGTTTCAAGGCAATTTCGCGCTCCAATACCCGGTTTTTGTTGAGGGCCAAGAGTTTCAAGAGTTCAGCTTCTTTGGTAGTAAGGTTGGTGCTTTCGCCATTGTGTGCCAGACGCTGCGAAGGGTAATCAAACTCATAAGTACCCAATTGGAAAACTTTCTTTTCTTCCGGCTGGCCGCTGGTGCCTTTGCTTCGGCGCAATACGGCCTCAACACGCAATTCCAACTCTTCCATACTGAAAGGTTTGGTTATATAGTCGTCGCCACCCAATTTAAAAGCCTCTATCTTATCCTCCTTCATACTCTTGGCCGTAAGAAAAATAATAGGCGTATTGGTATCGGTTTTGCGAACCTGCTTGGTAAAGGTCAAGCCATCCATTTTCGGCATCATAATATCTACTATGCAGATATCGAAAGACGCTTCGTTGTATGTTTTTAAGCCTAACTCACCGTCTTCGCGAAGGGTTACATGGTAGCCCTTGTGCTGCAAAAACTCTTGCAACACAAATCCCAAATTTGGGTCGTCTTCAAGCAGTAATATTTTTGACGGTATTGTTTCCATGTAGTTCATTTGTTTATGGGTCCTTTGTAAGGTAAAAACACCCCAAAAGTACTGCCTTGATTAATTTCGCTTTGCAAGCGTATGCTGCCGCCATGTGCTTCTACCATGGCTTTTACATAACTAAGCCCCAGCCCAAAGCCTTTTACATTGTGTATGTTGCCAGTAGGCACGCGGTAAAACTTCTCAAACACCCGTTTCTGCTGTTCCTTGTTCATACCTATACCAGTATCGGTTACGCTTATTAAAATGCCGTTGGCCGAATCCTTTGTGCTAATAGTTACGTATGGTGCGTCTTGCGAGTATTTAATAGCATTATCAACCAAGTTGGTGATAATATTGGTAAAGTGCACCTCATCGGCCAATACATTGGTACTAGTTGCCTCTAGTTTGAGGGCAAAAGAGCCGCCCCTGTCGTCTATTTGCAGCGCCATTTTATCAACTATGGCTTTAATGCGCTCGTGTACATCTACTTCGCAAAGGTTCAGCTTGGCTTCGCCTTTATCCAATACCGCCATTTGCAGTACCTTCTCTACTTGACCGCCTAGGCGTTTATTTTCCTCATTTATAACACCAGCAAAGCGTTGCAAACGTGCTTGATCGGTAATAACATTGCTGCTCATTAGCATTTCGCTTGCCAACGATATGGTAGCCACAGGGGTTTTTAGTTCGTGGGTCATGTTATTGATGAAATCCGTTTTCATATCGCTCAGCTTTTTTTGCCTGAAGATGATATAAACGGTATAAACAAAACACAAGGTAATAACCAAGATAATAAGCATGCTAGAGAATGCCATAACGCCCAAGCTGCTTAAGATATAAGTATCCTTGTTCGGGAAAAAGAGCATCAATTGGCTAGGATTGGCAAAAATATCGTTTGGGAAAAGGATAACCCGGTGCGATTTTGACGGCATGTTGGTTTGATAACCAACGCTATTATAAATGGGTGCCCCATAGGTACTATACACCGCAAACTCATAATCGGTATTGATGTCGCGACGGGTCAATTCTTCGTTTAGATACATCTGCAGGTCGGCCTTGCTTACCCGGTCGTTGAGCGACGGTGGCTCAAGCAAATGGAGAAACAAATTGCTTACCATTTGACGGCGCTGCTCCAGCTTATTACTTTGATTTAGTAAGGTATACTGTATTTGTTCAGGGCTATTGTGGGTAAGCGTGTACCACTGCGCCGAATCGTCGACCTGGATGCAAATAACGCTCTGGTAATAGGTACAGCCTGACGAGTCCATGGTCATGGTCGTATCCAAGTCTACCATGGTTTCGGGCACCAACGAGTTCGCCTCCATGCCAGCATACGATATTTTTTCTTTCCGCATGTCGCCTTTTTGCCATTCGGCGGGCTTGCCACCTATGCAGTTGGGCTCGTACACCTCGTGCTGCACAATGTGCACATTGCCTGCGCCATTGCTCTGCAGGGCGTAATTGCTAAAGTCGTCGGCACCGGCTAAAAAATTGAAGGTTTCCGCCTGTTCTACCCTATTGGCCACGTTTATCAAGGCATCCTTTACGTGACGATTGAATTGCTGCTCGCGCAGGGCTACGGCATTATTTATCCAATATACCTGAATGCTCACCAGCGAAACCACCAGCATGCCCATTAAAACCGTTACCGCCGTTATGCTAAACTTATTCACACTACAAAAGTATTGTATAACTCGTTGTAAAACTTATCCTTAACAAAGTTTAACCCTGTGGGTTGGTTTATTGGTTAATCAGTTGATTCGTTAATGTGTGTATCGGTTTATCAGTATATCCTTAAAAGTAAGCCCTTCAGCGAGAACTAAGTTCCAAAAAAACGAAACTAAGTTTCGCGTCAATGGGCTTTGTCTTGATACTTTATACTCATTACTTGATACTTAAACGAACCCCCGCACTATGCGCGGCAAACTCGGGGGCATACATGCACTGTATGGCACTGATGCCGTTGCTGAACGAGCCGCTGAGGTTTACGCGCAATGGGTACTCAAACACATGCGTGCCGCGCGGTAGCCTATCAAAAAAGAAGTTGGTGGCGGCATCGCGGGTGCTTTCGTAATAGCCCAAGCCTCCTTTCCATTTGTAGCTGCTTAGTACGTTTATCGGCTCCAAACCTGATGCGCGCATGTCCTTTAAGTGCACAAACTCCATGTCCCTGTCCACGCGCACTTCAATGCGGACTTTCAACAAATCGCCAGGTTTTAGGTCAGTTTTTTCGGTTACCAGTTCTAGTACCGGGCCATTGGCACCATCACGTTGCACATATAGTTGTTTCACAATGCTGAGTGGCGTTTGGGCTGGGGTGATTTTGTCCAACTGCTCAAAATACTGCCAATACACCGCGCCCCAACTAATGCCTTTGCCCTCGCGGGTGGCGGTAATATTGCCCATGTTGGCGGTTACGTCGCTGCCACTAATGGTGGTTTTGCTGTAGCCCGTGCCTGGCTCGGCGTTTTTGTTGCCGTCAATGGTTTTGTCGCCTAGTTTTATGGTTAATTTGGGCGTTTCGGTAAGCCAATCAGTACCTTCCAAAAGTAAGGCGTAGCAAGCATCTGCTGTCGCTTTGGTGTTGCCCCAATCTTGCACCTGCTTTTGCTTGAGTAACCAAGTACGCATAGCATCCACGGAGGTGGTATCATTACCTGCCTCTACAAAAGCCTCAATCAACAACGCTTGCGACTCAATCGGTGCTTCGTACCAACCATAGCCCGCCCGTATCGATTTCCAGTACATGCCCAACTCCTCGTGATGGATGGCGGTCTGTTTCAGAGAAGTCATGATTAAGCCAACGGTTTTATCATTTTTGTCGCTTTCCAGCCTATTGAGCACAATAGCCGCCATGCCCAACTCGTAAGTCCCCAGCTTATTCCAGTACTTTTTGGCTTGGCCTAGGTAGTAGTTGTAAGCTGTTTTGCTAGCTTCTGGCGCCGGGTAGCCGAAGAAACTATGGCCATACAAGTAGCTCAATTGTGTGCTCGAAAGTTGGTTGTCGTCGAGCTTGGTTTTGTACTTCACCAAGTTATCGTAATCCTCTTTTATGCGGGCATCCAAATAGCGCATGCCGTTCAGTAGAGCCTTGTTCAATTGGTCTTCTATTGTTAAGTCGATGGTGCCCATTTTTACCAATCGGCCAATACCGGTAACAATGTATTGGGTAATATAACGGTTATCTTGTCCGCCTTTAAACCACGGCCAGCCGCCATTGGGGCTTTGTGCCTCCACCAATTTACGCAGGCTGTTTTCTTGCTGGCGCGCCAAGTTATTCAACTCAAACAACAAACCAATCCGCTTTTTGCGCTCGGTTTCGTTTTGGGCTTGCAGCACCCAAGGTGTTTCTTCTAGGATGATATTTTTCAGCTCTTGGTTTTTCTCGAGGTTGCTTACTAGGTTATCGGCGGTTTTCCATTGCTCGAACACGGCGCGCAACTGCCGTTTGCTATTGGCGATGTGTGCTGCAATAGTGTTGGCATAGTAGCGGTTGAAGGTCTGCTCACTGCACTCGTATGGGTACTCCATGAGGTAGGGCAATGCCTGTATGGCATACCAAGCGGGGTTGGCGGTCAGTTCCAAGGTAAGGCCTTGATGGCGCAGGGTTTTTGATTTGCCGGAGTTGAGGAGCTTGTCGAACGTCAGTTTTTTGGTTTCGGTGCCCGACAAGTTGATGGGCAGGCTCTCTGTAACCAATATGCGGTTGCTTAGAATAGGCAAAGCGCTTTCTTCGCCATCGGTGTAGTTGCCTGCTTGAGCGCTTACTCGGTACACCACTGCCGAAACGCCTTCTGGCACTATCAGCGTCCATTTGGCCACAGCACTTTGGCCCTTGCCCATACTTATTGGCTGACTGGCACCTACTAACTTAAACTGCGCATCAATAGGCTGCATGCTAAAGGCATCTAACAATTGCAATTTGGCGGTTCCGGTTAGCGCGCTCTCGCTAAGGTTGCTCACTTTAGTACTAAACACGATAGTATCGCCTTCGCGCAAAAAGCGAGGGGCGTTGGGGAATACCATCAGTTCTTTTTGGGTAACGGCTTCTTTGGTAATGAGGCCATAATCCAACGCTTGGGTGTGCGCAAACCCTTGAAATTTCCAACGGGTCAATGATTCAGGAACGGTAAATTTCAATACAAAATTACCATTGGCATCCGTTTCTATACTTGGGTAGAAAAACGCCGTTTCTTGGAGGTTTTTGCGGGGTACTATTTCAGGATCGCCATTTGCTGCGTTAGGGTTTGGTGGTAGGGGTTCGTTTGTAAGTACTCCTGTGCCTCGGCCAGCTCCTTCCCCATATCCCATTTCTACCCCTGGGACTTCCTCAATTGCTAAGTCCAAATTCTTGCTCCTGCTTCCTCCAGTGGTGGCAACCGTTTGAAGATTCATCGTTGGTGATTCGCTCAACTCATCACTCAAAGAATAATAGCTGTCACCGCGGCCTCTATAATCGTAGTTTTGGCCGACCCCATAAAGCTCCAGCTCATCATACCACTGTAAGCTATTCTCATACCAAAAATCTTCTGGATCAGCGACGCTGTAGTTATTGAAGTTGGCCACTCCAAATGGCCAGCCATCCCAAGTATCCACGCTGCTGTATCGTTGGCCGCGGCCGGGCAAATCAAAGTACCAAGCATGTTTTACAAAAGCATCCAATGAGGCATCGTACATGCTGGCCAATAGCTCTGCGGCTACCTTCTCGCCTTTAGGGCCTTTGATGGTTATCTTCCATTGCTCCTCAGCACCTGGGGTTAGTTTATCCCTAAAGGTTTCAAATGATAGGCTAAGGTCTTTGGATGGATAAGGAACCGTTACTTGGAAATTGTCGCCATAAAAGCGGCCGTCCTTTATGGTTGTAAAGCGCACGCTTAAGCCACCACGGTTGGCTTCCGTAACCGGGAACTCCATTACCTTTTGTTCCTTGCTCAGTTTCAGCCAATCTTGCTTAATTATTTTATCGCCTTGCACCACCTCATACAGCACGCGCATATCCTTAGCTGCCGTGCCGATAAGGAAACGCAACTTGCCGCCCGGTTCTACGGTTGGGGTCAACAATTTGGTCCATAGGTATTCTGGCAAGGGTATGCTCTTATCCTTTTCGCCAAACACTGTAACATATTGGAGGCTCTTTACCTCCTGCCCGAAACGGTCTTTCGCCGTCATTTCCACTGAATATACGCCCGGCTGCCAAGTGGCTATGTTGGGCAAAAACTTGGTTTGGGTGCCTGTGTTCATGCTGGTTTTAAACACTTCTGCACCTTTCGCCCAATTTTTATAGTCCATCTCATTGCCATAAGCATCCAACGGAAACTGCTTACGGAACGCGCCTTCGGATATCACGTTGGTATCGGGCGTTTCCCATAAGCGTATGCGCAACGGTTGCGCTGGGGCCTGTAACTGGTGAATGCTCAATTGCACTTGGGTAGACTCTGACTTTCCATTCAAGTTGTTGGCATATAGACTGATGCTATCCTGCTTCGCTTTGTTGATGGCATCGGGCAGGCTTACCCCAATTTCCAACGCCTTATAACCCACCCGCACAGTGGTTTCGCTGCTGTGTGTTTCACCGGAAATGTCCGTTACATCGACATACACGCGGTAACTAAAAATGGGGTCGGTCTGCTTATCTATACTGCGGTCGGGTATGGCGGTAAAGTTGATGGTGTAGCCACCCACGCTATCGGTGGTTGTCACCCCCGAGGCTATCTCCATAGCAGGTGAAGAGGGAAGATAGCTCCTATACCAGCCCCAAATTGGGTATTGTACTTCGCGCACCACGCGGTAGCGCACCTGTGCCCCATCGATGTTGCTGCCCGCATATGCTTTGGCACTACCTTTTACGATTACGCTATCATCCACTTTAAAGGTGCCCGTAATAGGCTCAAACGTAACTTCAAACTTAGGCCGCTTGTATTCTTCTACTTTAAAGTAGGCCCCTCCAAATGGAGTGCTAAAGCTAACATTGCCTGTAATATTGCTAGCTGGCAACATAAAAGTGCCATTGAAAGTGCCGTATTCGTTTGTCTTGAAGGTTGCTTTACCAATCTCGCGGTAATTATAGTCGCGCATAATTACCTCTATCTTCTCGCCCTTCATCAATCGGCTTTCGGTGCCTTTGTTCTCGAATACCAACCCTTTAAAGTGCACAGTCTGCCCTGGGCGGTAAATGGCCCTATCGAGGAAAAATTTGATTTGTGGGCTCCATTTCGGGTCATTACCATTGCCACTGGCATATAGGTAATGCCTGCCAACACTCGATACGGTATCGCCTTTATAGCCAATAAGCAACTGTATGTTTCTGTAATCGGCACTGCCGTTTATCAGTACACGCCCTTCTTGGTTGGTTTTGTAGGTTTTGTCAACTTCTAATACGTTTTCTTGCAAGGTATAGTCATATCGGAACTTATAGGCTGTCACTTGGGCATTTTTAATTAGAGCACCGCTATTTCGGTCCGTTACCAATAAATCCAAACCGCCATTGGATAAGTCGCGGGCAATGTAACTTAAGTTGGATACTTGCACCTCGCCATAACTTACTATTTCCGAACCTCTAAACAAATCATCGTTACTAGCCAAAAGGTAATATTTGCCATGTGGAATACCTTCTATGGCTATTTCGTAAGCGTGGTTTTGGTAGTCGCCAGGGTTTGGTATGGCTTGCTCCCAAGAGCGATACACTGGCAATGCAATTAACCTTCTCGCGAATTCTTCTGAATTGTTGGTATTAATTTCATCATCCAAACTGGCGGTTACTGTTACCAACCGCAAATAAAGCTTGTTCGTGTTTTTAGCATTCACCATCACCAATGCTGGCTTATTGGGTTCCAGCACTTGTTCGGTTTGCAAGTTGTAAGTTGCATCTTCCATTTGCCTTATTAGGTTTGCGCAAAGGGTAGCTCCTTCATCATTGGGGTATTTGGCAACGGTGGCCTTACAAATAGCCAATGCCTCTTTCAGTTTCCAGCGGTAGGTATCATCCTCTTGTGTGTAGGTGTTGCCTAAGTTTACATAGTGCTGCGCCAGGGTATAGTTTACCATAGCACTGCTGCTATCGTTGGCATAGCGGTTTGCTAAAGCCGTTAAGGCTAAGCTATACAGGCTATCTTTTTCCGCTTGCGGCAATATCGATTGATCTTTCACGAAAGCCAAACGCTCCAACTCTACATCCACCAACCCTGATGCATAGCGGCGGTCAGTTTGGTGGCTGGTAAGGTCTTGTAACAATTGCAAGGCTATCAAATGAAAAGCCGCACTATCCGGGTGGTTGAGTTTGGTGGTGAGAAACTTCTCCGACAACCCAAATAGCTTCGGGTCGTCCATGTAAAACTTGTTGGCCGGTTGGGTTACGCCTGCTTCACTGTTCTTAAAGAAATCAACCGCGCGGTGCGCCAAGAGGTCGTATAGCGTGGGGCGTAAGTCTCGCCTTTCGCCCTTCAATATCACGGGGTCAAATACTTCAACGGGCGTGCGGTTCAGGCTATCTGCAGGCTGAAGACTTAGCAAATACAAGGCGCTTACTTTCTCCACAAATTTGGCCGCATCCCAAGTGGCAGGGTCGGTGCCATCCACGTCCATAGTTTCGGTGCGCTGCTGTATATTCCATCGGTTGTTTTCGTAATAACTCCAATAAGCATCTGCCAATCCCGAGAGCATTACCTGCTTGGCAGGGAACGGTGCCTTGGCCACCTCGGCCTCAATGGCTTTAATGAAATTGAGCTGCGCATCTTCTTCGTTTTCTAGCTTCAACCCGTTCAGATAAAACACCGCTTTCACCATTTGGGCATAGTCCTTATCCTTCACCACATTGGCATACAGCCCCTCCATCACTGGCAATGCCGACTTTGGTTGGCCAATGTTCAAAAGGCTATCTACCGTGGCCCATTCGGTTTTGTATTCCTTTCCTTTCGGGAACTGTAGCATATCGGTAGGTACTTTATCCAAAACAATAGCTGCGGTAAGGCCCGTAATGGAGATGATGGCGAGTATAGTAAAGAGTTTGCGCATAGCGTAATATTTTGATGTACGAGGTACGAAGTACAAAGTACAATGTAATTTTTTACTTGGATAACTAGTTAACTAATTACCAATCAAACAATAGCTATCATAAGATGCAAAATGGTAATCGTTTCCATAACGGATAAAGTACGCTGGGCGTTGTGTTTTTGCCAAATCACCCTTGAAATTTAAATCGTTTTTAACTAAAGCTTCCTGTTCTTGATAGTACAATTTGTTTACCTACCATCAATTTAGGGTGTTTTCCTTTTTAAGAGTTGGCATGCAAATCTCTTTACCGTATTTATTTGTTTTGAATGCACAAATTTTTCCTTAAATTGCAGTTTGGGTAAATCCTTACAATAATTGAAACCGATACTATTTTCCTTACTTTTTGTATTGATGCTTGGCGTTTTGCCAGCTCAGAACATCGTTTTCCACTCCGAGTGGGAAGACTCGTTGGACAAGGAAGTGCTGCGCGATAGGTTGATTGTAGAGTTTAAACAAGGCACCCCAGTTGCGTCGCAGCAGCTAATTTTGCAATTGGTTGGCCTGCAAGATGCTTGGCGCTTGCCATACCCCGAAGTAGTAATTGCCAAAATACCACGCGAAGTTGCAGATTACCGCGAATTGAAAACGATAATTGCTGCCCTTAATCAATACAACGAAGTTAAGTTGGCCACGCCATTTATTCGCAGCCAAGGCCCCAACCCTGTGGGTATATTGAGCACGGTGGCCGTTGAAGTGGATAATGAAGTTGCCTTCCAACAGTTATTGGCTTTTGCCGAACGCAACCACTTGTATCCTATTTACCCAGATGCTTACATGAAAAACATTTGGTGGCTTACTACCAACAAATACTCCGGCTACAATGCGCTAGAAGCGGCCATAATGCTGAACCAAAGCGGTTTGTTTGGTTTTGCAGAACCCAACTACTTGCTTACCCCTAGAACTGCCGCTGTTGTAAACGACCAGTTTTATAGCCGCCAATGGAATTTACAGAATGACAGCACTACTTCATTTGTAAATGGTATTATCGCTTCGCCTGATGCCGATATGGATGTGGATAGCGCCTGGACCATTACTACCGGCGAATCGTTTATTAGGGTAGCGGTTATCGATGCTGGAGTAGATACCTTACATCCCGATTTGGTAGGCAAACTATTTCCAGGCTATGATGCCACCGGTGGCGGCAGCAACGGATACCCTAATCTCGACAAGCCAAGCAATGCCCACGGCACTGCTTGTTCGGGAATTATTGCGGCAACTGCCGATAACGGTATCGGTATTGCAGGTGTGGCGCATGGTTGCAAAATCATCCCGATTAAAGTATTCTATTATATCGATACGGTATATAGCGGTGTTCCTCTTAACGACATCCCTTATTCTACCTCGCAGTGGTTTGCCAATGCCATCAATTGGGCTTGGCGCAATGCCGAAGCCGATATTATGAGCAACTCGTGGGGATTGGACGATATTTATTTGCAACTACTATCAGGTAGTCCTGCTTTGGTAGAAGAGGCCATTATAGCCGCTGCGGATAGTGGCCGATTGGGTTTGGGCACACCTATGTTGTTCTCCAGTGGCAATGCCAATACCGAACCTATATGGCCTAGCCGACTGCCGCAAACCATAGCGGTAAATGCTACCAGTATGTGCGACGAGCGCAAAAACCCTGCATCGTGCGATGGTGAAAACTGGACCGGCTGCTGGGGTTATGGCCTCGAAGTATCGGCGCCAGGCGTAAAAATTACTACTTGCGATATTAGTGGAAACAAAGGATATACCAGCGGCGACTATACCTTTAGTTTCAATGGCACCTCTGCAGCTTGCCCCAACGCTGCAGCAGTGGTTGCGCTGATGCTTTCGGTGCGACCCAATTTGTCGTTAAGTGCGGTGCGTTATGTATTAGGCAGCACTGCCGATAGGGTGGGTGGCTACAACTATAACCAAAACTATACGGCTGGCACGTGGAGCAATGAACTTGGTTATGGCCGTGTAAATGCCTACAAAGCAGTAATTGGCGCTCAAGAATACACAGGCCACAATGAGACTGGCATTGCAGATGTGGCCAACAACAGGCAAATGCTGCAAATGTATCCCAACCCATTGCAGGGCAGCCAAGTAACGTTATCGTTCGATTTGCCCGCTAGCACTAAAGCACAGGTAAACATTACTGGTTTTGATGGGCGAACCGTATACCAACAGGATATGGGCTTATTGTACGACGGCGCAAACGAGCATACTATTACCTTCGACAAAATATTGGCTCCGGGTGCCTATTTGGTTGGCCTTACTACAGGCAGCCAAACTACTTACTCAAGGCTGGTTATTATCAATCAGCAATAAGAAACAATGCCACATGCAAATACAGCTGGAGCATTTAATCCCTGAACCACTTATTGAAATTGCCCCAAAGCAATCGGGAATATGGTTGCAGCAGGTAATACTTGCGCCAAGCCAGTGGACCCAATTAGTGGCCCCATCGGGAAGCGGGAAATCAACGTTACTGAACATTATATACGGCACCCGAACCGACTACCAAGGCCAAGTATGGATAGATGGCAAAAGTACCCGGAGCTTCAGCGCCGACGATTGGGCACAACTCAGGCGCGAAAGATTATCAGTAGTGTTTCAAGACCTACGCTTGTTTGCCGACCTTAGTGGTTGGGACAACCTGCTGCTAAAACAACAACTTACCGAAACGGTTAACAAAGAACAGATAGCCAAAATGGCTACGCAATTGGGCATAATGAGGCTTTTAGACAAGAGCTGCGGTACCATGTCTTATGGCGAGCGTCAGCGTGTAGCCATCATCCGCAGCCTGTTGCAGCCTTTTGAATATCTATTGCTCGATGAGCCCTTTAGCCACCTTGATGAAGCCAACCGCCAAATTGCAGCCAACCTTATACAGCAGGCTTGCACGCAACGCAATGCCGGGTTGCTGATTGCTGGCCTTGGTGCCGATAAATATTTTACCTATCACCAAAGCCTGCAACTGGATGAAACTAACGGGTAAGATATTTTGGGGCAAACAAAGCCGCTGGCAACTGATAGTGGCCACTGGCGGCTTCTGGATAGGACTGTTTATTACCTTGCTATCTATCCAGTTTTATTTGGACATTAGACAGATAACCAAGCGAAGCGAAGACGAGAAAAACTACATAATCGTAAACAAGACGGTGAACATGGCCAACATGTTCGACAAAACCATATCAATGTTTACCGAGGCGCAACTGGATAGCCTCCAAGGCCAACCTTTTGTGAAAGACATGGGGCTTTTCCGCACCAATACCTTTAATATCTATGCAGATGTAAGCGAGCAAATGGGTCTTGCTTTCGATTTATACATGGAGAGTGTGCCCACAAGGTTTTTAGATACCATACCCGCCTCATTTGAATGGGACAGCACCGACAACTTTGTGCCCGTGCTGGTTGCCAGCGATTTTTTAAGGATATATAACTTCAGTTTGGCTATGTCGCAAAAACATATGCCCCAGCTCAGCCCGCTTACTATACAGCTTATACCTATTAAAATAAAAATTTCGGGCAACGGCAGCTCACGAATACTAACAGCTAAGGTGGTGGGTTTTACTGATAGGATTCCTTCGGTATTGGTTCCCGAGGACTTTTTGCTCTGGGCCAACGAAAAATATGGCAACGGGCCAGCACCGCAACCCACCCGAGTGATTCTGCAAATAGACGACCCTGCTAACGAACGGATAAAAGAGTACCTCACGGCCAAAAACTACGACACCAATGCCGATGACCTGCGCCTAGGTGGCATGGCCAATACACTGCAGATAATAAGTGCCATCTCTGGTAGCATTGGTGGTATGTTTGTGTTCCTATCGTTCGCTATTTTTTTAATGAATTTCCAACTTATTATTAGTAGGGCTAAGGTGGAGATAGGTATATTGTTGGACCTAGGTTACCGACCAAGCGAACTCGCCAAAACCTTGAACAAACAATTTATGTTCATCTTGCTTGGGTGTGCGGCAACAGTATTAGCAACATTGGCCGCCCTTGTGGCTGCATTGCATTCGTTGCTAAACAGTTATGGGTTTGAAACAGGGGGCACTGTTTCGTGGATAATACCAATGGCGGCAATAGCACTGGTGCTTCTGCTTCAAGCATTTATATACTTGGGCATCAAAGCGGGCATTAAAAGATAAGGGCAATCGTTTATTCCAATATTTTTCCTGTGTCTACAGGTGGTTGGTCTGGGTTTGCAGGCTTCACAGGGTTTTCCGTGTTTCTTTTCAACTCAAACTCATCCATAAACTTGGTATTGATATAAACGAAGCCCAACAGCAACAAACAGAACGCCAAGAATAGCGCATTAATTGAATTGTTCACTTTCATAGCTTCCGAATTTAGCGGGTTCAGGAAAAGCACTATATTAACTTAAACGGGTAGTTAGGTTAATTTGTTGTAAAAGATAGGGGTAAATTCTGAAATAATATTAGATGCCCCGCATAGATTTATACACAATTTACCATCAAATACAGCGCTAATGCACTTTATATCAGTGGATTAAATTAATTGTTTGTTACAAATCTTAATTGCATCTTAATATTGTGTAATTTAATGTGCAAAATCAAAACGGCGTACACTATTATACACAAGGCCAGAAAATTTGCTAAGTGTATTGATAAATACCTAAAAGAAAGCCTTTAATACTGCTGGTTATCCAGCGCAGGGGTGGTGGGGTTGATGATAACAATATAAGGGTGGGCAGCGCTTTGGTGGCAAGTATTGCAGTTGCTTACTAGGTTGGTGTAAGCACTTGTAAATGCTACTTTACTTTTGCCCTCAACGGCTTCCTCCATTGTTTTTAGTGCAGGTAAGCCTATAGATTTCATCAATTTAGAGATATTGATGCCGTCTTCTTCAATGTGGCCATGCTCAACTTCTTCCATCGATTCTTCGAGTTCGTGCACATAAAATGAGGCAAGTGGCCAGTTTTCGTTTTGGCCGGCAAAGTATAGTTTATTGGCATGGCGCTGTATGTGGCTCATTACCACAGCCAGCTCTATTTCTTCGTCGTCTTCGTGTGTTTGGTGGCCGCCAGGGTTCGGCGATTCTTGCCTACTGGCAACCATCATATCAATTCGTTTATTGGCGTGGCTTAGGCGCATCATCAATACTATATTCAAAACCAAAAGCAGCACAAATGCTACCCAAATGTATGCCTGTTTCATATCCAATTTTCAGATTGCTAATGTAGTAACAAATAGCCCAACAAAACACTAAAATCCTGTTAATTAACCTATTCGGGTGAGTGCTGTTATCTCAGCAGCATGTTGAGGATAGTTTACTATCAACTCGTTTCGATCGGCCATTTCAAAATCGTGGAAATCGAAACCTGGCGAAACGGTGCAACCCGTAAGCACGAAACCCTTTTGGCCAAGCACCCGGCTGGCAAACCAGTTGCCCGATTTTACTACATACTGTGGCACAGCACCCGCACTTATATCAATGCCTATCAAAGTCCTTAATAGCACACCATCCTCATCAATTTCAAACAACTCAAGGGTATGGCCAGCATAGCAGTGCCACATCTCGTCGCTGGCAATGCGGTGAAAAGCCGAAAAATTATCGTCAACCAATAGAAAATATATACCTGTGCTGTAGTTGCGCAAATGCCCGTTTGGGTTACTTTCTATCTTTACAAAACCCTCTGAACGATAGGTTTCTTTATAAAAACCTCCTTCGGGGTGAGGCAGCAGCTGCAGGTGCTTTATCCAATCTTCGGCGCGCATAAGGCAATGAGTTAAAGAAGTAAATGTAAACCTAATGCAATAATGCGAAAAAGCTATTCTAAGTTTTTGGGTCAAGCGTTGTATTAATCTACTTAGAGTTGCTAAATTAGGCGCTCCAAGCTATGCCTATATTACTATCCATAGAAACCTCCAACAACAACTGTTCGGTTTGCATTTCCATAAACGGAGAGATAGCAGCCCTGCGGGAAAACAACGAAGGCAACCTGCACGCATCGTTGCTTACCCCTTTTATAGAAGCAGTACTTACCGAAGCGGGTATAAAGGCTCAACAACTAGATGCCGTGTGCCTAAGTTCGGGCCCCGGCTCTTACACCGGATTGCGCATTGGAGCTAGTGCTGCAAAAGCCATTTGTTATGCTACTGGTAAACCTTTGATAGCAGTGAGCACGTTAATGGCTATGGTAGCAGGCTATATAGCCATGCATGGCGAACCCAAAGCAAATGCTGTTTTCTGCCCCATGATTGATGCCCGACGTATGGAGGTATACGCGGCACTATACAATAGTCAATTAACTGAGATTAAGCCGGCGGCCCCTTGGATACTTACTGAAGAAAATTTCTTTACCGAATATTTAGAAAACCATAACATAGTTTGCTTGGGCAATGGAGCACTAAAAGGAACCGAACTATTGCTAACCGATCGTATAACCATTGATGGCAATTCTCATTTGAGTGCATTGAACCTTGTAAATATTGCCGAAGAAAAATTCAAAATTCGAGCTTTTGAAGAAACAACATATTTTGAACCCATATATCTTAAAACGACTCCGATTAAACAGCCTTAAAAACTAGCATTGTTTACTAAAGAAGTATAGGTTAGCTAAAAAACAGATAAATAATCCAATTCTATGCTAAGCTAAGTTTTTTCACTGTTGTAATAAGCAATTATTGTCTATATTCGTAAACCCGATTTATTCAAACAAACAAAACCTTAACTAATGGCAGCGGTGAATTCACAAGAAAAAGTAGTGCTAACTAAAGGAGATGGTGTAGAAGCCGACATCACTCTTGATTATGGCGTTTTGCGCAAAGCAGTTCTTACCCTTAGGGCTGTAAACCACAAACTCCGTAAGCAAATTATCAACTTGTTGGAAGACAGCAAAAAGCTTACTGTAACCGAGATTTACGTGAAATTGCGCTTAGAGCAGTCAGTTGCTTCTCAGCATTTGGCAATTTTGCGCCGCGCTGGTGTGGTAAAGACCACCCGCGACGGTAAATTCATTTACTACTCGCTAAACAAAAAACGCATTTTGGAGATTTCTGAACTAATTGAAGACCTTGCACAAGGCAAATAAATAGAAAAGAAAACACCCATGAAACTAAAGCCCTTGTACATGCCCGTGTACAAGGGCTTTTTGTTTGAAGAACAATACCCTTTTTGACTTGTTACCCACTAAACCACAAACATGATAGAAGTAATGCTTTGTAGTGCCGCTGCCATTTTTGTATACATGGTTGTGGTATTTGTTTGGGCCACCTTAATAAAAGATAACAGCATAGTAGATATAGGTTGGGGAATGGGTTTTTTGGTAGTTATAATCGCAGGGCTGATATTGCTGCCGGCAATTACTCCTTTTAACGCAGCATTAGCCGCTATGGTTGTCATTTGGGGCCTGCGTCTATCGGGCTATATTTTTAGCAGGCACCGCAACGTGGGCGAAGATTATCGCTATGCCCAATGGCGCAAAGAGTGGGGCAAACATGTAGTACCTAGGGCCTTCTTTCAGATATTTATGTTGCAAGGGGGTTTTATGTTCATAATAGCTTTACCATTAATGATAGCTATGGCTAACACAAGTGCTGTAATAAATTGGGTATCGATAATTGGAATAGTACTTTGGCTAATCGGTTTCTTTTTTGAGGCGGTGGGCGATTCGCAGAAATCGCGGTTTAAAGCAAACCAGGCCAACAGCGGCAAAATAATGCAAAGTGGCCTATGGCGCTATACCCGCCATCCAAATTACTTTGGCGAAGCGCTGCTTTGGTGGGGCATTTTTGTTTTCGTGATTCCTGCAGGTTATTGGTACGTTTCTATCATCAGCCCCGTTATACTCACTTTTCTGCTAACCAAAGTATCGGGCGTGGCGATGCTAGAGAAGAAATACACAGGCAATAAGGAGTTTGAGGAGTATGCCCGCAAGACGAATGGGTTTATTCCTTGGTGGCCAAAACGGTAATAATGCTAAGCAACTAAAAACAGGCTCATTACCCAATAAACCAACATGGCCATTAGCGCTGAAAACGGAATTGTGAGCACCCAAGCAGCCACAATATTGATGGCTGTGCCCCATTTAATAGCCGACAAACGACGGGTAACCCCAACACCCATAATAGCACCTGTAATGGTGTGTGTAGTACTTACAGGTATACCCAACACGGCCGTTCCTGCCAGCGTTAGCGCGCCAGCCGTTTCGGCACTAAAACCACCCATAGGTTTCAGATCGGTAAGGCCAACTCCGAGGGTTTTAATTACCTTTTGACCGCCAACAAGGGTACCTAATGCAATAGCAGAATAGGCTGAAATTACTACCCAAAAAGGCACGTGAAATTCAGTAGTAATACCTGCTGCATATAACGACATTGCCATTATACCCATCGTTTTTTGCGCATCGTTACCACCATGTCCTAAACTGAAAAAGGCTGATGATACTAGCTGCATTACCCTAAAAAAGCCGTCCACTTTTTGTGGCGGCAATGTACGGCATATCCATAGGGTAGCTACCATGATAAAATAACCAAGTATAAACCCTATAAGCGGCGAGAGCACTATGAACAACAATATTTTGAATATACCACTAGCTACCAAAGCACCTGTGCCACCAACCAACAAAGCGGGTCCGATAAGGCCACCAATAAGCGCATGAGACACACTAATGGGCATACCTAGTAGTGTGCACGCAAGCACCCAAACGCCAGCACCCAAGAGCGAAGCTAGAATGGTATATTGCGAAACAACGTCTGGTACTACAATACCTTTGCCGATAGTATTAGCAACACTGAGCCCAAAAACAAAAATTGCCGCAAAATTGAAAAACGCCGCCCAAATTACCGCCATGCGCGGCGAAAGCACCCTAGTAGAAACTATGGTGGCTATAGAATTGGCCGCATCGTTCATTCCGTTTAGGAAGTCGTATACCAGCGCAACAATAATAATTATAACTGCTAGCGTGAGCATTAGGCCGATTTAATCAATACACTTTCCAGTATGCGGGCAGCACCGTCTATTTTATCTAGGGTGTTTTCCATTGCCGATAGTACCTCTTTGTTTTTTACTAAATTCACCCCGTTGGTTTCTTCCCTAAAAAGCACGCGAACGGCAGAGCTGTATACCTCATCTGATTGGCGCTCAAGCTTGGCAATTGCGTTTCGCGATTTTAGTATTTTTTTGGGATGTTTAGCACCATTCATTTCCACCAACATTTTTTGCAGCTCGTCGGCGCTTTCTTTGATTAGTGTTCCCAATTTGCGCACCTCTGGACTTATATGCTGTACATCGTATACTTCAATACGTTTGGCACTGCGAGTAATAAAGTGCATAATGCGGTTAAGCGAATTGATAAGCGCATATACATCTTCCCTATCAAACGGAGTTATGAAGGAGTTGTGCAACAAACTAAGAAGTGTTTCGGTCATTTGGTCGACCTTGGCTTCCTGTTTAACCAGTTCTTTGATTAGCAAATTTCGGGCATCTAGGTCGCTAGTGTTCAAAACATCTTCCAATGTTTTGGCACCTAAAACCAGTTGTTGACCATTTTGCTCAAAAAGGGGGAAAAATTTCCGGTCCTTGGGAGTCAGAAACTGAAAAAAACCATTAAGGTCCATACAGTTGATAGTTGAGAGGTAAAAGCCAAGGCTAGAATTCATATCTAGCTTAAGTTTGGCAAAGAAATGCAAGAATAAGGACACTCTCAGTAGATTTCACATTAAGACAATGTTAAGGATTGGATTAAAAGAGGCAAACTAGGCTCTAAGTTGATTGTATTTTGATGTAATTTATCCTGTAAGCGAGTCGTTGGTGCATTTCATCAGCCTTGATGCAGCAGTATTACATGGGCCACAAAACCTTTGCGAATTAGGCACGAAGAACAAGTTCGTTTATTCAGTTGTGGCCTAATCCCTAAAACAGGCTAATTCGTATCTTCACAGCATGCCACACACCCTCGAAACCGGCCTAGAGGCTTTACGCATAGTAATGAACGCATTGGTGACATTCACCGATGCCGAGTGGACCGATATTGCTAGCCGATGGCAATACCGCTACCTGCCCAAAGGTGAGCACCAGATAGTGCCCGGGCAAACCGAAGAGTACATCTACTTCATCATCAGTGGGGCTACGCGCATATACCACATTACCCCAAAGGGTGAGGATTTTACCCTAGCCTTTAGCTACGACAACACCTTTACCGGCGATTATGGCTCTTTCCTTACCAGACGAAAGGCTACCTTTTACAATCAAGCGGTAAGCGATTGCCACATGCTACGCTGCAACTATAAGGATATAGCCGAACTGCACGACAAATACCAGAAAATGGAGCGCTGGACGCGCTTAGGCCTTGAAGGTTTGCTCGTAGGGATGCTGGTGCGGCAAGTGGAGATGCTTTCGGCACCTGCCGAAGAGCGCTTTGCTAGGTTGCTTAAGCAAAGCCCGCACTGTTTTCAGTTGTACAGCCAAAAACACATTGCCTCTTACCTCGGCATTCAGCCCGAAACGTTGAGCAGATTGAAGCGGAGAAGAGCGGCAAAAAGCTAAGTACGAGGTACGATTTACGGGGTACGATTGAGTTAATAATTTCGGATTCGCTTTTTTACTCCACAATTGTAAATCGTACTTCGTAAATCGTAAATCAAAACTTGATCTACATCAATGCGCAGCGGCAAACAACGCCCTAACTTTGCAGCATAAACCAAAACAAATACCATGGCTACATACCAAACCGAGCCGATGTTGCAAGAACTGGAAGCCGATGTAAAAGAAGCGATACGCTTGGTGGGGCACGAGTTTAAACCCCTTAGCAAACAGCAACTCAATTGGGTGCCTGCCCCAGGCAAATGGAGCATAAACGATTGCATAGAGCATTTGAACATATACAGCCGCTATTACCAGCCCCGCATTCGTAAACAATTGGAGCAAGGCGGTACACAGCCCAAAAGCACCTTTGCCGCAGGCTACTTTGGCGAAATGATGATGGTAATGAAACCCCTGCCTGACGGCACTATACGCAAACCTATGAGCACCCTGGGCAGCTACAACCCCTCCAAGCAAACCACCAAAAACGACCAAGCCCTGCAAGAGTTTTTGGGCCACCTAAACGATTTGCTCGATTTATTGAAAAAAGCACGCACGGTAAACCTCGAGAAACACCGCATAACCAGCACCCTCGGCCCTATATTGCGCTTTAAGTTGGGCGATACGTATCGTTTCCACATAGCGCACATGCAGCGGCATTTATTGCAGGCAAGCAATGTTACGGCAGTGATGAAATAAACCGGTCGAAACCATAATCATCACAACGCGCTGAATGCGCTGCTAGAGAGCTTTAAGCAATTTGTTACCCGACGAAAAGAACTGGCTTACCACAATGAGAATTACCTGAATACCCTCAAATTTACCCGCTACCTACTTAACCTAAACGGGCGCGACAAAACCTGCAAAGAGGCTTTGGGCAAGAAGATACAAGGCACCAAAATATTGACCGAGAAGACTTGGTTGTTGGAGAAATTGGCCGAGCGCTGAGGCTATTTACCAGCAGGCTCATAATATGGGTACACCTCGCCCGCTGGGGCATAACAACCATTTTCCAACTCTTTGAAATGTGTAAACAACTGTTTAAACCAAAAAAACGCGGGCCTATTGAGGCGCTTTAACAACTCAGCCACATCCGTATCTCGCTCGGCTAACTCGTCCATACAAGTAGTGCCAATGGCTATTTTGCCTGTTGCGCTGCCTAGCCCGGGCAATTTGGTGGCCAATCGGTTGGCATCATTCAAGGCCCAATAGTCGCTTTCATCCCAAATACTATCAGCACCAGGGCCCATGGGCAATAGGCTGGGGAAATCGCTCCAAGCCTCAATAAACGTTATCTCGCCCGCATCGTTAAAGGTAAACTCCTCGTATATCGGGCAGGTCATGCCGCTGTAGTTGAACACCACATGGCAACGGCAAAAAGGCTGCACAGCAAAAAAGCGACAATCGAGCTTATCGTATGACGTTGGGGTTAGCTTTAGCATGGGATCGGTAACCAATACCATGTTTTTTTTGTAGCCAGTAAGCAATAGCCACGGCTCCCACTCCCAGCGTATTGCCAGTTGAGAATAGTTGGGCTGCACCCATATAGGCACATCCGATTGCATGGTTTGGAAATACTTTACGCCTTGCTCAATGTAGTATTCGGGGGCAAACTTGGGTGCTAATGCAGTAGCCAATGCCCCGTTTTCGGCGCAATCTTCTTTGCGCTTATCTAAAGACGCATAGCCCCCTACGCCCAATAGAACAAGCACTGATAGGCAAACTATTTTTGCAATGCTCCTCATATATCAATGGTTGCAAAAATAACATTTTTTTAGCGAACTAGGTCATTAACATCTTCACCTTTATTTTAACTTAACTATAGGCGTAACAGTACTTCTGAAGTATCCCATCGCTTTTGGGTTGATGGTTGACTGATTTTTTACCTCCGAGTTAAAAAGTAATACCAAAGCAACCAACGCCAGTAACACTAAGGCATTATTTGTGCTTTGGGGTTTTACTCTTAAAGAATCTGTTTGTTGTGGAAATAGCGTTTACGCTCACTTATGCCAACATGTTTTGGCTACCCTCTCATGGTGCGTCAATTACCAAACAGCTTATGCACCCAGAGTCAACTTGCTTGCTTTGGCTGCACTAAATTACGCTTTATGAACACCAAAAGGGAAGTGTTTTCATAGCACAATTGCTAATCAAAAATCGCAAATCGCCTTAACAGCGCTCATATACCACTGCAGCACCCTGGCCCACACCAATGCACATGGTGGCCAGTCCGTAGCGAACTTGGCGCTTCTGCATTTCGTGTATTAAAGTAGCTGTTATGCGCGCGCCTGAGCAGCCCAGCGGGTGACCTAGGGCAATGGCACCGCCGTTTACGTTTACTATTTCGGGGTTAAGGCCCAAATCTTGTATGCACGCCAAAGATTGAGAGGCAAATGCCTCGTTTAGCTCTACCAACCCTAGGTCGTTAGCAGTAAGTCCGGCACGCTTTAGTGCTTTTTGGCTGGCTGGTATGGGGCCAACGCCCATTACCGATGGGTGCACACCTGCCACGCCCATAGATACTACCCGTGCCAACGGGGTTAGGTTAAGGCGTTTCAAAGTGTCTTCACTTACCAGCAACATAGCGGCCGCTCCGTCGTTTATACCCGAAGAGTTGCCAGCCGTAACGCTACCATCTTTCTTAAAGGCAGGTTTTAAGCTTGCCAGTTGCTCCAATGTGCTCAATCGTGGGTGCTCGTCGGTATCTACTATTATTGGGTCACCTTTGCGCTGAGGTAAGCTCACGGGGGCCATTTCTTCTTTAAACCTACCCGCTTCGCGGGCACCTTGGTATTTCACCTGGCTGTCGCGGGCAAATTCGTCTTGCGCCTCGCGACTAATTTTCCATTGGTCGGCCACGTTTTCGGCAGTTTCGCCCATGCTGTATGGGTAGTATATTGCCGAAAGTGCACTGTTTAGAAATCGCCAACCGAGGGTAGTATCATAGGTTTCAGGTAAGCGACCAAAGGCCGTATCGCTCTTAGCCATTACAAACGGAGCGCGGCTCATGCTTTCTACACCGCCAGCTATATAGGCATCGCCATCTCCGTTCAAAATAGCTCGGCTCGAGTCCATCACCGCTTGCAAGCCCGATGCACAAAGCCTGTTTACCGTTACGCCGCCTACCTCAATGGGCAAGCCAGCTAATAGCAAGGCCATGCGGGCTACGTTTCGGTTGTCTTCGCCAGCTTGGTTGGCAGCACCCAGCACCACATCTTCCAACAGTTTTGGGTCGAAGCCGGGGTTGCGCTGCATTAAGCTCTTAATGGCCTGTGCGGCCAAATCATCGGGGCGCACACTGCTCAGCGCACCGGCATATTTACCAATGGGGGTGCGCACGGCATCAACTATATAAGCGGCTTTCGACATAACGCGGGTTATTTTTTAATTACAACAAAAGTAACTCCAATAATACAATTTGCCCTAAGGTTTATTTACTTTGCAGCATTGTTTACCCCGAAACCCAGTGCTGCTATGATACAACGCATTCAATCTGTTTATTTATTTATGGCACTTTTGGCATTGGGCGGGTTGTTTTCTAGGTTGCCATTAATTACATTGAATGGCAGCGCGGCAAACGATACCTTACACGTTATCGAACAGCTGTTTATCGGTTTGTCAGCCTTTGTTACCTTGTTTAGTATCTTTTTGTATGCCAACCGTAAACGCCAAATGATGGCCGTGAAAGGTGCTATATTGCTCATGGTTATTGCTTTGTTTGCCATAGCTACCGATTATTTTTCCGTTATGGGCAAAGATGTAATTGTTCAAGAGTTGAATGTCGATCCTTTTGTAGTAATTGGCACCGTAGCTTTAATCCTCCAGATACTGGGCCACCGCGGCATAGCTGCCGATGAAAAGCTGGTGCGCCAAGCAGATAGGCTGCGATAAGCAACTGTAAGCTTCCTAATGTTTGTAAGCTTATCTTTTATTCAACTGCCATACAACCACTTGACCCAGCTTCGCATCTTATGAAGTAGTGCGGCAATTGTTTAATTTTGCAACACATGCTATTACCATGTACCTTATGAGAGCCTTTTTGATAGGTTTGGTTGCCCTTGTGCTATTTGCCACCTCGTGTACCAAAACCCCAACTATAAACGACGAGAGCGATATTTTTCGCCAAAAGCTGCTAGATGCAAATAATGCATTTAGTATCGAGTTGTTGCAACAAGCCCACCTTGAAAACGACTCAGCGAATCTGGTACTTTCGCCATTGAGCCTTACCGTAGGCCTTAGCGTGCTTGCTAATGGTGCTGAAGGTGCTACCCGAGAAGCCATTTTAGCGGCTTTGGAAATGGAAGGCTTGAGCCTTACCGACGTAAACCAAACGTATAAAACAATAATGGCCGAGCTGCCTAGTAGCGACCCAAGTGTGGAGCTTTCTTTGGCCAACTCTATATGGTTAAGGAACGGCATACCGGTAAAAACCATTTTTGAGCAGATAAACCAGTTATATTATCAGGTTTCGTTGCAGCAGATTGATTTTTCAAGCCCAACTGCCATCGAAACCATTAACAATTGGGTTAACAATGCCACAGGCGGCAACATACAGGATATTATTGACCAACTAATGGAAGGGCAAGGTATTTATGTGATAAATAGCCTTTGGTTTAATGCGCGCTTTAAACAGGCATTTGATAGCACCCTTACTACCCAACAACCTTTTTATGTGGGCTATAGCCAGACGGTGCCAGTAGATATGATGAGCGGCCGTGGTATGAAATATGGCTACTTTGCCGACAATGAGGTAAAAATTGCCGATTTGCCTTACGAAAACGGCACCTTTTCTTTCACCATTATTATGCCTGCAGATGTAAGCAACATCGACCAATTGATAAACAATTTGACGGTATCTCGTTGGAACACTTGGATGAATGGTTTGAGCTACGACGCCTCACCAACCTTATTTTTACCTAAGTTTCAAATTGATTATAACACCTTTTTAAAACCATTGCTAGTCAATTTGGGCATGGGTATTGCTTTTGAAGATGGCTCTGATTTTAGCAATATTACCGAATCAGTGCTTTCTATTTCAGATTTAAAGCACAAAACTTCCATTTCGGTATCAGAGGCAGGCGTTATTGCTACTGAGCCCAATTCAGTTTCTTCTAGTACATTCTCCGTAAACAAGCCGTTTATTATCGCGGTGCGCGAAAAAGAATCGGGCCGCATGCTGATGATAGGCAAGGTAGTGAATCCAAGCCTTTAATCTTTTATCTTCCACCCAAGTCATTACTTAAGTGCAGTGCCCATTTCCAAGCTGTTTGCATCATATCTTTTAGAGAATATTGTGGTTGCCAGCCGAGCATGTTGGTAGCTTTGGTTCTATCAGCATATACGGCTACTACATCGCCGGGCCGGCGCGGGGCATATTGCCAAGGCAATTTCACACCTGTTGATTCTTCAAAGGCTGTAATTACTTCTACCACTGTTGAACCTTCGCCGCTGCCCAGGTTAAATACCTCAACAGGCTCAATTGCATTATCAGCCAGCAAATGTTTGATAGCCAGCGTGTGGGCATGGGCAATATCGCAAACGTGTATATAGTCGCGCACACAGGTACCGTCGCGGGTAGGGTAATCGTTGCCGTACACCATCAAAGCACTTCGCTTACCCAGCGCAGTGTCAGTAATCAAAGGAGCAAGATTGTTGGGCTTAAACGTGGCATACTCGCCAAGCTGTGCCGATGGATGCGCCCCAATGGGGTTAAAATAGCGTAATAAGGTAGCTTGGTGTATTGGGTATGCGGTTGCAAAGTCACGAATAATGTCTTCTCCCATTTGCTTGGTGCGCGCGTATGGCGATTCGGCTTCTTTGCGCGGTGTTAATTCGGTTACTGGCAGCACTTCGGGCTGGCCGTATACTGAGCAAGAAGAAGAGAATACGAAATTGGGCACCCCATATACTTGAGCATAGTGCAGCACATTGATAAGCGAGTTGAGGTTATTCTCAAAGTACATCAACGGCAACTGCACCGACTCGGGCACGCTCATAAAAGCGGCAAAGTGAATGATGCCAGCTAAATCGGGATGGTCTTTAAAAATGATTTCTGTAGCCTGTTTATTGGCTAAGTTGATGGCGTAGTTTTGCACCTTGATGCCCGTAATGGCTTCAATGCCATCCAAGCGTTGGGTGCTGGCGCGCGATAAGTCGTCGGCACAAACAACCTCATAACCGTTCTCTATTAAATCAACAATAGTATGCGAACCAATATAGCCGCATCCGCCGGTTACCAGTATTTTGGCCATGCCTATTTAAATTTACCCGAATCGATGATTTTTTGGATACCCACTTCAAGCGGTGTAATCTCACGGTCCATCAATTCTTTCATCTTAGTAATATCCGGCACACGGCGCAACATATCGCCTTCGGCCAATGGTGGTAAGTGAATTACTTTCGATTTGGAGTTGGTTAATTTGATAATCATGTTGGCCAATTCCAGTACCGAAATTTCCACATCGCTACCAATATTTACAATATCGTTCAAGCACATGTTTTTGAACAAGGTATTGGTGGTAGCCATAATGTTATCGTCCACATAGCAGAAGGTGCGGCTTTGCTCGCCATCGCCATAAACGGTAATATCCTTCCCTTTCACGGCCATGTTAATGAAGCGCGACATAACAAAGTCGGTACTTTGCTTAGGTCCAAAAGTGTTGAAGAACCTGAAAATAGTATAGTCAAGATCAAACTCCAGCTTATACGATTTGCAATAAGCCTCACCAATATTTTTTACCACAGCATAAGGCAAGCGGCTATTAAGTGGGGTGGTATATTCATTTTGCGGCAAAGTAGTTGGCTCGCCGTATACTTCTGATGATGAAGCATAGAAAATGCGACGTACACCTGTGTTTTTGCAGAGGTTCAGCACGTTTTTAATGCCATCGGTATCGTTCAGCACCATTACTGGGTTTTCAAGGGTGCGCTGCACACCTACAACTGCCGCATAATGGAAAACGTAATCGAACGAATAAGACACCATTACAGGCGTAATATCGTTAATATCGTTTACGTCGCACTTAATAAACCTCCAATTAGGCTTGTCTTTGCTCGGCAACCGGTTCAGTTTTCCGGTAAGCAGATTGTCTACAATTACCACAAAGTTTTCTGGGTCTTCAATCAGCTTGTCGGCCATGCTGCTAGCAATAAATCCAGCGCCACCAGTTACCAGAATTTTTCTCATCGGAAGGGACTATTATTGGTTGAGTATGTTCAATAAATATTGGCCATAGCCGCTTTTAATAAGCGGTTGGGCTAGTTTTTCAAATTGGTCACGGTCAATAAATCCCTTTTTCAAAGCTATTTCTTCAATACAGCCTATTTTTTGACCTTGGCGCGCCTCAATTACCTGCACAAATTGCGATGCTTGCATCAACGAATCAAAGGTGCCAGTATCAAGCCAGGCTGTTCCGCGGTCTAATATACCTACTTTTAGTTTATTGCGGCGCAGATATTCTTTGTTTACATCGGTTATTTCGTATTCTCCACGTGGGCTAGGCTGTAAGTTCTTAGCTATTTCTACTACGCTATTGTCGTAAAAGTATAAACCGGGAACTGCATAATTCGATTTTGGTTTCAAAGGCTTTTCTTCAATTGATAAGGCTTTAAAATCTTTATCAAAATCAACCACACCGTACCTTTCAGGGTCGCTTACATGATACGCAAAAATTACACCGCCATCAGGCTCGGTAAACTGGCTAAGCAGGCTGCCCAAACCCGAACGATAGAAGATGTTATCGCCCAAAATTAAGGCTACGTTATCATTGCCAATAAACTCTTCTCCAAGCACAAAAGCTTGGGCTAAGCCATTTGGCACTTCTTGTATCTTATACTCAATGTTAAGGCCGTATTGGTTGCCGTTACCAAATAGCTTCTCGAAATTCGGTAAGTCTTGTGGGGTAGAAATAATAAGTATATCCTTTATACCCGCTAACATCAACACCGACAACGGATAGTAGATCATAGGCTTATCGTAGATAGGCATAATCTGCTTGCTAATGGCGTAGGTTATTGGGTAAAGCCTGGTTCCTGAACCCCCTGCTAGTATAATTCCTTTCAAAACTTAGTGTTTTATGCCAACAAAGGTAAACTTCCTAAAATGAAATGAGAAATAAGGGATGCGAAACATTAAGTTACCAAAGGGTTATGATGCTTTGCTAACCTATTTTAACCCCACCATGCTTTCGTTTACGTTTACTATGTGCGCCACAATGCGCTCGGCACGCATCACATAATCGAGATAGATAACCCCCGCCGTTGAAGTATATACATTGCGCTCCAACCTGTCATAATGATTTTTTACTAGCTTTTTGCGCATGGACTTGGTTTCGCTTTCCATTTGGTATACTTCTTTCAGCACGATTTCTTCGCGGTCAAGCTCCATGTTTTTGCGCATTACTTTTATGCTATTGTAAACCAAGTCAAGCATTTCTTTAAGCTCTTGCATGCTTTCCTCGGGCAATTTTATCTCCTGCTTTACCATTCGCTGGTAGTTCTTGGTCATAATGTAGTATATGTCGGCTACACGTTCCAGGTCATTGGCCATTGACAAAAACTCGCGTATTTTTTCCGATGCTTGATGGCTCAAATCCGATTTTGATACCTTGGTTAAGTAATTACCCAGCTCTACCTCCAAATCGTCGGTTATCTCCTCTCGTTTACGGATTTTATCAATTATTGATTGCGGATCTTTATGGCGCTCAAATAGCAATGCCGAAAAGCTGAATGCCATTTTATCGGTAATTTTGCCAAAAATCTGCAGTTCCTTTTTGGCTTCAGTAAGCGACAGTTCTGGGGTTGACATTAGGCCGGCACTAATGTAGCGCAACCTAAACTGCTCATCTTCTTGCCCCTTGCTTGGGCGTATTTTAACAACCAACCGCTCCAACAACGGTAAGAACCAAGCCAATATAAGCACATTGAGTATTTGGAACGAAGAGTGGAACAATGCCAAAGCGAGCTCTTTGGTGAACCCTATAGAGTATGCTAACGACTCAATAAACGGCACAAACTGCTTATAAAATGGCAATAGCAGCAATACCCCAATTACATTGAAAAGGGTATGGAACCAAGCCGCTCGCCTGGCGTGTACATTACCTTTTAGCGCAGCAATATTGGCCGTGATAGTGGTACCGATGTTGCCCCCCAACACCAAGGCCGCCGCTAGCGTAAAATCAATTAACCCTAGGCTTAGCAGCACCAAGGTAACCGCCATGGTAGCACTAGATGACTGTATAATGATAGTGAACAAGCTACCTATCAAAATGAACAACAAAACCGACCAGAAGCCTTTGTTTAAGTATGGGTTGATGAAAACAGTGATGTTAGGGTCAGAAAGGATGTGGGGTATGGTTGCCATCAAATAATCCATCCCGATGAGCAATAGGCCAAAACCCAAAATAAACTCTGCCAACTGCTTAAACCTATCGCTAGCCAAAAACAGCAATGGCACAGCCAAGCCTATTAAAACCAACGATAAATCAACAGAAAGAGAGATAAAGCCCAAATAAGCAATAATCCAAGTGGTGACTGTTGTGCCTATGTTGGCACCCATAATTACCGCCATTGATTCCGACAGGGTAAGCAAGCCACTATTTACAAAGCTCACCACCATAACCGTAGTAGCAGACGACGATTGTATGAAACCGGTAACTAGCGCTCCCCTATAAATGCCCGATAAACGATTTGGCGCCATGTTTTTGAGCAAACCACGTAGCTGTTCGCCAGCAAGCTTCTGCAACCCTTCGCTCATAGTCTTCATACCGAAGATGAACAAGCCTATAGCCCCCAGAAACGTAAAAATACTCCATATACTAAAGTGCTCTTCATTGGTAAGGTATAGCGCAGAGCTCGTTTGGGCGACTAATGGCAAGGTTGCCAATAGCAGTATAAAAAGCGAAAAGATACGTCGCTGCGGAAATCTCATATCCGAAAATGGCAAGCCGGTGTTAAGAAAATGTTAAGCAAAGCTACTTAAGTACAAAATAGCGAACACCGTTTAGGCATTAATTATTTGTTAACAATGAATTTCCGGGAGTAGGTGGTGCAACGCCAACTCTGGGTAGCAACTCTAGCAGGTGTTGCTTTTTAGCAATAACGTCTGCCTCGTTCCATAGCATTGGGTGATATTTACCCTCGCGCCACAGGGGCAGTTGATCATTATAGTGAGGGCTCAATATATTACCCGATTGACCTGGGGGCATAATGCAAATGCTAGCCTCCCAATTTATTGGGTCTAATACCTGCCTAAACGAAGGTGCAACTATGTTATGGCCTCTCGGGTCGTGCGCCATCGGGGCAGTTTGGTACAAGGTATCGGTATCGCCGGGTAAGCTAAACTCGACTTGATTGAATACTTTATTGAGTGGTGTTTTTTGAGCTAGGGTATGGTGAAACTCTGCCTTGTGCAGTTTGCCCCACTGCCACTCACTCATTTCATGTCCAAGCTTTTCGCTTAAATACTCGTAAGCATCTTTAAGAGCTAGGGTAAGCAATTGCTCTTTGCCGCCCATTTCTTTTAGCCAGAGACTTTCGGCATTATCGAGCATACGCAGCAACATGCTGGTATCGTGGCCATAAAACTCGCCTTGCGGTAATAAGTTTGGATTGAAGGTGCCCCCGCGTAACCCCAGCATTAAATCATGACCCAGTTTGTTTTCAAACAATCTATTGAACAGATAAAACTTCGTGGTTTCGTATAGAGCGCCTGCTACACTCTCTGTAGTAAGCTTACCGTCCCAATTTAACAGCAACTGTTTCATGCTCTCTAAACGAAGATCGTCAAGGCGCAAACCCTTAAGGTGCGCAGCAAACAACGGGCCAGGCGTACAGTAAACATCCATTTGCCAAGCGATCATTTCTTCAAACGAGAATTTCTCTTTTTCGGCAATAAGCTTCTCCAAACGGTTGGCGCGGTATCCATTCATCCAAGCATTGCCAAGGTTATACGGATAGTTATCGCCAATAATTTTGTGGTTGCAAGTTACAATGTAGCCCTTTGCAGGGTTAAAGGCGTAAGGCATTTTTTCGAAAGGGACATTTCCTTTCCATTCACAATCACCAGTCCAACCAGGCGAAGGACGGCTGCCATCTCCACTAGTGCGTATTGGCACCTCGCCCGATACGTAATAGCCTATATTGCCTTTATTATCAGTATAGGGTATGTTCAGCGAGGGAGCCGTTATCTTCTTCACAGCGCCTACAAAATCGTTCCAGCCAGCGGCGCGGTTCAATTGATACCAGCCTTCCATCATAGTTGATGGGCCAAGGGCCTTGGAAGCAAGGCTCAACTTAAAATCGCCACTAGCTACCATGCCCGAAATAATAGGCCCGTGATGTGTGATTACTACCTTTTCGGTGTGGTCTTCCTGGCCTTTGATTTTAATAGTTTCAGCCACTATCGTCGATTCGCGCACTTCGTTCTTGAACTCGTAGTGTAGCAAGCTAGCATCGGTAAACTTCTCGATGAAAATGTCTTGGTTGTCGGTAAATGCTAGGGTCATGCCCCAACCAATACTATTGTTATGACCAATCATTATCAGCGGCACCCCGGGCAACGATACACCAGTAACATGCATTTCGGGGCAGATTAGGTGGTTCTCGTACCAAATGGCAGGTTGTAGTAGTGGCAAATGTGGGTCGTTGCATAAAATAGGGCTACCATTTCGGCTGCGCGAACCAGCAATAGCCCAGCCATTGCTACCACCTTTGGCTTGTATAAATGGACCTTTAAAGGCTTCTAGCAAACCATCCTCCATTAGCAGGTTGGCTTCTTGCCCTACTAATAGGCCTACAGGGTTCAGTTCTGAGTAATGTATATCCAATTCGCGAGCCATTTCCTCGCCAACCTTTTCTATTATTTTGCCCCTTACCAACTCGCCGTACCATGCATAGTTCATTTGCCAAGCCAGCAAGCGGGAAAAGGCCAAGCTATCAACTGCCTCCCAAGGGCGAGGGACTATCTTTAGTAATCCAAACTCAGGCGGAAGCTTTTGCAAGTTGGCTTGCAAAAAGGCATTCACACCTTTAGTGTAGCTATCCAATGCATTTCGCAAGTCGTCGGGCATGGCTTCTAGGTCTGCAGCAGCAAGCCGCTCAAAACCTAAAATGCGGCTTGCACGGTCGGTAGCCAAGGTGGATTTACCAATTACTTCGCTCAATTGGCCCCGCGATACACGGCGGTTTATCTCCATTTGCCAAAGTCTATCTTGGGCATGCACGTAACCCTGGGCGAATGCCGTATCGTTTAGGTTGCCGCCATAAATATGCGGAATGCCCCATTGGTCTCTGTATATTTTCACACCCTCAGCCAAGTCGTCCATATTAAGCGTACCATCCAATTGCGGAAGGCTTCGGCGCGATTTTTTGCGCACGATAGGTTTCAAGAACAGTAGGGTGAGTTTTTCAATTAAACTCATAAGCTGGAAACTAGTTGTTCAAATATATGCCTTTGCAGCAAAAAAGCCCAATAACTAACAATAAACCCTGCTATCAAACTACATTTGCAGAACAACACGCAACCAATGGACATTGAATTATTGTTCAAAATAACTGTCCTGTGCATAGTGGGCGTATTTATGGGCGGTATTAATACCCTTGCTGGTGGAGGATCGCTAATTACATTGCCGCTGCTTATTTTCATGGGGCTTGATGGGCCAACAGCCAATGGCACCAATCGCTTATCTATTGTTACCCAAAGTTTCTTTGCAATACAAGGCTATAGCAGCAGAGGAGTAAGTACCTACCCTTACAATCTTTGGTTGGCACTGGCGGCGCTTGCTGGCGCCATACCTGGAGCTATACTAGCAGTAAAAATAGATGCGGAGATTTTTAACAGGGTTTTGGCCATTATTATGCTGGTGGTTATCACTACGCTCATTTACAATCCTTTTAAAAAAAATGAGCATCTCCAAGAATTGGTTTCACCAAAAAGACTCTGGCTCTCCCTTTTTATCGTTTTCTGCATAGGTCTTTACATCGGTTTTATACAAGCAGGGGCAGGTATTATGGTTATAATGGTTGTGGTATTGGTGCACCGTTTCAGTATCATAAAAGCGAACCATATCAAAATTTGGGTTACGCTTTTGGCTAATGCAATGGCCATGACAATATTTGTTTTCAAGGGAATGATTCATTGGGAGTTTGCGCTCGCATTGTCGGCGGGCTCGGCTTTAGGCGGTTGGCTTTCAAGCCGTTTTGCGATCGAAAAGGGCGATAAAATTGTACGTCCTATTCTCATTATTATGACTATAATAATGGCACTTAAACTGTTGAATATATTTTAAGCAAAACTTTTTTGAAGATTCGACGGCTAAGTGTTATTATTAGGTTAATAAAAAATCCTTACTTTAGTTACTCGCTTAGCCAAAGCGTTGTTCAATCACCTGACTTTCCGATAATTGACAGGAGATTATTATTGATAACGCACTATTAAATAAGCTCATGCAGGTGAAAAATTTAAAAATACTTACTGCTGCAATTGCATTGCTTTTCTCCATAAGCGGATACAGCCAGCTGAACGTAACCCCTAATGGAAATGCCAATGCACTGTTGAGCGCCATTATTGGCCAAGGGGTTACCGTGTCTAATGTTACTATTAACTGTCCAAATGGCGCTGCAGGAACTTTTACCGGCGGTAACGGCACTAATTTGGGGCTATCGTCGGGCATGATGCTTACTACGGGTAGCGCAACGGGCACTGCAGGTCCAAACGACAATGACGCAGAAACTACTAATTATGGCACTACTTTTAATGATGCCAACCTTTTAGCATTAGAACCATTAGCTAGATTTGACCCTTGTATACTGGAGTTTGATATTGTCCCTACTTGCGGTACCTTAAGCATCAACTACGTTTTTGGTTCTGATGAATACATGGTATTTGTAAATGCTGGCTTTAACGATGCTTTTGGTTTCTTTATTACAGGCCCTAACCCAGGTGGAGGTAATTACAACGCCTTAAACATAGCACGTATAGCTGGGCCCAACATACCCGTTACTATAGATAACATTAACCTATTTACCAACAGCACCTATTACGTTGATAACGATGATGGCACTTGTGCTGGGTTTCCGCCGTTTATACCATTCCCCGTTACTTGCACTAATCCTTATTACATACAGTACAATGGCTTTACCATTCCTCTTACCGCCTCGGTAGCTGTGGTGCCTTGCTCAACCTACCGCATGAAATTGGCCATTGCAGATGCAGGCGATGGTGATTATGATTCAGGTGTATTTTTTGCCGGAAGTGGCGTAAATGGTGGTGGCTTGTTTTGCCAAGGTGCTACCAACTTAGCACTTACCTATACCACCAACCTTACCTGCTCAGCACCTAACAGTGGCACGGCAACCGTAAACCCCACTGGTGGAAACCCACCCTACACTTACTTGTGGAGCAATGGGCAAACCACCCAAACCGCTACCGGGCTAAGTGCCGGAACGTACGATGTAACGGTTACCGACAACGCCTGTTCTTCGGCCAACACCAACTATACCATAGTTTTAACTACTACTGGCCCTACTATTATCATTAGCAAGGTTGATATACCTTGCAATGGAGCTACTACTGGTTCGGCTACCGTAAATATTACCGGCGGCGCAGCACCTAACACTATTGCTTGGTCGAATGGGGTAACTACAGCCAACAACCCTAACCTGGTGGCTGGCACCTACGGCGTAACCGTTACCGATAATATTGGTTGTTTGGCCATCGGCTCAGTAACTATTGCCCAAGCATCCACGTTAGCTGCTACAGCTTCGGCAACGGCCTCTGCTTGTGGTGCAGCGGGCACTGGTACTGTATCGGTTACACCAAGTGGCGGCACACCGCCATACACTTATGCTTGGAGCAATGGTCCAACCGCTATAAGCCAAAGCAACTTGGGTGCAGGTACCTACACGGTAACAGTAACTGATAATGCAGGATGTATTTTAGTAGCTAGCGCTACGGTTACTACCCCAACCTCGTTTACATTGGGCACCGCCACAACCAACGGCAACTGCACTGCACTTAATACTGCATCCATTAATTTAACCGTAACGGGCGGCCTAGCTCCAATTTCATATAGCTGGAGCAACGCAGCGGTTACTGAAGATATAAGCAACCTAACCGCAGGCACTTACACCGTTACCGTTACCGATGCCAACGGCTGTATAGGCAACATAGCCGCCACGGTTGCGGTGCCTGTCGCCGTTACGGCAACTATTGCCAATACCCCAGTGGGTTGTTTTGGTGGAAACAACGGTACAGCTACCGTTAACACCACCAGTGGCACGGCTCCGATTACCTATGCATGGAGCAATGCTGGCAATACGGCAACCATTAATGGCCTTTCCGCCGGAACGTACACCGTAACTGTAACAGGTACTGGTGGTTGTTCAGCTACATTAAGCACTACTATAATTGCACCTGCTGCATTATCGGTTACTTTGGCAGCCAATAACCCAATTTGCCCAGCATTGAACAATGGTAGCATAACCGCTACACCTGCTGGAGGAACAGGGCCATTTACTTACCTATGGTCGAATAGTACCAATACGAGCAGCATCAATAGCTTGTTGGCGGGTGCCTATAGCGTAACCGTAACGGATGCTAACGGTTGCACCGCAACGGCTTCGGTAACGTTGGTAAATCCACCACCAGTAAATGTTACGGTTGCTACTACCGATGAGCTATGCAATACGCCCAATTCGGGTACGGCAACGGCAACCATAAGCAATGGCACAGCCCCTTATTCGCAGGTTTGGAGCAATACTGGCAACACCGTCAACATAAACAACTTGGCCGCGGGCTCTTATTCTGTTTCTGTTACTGATGGGGTAGGTTGTACGGCCACTGCAAGTGGCAATGTTAATGCTTCTACCCTACCTACCGTAAGTATTGCCCCAACAAACCTTGCTTGCAATGGCGACAACAGTGGTGCTGTTGAAGCAGTAGGCAGTTTCGCTAGCTTTACCTGGGGCCATGGAGCCACTACCAACCCGTCAACGGGTTTAGCAGCAGGCAACTACGATGTAACCGTAGCCGATGCCAATGGCTGCACGGCAAGCGCAACTTCGGTACTCACTGAACCTAGTGGGCTAGGTTTAACGCTTACGCCAACTGCTTTAGATTGTAATATAACCAACTCGGGTTCGGCAAGTAGTTTGGCAACTGGTGGAACCGCGCCTTTAACTTTCTTATGGTCGAATAGTGCTGTAACTCCTTCAATAAACAACTTAGCACCGGGTACTTATGCACTAACGGTGACGGATGCTAATGGCTGCACCATAACCGATGCGGTTACTTTGGCCACTCCAAATCCACCAACACTGAGCCTTAATATTACCCAAGTTACTTGCGCAGGCCCCAACACCGCAGCAATAGATGCAGCGGTAACCGGAGGCACACAGCCTATTACCTATAGTTGGAGTACCAGCGCCACTAGTGCAAGCATTGGCAGTTTAGGTGCGGGCAACTATGCAGTAACCATTACCGACGGAGCAGGTTGCACTGCCACAGCGGCGGCTATTATCACGGGCATACCGGTATTGCCTATTACCGCTACCTTGGTAAACCCATCATGCTTCGGCGATGCTACAGGCTCAATTGATGTTACTGGCCCTTATACCACCTTTACTTGGAGCGATGGGGACTTGAATATGCCAAAACAAAACTTAGTAGCTGGTAGCTATAGCGTTACTGTAAGTGATAACGGCGGCTGCTCGGCTACGCAAACGTATGTAATAACCGAACCAGCTTTGCTACAATTGAGCATCACGGCTACACAAATTGATTGCACCGACCCATTCTCTGGGGCTTTGCAGGCAAACGTAAGTGGCGGTGTACCATCCTATATTTACCTATGGAGCAACGCAGCTACTGTGGCAACCTTGAATACCTTGTATGCGGGCACTTATAGCGTTACTGTAACCGACAATAATGGCTGCTCGCTAACAGCTACTGAAATATTGCCACCGAACCCAGCATCAACGGTAAGCTTGGGCGGCAATAGAGCCATTTGCGCCGGCGAAACGGTGTTGTTTAACCTAGATAGTATTACCGCACCAATGGTATGGCAAAACGGCACAACGGCCAATCAGTATACCGCAACCACTGCCGAAACGGTTAAAGTGGTGGTAGATTTCCCTAATGGTTGCCAAGGTGCTGACTCGGTAACGGTGATCGTTGGCACAGAAGTGGCGCTTTACGAAGTAAATGATACCACCCTTTGTGAGGGCGAATGGGTGCGTTACACAATTGGCCCAGAAGGCTTTGTGTATGAATGGTCGACTGGTGAGTTTGGTCCAGAGATATTGATTGCCGATTCGGGCATTTACACTGTAACTGCTACCAGCGATTGTAACATTGCTGAAGACACAGTAACCGTAAAAGTAGAGCGTTGCAATTGCGAAGTATTCATGCCAAATGCCTTCTCGCCAAATGGTGATGGAGTAAACGACCTATTTAAGGGCTTTGCCGATTGCGAAAGGGTAACGGGATATAAACTTGAAGTATTTGACCGTTGGGGAGCCTTAGCCTACACCACCAGCGATTTTAGTGAGGGCTGGAACGGAACCATGAGCAGCGGCCTATGTATTTCTGGGGTATATGTATGGAAGGTGGTTTTTGTAGAAACTATCAATGGCATCAAGTACCAGCAAAGCAAAACCGGTAGTGTGGTACTTTTGAATTAACCAAGGTACCGTTGACCGTTTATAGGGGCGTTTTAAAAAACGCCCCTTCTTTATTTAGCGCTTTTTTTAACTTCACTCGGTGCGTACTTTTTATCAAACCAAGGTATTGGAAGCCGGCTGCGATGAGGCTGGAAGGGGTTGTTTGGCAGGCCCAGTGGTTGCTGCTGCCGTAATACTGCCCAAGCGCTTTAAACACCGGCTACTGAACGATAGTAAACAAATGACGGAAGCCAACCGCAACGCACTGCGAAACATAATTGAGGAAAAATCTGTGGCTTGGGCCGTGGGTTTTGTTTGGCAAAACGAAATTGACGAAATCAATATTCTCAATGCCTCCTTTTTGGCTATGCACCGGGCGTTGGACCAATTGAAAACCATCCCCGAATTATTGTTAATTGACGGCAATCGCTTCAAAAAATACCAATCCATCCCCCACGAATGTATTGTAAAAGGCGATAGCAAGTTTGCCAGCATTGCTGCTGCGTCGGTTTTGGCTAAGACATACAGGGATGAGTATATGGAAGCGGAGCACTTGAAATACCCACACTACCAATGGAGCCATAACAAAGGCTACCCCACTAAAGCCCACCGCGATGCCATATTGCTGCACGGCGACTGTGAGCTGCACCGCAAAACCTTTAGGTTATTGCCTTTGCCTAAACAGGGCAGTCTTTTTGAAAACGAATAGGATTATTTATTTCCCTTCTCCATTAAATAAGCAAATAGGCTATAACCAGCCAAGTATCCGCTTTTAATTACGTAAGCATTCACGGGTATAAAGCGGGTAAAGTTGTAGTCGAGCAGATAAATGGAAAAAGCCACTAGAATGTATATTGCAATGCGGCCCACTTGGTAGGGCACAGGATAGTACTTGTTGCCGAGAATAAGCGATACGGTAGCCAAATAAACGTATACAATTAGCGTGGCCCAAGCCGAGCCCGTATAGCCATAAATAGGTATCCACCAAACGTTGAGGGCAATGGTGAGCGCTGCAGCACTGAGCGCCACCCAACCGCCAAGGCCCGTTTTGTCCGAAAGCTTGTACCAAATAGATAAGCTAACATAAAGCCCAAAAAACAAGTTGGCCATCAAGAGGAGAGGCACCACGTTCAACCCTTCATGAAATGCTGGGTTCCGAATAAACCACTTAAATACGTCGATAAACAGCGTTACTGTCAAAAAGATAAACGCCCCAGCGAGGGCAAAGTAGTTGAGTATTTTGGCAAACAAATGTTTACTGTCCTTCTCTTTGGCTTGCGAGAAAAAGAACGGTTCGGCTGCGTAGCGGTATGCTTGTATAAAAATGGTCATGAGCATGGCCAACTTATAGTTAGCGCCATATATTCCCAGTTGGTACATATTGGTATCGTGGTCGTGCGGTAACAGGTATTTCATCAATGCCCTATCAAGCGTTTCGTTTATAATGCCAGCTAAGCCCACCACCACCAATGGCAGCCCGTAACTTACCATCCGTTTCCAAGTTTCGGCACTAAAGCCCGCGCTCAAGCCTCTAAAGGCTGGCAATAACAGCACCAGCGTAATAATGCTTGATATTAGGTTGATGATAAAAATGTAGCCCACACCTATGTTTGGGTCGTAGCACGAGGCCATCCAGCTGGTTTCTCCAGAATCAAAGGCGTTTTTGGCGAAGTATAGAAAAAACAGATTGAGAGTTACATTTACCCCAATACTAGCTAATCGCACCATAGCAAACCGCAATGGCTTGTTTTGTAACCTCAGGCGGGCAAATGGTAAGGCCGATAGCGCATCCAAAGCCAATATCCAAGCAAACCAAGTAATATACTCGGGGTGATTAGGATAATCCATGGCGGCAGCAATGGGGCCAGATGCCAATGTAACAATGATGGCAAAAGATATGGAACTTACCAAAAATGAAATGAGCGCCGAGCTATATACCTGGTTATTGTCAGGTTCTTGATTGGCAAACCGAAACAAGGCCGTCTCCATTCCGTAAGTAAGCAGCACTACTAAAAACCCCACATAAGCATATAGCTCCGTATAAATGCCAAATTGCTCCGGAGCAAGCTGCAGCGTATATAGCGGCACTAGTAAGTAGTTGAGCGAGCGGCCCAAAATGCTACTTATGCCATACAAAGCCGTTTGGCCTGCCAGTTTTTTAAGTGGATTCAATAGTTTTTTATGCTTTCGAGCAACCAAATTAACAACAAAATGCGTTTAAGTAGAAATCATAATAACTGGGCTGTATTCAAACCATGTTATTTTGATATTTTTGTTCCGCAAGATAGACATGAGGCGTTTATAGGATATAAGCGGTTTGCAAACACTATAATAAATGCAGCCAGTTAAAAATTTATTAGGCCAACTTGGTCGTCAGTTTTCAATACCCATGTTCATTGCCAAAACCGGCAAGCAATTAATCCTGCCCTTTTACCACACTATAAGCAACAACTACTTACCCCACATAGCCCATCTTTACAGATACAATAATGAAGCAGAGTTTGAGCGCGATTTAGATTTAATGCTCAAACATTTTGAGCCGATTACCTTGCAAGAGTTGATTGATTCGGAGGGAAATGGAGCATATTTTAGCAAACCCTCCATGCATCTTAGCTTTGATGATGGGCTCAGGGAGTGTTCCGAGATAATTGCGCCTATATTGCTGCGCAAGGGCATACCAGCTACCTTTTTTGTTAATAGCGGCTTTGTTGACAACCGAGGTCTGCTATATCGTTTTAAGGTATCGTTGATAATGGACAAAATACAAAAAACCGAGATAAGCAACGGTGAACTAGCTGCTATAAAGGCCCTGATGCCCGAAGGGGCTAGGAAACCGAACAATACAGACGCAATAAAAAAGCTATTGGGCAAATTGGGTTATGAGCATCAGTTTGTAATAAATCAAATAGCAGATGTTTTTGAGCTCGATTTTGGGGTGTTTTTGCGAAACCAAAAACCCTACATGACCAAAACTCAAATTCGCCAATTAGCTCAGTCTGGTTTTACTATCGGCGCCCATAGCATTGACCACCCAATGTATTACAAGCTGGATATTGTGGAACAGCTGGAACAAACTACCGAGAGCTTGCATTATGTGCAGGAAGTTTTTCAAGTTCCTTATCGAGTGTTTGCTTTCCCATTTACCGATCATAGGGTAAGCGCAAGGTTTTTTGATGAATTGTATAACCAAGGGGAGCCATTGGTAGACCTCAGTTTTGGCACCGCTGGCCTAAAAACCGACTTAAACGCAAAGCATTTGCAACGCATACCCATGGATGGGGGCAAGCTTAATGCGGAGCAAATTATAAAAACCGCCTACACAGCAAGTTTAGTGCAGCAAACCTTAGGCATAAACGAGGTAAAACGCCACTAATGGAAATTAAAACCTACACGGCAGCCCAGTTGGTAGCGTTTACCCAAAGTCAGCAATTTAGCGAGTTGAAACACTTGCCCGTAAGCAAGCTTCGGGCCCTGTCGCATTTGCACAACCCTAGGTTGGATGCCGAAACGCCCATAATGTACATGGCTTGGGTAAATGGTGAAGTGGCTGGCTACCGCATGGTGCTTTGCGACACCCTTTATGCCAATGGGCAAGCTCAACCAGTATGCTGGTATAGCTGCGTATGGGTAAACCCCGAAATGCGCGGCATGGGCATTGCGAAAGGTTTGGTAAACCGTTGCTTGCAAGATTGGGACGGACGAATATATGGTGCCGATGCCGTGCCCGAATCACGAAACTTATACCTGAGCACCGGGCTCTATAAAGGCGAACTATACCTAGAAGGTACGCGGGCATACTTGCGGGCTAACTTTGCCGACATTATCATCAAAAAGAAACCAGCCCTATCACTATTGAAACCTTTGCTGGCTATTGGCGATGGGATATTGAATTTGTTAGTGCCCTCAAAAGCTAATAACCTGCCTAAAGGCGTTGAGGTTATTACATTCGTGGACGACAAAACGGAAGCTTTTATCCAACCGTATTTGGATAAACTTCTTTTCCGTCGGGACAAAGACGACCTGAACTGGATAACCCAATACCCTTGGATACGCAGCGGAGCGCCTGACCAGGAGAGCAAACGATATTACTTCTCTTCGGTGGCTAAACACTTTGAGTTTGTGCAGTGGCGATTGACGAATGCAGAAGGCAAAATAGTAGGCTATGCAATGCTTTCGGTGCGCGACGGACACTTGAAAACGCCCTACGTTTTTGTGGAAGATGCGTATGTAGCAGTGTTGGCCAAGGCCATAACAAACTACATGGTTTCCGAGAAGTTGGAGATGCTCACTACCTTCCACCCGGGGCTTGCACAATATTTTAAGCAACACAAGCGGCCCTTTATCTTTGTTAAATCCATCCGAAGAGAGTATTTTGCTTCCAATGCAGTAAGCCAGTATGTAAAAATGGGTGCACAACCCAATGTTTGCGATGGCGACGGCGACCAAGCATTTACCTAATGGCCAACAAAAAGATATACCGCCAGTGGGCAGCAAACCACGAGCTGCCCTTGTTTCACCGCCCGGAGTGGTTAGATGCAGTGTGCGAATGGAAAGCCGTGGTATATCAAAAAGGCACCGATGTTTGGGGCCTGTGGCCGTTGCCTGTTATCGAGCAGAAAGGATTTAAGCGCATCATTCATCCCTATTTATCGCCTTACATGGGTCCAATAGTGTTTTATCCTGAAGGGCAAAAGAATGCCAATCGCATTGCCCACGAAAAGGAAGTATTAGGCGAGCTGATAAAACAACTGCCCGATTATGCCTCGTTAGATATAAAGTGCTTGCCCAGCCTTACCAATAGTTTGCCGTTCCATTGGGCGGGTTTAAACCAAACCACCCGCTATACTTACGTGCTCAATAACCTAACAGATACCGCCGCAACCTTTGCCGATTTTAAAGATAATGTGCGCCGCGAAATACGCAAAGCGGAGAAGAGTTTAACCGTATCTGAGGCAACAACCATCAATGCCCTTTTCGATTTAAAGAAAGCATCTTACCAAGCCAAAAAGCAAACCCTGCCTTTTGATTTGGCATTTGTTGAAGGAATATATAAAACCTTAACGACCAATAACTGGGGCCAACTGCTAGAAGCCCGCGACCAGCAAGGGCATATACACGCTGCCGTGCTATTGGTGCACGACCACCAAACCATGCACTACCTGCTGGGCGCTGCCGACCCGGAGCACAACAATAGCGGTGCCATGAGCCTATTGCTATGGCAAGGGATACAACTAGCCACCGAGAAGGGTTTGGCTTTTAACTTTGAGGGCAGCATGATACCTGCCATCGAGCGCTTTTTCAGTGCCTTCGGCGGCACGCTCACCCCCTACCACCACATTACCCACGAGCGAAGCACGTTGTTGAAGTTGAAGAAGTTGTTGGGTTGAGGGCAATAAATGATATTTTTCCCCATTTTTGTTAGCATACTACCTCCTCTACCCCTTTTGACCGAAGCAGAAATATTGGCCCTATTGCGTAATGGCGACGAGCGCGCCTATCAGCAGGTGTATGACCAATACAGCAGTCGGGTATACAATACTGCCTTGGGCTATCTGCAAAACGCCACCGATGCAGAAGACATAACGCAAGAGGTGTTTGTGGAGGTGTTTCGCTCCGTAGATAAGTTTAGGGGCGGCTCTAGCATTGGCACTTGGGTATACCGCATTGCCATCAACAAATGTCTCGACCATATAAAGCATAGCAAGCGCAAAAAGCGCTTCGGCATTATGCGCAGCCTATTTGGTGCAAGCGACGAGGAGCAGACCATTCCCTTGCCCGATTTTAATCACCCAGGCATTGAGTTGGAAAACAAAGAACGGGCCGCCATCCTGTTTAAGGCCATTGGCCAATTAAATGAAAACCAACAAACCGCCTTTATACTTACCCATATTAAAGACCTCAGCCAAAAGGAAGCGGCTGAGATTATGAACATTAGCGTAAAGGCCCTCGAATCGCTGATACAGCGGGCCAAGGCCAATTTGCGCGATAAGCTTAAAGATTTTTATAAAGGAGAGAAGGATTTGTGATAGAACAACGTCAAACTGATTGAACGCTATGAACAATTTTGAACAACAACCGGCAGACGAACTGCAACCCTTTTTGCAGAGCATCAAAGGTATGCAACACGCCAAAGCGCCCGAGGGCATCTTTGGTCGTGTTATGGAAGAAATGAATCGTCCAGTGGCTCGAATAGTACCCATCAGCAGGCTTAGCTTAGTGGCTGCCTGCCTAGTGGCCTTGGTTGGGCTAAATATTGCAGTATTGGCCAGCAAGTCTGCTAACTCAAGGAATAACATTAGCCCTGCAGTTGAATATTACGGAACCAGTGCCGAATATGGCTACAGTTACTAAACCAAGGCCATGAAAAGAGAGAACTTTTTAATGATAGTAGTTGTGGCACTTTTAGTGCTCAACTTCGGCACGTTGGGCTATTTGTTTCTGGGTAAAGGGCACCGCAATGGTGGCATGCCGCACCACCCGCCAAAGCCCGACAAGGTTATAATAGAGCGATTGAAACTTACCGAAGCGCAAATTGAGGTATTCGAAGACTTAAAACAGGAACACCGCAGCGGTATCAACCAATTAAACGAAGCGTCAAAACAATTGTACCAAGCGTACTTTGGCTTATTAAAAACCGACACTGCCGACATAGCTGCTGCTCAGGTTTTGGAACAACGATTGGCAGCGGTGCAGGCGCAGAAAGATTCGGTTACGTTCAATCATTTTATCAAACTGCGTGCGCTATGCACCGAAGAGCAAAAGCCGTTGTTCGATGATTTTGTAGACGAACTGGGTGAAATATTGACAAGGCAACCGCCCAAGCCGAGGCCGTGATGATAAAAAAGTAGACCTGATTTACTACAAACTATCCCCAACAGCTCGCAAAAGGTAGCCGCGGATTGGAAAAGATATGGCCAAGGGCAATGCTTAGTTATCGTGGTCGGCTTGATGCTGATTGATATCGCTAGGCTTCACAATCTCAAACTCTACACGGCGGTTAATTTTCCGGTCTTCGTCGGTAAGTTCTTCTTTGATTATGGGTATAGTGCTACCATAACCTTGTGCTGTAATCCGCGACGGATCAATACCGCCATTTTGGGTAAGGAAATCTTTAATGGCCACGGCACGCAAATGCGAAAGAGAAATGTTCTTTTCGGCATCGCCACGGCTATCAGTATGGCCCGAAATGTTGAGTTGTAGCTTCGGGTTGTCAATTAGGTAATCCATTAACTTATTCAAATCGTCTTCCATGCCAGCAGTTATCTCTGCACTATTAGATGCAAACTCGATACTTGCGAACTGAATTTTAACAGTTTCAATGGCAGGTACTCCAAAGGTCATGGTGGTATCGCCGTTAAGGTCGATGTGCTGCTCCACACGAAAAAAGTCTTCGCCTTGTATTACCAGCAGGTATTTATTGTTGTTAATCAAATCAAACTCAAAAGAGCCATCGGGGCGTACAAACTTAGGTGCTACTTCAATGCCATTATCCAAATCGATAACCGATACAATACCTGCAAACGGGTTTCCCGTAACCGAATCGACGATAGAACCTTTGAAAACCGTGTAAGCTTCTGGCTGCGCTTCCATTGGTAGTGGGAAAGAAAACAAATCAACCTGCTTCATATCGCCCTTTTCGGAGCGGGCGTAGTATAGGTTTTCCGATTCCGAGTCGATAGTAAAGAAGTGCTCATCGCCCCAGCCGTTTACTAGCGGACCAATGTTTTTAGGCTCTTCCCATTGGGTACCGCTCCAGCGTGTTTTGTAAATATCGAAGTTGCCGAAATTGAGCACTTGGTTATCGCTGCTAAAATAGAACACATGGTGCACCGGGTGATAAAACGGGCTCAAATCGTTTCCACGGGTATTGATAATGGGGCCCATATTTTGGGCAGGCATCCATTGACCGTGTTTATTTTTGTAGGTATAGTAAATGTCGTTGGCACCAAAGCCACCAGGACGGTCGCTTACAAAGTACAAGGTATCTTCGGTATGAGAAAGTGCCGGGTGCGAGTCCCAATGCTCGGTATTAACGTTAGGTCCAAGGCTTTTAATGTCGGCCCAAGTGCCATCAGGCTGCTTGGTTGCCACATATAAATCGCAGCGGCCCATGCCATCTGGCGATTCGCAACGCACAAAATACAGCGTATTGCCGTCTCGGGTAAGGTTAGGCGCGCCATCGTTATACTGGCTGTTGATGCCATCTAGCGGCTGCGCTTCGGCCCACTCGCCATTTTCGCCTTTAGTAGAGAAGTAAATGTCTTCATTAATATGCTCCACGCCTTTAATGGTTCGGCGGTTGCGCTTAGTGCCAAAAAACAACGTTTCGTTATCGGCGCTCAACGATGGACCGTAATCTTCAAATTGAGAGTTTAGACTTTCGCCCATGTTCAAAAACACCCCTTTAGGCGGTATCAAAGAATCTACTTGGCGGCGAAAATCGACCAACTCATAATAGAAGGAAATAGGCACGTAGTAGTCTTTGTCGTTTACGGTAAGTTCTTCGTAAAACTGACCGATTTTTTCGATGTGGCTCTCGCTATGCCGCAACAATATGCGGTATAGCCACTTGGCGTTTTCAGGCTCGCCTTGTTTTTGGTATAACTGAGCCAGCTTCCACATCAGCTCATAATCTTGGCCGAAGTTTTCACCGCTAAAGTTGCTTACATAGTCTTCAAGTGCAAGTTTCAGTTCATCCAGTTTACCAGCAGCTTCCAGTTTTTCAATATTCTTTAACTTTTTGGCATCCACATAATATACCATAGAGGCTAGGTTGGTAAACGCAATAGGAGGCTTGGCAAAGTATTTAGGATTGGAATCGTTCTTTACCATATTGTTGTCGGCAATATGGTACTTAGTGCTATCCTGTGCCGCAATTGGTGCATGCACCGCTATGCCAGCAGTAAGTAACAGTCCTATTAAAAAATCGGTTGCCTTCATAGCTCAACCCTTTGGTTAACGCCCATTTCAATGGGGCGGAAGTGGTGGTTAGGTATTTGTACGTACTTATCCACAAAAAGTTTCCAAGGCGACCTTACCTGTATTATGTAAGATATTGTTTTTCAGGGAATAATGCTGTTATTATAGGTACGTTAATAACCTACGAAAGGTTGCATGAGGGCAGAAGGGAGCTAAAACACTGCGATTTAAACCCTCGAAAGATTCATAAATGCCCTAACAAAGCGGCTCCTTGCCTTCAACAATTCAACTCTAAACTCGCTTTGGTTTCCATTTCCTCTCTCCCTTCAATTACCCTAACTTTACGGTATGCGCCATATCGTACTTGTTTGTTTGATGCTGCTGGGCTGGCAGGCATCGCAAGCCATTAACACCATTGCCATTGATGTTACCCCGGCGGTGCTGGAGAACTCCATTACCCGCTTAACGTTGGATGATGTACAAAACCTATTGCACCAAGCTTGCAATTGCACCGTGGTATATGGTACCACTGGCGATGTGATACTAAAACTACCTGCTATCGACACTGCCCGCGCTAACCAGCCTAGTCGGTTTGCCCAAAAATTTGACCAATACCCTTACTTGCAATACCCCGATCACGACTATACTTGGCGCGCCAAGTTTGTAAACGGCGTAATAACCATGACTCTCGAAACGCCATCGTATCAAGGGATTGCCTTTGGCCTTTATGGGTTGTTGCAAGAGCGGTTGGGTTTTAGGTTTTATCATGCCAAAGAGACTATTATACCTGAACTTAAAAATTGGTCCATTGGCGATGGTTTTGAGTGGGAAGCCAAGGCACGTTTCGATAAAAAAGGGTTTCACCTGCATACGCAGCACCCGCTGGAGCTTACGCAGCAGTTACTAAATCACGAGTTTGAGGGCGGCATGGCCGATGTAAAGCAATACCTTGATTGGCTAGTGCGCAACGGGCAGAACTATTTTGAGTTTAACCTGCTGGAAGGCATTAGCCGCAAGCATTGGCCAGCCTATGCCAAAGAGTTTGTAGACTATGGCAAGAGCCGTGGCCTGATAATGGGCGTTGACGTGAGCTTGCACATGCTGCAGCAGAACGCTTATAAGCTGTACGAGGGTTTCCCGAAATCGTGGAAAAGCAAGGGCAAACAAATTGACCAGAACCTAGATTGGCTAATGGCAATGGGTTGGGATGTAATAAATATGGAATTTAGTACCACCGAGTTTAGCGAGGGCAACATTACCAAAAAAGAGCAACAGCGCCTGCACATTACCGATGTGATAGTAAACAAGTATGGTGCTAAGTTAATGGGCCGCAAGCACGTGGTAAAAACCGACAACATGGCCACCGAAACCAAAGGCGATGGCTATAAAATGAACGAGCAAGAAACCCAACTGGATGCCAACCGTGGCGTGCTGATACATACTGTAATGTTTTACACCCTAACTGAAGAGCATGCGCCTGTTTATGGCAACGAAAACATGCGGCACATGAACGCCGAACTAGATAGGGAAATAGCACAACGCGAAACCTGGTACTACCCCGAAAGTGCCTATTGGATAACTTTTGATGCCAGCATACCGATGTATTTAATGCCCTACTTGGGTGCCCGATTGGATGATATGGAGAATACTGCCAAAAGAGGAGTGCCGGGACATGTAACCTTTAGCAGTGGCTGGGAGTGGGGTTACTGGAGCATTGATTGGAGCATAGCCCGCTGGAGCTGGCAGCATACCGTAAACAATACGATTGAAAAGAACACGCCTACCGAATATCTAGAAGACCTATTTGGCCCAAAGGTAGGCGAGTACTTTGCCGAGCAACATAAAATACAACAGGGGTACCTGAAAGATAAGAACCTGATACAGTACATGGTGGCCCAAAACATTAGCGATGAGGTTGCTGGGCCGCTGAGCTTGCCTTTTCAGCCAAGGCCGCGGTGGATGTTCCGCTACTTGCGCTATAAGGCCGAGCAGCCAACCTTGGATAGCGTGCGCGCCGAAGGGGTGAGCCTACTCAATGCTTTTCACAAAAAATCATTGGCACTTACCGATGAGTACCTGCCGGCATTTGAAACTGTTAAGGATAGCCAGCTTCGCTTTTTGTTGGATGAGCTGCTCTTGGGAATTGAGATAACCGGCCTGCGTGCGCAGCACCGCGCGGTAACCATTGAGGCCCTGCTGCGAAAGCGAGAAGCAGAACGAAACGGTGGTAAACCCAAAAAAGTAGCCGCCCCGCTGCTGTTGCAAGCCGAGGGCATTCGTTTGGAAGGTATAAAACTGGTGCAGCAACAAGAAGACCACTACCGCTACCCTGTTTGGCTATTGGCGCGCCGCCATTGGAGTCACACTGTTTACTACTTTGGCTACCTGTATACCACCAGCAACCTGCACTTTTGGCTAAGAGAGGAAAAACAGATTGGCAACGACCGTTACGGGCCGCTCTACCGCAATATATGGCACATACTGCGCACGGTAGGGGCTATTGATTAAACCACAAACGCGGTTTATGCCTAACTTTGCCCCTTAACCGATCAAATTCGGTTCCGTTGTTTTGGAGCCTATTCTACTTGCCGATTATCAATACGACCTACCCGAAGAGCTGATTGCCACCCAACCCATGGAGCCACGAGACCATTCGCGGTTGCTGTTTTACAACAAGGGAGCCATTAGCCATAAGCGTTTTGACGATTTGCCCAAGTTGTTGCCCGAAAACAGCTTACTAGTGTTCAACAACTCCAAGGTAATACCAGCACGCCTCTTTTTTCAGCGGGCCACCGGCGCCACTATTGAGTTATTGCTGTTACAACCACTCACCCCATCGTGGGTGCCTATGGCCATGGCCGCTTGCGAGCAAACCACCTGGGAGTGCATGATTGGCAACAAAAAACGCTGGAAACCCGATGAAACCTTAACCCTACAACTACCCAACGGCATTGCGCTAAACGCAGAGTGGGCCGACCGCGAACAGAATCAAATACAGTTTACTTGGACTGGCAACCAAACCTTTGCCGAAATACTAGCCCTCTGTGGCGAAATTCCGCTACCACCGTACTTTAACCGGCGCGCTTCGGCAGCAGATAGCGAAAGCTATCAAACCGTATATTCCAAAGAACCCGGCGCAGTGGCTGCGCCAACAGCTGGCCTGCATTTTACCAAGCAGGTGTTGAGAGATTTGGAAGACCACAACGTACATACCAAGCAAGTAACCTTGCACGTGGGCGCAGGCACCTTTGCTCCCGTAAAAGAAGCCGATGCCACCAAGCACCAGATACACCGCGAGCAACTCACCGTTACCCGCGACTTGATAGTAGAACTAATGCACCACCAAGGCAGTGTAATAGCCGTGGGCACTACCAGCCTGAGGGTGCTAGAGAGTATGTATTGGTTTGGCGTAAAGTGTAAACTGCGTATGTGGGAGCCAGGCGAACCGCTGCACCTTTACCAATTTGAGCCTTACGAATTGGCCCATCACAACATTAGCGTAAAAGATGCCCTATTTGCTTTGGAAGGGGCACTTGAGTATGCCGGTGTGCCCCAAATGGGTGCTACAACCGAGATATACATATATCCAGGCTATGAGTTTAAGGTGATAAAGGGCCTGGTAACCAATTACCACCTTCCCGAAACCACTTTAATACTGCTGGTAGCAGCCTTTATTGGCAACGACTGGCGCAAGGTGTATGATGAGGCGCTAAAAGAGCGTTACCGATTTTTAAGCTATGGAGATAGTAGTTTGTTGCTGGTGTAGTTATTTCTTGTATGGTTATTTTTAGAAAGGCTCGAAGATTACCTTGATAGCAAAAAAAACCAAAATCAATAGCAAGCCAAACAGCAACAACATTACTTCCCCTAATCTTTTATTGTTATCCTTCATAAAAACACTTTTAAAACATTCAATTTTCCCCTTTCAATAAAGTCGCGAGTTTAACAGTTCATATATCTGCTGCTCTAGTTGCTCACAATTATCTCGGAGCACTTTGTTTTCTCGTTTTAAACGAGCTATAGTTTTTAACAAACTCTCGTTTGTGCCAGTAGTTGAGTCTGTTTGGCTTTCTGTCACAAGCTCAACTAGAGTTACTTTTTCATCTCTGGCCTTTTTCACACTCTTATTTTTGTTTATGTATAAAAGATATAACAACCTATGTTTTAAAGCACTTCCGGTTGTTAATTTTCTAACGCTAACCTTCAAAAAGTAGGCAAGTATAGGTTTAATTTTTTAGAGCAAAAACATGTTAAGCATAAATACGTATCCAAATTTTAGGATGCAAAATATCTTTTTATTGTTCGCGGACGCCTATTTTTTAGGCAGAAGGATTGCATGTAAACAATGATTTACCTATCGGTATCTTATTCCTTTTTGTTACACAATGCCTTACATTGCCCCCCCAATTTTAAGTATAAATACTTAGCAACCCAGCCCTGGCACAGGCCGTATAAAAGGTGTGGTTGATTGATTTGAGGAGTGCGATAATGAGTAATTGCCCCCGTTTTTATAAAGAAGGCTGTCTACACGTATAGACAGCCTTCTTTAATTTGCCAATAATGTACCAAGTACAAATTCTTGGCTCTGCCGTAGCTGGTATTTCCAACATCTCTTTACAGAATAGACTTGGCAAAGCCACATCAGTAGGTAAAAGTGCCTATTGATGTTGTTCTAACAGTATGTTACTTTTGTACAAAAAAGTATGGATATTGTAAGTTACCGCAATGAGCTTCTTGGAAACAACTCTAACATTTTCAACTCTGATTACAGCATCAGCATGTTGGCAAACAATGTGGCTGTTGTTAGCGCCAACAAGAACGATGCGGTATTAAACTTTGGCGACGAAATATCCATGATGATTCTTTTGCTAAAAGGAAAATTCTCCGTGTATATGAATTGGGCGGATGGAGACTTGGTAAAGGTTTATGAAATAAACCCTGGAGAGCTTTGTTCTGTAAACTACGTAAACGGCCTAAAAAAGAGCCCATCCGACTATAGGGTTATAGCCGACGAAGATGTTCAATTTGCGCTAGTGCCAATTGATTTTGTGGAACAAACCGTAAACGAATACCAAGAGTTAAGGAGTCATTTTTTTAATGACATACAATCAAAACAAAGAACCATAATGCACAGCATAAACGATTACACAAAACAACTGCTCAGCGAAAAAAACTAGCTTAACTAAAACAGCAGTAACATACAAATACGTTTTAAACAGGTATGATTGTCGCAGTGCATAACAAAACGATTAAACCGCTCTTTGAAAAACAGCAATTTTACTTAAAGTTAAAGCAACCTTGGTAGCAACCATTAGCGCTTTATAGCACATATGGCGCCTCTTTTTAAGCATAAATACGTAGCAACCTAATGAACCTCAGAAGCGTAAAAGCAATTGTGGATGATTGTTAGTTGAGTTATTTTTTGAGTATTTCCCTCCGTTTAAGAAAGGTTGCCGAAGCACACGGCAGCCTTTCTTTTTTAGTGCAACCACTAAACAACCCAAAATACGGCAATAGCAATAACGCTAGTTGCGGCTAGCAGCAAAACTAAAACCACAGAACATCCTTTAGTTGTAGTATTGTATACCCGGTTGTATGCAGCTTTCTTCGGATTAGTAAGCCACCCCATTCCCTTAGGTGCTTTTAATCCCAAATTATGCCTAACCACCCTTTTCAAAGATGTCCTCGCAGCAATTCGCTTTTTAAGCGAGGGTACTCTAAAGCCTATTTTCATTGAGCTAATGGTTTGTTGAAAGCTAAAGTACTTTTTTATTGATAACAAACAACGGTTTCATTGCTGTTGTTTATTGGTCACTTTCGTTATCCCTTGTTTATAAAAGTAATTTCTAGCTGCAAAGAATGCAGCAATTTTATGGCATAAAAGTTGTAAAAAGTTCAAAAAAACTTACTGATGAAAAAAACACTAGCAGTATTGGCAATTTACGCCTCAATTTTGATTGTCGCCCCCGCAACCTTACGCGCTCAATCAGGGGTCATCTTCAACTTTGCATTTCGCATTGATAATGAACTCATTACCCAAACGAAAGCCCAAAACAAAGATTATAAAATACTCAACTTGGCTACAGTAGAAGACATGCCAAAAGAAACTTCGGATACCATTCTAATGGTTTCCGAAATTTACTTGAACAAATTGTTTAACGTGGTAGTGTCGAGCATGGTGCCCGAAGAGAAGTTAATTATGGGAGCACTGCCCGAACATCTCATGTACCTGCCCGCCAATACGCTGAATAAGGCAATCAAAAACGGCGACCACCAATATTACATTAACATCAACTGCCACATTGCCGCATCGGGCGGAACGCGCATAACATTCGGCACCAACTCATACTCTCGGGTGAAACCAAAAGTAACCTTGTCAATCACGGCTGCCGATAATAACAAAAATGTTGTTTACAAAAAAGAAGTAGTCGTAAAGGACTTTGAGAAACTACGCTCCCGCACCTTCGAAAAAACATACGGCGTAAAGGGCTTAGTGGAAAATACGGATGAAGTGACCGTATCGGAAACCTTAACCGCTTACGATATTATCAAAATGTATCTTGTAGCCTTAGAAAACCTGAAATAAAACGAACATGAAGAGCTTTATACTAACAATGGCTGGTTGTGTTTTCTTGTTAACCACCCACGCTCAAACCCTTAGAGGGACAGATATTGATGGTGAAACATCGGCGGATAATTTCGGTCAATCAATATCTATGCCCGATGGGAATACACTTGCTTCGGGCGGTCGTGGCAACGATGGTAACGGCAACGAAGCTGGCCATGTGCGCGTGCACCATTGGAACGGTATCGCTTGGACTCAAAAAGGGAATGATATTGATGGCGATACCGCTACTGACTTCTCTGGATGGGCCGTGCATATGCCAGACTCAAATACTGTTGCCATTGGGTCACCACGTAATGATGGTGGAGGCATAGGGCGAGGTAGTGCCCGAATTTTTATTTGGAACGGCACCGCATGGATACAAAAAGGAGCAAGTATATTGGGAGAAGCCGATTTGGATAATTTTGGAGAAAGCATTGTAATGCCCGACCCAAACACCGTAGCGATAGGTTCACCCAAAAATGATGGCAATGGCTCACAGGGAGGGCACGTGAGGGTTTTTGCATGGAACGGAACGGCTTGGGTGCAAAAAGGTAGCGACCTGGACGGCTCGGCCGCTGGCGACTTTTCTGGATTCAGCATTAGTATGCCTGATGCCTCCACTGTTGCAATAGGCGCACCAAACGCCAAAAACCAACAACTAGATATTACTGGCCAAGCAAGGGTTTTTTCGTGGAATGGAAGTAGTTGGGTACAAAAAGGCAGCAATATATACGGAGACTCTATAAGCGATAAGCTTGGACAAAGCGTTTACATGCCAGATGCCAACACTCTTGCCGTCGGTGCTGATCAGAACGACAATAATGGATTAAATGCGGGCATGGTAAAAGTTTTTGTTTGGGATGGAAACAATTGGATACAAAAAGGAAACAGCCTATTGGGCGAAGCGTCAAGCGATAACTTTGGCCGGTCGGTGTCAATGCCCAATAGCGATGTATTAGCGGTAGGCGCTCCTGGCAACGACGGTAATGGTTCATTGGCAGGGCACGTAAGGGTTTTTGCTTGGATAGCTAATGCATGGGTGCAAGTGGGAACGGATATAGACGGCGAAACAGCTGGTGATGGTTCTGGCGTTTCTATTGCTATGCCTACTTCCGGAACGGTTGCTATAGGAGCCAACTTTAATGCAGGAAATGGTTTTACGAATATTGGCCATGTGCGCGTGTACGATTTGTGCATACCAACCGCGAGTTTCGTCTCCCAAAATGCCTGCGGAAGCTATACCTGGAATGGAAACACCTATACCCAAAGCGGCACCTACACCTACCAAACCACCAACGCGGCAGGATGTGATAGCACAGCAACTTTGGAGTTGACGGTGGAAAGCGAAATAACATCTAGTGGGATAATAGGCAATACTTTGGTTGACACGCTACAGACATATGATTACAGCGTGATTGTTAACAATGCTGTAGATAGCTACGAATGGGGCGTAAACTGCGGGCAAATAACGGCTGGAGCAGGTACTGACGCTGTTACCGTTTCGTGGGATGGACCCGATAGTTGCCAAATTTGGGTGGTAAGAAGCAACGCCGCTTGCCGTGATACCGCAATACTGAATGTGCTGGTTGATTTTGGCTCTGGTGTTAACGAGTCAGCATTGGGCATTATAGCGTTATACCCTAACCCTACCAGTGGCCTAACTACCATTACATGGGGCAAGGCACCCAGCCAAACGCCTGATGTAACGCTATTGGATGCCTTGGGCAGAATGGTGCCCGCACCTATCGATTGCCAGGGCAATGGCTGCACCATTGATATAAATGGGCTTCCTGCCGGCGTGTATAGCGTGTTGCTAATGCACCAAACCGGAAACGCAGCACGCAGACTCATTAAAACGGAGTAAATAGAAGAACCCTCAAACAAAAAACGGCCCTCAATTATGGGGGCCGTTTTTGTTTACAGTTGTTTCATTTTCAAATTAGCACATTTCCAAATTAATTAGAGGAACTTCTCGCCGTCTTTCAGTTTCTTGATTTCGGCGGTGTATTGCTTTATAGCTTGTTCTTGGTCGCGCTGGCAAATCAATAGGGTATCTCCAGTATCAACCACGCAATAGCCCTCAAGGCCTTGTAATACTACAAGCTTCTCGTTGGGTACCATTACCATACATTCTTTGGCATCCACTATCATTACCTGTTTACCGCTTACGGCATTGTCAAGGTAGTCTTTTGGGTATTGCTCATATAGCGACTGCCAAGTGCCCAAGTCGCTCCAACCGAAATCAGAAGGAATAACACGCACACTATCGGCTTTTTCCATCACCCCATAATCGATAGAGATGTTGGTGCACATAGTATAGGCTTGATTAATAAATTCTTGTTCTTTAGGAGTGTTATAAACATCCATGCCCTCGTGAAACACTTCATACACGTCGTGCAAATGCTTATTGAAGGCCCCTAAAATAGCCTTTACGTTCCAAATAAAAATACCGCTGTTCCACAAAAAATCGCCGCTGGATATAAACTGCTTGGCCAACTCCAGGTCTGGCTTTTCGGTAAATGTTTTTACACTATAAAAACCTTCCGTTTCGTCGGCCTCGTCATACTGTATGTACCCATAGCCTGTATCGGGGCGGGTAGGCACTATACCCAGGGTAAGCAAGTCGTTGCTTTTACTCACATGGTTAAGCGCTTTATTAATGATGCGCGTAAACTCCGGCGTGTTCATCACCAAATGGTCTGATGGGGCCACAACCAGGTTCGCTTGCGGATCGATGCTGTATATTTTGCTACTTACGTAAGCTATGCAAGGCGCAGTGTTGCGGCGCAAAGGCTCTTTGAGTATCTGGTGATCTTCAAGGTCGGGCAGTTGTTGTTTCACAATAGCCTCATAATCGGCATTGGTAACAATGAAAATGCGCTCTTTCGGAACATTTTCTAAAAACCTATCATAGGTAAGCTGAAGCAAGCTTTTGCCTACGCCAAGTATATCAATAAACTGCTTAGGATAAGCTACACGGCTTTTAGGCCAAAACCTACTGCCAATGCCGCCTGCCATGATGGCGACATAATTCTTGCTCATGATAGATGTTTTTATTAATTTAATCTCCGGTAAAACGCCCGTACCTAAAAATATACTTTACGCCTTGCCTACGGATGCCTATCTTTGCATCCCTTTTCAGGCAGCACGTGTAAGTCTGCATCAGTTACGGGAATTTTGCGTAAATTTAGTTAAATAATTACCATTTAAGCGAACCAGTCCGCCAAGCCCCGTATGTTGATAGTTAAAGAGCAGCTTCAGGAAGCCCTACAGGAATATTTTGGTTTCGATCAATTTAAGGGTAACCAGAAAGAGATAATAGAGAGCATCATAGCTGGCAAAGACACCTTTGTGCTTATGCCTACCGGTGGCGGCAAGTCGCTTTGCTACCAGTTGCCTGCTATTATGAGCGAAGGTACAGCCATCATTATATCGCCTTTGATAGCGTTGATGAAAAACCAAGTTGACTTGGTACGTTCATACAGCCATATAGATAATATTGCACACTTCCTTAACTCTTCGCTAAACAAGGCTCAGATAAAGCAGGTGAAGCAGGATATTATGGAGCGCAAAACCAAAATGCTATATGTAGCGCCCGAAACCCTGACCAAGCAAGAAAATATCGATTTTTTCAAGGAAATAAAGATATCATTCATAGCAGTTGATGAGGCTCATTGCATAAGTGAGTGGGGTCACGATTTTAGGCCCGAGTATCGGCGCATACGCACCATGATACAAATGCTGGAGCAAAAGGTGCCTATTATTGCCCTTACGGCTACAGCTACCCCAAAAGTGCAGCAAGACATTCTTAAAACCCTTCAGTTAGAGAAGCCCAACACCTTTGTTTCTTCGTTTGATAGGCCAAACTTATATTATGAAGTACGCCCAAAAGGTATAAAATCTGCCAACGATAGGGCCATAGTGCAGTTTGTAAAGGCTAATGCAGGCAAGTCGGGTATTATTTACGTACTTAGCCGCAAAAGCGCCGAAGAGGTAGCCCAGTTGCTGAACGTAAACGGCATAAAAGCCGCACCTTACCATGCTGGGCTTGAAGCTAACCTACGTGCCAAAACCCAAGACGATTTCTTGATGGAAGAAATTGACGTGGTGGTGGCTACTATTGCCTTCGGAATGGGTATTGATAAGCCAGATATCAGGTTTGTGATACACTACAACATTGCCAAAAGCATTGAAAACTATTACCAAGAAACCGGCCGCGCTGGTCGTGATGGCTTGGAAGGGAAATGCATAGCCTATTACAACTATAAGGATATACATAAACTGGAGAAGTTTATGCGCGATAAATCGTTGGCCGAACGCGAAATGGGCGGCCAACTATTGCAAGAAATGGTGGCTTTTGTTGAAACGGCCACTTGCAGGCGCAACTTCTTGCTGCACTATTTTGGCGAAGACTACAATGTGCCCAATTGTGGCCACTGCGATAACTGCACCAACCCTAAGCCAAGGGTTGATGGCAGCAAGGAAATTACCATTGCCATACAAACATTGGAAGCCGTTTACGAATCGCTGACCATACCACACCTAATCAATATGATTATGGGGCGCAAAAACCAAGAGATTGTTCAGTTTGGATACGATAAACTGGAATGTTTTGGCAATGGCTCTGAGAAAGATGAGCTTTTTTGGAGCTCGTTGCTGCGCCAAGCTCTTTTAGCCGACTTATTGCGCAAGGATATTGAGCAATATGGTGTGCTAAAGATTACCGATAAAGGCCGAGAATACCTCAAGAAGCCTTGGCGTATCGAAATTGCGCTGAACCATAATTACGAAGCCCCACAAGAAGGCGAGGAAGAGGCAAAGCCTGCCGTACTAGACCCAGAGTTGCTAAACCAGTTGCGCGACCTAAGGCGCATTGTAGCCAAGGAGCATGGTGTGCCGCCATACGTTATTTTCCAAGACCCATCGTTAGAGGAAATGGCAACAGCCTACCCGATAACCGTTGACGAGCTTTCACATATTTCAGGCGTAAGCAAAGGCAAAGCCGTACGCTATGGCTCTAAGTTCTTGAAGCTGATTGAGGAATATGTAGACGAGAACGACATTGACCGCCCTGAGGATTTTACCATGAAATCGGTGGTAAACAAGTCGGGCATGAAGGTGTACATCATCCAAAGCATCGACCGCAAGCTGCCAATTGAGGATATAGCCCGTGCCAAAGGTATTACGCAAGACGAACTGTTGCACGAAATAGAAACCATAGTGCTTTCGGGTACTAAGCTGAATATTGACTACTACATTCGGGATGTAATGGACGATGATACCATGGAGATGATTTATGATTATTTCCACGAATCGGATAGCGACTCTATTGACGATGCCTTTAGCGAACTAGGCGACGAAGGTGCCTCGGTTGAAGATATTCAACTGGTGCGCTTGAAGTTCCTGAGTGAAATGGCAAATTAATTCGCAACATACCTTACTTTTTTTGTTGTTTGTACTTTCTATTGGCACGCAATAAGGTAAGCTCCTCCTCCTTTTAGGGGGAGGTTGGGAGGGGGTAAGGCTCATGTCTCACACTTGCAAATTATGAGAGATTATTCCCGAAGCAATAAACTCCGTTCGTACCAAAAAGCTTTTTCCCTAACTTAGCCCGATGCTTGATTGGATAAAAGGCCGCTGGCAAAGTTTGGGTTATGCCCTAAAGGGCGTTTGGGGCATCTTGTCCTCAGGCACCAATATGCTCATTATGCTACTAGCGGTGGTGGTGGTATCAGGGGCAGGTATCTATTTCCAAATCGATAAGCATGATTGGGCATTGGTAACCATCGCCTTTACCATGGTTATAGTAGCCGAAGGCTTCAACACCGCCATCGAGCGCCTCACCGACCTGGTACACCCCCACCATGACCCAAGCGCCGGCAAAGTAAAGGATATAGCCTCAGGTGCTGTGCTACTAGCTGTATTGGGCAGTTTGGTTATTGCTTCGGTGGTATTTGGGAAATATTTGTGGTGATGGTTTATGCTTTGTATGTCGTTTATTTAAAAGCAAATCGCTAAGTGACGCTTCCAACAATAGCCACCAAATTCCAACGTTATCCTTTGCAGTTTGTTTGTGCGCAATTGAGTAACTTTATTTCACTGAAGATTTTTTTAAAAACCCATCCTTAGCAATGAGAGCTTTTTTAATACTATTGGCATTCACTATCAACACGGCCGCTTGGGCGGGTAGTGGCTCAGAAAACACCTTTGAGGGCACCTTGATGCTTACCGCCACGGGCAGGAGCAAAACCCCTCAAAAGATTAAACTTACCGTAAAAGGCGACAATGTATTGATTGATGCCAAGGCCAATAACAAAGGGGCCCCTCTGCTAATATTGAATAGCCGAACTGGCGATGTGCACATACTATCGGAAAAAGACAGCCAGAAAATTGCAGTGCGCCTCAACACCCAATCGTTGAAGCCCATTGGGGGCATTAGTGCCATTACCAATACCTATGGATTGGATATGGACGGCAAATCGAAGGGTACCGTAACAGCCACTAATGAGGTAAAGAAAATAGCAGGCTTCAACTGCAAAAAGTACTTAGTTAAAGACGATGAATACGACTCTGAGTTTTGGATAACCAACGAGATTGGTATTAGCTTACCAGCATTGTTAGGCAACCTAACACCACAAAGCAACTTGCCAGCTGGTATGATATTGGAGGGTAAGGGTAAAAAGTTGCAAGGCGAGGGGGGCTTTAGCTTTAGAGTGGAACCGCTTAAAGAAACCATCGACTCGAAGTTATTTACCATTCCAACCACGTACAAGGTAATGGATATTACGATGCTTATTCAGCAGATGATAAAATCTAGCAGCCCTGAAGAGGTGAAAAAGATGCTGGACAAAATGATACCCAAAGGATAACGGCTACTGCCAAAAGAAAACAAAAAAGCCTTCCCTGTTTGGGAAGGCTTTTTTGTTATTGCAAATATTTACGGCTTATCAGCTCTTTCATAATCTCGTTGGTGCCGGCATAAATGCGCTGCACCCTGGCATCGGCCCAAGCGCGAGCCACTTGGTATTCCCAAATATAGCCATAGCCACCATGCAATTGCACACAGGCATCAGCCACTTTGCATTGCAACTCGGTAAGTGAATACTTGGCCATTGATGCCGTAGCACCATCAAGTTGCTTATTGTTATGCAACTCCACACAACGGTCGGCAAATACACGGCCCATCTCCACTTCGGTGGCTAGCTCTGCAATTTTGTATTTAGTGTTCTGAAACTCGGCAACTGGCTTACCGAAAGCTTGGCGCTCTTTAATGTACTGAATAGTGAGGTTTAGGGTAGCCTCGGCAGCTGCAATGGCACCCAAGCCTACCACTAGACGTTCTTGCGCCAATTCGGTCATGAGGTAGGCAAAACCGTGGCCTTCACTGCCCAAAAGGTTCTCTTTAGGCACTTTCACGTTATCAAAAAACAGTTCGCAGGTATCTTGAGCATGTAAACCCGCTTTATGGAACGGCTTGCCCTTACTAAACCCTTCGGCGTTAGCATCCATCACCAATAAGCTAATGCCTTTGGCACCTTTGGTAGGGTCAGTTTTTACGGCCACCACGGCTAGGTCGCACAGGTAACCGTTGGTAATAAACGTTTTAGAACCGTTTACTAGGTAATGGTCGCCTTTATCAACGGCTGTGGTGCGCATGCCTTGCAAATCGCTACCTGCTCCTGGCTCGGTCATGGCAATGGAGGCAATGTAATCGCCCGAAACCATTTTAGGCAAGTACTTCTGTTTAGTAGCTTCGTTGCCATAGTGATCGATGTACGGGCAAACGATATCGCTGTGCAATGGGTAGCCTACCGCCGGGCCTGCACAACCTGTAAGGGCAATTACTTCCGTAAAAATGGCATTGTATCGGAAATCCTTAATACCCAAGCCGCCGTACTTTTCATCAACTTGCATGCACAAAAAGCCATTTTCGCCTAGCTTCTGCCAGCTTTCGCGGCTCACCATGTGGTCTTTTTCCCACTGTTCGTTGTTGGGGGTTATTTCTTTAGCGGCAAAGTCAGCAACAGTTTTGAAGAACAGCAAATGCTCTTCGTTGTATATGTTACGGGGTATACTTGGGGTATTTTGCATAGCGTTTTCAATTTGTGACTGCAAGTTACTAACTAGACACTAGACATAAGACACAAGACACAAGACTTTTTTCGCGTACCCTAATTTTTAAAATCAAATTAAATATGAGATATGAAATGATCGATGACAAATGAGCAAATCAAAATCTGCGCTAAAACCCTTATCAAACATACAATCCTGCACGACAAAACCTTAAGCAATTAAAATTGCTCTTGTGTCTTTTGTCTCAAAACCATCAATCCTCCCATTCCAATATCATCTCCACCGAGTAGTGGTCGCTTAGGCCTACGGTGGTGCCGTAGCGTTTAGGGTTGCCGCTTTTCCAGGCTGGGCCAATGCGTATGGTGGCGGTTCGTTTAATGGTTATTTTTGCGCCGTTATCACGCACCAAAATATAATCTACGGTGTGGTCAATTTCTGTGGTCGAGGCCGTATCTTCTTTGCAATTATAATGTGGTTGTTGCTCTACGTGTAGTAGGCGCAACATGGCCTCATAATCTTCCGGCTTGCTTTTCTGGCAATTCATATCGCCACAAATAATTTGGATGGTAGCGCTGTCTTCGTTAGGCCTCAGTAGCTCGTCGTAAAGCTGCCTAAATTGGTGGCGGTTTACCTCCTGCGGGTTGCCATTGGTGTGAGTGCCCACTATCTGGAAAATATGGCCGTTGTGCTCGCCCTCCACCATCAGCCCGCCTTTACGTGCTAGGCATCCATCGTTTGCGCATTCCGTAAACTCCACCTCTCCTTTAACGCTCAGTGGTCGGTCGCTCAATACCCAGATACCGCTATTGGTTTTCCAACTAAATTTTCGGTTCGCAGGGCCGTATTGGTATGGGTACTTTTCTTTTAAACCCTTATAAATCTTGTGTCTGGCGCGCGTTTTAAAGGCCTCTTGAAACATGATAATGTTATAATCGCGCTTGCCCAACTCTTCTACAATTCCGTTGCAGCGCTTGCCTTTCTTGGTTTTGTAGTAGACACAATAAGGCAGCATGTGTATGTTCCATGATAGTATTTTGAACTGCTCTGGGTAGGGTGGGGTATAATCCTGTTGGGCGAAGGATGGTAACGACAATAGCAGGGCTAAAACCAGTAAAAGCGCTCGCATAATGGGTGGTTGGTGTAGTGGTTAAAGATAGGATTTAAGCAACAACCTAAAAAACAAACTGGCATGTCATTTGCCATTGTTATCTTTGACACTCCAAACTGGTTACATGGCTACTACCGGCTACACATCTCAACAAATCGCTAAAGTAATGGGCGGCAACTGGCTCCAGTTTACTGGAGATAAGCCCATACATGGTTTGTCGTTAGATAGCCGCAAAATTACCGACCCCGAATCGGCCCTGTTTTTTGCCGTAAAAGGTAAGCGGCACGATGGTCATAAATTCCTAAGCGACTTATATGCTTTGGGAGTGCGCAACTTTGTAGTTACCGAAGAAGAAAAAGCCTACGACCTGCCTGAAGCCAACATACTAAAGGTAAACGATAGCATCCGTGGGCTGCAAACCTTGGTAGCGTTGCACAGGGAGCAATACAAATTACCCGTTATCGGCATTACTGGCAGCAATGGAAAAACCATTGTAAAGGAGTGGCTGTACCAACTATTGGAAGAGGATTATGTAATAGTGCGCAGCCCAAAAAGCTACAATAGCCAGGTTGGGGTGCCGCTTTCGGTGTGGCAACTTAACGATAGCCACACGCTGGGCATTTTTGAGGCGGGCATATCTGAAGCGGGAGAGATGGAGCACCTGCAAAAAGTGATAAAACCCGATATTGGCATTTTTACCAACATTGGCGAGGCGCATGCAGAGGGCTTTTTGAATAATAGGCATAAGGTTAAAGAGAAACTGAAACTGTTTATTCATAGCCGTATCCTCATCTATTGCAAAGACTACCACGAGATAACGCAGGCCATTACTGAAATACGTAGCCAGTTTTCCGACGATGAAGCGCAAGAGAAATTCCAATTGTTTACTTGGGCGCACAAAACCGATGCCGATCTGCGTATAACCAAAATAGATTCGAATAGCAACGAGACCCGCATTGAAGGGGTTTATAAGGAGGAGCAGATTAATATTGTTACCCCATTTATTGACAAAGCCAGCATCGAGAACTCCATTCATTGTTGGGCAACCATGTTGTACCTGCGTGTGCATCAAGAGGTTATTCAAGCACGCATGCGCAAGTTGGGCAAAATAGCTATGCGACTTGAGCTTAAGGATGCGGTAAACAACTGCAGCTTAATAAACGATAGCTACAACTCCGATTTGGGCTCGCTGACCATTGCGCTGGACTTTTTGAACCAGCAAAAGCAGCACCCAAAAAAGACCTTAATTCTGTCGGATATACTACAATCTGGCAAAAATGAGATGGATTTGTACGAGGATGTAGCAGCCTTAGTTGGGCAAAAGGGCGTAACCCGACTGTTGGGAATTGGGCCAGCTATCTCAAGGCAACCTAAAATATTCGAGAAGAATGTAAGTCTAGAGACTTCCTTTTATCCAAGCACCGATGTGTTTTTAACACAATTAGCTAAGCTACATTTTGCCGACGAGACCATACTACTTAAAGGTGCGCGCAGCTTTGAGTTTGAGCGCATAAGCAAGTTGCTGGAGCAAAAGGTACACGAAACCGTTCTGGAGATAAACCTGAATGCTCTAGCGCACAACCTGCAAGTATATCATAGCCTGCTGAAGCCAGGAGTGAAAACTATGGTAATGGTAAAAGCCCTGTCATATGGTAGCGGTAGCTTTGAAATTGCAAATACCCTGCAGTTCCATAGAGCCGATTACTTGGCCGTTGCCTATACTGATGAGGCAGTTACGCTTCGCAAGGGCGGTATCACCTTGCCTATAATGGTAATGAACCCCGAGCAGCGCAGCTTTGAGGCGATTGTGCAGTATCAGTTGGAGCCGGACCTATACAACGAGGGTGTTTTCAATAAGTTCAGCGAGTACTTGCAACTGAGCGGAAATGCCAATGCTGAAAAACCTTACCCTATTCATATTGAGCTCGATACGGGTATGCACCGGTTAGGCTACGGAATAGATGAAGTTGAGGCATTAACAAAAGCCCTCAAAAACACGCCTTGGCTAAAAGCAATGAGCATTTTCTCGCACCTAGCCGCCAGTGAAGAGGTGCTGCACGACGGTTTTACCAGCGAACAAGTAGCTAAGTTTGAGCAAATGAGCTTAGCTGTTATAAAAGGGCTGGACTATAAGCCCATGCGGCACATCCTCAACTCGGCGGGTATCGCGCGTTTCCCGAATGCACAATATGATATGGTTCGCTTGGGCTTGGGCGTATATGGCATTGATACCAGCGCCGCCTTGGTTGGTAAATTGGAACAGGTAGGCCGCATGCGCACTACCATTTCGCAGTTGCGCACGATTGCTGCTGGCGAAACTGTAAGCTACAGCCGAACCTATACCGCAACTAATGAGCGACGAATTGCAACGGTGGGCGTAGGGTATGCCGACGGCATTGACCGCCGCTTGAGCAACGGCGCAGGTAGCATGATGGTTCATGGCCGCTTGGCACCCATTGTGGGCCGAGTGTGCATGGATATGTGTATGCTTGATGTTACAGATGTGCCCGAGGCCATGGAAGGTGATGAGGTTATCGTTTTCGGCCCCGAACTACCCGTGCAGCAAATAGCCGAGTGGGCAGGCACTATCCCCTATGAGATACTTACGGGTATAAGCAGTAGGGTTAAAAGGGTGTATTGGCAGGAGTAGCTTTTTGGTCCATGATTGACCGTCCACGGTCCACAATTTAGACGGTTAAAAAACACTATCAATTACTTAGGCTCACTAACATTTCCAGCCTTTTTGCTCAATATGCCATTGGCAATAGCAAAAATACTTGACGCTGCCATTGCAACCCAAACGATAAACAGCTTGTTTTCCGAGCCGCCGCCATAAACGGGCATGGCCAGCAGCACCCAAACCAGCAATAATATTTGAAATGCTAGCAGTCGCTTTCGGGCAATGGTAAAGTTATTGCTGTCGGCGGGGGCTTCGGGGCGTTTGTAGGCAATAAACATAAACACCAAAAACAAGGCCAATGCCACCATGTTAGTATTTAGTAGCGCAGGGCTAATGGTAGGTATTACATGGAAGAAGTAGAAGGTTGCAACCCCACCTGCAAGGGCCAAAAAGCCGAATAACAACGACAATCTATTCGCGGGCTTCAATAATCCATCCAACAAAAAGGTCAAAGCCACCACCAGCACTGTCAAACCTTGGTGTTGGTTATAACCTAACCAGGCAGCGCCACCCAAAATAATAAGCGCATCAGGAATTACGGGCTGCCTACCACAACTACAAATCAAGATGCGGGCAGCGCCCATAACTACTGCAATACTTAACAAATCGGGCCTGATGCCCCAAACAAAACCAATGGAAACAATACCTACCGCCACAAAAGCTGAGTAAGGCTCTTGTGGGTCAACTTCGCGTGCAAAAGCCCAAGTAAGGAATACCGTGGCAGCGGACTGCAACCCCAACAAAACCGATTTACCCAGCACCAAACCATGCACCAGCCCCAATATAAAACCACCCACCAAGGCCATTGCCGATAGTATAGCTATCAGCTTATTGGTAGGGTACTTAAAATCAATGGGCCGGGCAATGCCCGAGAATTCGTAGATGTTCATAGCGCAAAACTAAACCTTAGTAGCTAATGAGACTTTTTAACCATTTCAATCCACAAACTTCCCGCTCATCTCAATCTCCTTCTCCACCGATTGCCAAGTATTGCCTTTTTTCTGTTTTACCAAAACCTTGGCAGTGCCTTCATTAAAGGGGTCGGCGGCATCAAATTGCGGCTCAATAAGCCAGTGTCCGGCTTGCCCAATATAACCCCATTTGCCCTCATCGTTTATGGCTGGGGCCAGCCCATCGCGAAACGAGCGAGCTTGCTTAAACTGGGGCGCGATAACCATTTTACCTGTGAGGTCAACATAGCCCCACAAATCGTCTTGTCTTACAGCGGCCAACCCTTCCGAAAATGAATATCCATCATCGTATTTTATAGCTATTACCGCTCTGCCACGGCTGTTTACAAATCCGTATTTTTCGCCTTTGCGCACCAAAGCTAAGCCTTGGCTAAATGGCAAGGCATCGTCGTACTCTATAGCGATAACGGCTTTTCCTTTTCTATTGATAAAACCCCATTTGCAGGTCTCTGATTCGCAATTTCCTATTGACACTAGCGCTAATCCTTGTTTAAATTCGCCAGCCTCACTATACTTTGGCGCAATTATTAAAGTACCCTTAGGGTCTACATATCCATATTGACAACTATCCTCGCAATCAACCAACGATACGGCGGCCAAGTTTTCTGAAAAGGCATAAGCGTCTGGGTATTTCGGCTCAATTAACAATTGCCCCGTTAGGCTATCTGCATAGCCAAACAAATTATCCGCCTCAAGCAATCTGATTTCCATTTTCGAAAACCGCATATCCTCTGCTAGTTGCTCCGGATGAGGGTACTTTGGAAACAGTTGCTGAAAACGCTCTAGCTCTTCGGTGGTTCGCGATAGGTTGTACGCGTCATACAGCTCATCCCAAGCCTTACCCAGGTTTCGGTTGTTGGGGTAACGGCTCACAAAGTTGGTATACTCCAGTATGCTCTTGTTTCGCGTCTCCATTTCAAACACCTGATCTTCGGCAGCAGCGACATAAGGACTGCTGGGGTACTTGGCCGCAAAATCCAAATAATCTTGCAATGAGCCCTCTGCGGTCGTTTCCTCATAAAACAGTCGCTCATATTTGTCTAGGGCCTCTTTATAAAAACTGCTTTCGGGGTGTTTAAGGGTAAAATCTTTGTATGCCTGCCAAGTTCCCGATTTGGTAAGCTCTTGATAAAGCAGGCTTTCGTAAAACTTTACCGCCTCTGGTATTTGGTCGGCATTGGGGTATTGCTCCAAAAACTGCTTAAAGCTTTCGTAAGTAAATGATTCTTTGGCCTCTTTGAATGCCTCGTTATTGCGTTTGGCCACCGCATCATCAAATTTAGGCGAGTGGGGATAAAGTTTTATAAAGTGTTCCCATCCAGCTACCGTATTGGTGCTATCGGCTATTTGATATGCTTCTGCAGTTATCTCGTCCTTCAGTTTACCCATATTGTATGGCCGAATACCCAAGAAAGCGTTTTTTCGCACCACCTTATTATTAGTTGTACTATCTAGCTCAGCGAAGCTTATTTTTAAATGATAGTAAGCACTATCAATGTTTCTGGCCTTATTATCTCCAGCAGCGAAATATTCCGCCCAAAGGAAGTTTATGGCATAGTCGGTGCTGTCTTTTTTGCTGCCTTTTTCGAGAAAGGTGCGGGCTTTGGCATAATCGCCAGAGAGTATGTACTTCAGGGCATTATTGCCGTTTCCGGCCATTGCAATTAGGCCGATTAGGCAAGTAAAAACGAAAACAGGAAAAAATAGCCTAAATAATTTCAAGTGATTGATGTTTTTTAAGTAGTACCTAATGAGCGTTATAGTTTTAACCTACTAAAATTATCTATCTTTGGCCATTATATCACACTAAATCAACCACAATGAAAAAGTTAGTTTTGATTGCTGCGGCTTTTATTTTGATGTTGCCTTCAGCATTCGCACAAAAAGGATTGCACGCAGGATTGAAAGTTACGCCAATTACTACTTGGATGTTCAACAAGGACTTTTCTGATGCAGGCGATGAACTAGATTACAAAACCACCTTTGGCTACATGTTTGGCGCTACGGTAAACTACCACTTTACAGATGGATTTGGTTTAGGTGCTGATTTCTTGTACTCAAGCCAAGGACAGAACTTCAAATCGTTTGGCGAAGACGGTGCTGAATTGAAGGTTAAGTATTTGAAAATACCTATTCTTTTGCATTTCAACACCAACTCTGAAGAAGTTGTTTATTTCCAAGGCAATTTTGGCCCTCAATTTGGCGTGTTGCTTTCTGGTGAAGTTCAAGACCCAAGCAACCTTATCGGCGACGTTGATGTTAAAGATGAACTTGAAAGTTTGAATATTGGCTTAGTATTGGGCTTCGGTTTGGGCTTTAATGTTCACGAGAACTTTAAAATCAATGCTGGACTTCGATTCGATGGTGCCCTTACCAGCGCTACTGATAGCAAAGGTATTTTTGGTACTGAAAACACTACCAACGTAACCGGCGGTGTTGAACTAGGCTTTATTTATGTATTGCCTGTAAGATAATACCTGCCCATTTAAAATATAGCTAAGGGGCTGCCGCAAGGTGGCCCCTTTTTTATTGCGCTTCTTCCTTCAATACTTCCCACACCAAGTTAGGCTCAAAGCCCTTGGCTACTAAATATGTTACCAGTTTATGCTGGCGTTGGTACCCTTCGGGGTCTTTCAGCAGCCGGCCTTTTTGCTCCAACAGGGCACGAATGGTGTTGTAGTAGTCGTCCCAGTCTAGTGCTTTAAGGGCATTGCTAATGTGCGGTTCTTTTATCCCTTTTATTTTTAGACCCTGCACTATTTTCATTTTGCCCCACTTCTTTAGTCGCAATTTGCTACCTGCGTATGTTTTGGCAAAACGTGCATCATCCAAAAAACCTTGCTCGCGCAGGTACCTGAACACCTCGGCGTGCAACTCCATGGGCACAGTAAGCTTGGACAGCTTGTTGCGCACCTCTTGCTCGCAACGCTCTTGGTAGGCGCAGTAAGCTTCTAGTTTCGATATGGCTTCTGATGGGGTCAAGTGGGATAAAGGTACAAACTACGATTTTGAAATAGAAGTATGGGGCTGCAAAACCAACCATGGCTATTTGAAGCAAAGGATATACTGCGTTTAGTCGTCTTATTGAATAAGGATTAATAACTTGCAGCTTGTTGAAGCGCTTATGACTAAACAACCCCTTTTAGTGTGCATTCTGGTGTTTTGCTTCGCCATTGCTGGGTTTGCGCAAGCCAGTAGGTTTACTATGTCGTTTGTACCTTGTTTCAACGCCCAGCCATTGCAACTGGGGCAGGCTTACTTGCTAGCAAATATTAACGACAGCCTTACGGTAGAAGGGTTCCGATTTTATGTTTCGGGAATAAAGCTGTTGAACAGCAACAAAGTAGTTTATGAAATTCCCGATGGTCATTACTTATTAGACGCAGCTCACCCCCAAAGCCAAACCTTGCAGCTTAATTTACCCAAACCTTTCATTTTCGACCAAATACAGTTCCACATCGGTATTGATAGCATAACCAATGTTTCGGGTGCCATGGGCGGTGCACTCGACCCAATGAACGGCATGTATTGGGCATGGCAGAGCGGTTTTATCAACTTTAAACTAGAAGGCACGAGCCCAGTATGCAACTCCCGAAATCATAAGTTCCAGTACCACATCGGGGGCTACATGCCACCTTTCAAGGCCTTACAAACCGTTACTTTTTCTTGCACCAATGACCAAGACCTAATTGTGTATATTGCGCTTGATAAAATACTGGGTAGCATAGATTTAAGGTTGGAGCCCGAAATCATGTCGCCCAGCGCTAAGGCAATATCCCTGTCAACCATCATCAAGCAAAACTTTACCAACAATATACAGCCATGAAGAAGCTTTGGCTCATATTATTTGGATTGGGATTGCTGTCGTTTACGGTATTCAAAGGGTTTAAGCTCGCATATCCTTCTTATTTTCCGAAGCCCCTTTACGACTTTAAGAAAAATCCATTAGCCCAACAAAAAATTGACCTGGGTAGGGTGCTTTTTTACGACCCTATTCTCTCTAAAGACAACTCCATATCGTGCGCCTCTTGCCACTCGCCATATAATGCCTTTGCGCATGTTGACCATGACTTGAGCCATGGTATTGGCGACCAAGTAGGTTCCCGAAACGCCCCCGCGTTGATAAACTTGGCTTGGCAATCGGAATTTATGTGGGATGGCGCCATAAACCACTTAGATATGCAAGCCTTGGCGCCCATAAGCCATCCCAAGGAAATGGGCGAGGACATTGCCAACGTGATAACCAAACTGCGCCAAATACCTATGTACCGTGAGTTGTTTTTTGATGCGTTTGCCGATAGCACTATTACTGGAGCCCAAACATTGAAGGCCCTATCGCAGTTTCAGTTGACTTTTATATCAGCCAACGCCAAGTACGATAGTGTAATGCGCAAGAAATCCGTATTTACGGATCAAGAAGCAAACGGATACCGCCTTTTTAAACAACACTGCAACAGCTGCCATGCAGAGCCTTTGTTCAGTACTTACGAGTTTGCCGATAACGGTTTAAAAATAGACAGCACCCTTAACGACCTTGGCCGAGTGGTTGTTAGCCACAACCCGCTAGACTCGCTCAAATTCAAAGTACCTACTTTACGCAATGTGGCCTACTCGTTCCCTTACATGCACCATGGGCGGTTTTCAAAGCTATCGCAAGTGGTTACTCACTACACCAACCTTACCTTCTGCAACCAAAAGGATAAAAGGTTGCAAAAGCCAATCGTACTTACTGAAAACGAAAAGGTAGATTTGGTAGCATTCCTGTTGACTTTGAGCGATAAATCTTTCGTTTTCAACCCCAGTTATAGCTACCCTAAAGAAATTTTAGCCCGCTGGCGAAGGGATTAAAAAATGATGGCGTCAAACAACTAACAAACACTACTAACCCTATGAAAAAAATACTTTTTTCGCTACTTGCCTGCTGCTATTTGGCCGTTTCGGTTGCTCAAACAAACCCTGCCATTATCGCTTGGTTGCAAAACAACTCTCTACTAGGCAGCTATTATGTGCAAGGCAACTCTACGGCCATAAGTAACAATACGCTGGCCAACGTGCAAACGGTGCAGTACTCCACAGACTGGGTGTATGTTACCACTCAAGGCATCCCTAGTTACCCAACGGGGCCGTTTTTGGACAACAACCCTTCACAAGCTACCGGGCAGAACGCCATTTTTAAGATTTCATTAAAGCCCACCCAAAATACAGGGGCAGCGATTAACACCAATGGCGGCAACATTGGTATATTCATCAATGGGGTAGCACTGTTCGATTACCGCGATGGTGTTTCTTGGAAAAACAGTACTGGTGCCTTAGCTGGCGGCCCCACTGGCGGCATGGGCGATGGCGTGTGGAACCGCGATGCCATTGTAGCCGAAAAAGCAGGCTTCGATTGCGCCAAAGGCCACCCAGCAATGGGCAACTACCACCACCACCAAAACCCATCAGCATTTAAGCTAGATCTTACCGTAATTTCTACCGTATGCAACTTATACGATGCCGATGGTTTGTACACCATTGATAGCACGGAACATTCGCCATTGATTGGCTTTTCTTACGATGGATTCCCTATTTATGGTGCTTATGGTTACAAAAATACTGACGGCACTGGCGGTATTACTCGCATGCAATCTGGCTATTCGTTGCGAAACATTACCACCCGCACCACATACGCCAACGGAAGTACCGTAACCGCGGGCCCGCCAGTAAATGGCACTTATCCTTTGGGTCTTTTTAGGGAAGACTATGCGTACATTGCCAACGCAGCCCCTGAATATTTAGACGAGCACAATGGCCGCTATTGTGAAACGCCCGAATACCCGAACGGCACTTATGCATACTTCTGCACAGTTGACGAAAACTGGAACTCTGCATATCCTTATGCGGTGGGGCCTACTTTTTATGGCGTAAAAAATGCTGTAAAAGTTGCCTCTATAACCGAAGCGGTAACCACCTACATACCTACTGAAGACACTACTGGTACCGGTATTGCAACCCAAGACTTTGATAACTTAAAAGTTACCTTGTTCCCGAACCCGGCCAACGATTTGCTAGCTATACAGTACAATGGATTGTTGAAGGAAACTATTAAAGTACGGATGTTTGATATTTCTGGCAAGTTGATAATAGAAACCGCCATTAACCAAGGCAGCACCATTGCATATATGGATGTAAGCACGGTTTACAATGGTGTGTATTTGATGCAATTATCCAACAACGAATTTACCTCGGTACAAAAAGTAGTAATTCAAAGATAACTCCCTTAATGTTTTGATGATTGTTGTTTGTTGAACCAAGAAGGCTGCTCGTAAGGGCAGCCTTCTCTTTTATAGCTCAATCACAATACCGAGGGATGGAAGGATTAGCCCATCTTCGCTTGGAACCGTTTTCATTTGATACCGGGTAGGGTCGTTAGGGTCAACCACCAAATTTCCGTTAGCATCTCTTACGGCTACTAAATCGGGGTTAAGTTTGGTAGTGCTGTTCAGCACATTGCGTATATCCAAGTATAAATTCAACGACCATTTCTTGAAATACCAACGCTTATCAACCCTAATATCCCACTGTTGTCCGAGTGAATTACGGCCTTCGTTCAGTTGGTTATAATCAAGCTGGGCTTCGCCTGTAACATCCCAAACGCTTATCAACGAAGAGTAGGCAACATCGTATGGGGTAAATGGGTTGCCAGTAGCCAAACCAAAACGAGTTCCAATATCCCAGTTCCGCTTAAACTTCTTACCAACTGCTATACTAAACACATGGCGCCTGTCCCAGCTACTGTATCTATAATCACCATTTTTATCCGTAAACTCACTAATGGCAAAGGTATAAGAGGCAATACCAAAGAAACCCTTAAACAGCTTTTGCTGCACCGATACCTCAAACCCATATGCCCGTCCATCAGAGTTGCTATTGGCCGGAGCATCACCTACTACGCCAAAGTCTGCACCTAGGTTGGCCAATGAAATGCTATCATCAAGTAAAAACGGATAATTGTTGTATAGCTTCAAAAAGCCCTCTATACTTACCCTAGTGTTGGTTTGGGTAGTATAATCTGTACCTATTACAAACTGTGTGTTGCCAATATAGTTCAATGTGTTTTTATTAGTCAAAGTGCCTAAGCTATCGCGGTAGCTGAGAGTAGTGTTGGGTGGCAATTGGAAATAACGGCCGGTGTTGAAGTTGATGTTCCAGCCTGGTTTAAGCGTGTAGCTTGCCGAGAAACGAGGCGATAACTGGCGCAGTGGATTAGCCATGCGGCTGTTGTAACTGTTTATATCAGTTCGCAAACCTAATGACAACGACAAACGGCTGTTAAAAAAACTGCGACTCACTTGCCCAAACAAAGCCCCTTTGTGCTGGTTAATTTTAGAGCTATAGCTGGCGGTATAGTTGCCAGCATCGGTAGGTATCACGGCGGTGCTGTTTATCTCGTATTGTGCAAACTCGTAGCCGGCGCCAAAGTTTAGTTTAAACCCACCCACTAACATGTTTTGCTCGTAGCGGAGCTTGTTCTCACTCTCGTTGCTTGTTAAGCGGAACAACAAAGCATCGGGGTTGTCGTTTTCATTGTCTCGGTACTTAAAGTTCTCGTTGTTTTGCTGGGTGCGGCTGGCAACCAATAGGTAGTTACCGTTTTCAGTAAACTTTCGGTAGCGAGCGCCTACTGTATAGTTCCATTGGTTAAAATAGGGTAAAAAGCCCAAAATGTATTGTTGGTCTTCTGTTTCGTTGGCACCCAGGTTTAGTTTAAATTTATCGAAAGCACCCAAGCCCAATACAATCAATTCGCTCTTGTTCTTGAATTTAGTTTTAATCTTAAATTGGGCATCGTTGTATAATGGCAAAAATGGTAAGCCCAGTGCTTTAAACAACAATTGCTGATAGCTGCGGCGGTAGGAGGCAATAAAGGTAGTGTTGTTTTTCTTTTTACTAAACGGCCCTTCTAACGATAACCCCGCTTCGGTAGCACCAATGGTAAAGCGGCTGGCAACACGATCGTTGCGGCCCTCTTTAAAACCAAACTCCATAATGCTGCTCAAGGTGTTGCCCCGGTTGGCTGGGAAGGCACCAGAGTAAAAATCAACCTCCTTAATAAAATCGACATTAATGAAACCATTGCTACCACCCGATGCCCCTTGAGTGCTAAAATGGTTGATGCTAGGTATCTCAATACCATCTATAAAAAAACGGTTTTCGTTGGGGCTGCCACCGCGCACAATAATATCATTGCGGAACGATACTCCCGTTGAAACCCCAGGTAAGGATTGTATTACCCTACTAATATCTCTATTGCCGCCTGGGTAACGCTCAATTTCGTTGGCACTTACCGTTTTTACAGAAAGTGGACTTTCGGCCGTTTTGGCGAAAGGGCTTTCTTTTATCACTACCTCGTCCAACGACTCTGAAGATTGGGCCAACACGATATTCAAAATGGTCTTCTTATTAGTATAAGCCTCAATATCGAAAAGGGTTTTGGTGGTATATCCCAAAAACGATACTTGCAGGTTGTATAACCCTGGCTTCAGATCCGTTAAAGCATAGTTGCCATCAATATCGGTAGTGGTGCCAGTAGTGGTATTTTGTATAGTGATATTGGCAAACGGGATAGGCTCGTTGGTGAGTTCATCGGTTACTTTGCCGGTAATAACACTTGTTTGGGCATAAGCTCCCAATACTGACACAAACAATAAAAGGGTTAATAGTGTTTTCATTTTGCTAATTTACAAGGATTAAAACAGCGTTGTTACAAAATTGTTTTAACCTTGTACAAAATTGTTTAAAATTTATGATTGAAGATATTGAAGCGCTCTTGGCAAATTACAAAAAATACCTAAACACCGGCCGAAATGACCTGAAGGGTTTCGGGTATTGGCTGGTACAAGAAGACTTAAAAGCTTCCGCTTCGCAAGCGGTGAGCGATTATGAACAGGAGATAAACCGTATATATGGTGGCAGCAACAACATTTTTCAATTGTATGGTGAGCTCTCGATGCTTTGGGGACAGCTCGACCGGTACAAACATATGCTAGTAAAGAGTGCCTTTGCCGATATGCCCGTGAACAATACCGAGGAATTTGTGCTACTGTTGTACATCGACATTTACCAAAAGCCGCGCATGAAGGATTTTGTAAAAGATTCTCTAATGGAGATAACCACGTGTTTCGAAATGATGAAGCGCATGAAGAAACGCGGATTGATTGCCGAAGAAACCGACCCTACAGATAAGCGTAGCAAGCTCATTTACCTTACCGATGCGGGCAGGGAAGCCGCTACGATAACCAAGGTGCGCATGAGCAAGGTTAACGAAATACTCTACCATAATGCCACAGCCGAGGAGCTGCGACAAATACGCGACACCTTTAGGGCACTAGCCGGCTACCACGAGCGGGTGCACCAATACCTGCAACGTAACTCTTTTGAAGACCTCGCTAAAGACCCTAGTGGTGTATGATTAAAAACTAAACTACAAACGAGAAAAAGGCGGCTCCCCTCCCAAAGAACCGCCTCCGACACGTCCAACTCAATCCTACTATTATTCTTCGCCCAATGCTACCAGAGCATCTATGTCATTGTTTATAGACAGTACCAGTATACAAGTGGCCGTGCAAAACACGGGGCTGGTAATGCAGTGGTGGCCGTTCCAGGTGCCGTCGTTATTTTGAATATTTAGTAGTGTAGCAGATACATCGTCATACCACTTTTTCCAGCCATAGTCTTTGCCAATTACTAGGCTCTCGCCTGTTTGCAAAAAGCTCACAAACTCCTCGCCACCATTATTGCCAAAGCCGCTCATTACTCCTTTGTCTTGGGCTTGCAGTTTAGCGCTGTTATATATCTGGTTGGCAGTGTTGTACTTCAAGGCTTCCTCTTCAGTCATGCCCGCTTTTTTCAAATTATCTACTGTCACTGGTGCGCTATCGGCTAATACTCCTTTCTTTTTGGCATCTGCTATTACCTCATCCGCTTTGCGACTTTCCTTGGCACTGCTTCGCGTGCTATTGCTTACACTATACAACACCACACCAGCGCCATCTTCGGCATCAACAGTACCAGTGTTTACATTATAGTTGTCTTTTTGATATTGGCGCGATTTTTCCAAAGCCACACTATCCACAACCATACCTTTGCTTTGGGCAGTTTCCAACACCGTGCCCGCCAAGCCCGATTGCAACACGCCCGCCCAACCAGCATTAGTAATACTGCCGTTACTGCCCTGTGCCCTTTGAATTTTCTGTATGCAAACGTTCAAGTTCTTTTCCACGCGCTTTTTTAAATTGGCATCGTGGCCCACATTGTCCAACAAATTGGTAAGGAACTGTGCCGAGAGAATTACATCGATATTTCCGCCCAGCTTACTTTGTATCTGGGTGTAGGTAAGGTCCGTAATGTTCAATTGCTCATCGGGCGTATTCTCAATACATTTCAAAATATAGTTCATGGCCTTGTTGAGTTGGGTTTTATATTGCCCCTCGGTGAGTGTGCTTCCACTGCGCATAATGGCCATACTTACCATAGCGGTAGTAGCAGGGTCGGGCACCACGGCATGTGGGTCGATGATATCTTGTGCCGAATGGCTGCCTGCACCCCAGCCACCATCGGGGTGTTGAGCAGTAGCAAGCCATTTAAGCCCTTTATTAACCGCCTTCAACGCATTTTCGGGCGTGGGGTGGCGGAAGCCAGGGTCCAATTCGCGCTTTGGCGGGTCTTCGTTAAAAACGGTTTTAAACACGCAGCCCTTTACAGGTTCTAGCATTACGGTTTCGTCGGGGGCTTTAACAATTGTTTTGGGCCCAGAGAACGCTACTATGGCAACGGTGCTTCCCATAAGAAACATGGCCACTAAAGCGAGGGTAAATAATTTTCTGTTTTTCATAATGGTATATTTACGGTGTGAATTCTTAGATAGAGATGCGGCGATAAATCGAATTCCATAAACCTGAACTATAAAAAAATTTGCTGCCGATTGCGGCATAATTTTGGATGGGGTCTGAAACATGATTAGAAACCCAAAACTCTACAATTATGAAAAGAACAATACTATACCTATTGCCTGCCTTGGTTTTGTTAATGGGGTTATTGTCGTGGGCGGCAGGGCAAACAAAAGATTTACTGCAACAGCCACTTACCCAGCAATACCTTGCCCGACTAAAAAAAGACTTTAACTACCAACCTGAGCAGTTGTTGGTGCTTATCAGTGCGGCCAAGCAAGAGCTATACTTAGTACAAAACGGTAAGGTAACAGCCACGTACAAAGTATCGACGAGCAAAAAGGGTATCGGTAGCAAAGCGGGTAGCGACAAAACTCCGCCAGGAATACATCGCATAAAAGAAAAGTTTGGCGAAGGGGCGAAGGTTGGAGCGATTTTCAAAGGCCGCGCTTACATAGGCCGCGAGGCAAAAATCATTACCGAACCTATTAGCGTAAACAGTGACGATGTTACCACTCGCATTTTATGGCTAGAAGGGCTAGAGCCAGGCATCAACAAGGGCGAGGGCATAGATAGCTACAAGCGCTACATATACATACACGGTACGCCCGAAGAGGGGCTTATCGGTCAACCCGCCTCGCACGGCTGTATTCGTATGTTGAATAAGGAGGTGATTGAGGTATTTAACAAAGTACCGATTGGTACGTTGGTGGTGGTGTTGAATGATTTGTGATGTACAATGTACGATGTACAAAGTACGATGGGCAAAGGGATTTAATGTAACATGGCATCGCATAGTCCAGTAGGGACTATAGGTTGGTAGCAAGCAATTTTTTACCGCTTTGCAGAGTCCAATAGGAACGTTACAACATTTTGAGGGTATCATCCCTAAAGGGATTTGTGAGTTGTAGGTTTGGTTTGGCTACCAACTTTACATCGCTAAAGGGATTCTTGCAGTCTTAGCCCACCCTTATATCCTTAGCACTCATTTCTATGTTGATGTTACCTTGCCATTCGTTAGGCTCTAGGCAGTAACAAATGTCGAATTTGCGCTTGGTGCTGCCTTTGCTGATTACCTGCTCGCCAAAGTAGCCCATATTAAAGCCGATACCTTTGGCCTCGCGTTTGCCGTCTTGGGTAAGGTGCAGTTTTAGGTGCAGTTCTTTTACCACCCGGGTGCCGCCATAGTCGTATACGCCTTTGCTTAAAAACACTGGCCTCATATTCTCGGGGCCGAAGGGCGCAAACTGTTTGAGGATGTTGTAAAACTTATCGTTAATGTCGTTCAGCTCCAATTCCGCATCAATAGTTACTTCGGGTATTAGCATTTCGGGTAGGATGGTGCTGCTCACCACTTCTTCAAAACGGTTGCGAAAGGCTTCAAAGTTTTCGGGCAATAGGCTCAAACCTGCGGCATATTTATGCCCGCCGAATTGCACCAGTAAGTCGCTGCACTTAATCAAGGCCTCGTGTATATCAAAGTCGCGCACCGAGCGTGCGGAACCTGTAATCATTCCGTTGGATAAAGTAAGCACTATAGTGGGGCGATAATAATGCTCCGTCAATCTAGAAGCCACAATTCCCACAACGCCCTTGTGCCAATGTTCCTGCATCACCACTGTGGTGGTCCTCTTATCCAGCAACGGGTCGTCGCGTAATATCTGCAACGCCTCCGTGGTCATTTCCTTGTCCGTTTCTTTTCGATTGGCGTTGCGGTTTTGCAACTCCTCCGCACCCGAATCGGAGTTAATGTCTGTATCGCTTATTAGCAACTCCACCGCTGCTTTAGCATGACCCATGCGGCCAGCAGCATTAATTCGCGGCCCGATAATGAACACCAAATCGGTGATGCTCAACTCTTTATCTACTCCTGCTTGCTTTAGCAGGCTGGAAATGCCTTTTCGCTTTTCGCCCATATTAATCAACTCCAAACCAAAATACGATAGCACCCTGTTCTCGCCAGTAATGGGCACAATATCGCTGGCTATGGAAATTACTACCAAATCGAGTAAAGCAAACACGATCTCATCGGGTATATTGTTTCGTTTAGCAAAGGCTTGTGCCAATTTAAACCCAATGCCACAGCCGCTCAACTCCTTGTATGGGTATGGGCAATCGGGGCGCTTAGGGTCTAACACTGCTGCGGCTGGTGGAATTTCGTCGCCCACTAGGTGGTGGTCGCAAATGATAAAGTCCACACCTCGCTCTCGGGCATAGGCCACCTTATCCACGCTCTTAATACCGCAATCGAGCGCAATAATGAGTTTAAAATGATTATCAATGGCATAGTCCACACCCATTTGGCTTACACCATACCCTTCGGCATAGCGGTCGGGTATATAAAATTCCAATCGCTCATAAAACTCCCGCAAGAAGGTGTACATCAGTGCCACCGAAGTGGTGCCATCCACGTCATAATCGCCGTATATCAATATCTTTTGCCCTTTAGCAATAGCCAGTTCAATGCGCTCTACGGCCTCGGCCATGTCCTTCATTAAAAAGGGGTCGTGCAGGTCGTCCAAACTTGGGCGGAAGAAAAGCTTGGCTTCCTCCAAACTACTGATGCCACGCTGCACCATCAAACGGCAAAGTACGGGATGGATGTTCAGCTCCTGTTGCAGGGCAGTTACGGCATCCTCGTCGGTTTCTCTTATGGTCCAGCGTTTGGCTTGTGTAGGGGCAACGTGCATAGTACAAATATAACCAATTGGGTGTTGGCTGATGCTTATTGTTCACTTATTAGGTGCCTATCCAGCATGGGCTTACCCAATTTACCCATTATCTCATCCAATAGTTGATCCCTATCAAAATCGAGCATGGCGCAATTGACAATTATGGCTGCACCTGTTTTTTTGATGGTTTGCTTAATGAGGTACCTATTTATGAGGCGCGCACTATTTATTGCTTGCTGGTTGCTGGTGATGGAAACCAGCAGATGCGGGTAGCCACGGTATTGGCGTATTTCGGCATGAGTAACATTGGCCCAAGGGATGAGGCCCATTCTGGCTGGGCTGATATAATCAACCATACCCTCATCGGTAATTAGCAGGGCAGGGGAGGTCTTGAACAATTGGCGAATGGAGTTGGCTACAACTACCATATTGACAACAAAAAACAACAACAGCATTAGGCTATACCAATCGTATAGGGGTATGGTATCCCAGCGGCTATAGAGTTTTAGCCCAAGGTATAGCAACGCTGCCGACGATAGCAACAAATTGCGGTAATGCAGAAAATTACGACGCGGTATCTTGAGTGCCATGGATTGGTTAAAGGTAAACCGAAACACCCTAAAAATAAAAGCAGGCCCATTGTTTTACCAATTGCCTGCTTTTATTCTCTCAATCCCAAACTACGCTTTTTTAAGTAGCGTTTTTAGATTAGTTTCCTATTGGGTAATTATTTTTCAGAGGTCATCCAAAATTGGCGTCACCATTATCTTCTTCCACCCCCGCCGCTGCGGCCTTTATCAAACCTTGGTTTATCAAAGCGTGGGCGCTCTTCGCGCTGCTGCGCGGGGTCGGGCTTAGGCAGTTGCTTCAACTTGGTTTCCCAAACGGTTAGCTCCTCTTTCGCCTTTTCTATGCTTTTCAATACGCCTTGTTTCAATACTTCTGCACCTTTGCTGGGGCCAAAGAAACCTAGGTTGTTTTCGTATTGGTCAATGGTCTCTTTAATCTTCTTAATGGTTTCTTGAACCACGCGGCGCTCTTGCTCAATCAATCGGCCACCGCCTTCTCCTTGTCCCAATGATTCGACCTTATCTTTAAACTTGGTGAGTACCGTTTCGGTTTTGCTCATTTTCAGTTTGTCGTATTGGGCATCCAAGGCCTTTTTGTAGGCATTGTTAATGTTGTCAATCTCGTTTTTCGGCACTGGCCCAAGGTTGCGCCACTCTTCATTGAAGCCTTTGAGAGCATCCAAGTCTTTACTCTTTTCACCGCTCAATTCAAAGGCTTCAACTTTTGCTATAAACTCTTGCTTAGCTTTTAGGTTACCGGCCTGGCGGTCATCAAGCGTCGCAAAGTGTTCTTTCTTGGCCTCGAAGAAATGGTCGCAAGCTGCACGGAAACGCAACCAAAGTTTTTGGTCTTCCTTGTTGCCGCCACTTGGCGTTTCCTTCCATTCTTGTTGCAAACTGATAAGTGCCTCCGTAGTATTTCTCCAGTCGGTTTGGTTCTTTAGCTTTTCGGCAGCTTCTATCAAAGCCAACTTAGCATCTTGCCCAGCTTTATTCTGATCTTTCTGCCTGCCATAAAACTCTTTCTTCTTAGCAAAGAAGGCATTGCAGGCGGCACGAAACTCTTTATAGGCATTGTCATTGTCCTTACGCGCGGCGTTGCCGGTACCTGTCCAGTCTTTTTGCGCCTGAAGCACTTTTTCGGTAGCCTCCTGCCATTTCTTGTGCGAGTTAAGGTCTTCGTCAAGCAAATTAACTACAATCTTCCCAAGGGCTTCTTTTGCCTCCATGGCCAAGCGTTGACGGTCGCGGATGCTATCGTAATGCGCCTGTATACGGTCGTAAGCGGCATTTACGGCTAGCCAAAAATCATTGCGAACCTCTTTCCACAAGTCCTCCTTGGTTGGTCCAATTTCAGCCCATTCCGTTTGGTACACTTTCAGCATGTCGTCAATCTTACTAAAAGACGTTTCCGTTTCAAGCTCTTTAACCTTAGCAATCAAAGCTGTTTTAGCTTCATAGTTCTTTTCCAAGTCGTACACCTTCAAATCCCTAAAGATTTGCATCGTGTGGAAGAACATATCTATTTGGTGGCTAAACTCACTTTGCAGCTGCTTGTAGTGCTTGCGCGGTACTTGGCCAATGCTTTTCCACTTAGCCATCAACTGGTTGTAAGCATCATAAGCTTGTGTAATAGTCGGCCCTTCTTTAATCAGGTTCTTTAGGTCTTCAACTATTTGCTGCTTCTCCTTAAGGTTGCCGTTTTCGTCTTCGTTCTTCTTAGTCTCGTATGCTTCCTTGCGGGTATTTATCAGGTTCAACAGTTCTCTTACCCTGTGGTCCAATCGCAACGATTCTTCAGCACTTATAGCAGGAGCTTCCGCTGCTGCTGGTTCTGTTGGTGCTGAGGCGTCCTCGGTGCTTTCAGCCACAGGTGCCGTCTCTTCTACCGCAGGTTCTGAATTTTCAGCAGCAGCATCAGCAACGGCATCGATTGCAACGTTATCGTCTACTTCCTCCGTTACCTCCGCAGTGTGGTGTTCTTGGTCCACTAATGCTTGGTATGCGGTTTCAATGGCATCCACTTCCGCAATGATATGTTCCATATCCTCCTGCTTCAGCAACTCTTCTAGCCTGTTTACTACTTCCTGTTTGGTCATCATTGCAAGTACTTCAATGCTTGTTTGGGGCAAAAATAACATTTGCCCGACAAATTGTCCATAAAATTATGATTCAGTGGGCGGTAAGTCATTATTCCGCCTCTTCAGTATCGTTATCCAAAGCTACACCATTCGGTTCGCCATCGAGCAACAAAACGATAAAATTGTTAAAACCTTCACGCAGTTGCAAGTCGAGCATTTGTTGTGCCACTAACTCTAAAATTGCCAAAAAAGTAAACACGGCATGTATCCGATTCTCGCAATCGGCAAACAACTCCTCAAATTGGGTTGGAGTATCTTTACTTATTTGGCTGATAATGATGTCTTTTTGCCCCTCAATGGTATATGCGTAGCGCACTACCGAGTGGCGCACTTCCGTTTTTTCCTCACTGTAACGTTGCAACACTTTGTTGAAGGCGTGCATCAAGTTGTACAGCGATAGGCTGTGCAACTCCGCCTCCACGCTTTTGCTCTCGGTTATGGCTGCAATATCTAGAGCAGCATTACCGCGCTTGAATTTCCTTTGGCGGTCATCCTCCAGCTCTTTTAGTTCGTTGGTTACTTCTTTAAACTTTTTATATTCCACCAACTTCTGCACCAACTCCTGCCGCGGGTCAATTTCGTTTCCCAGTTCGTCAATGTCGCGGCGGGGCAATAGCATTTTGGCCTTAATGCGCATAAGCGTGGCGGCCACCAACATAAATTCGCTGGCACCTTCAATGTCCAACTCCTCCATGCCATGCATGTATTGTAAAAAATCGGCAGTAATCTGGGATATCGGAATATCATAAATATCCAACTCGTCGCGCTCAATAAAGAACAGCAGCAAATCGAACGGACCCTCAAATTGGGGAAGATGTATTTCGTAGGTAGCCAAAGTAGTGCAAAGATACTTTCTAGGTACGATTTACGAAGTACGATTTACGAATGAAAGTTGAATTTAAGATTGCTATTTATTCAAAACTCAACCGTACTTCGTAAATCGTACCTCGTACCTATTTTAACCTTTATCTTTGAAACTAAAACCATGACCTTAATTCTTCCCGTAAAAGGTGTTTCTCCAGTGTTTGGCAACAATTGTTTTTTGGCACCTAACGCTACCATTATTGGCGATGTGGTAATGGGCAACGACTGCAGCGTTTGGTTTAATGCCGTAGTGCGTGGCGATGTGCATTTTATCCGCATTGGCAACAAGGTAAATGTGCAAGATGGAGCCATTATCCATTGCACCTACCAAAAGGCTCCAACCGTAATAGGCAACAATGTTTCTATTGGCCATGCCGCCATTGTACATGGTTGCACCGTCATGGATAATGTACTGATAGGAATGCGTGCCGTTTTGATGGACCATGTGGTAGTTGAACCGGGCTCAATAATAGGTGCTGGAGCCGTGGTGCTAGAGGGAACGCACATTGAGTCGGGATGCATATATGCGGGTGTACCTGCCAAAAAAGTAAAAACCGTAGATGCCGAGCAAACCCAGCGATTAATTGATGGCATAGCGAATAACTACCTAATGTATTCTGATTGGCTTAAATAGTTGGTGTTTCACCATCAATGGTCGACAGTCCACAGAAAAAATAAATTAAACAAGTTGGCAGTGAATTATATACCAAAAATAAACATTTATATAAATAGAATTGGTTTAAAAGCCAATTAACTCTAAGAGCAAACAACCCATGGAAACTGCAACCATCAACCCCTCAGCACAAAAGCCCACCCTATATTTTATACCTGGGTTGGCGGCTACACCTGCCATTTTCCGCAACATTCATTTGGATGAATACGAGTGCCACTATTTTAAATGGGAAGATCCCGAGAAAGGTGATACCATCCAAAGTTATAGCAAGCGCCTTGCCGACAGAATTGACACTAGCAAACCTTTCGTTTTGGTAGGTTGCTCGTTGGGTGGTATTATGAGCAACGAAATAGCAAAGTATGTAAAGCCGGAGCGCATTATCCTAATTTCGAGCCTTACCACACGCAAGCAATTTCCGAACCGCTTGAAAGTATTTAGGGTACTTCAGTTACACCGAGTGTTGCCCTACTCTTGGGTAGTAGCTGGTGTAGGCAAAATAAGAATGATAAAAGGCGGCGGCTCCGCCGAGGAGGCTGAGTTGGTATACCAAATGGCTAAAGAAAGTTCAGGCAAGTTTTTCCGATGGGCCTGTAATCAAGTGCTTTTCTGGAAACATAAAGATGCCCACCCCAATACCTATCACATACACGGCAACAAGGACGCTTTGTTCCCCATAAAACGAATCGGCAAAACCCACCATACCGTTGACGGTGGTTCGCATTTCATGGTAGTAAAAGAAGGGGCTCAAGTAGAATTGGCTATCAGACAAATACTACTATCTGGAAACTAAGTACAAACAAATGCTAACTCATTTTGAAATTAGCACACCATTAAATTTTCAAATTAAAATCACTTTTCCATCTCAATTTCCACCTCAATTTCCCAATTCGGTTTTAAATCAACTGGCGTAGGATGCATATAAACGCGCTCTGGTTGTCGGCTTTGGTTATAACTACCAGTATCCCATTGTTTATTAAAGTTGGCATCTCTTACTATACGAACTTTGTACGCCCCAGGCACAAGCTTTTCGTACTTCTTGCTAAACTTGGTTGTGCCCGTAATTACCTCCACTATCAACGGCATAGCATCTCCAATTCTTGCCTCTAACAAATATTGCTGGCTAGGATCAAGGCTATCAACAGTTATGGTAACCGCTCCATAATCTTCTGGCTTACGGGCTATTACCTCAAAACCGATACTATCGCTCTTTAACCCGTAACTATCGGTAATAGCACTGTCCAGAAACACAATTTTATAGTGAGAACCGGGCTTCCAACTAAAACCAATGGCTACTTTACGTTTTACACTATCGCCAAAATACACGTTGGGCACCACTGCGTTTACGGTATCTTCAATAACATACACTTTGCTATCATCTATGCTTTGCGCTGGCCTATTTAACTCAAACTCAAATGGCCTATCTAGTTCCAAAACATCGGGCGCTGTGCTTCGCTTCATTTTCGAAGACGCGGTCAACAAACCTGGCTTACCTATTTTATAGAGCGAATCGTTGGTAAACAAAGGTGATTTTACGCTTACACTATCGGTTAAAGTATCGTTTGCAGTAACCAACAAAATGCTGCGCCCATTGGTGTTGTAGAGGTACCAATGGCTAATTGTGTCACGTGAAACATTGTACTCAATTAAGCTACCACTGAAATTAGCAGTATCCAACAACGGCTTAATGTCAACCTTTTTTACAGGCAGGGAATAAACAAACTGATTGAATCCTCTGCTTGAAGTAAAAGTTTCTATCAATTGCAGGCTCTTTACTTCTTCTTGGAAAAGCCGCAACTCTAATGGCGGCAATGGCACTTCCGAAACTGAAATTGGGTCGGGCCAAAAAGCTATTTTTTCATTTGGCAAATCGTACTTCAAATTGAAGTTCTCATCCTTAACGGCAAATACCTTATACTTCCCACCTTTTAAGTTCTCTATTCTAAACGACCCATCTTTATTAGTACGACCAAAATAATATGGCTTCTCTTTATAAACCACACTATCTTCCAGCACATCGTATAACAAAACTAATACTCCTTCTATCAGTTCTCCCTTCTCGGCGTCCACTACCCTACCTGTCACAATAAACGAATCCAAATAATCGCCAGTGCTAAAAACATATTGAAAATCGGGAAGCACATTACTTTCTGTAAGGTCCTTCACCGCAGCGGTAATATTTATGGTATAGGTAGTGCTGCTGCGCAAGCTATCTTGAAACTCAATAATCAACTCTTTTCCTTTTACCCTAAAACTTGGAAACGGAACCATAGGCGGCGATATCACTACCTGCTGCGCAGGATTGTCAAGCACTACATACTCATCGAACAAAATCCTGACCTTCGATTCCTTAAAATTGGTAGACTTATTGAGCGGATATGAGCCTAGAACCTTTGGTGGTGTTATATCCTTAGGTCCACCTGTAGGTGCAACTTGGTTGGCACAACCGGTCCAAAACAAGACAAAAACACAACCCAAAAAAGCAGACCCAAGGAAACTTCTCATCGGCCCATATAAACCATGAGTACAGAAATATCAGAAGGAGAAACGCCGCTGATTCGGCTTGCTTGACCTAATGTAGTTGGGCGAACTTTCGAAAGTTTTTCGCGCGCTTCATGCGACAAAGAAGTAATCTTCCGGAAGTCGAAACTATCAATGATGCGGACATCCTCCAATTTGCCCATTTTGTCTACCAGCTGCTGTTCCTTTTCAATGTAGCCTTCGTACTTCATTTTTATCTCTGCCTGCTCCACAAACTCATTGTCGTACTGGCTTAAATATTGATCCAATTCCGGCAACTGGCGGCACATAATTTGCATATCGATTTGCGGACGACTTAAAATTGCATGTAGCTTAGTTCTCTGTGAAATAGTAGTGGTACCTTGTTCTTCGAGCATTGAATTCACCAAATCAGGAGTTACGCTCTCATTTAAAAAGTACTTCTGTACTTCCGCTGCAACGCGTATCTTCTCCTCTACCCTAGCCATTCTTTCTTCGCTAGCAAGGCCAAGCTTGTGACCTAGTGGCGTCAATCGCAAATCGGCATTATCCTGGCGAAGCAGAATTCTAAATTCAGCCCTTGAGGTAAACATGCGGTATGGCTCGTCTGTACCTTTGGTAATAAGATCATCAACCAACACGCCAATATATCCTTCTGATCGGCTAATAATTACAGGCTCTTCCTCCTTAACTGCTAAATGTGCATTTATACCAGCCATTAGTCCTTGGCAACCAGCTTCTTCATATCCAGTGGTGCCGTTTATTTGGCCAGCGAAGAATAGATTCTTTACCAACTTGGTCTCTAAGGTATGTGTCAATTGTGTTGGCGGAAAGTAATCATACTCAATAGCGTATCCAGGACGGAACATCTTGGCATTCTCAAAACCAGCAATTTTTCGCATCGCTTTATACTGCACATCTTCTGGTAAAGAGGTAGAAAAACCGTTGATATACATCTCAACTGTATTCCAACCTTCGGGCTCTACAAATATTTGGTGACGATCTTTATCAGCAAATCGATTTACCTTATCTTCTACCGATGGGCAGTATCGCGGGCCAAGACCTTTGATACGACCTGTAAACATTGGAGATTTATCAAAGCCTTCTTTTAATATCTCGTGCACCTCACTGTTGGTATACGTAATGTGGCAAGGGCGCTGTTTGGTTAGCCTCGGTGTATCTGTGTATGAAAATTTTTCAGGCAGTTCATCGCCTGGTTGTTCTTCCATTTTTGAATAGTCGAGCGTACGGCCATCAACCCTTGGCGGGGTTCCGGTTTTCATACGGCCCGTTTCAAAACCTAACTCAGCTAATTGTTCGGTAATACCAGTGGCCGCCCTTTCTGCAGCGCGTCCGCCGCCAAACTTTTTCTCGCCAATATGTATTAATCCATTTAAAAAGGTTCCATTGGTAAGAACTACAGTCTTACCCAGTATTTCGTGACCCATACCCGTTTGCACACCTACAACCCTACCGTCCTTAACGATGATACCGTTAACCATATCCTGCCAAAAATCTAGGTTCGGCGTATGCTCCAACGTATTGCGCCACTCGTTTGCAAACAACTGGCGGTCGCTTTGTGCCCTTGGGCTCCACATCGCAGGGCCCTTGGATTTGTTGAGCATTCGAAACTGAATCATGGTGCGATCGGTAATGATACCCGAAAAACCACCCATGGCGTCAACTTCTCTAACTATCTGCCCTTTGGCTACACCACCCATTGCTGGGTTACAACTCATTTGGGCTATGGTTTGCATATTCATAGTAACGAGCATTACCCGCGAACCCAAATTGGCCGCTGCGGCTGCGGCCTCGCAACCTGCGTGGCCTGCACCTACTACTATAACGTCGTATTCTGGAAACATCTTTCTATTATTATACTATTCCAATTCAAACACCCCTTAACGGGCAAATGTTCCACGTGGAACATTTCAAGTAAACCTTACCTTAAAATCACTTTTACTCCATGTCATGTTCCACGTGGAACAACGAAGCTTTCAAACATCATAAGTGCTTGATTTTCAGCAAGTCGCATCGCTTCTTGGTCGCCCTTTTTCTTATCCTTAAGGCCCAATAGATGCATTATACCGTGTATCATTACCCTACGCAGCTCTATATCGAAATCTACAGCCTCTTTAATGGCATTCTCCTTCACCCTATCAACGCTAATAAACAAATCGCCCGAGATTACATCTCCATCTGTATAGTCGAACGTAATAATATCGGTGTAATAATCGTGCTTTAGATGCTCTTGGTTCATCTGCAACAAATACTCATCGCTGCAAAATACATAGGCCACATCGCCGAGTTTTTGGCTCTTTGATTCTACAACAGCCCTCACCCAAGCCTTCAAAGCTCGAGAATTTGCTAATCGAAACGATATAGATTCTTTGTGGAATGAAACAGGCACGATTGGCCGTTTATAATTTAAACTGCAGTTCTACCGAAGAGCCATTGTTAGAGAACACCAACAAGTCGCTTAACTGACTCATCAAGAACACACCTCTACCCGTAAGCTTCTCCAAGTTTTCAGGATCGGTTGGATCGGGAAGGTTATTGTAATCAAAACCAGCCCCTGAATCGCTTACCGTAAATATAAGCTTATTCCCATCCCGTCGACAAGTTATAACGGCATCTTTACCAGGGTCGCATTCGTTACCATGTATAATGGCATTGTTTACTGCCTCGGTAAGAGAAATTATGATATTGCCGTATACGTCGTCTCCTACGTTTTCCGCCTCCTTCACCTGGTCGATGAAAGTTTCCAACAGGACAATATTGTCCGGAGCTGACGCAATCTTTAATTGATAATCCTTTTTCACCATGTTTGAAGCTGTCAAAGATATATAAAATTCCCAACCACTAATTAATATTCTTGAAATAACTTTCCACCAAATTTTTATAATAGGGTTTTAAAGAAGGTGGAAGTGTTTTATACAGCTGTATTTCTGCTTCTCTTTTCTTTAAATATTCCTCCAACGATGGTGGCATTTTTTGCTGTTGGTTGTTTGCCGTTTCCGACTCTCGCTTATTGTCCGTTTCTCTTTGGCGCATCGCATCTTCGGCTTCCAACAACTTAGTCATTATTTCTTGCTGACGTAAAAGCATTTCATTGGTAAGCTGTTTGTTTACCAACTCAGTTTCTGTTTTATTCATTTCATCCAACAATTTCTTTAGCTCGCCATTGTTCCCCGCCTTATCGCCTTGTGCATCCATCATCTGCTGCAATGCATCGCGTATCATTTTCTGTTGTGCAGCTGCTTTGGCCATTTCTTTACTCATATTGCCACCACCTTGTCCTGGCTTATCTCCAGGTTTTTGGCCAGGCTTCATTCCTGGCTTGTCTCCCATCTCCTTCATCAGTTTATCCAACTGATCATTGAGTTGTTTTTGCATTTGACTCATGCCCATTCCAGGCTTCTTGTTGTTACCTGGTTTTTTGCAATTAGCTTCGCCTGGCATTTGTTGCGACATCTGTTGCTGCAACTGGTCCATCACTTCTCCAAACATCAGGGCAAGGTTATTGAAACCAGTCATTACATACTGTTGGTTCGTGCCTGCATTATACTTATCACGTTGCTCCAACCGATCAATACCGTTACTCATGTTTTTGTTAATAGTGCGAATTTCATCGGTAACGTATGCCTCAATTTGGGCTATTCGCTTAGCCAAAGCATATAAACTATCTTCCACCATTTCGGCATCGTCTTTAAGCTTCTTCTGGTTCTGAACTAGCGAAACATAAAGTGGATCGTTGATGTTGGTTTTTTTCAGACTTGCCATTAACTCTTCTTGGTCGAAAGAAAGCTTTAAAAGATTATCGAGCAACTGGCGCAGTGCCTGCATATCCATTTCATCTTGCTCTTGCTGGCTCTCCTGTTGCATTTGGGCCAAGCTTTCCGACATTTTCTTCATTTTGTCAGCAGCATTTTTTTGGTTTTGGCTCGCCTTCTTGTTTTTACCATCGCCTATGTTGCCCTTAGCATCGTCCATTTCCTTTTCGGTATCGCTCATTTCCTCATCCAACTTATCAAGCGGCATATCTTCGCCGGACTCCTCATTCAACTTATCAAGGTCATCCATTTGCTCCTTGATTTTATCAAACTCCTTATTCAGTTCTTCTTGTTTTTGGGCAAGCTCCTCTTTCCTTTTACCATCGGCATTCTCGGTTTGCTTGCTTAACTCCTCCTGTTTTTGGGCTAGCTTCTCTAAATCTTTTACCGTTTCATCCAATTTTTGCTCTAACTCCAACTGCTTAAACAGCGATAGCATACGGTCTAATTCTTTCTCGAGCTGCTCATCCGTCATTTCGAACTTTTCCATCTCCTTCATCATGTCCTGCTTACTAAGATCTTCCATCATCTTATCAAGCTTATTAAACAACTCTTTCAATTCATCATTCAACACTTCGTTAAACAACTTTTCAAGCTGCTGTTGCTTTTGAACTACTTCGGGACTAAACTCTTTGTAATCTTCCTGCCTATCTTGATTTTTACTAAACTCTTCTTTAATATTATCCAAATTTTGTTGAAGCTGGTTTTGCTTCTGCATCATATCCTCTATCGCCTTCTTATCCTCCCAATTAAGATTCTTCTTATCAATCATTTTCTCTTGAAGGTCGCGAATGTCCTTTTGCAACTCTTTAGCATCCTTCATAGATGATTCCATCTGGTCCTTCAAGCTTTCGTTGCTTTGCGCGGTAAGCTCATCCAGTTGGTCGATGGTAGGCATTTTAAGTTTTAAAAAAGGAGTTCGACCACTTTTGCTACCGTTGATGGCATCATTGTCCCAAACCTCGAAGTAATAGGTAACCTCATCCCCTGGCTGCAACCCAAGTTTTTTCAGATCCCAGTAATGGTTAAACGGACTAACGGTAGCGGCTTTATTAAATGCAAGCGGCACGTTCTCCCACTTATCGCTGCTCTGCCCTTTACCTTCTACTTTATACTTCAAGCTCAGCGAGCGCAACCCATAGTCGTCGGATACATCGCCCGTAAAGTAGCGGTACTGATTATTATCGACGCTATCTTCAAATTCGGTTACCGCTATAACTGGGTATTGATCGGGAGTAACATTAATGATGTAAGTGATTGAATCGGCATTTGGCAAGTTTTCGCCACTTACCCTCATCGTGTATGGTGTGCTTTCACTTACTACTTTAGTAAATACAAAATGGTCCTTTTGCCTATTGCCACCTACCAACATAGTATCGGCTAAATACATAGCAATATCGCTTGCCGATTTTCCATTAAAGTCCCATATAACCTTGGTGCCTTCGGGTACGGTTATGTCTCCGGTATTACTTAACACTTCGTCTTTACGGCCTATGTAGCTAGGATAATCGAGGGCAATATTGAAACCCACTATCATTGGCTTGGGCGTAACTTCTAGCTCATAGTCCTTCGAATCGAAACCAGCGGCACTAAAATTAAACTCAAGGTTCTTCTGCAGATTGAAGAATTTGTATGTATAGTCGCCACTTTTATCCTTTTGCATTTTGTAAGTGTAACCACCTTGGTTAATGCTAACCTCATTTGGTAAGGCCTCACCTTCTACTTTTAAGCGCAACTCAAAATCAGTGTATTGCAGGGCGTTGAGTTTTTCATTAGCCACAACAAACTTAAAAGGAGCTGGTTTTTCAAAACTTTGTCCATTGTAAACCAAACGGGTAGAGCCTTCAGTTATAATTCGGGGAGCCCCTACAAGAATAACTATCAACGCTACCAATGGAACCGCTAAATACTTTAAGTACTTACGGTTGTTACCTAAATCAATAGCCGATACGAAAGGTATTGGCTTAAGGTTCTCTATTTTCTGGCTGATACTTGCATTTATCAAACTTGCATCTGATATACCTTCTGACTGTTTTTTGAGCTGTAATATGTTAAGCAACCGGTCCTCTACATTTACAAAATGGGTACCTATAATTTTGGCCGCCTGCTCATGACTAATTACCTTACCCAATCTTGCATATTGCATTGTAGGTAAGATTACCCATCGATAGGCTACAAACCCCGAAAAACCTAAGTAACCAAAAAATAAAAATTTTCGGCCAATACTAGGCAGAAACAAATAAAACTCAACAAACGAAACTGCCAGAAATAGCGCTAGCAAGAGAGCCGATGTGTAAATCAGTCCTCGCAACAGTTGGTTGAGGTAATACTTCCGTATAAACTCATCTAACCGCGCTATCAGCAATTCATAATTGTTCGTCATTCATATCCGCTTATCGGTTACCTTTTATTGGTTTTCTCGCTTTACAAAGCATAAACCATCTATTGTAACCTCCCATTTAATCCTAAATTCATTATACACTTCTAATACTCTACTACAACGCAAACAGGTTTAAGTTTATTGGCACTAACTGTTTGACGCAATCTTGGCATAAACAGTTGTAAATTACTTTGCTATAATCACTATTTAACAATTCGGCACCTAAACAAATTCATTCTAACGGCAAGCCCGCCTGATTATTTACCTTCTGCAGGTACGAAGTATACATCCCTTAAGTTGCGATATTCCATACTGTTCTGTGGGAAATTCCTAACCTTAGGCTGCAACAAACGATAGTCCTTGTAATAGTAAATAGGAATAATGGCTGCATCATCCATCATTATTTGGTCGGCCTTGAGGTAGAGTAGTTCTCTTTGGTCGGCATCAACCGTTACCAAGGCCTCTTCAAAAACCTTATCAAACTCAACACTAGTATACCTCACCGAATTAAGATAGGAGCGCTCCTCCATAGTAGCTGGTATGTGCTTGCTGTAAAATAAGTTTAAAAAGTTCTCAGCATCTGGGTAATCGGCAACCCAACCGGCACGCCAAAATTGGGTTTTACCAGTTTCTACCAACTCTAAATGTTGCGCAAACGGAATGATGTTAATCTCCACTTCAATACCCAAGTTTTCCTTAAGCATTTTTTGAATAGCCTCGGCTACTTGTTCATTATGGCCTCCGCCACTATTAATTTGCAGTGTAAGTTTAGGTAAACCCTTACCTTCCGGGTATCCAGCTTTTACTAAATGTTCACGGGCTTTGGCCGGATCATACTCATATCCTTTTATAACTTTATAATCATAGTTTGGCACTCCTGGAGGAACTACACCATGGTTTGCCGCCAAACCCGAGCCTTTCAAAGTATATTGTACAATACTTTCCTTATCTATAGCATAGTTAAATGCCGTGCGCAAATCTTTGTTATTAAACAATTCACCTTTATGCTGGAAGCCATAATACTGTAACGCTAAACTAGGGCTCACCTGCAATTGGTATTTCTGATAGGCAGGTTGCAACTTATCCTCAAGCGTCACAATATCAGATGTTAGTTCTAACGGGAGCTTATAAAGTAAATCAAGTTTACCATTGTCAAACTCCAACAATTCTGTCTTACGATCTTTGATAAAGGTAACTTTAATGCCTCTTAGATATGGCAATTGATTTCCATCCGCATCTTTACCCCAGTATTGTGGGTTTTTCTCCAATATCAAATAGTTACCTTCATTCATATCCTTTAAAACAAAAGGACCGGTACCAACTGTTTTAACACGCATTTCTTGCCCATACTTTTCATATGCCTCTTTAGGAAACACAGCCGTAAACGGCAGCGCCAACATGTTCATAAAACCAGAGAAGGTTCTATTCAACTCAATTTTGAGGGTGTAATCATCAATAACCTGAACCCCAGTAACCCCTTCAGGTAGTGGCTGGCCACTCTGAGTTGAAAGGTAATACTCTTCGCAACCCTTAACCCTACCTTGAAACACCCAATAACCTTGGTTATCGGCATTAGCCTCGCAAAGTTTTGTAAAACAATATTTAAAATCGTTGGCTGTAACCTCACGGCCCTTTCCACCTTCAAACACTTCACTGTCATGAAATTTTACACCTTTGCGCAAACGAAAAGTGAAAGAAGTAAAAGTGCTATCAACCTCCCAGCTCTCGGCAAGCCGTGGTACGATCGTTAAATCGGTTTGATCAAAACCAACTAAACCCTCATACACTTGGTTGGTAATACGGTGGCTGGTTACTTCGGTAACATTTAGTGGATAAAGGCTTCTAAAATTTTCAACTTCGTTCATCCTAAAAATACCACCAAAATATTTGCCATTCTTTCCGGCCGTTAGGGTTTCTGCCTCATTATTACTACTCCCTCCTCCACACGAGGTAAAAGCCATAACTGCCATTACAAATGAGCCGAGTATTATGTTTTTCATGTTAAAGTTTTGATAACCTAGTAAAGTTAATAGAATTTAGAGAACCTTCAGAAATTAAAGCCTTGCTCCAAACTATTTGCTAAACATTAATTAATCAAGCAACCTGCTTGGGTACCATAAACATCAGTGTAACGAAATGATGAATATCTTGCTATTTTAGCTTTATAATGCTAGTCATTCCTTCAATTTGCATAATTTTATCTTTCTCAGAGTATCCACCTCTTTTAATGGAATAATGACTACAACCTAATTGAATGCTGGGCTGGCTGGGCTACTGTAAATATGGGATACTCCTTTTTTTACTTTCCACTTTGGGAACAAATAGCCTTTTATCTCAATCGCTTGTATACACGGGTACTGTAACCGATGCCGTAACCGATGAACCCATACCTTTTGCAAACGTGTATTTTGTGGGCAGCACCGCTGGAGGAATGACAGATTTTGATGGAAAATATACTATTACGGTTTATAAAATACCCGATACCATTGCGGTTTCCGTTCTAGGATATAAACCCGCTAAAAAACCTATTTCAACCAACAGCCAAATCACCAATTTTAAACTAGAACGTGATGCTTATAACCTTGAGGAAATAGTAATTGTTGCAGGCGAAAACCCTGCAGATATAATACTTAAACGAGTAATAGAAAACAAAAAACTAAATGACAAGGATAAGCTAGACCGATATGCTTTCCAGGCTTACAACAAAACGGAAATTGACTTGTATGATATTGACGACAAGTTTATGGACAGAAAAGTAATGAAGCCATTCCTTTTTATCTTCGATTATTTGGACAGTACCAGCGAAGAAGCACCCTATTTACCTGCATTTTTAGCCGAAAATCTCTCAGACTTTTATTACCGGAAAGATCCTAAACAACGGCGCGAAGAAATTAAGGCCAGCCGTATATCAGGTATTGACAATGAAAGTTTATCACAAATGATGGGTAGCCTATATCAGGAGGTAGATATTTATGACAACTGGATAAGCCTGATAAGTAAAGATTTTGCTTCGCCTATTGCCGATAATGCTCTTAATTACTACAAGTATTACTTGGTTGATAGTGGTTTTATTGATGGGTACTATAGCTACAAACTCAATTTCGTACCCCGAAGCAAAGGATATAACACCTTTTTGGGCGATATATGGATAGCCGACAGTAGCTATGCAGTTATGAAAATAAATATGCAGGTGGCCGACCACGTGAATATTAACTTTATTGAACGAAGCAGTGTATACCAAGAATTTGGAGAGATACAACCTGGAACTTGGATGATTACGCGAGATAAAATTGTAATCAAATTTAAGGTAGTTGACAAAGCAGTGGGTATTATTGGTCGCAAAACTGCATCGTTTAGGGATTTTAAAATTAACGATGAAGCACTAGACTCCGTTTTTGTAAACCGTGATGATATTACTATAGCTGAAAATGTAATAGTTGAAGATGAAGGTTTTTGGGAAACTGTGCGCCATGAAGACCTATCTAGTGCCGAACTAGGGGTATACCAAATGGTTGACTCGCTTAAAAACAACAAGGCTTTTAAAACTTGGATTGACATTATTGACTTAGTACTTAACGGCTATTACCAATTAAAATATATTGAATTTGGCCCTTACTCATCTTTAGTGAGTTTAAATAAGGTAGAGCAATTTAGATTTAGGGTTGGTTTTAGAACCACTGCTGAAATAAGTAAACAATTTAGGGTAGGAGCTTATATTGCTTACGGTACTGGCGATAAAATGTTTAAGTACGGCGCCGATGGTATGGTGTATATACAGAAGAAACCTCAATTATATTTAGGTGGTAGCTATACGTTCGATTATGATTTAGCAGCAAGCAGTGATGCCGAGTTTGGCAAAGACAATATACTCTCAGGATTATACCGCCGCCGAAAAGTACCGCTTAAACTTAATCTTATGCGGGAATGGACAGCCTATGCATACAAAGAGTGGCGCTTTGGGTTGAGCCATAAAATACTGTTTCGAAATTCGCAGGTAATGCCAAAATTTGCTTATTCATATATACCGCAAGCCAGCGATATTTACGAAGACACCCTTATTACCAACTTTACGAATACCGAGGTAGATATCATAAATCGCTTTGCCTACAAAGAGACTTTTTTAACCGATGATTTTGACAGACTTAGTTTAGGCACCAAACACCCAATACTGTACTTTAGATACCGCATGGGTTTGAAGAACATATTGAACAGTGGCTTTAAATACCAACGTATTGATTTTATATTGACTGACGAGTATGCCATAAAACCATTGGGCACCCTACACATGGATATAACGATGGGTAAAATATTTGGCACGCTACCTACCCAATTGCTTGAAATATTTCAAGGAAATGAAACTTATTTTTATAACGATTATGCCTTTAACCTCATGAACGAATACGAGTTTGTGAGCGATATGTATATTACTATTTCACTGCGTCATCACTTAGAAGGTTTCTTTTTTAATAAAATACCGGGATTTAGAAAACTAAAATGGCGCGAGGTAATTGGTTTTAAAGCTGCTTGGGGTACAATAAGCGATGCTAATAAGAAGGCTAACTTAAACAACTTCTCCATAAGTCCATTTCCAATACCCTACATGGAAACGAGTATAGGTATTGAAAATATACTTAAAATATTCAGAGTAGATGCGGTATTTAGAATTACCTACCGTAACAGGCCCGAATTCTTATACACTACAAATATGGGCGTAAGGTTAGGTATAGCCATTGATTTTTAAGCTACGTATTTTATACACCTTTCTATAAATAACTAAAAGAGGTGAACAAAATAAAAAGGTGCTTGTTATCTGATGGTAATTATTAAAATCCGTCGAGATGATAAATCAAGTTAACCTCAAAAAAGCCTCAAATATTGCTCGTGCAATTGCACATCCAATTAGGCTTTCAATTCTTAAATTTATCAGTGAGCAGGGCACTACAAACGTTAATAAAATATATAATACTCTAAGCCTTGAGCAATCAATTACCTCGCAGCATTTGCGCATTTTACGCACCTCTGAACTGGTAAATACCCAACGTGAAGGTAAGTTTATACACTACTCAGTAAACCTCAAAAAGGTAGCAGCGTTTAATGAATCGTTGACCGTGTTCTTCGCCAAAAAGGTAGATATTAGCGAAGACTTAGAAGAGGAAGCTGTAAAAAGTACTGTGAAACAAAACGGTGTAAATAAAACCAGCCGATCACAACCCGAAGCGCGCTGATATATCCAGCATTCTTTCTATCGATTTTTTAGAGCGTTCAATTAGGTCAGCCTCCAAATTTACTTCGGGACTACTATATTTCATGCACAAATAAACCTTCTCCAACGTATTCAATTTCATGTGCGGGCAATCGTTACAGGCACATGAATTATTAGGCGGTGCGGGTATAAATGTTTTATTGGGGCTCTTCTTTCGCATTTGATGTATAATACCTGCTTCGGTAGCCACGATAAACTCTTTAGCATCATTAACCTGTGTATATTTCAACAAACCTGCTGTGCTACCTATGTAAGCCGCCTTATCCAATATAGGTGCTTCGCACTCCGGATGAGCAATTAGCACCGCATGAGGATGTCGTTCTTGCAAACGGGTTATTTTCTCCAACGAAAAAATCTCATGCACCATACAGGCTCCATCCCAGAGCACCATATCGCGGCCTGTTTTCTTTATTAAATATGCTCCCAAATTTTTATCAGGCGCAAATATAATTGGCTGATCTTTTGGTATACTTTCAATTATCTGTACCGCATTGGTACTGGTGCATACAATATCACTCAGGGCCTTTATCTCTGCGGTACAGTTTACATACGTAACCACAATATGGCCAGGATACAACTTTTTAAAAGCCTCAAATTTATCTGGTGGGCAACTATCAGCTAAACTACAACCAGCCTTTAAATCGGGCAGCAACACCGTCTTATCAGGACTTAATATTTTGGCTGTTTCGGCCATAAAATGCACCCCGGCAAACACTATCACATCGGCATCAGTTTGGGCAGCTTGTTGCGAAAGTCCGAGGCTGTCGCCCACATAATCGGCAATGTCCTGTATATCGGGGTCTTGGTAGTAGTGAGCCAGTATAACCGCATTTTTCTCTTTTTTAAGTTTTTCAATTTCCGCAAACAAATCCAATGTTGGGTCAACGAAAGTATCCAAAAAACCGCGGCTTTGTAAATTGCTTTTTGCTTCTGCTAGGCTAAGGGCCATTTTATTATTATTAGTTTATTAAAGAGATTTCATCATAATCATTAAGGCTGTGCATTCGGTTGTAACTCACCTCTAATTTACTTGCTCGTTTCGTTATTCCAATCATTTACTACGCTATTAACAAGTTGTTAGGGGTAATTGGTTCTGTAAATCAAGCACTTTAATATGTTGTGCACATAGTGTTGGTTTAAGATGGGGTTAATATAAAATTTACACACCCTGGTGGATAAGCCGAGGATAACTTGTGGGTAAAAAAGGGAAAAATAGGTTTGGTAAATAATAACTTTTAACATGGCAAAACTCTGTTTTCTTATCCGCTTTTCATCCCCACGCTACTAACAAAAAATGAACCGTTGATGTTAATTTCTCGTTTGTTAAATGCCTTATAAAACAGCCTAAAACCAAGGTTAAAATACTGCAATGTGTGTAACTTTTGTGCACCGATTATTTGTAAAGGTTCATATGCTCTATATACAATCGCACTTTTTCGTGCACAAGGTATTTAATAGAGATACCCTCACTAATACACTGCCTTATGTAGCTTGCAGAAATATCCATTTGCGGAAAGGGGACTATTTGTACGCTAGTTTCAAAATTTTCGGGCGCCTTCGGCGCGGGTGTATCAGGACGCTGATAAACAAATACAGTAAAGTGACGCAAAATAGCCTCGTAGTTTTTCCATTTGGTAATGTTGGCCAAGTTATCGGCACCCATGATAATGCTAAATCGGTAATTAGGAAATTTTTCGGCTAGGTGCGCCAACGTATCAACAGTATAACTGGGTTTGGGCAACGAAAACTCAATGTTACTTACCCGAAAGCGATCATTGTCTTCGGTAGCAAGTGTTACCAAATGCAACCTATCATATTCGTTTAGCAAGCCCGTTTTGCTCTTTAGCGGGTTTTGTGGCGACACCACAAACCACACCTGGTCTATATTGGTATGCTCCACCAGTTGGTTGGCAATAACCAAGTGCCCCATGTGTATAGGGTTGAACGAACCAAAAAACAAACCAATGTGCATGGTACTACTATATAGTATACCTACAAAGTTACGCAAATGTTTGGGGCGCGGATGAATATGGAATTTATGAGCTACGAAGTACGATAGAAAGAGGAGGCGGCTGATGTTTTTTTCGTTTGTAAGTAAATATTAGCTAATTTGTAAGCTATAGCTCAACCTTGTTTCCGCTAAGGCGGAAAGTATCGCAAATCCGTATACGCTGCTAATCAAAAGTATGTCTGGATCCGGCGACTTCGCCTGAGGCGGGACAGGGTGAAGACGTGGGGTCTGTTTCATCCTCGTCTTTTTTTGACGAGGATGAGGGGGGGGCGTACCCTTCGACTCCGCTCAGGGTGACATTCCCTTCGGTCTCGTTTTAAACTAGACAGCGTGACACGCGATTTGATTGCCACATGACTAAATAGTTAAGCCCACAACAACTAGACACTTTTTTATTACTTTAGGCGGAAATATCCTCCTCATGCTCCGCTCGCTTAGTTGCCTTGTATTATTGGCCCTGCCTAGTTTCGTTTTCGGTCAATCTTCCCTGTCGCGCTCGCTTACCTTGCCAGTAACAAATGTTGCTGCCATCGATTCGGTTTTTCTGCAACTACAAACCAACAATATCGAAATCCGCAACGACTCGATTCTCAACGAGCAACTGCTAGATTTGGTGCGCATAAAAGAGGCCGATAGTGTGCTTACTAAGCGCACCCAGCGCCACCATTCGGGTTTTGGCTGGCTGTTGGCGCCCTTCGGTATTCATTGGCGCGCCATTACCATGAACCGCGTTAAATACGTTGGTACAGCTAAAAGAGACATTGGCAACCCTGCCAAACCCGAGTACACGGAGTACGACATAAATATTGACGTAATGGCGCACACCCCAAAGTATATGGCTTTGGTATGGCAGGGCCAACAGCGCCAAAAAGAGGTAAATAAGAAAAACCTGCGAGGCCAAGACCCCAACAAACCACCGTTTATTGAGCCTACGCTTAAGACCGCCCAATACTACCGCATACACTGTGAGCTAACGCCGCCCAACCAATACCGCGAGCAAATTACGGAGCTGTTTTACCCTGTTACGGGCCACAAGGGTTTTGCAGGGCACCTCAATTTTGGCGAACCCCGTCCTACCCTAGGTGTTTATGGCCCGTTTGTGCTCGATTGTAACCACAATTGCCACATCGAAATACACCCCTATGATTGGTTGTGGTGGTTGGATGTAAACCCTGCCAAAGATAGCCTAGCCAACGAAAAACGCTGGCTGGTGGGTTTGCAACGTGAGGGCAGCAACCGTTTCCGCAAATGGGCCACCAGCCCAAGGGTGGGACTGGTATCGGTGCCGTTTTTGTTTGCCATTGATGAGGCCAACCCCACTGTATTGATTGAGCACCTGGTGCACAGCGATTTTGTGCCCGAAGCCTTACAAACCTTACCCGAGCTGCCTGCCGATGCCCTAGATATGAACTTTACGGAAATGACCGTATCGCTTACCAACCAACTAAAAGAGGATAAAAACCTTACTATCCGCACCAACCAACCCATTGATAGCGAAGGGCTGCGCATGTGGCTATCGGAAGTTGAATCCGATGGGCAATTGATAAAAGGCTACATCAACATAGCGGTATCGGTAAAAGATATTTATACCGCACGGGTAACGGTGCGATAAGTTTGGTTGTACCACAATTCTTAAAAATTTTCCCATAAACCCTACATTCACCAAATGCAAGGATTAATTTTAACCTTTGTATAGGCTAAGTGTTACACTTAGCAGAATGTAGTGTATGACCAACAGGACAGATTTTTTGGTAATTGGCTCCGGTATTGCGGGCCTTACCTTCGCAGTTAAAACCGCTGAGCGTTTCCCCAGCCGCAAAGTAACCATTATAACCAAGGCCGACGAGGATGAGAGCAACACCAAGTATGCCCAAGGGGGCGTGGCGGCGGTCTGGAATTTTGATGACGATAGCTTTGATAAACATGTAGCCGATACCTTAGATGCAGGCGATGGCCTATGCAATTTGGAGGTGGTTGAGGCGGTAGTAAAAGAAGGTCCGCAGCGCATACGTGAGATAATAGAGTGGGGCGCCCAGTTTGATAAAGACGATAGTGGCGAATACCACCTGGGCAAAGAGGGTGGGCACACAGCCAACCGTATACTGCACTTTAAAGATGCCACCGGCAAAGAGATTGAGCGGGCCCTTATAAATCATGCTCATTCGCTACCAAACATTGAGATACTAACGCACCATTACGTTATCGACATCATTACACAGCACCATTTGGGTGGGGCCATTACTAGGGTTACACCGAGCATAACCTGCTATGGCGTATATGTGTTGAACCTAGAGACCAACCGCACCGAAAAAATATTGAGCTGCATAACCATGATGGCTACTGGCGGGGCGGGGCAAGTTTACAAAAGCACCACTAACCCACGCATCGCCACTGGCGATGGTATAGCCATGATTTACCGCGCCAAGGGCCGTGTAATGGACATGGAGTTTATACAGTTTCACCCAACATCGTTGTACAACCCCGGCGAGAGTCCGTCGTTTTTGATAAGCGAGGCTGTGCGCGGCGATGGGGCCATATTGCGTTTGGCCAATGGAGAGGAGTTTATGCATGACTACGACCCGCGCGGCTCGTTGGCACCTCGCGATATTGTGGCCCGTGCTATTGATAACGAGATGAAAAAAGCGGGCGAAGACCACCTTTACCTTGACTGCACGCACATGGACAAGGCGGCTTTTATCCACCATTTCCCGAATATTTACGAAAAGTGCGCCAGTATTGGTATTCACGTTGAAAAGGACATGATACCCGTAGTGCCGGCCGCACACTATACCTGCGGCGGTATATTGGTAGATATGAACGGGCAAAGCAGCATTAACAATCTATATGCTTGTGGCGAGTGCTCGGCTACTGGCTTGCATGGCGCCAATCGTTTGGCTAGCAATTCATTGCTAGAGGCTATGGTGTATGCCCACCGCATATTTGAGGATGCCGCCAAACGCATTGATAGTTGCCACTTTGAGGAACGTATACCCGACTGGGATGCCGCCGGCACTAGCGAGCCGCAAGAGTTGGTGCTTATTTCGCAAAGCCGAAAGGAGCTGCAAGAGATCATGAGCAACTACGTGGGCATTGTACGTAGCGATGTGCGCCTAGAGCGGGCTTTGGTTCGATTGAACATGTTGCATAAAGAAACCGAAGAACTCTACGAAAAAACCATCCTCAGCCCACAACTGTGCGAATTGCGCAACATGATCACCATCGGCTACCTCATTACCAAAAGCTCCGCCATCCGCAAAGAGAGCCGTGGCCTTCACTTCACCACCGACTACCCTGAGAAAAAGGCGTGGGCGGAGGATACGGTGCTGTAGGTGAGAGATGAGAAATTTGAAATGAGAGATGGGGTTGTGGCTGGAAATGAGTTCTTGGAATGGAAACAGCGTGAGCATGGATAAAGAACGTACTTTCCTAGTTTTCGCTTATTAACCGTTATGCCCTCAGCCTGCCCAGGTTCAAGCGACGCGAATAAAGACACATGAACACCAAACAATAATATGTCTCCTGATAGGGTTTAATTACGTCAAAAGACGCCATTTTTAGCGCAAATGCTGCAAAATATGGGCGTTTGAACCTACGGCTCAAAAAAGTTTTAAAAACGCAATAGCGTTAATTTGTGGATGTCGGTTTTTGACTTATTTTGTGGACACAATTAACAAATAATATCATAAAACGGGAAAGAAGAAATACGCAGGTTCGGGTAAGCTATCAATCCTAATCATAATTCAACTCACGGTACCGGGTCATAACCATGTCCGCCCCAAGGGTGGCAACGGCCAATGCGCTTGGCGGTGAGCCAAAAGCCTTTGATGGGTCCATGTTTCTCGAATGCCTGTATGCCATACTCGCTGCAGGTTGGGTTGTAGCGGCAGCTGCGCGGCACCCATGGCGAAAGGATATATTTATATCCTTTGATGAGGATGATAAACGGAAAACTAAGAATTTGCTTGGTGCTGGGCATGTTGTTTGGCTAGCTTTTCCAGTCCGCGGGTAAGGGCAGTATCTATTTTGATGAACTCCATATCGGGCTGACCGTTGTAGAGTACCATTAACGTTATCTGCTTTTGCTGTGCGGCTAGGTATTCATATAGCAAACCTTTGCGGCGGCGAAAAGATTCCTTGATGCGTCGCTTGATAAGGTTGCGACCATTGGCCAAGCGCACTTTGCGCTTGGGCACTGCTATACAGGTTTGCACCGGCGAGGGTTGGCTGGCATCGGCTGGCAGCCATATAAACTTGAAAGGGTACTCCGAAACGGAAGTACCCTTCTCAAATAATTTTTCAATTGCTTTGCTGCTTTTTAGCCGCTCAACCTTCTTAAAACTTTGCTTACCATATAGTGCAAGTGCAGTCATAACTAGTAAGGGTTTAAACGAAAACAGGCAGGCTAATAGTACCTTACTTTAGGTTCTTAACGTCAGAAACGGTTAGTTTCTTACGGCCCCTTGCGCGGCGCTTTGCAATAATAGCACGGCCACCTTTCGTTGCCATTCTTTCACGGAAACCGTGTTTATTTCTTCTTTTCCTCTCTGAGGGTTGGAATGTCCGTTTCATCTTATCTAATATTCAGTAGTATGCTAAAAGGGCTACAAAGATATGCCTTTATTTATAGTGAAGCAACTTTTTTGCACATCGTGTTAAAAAAGGGTGGATAGTTACCACCCTTTGAATGCGAAGATACTTGATATTACTTGGTTTATGGCCACAACTAGGACATTATCAACGATTGTATTTTGCATGGTTAATGACGTTTTAAATGGGTCGTAAAATGACTTTAACTTAAAACTTGAATTAGTTCACTCTAGGTAATCGAGTGGCTATCTTGTAGCATATTTCACCCCTCCAACACACTTTACACAATAGAATATGTTTCACTTTCAAGGGTAAAAAGTGTAATTCTCACATGTTTGGCTATCTTTAAAGCCTATCAACAACCGCCTGCAGTCTGCCTATGTTTTTCTACTTCTTCGTTGCCGTAGTAGCGGCATTAATCATCGTTTTGGTATTCTTTTATTTAGCCGTATTTGTGATTGGCAAAAAGCGCAAGCGCCATACCTTTGATGAGGAATATGAAAAGGAGCGTGCCAAAAATTACCCTCCGCCTTACCCTAACGGTTGGTTTAGCCTCGGTAGCAGTAGTATGGTTAAGGCAGGACAAGTAATTGAAGTGGCTGCTTTAGGCCAAAAGTTTGCCGTATTTAGGGGCGAAGATGGCAAAGTAGGCGTACTTGATGTATACTGCCCGCACCTTAACGCTAACCTAGCCAACGGCTGCGTAAAGGGTAACAACGTAGTGTGCCCCTTCCATGCTTGGGAGTTTGATAAAGACGGTAAATGTGCCCACATACCGTATACCGATACTATACCCCGCAAAGCCCAAACCAAGGCCTACTATGTGCAAGAAAACTGGGGCCTTATTATGCTTTGGCACCACAGCGACGGCATAGCACCTACTTGGAGCACCGAGGGCTGCCTAAAGGAAGTTGAGGAGTACAAATACCACAGCATGACTTCTGATGTGTTGCGCATACACTTGCAAGATTTTGCAGAAAACGGCGCTGACTATGCACACTTTGCCTTTGTACACGACATACTTACCATTCCTTTTGCCAACAGGTTTGTGTATGTAAAGCATACTCTTAATATTGAGTTTGGCGAAGGCGAAAGGGGCCACGAAGCTTATTTCTCAGACCAAGCCGATTTGGTGTTTAGAAAAAATGACCAACTAGTACCGCAGGCTGGTGGCTTTGCAACAGTTACATTCTTTGGTCCCGGCTTTTTGGTGTTTAAGTTTAAAACACGAGTTGCCAATGTGCTATTGGTAAAAACCTTTACCCCGCTGGGCGAACTGAAGGTGCGCATGGACGACTACGTTTACGCCCCAAAAGGCACGCCGGGCCTTATGATTAAGTATATTTTGGGTGAAGCTTCGGCACAGTTTCATGATGATATTGCTATTTGGGAGAAGAAAAACTTTGCTACTAAACCGCTATTGGTAAAAGGCGATGGCCCGATTATGAAAATGCGTGCCTGGTATAGCCAGTTTTACACCGAAAATAGCTACCTACAGCGCGGCACCCCAGCACCCAAAAAGCCCATAATGGCCGAGGAAGAGGAGTTGGTGGAGGCGCAATAAACCTTACAACACATAAAAACGCCGTCTTGTTTGAAACAAGACGGCGTTTTTTATTTACTGAAACAAGGCCTATTAACCATTCATCGAGATGATAAACTCCTCGTTGGTGCGGGTGCCCTTCATGTTTTGCAATAAGAAGTTCATGGCCTCTTCTGGGTTCATATCGGCCAAGTGCTTGCGCAGTATCCACATACGTTGTAGGGTCTCACGGTCAAGCAACAAGTCCTCGCGGCGGGTACTGCTGCTCGTAAGGTCGATAGCAGGGTAAATGCGGCGGTTGGATAGTTTGCGGTCCAACTGAAGCTCCATGTTACCGGTACCTTTAAATTCTTCGAAGATAACCTCGTCCATTTTTGAGCCAGTATCAATCAAGGCGGTTGCTAGGATGGTCAATGAGCCGCCGTTTTCAATTTTACGGGCCGCACCAAAGAACTGCTTAGGTTTGTGCAAGGCGTTGGCCTCTACACCACCCGATAGTACCTTGCCACTGGCAGGCGCTACGGTGTTGTAGGCGCGGGCCAGGCGGGTTATTGAGTCGAGCAAGATAACCACATCGTGGCCACACTCAACTAGGCGCTTAGCCTTTTGCAATACTACACTGGCTACTTTTACGTGCTTATCGGCCGGCTCGTCAAACGTAGAGGCAATTACCTCGGCGTTTACGCTCCGCTTCATGTCGGTTACTTCCTCTGGGCGCTCATCTATTAAAAGAATGATTAGGTAAGCCTCAGGGTGGTTTTTAGCAATGGCGTTGGCCACGCTCTTCAACAACATGGTTTTACCAGTCTTTGGCTGGGCCACTATCAAACCACGCTGGCCTTTACCAATGGGGGTAAATAGGTCCATAAGGCGCGTGCTGTAGTCGTCACCGCCGTTAAACAAGCGGAATTTCTCTTGTGGGAAAAGCGGGGTAAGGTAATCAAACGGCACCCTGTCGCGCACGTCGCGAGGTTCGCGGCCGTTCAATTGGTCAACCTTCAATAGGGCAAAGTATTTCTCACCTTCTTTTGGTGGACGTACGGTACCATTCACGGTATCGCCCGTTTTCAAACCAAACAGTTTAATCTGGCTAGGTGATACGTATATATCATCGGGAGACGAAAGGTAGTTGTAATCGCTGCTGCGAAGGAAACCATAGCCATCTGGCATCATTTCCAGTACACCTTCGCTGTCAATTACGCCATCAAACTCAATATTAAACGTTTGTTCGCGCTGTTGACGCTGCTGCTGGCGTTTTTCCATTACCTGCTGCCCGTATGGCTTGCGCTCTGGTTGGTCGGTTGGTGCTTTATCCGTGGCTGGGGCATTTTCGCCTGGTTGAATGTCCTGAACAGGCTCTACCGAAGCGATAACTATTGGCAATACCAAATTCTCGTCCTCTACTATTTCTTTAGGAGCTGGGGCATCGGTGCGGTTGCCATCCTGCTCGGCATTGGCAAAAAGCTCTGCCTTTGGAGCTCTATTGCCACCTCTATCGTCTTCTTTGTCTTTACGTGGGCGGCGTTCACGCTCGTCAGTCTTGCCTTTAGGTTCTGGCCTTGTCCTTTCTTCACGTTTGGCTTCTATTCGCGGGGCTGGCTTTTCTTCTACCTTGGCTTCAGGCTTTGCTTCTGCCTTTGGTTCGGCTTTTTGTACTGGTTTGGCAGCTTCTTTCGGTGCCTCTATAGGCACTTCGGCAGCTGGGGCCGCCTTTTTGGTATCGTCCATAGCTAGGCGTGGCCTGCGGCCGCGGCGTTCGCCATTATTGTCCGCCTTCGACATTGAAGTGGGGTCACCACCTCCTTTTATGCTTTTTATTTTGCTGGGGTTCACAGCCTGCTCGTCCAAAATTTTATAAACTAGGTCTTGTTTGTCGAGCTTGCGGTAATCTTTAATGTTGAGTTTTTCTGCAATTTCCTTTAACTCAGGAACCAACATTTCATTTAATTGCAGGATGTCGTACATACGGTGATGTTTATTTAAAAGGATGGTTTTGTTGAAAACGTCATAAGTGGGAAACTAGCGGCATATAGCCCGGACAGGCATCAGCGGTTGGGAAACGCAATTATACGTTGATCAAAAAGCTTGGATTAGTTATGAATGGGTATTGATGGTAACTAGGAGGATAGTAGAATATTGGATGCAATTTTACAGAAACTTTACGGAACTGGCAATTTCGATGCATCAACCTTTACTTCCTTGTCAACCCTAAACTGGTAAACATGGTTTAAAGATACGTAAATAATTGTCGAATTGACAAAATGTACCTAAAAATGTGATGTGTTTGGGCATTTGTACCTGATGGTGTGTATGTATCTTCTAGTAGTTATGTCGTCCACGAATGTATATTTGGTGGGCCTTACGGCCTGTTATTGCCAAAATTGGGCTCAAAAGGAGGCGGGGATGGTTCAAAAAGGAACCTAATTTTTAACAATTGCATAATATGTTGATTATCAACTGCACTTTCCAGTATGATTGAAATAGCCTGTACTGAAAAAGGGCTACAATAGATCCCGCAACCGCACACACACTTCCAACAACTCCTCCAACCTATCTAATTGCAGCATATTCTGCCCATCGCTTAGTGCTTGGGCGGGGTTGGGGTGGGTTTCGATGAAAAGGCCATCGGCACCAACGGCCATGGCGGCTTTGGCAATGGTGCTGATGAGTGCTGGTTGACCGCCGGTTACGCCGCTGGTTTGGTTGGGCTGCTGTAGGCTGTGGGTGCAGTCCATTATTACGGGTGCAAACTGCTTCATGATGGGTATCGAGCGAAAATCGACCACTAAGTCTTGGTAACCAAACGTGGTGCCGCGTTCGGTGAGCAGTACTTTTTGGTTGCCGGTGCTGCGCACCTTTTCGGAAGCAAACTGCATGCTTTCGGGTGCGGCAAATTGGCCCTTTTTAATGTTTACCCAAAGGCCCGTTTTGCCGGCGGCTAGCAATAAGTCGGTTTGGCGGCACAGGAAGGCGGGTATCTGTAAGTAATCCACCACATCCTTCAGTTCTTCGGCTTCGTAGCTTTCGTGTATGTCGGTAAGCACGGGCACGCCATATTTCTTGCGGATGTCTTGCAGTATATCATACGCCTGCTGCTTACCTATGCCGGTAAAGCTATCCAAGCGGGTGCGGTTGGCCTTCTTATAAGAGCTTTTAAAAACAAGGTCAATATCCAACCGCTTGCAAATGGCCGTTACTTTCTCTGCCACCTCGTAAGGTGTTTCGGCATTCTCGATGGCGCAGGGCCCCGCTATCAACAGCAGTTTATTTTTGCTCATGTTCGTTTCTCGTTTGTTGGCCTAGGTAGCCGCCGTGGTGGCGTTTGGCGAAATCGTCTTTCGTAAATCCTTTGGCCTCCATTACTAACACACTCAATACATCGCCTAGGGCGAGCATTACGGTAGTGCTGGTGGTAGGCGCCATGTGCAGCGGGCAGGCTTCTTCAAATTGGCCCATGTACAACAGTACATCTACCTGCTGTTTCAATTCCGAATCGGGGTGAGACGTGATGGCAATAATCGGTAACTTATGGCCCAACATGCGCTCGGCCAAGTGCACCAGCTCCACAATCTCTCGGGTGCGGCCACTGTTGGTAAGCACCAGCAGCACATCGTCTTTGCCGAGCATACCCAAGTCGCCGTGCTGTGCCTCGCCGGGGTGAAGAAAGACAGCTGGCGTGCCGGTGCTGCTCATGGTGCTGGCTATTTTTTGGGCGATGAGCCCCGCTTTGCCCATGCCGCTGGTTACTACTTTGCCTTTGCAGGCCAGTATCAGTTGCACGGCTTTCACCAGTCCCTCATCTAAAGGAATGTTGCGCACGGCCTGGGCTTCAATCTCTAGCACTTGGCGGGCGCGGGCCAGCATATCGGTAGGGTTTATTTCCATTTGTCTTCCCATACTTCTAACCAACGACCTTGTTCCCAATCGCGGGAGTTGATTACCTTATCATCAATAAACACATCGTAAGGCGGCTTGGTCAGTTTCAGTTCATGATAACGGGCACCCCACGTTTTTAATTGTTGCGCAGTAAGCTCCGTCCAGTCTATGCCGCTTTTTTGGCCGCGGGCCGTCCAATACACAATATGGTGGCCGGCATCATACAGCTCGTTTACGCGCTGTATGTTCTCCATCATCGGCACGCTATTGGGGTAGTCCATGCCGTTGGTTTTGCAGATGGTGTCATCAACATCTACGTATATCGCTAAGGGTTTGGTTGGTAGTGTCATGGGGGTAAAAATAACTCTTTGTTTCGAGTTAACAGTTACGGGTTGAGAGTTGGAGTTGTGATTGGAAAAGGATTACCCACAACACGTAAAAATCCTTTTCCCACAAGGAGTCAAACAAAACAAAGCTTGTCCCGATAAAAAGGGGATTCAAACAAAAAGATGCTCAATAATCGGCAGCGTAGCGCAAGCGCTGGTCAAATTGGTCTTGACTTACATATTCGCCGGCGTAGGTGTTTTCCCTAAAGTAAACATCACTGGCTTTAGAGCCTCTAAATATGGCTGCATCAATGGTCATGTATTCAAAGAAGGCTTTGGTAAGGTCGGCATCGGTAAAGTTGGCGCGTTTGATGTTACCTTTCAAAAATTTGGCGCCTTTCAGGTTGGCACCCGAAAAATCTGCCAAAAACGAGCATTGCTCAAAAATAATACCCTCCAAGTTGGCCCCAGCCAACGAACCGGCAATGTGCAGGCCCGCAAAACGAGTTTCGCCGGCTTCTATCTGACTGAGTAATTCGGATGCTTTCATGATATTGAAGATAAAAAAATTTCTTTTTACGGTGTACTATATTTCCTATCCTTTTTTAGTTGAATGGGCTTTAACAAAGCAATCGGTTAAACCTAAAACGCTCATTATTAACTTTTTAAGATAAAAGTTGATAGATAAAACAATTGGCTATTTAATATGCTACTGTAGCCTACTTATTGTATCGGCCATTGGCATGTAACCAATATTTAACACAGCAAAATGCCTAAAACAAAGGATTAAATTTTAACTTTAAGCAGCTAAAAACCTGCTCTATATGTTTCGAAATTTTTACCTTTTAAGTCTAGTGTTTGCCATGGCTTATTTGCCATCAGTATTGCACGCCCAAGAATATGCCAGTTTAAAGCGCTTGAGCTTGGATACAACCTTGGCACCATTTTACCATGGCGTTGCATCGGGCGACCCGCTTGCCGATGCCGTAATTATCTGGACCCGCGTAACTACACCCGATACGGGCACCATTACCGGCAACTGGCATGTCGCTACTGATACGCTGTTTAACAACACTGTAAAGCAAGGCCAGTTTTCTACGGATGCGGCCAAAGATTTTACGGTGAAGCTTGACGTGACCGGCCTACAAGCCAATACGTTTTATTATTATCGGTTTGAGTATAACGGCCGTTTTTCGCTTACAGGTCGCACTAAAACGGCCCCTACTGGAAACGTAAGTAATTTGCGTTTTGCAGTGGTGTCTTGCTCTGACTATGAAAACGGTTATTTCAATGCTTATGAGCACTTAATGCACCGTAACGACTTTGATGCCGTAATACACCTAGGTGACTATATATACGAATATGGCGCTGGCTCTAGCCTGCCAGATAGAAATCACGAGCCCGCAAACGAAATAACTACTTTGAGCGACTACCGTGGCCGTTTTAGCCACTACAGGCTTGATGCGCAGTTGCGTGGCTTGCACCAAAACTATCCTTTTATTACCATCTGGGATGACCATGAAAGTGCCAACAACTCTTGGAGCGGTGGAGCACAAAACCACACCCCTGGCACCGAAGGCAACTGGGTAGACCGATTGGACAATAGTAAAACGGCTTACTTTGAGTGGATGCCGATACGCGACCAAGCTGCTCCGAATGAGTTTAGAGGATACCGCAACATAAACTATGGCAACTTGGCCGATGTAGTGGTAATTGATACCCGTATTGAAGGCCGTGAGGAGGAAACCTCTAACACTGCTGTAATTAACGACCCTAACAGGACTTTACTAGGCGCTGACCAAGCTGATTGGTTGGAACTTCAGCTGCAAGACACAGCTACGCAATGGAAGATTGTTGCCAACCAAGTAATGATGGCCCCACTTGCTTTAGGTGGCACTATACTAAACCCCGACCAATGGGATGGATACCAAGCCGAGCGTAGTCGCATTTACAACAATGTTATTAACAATGACATTGACAACATGGTGGTTATAACAGGCGATATACATACGTCATGGGCTAACAATTTGCTGAGTTCTGGCACTGCTGTAGGTGTAGAGTTTGTAACTACAAGCGTAACCTCAAGCTCTGGAAACTTTCCTGTTGGTAGTGGCGCCATTAGCGCTTTATTGCCACACGTGAAATATGTGGATTTGACCAAAAAGGGCTACTTAATATTAGACATCAACGCTACCCGAACCCAGTCCGATTTCTATTACGTAAATACCATTACGGCCTTAGATACAACAACTACCTTTGGTGTAGCTTGGTACACTAACGATGGAGCAAATACCCTTACACAGGGCACGCAATCGGTAGCAAGCACAGTTAATGTGCCTCTGGCGCCAAAACTACCTGGGATTGCGGTTGGCATTAAAACACCACAGCCTACTGAGTTGGTTCTAGTTGGCGCTTTCCCGAATCCGTTTCACGACCAGTTTGTGGTGCAGTACTTTTTGCAACAACCGGGTAGCGTAACCGCTTACTTTTATGACCTTGCTGGAAAGCAAGTGGCTTCGCAAGAGCTGGGTTTTAGCAACGAAGGTATAAACCTTGCCAACGTAAACGGTAGCAAACTACCTGCTGGTAGTTACATACTGGTACTGGATAACGGCAAGCAAACCTACCGCAAGCAAGTGGTTAAGGTTAACTAGGTTTAGTGAATCGGTTGATTGGTTAATCAGTTGATTTGGTATGTAAAAAGAGACGCCTTGCGGTTTGCCGCAAGGCGTCTCTTTTTTAAACATTATGGGTTTTATACAATCGCAGGGGAATTGCTTGAGGCTTGCAATATTACAAACTGTTCAACCACCTCCTTATAGGGTTTAGTTTTGGGTAGCCTTCCTTAGCCTTGGCAATAAGGTCGTTAAACATGGCATACATGCTTTCTTCTACTTCTTTGCGCACGGCGCGTTGTGCGGCTAAATCTTCTTGCTTGCCTGCATATTGCGCTGTATCGATAGGTTTGCCAAAGGCGTAATAAAATTTGGCGGGTTTAGGTATAAAAGTTGGGCCAATGCCGCGCACCAATGGCGGAATGTGGTCGCCGTTTTTCAAGAATTTCTGCGCAATACCGGTTTTTTTCAGCAGGTCGCCTAGTTTGCTGTGCATCACCTCATTGCTATCGATCAATATATCGTAGGCATCATCGCCACCTACTCCAGCAATTGGGATAATTTGGTAACCATGCTCAATGGCCATGTGCGCAAAACCAAGGCGGTTTTTCCAAGTAAGCTTGTATTTTTCGCCTTTTTGCTTACAAACCTCGCGGCCTCCTCCAGGGTACACCAATATATGCTCTTTTTGATTCATGAGCTCCGCACAGTTTTTGCGGGTGCCTCGCACGGCGCCGCCAATGGAGGTGAGTAAATCTCGCCAAACGGGCACCTCGTAGTGGAAGTTGTCAACCAACGATCGCACAAACACTCCCTTTTTTTCATACAGTTCGGCGCCGAACATGGGCCCGTCGAACAAGCCAAAAACCGTGTGGTTGGTTACAAACAGGGTCGGTTTGGTGGGGTCTACATTTTCAATACCATAAAACTCAGGCGTAAAGTACTCAAACATCGGGCGGGTTAGGTTCTTTACAAAAGAAAGCGTTGGAGGGTCAAAGGGTAGCTTGTGGGCGTACTCTTCTGCCTTATCGGTTGTCTTGGTTTGAGGTGCCATGCCGTTTGGTTTTATCCGTTAAAGTTAACTAATTTAGTAAATACCTGTTGGAAATCAGGTTTTAGTGACAAACCAAATACTTTGCCATAACTTGGGGTATTTACCCATCGCAAAGTAATAGTTTGATTAGGTAACGACTCGCTTTAAGTATGAACGATATTACAATTTACATGTTTCCGGGCTTGGGTGCTGACGAAACCATTTTCAGAAACCTACACCTACCGGGATACAATATCAAACACATCCGTTGGATAAAGCCCTTAAATGGCGAAACAATAGCCGATTACGCCAAAAGGCTACAATACCAAATTGACCCGGCTACACGGCCCGTGTATTTGGGTCTGTCGTTTGGCGGTATGATGGCGCAAGAAATGGCCAAACGGTTAGAGCCCGAATTGACCATAATTGTATCGAGCATCAAAACACAATACGAGAAGCCACTGCAAATGAAGCTGGCACAGCAAATAAGGCCCCATAAATACGTACCATCCCTTCTAGCCATCGAGTTCGATTTTTGGTACCCTTGGGCGTTTGGTAAAACCACCAAAATGGAGAAATCCTTCATTAAAAAAATGGCCAAAGGCATTCACCCCGATTTTACCGATTGGGCAACCGATGCGGCCATTAACTGGGATAACACCGCGATAGTGCCCAACCTGTTGCACATACACGGCGATAAGGATAACCTTTTCCCGAGCTGCTACCTTAAAAACAAAGACTTTGTTTTGGTAAAAGGCGGCACCCACTTTATGGTTTACAACCGTGCCGATGAGGTGGCCAATATTGTTTTGGAGAAATTAGCAGGGTTAAACCAACTGAATAAGTTGAAGAAGGTGGGCTAACCATTGATTTGGAAGTCTTGTTTTAACGATTTTTCCGAAACAATTCCTTTTCAAAACCGTTAATCAAGCCAATGAGGGTTAAAACCCCTATTTTTACCTTGTAGCAGAGGCAAACCTTACTATGAATCCATCAGAAGATATTACTTCGGCCGTTTCGTTGATAAACGATCCAACCGCCGTGCAGCGCAAGCAAGACCATATTGAACTGGCCTTGCAGAGCCGAGTGCCTGGCCAAGAAATAGACCACCGGTTTTATTACGAACCATTAATGGCCGCCCATCCGAAGCAGCTTAAAGAAAGGCAGTTTTTAGGTAAAACCATGCGCGCCCCAATATGGATAAGCAGCATGACGGGCGGTACAGCCATGGCTGGTACCATAAACCGAAATTTGGCGCAAGCTTGTGCAGAGTTTGGTTTGGGTATGGGTTTAGGTTCGTGCAGAGCATTGCTGGATAGCGATGAGTTTTTCGAAGACTTCAACCTCCGCCCTATAATTGGTGATAGCCAGCCGTTTTATGCCAACTTGGGCATAGCGCAGGTGGAGCAATTGCTGGCAAAAGGCCAAGGAGAGAAAATATTGGCCTTAGTGCACAAGTTGCGTGCCGATGGTCTATTCATACATGTAAACCCGCTGCAAGAGTGGTTGCAGCCCGAGGGCGATGCCATAACACGACCGCCTATTGAAACCATACAACAGTGCCTTGAGCTGGGAGCAAAAATTATAGTGAAAGAGGTAGGGCAAGGCATGGGCCCTGAGAGCTTGAAAGCATTGCTGCAACTACCACTGGCAGCTATTGATTTTGCGGCGCACGGTGGTACCAACTTTTCAAGGTTGGAGTTGCTGCGCGATAGCGAGCAAAAGCAACAAGTATTTGGGCAATTGGCCCATGTTGGCCATACGGCAGAAGAGATGGTAGACCTAGTTAATGGACTAATAGCAATATTGGGCGTGAAGGCTCAAGTGCGCGAGTGCATCATTTCAGGTGGGGTGGGTACTTATTTAGATGGGTACTGGCTAATGCACAAATTACGGTGTAATAGTGTTTATGGTCAAGGTTCGGCATTCTTGAAACACGCCCAAAGCGATTATGCTGCTCTGCAAGAATTTGTTAAATACCAAATAGAAGGGCTTAAAGTAGCCGAAGCTTTTTTGAAAGTAAGGTAATTTTGAAGTACGATTGACGAAGTAGGAGGTACTATTTTAAAAAGTAAAAAATCTGCGCCATCAGGGTAGTCAACATTAATCAGCGTTCCCAATGAAAGAAATAGAAGGATTTTCGAAACTGACCAAACAGGGTAAGCTTGACTGGGTAGCCGATAACTACTTTGAGGATAACGCCCAGGTAAAGAGCGAGTTTGAGAGCTATTGGCACAACAAACCCGATACACAAAAGCTGTTTGATGAGTTTTCGGAAAATACCATTACCAATTTCTATATGCCGTTTGGTGTAATGCCCAACACGCTCATAAACGATAAAATTTATACCGTGCCAATGGTGATTGAGGAAAGCTCGGTGGTGGCAGCAGCCAGCAACAGTGCCAAGTTTTGGCGCAGCCGTGGTGGTTTTCATGCCCGAGTATTGGCTATGGAGAAGGTAGGGCAGGTACATTTTATATGGCGTGGCGAGAAGCGCCGTTTGTTGGCTTTTTTCAATCACTTAAAACCCATACTGAAAGCCGATGCAGCCCACCTTACCGGCCGCATGGAAGCGCGTGGCGGCGGTATACTGGATATACAATTAATTGACATGACGGCCTATGAGGCCAATTACTTTCAGCTGAAGGGGCTATTTGATACCTGCGACTCTATGGGTGCCAACTTCATCAACTCGGTGCTGGAGAGTTTTGCGGCTACTTTGCGCCGTGAGGCCAGCATTTATGATGGCTTTGAAGGTAGCGAGAAGGATATTGAGGTAATAATGTCGATACTGAGCAATTACACACCCAATTGCATTGTGCGTGCTTGGGTTGAGTGCCCTGTGGAAGCACTTGGCAGTTTTGATGATGGCACCATGGATGCCCAAACTTTTGCTTGGCGCTTTGCGCGTGGTGTAAGGGTAGCACAAGTTGATACTTACCGGGCCACGACTCACAATAAAGGTATTTTCAATGGCATTGATTCCGTGATACTAGCTTCTGGCAACGATTTTAGGGCTACCGAGGCTTGCGGGCACACCTATGCTTCGCGCAATGGGCGTTATAGCAGCCTTACCAGCATTAGCCTAGAGGATTTAGAGAAGGGTCATTTTAAATATACCTTGGAAGTACCTTTGGCATTAGGTACTGTAGGTGGTTTAACTACCCTGCATCCCCTTGTAAAGCGCGGCATGGAAATGCTAGGTAACCCTAGTGCTAATGAGTTAATGCAGATTGCAGCTGCGGTGGGCTTGGCCAACAATTTTTCGGCCATTCGCTCTTTAGTAACGGTTGGTATACAGAAAGGGCACATGAAAATGCATTTGCTCAACATCCTAAAAACCATGCATGCCAGCGAAGCCGAAGTAGAAAAAGCCAAAATCTATTTCATTAAAAATGTAGTATCCTACAGCTCCGTAAGGGAGTTCTTGGAGCTAGCTAGGGCTGGTAATGTATAATTAGTTATTGGTTAACTGGTTATTAGTTGTCGGTTTATCCGCCTGAATTTACCTAAATTTTGTTTCCCATCAGCGAAAAAACCATGGACTGTGGACCGTCAACTGTGGACCAATTGGACTAATTAGTTTCGCTCGCTTGCATCATCGTTAGCAGCTCGCCTTCAATGGGTACCGCTTTACCGGTTTTCATGTCCATAAGTACAATAGTTACTGCCGCATCAACTACGGTAGTATCGGTGCCTTTAAGGAACATGTGCTGGCGTATGGTCACACTTTTGTTGCCTATGCGTTGCAGGGTATTCACTATGTTCAGCACATCGCCAAGCATAGCAGGACGTTTATAGTCAATGTTAATGTTTACAATAACAAAGGCCAATCCTTTTTCTTTAAGGCCCGCCGTTTCAAAACGCTTATCATAGTTCTGCCAGCGCGATTCTTCTAAAAATTCAAGGTAGCGGGCATTATTTACGTGGCGATACAAATCAAGATGGTAGCCCCTTACAGTAATTTCAGTGGTGTGTGCCATATTTAGTTGATGCTTGTCTCGTTTCAAACGAGGGTCGATAGTCCATAGTCAATGGACAAAAGCAAAGTGTAAAATTAAATGAAGCCCAAAGATGCGAAAAATCAGATGTGGTCAATCATTTTCTTTATGATTTCTTGGAAATAACGGCCATTGTGCGGGCCAAACCAATTCATGGTTCGGGTTTCGTAGGCATTTAGGTGGTAGTGGTCATCGTGGGTAATGTAGCCTACAAAATCACCATTAAAGCTGTGTACCATTAAGTCCAAGCCATTGGAACTGGCAAAGCTGTCCAATTCCGCCACCAGCTCGCCCGAAAAATCGCAGGGTGTGCCAATCAAAACCGTGTTCCCAAGCCGAAGCCCCTTCATAAAATGGGGTGTTTCGTCAAACACCCTTTTTACCACCCAAGGCCTCAGGCGCAATGAGTTGTTTAGCCGCATCTGTTGTTCTCCCAAATCAACAGGCAGGTGCAAGGTATTTAGTTGCGTAAGGTAGTTCATGGGGGTATTGTTCCAGCTTTGCATCACTTTGTAATACAAGTCTGCAGCCATTTGCTCAATGCCCAACCAAGGGCCTTTTTCTTGGTATACGGGCCCCATACTGCCCATAGCACCGGCACCAAAAGCGGCAAAATCAATAGAGGCCATACGCTCTAAGTAATCAACCAGATGGCCAGGGTAGTCGCGGTGCAGTTTCATAATACTATCGTGCAGGTATGTAGCGTGTGCCGCAAAGTTGGCAATAATGGCGTTTTTGCCATCATCTCGGGTAATGCGTATATACCTTAACCATGGGTCGGTATTGGTGCTGTCGTTCAACAGTCGGTTATATACCAACTCCCGGCAGTCCATTTTATTAAAACCGATTTGGGCTTTATCCATATCCATACTAGCCTTTCGGATGGCCAATGTCACGCAATGGGCAATGTGTGCCACAATGGCAGGGTCGTATTCGCCAGCAAAGGTTTCGCCAATAATGCCAGGCGCCCAGGCACCAAAGCTGCTATGGGTATGCGTAGCGGTAAGAAAAGTATTGTTTAATGAGTAGCCAGTGCCAGCCAAGCTATCGTTCAATACCGCCGTTACCGTTGGTGGGAAGATGAGCATGTCCAGCGTTACATAAGCCGCTTTTTGGGTGCCGTTGTCAAACACAAAGGCGCGTACATATACACTATCCAATACTTTCTCAAAGTTGCCGTCTCTGTGGGCATCAATAGCTATGGGCGTGGGGTATGCGGGCGCTAGGTTTACTTTGGCCCAGCCTACCTGCACCGTATCGCCATTGGTTGCGGGCGTGAAATCATCAAGGCGCTGCATGGTCCTTTGGTAATATGCAGTTTGCTCCAGTGGCTCATCTATTACAGTAGTAACGGTGCTGGCCACAAAAACAATGAGCAGCCCTGCTAGTGCCAAGGCTGCCCATGTTAGTTTTTTCCTCATGTTATTATATTACTGCTTTTTCAGCAAATCGCGAATTTCGGTGAGTAGTTTCACATCATCGGGCACTGCTACTGGCGCGGGTGCTTCAACTTTGGCTTCTTCTTTCTTTTTCAGGTTGTTCATCAATTTTATTACCATAAACACAGCAAACGCAATCAAAATAAAATCAATAGTAACTTGCAAAAAGGCACCGTAGTTAATCGATACCAAGGCTTGTGTTACTTCGCCTGCCGCATCTTTTATTTCGGGCTGTATTTCTACTTTCAAATCTTTGAAATCGACCTTACCTAACAACAAGCCAAGTGGTGGCATTAAAATATCGGAAACGGCAGAACTGACAATTTTACCAAAGGCACCACCTATGATAATACCTACTGCCATATCGAGTACATTACCCTTCATGGCAAATTCTTTAAATTCTTTTACAAAGCCCATAGTTGCGTGGTTTAGTTGTGAGATGAAGCAATTCTAATCATAAATTGTAATAATTGCAAGCACGTTGCGGCAAGATATTTGTAGTAACTTGTTCAAACAAAACCTAAACGGGATGTCAAGAGCAGAGGACTTTATTAATAGTAATTTTAAATATGCCGAAGATGTAGCTAATAAGCCTGCCATTGTAAAACGCTTGATAGCTATGGCGGGCAAGCGTTTAAGGCGCATTGCAGGGGTATTCGTTTTCTTTACTAGTTTGCGCGAGAATGCCGATGATATTCGCCGCTTGGTAGTATCTTATTACGACGGAAAGTATAAATCTATTCCTTGGGCTACTTTGGTTAAAGCTGTTTTGGGCATGATCTATTTTGTTAGTTTTGTTGATATTATCCCTGACTTTATACCCGCATTGGGTTTGTTAGATGACTTTGTAGTGATAGGATGGGTGGTAAACGCCATTCGCGATGATTTGGATAAATTTAAAAAATGGGAAGCCCAACAGCCGATTATACTGAATGTTGAACACAAGCACAGCAATACTAAAGGTTAATGAGCAAGATATAACGGTTTATATACACACCGAGAAACGAAGCAATGCCCGCGTGTCGATAGGTAAAAAGGGTGTGACCATAAGGCTGCCCTTCTTTTTGACGCCCGACCAACGCCAGCAGCAAATTGCTTCGTTTAAAGACTGGGCCTACAAAACCTATAGTAGCAAGCCCCAATTGCTGAAGCAAGACAAGGCCAAGAAGTATAAAGATGGCTACACATTTATGCTCATGGGCGAAGTGCATACCCTAAACCTTGAGGTGGTGCCTTTGGCATCGTTTACGGCAAGGCTGTATAATAAGGTAGTGCTGATAAGGCTGCCCAAAGAAAGCACCAACGAAGAGCGCGAAAGAGCCATACCACAACTGATAAGCCGCGTGGTGGCCAAGAAGTATTATACCGCAATGCACCACAAGCTTCTTTACCTCAACAAATTGTATTTTGGCAAAACGGTAAACGACTTTAAACTGAAGTATACCAATTCGCTTTGGGGCAGCTGCTCTCGCCAAGGCAATATCAATATTTCTACCAGGCTGCTATTTGCCCCTGAGGAGGTGATGGATTATGTAATGGTGCACGAACTGGCGCACTTAGTACACCCCAACCACAGCGCAGCCTTCTGGAACGAAGTTGAACGCTGCCTGCCCAACTATATGGATCAGGAGCGCTGGCTTAAAAAGCATGGTGCTGAGTGCGATTTTTGAGGGAACGTTTTAGTTATTAATGCGCGCTTTGAAACAAATAAACGCTTAAGTTTACAGTATGAATTTGTTTGCATCTGCCCCATTTCGTGTATTGCTGCTCCTTACCTTTTTTGTAACCCTCATAGGCGGCTTTGCTTGGTATGCTGCTACCTTAAAGTACAAAAAAGACACAGCTCACCTTCAATTCGTTGACCCTAACAACGAGCTATGGACCAAAGGCAAAACTAAGGCGACGGCTACGCTCGATACATTTACAGCTTTTTACCCGCAATACCCAACTACAAGTTTTATAAAGTTTACCCACGATGGCCCCAGTGGTTTTAAAGAAGATATCTGGGCCAAAGTAACCAGCATGGGCCCAGGCTATGTGGGCATTGTAGTTGAGGCTAAGTACCTTAAAGAAAATGAAAACGAAGTCAACCGTGAGCTTCCGTTGGGGCAAGTAATAGATTGGATGATAGAGCTGCCCAATGGGTTAATTAGGGGTGGTTATACTACCCAAGCTTTGTTGTTGATAGCAAAACAGAAAGAAGGAGGCACTGGCGATGAAGACCTGTCAAATTTTGTAGATAATATTAACAACTAAGCGCTAAGCTCAGGTTCCTCCATTTCGGGTCCGTTGGGTTTTTAAACTGCGCGGCACCTTGCAATATGGCACATATGCTTTCGGGTGTGGTGCACATTATGGCCTTATCGCCTTTTACCAAAATAGGCCATTTAATCAGAAAAGTGTTTTGGCGTAGCATATTCAGCCAGCCATCTTGATCAAAATCACGACCCTGAATATGGGTTTGATAATAAGGGTGCGATTTGTCTAGCAATTCTTTGGGATGCAACTGCAACATGCCGAGCAATTGTTGCCACATATCACCTGTAAATGGCAACAAGCTATAGTCCCAGCTTTTCACGTTGGGCGATATGGTATGGGCATAGGCCAATGTTCTCCGTCCTAATTGCGATGCAGAATCGTACAGTATCATTATCTCGTTATCAATGGTTTTCAGGGTTATACTTTTATACAAGTAACAATAATATTAGCTGTAAGTTAGTAATAATTCTTAAAAAGCAGGGTTGTTAAAAATTAAAAACGAACCAATGTATTTAAGTGCCTTAATTATTAATTATTGCAATATTGTGGTTTGCTCGTTTTGATAATAAAAAATGTACCTTTGTAGCACTAAACCATTTAACGAACTCCCATCATGACAAAAAACGCACTTTTCCTTTGCCTAGTAGCATTGGTTTTCGCAACAGTAGGCTGTAGCGAAGAAGACAAAGCAAAATCTACTGCAGAAGAGTTTTTGACTGCACTTGACAACAAAGATTTTGAGAAAGCTAAAACTTTCAGCTCTGAAGAAACCCACAAAATGTTGGATCTTTTGAAAGGTTTTGCTGACCAAATGCCAGCAGCTGAAGATTCGGCCAAGCCTGAAGCTAAGAAAGTTACTGCCTGCAAACTAGAAGGTGAAAAAGGTACTTGTACTTATTGCTGCGACGAGAAAGGTGAGTCGTCGGAATTGGCTATGGTAAAAGTAAACGGTGAATGGAAAGCCGACATGAGCAAAGAAACCCTTATGGGTGGCGAAGGCGCAATGGACGGAATGGGTGAAGAGCCTTCAATGGACGAAGTACCGGCTTTGGAAGGTGATTCTTTTAAGTTGGAAAATATTGATTCGGCGGCAACTACCACCGAGGGCATGTAATTACCTTTAGGCCTTGCCCTCAACTTTAGGCTAGTATTGTTGACATGAAAAAGGCGTGGCCTATATTTTTAATAATATTATTGTTAGCGGGTGGCTACTTTTTGCAACCCAAAAACAAACCCAATAAGCAAGGCGTTTCTTATACCCTAACTGGGGATGAGAAGCGCCTTTTGCATACTGGCGATATTATATTGCGCCGGGGTGATGGCCTAGTAAGCGATGGTATTGCCAATATGCTCAAAGAACCTTTTGACGTTACACACTGCGGGGTGGTGCTCGAAGAAAAGGGCAAGCTATGGATCGTGCACGCCATGCAAGATAAAGAGCGTGGCTTAGACGGGATTTTAGCCCAAGGCCTTGATCAGTTTGTGGCCGAAAGCCGCCCAAAATCGATTATAGTGGTGCGGTATAAAACCCAACAGGCGCGCGTGCCCCAGTTGGCGGATAGAATGCATTACTACCTGAAACAAGATATTCCTTTCGATTTGGGTTTTGATGCTTCCGACCCTTCTTCGTTTTATTGTAGCGAGCTGTTACAGCATTTGTACATGGACACTTACGGAACGGATATTTTTCCTATTACCCTTAGTTTGCCCACTGCCGATTTGCTAAAATACACCTACTTGTTTGACACAACCGCCTTCCAACCGATTATAAATCACCAGCTTGCCAGCAAACCCACCATGGCTCAAGATTAAAGTCATTAACATTATTTAATTAAATTGTTGTGGCTCAGCGAGCAATATAATTGTGTTACTCATCTATTGTAACTAGCTTTGCATAACAATTCTATGAAAGCTTCGGGAAAAACGGCCTTACTTACCCTAATATTAAGTGTAGCCACACTTTTATGTGGTTCCTTTTTGAAAGAAACTCCCGTATCTGGTGAAAGCAAGCAAGAGCATACCGTATTAGAAACCAATGTCCAACGGGATGTTGCCGATAAAATAGACATACATTTTACTCCGTTGTTCGAATGCGATGATGATTATGTAAGTACCTCAACCCAGAACTGGGGTGATGGTCTTGCTGTAAAATATTGCAGCAGCAATTTAAATCGAGTTCAAAAGCAGGTATTAGAGCACACGCCCCGCTATCTGTTGTATTGCAACCTGAAGTTAGACATTTGTTAAGCACCGTGCAGTAATTGCTGCATTTCCCGCATTTTACTGCCCATCGCGTTCAAAAGGCTATTTATCCATTTTGACGGTTGCTTAACCATTCCAACAACAGTTTATGAAAACTTCTTTTCGTTTCGATGAGGACGTTACAATCCGCAAATTGAGACATTATCTGCCCGAGCAGGCTCCGCTTAAAGATTTTATACACCACAATACCTTGCATGCTTTTCAGCACGAACCATTTGAGCAAGCCATTAGAAGGGCTTCCAAGATTTTCGGTTTCAAAACCTCACTTAACCTAGCCGAATACCAGGCGCTATACCAAGAACAAAAAATAAGTAAACCCTTGCTGGAGCGCGTAATTATCTCCCAAAAGGGCACCCAGGCATCAGCCCAATGGATGCAAAAGTGTACCGAGCAAGAATATGATGCAAGCATAAGCAAACTAACAGGCCGGTTGCGTAAATACTGGAAGAGCCATTATCATATCGATTTAGATACCATTGTGCATACCAACCTGTTTCGTATACTCAATAGCTATCTCGACCAGGGCATTGCCGTGGTTACCTTTCCGGTCGAAAACGGAGGATTGCTATCGGCGCTGAGGACTATAGAAAAGAACACTTATTTCAGTTTCTTTAAAACCAAGCGCGCCAAAAACCTATTGTTCGACGAAAGTGTAAACATATATGTGCTACTGCAAATGTTGGTAGGCGATGAAAGTTACTTTGAGCAATACCTGTTTGATCAACAATTTGCACACCCTGGCTGGTCGGGTATGGTTAGTGTAGTTGAAGAGCACCCTCAGTTTTTGCTTGAATACAAGAACATAACCCTGGCCGACGTAATTCATCTGGAGTTGCTGCTTGAGATTGACAACCTTGACCAAACCTTGGGCAAAAGGTGGCAGCCGCTGGTCACCGTAGTGCAAGAGCCTGCAATTGATGTACTTAACCCAGGCCCTCTAACCGAACTTGACGAAGTGCTGAACCTTTGGCAAGCAGCCTACGAATGGAGTTATTATGACGAAGTGCTGGGAGGCATTAAGCACCGCAACCAGAACCATACGAAAACCAGCATTCCTTCGTTTCAAGCGTTCTTTTGTATTGATGATAGAGAGTGTTCCATTAGGCGCTATGTTGAACAAATTGACCATAACTGCACCACTTATGGTACCCCAGGTTTTTTTGGCATCGACACCTATTATCAACCAGAGAATGGCAAGTTTCATACTAAAATATGCCCTGCTCCAGTAAAACCGAAGCATCTTATAAAAGAGGTAAGCACCGTGCGCTTAGCCGAGCGCGATGTGCACTTTTCCAAATCTACGCATGGTTTGTTGCGTAGCTCGCTTATATCGCAAACATTGGGTTTTTGGTCGGCACTAAAACTGAGCGTAAATATATTTAAGCCAAGCCTTAGCCCAGCGACTACATACTCGTTTCGGCACATGGATAAGCTCTCGAGCCTAACTGTAGAGAACAAGAGCCCCAGCCATATGCAAGATGGGCTGCAAGTGGGCTATACCGTTGATGAAATGACCAACCGGGTGGAAGCGGTGCTTAAAAGCACGGGTCTGGTAGCTAACTTTGCACCGCTGGTATATATGTTTGGCCATGGTGCCAGTAGCGTAAACAACACTCACTATGCCGGGTACGATTGCGGCGCATGCTCTGGCAGGCCAGGCTCGGTAAATGCACGAGCTTTTAGCTTTATGGCCAACCACCCTATGGTTAGGCAAAATTTGGTAACCAGGGGCATAGCTATACCCACAGAAACAGAGTTTGTAGGCGCCCTGCACGATACTACCCGAGACGAGGTAATGTTTTATGATGAGCAAACCCTATCGCCGGCCAATGCCAAACGGCATGCACTAAACTTGGGTGTTTTTGAGCAAGCGCTTGACTTAAATGCCAAAGAACGCTCGCGTAGGTTTATGAGCATTAATACCGAATTGAGCGCCAAAAAGGTGCACCAAGCGGTAAAATTGCGCTCTGTATCGTTGTTTGAGCCGCGGCCCGAGCTAAACCATGCAACCAATACCTTGTGCATTATTGGGCGCAGGAGCCTTAATGGCCAATTGTTTTTGGATAGGCGCGCTTTTTTGAATTCGTATGATTACAGGGTAGACCCCGAAGGCAAATTTTTGCTCGGCATACTCAATGCAGCTGCACCTGTTTGTGGAGGTATCAATTTGGAGTACTATTTCTCCAGGGTCGACAATGAAAAACTGGGAGCGGGAAGCAAACTACCGCACAATGTAATGGGCCTTATTGGTGTGGCAAACGGCTTTGATGGTGATTTGCGAACGGGTCTGCCTTTGCAAATGATTGAGATACACGACCCCTTGCGGTTGATGGTAATAGTAGAGCACTACCCCGAAGTGGTATTGAACACCATTAAAACCAACCCAGCCACTTATGAGTGGTTTGATAAAAACTGGGTGATGTTGGCCGTTGAAAACCCCGATACCAAAGAAATTTTGGTTTTCAAAAATGGCGAGTTTTTACCTTACGAGCCATTAGCAACGGAATTTAAAGTTGTTAAGGACGCTACAGACTTAGTAGAAACCACTTCCGAGAATCTTCCAGTTTACGAAATTCAATAACCCTACCCATGGACACGATTCTTGCCTTATTCATAATAATACCTTTTGTGGGCTTTGTTACGAGCCTGCTTATACCCGAAAAAAACGAGAAACTGATTTCTGGGGTGGCTGTATTTGCCACCGGCATGCAGCTATTTAGCACATTGGTTTTTTTAGTTTATTGGGTTATTGCCAAATTCCCTACGCTCAACATTAAAGAGCAATCTATTTACCAATCAGGGCATTACGAGTTTTTTATCGATTTATACTTTGATAAAGTAACCGCAACCTACCTATTGGTGGGGGCTATACTTACGTTTCTTATAGCTACTTATAGCCAATACTATTTGCACCGCGAGAAAGGCTATCGTAGGTTTTTCAATACGGTTTTGTTCTTTTATTTGGGTTACAACATTACCATCTTTTCCGGCAACTTCGAGACGCTTTTTATCGGTTGGGAAATTCTCGGTGTTTCGTCGTTTTTGCTCATTGCCTTTTACCGAGACCGTTATTTGCCTGTGCGAAATGCCTTTAAGGTATTCTCCATCTATCGCCTTGGCGACATTGGTATGATACTGGCCATGTGGATGAGCCATCACTTGTGGCACCATAATATCACTTTTGCTGAATTGAACAATTATGCCGTGGTTGACCACACCTTAAACGAGCATTTGTACCTAAGCGTGCTTATTTCGTTTATGATTTTACTTAGCGCAGCCGTGAAATCGGCCCAGTTTCCGTTTACCTCTTGGTTGCCTCGGGCTATGGAAGGTCCTACCCCATCTAGCGCCATATTTTACAGTTCCTTATCGGTTCATATAGGTGTGTTTGTGCTGTTGCGCACGTTCTCTTTTTGGGAGCATTTGGTCGGCATTCGCGTTTTAATTGGGCTGTTGGGTTTAGCTACTAGTATAGCCGCCACTTTCTCAGGCCGGGTGCAGTCTTCTATCAAGTCGCAAGTGGCCTATTCATCGGCAGCGCAAATTGGTATCATTTTTATCGAAGTGGCTCTAGGGCTCGAAACCTTGGCCCTAATTCACTTTACTAGTAACGCTTTTTTGCGCAGCTACCAGTTGTTGGTTTCGCCATCGGTAGTTACCTACCTTATCCGCGAGAAGTTTTTCAACTATATGCCATCTACCCCGAGGCAAGACCCGGCTTGGTTGACCAGGATAAAATACTCGCTGTATGTATTCAGTGTGCGTGAGTGGCATTTGGATAGTTTTATGTTCCGTTTTCTTTGGAATCCGTTTAAAAAGTTAGGCCGCTTGTTTAGCTTTTTTAACATTAAATTTGCGTTGAGCCTATTACCCATTTACATTGCCGGTATTTTCTTTTACCACAACCAACAGTATTTGTCATCTTGGGTATTAGGTATGCTACCTACCACCTTTGCAATGATTGGTTTTTTGATGATACTAAGGGCATTTGTAGAGCGAAATAAACCGGTTAACAGTTGGTGGCTAGTGGTATTTAGTCATTTTTGGATAGCCTTAGCAGTCTTATACAATGAGCTGTTCGATTACTCGCACACGGCCATATACTTAAGTGGTGTGGTGGTATCAGCTATGGTGGGTTATGCTAGTTTGCGTTACTTGCTTAAGCGCGAGCCAGGCACTGACCTTAACGGTTTCTATGGTCATAGTTATGAGTATGAGAAACTTTCGGGAGTATTCTTGTTAAGCTGCTTGGGCTTGGCCGGTTTCCCTATTACTACTACTTTCTTAGGCGAAGATTTGCTGTATAGCCACATTCAAATCGACCAGTTTTTCTTGGCCCTCTTCGTTTCAATGAGCTTTGTTTTCTCGGGCTTGGCACTGATACGTATGTATGCACGCTTATTCTTAGGCCCACACGTTAAAACATACCACCAAGTTGGTCACCGGTCGTCATAATATTGCTGCAAATACTATGGGCAAAGGTTTAAATAACAGGGGACCGAAACGCATGTTTCGGTCCCCTATTTAGTTTTAGCACAAATATTGGTTACTCAAACTTAATATTCATCTCTACCCTGCGGTTTTTAGCGCGGCCTTCGGCAGTAGCGTTGGTAGCTATCGGCTGGGTTTCGCCAAAATACTCTACAATTAGTTGTTCGGCTTTCACACCACGCTCGGTCATGGCTTTGGCAACCGCTTCACCGCGGGCTTTGCTTAGCTTCATGTTCAACTCATCGCTACCTACATCATCTGTGTGGCCAGCTATAACCAGTTTGTAACTTGGGTTCTCGATAAGGAATTGTGCCAAATCGGTAAGTGTAGCAAACGATGATTGCTTGATAGTGGCTTTGCCTGTTTCAAACTCTAGGTTGTCGAAGGCACGTTTAACAATCTCTGCTTCGGCAGCTTTAAGGCGAGGGCAACCTTCGTTATCGGCAGGGCCTGCGGTTTTAGGGCATTTGTCTACATTGTCCAAAACGCCATCGCCGTCCAAATCGCCCCAAGGGCAACCAGCATTATCACTAGCGCCGGCTTCATCTGGGCAACGGTCTACGTTATCTAGCACGCCATCCTTATCGCGGTCTCCCCAAGGGCAACCAACATTTTCACGCGGTCCGGCCACATCTGGGCAATTGTCCACGTTATCTGTTAGGCCATCGCCGTCTTTATCACCCCATGGGCAGCCTTTGTTTTCTTTCGGGCCAAATTCCTTAGGGCAACCGTCTTCGGCATTAACTATACCGTCGCCATCTAGGTCAGGGTAAGGGCAACCTTTATTATCTTTCGGGCCAAACTCATTAGGGCATTGGTCTTGGTCGTCGGGTAAGCCATCGGCATCGGTATCGGGGCAGCCAGCAAACTCCCAAATACCTGCATTTTTAGGGCAATTGTCTTTTCGGTTGCTTACTTTATCCTTGTCCCTGTCTTTAGGTTTGCCATAAGGTATTGGCACTTTCAAGCCCACATAAAAATCGGCGCCATATACACTGTTGCCAGCTAAACCCAGCAAATTGTTAGTGCCAAAAAACAACACGCCCAAGCGAATGGAGCTACCCAACATTACTTGTTTATCCGTGTTAACGCTGAATGGTACTGCAAAATCGAACCATTTGTGCTCAAAACGCGGGGTAATGCTAAAGGTGCTCTGTTGTCGCAATTTACTTTCTAGGTTTTTGCGTCGGAATGAGCCGAAGGCTGTAAAGTTGGCATAAAAGCCTTTCCAAATATTATAGTCTACTTGAAAACTCATGGCGGTGGGCAACCTCATAGTGAAGGTCTCGCCTGTGGTTTGTGTAAAGAGGAAGTTCTTGGCAAGGGTATCGTTAAAATCTTCGATAGAGCCTACATTAAATTCGCTAATATCATAGTCGTTTATGTTAGCGTTGAAGTTGGCGCTAATGTCACCTTTCTTAAAGCGCACCCTTCCGATATCCAGAATAGAGAAGCCAATTTTTAGCTTATACTTGTTTTTGTCTTTACGGTACAAGCCGGTTTTGCCGTCCATGTCATAGGTGTAGGTTTCTTCTTTTTTACGGAACTCGTAAACAAAGCCCATATCGAACCCAACGGTAGGGTCCGATATGAATTTATACTTAACGCCATCGGTATTAAAATCAAAGTTAGTACTGTGTCCGTACTTAACATCACTATCAAAAAGCGACAACGTATCGTCGTTAGTGAAATTGTATGATAGGTCGTCAACAAACAAATAAGCAGCGCCCATACCTTGCAATAACTTGGCAGTTACGGCTCCTTTTAAGTAGTGTCTGCCAATTTGGAAAATCTCGCGACCATAGGTAATGCCATACTCGGCCCAACTCATATATTGCGCGCTGAGTCGCTGGTTGCCCAAGTTTTGTTGCCAAAGTTGCGGATAATCCAATCCTTCCCACGATAGCCGCGCCAGCTCGGGCGTTACATTATCAAGGTTAACGGTGGTACGAAAGCGCGAAGTAAAAGCCACCGCGTTTTTATGGCCGATATTGAACGAGAACGACGGGCCCAGCACATCCAAGTTTAAATAAACATACTTGTTGTTGCTGTTTTCTTTAATGCGCAGGTAAGTATCCTGAAAATCGGCATTCTCATCATAATTGGTTCTTAGGTCTTTGGCACGCAGGCTAACATAATTGTTTGAGAAAGTGCCTTGAAAGCTCACCAAATTGAGATCGAATTTCATTCTATTATCAACAACCGAGGCGGGTTGTAGTAGCAACCCGTGTACACCCGAATAGTTGCTGTTTGTAAACCCCAGATATTGCTGGGCTTGGGTGGTATTGGCCATAGCCAACATTATAATTAGGGTAAACAACCTTAAAGTCAATAGTAGACTTTTCTTCATAGTAAATGGTTTTGGTGAGTCAAAAATAGCTTTTTTAATAGTTACCAACCCAACGTTAGCTAAGTTGATATCCACAAGATGCCTGTGTTTTTATCCAATTTTCTTACAATATAAGGTTTTTAAAGGAGAACAAACCAACGCTTTTGGTTTCGCAAAGGGGGTGCCCTACACCGTACTTTAGTATTAACATCTATTCTTCTGTAACCAATTGGAAAATAGTTTTTTCCATACCCGAAAAGTAACTATCTTTGCAGCGGATTTAGAAAAAGTACGTCCGGTTCCGTGATGAATAAGAGTAACTTTTCAATATTTACGCTGGTTTTAGCCGTATTCGGTCTATTTCAAGTTAGTACTGTAAAGGCTGGCGAACTCGCAGAAGCTGAGTTTGACGCCAAAGAAATGATCATGCATCACATCAGCGATGCCCACGATTGGCACGTAGCGGGTCATTTTTCCATTCCGCTTCCAGTTATTTTGTACGTTCCAGGCTCAGGTTTGGATTTCTTTATGTCTAGTGAGTTCCATCACGACGATAACGCTCAAGTGCTAGCCAAAGGCAAATACTTAAAATACCATGGTGTTATCTACATAGCCGATGAGCATGGCAAATTAGACTTTGGTCATGAAGTGCCTATTGTTGGTAATGAAGTAGCTGAAGAACTTGATTTGATCTCTGGCGAACAAGACGAAGCCCTACCAGTTGATGCGCACGCCGACGTAGCTCATGGCTACCCTAATAACGCCAAACCCCTTGATTTTAGCATAACTCGCAACGTCGCTTCTATTTTCGTTTCCATGTTGTTGTTGTTGTTGCTGTTTGGTGCGGTTGCCCGCTCATACGATAAAAACGGAGTTGCCCGTGGTATTGGTGCCTTCTTGGAGCCCTTAGTTGTTTTCGTACGCGATGAGATAGCAATACCCAACATTGGCGAGAAAAAGTATGGCAAATACCTACCTTATCTGCTTACCGTATTCTTCTTTATCTGGATAAACAACCTAATGGGCTTAGTTCCTTTCTTCCCAGGTGGTTCAAACGTAACCGGTAACATCTCTATAACTTTTGTATTGGCCGTTATCACTTACGTTATTACTACTGTTAGTGGCAACAAAGACTACTGGATGCACATTTTCTGGATGCCAGGCGTGCCAGTTGTTATTCGTCCTATATTGGCGGTTATTGAGTTAATAGGTACGCTTACTAAGCCTTTTGCTTTGATGATGCGTTTGTTTGCAAACATTGCAGCAGGCCACATTTTGATATTGGCTTTGATTGCTTTGATATTTATTTTCAAAACCGCATACATGGGCTTTGTATCAATACCTTTTGTGGTATTTATGAGTACATTGGAGTTGTTGGTTGCGGCATTGCAAGCATATATATTTACGTTGCTTTCTGCTTTGTTTATCGGAATGGCCGTTGCTGAGCACGACCATGGCCACGAGCACGGCGCTGAAGCACACCATTGAGTTTGATTTTTTAATTATCATTATAAACATTTTGTTATGGCAAGTTCTGGTATTGCAGCTATCGGCGTAGGCTTGGTAGTATTAGGTGCAGGTTTGGGTATTGGTCGCATCGGTGGAAGCGCTGTTGAGTCTATCGCTCGTCAACCTGAAGCCACTGCTAAAATCCAAACTGCGATGATCATCGCTGCCGCTCTAATCGAAGGTCTTGCACTTTTCGGCGTAGTAGCTGCTGCATTGTTGGTTAAGCAGTAAAAAACTGGTTAATGGTCTGCAACGGTTGGTTGCAGACCTTACCCACTTTTAATTTACGATTTAAGTATTTTTGATTGGCGATTGTTAATCAAAAAGACCAAATCGAAAATCGTCAGTCAAAAATCGAAAAATATCCATCATGGAGTTATTAACCCCCTCGATAGGTTTGGTGTTTTGGGCAACAGTTGCCTTCTTACTTTTGTTGGTTTTGTTGCGCAAGTTTGCGTGGACCCCAATTCTTACCTCAGTAAAAGAGCGTGAGCACCGCATTACAGATGCAGTGTTGCAAGCCGAGAAAGCCCGAGCCGAAATGGCTGCCCTTAGTGCTAACAACGAGCGTTTGCTGAACGAGGCCCGCGAAGAGCGCGCCATCATCATCAAAGAAGCTAAAGCAGTTGGCGATAAGCTGATTGCCGACGCTAAAGAGAAAGCCGGTGTAGAGTTCAATAAGAAAGTGGCCGATGCCTCTCGCGAAATTGAGAACCAAAAAATGGCTGCTCTTACCGAAGTGAAAAATTATGCCGGTAAAATGGCCTTGGAAATTGCAGAGAAAGTGTTGAAGAAAGAATTTTCTGACCCACAGAAACAACAGAGCTATGCAGCCGAGTTGGTGGATGACCTGAAACTGAACTAATATGTCGGCAATTCGTTTAGCATCGCGCTATGCCAAATCGTTGTTTGACCTATCATTAGAGTTAGGCCAAGTGGAAGAGGTATTTGCGGATATGAAGCAGGTGGCTGCTGTTATTGGCGCCAGCCGCGAGTTGAAGGTGATGTTGAAAAACCCCATCATCAACACCGAGAAAAAGCACAAAGTAGTGGATGCTATTTTTGGTAAAGACTCCAACAAAATCACAAAAACCTTTTTGACCCTGATGGTGAAAAAAGGCCGTGAAGCCTATTTGGAAGACATAGCCAAAAGCTTCATTCAGTTATACAACAAGTATAAGCACATTACCCCAGTAAAAATTACTACCGCCATTCAATTCGATAAAGCCTACACCGATGAGTTGGTGGCTAAGTTGAAGAGCAAAACAGACATTGCAAACGCGCAGATAAAAGTGGCAGTAGACGAGACCCTGATTGGCGGATTTGTGTTGCAATACGAAGACAAATTATACGACGCCAGTGTGTCGCACAAATTGGAATTGCTGGAGAAAGGTTTCAGCCAAAACCAATTTGTAAAAGCATTTTGAGTAAGTAGAAACAAAGCATTTAACCCAAATAAAAATTATAATTCCATGGTTGAGGTAAAACCAGACGAGATTAGTGCCATCCTTAGGGAGCAACTATCAAACTTCAAAACCGAAGCAGAACTGGAAGAAGTAGGCACCGTGCTGCAAGTAGGTGACGGTATTGCCCGTGTATATGGTTTGAACCATGTACGTGCTGGTGAGCTTGTTGAGTTCGAAAATGGCGTTCGCGCTATTGCCCTAAACCTGGAAGAAGACAACGTGGGTGTTGTATTGATGGGTAGCTGGGATACTATTAAAGAAGGTGATACTGTGCGCCGTACTAGCAAAATTGCCTCTATTAAAGTAGGTAATGGTATGGCCGGACGTGTGGTAAACACGCTAGGAGAGCCTATTGATGGTAAAGGACCAATTGCTGGAGAGTTGTACGAGATGCCATTGGAGCGCAAAGCCCCAGGGGTTATCTACCGTCAGCCAGTTACTGAGCCGTTGCAAACTGGTATCAAATCTATCGATGCGATGATACCTGTAGGTCGTGGCCAGCGTGAGTTGATTATCGGTGACCGCCAAACTGGTAAAACCGCTATCGCTCTGGATACCATCATCAACCAGAAAGAATTTTACGATCGTGGAGAGCCTGTATACTGCATTTATGTAGCATGTGGCCAAAAAGCCTCTACCGTAGCCAACGTAGCCCGTACCCTTGAGGAGCGTGGTGCTATGCCATATACTGTTATTGTTGCATCATCGGCTGCCGACCCTGCTCCAATGCAGTTTTACGCGCCATTTGCTGGTGTAGCTATCGGTGAGTTTTTCCGTGATACTGGTCGTCCGGCATTGATTGTATTTGATGATTTGTCGAAACAAGCAGTAGCTTACCGTGAGGTATCGTTGCTATTGAAACGTCCTCCAGGCCGTGAGGCTTACCCTGGCGACGTATTCTACCTACACAGCCGTTTGCTGGAGCGTGCCGCTAAAGTTATTAATAACGATGGCATTGCCGCTAGTATGAACGACCTACCAGAATCGTTGAAAGGCATTGTGAAAGGTGGTGGTTCATTGACTGCATTGCCTATCATCGAAACCCAAGCGGGCGACGTATCAGCTTACATTCCTACCAACGTAATCTCTATTACCGATGGTCAGATTTTCTTGGAAGCTAACTTGTTTAACGCAGGTGTTCGCCCGGCTATTAACGTTGGTATATCGGTAAGCCGCGTAGGTGGTAACGCCCAGATTAAATCAATGAAAAAAGTTGCTGGTACTTTGAAACTTGACCAAGCACAATATCGCGAATTGGAGGCTTTCTCAAAATTCGGTTCTGACTTGGATACTGCTACCAAAAACATCTTGGATAAAGGTGCTAAGAACGTGGAAATCTTGAAACAAGGTTTGCATGCTCCAATGTCAGTTGAGAAGCAAATTGCTATCATTTACGCTGGTACCAAAGGTTTGTTGAAAGAAGTACCTCTTAACAAGGTAAAATCTTTTGAAAGCGAATACCTTACCCAACTAGAGACCCGTTTCCCGAACGTATTGGCCGAATTGAAAGCCGGTAAGTTGACTGACGAGGTTGAGAAAACATTGGTTGAAGTATCTAAAGAAGTATCATTGTTGTATAAATAAGCATGATGGCTGATTGCCTGAATGTAACGTTTCATATTTGTCATCTGTCATTTCTTATTTAATTTAAGATGTCTGGTAAACTAAAGGAAGTACGCGAGCGGATGAAATCCGTAAAGTCTACGCAACAAATCACCAAAGCCATGAAAATGGTTTCGGCGGCTAAGTTGCGCAGGGCTACTGTAGCTATTCAGGAAATGCGTCCTTATTCCAATAAATTATCTGAGATACTGAACAATATACTTATTGCTCAAGACGGCCAGGTAAAATTAGACCTAGCCGAAGAGCGTGAAGTAAAAAACGTGTTGCTGGTAGTATATACTGCCGATAGGGGTCTTTGTGGTGCATTCAATGCCAACGTTATTAAAAAGACAATGGAGCAAATACGCACCAAGTACAGCCATATTGCTAAGGCTAACTTGCACGTAATGACTATTGGCAAAAAGAGCAACGCATACTTTGCTAAAGTGCAGTGCACCGTTAATGGCACATACATAAACCTTTTGCAAGATCGTAGCTTTGAAGAAACAGCTAAAGCTGCCGAATTTGCTATCAACGGTTTTATCAATGGCGATTTTGATGTAGTAGAGTTGGTTTACGCCCAGTTTAAAAATGCGGCAGTTCAAAATTACCTATCAGAACCGTTTTTGCCATTGGTGAAGGTAGAAGCTGCAATAACACCAACCAATAACAATGTAGCCGATTTTATCTTTGAGCCTAACGAGCACGAGATTATTGATGTGCTGATACCGAAGATTTTGAAAACCCAGTTCTATAAAGCCTTATTGGATACCAACGCCAGCGAACATGGTGCCCGTATGACTGCCATGGACAAGGCTACCGATAACGCACAAGAGTTATTGAAAGAGCTTAGCATTAGCTACAACCGTGCACGCCAGGCTGCCATTACCACCGAGCTTACCGAGATTGTAAGCGGTGCGGCGGCTTTGGAAGCGAATTAATAGTTACGAGTTTCGAGTTACGGGTTGCGAGTTGACCTTAACAATATTTACAAAGCCATCCTTCGGGGTGGCTTTGTTGTTTTGGGGAATGGCTGTATTGAGCAATAATTGCTATACAGCGTAGTAGGAATTGAAATTATACCATAATTTAGGCGGTAAAACCAACGTCGATTGAAGAGTAAACTTGAAATGTACGGTGCAAAATTGGAGCGTTTCTTGGGCAGCTTGGATGGTGGAACCATGGAGGCACTCGAAGCTATATCAGTTTCCAAAAGCTTTAAGAAAGGTGCACTTTTACTAAAACCGGGAGAGGTATGCCAGTGGAGCTGCCAGATATTGGACGGCATAGCCCGAAAGTATTGCCTAAGCGAAAGTAAGCAGATTACTTCCGAGCTCTATTTTGTGGGCGATATTGCCATTTCATTCGCTAGCTATGCATTGCAAAACCCCAGCACTGAATATATTGAGGCGCTTACCGAGGTAAAGGTATCAGCTACCAACTATCATGCTTTTCAAGAAGCCAAAGCTAAGTACCCCAAATTTATGGAGCTAGATATAATGCTATTGGAGTATTATGGCCTCTGGATTGAAGAGCGAATGTTACAACTTAGAACTCTTAGTGGGAAACAGCGATACGACTTGATACTGGAGCAAAGCCCAAATATACTTAAGCACGTTCCGCTGGGCATCGTGGCTTCTTATTTAGGCATCTCGCTGGAAACATTAAGCCGCATTCGTGCTAAGCGATAACGAAGTTTATTTGACTTATGTCAAAAAATAAACCAACCGCGTGTACCATCTTTGATAGCAAGAAAAATAGCGATGAATAAGCGGATAATTGGTTTTGATTTGGCAAGAGCCTATGCAGTGCTGGGCATGTTCATAGTAAATTTTAACACGGTATTTGGTAGCCTTACCGATAAAGAAGGCTTGAGTGGATTTCTAAACCTTTTCAACGGTAACTCTAGCACCATTTTCGTAATGTTGGCAGGTATGGGAGTATCGCTGTTTACTACAAAGGGCATAGAGCAAAGCGATTTGCGCAGCAACCTTCGAAGTATTATTTTAAAGCGCTCGTGGTTTCTATTCTTCTTTGGGTTGCTATTTTTTATATGGTGGCCTGCCGACATTCTCCACTTTTATGGCGGTTATATGCATTTGGCCGCATTGCTCTTGTTTGTGCCTAAGCAATACTATTTAGTAGCGGCAGGGCTTGCTGTGGGGGTATTTCACCTTTTGTTTTTATTGGTGCCGTTTGATACTGGATGGAATTTTGAGTTGTTTCAATATCTCGATTTTTGGACCATCAAAGGCTTCCTTCGCAACACGTTCTATAACGGCTGGAACCCCATCTTTCCGTGGGTAGCTTACTTTTTTGTGGGGCAGTATCTTGGCCGCCTCAACTGGAATGCTAGCCATACGGCACTCAACACCATTTTGGCTGGCTTATCATTGTTCATACCCATACAGGTATTGCAATATTGTGCAGCACAAGTAACCACCAACAGCGATACCCTTGCATACATACAGGCCGATTACCTGCCGCCGTTTTTACCATTTATGCTCGGCACTATGGGTTTTGGTATGGTGGTAATTGGGCTATGCATGAAAATAGGAGAGCGGATATCGCACAACCGTATAGCAAAGGTACTAGCCGAGACAGGAAAACTGACATTGACCCATTACGTATCTCACATTACCATTGGGTTTATACTTTTGGCCATTATTACTGGCAAAACCTTGGATGAGCAAATTATGGACTTGCCAGACACCCCGCCGTTTGTTATTCTTTTGTTTGCCATTTTGTTTTTTATAATAAGCTGCCTATTTAGCCACTTGTGGCTTAAGAAGTTTTCCAATGGACCTTTAGAGAGCTTGATGCGTAAAGTTTCTGGGTGAATACTCCCTCGTCCTTGTCTTCTTTTGACGAGTATGAAACGGACACCGCGTCTTCAGCCTGTCCCGCCCCAGGCGGGGACGGCACGCCTGTGCATTTGGTACTTGTGCCTTTCATGGCATAAGCATTTACTAACTTTCCGCCTTAGCGGAAACAGTGCAGGTGCATTAGCCTATAAAGTAACTAATGCTTGCCTACAAACAACCCCCCTGCCCCAAATTATTTACCATATTCGGGAGGTTATTTTCTGCTTTTGCGGCTTTTTGCCTAATATTACCCTAATGTAATATTTAGCGAATCATGTTAGTAAAAACATACGGAAGTGCCGTTTTTGGGGTAGATGCGGCCACCATTGCCATCGAATCGAACCATTTGGGCGGCGGCCCTAGCTGGAACGTGGTGGGCCTGCCCGATGCGGCCGTGCGCGAGGGGTTGTTTAGGATGGAGAGCGCCCTAAAACAGATTGGCTACCACATGCCCCGCCAAAAGTATATTGTAAACCTGTCGCCAGCAGACCTTAAAAAAGAGGGCTCAGCATACGACCTACCCATGACCATTGGTGCGCTGGCCTGCACCGACCAACTAGAGGCCAAAAAGCCGCTGGAGGATTATATAATGATGGGCGAGCTTTCACTCGATGGTAACTTGCAACCCATTAAAGGGGCGTTGCCCATAGCCATACAGGCCCGCAAAGATAAGTTCAAGGGTTTTATATTGCCCAACGCCAATGCCCGCGAGGCGGCTATAGTAAAAGATTTTCCGGTGTATGGGGTTGATAACCTTAAGGAGGTAATTGATTTTCTGGAGGGCCGTCAAGAGATAGTGCCGCTGGAGGTAAACACCCGTGAAGAGTTTTACAAAAACCTGCCCCACAATGAGCTTGATTTTGCCGACGTAAAGGGCCAAAAGAACATTAAACGTTCGCTGGAGATAGCCGCTGCTGGTGGCCACAATGTGATACTGATTGGTCCGCCCGGTGCGGGCAAAACTATGCTGGCAAAGCGCTTGCCTACCATACTGCCGCCCATGAGCCTGCACGAGGCCTTGGAAACCACTAAGATACATAGCGTGGTGGGCAGGCTTGGCGCCAATGCTACGCTGCTGCACGAGCGGCCGTTCCGCTCGCCGCATCACACTATTAGCGATGTGGCGCTGGTGGGGGGTGGAGCGTTCCCGCAGCCGGGCGAGATAAGCCTTTCGCACAACGGGGTGCTGTTTTTGGATGAATTGCCTGAGTTTAAGCGCACGGTACTAGAGGTACTGCGCCAGCCTATGGAAGACCGCAGGGTAACCATTAGCCGTGCCAAGTTTAGCGTTGATTACCCGAGCAGCTTTATGCTTATAGCCAGTATGAACCCTTGCCCTTGTGGCTTTTATAATCACCCCGAAAAAGAGTGCGTGTGCGGCCCAGGCGTGGTACAAAAATACCTGAATAAAATTTCGGGTCCGCTGCTAGACCGTATCGATTTGCACGTAGAGGTAACCCCGTTGCCGTTTGCCGATCTGTCGTCGGAAGAAGAATCGGAGCACAGCGAGGTGGTGCGCGAGCGCGTAGTGAAAGCCCGGCGCATTCAAGAGGCCCGCTATGCCGAGCTGTATGGCGTGCACTGCAATGCCCAAATTGGTGCCAAAAGCATTAAGGAGTATTGTCGCATTAATGAGTCTAGCAAAACATTGCTCAACAAAGCTATGGAGCAACTGGGCCTCAGTGCCCGCGCCTACGACCGTATACTGAAAGTAAGCCGCACCATTGCCGACCTCGCTGGCAGCGAAGATATTAAAATTGAACACCTAGCTGAAGCCATACAGTTCCGTAGCTTGGATAGAGAAAGTTGGGCTGGATAGGTATTGGCGAGGCGGTAACTTTGCCAAAAATAGTCACTATCTTTTAGTCGCAAAACGGAAGCGTATGGTTGGTTTGTTGGTGCTGTTTTTGGGTTGGGCAATGTTTTATGCCCTGCATAGCGCATTGGCCCACCATAGCGTTAAAGCATTCGTTCAAAGCAAAGCCAAGGGGCATTATCGGTATTATCGGTTGTTGTTCAATGTTATCAGTGTAGTGTTTCTATCGGCGTTGTTGGTCTATCAATTTACCTTACCAGCCGCGGCGATAATAAGTCTGCCTGCGCTATTACCTATAATAGGCGCCTTGGTTTTTGTCTTAGGGTTGGTGGTGTTGGTGGTGGCTTTTGCTTCTTTCAACAAGGCCGAGTTTGTAGTAAACATTTAAAGCAACTTTAAATTATCTATAAAACCGCGTGCTTTTTTATGTTTTCTTCCATGAGAGCCTTTATTTCATTATATCTATTGCCAAAATCCCAAGGCTGAATCATAATAGCGCCAGATTTACCCGTAAGCCCTTTGGTTATTTTATCTAGTACAATTACCAATAGTCTTAACAGCAAGTTATATCTTTTAAAATAGCGCGATGAATCTTTTAATGTAACTACCAAATAAGTGCGAGTCGTAGGCACCCCCTGAGTGACAGCCAATTCAACCTCGCTAATAGTTTCAATGTCTTCCCACAAAATCAAGCCGGGTGAAATGCCGCCGGGCTCGTATAAAAATCCGTTCTTAGTAACTATAAAAAACGAAGGTCTTAGCCATATTAATCTTACGGTGATAATCATTAAAAACTGGCACATAAAAAAGATTAACAAGCCAACAGCTTTAGCCGCACCATCGATATTTAAAAAGTGAAATTTTTCTGGTAATGATTCATTATTAAAAATAAAGTAGTACCCCGCTGAAGTAGCAGCAATCAAAAAAACCAACACTACTACATATAGCAACGTTGGTTTTTTCATTTCAAATAAAACAGACTCTAAATCCGCAGATCGTTGGGCATTACTTACCAAATGAACGGAAAATGCCAATATCATGTACACAACTAAAAACATTGGAATTCCAAGAAAAAAGTACTCTAATGGCATTTCACCAAGGTTAATAGAATCGAAAACACCTTCAGAGCTTAACAAGTAAAAAGGTACTAGTATCGCAACAACCCAAACAATAGTTTTATATACTAGAAGGGCTTTCTCTATTTTTTCCATTGTGTATACCAATTAAAATAATCAAATAAATCTCAGTCTATGCTGCCTGTATATTCATATGCCATTCAATTCTTCAGTTGAGCGTTTTTTTACTTGTGCAAACAATAGTTCAAAGTCGCGCCAAAAATTAGAAAATTCGGACGCTGTACTGCCATCCTTGACGATTGGCATAATTATTTTCGTATTATTTTTTAATTTTATCACTAAAATTACAATATGGCGTCCTGCTAAACGTGTAAGAAGATATAGCTGTAAATAGTATCGCTACATCGTTGTTTTTTTGAGAACAATATAGAGATGCCCTCAAAACGTAAGGTACTTTCATCCATAGTCCAAGTTGAATCGGCAATAGAGGCAATCCAACACATTAAATAAAATAACGCCACGACTTCCAATTAATAAAATTTTATCAAATCTATATCTTTGCCTACGCTGTATATAAATATTAAAAAGACGGTAATTAAAAAAACATAAAACCCTACCATGTTACCTTTTATTATTCTGATGGTACAGGTCATTTTTGAGAGTCCATTTCTGTATAAATTTCTTTTAATCTTAATAAAGCATCTATAAGATTTTGAATTTTATCAGTTGCGGCATAAAATTCAAAAGAATTATCGTTTTGACCTTGTTTAAACTTTCCAGATCTTCCATACTTATAATAACAATTAAACCATGGAACATAAAACTTAACCGTAGAAAGCCCCGCACACGTAGTAATTTTTGGTTCTTCATAAAAATCTAAGCGCTCCCAATGAATTTTTTCATAATATGCATAATAGGTATAGTCTTCTCTTTCTTCTATTGTGCGTATTTCCATTCCTTTAATGGAAAATGTTTTAGGTGAAAGCTCACATCCTGATTTAGTATAAATCGTATTATCATTAAGAATTGATTGGATTAATTGTACAGTTTCCTCTTCACTCGGCTTATCTTGCGCATTTGCGGAAAGCACCGTTATAATAAAGAAAATAATGAGTTTTAATTTTTTCATGTTTGTCAAGTTTTGGAAAGCTATCATATAATATAAAACAAGCAATTGCATTCTGTTGCATCGTTTTATATTTACTTACCTAATCGCTTTTAATACTTTTTCATAGCTTAAACCCTCTTTTTGTGTACTCGTAGCATAAACTCTTTTCTGGATGGTTGTTTTTTTAACGCTTAGTTTAAGGCCTCTTTTTTTCTAAGCATCCATAGAAATTGAGAATTTTGATTTCAGGGAAACGCTAAAAACTTGGCAATATGCAATTTGTCTATATTTCAAAAAATTTGCAATATGCTTTTATGCTTAAAACCGCTATAAAAAATAAGCCTTTATGCCTAAATGGTGGGGTGTCGTCCGCAAGCTTTAAAAGACTATTCTAGGGTCTAAACTTCCGCTCTTTGTTGTACTTTGAAAGTTGGGCTGGATAGGTATTGGCGAGGCGGTAACTTTGCCAAAAATAGTCACTATCTTTTAGTCGCAAAAAGAAAACGTATGGTTGGTTTGTTGGTGCTGTTTTTGGGTTGGGCAGTGTTTTATGCCCTACATAGCGCATTAGCCCACCATAGCGTTAAAGCATTCGTTCAAAGCAAAGCCAAAGGGCATTATCGGTATTATCGGTTGTTGTTCAATGTTATCAGTGTAGTGTTTCTTTCGGTGTTGTTGGTCTATCAATTTAACTTACCAGCCGCGGAGATAATAAGTCTGCCTGCGCTATTACCTATAATAGGCGCCTTGGTTTTTGTCTTAGGGTTGGTGGTGTTGGTGGTGGCTTTTGCTTCTTTCAACAAGGCCGAGTTTGTGGGTTTGCAGCAATTGCGGCAAAATGATGCACCCAAGCAAACGCCGCACCAAGTTACGCAGCTCACCAAAACAGGTATGTATGCATACGTGCGCCACCCGCTTTACTTTGGGGTAGTACTGTTGATGGTTGGGGCTTTGCTGTATATACCTAGCTACCCCATGTTGGTTTTTGTGGCAACCTCTTTAATTTACCTGCCTATTGGGGTCTACCTCGAAGAGCAGAAGCTCCTTGTTGAGTTTGGCGATGCATACCGGCAATACCAAAAAGAAGCAAAGCGCTTTATTCCGTTTATTTATTGAAGAGCTACGCTGCTTTCGGCCTGCGAGCATATAAGCATATTGCTATGCATAGCTACACGATAACATACATGGAGCATGCTTTGGGAGGGCAACTCAAAAACTAACGAGCTCCTGCTGATGAGAAATTGTATAATTGGAGTGGAAAGGCAACTTTATGGTAAAAGTAGCACCATTGTTTACAGAAGATTCAAACTCAATGGTACCTTGTAACTTATCCAAGGCCATTTTTACGTTCATTAGGCCAATACCAAGCCCATCAAAACTATCTTCGCCGTGAAGCCTACTAAACATTTTAAACAACTGGTTACCGTGACTCATATTAAATCCAACGCCATTATCGGCTATTATAATTAGCCAGCAATCTTCTTTTTGGCTAAGATTTATGCTAACCTTTGGGTTATCAAGGTTTTTACTATACTTTATGGCGTTTGATATTAAGTTGCTCATTATTATATCCAACAATATCTTGTCGGATTTAATAGCGGCAGTTTGGCTGTCGTGTCCAATTTCAAAATTATACTTGTCATCTGGGTTTTGTGATGCGATAATTTCCTCTAGAAATGGAACAATTTGGATTGTAGTTAATTCGATTTTTTTACCTGTCGATTTGGTTAGGGAATACAAGCCATCTATCATATTCAAAGCCCTTGTGCTATTAAAGGAAATGAAGTTGGCAAATTTTGTAAGCTTATCATCCTCTACCGAAAGCTGCTTTAGCCTGTCCATGAAAATATCTACAAACATTGATACTTGCCTAACCGGAGCTTTTAAATCATGACTTACCGAGAATGTAAAGTCCCTGAAAGTTTCATCTAAGCTTTTATATGATTGGCTTTTTAACTCATACTGTTGGTTCAATGCTTGGTTAGCCTTAATCAATTCTATTCTAGTTGCCGACAATGCAGCGTTTACACCGATTAGCTCCGTTACTAGTTCTCTCATTTCCTTACTGGTTTGTTTTTCCATGTCATTCAACAATAAAATGTCGATGATTGAATCGGAAACCGGGAAATCGGCAATGGTCAGGCCATAATTTTTAAGCTGGGTAATATCATTTATATACGGAGAGCCTACAAACAAAAGTTTATCATCGTAAATTTTAAACTCCCCCTTAAAACGCAGGTCGCTGTTGGTGTTTAACTCAAGGATAAAAACCACGCTGAGTGAGTTTTGTATCCAATCGAAACTGGCCTCTTTGTTATTTATGGGCCTTTTTATAGAAAACAAGTCATTGAATTCTTTCCCTTCTTTATTTGCTCCAATCACCTTTCGCATGGCAGGGCCATAACTCAATATTTTTAAGCTTTTGTCAAAAAAAACATTAAAAGGCTCCGTTAAATTGAGCAGTTCAACAACCTTGGGCATTTTTTTACTTTAAAATTTGGATGTTGATTACACAGTTAGCTTTTTCCTCTCCAACGGCTCCAAAAAACGTATCGATTTTTTCGTCGTAAAACTTTGCCAATCCTTGTAAAAGCCCTATTACAAAGGCATCCAAGCCTTGGCGATGAGAGAAATAAAAAAGCCGATATTGGTTTTCTGCTATTTTATCTACGCGAAAATCAGGGGGATTTATATTTGGATAAAACAACATGACCTTACTATGGAAATTGGGTAAGTACTCTAAAAACTCAGCAAAAGTTTGACCGCTTGCCCGAAACAAGATTCCATACTTAGGAGCGGCTGTTTTTAAAACCCAATATTCTCCAAAGGCAATAAGCACCTCACTTACCTCCATGTTTTTCAACTTACAAATTGATCCAACAAATTGATAAGTGAGCAAATCGGGATAATCTTGCTGGCTTGCAAACGATTTTTCCAAAAATTGTACATCCTCACAAATGGCCATCCACGAATCTGAACCAAATTCGCTTATTACCATGTCCTTAATGGCCTGGTTAACAAAACCTAACATAAATAAATTACTTGAGTTGACTTAAAAGAGTGCTGTATTTTATAGAAACATCTTCCATAAGATGCTTGCGCCAGTTAGGGTTACTGGTGAGCCAATTTAGCGCAACCGATTTGGGAACCATAACTGCGGAGATATCTTTAACGCATTCTGCCTTCACCAACGATGGAGTACCTGTAAGGCAATTTAACAACACAAGAGAGCAATAACCCCCAGGTTTTACCGTATAGGCAGTTACCTCTTTAGCAGAGGATGTCGTCGTTTTTATTTCTGCTTCACCTTCAAGAATTAGTGGCACGTAATCCACTTCGTCGTTATATTTTACCATAACATCCCCCTGCTTGAAACTAACCGGGAACGAGTTATCCGCTATTTCTTGAGCAAATCCTCCTACGCACAAATCAGGATAATGCAAATCAAGTAGGCCAACGACTTCTAACTTTTTCATCGTGCAAGTTGGCAACAATATACAGGGATAGCAATAAGCTTTTAAGCGTAGTTTCAGAGTATTTTTTACGTGTTTACCATTATTTTTAAGCTTGGGGCTTTCCCCTCTCCACTCTAAAAAAGAAAATAGCCGAAAAGCGCACCCAGAACCAACAAACACGAACTGGGAGCGGGGCGGTAACAATATTGCGTAAAACAAGCACTCAATACTTTAATAGCTGGCAAAGGTAAACCTTTGATTTTTTAACGTAAATGCAGGTATTTGCTATGCTGCATCTATTTCGATGAAGAAAATTGTCAAGTTGCGAGAGGGAATGCCTGTAACAAGTTGCGCAAGCTCAAATTGCTGGGCGCTGATAGGTTCGCAGCAGCAAGTACACGGCAAACCCAGTGGCTACTCCTGGCATAAAACCCAATACTATAGCCACCCAGCCATGTTTTATGCCCTTTTGCAACTTCTCGTAAACCACCCAACAGATTAATACCAGCCAGCATGCAATAGCATCGGTAGCGAAACCCGATGAATACGGATTGACGTATCCAGCCTTAAAGGCTGCTACTATATCGGGCTGGGTGATAAACAATGGCCCTATGGTCGCAAAAAAATATAGGGCAAACCCAAGTCCTATGATGGCAAGTACACTTCTATAAACAGTTGTCATGATGGTTGGTTTGGAGGTTAATTTACTACTTTTTTAAAACTCTGGTTTAAATGCTTACGGCAGCGCCCTTGGCCCGTATACCCAAAGTGGGTCCAGTTTATGAGTAGCTGGCAGTAGCAGCATTAGGCGATTTGCCGTGTGCTGAGCTGCATTTTTTGCCTCCCCCAACAACCTCTTTATAACTCCTTGAAACAATTTTTGGCACCATACGTAAAAATGGGTATAGCATGCTGTGCGGCATCTAGTTGATTTAACTCAAAACCAATTCACCACAATACACCACAAAATGAGAACTCTCATTCATCTCGGGTTATTTGTCCTGTTGATGTTCGGCGCAACCACCACTTATGCGCAAACAACACAAGGCATTCGTTATCAAGCTGTAGCTAGAGACCTATCTGGCTCTGTTATAATGGATCAAAACATCCGCATCCGCATTAGCGTTACGGACCAGTTTGACCAGCAGATATTTTACACCGAAGTTCATACGCTTACAACCAACCAATATGGGTTATTCTCCTTGTCTATTGGGCAAGGCGATGTTGTTTTCGGCGACTTTACCAACGTGCCTTGGGCCGATGGGGGCAAATGGCTGAAGGTAGAAATGGACCCCAAGGGTGGTGGCAATTTTGTGCTGGTAAATAGCTCTGAGCTTCAGTCGGTGCCTTATGCGTTGTTTTCGTTGGAGAGTGGCAAAACCATTAACAGCGACAATGACGTTACCAATGAAGCAATCAATCAATTTTATTTTGATACTCTCACACAAGAATTGGTGATTGTTGAAGGCGACTCGACCCGCCGTACCGTTATTCCGGTAGTGGCTGGTGGTAATGCTGGTGCAATACAACTAAACGACTTAACGGATGTGAACGCGACCCCAAATGCTGGCCAAGTTTTGAAATGGACCGGTAGCTCTTGGGTGGCTGCAAATGATGACCTCGGTACCCCAACACTTAACCTACAAGGCACCAACCTAAGCATTGCCAACGGCAATACTGTTTCGTTAGTTAACCTTATGGATAATACCGATGACCAACAACTGGTGTATGACCCAGCTGCTAAAATTTTACGCTTAGAAGATGGTGGCTTTGCCGACCTTTCTTCGTTGGCTAGTAATGATGCAGTGACAGGTTTATTGTTCGATCAAACTACTAAAGTACTTACCGTAACTGCCGAGAACGATACATTCTCAGTAAGCTTGGCCGCGCTTGGCGCTGGTGCAGCTTCTCAGCCCGATACCATTATCATGGCATTTGATGCGGCTACTAAAAACTTAACCTTAACCCACAATAGTATACCACAAGTGGTAAACTTGGGTAGTTTGATAAATTATACAGACACTAGCGCTACCAACGAATTGATTACAGGTGCCAACCTTACGGGTACTACCCTAAACATTATAGATGCTGCAGGTACACACTCGGTGAACCTAAACAGCTTAGTGAACGATGCCGATGCCGACCCAACCAATGAGTTGATTCGCTCAGCGGTGCTTACGGGCAGCATGCTGCAAATAACCGATGCGGGAGGTACAAAAAATGTTGACTTAAGCAGCCTTATAAACGATGCTGACGCAAATGTTACCAACGAATTGATAACCAACATGCGCATAGTAGGCACTACCCTTCAATTTTCTGAGGGAGGCATTAATCACATAGTTGACCTAACGGGTTTGGTAGGCCCAACTGGTGCTACTGGCGCAACTGGCAATGCAGGTGTTGCGGGCCCTCAAGGGCTGCAAGGCATTCAAGGTTTGCAAGGTATCCAAGGGCTTACGGGTCCTACCGGTGCCACTGGCGCAACGGGCAGTGTAGGAGCTATTGGTGCCACAGGAGCCCAAGGCCCACAAGGCTTACAAGGTATAAATGGCCCTCAGGGCATTCAAGGTATACAGGGCGTAACCGGCCCTACCGGTCCAACGGGTGCTACAGGTGCTACGGGTGTTGGTCTAATTGGCCCAACTGGTCCAACTGGCCCTGCTGGTGGTCCAATGGGTCCGCAAGGCCCAACGGGTCCTGCTGGTAACGACGGAGCCGTTGGTCCGCAAGGCTTACAAGGTCCTGCCGGAGCCACTGGCGCTACTGGCATACAAGGAATAGCTGGCGCTACAGGTGCCACAGGAAATACAGGCTTAACCGGCCCTCAAGGTCCAACGGGTGCTATTGGTGCTACAGGCGCTATTGGTGCAACTGGTTCAATTGGTGCTACAGGAGCTACTGGTGCCCAAGGTCCACAGGGTCCCCAAGGTATTCAAGGAATAGCGGGCGCTACAGGTGCTACTGGCATTCAAGGATTGACAGGTGCAACTGGCGCCACAGGAAATACAGGCTTAACTGGCCTACAAGGCCCAACAGGTGCTACAGGTGCTACAGGTATTACAGGTAGTGCAGGTTTAACAGGCCCACAAGGCTTACAAGGTGTTGCAGGCCCAATTGGCGCTACCGGACCAACTGGCCCAACAGGTGCCACAGGTGCATTAGGAAACACAGGTGCTACTGGCCCGCAAGGCCCAACAGGAACTGCTGGCGCAACGGGATCAACTGGCGCTGCAGGTTCAACTGGTGTTAATGGTGCAACTGGCGCAACTGGAAGCCAAGGTATACAAGGTGTAGCAGGTAATACTGGTGCCACCGGTGCAACTGGCGCTGCTGGTGCAACTGGTGCCCAAGGTATTCAGGGCATTCAAGGTCTAACTGGTGCTACGGGTTCAACAGGTTCAACAGGCGCAACTGGAAGCCAAGGAATACAAGGTGTAGCTGGTAATACAGGTGCCACCGGTGCAACTGGCGCTGCTGGTGCAACTGGTGCCCAAGGTATTCAGGGCATTCAAGGTTTAACAGGTGCTACAGGCGCTAGAGGAGCTACTGGCAGCACTGGTGCTACGGGTGGCACTGGCGCAATTGGTTTAACGGGTGCTACTGGTGCCACAGGCCCTGTGGGTATTCCTCCGGTAGGTATTACTGGCCAAACCTTGCGCCATAACGGTACTGATTGGGTAGCAAGTAGCCAAATTGTAAATTCAGGTACCCAAATAGGCATCGGTACTTCAATAGTTGATCCTTCGGCGGTATTGCAAATAAAAGGTACGGGTAACCAAGGGGTTTTGTTCCCAAGTATGAGCACCAACCAACGTGATAACATTCCTAGCCCAGCTAACGGTTTGATGATTTACAACACCGATTGTAACAAGTTTAATTTCTTTAACGGGGTAGTTTGGAACGAAATGGCTGCCGTAGCGCCTCCAGCTCAGCCAGGCCTAATCAATAGCTCTACTACTATGTGCACTGGTCAAACCCAAGCTTTCTTGATTGACCCAGTTGCTGGTGCTACTAGCTACGTATGGACGGTACCAGCAGGTTGGAGCTATACCATTATCACTTCAAACATTATAAACGTAACAGCAGGTGCCACGCCAGGCGATGTGTGTGTAACGGCCATCAATGGTTGCTTAACCAGCTTGTCGCGTTGCAAATCAATCAGCATTAGCTGTCCTTGATTTTTTGAGTGAGCAGTAACTGGTGATTATTAAACAGAACTTTTCAAACAACATATACAACCGCCCTGCGGCCAGAAATGGTGCAGGGCGGTTTTGCGTTGGGGGGTGCGGAAACTATTAGTTGCATTACTTCTTAATGCTATTATTATTCAAAAACGTTTAAACAATGAATTTTTCAGTAAATTTTGCCAAATTCACATGGCGTATTAAAGTACTGTCCAAATTATAAAATATACCTAGTCATGGATTTTAAAGATAGCGTTCAACAATTTAGTAATAGAGTTGAAAAAATGGTACCTCAGATTAAAACTGAAGAAGCCACTAAAAACGCTTTGATAATGCCGTTTATCCAACTTCTTGGATATGATGTGTTTAATCCCTTCGAGGTCAATCCAGAGTTTGTTGCAGATTTAGGAATAAAGAAAGGCGAAAAAGTTGACTATGCGATTATCAAAGATGGTAATCCCATTATTTTAATAGAATGTAAACATCATCTTGAGAATCTTGACGTTCACAACTCTCAATTGTTTCGTTATTTCCACGTTTCAAAGGCTAAGTTTGGTCTGTTAACCAACGGTATTATTTATCGATTTTTCACGGACCTTATTGAAACCAATAAAATGGATGAAAAACCATTTTTTGAGTTCAATTTACAGACCATCAAAGAAACGGACACAATAGAATTAAAGAAGTTCCATAAATCTTATTTTGATGTAGATAACATAACAAACACAGCCAGTGAGCTAAAATACTCAAAGGAGATAAAGGCTATTTTGGCCGAGGAAATGAAGAATCCAAGTGTGCCATTTGTTAAGTTTTTTGTGGCGCAAGTATATAGTGGTAAAGGCACAGAGAAAGTTATAAATCAATTTACAGAGATTGTTAAAAAGTCAGCAGCGCAATTGTTGAGCGACTTAATTAGCGATAGATTAAAGTCTGCTTTAGATAAAGAAAATGAAGTTGCGAAGCAGCAAATTCTGGAAGATGAAATGGAAAAACCAATATTAAGCGATATTGTAACTACCGAAGATGAAAAGGAAGGCTTTAATATCGTTAAAGCAATAATGAGGAAGAAAGTAACTTTAGATAGAATATTTGCCAGAGACTCAAAAACCTATTTTGGTGTTATTTTAGACGACAATAATCGCAAACCAATTTGCAGATTATATTTGAATGGAGGTAAAAAATTCATTGAGATATTTGATGCTGAAAAGAATGGCACCAAAAAGGAAATAAAATCTTTAGATGAAATATACAACTATTCAGACGACTTACTAAGAACAACCGATTATTACGAGTAGAAAGCAGACATAAGATTTTCTTATCAATACAACCGCCCTGCGGCCAGAAATGGTGCAGGGCGGTTTTGCGTTAAGGGAGTTTAGAACCAATCTTAAACAAGGAGGTTCGTTGAAAACAAAAAACCGAGACCATAAGGCCTCGGTTTCGCTGAGTAGTTATTTCAACCCAATATCACGGCAGCAACCTACCATACATACGTGGAAATGGGATGGTCTCGCGAACGTGCGGCAGCCCGCATAGGTAAGCCACCATGCGCTCTAGTCCCAAGCCGAAACCGGAGTGCGGCACCGAGCCATAGCGGCGCAGGTCAAGGTACCATTCAAATACACTCATGGGCAAGCCATGCTTGTTTATTTGGTCAACTAGGTAGTTCAAGTCTGTTTCACGCTCGCCACCACCAACTATTTCGCCGTAGCCTTCAGGGGCCAACAAATCCACACCCTTTACATAATCTGGGTTGGTTTCGTCGGTTTTCATATAAAAAGCCTTGATGGCTTTCGGCCAGCGGTACACCATTATCGGCGTATCGAATAGGCGGGTAAGCACCGTTTCGTCGCTACCACCAAAGTCGTCGCCAGGTACAAAGTTCCTGGCACTCGCTAGCCAACCTGGTATGTTTTCGGCCTTTTCTTGTAGGTCTTTGTTTTCCGCCTTTAGGTTGGCAATCTTGTTCATACCGAAGTTAATCTCGCCCTTCTTCATGCCACCTTTAGCAATCGCTGCTTCGCGGGCTTTAATATCCTCTTCGTTGGCAGCAATTTGGGCTTTGATCAACCTCAAATCTTCTTCCAATACATCAATAGAGCGTTTGCCGTTTACCAGCTTCTCACCCTTGATAATAGCTACCGCATCCACATAAGGTATGCGGGTAAAGGTGGCGTTGGCTTTCTCTAGGTTCTCAATGTTGCGGCCAATAATCTCCAACTCTGCACGACAATCGCGAAGCACGGTAGTAATAAGGTGCTGTACAAACTCCTCAATCACATCCATGTCCTGGTCCAAGTCGCAGAACATCATTTCCGGCTCAATCATCCAAAACTCCGACAAGTGACGGCGGGTTTTGCTCTTTTCGGCACGGAAGGTAGGGCCAAACGTGTATATCTTGTTTTGGGCAAAAGCCATAGCCTCACCATATAACTGCCCGCTTTGGCTTAGGTAGGCAGGGTCGCCATAAAAATCAGTTTCGAAGAGGGTGCTAGTGCCTTCGCTGGCGTTGCCCGTAAATATAGGAGCATCCATAAGCACAAAGTCGCGCTCTTGGAAAAACTGGTGAATGGCATATATTACCTTGTTGCGCACGCGCATGATGGCCCATTGGCGCTTGCTGCGCAACCATAGGTGGCGCTGGTCCATAAGGAAATCGACACCGTGCTCTTTGTTGGTGATAGGGAAGTCTTCGCTTTCGCCCACAACCTCCAAGCTATCAACCTGTAGCTCAAATCCACCCATTTGGCGCTCGTCTTTTACAACGGTGCCGTTAAGAGTAATAGAACCCTCTTGGCCCAAGCGTTTCGCAGCTTCAAAAGCGGCTTCACCCACTACTTCTTGATTGATTACGCACTGGCAAAAGCCAGTACCATCTCTCAATACCATAAACACCAACCCCTTACTATCGCGGGAGTTGCTTACCCATCCTTGTAGGGTTACCTTTTGGCCTTCTACGGCCGCCAACTTATTTATAAATGTCTTCATGAAGCCTTAGCTACGGTGGTTTATCTCAAAATGAATTGCTAAATTAATACTAATTTTGACCGAAGAGAGATGTAAATGTGAAATACGAAATGTGAAAAAGGAAACAGTTGCTTTAAAAGGCAACAGTTTACCCAAAAACACATGGCTTAAAAGTTGGTACGGTATATGATTGGCCATCTAATTTTTAGCCAAAATGGAGACTAAAGGGCTATAAATTTCACATTTACTATTTGGAGAAGTACTATGCTAAATCAGAACCTCAGCCAAAAGCTACTACAAAAGCTATCGCCCCAGCAGATTCAACTGATGAAACTGTTGCAGGTACCTACTGCCCAGTTGGAGCAGCGTATAAAAGAAGAATTGGAGATTAACCCAGCCCTTGAAGAGCCAGGCACATTGGATGATGGCGACTATGAGGAGTCGGCAGACGATATACAGAGCAGCCTAGACAAGGAGGACGATAAGCCCCTTGAAGAAGATGGTATAGAGAAAGATAGCCTGCAAGAAATTGATTTCTCAGATTACTACGATGATGATGAAATAGCCTCGTATAAGCTTAAAGACAACAACTACCCCGACCCTGACGAGGAACGCACGTTGCCAGTGGCCATGCAGAATACCTTCCATGAGTTTTTGGAAACCCAACTGGGACTGCTAGCCTTAGACGAAAGGGAGCATAAAATTGCCGACCAGTTGATTGGCAGCATTGACGATGACGGCTACCTGCGCCGCGAGTTGGATGCTATTTGCGACGACATGGCCTTTGCCCAAAACGTAATGACGGATGAGGATGAGGTGGAGCGCATACTATTGCAAGTGCAAACCTTTGACCCACCCGGAGTAGGTGCCCGCGATTTGCAAGAATGCTTGCAGATACAGCTGCGCCGCCACGAAACGCAAGACGAGAACGTGGATTTGGCTATGCAGATTATTACCGACCAGTTTGAGCCTTTTACCAAAAAGCATTACGAAAAGCTGGAGAAGTCGCTGAGCATTACTGAAGACCAACTTAAAGGTGCCATTGATGTTATCATTAAGCTCAACCCTAAGCCAGGAAGCGCCTACGGTGGTAGCAGCAACAATGAGCAATACCTTACGCCCGATTTTTTTATTACCAATACCAATGGCGACCTACAACTGACCCTTAACTCGCGCAATGCGCCTGAGCTGAAGATTAGCCGCAACTTTAAAGAAATGCTGCAAACCTACGACCAGAGCAAAACCAAAACCAAGGAGCAAAAGGACGCTGTGCTTTTCATCAAGCAGAAGATTGATAGCGCCAAGTGGTTTATTGATGCTATACTGCAGCGCCAGCAAACGCTCATGAAAACCATGCGCACCATATTGGAGTATCAATACGATTTCTTCCTTACTGGCGATGAGACTACCCTGCGCCCTATGATATTGAAGGATATTGCTGAGCGTACCAGTTTAGATATATCGACTGTAAGCCGCGTGGCTAATAGCAAATATGTACAAACTGAGTTTGGTACCTTTCCTTTGAAGTATTTCTTCTCAGAAAGCTTACAAACCGATAGCGGTGAAGAAGTATCAACACGCGAGGTAAAGAGCATATTGAACGACCTGATAAGCAAAGAGAGCAAAAAGCGCCCATTGAGCGATCAAAAGCTAATGGAGTACCTAAATAAAAAGGGGTATAACATAGCCCGCCGCACGGTGGCTAAATACCGCGAGCAACTGAATATATCGGTAGCACGATTACGCAAAGAGCTATGAGCAACGAACAACGACCAGAAGAAGAAGAGTTAACGTTTATTGCCGATGAGGACGTGGAATACCAACCCGCTACCGAAAGCAATGTGCTATGGATACTGAGTACCATCATTTCCTACATTTTTCACCCAATATTGCTGGCTACCTATTCCTTTGTGTTTGTTGATGTGTTTTTTCCTTACCAGTTTTTGCACCTTGGCCCTCAACAAAAAACGCAGCTAATGCTCACCATTGTTACCAATACGCTGGTGTTTCCCGTTATTGTGTTGGCATTGATGCGAGGTTTGAAAATGATTAGTTCCTTTGAACTGAAAACCAACAAAGAGCGCATCATTCCATTTATTGCCATCTCCTTGTTTTATTTCTGGACCTACTTAGTGGTGCAAAAGCTAGGTGTTGGCCATTATTTCTCACACATATCGTTAGGGGCTAGTTTGGGTATTTTTATGGCCTTCTTTGCCAATGTCTTTTACAAAATAAGCATCCATGCCGTTGGTGTAGGTGGCTTTTTTGGTGTGGCGCTTACGCTTACGCTTATCTCTACTTACAATCTATTGCTTCCGCTGCTTTTGGTTATTGTAATAGTTGGTGCGGTTGGCTCGGCACGGTTGTTTTTGGGCGCACATACTCCTCGCGAGGTGGTATCAGGCTACATGGTAGGCTTGTTGGGCCAAATGGTGGCTTTTTCCTATTTCTAAGCAATAGTTTTGTCTTACTATGGACAGGGGGTATAATGGTATGTTTTCGCCGCTAATCCATATGCTAAATATAGCATTGATACTTCCGTTCATGATGGATGTTCATTATCTTTAATTTCAAAGAGGCTGAATCATGTTTTCTAAACTATTTCTTGTGGTTTGTTTTGGAGTGCTGAGCATAACAGCTCTGCAAGCCCAGCAAAAACAAGACAAAAACCCCGACATTCCTTCAGCCAACTGGAATGTACCCAAAACGGTGACCTACAACAAAGCCCTAACGCTTTTAAATTCAGGCAAGCTAACGCCTTTTAAATGGTATTTTATTGAAGACAAAAGTATTTACTTGTGCGCCATTACCCCTAACCAGTTTATGCTGCAGGGGTATTATATTGATAATACCATTGGCGAGGTGGATTACATTGAATATGATTTTGACCATGCGCACATACAGCTGCGGTGCGACAAGCGCGGAAACCGTGTAGGTGCTAATTACAAGGTATTGAATTTGGAGATTTTATCCGTTGACCCTGTTTCGGTATTTAAATGGGGCGACGATTTGGTACAGGATAACCTGGTGCGCAATGCAGTACTGAATATCACGGGCTTGCAAGGCCAAAATTATGGTGTACTAAGCAATAACATTATCGAGCATGCCGAAGTGACCTTGAGCAACGCTGATAGTTTGTTTTTTATTAAAAACAGCTGTTCCAAAAGTGCAATAGTATCCATTAGAGGTTTCACGGGCAGCGTGTTCGATAACGATTTTTCTGCTGAAGTAACGGTAGTAATGGACAGCGCCAATGCCACTGTATCAACCAATCATTTAAAAGGCGCAGAAAAGATATTTGATATATCTGGCTCAAAAGGGCGGTATGGAGGCAACTTTGGTTTGGGAAACATTACTTGTCGTGGTTGTGGCGATAACACGACGATACTAAGTGCTAATTTGTATGATGGTGCCAGCATATTTGCCGATAGCATGAATGCCCACATTAATGCTGTTGAACTACATAGAGGCAGTGAGCTGCATATGGAAGGAAGTGACAGTGCATTTAGCAAGTCATTTTTAGATTTTACAGCAATAGTGCATGCAGAAGACAATAAAAATCGATCGGAGTATAATCGTTTTATCGGGTGCCAAAATGGTTTTGGTACCCATTTTTATGTAACCATGACCACTAACGGGCTAGTATCGAACAGCAACTTTTTTAGTTGCGATACTTTAACGCTCAATAGCAACCAAGTGTATAATATGCAAGTGTACGATAGCCGAAATGTTGGGGTAAATGCGATGCCCTATAATGGTTTTCAAGTAAAGGGAAATGTATTGTTTGATGTTAGAAACCAAAACCTGCAAATCTTCAACCTCCGGACATTTGAAAACGACGAAGCGGCCAAGCTAGGTGGTTTATCGCCTTATAGTTTGTATATTAACAGTACCACTGGGGCTATTACTATTGTGCAGTCTATTATCGCCCCTGATGGCAACATAAAAAATAAGTAAAACGCTTGCTTTTATTTGTTTTGATGGGCCAGATGGCCTATACCATTAAATTTGGGTTTTAGATACTCTGCTATGTATTCGCATAGCGCTCATTTCCTGCCTGTTGGCAGTATTATGCTCTAATGGAAAATTCGCTACCTTTGTAAGTACAGTAAAACAACTTCATGAATTATAATACCGAGCGCGGTAGGTTAGAAATGACCGAGTACGGCCGCAACGTGCAACGGATGGTGGAATACCTCCTCTCTATAGACGACGACAAGAAAAGAAACGAACAGGCCAAAATAGTTATAGAACTAATGGGTCAGCTAAACCCACATTTGAAAAACGTGGAAGATTTCCGACACAAGCTGTGGGATCATATCATTATCATGTCCGATTTTAAATTGGTGGTCGACTCACCATACCCAGTGCCTGATAAGGAAACTATCTTTGCAAAGCCTGAACGCATACCATACCCACAGAGCGAGTTTAAGCACCGCCACTATGGCAAAAACATCGAAACGCTGATTAAGAAAGCAAATGCGATGGAGGATGCCCAAAAACGCCAAGAGTTTGCCGAAGTGATTGGCAACTACATGAAACTGGTGCACACTAACTGGAACAACGAGACCGTGAACAACCAAGTAATCATGGATGACTTGGAGCGTATGAGCGGTGGTAAATTGAAACTAGGTGACGAAACCAATCTTGACCTTTTGGCCCGCGAAAAACGCCACACCGGCGGTTTCCAGCAACGCGATGGCGAACGCAGTGGCGGCGGCGGCGGGAAACGCCGACCTGGCAAAGGCGGCGACCGCAGTGGCGGCGGCGGACAACAGCGGCACAATAAGAACTTTAAACCAAGGCACAACAAAAAACCATAAAAAAAGCCCACATGGATACTTTTGAGGTTGTAGGGGGGCAAAAGCTGCAAGGCGAAATAACCCCACAAGGAGCTAAAAACGAAGCATTGCAAATACTTTGCGCCGTATTGCTTACTCCAGAAAAGGTAACCATAAGCAATGTGCCCGACATTGTGGATGTAAACCACCTCATCGATATCCTTGGCGATATGGGTGTAGCCATTACCCGCGAATCGGCTGGCACGTTTACTTTCGAGGCCAAAAATGTATCGCCCGATGTAATGTTGGAGCCCGCTTTCCGCAAAAAAGCGGCTAGCCTGCGCGGTTCTATTATGATTGTTGGCCCCATGTTGGCCCGTTTTCAAGCGGCACACATACCCCGCCCTGGTGGCGACAAAATTGGCCGTCGTAGGTTAGACACCCACTTCCTTGGGTTTGAGAAGCTAGGCGCTCAATTCAATTATGATGCCGAAACCTACATGTACCATGTTGATGCTAGCCACCTTACAGGCACCTATATGTTGCTCGATGAGGCTTCGGTAACCGGTACTGCCAACGTAGTAATGGCGGCAGTATTGGCCAAAGGGAAAACCACCATTTTTAATGCCGCTTGCGAACCTTACCTGCAGCAACTTTGCAATATGCTGGTGCGTATGGGCGCCAAAATACAAGGCATTGGTTCCAACTTGCTCACCATTGAAGGGGTCGATTCGCTGGGGGGCACTACCCACCGCTTATTGCCCGATATGATTGAGATTGGCAGCTTTATTGGCCTTGCCGCCATGACAGGCTCCAACATTACCATCAAAAATGTGGGCATTGAGCACTTGGGCATTATACCTGATACATTCCGCCGCTTGGGTATCAATTTTGATATTATAGGCGATGACATTGTGGTGCACGAGCAAAGCCATTACGAAATACAGACCTTCATTGATGGCAGCATCATGACCATTGCCGATGCCCCTTGGCCGGGCTTTACGCCTGATTTGTTAAGTATAGTGCTGGTAGTAGCTACTCAAGCCAAAGGTACGGTGCTCATTCACCAAAAGATGTTCGAGAGCCGCTTGTTTTTTGTGGATAAGCTGATTGATATGGGTGCCCAAATCATCCTTTGCGACCCGCATAGGGCTTCGGTAGTGGGCATCAATAAAGCCTATCCGTTACGCGGCATCAGCATGAGCTCGCCAGATATACGTGCAGGAGTGGCGCTATTGATTGCCGCCCTATCGGCCAACGGCACCAGCCTCATTCACAACGTGAACCAAATTGATCGCGGCTACCAAAACATTGATGGTAGGTTGAACGCGCTAGGTGCTAAGATTAAGCGCTTGTAAGGCTTTAGGCCATTTTACCGTATAACAACTTATCCCTCTTTTGCTGTTTTCTGTGGAATGTGCACTAGAAATGAAGCGCCAGTTAGCGACTACCGTTCATGTTGCTGGTAAATGTCCTTTAGCTTTACGCTATCGCCAGCTTCGTTTACTACCTCTAACTGGTAGCGGAAACGCACCTTGGTGCCCAGGGGAGCATTGTAGTACACTATCCATGCTGCTCCTTCGGCCAACCCTACACAGGCGTTGGAATACGGCCTGCCCAACGTAGCCTGGTTGGTAGTAGGGTGTATAAGCGAACCTTGCCGGCGGCCATCAATGGTAGGCTCTAGCCAAGGTATTAAGGGTAGTTGAGTGTGTTTGCCATCATCGCGTTTAGTGGCGTAGTATATTTTATTGTCGGCAGGGTTAATGAAGGCAGGGTTGTAGGCAATCCGTATAATTTCGCCTTCGCCTATGGGCGTTCGAAGACTTACCTCATGCCCTGCCATGGCTAGGAACTTGCGTTCGTTGCGCCCCACGCGCACTGGGCAACTATATTTTACCACGCCATTTACCAATAGGCGCAGCTTAAACTCTGGTATGTTCACATCAATGATGGTGCTGTCAAGTGCTGCTTTAATGCTATCTGCTTGCGGCGCTTTGGGTATCAGCAGCACTTCGCCTTTGCGCAGCACGGTCATTTCCTTTTGGTCGTTTATAAACTCGCCCCGCGCTTGACGGGTGTAGTAATCAAAACTCACTAAGGTATCAATTATCCAAGGGTTGGCATGTGCTACAATGTATTCTGTAAGGCTGTATGGTACACGGGGGGCATAGGCCGCCAGCAAACTATCCATAAAAGCATAATAGTGCTTCACCGTTACAGGCGTATCAATCACTATCAAAAAAGCGTATGGAGCGGGTGCAGTCTTTAGCGGCAAATCAAATACCTCATCTGCTTGCTTTTCGTGGTATATAATATCGACTGTATTGGGCTCTCGCGGTGGTGCTTGCTCATGCCCATTGCAGCCAAGCCAAGTGGTGCTGGCCAAAACCATCGAGCAAAGAAAACCAACAGCAGATTTAGTTGAAACTATTATAGCGCAGGTATTTAGGACAGTGAAGTTACCCTAAATACCCAACATGTATTATGACCTTTGTCAATAAATGGTATGAGTACGATTGCGGCAATTGCTCCTTAAACTATTTTTGAAGCTCCGTTGAGTAGCCATGCAACTAATACCCCTCCAACACCAACTTCTCCATTACCTCATCTTTGCTGGAATATAGAAAACCGAAGTTTAGTTCGCGGTTTACCAGCATCATGCGGCCATCTTTAAACAGGTATGGCTCGTAAGGGAAACCTGCTTTGGCTATCATAGCCTGCAATTCGGTATCCAACACGCCACCGTAGTGCGCAATGCCCTTCTCAATAAACTTACCGGGTACTGCCTGAACCATGGTTGCAAATATACCCAAATGAGGGGTAAAGTAGGCTTGAGAGATATTGAGAATGTGTTCAAGCCTTACCTCGCCAGCTTAAGACTACGGCGCCTCTAAAGGAATAACGGCAATTACTCTTCCATTTCCATCTAATACCGTAACTGTTTTGTACTGATTAATAGTTTCAATTACAAAATCTTGATGAACAAAGCGAGTTGCGGCAGCGTCCAAACTAACTAGCTCACCAAATAATAATAGTACCGAAAAGTCAGTAGGGTTGAAACTTGGGGAATCTGTCTTTAATAATTGGAAATTAGGTTTTTCGTTAGCTGGAAAACTTCCGTCAATTATCAAGCTAGGCTTTGTTCCATTCTTTTCTTTGGCAACCCATTTGCCAATATTAGTCGTTGAAGCCATTTTAATTGATTTTATTTTTATTAAAAAGTTTAGTTTTCTTGGCTAATGTATAAATACATTTTTAATTATTCAAATCTTTTGAAAACATAAACGTAAAAACTTTGACCTTACGCTCAATTGATTTGTAAGGCTTCACTATCTCTTTTTCTACTTTCTTTCGTTATGTGACAAAAGTAACCGTTTGCGCCATTTTACATTCCCAACTTTGCAGTACTAAGTCGCTATGGCTTGCAAAGTGATTAAATTAATGAACTGTTTAAAACCTAGTTATGAATCTTCAAGATGCAATCAATAGCCGAAACGCGTTTTTGGTAGATGTGCGCACCCCGAGCGAGTTTGCCGGAAGTAGCGTTAAAGGCGCCATTAACATTCCGCTTGACCGCTTACCGCAGGAGCTTGCGCAGTTCAAGGGCAAAGACCCCATTGTGGTTTTTTGTCTTAGTGGTGGCCGTAGCGGCCAAGCCCACGCTTTTCTGCAGCAAAATGGTATATTTAATGTAATTAACGGCGGTCCGTGGAGCTACGTAGCCACACTGCAACACTAAAAACGAACACCTATGAAAACAATAGTAATGATGGTGGCCATAGTAGCCGCTGTATTCGGCATGCAATCATGCGCGGCACAACAACAAGGCGAAATTGATTTAAAGAACGCCTTTTTGGTAGATGTACGAACCCCGGAAGAGGTTGCCGAGGGCACGGTAGAGGGCTCTGTAAACATACCCCTCAACGAAGTTGAACAGCGCTTAGCCGAATTTGAAGGTAAAGGCCAGATTGTGGTATTTTGCCGCAGCGGCAGCCGCAGCGGCCAAGCCAAAAGCATCCTCGAAAAAAACGGCCACACCAATGTAATTAACGGCGGCACTTGGGAGCAGGTGCAAGCCAAAGTGGCTGCGGAGAAGAAGTAGTTTATATACAAGCTTCCCCGCGTCTGCAGCCTGTCCCGCTTCAGGCGGGGACGCCAGTGCCATACGTACTATTAACTCGCCTCAAAGGCAGGGCACAACAATATACACATTAAACCGCATACAAAGCAAGCTCCTTTTCTTTTGGCTGCTTGGTAGGCACGCATTATACTATCCAAGCAGAATCACGCTATCATTTGCCACAAACGCCTTAATTCCTTATTATTACAATAACATTCGCTCAAGAATTAATAGCCTTATGATGCTCAGATATTTACTTGTTTCAATGGCCACTTTGTTTGTTGGCCAAGCTTTTGGCCAAGGTTTTAGTTACGAAGCGTCGGAACCGAAGGCCATTGCGCCGCCCGTAACCATAAGCCCACGCAACATTACCCAGCATTGGAACGCGAACTTGCAGAACTTAGAGGCGCCTGCCCCAGGCGGTAGCAGCTACCAATCGTTTTTGCTGCGCCAAAAGCAAAACGTAAAGCCTACGGGCGTGGGGTCTACCACCCTTACCAACGGCACCAACAAAAGCGTGGCCGACCAACCTATTTTGGGCCAAAACTTTGACGGCAATGCCCCGGGCGGTGCGCCCAACGACAACGACATGGCCATATCAAACGGCGGTAAATTGATTTCGGTTATCAACTCGAACATATCGATGTACGACGTTATCGGCGACTCGTTGCTATTGACCATTTCGCTTGACGACTTTGCCGATACCTTGGGCATAACCGCTGGTATGTACGACCCACGCGCTGCCTACGACCCTAAACAAGACCGTTTTATTATGGTTTGGCTTAGCGGCAACACCTATGCCACCAGCAACATAGTGTTAGCTTTCTCGCAAACCAACAATCCGCTGGACGATTGGAACCTATATAGCATACCCGGCAACATGCTCGATGGCCTTACTTGGACCGACTACCCGATGATTGCTATTACCGACGATGAGTTTATACTTACTGGAAATGCCCTCATAAACGATACCATTGGCGGCAACGATAGCTGGAAATTCTTGTTTAAGGAAAGCCTTATTTGGCAGTTTGATAAAAACTCGGGCTACCAAGGCGATTCGTTGCGCTTTAAGTTTTACACCAACATACGATACGACAGCAAACCTATTCGCAACCTTTGCCCCATACAAGGCGGCAGCACCACCCAAGGGCCAGCTTTCTATCTAGTGTCGGATAGGAACTTTGATATTGTTAACGATACTTTTTTTGTACTAAAGGTTACGGGCCGCTACAACGACCCAACTACCACCGTGCAGGTGAACCTTGCCATAACCGACCTACCTTACGGCGTGCCGCCCGATGCCAAGCAGCCGGGGGGCACCTTTTTGCAAACCAATGATTGTCGGGTGTTGGATGGTTATATTGAGGAAGGGATAATACATTTTGTGGGCAATACTGTGTTGCCCGATAGTGCCCGAAGCGGCGTGTACCACGGCCGCATAGCAGTGTGGGACAATTCATTCGCTTGCACGGGGCACATCATCGGGCAGCACGATTTGGAGTTTGGCTACCCTGCCATAAGCTACACCGGCAAATACCGTTACGACGATGAGGCCATCATTAGCTTCAACTATGTTTCGGAGGATACTTTCCCGGGCATTTCATCGGTGTTTTATAATGGCAATACGGGTGAATATTCGGATAGATTGACCGTAAAGTTAGGTACATCGCGCATAAACCGCGGCGGCGGTGCCAACCAACGTTGGGGCGACTATAGTGGCAACCAGCCCAAGTACGACCAACCAGGCACAGTTTGGATTTCGGGCTATTACGGCGAGTTCCGCAGCAGTCCCATACCCAGCAACCGTAACTTGAACCTCACTTGGCTTGCCGAGCTTACCAGCCCTGATAATACCAGCGCGGTTTCGGTAAACGAGGTAGATGCCCCGGCGCAAGTAAAAGCCTACCCCAACCCATCATCGGATATGGTGTATATCGATTTTGAAAGCCCTGAGGATAAGTGGGTGGAGATAGCGCTCTATGGTCTTAATGGGCAGTTGGTAAAAACCTTCATTCGCGATGAAGTAAAACCGGGCGCCAACCAATTTAGCTTCTCGGTTTCGCCATTGGCGGCGGGCATCTATGTGCTCAACATTACAGGCAGTAATGGCATTGTAGCCAGCAAAAAAATAGTGGTAGGCGCTAAGTAACCAAGTTGTTTTAAGTATTATCCACTCTTCGCAGGCAGAGCCTGCGCAGCGTGAAAATGGTTGGGCCATAAATTTATAGGTTGGATTAATTTCAAAATGCCAAACTCACCTTCTCCAATCTCGAATTTTCAATTTTCAATTCCTCCATCCCCTCAACCAAAAAAACTATCTTTGGGGCATCAAAACCCATCAACAAACGTTATGGCAGCAGCAGCAGAATTGAAGGAAATCGCAAGCCAAGTAAGGCGCGACATTGTACGCATGGTTCACGCCGTTCAATCGGGTCACCCGGGTGGCTCATTGGGCTGCGCCGACTACTTGGTTACCCTTTATTTCAATACCCTGCGCCACAACCCTAAGTTTGCTATGGACGGTATTGGCGAAGATTTGTTTTTCTTGAGCAACGGGCACATCTCGCCAGTATGGTACAGTGTGTTGGCGCGTAGTGGTTACTTCCCGGTTAGCGAGTTGTCTACCTTCCGCAAGCTCGATACGCGCCTGCAAGGCCACCCCACCACCAAAGAGCACTTGCCTGGCGTGCGCATTGCATCGGGCTCGTTGGGTCAAGGCCTTTCGGTGGGTATTGGTGCTGCCGAAGCGAAGAAACTAAATGGCGATGACCATTTGATATATACCTTACACGGCGATGGCGAATTGCAAGAGGGCCAAATATGGGAAGCGGCCATGTATGCCGCCCATAATAAAATTGATAACCTAATAGCGGCCGTTGACTGCAACGATGCACAAATTGACGGCCACGTGGAAGAGATACTAAGCCTTGGCAACCTGCGCGCTAAGTGGGAAGCTTTCGGTTGGACGGTTTTAGAAACCAATGGCAATGTAATAGAACAGGTACTTACTACGTTAGATACTGCGAAGCGCTTAACCGGACAGGGCAAACCCATTGTAATACTGATGAAAACGGAGATGGGCAAAGGTGTCGACTTTATGGAAGGCAGCAACAAATGGCACGGTATAGCACCTAGCGATGCGCAATTGGCACAAGCTTTGGATCAATTGCCTGAAACATTGGGAGACTATTAATACCTACCCGGAAACGGGAAGTAACGTGGGTTACTAGGTAAGTCTGGTAATGTTTCCTTAGTTTTAGTAAGCAAGCCTTAATGTAATTGTTGAAACCTATAGCACAACCCACTTTCCATACACCGCACCGCCTTAGCGCTTTCGCAAAGGCGACTATGCTAGCGATGGTGCTATTTGCAGCGCAGTTTGCACAAGCCCAACAAGAAAAATTCCAACCCAAAACACAGCGTATTCTTTTTGTACTCGATGCATCGGGCAGCATGTACGAGAGCTTTGATGGTGCCAACCGATGGGAAACCTCTAAACAGCTCTTGGGCCAATTGGTTGACAGCCTAAACCAAGCCAACCCGCGTATTGAAATAGGCCTTAGGGTGTTTGGCCACCTATATCCCAAGGAACAAAAAAACTGCCAAGACAGTAGGTTGGAAGTGCCCTTTGCTACCCGAAATGCCTCACAAATAAAAACACTGCTAGCGGGCATTACGCCGCAAGGTTGGACTCCGATAGCTTATTCGCTTCGCAACTCAGTCGATGATTTTCCGGTAACAGCCGGTTCTGTAAACTCCATTATTCTTATTACGGATGGCTTGGAAACGTGCGGGGCGAATCTATGCGACATGGCCCAGTTTTTGGCCGATAGGCGCATTACCGTTAAGCCCTTCATTATAGGCTTGGGCCTAAAACCCGACGACCGGAAACATTTTGATTGCCTAGGTACTTACTTTGATGCATCAACCAAAAGCAATTTCAAGAGCGTGTTGGATACAGTGGTAAGCCGCTCATTATCATTAACAACGGTGCAAATCAATTTACTTAACGAAGGTGGGCTGCCCAAAGAAACCAATATAGCGATAAGCCTATACGACCACCACAACGGGGCTTTATTATACAACTTTATACACAGCCTCGATAGCAAAGGCCTACCCGATACCTTAAAGCTAGACCCTATGGGCAGCTACGATATGTATGTGCACACGTTACCGCCGCTTGTAAAAAAGGGTATTATACTAGAGCCTGGCCTGCACAACATCATCAGCCAACCCAGCGCACAGGGGGTGCTTAAGTTTAGGGACAACGCAGGAGGCCAAAGCCCATTGGGTATACCCATATTGATTGGTAACGAAAAGGGGGCAACTATATACCAGCAGCTGGTAAACTCAGAAACGAAATATTTGGCGGGTACTTACCGTATTGAGGTGCTTACACTGCCCCGTATGAGCATGGTAGTGGAGGTGGTAGCAGGCAAAACCAAAGAAATAGTAATTGACCGACCCGGCACCCTGCAAACCATAACCGAGAAGAAAGGGGTAGCTGCCATATATAGAACCATAAATGGACAACTGGAAATGGTACGCGACTTTAAGCGCATTGGGGCCAAAGAAAATACCGATCTATTACCTGGCGAGTACACCATCGTTTATCGTTGGGACCATAAGAAATTCAGTATCTATACCGATCAAACTAAGTTTAAAATTCAATCAGGCTCAACCACTATATTGGCACTTTGAAAAACCCTGCCCACATACAACCCCTAACCCAAAAGCGGTGGCTTTATGTCGCAATCATGGTGGTATTGTGCATGTTGGCATTGCCAATGGCACTAAAGGCTCAGCAACAGCCCGAGCCACGCACGCGCATCCTTTTTTTACTTGATGCATCGGGCAGCATGACCAATAATTGGGGGACCAACAGTAATGAGAGTAAGTGGGCCTCGGCTAAGAAAATACTATCGGAGATAGTAGATAGCTTAGCTGGCGACCCTGATTTGGAATTGGCGCTACGGGTATATGGCCACCTGTACAGTCCTACCCAGCGCAATTGCGAGGATACTAGGCTTGAAGTAGGTTTTAGCCGCAATAGCGCATCGTACATTAAAACCAAGCTGGCACAGATAAAACCCAAAGGCATTACTCCTATAAGCAATAGCCTTACCAAAGCTGCTGGAGATTTTCCTAAACTACCGGGTAGGCATATTATTATTTTGATGACCGATGGCATTGAGAGTTGTGAAGGCGACCCTTGCGAAATTGCCAAAATGCTCGAAACCAATGGTATTGTATTGAAGCACTTCGTTATCGGGTTTGGTATACAAGATTTTGAGAGTGAAGTGTTTGATTGTGTAGGTACCAATTTTAACGTGCAAGACGAAACCTCATTTAAGAGCTCGTTGAACTTGATAATGAACCGCATATTAAACCAAACGACCTTGCAAGTGGAGTTGTTGGATGAGTATAAAAAACCGATTGAAACGGACATAAACATGTCGTTTTACAGCGCCCAACACCACGTGTTACAATACAACCTATACCATACCCTGAACACCAAAAACCAGCCTGACACGCTACACCTTGACCCAGTAACCGACTATGACGTAGTGCTGCACACCATACCTCAAATTAGGCTCGATAATATTATACTGAAACACAACGAGCACAACGTAATAAAGATAGATGCCGCCCAAGGCCTTATAAACTATAGTGTGCAAGGCAACCTTACCGACCCTGGGCTGGTAAACCGACTTAAATGTGTAGTGCGCGATAGTAAAACCAAACAGATAATACATGTGCAAAACCTGGGCACTAGCGAAAAGTACCTAAAAGGCACTTACGATTTGGAGTTGCTTACCCTACCACGGCAATACCACTATGGCGTAAACGTGAGCCAGGCAAAGCCACAACAAATAAGCATTACCGCGCCTGGGTTGCTCAACGTAATAAAGAAGGCGGAAATAATTGGAGGCCTTTTTGTTACAAATAAGGATGGTAAACTTGAAAAGATATTGGAATTGGCTTCGGATACTAGAACGGAAAATATAGCTTTGCAACCAGGTAGTTATACCTTGGTGTACCGGCTAAAGAACAATAGCAGCATGCACACCACCAAAACCGCGATTATTGAAATTCGTTCTGGCGAGTCGCAAAATATAAACCCGTTTTAAGCTATGGACCTTAAGGATATTGAAGTTACTGGCAATAATGATACCCGCTCGGGTTTTGGCGCCGGACTATTGGAATTAGGTGATACAAACCCTAACGTGGTGGGCCTTTGTGCCGACCTTACGGGTTCCTTGAAAATGGATGCCTTTCAAAAAAAATACCCTGAACGCTTTTTCCAGACAGGTATAGCCGAGGCCAACATGATAGGCATAGCTGCTGGCCTAACTATTGGGGGCAAAATCCCCTTTGCGGCTACGTTTGCCAACTTTGCTACGGGCCGTGTGTACGATCAAATTCGTCAATCGGTAGCTTATTCTGAGAAGAACGTAAAAATTTGTGCCTCTCACGCGGGCCTCACCCTTGGCGAAGACGGCGCTACTCACCAGATATTAGAAGACTTGGGTTTGATGAAGATGCTGCCAGGTATGGTGGTAATTAACCCATGCGATTATAACCAAACCAAAGCCGCTACCTTGGCTATTGCCGAGTATGTAGGCCCTGTGTACTTGCGTTTTGGTAGGCCAAAAGTGCCTATTTTTACCCCTGCCAACCAAAAGTTTGAAATCGGTAAGGCTTGGACCATTAACGAAGGTACCGATGTAACCATATTTGCTACTGGCCATTTGGTATGGAAAGCCGTTGAAGCCGCGCAGCAATTGGAGGCGGAAGGCTTAAGTGTGGAGCTAATTAATATCCACACCATTAAACCTTTGGACGAAGAAGCTATTCTAAAGTCTGCAGCCAAAACCCGGTGCGCGGTGTCGGCGGAAGAGCATAACTACCTAGGTGGCCTTGGTGAAAGCATAGCTGGACTGCTGGCGCGCAAGAATCCTTGCCCATTGGAAATGGTTGCCGTGAATGACACTTTCGGCGAAAGTGGCACACCAGAGCAACTAATGACCAAGTATGGTATTGATACTGCCGATGTATATGCAGCCGCTAAACGCGCTTTGGCCCGCAAATAGTACTGCCTTATATTGCTTAGCACCGGTTTTTGGCATGGTTTTAAGGTAAGCTAATGCCATAGCCAAGGCTAATGCACGAAAACGAAAAAGCCATACTGGAAGCTTTTAATGACCCCACCCAACGTGAGGCCGCTTTTCGTATGCTGGTAAACGAATATAGCAAACCCCTTTACCGCCAGATATACCGCTACACCAACAATCATGAGGATACCAACGATGTATTGCAGTTGGTCTTGATTAAGGCTTGGCGCTATTTAGATAACTTTAGGGGCGATGCCTCGCTGTATACTTGGCTGTTCCGCGTCGCATTTAATGAGTGCCATACCTTTGCAAAGCAGCAACAGCGCAAGCAATTGCACCAACTACCCGACCACTACGATGCCCCTGATACTGATACTGGCGGCCCTTCCGCCGAAGAAATACAGCAAAAGCTGTTGGCAGCCATAGAAACCTTACCCGAAAAACAGCGCGAAGTCTTTACACTCCGCTATTACGAAGAAATGCCCTACGAAGAAATGAGCCGGCTACTCGGCACCAGCGAAGGCGCCCTGAAAGCTAGCTACCACCATGCCGTGAAAAAGATTGAAGCGGTGCTTAAGGGAGAATGAGTGCTTGATTATAGATTTATGAAGTATATCACTCCTTCTGGTCCAAGGTCAGCTAAGGGAGTGATTTTTATGGGCAAGGGGTAAAGCCGCCTACTTCCTAGTAGACAACAACAGCATCAATAATCCAAATGCCAGCATAGCCGCACCGGAGTATAGGTTCAATTCTTTGCCGAATGCCGTGCTGGTAACTACCGTAAACGCTACAACTATAAGGATGATGCCCAGGATGGTGAAGAATGAGCCGATAAGAAACCGAAGGTCGGAGATGCGTTCCATAGTTAGCGGAAAATAAAGTTGAGTAAAATAACCAGTGCCAGTATCAATATAGCCAGTGGTATAGGGCGTTTGTACCAGTGCTTCTCGGTTTCTACTGGCCGCGGGGTAAGACTGTATACCAAGCCGTGCAGTTCGGTTTCGGGCTTAGGTGCGGTAAAGAAGCTTATAACTATAGTGGTAACAAAACAGCTCGTCCAGGATACAATGGCAATCATAAAACTCTGCGCCATGGTCGATTGAAACTCATATAGATTGGCAATCCAAGCACCCTTGTCTTCGGCACCCGTAAGGCCATGGCAAAGGGCTGCGCCCACGGTACCTGCCACTAAGCCCCAAAAGGCGGCGTGGCCAGTGGTGCGTTTCCAGAACATACCTAGGAAGAACGTGGCGAACAATGGCGCATTCACGAAGCCGAACACCAGTTGCAGCATGTCCATGATGTTATTGAACGTGGAAGCCAAGTAAGCAGTAGCAATAGACGCTACAATGCCGAACACCGTGGCCAGTTTACCCACAGTTAGGTAATGCGTATCGCTGCCCTTTTTATTGAAGTATGCTTGGTATATATCAAAGGTAAACACGGTGTTGAATGCCGTAACGTTGCCCGCCATACCGGACATAAACGAGGCCAATAAGGCTGTAATGCCCACGCCCAACAAACCGGTAGGGTAGTAGTGCCCAATAAGGGTGGGCAACGCCATGTTGAAATCGGTAGTGCCATCGGCTTTTATGGGCAGCTCTACGCCTGCGCCTATGTTTTGTAAGGCAATAATGAGGATACCGGGCAAAATAACGATAAAGGGCATCAGCATTTTGGGGAAAGCCGCTATCAATGGCGTGCGCTGTGCCGCGCTCATGCTGCGGGCTATCATGGCGCGCTGCACCACCAAAAAATCGGTACACCAATACCCGAACGAGAGTACAAAACCCAAGCCCATGGCCATACTCCAAATGTTTACGCCCATAGGGTTATCGGCGGCATTATCCATGTGCTGCCAAGAGTGGGTCATTACGGGCGGCACGTTTTTTACCACACCTTCCCAGCCGCCAACCTCGTGCAAGCCAATAAATACCACGGGCGCAATACCCAATACTATTAAAAAGAACTGCAGCACCTCGTTATACACCGCACTCGTGAGGCCGCCCAGCAGGGTATAGCCCATCACAATGCCCGCCGCCAACAGAATAGAGAGGTTAAAATCCCAGCCCAATATCACTTGCAGCAGCATGGCTAGCGCATACAGCGATATACCAGAGGAGAAGATAGTCATAAACGCAAACGTAACAGCGTTGAATCCGCGGGTCTTTTCATCAAAGCGCAGGGCCAAGTACTCCGGTACAGAGCGGGCGCGGCTGCCGTAGTAAAACGGCATCATAAACACCCCCAAAAACACCATGGCCGGTATAGCGCCTATCCAATAGAAATGGCTGGTCATAATACCGTACTTGGCGCCCGAGGCCGCCATGCCTATCACTTCTTGCGCGCCCAAGTTGGCCGCTATAAAGGCCAAGCTCGTTATCCAGAGCGGCACAGCGCGGTCGCTTATCAGAAAATCGGTACTGGTGCGCACCCGGCGTTTTATCAGGTATCCAATACCCAGTACAAATACGAAATACAAAGCAATAATGAGGTAGTCGACAGGACTAAGATGCATGTAGCGGCGGTTTACATTATAGCTAATGTAAATGGTTAAAGTGAGATAAGGAAATAGTAACGGAAGAAAATCCCTGACGCAAAGGCCTATGAACCACCAGCCAAGCACCAAGGGGGTTTTGTCGTCCAAGAAGTGAGGATTGGTGGGGCTTGTCTCGTCTCGCCTCAGGCGAGACGAGGGTTTGGGGGGGGGTGGCTGCTAAAGATGTAAAGGGTTGAGGGAGTGTGGGTTGTGGGATAGGTGGAGTCGTAAATGGTTGATTATCAATGTTTACAATGATTTTATTGTCAAAGTTTTTGACAATTTTTTAATTGTTAGCTAGCGCTACAATATCAGCTCCTTTGAATATTCGGTTACGGGTTCTTTTAGCAGAAAATCAGAAAACTCTTTCTTTGAGTTGAAGCCATGAATTTTTTGACGGAAGGACTCAACTACTTTTGGGTCTTCAATTGCCATTCTGCGACAGGCACTAATTTTCAGAAAATCCTCCTCCATGTCGATACCTAAAAAGCGCCTATTGGCTAGATTGGCTGCAATGCCAGTAGTACTGCTGCCCGTAAATGGATCTAGTATCCAAGCGTTGGGTTGCGTGGAAGCTAGAATCAATCGAGTTAATACTGACAAAGGTTTTTGGGTAGGGTGTTTACCGCATTTTTTCTCCCAAGGGGCAATTGCGGGTAACTTCCATACATCTTTCATTTGCTTGTCGCCATTCAATTGCTTCATCAATTCATAATTGTAATAATGGGGCACCTTTTCGCTTTTGCGGGCCCAGATGATTTGCTCTGTGGAGTGGGTGAAATATCGACAAGAAAAATTCGGTGGTGGATTGGTTTTCTCCCATGTTACCACGTTCAGAATTTTAAAACCCAACTCAGTTAATATTTGCCCAATGGAAAAGATGTTGTGCATGGTACCGCTAATCCAAATGGTAGCATTGTCTTTCATTTTATCCCTTACCAGAGTAAGCCACTCACGGTTGTAGCTGTTTACAAACTCATATCCGCCCGACCTATCCCAATCCCCTTTATTAACGCTAACAATTTTGCCACTTTGAATTGATAGACCCCCATTGGATAAAAAGTATGGTGGATCGGCGAAAACCATATCGAATTTGTGGTCGAATTGAGGGAGCAATAGGCGATTGTCACCATGAAGGAGCGTGAAGTTATTGTCGGTAGATTTCGAGTAAGGTTTTATCATTCCTCTATCATATCAGCCAAAAAATGTAACATCAAACCAAGGTTATGTTTGCCTTCAACAAACCCGTACTTTTCGCAATCATCAGGTATTAAGAGTTCGCTTCTTTGGATATCAAAATCCTTTGCGACCATCCGGAGAGCCTGCACCAAAATATCAATTTTCCTAGATTTTTCATCAGGACTGATTTTTAAACTATTCTTTAGAGAGATAGGAGGTAGGCGCAAATCGTTAACTTCCATAGTGATACTTTATACAAAGATAAACGAATTTATTGCAAAATGATACTTATTGTATGTGGACTTTTAAATTAAGTTATAACACTTTCGTGTAATGAAAGACAATATTCTGATTGCTTTTGGCGACAGGGTTAGAGAGATAAGGAAAATGAAGACCTTAACCCAAGAAGAAGTATCGGAGATAACCGGTTTTCATAGAACATATATTGGGATGGTGGAAAGAGGGGAAAGAAACCCTTCACTTAAAAATATAGAAGTTTTTGCAAAAGCTTTTGGAATGACGGTAAGTGAGCTGCTAAAAAACTGTTAGCACTATAAGAAATTAAGAATATGATAAAAGGTGGAACAGGTGGAGGTAACACGCAATCAGGATTAAGGTTTGAAGCTCGTATCAATATTGGTGAGGCTCTTACTAAGATACCCGGATTTGAAATCAAAGGTCACGAAGTTTATAAAGATGGTGTTAAAGTAGCGCACCTTTATTCCAAGCATAAGCTATATACCTTATTACTTGCGGAAAGGAAAATCGACCATCGAATACTTTCTAAAAAACTACTGCCCGATGAAGCTATTCTGGTGGGCGATACGCTGTATATAGTAGAAATGAAGTTTCAGTTTGTTGCGGGAAGTGTTGACGAAAAGCTGCAAACTTGTGATTTTAAGAAACGTCAGTATTCCAAACTATTTAATGAATCAGGTATAATAGTCCAATATATCTATGTATTGAATGATTGGTTTAAAAAACCAGAATATAAGGATGTATTAGAGTACGTTTCAGAAGTAGGATGTCATTACTTCTTTAATGAAATTCCTCTTAGTTTTTTGAAACTTCAAGAGCCTTAAACCGCTAATTGAGCATGATTGAGGTAGCTAGTTATGAGTAGTTCATTTAACTCACCTCGCTTATCAGGATTAGCATTGATACTTCTTTTTGCCCTTACGCGAGAGATGTTAAAGTTAGCGTAAATATCATCAAAGAAATTATCATTGCTATTTTTTCCTTTTACGTCGCTATTGCTCAATATCCATTTATGCCCTAATACATCAAGCCTTTCACAAAAATCTCTCAGTCGTATTTGCTCAGCATCATTAAATTCATCCTTTGCATACGAGTTAAAGCTGGAAGTTTGGCTTAAAGGTTTGTATGGTGGGTCGAAGTAGAACAGACTGTTCGGCGTTGTTTCTTGCAAAGTTTCTTCAAAATCACCGTTCAGGATAACTACCTTTTTTAAGGCTTCGCTTACCGCTAAAATATTGCTTTTGTCGCAAATGTTTGGGGCCTTGTAGCTGCCCATGGGCACGTTGAAATGATTTTTGCTATTAACCCGATATAGGCCATTAAAGCAAGTTCTATTCAGGAATATAAACAGCGCCGAATGAACAGTTTGATCTGTTGACCTTGTATTGTAAAGCGTGCGTTTTTCGTAATAGTATTCTTTCTTTACTTCCTCATTGTTCTGCAAAGCATGGTACTCCGCTTGTAACTGCCCAAGAACGTCAATTAACTCAAGTGGATTAGAAACTATGCTTTTATAAGTATTGGTAAGGTCGGTGTTAATGTCATTAATCACTACTTTTTTGATGTTTGGATAATTACTTAGTACCCAAAACAAAATAGCCCCACTTCCTACAAAAGGCTCAATAAAAGTATAATCGGTTTTTTTGAAATCAATTGGCAATACCTGTTTAATCTCAGGTATCAATTGCGTTTTGCCACCTGCCCATTTTAAAAAAGGCTTTGCTTCCATCTTCTTGCTTTGCATGTGCACTAAGATAAACAGATTGAACCTTAAAGAAGTTGGTATAGGAAGATTTTTCTCTTGCCTTTGTTTTGGTGCGGTTATGGGAGTGCCCCAATATGATTATAAGTTTGATAGCCACGCACTAACTATCTCCCCTCGCCGATAGCCCAAACTCTCCCTAACTCTGCACCTCTCCAAAAACACAAACAAAGCGGAGCGATACAACAGAAATCGCCGACATCATACAGCTAGTGCCGGATGCCTTGGCCAACCAGATTGCGGCGGGCGAGGCGATATAGCCGTAGGGCATGCCGAGAGAAAAAAATCTGATTTTAATCCCGCCACAAAAAAATTAAAAAAACTTCTCCAATTATTTGGAAAATATAAAAACGGCTTATACCTTTGTATTGTATCGGTCGATGCTACATTGTAGGCAACATCATTCTTATACCGCTGGTATACGTCTGAAACCTGGACGGAACATTGGCCATACTCATTTTAGCTCTTTAGTTTATTTGTAGGCAATCTCACTCTTGCAACTTGCTTTGCACGCTTGAAACCTAAGATGATAATACGCTATAATGGTATATTGGCTTGGTGAAGGCAACCACAGCTCCCCACCCCCACAAAAAATCCCTAACTTTACACCCTCCAACCAAAGCGGAGCGATAGAGAAGAAATGGCGGACATCATACAGCTACTGCCGGATGCCTTGGCCAACCAGATTGCGGCGGGCGAGGTGATTCAGCGGCCGGCATCGGCGGTGAAGGAGTTACTGGAGAATTCGATTGATGCGGGGGCTACCATGGTGCAACTGATTGTGCGCGATGCGGGCAAAACCCTGCTACAAGTGGTGGACAATGGCTGCGGCATGAGCGAAACGGATGCCCGCATGAGCTTTGAGCGCCACGCGACCAGTAAAATCAAAAAAATTGACGACTTGTTTGCCATCCGCACCATGGGTTTCCGTGGCGAGGCACTGGCATCTATTGCCGCTGTGGCGCAAGTAGAACTGAAGACCAAACAGTGCGGCGATACGCTGGGTACCTACATACGCATTGAAGGCAGCGAAGTGAAGCAGCAAGAGCCCTGCCAGTGCCCCGATGGTACGAGCTTGAGCATCAAAAACCTGTTTTATAACGTACCGGCGCGGCGCAACTTTTTGAAGAGCAACCCCGTGGAGCTGAAACACATTATTGAGGAGTTTCAGCGCGTGGCCATGGCGCACCCCAGCGTGGGTTTTAGCCTGCACCACAATGAGCACGAGCTCTTCCATTTAAAGGCGGGCAACGTAAAGCAGCGCATTGTGGGCATGTTTGGCAAGGGCTATGATGGTAAGCTGGTGCCGGTAGAGGAGCAGGTGGATTTTATCAAGATTTATGGCTTCATTGGTAAGCCCGATTCGGCGAAGAAAACGCGCGGCGACCAGTACTTTTTCATCAACAACCGCTACGTGCGCAACAACTACCTGAACCATGCGGTGTTTATGAACTACGAGGATTTGATTCCGCGTGAGCATTTCCCGTTTTTCTGCCTCTATATCGATATTGACCCCACCCGCATCGACATCAACGTACACCCCACGAAGCAAGAAATCAAGTTCGATGATGAGCGATCGGTATATGGTTTTGTGCGGGTTTCGGTGCGGCATGCGCTCGGCAAGTACAGCGTTACGCCGTCGTTGGATTTTAATCAAGAGCAGGGTTTTAATATACTGCAAGCTTTTGGCGACGATAGCCAAACTAAGCCCCGCGAATGGCCTCGAGAGGACGACCCGCAGCAGTTTAAAACCATGCCGAGTGCGGGCAACAGCGCCAGCTTTAAAGAAACCAGCGCTAACAACGGCAGTGCCCGTGAAACTAGCTTACAGAAAAACAACCGTAAAAACTGGGAAGACCTATACGAGCTGCCCGCCATAAAGCAAACTGCCCAAGGCCATGTAACCATTGAGAGCGACTTTGAGCGCCACGAGCAGGTGGAGGGCGGCACCGAGCGGCTTTTTCAGGGCCCTGCCGACCGCACGCCCACGCAGTTGCACAACCGCTATATTATTTCGCCCATACGCAGTGGGTTTATATTGATTGACCAACAGGCCGCGCACGAGCGCATACAATACGAGCACATTATACGCCACATGGCCAAGCCACAGGGTAGCCAGCAGTTGCTTTTCCCTACTACGATACAGTGCGCCCCGGCCGATGCGGCCCTGCTGCGCGAGGTGCTGCCGGAAATAAATGCGCTAGGGTTTGATATACAGGAGTTTGGCAACCACGACTTTGTGATACACGGCATGCCCGCGGACCTGAAAGGCGGCAACGAGCAGCATATTGTAGAGAGCCTGCTGGAGGATTTTAAGAATAACCTAGCCGTACTAAAGCTGGATAAGCGCGAGAGCTTAGCCCGCAGCTTGGCACGCCAAACGAGCATTAAAGCCGGCCAAAGCCTTACCGTAAAGGAAATGGAAAGCCTCATTGACGAGCTCTTCGCCTGCGAGCAGCCCTACATAGCCCCCGGTGGCCGCCAAACCATCAGCACCTTCGATTTTAGGGAGTTGGATGGTAGGTTTGCGGCGCGGTAAGGTTGGTTGCGAGGTGCATTTAGTTAAACCAAAAACTTCACCACCAGCCCCACCAATACACAAGCCCCAATCGTTTTAAACATATCCAGCTTAAAGCCAAAATAGACGATAAAGGCCAGCGCAGCGATGCCAGCAGCATACCAATCGATGTTCGGGAAATTAGGTACGGAAAGTTGCAGTGGGCCATATTGAAAATCGTAATGGCTACTGAATAAGGTATGCAACGAGAACCAGATGGCAAGGTTCAGCACCACGCCTACAACCGCCGCTGTAATACCGGAGAGGGCTGTGCTCATTGATTTATTGCCCTTAAAGTATTCGATATACGGGGCACCTACAAAGATGAACAAAAAGCAGGGCACAAAGGTAACCCAAGTAACCACTACCGAACCGATAATGCCAGCTACCAGCGGGTCGAGTGTACCGGGAAAGCGGTAAGCGCCTATAAAACCTACAAATTGTACCACTTGTATAAGCGGGCCGGGCGTAGTTTCGGCCATGCCAAGGCCGTCCAGCATTTCTCCAGGCTTGAGCCACCCATAGGTTTCCACGGCTTTTTGCGAGATGTAAGCCAGCACGGAGTAAGCGCCACCGAAAGTTACTAAAGCTGTTTTGCTGAAGAAGGTTGCCTCGGTAAAGAAAATACTCTCGGCACCGGCAAGCATCAGGATAGCTGCCATTGGCAGCACCCATAAAAATCCCCAAAATAGCGCCGTGCCAATGGTTGCCAGCAAACTTGGCCGCTGGGGCTTGGTATGTTGGTCGCCTACCTTATGGCCTTTAATGACGTAAAACTGTTTCTCATTAAGCCGCCCGCCAAAAAGGCCCACCAACGCTGCAAACAGAATAATAAATGGGAATGGAACATTGAAAAAGAAGATAGCCACAAAAGCCAGTACTGCAATGATGTACATGGCTTGGGTCTTTAAAGCCCTTTGGCCAATTTTTAATACCGCCCCTGCCACAATGGCCAGTATAGCGGGCTTAATGCCGTAAAACAGCCCTTCAATGAGCAGCGTATCGCTAAACAATACGTACATAATGCTCAATAGTAAAATACTCAGAAAGCCGGGTAGAATAAAGAGGCAACCTGCAAGCAAGCCGCCTTTGAACCCATGCAACAGCCAACCGGTATAGGTAGCCAATTGTTGAGCCTCCGGGCCAGGCAATAGCATACAATAGTTGAGCGCATGCAGGAAGTCATCTTCCGTTACCCACTTCTTTTCTTCCACCAAAAACTTGTGCATTACGGCAATTTGCCCGGCAGGGCCGCCAAAACTATACAGGGCTACCTTGCCCCAAACCTTTGCAGCATCAGCAAAGGGGATAATGTTTTTAAGTGGCTTTTGTTCTGGCTCAACAAGCATGTTCCAAAATAGGAAAAATATCTATTTCGTCAGGCTATAAAACAGGTAGGTTAAATGGCTTTTTGAATACCCAGTGATTACAATTTCAGGGAGCTGGATGGTAGGTTTGGGGTGTGGTAGGGGGGTGTTATTTTACGCTACTTTCTTTTGCATTTAACAGTTCTCCCAGCGTTACTGAAAATGGCTTTGCAGAAGCTCTATGGCTTGTAAAATTTGCCAACTTGTTTAAATCCCACTTTTGCGAATTGAAATCTTCCTCTGCGGAACGGTCAATGGTATAAACTAAATATATCTCACCAGTTGGATTGGGATATTCTTTCTTCAATAGGTCAGCATTAGAAAATACCTTGGGACCTAATTCAATTAGTTTAAATATTCGACTGGTCTTTGTTTCACCTTTACCATGTAAAACAAGGTACTTAGCTGATACCTCCTTTCTGCCAAGTGGCAATGAGCCTAAATTTGTGCCTGTGCGGAAATTATAAAGATTGTTTTTAACAATCCACTCAAGTTGTTCTTGGCTTTTGTAATAGCCAATTATAACAAATGTCTCATTGGGTATTAGATCTCTGTTTGTGCCATAAGCCTCAATAAAAGGCTCTTTAACTTCTTCAGACTTTTTGTTTAAAGTATCATAAGTTTTGTAGGATAGAGTCTCTCTCTGGGAAGCACGATTCATAAGATGTTCAAGAACCTCCTGTAGAAAAAGCTTTAATTCACTCGTACCGTCATTAGCACTATCTGGCCGGATTGCAAACGCACCGAGACCGGGTAGAATTTCATGAAACCCGGGAATATTATGAGTTCCATCACTGCCCGGATACAACACGTATGCACCGGAAGTTCTCCTAATGGCATCTCGATAAGTGTGCATTTTGAGCATATCAGCTCGTTTATAAGTGCCTTTGCTTTGTTCAAGCTTTTCATCGGATAAGTCTTCTCCCTTTTCTATGAGCGCACTGAAGTTCTCAATCCTGTATTTAGCGTCAAAATGTATATGGGTTATTAACTCCTGTTCTTCAGCCTGTGTATCCGTTACTCCTACTGGCCATATACTTAAAGTATAATCTGGCCTTAGGGGCCTTGACCAACTACCCCCATCAGGATATTTACTTTCTCCATTGAACGTGCGATTGTAGCTAAATTGGATGTTTAATTTCCGTGTGCCACTTTCGTAAACGCCTTTAACAGAGAAGTGCTTCCCTTGTTTTAAATTTAGGCTTAAACCACCTTCAATACTTATTAACTGTTTTAACGATTTAGGCTCAACTTTGAATGTCTCTTTAACTACATCAAGCAACTTAAAAAACAACCAATACTCATACAAAACAGCGATATTCTTTTTGCCGCCACTATAAACATCTTCCCCTCCATGCCAAGCTAAATTGGCTGCATACTCAAACATTATCCAAGCCCTTAATATTTCCCTATATCCTTCTTTTCGTTGAAGTATGGGGCTATTAAGTGAAACCGTATCTGGGTTTGATATTTCCTTAAAGATGCTGTGGCTTAAATAATTCTCAATATTGGTAGCTAAAAATGTTGCTTCTAGCCGCAACCGGTCAGCGTCTTTGGCTTTCTCAATAATTTCCTCGAGGAAATATAAAAAATGCGAAAGCGCGAACTTGATAAATCGATTCTCAGGTGTATCGACTGAATCAACCTTCTGCAAAACATTAACCGTTGTTGGTATTGTTTTAAGTTTAGCTGAAAGAGGATTGGATAACGGTATCTTAATCCTCGAGCCCGATGAGGCCAACTGTTTCATTACTGAGTTGCCAACTCGCTTCAAACTTCTAGTATCACGCTCTGTGGTAGTATCGCTCCACCTAGTTACAGGAGCATATAGGATTTTTTGAAGGCCATAATTAAACTCATCGCCTTCAATTATCGATTTTAGAAAGGCGAACCGTTGATACAACGTTTGTGGCTCTTTGTCAGCATTTGCCGTAAATTGTTGAGTAACTATGGAGTTGTGGTAAAAGATTAGGTCGATGCTCTTTTCGGCAATATCTTTTAGCATTTGCCTGTAATCGCTTCTATACTCCGTTTTCATGGAGCGAACTTCCAGCTTTACTTCCCCAGTTCTTTCACCGGTAGTTTTTAACAATAAACCAATGGTTAACGTGCCCACATAAATATTTGGAGCAATTCTTCCGGTTGAACTGCTTACTCTCGATTGGCTAACTACTTCAGAGGTTTCTAATGTATATTCTTTGTTATCTAGTTCGTACTCATAATATTTGCCCTCATAGAGTTGAAACTGGGCTTCGCCGTTTTCTATGGCATCTGGTGCTTCGCACGTAGTATTATTATCACCATAAATGATAAGCCTTACAGTGCCATTGGGAGTAATTATAGGTATAGCTAATGTATCATTTGCCATGAGCTTTATGCTTCAGCATAACTTGTAAAACCATTAATGATTAGGCTCTTGTGCATACGTTGTATTTTTTCTAATGACAACGGATATTTTACTGCCGTTGCATCCAAAGCATCCACCTCCAACATATCTTTGTTGCTATCTACTAAACACAACTTTCCCATGGTTTTTAAAGGGCCTTCGAGTTTTCTTCTAGAGCCATGCAATTTGGGCAAGAGTTTTTGCATAATGGCAGCATCAATAATTTCATTGATTTCCCAAGCCTCATTTAACCGTTGTGCAACGCCTACAAATCGGCTAATTTCTGCAGCACTTCTATAACCAAACTCTGCACCAACGAGCTTCAATTCATTAAAGAATGCCATTAAGGTAGCAGATAACGCTGAAGTGTCTTTGGTCCTAATACTTTTATCGTTAGCAAGGTCAACAAAACTGCTAGCCATATCAGCGCCTTTACTTTCCAATACCGATAAGTCTAACTGGCTATTGCTGTTCAGATAACTTTCCATGTCAGAAGCCGTTATCCTAAATTCAATAACATTTGCCCTGTCCAATACCTTAGGGCTAAACATGTAGGTAGTTTCGTCAATATTTACTGTGCCTATTACAAATAGATTACTGGGTAATGCCACTTCTTTTGGTACGTCGTCGATTTTATTGTTGGCATGTAGGTATATGGAGCCTGAAGTTTCCATAACGCTTAAAAAATCGGCGAAGTAGCGTTCTACATGGCTAAGGTTCATTTCATCTAGAATTAGGAAATATGGCAAATGGCCATTCTTCTTTGCTTCCAGAATTAGGTCCAATGCGCCATTATCTGGTTTTACGTATTGTTCTTCGCTCAATGCATTAGGGAAACCCAATAGTGGCTCCCTATTAGTCCAATCTGCCCCAACGGGCACTAAACAATACTGGCTATTATCCGCACATATCCATTTGGCAAATGATTCAGCAAGCTTAGTTTTACCTGAGCCCGAAAGGCCCGTTAGAATTACAAAGGGCTTAGATAACAGAGAGGAGATAAATCGCAAAACTAATTCTTTTGACAAATTGAGCTTGGCTTTGTTGGCAAATGCAAAGTATAGGTCTTGTTTAAATTGAATTGTGTTGTAAGTCAATCCCTTATATGTATCAATGATATGTTGCAGATCATGTTCAATTTGCTCAGGATTAAGTGTCTTGGAAGTGTCATATGCTTTAAAAACATAAGAACCACCATAGCGATGTGGTTTGCCTAAATCATTTTTTGAGAAATAATCGGAGATTGTAACTGGTTCTTTAATACTCCAATTCGAGGATGGTTCATTAGTTTCGCTCACCCCATAAGCCAAGATCAGCAGGTTTATATCCTTGTAATAGAGATAAACAGGGTAAATGCCATTCGATACAGTATTGTGATTATCTAGGAATGCAATCCATGGCACTTTTGCTTGACCTCCTTGACCGAAGCTTATTTTGGTATTTAACCCTTTAAATTCTTTATCATACAATAAAGTTTTCTGGCTTCCTGTCTTAACCTGGGCTAAAAATTCAATTAATTGGGAATAGTAATTCATAGTTCTAATTGACCCCTTCTTAATTATCTCAAATCCATTTTCCTTTAACAGTCTGAATGCAGGAGTATCTTCCCCGCCTCTGAAATAATCTCTATCTAAAGGATATCCATTGGCAAATTCATTTGCCAATGAAACCAAAACTTTTGGTGGATAGGTTTTGCCGTTGAATATTAAGTCGTAATATTTGGAATCGCTATTTAATGGAATGCCTTCTCCGTCAATTTTTTCAATTGCTCTAAGTAAATGTTCTTTCTTTATGTTTGCTGGTACTTCCATTCCCCCTTTTATTTATGCAGCTAAATATAGAACATTCCAGTTTAAATATGACATAGAAGCTAAACCATTACTATGGCTGACCATAGCAATCCAAAGAACTGGAGATTGTATTGATTTAAATCCTACCCCTTAAAATGCTTCAGCATAATAATTTCTCGTTCGTCGAGTAGGCGGTAGCGGCCACGGGGCAGGTCTTTTTTGGTGAGGCCGGCGTACATCACCCGGTCTAGCTTTACCACTTCGTAGCCTAGGTGCTCAAATATGCGGCGTACAATGCGGTTTTTGCCTACGTGTAGCTCAATACCAATCTCTTTCTTGTCCTCATCGCTTACGTAAGCCACTTCGTCTACATGTACCAATCCATCTTCCAAGGTCAAGCCCTTTTTAATGGCGGTAAGGTCTTGTGGGTGTAGAGGCTTATCGAGGGTTACGGCATATACCTTGCGCATCTCAAAGCTAGGGTGGGTAAGCTTTTGGGCCAGTTCGCCATCGTTGGTAAACAATAGCAGGCCAGTGGTTTGCCTATCTAAGCGGCCAACGGGGTAGATGCGCTCGTCGGTGGCACTGGCAATCAGTTCCATTACCGTGCGGCGGCCTTTCTCGTCTTCGCTGGTGGTTATAAAGTCTTTAGGCTTGTTCAGTAGCACGTACACCAAGTTGCGGGCAGGCTTCACTTCACTATTCATAAAGGTTACCTTATCGCCGGGCATCACGCGGTGGCCCATTTCGCGCACCACTTCGCCATTCACTTTTACGTGTCCTGCCCCAATGTGCTCGTCGGCCTTGCGGCGGGCAGCTACACCAGAGTGGGCCAGATATTTGTTCAGGCGCATGCCTTCTTCTTCACTACGCTCCTTATCGGGCGGCGGTGGCTTCTTGGGGCCACGGCCTTTGCGCAAGCCATCTTGCTTGCTTACTATCTCGTCGTAGCTTTTCTCCGCTTTTTCGGGCTTGCTCTTTACAAACTTCACAAAACGCTGTGCGCCTTCCGATAGCTCGTTCGGGTCGCGCTCGGGGCGATCTTTCGGGCCTCGTTTAGCGCCTGATTCACTGCGCCTTACGCGCTCGCCAGCACCGCTGTTGGGCCTTGGGGCGTATGGGGCTTTATCGCCGCCGCCACGTGGTCTATCATCACGGCCACCGGCTCCTGGTGGTCTGCCACGGCCGGGCCTATTGTCTGGCTTAGCGCCGTATGGGCGGTCAGGGCGCTCATCGCCACCACGAGATTTATCGCCATACGGGCGTGCAGGGCGTTCGTCGTTGCCACGGAATTTATCGCCAAAGGGGCGCTCTGGGCGGTCGCTGCTGCTGCGGTCTTTGCTTATGTATGCACCACGGTCGGTAGGTTTGCCGCCTTTTTTAGGCTTGTCATCCTTCTCTAGGGGTTTGCCCCAGTCGCCTTTAGGTTTTACGCCAAATCCGCCGCCGCTGCGCTTAGGTCCGCTTTTGGCACCAAAGCTTTTGCCTTTGCCTGCTGGCTTGCCAGCAGCACGAGGGGCATTGCCGAAGCTCTGCTCGCCACGTTTCATGGGTTTGGGTTTATCGGCCCACTCGCCTTCGGTGGGGCGTGCGGGTTTAGGGGCAAATTTCTTCCCAGCAGCCTTAGGGGCGCGTGCCGACCTCTCGTCGGGGGCTTGGTTAGTTCGCTTGCTCTGCGATTTCGATGGACGTTTCTCCGATGACATTTTCTTGCTGGGTTTCTATTTCTTTAAGTTTGGGCAGGTCTTTGGTAGAGTTTATACCAAAGTGGTCCATAAACGTGGAGCTGGTTTTGTACAGCAGGGGTTTTCCGGGGCCGTCGGCCCGCCCGGCCACGGCCACTAGGTCCTTTTCCATGAGTTTCTGCACCGTATAGTCGCAGCTCACGCCGCGTATTTCTTCAATTTCACTCTTGGTTATCGGCTGCTTGTAGGCTATTATGGCCAACGTTTCAAGCGCCGCTGTGCTGAGCTTTTTGTTGGCTTTTTGGTTGAGCAAGGTAGCCACCACGGGGTAGTAGTCGCGCTTGGTCATAAACACATAACCGCCACCGCTTTCGGTCAGGTAAAACGAGTATTCATCGCTATCATACCGTTGTTTCAGGGCCGCTATGGCCTCTTCAATATCCTCTTTGTTTACTTCCCACCCGAAGGTAGTGAGCAGGCACTCGTGCACCTCTTTGAATGCCACTGGCTGCTCCGCCGCGAAAATAATCGCCTCAATATGTTGCCGTAACAGGTTCATGCTAAGGGGCAAAGATACGGTTTAGTTGCGGGTTTTGTGTTATGGTTGCTCTGTGCTATGCTTGATAGTAATCCTAACTCGTCCGCTTCAAAATAAGATGAGGACAAGAAGGGGGAAAGAAATAGGGAAGTGGTTAGTGCCACTAACCAGTTGAAATTGCTTGACCAGCCGTCTTCGTAGCCTGCGCCTGCGAAGCAACAAAGTCAAGAGTTACTGTGTTAGAAGTCAAACAATTTTAGGTAGCTTAAATTTGTTAATTAAAAGTATTGTTGTTTCTATTTTGTGCTTTTTTAGGACTTAAATTTGCAGCGCACTATATCCCTGCAAAAAGCTCCCAGACTTTATAGCCAAGTTTAATGCGAACATTTAAACCATATTTTGACCAGTTCACTATAGATCGTTTGAGATTAGAACTACTCCAAAAGCTTGGGTGGACTATTTCCAATAAACCAGACTGTGAAAAACTCTCGCAGAACATTTTGCTTAGTGGACTAGGTAGAATTTCTGAATCTACATTATATCGGATTTTTTTTCAGTTTGAAAAACATAGTCCTTATAAAAACACACTGGATATACTATGTCAATTTTTGGGTTATAAAGATAGTTTTGATTTTGCTGAGCAATTACAACAGCAACGACACGAATTACACCACAGCGGAATTACAACAGAACATCAGCATAAAAAGAGCTTATTATTTTCTTGCATAGAATACTCGGCCAAAAAACCGCTGACGGATTTTTTTGAAGAAACAAGTGAAAGTTCACATGAATTTAAAAGAGATATTAGCATTGCAATCTTTGATAGTTTGTTAATAGCCTCTAAGCAACAATGGTTTTTCAAAACTTTTGCACAACAAGAATATATAAGAAAATATTTTTTCGAGAGAGGGCATGATCCTAAGTTTAGGATTAAGAACTATGAATATGGCTTTATCGAGTATCTTAAACGCATTGATAAGGAAAAGGATATCGATCAACTGCAAGATTATCTCTTCGGTTACGCTGTGCTTTTTAGGCATTATTTTTTGTGTAATCAAACCAATCAAGCTCTTTCTATAGGAAAAACATTGTTTGAAGCAGAAGATTTAGCCGATATCCCTTTTCAAGGTTTATACATTTTCCCTTTTATTCGCTTTAAGGCATACCTTCTTTGGTATTATGAAATTACTTTCGAAAGTCGGAAGACTAAAGATGACTATGCCCATTATCTGCTTGATTTAGTAAAAAGTCTAAAGACAAATTTTGAGCTCTCAGAAAGAAAAATATTGTTTCATACCGTAGCTGAAACCTTTCTGTATAGCTCATTAAGTTTATCGTTCCATGAGAGGCTAAAAGAACTATTTGCGGAAGAGTTTAAACAGTTACCGCACAATGTTTACAAGAAACATTTAAAATATAGCCTCACCTATTTTGAACAAAATGGGCTTTTGCACTTCCGACCGTAAGTAGCCTTGAATGGGTCTATAAACTTGACCTAAGTTGACTTTTTTTTGTTAGGGTGAGTTTCTATATTTGGAAGAGTTGACCGAAGTGGAGACCAGAACCCACTTAAAAAAACAGGGCTTAATCCGAAAAGCCATATGAGTAGGGAGTTAAATATAACGCAATGGACAATATACAAGTCAAAAAGGAAATAGAGTTGCTCAAAAGAAAACTAATTGAAGAAAAGGAAAGATGGAAAAAAAAGAATGAGCAATTTAAATCCGCAATTGAAGGCTTATCAAGACAAGCTGCTTCTAATGCTGCAAGAAAAGATAAAATTGGTAAGGATGCAGCGTCCAGAATTAAAAAAGAAATTGCGAGTAAAAAGTATTCCTGGCAGGGAAACGAAAAGAGATTTGAAAAGGAAGCATATGAGCGTATTAAACGTGAAATTGAAAAGTTGAAGGGGAAACTCAATTAGTTTTAGTCAAGTAAACACATAACTATTTCTTATGCTCAACTCAGGCAAACCCATTGAAAGAAATTCAGATCCATCAAATATTGCAAATCTGTTTCAAAAAAGTGATTTTGAAGGAATTTGCTTCCATGCTGATTTAAAAAGAGATTATAGTAATAATATATTTGATAAGATTATATTGTCTTCTGTAAAGACTAACAATTCCGCTTTGTTTATCGAATGTAAAGAAATAGTTGATAAAAAAAGGTGGGATTGGTGGTTAAAAAAGGGCAATGGTGAGTTTAAAGAAAAATGGACAAATTATTTTTTGCAATATAAAGGACTATTGGAGAATAATACTGTGACTAATGTAATTGAAAATGAAAAACGATTTAGAGACGATGGCACATTGTGGATGGAAGGAGTTTTTGTAAATGGGAAGTTAAATGGTCTGGGAAAGGTTTATGACAGCGAGGGTAATATTAGTGAAGACGGTTCATTTAAGGATGGGATATTAAATGGCATGGGAAAGCATTTTCATCATGGTATTATATTTAAAGAAGGGGAGTTTTTGGATGGAGAATTAAATGGCTTGGGTAAGCAATATCTCGATGGCAACTTAATTTATGATGGGGAGTTTATGTTTGACGAATATTCTGATGGTAAATTATATTGGCCAAATGGCTCTTTGCGATATGAAGGTTTATTCTCTGAAGGAAAATACTTTGGCTATGGGAAAAGATTTAGAGAAGATGGCACATTGTGGATGGAAGGTTTTTTTGACGATGGAGAACTAAATGGTGAAGGAAAAAAATATCACAAGAATGGTAGATTGTGGAAGGAGGGGGAGTTTTTAAATGGTGAATTGAATGGTTGGGGTGAGGTATACCGGGAAGATGGCTCGTTGAGATATGAAGGCCAATTCATCAATGGAGAGCTAATAGGAGAAAAGAATGACACTTCTGGAGCACCACTAATATCAAGCAATCATATAAAAAATCAGAAAGATAAGGATGTTCAAAAGGAGAATTCAATAAAATTAAAAGAAATACAAAAAAAATTGCAAAAAGAAGAAAAGGAAAGGAAAAGAAAGTTTAGAATAAGCTATGCTATTAGATTAAAAAAGGAAATATCTAGTCAAGATTATACTGGATCAGTTCTAGGAACTTTATTGGGATATGACAAAATAAAGCAAGTAAAAACTGTCCAAAATGAAAAAGGTGAAAAGATTGAACGTTTTATTGACATTTGGCATAAAGGTGCTAAGTTACCGTCAAACATCGCAAAGCACTATGTGCAAGAACAGGATAAGGATGTAAAAAGTGGCAGAGCAGGAACTTCTACAATTGTAGTTATGGAAATTAAAATGATTAATTCTATTTAATATAATTCATATGTCAAAACTCAAATCGCCAGTTTTACCGTTAGGCATTGCAGATGTTTTATCAGAAAATCTATTTAATTGCTCATCCGAAGAACTGTTATATAGATTTGAAACAGTACTAAAATGTGAAAACAAAAATTCATTTAATATTAATGAAATTAAGCACTTAAATAAATCTATAGCAAATAATGGAATTAAGAACTTAGGCTTTGACTTTCCTATTTTGTTTGAAAATCCCAATAAGCAGCCTTTGGTTGTTGTTGCATTGGATCCTAAGAGAAATGATCAGCATAAAATAATCCAAGGTGAAATATTAAATGGAACTGTTTTCGGAATAACAAACATAGAGGAGAATGTGAATCGTAATGATTATCATAAATTCATTCGACCTTTAACAGAAGACTTTTCTGTGTATTTAACTGATCTTTACAAGATATATTACGATTCTAATAATTCTATTCCAAATCAATCTGTTAGTAATAAAGATAAGGCCTTTACTGATTTTAAACTTAATGACAACATAAACATTCACCGGCTAATTCTCGAAAAGGAACTTAAATATATTTTTACAAAAACCCCCTCGGAAGAAAAACTTGTAATTGCATTGGGTAAAAGCTCAAAGGAAGCATTGGTTAAAATATTTCAGATAGACGATACTGATAATATTGAAAATGAATGTTTTATTGATGAACTTGGAAAGGTTAAATTCTTTTTTATGCCACATATATCGAGAACCGTAACTCAAAGTATTCCGACAATTTCAAAACTTTTTATAGCTACTGGTCTTTTAAAGAACTATCGTAAAAAGGATGCTAGTGGAGATGCTTATAAAAAAGTAGGAGATGAAATGATTGAACTGTGGGGTACAGGGAAAAATGGTAAAAGCGATCGTTTTTTTAGGTAAAAATACACAAAACAAACAATTAATATGTTCGGTTTCAAAGGCAAATATGGATTTTCATTCTCCTGGAAACGGCTTTTGGGTATTTCGGGCATTAAAAACAGCGTAGCAAGGAAAACAGGCATCCCCACTACAAGGGGCGGTATGGAAAGAAAAATAGGACGAAGCCTGTTACGAATGATATTTGGCAAGTGATGAAGTCAAAAAACACTGCACAGGGTCGCACATCTTTAATTCTAGTTTTACTTTATCTATTCTTATCTATTTTTGTTGCATTAATATTCAGCATACTTTACAGAAGAGCAGTTAACAAAGGAGATAAAGGTATTATCTGGTTTTCGCTAACAATAGTTTGTGCGCTGTTTTATGGCACTATTGCCTTATCGTTGGTTGCAACATCTTCACCATCGGTTGACAAAGGTTATTATTACTTGGGGCTTATTACCATCGTTTCAAATAGCCTGGCACTGTTTTTATTATTCCATAGATTAGTAAAACGAAACTAATGGGTCTTGTTTTAGAATTAGTAGATGAGATTATACCTGTAAGGCCAAAAGGCAATTCAAAAATAACCGATATTAGTTTTGAGCAAGGAATTAAGACTGAATTATGGACTTTACGCCATGCATTACCTAATGCCATTTTTCAGTTTCTAGATTGTGTTATTATACCTGTGCTTGCAGTTAATTTAACAACTGGCATAGTGCATCATTTTTCAATTTGGGCATTATCAATTGCAATAGTTGCAGTATTTTCAAGTGTATTTTCAATTTTACAATTCCTATACTTTTTTATTAAACCTACAGATACTTATTTAAGTTTTACTGATAGACTTTTGGGCGAAACTGCGATAGGATGTTTAGCTAGCGCAATATTTAAAATAAGTTTTAAAGTGCTTATTAAAACGGCTTGAAAATGGATAAAAAAAACCGTGATTTGGAGTTTTCTAAGAATGAACACGATATAAAACTTGAGAAGTCTTTAGATAAGTACTCTGTTTGGCTGATTAAAGTTATTGGAATAGTGGGAGTGATTATGGGTTTTGCAATTTTAGGAGCATTTTGGTACTGGGTGTTTAAAATGTTATTTAAGGTTGGGGCTTAAATGTATGATAGCCGCAATAATGCTCTTTAAATATTGCTTTGTTTGCAACTGCCCAGCCCCCTTCGTAGGTTCCGCCTGCGAAGCAACAAAGTAAAAGGGTATGCCTCGCCAACGCTATTTTCCCGCCGCCCTCATCATGCCCACATGCGGTATATCATCTTCCAGATAAGGCTCAGAGATGGTTACAAACTGGAAGCCTTGATAAAACACCTCCAAATAGCACTGTGCCGATATGTGGATGGGTACTTCGCCGTATAGGTCGGTAATGCAATCAATACATACGCGCATCAGCTCTTTGCCCAACCCAGTGCGCCGTGCCGTTGGGGCCGTGGCCACCCTGCCTATCGATACTTCAGGGTAACTGACGCCCGGTTTCACGATGCGGGCATAAGCCAGCGTTTGCCCGTTTTCCTCGGCCCATATATGGTAGCACTTTTGGTCTTTGCCATCGGCATCTAGGTAGGCGCAGGTTTGCTCTACCACAAACACTTCTTGCCTAAGGGCCATAATGTTATACAGCTGCGTGGCGCTCAGCTGCTCAAAGGGTAGGCAGTGCCATTGCATAGGGTGTGTGGTTATTGGTTAATTGGTTATTGGTAATGCATAAGTAGCAACCATGGCATTAAATATAGGCATCTTTCGAATCCGATAAACTAATAACCGGTAACAGATTTACCTAGCACTAATAACTAATTAACCCATCGTCTGAGACGAAGCAAGCAATTAACTGATAACCCTCGCCCAAGGCGAGGCAAGCTATTCCAATAATCATCTACCCTATATCAGTAAAAGTGCTTAAAAATCAACAATGTTTGAGGAAAATTTCTTTAACTTTGCGCTCTTTATTCGCACCCCACAACCCCCTATCATTATGCAAAATGTAGGTATCAAGAATGAGAAAGTAGGATTGGATTCAGTTGGTCTGAAAAACATCGATACGGCTTATTGGAATTTGAGCCCCGCAACGCTTACCCAACATGCCCTTGACCAAAAACAAGGAGTATTGGCCGACAGTGGCGCTTTGGTTATTGATACGGGTACTTTTACAGGCCGTGCTCCTAAAGATAAATACACTGTAAAAGACAGCGTTACCGAAAACTCGGTAAACTGGGGCGAAGTAAACATTCCAATTGCACCGGAATACTTTGATAAGTTGCATGCCAAAATGGTTGATTACCTAGAAGGCAAAACCATATATGTGCGCGATGCTTATGCTTGCGCCCACCCCGAGTACCAAATGAACTTGCGCGTAATTGCCGAGAAGCCTTGGCAGAGCTTGTTTGCTTACAACATGTTTTTGCGCCACAGCGAAGAGACTTTGAAAACCGTTACGCCTGAGTGGACCGTTATTTGTGTTTCTGACTTTGAGGCCGACCCAGCTACCGACGGTACCCGCAGCAAAAACTTCGCTATCCTCAATTTCACCAAAAAGATGATTTTGATTGGTGGCACTGGTTATACTGGCGAAATCAAAAAAGGAATTTTCTCGGTATTGAACTACGTATTGCCGCACGATAAAGGTGTATTGAGCATGCACTGCTCGGCCAACATTGGCAGCGATGGCGATACCGCTATTTTCTTTGGCTTGAGCGGTACCGGTAAAACAACGCTTAGCGCCGACCCTAACCGTGGCCTTATCGGCGACGATGAGCACGGCTGGAGCGACGACTCGGTGTTTAACTTTGAAGGTGGTTGCTACGCGAAATGCGTTGACCTAACTGCCGAGAAAGAGCCGCAGATTTTTGCTGCCGTTCGCCCGGGCGCGTTGCTAGAGAACACCCAGTTTTTACCGGGTACTACTACTGTCGATTTTACCAATATCACTCGCACCGAGAACACCCGCGTGAGCTACCCGCTTACGTTTATTGATAATGCCGTTGAGCCGTCTTATGGCCCGATACCTAAAAACATCTTCTTCCTTACGGCTGATGCTTTTGGTGTATTGCCTCCAATTAGCCGCTTGACCCCGGGCCAAGCCATGTTCCACTTTATATCGGGCTATACTGCTAAGGTGGCTGGTACCGAAGCGGGCATTACCGAGCCTAAAACCACTTTCTCTGCTTGCTTTGGTGCGGTATTTTTGCCGTTGCACCCAACCAAGTATGCCGAAATGTTGGGCGAAAAAATGCGCAAGCACGAAGTTAAAGTTTGGTTGATAAACACTGGCTGGACTGGTGGCCCTTATGGCATTGGCAACCGCATGAAACTGAGTTACACCCGCGCTATGATTACCGCTGCCCTTAACGGCGAGTTGGATAACGTGGAGTATAACCAACACGTGGTATTTGGCCTAGCCATGCCAACCACTTGCCCTAACGTGCCAAGTGAAGTATTGAGCCCACGCAACTCATGGGCCGATAAAGAAGCCTACGACCAAAAAGCCAACCACTTGGCCGAAGAGTTTAACAAGAACTTTGCTAAATACGCCGACAAAGCCAACGCCGAAATTTTGGCTGGTGCCCCTAAGCCGAGTGTAAACCACGGATAAACCTATTTTCCCTCCTAATAAGGAGGGCAAGGGAGGTGTAAATATTAAAGCCGCAACGCCGATAGGTGTTGCGGCTTTTTTGTGTTTGATGTAACCGCAGTCATGCCGAGTCTAGTTTCCAATTACTCCTTTTTCTATTTCAATCGTCAATCGTCAATCGTAAATCGTAAATCGAAAACACTCCCCAATCCACCCCACCGATTCGTCGGTTAATTGTTAAAGAATGTCAATTCGGGGGTAGGTAAACAATGAGTAATGATGTGTTTGCGTTACTTTGGGGAAGTTAAATTGTAGATTGTAGTAGTCATTAAAGTGTACACTTGCTGTGCACTAAAGCATACAAAATATGCTACAAACCCCCATTATGGTGCTGTTTGGGGCATAATATCGTTCTTTTTCATTTTTGGCACGGTAGTTGGCTTACGTTTAGCGAACACATACTAGGTATTGTAAACTAAACAGAGGGACTACATTATGCTTACGGCCGCAAACAGTACTACCAAAACGGACAAGGAGTTGATTGACTTGTACATGGAAGGGCATGAATATGCCTTGGAATGTTTAATCAACCGTCATCAAGACAAGGTGTTCACTTCTATCATGATGTTTGTGAAAGACACAAACCTAGCAGAGGACATTTTCCAGGATACGTTCATCAAAGTGTTGCACACGCTGCGCTCTGGTGCCTATAAAGAGGAGGGTAAGTTTGCGCCATGGGTAATGCGTATATCGTATAACTTGTGCATCGATCATTTCCGTAGGTTGAAACGCAACCCGATGATTGCTACCAGCGATGGTTTCGATATTTTCGAGGTGCTTAAGTTTGCCGACGACAACGCCGAAGACCGCATCATCCGCAACGAAACGCACCTTAAAGTGCGCAAGTTGGTGGAGAGCCTACCCGATGAGCAGAAGGAGGTAGTGATACTTCGCCACTACGGCAACCTATCTTTCAAAGAGATAGCCGATACTACTGGTGTGAGCATTAACACCGCTTTGGGCCGTATGCGCTATGCGCTTATTAATTTGCGCAAATTGATTGAAGAGAATGCCATCTCGATGTGAGAGGAGATTATAAAGCTTAGGAGTTAGTTAGATTAGGTTTTTAGTTAGTAGTAAGTGCCAGGGTTGTAAGGTTCCCTGGCATTTTTTTTATGTCTTCATTTTTTAGGAGGCTACTTTACAAGAGCAATAGTACGCTCATCGTTGCAACTTTACGGCAATAGAAGCCAGCAGGGCAATGTTGTTGTTGGTTAAGTTGTTGTTGCGTTCAAATAGGTTGTCAGTGCTCCCCAGCCAGCGGCCCTCAATGCGGCAAGCAATAATGGGTATGGGCGTGTAATCAACGTTGAGTGACAGGCCCGATGCTGCAAATCCATCAGGGTTTAGGGTAGGAATGATAACGCCCGACCTATCTTGGTAATACTCTGCGCGCAAAGCAATTGCCCATTTTGGGGTAAAACGATATTGGGCAATTAATACTGGGCTAAACCAAACATGATAGCTGCTGCTGGCTTTGCGCTGTTGTTGCGCCCCGATATCGAAACCCGCTATCAAGCCAAACTTTTTACCAATTTGGAACTTGCCGTATAGGTTGTTAAAATACCGCATTCTTCGGGTGCTATCGGGGTCGTCGGTACCGATAAAGGTGCTCCAGTTGAAGCTAACCGCAGCAGTGGGGCTGTAGGTAAGTTGTGTGCCAAATGACGGTAACGAGTTGCCCTGTACCCGCTGTATGCGCTGCCAGCCATTACAAACCAGTGCCGCAATGGTCCATTTGCTATTGGGGGTATACGTGAGCTTGGCGCCCGAGAGAAAGTAGGGCGAGTTTTCGGCCAACAGTGAGCGGGTAAGGGTCCAGTTATCAATAGATACGGCACTTTCGAAACCAATGTGCGATGCGAATATACCGGCATCAAGCCACAAGTTGTTGGCCTTATTGAGCGAGAGCCCAACGTTGGCTTCAAAAATATGTTTTAGTACGCCAGGCTCGGCGGCATAGTTGTCGTTTACATACGTGCCGGCATGAAGGGCTAGATTTGCGCGGTATTTTGTATGTTCTAAGCCCAGCTTTACATATCCTAAATTGAGGTTGAACTCGTTGTGGCGGTTGTGGTTGTATAAAAATGGTTGCCGAGAGTCGCCTTTCGGTTTATTGAAATCGTAGGCATAAAATACCTCTATATACCCGGCAAGCCGCAGTTCGGGTTTCTGTTTCCAAATACTATCTTGCGCACGCAGTTGGCACGTGGCCAGCAGCAAAGCGCTTATCAGCCAATATCGCATCATCGAACGTTTAGATACTACCAAACAATTGAGGTATTGGTTCACAACCGGAAATGTCATAGCTTTTTCGGCCCTCAAAGTTTTGATTGCAAAGGTAGGGGTTGTGATATAAAATTTTTATTAAGACGAGCCTTCTGTTTTGGCTCGCTAATATTTTAATCTTGCTCAGCTCCTGATAATAAATACTCGTTAACTCGGCCATTCCCAAAAATCAAGGTTATTTTTACCCCATAACCTTTCGCTATGCAAACTGCTATAACCCAACTTTTCGGCATTCAGTATCCTATTATTCAAGCAGGCATGATTTGGTGTTCGGGCTGGCGCTTGGCCGCTGCCGTAACCAATGCGGGCGGGCTAGGCATAATTGGCGCGGGCAGCATGTACCCCGAAGTGTTGCGCGAGCACATACAAAAGTGCAAAGCTGCAGTGGACGGTAAACCCTTTGCCGTAAACGTGCCACTGCTATACCCGGATATTGTGGACATAATGGAAATTATTGTGCAAGAGCAAGTGCCTATTGTCTTCACATCGGCGGGCAGCCCCAAAACCTGGACGGGCCATCTTAAAAAGCACAACATCATGGTAGTGCACGTAGTGAGCAGTGTAAAGTTTGCAGTAAAGTGCCAAGAAGCGGGCGTAGATGCCGTGGTTGCAGAAGGCTTTGAAGCAGGCGGGCACAATGGCCGCGAAGAAACCACCACCTTATGCCTGATACCAATGGTTCGCGATGCTATTACTATTCCTTTAATAGCAGCTGGCGGCATTGCCAGTGGCCGTGCCATGATGGCGGTAATGGCCTTAGGTGCCGATGGCGTGCAGGTAGGCTCAAGGTTTGCTGCCAGTGCCGAATCGAGCGCACACCAAAACTTTAAGGATAGTATCGTAAAAGCCCAAGAGGGCGACACGCTGCTTACCATGAAGCAAATAACCCCAGTAAGGCTGATAAAAAACCGCTTTTTTGAGCAAGTGCAAGAGGCTGAATTGCGGGGTGCAAGCCGCGAAGAATTGGCCATGTTGTTGGGCCGCGCTCGTGCCAAAAAAGGTATGTTTGAAGGCGACTTGGAAGAGGGTGAACTAGAGATAGGCCAAGTAGCGGCTATGATAAACGAAGTGAAACCAGCCGCCCAAATACTAAATGAAATGTGGGCAGAGTTTACGGCTACTCAACAACAGATTGCGGGCTGGAAGGTATAATAATCTGAGCCTTCGGCTTAGTAGTAGCCAAATAAACCCCAGCAAAGGTTACGAGGCCGGCCACTACTTTTATCCAAGTAAGGTGATCGCTGCCGAGGCTGAGCGCTATTATGGTGGCGCATATGGGTTGCACATAAATGTAGTAGCCCACCACCGATGGCTCAACACTGCGCATGGCGTACGTATTGAGGGCATAAGCCAAGTAAGTAGTAAACAGCAGCACATAGCCCACAATGAGCCAGGCACTGGTATCAAGCAACGACCAATCAACAGCCACCAGCTCTGAGTATCCTGCCGGCAACACGGGTATCAAACCAAACAAAAATACCCATTTAATGACCGTAAATGGATGGTATTTACTCATCAGCGGTTTTACAATTACCAAAAAAGTGCCGTAGGCTGCTGCGTTTAAAAAAACGTACAAATCGCCCAGAATGCTTGCTTCTTTGTTGGTTGCGGCATTGCTAAATAAGATGATGCCAGAGGCGCCAACCGTACCCAATACTATACCGAGTATTTTCCTTAGGCTCATTTTCTCTTGCTTGCCCAGCACTGCAAACACCAGCACCAATATGGGGGTTACTATCATCAGCAGCGATGCATTGATGGGGCTAGTAATGTTAAGGCCTTTGAAAAAGAACAGTTGGTTGATGGCTACGCCAAACAAACCGCACGCCATCAGCCGGGGTATATCGGCACGGGCTATGGTTTCTTTTATCATCAACCCTGATAGCCAGAACATGATAGTAGCAAAAATAACCCGCAGCAGTATGAACCCAAACGGCTGAATGTATAGTGGCATAACCTGCTTGGCTAAAGTAAAGTTGGCACCATATATCAGGCTCACGGCCATTAATGCGGCATGGGGCAGGTACTTGCTACGGTTGGTGGGCTGCATGTTGGGTGCAAAAGTAAGGGGAAATGGTGAGGGCTGCAGCCGTGATATACAATTGGGAAAAAAATTCATCAATCCTAAGCATATTTTTATTGTTATTTTTTTTGTGCAATATTTTATATGTTGTGTTTATTTTATACTATTACATTTTACTAACGAAAATCAAAAAAATTATGTACAAAAAATCAAATTTGATTTTGGGTGTAGGTGCCCAAACTGTGCTGCTAACATGTGTGCTTTTCTTCACAGCTTGTGAAAAAACACCCCCATCTGAGCAAACAAAAGTTACGGGAGACGTATCTCTTTCGACATTATACGAAATGATAGATGAAGGAGATATAGACGACGCTCTGATGGTTGAGACAATATATCTATCAGAAGATGAGTTTGACTACAACACCGAGTTTGGCACATTAAACCATGAAAATGGAACTGCTTACTATTTTGATGGTACAGATAGAGTAATAACGACAATCCCTATAACAGGTGGACAATATGTGACCATACTCGAACCTTCTGGTAGTGGATACAATTATTTTAGCTTCCTATACCTAGCAAGTGTTACCCAGTATGCTACTATTAACAATGAAGTAGTAATAAAAACAGGGGAGGTGGGATATTACCGTCCAGATGGTACTTTGTTGGCCAGTTTTGAATTTGATGATGGCGATATGATAGCATTTGATGAGGACTTAACCGATGATTTATATAGGTCTTTTATTGGTTGTTGGGGTTCTTCCATGGCAACCTTGTTCGACTTTGAAAATAACCCTGACTCAGGTATAGCATGTACATTTTTCCCAATTGCATGTTCGGGTGCAGCTGCTATAAACTGCGCATTTTTTGTAAATATGAGCAGCATGCCTTATCATTACTAAAAAATTTATGCCCTATGAATACGAAAACAAACAAAAATAAACTCAACATACTTCTGGTTTATTTCATAATGAGTGGAATGCTGCTGGTTGCCATTGGTGCAGTTATAAAACTAGGTGGACATGGTAGCGGTACTTGGCCATTAATTAGCGGCACAGTTATGTCAGTAGTTTCAACGCTGGCCTGGTTTTTCAAAAAGTAGCATCACTATAAAAACACAAAAAACGCCCCCACCAAATTAACGGTAGGGGCGTTTATGTTTATGACTTTGCAAACGATACCAACGGTTCAAAATAACCCGCAACAATATAAACCCAAACGGCTGAATATACAGCGGCATTACCTGCTTAGCCAAAGTAAAGTTGGCACCATATATCAGGCTCACGGCCATTAATGCGGCATGGGGCAGGTACTTGCTACGATTGGTGGGCTGCATGTTGGGTGCAAAAATAGGAGGAAAAGGCGGAAGGAGGATAACTAAATATTCATGTAGTACCTAGTGCTTCTGCCATCTCCTTCAACAAGTAATGCCCCTAACCCAAGTAACTGTTGTAAATCTCTAGTTGCAGTAGCTTTAGATGTTTTGGCAATGCTGGCGTATTTTCTGGCACTCATACCACCAACAAAGCCATCTGTACCGTGTTCCAACATGTTTTTTATCACTTTAAGTTGGCGAGGGTTTAACTGGTTTTCAAAACGATCAAAGTATTTAGTTTTGCTTAGGACAAATTGTATTTGTTTCTCTGCTTGCCCTTGAGCATCTAGCAACAACGATACAAAATACGCTACCCAAGGGGTAATTGCGTTACTTTTTGAGTTCGATTGCAGTGCTTGATAGTACATTTTCTTGTCCGCTTCAATTGCTTGAGATAAGCTGAATAGAATTGGCCTACCAATGTTTTGCGACAAAGCTTTTTCGGCAATGGCTCTCCCAATTCGCCCATTACCGTCTTCAAAGGGGTGTATTGATTCAAAATACAAGTGCGCGATGGCAGCCCGCACGGGAGCATGAATTATATAATCGGGACCTATAGGACTGGTATTATTAAACCACCTGATGAATCTGTCCATTTCTGCAGGCACCGATTGCGATGGAGGTGCTTCAAAATGTACTTTTTCTTTTCCAATGGCACCTGATATTATTTGCATGGGGGCCTCATCAGTTCGCCACATTCCTTTATTTATCCATAGGTTTCCTTTCATTAGCATCCGATGCCAATCAAATAATTTTACGTTGCTCAGAGGCTCATTAAACGTGTTTCTCGCATCTACCATTAATTCAGCAATTCCTGATGCTCTTTGATCTGATACTTTTTCGGGGATAGTATTCAGCCCCATGTTATTCCGTATCGACGATACTACATCTTCCCTGCTAAAATATTCCCCCTCAATGGCTGAAGTTTTTAGAGCTTCGGATAGCATGGTAGCTACTATAAAATCCACCTGTTCTTTTGAGGGCAATGACTGCAAAGTTCCACTCAGATGCCCTGTCTGCTTCGCAAAATCCAATAGTTTACATTCTAATTCCTCAAGGGAATAGGTGAAAAACGGCCAGTCTTTTTGTTGCCAATTGTATGCCATGAGCTGATTATTAAGCTTAATCGGCTCAAAAAATAGCAAATTTTGAGCCGATTAGCAAATTTAATCGGCTCAAAACACAAAAAACGCCCCTACCAACTCAATGGCAGGGGCGTTAAAATATATAGCACTGTGCGCTAATTACGCAGTAGCATCTAATACGGAACACACTTCGCGAACCGCATCGGCAGATTTGTAAAGCAATGCTTTCTCGGCATCGTTCAATTTAAGCTCAATGATTTCTTTGATACCACCTTTGCCCAATTTAACGGGTACACCAAGGTAAATATCGTTCAAACCATACTCGCCTTGCAACCAAGCACATACTGGGTAAATGCGGTCTTCGTCTTTAATAATGCTTTCTACCATTTGGGCAGCAGCAGCGCCAGGTGCATACCAAGCTGAAGTTCCCATAAGGTTTACTATTTCGCCACCGCCAGATTTGGTACGGTTGATAATTTCGTCCAAACGGCCAGCCTCAATAAACTCCGTAACTGGGATACCAGAAACGGTAGTGTAGCGTGGCAGCGGCACCATAGTATCGCCGTGGCCACCAAGTAACATGGCTTGCACGTCCTTTGGTGAGCAGTTCAATTCGTCGGCCAAGAAAGCTTTGTATCGGGCAGTATCCAAAATACCAGCCATGCCCATCACTTGTTTCGATGGCAAACCAGCATTAAGGTATGCGCAGTAGGTCATTACATCCAATGGGTTCGATACCACAATAATGATAGTGTTTGGCGAGTGTTTCACCACGTTTTCGGTAACGCTCTTTACAATCTCTGCGTTGGTATTAATTAAGTCGTCGCGGGTCATGCCTGGTTTACGAGGCAAGCCCGAGGTAATAACTACTACATCAGAACCGGCAGTTGCGTTATAATCATTAGTAACACCTTTGATACGAGTGCTGTAACCGTTGATGTGCGATGCTTGCCACATATCCAAAGATTTGCCTTCGGCTATGCCTTGCTTAATATCGAGCAAAACCACCTCTTTTACCAAATCGTAATGGGCTAAAACATTAGCGCAGGTTGAGCCTACATTGCCTGCACCGATAACTGATATCTTCATGATTCTCTTATTTTTTGAACAAAACTAGCCAAAAATTGTGTTATAGGGGTGGAGGTTAACAAAAATTTGGGAATCCGTTTCTTTTCGACTAAATTTATCCACCCATACTGTTATCGGCTATTTACTTTTTTGTAACGAAATTATTAATAAGGCTATCTTACAATGAAAAAATTCTTTGCCCCTTTGTTTGCTCTACTAATTATTAGCAATGCAAACGCCCAAAACTTTTGTGCTACTGACATGCCCGTTGAAATGACCAGTTGGTTGCGCGATTATAAGGCCGTAAATCAAGGTCCTTATGCAAACAAGAGCACCAGCATTACCTATTTGCCCATCAAAGTGCATATTGTTGGCACCAACGCTGGCGGTGGATACTATAAGTTGGGCACCCTGCTAGATGCTATGTGTACCTTAAACGGGCAGTATGCGCCATACGATTGGCAGTTCTATATTTACGACGAAATTAACTACATCAACAGCGATGCGCTTTACAACCACACGGGTAGCTATCAAAGCATAATTAACGCTCAGAGCGTAGCCAATGTAATAAACATGTTTTTTGTGGCTGACCCAAGCGGTGCTTGCGGTTATTTTTCAAGTTTTGGTGGCCCTCAAAACCCAGGCGGCGGTGGTCGTCAGGGCTTTATAGCCATCAATAATTCTTGTGCAGGCGATGAAAATAGCACAATAGCCCATGAGTTGGGCCACTTCTTCTCCTTGCCACATACCTTTTATGGTTGGGAAGGTCGCTCGGCAACCGATGCTCCACGTTCATCAGACGAGCGCGTAAACGGAAGCAATTGTAACTCAAGTGCCGATTTCTTCTGTGACACCCCTGCTGATTTCATTAGCGACCGATGGAACTGCCCTTATACACTAACCAAAAACGATTTTCAAGGCAATCCTTACAATCCAGATGGCAGCTTGTACATGTCGTATGCAAACGATGCGTGCCAAGACCACCACAGCGTTGAACAAGTTGATGCCATCAAATCTTATTTGAGCGATAGGCGTAGTTATATGTTGGGCATAAATTTTCCCAACTACCCTATCATTACCGATACATCGGCCACTTTGTTTCCGCCAACTGGAGCTACAGGTGTTCCGGCCAATTACGTGAACCTGAAATGGAGAATGGTGCCAGGGGCCACCCACTACCAGATACAGGGCACCCGCTCAAATAATATCAACAACCTTACCATAGACACGCTTGTATCCGATACCTCAATTATCTTCACCGACCTGTTGCCGGGCTACACCTACCGCTGGCGCGTAAGGGCTTTCAACAAATACTCTACCTGCTCGCCATACACCATTTTCTCCACCTTTGTTACAACAGCTCCAACATCTATTATCCCAATAGTAGATATTGACCCAATTTCTTGCAACGGTGCTTTCGACGGAAATATAACTGTTTCGGTAAGTGGTGGTCAAGGGCCATATCAGTATGAATGGTCAAATGGCAGCACAAGTTCTCAGTTAACATTCGTTGACGAAGGAAACTACTTGGTAACCGTTACTAATAGCAACAATGAATCATTGGTGCTTAGCATTGATGTAGCACAGCCTGACCCAATTAATCTCGATTTGGTGCTAAACGGCACAAGCTTAACTATACAGGCTAATGGCGGTGTCTTGCCTTATACCTACAGCTGGTCAACAGGTTCAACTGCTGCAGGTATTGTAGCCACAGCAGGCACCACTTACTCGGTTACCATAACCGATCGAAATGGTTGCACGGCTACCAAGTCGTATAACTATGTGGTTGGTGTCAATCAAGTTGATGCGGCCAGTAGCTTAAGGGTTTATCCGAACCCTGCAGCTTCGGCGGCTGGTTTTGCGGTTGAGTTTACTACGCCCCAAGCCGTAAATGCTACCATTGAGGTGGTTGATAATGCCGGTAGAAACGTATATACAGGCACCGAAAACTTTAAATCGGGAGTTAACGTAACTCAAATTCCATTATCGCAGCTTAGCTCTGGCCTATATTTCGTGAGGGTGGTGAGTAAAGAAGGGGTAAAAACTACAAAAATATTGGTTTATTAACTTAATGCATATTACATTGAAGCCGCTAGCAAAAATCTTGTTAGCGGCTTTTTTTTGTTCCAAAACCCAGAGTGTATGCTATACTGAACAAGAGCTACACAGGCGGGTGACAATGCTTGCGATTTCTAGTTTTATTTTAATATTTTTGTACCTTATAGCTTCTTTATATACACTTGAATAAAAAACCAACCAGGATGAACCACAAATCGTTCCTGATTTTAATAGCCACCTTGCTTTTGGTCATTGGTGCGCTAAGTGCCCAAGACGTTAAAACAAAGAAAGCAGATCGCTACTACGATTTGTTTCAGTTTGATAAGGCCATTGAACAGTATCAACGTATAATAAAGAAGGAGCCTGACAACTATCATGCCCTTGTGCGCCTTGGCGATAGCTATCGTTTGTTGGGCAAGCCGGCCGATGCTGAATTCTGGTATGGTTCGGCGTCAAAACATGCTAGTGCCGACTCGGCAGTTGTTTTCAACTATGCGCAAGCCTTGCGCTCAAATGGCAAATATACCGATGCCAAGGAGCAATACAAGCGCTATAGCACTATGGCTCCAAACGACCCACGCGGTGCCAGTTTGGCCCAATCGATGGATGAAATAAACAAGCTTAAAGCCGATTCGTTGCGCTACAATGTGATTAACATTGGTGAAGCCAACACGCCTGGTAGCGAGTTTAGCCCATCTTACTATCAAGATTCTTTGCTTGTTTTCCCATCAAACAGGGGAGCGAAAGGCAAAGACGTGTGGCAAGGCGGTGCATTTCTTGACTTGTATACAGGTGCCATTGCTAATGATACTGCTGTAGGCGACGTACAAGTGCTGGGCGGCAAAGTAAACAGCAAGTTTCACGAAGGCCCTGTAACCTTTAACAAGGACTATACGGTAATGTATTTTACCAGAAACTCTTTTGTGAAGAGTAAAAAGAAAGGTGAAAAGGATATTATGCGCCTGAGCGTTTTCAAATCGAAATTGGAGAATGGTAATTGGGGCAGTGTAGAGCGCCTGCCTTTTAACAACGATGATTTTACCTGTGGCCACCCTACTTTGTCGGCCGACGGTAAATACCTTTATTTTTCTTCGGATATGCCCGGTGGTTTCGGTGGATTGGATTTGTGGCGCGTTTCGGTAAGCGAAGACACGTACGGAACCCCAGAAAACTTGGGTGAAGGGGTAAATGGCAGCGGAAACGAACAATTCCCGTTTTTGCACGAAGATGGCACCTTGTTTTTTGCCTCTGATGGGCTAGTTGGTTTAGGGGGTTTAGATATTTACTATGCTACGCCTATAAATGGCAAGTATGGCAAACCAACCAACATGGGCTACCCTATTAATACCCACTTTGACGACCTAGGCTTGATATTTAATAAGGAAAGGAAGAAAGGATACTTTGCTTCTAACCGCGATGGTGGTATTGGAGATGACGACATCTATTATTTCGATACCTATGGCCTGCGCTTAAAGGTTATTGTTTACGATAGGCTTACTGGCGACCCAATTGATAGCGCATATGCATCATTGCTCAGTGGCACCGATACTTTGGGCAAAGTACTTACCGAAAATGGTGGTGCTGCTACTTTTAAAGTAGAAACCGACAAGGGCTACGGTATATATGCCACTAAGGATGGCTATTTGCCAAATAAAGTAAATGTAAGCACCACTGGCTTGGACAATAACTCCCCCGCAATACGGGTGCCGCTTGACCGTGGCGATTTGATGCTGGTTGGTACTACTTTTGAAGTAAAAGTAGACGACAACACCAAAGAGGAAGTAAGGGTTGGACCGCTACCAAGTACCATCGTTAGGTTGCACAACCTAACCGATAAAACCATCGACTCAACCACCACTGGCCAAGATGGCAAATTTGCCTTCCAGCTGAAGTCGGAGAAAGAATATAAGCTAGATGGCGACAAGGAGCTGTATTTCTTAAAGAGCGAGAAGAACTTTGACACTAAAGGTAAAATCTCGGGTATGGTAGAAGCAGACCTAGAGCTTTACAAATTGGCTGGGGTTATTCGCCTAGTAAATATTTACTATGACTTTGACAAGTATAACATTCGCCCTGATGCAGCCAAAGAACTTGACCGCTTGTATGGTTATTTGGTGAAATACCCTGACATGGTAATTCAAATGCGTTCGCATACCGATTGCCGTGGCTCTAAAGTGTACAACATGCGCTTGTCGGCCAACCGTGCCCAGTCGGCTGCCAACTACTTGATAGGTAAAGGCATGACCAATGGTATTTTGAACATGATGAAAACCATTACCGCAGCAGGCTTTGGCGAAACCTTACCTATTTACGGCGGCTTATGTGCCGACGACCAAGGTATACGCGACGGACTATTGAGCCAAGATTTGATTGATAAACATCAGTTTAACAGGCGCACTGAGTTCTTAGTATTGGTACAACCTAAAGCGATATATGTTGAGAGCTCGGTTAAAAAATAATTGACCTCTTGATAACGCATTCAGAAGGCTGCCCAACTGCTGGGCAGCCTTCTTTTTTAGTCCTCCCTTAGCCAGGGTATATAGTCGCTTATTGATTTTGGCTCGGGTATAGGGCCTTTGTACCTGTACCCTCTTATTCGGCGGGCGCCTTTCCAGCGCAAGCGCTCTAGCACCATGGCTATTTTGGCATCGTCTATTTCGGAGCAGTTTTCGGGCTCTTCTTCGTTGGCAGCTTCGGTTTCATCGGCTTTTGGGTAATAGTATCGCTTGTTTTCGTTAGGTAAGCCAGTTATAGGGTTCAGGTTTAGGTTCATTTTAGCTTTTTGGTCTCGTTTCATGGCATTGGTTTTTTGGGTCCGCTTGGTTATTTAAATATGCTGATGTTGTTACTGGGCTGGCTTTGCTCGCAGTAGCTCACAAACCGGGCTACCAGCTCTTGTTTATATGGTTTGGGCAAATGGTCTACCCAGGTTTTTAGGTCGGTTGTGTAGTAGGTTTGCGAAACATCTTCGGCTTTGTTGTTATAGCGCTCTAGCATTAACTCGTATGGTTGGTGCTGTTCGCAAAAGTGGTCTAGCTCGCTCCATGGCACTTCCAAAACGGTAGCACTCACATCCTGCTCATAGTAGTATATAATTTGCAGGATCGGGTCTATATCAATTATGGTTTCTAGGTGCATAGGTTGGCCATCTAGCCAAGGCAAGGTGCTTGGCTACAAAAAAATATTGCAGCAGTTGCTGCTCAAAAAATAGAGGTGCCCCAGTTCTTTGGCTGCGGTAAGGGTCTTTTATGCAGCAACCTTTTGGCTACTATAGTGTGCTTGGGGTGGTAGCTCTTGTTTAAGATTTTGTTCCATTTCGGCGGCAAGCCCATCCAATCGGGCATCTCGGGCAATATGTATTAGGTAGGGCCCAAGGGTAAGTAGCCCATGGGTGTTCAGGCGTTCAAACCTATTACGTATAAGGTGTTTGAGTATCTCTTTTGCTCGGTTGTGTGGTTGCATGTGCCTTGGTTTATAGGTTTTTTCACGGTACTTCATTGGTAAAGTCTTAGCAGTTTGCTTTATGCCGTTGTGTTACCAACTGGTGTGTCGTAAAAAGCGATACACGTATTGCAATGGCGATAAATTGCATTATTTGCAGGGCCTTTCAACTATTCATAAAGTATATTCTGGTATAAAAGGCTTCGTTTAAACGAAGAGTTATTAAGCGCTTTGCTTGCTAACTTGCATTTTAATTTAAACTTTACTAATATTGTGAAGCAATAGTACAAATTTATAAAGGTATTTTATACTTGTCAAGAAAAAAGACGTTAAATTTTTAGGAAAAAATGGATATGAAAATAAACCCCTCTAAATCAAGGGAAAAACTTGGTGAGCGCTTAAAGGAGTTTCGTAAAAGCCTGAAAATGAATCAAAAAGCTCTAGCGGATGTGCTAAAGGTAGAGCAGGCCTTGATTTCGATGGTAGAGAATAGCAAAACGGAATTTGCTTATTGGCATACTAGAAAGCTAAGGGAAATTTATAACCTTAACCCTGATTGGTTAGAGTATGGCGAGGGCGAAATGTATTTTGCCAAGCCTGATGGCATAGTAGTTACGGAGCCTATGGAGGGCTATACCCCTAAGTTTACAAAAAAGCGTACCGATAAGGTAATGGAGGTGGTAGATAAGATTGTGGACGAGCAAGACATTGCCAACTATGAAGACTTCTGCCTAAAAAACGGGCTTTATCACAACTATTTATACGAGTTTCAGGCCAACCGGATAAAGGACCCCAACAAGTTGGTGTATGATGTGCTATACCGTAAGTACAAGGCCAACTTGGGCTATGTTTTTTATGACGATCCGGATATGTTTTTAAAACCCGAGGATGATGTAAGGGTGCTATCAATAGTAGTGGATAGGCAGAATAATGAGGTTATAAAGGCGGTACCCGTATATGCCCAAGCAGGTTATCAAAAAGGATTTGCCGACCCTGAGTATATTGAAAACTTGCCCGATTACGATTTTTATAACGATGACGAAGGCACCTACCGCGTATTTGAGTTGAAGGGTGATAGCATGTATCCGCATTTGATGGAGGGCGATTTTGTAAAGGCCAAGTACCTACCTCCAGCTCACTGGCGCGATAAATTGCGCTTAAACGAGGTGTTTATAGTGGTTACACGCGATGGCGTGGTGTGCAAGCAGCTTATTGGCCATGATAGCACTACAGGCAATATTCAGTTGCATTCGTTTAACAACCTTTATCAAGACTATACCATAAACCTAACCGAGGTGCATGAGCTGTGGTATTACAAGGGTTTTTATAGCCGCCGTACCCTCCGCGATTTTCGTTAAGTGTTAAGATTTGCAAAAGTTGGCGAATAAAACAGGGTAGCAGGCAACGTGCAATTGCCTTGTTGCGTTTTTACACCAAGAATGCATTATAGCAGTGTGTTCTTCGGGAGATTGTAGAAAACGGGTATGGCTTTGTCGGATTAGCCATACCCGTTTTTATTTTCTGCGGCGTTTAGAGTCAAAATCGTTGTTGCCATATCTAGGCTTTGTTCTTTTAAGTAAAAAGCCTTTTAGAGCTACATATAGCAGGCCGGTGCTGGCTGCGGTCAATCCAAGAGAGACTAATATACTCCCCCACTTTACATAGCTAAACAAAAATATGCCGATGCCCAGTAGTACAGTGCCCACCAACAGTGGAGCCTTTACCTGATTGGGTTGTTGCGGCATAAATGGGCTTTCACTCATTATATTATAGGTATTTCGGTGCAGTTACACCAACGTTTAAAAGATTATCAATTGCCACTAGTGGAATTAGGCGCAGCAGTAGCTTTCTTGAGGCAATACGTTACAGATATAATACAGCATTACAATTTCTTCAGCTCTTGTATTATTTCATTAATGGTGGGCCTTTGGTTGTAATCGGGGTGGAAGTATACGTATTTTATTCTGCCATCGGTGCCTATAATATAAGTTGCAGGTACTGGCAAGCGAGCCTCTTTGGTACCGTTGTATGTTGCTATGTCGGCATTTAAGAACTCGTTTATCTTCTTTTGATACTCGGTAGTAACGTAAAAATCGAGCTTATAGGCGTTCATAATATGGCCATTCGGGTCGGCGATTACTGAATAACTCGCTTTGGTTTTTTCTACAGTTTCGCCCACTTTATCCATCGTTTCCGGCGCAATGGCAACCAAAGTAGCCCCAGCATTTTTGATGTATTTTAGGGAATCTTCGATGGCCGATAGCTGCTTGTTGCACACGGGGCACCACGCACCACGATAGAAAACCAGCACCAGTGGTTTGTCTTTGTACAAATCGGGCAAAAACAATTCGTTGCCTTTATGGTCTTTGGCCTTAAAAATAGGTGCCTGGTCGCCTACCTTCAATCCGGCTGGCATGCCTTTGCTATAATCAATACCGTATTCATCGTAGTAGCGTTTTTTGTCCTCGTCGGTAAGGCCCTTCAATGCGGGGTCTTCAACGGGCGCTGGTGCAGCGGTGGTATCGGTAGCAACGGTTTCCGCATCGGTGGTTTCGGTATCGCTTCCGCACGAAAACATCAAAAGCGCCAAAGGCAATAGCAGCAAATACTTTTTCATAGCAACGGGTATAAAAGGGTAAAACGTACCTACAAATATGCTAAAAAAATACGGGTTGTCATTACCTAATCTGGCATTAACAAATAACAATTGCGGCAATGTAAAAACGAAAGTGGCCACGTCCATTATCAGAACCTTTTAATCGGTGAATGGTCGGCTCCCATTCTGCTCGTAGGCTATTTCAGTTCTACGTGCGCCCTTTCTGGCGCCCCGTTTTAAACGTGATGCCAGGCCATGCCAATGAAAAATGCCAAAAGCAAAAGAAACGAATAAATTTTGGGATTTAAATAGGAGGTTTTCATAAGCTTATCTTTGAAAATGAAAGAATTGGTACGGTTTTAGTAATTTCCCATTGCGCAGTAGCTTATAAGTATCATGCAGCTGGATTGGGGATTCCATAATCCGTGTAGTGATTGTTATTAATGCTGCCGCAACCAACTGAAAAACAATAGCTTAAAAATAAATTGAACCAAGCGGGGGGCCATATTAACGATGCACAGCAAGCCGATGAGGCATTGCTGGAGGCGTACCGTAAACTGGGCGAACCTGAATATTTGGCCGAGCTTTATCGTAGGCACCTGCATTTGGCACTAGGTGTTTGTATGAAATATTTGAAAGACGCCGCCGCTGCCCAAGATGCTGTAGCCGATGTGTTTGAAAAGTTGGCTAAAGATTTGCGGGATAGGGAAGTGGAGCAGTTTAAACCTTGGCTATACACCGTAACCAAAAACCACTGCTTGCAACTGTTACGAAAAGAGCAAGTGCAGGTAGGCCGCACTAAAGAGTATACGCAATTTTTGGAGTCGGTTATGGAAACGGAGGAGGAACCGCATCTTCATAAAGAGGACGAAAAAGAATTATTGTTACAAAGGCTGGAAACGAGCATAGAGGCGCTCAACCCCGACCAAAGACAGTGCATTGTGCTGTTTTATATTGAGGGCAAGAGCTACAAGGAGATTGTGGACCAAATGGGCCTAACCGATATGCAAGTAAAAAGCCACATACAAAACGGTAAACGCAACCTAAAGAATTTGATTGAAAAACGACCATGAACGACCTGAGGGAACGATATGATTTTTTGTTTGACGGCAGTGGCGACCTGACCCAGGAAACCTTGTTGCTATATGTGTTTGGCCCGCTCGAAAATGAAGCGCGCCAAGCCGTTGAGCAGCATTTGGATGGCTGTGAGATGTGCCGTGATGCGGCCGAGGGCATGGCTTTGCTCGGCACCAAAGAGCAGGCCATTGGTGCATTGGCTATGGCGGATGCCAAGCTAATGAAGCGCTTGGAAGTGCTTAAACAGAAAGTTACCCGCGATGGCCGAGAGACATTCATGAATCAAGCTAACAGCAAAGAGCCGTTTAAACTAAAAGCAGAGAAACCGCAACGCCGCATGGCTTGGTACCGCTATGCTGTGGCGGCAAGCTTACTATTGGTGGTTGGTTCAGCTTTTTGGTTCTTCAATCAAACCATGCAAAACCAAGCGGAAGGCATTGCCATGGGTAAAGAGGATAGTTTGGGGTTGTTTAAAAAATCGAAGGATGCAGAAACTGGCAGTTATAGCATTGATGCCGAAAGTACACCAATAGAAGAGACAAGCGTTGTTTTAGACAGCGTAAGCACTATAACTTCAACTATTAGTGGAACAAGCGCCCCTAATACTTACGAGCGGACTCCGGGCGGTAGGGCAGACAAAGAGCTTAACGGAGCTTCAAATGGTTCAGGTGCAGGGTCTTATAAAGTAACCGTTGCAGATGCTAATGGAAATGCGAAATCGAAAAAGGAAGAAGGTAATTTTGTAGCCCAAAAGCCTAGCGCTTCAGCTCCTGCCGAAAGCGAGCCAATGCCTACTGCAGACGAAGAAATTCAATTGGAAAGGCCTGACGATTTGGTGGTATTGGAAGAAGTATCGGCAGATAAGGATAGGTTTAGAAATATGGATGATAAGTTGAAAACAGTACAAGATGATACTGTTTCGGTTGTTAATACTAACAATAGCAGTGTTTCTGCAGGTAGAACTGCACCAGTGCCAGTTACGGTAAACAAAGGTTCCAGCAATGATAATTTTAGTGTTTCCAACGCCGCAAACCTGTCCCTTACCGATGCTTCGGTAGCACAAGCCCAATACCCGGGCGGTATGGATGAAGTGCAAAAGTATTTTGATAAAGTGGTGTACCCGCCTGGTACCCCGAAGGGCTACAAAGGGGTAATTACTTTTGAGGTGAAGTTTGATAAGAAGGGCAAAATTGTAAAATCGACCATTGTACAGGGTGTTGGCGAACCGTTGGATACCCTGTTGTATATACACCTTAACAAAATGCCCAATTGGGAGGCCCCGCAGCCTTATGGTGAGCCTTTTGAAAGCACTAGGTTGATTACGGTTGAGGTAACGGTGCGGTAGTTTTGTAGTATAAATCTCAACTTACCCTAAAAATTAGGGCAAAGCCGATAAGGAGGTGCTAAGAAATGGTTGGTTTTATATTTATTACCTCATTTCCCGTTTATTTTGGCATTTCTCCTTTCATATCTCATATTTGCAACCATGAGGTTTCTAATGGTTTGTTTAGGAAATATTTGTAGGTCGCCGCTGGCGCATGGTATTTTGGAAGCCAAAATAGCTGAGCAAGGGCTTGATTGGACTGTTGACTCTGCCGGTACTTCGGGCTGGCATGCGGGCGGACCGCCAGATGTTCGCTCGGTGCGAGTAGCCAAAAAATATGGATTGGATATTAGTGGCCAGCATAGCCGCCAGTTTCGGCACTACGATTTTGAGGCTTTTGACGTTATATATGTTATGGACCGCAGTAACCTAGCCAACGTGTTGGCCCTTGCCGCTACCGACAAAGAACGGGCTAAGGTGCATATGATATTGAACGAGATATACCCTGGCCAAAACCGCGAAGTACCGGACCCCTACTACGACGACAACGGCTTTGAGGAGGTTTATGCTATGCTAGATAAAGCATGCGATGCGGTGGTTAGTCGATGGAAGGTTGGCTAATTGGTAATTGGTTATTGGTTAACTAGTTGAGGGGAAATTCCATTGTCTAATAACCAATAAACCAATAACTACTTACCAATAATAATCTGCTCCATAAATGTTTCCTGCCCTAGGCTAATGTGCAGCCAGTAAACACCTGCATCGTAAGGGCGGATGTTGAGCATTTTGCCTACAAAGCGTTCTTCGTAAAATACCCGCTGGCCCAACATATTCATAAGCGTGATGGTGGCATCGCCAGCATAGTCATGGTCGATAAAAACGGAGTTTACCGCAGGGTTGGGATATATGCGCACGGTAACTGGGCTGCCAATTATTGAAATTGCCGTTGGTTCTGAAACTTCACGCACGGGTTGACCGCTCCAGGGGCAAAACTGCCCTATGTTGTTCAACCAATAGGCGGTATCGGCATCCAAATCGGTATACGGGCAGCCATCGCAAACCTCGATGGCTATCTCTACCAAACTCCATTCGTTGGGTACAAAGTGCCATTTAAACGAATGGCTGGCATTGCGGTTATGGCCCCCATCTCCTGCATCAATGGGGCCATTAATAAAGTTGCGCTGCTGCATTGGGCGCGCTATGTTAGCTAGTATTGAATCAATTACCGCTTGGTTGTTGGTGGCGGCTATAAAAGCGGTATCCTGCCAATTGCCGTGGCCACATTGGGTGGTAAATTGAAAGTAACGGGTTTGTTGGGCATGTACCACAATACTAAACAGCAGCAATAAGGAGCAGAGGTATTTGGCTTGCATGATAACCTGTTTTTAGGAGAACGATACAAGTAGCGCTGCAGTTGCCTCTGGCTGCAATAAAGTTATTGCTCGCTAACCATGGAGTTGTATATATGCACGTTTTCGCCCTCTTGCTCGGCTAAGCGGTCGAGCATCCAAGCAAGACCTTTTTTGCGCACCACATAGGTGTCCGACCATTTATCGTGCCAGCCACGGCTATAATCGCCGAGGCAAGAAAAAGCCTCGAATGGAACCAATCTTGAAAAACTGCGTCCCAATATCTGTCCTACGGTTGGCTTTTGGCCATACTCATCAACCACTACACATTGGGTTGCCAGTTTGCCCGGTGTGGTTTGAAAAACCGCTTCGAAAAAGAAGTAATAGAAAACCAAAAAACCATATTGTAGCAGGTTTCCTAAGCCAGAGTCTAGAAATGCTTCATCGCCCGTTGCAATCACTATGCCCGCCATAATGCCTATTGCTAAAATGTAAAAGATTATTAGGTCAAGGATATAGTGTCCAAACCTTGCGCCGGCGCTTACGGTTTTTACAGTTATACGGGTTCTATACGCTTCTGATCTTTGTTTGGGTATTTCGCCCGGTGCGCTTGCTGGTTGAAAGGCATTTCTTTCGCCGTCAATATATATCTCCGATAGTTTTTTCATTTCCCTTTTTTAACTGTTAATGAGCTTCTAAAATAGTATCAATTTGTTTAAAAAGGGCAGATAGTTAATTAAACTTTTCTATCGCTTACCACAACATCATTTTATATCTATACCGGTTCTTTCCAGCGCTGGGTATACCAAGCCTCAATATGGGTTTCGTGCTTTTTAATGGAGTGTGTTACAGGTGGTTTGCTGTATAAAACGGCCAAATGGTTGGGGATAATGGCATAATCAAACTCCCAAAGTTTACTGAGGTCTTTTTCGCTAAATGCTTCCAATGCCTCCATATCCTGCAGCTCATCGGTAAAGTATACGCCTGTTTGGTTCAACTCCTTATGCACGGCTCGAACGAGAAACTTTATCAATGGATAGGTTTCTTGGTAATACTCGCCATTATAATAGTTTTGTAGCTCTTCGGTCTCGATGTAAAGGTTAAATGCCAGCCAATAGTCTGCCCCTTTTGGCTCTTCGCTAAGCAGACTAATAAATACGTACGGCGACACTTGCGTATCCATCACTTGGGTTGCATAGTCGGGTGGTGCGGTAAACGTTGAAAATACTGCGCCTACTTCATCGCGCTCCCACTTAAACGAAGCCATAGATTCGGCTATTGCTTCGTTCCAAAGCCCAATGGCTTTTAGTGCATTCACAAACCTATCCAATGCTAGCTGGTAATTAGCTTCGGTTACTTTGGCATAGGTCTGTATGTTGCTAATCTCTCCCATTTATGTCCTAATTAACTAATAACAAATTTACCAATCAACTAAATTGCAACAACCTCTTTCTTCCCTTCTTCTAACAGCTCCTTAGGCACTGCTTTTTGTATGCTATGGGCCAATAGTTCCAGTAGTTTACGCTTAACAAAGCTGCGGTGTGTAACCAAGGCTATTTCGCGCACCGGCTCTGGGTCGCGGAAATAGCGCACCTGGTCTAGTTTTTTCTTCGGCAAATCAAGCACCGCCAGTTCGGGTAATATGGTAAAGCCCCCATTAATATCCACTAATCTCTTGAGTGTTTCTAGGCTGCCGCTTTCATATGCCAATTGGCGCTGTTGGTTGGCTTTCAGATTGCAGAGCCTAAGTAACTGGTTGCGCAGGCAGTGCCCTTCTTGCAAAATCCAGGCATTGGCGGGCTCAAGGTCGTCGGCTACCAAGTGCTTTTTAGCATACAGCTTACTTTGCGGCGATACGTAGGCAATCAATCGCTCATAAAACAGGTTAATGCTGGTTATGCTGTTGTCCTCAATAGGCACAGCCATAAGGCCACAATCAATCAAACTCCGTTTCAGTTGGTCGGTAATCTGCTCGGTGGTAAGTTCCCATACCTGCAAGGTTACATCGGGGTACTTTTTCATAAACTTGTTTACAAATAGCGGCAGCAAATAGGGAGCAAGGGTGGGTATAACACCTATGGATAAAGTACCCGCAACAATGTTTTTGCTTTCTCGGGCAATCTCAATCAGCCTATCGTGCTCGGCAATAATGTGTCTTGCTTGGTTTATAATAGCCACTCCGGCATCGGTGGGCAGCACGGGGTGTTTATCCCTATCGAAAAGGATGATGCCTAGTTGGTCTTCCAGCTTCTGAATCTGCATGCTCAAGGTAGGTTGCGTTACGTGGCAATGGGCGGCAGCAGTGGCAAAATGGCGGTAAGTATCTACCGCAACAATGTATTCGTATTGGGTGATAGTCATAGTTGTAATTGATAAAGCTGTAAACTTAATCAATTTAATTGATAGTTAAAATTGAAGAGGACGAAACCAAATATTGCAGTAAAATTATTATCCTTTCTCTCTACCAATAATGGTAAATCCAAGGGTGTACATCAAGAAAAAATTAGACTTATCGTAACTGGGGTGCTGCCCAAAAGCCTTTGAGGATATACCCAAAAGTAGCAATAGTGAAACAAAGCGCTCATAAAATTTCATAGTACTTGGGGTTTGTAATTTCAGGGTAAATTTCGGTTACTTTTTTACGTCACGAAATACCTAACAAAACTGAAAACTTGCCCGTAGTATTGGGGAGGCAATTATAGATATGAGATTGTGAAATGAGAGAGGAGATAAGGCGTTTTAACTACTTAAAACCACCCCCACACGCCCCTCTTTTAAAATGCCCTCGCTAGTTATTCACTACAGTTCCCAAATTTTTGCACTTTTGTATACTGTGTCATTAGCCTCTACCTATGAAAAAGCATCTTTTACCGCTCCTCTTTTGCTGCTGGGCCGCCATTTTGGGGGCGCAAACCACCCCAGGGGCAGCACAACAGCAACCCATAGTTATCATTAATGCCACCATCCATGTTGGCAATGGTCAGGTTATAGAGAACGGTTTTATCCATTTTGATAAAGGAAAGATTGTAGCCACGGGCACACAAACCACTTACCAAGCCGTTGCTGGTGCCAAAACCATTGATGCCAAGGGCAAACACGTGTATCCGGGCTTTATTTCGGCCAACACTACCTTAGGACTTACCGAAGTAGATGCCGTGCGCCCTACCCGCGACTTTAACGAAGTAGGCGACCTTAACCCCAACGTACGCTCCATTATAGCCTATAACACCGATAGCAAAATTATACCTACCCTACGCTTTAATGGCATATTACTAGCGCAAACCACCCCGCAAGGTGGCCGCATACCAGGCATGAGCAGCGTGGTGCAACTAGATGCTTGGAATTGGGAAGATGCTGCTTACAAAACCGACGATGCCATTCACCTCAATTGGCCCGAAATGTACCGCCGCACTGGCTGGTGGGCCGAGCCGGGACCTGTGGAGCAGAACAAAGAATATGATGGTAATATTGAAAAATTACGCGATTACTTTAAAGAGGCACAAGCCTATGCCTTACAAGACAAACCTGCCACAACCAACTTGAAGTTTGAGGCCATGAAGGGCTTGTTTGATAAGAGCCGCAAATTGATGGTGCATGTTGATGGTAGCCGCGAGATACTGCACGCCCTTAATTTCACGAAAGAATTTGGTATCGATTTGGTGATTGTAGGCGGTGCCGATAGCTGGAGGGTAACCGAACAGTTGAAACAGTTTAACGTACCCGTGCTTTTGGGCAATGTGCATGCCCTGCCCGGCGCTCCCGAAGATGATATTGACCAAAGCTACAAACTGCCTTACCTGCTGCAAAAGGAAGGTATACTCATTGGCCTAACCATTTACGGCAGCTGGGAGCAACGCAACTTGCCGTTTCATGCGGGAACTGCGGCGGCTTATGGGTTGACCAAAGAACAAGCGCTTTCGGCAATTACCTTGAACACTGCTAAAATACTGGGCATCGACAAGCAAACGGGCTCGTTGGAACCAGGTAAGGACGCTAATTTGTTCATATCGTTGGGCGATGCCTTAGATATGCGCACCAACCAACTAGAAGCAGCCTTTATACAAGGTAGAGAAGTAGACCTGAGCGACCATCAACAGGAGCTTTACGATAAATTCAAAACTAAATACTCTGGTAAATGATACTGGTACTGGAAAAAGAGTTTGAACGCCTAGAAAAGCAACGCAAGGACATTATTAGCGAAGTAAGGAGCCTAACCAACGAGCAGCGCACTTGGCGCCCGGCTCCGGATGCTTGGTGCTTGCTAGAGGTTTTTGTGCACCTCATGACCGCCGAGCGCAATGGCCTTACCTACATGAATAAAAAGGTACAGAGTATCGACGATCTAGAGAAAGGAGGCATAACATCTGACTTACGATTGGCTCTGTTGAACAGTTTTTTGCGGCTGCCCGTAAAATATGAGGCCCCTGCTGCAGCTCAGTTTCAGCCGCGCGAGTACTATGATTTTAAGGAAATTGAAGCCGAATGGAACGAGCTACGTACCGAGTGGCAAGAGTTTTTGGATGAGTTTGATAAAGAATCTGCCGAAAAACTGTTGTTTAAACATCCTCTAATGGGCCGTTTCAACTTAGAGCAAACCCTGCGGTTTATGTACGAGCACGTAGACCATCACCGTGCACAAATAAAGCGCATCCAAGATCATCCCGATTTTCCGAAGGCGTAGAAGTTTGATATTGGTACCTACTCGACCGGAAGAATTTCTCATTGGGTATGTTTTCCCAACGAATTACATCTTTCCTGCCCCTTCCTTTTTAGGAAGGAATAAGCTATCTGGCATAGCCATATTCCCGTTAAAGGGTCAATTATACATTAAATCGTACTTCGTACATCGTAAATCGTACATTTACAAGTATCTTTGCGCCCTATGATTAATGTGGCAAATATGTCGGTTACGTTCGGTAGCCGCGACCTGTTCAAAGAAATTTCCTTTGTAATAAACCCAAAGGACCGTATTGGTCTGGTGGGTAAGAACGGCGTGGGCAAATCGACCCTACTGAAGATAATGGCCGGGAAGGATAACCCGACCAAAGGCAGTGTAACTTGCGGCCCTGGCGAAACCATTGGTTATCTACCTCAAGAAGTAAGCAACGACTCTACCAAAACTATTATGGACGAAACCATGACAGCTTTTGATGAAGTGTTGAAAATGGAGCGCGAGATTGAGGAGATAAACGAGCAACTGGCCACCCGCGAAGATTACGAGAGCGATGAGTACATGGAAATGATTAATCGCTTGAGCGATTGCCATGAACGGGTGCACACCTTGGGTGCAGGCAAGTTGGAAAGCGAAGTGATAAAGATATTGAAAGGCCTTGGTTTTAGCGATGCCGATATGCAGCGCCCTATGACCGAGTTTAGCGGTGGTTGGCAAATGCGTGTAGAGCTGGCAAAACTGATTTTGCAGAAGCCTACCCTATTATTGCTGGATGAGCCTACCAACCACTTGGATATCGAGTCTATTCTTTGGTTAGAGGAAGTGTTTATCAATTATCCTGGCGCCATTTTGATGGTGAGCCACGATAGGGCTTTTTTGGATAACATTACCAACCGTACCATCGAAATCGTTTTTGGTAAAATATACGATTACAAAGCCAACTACACTAAGTACTTTGAGCTACGCGAAGAGCGCTTAGAGCAGCAGCAAAACGCTTATAAAAACCAACAACGCTACATTGCCCAGCAGGAGCGCTTTATTGAACGATTTAAAGCCAAGGCTTCGAAAGCCGGACAGGCCAAATCGGCACAAAAGCTATTGGATAAGGTAGAGCGCATCGATTTTGATGAGTTGGATACTTCTTCAATCCAATTCCATTTTCCTAAAGCCCCGCGTAGCGGCGATGTGGTGCTAAGGGCCGAGCATACGCATAAAAGCTATGGCGAAAAGGTTATTTTGAAAGACCTGATGTTTGATATTGTACGTGGCGAACGGGTGGCCTTTGTAGGCAAAAACGGCATGGGTAAATCGACGTTGGTGAAAATGATTAACGGCGAAACAGATTTTGACGGCATGCTGAAAATAGGGCATAACGTGGAGATTGGCTACTATGCCCAGATACAAGAAAAAACCCTGAACGAGAACCGCACCGTGTTGCAAACCATTGAAGACGAAGCTACCCATGAGTGGACCAACCAAGCTAAAATGCGCGGCCTGCTGGGTGCTTTCTTATTTGGCGAAGAAGAGATTGACAAGAAGGTAAAAGTACTTTCTGGCGGAGAAAAATCGCGTTTGGCATTGGCGCGTATGCTGCTTAAGCCCGTGAACCTCTTGATTCTGGATGAGCCTACCAACCACTTGGACATTGCCAGTAAAGAGGTATTGAAAGAAGCCTTGCTAGCCTACGATGGTACGTTGATTTTGGTGAGCCACGATAGGGACTTTTTGCAAGGCTTGACCAACAAGACTTTTGAGTTTACCGAAAAGCGCATCAAGGAACACTATGGTGACATCCAAGTGTTTTTGGATAGCCACGCTGTGGAGAGTTTCCGCGACTTTGAGACTAGCAAAGATAAGGATAAAGCCCTTAAGCAGCAAGCCTTTGGCAAGACCAGCCCTAATGACAACAATGCTAGTAAAGACGATGCCCAACAGAAGAAGGACCAAGAAAAGGAATTGCGCAAGCTGAAAAACGACTTGAAGCAAGAGGAAGATACTATTGAGCGTTTAGAGAAAGAAATTGCGGTATTGGTAGCCCAAATGCAAGACCCTGAACTGTTTAAGGACGATGCCAAGAGCAAAACTGTGGTAAAAAAACACGACGACCTGAAACAACAACTCGCCAAAAGCATGAAACGCTGGGAAGATTTGGGCGAGCAAATTGAAGGGTAGTTTGTTGCCACTAGCAATGGCAAAAAAGGGATAGTATTATGGTTTTGCCCTTTTTGGTAATCGTATAATCGCAGCCAACTCCTTCCTCCGGATCATCTGAAATGCCCTGAAAGGCATATATTTCCTTGGTTTCTTTATTGTATTCGGCTCTAGCGTGCGGCTCAGTCATGAGCAAATAGAACAGATACACCTCCTGAAAAGAGTGTTGGGTAAACTCAATAGATATATAGAGTGCTTCGCTGGAGTGATAGTGATAGCGGATTCCTTCGTTAAACTGGGTTTCAAAATCTTGATAGATAGAGTCTTGATCGAAGTAATTAAGTGGCTTGTGCCCTCTTTCAGTAAAATACCGCATAAAGTACTCATACTCATTTTCATTGTACTGCTCGCCTTCGGGGGTTATGTACCGTAACAAAGGAAGGAAACGGGACAAATAACCCGAAAATACATAGCCAGTGTAATCCATGTAGCGCACTTTCACCCAATATCCCTGAATCGTAAATCCTGGAAATTCGGTAACCGAAAAAGACAAGCTACTATCCACGTTCTCTGCAATTGAAACCCTTCCGCCTTTGGGTATAATGGCTACTTTGGCCCCATTTTTATCGGGCGCATCTCTCAAAGTGAGTCCGTTGGTTGCCGCTACAGTGTACGATTCATACTCTAGCTGCGCAAATGCTGCACTGAATGTTATCAGCAGCACAAGTAAACAAAGTGCCTTTTTCATGACAACAAATTATGCATTTTTTGTGCCAAAGCACAAACCAAGCATCTGTTTGCATTGAACCCTCAAAAATCCAAAACCTCCCCCATTACCTTTGCCACTTTGTCGGCATTGGGCAGCATGGTGTGCTCCAGGGTGCTGTTGAGGGGAATGGCGGGGGTGTTGGCGGCACCAATGATGCGTACTGGCGCATCCAATTGCTTAAAGCAATGGCTGGCTATGCGCCCCGCTAGCGATTCGGCAAAGGTGTTGCTTACGGTTTCTTCGGTAAGCACTATGCACTTGCTGTGCAAGTTTACGCTGTCGTATATCAGTTCCTCGTCCAGCGGGTTTAGGGTACGTAGGTCTACCACCTCAATGCAGCCGGGGTATTGCGCGGCGGCGTTGGTAGCCCAATGCACGCCCATGCCGTAGGTTATTACGGTAAGCGTGTTGCCGTTGGCCGTTTCGGTTTCGTCGGCATCTAAGGCTATGCGCCCTTTACCTAGCGGAATGATGTAATCGCCATCCGGCTCGGCGGTTTTGGCAGCGAGGGTGCCTGGTACTTTGCTCCAATATAGGCCCTTGTGCTCCAGCATTACCACGGGGTTCGGGTCGTAAAAAGCGGCTTTCATCAAGCCCTTCATATCGGCGGCGTTGCTCGGGTACACTACTTTTATGCCTTTTATCTGCAACAATACACTCTCAACGCTACTGCTGTGGTAAGGACCGCCGCTGCCATACGCCCCAATGGGTATGCGTATAAGCGCCTGCACGGGCCATTTGCCATTGCTGAGGTAGCAAGAGCGGCTCACTTCGGTAAAGAGCTGGTTGAGGCCAGGCCACACATAGTCGGCAAACTGCACCTCTACAATGGGTTTGGTGCCTGCAGCGCTCATGCCCACCGTGCTACCAATGATATACGCCTCCATAATAGGGGTGTTGAATACACGGCCGTCGCCGTACTTTTTGGCCAGTAGCGCCGCTTCGCGGAACACTCCCCCCAGTTCGCCGCCTACATCTTGCCCATATAGCAAGGCTTCGGGGTGTTGGCGCAAAATCTCATCTACGGCATGCAGGGCAGCATCCACCATTACAACCTTTTCGGCGTTGTCAGGGCTGCGTTCGCCTTTTTCTTCAGTTACGGGCGTAGGGGCAAATATGTGGGTCAATAAGTCTTCGGGCTGCGGGTCGGGTGCCAACAAGGCGCGCTCAAAATCGTTAGCTACCTTGGTGCGGGCCTCGGCCTCCATTTCAAACACCTCATCTTCGCTTACGCCATATATGCCCAGTTGGTCGCGGAGGATAGGGTAGGGGTCGCGGCTGGCGTGTTCGGCCAAATCGGCTTCGCTGCGGTACCACTCTTTGCGCACGCCACTGGTGTGGTGGTTAAGCAGCGGCACTTTGGCATGCAGCAGCAGCGGCCTGCGCTCGGTACGGATAATGTGGAGCACCTTTTTCAAGGTCTCGTAGCTCTCTAAAAAGTCGTTGCCATTAATGGTGTAAGCCTCAATACCTTTAAAGCCCTTGGCATATTCAAAAGCGTTCATGGCGCGTATTTCGCGGGCATGGGCGCTAATGTCCCACTCATTGTCCTGCACCAGGTAAAGTATCGGCAACTGCTTCAATCCTGCAAACTGCAATGCCTCCGCCACCTCGCCTTCGGTTACACTGGCATCGCCCAACGAGCAAACTATCACGGGTTTGTGGGCAAGGCTTTCATCGGCCAGGCCTTGCAGTTCCTTATACTTTACACCTTGCGCAATGCCCGTAGTAGGTATGGCCTGCATGCCCGTTGCCGAACTTTGGTGCGGTATTTTGGGCATGTCGGCGCGGTTGCTGCTCGGGTGGCTGTAGTAAGTGCGGCCACCACTAAACGGGTCGTCTTTCCGGGCCAATAGCTGCAACATCAAATCGTAAGGCTTATACCCGATGCCCAACAGCAACGAATCATCGCGGTAGTAGGGCGCCACAAAATCTTGCGGCATCAGTTGCAGTGCCAACGCCAGTTGAATGGCCTCATGGCCCTTGCTGGTGGCATGCACATATTTGGCACAGATATCCTTACGGTCTTCGTATAGTTTACTCATCTCGCGGGCAGTAGCCATTAGGCTAAAAGCCTTCTTCAGCACGGCCACGTCTACCTTCAAGGTTCTGTCCTTTATGTTCGTATCAGCCATCACGGTTTCTTGTTTTTGGGATTGTTAAGATACAAAAAAAAGGTTACTGGTTCGGGTTAGGGTTTAATTTAAGGGTTGCTTGTATCTATTGGTTTTGAATAGTAACCCCCGTAAGGCTAGTTTAATTTAAAGTGAATCACGCAGGTTGTCAAGGCTATTTTGGCATGGCTCATTCGTAAATCGCACCTCCTCGCCCGAGGCGAGACAAGCTGTTAATCGAAAATACTCAATACTTGCTACTCACTACTTGATACTATCATTATCTTTGCGCCATGAGCCAGCAAGACGATTTGTTTAAGAACATTGTCTCCCACTGTAAGGAGTACGGATTTATCTTCCCTTCAAGCGAAATATATGACGGTTTGGGTGCCGTGTACGACTATGGCCCATACGGCATAGAGTTGAAAAAGAACATCCAAGATTTTTGGTGGAAAGCCATGGTGCAGTTGCACGAAAACATTGTGGGGCTCGACTCGGCCATATTTATGCACCCTACCACTTGGAAGGCCAGCGGACACGTGGATGCCTTTAACGATCCGTTGATTGACAACAAGGATAGCAAAAAACGCTACCGTGCCGATGTGTTGATTGAGGACGTGGTAGAGAAGTACCGCCAAAAGAACGACAAGGAAGTGGAGAAGGCGCAAAAGCGCTTTGGCGATGCCTTTGATGAGGCCCAGTTTCGTGCCACGAACCCCAACATTTTGCGCAACCAAGCCAAAATGGACGAGATAGAGACCCGTTTTAAAGCAGCTCTTGAGGCGGGCGATATGGCGGAGATTAAACAGATTATTGAAGACCTGGAGATTGCCTGCCCAGTGAGCGGTACCCGAAACTGGACGGAGGTACGCCAGTTTAACTTGATGTTTAGCACCCAATTGGGTTCTGTGGCCGACGAATCGGCTACCATATACCTAAGGCCAGAAACCGCACAGGGTATTTTTGTTAACTTTTTGAATGTATTGAACACCAGCCGCCAGCGCATTCCGTTTGGTATTGCACAGGTAGGTAAAGCGTTCCGTAACGAGATTGTGGCGCGCCAGTTTATATTCCGTACTCGCGAGTTTGAGCAAATGGAGATGCAATTCTTCGTTCGCCCGGGCGAGGAAATGCAGTGGTACAACTACTGGAAAGATTCTCGCATGAAATGGCACCGTGCCTTGGGCTTCGGCGCTGATAAACTTCGCTTTCACGACCACTTGAAAACTGCCCACTACGCCAACGCTGCCGTGGATATTGAGTTTGATTATCCGTTCGGATTCAAAGAAATGGAAGGTATCCACTCTCGCACCGATTATGATCTTACCCAACATGAGAAGCACAGTGGCAAGAAGCTTCGCTACTTCGATCCGGAGATAAACGAGCACTATGTACCGTATGTAGTAGAAACCTCAGTGGGACTTAACCGTACTTTCTTGGCGGTGCTTTGCAATAGCTACAAAGAGGAAACCTTAGAAAACGGCGAAACCCGTGTGGTTTTGAGCCTGCCAGCCAACTTGGCCCCAATTAAGGTGGCCGTGTTGCCGTTGATGAAGAAAGATGGATTGCCAGAGAAAGCCCGTGAGATAATGGATGTGCTGAAATACGACCACCAGTTGTTTTACGACGAGAAAGACAGCATCGGTAAGCGTTACCGCCGCCAAGATGCGCTGGGCACGCCGTATTGCATCACCATCGATCACCAAACACTGGAAGACAACACCGTTACCATCCGCGACCGCGACACCATGGCTCAAGAGCGTGTATCAATTGATACCCTAGAAGCTATTGTGGGTAAAAAAGTGGGTTGGAAACAGCTGCTTTAATTTACGATTTAGTGAGGTACGAGGTACGATTTTTAAAAAATTGCAATTGCAAAAATCTTTGCCTTTTATGCCCCATTTAATGCAACTTTACCTACTTGGTTAGTGTTTGCACCTTATCAATCGTCCCTCGTAAATCGTACTTCGTACCTAAATTTACCCTATGTCTGCTCCTATCGAAATATTTACCGAATATACCCCCAACCCTGATTCGCTCAAGTTTGTAATCAACCGTTTGTTGAGCAAAGAGCGTAATGCCGATTTCCGTGATGCGGAATCGTCGCAAGACGAGCCATTGCCAAAGGCGTTGTTTGAGCTGCCGTATGTAAAGGGCGTATATATCTCTGCCAACTTTGTAACCATTACCAAAGACCCAGAGTTTGAGTGGATTGAAGTAATACCACCAGTGCGCGACTTCCTACGTGCCTATATTACTGACGAAAAGCCCATCCTGCGCCCAATGGCTGAGGTAGAGACGACTCAAGTAGACTCTAACCTTACCGAACTGGAGCAACGCATAGTGGCTACATTGGATAAATTTGTGAAGCCTGCCGTTGAAATGGACGGTGGCAACATCATCTTCAAATCGTTTAACGATGGCGTAGTGAGCCTCGTAATGCAAGGTTCGTGCAGCGGCTGCCCTAGCAGCACCATGACCCTAAAAGCCGGCATTGAAGGCCTTTTGCAAAAAATGATACCCGAAGTAAGGGAAGTGGTAGCGGAAGCAGGTTAGTCTTAATTTGAGAATTTGAAAATGAGTCAATTTGAAAATTGTTATCCGTTTTTCCATTTTCAAATTTTCAAATTAGCACATTTCCAAATTCGTCCCATAACTTTTGCGCCTAACAATCGTATAAGTAAAAGTTAAAACTAAAACCTTAGCTATGAAAAGCTTGTGGATCTTTTGCTTATGTGCTTCGTTTTCTTTGTCGGCCGTTGCCCAGATTAGTTCTGGTGATGATGCGCCGGAGAAGCCCGCAGTGATTCCTACAGAGGAGCAAGCGCCTGTGCGCCAAATCTTTTATCGCACGCCAGGTAGCTTTATCATGAGTTTTAGCAACATCATGGTAAGTAAGCAAAAGGCGGTATCAATGCCCATCAATTTGCAAATTGAGGCTACGGCTTTCAAGAACTTCACCATCGGGCCTATGTTAACTTACTTTATGCTTAAAAATGTAAAGCAAGTAGAGCCTAACCAGAATCGTATACAAGATGGTAACCTAAAATACCACCAAGTAATGCTCGGCATTCGTGGTAGCTACCATTTTATGCCCTTGTTGCAAAAGCTGATTAACAAACCCATGCTTACTGACTATGTAGATGCCTATATTACTGGCCACGTGGGTTATAGTGTGCTTTTTGCCGACGGCAGCAAAGCGAATATGGACTTTATGGACGCCAACCAACGTATTCGCGGCGGCGCGGCACTAGGAGTGCGCAGCATGGTCTTGCCGCGCTTCGGTTTCTTTATCGAAATGGGCTACACTTCATACGGCTACGGCTCGTTTGGTATTACTACCGTGATTAAGTAAAGTTAATTACGATTTACGATTGAGATTTACGATTTACGATTTACGATTGAGATTCGTAAACAAACCTCTGTACTTTTTCACTTTTACTTTTCGCTAGCCCTTTGCAGGCGGTCGTTTACGGCCCGCCCGATACCGTTGTGAGGCACGGGTTCGGCAATAATGAGGTCAATGTCCAGTTTATCCAGCTCCCGCAGGTAAGCAAATACATTGGCAGCAGCTTCGGCTAAATCTCCTTTTGGCGATAATATACGTTGCTGTGCCAAGGGTACTTCGGGCAGCGGTTCTTTAAACGCTAATACCCCAACTCGCTCGTGGTAGTGCTGCCCATATAGCAAACTCAGGTTGCCCAATAGCACGCGTTTGCCGGGTGCATAGTGGTTTAGCAGCATACCTGGTGCCAATGGTTGGTTATGTGCATCGGGTGCATGGGCAATATGCCCCACAACTGCCATCAAGGTTTCCTCACTAATGCCGCCTTGGCGCAATAGATATACCTCATCATCCTTTACCATTACTATGGTGCTCTCTACGCCCACTGATGATGCGCCACCATCTAATATATATGCCACCTTATCGTTCAGCTGTTCGGCCACATGCAACGGCTGTGTGGGGCTTATATAGCCCGATGGGTTGGCACTAGGTGCCGCCAACGGAAACGGCAGCGAGCGCAGCAACTCCAGTGTAAGGCTATGGGCAGGTACACGCAGGGCCACGGTTTCTAGACCGCCAGTAACAATATCGGGCACCGAGGCATGGCGCGGCAGCACTATGGTTAGCGGTCCGGGCCAAAAAGTATCGGCTAGCAGTTGTGCCTTGGGCGGGAAATTGCTCGTCAAAGCCCTAGCGTGAGCCGTATCGGCCACGTGCAATATCAGGGGGTTAAAACTCGGGCGGTTTTTGGCCTCGAATATGCGCGCCACGGCTTCGGGGTTGAGTCCATTAGCTGCCAAGCCATAAACCGTTTCGGTGGGTATGGCTACCAATTGGCCACTTTGCAGCAGTTGTTTGGCTAGGGCAAGGTCTTTTCCTATTTTCGTCATCTTTATGGCTCGTCAACCCCGCAAAAATACACAATCCGCTACTACGCTGCTATCATTGGGCATAATACTGCTCATAGTGGCGTTTCTGTACTTGCTATGGCAGTATCGAAACCAGCAACCCACCGAGCCAATAAAGGGCCATGAAGTTACATCCACCATAAGCAGCGACTATAAACAACTGCTACCCACCAGCCTGCCCCAATGGCAGCTAGTGGAGCACACGGGCTATACGCTGGCTTACAACGAAGCTACCGAGCAGGCGGCATGGGTGGCTTATGTGCTTACGGATAGCATGGTGCTTTTCGGCAAGGCCAACCGCAGGGATTACTTTAATGCCGATGATGCAGTAGCCACAGGCTCGGCTGCTCTGCAGGACTATAAGGGCAGTGGCTATAGCCGTGGGCACCTAGCACCGGCGGCCGATATGAAATGGAGCACCACTGCTATGGCGGAGAGTTTTTTGCTGAGCAACATGAGCCCGCAGTTGCAAGAGTTTAATGGCGGCATCTGGAAGGTACTGGAAGATAAAGTGCGCGACTGGGCCGTGAGCGAAGAGCGATTGATTGTGGTTACGGGCCCTGTGTTTAAAAACTCCACTAAAACCATTGGTGGCAATGAGGTAGGCGTACCCGATTATTTCTATAAGGTAGTGATGGATGTTTCGCCACCGTATTATAAGTCGGTGGGGTTTGTGATGAAGCACGAAAAAGGCAACAAAGACCTTTATGAGTATGCCATGAGTGTGGATGAAGTGGAGGATTTTACGGGTCTTGACTTTTTCACTGCCTTACCCGATAGCACCGAGCAATTGCTGGAGCACAAGGTGCAGCTGGAGTTGTGGGGGTTTTGATTTACTGCTTAACCCAGCAACCCCTTCCCAGCCTCCCCCTGAAAAATGGGGAGGAGCTTACGTGTTTTGTTTTAAAAACAGGACATAAAAAAAGCGGACCAACGCCTTGGGCGATGTCCGCTTTTTGATAAAAGACGCAAATGCAACCTTAGTTGCCCATGCCAGCGAGCTTTTGCTCTAAGCTGTAGCGCATGATGTTTTTGATGATGGCGGTGCGAGGACGTTGCCAAGCGGTATCCAAAAGTTGCTTAACCTGTTCTAATTGATCCATTTCTTCTTGAATTTCAAAACTGGTGCTGCAGGCTTCGGCGATGGCTTGGTTTTCAGTCACTCCCGTTTCACCATAAACTTTGCGTATTAAATCGTTGTGGGTAAAAATTTCATTCATAGGCACTTGCGTTCGTTTTTGTTTTATACTGCTAAAACGCAACAAAAGATGCCTTATTATACAAAGTCGAAAAAAATGTCTCCAAAAGCTGACTTTTAACAAAAACTAGCGAGTTCAAATTGAGGTTTATAGGCGCTATCATTAACTCCAAATGAATTTTGCCGTAGTCTCCACTTGGTATTGCTGCACGCTAGTATCGGGTACTGGCAAGTAGGCCATCTATACATCTTTGTCATCTGAAAACTCAAGCATTACCTCTGCAAACCTTATAGGTCGGGCATGGGGTCTCCTACTGCTATTTGTATTTGTTTGGGCTTCACTGGTTTTACCATTGGCGGCTCATAATGGGCTAAACAGTGAATGTTTCGCGTAATAGAAACTGCACTCAGACGGATAAAGCAAGAATGACGCAACCATAGGCCAAAATCCCATAATTCAACCTCAATGAAATAGTTGCTTGTTAGCTCTCGTACTTGGCATACTCGCCCAACAGGAACGATACCAACTCATTGATATAATCCTTATCGAAACGGAACTCAACGCCTGCGGTGCTGTATATTTCGCCAATGGGGCGGGTATAGCCAAGGGCAAGGGCTGCTTTGTAGTTTTCAATGGCTTGGTGGCCATGCTGTAGCATTTGGCGCCACATAGCTACGGCACCCAATTGTGCCATGCCATACTCAATGTAATAGAACGGCACCTCGAACAAGTGCAATTGCTTGTGCCACATGTAAGCTAAATGCTCTTCCAAACCATTCCAATTCGTTGGATCGCTAGCATGAAACTCGCGATAAATAGCTAGCCAAGTATCTTTGCGCTGTTGCTGCGTGTGGGTAGGATTGGTATATATCCAGTGTTGAAATTTGTCGATAATGGCTATCCACGGCAATACCTTGAGTATACCTTCTAGCTGTAGTTTTTGCGATTGTTTCAACTCTTCACTATCGGCATAAAAAACGCTCCAATGTGGCATAGTAAATAGTTCCATGCTCATGGAGGCCAGTTCTGCCACTTCCGATGGGTATTGACGGAAGTACATTAGCTCTTGGTGATGGCTCAAAAACGAGTGCACCGCGTGGCCTGCCTCATGAACCATGGTTTTCACGTCGCGGTCAGAGCCAGCAGAGTTCATGAAAATAAACGCTGAGCCAGTTTCGGGCAGGGTCATGTTGTAGCCACCTGGCGCCTTACCCGAGCGCGAATCCAAATCAAGGTAGCCATGCTCTTTCATGTTACTTAGGCACTCAGCAAAGTAGTGGTCTACGCTATCCAACACACCAATGGTTTTGTTGGTTAGGTCAGTACCATCTTCGTAAGGCTTCAATGCTTGCTTCCCTTCGGTGTCCACATCCAAATCCCAAGGCCTAAGAGGGTCAACGCCCAATTTATCCTTGCGCTTGGCAACCAAATTGCCCACCACGGGCGTCACTACTTCGGCTACCGAGTTGTGAAAGGCCGTGCAATCATCAGGCGTGTAATCAAACCTGCCCATAGAGGCAAACTTATAATCGCGGAAGTTCTCAAAGCCAGCATTAAGGGCTACTTGATGGCGAAGCTTAATAAGCTCATCAAACAAATCATCCAACTTTTGCTGGTCGGTATGGCGCCTTTCCGAAATAATACGGTAAACCTCTTCGCGCACATTGCGGTCAGGGTTTTTAAGGTATTTGCTGGCTTGCTGTAGGGTATAGGTTTTACCTTGGTACACCACTTCCATATTGCCAATTATCGAAGCATATTCATTCTCTTTTAGCTTCAACTCCTTAAACAACGGAAGGTTTTCTTCCCGGTAAAGTTCAATTTGCTTGCGCACGTTGCGCAGGTATATGAAGTATTGGTTGGGGTCTAGCTCGTCAATAAAAGGCGATGCTACCAACTTTTCGTTCAACTTAAAATTGTAAGTATTAAGCTTTGGGTCAAGCTCTTTGTAATAAAACTGCAGCTTTTCGGTGGTTTCCAAGTCGCGAGTATCGCGGGTCATGTTTATGTACCGCCAACGGTATTCCTCGCTCACTACGCTATCCAACTCACTGCGGTCGCGGAGCCATTGCTGCACCGCAACCAATGCAGGTAGTGGCCTTTCTAGCAATTCGTTGTAAAAGGGCTCCAAGGCAGCCCAATCGGTCACTATAAAATCGGCAGGAACAAATTGACGTTCTTTCTTTACGCCAAGGGCTGCGGCCTCATTACTCATCGGCGCCCCCTTTTTTGGTGGCTTTGGCTTTAGCGGCAGGCTTTTTCTTGTCTGCTAGTTTCTCTTCGGTAGCTTCTGCTTTTTCAGCTTTCTCCGCTTTCTTTTTAGCAGGTGCTTTTTCCGGCGCAACCTCTTCTTCTGCAGGAGCTTCTTCTTCTGCAGAAGCTTCTTCAACCAACAGGCCTTGGGTCTCCAAAATAAAGTACCACTTAATAAGCTTCTTAATGTCGCTTACATATACTTTCTCGTCATCAAAATCAGCAACAATGCTGCGCATGTATTCTTTGTGCTGGTCGCTGCTGGCTTTGGCATCAACCGGTGGGTTGGTGTCTTTTTGCTTTTTCATTTCGGCCAACACCTTCGTCAACTCAATATTGTCGGTTTGGGTGTAAAGCGTAATACCTTCTAATGGGGTAAAAATGTGTGTGCGGTTAGGCACAAATCTCGACTTATTGTCATCAAACGAATGCACAATAAGTCCATCGCCGCGTTGGCTCACAATTTTGTGCAGGCCACTCAAGCCACTAATAGAAACAATCTCTTTCAAGTTCATAAATCAAACGTTAGTCCCCAAAAATACAAACCTAATGGGGGTTTCGCAATTTATTTTGTAAATGGTTGGTTTTGTATACCTAAAGTGCCCTTACAATGTCGCGGGCTGTGCTATATTTTAAGTTTTGCGAAGCCCTCGGCTTTTACCTGTTCTAATATACGCGCATAGTAGTTTTCGTACATGGGCAGAATATTGGCCAGCGCGAATTTTTGCGCCTGCGCAAAAGCGTTTTTCCTAAACTGCGCCAATAATTCGGGATTACTAAGAACCGCAATACTATGTTTGGCCATATCGTTTACATCGCCCACATTGCTCAGGTAACCTGTTTGGCCGTGTATATTTATTTCGGGCAAGCCACCTATGTTAGATGATATTACGGGTACTTCGCAGGCCATAGCTTCAAGTGCCGCCAAGCCAAAGCTTTCGCTGCCCGAAGGGATCATGAACAAATCACTAATGGCCAATAACTCTTCAACGGCTTCTTGCTTGCCCAAAAATCGCACATGGTTACAAATGTCCAATTCGCGGCAAAGTTGCTCCACGTGTGGTCTTTCGGGGCCATCGCCAACTAAGAGTAGCTTGGCAGGAACTTGCTCAACTACTTGCTTAAACACCTTTACCACATCGCGTACGCGTTTCACTTTCCGGAAATTGGATACGTGAATCATTATTTTTTCGCCATCGGGTGCTATTGCCTTGCGGAAGTGCTCTTTATTGGTTTTGCTAAAACGCTGAAAATCGATAAAGTTGGGAATGACCTCAATATCGCGTTTGATGTTGAAATGCTGGTAAGTTTCGTCTTTCAGGTTTTGTGATACTGCCGTAACCCCATCTGATTTGTTGATGGAGAACGTTACCACCGGGGCATAGGTGGCATCTTTACCCACCAATGTTATATCGGTGCCGTGCAGGGTGGTTATTACGGGTACGTTAATGCCTTCTTCGCGCAAAATTTGCTTAGCCAAGTAAGCAGCCGAGGCATGCGGTATAGCATAATGCACGTGTATCAAGTCAAGGCCTTGATATTTGGTTACGTCAACCAATTTGCTGGCCAGCACGGTTTCATAAGGAGCATAATCAAACAACGGGTAGTCGGCAATGTTTACCTCGTGGTAAAACAGGTTGTTGCTAAAGTGGTCGAGCCTAAAGGGTTGCTTGTAAGTAATAAAATGCACTTCATGGCCTTTGTCGGCCAGGGCTTTACCAAGCTCAGTAGCTACTACGCCACTACCGCCATAGGTAGGATAACATACTATACCAATTTTCATTAGCGTTGTTTAAGATTGCTAAGTTAACTGTTTAGGGGGTGTAAAAGTTCTTTGTTATTTACGAATTCAGAAGTACGAGGTACGATTATACGGAAACCTGATATGCAAAACTTGCACATGGTTACTTCTTGTTAATCCAATCGTAAATCGTACTTCGTACATCGTACCTAAAACAATTGTGTCTAACATTTTCGATAACTTAGCGTTTTAGTGATTAAAGATATTATGAGTTATTTCCAGCCTACCCGCCCCAATGCCATGCCAACGATAGTCAAGAACTTGATTATCATCAACGTGCTATTTTTTATTGCCACTTTGGTTTTCGAAGGGCAAGGTATCGATTTGATTCGGTATTTGGGTATGTTCCCGGTGCAGTCAGATTATTTTATGCCGCACCAAGTTGTTACACACATGTTCATGCATGGCGGTTGGCAGCACATCCTGTTCAATATGTTTGCTCTTTGGATGTTTGGCTCGCCACTAGAAAACGTATGGGGACCGAAGCGTTTCTTGGAGTTTTATATGATTACTGGTTTAGGGGCCGCATTTTTGCACCAAGCCGTAAATGCCTACGAAATTTATAGTGGCAATTACGACCCTTCATTGTTTGGGCCAGTTGTAGGCGCTTCGGGTGCGGTGTTTGGCATTCTTACGGCTTTTGGTATGTTGTATTCCAACTCGTTAATTTACCTATATTTTGCCATCCCCGTTAAGGCCAAATATGTAGTATCGGGGCTGATAATTTATGAACTTTACAGGGGCTTTGCCAACAACCCCAACGATAATGTGGCGCACTTTGCCCACCTTGGCGGGGCATTGATTGCCTTTATTTTGATAAAATACTGGCAGCGGAACAGAAACCATTTTTATTGAGTTTTCAAGACACAACCTGCCGGCATGCAGAGACACAAGACACAAGACACAATTTATATAATTAGTAGTTTATTTTAACTCGTAACCCGTAACCCGTAACCCGCAACCCGCAACCAACAACCATGAGCAACGCCAGAACCATGTGGGATGATTTTAAGCTGCAGATAAACAATGGCGGGGTTATTACGTGGTTTATTATTGTTAACGTAGTCATTTTTGTGCTGCTCAATATGCTCATATTGGGCGCTCTTATAGCCACGGGCAACCGGGCGGGCGCCTATGGTGTGTTGGATGATGTGCTGCAATGGATTGGTTTGAATTGGGATTGGCATGTTTTCGTCAAGCGGCCTTGGACTTTTATCACCTCGGCTTTTGCACAATACGATTTTATGCACCTATTTTTTAATATGGTGCTCTTTTATTGGCTAGCAGATATTATAAAAGGCTTTGTTGGCGAGCGGCATATTATGCCTATATTTTTATACGGTGCTTTTTCGGGTGGCGTGGTGTTTATTATCATCAAAAACCTGGTAAATGTTATTGGCCCCGGCATTGAGCCTAATATTGCTATCGGTGCATCGGGTGGAGTGCTGGCTATTGTTGTAGCTGCAGCTACCTTGGTACCCAACCTGCCTGTTAGGGTGCTGTTTATTGGCGATGTGGCACTCAAATACTTCGCCATGGTGCTTGTTGGTCTCGATTTGCTGCTCATGCACGATGGCAACGCCGGAGGGCACTTTGCACACCTTGGTGGGGCCTTGTTGGGTTTTATTTATATCAAGCAGTTGCAAGTAGGGCATAACTGGTCCAATCCGTTTCATAATGCACTGGCATTTGTGACGAGGCCTTTCAAAAAAACACCTAAAGGCCCTAGGGTGGTTTATAAGCGGGAGGTGGCAACCAACACCGCCGCCAAAAACAAAAACACCGCGCCCGATCAAGCCCGCATTGACGATATTCTGGATAAAATAAACCAATCGGGCTACGACAGCCTCACCAAAGACGAAAAGGCATTCCTTTTCCGTTACAGCAACAAAGACTAACCAATGCTTCATGCCTTAAAGGTTTTATGGATGCTTTGCTTGCTGCTGGGCTGCGGTATATACTTGCTATCGTGTTTGGCTCCATTTGTGCACCCCGAGGCATACCCGTTGCTAGGCATTATTGGCTTGGGTTTTCCATTGTGCGTGCTGGGCATGGTGGTGTTGCTATGGATAGCTTTTTTCGTCAACCGCAAACAGGCCGCCATAGTTACCGTTTGCCTGCTTTTGGGCAGCTACAACATCTACAGCTACATTTCTTTCTTCCCTTCCGTAGATAAAACCCCAGATGGCTACCGCGAGGTAAGTATCATGACTTGGAACGTGAAAAATTTTGATCTGTACAATTGGAGTGGCAAGGGCAAGGTGAAGCAGCAAATGTTGGACCTTATTAAAAATGAAGACCCTGATATACTAGTGCTGCAGGAGTTTTATACCGACGATACCAAAGGCTACAACACGCTAAAGGAGTTGCAGAAAACATATCCTTATGTCCATTTTCGGAAATCGCTTACGCTTTACAAAACCAAGTATTGGGGGCTGGCCACCTTTAGCAAGTACCCCATTAAAAAGGAGGTGGCCATCAGGTTTAGCAACTCTAAGCACAACATGGCCATCGTTAGCGAAATTGAAGTAAACGGCACCCGGTTTAATGTGTACAACGTGCACCTGCAAAGCATACAATTTGCAGGTGCCGAGTATGAGGAAATGGAGCGCGTAAGCAAAGCGGGCGATGCCAGCCGATTTCCGGTAAGGCAGGTATTGGGCAAGCTTAAGCTTGGCTACCAAAAGCGCGGACATCAAGCCGATACCATTGAGGCACATATAATGAGCCACGATATACCCGCCATAGTGGTCGGCGATTTTAACGATTCGCCCAACTCGTATGCCTACCGCACGCTGCACAAAGGTTTGCAAGATGCCTTTAGAAAAGATGGCCGCGGCATTGGCAATACCTACAATGGGCCGTTCCCGTCGTTGCGCATCGATTATATATTGGCGCACACCAGTTTCCCGGTAATAGATTACCGCGTGCTCCGCGAAGACCTCAGCGACCACTATGCCGTAAAGGCGGTAATTGCCGTGCCGAAGGGGGAGTAACGTTGATAGAATGATTGAAGCTGCTATTAAAAATTAAACAATGAATCATAATTCGATGGTTACTGCAAAATCTGCCTTGCAATTTGCTTGCGGCTTACAAATGAAGAACCGGTTTATGTTGGCACCATTGACCAATTTACAAAGCCATGAAGATGGAACACTGAGTGATGATGAGCTGAACTGGCTTACCATGCGGGCAAAAGGTCAGTTTGGGTTAGTAATGACTTGCGCCACTAGCGTTCAATATAATGGCAGGAGCTGGAAAGGTCAGTTAGGTATTCATACCGATGACCATATCGAAGGGCACAAGCGCCTAACCACTGCCCTGCGTGAACTGGGAAGCCTTTCAGTGGTTCAGTTACACCACGGCGGTGTGCGCGCCAATGCCGAATTGACTGGTGAAAAAGTTGTTGCGCCTTCTGAAAGTGAGAAATATAACGCCCGTGGGCTAAGCACCGCAGAGGTTGAGCAACTGCGTGATGACTTTATTGCCGCAGCAGTTAGGGCCAAACAAGCGGGATATGATGGCGTTGAGGTACATGGTGCGCATGGCTATATGATTACACAGTTTATTAGTACTGACTACAATAGGCGAAATGATAAGTATGGTGGTAGCTTGGAAAATAGAGCCCGACTGCTGTTTGAAATAGTGGATGGCATCCGCAAGGCTTGTGGCAACAACTTCTTGTTGGGCGTGCGCCTTTCGCCAGAACGCTTTGGTATGCAATTGGAAGAAGTTGTTACTATTAGCCAGCAACTTATTGATAGTGGGCAAGTTGACTTTTTGGATATATCGTTGTGGGATGTGTTTAAACCAGCGGAAGAAACCGGAAAGCCCCTGATGGATTACGTTACCACCCTAAACAAAAAAGAAGTAAAGCTAACCGTAGCGGGTAATATACACAGCAATGCTACTGTAAGCAAAGTATTAGATAGTGGTATTGATTTTGTAACCATTGGCAAGTCGGCCATTTTGCACCACGATTTCCCAGTTAAGGTCATGAACGACCCTAATTTTCAATCGAAAGAAACGCCACTTGCGGCTGACTATTTGCGCCAAGAAGGCTTAGGAGAAGCATTTGTGCAATATATGCGCAATTGGAAGGGCTTTGTAGTTGATTAATTCCAAATTATGCCGTAAAGGCCATAATTGCCGTGCCGAAGGAGAAGTGAGGGGTTTTTAGTTAATGGTGGAAAGGTCCATCAGATAGCAATAAGCTACATGTGCAAAAGTGGTTCGGTGGCGTGTCATGGTTCGGCTACGCTCACCATGACACACACAAATCTGCCACACAACACAATAGGGGATTATCCCTTTTACTGCCGTTCCAATCGCAATAAAACCATCACACCAACCATTACTCCCTCGTTAAATTCGACCAGTTTGGGCATTATCCCTATTTGGTAATCAATTTTTTTGCTATTTTTAACCTTTGCGGTAAAAAAAATGCCACTTGCTATGCCTACATGTTCTGTTAAGCACCTATTGGCCTTGGTTGTTTGTTGTTGTTTGGGTCTAGCCGCCCAAGCGCAAGACATCCACTTTTCGCAATACTTTTCATCACCACTTACCCTTAACCCAGCCCTTACCGGCAGTTTCAATGCTGATTTTAGGGTAGCGGCCAATTTCCGAACACAATACTTTAAAAACGATTGGAACAGCAACAATGCCACTTACATGACGTACGGTGCATCGGTTGATGGTTCATTCTTCCGCAAAAAACTAGGTGCCGACCATTTTGGTGCTGGCTTACAATTTTATAGCGATAGGGCCGGCGACGGTGGACTAAGCACTACTGCCATTTCGGCATCAATAGCCTATACCAAAACCGTTGATAAATACGAGCGCCACAGCATTACCTTGGGTATGCAGGGCGGCATTATCCAAAAGCGAATCGATTTTACGAAGCTTACCTTCGAGTCGCAGTTTAATGGCGTTGATGGCTTTAATGTAGGCCCTAATGGCGAGAATTTCACTAAATCGTCCATGATATATCCCGATGTTTCTATTGGTTTGTTGTGGCGTTCTAGGGTTGGCAAAAAACACAACCTTTACGTGGGTGGTGCCTATAGCCATCTAAATAGCCCTACCGAGAGTTTCTTGGGTGCTGAGAACAAATTGAGCCCGAAAATTACAGCGCATGGCGGTATGGAAATCACCTTGAGCAAATACATCTCTATTACCCCAGGCTTTATGGTGCTCTCTCAAAACACAGCATCACAAATAAATATCGGAACTGCTTTGGCTTACAAGTTAGCAGAAGCGTCCTACTTGTATGTTGGTGCATGGTACCGCGTAGGCGATGCCGTTATACCTATGGTGGGGTACGAAATCAAAGGTTTCCGAGCAGGGGTTAGCTTTGACGTTACTACGTCTGATATTAACCTTGCCACCAACAGCAAAGGTGCCGTAGAAGTTGCGCTAGTATATACCCACAATCAAGACCCCCCGCGCAGCATTAATCCCGTTAAATTCTGTCCGAAGTTTTAATTACAAAATTTCGTAAAGTAATAAAACCTCTTTTTCTTTTGCTTTCTTGGCATAAGTCGCTATATTAGTTAGTCCTATTTAGCTAACTTTTTTATTGCCGCGGATCATGTTTAAAAACAGTACTCCATTAAGGAAGTATTTTGTAGCTATCACGCTATTTATTTGTGCCTTTTTACCGCAGGTTTCATTTGCCTCTCATGCGGTGGGCGCCGATATAGGCTACACTTGTTTGGGCAATAACCAGTATCGCGTAAGGCTCACTTTTTATAGAGATTGTGCAGGTATCAATGCTCCAAGTTCGGTGTCGATAAATGCTAGGTCGGCCAGTTGTGGCAGAAACCTAACCTTTACGGCTGGCAGAACAAGCGTAACCGAGCTGGTAACCCGTTGTGCATCGCAACAAAATACTACCCGCTGCCGTGGTGGCAACAATCCCGGTTTTGAAGAGCACGTATACGAGGGGGTGATAACCTTACCGGCGCAGTGCACCGATTGGGTGTTTAGCTATGGTATTTGCTGCCGAAACAGCGCCATTACCAACCTTTCGAGCCCAGGCAGCAGAGACTTGTACGTTGAAGCTAGGCTTAACAATACCATTACCCCTTGCGACAATTCGCCCTTCTTTTCGACCCAGCCGGTGCCTTTTGTTTGTGTAGGCCAGCAAACGTTTTACAACCACGGTGCCATTGATATTGATGGAGATTCATTGAGTTATACCATCATAAACCCTTTACAGGCTTCGGGTTCTAACATACCGTTTACGGGCGGCACCAATATAAACAACCCAGTGCGTACCAATGGGCCTTTCCTGTTTGATAACCAAACGGGCCAAATGACCTTTACGCCTAGCCAAACCCAAAATGCGGTGGTTACGGTACTGGTAAGGGAGTACCGTAACGGCGTGCTTATTGGCTCTACCATGCGCGATATACAAGTGGTGGTGGTAAACTGCCCCAACAACAATCCGCCAATTATGTCGGGCACTAATGGCAGTGGGCCAGCATTTAATGGGCAGCCAGCCAGCTATACATCTACTATTTGCGGCGGAAACCCATTGTGTTTCGATATTAATTTTCAAGACCCTAACGCCAGCAACGTACTTACCGTAACATACAACAACCTGCCGGCAGGTGCAACCATGACCATTAGTGGCACGCAGCCACCTGTTGCAACTTTCTGCTGGACCCCAGCACCGGGTCAAACGGGCCAGTACAACTTTATTGTTACTGTTGAAGATGATGCTTGCCCCATAACGGCTAGGGCCATACAATCATTTACCATCAACGTATCGCCTTCAAGTTACACAGTTAACTCAAACGTGGTGCCGCCAACCTGCCCGGGGGGTAGTAATGGTGCAGCCAGCATCAGCATATCTTCAGGGGCCATACCGCCTATAAGCTTTTCGTGGCCAAGTGGTGCCACTGGCCCTAGCGTAACCAACATACAATCGGGTACTTACCCAGTAACCATTACCGATGCAAGCAATTGTGCGGTGGTTTACAACGTAGTGGTACCTGGTCCCGATTCCATGATACTTACCACCACCACTACGCCTTCGGTTTGTAATGGAACTGCAGATGGTACGGCAACTGTAGCGGTTACGGGCGGCACCAGTGCCAACGGAACGTATGGATATGAGTGGTCGGTAAGCAATCAGGTTAACACCAACAATAATATTATAAATGTTGGCTTTGGCAATTATTTCGTTACCGTAACCGACGATAACGGATGCACCGCAACGGCTAATGCTTATGTGTTTCAACCCGGGCCATTGGTTATTAATCTCTCGGCGTCATCTATATCTAATTACAACGGTGCCGAAATAAGTTGCTTTGGAGCAGCCGATGGCGTAGTAGAAGCATTAGCCTCGGGCGGAGTATTGCCATATACATATGATTGGAGCCCAAATGCCAACAACCAAACTACCAGTATCATTAATAACCTTGGGCCAGGTACTTATGCAGTTACCGTTACCGATGATAACGGTTGCAATACGGGTACTTCGGTTACCGTTACCGAGCCCGCACAAGTAGTGGCCAATGCGGTGGTTTTTTCTAATTACAACGGAGCGGATATTAGTTGCTTTGGTGCCAACGACGGCTCGGCAAGGGTAACTGCTGCTGGCGGCACCGGTGCATACGCTTATGTATGGAGCGCTGCGGCCAACAACCAAGTTTCGCGAACGGCCACAAACTTAGGCCCTGGCGTATACGATGTAACCGTTTCGGATGTGAACAATTGTACGGCCCAATCAACGGCTACACTGGTTGAGCCAGCTGCCGTGGGTTTGAGCGTGTTTAGCACAGCCACCGTGAACGGATATAACATTTCTTGTTTTGGTGGCAATACCGGGGCCATAGGCTCCAATGTTACGGGCGGAACACCGGGGTATAACTACAGTTGGAACGACCAAAACAGCCAAATTACAGCCTACGCAAGCGATTTAGTTGCTGGCACATATGCCTTGCGTGTTACCGATTTGAATGGCTGTTTGGCTATTGATAGTACTACGCTTTCGCAGCCACCGCCACTTGCTACCACGGCTTCCATTACCTCCAATTACAATGGGTTTAATGTGAGCTGTGCAGGGGCATCTGATGGCACCGCTATTGCCAACCCAATAGGTGGTGTGCCGCCGTATACCTATGTATGGAACGATCCTAACTCGCAACTTACCCAAACCGTTACCGGTTTGAGTGCCAATGTACCTTACACCTTGCTAGTAGCCGACTTAAACGAATGCGTAGTATCGGCAACGGTAACCCTAAACGAGCCTACCCCGGTTACCTCGCTTACATCGGTAGTATCAAACTACAATGGTAGAGATATAAGCTGCTACAACGGCGCCGATGGTGCAGCCTCGGTATTGGCTGGAGGTGGCGCTCCACCTTATAGTTTTGTGTGGGCAACCAACTCTGGAAACGTGATAGCAGCTGTACTTACTGGCCTCGAAGAGGGTACCTATTTGGTTACCGTAACGGATAACAACAATTGCCAAAAAGTGGATTCCGTTTCGTTGGTTCAGCCGCCGTTGCTAGAGTCGTTGACGAGCGCAACCAGGGATGTATCTTGTTTCGGGCTTACCGACGGGCAAGCGGAGGTTGTAGCCAGTGGCGGAACTGCTGGATATACCTATCAATGGGATTTTAACGCGGGAACGCAAATTACCACTAGGGCCAATAATTTGGGCGCAGGTACATACAATGTAACCGTTACAGACATAAATTTATGTGAGAGCACGGGTAGCATTACCATTGTTGAGCCTACCGAGTTGGTAGCCAATATTGTAAAAACAGATGTGCGCTGCTTTGGCGATAGCGACGGTATTGCAGAGGCAAATGCAGCAGGCGGAACCCCTGGCTATTCTTTTGTATGGAACACCAACCCTTTTCAGTTAAACGCGCAGGCGGTTGGTTTGAGTGCAGGTAGCTACGACCTTGTGGTAACCGATAACAATGGCTGCACAACAACCCAGTCGGTGCTGATTGAGCAACCCACCGAACTAAACCTAACCTTTACCAAAACAGACCCAACTTGCTTTGGTTATGACGATGGCACGGCAGCAGTAACCGTACTAGGAGGTGTGCCAAACTATGTTTACAATTGGAATGGGACTGTAGGCGATTCCTTAGCCATATTCTTAGCCGCTGGCGACCAATTGATGACCGCTACAGATGCCAATGGTTGCGAAATTGAGCAAGTAATTACGCTAGTTGACCCAGCCGAGACGGGTATTGACATTGTACCCGACAGCAGCAATATACCGTTAGGCGGCAATGTACAACTCAATACCTACATAACCACTAATGCCAATGCCAGTGTTACTTACAGTTGGCAACCATCGTATGCCTTGGATTGCGACGATTGCGAGGCGCCAGTGGCCAGCCCATTGTACAATACCACTTACATAGTAGAAATGACCGACGCTGCTGGTTGTAAAACATCGGACACTACTATTGTTGATGTGAACGAAAAAACAAAGCTTTACTACATACCCAATGCATTCTCGCCAAATGCCGACGGGTACAACGATGTGTTTTACATATATGGCAAAGCTATAAGCAGTATTAACTTCAGCATTTTTGATAGATGGGGCGAAAAAGTGTTTGAAAGCAATGACTTAAGCAGCGGTTGGAATGGTATATTCAAAGAAACCTTAATGCATCCAGGAGTGTTCGTGTACTATGCTGAACTGTATTTCGAAAATGGAGATAAAATAGAAGAAAAGGGAAGCATAACCTTGCTTCGGTAAATAACGCTAGGTGTAAAAACTTACTTAAAAGCCCACGCAATCAGCGTGGGCTTTTCTTTTTTTTAAAATTGCTTGGGTTTGTTATAAAATAACTATATTTAAAGCTAGTTCGCCTCGCACGCATTTTTAACCTTATTGCTACAATCTAAACCTGCTTCAGTATGAGGGGATTTTTACGCTCCAGAGCGCTTGCAATTACGATATTGCTCCTATCATCGTTTTTTGTATTCAACAATAAAGCCGTGGCGTCGCACGCCGTGGGTATTGACCTTACCTACCAATGCTTGGGTGGAAACCAGTATGAATTTACGGTTAACTTTTACCGCGATTGCGATGGTGTTTCGGCGCCTTCAAATGCCTTCATCAGCATATCATCGGCATCTTGTGGTATTACTACCTCCACCAGCCTGGCACGGATTAGCACCATTGAGGTTTCGGCCATTTGTGCTGGCCAGTTGGGCTCATCATCATGCAGCGGCGGCAACCTACCCGGTATTGAGCAGTATACCTATAGGGGCAATTTTACCTTGCCTGCCAATTGCAACGATTGGGTAATAAGCTATAACCTATGTTGCCGTAACTCGGCCATTACTAACTTGCAAAACCCTGGCAGCCAGAGCCTTTATGTAGAAGCAAGGTTGAACAATGCCGGAGGCTTATGCAACAACTCACCGTTTTTTACCTCCTTGCCTACTCCGTACCTATGTGCGGGCCAGCCTTTCTTTTATAACCACGGTGCCATTGATATTGACGGCGACTCGCTAGTTTACACACTTGTGCCTCCCCGCACAGCGCCAACGGCCAACATACCATACAATGGCAGTTTTACTGCCACTAGCCCACTAAGCACCACTGGAGGTTTTGGTTTCAATACCCAAAGCGGCCAAATGAGCTTTACGCCCGCCAGCCCACAACAAGCGGTAGTAACCATTAGGGTTGATGAGTATAGAAACGGCGTACTAATTGGCTCTGTGATAAGAGATTTGCAGCTAGTGGTAATCAATTGCAACAACCAGCTGCCTACCGCCAGTGGAATTAACGGCACCAGTGGTGTGGGCGGAGCTTACACTATTGATGTGTGTGCTGGCTTTCCATTGTGTTTTGATATTAGCTCTAACGACTTGAACGCTGGCCAACAGGTTACCATGAACTGGAATGGTGGTATACAAGGGGCTACGTTTACCACTACGGGTACGCCTTTCCCACGAGCTACTTTCTGTTGGACTCCAGGCCCTGGCGATATTGGCGTACACAACTTTTCGTTGGAAGTGAGGGATAATGCCTGCCCAATTCCTGGATTGAATATTTACACATACACCATTACTGTAACCCCTAACCCCAATCCTCCGGTTACTGCCGGTCCTGATTTGAGGATTTGCCAAGGTGGAAGTACCCCATTAACCGCCTCTACACCAGCTCCGGGCGTTACTTATTCTTGGAGACCAACAACAGGTTTAAGTTGCACCAATTGCCAAAACCCAACGGCATCGCCTAACGTAACTACGGTATATACCGTTACTGCCAATTATCCTGATGGTTGCTCGGGTTCTGATGATGTACGGGTAACGGTAAACCCTACCCCGACTGTTTTTGTGTTCCCGGCTGCTGCAACGGTATGCACAGGCGGTTCTATATCACTCACCGCAACAGGAAGCTCCTCTGTAACATCCTATACCTGGAACCCAGGCGGCCTTACGGGCTCATCCGTTATAGTATCTCCGACCGGAACAACTACTTACACCGTAACGGCCTTTGATGCTATTGGCTGTCCGAGTTTGCCGGCTACATCGGTCATAACCCTTAACCCACCGCCTGCTGCGCCGGTTTGCAACAATATTTACGTTACCACCAATGGTGGCGGCAATGGTTTGAGCCAAGCTACGCCAACTACTTTGCTAAACGCCCTTACCATAGGCGCTTGTAACAGTGTGAATATTAAAATGGCTATTGGTACTTATGTAATTGATAATGCTATAACCAACTTTACTAGCTACATGACCATTGAAGGTGGATTCGACCCTAGTAATGGATGGCGCAAGAGCAGTTTGCCCGGTGCTACTACCATTTTGCGTAGTAATAATAATCCTGACGGCCCTCCGGGAGCACAGCGTATAGTAGCTTTTTACATCAACACCGCCCAATTTTTCAGGATACAAGACTTGACCATACAAACGCAAGATGCGCCAGCAGGTTCTATTTCAAACTACGTATTGCACATGACCTCATGTAGCAATTATGAAGTAGTAAGAACTCGTTTGATTTGCGGAAACGGTGGTGATGGTATACAAGGAAACAATGGTTTTTCCAACGGTGCCAATGGAAGCCAGGGTGTAAATGGTTCTGATGGTCGTGATGATGATGACAACCTGCCAGGCGCTGGTGGCGCTGGTGGCGCTGGTGCAGGCAGTACTGGCGGGGCTGGCGGCCCTGGTGGCACCGACTCTAACGGTGCTGGATGCTGCCAAAACGGCCCGCCGGGGCAACCGGGTTCGGCTGGTTCTAGCTATCGGGGTGGTAGCGGTGGCGGTGGCGGTGCTACCGGCGGCGAAGATGATAATGTTGGAGGAACTGGTGGTGCAAGTGGTGGCTTGTTTGGCGGCGGAAGTGCAGCAGCAGGCGGCGTTGGCGGTGCAGGCGATGACCCTGGCCAGCCAGGTTTTTCAGGGCAAGCAGGGGCTAACGGCGCAAATGGAACCAATGGAACCAACGGAGCACCAGGAGCTTTTGGTGGTGGATTTTTCAACCCGGGCGGTAATGGTGCCAATGGTACCGACGGTCAGGGCGGTACTGGCGGCGGCGGCGGCGGCGGTGGTGGTGGCCATTCAAACTGCACATTTTGCGACATCGGTTCAGGAAATGGCGGCGGCGGCGGCGGCGGCGGCGGTGAAGGCGGCCTCGGTGGCGAAGGGGGTTCTGCTGGAGGTGCATCTATAGCTTTGTATTTGTTTAACAACGGCACTGGCGGCAACTTTAGGCAATGCAACCTTACACGCGGTTTAGCCGGAGTTGGCGGTGCTGGCGGTTTGGGCACTACTGGTGGAAGCGGTGGACCGGGAGGTTTAGGTGCTACTTCATCGCTAAATGAAATAGGTGCCGGAGGTAATGGTGGCTTTGGTGGTAGAGGGGGCAATGGTGGCAACGGTGGAACGGGTGCTAACGGTGTTGCCTTCCGTTATTATAGAGATGGAGGCCTTAACCCGGTAACTACCGATACCCTGTTTAACCTTACTGCCCAACCGGTAATTACGGCTACTAATGTAGCTTGTACCAATACCAATATAACTTTTGCTGGCCCTAGCTCCAATGCTTGGAACTACGGAGCAGGTGCCACTCCTGCTACCGGTGTAGGGGCAAGCACTATAACACAATACTCCACCACAGGCCGCAAGGATATTGCATTCGGGGCCAATAATTACTTGGGCTTTGCCAATATTGCCATTAGCAATGCTGCCTTTGTACCTGATATTACGGTGCAGGGTGCTACCATGGTAAACGCAACCACTTATCGTATTTGTGCTGGCACGCCAGTAAACTACCGCACTAGCTCCTTGGCGGTGGCATACGATTGGAACCTACAAGGTGTTTTGCCTAGCAACTATACTACCCAGAACGTACTCAATGTAGTGTACAACACTGCTGGCACGTATACCGTAACGCTCAGGGTAACTACCGACTGTTGTGGCTTATCGCAACCTTCTACCATTACCATGATAGTAGAGGACACGCCAAATCTTACGTTCTCAGGCACACCCCAATATTGCGCAGGGGGACAAACGGTTATCAATGTAAGGGGTGCATCAACCTACATCTGGACTCCAAGTACGGGACTTTCATCTAATACCGATAGTACTGTAACAGTTGTAACTCAAACCACAACTACCTATTTAGTATATGGCTACAACGCCTCTGGTACTTGCTTTGATGTTGACTCGATAACCATAACCGTAAACCCCGAGCCAGTGCTTACAACCAGTTCGGTTGCAGCTACTTGCGGAAGTAATGGTTCGGTATCGGTGACGGTAACTCCTGCAGGAACTTATTCCTATGCTTGGAATACGGTTCCGCCGCAGTTTACCGCTACAGCCAACAACGTGCCACAGGGCAATTACCAGGTGGTAGTTACCAATTCGGCAACAGGTTGTACCAATAATAGATATCAAACTGTTGCTGCCAACGGCACGCCTATAGCCTATATAACAGGCGTAATAGACGTAACCTGCACGGGCGCCAACAACGGGGCAGCACAAGCCGCAGTAACTGGCGGAACCCCAGGCTATACCTACAACTGGGGTGGAGGCGTGGTTGGACCTAACAGAACGGGCTTAGCTGGAGGTTCGTATACAGTAACGGTTACAGACTTAAATGGCTGTACCGCGTCGGCAACTGCTTTTATTAACGAACCAGTACCAGTGGTAGCGCAAATAACCAGTGTTACCCCTGCAAGTTGCTCCAACACCTTGGATGGAGGAATAACCATATTTGTAGACGGAGGTGCCGGAAACCACCAAATTGTGTGGAGCACTACTCCGCCGCAAACAAACGATACGCTTATTAACCTGGCACCGGGTAACTATACTGTAACGGTAACCGATGCAAACGGTTGCAGCCTTACCCGCAATGCTGCAATAAGCTCGCCACCACCATTTGTGTTATCGCAAACATTGTTTGTGAATACTACCTGTGGCGGTACTAATGGCGCTATAACCGTTAACGCCATAGGCGGCACAGGCACTAAAACATTTGCGCTTGATGGAGGCACACCTCAAGCTACAGGCGCATTTACAAACGTTCCGCCAGGGGCGCACAGTATTTTAATTACCGATGCCAATGGTTGCGACACTACCTATAATTTCACGTTTACTACACCACCGCCTTTCAGCTTAAACACCACGGTAACTCCAATTGGTTGTAGCGGTGGCACTACGGGCAGTATACTTGCTACGGGTGCAGGCGGCACAGGTGCTTTACAATATAGGTTGGGTGTAGGCCCGTACACAGCCAATAATAACTTTACCTTGTTACCAGCCGGAACTTACATAGTTTGGGTGCGTGATGCAGTAGGTTGTACCCTTACCGATACGGTAACCCTTGCGGCACCTGGCTCGCTGAGCGTGGCGTTGGCACAGGATAGTGTAAACTGTAACGGAGGCAACGATGGTCGCATAACGGCTACTGGTTCAGGAGGTACATCGCCATACCAATTCAGGATTTCAGGCGGCGGGCCGTTTAGCGCTAATAATGTGTTTACCGGTCTTTCGGCGGCAAGCTATACCGTTACTATCAGTGATAACTTTGGTTGCACTGCCACAGCCAGTTTGGCCGTTCGACAACCTGCCGTGCTTACCGTTGGACTGGTGCAGGATAGCGTTGATTGTAATGGTGGAACTAATGGTTTTATTACTGCCACGGCAATAGGCGGAACAGCGCCTTTTAGGTATTCAATTAACGGTGGTACCAGCTATCAAAGCTCAGGTATATTTACTGGCTTATCTGCAGGCTCTTACACTATTAATGTGTTGGATACTAACGGTTGTGCTGGCTCTGGAACGATTACGGTAAGACAGCCTAGCGCACTTGCCATGAACCCTGTTATTGACGACCTAACTTGCCCAACAAACCCAACGGGTGCAATTGCTACCAACCCATCGGGCGGTAGCTTGCCTTACCAAGTAAGTTTGAATAATGGCGCTTTCCAATCGTCACCCAATTTCTTGAACCTCACTACCGGAACCTATACCTTGATTTTGCGCGATGGCAAAGGTTGCCTAGTGTATGATACCGTAACCGTAGCGGCACCTGGTGGTGTTGGTATTTCGTTGGCGGTAACAGGCATTGGTTGTGGCAACCCCACCGGTAGTATTGTCGCAACTGGCTCAGGTGGTTTGCCGGGTTATTTCTATAACATCAACGGAGGTGCTTTAAATGGTACCGGTATATTCAATGGTTTAACAGCAGGTTTCTATACCGTTAGAGCGTACGACCAAGGTGGTTGTTTTGCCCTCGATACGGTAACTATCGGTCCTGTGGCGGCTATTCCACTTACTTTGGTGGTTGATAGCGTAAACTGTTTTGGTGGCAACACCGGCAGGATAACCGCCACGGTAAATGGTGGTACTGCTGGTTATACTTTCAATATTAATGGTGGTGCATACGGTGCTGCTAACGTATTCAACAACTTAACTGCTGGCAGTTACACCATTGGTGTGCGAGATGGAGGTGGTTGTACCGCTACTGCTGTGGGCATAGTGCGTGCACCAGCCCAACTTACCGCCACCGCCACCGTTGACAGTGTTGATTGTAACGGCAATTCGGATGGATTTATCGTATTTACGGCAAGTGGCGGCGTGGCTCCTTATGAATATTCATTAGGTTCGGGCTACCAATCATCGAACATATTTACCGGGTTAGCCGCTGGCGCATTCCCCAATGCTGCAGTGCGCGATAGTAAAGGATGTACTTTTAGTATTCCAGTTACGGTGGCACAGCCAGCTGCGCTGGGCTTAACTGCCGTGCAAGACAGTGTAAACTGCTTTGGTGGCAACACGGGCAGCATTACCGCTACCGCTACTGGCGGCTCAGGTGGTTATCAATATAGCATCAATAGCGGTGCATTTGTATCTTCAGGCACCTTTACGGGCCTTACGGCGGGCACCTACACTATTGATGCGCGCGATTTCAACTTCTGTACACGCACATTGACCGTTAATGTATTGGCTCCAACCGATTTAACCTTATCGTTGGTTGCTGGCAGCGCCGCCTGTGCAGGTGCTGGTGGAGGCCAAATAACGGCTACTGCTGGTGGTGGCTCGCCAGGCTATCAATACCAATTGAATGCGGGAGCTTTTGGCCCATCCAATGTATTTACTAGCCTTGCGCCTAACACTTATAACGTAACCGTGCGCGACCAAAACGGATGTACCGAAACATCGAGCATTGTGGTATCTACTCCAACAGCCTTGGTAGTAAGTGCCGTTCAAGACAGTGTTAATTGCGGTGGCGGCAACGATGGTTCATTGGTAGTAACGGCCAGTGGCGGAACCCCAAATTATCAATATAGTATTGATGGCACTACGTTCCAAGTGAGCAATATATTTACGGGTTTGACTGCAGGGCCGTATACCGTAACGGTTCGTGATGCCAATGCTTGTACCCAAACGGTGAATATAACGGTGCTTCAGCCTGTCGCTCTAACTATTGCTACCGTGCAGGATAGTGCCTCTTGCTTTGGGGCGAGCGATGGGGTAATTACTGTAACTGCTGGCGGCGGTTCGCCTGCTTATGAGTATAGTTTAGATGGCACAACCTTCCAACCGTCGAATGTATTTAATGGACAAGCCGCAGGGCCATACACTATTACCATACGCGATGCCCAGTTTTGCCAAATAACGGGCAATATAAGTGTATTGCAGCCCACAGTATTGGGGGTGAGTGCTACCAAAGTAGACGTGAGCTGCAACAGCACCACCGATGGTAGCATAACAGTTACCGCTACAGGGGGTTCGTTGCCGTATAGCTACAATTTGAATGGTGGCACGCCACAATCGAGCAACTTATTTAGCAACCTTAGTGCGGCTACCTATACCGTAAATGTGGTTGATGGCAATGGGTGTGCACAATCAACAACCATTACGGTAGGTTCTACTTCGGGTATTACGATAAGTTTGGTTGCCGATAGCTTGTCGTGTAACGGCGCTGCCGATGGAGTAATTACCGTAACCGCTAGCAGCGCAGCGGGTGGCTTAGAATATAGTACCAATGGTACTAACTTCCAGGCGTCGAATGTATTTAGCTCCCTCAACGCTGGCAATTATACGGTTACGGTTAGGGATGCCAATCTTTGTGTGGCTTCGGCTAGTGTAATTGTCGGTCAGCCTTTGGCTATTATCGCTTCTGCGGTGCAAGACAGTGTAAATTGTAACGGTGGCACTGATGGTGTTATTACTGTAACTGCTAGCGGCGGATCGCCAAGCTTTACTTATAGCCTTAATGCCGGCGCCCCGCAAGCGTCCAATGTATTTAATGCGCTTGGTGCCGCTAGCTACACTATTGATGTTACCGACCAGAACAATTGCCAAGCTCAAGTAGGAATAGCGGTATTGCAACCGGCGGCATTAACCGTTTCGGCTGCGGCTACAGCCTCTAGTTGTGCCGGTGGCGGTACAGGTGGCATAGTGGTTACAGCAGGTGGCGGTTCGGCGGCATATCTATATAGTATTGATGGTGTTAACTTCCAAGCATCAAACACGTTCACCAACTTGGCTTCGGCTACTTATACCGTTACCCTAAGGGATGGCAATAACTGTTCCGTTACCACAACCGTAAACGTAGGTCAGCCAACGGCACTTACTTTAACCTTGGTGCAGGATAGCGTAAGCTGTAACGGCTTAAGCGATGGCACTATTACTGCAACCGCAGGTGGTGGCAATGGGGTTTATGAGTATAGCTTAAATGGCACCAACTTCCAGGTTTCGAATGTATTTACGGCTTTGGCCGCTGGGCCATATACCGTAACCCTACGCGATGGAAACGGCTGTACGCAAACGGCCAGCACCAGTGTGTTACAACCTGCCGTGCTTACTGTAAGCACGGTGGTTATTGATATTAGCTGCAACAGTACTAACGACGGGCAAATTACCGCAACTGGTGCAGGTGGCAGTGCCCCTTATCAGTATAGTTTCAATAGTGGTGCCTTCCAAGCTTCGGGTACTTTTGCTAACCTAACTGCTAATAGTTATACTATTGACGTATCGGATGCCAACGGTTGTGCGGCAACTACAAACGTAACCGTCCAAGCGGCAGCTCCGGTAACCGTAACCCTCACCCAAGACAGTGTAAACTGTAACGCTGGCACCGATGGACAAGTGATTGCAGTGGGTGCTGGCGGAAGCGGTGCCTTGCAGTATAGTATTGATGGGGTAAACTATCAGGCATCGGGCACCTTTACTGGCCTTAATGCCGCAAACTATACCGTTTCGGTGCGCGACATTGCGGGTTGTAATACCACAGGAAACATAACCGTGTTGCAACCAACCGCCCTGAGTGTAACCGCCGTGCAGGATAGCGCCAATTGTTTTGGTGTTGCCGATGGGTTTATTACCTCCACGGGTGCAGGTGGTAGCCCTGGCTATCAATATAGCCGCGATGGGGTAACCTTTGCACCAACCAATGTGCTCAATAACCTAGCTGCCGGGCCATATACCATCACCATTCGCGATAGAAACAACTGTACCGCAACCGCCAATGCTACCGTATTGCAGCCAATTGGTATTACTACCAATGTAACGGGTACTAATGTTGATTGTAATGGTGGCACCAACGGTAGTGCAACCGTTGCTGCGGCTGGTGGTTCGCCGGGCTTTACCTATGCTTGGAACAGTGGCGGTGGCACAGCCACTACTTCGCCAAACCGTGGCGCAGGTTGGGCAGTGGTAACCGTTACCGATGCGCGTACTTGCCAAAGAAGAGATAGTGTGCTTATTACACAACCTAACGCAATAGTTATTACCGAAACCATTGTGCCCATTACCTGTGGCAGCGGCAATACTGGCTCCATTAGCCTTGCTGTAACTGGTGGCACAGGTACTTATGGGTTTTTATGGAATACTGCTGTTACTGGTCCAACCCTTACTGGATTGGGTCAAGGCACTTACTCGGTTGTAGTAACTGATTTGAATAGCTGTACCGTTAGTGGTAGCTATGTTATTAACCCTCCGGGAAGTGTGGCGGTAAATGCCATCGCCACCAATGTACAGTGTTTCGATACACCTACTGGCTCGGTAAACGCCGTGGTAACTGGTGCAACAGGCTCAGTTACTTACTCATGGAATACTACTCCTGCGCAAAATGGTGCAACGGCTAGCAACTTGAGGCCAGGGCAGTATATTGTAACTGTTACCGATGCAGCAGGTTGTACCGCTTTGGATACGGCCATAGTAGCCAATGTACCGTTGCTGACAGCATCTGCTGTATCAGTGAACCCTAGGTGCTACGATACACCCGATGGAAGCGTAGTTGTAACAGCAGCGGGAGGCACAGGTAACCTTTCTTACGCATGGAGCCATAGCAGTACGCTTAACTCAGGTAACGCAGCGGGATTGATACAGGGTGGATATTCGGTAACTGTTACCGATGCCAACAACTGTAGCGTAACGCTGTCAGAAACCCTAACAAGCCCTTCTCAGTTATTTATTTCGTTGGCAGCAAGTGCCGATTCTGTTAAGTTTGGTGAGAGTGTGCAGCTAACGGCAACCCCAGGCAGTGGTGTTATCGGAACACCTGTTTACGAATGGTCGCCGAACGAAAACCTGGATTGTATTGATTGTGCCGACCCTGTTGCTGGACCGTTAGTAGAATCTTCTTATATCTACACCGTGCGCATAGCCGATGACAATGGTTGCGAAGCCGTGGCTAGGGTAACCGTAGTAGTAGATTTGTACGACCGCGTGCTTTGGGTACCAAACGTGTTTACACCGAACGGCGATGGGTTTAACGACGAGTTTAACGTATATGGCTATGGTTTCGAAACGATGCTATTTCAGGTATTTGACCGTTGGGGCGAGAAAATGTTTGAAACCACCGATCCTAAAGTGGGCTGGGATGGAACGTTTAAAGGGGTAGCGATGCCTCCGGGCGTATATGTTTTCTTGGTGAAAGCCCTGTACATTGACGGCCAAGAAGGATTCAAAAAAGGTAGCGTAACGATCCTTAAATAATAAGTACTAACCAACTATTAGTGATTTTGCAGGGCTGCCCGAAAGGTGGCCCTGCATTTTTTTAAGGGGCAAGGGTTTCAAGTATTACTATATATATTACATTCCGCTGGGACTATGCAACTCCGTAGGAGCATAATGTCTGTAGAAACCAAACATACAGTTACTATAGCTCCGTGGGAGCCTAACATTCTTTCAGAACTCGTTTAAATGTCCAATTGGTATTATATTAATTTGAGCCAGCGGTAAGTCGTGGGTTATCTTTGTGTTTTTCCCTGCCCATTTTGTACTTGTTGGTATTAACCCCCGTTAGGCCGAGCAGAAATTCTTAGCTTTGTTTCGAAATTAGACGCTATGAAATTCGGAACGAAAGCAATACACGCCGGGCTAGAGCCCGACCCAGCTACAGGAGCCATTATGACTCCCATTTACCAGACATCAACCTACGTGCAAGCTGCACCGGGCGACCATAAAGGATATGAGTATAGCCGTACCCAAAACCCTACCCGCCATGCCTTGGAGCAGAACTTGGCAGCCTTGGAGAACGGTAACTATGGACTGTGTTTTGGTAGCGGCATGGCTGCTATCGATACGCTGCTTAAAATGTTGCTGCCTGGCGATGAGGTAATATCTACCAACGACTTGTATGGCGGTAGCTACCGCTTGTTTACTAAGGTTTTTGCCCAATATGGCATCAAATTCCATTTTGTGGCCATGAGCGACTTGGCGAACATTGAGGCCAAAGTAAACGACAAAACCCGCCTACTTTGGGTAGAAACACCCACCAACCCAATGATGAACATCATTGATATTGCGGGCGCTGCTGCTATTGCCAAAAAACACAACATCCTGCTGGCTGTTGACAATACCTTTGCCACGCCATACCTACAAACCCCACTTGATTTGGGTGCCGATATTGTAATGCACTCGGTAACCAAATACCTTGGCGGCCACAGCGATGTGGTAATGGGTGCCTTGGTGGTAAAGGATGAGGCGTTGGCCCAAAAGCTTTACTTTTTGCAAAATAGCTGTGGTGCCGTGCCTGGTCCGCAGGATAGTTTCTTGGTGCTGCGAGGCATTAAAACCCTGCACATACGCATACAGCGCCATTGCGAAAATGGCCGCAAAGTAGCAGAATACCTGAAAACCAACCCTAAAGTAGACAAGGTTTATTGGCCTGGTTTCCCGGAGCACCCGAACCACGACGTAGCCAAAAAGCAAATGCGCGACTTTGGTGGTATGGTATCGTTTACACTAAAAACCAACACCATAGCTGCCGCCAATGAAGTGCTTACCCGCACTCATTTGTTCTCGTTGGCGGAGAGTTTGGGCGGAGTTGAGTCGCTAATAGGGCACCCAGCCACCATGACCCACGCCAGCATACCCAAAGAGGAGCGCGAAAAAACCGGCGTGGTTGATTCGCTCATCCGCTTGAGTGTAGGTATTGAAGACGTAGAAGACTTAATTGCCGACTTGGAGAAAGCGTTGAGCTAGTTAGAATCTAACCCGCAAAGGGCGACTGTTATGGAAATATTGGACCAATCAATTATAGATAAAACCGAAAAGCCAGACCGTTTTGGAAAGGTGCTGCGGATAATTGAGTATGTGGCAGCTGCTTTTTTGGTTGTAGGAGCGCTCTTTCGCTTTTTATATTTTCCTTATGCCAACGAGCTATTGTTTATCGGTCTTACTATGCTGATTTTAAACTACTTTCCACTTAGTATTTTATATGCTATAGTGAGTAAACGCTTTAAAACGTTTGTAAGTAAAATCAGTATTATTTATATAGCCATTACACTTTCTATAGCTATTGTGGGAATAGAGTTCAGGACATTATATTTTCTTGGTGCAGAGGGTCTTATCTTAATTGCGAAGGTCCTATTTGTGCCTGCGCTTATCATTGCCTTGGTATCAAAAAAGCAAATGTTTGGGTTAACAAACAATGTTTTTATTTGGGGGATATGGAGGCTGGTATTGGTTGGCATTCCGCTGTGGTTATTTGTGTTTGTGAATAAGTAGATTGATATGGCATGACAAGAACATTTCGAAATGTATCCCGTTATATGGAAGCTTAAGGCACATGCCATAACGAGAATGATGCAGCGGCCAGAGCATTTGAGGCCAATTGTTTTAGACGGTCTTGAAAATTTAAAAATGGGATGGGCTGATGGTTCATCCCATTTTTTATTAGCAGGAAATTAATATTTCCAATTTTTCGTTAGCTTTAAAGTAAAGTTGATTTGTAATGGTAGTCGTAATAAAAAAAGGTTCGAGCAAAAAGGACAAGCAAGCCGCCTGGAAGAAGCTAATGGACACCAAAAAATCCACTGGTATTGATGCGTATAAGTATTGCGGAACCGTGAAAGTGAAGGAAGACCCGTTAGCACTTCAAAAAAAATGGCGCGATGAGTGGGAGTAAGCTATTGATGGACAGCAATGTTATCATGTACCTTATAAATGGAGATGCTGATATTGCTGAGATTATTAACGGTAAACAAGTTTATCTTTCTTTTATATCTCAATTGGAATTACTGGGTTATAATGGAATAACTGATGAGGAAAGGGACCGCATAAAAGCATTCTTTAATGACCCTAATATTCATATTGTAGATATCAATGCATCGATAAAGGAAATAGTAATTGATGTTAGGCAAAAAAATCGTGTTAAACTGCCCGATGCAATTGTTATGGGAACGGCAATGTTTTTGGATGTACCACTGCTGACAGCGGATAAGGATTTTGCAAAGATTCAGGATTTACAGTTGTTTTTATATGAGCCTTGATGGTGAAAAAGGGCTAAATGCATTTTCATAAATCCTTTTCAAGTCAATTAGGCGAAGTTATGGTTCTTAAAGTATGAGTGTTTTTGGGTTTTTCCAGTATCTGGCCCATTTTAACTCAACTGTTCTTTAAAAAAGGATGCAAGTGCCAGCAAATCAACCAATATACCAAAAACCGCTATACCCAATTCTTCTTCATTTTTATGCCTAATTAACAGCCAAAGCGACGCGATTAGGCTCAATACTACCAATATGGTCAGCGCTATTACTGCGTAAACAACGATTATCAAATCTTGAAAAGGGAATTGATTAACTAGGCTCGGAAACAACCAGATATAGCCGAGCGCACCTAACATTTGCAATACTCCCAACGCTAAAAGCATGAGGCCCAGCCACTTGCTTTGCAATATCCTTCGGATGTATGTGGTTTGCCTTTCGCCCATTTCAATTTAACCAATAACTAATAACCAATAACCAGTAACCAGTATACTATTATCAGCACGTCCCCAAGCACTTATAATTTTGCCAAACCAGTTTCAGATCTTTATAAACCGTGTAGTCTTTGGCATAAAGCAAGTTTAGGCGGCGGCGGGTGGCATCGTCTAGTTTTAGGTTATTGGCTTTGTCGGCCGGACTAATAATGCCCTGCTTAATGCTAGGCAACCAGTATTGGCCTTTGCCGCCATTTATAGGGGCATAGCCCACCCAGGTGCGCCTGCCAAACAACACCAACCACCAATTGCGGATAAACCTGCCCGGGTCGGCAATGATGAAGGCAGTAACGGGGTAGCTAACCAAAGTGAACAAGCAGACCGTAAGGTCGAGCATGCGCTTGTTGCGACGGTTCATGGGGGTCGATATGGCCAAGTTCACGTCGATGGCGTACAAGTCGCCAGCCGAATTTTTGGAGTTGCTACCGATAATGCTCGGGGTATTTTCAGGCAGAATTTTGTAGTTCAATTCCGGCCCCATCAATAGCATGTGGTCGATAATGGATTTGATAGTAATATCGGCACTACAGAATATCACTTCCTCAATTTCGTAAAGCTTCCGTATGGCCTGTAGCTGGTTTATGTCACCCAAGTAGTGCTCTTCACTGCTATCTTGCGGCAAGGTGCTGATGAAGCCAATGTACCTATTATCCACGCCCGCTTGACTTAGCAACGACAATGCCCTATCGGCTTCGGCCTTGCTGCCCACAATAACAATGCGCGGGGTTTCTTGCTCCGCAAACGTAAGTTTTCGGCCCGAAATGGCGCCCCAAGCATAACGCAGCGCCACTAACGCAAACGATGCATAAATGCCCCCAGCCAATATCATGCCCCTACTAAAACGGTACTCATCGTTCAGGAAAGCATACACCGCGGCTATCAAAAGCGTGCCAACAAATACGCCCCGCACGGTGCGGTAGGTGCGCAACGGCCTATCGAAGCCGCCACTGTAGTATATGGCCACCAGCCATAGCAATATGTACAACGGCACTATCAGTTGCATATACTCGGGCGGGTAGTACGATAGCGAGCCCTTAATCTCCTCGCTCCATAGCTCTTTGATAACGTACATGCCGCCAAACAGCAGCCCTGCATCCAGCAGCGGCAAAGTAAGCACTTTGGCTACCGAGCTAAACAGCGCAAACAGTGCACGTAGATATATGGCCATGTTTATTACCAATGCATACAGCCTAGCCTGACTGCCGCTAAAGTGCTTTTGGGCAAAGATGGCCATGGCTTGGTAAAAAATGCGCACATAGTTTAGGCTGCCCTTTTTGGTGCTCTCCCCCTTGTAATGGATGATACGTGCCTCAGGGAAATAATAGTTTTTGTAGCCGCCCAATATTACGCGGTAGCTCAGGTCAATGTCCTCGCCGTACATAAAAAAGGTCTCATCGAGCCAACCGATTTTATCAAGCGTTTCGCGGCGCATAAACATGAACGCTCCTGCCAGTACCTCAATCTCGTGGGTTTGGTCATCATCCAAATAACCTAAATGGTAGCGGCCAAACGTTCTGCTGCGCGGGAAAAGGTTCGATAGTCCGAAAATCTTATAAAACGACACCGCCGGCGTGGGCAGCGAACGTTTGCTCTCGGGCAGAAAGTGGCCCTTGCCATCTACCATTTTCACGCCCAGCGCACCCGCATCGGGGTGGGCATCCATAAAGGTAAGGCACTGCTTAAAAGTCTCTTCCTCCACCACCGTATCGGGGTTCAGCAGCAGCACATACTCGCCCTTGCTTATTTCAATGCCTTGGTTGTTGGCCTTACTAAAGCCCGTATTCTCTTTATTGGCAATCAGTATTACTTCCGGAAACTTCTCGCGCACCAGCTCCACACTGTTGTCGCTGCTATTATTATCCACCACAATTACCTCGGCATCAATGCCTTGCACGGCCTTGCGCACGCTATATAGCGCCTGCTCAAGAAAGTACTTAACGTTGTAATTGACTATAATGACGGATAGGCGCATAGTGTGCGGGCTAGCAGTGGGTTTGAGCGGATAAAGTTAACGATTTTTGGGCAGTGGTTATTGCAGCCATTGCTCCGTTGCGGATAGCATATCCGCGGTCCATTTATTGGGTAAATATAAATGGCACTATTATATCGGGTATTGTTGGCTAGAACCTCTGGTTCTCCGCTTAGGGCATTTGCCCTTACGTTGGCCACCGAATGCATTAGCCATTGCAGCAACTAATTATCACTAATTTACCACACGGTTTTATTTCTGTAAAATATAAACTCAATTTATTTTATTGCGAAAATGCAAGGGGTTGATTGTGAGGGGAATATTTTTCGGAGTGGGGGTGCTTATTGCAAATCGAATGAGTGAGCGAGCAGGATGCTCGCAATTAGCTAATCCTTGCTGGAGGCGTAGAATAGTTTTATTCAAAACAGAGCCGCCCCACTTTAAGGTTTTCACAATTGGTAATTGAAGCAGGCGTTAGTTTTTATTCAACCCACGGCGTTTTGAGCACGCATAACAACAAATAATATCTTTCTAAGTTTTTCAACTTACGTTTTAATACACTAATTTCCTTGCTGTATTAAGGGGTAAATTTTGCCAATTTCAAAATTAATTTAATGAGATTTATTACATTTTTACTGATAGCAATTTGTTTTTTGTTGACAAACTCATTGTTAGGTCAAGGAAACGTGGGGATAGGTACTACCAATCCTAACCCTTCGGCTTTATTAGATTTAACTTCGAATGATAAGGGGATATTAATACCTCGGTTAACTTCTGCAGAAAGAAACGCCGTAGTTGCTCCTGCTCAAGGACTTTTGGTGTTTGATATATCGGATACTACTTTTTGGTATTTCGATGGCATTATTTGGGTGCAGGCTATTGGCCCGGCAGGTCCTCAAGGTCCCACAGGCCCAGCTGGGGCTAATGGGGCAACAGGGCCGACTGGCCCTCAAGGCATTGCAGGTGTGACCGGAAGTGCAGGTGCTACAGGACCGACAGGTGCCATTGGATTAACGGGCGCAACAGGTGCAGCAGGTACTCCTGGTTTGAATGGTGCCACAGGCGCAACGGGAGCTCCGGGTGCGGTAGGCGCTACAGGTGCAACTGGCGCCACTGGATTAACGGGTGCCACAGGTGCAACCGGTGCCACTGGATTAACGGGCGCAACAGGTGTGGCAGGTACTCCTGGTTTGAATGGTGCCACAGGTGCAACGGGAGCTCCGGGTGCGGTTGGCGCTACTGGTGCCACTGGATTAGCGGGTGCAACAGGTGCCGCAGGTGCGACAGGTCCAGCAGGCGCTACTGGTGCTACTGGCTTAACAGGCGCTACAGGGGCAGCAGGCGCTCCTGGTGCCACAGGTGCAACAGGAGCGGCAGGTCCGGCAGGAACTGGTGGAGCGATGTATCTTACTTGGGTAGGCGGTAGTCTATCACCGAATAGTGGTTCTCTTACTCGTTATTTTACTTGTGCCGACCCTGCCAATAATGCCTCTAACTGGGCAGGTGTGAGCATCATGACTCCCGAAGACAATTCAACTGCTATTGGAACGACAATAGGGTCGGATAATGAGTGGTTTTGCCCAATGAATGGTACAGCAGTTAAACTATGGCTCTCTATTCAGTTAAATAGCAGTGCCTCTCCTAACTCAACAACCTATACCTTCGATTTATATGACGTAACCACTGCTAGTACTACCGGTTTGAGTATTACCATTACGCATACTGGCAATGGCAATCCAGTATTTTCATCTACTACTGGCTCTGCAGCGTTAATTGCAGGCCATAGGTATACCATACGTAGTGTTCACAGCGCTGCCGAACTTAGTGGTGTATTATCTGATTGTAAGTTGGTAGTTGCGTTTACGCCAAATTAAGTTTTTGCGCCGCAAATTCAGATTTGCCAGCTTGTGCTGCTCTCCCAAGCGAGCTTGAAACTTACCTTGCGTTTTAAGACGCATCACAAGCTATATGAACCTGATTTGGCTTGACGACCTTGATAGAAATGGATTTTACCTTAGTATGTAAAATCCTTTTCTTAATCATCTAGATCCTATTTTTCGAGTAACGGTTCTAACGCCACATAGTATGGGTGTTAACCAATATTTAAACTCACTACTTACCTGTTAGAAGGCCCTATTTCGTCAGGATGGATATGGTGTGGGATTTCGAGTCTCGTCCTCCATAAGGCGAAAGAAGGGTTTTGCATTTATTGAATCCATACTTTGGGGCTTTGCCAAAAACAAAAAGCGGCAGCACAATCATGTGCCACCGCTTTTGAGTCTATTAAGCTGATGCCTAGTTATTCGCTAACCACTATTTTTTGTATGTTTTCGGCGCCATTGAGGGTGCTTCGTAAGATATACATGCCAGGTGCTAGCATATTAGTAGAAATACGCTGTGCATGGCTGCCTGCAGGTTGTTGGCCATTAGTAAGGTTTATCACCTGCTCGCCTACAAGGTTATACAGGGCCGCTTCCAATTGGCCAGCTTGTTTAAGATCGTAGTAGATGGTAAACTCGCCATTGTTAGGGTTAGGGTAAACCTTCACAAAGGCATTCACGCCCTCGTTAATGTCGTTTACCGAGCTCACCAAGCTATCGCCTAAAATATATTGTATACCAAGAACCATCATCTCGTCGTCAGAGGTTAATCCCCATTCTACGGGGTTAGGCCCAGCAGTGTTCAAGAATCTAGCTTCGTGTATAAAACCGTTGCGCGGGTCAACATCAAGCAAAGAGTCATCGGGGTAATATTTAAACGTTACTTCTGGCCCCCATCGGTAAAAGCCCACTGGGTAGTTGCCTTCGTAGCTATAGTTACCGTCATACACCATGTCGCCTTTAGTGCCGTCGCTATTGCGCAAAAACACCTCATAACCTACGCCGTATTTGTGGGTGTGTGTATATATATTCCATATTTTCCAGTTGCGCACCTCGTTTGTGTCGCTGGCTATCGCAGTTATGGTATGCACCTGCCCATCTTGGGGTATTGATATAGTAAGGTCGGGTACGGTGCGCGTATACATGTAGTGTTCGGCAATGCCAGCTGCTTGGGTATCCACATTTAAGTACAAGTCGGTAGCTAGAATCGAATCTTGATTAGTGTTTTTGATATGCAGGTTCAAGTCAAATACTATGTTTTCGGGCCAGAAGTAGGCCGTGCCTTGAGGCAGTTGGTAGGTTTTTAAACCAGGGCCAGTAGCTATAGGATTGCGCACAAAAGCGTGCGAGTCGTCAGATGAGCCTTCGTTTAACCCCCTCAGTCCTTCTCTAAAGTTAACATCTGCACCAGATGAGTATGAATAAATTACAAAATGATGACTCGATTGAGGCATGTAACTCTCAATTTTAGTTACTTCAGTACTCGAGCCAAAATCAGGTTTGTATTTAATAAAATACTCTGTTTCGGATGCGGGGCGAACAAAAATACGGCCTAGATATATTTGCACGCCTGTGCCCACCGCTGGAGGATTGCGTTGACCATAAGTATCATCAATGCCACCATCTCGGTAATAGGCGTTTATAAGCGAAGTATCAACCAATGTATCGGCAAACTGTGCCCCGAACAAAATCCATTGTCTTACTAATTCAATCTCATTGTCTGGCAACTTAGCTGCACCATAAGGCATATCTAGGCCTTCATTAGGCTGTTTTAAATCTAGCGGATCGCTGATGCCATGGGCCATTTTGCGGAGCAAAAAGCTGCGTACAGGGTCGCCTGGCTTAACAAGTTTGTTGGCCGAGGATAGTGCCGAAGGATTAACCGGATTGGCATTTACAATGGAATTGTAAAATGCCGTATCTGACAATGTAACATTGAAGGTTGCCGTTGAGCCATTATGACAACCTGAGCCGCCACAGGTAGCTTGCAAAAGGTTGTGTACTTTTTGGAAGGTAGAGTTTTGACTAGAACCGGCTAAAGGAAACTGTAATAACACGGCTAGGATTAGGCCGGTTAATACTGATAATGATTTCATGGGAGTATAGTTTTGATAATGAGTAACTAGATTGGTTTATAGATTTCAATAGGTAATGGCGAATTTAGTCGTAAATTAACAAGCAATCAACAGATTTTTATCACAAAAACCAAATATTGTTTGATAATTGTGACAAAAAAAGTGTTTTTTAGCGACAATTATTATTTTCTAAAAACTATCAACCATGAATTATAATCTACTCCTTGTAGCGGCACTTATGCTACTTGTACCTCGTGTAAATGCCCAAGACACATTAGCAAATAGCGGGTTTGAAAGTTGGACCAACCAAGGCACTTACGAAGACCTTGCTGACTGGAACACGCTTAATCCGCTATCTAGTGCCCTAGGTGTAATCACGGCTACTAAAACCACTGGTGCTGATGTGCATACTGGCTCATATGGATTGAAATTACAATCGAAATCAGTTTTGGGTACCATTCGCCCAGGAGTATTAACCACGGGAGTGATAAACGTAGCCAACTCAACTATTGGTGGTGGCGTGCCTGTAAATTCACGACCAGTTTACCTAAGTGGTTGGTACAAGTATGCTCCTGTAGGTATTGATACTGCTTTGATTAGCGTTGTTTTTACTAAGTGGGATGCGGTAGGAGATTCGCAGATTATTATTGGTGTAGGTGGGTTTACCGAAACTGGCACAGTTTCAACGTATACTCCGTTTTCAGTAGAGATTGATTACCGTTCAGCCGATGTGCCCGATACGGCTTTGATCATTATTACATCGGGTAGCAATTTAGCGCCACAGCTTAATAGTGCTTTGATTATTGATGATGTTGATTTCTCTTACACCGCTGTTGGTATTCTTAATCGGGTAGCAATAGAGCCGATAAGTTTTCATCCTAACCCTGCTCAAGGTTTTGTTACATTTACCAATTATAATGCCCAACAGCTTAATATACTTTCGTTGGAAGGTAAGCTTGTGTTCACTACAGAGTTGACTGCTGGCCAAAGTCGCGTTGATTTAAAAGGCTTTACCAAAGGCTTGTATATTTTAAATGCTGTTGATGCAAAGGGCAATGTCCGCTATGGTAAGTTGTTAGTGGAATGAAGATATTAGATATTATTCTAGTTTTGTTATTAGGGTATAATGTCGTTTTTGGCGCCAAACCCCTTGCTATTGATAGCCTTGCCCAAGGAAGTGCTATTTCCATTGGAGGCCCGTTAAATGGCTGCAAAGATTCATTGGTATTGTTTTCCAACACATCAACAACTACTGCTGGTTGGGCTTGGCAATGGACTTTGGTAAAAGGCTCTGACACTGTCAGGCTTAGCACTACATCGCTGGCATATGCTTTTTATGCTGAGGGCAGCTATAAAGTGTTTCTGCATGGCGATAGTGCAACCTATTTTGGCGATGATAGCATCATCATTGATATAGCCAATTGTAGAAATGTATGGCCTGGCGATGCAAATATGGATGGCTTAGTAGATGTTGATGATGTGTTTATCCTTGGGTTTAATTGGGGTGATACAGGTCCGGTGCGTCCAAATTCCTCTGTTGTTTGGATTGAGCAGCCGGCGACAGATTGGGGCAGTTGGTTCAACGGCATTAACAACAAACATGCTGATACTGATGGTAATGGTGTAATTAATGTAGATGACACACTGGCAATAGCGGAGAATTTTGGCTATGCGGTAAACAAATATGGAGGGATTATGCACAATGCTCCATTGTTTTTACAGCCAGTAAACAGTAACTGGTATTGTGGAGATGTGGTCAGTTATAATATTGTTCTTGGTATTTTAAACAATGATGCCGATAATGTTTATGCTCTCTCATTCTACCTCGATTTAGATCCTATTATTTTTGATACTAGTGTTGCCCATATAGACTTAAGCAACTCATGGCTGGGCAATGCAGGAACCGATGTTTTTAGTTTTAGAAAAATTATTGACACTCGATTGTACATTGCCATTGTGAGCACTACAAGGCAAAATCTTATTGGAAATGGCCGCATTGGTGGGTTGCACTTGCAAACGATGGCCTCATTGCCACCGGGTTTATCACAAGATTACTATTTAGCTGTGCCGAGCGGCATTAAAGGAAAAATGGCCAACGGAACTGAACATACTTTCAGCTCACAGATTTCCGAAATATACATAAACGATACGCTCACTGGCACCAATAATCGAACGGAAGTGGGTTCTGTAAAGCTGTATCCTAACCCAGTTGGCGAGGTATTGAATATTAGTTTTCCGGTTGAAAAGCAATGGCAAATATTGTTAACCGATATGGCAGGAAACAAGATAATGAACGAAATGGCTAAGTTCCGCGATTATTCCCTCAACCTTAAGAATTTGAGCAGTGGGCTTTATTTGTTGTACCTGAATAATGAGGAGAGTGCTATTGTAAAAAAAGTAATGGTGGAGTAATTTCCTTACCCCTCCAGCACCAACCGAAACCCCATGTTGGATGTACGGTGGTGCCTGCTGTTAATATTACGGGCCTGATTGTAGCAACGTTCAGAAGCGCTTTTCCAAGAGCCACCGCGCACAACCCTATACAAGGCTTTCTTTGTGTTCAATGGATGGGCAGCAGGGCTGCGCTTGTAGTAGCTACCGGCAAACCAATCGCTGCAAAGCTCCCAAACATTGCCTGCCATATCGTATATGCCCAGTTCGTTGGGCTTAAGTTCGCCTACTGGGTGGGTAATACCTCCAGCATTGCTCACGTTCCAGGCCACGTCATCGAGCTTGTTGCTGCCAGGGTAGGTAAACCCTTTACTTTTGTTTCCGCCAATAGCGGCATATTCCCATTCCGCTTCGGTAGGTAGCCGGTATTTTTTGCCGGTTAGGGCATTCAATTTAGCTATAAAAGTGTTAATGTCGGCAGGTGTGGCTTGCTCTACTGGGCATTTACCGCAGGTATTAAAGGTGGATGGGTTGCTGCCCATTACGGCCACCCACTGGTTTTGGGTTATTTCGTATTTGCCAATATAAAAGCTGTGGAGTGTAACAGCGTGAACCGGTATTTCCATTTTGGTTCCCTCTGAAGTGCCCATCTGAAAAGTTCCACCCTCAACAAAAACCATCTCGGGCTCGGCAATTTGAGCCAATAGTTGTGTTTGGATCAAAAATATCGTCAACCAGAAGTATAAACGTACTAACATGCTTTTCCTATGAATTACTTAAAAGGCCAAAATACCCATTATTCAACAAAAAAGGCGCACCAAGTTGCGGTTGTTTGCCATAAGGTTGACATCTTCTGAAACTAAGTGTACTTTCATAGCAATCAACGGCTCTATTATGCATCCTTTACTTCGCAATCTTTTAGCCGCAGTTGCGGGTTTGCTTGTTGGCGGTATTGTCAACGGGGTTATTGTAGACCTTAGTGGCATGGTGTTGCCACCCCCAGCCGGTGTTAACCCCAACGACCTAGAGAGCATCAAGGCCAATATACACCTTTATGAGCCAGTCCATTTTCTCTTTCCATTTTTGGCACATGCGCTGGGTACCTTGGTGGGGGCGTTTTTGGCAGCAAAAATTGCGGTGGCAAACAAAATGATACCAGCCCTAATTATTGGGGTAATGTTTTTGGCTGGTGGTATATACATGGTAACATTACTACCCGCTCCTACATGGTTCATAGCCCTCGATTTGATAGTTGCTTATATACCAATGGCCTATTTGGGTGGCAAATTGGGTGGGGGTAAGACAGCAGCGGGTTCGCACCTAAATACAAATGACCAATTGCTAGACAACTAAATTTATAGTTTATGAAACGGTTTGGTTTATTCAGTTTGCTGTTGGTTTTTAGTTTAGGTGTAATAGCACAGCCATCAGAGAAACAAGTAACAGAATTGGTAACGAAACTTACCCAAGCCATGATTGATGCCGATAAGGCGGAGCTTGACCACTTAACTTCTGATAACCTTAGCTATGGCCACTCGAGTGGCAGGGTAGAGGATAAGCATACTTTCGTGGAGAATATTGTAAATGGTAAGTCTGATTTTGTGACTATTGACCTTGCGGAGCAAACCGTAACCATATCGGGCAACGTAGCAGTGGTGAGGCATATTTTTTCGGCCACCACCAATGATAGCGGTAATGCTGGTTCGGTGAAATTGAAGGTGCTTTTGGTTTGGCAACAAGAAAAAGGCCATTGGAAGTTATTGGCCCGACAGGCGGTAAAAATTCCGTGAAGCAAGAAATAACCCTATAATAACTGTAAAAGCATGGCATAGTGGCTATGCTTTTTTAATTTAGTGAACCATGATGACATCTTTCAGCCTAAAAGGCAAAATAGCATTGGTTACGGGTTGCAACAAAGGTATTGGCAAGGCCATGGCCATTGGTTTGGCCGAAGCGGGTGCCGATATTATTGGAGTATCGGCCACTATGCCCGCATCGGGCAGCGATGTGGAGCAACAAGTAACAGATTTGGGCAGGAAGTACTTTGCCTATGCCGCCGATTTATCTAACCGTGAGGCGTTGTATGCCTTCATCAAAAAGGTAAATGAAGCGCACCCAGTAGTAGATATACTCATTAATAATGCGGGCACCATCATGCGCAAGCCTGCCGCCGAGCACCCCGATGAGTATTGGGACCAAGTACTGGCCTTGAACTTGGACACACCCTTTATCCTAGCCCGTGAGTTTGGCAAGCAGATGGTGGAGCGTGGTTCGGGTAAAATCATTTTCACGTGCTCGTTGCTTACCTTCCAAGGTGGCATTACGGTGCCGGGCTATGCGGCTAGCAAGGGTGCTTTGGGTAGCTTGGTAAAGGCGTTAGCTAACGAGTGGGCTGCCAAGGGCGTAAATGTAAACGGCATTGCACCGGGCTACATTGCTACCGATAATACCGAAGCCTTGCGCAACGATAAGGAACGCAGTGCGTCCATCCTGTCGCGTATACCAGCTGGCCGCTGGGGCGACCCGGATGACTTTAAAGGAGCGACCGTTTTTTTGGCATCTAGTGCAGCCGATTATGTGCACGGCACCATACTTACCGTGGATGGTGGCTGGATGGGGAGATAGTTGAAATTGAAAAGAATTAGATTTTCATAGAGAATACTGATAAAAGTATAAAGAAACAAAACACCAATGGATATTAGGTTTAGCTCAAGTCCGGCAGAAGTAAAGGGAATGGATACCGCAGCATTGCGCAACCATTTTTTGATTGGTGCCTTGATGAAGCCCGACGAGGTAACGCTTACCTATACCCATTATGATAGGTTGATTGTGGGCGGCATAGCGGCTTCCCACAAAGCTACACCCTTGCACGTGGAGGCTGAGCTGCGCGCCGATTACTTTTTGGAGCGTAGGGAATTGGGTATCATTAATGTGGGTAGCAAAGGCATTGTAACTGCCGATGGCGTGAGTTACGAATTGGATAAACTAGATGCCTTGTATTTGGGCAAGGGCACCAAGGACGTAACCTTTAAAGCCGCGGATGGCAGTGCACCCGCCTATTTCTATTTAATATCGGCACCTGCGCACCACACTTACCCCAACCGTAAAATGACCAAAGAAGAAGCCACGCCCGTAAACCTAGGCGAGGCTGCCACCGCCAACAAGCGCACCATATACAAGTACATCCATTTGGATGGCATACAAAGCTGTCAATTGGTGATGGGGCTAACGACCTTGGAAGATGGCAGTGTTTGGAACTCCGTACCTCCGCACACCCATACGCGCCGCACAGAAGTGTATTTCTATTTCGATGTACCTACCGAGCACCGTGTGTTCCATTTTATGGGCCAACCCATGGAAACTAGGCATATGGTAATGGCCAACCACGAAGCGGCTATTTCACCACCATGGTCGGTGCACTTTGGTTCGGGTACAGCTAATTATGGTTTCATTTGGGCTATGGCTGGCGAGAACCTCGTTTTCAGTGATATGGATCCTGCGCCGGTGGCCAGCTTGCTATAACCCCTACCGCTGCACCCTGCCGCTGCCGTCGCCTTTCAGCAAATCGTTTACTTCGGCAAGTGTGGCATGGTTAAAGTCACCTGGGATAGTGTGCTTCAGTGCAGCTGCCGCCACGCCAAACTCTGCCGCTTGTGCCATTGGCATACCCGTTACTAGGCCATAAATCAACCCACCGGCAAAGGCATCGCCGCTGCCAACCCGGTCCACAATGCGTACTTCGTATTTTTTGGTGTGGTAAAATTCGTTACCATCATAAACCAAAGCGCTCCAACCGTTATCAGAGGCACTATGGCTTTCGCGTAAGCTCGATGCGATTATCTTAAACCCAAACTTAGCTTTCATTTGCTCACACACGGCTTGGTATCCGGCCAAATCCAGCTCGCCTTTGGTTACATCGGTGCCAGCGGCTGTAAAGCCTAAACTGTTATCGGCATCTTCCTCATTGCCGATACATACATCCACGTACTGGCAAAGGCGGGTCATCACTTCGCGGGCTTTATCCTTGCTCCACAATTTCTTGCGGTAGTTTAGGTCGATGCTGGTAGTAATACCTTTGGCCCTAGCTGCTTTTAAAGCCGCTTCGGTGAGTGCCGCACCTTTATCGCTAAGGGCTGGAGTAATACCCGTAGTATGGAACCAAGTGGCCCCCTCAAAAATCGCATCAAAATCAAATTCGCTTGCCTCTGCTTCGGCAATAGATGCCCCGGCCCTATCGTATATTACTTGCGAAGCACGCATAGAGGCACCGGTTTCCAGAAAGTATATGCCCAACCGTTGACCCCCACGAGCTATAAACTGCGTATCCACGCCAAAGCGCCTTAAGTGGTTGATGGCCGCTTGCCCCAAGGGGTTGCTGGGCACCCGGGTTACAAAAGTACCGTTCAAACCAAAGTTGCTCAACGATGCGGCCACATTAGCTTCGCCACCGCCATAGGTTACATCAAAGCTATCCGTTTGCACAAACCTATCGAACCCAGGGGTAGAAAGTCGCATCATTATTTCGCCGAGGGTAACTACTTTGTGGGGCATATTAATGGTTTTTATTAGTTTCATGCATTCGCTTTACAAAAGAAAGGATTTACCCTCATTATTAATAGCCCCAAAGCGAATAGAGAACTTATGCAAGACAAGGCATTTATTACCGACCTAATCGTTCAACAGGGTATTTTGCCCCTATACTTTTATAAAGATACTACCGTAAGCATTGAAGTGCTGCGGGCACTATACGCCGCCGGCATCCGTACGGTGGAGTATACCAACCGTGGCGAGGATGCCCTGAAAAACTTTGTGGCCATGCGCCAGGTGTGCGACGCCGAGCTAAAAGGCATGCACTTGGGCATTGGCACCATCAAAAATGCCGATGCCGCACAAGCGTTTATTGATGCCGGTGCCGATTACCTCATCAGCCCGGGGTTGGTGGAGCAAGTGGCCGCCGTGGCCGACAAGCACAACATGCTTTGGGTGCCGGGCTGCATGACCCCAACCGAAATTATCAGTGCCGAAAACTTGGGTGCTAAATTGATAAAGCTGTTTCCGGGCAATCTGTTAGGGCCAGAATTTTTGTCGGGTATTAAGTCCATTTTCCCTAATCTCTTGTTTATGCCCACGGGTGGGGTGGAGCTGGAGAAAGAAAACATCGGGAAGTGGTTTAAGGCTGGCGTGTGTGCCGTGGGCATGGGTAGCAAGCTTATTACCAATAAACTGCTCGATACCAAAGATTACCAACAAATAACCGCCAATACCAAGACAGCCATTGAAATAGTTCAATCCGTTAAACAGACACTATGAACGCAACGAAAACTACCTACTACCGTTGGGTAATATGTGCCTTGATATTTTTTGCCACTACCATCAATTACGTTGACCGTAGTGTTATCAGTTTCCTCAAATCTACTTTTGCCGAAGAGCTGGGTTGGACCGATGCCGACTATGCCAACATTGAAATTGCCTTTAAGGTATTTTATGCCATTGGCTTATTGGGCGCTGGCCGAATAGTGGATAAATTGGGCACACGGCATGGCTATGCGTTATTTGTGTTTTTATGGAGCTTAGCGGGCACGGCTACGGCATTTGTGAGCACCCTGTTTGGTTTTCAGGTTATGCGGGGTGCGTTGGGATTAACGGAGGCGGGCAACTTCCCTGCCGCCATCAAAAGTGTGGCGGAGTGGTTCCCAAAGCGAGAGCGGGCACTGGCTACGGGTATATTCAATTCGGGTGCCAATATCGGGGCCATTATTACGCCACTTACCATACCGTTTATCATCATTACTTGGGGTTGGCACTATGCCTTTGTATTGTCGGGGGCATTGGGTTTTGTGTGGCTGGTGCTATGGCTGGTGTTTTACCAATTGCCACGCAATAGCAAGTATGTCAGCACTGCCGAGTTGGCCATTATCGAAAGTGACCAAGACGATGAGCCGGAAACCGACACTTCGCCAAAACTTACGTGGTTGCAGTTGCTACAATTTAAGCAAACATGGGCATTTGCCATTGGTAAGCTGCTCACCGATCCTATTTGGTGGTTCTACCTCTTTTGGTTGCCCGATTTCTTTGAGAGCACCTACCAAATGAAAATAACCGCCACTAGCTGGCCAGTTGCTGCGGTGTACATCATCTCTACGTTTGGTAGTATTATGGGCGGGTGGCTGCCACTATACCTCATTCAGCAAAAAGGCTGGTCGGTGGCCAAGGCGCGCCGCATTAGTATGCTCATCTATGCCCTATGCGTGTCGCCAATAGTATTTGCTTTGATATTGGGCTCCATCAATATGTGGTTGGCCGTGGCGGTTATTGGCCTAGCGGCTGCTGGCCATCAAGCTTGGAGCGCCAACATTTTTACTACCGTGAGCGATATGTTCCCCAAAAACTCCACCGCATCGGTGGTGGGTATTGGGGGCATGTTCGGTGCTATCGGGGGTATCTTGCTTAGCCAGTTTGTGCAAAAAACGTTGTTTACCCACTTTAGGAGTATCGGCCAAATAGAGACCGCCTACTACATTATGTTCGCCATATGCGCCGGTGCCTACCTCAGTGCCTGGGTTATCATGCAGTTGTTAGTGCGCAATGCGGGTAAGGTGAAGGGGTAGTGGGGTGATTATTGGTTGATAGGTTATTGGTAAATGTACAAAGTACGATGTACAAGGTACAATAGCAAAACCTGAGACTGGAATGGGTACGCCTTAACCCTCCTCGCTTAAGGTAGCGCGGGTATATGTTGCATCACTTCTTGCTTCTTCTTTCGCCCTTCTTGGCTATTGGTTTTTCCACTTGCGGCAGACCTTTTAACGCGTCTTTGGCATTTAGTGCCGTTACCACCTTCTTGCCGGTTTTGGCCTCTAACTCTTGCCTTGCCACCTTGGCTACATTTCCGCCTTAGGCAGCTACTTTCTTGCTTTCTTCAAAATCCTTCGGGCTTACTGCAACCGAAATGTCCTTCGTAGATGCTTCAGCCAGCATATTCAAAATTAGTTCGGTGTTGGTCATATTGTCACGCAGGTTTTCCTTCTTTAAACCCTTCAATACCTTATACTCTTTGGTGGTTTTGTCGCTCCATGCTTTGGTAATAATATCGGTAAGGGTGGCAAATTGAATACCCTCTTGTAGCCCTCGCTTCTTCCATTCGTCTGTCAGCTCTTTTCTAACCTCGATGCTTTTAATCCGCTGGTTGATCCAGTTTTCGGAGTAGCCCAGTTGCAGGTATTGCTCTAAGGCCCTATCGATGCTTAGTTCGGGGTCTTGCAGTTCGTCTAACCTTTCAGAGGCAACACGCGCCAACCAAAGTTTAAACGGCTCGGCTTTAGGAGAAGGTATGGATTGAATGAGGCGGAAAAGTTGCTCGGTATCGGCCACATCGGTAGTTCTCATTTTGCCATCGGCTGCGACCATTTTCAAACCGTGACAGTTTGTCACGGTTTCATTTCCTTCAGCTTTCATGCGTTGTTTTAGCTTGCGCCAATAAGCATTAGCATCAACGCTATCCGTGAGCACGGCCACCACATCCACAATAGATATGTACCATTTTTCGTGCTCCGCATCCCAAAGGGTTCGCACTTGCTTTTCTTCGAACAACTTAATGGCCGCTATTTCCTTATTCACGATATGCTGTTTGTGTAATTTCAATAATAAGGATTATTCTCTAATTAAGCATGCTTAAGTGCTATATTTTAGTGCTCCATCTGCGCAAATATAACTTCCAGCGTACCTCCTTATGGCTTCTCCATTACAATCGCTATACTCCCCATGCTGCCTTACACATCCTCGCTTATCACGTACCCATCTGTACGCCTACTTCTCCATTTGCTCCTTTACCCTAAACTCCACAATGCGTTTAATCAAATCTAGTGGTATGGGCTCGTAAAGGGGGAATTGTACCGAACCTTTCCCTTGCTTGTATTTGGCTAGTTCTTCGGCAAAAGCTTTGTGCCCAGTGGGGGTGGCATAAAAACCAATGTGGTTTTTGAAGGCGGCAAAAAACACCAATTGCCCATTTAGGTAATAGCCAGGCATGCCATAGCTTATTCTTTCTTCAGCATTTGGGGCGGCTTGTTTAACGGTTGGCCGCACTTGCGCCAGCAATATTTGTACCTCTTCCGGAAAGTTGGCAATGTACGCGTCAACGGTAGTGGGTTTTGCGGCAGCCATTTGCGGCAGTTTATCTATTAATCATATAGCTCTCGTAGGGCAAACGGTTGGCAATAGAGCGGGCCAAGGTTAGTTCGTCGGCATATTCTAGCTCGCCACCAAAGGCTATCCCGCGGGCTATGGTAGTTACGCGCACCCCGTGCGGCTGCAATTGGCGCTGTATGTAAAATATGGTGGTGTCGCCTTCAATGGTAGGGCTAAGGGCCATTATTACCTCGCGTACTTTATCAGTTTGCACTCGCTCTACCAGGCTATCCACTTTTATATCCTCAGGGCCAATGCCATCTACTGGCGATATTACGTTGCCTAGCACATGGTACATGCCATGAAACTGGTTGGTGTTCTCCACCGCAATTACATCCCTGAGGTTCTCTACCACACACACCAAAGTGGCATCGCGTTGCGGGTTGCTGCAAATAGTGCACATGGGTGCATCGCTTACGTTGTGGCACTTTTGGCAGTAGTGTATATTCTGGCGCATGCGTATTACCGCTTCGCCTAGCTTGTCGGCCTTGTCGGGCGTTTGGTTGAGTAGGTGCAATACCAGCCTGAGGGCCGTTTTTTGCCCTATGCCCGGTAGTTTGCTAAACTCGCCTACCGCATCTTCTATCAGTTTGCTCGGAAATTTCATTTGTTTGGTCCACGGTCAACAGTCCACAGTCCACAGAATAATTGGGGCTGAAGATTGGCCTTTTGGAGTGGTAAAGTTAGCGAAAATTAAAGACTGGATGTTTCGAGCCTTAACGTATTTATGTGTGATGCCGCCAAAAAAGGACATTAAAAATAAAGATTAATAGTGCCTAAAAAGTGGAATTGTTAGCCCAACTTCCATGTTATGACATTGTTTCCTGAAAGTTGTTTTTGAAAGGCCTGACGGAAACCGTATCTTTGTTATTCAATTTTTCCACCGGTACATGAGCGAGAGTATTAAGCATGAGTGCGGCATTGCCGTTATTCGACTACTAAAGCCACTAGAATTTTACCAAGAGAAATATGGTACGGCCTTGTATGGCCTCAATAAGCTGTACCTGTTGATGGAGAAACAGCACAATCGCGGCCAAGATGGCGTGGGCGTGGCTACCATAAAACTCGACCCGGTGCCCGGAAACCGCTACATAAGCCGCCAGCGCAGCAACAGTAGCCAACCCATAAAAGATGTTTTTAAGGAAATTTTCGAGCCATTTATCCAGCTTGAAAAAACAGAGCCTGCCAAAATGCGCGATGCCAATTGGCTAAAGCACAACATGAAGTACATTGGCGAGGTTATGATGGGCCATCTTCGCTACGGCACGCACGGTAAGAATAGCATTGAGGCTTGCCACCCGTTTCTTCGACAAAACAACTGGATGACCCGCAACCTAGTGTTGGCGGGCAACTTTAACATGACCAATGTTGATGAGTTGTTTGAGCAGTTGATGGAACTAGGCCAGCACCCTAAGGAAATGACCGATACCGTAATTGTGTTGGAAAAAATCGGCCATTTTCTTGATATGGAGATACAACGCTTGTTCGATTTGTTTAAGTCGCAAGGGTATAGCAACAACGATATAACCCACATGATTGCCGATGAGCTGGACCTGCACAAAATACTGAGCCGCTCAATGAAAGATTTAGATGGCGGGTATGTAATGACCGGTATGATTGGTCATGGCGATGCTTTTGTAATACGAGACCCGAATGGCATTAGGCCAGCATTCTGGTATCAAGACGATGAGGTGGTAGTGGTTGCCAGCGAAAGACCAGCCATACAAACCACCTTTAATGTACCCGAAGAGAAGATATTGGAAATAGCACCCGGCCATGCCGTTATCATTAAAAAGAACGGGCAAATAAGCCATTTAGAGTGTGCACCCCCAAAACCGAAACGCTCTTGTAGTTTCGAGCGGATCTATTTTTCAAGGGGCAACGACAAGGATATTTACCAAGAGCGCAAAAAATTGGGGCATTTGCTTACCCCTACCGTGCTGAATGCAGTAAACCACGACTTGGAAAATACCATTTTCTCGTATATACCCAATACTGCCGAAACCGCCTACTATGGTTTGGTTGACGGTGTTTTGGATTACTTGAAAACCTACCGTAAAGACGAAATAAAGCGCCTAGGTGCAAATATTACCGAAGAACAGCTAGACCACATTTTCAATATGTCGCCACGCTTGGAAAAGTTGGCCGTAAAAGATATTAAGCTGCGCACATTTATTACCGACGATTCATCGAGAAACGAGCTGGTGTCGCACGTGTATGATGTTACTTATGGCTTGATAAGGAAAGGGGTTGATACTATTGTTGCGTTGGACGACTCCATAGTGCGAGGCACTACCTTGCAACAAAGTATTCTAAGTATCTTCGACCGATTGGGGCCGAAGAAAATCATCATCGTTTCGTCGGCACCGCAAATACGTTACCCCGATTGTTATGGCATCGATATGTCGCGGATGCAAGAGTTTGTAGCTTTTCGCGCAGCTATAGCGTTGCTAAAAGATACCGGACAGGAACACATCATTAAAGATACGTTTGAAAAGTGCCGGGCTGCCAACCTGTTGCCGCTTCACGAAGTACGCAACGAAGTGAAGGCCATCTATGCGCCATTTACGCCTGAACAAATCAGTGCCAAAGCCGCAGAGTTGCTGAAACCAAAGCATATTTTCAGCGACGTGCAGATTATTTTCCAGACCATTGAGAACCTGCACGTGGCAACTCCCGAGCATTTGGGCGACTGGTACTTTAGCGGCGACTACCCAACCCCGGGCGGCAACCGCGTGGTAAACCAATCGTTTATGAACTACTACGAAGGAAAAGACAAACGCGCTTATTAATAGCACCGAGTATTTTCGCCTAATTATTCAGCGGCCGTGCCTATCTCAGGTGCGGCCGTTTTGTTTTGTAGCCCAGAGTGTGGCTTGTGCAGTTGGGTTGGTAATACGGTCATACTGCTTGTATTGCGTTTAAAGTAATTGGGTGTCATCTACAAAACGGCCTGTTTATAGTTTTTATCTATTGCCACATAGAAACAATCAATTTGATTTATGTATGGCTAATTGTGTACTTTGCATTGATTAAGAAGCATTAAAACAAACCCGATTATGAAAGCCCTAGCTATTTTATTACTTATGAGCCTATCGCTGTGTGGTTTTGCACAGCACGACCTATCATATGCTCCCAAAGATGGCACCGGCGGTGGCTGCCCAATGGGATATGATAAACCCAAACAGCAGCAAACGGACTCTGTGCCAAGCCCAGCCCCCAAAACGGCAACTGAGCCCATCAAAACCAATCAAGATTGGTGGCCCAATAAGTTAGACTTGAGCGTGCTGCGCTCTAATTCTAACTTAAGCAACCCCATGGACCCAAACTTTGACTATCGTGCGGCCTTCCAAACTTTAGATTATGAAGCGCTGAAAAAAGACCTTCGCGAGCTGATGACCCAATCGCAAGATTGGTGGCCAGCCGATTGGGGCCATTATGGTGGTTTGTTTATCCGCATGGCTTGGCACAGTGCAGGTACGTACCGCACAGGCGATGGTCGTGGCGGATCAAGGGAAGGGCAGCAACGTTTTGCGCCCATCAATAGCTGGCCCGACAATGCCAATTTGGACAAAGCACGCCGCTTGCTATGGCCTATTAAGCAAAAATATGGCGATAAAATTTCGTGGGCCGATTTGATGATATTGACCGGCAACGTGGCCTTAGAGTCGATGGGTTTTGAGACCTTTGGTTTTGCAGGTGGCCGCGAAGATGTTTGGGAGCCTGCCAGCAATATATATTGGGGCCGCGAAAGCAAATGGTTGGCCGATGAGCGCTATTCTGGCAATCGTCAATTAGAGAAGCCACTAGCCGCAGTGCAAATGGGCCTGATATACGTGAACCCTGAAGGACCAAACGGAAACCCCGACCCATTGGCGGCAGCTTTTGATATACGCGAAACTTTTGGTCGCATGGGCATGAACGATGAAGAAACCGTAGCACTTATAGCAGGCGGCCACACGCTAGGAAAAACCCACGGGTCGGCGCCAGGCTCATACCTAGGGCCAGAGCCCGAAGGTGCCCCAATGGAGGAGATGGGCTTTGGCTGGAAAAATAGCTACCAAACAGGCGTAGGTAAAGATGCAACCACATCGGGCTTGGAGGTAATTTGGACCAATACGCCTACCCAATGGAGCCAAGGGTATTTTAAATCGTTGTTTGGCAACGAGTGGGAACTAACCAAAAGCCCTGGCGGCGCCCACCAGTGGGTAGCCAAAGACGCCAAGGCTACCGTGCCCGATGCTTTTGACACTACCAAAAAGCACAAGCCAACCATGCTTACTACTGACCTTTCGTTGCGTTTCGACCCGATTTATGGTCCAATTTCTAAACGATTCATGGAAAACCCAGCCGAGTTTAACGCTGCCTTTGCCAAGGCTTGGTTTAAACTCACACACCGCGATATGGGTCCTAAAACCTTGTACTTAGGCCCTGAAGTGCCTAAAGAAGTATTAATTTGGCAAGACCCTATTCCGGCATTGAACCATAAGTTGGTTGATGCTAAAGATATTGCCGACTTGAAAGCCGAAATATTGAAATCGGGCCTTACCAGTAACGAAATGATTGAGACCGCTTGGGCCAGCGCTAGTACTTTCCGTGGCTCAGATAAGCGCGGTGGTGCCAATGGTGCCCGCATACAGCTTCAGCCAATGCGTAACTGGGAAGTAAACAACCCAAAACAGCTTGAGAAAGTATTGACCGCGTTGGGTAAAATACAAAAGAGCTTCAATGCCAAAAGCAAGGATAAGCAGATTTCTTTGGCTGACTTGATTGTGTTGGCGGGCAATGTGGGTATTGAAGCCGCTGCCAAGAAAGGTGGACTTACCATCGAAGTTCCTTTTACACCCGGCCGCATGGATGCTTTGCAAGAGCAAACCGATGTAGCATCAATAGGAGTACTAGAGCCGCAAGCCGATGGTTTCCGCAATTACCAGAAAACCAACTACACCTTCTCTACCGAAGAGCTGTTGGTTGATAAGGCCCAGTTGCTGACCCTAACCGCGCCTGAAATGACCGTGTTGTTGGGTGGCTTGAGGGTGTTGGATGCTAACTATGACGGCTCTAAACATGGCGTATTTACCAATCGTGCTGGTGCGCTTACGAACGACTTTTTTGTAACCGTGCTAGATATGGGCATTCAATGGCGCAAATCGGCTACCAATGAGAACCTATATGAGGGTGTTGACCGCAAAACGGGTTTAGTGAAGTATACCGCTACCCGTGCCGATTTGGTTTTCGGCTCAAACTCTGAGTTGCGTGCCTTATCAGAGTATTATGCTACTACTAGCAACCAAGAAAAATTTGTGAAGGACTTTGTAGCCGCTTGGACCAAAGTAATGAACCTTGACCGATTTGATTTGCAAGATTAATGGCTACTTACACGAATGGGAGCCGGCTGCGCAAGTAGCCGGCTCTTTTTGTTTTTGGGGGTAGTACTATATGGCCTTGGCTTTGCAATCAACCCCCTCACCCCATCAGCAGATTGCCGCTGGTGGCGTTTGTTGTGCTATACATACCATGCCCCAGCGTGCGTCAGAACATTGTGGCGGTTCGGTTGCATTATGACTCCTTGTACTTTACCGCTTAAAGGGCCCCATTAATAGTCATTGTTTGAAATTGTCGGGTTTAGCAAGTAAGTATATATGCTTATTGTTTAAATGCGATTCAATTTACAAATTTGTGAATATTTTATGGAAAGTTAAAAGCCTCATAATTAATAGATTTTGGGTTTTGTTAGGTTGCGTTTATAACCCAAAACGAAACATTGTATGGCTTCTGTTTTTATTAACAATTAATATTTTTTAGCAATGAAGAATCTTAGTTTAGTTTTTTTAGCTACAGTTTTTTTAGCAGGGGTGCTTCTTTCGGGATGTAAAAAAGACGACAAAAGTTTAATTGAAGGAACCTGGTTCCGAGTAAAGTTGGAGGAACGCACCGGTAATAATCAATGGCAAGTGAATTCGCAAAGCTGTAAGTTGGATGATGTAGAGGTTTATGAGAAAGGAGGAGGTTGGACATTTTATGCAGGCCCCAACCAGTGTAGCCCTGGAACAGGCGTAATAGCTGGTACGTGGGAGCTTCGTGCTTCTGATACCAAGGTTGTTTTTACTTATGATAATGCCGTGGGAGAGTATGAATCGACGGTAGAGGTACTTACTGAAGAAAGTCTTGTTTTAACTAATAGTGCTGGCGATTTAAGCAATACGCAATACAGATCTACTTACACTAAATAAATTAATAGCCGCCAAGCCGAAAACGGTAATTAAAGAGTAGGCAACCAACAACTAACCAATGAAAAATTCCTCTGAAATCGTTAAAGCAAAGATGCCATCAATCAACATGAACAATGTTGTTTTAGTGCTCATGTTGATTTGCTCCATGTTTTTGCTTCCAAGTTGCGATAAGTGCAAAGATGTAGATTGCAATAATGGCACTTGCAATGACGGCTCTTGCGATTGTGATTATGGTTACTATGGCTCCTCTTGTCAATTAGGTAGCTCTTCTTCTGGAGGAAGCACCTCAAGCGGTAGCGGTTCGGGCAGCACTAGTTCTTCATCTGGCGGTGCTAATACTTGCACAACAAATGTTGCGGGTTGCGACCCAAGCCAATACTCATGCGATGCCAGCCCAAGTTGTTATACTACCTACACTGCTTGTGCCAATTCAGGTACCTGTGCCTCATCAGGAGGTAGCGGCAGCGGCAGCACAAGCTCTAGCTCTTCTTCAGGTGGCGCTAATGCTTGTACTACAAATGTTGCCGGTTGCGATCCAAGCCAATACTCATGCGATGCAAGCGCTAGTTGTTATGCTACTTATGCTGATTGTGCCAATTCTGGCACCTGTGCCTCATCGGGTGGTAGCAGCAGCACCAGTAACGGTGGCAGTAATAGCTCTAGCTCTTCTTCTGGCGGTTCAGTTGGGCAAGTAACGTTCTACGCTACACAAGATTTCAGTTGCGGTAATATTACCGTTAGCGTTAGTGGCTTTGGCAATGCGGTAATTGCCCAATATTACACAAGCGGAGTGTCGGGTTGTGGCGCTAATGGTTGCGCAACTTTTACGCTCAATCCGGGGCAGTATTCTTTCTCTGCTTCTTGCCCTTCACGCACTTGGGGGCCAGGATCATTTACGGTTACCTCTGGTGGATGCCTGCTATACGAACTACAGTAAATCATTGAAGTTTGGATGAATCTATAAAAAACCGACCAAGCGTAATTGTTTCCGTTTGGTCGGTTTTAGCCGATGTATTGGCAATTGCTGTAGGATATTTTTTGTACACTCGTGCGCCTTATTTTAATCAACTGCTGTCAGAAAAGGTTGTTGATTTCCTTCCTTTGCTTGCTGGAAGTCTTTTTATCGGGTCAATAACAGTATGTATTTTTGAAATATCATGCAACAATGCATACATATCGGTAAGTTCTAAGGCTCTTTCCTATTTTTTTGAAAAACTACGGGGATTGTTCACTGAGGAGCCATCTCCGGCAAACGTCCTTTCTAAAGACAATACTAACAAACACGCGTTCTTCATTTTATTGGTTAAGATTTTTTATGTTCCAATGATGCTTCAGTTCATGGTAAGCAACTTCTGGTTTCTGTATAACTATGTTTTACAGATGAACTATAGTTTGCAAGAAAGCTTCATCTCGGTGTTTAATATCACTATTTATCCTTTTTTGATAGGGGCCTGCTTTTTTGTTGATACGGTGTTTTTCTTCTTTGGCTACTTAATCTACTCTGAGGCGTTAGGCAATACCATTAAATCCGTTGAAACAACTTTTTTAGGATGGGCGGTTGCATTACTCTGTTATCCACCTTTTAATTACATTACCGCTAATTTTATTCCTGCGCTGTACCACGACCAACCTGATACGGGCAACCCCCTACTCACGTTTACTTTGCGCATTACCATGTTTGCTTTGTTGCTTGTATACACGCTAGCTACCTTAAACTTAGGTTGGAAATGCTCTAATTTAACCAACAGGGGCATTGTTTCTCATGGTGTATATGCCATTGTAAGGCATCCGGCCTATATTGCTAAAAACTTGTTCTGGTGGCTTTCGCTGTTGCCTATTGTTGCAAATAAGCCTGAAGCTCTTTTGTATATGGCCGCATGGTCGTTTCTGTATTTTTTAAGAGCCGTTACCGAAGAAAGACATTTACGGCAAGACCCAGATTATGCCGCCTATTGCGAAAAGGTAAAGTATCGTTTTATCCCTAAAATATATTAACAACGTATGAGCTCGTCACAGTTTAAACTATTGCTCCTTTTACAAATTGTAACCTTGTTCCTGGTAGGTATGTTGTTTTTCAAACCGTCGGCAGTTTCCAATGTCGGAAAACCATTAAGCGGAATTCCGGTGAAGGGCATTGCTGGTAAAAATGTTGGAAAGGTAGCGTTTGGAGATAACTATGTTTTTGGTAGCCCTGAAGCCAAAAATGAGCTAGTTGTTTTTAGCAGATACAACTGCGGTTTCTGCCGCGACTTCTATAACGAGACTTTTGATAGCTTGAAAGTAAAATATGTACTAACAGGTAAGTTGAAGATTGTTTTTATGGATAATGTAAACCCAACTGACCAGCAGGGCATGCTCATGGCGCAGGTTGCAGAGATTGGAAAGCAACTGGATTTATATGAGGCCATACAAACTCAATTGTACAAAGGCAATCAGCCAGAAGATTCTTTGGAAGTAATTGAAAGAGCGCTTTCGGTTGGAATGAACGAACAACAATTAAAAGACCTACTCGGTAAAACTGAAACAACGGAAAGCGTTCTAAAAGATAACCTAGAAGTAGATCGCTTGCAGCTTACTGGTACCCCGTCATTTGTAATTAATGGTAATATTATTGTTGGGTTTAAAGGATACCAAGAGTTTATAACTCAAATGGAGCAGTTTATGGTTCAATAATCCCCGTTACTGCGGTTAGGCTATTTCCGGCCTACAAATAAGCTAACCACTACTTGCAAACAAACACTTTGCACTCACTTTCGCGACCTAATGCGCTTTATGCGCGGCTGGTGCAATGCTGTGCCTTGGGCTTGAATAGAATGTGCAGAGAAGAACACGGTAAGTGCCGAGCTGGAAGCTCGCAGTTACTTAATCCTCGCTGGAAGCGAGGACTAGTGCAAGCAGTTAATTGTTTGTTTCCATGGACTATCGACTGTTGACCATGGACCAAACCTAAACCTCAGGCTCTTGCTGGCTTAAGCAGTGGAAACTACCCAGGCCCCAAATGAGGTCGGTGCTATCTAAGCCCACCACCTTGCGGGTCGGGAACACGGATTGGATAATGTCCAATGCCTTGTCGTCGTTCTTGTCTTGAAAAGTAGGTACTATCACGTGTTGGTTGGCAATATAGAAGTTGGCGTAGCTAGCAGGCAGCGGCTGGTCTTCGAATATTACGGGTGCTGGCATCGGTAGCTCCACCACGTTTAGTTGCTTTCCATCTTGCAGACGCAGGGTATTTAGCAAGTGCAAGTTTTCTTGCAGCGGCTCGTAGTTTACATCGGCCTTGTTGTGCTCTACTACCGTCACTACCGTATCGTGGTTTACAAAGCGGGTAAGGTCGTCAATGTGACCATCGGTATCGTCGCCATCAATGCCATCGCCCAGCCAAAGGAAGTGCTTCGCGCCATAGTAATCGTGCAAGTACTGCTCTATTTGGCCTTGGTTAAGGTTCGGGTTACGGTTGGGGTTTAGCAAACAAGCCTTGGTAGTCATCAAGGTACCTTTGCCGTTAAACTCCACCGAGCCGCCTTCCATTACTATTCCTGGGTTGAACACTTGCAGACCCAGCTTTTCGCCAATCAAGGTTGGTATCACATCGTCCAAGTCGTAGGGTGGGTACTTATCGCCCCAAGCGTTGTAGCCCCAGTCAACAATGGCTTTTTGCTTCTTTTCGTAGTTCACCACAAAGGCTGGGCCGTGGTCGCGGCACCAAGCATCGTTGGTAGGGTGCATAAAGAAGTCGATTTGAGCCATATTGGCACCCACGGCGTTCAAATGCTTTTCGGCAAAGGTTTTCATAACGGCATCGGCTACGTTTATGCACACGCGCTGCCCTTCGGCAACTATCTTAATAAACTGCGCATACACCGGAAAAATGGTGTCGATTTTGCCCGGCCAACTAGCCTCTTTGTGCGGCCATGATAGCCACATGGCGCGTTGTGGGGCAAACTCTGCCGGAAAATGTAACCCTAAGCTGCGTGGAGTATTCATCAATCTTCGTCGATAAAGCGTTTGGTAATGGGTTGGTATGTTTCAATGCGCCTATCGCGAAGGAAAGGCCAGTGTGTGCGGTATTGGTCGCTTTTGGCTTTGTCAATTTCTACCACCACGGTTTCTTCTTTTTCATGGTCGGCCAAGTAAAGCAGGCTGCCAAAGGCATTGCTCACGAAACTACCGCCCCAAAATTTCATGGCACCGTTTTGCTCAAAGCCCACGCGGTTTACGCTCACCACGGGTACGCCGTTGGCTACACTGTGGCTGCGCTGTATGGTTTGCCACGCATTGTACTGCTCTTTGTTGGTTGCTTCGTCTTGGCTGGTTGCCCAACCAATAGCGGTAGGGTAAAACAGTATTTCGGCACCCATCAAGCTGGTAATTCGGGCCGCTTCGGGGTACCATTGGTCCCAGCAGATAAGCACACCCAGTTTGCCAAATTTGGTATTGAACACCTTGTAGCCCAAGTCGCCAGGCGTGAAGTAAAACTTCTCGTAAAAAGCGGGGTCGTCGGGTATGTGCATTTTGCGGTATTTGCCCAAATAGGCTCCGTCGGCATCTAATACAGCGGTGGTGTTGTGGTATAAGCCCTCGGCACGTTTCTCAAACAACGAGGCAATAATAACCACGCCCAACTCTTTGGCCAATGCACCTAAAGTATCGGTAGTGGCTCCGGGTATGGCTTCGGCCAGTTTAAAGTTGTCGTAGTTTTCCTCGTCGCAGAAATAGAGCGAGCGGAACAACTCTTGCAAACAAACGATTTGCGCGCCTTTGGCGGCGGCTACTCGTATTTCGCGAATGGCTTTCTCGGTATTCTCCTTTGGGTTGGCCGAGCAGCTCATTTGCACCAGTCCAATTTGTACTTTTGTCATAGTGGGGGCAAAGTTATGATTTTCTGTAGATTTAGGATTTCGCGTTGTTAAAATCGTTTGGCTGATTTCCATTCGGATGGTGCATTGGTCTAATATTTAACTTTTCATCGGCAAACGTATATTAATTCCAATCTTTCTATTAGGGGATATCCGTATCTTTACCATCAATGAAAAAGCATTCTTGGGGGAATGATTTTGGATTATGAAGAAAGTTAAGGAAGTATACGAGGCACTTGAGGTATGCACCGACGACGGACAACGATTGAACTTACTGTTTAGCCTTGCTACCCATCTGCTCAATTTTGATGATAAACGGAGCTTGGAGGTAGCAGAGCAAATACGTGAACTCTCGGAGCAAATAGGTAGCCATTTAGGCCGTTCTTACTACCACTCTGCCAAGGCTAGGGTATTTTATAAGCGGAGCCTGTTTTATGAGGCTACTGATGAGTTTCAGAAAGCGCTGGATGCCGCCATGCTTAGCAGCAACCTTACGCAACAGGCCATTTGTTTGGATAGCTTGGGTATTGCCTTTAGATTCCAGAAACGGTACAGAGAGTCGGAAGACTGCTCGCTTAAAGCCCTGCAAATACTCAATAGTCTTGAGAAATCAATAGGGTATACGGCTACCTGCTACAACAACCTAGGCAGCCTATACCAAGACCAAGAAGAATACGACAAAGCCACTGAGTGCTTTAACAAAGGGCTAGCAATTGCACAGCAGCACCATGATGAAAGAATGGCCGCCAACCTGCTGAATAACTTAAGCGGAATTGGTATTTTGACCCACCAATACACCGAAGGGCTAGCATATGCCAACCAGGCTTTAAGCATTTTTAAGAGCATGAACCACAAACATGGTGAAGTGCATGCCACCGTGCTAATGGGCTTATGTTATTTGCGGTTGGGCAATCACGCAACGGCTATGGATTGCTTTTTGAGCGGACTTAAACAGCTTAAAAACGTTGACCACAAATTGATTGAAGTGCAGGCCTACAAAGGCTTGGGTGAGGTTTATGCCGCATTGCTTGCATACCCCGAAGCCAACAAAAACTATAGTAAGGCCATTGCCATCGGCATTAAGGCACACGACTATGGCGAGGTGTGTACCATATTGCAACTACAGGCCAAAATGCAACTGGCAGCCAACGACCTGAAAGCTGCAAAAACCACCTTGACAAAGGCCAGAACCATAGCCGCAGAGCAAAACTTGTCCAAACAGTTGGCCCCACTAAACGAACTAGCCGCAACCATAGGGTTGCCATAAGGCTTTGAACAAAGGCAGCTTTCAGTTGTCTTGTTTTTAAATATGATTGTATGAAATCTGCACTTAAGATAACCATTGCCGTAGTTGTTTGTTTGGCCATTGGCGGCCTATCGGGCTTTGCTACTACCAATGCTATTACGGGATGGTATGCCACCATTACCAAACCATCGTTTAACCCACCTAATTGGATATTCGGCCCAGTATGGACGGCACTCTACATTATGATGGGCGTTGCCGCGGGTCTGGTTTGGAAAGCAGGTTGGGATAAGAAAGACGTGAGAACGGCATTGGTTATTTTCGGTATTCAGTTGCTGCTCAATGGCCTATGGTCGCTCATCTTTTTTGCCTGGGAAAGTCCTCGTTGGGCCTTGGTAGAGATACTGGTACTGCTAGTTTTTATCCTTTTCACTATAGTTAGCTTCAGGCGCGTTAGTATTGTAGCGGCCTATTTGCTAGTGCCCTACCTGCTCTGGGTGAGCTTTGCCACCTTGCTTAATGCTAGCATTTGGTGGTTGAATTAAAAAAAGCGGCAACCCACCTAAATGGATTGCCGCTTTGGATGCGTAATTAACGTTTAAAGATTACTTCAATTTATCTTTAAACACTTCCCTAAATTTTTCCAGCTTCGGCACTATCACTGCACGGCAATAAGGCTGGTTGCCATTGAGGTTGTAATAATTCTGGTGATAATCTTCCGCTTTGTAAAAGTTCGTAAAAGCAGTTATCTCCGTTACTATCGGGTTGCTCCAAATACCAGCTTTGTCCAACTTGGCTTTATATTCTTCCGCCAGTTTTTGTTGCTCCTCATCATGGAAAAACACTGCCGAGCGGTATTGGGTGCCCACATCGGCGCCTTGGCGGTTGAGGGTAGTGGGGTCGTGGGTTTTCCAGAACACTTCCAACAGCTCCTCAAAGGTAATCACGGCCGGGTCATAGGTTATTTGTATCACTTCGGCATGGCCCGTGGTGCCTGCACTTACCTCACGGTAGCTCGGGTTTTTTATTTTGCCGCCGCTATAGCCGCTTTCTACTTTACTTACGCCTTTCAATTCTAGGAAAATGGCTTCGGTGCACCAAAAGCACCCGTTGCCAAATGTTGCAATTTTCATATTGGGGGGTATGGGGGTTTGTACGGTTTCGGGTAATTGGTTATCGGCATTACTGCTACTGCAAGCCATAAAAAGGCCAGCAAAAGTAAGTAAGCCAGCCATTAGCGCAAGTGGTTTCATCATATTTTAGATGTTTATTCATACCATTAACAAATCTTTGCCTAGGTAGTTCAATTGTGGGTTGGCAGTAAGCTAGGCAATAACTAATTTTAACACCATGAAGATATTTTGTGTAGGCCGCAACTATGTTGACCACGCCAAGGAACTGAACAACCCCCTGCCACAGCAGCCAGTGGTATTTACCAAGCCCCCAACGGCAGTTATCCGCAATGGGCAAGATTTTTATATTCCCGATTTCTCGAAAAACGTACACTACGAGGGCGAGCTGGTTATCCGCATTGGCAAAAACGGCAAAAACATTGCCGAGAAGTTTGCCCAAAAATATGTGGATGCCATTACGTTTGGCCTCGATTTTACGGCTCGCGACCTGCAAGACTACCTTAAGGAAAACAAGCTGCCCTGGGACTTGGCAAAGGGCTTCGACGGCTCGGCGGCGGTGGGCGATTGGTTGCCCATCGACCAGTTCCCGAACCTGCACGATATCAGTTTCCGCACCGTGCTCAATGGCGAAACCGTGCAAAACGGCAATAGCAGCTTGATGATGTTCAACATCGAGAAGATAATTTCATTTGTAAGCCACTACTTTACCCTACAAGTTGGTGATCTACTCTACACTGGCACCCCCGCTGGCGTTGGCGCCCTCAAAGCCGGCGACGTGCTGGAAGGGTATATTGGGGAGGAGAAATTGTTGAGGACGGTGGTGAAGTAGGTTTAGTCGATGGTCGATAGTCCATGGATGGTGCAGAACCCCCACTAGCGCGAAAGTTACTTTCGTGTTGTTGGAGCTTGGTTCCAATATATTGAGCCTAGCACCTACGCCCCCAAGAACTTCAACAACTCATACACCAAAAACCCCGGCCAAACGCAGGCTTTCAAAAAGCCCACCACGCCCGTCCAAAAGCCCTCGGCTAGCTGTATGTAGTATATGGCAGCACCTACAAAGGCCGCAAAGTAAAGGAAAGAAGGCTCCCGAACGATAACCTTCTCTTTGTATTTCATCTGCATAAGGCGTTGGGTTGGTATCCATCAAAAGTACGATTGTGGAAACAAGCTCCCAATGATAACGGATATGGATAAATATGATTTATGTCAATTCTCAAATTGCTTTCTTCTTTTTACCCATAGTCAGATAACGCAATTGCGGCACCATGGACCATCGACTATGGACTATTGACTGATTTTATCGTAATTTTGCCCTCTAATTTTTACAACAAACCGTTACATGAGCCAGCAAATACTGAACGAGCAAGAGGTTATCCGCCGGGAATCGTTAACCAAACTGCGCGAATTGGGCATTGAGCCTTATCCAGCAGCATTATTCCCCGTTAATGCTTTGGCCAAGGATATAAAGCAAACCTATGCTGATGGCCTGCAACAGCGCGATATACTGATTAATGAGTTGCTGGAAGGTAAGCGTGTAAACGTGGTATTGGCTGGCCGCCTCATGAGCCGCCGCATAATGGGCAAGGCATCGTTTGCCGAGCTGCAAGACAGTAGCGGCCGCATACAGATATACCTTAACCGCGACGAGATTTGCCCCGGCGAAGACAAAGAACTTTATAATACCGTGTTCAAGAAACTATTGGACATTGGCGATTTTATCGGGATTAAAGGCTACGTATTTGTTACCCAAGTGGGCGAAATAAGCGTGCACGTGGAGGAAATGACCGTATTGGCCAAAAGCCTGCGCCCACTGCCAGTAGTAAAGAAAGACGAAGACGGAAACGTATACGATGCCTTTGCCGACACCGAGCTGCGCTACCGCATGCGCTATGTCGATTTGGTAGTGAACGAGCAGGTGCGCGAAACCTTCTTGAAACGCACCAAGCTCATGAACACCATGCGCCAGTTTTTCAACGACCATGGCTACCTAGAGGTGGAAACGCCCGTGCTACAAAGCATACCCGGTGGTGCTGCGGCCCGCCCGTTTATTACCCACCACAATGCCTTGGATATACCGCTATACCTGCGCATTGCCAACGAATTATACCTCAAGCGCCTCATTGTAGGCGGCTTTGACGGCGTGTACGAGTTCAGCAAAAACTTCCGCAACGAGGGTATGGACCGCACCCACAACCCCGAGTTTACCGTAATGGAGATATATGTAGCCTACAAAGACTACAACTGGATGATGGCCTTTACCGAGCAAATGCTCGAGAAAATAGCCACCGAGCTGCACGGCACCACCCAAGTGCCGTTTGGCGATACCACCCTCAACTACGCCGCCCCTTACCCGCGCGTAACCATGTACGAGGCCATTGAGCGCTTCACGGGCGTTGATATTAGCAGCATGGACGAGGCCCAACTGCGCGTAACCTGCCGCCAGCAAGGCGTAGAGGTTGACGAAACCATGGGCCGCGGCAAACTCATTGATGAGCTGTTTGGCGCTAAGTGCGAAGGCAATTTCATACAGCCTACCTTTATTACCGATTTCCCGGTGGAGATGTCGCCGCTGTGCAAAAAGCACCGCACCAACCCACAGTTGGCCGAGCGCTTTGAGCTGATGGTAAACGGCAAGGAAGTGGCCAACGCCTACAGCGAGCTCAACGACCCCATCGACCAGCGCGAGCGTTTCCTAGAGCAAATGCGCCTGGCCGACCGAGGCGACGATGAGGCCATGACCATTGACCACGACTTTTTGCGGGCCCTGGAGTACGGCATGCCGCCCACCTCGGGCCTCGGCATTGGCATTGATAGGCTTACCATGTTCATGACCAACCAAAATACCATACAAGAGGTACTCTTCTTTCCTCAGATGAGGCCGGAGAAAACCATATAATTGTGATAGCTTTATCTCTATCAATTAAAATCAAATATTGACGGCAATCCCAAAGCCTTTTCTTAAATTTGGGCAACAATTCAACTTTACCCTTTAACAATTACATATCATGCCCTATTTGTTTACCTCTGAGTCGGTTTCGGAAGGACATCCGGACAAAGTATCCGACCAAATATCAGATGCATTGATTGATAACTTCTTGGCTTTCGACCCAGAGTCGAAGGTAGCTTGCGAAACCTTGTGTACCACTGGTTTGGTGGTGTTGGCCGGCGAAGTAAAATCGACCGTATACCTGGATGTGCAAACTATTGCCCGCGATGTGATCAAGAAAATTGGTTACACCAAGAGCGAGTATATGTTTGAGGCCAATAGCTGCGGCATTATCTCTGCCATTCACGAGCAATCGAGCGACATTAACCAAGGCGTTGACAAAAAGAACAAGGAAGAGCAAGGTGCTGGCGACCAAGGTATGATGTTTGGCTACGCTACCAAAGATACCGACAACTACATGCCGTTGCCTTTGGACATTGCCCACCAACTATTGATTGAGTTGGCCGAGCTTCGCCGCGAAAACAAAAAGATAAAGTACCTACGCCCTGATAGCAAGAGCCAGGTAACTATTGAGTATAGCGACGACAACACGCCTATCCGCATTGATGCCATTGTACTTTCTACGCAGCACGACGATTTCGATAGCGAGAAGAAGATGCAAAAGCAGATTGAGGATGATGTAATCAACATCTTGATTCCGCGCGTAATGAAGAAATTCCCTAAGCGTGTACAGAAGTTGTTTGATGACAAAATTACGTACCACGTAAACCCAACCGGCAAGTTCGTTATCGGCGGTCCGCATGGCGATACTGGCCTTACTGGTCGTAAAATTATAGTTGATACCTACGGTGGCAAAGGCGCCCACGGTGGTGGTGCATTCAGCGGCAAAGACCCTTCGAAAGTTGACCGCAGCGCAGCCTATGCTACACGCCACATTGCCAAAAACTTAGTAGCTGCAGGTGTAGCCGACGAGGTTTTGGTGCAGGTATCGTATGCTATTGGTGTTGCTAAGCCTATGGGTATTTATGTAAATACTTACGGCACAGGCCGTGTAGGTTTGAACGATGGCGAGATTGCGAAGATTGTAGAGAAGGTGTTTGATATGCGCCCTTATGCTATTGAGCAACGCTTGAAACTACGCACGCCAATGTATAGCGAAACCGCAGCTTATGGCCACATGGGTCGCAAAAACGAAGAGGTAACCAAAACCTTTACCCTACCTAGCGGCGAAACCAAGAAAATGAAAGTAGAGTTGTTTACTTGGGAGAAACTTGATTTTGTAGATGCCGTAAAGGAAGCTTTCGGTATTAAGTAAGCATACAAGTATAGATATAAACGCCCCATCTCGTTTTGAACGAGATGGGGCGTTTTGTTTTAGGTTATCAATGGTTTTCTTCAAACAGCTCTGCCTCTAATAGGCCGCATGGGCACAGCAAAACAAAAGGGCCGCAAACATTTGCGGCCCTTGGTTATACTTGCTTGAATAAGGTTTTTAAGCCGCTGGAGCCGCTTCTTTTTGCTTGGCTATCCATTTGTCAATGTTCTCTTCCAAGATGTTCAAAGGCAATGAGCCGTGGCGCAGCACCTCATCGTGAAACGAGTGAATATCAAACTTATCGCCCAACGCAGTGCGCGAGCGTTTCAGCAATTCCAAAATTTTCAGTTGGCCCACTTTGTATGCCGTAGCTTGACCAGGCATTACTATGTGACGCTCCACCATGCCCACGCATTCGCCCATTGGGCTAGGGGTGTTATCAGCATAAAACTGAATGCCCTCTTCGCGGGTCCAGCGTTTCCAGTGTATACCTACGTCAACCACCAAACGGCAAGCGCGCCATAGTTCCATGCTCAAACGGCCAAAATCGGAATAAGGGTTTTTATAGAAACCGAACTCTTTAGGTATGTACTCAGAATACAAACCCCAACCCTCAACGTATGCGGTATAGTCGCCACCCAAGGTGCGGAACTTAGGCAGGCCTTGTAGTTCTTGGTTAATGCTTATTTGCATGTGGTGGCCCGGTATGGCTTCGTGGTATGCCAAGGCTTCCATTTCGTATACTGGCATGTTCTTCATTTCGTACAGGTTTACGTAGTACGTGCCAGGGCGCGAGCCATCGGGTGCTGGGCTTTCGTAAAACGCCGTGCCCGCCGATTCTTCACGGAACGGCTCAACTTGTTTTACCACCAACTCAGCTTTAGGCATAATACCAAACAGCTTGGGTAAGGTAGCCTTCATTGAATCAATCAAAGCAAGGGTTTCGTCAAGATATTGTTTCTTGCCTTCTGGCGTATTGGCATAGAAAAACTGCTTATCGGTTTTCATAAACTCAAAAAACGCTTTTAGGCTGTCGCTTTTGAAGTTTACCTGCGTCATTATGTTGCGCATTTCGCCGTGTATGCGGACAATTTCGGCTTCGCCAATGGCCATAATCTCGTCGGGAGTAAGTTTAGTGGTAGTGTTGTTGGCCAAGGCCACTTCGTAGTAGCTATCGCCATTCGGAAATTTCCAAACACCAGCATCGTTGGTGGCCTTTTTCTCCAATTCGGTCAGGTAGGCTATAATATTGTCGTAGGCAGGCTTAAAGTGCTCCAAAAGCGCCAAACGAGCCTCTTCAACCAAAGCAGCTTTGGCAGCGGCATCAACGGTTGAATCAAGACCCGCAATTTTGCCTTTAATATCGGCAAACAGCGGCGAGTCGTTTTTAGATTTATCGAACGGCGTGCCAGTAATCAAGTTTTGGCAATCCTTCAATACTGCGGGGAACAAGAACTTAGGCAGAATTATCTCTTTTGCTTCGCGCACTTTCATACCTGCTACTACTTGTGCCATGGCAACATCAATCTTTTGCAAGCGAGCAATGTAGTCCTTGGCATCTTGCACATTGCCTACTTGGTGTATGTTCATCAAAAACGAAGGCAACCACGTATGTATGCCGTTCATTTGGTCAATTGGGTAACCATGCATACGGAAATCGAAATTCTTGATTTCGTCTTCCGCATCGGCTACCCACATGCGGTAGCTGGTTTGGGTTATTTCGTTGAGCTTATTAAAGTCGAAACTATCTTTGAGGAAGGCTAGGTTTTGCTTCAAAATTGCAATTTCTACCAACTGCATCGAGTCAGAAAAATCGCCCCATTGGTTGGCGGTAGAGTCTTTAATGCCTAGGTAAGCCTTCCAAACCGGGTAGCGGCTTACTTGATCGTCCCACACGGCATCAAACCAAGTGTTCAATCGCGCGCTTTCGGCTTCAATTTCTTCGGCGGTAGGGCCTTTTGGGGCATCAGGGGTGTTGTTGCAGGCCGTGGTAAGCAGCAAGGCTATGGCAAGCATGGGCAAAAGCAGTCGGATAATGCGCATGTAGGTTTATTTTGCTGCAAAGGTGAGCAAATTATTCCAATAGACATTGGCTTTCAAATTAGACTAATCACCCCAACACCTCTTTCCACCGCCCATTTTCCGCAAACTCTTTAACTACCACATTGCGTTTTACGAGCAGCTGGGTCATGTATTGCTCCAAGAAAAGCACATCCGCTAGCTTACCCAACGGCCCCAATGGTGAGGTATAATTAAATGTATCCGTCATGGTAGTGATGCCATCGGCTTCTTGAAAACGGTGTTCGTGCCAAAACGATTTAAAAGCCCCTTGCACCATTTCATCTACAAAAAAATCGGGCCGCTGCATGGCCGTTACTTTAGAGGTTAATGTTTGGTAAACCCCAAAGTGCTTGGCGCGCCAAGTAACGCTTTCGCCCAAATTTATCAACCCTGAGGTAGTGCCCGCAATAGCCTCTTCGTTGGTATGTGCCGTTGATATTTTATGCAAATCAATGCTCCTCGACAAATCGAAACAGATATCGGCAGGGGCATTGATGGTAGTTTTGAGGAGGATTGTGGGCATGTTGCAAATATAGCCGCTGAATTGTTAGAACCATGATTGGGAAAAGGATTTATAGATTTGAAAAGGATTTTTTACATATTATGTAAGAAATCCTTTTCGAATCAGGGAAATCAAGTAAAATCAAGGTTCTACCCTACGCTCACCCAATCACCTCAAAGCCCGTGTAGCTGTGTAATACCTTGGGCAGCAGCACAGTGCCTTCTGCTGTTTGGTTGTTCTCTAGCAGGGCCGCCACAATGCGGGGCAAGGCCAGGGCGCTACCGTTTAGGGTGTGCACCAGTTGGGTCTTTTTGTCCTCGTTGCCTTTGTAGCGTATTTTCATACGGTTACTCTGGAAGGTCTCGAAGTTGCTAACTGAGCTAACCTCCAACCAACGTTGTTGGGCCGCGCTATACACCTCAAAATCGTAGGTAAGGGCAGAGCTAAAGCTCATATCGCCGCCACACAGGCGCAATATGCGGTAGGGTAGCTCTAGCTTTTGCAAAATGCGCTCTACGTGGCTCACCATACCCTCTAGGGTTTCGTAAGATTTCTCTGGCGTTTGGAACTGTACAATCTCCACCTTCTCAAACTGGTGCACGCGGTTTAGGCCACGCACATCTTTACCATAGCTACCCGCCTCCCTGCGGAAACAAGGAGAGTAGGCGCAATAGCGTATCGGCAAATCGCCCTCCGCCAAAATATCGTCGCGGTGAATGTTGGTTACCGGTACCTCGGCGGTAGGTATCAGGTAGTAGTTGTCTTCGGTGGCATGGTACATTTGGCCCTCTTTGTCGGGCAATTGGCCCGTACCGAAGGCGGTATCGGTGTTCACCATCAAAGGCGGGTTCACTTCCTTGTATCCGGCAGCTATGGCCTCATCCAAAAAGAAATTGACCAAAGCCCGTTGCAAGCGAGCACCTTTGCCCAAATAAACCGGGAAACCAGCCCCTGTAATTTTGGTACCCAAAGCCAAATCAACAATACCGAATTGCTCTAGCAACTCCCAATGCGGCTTGGCGGTGCTGGCCATAGTGGGTATGGTGCCTACTTGTTTCACCACTTCGTTTTCTTCGGGGGTTTTGCCCGCTGGCACGCTGCTGTGCGGTAGGTTGGGCAAGGTAACCAATAGCTCATATTGCTCCAATTCCAACGCTTCCAACTGCTCTTGCAACTCGCGGCTTTGTTCTTTAAGCAATGGTGCTTTACCCTTAAGGGCATCGGCCTCGTCGCGTTTGCCTTGGGCAAACAGTTGGCCTATTTCTTTGGCTATGGAGTTTTGCTGGCTCAATAATTCATCGAGGTCGAATTTCACCTTGCGGCGTTTCTCGTCAATGGTAATTATCTGGTCTACTTTATCGGTATCCTTAAAGTTCTTTTTCTGTAGTCCCGCCACTACTGCGTCGCGGTTTTGGGCTATATAGGCTGCCTGTAACATGCTAATGGGTGTTTGTGAGCCAAAGATAGGAAGAACGGGCCGAATTTGGTTACGGGGTTTTGGCAGCGGGTATTGTTGTGGCATTTGTTCGGGTTGAACCTGAAGCACCTAAATAGTCAAACGTTTTTAGGGCGAACGTGCAATTCTGTATCTTTGCCTCAGGTACCTGCAACATGATTATAAACGTACACCAGCATTTTATGGAGTTGGCCCTCAAGGAGGCCAAGCAAGCACAAGCCGAAGACGAAGTGCCTATTGGGGCAGTAGTGGTGTCTCATAGCCGCGTTATAGCTAAGGCTTACAACCAAGTAGAGCGATTGAAAGACCCGACCGCACACGCCGAAATGCTGGCTATTACTTCGGCTACCAATGTTTTAGGCAGCAAATACCTCACCGATTGTGCCATATACGTTACCATTGAGCCTTGTATGATGTGCGCCACGGCGCTGTTTTGGTCAAAAATCGGCGCAGTGTATTATGCCGCTGGCGACAACCGATATGGCTTTACGCATTTTGATAGGCACATTTTCAATGATACTACCCACGTAGAAAAGGGCCTCTTGGAGCACGATTGTGGACAGCTGATGAAAGACTTCTTTAAGAAAAAACGGGAGCTAGATAAGTTATAGCATATTGGGGCTATGTGTTTTGACAATAGTGTTTTTGTCATCATTATAGCTATTCGCTGCCATTTCTTTTCGTTTCTTATCTCTCATTTCTTATTTCCTCTTTGTTTTACCCTTGCGTCTGTAAAGAAAAACGTTAGTTTAGCAGAACATTACCCCAATGCCAACAAACTGCTACCTTTCATGAGTAAATCACTAAGTAACGACAATCAAGCCTGGGGAAGCCGGGTGGGACTAGTATTGGCCATGGCAGGCAATGCCGTGGGGCTTGGCAATTTCCTGCGTTTTCCGGTTCAGGCGGTGCAAAACGGAGGCGGTGCCTTTATGATTCCTTATTTGGTGTGTTTCCTGTTAATGGGTGTTCCGCTATTATGGATTGAGTGGAGCATGGGCCGTTTTGGCGGTCGCTTGGGGCACCACAGCACCCCGTTTATTCTCGACTCGATAGTAAAACGCTCCTTCTGGAAGTACTTTGGCGTGTTCGGCATTTTCACCAACATCAGCGTAGCGGCCTATTATTGCTACATCGAAAGCTGGACCATGGCCTACGTTTACCACTCGGTAGTTGGCACGTTTAGCAGTATGAGTCAAGTTGATGTGGCTCAATTTTTTATTAACTATATAGACATTGGCAAGAGTACCACTGGCATCCCTTACGAGGCCATTGTTTTCTTTGTTGTGTGCGTTATACTCAATAGTTATATACTATCTCGCGGGCTGAGTGGGGTTGAAAAAGTAGCAAAAATAGGGATGCCGCTTTTAATTATTGGCAATGATATATTTGGTTGTACCAAAAATTAGTTGTATATTTGAGTAGCAAACACAAAGCTACTACCAATGGAAGCTACACAAAATATCGCAAAGTTCAACTCCCTGACCACCATGCTTGCAGCACTGCCAGACGATGCCGCTTGTAGAAGTTATCTTGAACAAAAGATTTGGAACGGAACGCCAACTTGCCCATATTGCAAATGCACCAAAGCATACACACTAAAAACAAAAGGCGTGTTTAAAGGAATGTACAAATGTGGGGATTGCAAACAACGTTACACCGTAACCATAGGTACGATGTTCGAGGGTTCTCACGTACCTTTGCGTAAATGGTTTATCGCAATCTATATATTTTCGTTGCACAAAAAGGGTATCAGTTCGCACCAGTTGGCAAGCGACCTTGGCGTGACGCAAAAAACAGCTTGGTTTATGTTGAGTAGGATTAGGCAAGCGTTCAGCCAAAAAGATGCAGATATTAAACAGGACGGATGTTTCCAAGCCGATGAAACCTTTATCGGTGGCAAGAACAAGAACCGCCATGCGGACAAAAAGGTTATTGA
>CAMDKI010000004.1 GCA_945901065.1 Chitinophaga pinensis
CGACCCTCTGCTTGTAAGGCAGATGCTCTGAACCAGCTGAGCTAAGCGCCCGTAAACGTCAACCATGTTGCGCGTTTGGGACGACAAATGTAGAACGTTTATTTCCATTTTCCAACTATTGAATGAATTTCCCGAAATAATTTTTTCACACACATAAACTTTCTAGCTTCGCATAACACATTTTCAAGCACTTAGCGTTATTAGCTTATGGAGTCGGAACAGATAAAAAAGTGGTTGAAGTATTTTGCGTGGCTATTTGGTGGACTAATTGTGCTCGTAATTGTGGCCTTATTGGCAATTACGCAGATTTTCGGCGACCAAATTGAGAAAAGGGTGATTGCCGAAATGAACGAATACATCCAAACTGAGGTGAACATTAGGGGCGGGGTGGAGTTTTCGGTGTTTAGCAACTTTCCTAAAGCCTCTATTGAGTTTAAGGATATTATTGTAATGGGTAGCACCCGGAAGCCCGACGATACTTTGCTTATTGCAAAGCGGGTTTATTTATTGGCCAATATTTGGGAACTCATTAGCCAAGATTGGAACATACGCAGCGTGGTTATAGAAGAGGGCAAAATGCACATGCGCACCTTCAAGCCTGGAGTTACTAATTTTCAGTTGATAAAACCTACTGAAAAAACGGATACTGCTACCACCCATTTTTTATTGAACCTTTCGGCGGCCAAGCTCAAAAATGTGCAGTATATATATGAGTATGCACTTTCAGGCGTGCTGGTCGATTTGCAGATTCACGATGCCGAAGTGGCTGGCAACTTTACCGAAAGCAATTTTTACATTGAGGCTGATGCTGCTTTATTTTCTAACCATATACAGATAAAAGGTACTGATTATGCCCGAGCAAAAGATATTGCACTAGAAGGTAACATACGCATCTTGCCCGAGAAAGGTGTCTATAGTTTGGATGTACCAGCTTTACAAATTCAGGGGAATAACTTTAGCGTATTGGGCAGTTTTGAGGTGCCGGAGGAAAAAACGGTGTTTGACTTGGATGTACAAGGTCGCGATTTAGCTGTTTCTAATTTCCTGCAGCTCTTTCCCGATACAGTGCTGAGCTATGCAAAAGACTACCAAGTAGAGGGAGCCTTGAAATTTGGTGTGAAAATAAAGGGCGAACTTTCAAAAAGCAAAAGCCCTAGGGTTGATATCAGTTACCAATTGGATAAGGCTACCGTGCATTATGTGCCTCTAAACAAAACCGTTGAAAAGCTCATGATTAAAGGTAGTTTCACCAATGGTGGCAAGCAGCGGCTTAGTACTTCAGAGGTTGTGGTGGAAGAATTGCTGGCATACTTGGATGGGGAGAAGCTGCAGATAAAAGGAAGTATGAAGAACCTAGAAACGCCTTTGTACAATATAGAGGCCAATGGCATGCTTTCGTTAAATATGCTCAACTCTATATTAACCGATACTGCCGCAGTGCATAACCTATCCGGCAAGCTGTTTTTTACCGATGTGGCTTTTAAAGGTAGCATTGAAGACCTAACCATGACCAACCACGAAAGGCCCATTGAGCTAAAGGGGCTGCTAAGTTTTGAGGAAACTAGGTTGCATGTGGGGCAGGATACTTTTTATTTCCCCCAAGGAAAAATAGAAGTAAGCCCATGGATGATAAAAATGGATAAACTGCAAGTGCAAGTGCCGGGTCTAAAAGCCCAACTTGATGGGCAGGTGCAGTATTGGAAGGGATACTACTATACGTTGGCTACCAACCGCGAAGCAATCGTAAAACCTTTAGAGGTTGACCTGAAACTTAAAGTTGAATACTTGTATACCGACCTTTTGAAACTGCCCGCAGCAAAAAGCAAGGATGAGACCAATACGGCAAACAACAACGGCACTACCGCCCGCTTAGCAACCAATGTAACGGGTAAAATAGGATTATGGTGCGACCACTTTAGACATGACAAACTAAATATAAGAGAACTGAACGGACAAGTTGTGTTTGAGCCAGGCAAAGTAGTGTTGAATGAGTTTTATACAGCCATGTTTGGTGGCAACATTCGGTTTACCAGCACCATAACCCGCTCAGGCGATTGGCTGCGCACCGAAACCAATGGCTATATTAATAGTGTGGAGATAAGCGAGTTGCTGCGCGAACTGAATAATTTTGGGCAAACCGACCTTACCAATGAAAACCTTAAAGGCAAACTTACTACCGCGTTTAAGTTTAATGCCGACGTAAAAGATGGCCAACTCGATTATAAATCGATTTACCTATTGGCCGATATTACCATAAAGGAAGGACGCCTAATGAACTTTAAGCCGTTAGAAAAACTGAGCAAGTTTATTAGAATTGATGAACTGCGCGATATAAAATTTGCCACCCTGCAAAACCAAATTGAAGTAAAAAACGAGGTTATCTATTTCCCCCAAATGATTATTAAATCAAGTGCATTCAATTTGGCAGTGGCAGGCACCCATACCTTTACCAATTATGTTGATTATAGCATCAAGCTCAATATATATGACATATTGGCTCGCAAATTTAAAAAGAACGCAAGGCAGACCGATGAGTTTGAAGTGCTGGATGAAACCAGCTTTAACTTTTTTATTACCATGAAGGGCCCGCTTGACAACCCAGATATACGCTACGATAGCAAGATGGTGAAGCAGCAGTTTAAAAAACAGGGCGACCAAATGCGCAATGCTATTAAAGGGGTATACGAAGAGTACAATACCACCAAGGAACAACAAGACTGGGAGATACCCGAAGAGCCCGTATATCTAGACTGGGAAGATGAAGTGCCTTAGGGTTTAGTTAAGGGTTGATTTGTTATAGTTAATTGGGAAAAAGTGTAGGGTGTTTAAGCCCAATTGGAACTTAGTGATAAGAGATTGACATTTTTAATATCAACCAATCAACGATGCGCCGATGGAAAATCGAGCCAGCGAAAGATGCCATTTTTTAGAGTGATGTCTTTCCAGTTATCCACCTCAAACTGAATACAGGCAATACCACTGGTGGGCACGTTCTCAAAATCGTCGGGCGAGAAAGTATTCACTAAATCTAATGTATCCGGATTGTGGCCAAACACAAACAAATCATCATACTGGTTAGCTGTTTGCTGTATTACCTCTAATGTTTGAGGTATGCCGGTAAAATAAAGGTTGTCATTTTGCACAATTTGGTCTAGGGGGTATCTAAGGTCTTCTGCAAACAGGCATGCTGTATCATAAGCTCTCTTGGCAGGACTGGTTAATATTAGCCCCGGCTTTATGCCTTTCCCACTTAGTGTTGCAGCCATAATGTGGGCATCCGTTTCGCCCCGTTTTTTTAATGGGCGGTGCCTATCCTCTAGGTTCGGATATTTCCACGATGACTTGGCATGTCTTACTAAATAGAGTGTTCGCATAACTGTATAGTGTAGCTTTGGTATTGTACTTACTCTCAAAGTTAATAAAGATACAGTGCATAATTGGTTATGGCGCTACAACATATAAAATGGTAAAATCAAATTAATATTCGCCAGTGTTGTTACCTCTTGTAGTTTGCTTTAACTCGTAAAAGATAGATGTTAAACTCATAGCTTTTTCTTTTGACTTCACCCATTTGTGCACCATATTATGGCTTTACTTAGGCCGTTTCATTAAATTAAATCTCCGTTTATCAGCCAAGTTATACCCGAACAAGATTTTCGCCTACTTTCTCATAGGGTATTCACAGAAATATAGAACGTCTGGGTATAGATGAGGTTAGTGAAGAAGAATTGGCCATCTACCATTTTGCATGCGCCAACTAGCATCCAGTGTAGGCCATTCTATGCATAAAAACGCTGTTTAAAAAAGGTGGCAAATTCATTGTTTATGGGCATTACCGTTTCTTTTTTGGTTTTAAAGCGCGTTGCGCTGCACCGTGCTGTCAATTCTGAAATTTTTTATAAATTTACCGCCCTTAACTACCTACCATTATGGCAGATTTGTTCCGAAAGAAATCCATTGAGCACCTGATGAAGGAAGCCGAACCAGGCGAACATACGCTAAAGCGCACGCTCGGGCCTTGGGCTTTAATTGCTATTGGTATTGGTGCCATTATCGGTGCGGGGCTGTTTGTTCAAACGGCCAATGCCGCTGCCAGCCATGCCGGCCCTGCAGTTACTATTGCATTTGTATTGGCCGGTTTGGGCTGTGCGTTTGCTGGTCTTTGCTATGCTGAGTTTGCCTCTATCATTCCTATTGCTGGTAGTGCCTATACTTATAGCTATGCCACCATGGGTGAATTTGTAGCATGGATTATCGGGTGGGATTTGGTTTTAGAGTATGCCATTGGCGCTGCTACGGTAAGCATTGCGTGGAGCGAGTACTTAAACAAACTGCTAAGTTATTTTGGCGTAGAGATACCTTATGCTTGGTGCCACTCGCCATTTGAGCATATCAATGCTGTATTAGGTTCGAATATTGCCAAATTCCCCGCCGAACTAGCCTCAACCGCCAAGGAAGGCATGTTATTGTTGCGCGATGACCAACTAGCATCTTTGCCCGCCAATTTACAAGGCTTGGTAGAAACCTCGCAAGGTATGGTAAATTTGCCCGCCTTGTTTATCCTTTTAGCGCTCACCCTTTTGCTCATTCGTGGCATGCAGGAGTCGGCTTTTATCAATGGATTGATAGTAGTTGCTAAGGTATCAGTAGTTATCTTGTTTATCGTATTGGGTTGGTCATATATCAACCCAGCTAACCATGCTGAATACATCCCAGCTGCCACTACCTTTACCACATCAGATGGAGTTGCACATGCCTTTGGGGGGTTCTGGGGTATTATAGGTGCCGCAGGCGTGGTGTTCTTTGCTTTTATCGGTTTCGATGCCGTATCTACAACAGCTCAAGAAGCTAAAAATCCAGGTCGCGATATGCCTATCGGTATTCTAGGCTCGTTGGCTGTTTGTACTGTTTTATATATCCTCTTTGCCCACGTACTCACTGGTGTAGCCAGTGTAGAAGATTTCAGAACCAATGGTAAGGAAGCCTCAGTGGCCTTTGCTATCCAGAACTATATGCCAGGCTACGAATGGTTGGCGAAAGGCGTAACTGTGGCTATTTTGGCCGGTTTCTCTTCGGTAATATTGGTAATGTTGATGGGTCAATCGCGTGTGTTCTACTCTATGAGCCGCGATGGTTTGGTGCCAAAAGTATTCTCTGATATCCACCCTAAATTCAAAACGCCTCACAAATCCAACTGGATATTTTTGGCATTTGTAGGTGCTTTTGCGGCCTTTGTACCTGGTAGTATTGTGGGCGAAATGACCAGTATTGGTACGCTATTTGCCTTTATGTTGGTATGTGCAGGAGTATGGATTCTGCGTGTAAAACATCCAGATTTGCCACGCAAATTCAAAACCCCGCTGGTGCCATTGGTGCCTATCTTGGGTATTTTGGCCTGTGGCGTAATGATTTACGGCCTTGGCTGGACCAACTGGATGCGGCTCCTTGTATGGCTCGCCATTGGCGTGGTGGTCTATTTCGTTTATGGCATCCGCAATAGCAAGCTCGGTAAGAGCCACTAAGTTAATTCGGAAAAGTTTGACCTTTCAACGCCCAAGCAGCGCTGTCTGCAACTTTGTGTATTGTTGCCATAATTACAGTGTTTTTAGTACTTTCGGACAAAAATGCATTTGACTGTGCAGGCATGAATGCACTGAACCAAGACCTCATTTCATGGGTGTTTGTATTCGTTCTATTTACTACTGAAATTTCGGTTAATGTAGTAAGGGTAAGTTGCGATTATAACTGTTTGGACTGATTAGTGCAATATAACATACCATCGAAACACTTACCGTATTGTATGGTAGTTCAGATTTGGCCATTTTGCCAATCTATATTCCATGGTTGGTGCAGATATCAATGGCACAAGGTGGATTGAAAGTTGTTAGCATAGCTAATGTCCTCAGGATTAAAGGCTTTCGAAGTGCTGGGTGCTGTGCTTAAAAATATAATAATTATTTAAAATATTTACAGTTACTCCTCTGCTCCATTCAACCCAATCGCAATGTATTTATTTAATTTGGTGGGTTTTGGGTTTCAGAATCTAGGAACGGTGGATACCTTTAAAGTAGAAAGATTAAAGTAATTACTTCAGTTTGACCTGTTTGTGTTGGTTGTTGTTGTGCCTTGAAAGGTTTCAAAGAAATACATGACCTTTTGGGCAAACTTCGCAAAACTAGCTACCGCAATCACTGCATTCGCCAAACTCATTCTTAATCTCGCGGTTTTTGGTAGCCCGATTTCCACGAAAACCGCCGCCTTTTACCAAAAACATACGAATGCCAATCATGGCTAGTGATGTAGCAATTATTGCTGTGATTACTATCAAAGTAGGCAGGAACATAATTGCGGTCTTTTACGTAGTTTTGAGATGAGATAAACGATTAATTAATTAAGGCAATGGTTCACAAATGGTGAATCTAATATGTTTTAATGGTAAACAGTCAGAGTTAGCTAATGGTTCGCTGATTTATTAGATTGACGATAAAAGTTGATAACGAAGCAAAGCAATTGTACCCTAATGAATCAACCAAGCACTATGGACGAAAAGTTGAAGGCATTTGAAAGGCTGCTCATCATTATGAATGAGTTGCGTGAAAAATGTCCGTGGGATAAGAAACAAACGTTTCAAACTCTTCGAAACTTAACCATTGAAGAAACCTATGAGTTGGCTGATGCGTTGCTAGAAGAAGATTTGAACGGTATTAAAGAGGAGCTTGGTGACGTAATGTTGCACATGGTTTTTTACGCAAAAATAGGTGAGGAACAAGGAGCTTTTGACGTTGCAAGCGTTATCAATACCCTTTGTGACAAACTTATAAACCGTCACCCGCATATATACGGCGATGTGAAAGCTGATACCGAACAAGCGGTGAAGGAAAACTGGGAGCAGATAAAACTAAAGGAAGGTAAGAAATCGGTGCTGTCGGGCGTGCCAATGTCGTTGCCCGCTATGGTAAAGGCATACCGCTTGCAAGACAAATCGAAACAAGTGGGTTTTGAGTGGGAAAACCGCGAACAGGTTTGGGATAAGGTTGAAGAGGAATTGGCCGAACTTAAGGAACATACCATACATGGCGATGCTGCCGACCCAGCAAAGGTTGAAGAAGAGTTTGGCGATTTGTTGTTTTCTTTAGTTAACTATTCGCGTTTTATAAACGTTGACCCCGAAAGTGCTTTAGAGCGTACCAACAAAAAATTTCAACATCGTTTTCAATATATTGAGGCTAAAGCCAAGGAGCAAAACCGCGATTTACGCGAAATGACTCTGGGTGAAATGGATGTGCTTTGGAACGAAGCTAAAACCCACAGCTAGCAATATGCGTGGCCTTGCCAGTATTTTGTTTATGTTTTGCTCATCAGCATTAGTTGCAGGTGGCATACAACTAGCGCTTCAAGGCGTTAAGCAATCAGGTATGGGTGGCACGGGCATAAGCAATCCTTTAGATGCCTCAACTATTTATTTCAACCCTGGTGCTTTGTCATTTACCCAAAAGAATAGTCTCAATCTTAATGCTTTTATGCTGTTGCCCAAATTTCAGTTTCGCGAAGAGGGCACCAACAAACTGTATAAAATGAGTTCGGGTATAACCATACCTTTTGCTGGATACTGGAGTTGGAATACCAACCCAAAACAACATTGGAAAATAGGACTAGGCGTTTATACTCCTTTTGGTACCAATATTGATTGGGGTTCAACATGGGCCGGACGATACGTAGCTGCCAATAGCAAGCTCAATGTTTACCATATTCAGCCAACGTTTAGTTACAATATTGGCAATAGGGTGGGCGTTGGTGCCGGGTTTGTTTATAGCCTCAGCAGTATGGAGCAGGGCAGGGCTTTGCCGCTTGCCTTTGGCAGCGGTGTCGATGGGCAAATAGATTTGAGTAGCAAAGCCAATGGCTATGGTTTTAATGCCGGTTTACTGGTACACATCACCCCTAAGTTGGATATTGGTGCGTCGTATAAATCAGCTATTCAGTACAAGGGTAGCAAAGGTGTGGTGAACTATACAGTACCTGATGCATTAACTGATTCGTTTCCAGATGCAGCTGTAAATACCAATATGCAGCTGCCCTGGTCGGTTGATATTGGAGTTACTTATAGACCTGAACCCAGACTAGCTTTGAGCATAGATGTAAACTACGTAGGTTGGAGTGCCTACAAAAATGTTGTTAATGATTTTGCACAGCCCAATAGTCTATTACCTGCCCAACCATTGCCTACTGATTTAAACAACGCTGCTACAATAAGGCTCGGAGGTAGTTATGATATTGATAGCACTTTTACCCTAAGGGCTGGCACTTATCTTGATTTGGCAGCAGTACCAGATGGCACAGTGTCGCCCTTGGCACCCGATGCCAACCGTTTTGCCATTACTTTGGGTGGCACTATGCACAGCGGCGATAGGTTTGAATTGGATTTGAGCTTTACCTATATTGACAGCGCAAGGCGCACAGAAAGCCAAGCCGATAATTATGCAGGCTTGGGGGGCACCTACAAGGGCAATGCTATTGCCATTGGTTTGGCGCTAAATTTTAATCTAGGCAAAAGACCGAAGTCTACCACTCCCGAAACTTTAGCCGAGCCATGAAGTATTGCTTTTTTATATTGCTGTTGGTTTTGGCAAGTTGCAACAAAGATTTGCTAGACACTGAGCCTATCGATAGGGGAGTACTTCCCCTTAGCCCTTATGTAGCAATTGGTGGTTCAGAAACGGCAGGCTTTGCCGATGGCGCCTTGCACTTACAAGCACAGCAGTATAGTTATCCAGCATTGATAGCGCGACAATTGCAGCAGGTTGGCGGCGGCCGATTTGCCCAGCCATTAACTATAGATTCGGGAGGATTTGTATTGTTGGATGGGCAGCTCAACAGCCGATTGAAATTGGGATATAAATTTGATTGCAAAGGTAACGAGGTGATTACTCCGGTGCGAGGCGAAATTACGGCTAATACATTGGCCAGTTATACTTCATCCTCCGAATCGGGGCCATATGGAAATTGGGGGCTACCATTTTTAAAAGTTGCTCAAATTCAGGAGCAGAATCTATCGGCAAGCAACAATTTTTATTACCGTATGGGTGCTGATACCACTACGTTGTTGGTAGCTATAAATAATAGAAACCCTAAGCTGTTTACCATTTGGCTAGGCATGGAAGATATTTTGGATAATGCTATAAACCAAGCTCCCGAAGTGGCGCCCATTAATTTTTATAACTACCTAGTACCTTTATTGGATAGCCTAACCCAAGATACCAGTGCCGCTGGCTTTATAGCTACCTTGCCCGATGTTACTGCCTTCCCGTTTTTCAATACCATACCTTACAATGCCTTGTTACTTGACCAAACTATGGCCGATGCCTTAAACCAAACGTACGCCGGAACGGGAATGACGTTTAAGGCCGGGAATAATGCAATGGTAATAACCGACCCAACAGCACCTAGCGGTAAGCGCCAAATATTGCCTACCGAAAAACTAGTGTTATCATTGCCATTGGACTCACTTAAATGCGGAAACTGGGGAGCGCAAGTGCCTGTTTCGGCACGATATGTGCTGGATGTACAAGAGCTAGAATTTTTACGATATCAGGTAGAAAACTATAATTTCTTTATTAAAGATTTGGCAACCAATAAGGGCCTCAACGTGGTGGATATTAATGCATTGTATCAACGTTTGGATTTGGGTTTTAACATAAACGGACAAGTGTTTAATAATACAATGATATACGGAGGCTTCTTTTCGTTAGATGGCATAAACCCAAGCTATCGAGGCGCAGCTCTGATTGCGAATGAATTTATAAGAGTGATGAACGCAAATTATCGTGCCAGCATACCTCTGGTATCGATAGGGCAGCAACCGGGTATTGTAATTCCATAAAACAAGTAACAACGCACGTAGGAACATTGGATCGTTACCTAAAGATATCTTTTTCACTCTTCATCGGTTTTTTGCTGGTGTTGCTACTTACATTGCTACTCGATTGGCGTGGCATGTGGAAGGTTAATGTTGGTCGTTTGGCTACCCAAACCGAGGCACAAATGCATCTATGGGCTGATGATTATGATGCGCTAGTAAATGACCAAGAAATACTGGAGAACCTATTGCTAAAAGGTTACAACACCGATTACCTTGACGATATAAGAAACCGGCCGTATGAGTTTTTGGTTTTTTCGGATGAAGAATTGGTGTTTTGGAGCAAAAACGAAGCAATACCACCCGTATTCTTGGCTAAAGCCTTAGAAGAAGGTAGTAGTTTTTTGAAGCAGCAAAGTGGCTACTACGAGATATTGAAAACCACTAGGGTAATTAATGGCTCTAAGTTTTATTTTATAGGCATGATACCGGTGCACAGTTATTTCCCAGTGCAAAACCAGTATTTAACCGACAATTTTAATCCGGCGCTCAACCTGCCACCTTACATACATTTAGAGCTTGAGAGCTTTCCGGAAGCAGTGCCAGTTGATAACCGTGAGGGTATTGCGCTCTTTTATTTGCGGGCCGATATGTTTCAGTATGGTAAGCAGCCTAACGAGCCACTGGCATGGTTGCAGTTTGTTATGCTGCTATTGTTTTTAGCTGCAGTTAACACCTTTGCCTACTATGTAGTGAAACAGTATAATGGTTGGTATGGGTTATTGCCGCTTGTAATGGTGCTAATAACTGTGCGAGCAATCATGATTGGCCTTGACCTTCCTCGAGAATTTGGAAAGCTTGCCTTGTTCGATCCGCAATATTATGCATCTTCAAACCTAAATAAGTCGCTTGGCGATTTATTGCTCAACCTGCTCTTCCTTTTCAATGCAGCGTGGTTCCTGTTCCGTTTCGCACCATTCCGTAAGCTCGATTTTCGAACTGAAATCGTAAATAGGCTGGTTACAATCGGTAGTTTTATCTTTTTGTTCCTATCCGCCTATTGGATTGGGCAGTTGTTCAACAGCCTAATGCTCAACTCCCGTATCCCGTTCGATTTGAATAATTTCCTTAGCCTTACCCAGTATAGTTTATTGGGTATGCTTGGCATTAGCTTATTATTACTCAGTTACTATCTGGTTACTTTTAAGTTTGTGCGCTACATTAGTAAGTTCAACATTTCGTTGTGGCAGCATGCCTTTGCATTACTAGTTTTGGGGGGCATTTTTGTTGTCGTTTTTTATGCTATGGGCCAAACTTGGGAGCTATTAGTTTCGGTGCCGTGGGTTGTGATGTATCTTTTGTTCATGTTGTGGCAGGTTTCTCGCCGCAGGGATTTGACCAGTTTTACCAACCTTACTTTGCTTATCATTTTCTTTGCGCTGTTTTCTACGGTGCACATGTACCAGTACAACCAAATGCGCGAATTGGAGCAACGCAAAACCATGGCGCGCAAACTATCCGACCAAAGGGATAGGATAACAGAATATCTTTTTTTGGATGTACAGGAACGAATTTTCGGAGATGAATTTGTAAAAAATTACTTCCTTACCCCGTTTATTTCTACCCGCGATATTGTTAAGCGTATACGCACGCTGTATTTCAGTGGGTATTTTAATAAATACGACATAAGCATTTACCTAATTAACAAGCAGGGTGATTTGATACTGGGCGAGGACGATTCTTTCCTCGACTTACTAGACGAAAACGCCGAACTAACCCCACCAAGCGACTATCTATATTTTATCCCCAAAAACGGAGGTAGCTATACCTATCTGTGCAATTTACCCATTCTGTACAAAAACAAGTTTATTGGTACCATCATCATCGAGATGAATCCAAAAAGTTATGCTAAAACCAACTTGTACCCGGAGTTATTGCTGGAAGAAAAAATTAAGCTTCCTGAAGAATCAGATTTATACAGCCATGCCGTTTACGAAAATGGCAATTTGATAAGAAGGGAAGGCAACTTTGCGTATAGTTATGAGTTCGATTTTCCGGAGGAGGATGATTTAACCGAAGAGTATTTTCACAGGGTGCGCGATGGCATGAGCCACCTGGCTTACTATGCAGGCAACGACAAATGGGTAATTATATCAAAGGCCAGCGAAGGATGGCTTGAACCTGTAACGCTGTTCTCATATTTGTTTGGTTTGTATTTGCTGTTTGCCTTTGTGGTATTGCTTGTTAGGATAGTGATTAGGCTTTATTACAAACAAACCAATTGGACAGGCCTGCTTGATCTTTCGTTTAAAGACAAGATACAATACTCCATGATTGCGATGTTGGTATTTAGTTTCTTAACCATTGGTTTTGTAACCATACTTCACTTTAGGGGAGAGTATAATTATTATCACTTAGATAGTTTGATTAAGAAGCAAAATGCAATCAAGTCGGCTATAGAGTATAACTTGAGGCAAAATCCCGATTTTTTAAAAATTCGCGATTACCGCTCTATTCAGAATGAAAGCGAAAGGCCTTCTGATTTACCTACCTTGGCCGACATCCACAATATGGATATCAATATCTACGACTTAAATGGCATCCTTATCAATACCTCGCAGCCAGATATTTTTGAGAAAGGTTTGTTATCAGACATTATAAACCCACTGGCTTACAAGGAATTGGAAGTTGGTAAGCGCTCGCAAGTGCTGCAAACCGAAAATATAGGAGCATTGCAGTATTTGGCCGTATATGTGCCACTTCGCAATATTAATGGCGAATTGGTGGCCTATTTAAACCTACCATACTTTGCAAGGGAAAAAGAACTGCAAGGCGAGATATCATCTTTCTTGGTAGCCTTGGTAAATGTGTATGTGCTTTTGCTTATTGCGGCGGGCTCATTAGCCTACCTTTTATCAAACTCCATAACTTATCCATTATCAGCTATTGGCGAAAAAATAAAACAAACCCAATTGGGCCGCAAAAACGAGCCGATTGAGTGGAAAAACAATGATGAAATAGGTAAGTTGGTGCAAGAGTATAATAAGATGATTGGAGAGTTGGAGCAAAGTGCCGATTTGCTTGCACGCTCAGAAAGGGAAAGTGCATGGCGCGAAATGGCCAAGCAGATAGCGCACGAGATAAAGAACCCGCTCACCCCAATGAAGCTAAGTATACAGCACTTGCAGCGTGCCATGGCCGATGGTAGGCCAAATGTGGATGTGCTTGCGCAACGGGTAATGGCTACTATGATTGAGCAAATTGATAGCTTATCGCATATTGCGTCGGAGTTCTCCTCATTTGCAAAAATGCCTACTGCCCAAAATGAAGTGTTCGATTTAACCGAGGTAGTTGCTTCGGTGGCCGATTTGTTTAGAGAAGAACAAAATGTGAGCATCGTGCACGAAAGGGCTGAACCAGTTTGGGTATATGCCGATAAGAACCAGTTATTGCGCGTGTTTAACAATTTAGTTAAAAACGCGGTGCAGGCAATACCAGATGGTAAGCACGGAACGGTAACCATTGGAGTAGAACGTGAGAACCATTATGCCACAGTATGGGTTAAAGATAATGGGATAGGGATAACCGAAGAGCAACGCAGCAAAGTATTTGTGCCCAATTTCACTACCAAAAGCTCGGGAACGGGTTTAGGTTTGGCCATGAGCAAGCAGATTGTTGAGAATGCCGGTGGCGAAGTTTGGTTTGATAGCGAACCAGAGATGGGAACTACCTTTTTTGTTAAATTACCGCTTCATAAGTAATCGTTAGGGTATGCCAAGCAGTAAGTATATTAGTCCGCCAATGGTATTTTATGTAGTAGTGCTCTACATTTTTGCTAGCTATTTGTGGTGGTCGTTTTTGCTCACCGAGAAAAATAATATGGCATTTGAGACTTTGGCGCAAAAGGAGCAGTTGCTTTTTAATGTTCAAAACCAATTATCGCTAACTGACTCAACTTATTACACCTCAACACATTACCAAGAGCTGGATGCTAAGTTCAATAGGCAGAAATGGATGATAAGAGGTGAGGGATTAGTGTTTATGTTACTTTTGGCATTGGGTGCATGGCAGTTAATGCGCACTTTCTCAAAAGAAATAGCTTTAGCACGACAGCAGAACAATTTTCTGTTGAGCATAACGCACGAGTTGAAATCACCGATGGCAGCCATTAAGCTATCGTTGCAAACCATTACTAGGCGTGGTGGGCTCGAAACTAAATTCAATAACTTAGCTACCAATGCCATTAGTGATGTGGATAGATTGGAAACCTTGGTAGATAATATTTTGCTTGCCGCTAAAATTGAAGCCCGCTCTTACGCTTATACTTTTGAAGATACTGACCTATCAAATTTTGTAGCAAATTTAGTTGGGAAAGCACAACAGCATTATGGCGATAATTGGCAGTTTGAATCACGGATACGCCCTAATGTTTGGATGAAAATGGATCCGGTTTCTTTTGCTTCGGCGGTATGGAACCTGCTTGAAAATGCCGTGAAGTACTCTGGCGAGAGCCGTAAAATTGTGGTGAGCCTTTCGCTTAGCGAGGGTATTGCTCAAATTGCAGTTGCTGATGGTGGGGTTGGTATTGCAGAGAACGAAAAACGTAAGGTATTTGATAAATTTTACCGAGTGGGCAATGAGCTTACTCGAACGGCCAAGGGTACCGGCTTGGGGTTGTTTATTGTAAAGCGGGTAACCAGCAACCATAAAGGCGAAGTAACCGTTGAAAACAACGCACCATCTGGTTCGGTGTTTGTGATAAAAGTACCTGCTACGCTGAAGGCGGTAAAAATTGCAGCACAATCAAAATTGGAGGATTAAGAGGATGTACGGTTTACAAACAAAGGCTGCTATGTTTTGGAGCGGCGGAAAAGATAGTGCGCTAGCGCTTTGGAGAGTCTTGCAAGCGGGCCAATATCAGGTGTGTTGCCTAGTAGTAACCACTAATGAGGAGACAGGTAGGGTAAGTATGCACGGTGTGCGAAATGAACTAATTGAGCGACAAGCCGAGGTAATGGAGATTCCAGTGCGCTGGATGACAGTGCCTACGGCAACCGACCACGGTGCTTATGAACAAGCTTTGCGGGAAACCCTTTTGTGGCTCAAAAAAGAGGGCATTAATCAGGTGATATTTGGCGATATTTTTTTGGAAGACCTTCGGCAGTATCGCGATGAGTTTTCAGCTGCCGCTGAAATGGAAGGCGTGTATCCACTTTGGAAAGAAAATACCAAAGACATGGCGCATCTGGTTATTGAATCGGGTATACATGCTATTTTGGTATGCGTTGATGGTAGCAAGCTCTCAAGCGCATTTGCAGGCCGTTTGCTAGATGACCAATTATTAGCCGACCTACCTCTAGGTGTTGACCCTTGTGGCGAGCATGGTGAGTTCCATACGTTTGTATTTGATGCGCCTTATTTTGCCAATCCTATAGCCATTACCAAAGGAGTATTGGTAGCCAAAAAATATGCTGGTTCTGAGCATGAGTTCTGGTTTCAGGATTTAACCTAAAATCAGATTATCCAAAATAAAAAGCCCTTTGCGATGCTCGCAAAGGGCTTTTTTTATATGGTATACGGCTGAGCTTATGCTTTTGCAGCAGGAGTAAAGCGTTTTTCGGCAATACGCGCTTTTTTGCCGCTAAGTTTACGCTGATAGAAAATACGTGCGCGACGTACTTTACCATGTTTGTTCACTTCAATGTTCTCAATGTTTGGAGAAAAAGTTGGGAACACGCGCTCAACACCTACTCCGTTGCTAATCTTACGAACAGTAAAGGTAGCAGTAGTGCCAGTGCCGCGACGTTGGATAACGTCACCGCGGAATGGCTGAACACGCTCTTTCTCGCCTTCTATGATTTTATAATAAACAGTGATGTTGTCACCAGCTTTAAAATCAACGTGATTCTTTCCCGGTACAAGTTCTTGTGTGATTTCTCTAATCAGGTCCATGGCCTTATGTTATTCTGGATTTTTAAAACGTGACTGCAAAGATAATGCTTTTTACGTTCCAAACTAATTTATTTCATCAGTTAGTAGGTCGGGGCGACGATTTTTTGTTCTTTCCACAGCCATATCATATCTCCACTGCTCTATTTGCTTGGCATTGCCGCTTAACAACACCTCCGGAATCTTATGTCCATTATACTCAGCAGGCCTGGTATATACTGGTGGCGACAGCATGCCGTCTTGAAAAGAATCAAATAGTGCCGACGTTTCATCATTCAAAACCCCTGGTATCAAACGCCCTATGCTATCAACCAAAATAGCCGCTGCTAACTCACCACCCGACAATACATAATCGCCAACCGAAATTTCTTTGGTTATGTATATTTCGCGCACCCTTTCATCTACGCCTTTGTAATGGCCGCATAAAATGATAAGGTTCTCTGTCATCGAAAGGGAGTTGCACATTTGTTGATTCAGCGTTACGCCATCGGGCGTCATGTATATTATCTCGTGATAAGTGCGCTCACTTTTCAACTGCTCAATGCAACGGGCAATGGGCTCAATGCTCATTACCATACCAGCTCCGCCACCAAACTGGTAATCGTCAACCTTTTTATGCTTGTCGGTGCTGTAATCCCTAATATCGTGAACATGTACCTCCAGCAAGCCTTTTTCTTGGGCGCGTTTCATAATGGAGTGTGAGAATGGGCTCTCCAACAGTCCGGGCAAAACGGTAAGTACATCAATGCGCATGGCGGTTAATTTGGAAATTTGAAAATGTGCTAATTTGAAAATGAATTGAAAGAAAAAATAACCTTTATCATTTTCAAATTTTCAAATTGCCTCATTTTCAAATTGTAAAAGGGTTTTTGCAATAATACCCACACATTCGCGTAGTTGTTCCTCGGTCATTACCAATGGTGGTGCAAATCGAATTTTGTCTCCGTGGGTAGGTTTGGCCAAAAGGCCATTATCGCGAAGTTTTAGGCAAATGTTCCAGCCCAGTTCCATGTCTTCGGTGTTTAGCACAATGGCATTTAGTAAGCCTTTGCCCCTTACCATTTTAATCAAAGGACTGTTAAGTGCTCGCAATTCGCGGCGTAATATCTCACCAAGGCGTTGGGCGTTTTCAGCGAGTTTCTCATCTTTTATAACTTCAAGGGCTGCAATAGCTACTTTAGCTGCCAGCGGGTTGCCCCCAAATGTGGAGCCATGCTGCCCTGGTTTGATTACCCCCATCACAGCATCGTCGGCCAATACCGCTGAAACGGGATATACGCCACCGCTAATGGCCTTCCCCAATATTACCAAATCAGGGCGCACCCCTTCGTGGTCGCAGGCCAGTAACTTGCCTGTTCGGGCTATGCCGGTTTGCACCTCATCGGCAATAAAAAGCACATTGGCCGCTTTGCAAAGCTCATATGCTTTAGCTAGGTAGCCATCGCTTGGCACATCAACACCCGCTTCGCCTTGTATGGGTTCTATTAAAAAACCGGCAATATTTGGGTCTTTCAGGGCAGCCTCCAAAGCGGCTATGTTGTTGTAAGGTATGGTTTCGAAGCCAGGTGTATATGGCCCGAAGTTTTTCTTCGAACTTGGATCGGTACTGAAAGATACTATGGTAGTGGTGCGGCCATGAAAGTTATGCTCGCACACAATAATCTTGGCTTCTTTTTCGGCAATACCTTTTTTTTCGTAGGCCCATTTGCGGGTAATTTTAATGGCTGTTTCCACAGCTTCGGCACCCGTGTTCATGGGCAATACCTTGTCATAACCAAAGTAGCCATTCAAATATTGCTCATATTCGCCAAGGCAATCGTTATAAAATGCCCGCGAGGTGAGTGTTAGTTTTTGCGCCTGCTCTATGAGTGCATTTACTATTTTGGGGTGGCAATGGCCTTGGTTTACAGCAGAATACGCCGAAAGGAAATCATAATAACGCTTGCCATCTACATCCCAAACAAACACCCCTTGGCCTTTAGCGAGCACCACCGGCAGCGGGTGATAGTTGTGGGCACCATATAGGTCTTCCAAATCCATCAATTCCTGTGCTCTTGTTCCGGTAGTTATCATAATCTCAATTTGAAAATTTGAAAATGTGCCAATTTGAAAATGATGTGGCTTCAATTACTTATTGGCAACTCTATGCAAAGGTAACAATAGTGCTGCAAAGGTGGTTTCATGAACCGCGTAGCAAGTTTATTATCGTTTTTTATTTCAAGTTAACCCGTAACTCGCAACTAGACACCCGCAATTAACCTACTGCTGCTGGCTCAGCGCCCAGTTGAGGTTGTTTTTTACCAATTGGTAATCAGGTTTAATTGCAAGTGCTTTGTTGCAAGCGGCTATGGCCAAATCCCATTGCTTCAACTCATTATGTGCTGAGCAAATATTGTTGTATGCCTCTGCATAATCGGGCTTAAACTGTAATGCTTTGTATGCAGCATTAATACACTCTTGAAACTCCCCTATGTTATAGTAATTCAGGCTCAAGTTCAAGTAGTTTTCTGCATTGGGCTCGCTTTCTGCTTTGGCTTTAGCCACAGCAATTATCTGATCATCGCTTTGTATACCGTTTAGGTAAGCCAAAGTGCGCGTGTCGCCTGGCAGCAGTTGCAAGGTTTCGTTGGCTAGATTCCGCAACTCTTCGCTTTCCTTTTGCTCTAGATGCAGCTGCATTAAAGCATAACGGGCATTACTGTGGGCGGGGCTCATTTTAATTACTCGGCGCAATTGCACTTTGGCATCACTATATTGCTTTTGCCTCATTAACCAAGTGCCATAGTGGTAGTGCACTTCTGGGAATATATCACCCACCTTTTGGGCATATTCAAAGTGCAATCTAGAGCTATCAGGCTGCCCTAATTGCTCGTATACAATACCCAAGTTAATGTGCAGGTAGGCATAATCGGGGTTCAATACCAATGCTGTTTTATAGCATTCAAGAGCCTCTTTATATTCTCCTCGGCCCATAAGCACCAAGCCATAGTTCATCCAGCCTCGGCCGTTTTTGGGGCTTTTTTCGGTTACGTCTTTCCAAAGAGTTTCATGACTTTGCCATACTTCGCAGCGCTGGTAAGTACCATAGGCTAGCCCCGTAAATAGCAATAATGAACCCACTAAAACTGCTTTTGCCGCCGTCGGGAATGGGTCTTTTTTAGTAGCGTTCGACATTACCCAATAGGCTAATGGCCATGCTACTGCCAACATTAACCCAACGAAAGGGAAGTACATTCTATGGTCATTCATTACTTCCGAAAGGGGAATGATACTCGATGTTGGTATCAAGGCCAAGAAAAACCAAAGAATACCAAAGGTTACAGGGCGCATGTTTCTATACGCTGATGCCGTAAAGGCTATCATGAGCATTACTGCTACAAACAGCACTCCGCCGTAAACGCGCAAGTCATTGAAGGTTTCAAAAGCCTTTAAATCGGTATCTGCAGTTAGGTCGTTAGGCACGAAAAGCATAGTGAAGTAGTGCCAAATAACGTATGGTTGGCTTGCAAGGTACAGCCATTTGTCTGTGCCACCAGGTATCCATTGGGGTTCCATTTTTCGGGTAAGCAGAAATCCTAAAATGCCAATACCGCCGGTAACCAAAATGTGCGTCCAGCCAGAGCGATTTTTCTTATTGAACGATTTAAACAATTGAGCGATAGACAAATCCCACTCAAATAATAGCAGATAAACACCCAATATTGGTAAAAACATTACAGCTGTTGGCTTGGCCAAAATGCCCAGAAATAGCGGAATAAGGTAGAGGAAATATTTACGCCCAATGCCATTGTTTACGAAAATAAGCATAGCTGCCACAACACCTACGGTAGAGAGTATGTCGGAGCGGGAAATGATGTAGTTCACGGTTTCGGCATTTACGGTATGTACGGCATACCAGCCTGCCAATAATATGGATATGAGCGTGTTCCACTCGTGCAGTCGCACTTTATCCAATATTTTTTTGAACAGGAACACCATCAAAACTATTTGCAAAACAAACCAGCCAAAGTTGGTAATGTGGTATGGAGTGGTGTTCAAACCATCGCCCCAGAAAGTTTTACCGGCCCAAAAATCGAAGGCTAGGGTAGTGGTTACTATTGGCCGATAGCTTTGGTTAGTGGTAAGCGAGCTAAAAGTTTGTGCGTCAGTAAAAAACTTAGGAATGTTGCCTAAGTCCTGTATGTATAAGTTGCTCTCAATGGTATGAGAGTCGTCAAATTGAAAGGAGTTATCAAAATGACGGGCATAAGCACCCAATACAAGTACCGTAATAATTGCGCTTACCAAAATATTAACCCAAACAGGTGGCTTCATTGCTTATGGTTTTCGTAATTTCGTGGTCAAAGGGAAATAAGTATAATAAAATATTGCTGCTTACAACCTTACAGGGTTAGTTATCCTCTTCCTGCTGGAACATTTACCCAGACGGAGTGGTTTAACAGTTTCCTGATTGCGCAAAAATACGTAAGATAAACTTGCTGTTGTAACCGAAGATATAAAATCATTATTTACTCAAAATGCCTCCTCAACTATCCGCTGTTTTTTTGTTGCCTCTTCGCTTAGCCCTTTTGTTGGTGTTTTTTGGGGCAGTGTCATTACCCAATCGGTTGGTTGCACAGGTAAAACATACCATTAGTGGGTATGTAAAGGATGGTAAAAACGGGGAAAGCCTTTTTTCGGCAATGGTGCAAGTAAAAGAGACGGCACTGGGCACTATAACCAATGAGTATGGATTTTATTCTATTACCCTTCCAGCAGGGAAGTATAATTTGGTGTTCTCCTACTTGGGGTTCGATAACAAAGAAGTAACAGTAGATGTTTCCAAAGAAAACCAACGCTTAAATATTGAGCTAGGCACTTCGTCAATTACTACCGATGTGGTTGAGATAACTGGCAAACGCCGTGATGCCAATGTGCAGAGCACCGATATGGGCAAGGTTGAAATGACCATGGAAGAGGTAAAGAAATTGCCTGCGTTGCTGGGAGAGGTAGATGTGATGCGCACTTTGCAACTTATGCCAGGTGTAATGTCGGCAGGCGAGGGTAACTCTGGCTTTTATGTGCGTGGTGGTGGTCCAGATCAAAATTTGGTAATCCTGGACGATGCAGTAGTTTATAATACAGGTCACTTGTTTGGTTTCTTTTCAGTGTTTAACGCCGATGCGATTAAAAATACCACCTTGATAAAAGGTGGCATGCCCGCACAATACGGTGGTAGGCTATCTTCCGTTATCGATTTGCAGATGAAGGATGGCAACATGAAAAAATATCAAGTTGATGGTGGCATTGGTCTTATCTCCTCTCGTCTGACGGTACAAGGGCCGATTAAAAAAGACAAAGCTTCGTTTATTGTTTCGGGCCGTAGAACTTACATTGATTTAATAACCAAGCCAATACTGAAAAGGGTAGAAGATGGGGCGTATGATGGGAATGCTTATTATTTCTATGACTTGAATTTGAAGGTGAACTATCGTTTTGGCGATAAGGATAGGTTGTATGCCAGCGGATATTTTGGGCGCGATGTTTTTGTGTTTAAAGACAGTGAAGGCTCTTTTAGTGCCGAAATACCTTGGGGCAACACCACAGCTACGTTGCGCTGGAACCATTTGTTTAGCGATAGGTTGTTTATGAACGTTACCGCTATTTACAACGATTACAACTTTGCACTTAAATCGAAATTTCAGGATGTAAGCTTTAGTTTAAGTTCTGGTATTAAAGATGCTTCGGCCAAGATGGATTTTGATTTTAGGCCCAACCAGAAAAATAGCGTGAAGTTTGGTGCCATTTACACCTACCATATTTTTACCCCGTACACGGCTAATGGAGAATTGGGTGATGTGGAGATAACCACCGATAAGCTCTCGCAAAAACATGCGCACGAGGCGGCAATATACATCCAAGACGAGTTGGATATAAGCACGACCGTGAAGATAAACTTTGGTATGCGTGGCTCCTTGTTTAGCCACGTGGGGCCTCTAGAGAAAAAAGTGTTTGACGATAATGGCGCAACTACTGACACGCTAAAGTACAAGCGTAATGAAAATATTGCCACTTATGTTCGTGGCGAGCCTCGGGTGAATATTCGGATATTAATTGATGAGTCCTCGTCAATAAAAGCTGGCGTTACTGTAAACAATCAGTTTATACACTTGGTAAGCAGTAGCACTACCACCTTGCCAACCGACCTTTGGGTGCCTAGCACTCAAAAAGTAAAGCCACAATTGGGTATTCAATACACGGTTGGCTATTTCCGCAATTTCAACAAAAACATGTTTGAGACTTCAGTTGAGGTGTATTATAAAGACATGTTCAACCAAATTGAATACGGACAGAGTTTTGTACCGCAACTTAATACCGACATTGAAGAGGGTTTTGTGTTTGGACGCGGACGCTCTTACGGCGCCGAGTTTTTCTTGAAAAAGGCAACCGGCAAACTAAACGGTTGGATAGGCTATACGCTTGCTTGGACTAATCGTCAGTTTCCGGATATAAATGATGGTAAACGTTTTTCGGCTAAGTATGACCGCAGGCACGATTTGTCGATTGTTCTTATGTATGAGCCCAATAAAAAGTGGCGCATGGCAGCAACCTTTGTGTACGGTACTGGCCAAACCACTACTTTGCCAATTGGCAGGTACTTCGTAAACGGACAGATAGTAAACCAATACGGAGAGCGCAACAGTTATCGTATGCAGCCATATCACCGCATGGATATATCGGCCACTTACATTTTCCCAAAAACTAAGTTCTATTCCGACATTACCATATCAGTTTATAACGTTTACAATCGTATGAACCCATACTTTATTTACTACGATGTAGATGGAGACGTAAATTCTGGTAACTTGGAAGTACAGGCTAAGCAGTCTTCGTTGTTTCCAGTATTGCCATCATTAACCTGGAACTTTAAATTCTGATGAAACGCTACCTTACATATCCGCTCTTGGTTTGTTTTGCATTCTTCTATGTATCGTGCAATCAGGTAATTGAGCTTGATTTGCCCGCGCCTGAAGATTCTATTGTGGTAGAAGGCTATATCGAAAACGGAATCCCCCCCTATGTGTTGCTCACGCGCAACACGCCTTTTTTTGGCGGTCTGTCTTTAAATGACATTTCTACATACTTTATAAATGGGGCATTGGTGAAGGTATATAATGAGACCGATACCGTACAGCTCATAGAATTATGCTTGCAAGATTTACCTGCCAGTGTGCAGGCTCAAGCTGCCGCTGCATTCGGCTATAGTGTAACCGATTCAACGGCTGAGATTCCTAATATTTGCGTTTACACGGTGCCCAATTATGTTAACTTTTACTTGGGCGACACGGCTGGGGTTTTTGTGGGCCAATTTAAAACCACTTACAATTTGCTGATTGAAGTAGAAGGACAAACCTTAACGGCTAGCACTTATATACCTGATGAATTGCTTTTCACGCTCAGCCTCCGCCCACACGACGACCAAACCAAAGATTCACTAGTTAGCGTGCGAGTAACGTACGATGACCCAGATACTACAGGCAATTTCTTAAGGTATTTTACTAAACGAAATGATGAGTCGTACTATACGGCCCTAAGTGGTTCGGTATACGATGACAATGTTATTGGTGGTCAAACGGTTACCTTACCCGTTGAGCGCGGGCAAGCTAGCAACGAGGATATTGATACGGAAACGTATGGCTATTTTTGGAAAGGAGACACGGTACAGGTTCGTTTTAGCTCCATATCAAAATCGCACTACGATTTTTGGAATACGCTAGAGAACGATGGCGGCGATAGCCCATTTAGTTCTCCGATTAAGATAAAAACCAACATTAAGGGCGGTTTGGGTATTTGGGGCGGCTATGGCAGCCACACCGAAACCATCATTATACCGGAATAGGTTTGCCTAACTATCAAAGCATAACCTTATCAACGCCATGTTGATGATAATCATGCTTTAAAATCGCTGTTTCCCGCCTTATATTATTACTTTAGCAGTATGGGTGTAGGCTCCAGTTTTTCTGTTCAATGTCTGAACTTTGAATGCCCTGCATTCGTTAAACCTTGATGAAATAAGATGCCATGAGCGATGCGAGTATTGAAAAAGTAAAGTGTTTGATAATTGGATCGGGTCCTGCTGGATACACTGCGGCTATATATGCAGCACGTGCCAACCTAAACCCTGTAATGTACCAAGGCTTGCAGCCTGGAGGCCAGTTAATGATTACTACCGAGGTAGAGAATTTTCCGGGTTACCCAAAAGGAGTTGAGGGGCCAACAATGATGGCCGACTTAGAAGCGCAAGCAACCCGTATGGGCACCGATGTGCGTTTTGGCTTGGTTACTGCTGTCGATTTTTCGAGCGAACCTAAGAAAGTAACCGTAGATGGTAAGAAAGTAATAGAGGCCGATGCCGTGATATTGTCTACTGGTGCTTCGGCAAAGTGGTTGGGCATTGAGAGCGAGCAGCGCTTGAATGGCCATGGCGTATCGGCTTGTGCCGTATGCGATGGGTTCTTCTATCGTGGGCAAGATGTAGCGATAGTTGGTGCTGGCGATACCGCTTGCGAAGAAGCATTGTACCTGTCTAAGCTTTGCAGGACGGTTCAAATGCTGGTTCGTAGAGATGAGATGCGTGCTTCGAAAATTATGCAAGAACGGGTGCTTAAAACCAAGAACATAACCATACATTGGAATACCGAAACCGACGAAATACTTGGTGATACGAATGGGGTAACTGGTGTAAGGATAAGGCATCGTGAAACTGGTGTAACACAAGAATTACCTATTACTGGTTTCTTTGTGGCTATTGGTCATACTCCAAACTCTGATATATTCAAAGGGCAAATTGATATGGACGACCAAGGTTATGTATTGGTGGAAACCGGTTCGACCCGAACTAATGTGGAAGGGGTTTTCGCTTGTGGCGATTTGATGGATAAGATTTACCGCCAAGCCGTGACCGCTGCTGGTACAGGTTGCATGGCCGCCTTGGATGCCGAACGCTACCTGGCCGATAAAGAATTGGAATTAGAAAGCCACGCAAACTAGAACTATTGGTAAGCTATAAACGACTTGCCAATGCAAAGTAACCAAACCATGAAATTGAACCTACTGGCTATTGGCGTGCACCCCGATGATGTGGAGCTTGGTTGCGGTGGCACTATTTTGTCGCACTTGCAGCTGGGCCATAAAGTGGGGATAGTTGACCTTACCCAAGGCGAACTAGGTAGCCGCGGTAGCGGGCCTTTGCGATTGAAAGAGGCTCAGGCCGCTGGTAAAATATTGGGTGTTCAAGCTCGTGAGAATTTGGGTCTTGCTGATGGTTTTTTTGAAAATAACAAGGAAAGCCAATTGGCGGTAATTGGAGCAATAAGAAAATACCAACCGGATATTATCCTTTGCAATGCCCCCAATGACCGCCACCCCGATCACGGCCGCGCGGCAAAATTGGTAGCCGATGCCGCTTTTCTATCAGGTTTGATACGAATTGAAACCCTGGACGAGAATGGTTTACTCCAGCAACACTGGCGCCCAAAGGTAGTTTACCACTATATTCAAGCGCTGTTTATCAAGCCCGACCTGGTGGTTGATGTTACTGGCTACATGGATAAGAAGATGGAATCGGTGTTGGCTTATCGTTCACAGTTTTACGACCCTAACTCAAAAGAGCCCGATACTTTTATTTCTTCTCCCGAGTTTTTAGATATGGTAAAGGCAAGGGCCATAGAGTTTGGTACCATTATAGGTGCTCAGTACGGCGAGGGTTTTATTGCCAATAGATACATCGGTGTTAAAGACTTGTTTCATTTAATGTAACTGCGTTGCTGCTAGTGTAGCTTTTCTCCGCGCTCGAGCATCTCCACAAATTCCTTGATTTTACGCACTCGTGTTTCGGCTTTTTTTACACTGTTTATGCGGTAGTAAATGGCATAAAGGTTGGTTTTGTTCAGCGTTCCGTAAAAGGCTTTGGCTTTTGGATTACTATTTAGCGCATTCAAAAAGTCCTCAGGCATTTCTGCTTTACTTGATGATGCATAGGCCTTGTCCCATCTACCATCAGCCTTAGCTTCTTCAACAGTTTTAAATCCAGCGGACCTCATCCGTCCTTCTTTGGTCAGGCGTTCTATATGGCCTACGTTTACCTTGCTCCATACACTTTTGGGGCCTCGTTTAGTGAACTTCTGCACCCACGATTCATCATCATGTTTGTTCTTCTGTCCATCAATCCAACCAAAGCACAATGCAACCTCTACAGCCTCTGCATAAGTAATGGTGGGGGTGTTTGAGCCCTTCTTATAGATACGTAACCAAATACCTTGATGCTCGTGGTGCGCTGTTTCTAGCCATTGCTCAAATGTCTTAGCTGATTCAAAAGCCATTACAGGCTGCTCTGCTTTGGGTGGTTTTTCTTTAGGCATCGCCTTACTCTTTTATCAATTTTTGCACGCCCAAAACCCCGTTTCTTTCCACGCCTATGAAGTATATTCCAGGTTGAAGGTGGCTAAGGTCGAGGGAGTAATCGTTGCCAGATATCGTCGGGCTGATGATTTTACTTACCATTGTACCCAGTACGTTCATTACCACAATTCCGTCTGCCTTTTGAACGCCTGATAAGTTGATAATACCAGTGAAGGGGTTGGGATAAAGGGTGAAGTTGGGTTGTTGCACGTTGTTTGTGCCTGTCCAAGAATATAATAGTATTTCTCCATTTTCACAGATAGAGTCTGAGCCACAAGATGAGTACGAGTAAATGCAGATGGAATAATAGAGTATGGTAGCGGAAATATCGTTACCATCAATAAATGTTACCGGGAGTGTATCATTTATGGTAAATTGTTGCACATTACTATTAAAGCTAACAGGACCCACCCCTGTACCATAAAGCAATACGGAAACTGAATCGGCTGCGGGTGCATTTATTTCAATCTCTACTGGTACATCTGCTCCTAAAGAGTCTAAAACGGTGAGCACATAACTCGGTGTACCTGGCTGCGCTACTACGTTTACCAAAACTGTATCGCTTAAGCTAGCGCCTTGGATATCGGTTACGGTTAAGATAAACTCGGTGGGCGTATTCAGCGAAACTACCAAAGTACTGTCACAAACCGAACAACTCAAGTCGGCCGATGGTATCCAAGAGTAGGTTAGTGGTGCTGCCCCGCCAGTAATGGTAGGTGTCAATTGCGTGCTGCCACCCACGCACACGCTCTGGTCTGGCCCAGCATCCACTATCAAAGGTTGAAGATAAAAGGGGTTCCGCAAGCGGATAATACTATGCGTATTAGGGTCGATATTACCAGAGGTAGCCCCATTTGTGGCCAGGTATATTGTTCCATCGGGGCCAGCACAAATATCGCGAAGCCTGCCCCATTGGTTTATAAAATAGCTTGTTTCTGAAGTGATGCTATCACCTGTACTATTTAAGGTAAGCCTTAACAAACGTTTGTTTTTCATTACCGAAAGCAACAAGGTACCTTGCCATTCGGGTATTGCCGGCGAATTGTAATAGATGAGGTCTCCGGGTGCAATGGTAGGAGTCCATTGGTAAATTGATTCCACTACGTTTGAGTCGGTGCAAAAGTTAAGCTCTTGTGGCAAATTGCAAATACCCATAACCGTTGGCCAGCCGTAGTTGCCAGCAGGTTTAATAATGTTAATCTCATCATCGTTGTTGGGGCCATGTTCTGAGCTGTACAGTATGCCTGTGGGCCCAAATTCCAATCCTTGAGCATTTCTGTGGCCCCAACTCCAAATGGGGCTCCCCGGTATTGGATTGTCGGCGGGTATACTTCCATCTAAATTTAGGCGGAGGGTTTTGCCGTTTACACTCGTTATACTTTGTGCATCAGGTTGCGTTAAGCCATCGCCTGTGGTCATGTATATTTTGTTGTCAGGGCCAATGGCAAGTCTGCTGCCGTTGTGAAAGTTTGCCCCTGCTATATTCTCAATCAAAGTAACAGGGTTTATTAGTGAATCGGCAACGTATTCATACCGAACCATTCGCTCTTTTATATTGGCGGCGTCTAGGTAAGTATAAACCATATATAGATAGTTGCTATCTGGAAATGCAGGATGGAAAACAAAACTCAACAACCCTGATTCGCTTATTGCATATACAGGCCCACCATTGTTTTGGGATGCATTTAACATTATGGTGCGCAAGCCAGTTTGGGGATTAATGCGGCTTACTATACCGTCGCGTTCGGTCATCCAGAGGAAGTTATCGGGTCCCCATTTTAGCTCCCAAGGCACGTTCAGGCCAGTTATTACGGTATCGGCAACTAATGTAGTTGAGTCTAAAGTATAGGTCTGAGCATAAGCAACATTTAGGTTACTAAATGTACAAATGCATACTAGCATCGCTATCAAAAGTTGCTTTGAAAAGTTCATGTTATAAAGATAAGTATTGAAAAGGCAACTAGCAATTGGATATTGGTAAAAACAAAACAGCCCTCCCATTGCTGGGAAGGCTGTGAAACAAAGGGTTTGATAATCCGACAATATCAATCCTTAATAAATCGCATGTGAGCGGCTGTGTTGTTGTTAAAGCTGATGCTCAGTATAAAAGCGCCAGTTTGTTGGTTGCTCATATCTATTTGCAGCGCTTGGTTACCTGGCAATACTTGGGTATTTTGTATTAGCACAACTTGACCCAGCATGTTCAATACTCTTACGGTTATTGTACCAGCTTCTTTGGCATTGAACGAAAGAGTACCCGCGCTAGCGACAGGGTTAGGGTAAAAGTTGGTACCGTCAACGTATGTTGGGTCAACTTCTTTAACGCTGCTGTACACTCCTTCTTCTTCCACTACTACCGCCACGTCTTCCACACTTTCATTGGCTGCTGATATAGTAACGATGTTAGGGTAAGTAGGCTTGCCCAATACTTCGGCATATACTTTATAGGTACCATATGCCACATTATCAAAGCTAAAGCCACCGCTTGCCGATGAATAGGTGTATTGAACTGGGCTGTCGTCCATGTTTAACAACATTACTTGTACATCGCTTAGCGGGTCGCCGCTGGCTTGCTTGTTGGCACCTTGGTTTACGTTTCCGCCAATAAAGCCAGGGCCACCAGGGTTGTTGCCCGGAACCATGTAGATACTGTAGAAGTTGTTTGGTCCGGTTGGTACCGAAATGGTAGCAGCATCGTACCAAAACAACACGCTTTGGTAGTAAGTAGGCAAAAAGTCATTATAGGCGGGGGCACTTGGTAACAAAGCAGCTTTTAACAAGTAACTGCCTGCAGCCAAATTGCGGAAAGTGAAGTAACCATATTGGGTTGTTTGGGTATCAACCACGCTAAGGGTTTGGGTAAGCGAATCGAAACTGATTAAATATATCAAAGCTTCGCTCCAGGCACCCGATGATGAATCGCTGTAGGCTAAGCCTTGCAAATCGTATACGTTGTTTGGGTTGGTGTTAGAGCCCGCATAAACATAGTCGCAGTGTGTGGTGGTGCAGCTGTTTGCAACATCAACTACAGTTAGGCATACATAGTACGTATCAACGGCGCTGTAAAAGTTTACTGGATTTTGCTGATTGCTAGTGTTGCCATCGCCAAAGTCCCAAAAATAATATTGGTTGTTGGTGTTTGTTCCTGCTGAGAAGTAGGTACCCATTGCTCCATTTTGGTAAGTGAATACTGCAGAGCAATTGCTGCCACCACCGTTAACCGTAACTGTAACGCAATATGTATCTGTGCATGAGTTAGCTGAGTCAACCACCGTTAGGCAGGCAATGTAGTTGCCAGCCGCAGCATAAGTATGGCTCGGATTGGGAATGTAGCTAAACGAACTGTCGCCAAAATCCCAATTATAGCTGTAGTTGCTTAATGCGCTTGAGTAAAAATCAGCGGTTAGCCCTACATTTTGAAAGCCAAAGGTAGCATCGCAAGCTCCAGATGTTGAAATGGTAATGGTTTTGCAATAGGTATCGGTGCAAGTTATTACTCCATTTGGATTTGCAACTGTAATTGTTAGGCAGGCGGTGTAAGCTCCGTTTGTGACATAAGTATGAGTTGGGTTGGCCAAAGTAGAAGTGGTGCTATCGCCAAAACTCCATATGTAACTCACGGTTCCACCAGAGGTTTGTGAATAGTCGGTAAACGAAACCGTGTTGTTGCTGGCTGGCGAGAAAGTATAAGCAAAGTATGATTGGCAGCCACTTGCAACAACTATAGAAATGGTGTCGCAATAAGTGTCTGTGCAAACTATACCGCCATTAGCACCCACTGCAACCGTTAAGCAAACGGTATAGGTTCCGCTTGTTGAATAGGTATGTGTAGGGCTGGTAGAGGTTGATGTTGTGCTATCACCAAAATCCCATGAGTAATAAACGTTTCCACCCGATGCTTGCGTGTAATTGGTAAAGGAAAAAGTGTTGTTCCCATTTGGTGAAACGGTCGATCCAAAATAAGCTTGGCAACTGCTAGGTTGCTGGCCTACATACAATGAGTCGCAATAGGTGTCTCTGCATATTGCTCCGTTCACTTGCGCTTCAATTGATAAGCAAACAAAGTACCAACCGCCAGTCGCGTATTGGTGTATTGGGTTTTGATCGGTGCTGGTGCCACCGTCGCCAAAGTCCCAGGCGTAAAGGGTGGTGTTGGGGTCAGTGCCAGAGCTGTCAACAAATGTTGCAGTTACGTTTGAGGTGCTCCAGCCCATCCATGAGGCGGTGCATTGTGCCATGCTCGCGGTATAACCGGCGATGATAAGGCTTAAGGTGATTAATAGGTTTTTCATAGCTCTTGTTTTTTGTTTCTGTAAATCTACTTTCGATAAATAGCCCCATCAATTACAATTTCTGGGCTTTATCAGCAGCTTTTTGGGGTTTGAGTAAAAATTATCTGTTTCTTTTTGAAGGGTGTATTTAATTAAGTTGTTGATTTCCAATTGGTTTGTGTCTGTTTGCTGCCTTACAAAAACCAGCTGTTATCAACTTTTAGGATCATTTTTCAACTAATATTTTCTTCACAATACTGCCACTGCGGGTCTCAATGTGCAATAAATACATTCCAGCAGCTAATTGCGTGCAATCTATATTGTTTCTAGTGTCTTTTTCAACTGATTGGTAAGTGATGATGTTTCCCGTTAGGTCGGTGAGTGTTATAAAGCCATTTTCCATCAATCCATCTATAATAAAGTATGCGTTGGTTGGTTGAGGATATACCCTCAGTTTGTTAAACTGAAGTGTTGGTGCACTTGCTGCCACATCAACAAACGGCAGGCTTACTGCATCAGCATTTCCCGACGATTTAAGTAAATCTTTTGATGTCATCCTTATGTTGCTCAAACTCAGTTCTAACGGGCCAGCAACCATTTTACCAATCAAGTTATCTTCGATAATAAAACTTATCGATAGGAGGCGCTGCGATGCAAGGGAAATAGGGTTGCCAGACGAGCCACCTGAGTTTGCCAACCGGGTAATGGCCAAATCAAGAGTGCCGGAGTCGTTATTATCGGTCGATAAAAGAAATACCCTGTCAATTGGCGCATCTAGTAGCGAATCGGGCGTTGCAGAGACGCTGTTGGCAACTATTAACGATGTATCGTAATTAAAGGATAGCGCCACCCCGAAAAAGTTGGCAGGGAGTAATGCGTTTCCTGCAAAAATATCAAGAGTAATAGTATCGCCTGCGCGCAAGGAGTTGGGCAAACCGCTGAAATAAAAGACAGGGCTAAGTGAATCGGGAGTGGGAAATGGGTCGACTATGATTGTGCCATGCGTTGAGTCATAGTTTTGTTGTATAGCGTTAAAATCGCTGGTGCCAACAAAACCGTTACCATCACAATCGAGATAAGCATAATTAGTGCTATCGGGCAGTATGTCGTTCCATGGGCTGCCTTGGCTTGCCTGCCACACTATACCTTGGTTGTTGCGCACGGGGCCTTGAGTATTGAAACCTACTCCTAGGTACAGCACATCAACGGTATTTACAACGCCATCATTATTTACATCGCCAGGCCAAACAGTTACTTGGGCGTAAATTGGCACCGAAAGTAGCATGGCAAAGGCTATTATCCAGAATCTTAAAGTAGTATCCTTCATCTCTTAGTTGTTCGTTTCGTAATTGCCTTTTTTCTCAAGTTTAAAGATATTATTTGTTTCTTCGGATGAAAATTACATTTTAGCTGAAAAATCAGCCAAATTATCGATTTTTTGCTCTAGTTAAATTCTATAAAAAATTGAAAATCAAACTTTTAAGACGTGATAATATTGCAATAAAATCAATTATTATTTCCAAAATCATTATGCGATGCTAGTTTAATTGTATTAGATTTATGCCAATGCATCTAAAATTCGGGTTTTTATGGAAGACAGTAAGCTAATTGAACTACTTAAAAGCTATAGCACCAAGGAATTGCGTGAGTTTAATGAATTTGTACAATCACCGTTTTTTAATAAAAACACTGAACTCACGCGCCTTTATGAGCATCTGCGTACTTTAGCGCCTACCTTTGCATCAGTAAAAATACAGCGAGAGGCAATTTTTACTGCTTTATATCCGGGTAAGCCTTATGATGAAAAACAACTAAATTATCTCAACAATTTCTTGCTCAAACTTGCCGAGCAATTTATTGCCTATTGCAGGTTTCGCGACAATGAACTAATTGAGCGGTACCATTTGCTGGAGGCATATAACCAGCGCAACCTTGATAAGCACTACCAATTTATATACAACCAAACCAATAAATTGCTTGACGAGTGGCCGAACCGAAACCATGAGTTTTATCAATTGCAGTATTTACTGGCAGATATTAGCAACAGGCACTTTCTAAAACAGCAGATACGCAGGTATGATGATAGGTTGCAATTGGCGGGCGATTATCTCGATCAATATTATTTGGCTGCCAAGCTTAAGTATAGCTGCGAAATGCTTGATCGCAAGATGTCGATAGCAGCTGAGTATGAGGTGCGGTTTGCCAACGTTATAGCTAAGCTGGTTGATGACAACCCGCAATTAGATACACCACCTATTGCTATATACCATACCTTGCTTAATATGTTGCTTGATATGGGCAATGCTGCCTATTTTAAAAAGTTGGTGGCGCTCACCGAGCAGTATAAGCATCATTTTCCGATGGAGGAGCTAAAAGATCTATACTCGTATGCCATAAATTACTGTATACGACGTGTAAACCAGGGAGCACCTGAGTTTTTGGAAGAGCTCTTTAGCCAATACTTGAAATCATTGGATGCTGGTACACTAATGGAGGGCGGGTTTTTATCGCCTTGGGCTTATAAAAATTTGATAGGAGTGGGGCTGAGGCTAAAGAAGTTTGATTGGACAGAAGCGTTTATAAAGGAGTATAATGATAAACTTGCTGCCGAGTTTAGGGCCAACGCACTGCATTACAATTTAGCGGAGCTATATTACTACCAAAAAGACCATGCCACAGCGCTCGAGCATTTGAACAAGGTGGCGTTTAGCGATATTTATTATAATCTCGACACCAAGAAAATGATGTTAAAGATTTATTATGAGTTGGATGAAATAGAAGCGCTATTGTCGTTATTGACCAGTTTTAAAATGTTCCTGCGCCGCACCAAGCTCATATCAGCGTCAAACAAAGTGGCCTACTTAAATTTTGTTCAGGCTCTTACCTTGCTCTCCCGAAAAGAGCGACGCTTGCAATCAGCTATTGAACGGATGCTCAACGACCCTGAGCCCCTAGGTGATAGAGCCTGGCTTAAGCTTATGTTTAAAAGTGCCAAGGTTTACTAAACCTATTTATGTTGAATAGTTGTCTATCTAAATTTTTATAAACAGACTAGCATATATGGCCCACTTAGTAATGTTCGGCTTGTTGAGATGGGTAATTCTGTGGATGTAGTCGATACGGATGAACTTGAAAATATTTTCGATAGCTACACCCGCCTCGGCATAAGGGATAGGGTAGGCTATATCAAAACTGTTGAGTTTGTTGTATTGCTGGTTGGCCTTACTCATATTGCCATAAAACACGTTAGAGGTAATAACCTCGCGCCATTTTAGCTTTTTGATACCAGGTATTTTATCAAATAGCATACCGCCAAAGTACCATTGAAAGTTTAGACTTGCATATTGGTCGGCACTAAACTCAAGCAAGCTCATATTGTTGTATAGGTATTTGTTATGCACATACGAAAAGTTGCCCTCTGGGTTGCGAAGTAACAAATAAGGCAGGGTACCGAATATTTTACCAACCCAAGCATTATAATAGAAACTCATTTTGGCGGTCAATTGCACATCGCCTTGTATGCCCATTGCCACTTCATGGTATTTGAAATCGCTCTGTACCAGTTTTGGTATACCAGCAGTATACATAAACCTTACAATAGGCCATTCATTCTTCTTGCGGAACTGGCCAAAAAAGCGTGCCATTTGCGCTTCGCGAAGGAAGGTGCCAGGCAATGGCTTGCTTTTGTATTGCCACCTGATTGACACCGATGCTTCTGATGATATTAAATCGGAGCGGATGATGTTGTTCTTTTCGTAGGCAAAGTCAAATGCAGGTTTAAACCTTCGGTGAAGCAAAGTAACATAAGCGATTACGTCTTTGTGCAGCTCGGTATCATACACTAACTTATACGACTCAATATTGTAAAGCCGTTGTATGGCATTCTTTTTTTGCAATACACTAAAAACGTTGTCGTAGTCCATTTCCTCGGCATTTCGACTTTTAAGGTCCACATCGGTAAAGGCACTAATGGCTATTTTGTTCCAAGGCTTTCGCGAAATGATAAATTGAACTTTACCGCCATATTTTACTCTTTCGTCTTTAAAACCATACGCAATGTAGCCTTCTAACTGCACTCGCTCACTAAATACAGGCGTTGTGCGGGCTCCTAGCCTCAACCGGAAGCCTTCTACATCGTTGATACTGAAAAAGTTGGCAATTGGGCCAAACTCAATTACTTTTTTCACTCTGGCAAAGCCGCTTGTAAGTGTTGATGCGGCAAAGAATATGGTTTTAAATTTCCTGGTCTTTTTTAAGCTATCTACCATATCATATATACCTAGCTCAGTGTCACCAAGCTCGGCATGGCGCATAGTATCCCAGTATACTTCATCATGCTCATAGGCGTCATTTTCAATATCAGTTGCATCAAATGCCGACCATGCATCGTCAGGTATAGGTTCGTTTATTTCAAGTTTTCTGTAACTTTTGTTCTTTTTACCAATAATCTTGGTTTCGCCTCCGATGTAGTAGGTAAACTGAATTTTGAGTTGCTCATTACTCGGCATCCAGAATTCTATTGAATCGCCAAGCGTCGGTTGATAGGGCACAAAGTCGTTATAAAACGATAACTTTTCAATAAAGCCAATGTTTACATCCTCGGATAGCTCCATCTCAATGGTTCTGATGGCGTTGCTGTTCAAACTGATAAGCATTTTGCCCGTAAAGGTATTCTCTCCCTTGCGCTTCGGTTTGAAATTCATTTCAAGGTGCGGCTGTCCGTCAATATAAAGCGTGTCATATTCCAGCAGCGTATATTTGTATACTCCAAGGGCATAGTCGGCAACTGGGCTCACAAAGTTTTTGCCCATTACAGCAATCAAGTTATCGTATATGTTCAGGTTTTGGTTTACATCACTAAGCAGGGTAGTTATAAAGTCCTGTTTTTGCACACCCGACATTTTTACGCCTTGCACATGCTCCGTAATCTTGGTAGGGTCATTTTGCAGATAAGTATTGCTTATGTTCTCAATTAAGAAAATAGGCAAAGTAGATGACCCATTTCCACTCGAGGTATCTACATAATCTTTTAGGTGCGGAAAACGTGATAGCAGTTTACTTTCATCAATATTTTCGGGCGCAAAATCGGCCAGGTCAATTTGGTATTTGGTATATGCCTCGTATTGCAGGGTGGTGAATTGTGATGGGTTGAGATGCGGCTTGTTTTTAATAATCCTTCGCAGCAACACATCGGCTGGGTTTTCGCCTGCAACCACGGTGGCCACATCTAATGATATGGCATCCATTTGCAACTCGAAATTGATGGTTTGCTCGGCCGCCGCTGTAATAGGCTTTTTTAGTATCTTAAAACCCAAAGCAGATGCAGTAAGGGTATCAGCGCGCTTGTTTACATTCAGTTCATACTTACCTTCGTCATCGGTTAAGGTTCCAATAAACTTACCCTCAACGTACACATTGGTGTAAGGCATAGGCTCGCCAGTGGCAGCATCGGTTACGCGCCCACGGATGATGGTGTTCTGGGCCGATAAGCCCAGGCTAGCCAAAAGGAAAGCGAGAAATAGACCAAGGAAGTAATGGGTGCCTTTCAAAATCATCAATGCCTTAAAATAGTTTGCAAAACTAAGCTAAATCTATGCCAGATTCACTTTTTTTTGAACACCAATAGTTCATGGTTAAACAAACGTCCTTTGCTAAGGGTATGGTTGCCTTGCAACTGCAATCCGTAGTAATTAAATAAGTTTACGTAACCGTTTAGCGTATATTGGTGTGGATGAAGAATGTCGCCCGGTATTAAGCGAAATAGCTTTTGAAATACACTATAATTATGCGCATCCAAGGTCATTACAATTACACCATTTTGGCTGGTTGCAGCTACTAATTTTTCAGTGGCCAATTCAATATCGGCAACGTGGTTTAGGGCATTCATGCAAAAAACCAACTCAAAAGGCTCTCGGCATTTAAACTGCTCCAGCGGTATATTCCTAAAATCGACCCATGGGAAAACGGACGTATCAAAATGTTCAAGCCAATACGCATAAGTTTCAATTAGCGGGTCGATGGCCGTTACTGGGTGTGCGTTTAGCACCATATAAACACCAGCAGGGCCGCATCCAGCATCGAGTACGGGCATGCTTTTGTTGCTTAGTAGGCTATCCAACTCAGGCAACAACTTGGTAGCTTGGTTCAACAGACTTTGCCAGTAATCGCATTTCCATTTGTGGTACGTGGGCCAATCCTTACCATGTAAGTACCTCCGCCACCAGTATTGCTCAACATGCTGCGCAATGCGCCATCGGATGGGGTGGTTCATTTGGTGTCTGAATCAGAATTTATAGAATTGAAGAATTTTAAAATTCTGAATGGGTTAAAAATAATTCTAAAATGCTCCATTTGCTGAGTTATTCAAACTTGCTTGGGGTGATATTTGGGGTTGAACATTAACTTATATTCTAAGCTGCTTCCGCCAAAATTAATCAATAGGCATTTGTGAAAGTCGTAAACTACCGCGTAATTTTTAGCTTGGGCAATATTTACGTCTTCCAATTTTACTAATGCCTTTATCTCAACTACTATTTGGTTATCAATTACAAAGTCGGCCCTTCGCTCACCAACCTCAATATCATCATAGTATACCTTATGGCTTTGCTCCCTTGTGAACGGCACAACGGCTTTTTGTAATTCAATGGCCAAGCATCTTTGGTAAATAACCTCTTGAAAACCAGGACCCATTTTGGAATGTACCTTCATTGCGCATCCAATAACTGCGTATGATAATGGGTCTTTGTAAGCAGGAGTTTCCATTTAAAGGCCAATTTTGTTTTCAATTATTAAAAATAAGGAATAAAAGTTTGTAGCCAGAAATTGTTAATGAATGCAAAATGCATACCACCACTATAGAAATAGGCGTTTGTTGGTTTAGTTTGGATAATTAAATGAACTTTAATTCTAAAATTCTTCAATTCTGTAAATTCTGATTCAGACAAAGTGATTCAGACAAGTTAACTTTGCCCGCATGAGTTTTGTGTACCCGGCCTTTTTGTTTGCTTCGGCGTTGGTAGCTATACCTATTATTGTGCACTTATTTAATTTTAGGCGCTACAAAACGGTATACTTTACCAATGTGCGTTTTTTGAAGGAAGTAAAGGAGGAAACTACCAGCCGCAGCAAACTGAAACATTTGTTGGTGCTGGCAGCGAGAGTTCTGGCTGTGTTGTTTTTGGTGTTTGCATTTGCCCAGCCTTTTATTCCAGTTTCGAAAAACGATTTGCCGAAAGACGGAAACAGGGGCATCTCCATATTTATCGACAACTCATTTAGCATGAGTGCCGAGGCCGATGACGAGGCATTGCTGCTAAAGGCGAAGCGAAAGGCAAGAGAGATAGTGGATGTGTATGGCGAAACAGGTCGTTTTCAGTTATTAACCAACGACTTTGAAGCCCGACACCAGCGCTTCGTATCGCGCGAAGAGGTGTTGAACCTAATTGATGAAGTGCAGCCTACCCCTCGCAGCCGCCCATTGCGTGAAGTATTAGCCATGCAGAAAAAAACGTATGCCGATGCCCGAATGGAAAATAACGTGGCATATTGGTTATCCGATTTTCAAAAAAACATTGCCGATTTTGAGCCCGATACGGCCATTAATCTTTCGTTGGCACCGCTGCAATCAGTAAAGCAGCAAAACGTGTATGTCGATTCGGCATGGTTTGAGCGACCAGTTATCTTTACCAACCAGCCCAATAACCTATTTGTGAAAATAGTAAACAGCGGAGATGGAGAGGTGGAAAACAACCGGTTGACGCTAAATATTAACGGGCAGACAAAAGCTATTAATGATTATAGTATTGCTGCCAATAGTTTTACTATCGATACTTTGGCATTTACGGTACCTCAAGACGGCTGGTACCGAGCTGAGCTAAGCATTCAAGATTACCCAATTACTTTTGATGACAACTACTACATGGCTTTCCGGTCCACCGGAAAAGTACCGGTTTTGGTTATCAATGAAGAACAGGAGGGACCATTTCTGAAAGCTATATATGCCGATAGTGAGCGTTTTGGACTGACCAATCAAGCTATAAACAAGTTAGATTATACGGCACTAAACCGAAATGGCTTAATAGTGCTGAACAATCTAAGCACAATACCTTCAGGTTTGGCTGCAGAGTTGGTAAAGTACCTTCAAAATGGAGGTGCATTAGTGGTGTTTCCTAGTGCAAAGGCCGATATTAGCTCATTTAATAACTTTTTTGGAGCGGTTGGGGTAAACAAAATTGCAGGATTAAGTACTACTGAAATGCCTGTTACCGCCCTAGAAACCAACCATGAATTGTTCAAAGACGTGTTTGAATCGGTGCCGCGCAACCTATCATTGCCCAATACCAAATTGCACTACACTTTTTCTCCTACCACCCGCAGCAACGAGCAGGAGCTTTTAACGTTTAGAGACGGCAGTTCGTTTATGAGTGCTTATGAATATGATGGAGGTAAGCTTTATATAGCTGCAAGCCCCTTGGATAGGGACATAACCGATTTCCCGGTGCACGCCATATTTGTACCGATGCTATATAAAATGGCATTAAGTGGCGGCCAATTGCAAGCGCCAGCTTATACTTTGGGAAATGACAATGTGGTTGAAGTGATTGCTGAAGTGGTAAACCCAGATGAATCATTAAAATTAAAAGGGAACAATGCCGAGTTTATACCACAACAGCGCATCAATGGAAACAGGATATTATTGACCGTTAATGACCAAAGCTTGCGAGATGCTGGTATATTTGAGGTGCAAGATAAAAACGGTAAGGTGCTTGCTGTTACGGCATTTAACTATAATAGAAGTGAATCGGTAGCGGAGTATTACACCCTTGACGAGCTAAAGAACCGTTACCCTGAAAATACGGTTGCTGTGCTTGATGCCAGCAGCTCCAATTTTGCAGGTTTGGTACAGGAGTTTGACCGTGGGATTGTGCTATGGAAACTTTGTATTATTTTTGTGTTAGTATTTGCCGGAATAGAGGCGCTGCTTTTGCGCTTTATGAAATAAACCGAGAGGGATAAACCACTTCATGGATATCATCATCAGGGCTGCCCGTATAATTGATTCTGCCGGTAACACGGCTGCCCGGCAACAAGATATTCTTATCCGTAAGGGTAAGATTGAAAGTATTGCCGACCATATTCCTAATGACAAGAAGCTTAAAGAAGTTACGGGCACTAACCTGCACGTATCCATTGGCTGGGTTGATATGTGCGCTTTTATTGGCGACCCAGGGCTAGAGCATCGGGAAGATTTGAAATCCGCTATTCAATCTGCAGCAGCCGGCGGATTTACAACCGTGTTGGCTAACCCCAACACTAAGCCTGCGCTGCATTCCAAATCAGAAATTGAATACGTTATTCGTAAAAGTAGCGGCAGTGTGGTGAATATATTGCCTATTGGTGCAATAAGTCAAGATTGTAAGGGAGTGGATTTAACCGAGATGCACGACATGCATGAGGCTGGTGCCGTAGCCTTTGGCGATGGGTTTAACTCAAGTTTGAACGCCGGCATTACCCTCAGGAGCTTGCAATATGTGAAACCATTCGGGGGCTTGATAATTACCCATCCATTTGAGCGCAATATAGCCAAGAGCGGACAAATGAATGAGGGTGTGACCAGTACCTTACTTGGTATGCACGGTATTCCGCATCTTGCTGAGGAGCTTATGGTAAAACGCGACTTGGATATATTGGAGTACACAGGTAGCCGTTTACACTTTGCTTACGTGTCCACTCCAGCTTCGGTAGAATATGTTAAAAAAGCAAAGGCAAATGGTCAATTGGTTACCTGCTCAGTTACACCATACAATTTAATGTTGGAAGACGAGCTGGTAATGGAGTACGATAGTAATTATAAACTAATGCCACCTTTGCGCACCAAGGCCGATAACCAAGCCATGGTGAAAGCCCTGAAAGATGGCACCATTGATACCATTGCGAGTTTCCACATTCCGCACGACCCCGAGAGTAAAGATTTGGAGTTTGATATGGCCGACTTTGGCATGATAGCCTTTGAAACAACGTTTGCTCTATTGAATACGCACTTAGGCAAAAAAGTTGGGCTGGAGACCTTGATAGAAAAGTTAACCATCGGCCCGAGGGATATTCTTGGATTGGAGATACCAGAAATAGAAGAAGGCGCAGTGGCTGATTTAACTATCTTCGACCCAGAAGAAAAGTGGACTTTTACTGTCGGGGATATTAAATCGCGCTCTAAAAACTCACCGTTTTTGGGGCAAGAATTTACAGGCAGGGTAGTGGGAATAGTAAATAATGGCCAAGTGCATTTAAACGAAAATCGCTAAGCAATGAACCAACTGCAAGAAACCAGTATTCAGAAATTAGGATTGCGCAACGGCATAATTGCAGGAATACTGAGCATTGTTTATACCCTTGTATTGTATAGCATGGGTGGCGACTTGATGTTCAAAACCTCGGTTCAAATGCTGGGCAATGTTTTTTTGGTCGGTACTATGATATACACAGTGCAGTCTTATCGCAAAGCGCATGGCAATTATGTGAGCTTCAAGCAAGCATTTGGCGGGGCATTTTCGGTGGGGGTTTTAGGTATTCTTATACCTCTGGTATTTGCTTACATGTTGTATGCTTTTATCGATCCAGAATTGACCATGCGGTTGAAGGATTACAGCGTAAAGGTATCCATCGAAATGTTCCAATGGTTCAATATGAGTGAAGATCAAATTGAGGAGGCATTGGACAAAATCAAAGAGCAAGATTATTCGCCCACTATTGCCAACTATGCTAAAGGTTATGCTGGTGGACTGTTAATGGGAGCATTGTTCGCCGTTATTATTGCATTGGTGTTTTGGATAATTTCAAGAAAAAATGAGCCAACACCTGACCTTGCCTCATTTGGCACCGACACCGATCAAAATATACTGGACAACTAATGCAGCTATCCATAGTAATACCACTTTATAATGAGGAAGAGTCGCTTCCAGAACTGCACGCTTGGATAAAAAGGGTAGTGGATAGGGAAGGCTATGACTATGAGGTCTTGTTTGTTGATGACGGCAGCCGCGACAATTCATGGAAGGTAGTTCAAAGCTTAGCGCAGGAAAATCCTCGAGTTAAAGCTATCCAGTTTCAACGCAATTACGGTAAATCGGCTGCTTTAAACGAAGGTTTCCAAGCTGCCCAAGGAGATGTGGTAATAACCATGGATGCCGACATGCAAGATAGCCCCGATGAAATACCAGAGCTATATAACATGATTGCTAGTGGCGAGTTTGAGTTGGTATCGGGCTGGAAACAAAAGCGTTTCGACCCTTTGACCAAAACCATACCTACTAAAATATATAATGGCGTTTCGCGGTTCTTTACGGGCATTAAGTTGCACGATATGAACTGTGGTCTAAAAGCTTACAAACGCCAAGTAGTAAAAAGCATAGAGATATACGGTGAAATGCACCGCTACATACCGGTAATTGCCAAGCGTGCCGGATTTAGTAAAATAGGGGAAAAGGTAGTGCAGCATCGCGAACGCCAATACGGCGTTACCAAATTTGGGATGGATCGTTTCGTGAACGGTTTTTTGGATTTGCTGTCCATTCTTTTCGTTACCCGATTCAGTAAAAAGCCCATGCATTTTTTTGGCACCATGGGTTTGTTGGTGTTCTTTATTGGGTTTGTTATTCTGCTGTATCTAAGTATCAGTAAGTTCTTTTTCCAAGGATATGGCATGACCGATAGGCCGATTTTTTATTTCGGATTGGTAACCATTATTATTGGTGTTCAATTGTTCCTTACCGGATTTTTGGCAGAGTTGATTTCACGCAGCGCTGCCGATAGAAACGATTATCTTATCAGCCAGCGTATTGGATACTGATTATGCTATACTCCCTTATTATACCGCTATACAACCGACCCGACGAGATACGGGAGTTATTGGAAAGCCTGCTGCTGCAGACTTATAAAAACTTTGAGGTGATTGTGGTTGAAGATGGCTCAAAACCAGAACTCAGCGCCGAGCAAATAGTAATGAGTTATGCTAATAGGTTGGATGTAAAGTACTTTTACAAAATCAATGCTGGTCAAGGTTTTGCGCGTAACCATGGTTTTGAGCGTGCCAAAGGCGATTACTTCATTATTTTCGATTCCGACATTATTGTGCCTCCACATTATATGGAGGCGGTAAATAAAGAGGTTACCGAGCGTGGCTTAGATGCCTTTGGTGGCCCCGATGCAGCTCACGAGTCGTTTACCGATGTGCAAAAGGCTATTAGCTATTCCATGACCTCTTATTTTACCACTGGAGGCATTAGGGGCAAGAAGAAAAACTTGGGGCCTTATCACCCGCGTAGCTTCAATATGGGACTGTCGCGTAAGGTATACGAAACCGTCGGTGGATTTATTATCCCATTTATGGGCGAGGATATTGAATATAGTATCCGCATATTGAAGGCAGGCTTTAAATCTGGATTGATTGAGGAAGCGTATGTGTACCATAAGCGCCGCACTGACTTCAAACAGTTTTTCAAGCAGATAAAGTTTTTTGGTAGGGCGCGCATCAACATTCATAGCTTTTTTCCGAGTGAGTTGAAAGTAGTACATTTCTTCCCAGCAGCATTCACCCTTTATTTATGTTTGGTGCCGATAATGATACTAGTTTTGCCATCAACAGGGTGGTGGATGTTCCGCTTTTTGTTCTTGTTCACGTTCGTCATTTTTGCCGATGCGACCAGTAAGCACGACGACCTAAAAATTGGCGCTTACTCGGTTGTGGCATCATACATACAGCTTACCGCTTATGGCATAGGTTTTATGGATGAAGCCTATCACCGTTGGGTAAAGAAGGAGGCAACCAATGCCAAGCAATAAGCCCTACCCAAAGGTTAGTATCATTACGGTGGTGTACAATAGTCGCGATGCACTGAAAGCAACGATAGAGAGCATCAGTTCGCAAACCTATCCTAATATTGAGCACATTGTTATTGATGGCGGCTCTACTGATGGGAGTGTGCAGGTTGTCAACGAATACAAAGACCTCATTTCCTATTACGTTTCAGAAAAGGATAAGGGCTTATACGATGCTATGAACAAGGGTTTGCGTGCAGCCACTGGAGAGTTTGTATGGTTTATCAATACCGGAGATTACATTGAGAACCATAGCACCTTAATGCATCTTTATAAGCAATGGGGCCTGAAGGACGATGTTTACTATGGCGAAACCAATTTTATTGATGAAACCGCAAAAATACTTGGTACGCGCAGCCAACTAACCACCCGTAAAGTGCCGGAGCAACTTACCTGGAAAAGCTTTAGGCATGGACAAGTAGTTTCGCATCAATCTATTATTGTAAAAAGGGAATTGGCAGGCGAGTTTGACTTGCAATATAAGGTAAGTGCCGATGTGGATTGGGGTATTACCGCACTGAAAAAGGCGAATAGTATAGTTAATACTCACCAAATACTGACCAAGTATTTGGTTGGTGGCTTCTCAAAGCAGCACCAGCAAACAAGTTGGAAGGAACGGTTTAATATCTTTGTGAAACACTACGGTTGGTTTCAGGCTATCATTTATCACATTTACTTTATCTTGAGGGCTGTTCAATTTAAAATTCAAAATTGAAAATTTAAAATTGACCGAAGACAGTTGGCATTAAAACTTAATTATCAAGTCTTGTGTCTTTCGTCTTGTGTCTTATGTCTAAACCATGAGCAATAAACATAAAATAGAACAGCGATTGAACGAAGCCTTTTCGCTTCGCGAGGCGGTAATGGGCAATGCGGAACTACTGCAACAAGTGGAGAAAGCCGCAGGGCTGATGTACATGGCCTTGAGCAACGGACATTCGGTGTTGTTTTGTGGCAATGGCGGCAGCGCTGCCGATGCGCAACATTTAGCTGCGGAACTGAGCGGAAGATATTACCTTGACCGTAAACCTTTGGATGCTGAGGCATTGCACGTTAATACCTCTTATCTTACTGCCACGGCCAACGATTTTGGCTTCGACCACGTGTATAGCCGCTTAGTAGAGGCCAAAGGAAAGAAAGGGGATGTGTTGGTTGCACTATCTACTTCTGGCAACTCGGCCAATGTGGTGAATGCCGCAAAACAAGCCCGCGAGCAGGGCCTCATAACCATTGGCTTTACAGGCAAAAATGCTAGTCAAATTGACGACCATTGTGATGTGCTTATCAAAATACCAAGTACCGATACCCCGCGCATACAGGAGCTGCACATCCTCCTTGGACACATCATCTGCGAAATAGTGGAGCAAGAGCTGTTTGGTTAATTTGAAAATGTGCCAATTTGGAAATTTGAAAATGTTAGAACACAATACACAAAATCATTTTCAAATTAGCTCATTTCCAAATTTTCAAATTAATATCGGAATCCCTTTTGCGGCCTATTCAACAAATCAACGTCTTGCTCGTTTTTAAGGAGCGCACCTAAGTGCGGTAGCTTGTCTTTTTGCAGGGTGATGTCGCCTAAGGCATCGGCATTCGCACCTTCTGATATCAATAGCTGCAGCCAATCAATCAACTCACTGGTGCTCGGGCGTTTCTTGATGCCGCGCACTTCGCGCAGCTCATAAAACAACCGCATCGATTGCAGCACCAGCGATTCGGCTAAATCAGGGTAATGCACCTTTACAATCTCTTGCATGGTTTCCTTATCCGGAAAAGAAATGAAGTGGAACAAGCAGCGACGCAGAAACGCATCGGGCAGTTCCTTCTCATTGTTACTGGTAATAATAACGATGGGGCGCGTGCGGGCTTTAATGGTTTTTTGCAACTCGTAGCAGTAGAACTCCATCTTGTCCAACTCCAATAGTAAGTCATTCGGGAATTCGATATCGGCCTTATCAATTTCGTCAATCAACAATACCATTTGCTCGTCGCTATCAAAAGCTTCCCACAGCTTACCTTTCTTGATGTAGTTGGCTATATTTTCTACTCCATCGCCACCCAATTGCGAATCGCGTAGGCGCGACACGGCATCATACTCATACAAGCCTTGCTGCGCCAGCGTAGTGGATTTGATGTGCCAAGTTATCAGTTTCTTGCCTAATGCTTTCGATATTTCGTGCGCCAAAAGGGTTTTGCCCGTTCCAGGTTCACCCTTTACCAATAGAGGCTTTTGCAACTTAATAGCTGCATTAACGGCAATCTGTAATTCTCGTGTGGCAACATACTGCTCTGTACCTTCAAAATTCATCGCTATGTGGTTATTAGTTATTAGTATACTGGTTGTTTGTTGATTGGTAAGCTATTGCAGCCGTTTCCGATTTCTAATGGGTGTGTTTGGCGCTTTGTTTGTTTTTGGTTTTTCTGTATTCCCTTTTCGCAAACTTCCTACAAGCGACTTGATGCTCTTATCAACTTGCAAGCGATTGTGTTTTTGCTCCGGTGTTTCTTTACTAGGCTTATCCTGCTCGCTCATGGCACTAATTTAACCAAAACCATTTCATTCCACCCTATCGGCATTCACATAATACTTACCCTTATAAAAGTAAGCCACTGGTATAAACAGCACCGCAGCACCTAGCATAAGCACCACAAAAAAGTAATAATACGCTGAGCCCATGTATCGGTTATAGTCCAGAGTAACCTCTTTTAACTTTGCTGGGTGGTTGGCTAGCGTTTGGTAAACAACGGCTTGGCCGTCAATATCCAGTATTTCCAACTGGTTACTGCTAATGTCGTGCTTGCCGGCTATAAAGGTACCGCTAAGGTAGGTTGTGTCTATTTCACCCTCATCGTTGGTGTTGGTTTGGTAGATACTTTTTACTTTTGGCAAGTCAATTCTATGACCCTCTTCAATCGTTTTGTCGTCTACGACTGTAATGTGCATGCCAGTTGTAGCAGCAGAAATGCTCTCCACTTCAATTGGCGTGAGAATGGCATGATTGACGATAATGGTAACGCCATTGCCCAAAGTAATGGCTATATAGTACATCGCCATTATCAACGACTTAATTGCCAAGGGGGCTTGCGTATAGGCAAACTCCAATGCCGTGATGCTTACCATTACCTCGCCCGCTGTAATGATGAAGTATGCCAATACTTGCCAGTAAAAGTGTACGGTTTGCCCGGCTTCCATTTGTGCATCTATCCAGCCACTCACCACAAACGATAGGGCTGTAACAAACAACCCTATCCCAATTTTTCGCAAAGGGCTTAATGGGAAAAGTTTGTTTACAAGAGGGTAAACCACAAACGCGAACAACGGCGTAAGTGTAAGGATAAAAAAGGCATTTATGGCCTGTATTTGCGATGGGAGCACCTCAAAATGCCAAGGGCCAATGTCAACGGTTTTATCCATTAAGCTGCGGCTGGCTTGCAGTACCCAAGTGCTCATGGTTTGGTCGTATAGGCTCCAAAACACGGCTATGAATATGAAGTAAACTAGGCTTAGGCGAAACAGAATTTTAGCAGTTTCTGGCGTAAAAATTTGCTGTATATAGGGCCAAAAACCAACGGGTTCAACGGTTATGTATTTGTCTCTGCCCAACCAAAATACCCAAGTGGCAATCAACATCAAAAGGCCTGGTACGCCGAAGGCTATGTGTGGACCATAAACATCGAGCAGCCAAGGAGTAAGCAATGCCGAGATAAATGCGCCAACGTTAATGGCCAGATAAAAATATCCGAAAGCCTTCTCTAGTAAATGGCCATTTTTGGTCGTAAATTGGTCGCCAACATGCGAACCAACGGTGGGCTTAATACCGCCTGAGCCAATGGCAATTAGTGCAAGTCCCCATGCCAAGCCCTCTTGATTTTCAAAAATAGCCAACACTAAGTGACCAAGGCAGTATACTATGCTTAAGGTAATGATGGTTTTGTACTTGCCCAAAAACATATCGGATAGCAGGGCGCCAAACAAAGGCAGAAAGTAAACTGCCATGCCGAATAGGTGTATCCAAGTTATGGAGGTACCTTCACTCATGAACAGGTATTGGGTCATAAATACCGCAAGAATAGCTTTCATGCCATAATAGCTGAACCTTTCGGCGGCCTCGTTGCCAATTATATATGGTATGCCCTTGGGCATTTTACCATGAGGTTCTGCGTTGCTAATTGATTTTGACTGCAAGTTGTTGGGTGCTTATGAATCCTTGATAAACTAAACTATTTTGCGGGCTATTGGTTTATGCAATTACCTATCTTATGTTTAGGTACGAATATACCGATAAACCGATTAACTGATACACTGACAAGCATGATTGATGTAACCACAAACAAGGCCACTAGACTGTTTTTAATACTAGGGGGTATTTTTATCACGAATGCCTTGGTGGCAGAGTTTATTGGGGTTAAAATATTCCAGTTGGAAGATACCCTTGGCATTGATAGAGCCAGCATTAATGTATTTGGTTATGACTTATCGTTCCAGCTTACAGCAGGTGTTTTGTTGTGGCCAGTAGTATTTATCCTTACCGATATTATTAATGAATACTACGGCAAAAAGGGTGTGCGCTTGCTTTCGTTTCTTACGGCTGGGCTGGTAGCTTATTCTTTCTTGATGATTTACTTGGGTGTGAGTACGACACCTGCCGATTGGTGGGTGGGTAGTGCACAAAACAAAGGAATAGCTGATTACAGCTTAGCATACAACGCAGTATTCGGGCAGGGTTTATGGATTATTTGTGGGTCGCTGGTAGCCTTTTTAGTTGGCCAAATTTTGGATGTGTATGTTTTTCACAAGCTAAAGCAAGCCACGGGAGAAAAATTGATATGGTTACGTTCAACTGGCTCTACTTTAGTGTCGCAGTTGGTTGATAGTTTTGTTGTACTGTTTATTGCATTTTACATTGGTGCTGGTTGGCCTATAGAGCAAGTATTGGCCGTGTGTACAGTCAATTATATCTACAAGGTTCTTATGGCCATTGGGCTTACTCCAGCCATCTACCTAATGCATAATATAATTGAACGTTTCCTTGGGCATGATTTGGCCAAGGAGATGAAGGACAATGCAATGGAAAAGAGTGGGGGGGTGATTTAACCCTCAATCAACGTATAGCGCCAATCCCTTCAAGTAAGCACCTTCGGGGTGAAAGATGTTTACTGGGTGGTCGGCAGGTTGAGATAGGTGGTGCATAACCCGTATATTCCTACCAGCCTCAATAGCGGCGGCCACAATAGTATTGTAAAACAACTCTCTATCAACTACTTGCGAGCAAGAGAAGGTAAATAATATGCCTCCGGGCGCAAGCTTTTGCAATCCCATAACATTCAATCGCTTATAGCCCTGCACCGCGCGGTGGCGCGCAGATAGATGCTTGGCATAGGCTGGTGGGTCGAGTACCATTACTTCATATGGCTCCTCCACTTGCTTAAGGAACTGCATTACATCTTCGCAATAAGCCTCGTGGTTTTGCTCTACGTTGTTCAGTTTAGCATTGTCGTTGGTCCAGCCAATGGCCTTGCTGCTGCTATCAACAGAGTGCACCATTCGCGCGCCAGCCTTGGCGGCATAAATACTAAAACCACCAGAGTAGCAAAAGGCATTGAGTACGCGCTTGCCGTTTACATATTGGCCCAGCAGTTCCCTGTTATCCCTTTGGTCTAGAAAAAAGCCTGTTTTTTGGCCTGTCTGCCAGTTTACTTTAAACTGGTTGCCATGCTCTTGTACCACTTCCTCCGCCAATTCGCCTTTAATAAAGCGCTCTTCTTGGTTGTTGGTATCTGCAGGTTTAAGGAAAATGCTAGTTACGCTTGGCAGCACTTCTTCAATGGCTTTGGCAATATCTGCAGCGGCCTTGCTCATGCCCGGCGAGTGTGGCTGCACTACTACCGTGCTGCCATATACGTCAACTACTAAACCAGGTAAGCCATCTCCTTCGCCGTGTATCAAACGAAAACAGTTGGTGTCTTCTGTACCTGCCAAGTTACAGCGTTTGCGGTAGTCGTATGCAGATTGTATTCTATCTTTCCAAAAAGTGGCATCTAATTGGCGCTGCTCAAAGCTGAGTATGCGCACCATAATGCTGCCATTGGTATAATGGCCTGTTGCCAGGTAATTGCCTTTCGAAGTCCATACCTCTGCAATATCCCCCTCGCCTAACTTCGAGTCTATATTATAAATGGCACCCGAGAAAATCCAAGGGTGTTTGCGGTCAAGGGCTTGTTCTTTACCGTTTTTCAGTATTAGCTTGGGATACAGGTTCATGGGTATGGATTACAAATTCAACATTGAGGTTCAAAATTGCACAAAATAGCTGATGCCTTAATTATTTAAGCTGCTCGCTTATTACATACAGTGCATCTAGCACTTCTTGCTTTTTTAAAGCTACTATAGGTAGGAGGTAGTTTCGAGCCCGCTCGAAATGGCTCGTTCGCTCTTCAATAGTATTGGAGTTCTGTCCTTGACGATAGAAGTACATACCTAAATGATATTGTACCGTAGTGTCTTTTAAGGTAAGGCCAGATAGCATGCTCCACAGTTTGGCGCTGTAATGCCCAGCGTAATACAAATCTTGTGCAAGTGCTTTCGAGCCGACACTATCTTCAATCAAAGCTTCGTCCACTGTGTGTTCGTAGCAGTCGGCTATTAACACAAACAGGCTATCGGGTACCCTAGTTATGGTTGCCATTATGGTTAGCCCATCAGCGTAAGCGTTGCATGAGGTGGCGAGCCAATTGTTATTCTTTATGCCAAAAAGCGATAAACTTTGTTTGAAAAGCTCTTGATACAACTTACCCTTAGCTAATTGGTATTGGTATGAGCTTAAAATGGTTGAGTCGGTTATGCCGTCGATATAGGTCTTAGCTTCAATTATGCGTCCATTGTTTAAAAAGGTGTTCAGCGTATCTAGGGTTTGTGCAGGTGTATAAAAACTACCTAAACAAAAGATCAACGTAAGTATGAAAGGTCTCAAAAACAAAAAGGCTTATCTTATAGTAAAGATAAACCTTTTTACAATTTGGCATTATTGGTGGGCCCTATGTAATCGGCTCAGCTACCTGTAAGGCGCAACACGATGGAGCGATCTGCTTTTATCTTTTCAGGCAATTGCAAAAAACCACGATTGTGCACTTCAAGGCCATCGCGACCATAATAAGAGCGTTTGCAAATTACATTGCACAAGGGCTTGGTATTATAAACTAACAAGCAAAGAATTTCTTCGGCAATTTGTTGATTGATAACATTATGTATGTTACTGATGATTACTCCGGTAGAGATGGTAACTTTTTTGCTATCTAGGTTGAAAATTTGCATACATTCATCTACTTCATGAACCAAGTTCAAACCATAACACATGCCCAAATACTGAACTTGACCATCCATCTCCAATGCGAAAAAGTGAATATCTTCTGCATCCAACAATTCACTCTTCGAAATCTCTTCCCACAAAATGAAGTAATTTTTCATAACATCCCAGTTTACAACTCTCAGCTAATCCTAATGATTATAAGTAAATCTACCGGATAAGTTACCGAAAACTATAGACAAGATACTAAAGATGGTGCCACAGCAAAAAACAATAAAATAATACTAAGGTGTTGAAAATGAGCAGAAAAAGAGGGGATTAGTACAATGTATTTTGACACAGAAACGATAAAGTGCCACGATGGGTAAATGGAGTTATTCCAAATTGTTTTTCTCGTTTCGAAAAACAGATGTACAAATATTAAATAAAATAGTTGTCCTGTCAAGTAAACGGCCAATTTTTGTTTTCGAATTGATTGAAAGTATTTGAAACTTGGCACTATTGTTACCTTTGGACAATGTATATTTATATATCAAATACAATACAATTTTAGCATCAATTCTCCTTCGGGAGCGGAATGGTAACTTTCAGTATCCAATCTTCAAACACCTGCCCGATATAGAAACTGTTTCCGAAGGCAACGGCTACCGAATTGCCGCTAATTTTTGAGCCATCATTTGCAAACAACTCCTCGGTTTTGCCATTGTCAAGTTTTATCAAATACACGATTCCTGGCGAGGGATTTTGACTATTTTTTGCGTGTTTCAAAAACTTACCGGCTTTTGGGTGGGCTGCAATTATCACATGGTCGCTATTTACTTGGCTTATATTGTCAAGGCCATTTAGTTTGGCCACATTGCGGCTGTATAGCAAGGTGCCATCTGTTTGGCGGCGGTATTCGGCAAGCGTTTTTCTTTGGGTGGTTGCTATGTAAACCAAATCATTTACAATTAAAATGCCATTAGCGTATGCCAGTTTTTTGTCGTTGGCATTGATACATTGCCCCGCTCCATTGCAATATACAATTTGGCTAGTGCGAATTTTAAACAGTTTCTCCATCAACCAACCAAACCCCATTCTAGCTCGTTTGCTATCGTTTGTCGCATAAAAGCTTCCGTCGGGCAATCCCGCTACATCGTTTGGCGATACAATTGTTTTGTCGGTTTGCTGGCGCATAAATACAAGTGTACTACCCTTTACTTCATATAGCAGTATGCTATTCTTTTTGCCAGCCTCTGTTTCTTCATGGTTAACTACAAACAACAATGCCGCCCCATTATTGCCCTTTACCAAATCAATACCATGCGGGTGAAACGATAAATCGGCAGGCTCACCTGTTCTTACAAGCGTATCTTTACTGTTATCTTTTAAGCTTAAGGATACTATTTCTCCAAACATTGGCAAGCCTTTTCGCCTTTGGCTGCAAGATACCAACAGGCGCTGTTGGCCGTTAAGCGTATCCAAAACTAGGTCTTCGGTACCTGGGCCAATATGTATGGTTTCTTCTTTTAGGTTTGGGGGCTGGGCAAAGGTTATAGTGGCAAAGGCAATAAGCAATGCAGCAGTTAGTTTTAGTTTCACTTTGTTTCCTTTTCGGTTGGGTTAAGTTTTAACAACAAGGTATCAGCTTCAATAAAACCATTGGCCTCAACATACACTTCTTCAACAGTACCATCTTCAAATGCTTCAATGGTATTCTCCATTTTCATGCTGTTGATTACCAACAAGCCATCACCGGCTTTTACTAAATCGCCGGGTTTTACCAACACTTGAACCACTTGGCCCGGCATAGGTGCTTTGTATGAGCCAGGTACATTTTCAATTTCAGCCTCTTGGAAACGCGGCACTTCCTTCAGTTCCAATTCGCCAAACTCTGGGTGGTGCACCCAGGTGCTATTGTTGCCTGCTGATACCGTGAATCGTTTCCGAAAGCCATTCCACTCCAATACCAACTGCTCCGTAGAACTCGATACTATTCTTACAGTGGCCTTTTCTTCGTTTACCGATACGATAAATAATTGATTGTGATATCGATACTCTAGTTTAATTAACTCTTCTTTCCAAGTATAGCTTTGTACTTGTCCACGATAGAAACTATTTCTAAATCCTGAAGGAATACTGTGCATAACAGTTCTTTCGGTTTGTCTCACCAACCAAGCGGTAAGAGCAGCGGCGGTGGCACTTTCTATTAAAACTTGATTGTTTGGTATTCTTGGTTCGGTCAACTCTGGATGTTGGTCGAGGTAGCGGGTGTCAAAATCTCCGTTAGCAAATCCTTTATCATTTAACACCTCTATCAAAAACGACTTATTAGTGGTAAGGCCATTGAGCACCGTTTTTCGCAAAGCATTGGACATTATGCGCAACGCTTCGTTACGGTCGTTGCCTTTGGCTATCACTTTAGCAATCATAGGGTCGTAGAATACATCAATTGTCGAACCACTTACTACGCCAGCGTCGTATCTCATGGCTTCGTTGGCATATGGCAAAAAGTGACGGATTGTGCCCGTTACGGGTAAGTAGTTGTTGTATGGGTCTTCGGCGTATATGCGGCATTCAATAGCATGGCCGGTTGCCGTTAAATCCTCTTGTTTGAAAGCAAATGGTTTACCTTCGGCTACTTCAATTTGTAGCCTTACCAAATCAAGGCCTGTAACAGTTTCGGTAACTGGGTGCTCTACCTGCAAACGGGTGTTTACTTCCAGAAAATAGAAATCGCCCTTTTTATCTAAGATAAACTCAACAGTGCCAGCATTGTCGTAACCAACGCTGCGCGCTGCATTTACAGCAGCCTCGGCCATATTGGCGCGCAATTCGGGTGTAAGGGCAGGAGAGGGGCTTTCTTCAATTATCTTCTGGTAGCGGCGCTGTATCGAACAATCGCGTTCGAATAAGTGAATGATATTGCCATGCTGATCGCCAAATACCTGAAACTCAATATGCCTTGCATCGTCAAAGTACCTTTCAATTAACAAAGTATCATCACCAAATGCCGATTTTGCTTCACGTTTAGCGGCTTCAATTTCTTTTACTAGATTTTTGCTCTCACGCACAATGCGCATTCCTTTACCGCCGCCGCCTGCCGATGCTTTTAGTAGCAACGGAAAGCCTACTTTCTCTGCCTGAGAGGCCAAATTATCCGTTGATTGGTCGTCGCCATCATAGCCTGGTACGGTGGGCACGTTAAACTGCTGCACCAATTGCTTAGATCGTTTCTTGTCACCCAAAGCATTGATGGCACTAGGTTTGGGGCCAATAAAAATGATACCCGCTTCTTGGCATTTGGTTGCAAATGTTGCGTTTTCTGAAAGAAAACCATAACCAGGGTGAATGGCATCGGCACCTGTGCGTTTAGCGGCTTCAATTACCGTATCCATCAACAAATACGACTCAGATGGTTGGTATCCACCAATACGAACTGCTTCATCTGCTTGCTTCACGAATAAGGCATGCTCATCTGCATCAGAAAATATAGCTACAGTATTAATGCCCATGCTTTGGCAGGTGCGCATTACCCTTATGGCAATTTCTCCACGGTTGGCAACTAATACTTTTTTAATAGTACGGTGGTTAGACATTTTGTATGATTTCGATGTCAGGTGTGTCAAAAATTTCTATCACTGAAAAGAGGCATACAATGATTAGAATAACGAAGGCGAAATAAAACACTGAGTTCCATATGGATTTTTCTTCACCTACGCTCGAATATTTTTTCATTATGTATAATTTGGGCAAGCAAAATAAAACGATAATCAGGTTGGGCGTAAATAAATCCCAATACCAAAGGGCGCTGCCTTTCACATGCTCGCTAATTATGCTATAATAGTAATCCTCAGGTTTCAATATGCAGCGCAAAAAGTCGAATGCTGCAGCAAAGAGCAAGAAAAGCACTATAAACATTGAAATGCTGAGTAAAGTAATTTTAACTGGTTTCATATGTTACTCTCTAAATACTCCAAACGAAGCGGCGCCTTTAATTGGGGAATGGTTTACAACACTTAAGCAAATACCTAAGAAACTACGGGTATCTCTTGGGTCAATTATGCCATCGTCCCACAAGTTGCCGGTACTAAACCAAGAACTTGATTTTTGGGCAACCTCTTTCATCATATATTCGCGCATTTGCTTGCCCATTTCTTCGTCGTAGCTAGCTCCTGCGCTTTCAGCAGCTTGGCGTTGGATTATTTCCATTACGCCAGCTAACTGATCTGGACCCATTACTGCAATTTTTGCATTCGGCCACGAGAATAAGAAGCGAGGTTGGTATGCCCGCCCGCTCATAGCATAGTTACCCGCACCATATGAAGCACCTACCATTATAGTAATGGCTGGCACTTCGCTATTACTTACTGCATTTATTAGTTTGGCACCGTTTTTTATAATACCGCCTTCTTCGTATTTGCGGCCAACCATAAAACCGGTAATGTTCTGCAAAAACAAAAGAGGTATTTTACTTCGGTTGCATAGCTGAATGAATTGGGTACCCTTGTTTGCCGACTCGGAGAAAAGTACCCCATTGTTGCCTAATATACCAATTTTATAGCCATGTATTTCGGCAAACCCAGTCACTAAAGTGCTGCCATATTCGGCTTTAAACTCATGGAAACGTGAGCCATCGGTTATACGGGCGATAACTTCCCGTATATCGTATGGTATTTTCGTATCGGGGTTTACAATTCCGATTATTTCCTCGGCACTATATTTAGGCTCTTCTATTGCTTTGCTTGGCACAAAAGCATCATCAGAGTCAATAAACGACATGATTTCGCGAGCCAATCGGATTCCATCTGCCTCGTTTTGAGCTAAATAGTCGCTTACGCCCGATATTTTGCTATGCATTTCGGCACCACCAAGACTTTCGTCGTCGGTAATTTCATTGGTGGCCATTTTCACGAGCGGTGGGCCGGCCAAAAATACCTTAGCTTGCCCTTTAACCATTACAGTGTAATCGCTCATACCAGGTATGTATGCCCCACCAGCGGTACTGTTGCCAAATACCACGCTTATGGTGGTAAGCCCTGCCTTGCTGCGTCGGGTTATTTCTCTGAAGGTAATACCGCCGTAGTTAAATATCTTTTCTTGCTCGGGTAAGTTGGCGCCAGCCGATTCTACCAGATTTATAACCGGCAAACGGTTTTCCATGGCTATTTCGCCTATGCGTATTCCTTTTTGCAAGGTTGCATAATCAATAGCCCCACCTTTGTTGCTTCCAACATTGGCCACAATCAAGGCTATTTTGCCGCTGACTAAGCCAATGCCAGCAACGGTAGTGCCTCCGGGGCCAAAACCTTCAAGGCCAAGGCCGGCTAGAGGTAGTAGCTCCATAAACGGGCTGTCCTCATCCAATAACAATTCAATGCGGTCTCGGGCAAGTAGCTTTCCTTGGCTTAATGCTTTGCCAGTATGCTTGTCGCTGCCCTGAAAACGACTTTTTTCAAGCTTAGCTTCCAATTCGGCCACGAGCTTAAGCATTTGCTCGTGGTTGCTTTTAAATGTTGCAGAATTTGGGTTAACCCGCGATTTGATTGGTTGCATACTCGCTAATTGGTATCATTTGTATAGAAGGCTAATATAATAATAATGCTCTAACCGCAAGGGAGATTTAATAATTAAAAACGTCAGCGCGAATTCAATACTTCAATCATCAAAAGGGTTGATTTAAGTCATAAATTTTGGTATTAAGAACCTTTAGTTTTGAAGAGGTTTGATGGTGATACGAAATCATACTCAAAACCAATATAGTTGGTGTCGGGGAAATGTGTGGGAGAGACGCATTTCCCTTTTTTTGTGTACCAAGTGCCCAGCATAAATTAGCACGTATCTTTCAGCCAATAGACTTTTGATATTCATACTAATACAACATAGTTTCTTCGAAATCAGCCAATCTTACATTTACATGGTCGTTAAAATAAATAGTAGTTAAGTAGCGTATCAAGTGATTCAAGAACAAAACTCCTCGGTGGATATATCAGTTGATTTTTTCTCTTAAATACCAAAGGCGCTTTCAATCTAGAAATGTTGGCTGAGTAAAAGATTAACGTTCTTTTTTGATATGCTTCACTTTTGCTTAACCTTCGCATTAAAATCTAAAAAGTTTGTGTATCTTTACACAGTCTCTACTAGTTAGAGGCAAGGAGTGTTCTAGGTTAGCCCTTTTTCCTAGGACACTTTTTTTATGCCCCTACATTACCGGTGGGCTTTTGCAAATGCTTCCTTTCAGTTTTGTGTTGTCCTCAATTGAGTATACTCAAGCCTCGGCATGAGTGTGGTCATGTACTTTGGTAGTCATCCAGTTTAATTTTAACAAAAAATATACGAGCGATGAAAACTACATTGAACCACCTGCACCACCAACATACTGATTGGCTAAGAGAGTTGGATTTTTATAAAATTGAGTTGAAGGTACTGAACGAGCGCCTTGCCGAAGTAGCAGGGGCCAACACCGCCATGCCAGTTATGCAGCAAGTGGAGCACTTTCAAAATCGTTTTGTTTTGTTGAACGAACAACTTGATGTATTAGTGCATGAAGTAAAGCTGGCAGAACAGGCTTTGCAAGAAAAAGTTAAATCAATGCCTGAGCATATTGACCAAAAAGTAACGCAGCCTAACGAAAAACTACAGGCCGATGTAAGTTACTTGTATAAAAACATTGCCGACACCCGTTTCGAGTTTAACGGTTTTTTGGCCAAAACAATGTAAAAAACTTGATAAAGATACCGAGCTTTAAGGCTACGCATAGAGTTGGCGTAGCCTTAAGGTTTCGTCGTTTATCCACTTAGTAGCTATTTCGTGGTTTTCTTGCCATGGGGCTGCTTGCAACTCCGGCCCGAAGCTTATGGAGGCATGCGTTTTCCACTTACCAAAGCAGGTTATAAAGTGTCCTAGAAAGTTATCGTCTCCTACCCAAGCATCCTCCTTCAAGCTATACTCAATAGCCACCGGAACTATTGGAAAATCTCCATACTCGGCTATTTGAAACGGTCCTGGTTTAAAATTGATAATTCCAGGGCCTTCAAAGGTAGTTCCTTCCGGGAAAATAATGACCGAATAACCTCTATCTAATAAATTACGCACCTGTTCACGAGTATTTTTGCGGCTAATAGGATCCTCTCGCTTAATCAACACGGTATAGGTTAGCTTTAAGGCCCAACCTACCAGTGGCCAAGTGCCAACCTCGGCCTTAGCAACTATTGAGGCAAAGGCATATTTCAGTATCACTGCCGAATCCAAATAACTTCGGTGGTTGGCCACAAATATATGTCCGCTAGTTGGGGTAGCGCCAAACTTAGTAATAGTTACGCCCAGCCAATAGGTTATAAATACGGCCCAATTTTGCCTAATAAGAAAACTCCTTCTCATTTTGTTTCCGGGTAAAAGCGCATTAATGGCTAGCACAAATACATAAGTCCACCCCGAAACGAAGAATAAGCATAACCTTGCAAAACCAAGCAGATAGCGCATTTATGCTGTTTTTAAGTTTTCAAGGGTTTCTGATGGCAATTCTGCAATATCCAATATCATTAGCCCGTCTAACGTATCCGAAAACTTTGGATCGACGTTAAAGCAAACAATACGCGCATTTTGCTTTATGTATTTTTTCATCAGTACTGGCATGCGCAAATGGAAGGGCTCAATATCCTCAATAAAATTATCAAGCTTTTGAATTTCGCCTTCAAAGTTCTCAATCAAAATGTCTGTATCAATGTTCTTAATCTTCACTTTGTAAGCCTTGCGTGGCTTTACGTGCTGCGCCAGTTCGTGGTTGTAATAGTGTTTTTTTACAAACTCAATAATGAGCTGTTTTGAAATGTCAGAATACATTTTGCTTATGCTCAAAGGGCCGATGAGGTATTTAAATTGGGGATTTTTTAACAGAAACGCCATTATGCCTCGCCACAATAAAAATAACGGCAACCTTTTTCTTTGATACTCGGGCACAATGTATGCCCTACCGAGCTCGGCACTTTGCTCTAGGATAGGGTAAAAAGGTTTTTCGAACTTAAAAAGGCTGGCAATGTAAAACCCTTTAGCACTGTAAGATTGGTATATAAAATCGCCGCGACCAATACGGTACCCACCAACTAATTTATTGGCCACTTTGTCCCATATAATGAGTTGCTCGTAGTATAGGTCATACTCATCAATATCTCTTGGTTTATTACTTCCTTCGTCAACTGTTCTAAATGTAATTTCTCGCAATCGTCCTATCTCTAATAGGGTGTTTGGTATTTGAGATGCACGCGCTGTAAGCACCTCAAACTCAGCTTGTGTAAATAATAAATTACTTTCACGTACATGGGCTATTTCATTACTAATCAACTCGTTATCAATAGCAGGGGCAATCTGTTGTGTGGCATCAAGTTTTATGCTGCCCGGAAAGTAAAACTGTTTTACATCGATAGGAGTGCCTAATGCCAATGTGCGTGCCCTTAAAAAACGGGAGAGTCTGGCTAGTCGGCCAAAGGATGCAATCTCTTGTAGCGAAATAGGTGTTCCAATCCTTACATTAATTATCAGTTCTTTTTCCGGTGCTTTGTTTTCTAGAGGATTACTAAGATGGGCTTTAAGCTGTTTTAGTATTTTTAGGTCGGCTGCCTGAAAGCTAATGGGTACTACTGGCAACTGTAAGTCGCGAATTAATTTTATGACCGCTGGTTCCCAGATTTTATCAAATGTTCTTCCTTCCGTTAACTCTTCTTTTTCAATTGCTGGAAACACACCAATAGCTCCACCAGCATCCAAGTGTTTGTTTAGCTTATGTTTTTTGTCAAGTAGCTTGTAAAATTCTTTTCTTGCTTTACGGTCTTTCAATTCTACGAGATCGTTGCCTAACTGTTGGCTGAAATTGGTTTCGCCATATGTTACTACCTTAGACGCCCTGCCGCTAGTTTGAAGTATTTGAAGCATTAACAGGTAGTCTAAGTCGCCAATAAGGTGACGGCTAATGGCAATAAATGGGCTTAAAGGGAAATGTTTAAGCTCTTCGTCGTTAATTACGTTCAGCGAAACTCCAATTTCCGACCAAATGGCGGCCAACTTATCTGGCGTTGAGTTGTATTTGCTTTCTTCCATGAAACAATGTTAAAGCTAGCCTCGGGTTGTTAAGTGCACATTAAGCAAGTGTTGTGAATATGCCAATCTAACGATTCTAGCCGGATATTCAGTTGAAAGAGGCAAATGTAGGTGCAAATTTCTATCTATGTTTAACAACTATGACCGATATTTTTACTCCTCAAATGGTAAATATCAAGTACCTTTATGGCAATGCGCCGCACTAACGACCACACCTTGAAAGATGCCATTAAGCATCTATTAAATGCTTACAAGCTTAAGGGTAAGATTTTGGAAACTCGATTGCTAGGGGAGTGGGAAACTTTGGTTGGTGACACTGTTGCAAAGTATACTGATGACCTCTACGTGCGCGAAAAAAAACTCTACATCAAAGTATCTAATGCTACCGTTAGGCAAGAGTTACTCTATTCAAAGGATGAATTGCTGAAACAGTTGAATGTTTTTGCTGGCGAAAATGCCTTAGAAGACATAATTGTTAGGTAACTCATAAGTGCTAATCTGTTAGTTTACGTTTTGCTATTAATTAACTGACATTCATTTAGTTATGCCATAAAATGCTAAATATTTTGTCGGGTAATTTAGGTGCTTAGGTAAGTACTTTTAAAATAGTTTGAAATTTAATTGACTTTTCCCCAACTTATTGCAACCTTACTTAGGTAAACGTTGTCTGTATAGGTATTAGTAGTAGTCTATAAGTTTCCAACTAAGTAAATCTATAAAATTATGTCTTCGCGGTACCTAGTAGGGTTTGCCCTGCTTATATTAATGTCTAGTTGTGGTGGTTATGTAGGTAAATTTGCACGCCACGGGGTACCCGATGTATATGATTACCAAATTTTCAACAAGGCAACGCTTGTTGCACCCGAAAACCATTTTGAATTTAAGCAGATTCCAAACTTTACACTGCCCCCTGCCGACCTTTGGGCTTGCGGAGAGAAACCTGAATATAAACTTGCAGCTGGTTACAATCCAGAACAATTCTTGGATGAATCAGGTACTCTGGCTTTGATAGTTATCCGCCGCGATACGGTGCTATATGAGTATTACAGCAACGGTCATAGCCGCGAAAGCGTTTCAACCGTATTTTCAGTTACTAAAGCATTCCTGTCGACGCTTGTTGGCATTGCCATAGATGAAGGTAAGATAAAAGGAATTGATCAGCCAGTTAGCGATTTTATACCATCTTTTGCGAAAAAAGGCCTTGCTGATATAACCATTGGGCACCTTTTGCAAATGACCAGTGGTATTAAGTTTGGAGACCATGATAACCTTGTAAAGCTTGGATACCTATATTACACAAGCAACCAAAAAAGTTTTCTGAAAGGCTTGAAACTAAAATACGAGCCAGGCACCCACTTCTCTTATAGCTCGCTAAGTAGTCTGATATTGGGATTCTGTTTGCAAGAAGCTACTGGCGTTGCCGTAGCTGATTACATGCAGAAAAAAATATGGACACCACTGGGTATGGAAAACAATGGCTACTTTGCCTTGGATAGGGAGGGTGGCATGGCCAAAACCTACGGTGGCATGGCTGCCTCAGCTATCGATTTGGCAAAACTAGGCCGCTTGTTTTTGAATAACGGAAACTGGAACGGGCAACAAATAGTGCCAACTTGCTGGACAAGCGCTTGCCGCACCCGCACCGAAAATGAGGGTAAAGCATGGAACTACTCTAATCATTGGTGGTTGGATACATACGGTGGTATCGTTTCGGCTGAAAATAAGAACGACTTTTTTGCCGGCGGTTTCCGCGGTCAGGTTGTTTATGTAAACCCAGAAGATAGTACTATAATAGTTCGGTTGGGTACTTCTGAAGAAGATATTCGTTGGGGGGTCACTATTTCTAAACTGGGCATGTTGCCATTAGGTCCGGATGGAGATGAATTTATGGAACTGGGAGATGATGTTTTTGCCAGTTTAAATGGAAACTACCGAAATAAAAAGAAAGACCGCTCACTCAAGGTTCGTTTTGACAAGGGTAAGCTAATGGTAGAAGACTTGTTTACTGAAGGTCCAATTGAATTAGTGAAAGACGGCATGTACAGCTATGTAAATATTGAGCGCAACGTGAAGCTAATAGTGAACTACAGCAAACACCATGTGCAAGGCCTAATTCTTGAAAATGCAGGTGAGGAGACCTTTTTCTCGAAATTTGAAATAGAGGACGGGCAATAATTAATGATTTTGTTCCATGTCGCTAAAAACAATTTTAGTGGTTCTTGATTGTTTCCCGCCTGCGGTTCTCGGTTCTTCCAACGTTTTTACGTTAAATTATTAAACAGTCTTCGGTAAATTACGTTACCTATCGGTATGTTTTGTTAGTTTTGCAGCACGAAATATTGAAACTTCAGTAGTTATATGAGCAAGAAACTATTTGTACACGTAAAGGACGAGTCTGCTAGGATGTTTAAGAATGACACCCTTAATGCATTGTCGAAAGTGCATTACACGGTGCCTTTGTATTTGTACATTCCTCCCATTTTGTACTTTCTGTATGTAACCATTTTTCAAACTCCTGTTGAGCAGGTTAGCGTTTTAGGAAGGATAGGCTTGTGGTTTGCAGGTGTGTTTACTTGGTCATTTTTTGAGTATGGTGTGCACCGCTTTATATTTCACTACCATGCATCTAGCGAAATCGGTAAGCGTTTCCACTTTCTGTCTCATGGTGTGCACCACGACTATCCGCAAGATAGCACTCGTTTGGTAATGCCTCCTTCAGTAAGCTTGCCATTGGCGGTGTTGTTTTTCTTTGCCTTTACTGCAATCTTAGGTCCGGTTATGATGGCACCTGCTTATGTTGGTTTTTTGATGGGCTATTTGGTATATGATATGTCGCATTATGCAGTGCACCATTTCAATTGGAAAACCGCTTACTTCCAGCGCATCAAGAAACATCACATGGATCACCATTTCCGTGACCCAGATTATGGTTTTGGCTTTACCTCCGATATTTGGGACAAAGTATTCAACACCAATCTACCCGTAAAACCTAAGGCTAGCCAAGAGAAAGGCAATGCCTAAGTATATAATTATGATTAACATTGTACATCTGCACAAGGCTTAATCATATTGCTTCGTTTCTTTTTTTGTTATTGTATAGCACTCTAGGTTTTTGCTACTTTGCTGTGTGCCTTTATAATATCTTAAGCGCATAATGGTTATTCTATATTGTTTAGCTGTCCTTATATTATACCAAAACTAATAAGTGTGTTGAATTAGCTGATAGCCGTGTGAGGTTATATCTTCCCGTTCACCACAGCCCAAATCTCTTGTTCCAGTTTATTGGCTTCGGCTACGAGGGTTTCGCCGCGTTGCACCATGTTGTTGGCAAAGGTTTTGTCGTCTAGTCCTCCCGCATTTACTTTCACGTTTAGGAACGCGCCTAACACCGCGGTGCGCGCGCATAAGGCTCCTACGCCCGCATCGGTTACGCTATTGGGGTTGCCAATTTCGGCCATCGCTTTTATGGTAGTCATGCTTTCTATGCTCAGTTCCATTACCTTAAACGGCACTTCAATGGCGTACTTGGTTGCCGCTTGCACGGCTAGCTTGCGTGCCGCTTTCTCGGTATCGTTGCCTTTGGGTAGCGCAAATGCCGCCATAATGGCATTAAAAGCACGGGTATCTTCGTCAACCAGTTTTATCAATTGGTCTTTAATGGCTTGTCCTCTTTCGGCCCAAGTGCTGAACTCTTGCCAGCGGTCGTCCCAGCCACGCTTGTGGCTGCTTAGGTTGGCCACCATGGTTGCCAAAGATATACCCAACGCACCCGCATAGGCAGCAATAGAGCCACCGCCCGGTGCCGCCGATTCGCTGGCGGTTTCATCAGCAAAGGCTTTTAGGTCCATGCTTACCAATCGGCTATCGGCAGGGTCGTTAAGTAGGTATTCAATTACCCGTTTTTTGGGGTCAAAGGGTTTTAAATCATCCAGTCCCAGAGATTTTACGGCTATTTTTACCAGTTCGCTTTCCGCTACGCCCGTTGAGCGTTGTTGTTTCTCCAAGAAGTATTTGCCGGCATCCAATAAGCTCTTTAGCGGTATCAGGCCCACCAACTCCGAACCCGTAACCCTTATGCCACGGCTATTGGCGCTTTTTACTACTTCATCAAAAGCAATGTGCACAGGGGTAATGGTCACGTTGGTTAGGTTCATGCTTATTTGGGCCACGCCATATTCCTCAATATACCAACCAATAGCTTTTACCGCTTTCAAGGTACCGGGTATGCGCACGGCATTGCCCTTTTCGTCTTTTACCACTGGTCCAGTTATGGGGTTGCCTTCGCGCTTAATGCGGCCGGCTTCGCGTACATCAAAGGCAATGCTGTTGGCCCTGCGCTCACTGGTAGTGTTTAGGTTTACGTTGTATGCCACCAAAAAGTCGCGGGCGCTGATGGCCACATTGCCACTCTTGGCATTGAATTTGGCAGGACCAAAGTCGGGTTTCCATTCAGGTTTGGCTATCTTTTCAGGTATACCTTCATATTCTCCGGCACGCACGCTGGCTAGGTTTTTGCGCTTAGGTTCGGTGGCGGCGTACTCATAGAGGTAAACGGGTATGCTTAGCTCATTACCCACGCGCTCCCCAATTTTTCGTGCCACCTCCACACACTCGTCCATGGTAACACCACTAATGGGGATAATTGGGCAAACATCGGTAGCTCCAAAACGGGGATGCTCGCCTTTGTGCTTACTCATATCTATTACCTCGCTGGCCTTTTTAATGGCCCTGAACGCCGCCTCGGCCACTGGCTCTGGCTCGCCTACAAACGTTACCACCGTTCGGTTGGTATCTTTCCCTGGGTCTACGTCCAATAGCTTTACACCTTCAACGCTTTCAATGGCATCGGTTATCTGTTTGATAATGGCCATATTCTTGCCTTCGCTAAAATTGGGTACGCATTCTACCAGTCGGCGGGTCATAGGGGTTCTTTTTGTTGTATAGTAAAGATAGGGGGATTTTAGGTTATTGGTTATTTGTGAATTGGTTGATTGGTTGACCAATACTTAGCAAGCTAGCTAAATCAAAGCTTCTTTAACGTTTCCGTTCTGTTTACCTTGTGCGTTGCTGTTTCTTCAAACTGACTGATGGTAACAATCTCTCTCGGCATCTCGTAGCGGGTAAGTGCCGTCCGAAGGGTCTCTTTAAGGTGCTCTATTTCTTTGGGGTCAAGTTCAGGATTTTCTAAAACCAGTATAAGCTTTTGCCCTAATTGCGCATCGGATATACCAGTTAAAAAGAACCGCTGTGCAATTAAAGGTTGTATTTTCCGCTCCAGCTCTTCAGGGAAAAGCTTGATACCTCCCGAGTTCACTACATTATCAACCCTGCCGAGCCACCTAAAATGCCTATCGTCTTTTACCTCCACAATGTCATTGGTTACCACAGGTTGGTGGGCCAGGGCAGGGGCAACAATAACCAAGCAATCCCTATCATCTTGCCCAAGTATAATATCGGGGTCGGTGGTTTCAAAAGTATTTTGGGCTTCGGGGCCGCTCAACCTGCGCATGGCTATGTGGCTAATAGTTTCGGTCATACCGAAGGTTTCGAACACCCGGTTAGGAAACGTTCTCAGTCTCTCTGTTAGTAAAGGTAAAACAGGGCTTCCACCTAAAATGATGGTGCCTATTCGCTGTATGCGCGTATCAAACTCGGGGTCGTTTAGGTCTAGCATGGCTTGCAATTGGCTAGGTACCCAAGCAACTAAATCAATTTGCAGGTCGGGGGCAATAATATCTAAAGGTTTGTTGCTTGGCTCCGTTGTCCAAAGGTGCCACTCGTTTTCAATGGCCCTTACTATCATCATTTTACCAGCAATATAATTGGCCGAAAGGCTAAGCAATGCGTTGCTATTTTCGCCCAAACCTAGGTAATTGGCGGTCATTAAAGCGCTATTTCGAACCTGCTTTTTATTGAGTTTTATTGCCTTGGGGTTGCCTGTAGAGCCTGATGTGTGGACGGTTATATACTCATCATCGCTAAGCCAATCCTTAATGAATTGAAACAAGTCTCGCTCCCAACCTTGCAGCTCTGTGGCTAAGAGCTGCTCAGCATATTGCTTCAGTGTTGTTTTGGAAAAGCTTTGTCCGTTTAGTTTGAATGGCATAGTACCGTTAGCGTTGCCCTAAAATTACATCTAAATCCCAATCTTCGGCAGGGTTGTATTTTATGTATTCGCCGTTAAGGTAAAGCGGGCTGGGCAGGTTGTTTTTGTAAAGTTGCCCAGTGCCTAAGCCTTGAGGCATTGGGTTATTGAGTGTATAAGTCCATTGTGCAATGGTATTGAGCCCTACGTTCGACTCCAGCATAGAGGTTACCCACCAACCAATATTGCGTTCGTCGGCCAGTTTTATCCATTGTTCGCATACTTCAATGCCACCTAGCAAACTAGGTTTTAGTATCAAATATTGAGGTTTTATGGTATCTAGCAGCTGTGCTTGTGTTGCACCATAAACTCCTATCAACTCTTCGTCTAAAGCAATGGGTATAGGAGAACTGCGACACAACTCAGCCATTACATTCCACTGGCCAGGTTGTATGGGCTGTTCAATACTATGTATTTGAAAATTGCTCAGTTGCATCAACTTTTGCAATGCTTCGCTGCTATTAAATGCTCCATTGGCATCAACCCTAAGCTCTAGCTGTTCAGGTGGGTAATGTTCTCTTATGCCACCTAGTATTTCTTGTTCGGTGCTCCAATCAATGGCCCCAATTTTCAGTTTCAAGCATCGGAAACCGTTCTTGAGTTTTTCGTTTATCTGGGCCAACATGTTTTCACGGGTTCCCATCCAAATTAAGCCGTTTATGCGCATACCGTCAGCACCTTCGGTAAATGGGCTAGGGTAGGGCTGTTGCCTGCTGCCTGTGGCCAGGTCAAGTAGCGCGGTTTCCAAACCAAAACGTATGGATGGAAAAAGATTCAATTGGGCATCTTCAAACACCAGCGGAAAATCGTTTATCAGGTCACAAATCCGTATAAGTTCCTGCTCGTATGTATCTGGTTGTTCAAGGCTCAAACCCCATATCGGGCCACATTCTCCTATTCCGGCATTGCCTTCTTCATCAGTTACTATCAAGTACCAGCAGGGTTTTTCGGTAAGTACCCCTCTGCTCGTGCCACTTGGTTTATTAAACATCAACGGCCTACTTACAAAGCGAGCTTGCAAGTACCGGGCGTTTAATATCTCAAGTTGCTTAAGCATTTATTATAAAGGTCTTAAAAATATTGTTGTAAATAACGAAAAGTAATCCAGTAATGGCCAGATTAAATATCAACAATATCCATTGAAGAACCTTGTCGTCAATTTGCTTCAACGATATTATGCCGGGCACAATGCATAGCAAAAGCAAGATATTATTGGGTAAATGTTCAGGTAATGTTTTATTTGGTATTACATCGCTTATCAGCACATAAACAATAAAAGATAGGTTGATAGATAGGTTGCAAAGTATTTGCACCAATCCCAAAATCTTTACCAATTGGTTGAGAACCATATCTAAAATTAACAAACCACACCTAAATTTGGTTTTTTGGGCCGAGTTAATTGACTAAACAAGCGGCAATGATGTACTTATACCTAAGCCGCCAATACTTGAAGGTGGGGCATATTTGATAAATACTCAAAATCAATATGTACCCACTAAGTGTTTTATAGTACATTTTATTTAGCAGGTTACCACAGGTTTAATAACTTTAGGGCGTCTTAATTGTTAAGCAGATTATTATGAAACAGATATTATGGCTATTGCTGCTGTGTTGCATTACTGGCAGCATGAGCGCTCAAGTAAGTGCTGGCGGCACCCCGGTTAGTTTTACCAAAACGTTTTTGGGCGATGCTATACCAACGGCAGTGATGCCTTCGGTAGATGTGGCTAACCTAATGATGGAGGACGAAACCGGCAATGTAAAGGGTAATGCTTTCCGATTTGGGAAAGATATAGATGTTGACCTTAAACTTAACAATGCAGGCCTTTGGCAAACCCTAAAAAATGGCGATCGTGTTTGGCGAATGGGTATTCAATCTGCTGGTGCATATTCCATAAACTTAATTTTTAGCGAATTTTTTATGCCCGAGGGTGCCAAAATGTTTGTGTACAATGCCGACAAGAGCATGGTAATTGGAGCATTTACACCTTTCAATAACAAGGACCATGGTAAGTTTTCTACCACGGTAGTGGAGGGTGATCATATAGTTATTGAATACTTTGAGCCAGCAGCGGTGCGAAACCAAGGTCGTATTGGGGTAAGTAAGGTAATACACGGCTACCGGAACATCTTTTTTGGCAAAAGTAATGGCGGGGCAAGAGATTTTGGCGACTCTGGTTCGTGCAACAATAATGTAAATTGCCCTGTCTCTGCAGGATGGGAAAACCAAGTGAATGCTAGCTTATTATATCTTTTGTCCAACAATACTCGGGTTTGTTCGGGTGCTATGCTAAATAATGTGCGCCAAGACGGTAAGCCTTATTTTTTAAGCGCCAACCATTGTTACAGTGGCGATTGGGCTACTTGGATTTTTATGTTTAACTACCAAAGCCCTAATTGCACCCCAAACCAAAATGGTCCCACTAACCAAACCGTATCAGGTAGTACCTTAAGGGCTCGCAGCAGCAATTCTGATTTTATGCTATTTGAATTGAGTGTTACTCCACCACTATCTTACAATGTATATTATGCAGGTTGGAGCAATGTAAACGTAGCGCCTACTTCGGCAGTGGGTATACACCACCCTGCGGGCGACGTGAAGAAGTTTAGTGTGGATAATAATGCCTCTGTGGCTTCTACCTTCGGAGGGGCGCCAGCAAACAGTCATTGGCAAGTAAATGATTGGGACTCAGGCACTACCGAGGGCGGAAGCTCTGGTTCGCCTTTGTTTGACCAAAATAAGCGCGTGGTAGGCCAATTGCATGGCGGCGGTGCCGCTTGTGGCAACAATTTAGAAGATGTTTATGGTAAGTTTGCCATCAGTTGGAACGGCAACACCGCCTCTACACGGCTTAAAGATTGGCTCGACCCAGACAACACCAATGCGACTGTTTTAGATGGTACAACTTTTAACATACCTACTACGCAATTGGATGCACAACTAACAGATATAGCAGGCATAGAAAGCTATGGTTGCGATAGTAGCGTTTCGGCAACTTTCCGTTTTCAAAACCGAGGTGCGGTTATTATTACTGCTCTCACTTACCGGTATAGTATACTGCCAGGTGTTTGGGATACAGCTGTATATAACGGGTCTTTGTCTTTCGGTGTTTCGGCAACCCAGTCGTTGCCTGCTAAGGTGCTCACTCCCAATACGTACAATTATCAGGTAGAAGTATTGTTGGTTAATGGTCAGGCCGATCAAAACGCCTCCAACAACACAACTACTTTTCCATTCACCATTATCTCGGGTAGGTCGGTTGCTATTACGCTCAAAACCGATGCATATGGCGACGAGACCACCTTGCGTATTACTGATGCCAACAGTAATGTGGTATGGGAGGAAACAGGGTTTAGCGACAATACAACGTATAACCTAACCCCGTGTATCGGAGTGGGTTGTTACACCTTCACTATTTTAGATAGTTATGGAGATGGTATTTGTTGCGGACTTTCGGGCAATGGCTCATATACGGTAACCGACCCAGATGGTACTCAAATTGCTTCTGGCGGCGATTTTGGCAATTCTGAAAGTACTCCTTTCTGCATTTCAAACGGGCAGCCACCAGTTGCTAATTTTTCGGGCAGCACACAAACTACCTGCGCTGGCGGAACGGTAAGCTATAGCAACCTAAGTGCGGGTACTTTTTCTAGCATAAGCTGGCAGTTTCCGGGCGGGGCGCCTTCAACCTCAACTGCAAATAACCCCACGGTAACGTATGCAACTGCTGGCTCTTACGATGTGGTGCTTACCATTACCGGTGCATTGGGTACTGATAGTGTTCGCTTGATTAATTACGTTGAGGTGCGAACTGGTCCTAATGCTTTGGTTACGAGCAGCAATACTACTACAATTGGCGCTGCCGATGGAGTGGCAACGGTTTCGGCAGGTGGGTTTGGTCCATTCACTTATTTGTGGAGTAACGGTAGCCAAACAACAACAATTACGGGCCTAGTTGCTGGTACTTACACCGTGACTGTTAGCGATGGTATAGGTTGCAGCACCACTAGATTGGTAACGATACAAGACGGACCAGTAGGCATAACCGATTTGGCCAGCTCAATAGGGCTGCAATTGTATCCTAACCCTGCTAGCACCCAAGTGCTAGTAGTACTCAACAGGTTTGATGCTGGTTCTTTGTCGGTTTACGACAATTTGGGCCGATTGGTATATACTCAAAGCCAAGTTGTACATGCCAATACCATTGACGTGGCAAGTTGGCCTAAAGGAGTTTATTATATGCGATTAACCATACCCGAAGGTAATGTGGTTAGGAAGTTTGTGGTAGGTATGTAAACTTAAATGATACTTCAAAAAAAGAACGGCTGCCAGATCTCTGGCAGCCGTTCTTTTTTTCATTCTTAAGGTTACTTCTTTTTCTTTCTTGATGCTAGAGGGTCTTCCTCAACGCTGCCCGTTTGCTTCTTGTGCTTTCGGGCTTGTTTGTTTCCTTGAGCAATGCCAAGGGCAATAATTATACGTTTGCCAAATGGCGGCTTATAAATGTTCTTTTTGCCTTTACGTATATTATCAAAGAATGCCTTAGTGTACACAATTGACATTGGCGCGCATGGGTTATGCGATAAGTCTTTGCCAAATATACGCTTACGAACGTGCGGAGCTTTTGGGTGCATATACTCATAAGCTTTTTCTGAGTTTTGATACAGCACCTCGTTATCGCCATAGCAAGCGCATAATTGCATAGGGGCTTTGGGTGTCCAATCATAAAGGTTGTTCTCTTTAAGCTTCTTCGTAAAAATGAAGTTGGTATCGGTTTTAAACAAGGTTATCAAGCTATCAATAATCATATTGCTAGGCACGCGTGGCAAAACCGAATCTAGATACCCATAGTCAATTGTTCTTGGCTGGGCAAAATACCCTTTCAAATCAGTGTTGTAAGGTGAGGTAAACACATTGAAAATATCGCCGTCCCAAATATCATAACCGTAATCGAATGACAATAATAAATAAGGTAGATAGTGCGGACGATCATAATCTACGAACATGGTAGTTGCCTGTATTCCGGTAAGGTCATAGGCACCTGACATAGGGGAGGAGGCAGTTATTTTTATGTCTGGGAAAGCGCCAGTCTCTAACATTTTGTGGGTAGCCATAGCAGCATGCCCACCTTGTGAGTAGCCAGTAACAAACAATTGGCCAGAAGTTTTAGCACCAATTGACGGTAATATTTCCCTACAGGCTTTAATCATATAGATAACCGACATTGATTCTGTAAACGCATCGTGATAGATGTGTTCCTTTTCGCCACCACCGAGGCCGTAATAGAAAGGAAAGTAGCTGATGTAACCGTCTGCCGCATGCATCATGGTTATTACCTGCTCTAGGTCTTGTATACCATAGTTTTGGGCAATGGAGATACGGGTGCCGTGACAATACATCATTTCGGCCATTGGCTTGTCCGATTTAGGCACGTACATCACTCCCTTGGCCATAATAAAGGTGCTATCAAGCCACATGCCCTTGTAGGTTACTTCATACATGTCCACCGCATTTTCAACAGGCAGCAGAATTTGGGGCATTGCATTGGCTTTCCAGAACCGATCCAACGAATCTTGAGTGTAGCTATAAATAAGCTTATGGCTTATTAGATAGCTATCAGGCGGATTGAAGGCAGAACTTTTTGTGGAGAAAACGATAGAAACAATTAGGAGGAGGAGTAAGAAGTGCTTTTTCATAATTGAATTTACAATAAATAATGAAACTGAAAGTTATGCTTTTCTATCCGGTTAAACGTGAATATGTTGTGAAAATTTTATCAAGTCTATCTTACCACCATCAAACTGCAACTTTGGCTTTGCTTATCTTTGGTTGAGCATTATTAAAACAAGCCTATACATCATGACCCGATTAAGTGTAAACATCAATAAGGTTGCCCTCATTCGCAACGGAAGGGGTGGAAACGTCCCTAATTTATCGCAAGTAGCTAAAGATTGTGAGCGGTTTGGTGCCGAAGGCATAACCGTGCATCCGAGGCCTGATGAACGTCATATCCGTTTTAAAGATGTGTATGAGCTTAAAGAGGTGGTAAAAACGGAGTTTAATGTTGAGGGTTACCCAACTGAGCATTTTATGCAAATGATGCGCGAAGTGCGCCCGCACCAATGCACACTAGTGCCCGACGGCCCCAATGTTTTAACCTCATCGGAGGGTTGGGATACAATCAAGCATGCCCATTTTTTGAAAGAAGTGGTAGCTGAACTCCAATCTTTTGGCATAAGAGTATCATTGTTTGTTGATACCATTGAGCAATTTGTGGAGGGTGCAGCTCTTACCGGTGCCGATAGGATAGAACTTTATACAGGGGCTTATGCAAGCAACTACGCGCTAAGCCCTGCAAAAGCGGTGGAGAAGTATAGCAATGCCGCCCGATTTGCCAACCAGCTAAAAATTGGCGTAAATGCAGGTCACGATTTGAGCTTGGATAATTTGGCCTATTTTAAAAGTCACGTGCCAGGTTTGCTTGAAGTTTCCATTGGCCACGCATTAATATCGGATGCTTTATACTATGGTTTGGAGAATACTATTGGTATGTATCGTCAGCGTCTTGGTGCTTTTCAAGACTAAAGTATTTCTTTTTAAAACAAAAACGGTCGACCCAAGTGGGCCGACCGTTTTTGTTTAAGCTTAAGCCGAAGGCTTACAAGAAGGTATCTTCCGTTTTTACAGCTGCTTTTTCTTTTTTCTTAACCATATTATTATCCAAAATAGTTCTTACGGCGCCATAAGAAAGGAACTTGGTGCGTATCACTTGTTTAATTACATCGTTGGTCAATTTAGCGTAGCTTCCTGATAAGGCAAAAATTTGATCGGCAATTTTGGTTTTGTACGCCGAGTAGTAACCTTTATAGCTTTCCATATCTTCGGCACTCAACACCAAATTTTTATTGTCGTCATATTGCTTAGTTACCGATGGCTCATTGTTTTTGATAAGATCGAAGTCATTTGCAATTTTTTCCAAAATAACCAATGTAGCCCTGCTTGACTTAATAGCAGCAACTAGAGACTCCTCTTCAGCTTTGGTAGCGTGGTCAATGGCTCCGTCATAATTAAAACTAATTAAGTCCATATAAACCAATGCCATTTCTGCTTTCTTGAAATCGTTTATTTTCATGTAAAGTTCGTTGGCAAGTTGATATTGGCCATACTTAGAAGCAGACTCGGCCAACTTGGCCATACCTGCTTTATCGTTTTTGGCTTCGTATAAGGTAGCTATTTTTTGGTATTGTGGCACCCCACCTTCAATGTTACCTGTTTCAAACAACCTGTTTGCATATCGCAACAATCCGTCGGTGTTTCCTGCTTTTTCGAAAGCGATGTACGCACTGCTGTATTCGCCTGCTTTTTCGTAGATGGCTCCAGCGGCGTTATATCCTTCTGGTGTATCCATACGCTCGTAAGATTTGGCGGCCGAGGTGTCGTTTCCGGCCGCTAGGTAGCCATCGGCAATTTTCTTTACGTCTGGATAAGATTTACCCATGATGTAGTAGCCCAGTGCATTCTCATATTGGCTATTACCCATACCATAATACAAATCGCCTACTTTTTTGTAGCCTGCTTCTGGGTTGTCCGACTTGCGGTAATTAGATAGCGCACTTTTAACCAGTTTGCCCACCTCCTTGTCGTCGCCAGCAGCGGCGGCATCTTCAACCATACCATCACCAATTCGGCTGTAGCCTGCTTTTTTTGCTTCCGGGGTGCCTCGCAGGTAATACTTAGCGGCCGAAGCATAATCTTTGCCAGCTACTAAGGCGTCGCCAATCAGTTCAAATAGTTCCTTACCCATACCCGATTTGGTATAGTATTCTACTGCTTTTTCAAAATACTCCCTTTTTGCGGTAGCATCAGCAGTTTCTAGGCCTTTGGCTATGGATTCCTCGGCCTTTACTACGTTTTTGTCTTGGGCCATTAGCGCAGGTGCTGTAAGCAAGAAGCACATAATGGTCATAATAATAAGTTTTGCGCGGTGTTTCATATGATACCCCCTCCAGGGGAAAACGAAAGTTGGTTGGTTAATATTGTTATCTTAAAGGTATCGACAATTTAGTCAAAATCCTGCATAATAAACAAAACTTGCAGTAATTCTTATGTCAAGACTATAATAGACGAAAAAACTATTGGCAAATTTGCGAAGCTACTAATGGCAGCGAGAAAGCTTTCGAATCTATCAGTTTAAGATGAAGGTTGTGCCACAGGTTCAAATTATGCCGCTTAGGGGCCTTTCGGTTTCTGGCTAAATTTTAGTTAATATGGCCGTGCATTCTGCATATTGGCTACCTTGGGTGTAGCTATACTCCAACCTTAGTTGGCGCTGATTGGGAAAATACTGCCCAAAACCTTGCACCGTAGTTGCCCCGATTTGTTGGCTCGAGATGAAAATGTCATTGTTGTTAATGGTTGCCTCAATGGCACCTAAACCAAGAAAACCATTTATTACCACTACATCAACACTGAAGCCTAACGATATGTACATATTGTACTGATTGTTTTGATTGCCATTGAGCGTGGTGGTGCAGTTTTCTGATACTTGGTAGTTGCCTACATACTTCTCATAACTGTATGTATCGCAATTGGGGCCTTCGTATCCTTGAACACATACGCATTGGCCAGATACGCAATAAGTATTATTGCCGCTGCAAACCACATTCTCACAAGTGGTTTTGTCGCATGATGACCAGAACAAGATACCTAAGGCCGAAAGAAATAAGAATAGTATCGAAATAGCGTATTTCATGGTACGGCAAACTTTGGTTCAATAAACAACGTAAAAGTAATAAATAGTTGCTACCCATAAGTTTTATATTAGAAATGCTTGCCAGTAATCATTAGTAGACACATTGCAAAAGTGTGCAGTTTTAATAAGACGATTTTAGTATTATTACAGGTGCAAAACCATTAACAGCCCTTGTTTTGAGCTTAAATACATAAAAAGAAATTTAACGTGTTGATAAATTGGATTCTTTTCCATAATTTCTCCAAACCTAATTATCAAAATGTAAACAGTGATAGTGAATATGGCCTAAATCTACCTAACCTATGTCTCAACTGCTCGATTTTACCTCTAGTGGCATCTATTGCCCTATAGCTGATGTATATATTGACCCATGGCAGCCTGTTGATAGGGCTATTATAACTCATGCCCATGCCGACCATGCACGCATAGGAAATCGCAGTTACTTAGCGCATACCGATTCGGTGCCGCTATTGAAGCACATGCTTGGCGCTTACATTAATATTGAAGGGGTAGGCTACAACGAGCCTTTCCATATTAATGGGGTGCAATTTTCGCTTCACCCGGCCGGGCACATAATAGGCTCGGCGCAATTGAGGGTTGAATACAAGGGCGAAGTGTGGGTAGTAACCGGCGATTTTAAATTGGTAGATGATAAAATCAGTCAGCCTTTCGAGCCATTGAAATGCGATGTTTTAATTACCGATTCAACTTTCGGTTTGCCCATATTTGAGTGGCAGCCACAAGAAATAGTTTTTGAAGACATTAACAATTGGTGGCTAAGTAATACCGAAAATAACCAAGTATCCGTGATTATTGGCTATACTTTGGGTAAAACCCAAAGGCTGTTGCACCACTTAGAGCGCTCTATTGGCCCAGTGTATGCCCATGGTTCCATTGAAACAGTAAATCAAGTGTTGCGCAACCAAGGGATAAATATTGCCAATGTGCAAAAGCTGGATATGAAAAAAACATTGGAGCGCAATTCGTTGATATTGGCTATGCCATCAATCATTTATTCTCCTTTGATCAAAGATTTGGCCCCCTGTTCCATTGCTGCGGCATCGGGTTGGATGAGCCTACGCGGAGCACGCCATACCCCTAATATCGACAAAGGCTTTATCTTATCTGACCATGCCGATTGGCACCAATTGATACAGAGTGTGAAAGAAACCGGTGCCCGTAAAATTTTCCTTACCAGTAGTGGTTACTCATCGGCCTTTTGTCGATGGTTGGTGGAGAGCGGTTACGACGTAACCGAAATTGAAACCAAATTTACGGGCGAGATTAAGGAAATTGAAGAAACGTTGGGTGTTGGGGTGGATTCGTTTTGATAACTGAATTTTGTCCGACTACTCAATACGCTTTACCCCACCAACACCAGATAGTTATTCTTCTTACCATTCTGCACCCAAACGAGGCTATCGTTTATTAGGTCGCTGGAAGAAACAGTTTCGGTGTCGTTGGTTATCTTTTCGCTATTAATAGTTAGTGCATTGCCTTTAATGGCCCGGCGTACATCGCTTTTGCTCGCGAAGACACCGGTTACATCTGTAAGGAAGTCAATGACACTGATACTATCGGTCAATTGGGCTTTCTCTATGTTAAACTGAGGCACCCCTTCAAAAACACTCAACAAATCGCGCAGCGAAAGGGATTGCAGTGTTTCTTTGGTGCCTTTGCCAAACAAAATGCTTGATGCCTTAATGGCGGTTTCCAAATCTGCTTGGCTGTGCACCATCACGGTTACCTCTTCGGCCAAGCGCTTTTGCAGCACGCGGCGGCCAGGGTCTTGGCGGTGCTCTTCAATCAATACCTCAATAGTAGGTCTGTCAAGGAAGGTGAAGATTTTAATGAACTTCTCAGCATCCTCATCACTTACATTCAACCAAAACTGATAAAAGCTATAAGGCGAAGTCATGTCTGCCGATAAGAACACGTTGCCTTTCTCGGTTTTGCCAAACTTAGTACCATCGGTTTTGGTAACTAGGGGAGAGGTAACCGCATACACTTCGCCCCCTTCCATGCGCCGGATGAGCTCCACACCGCTTATTAGGTTGCCCCATTGGTCGCTACCACCCATTTGCAACAGGCAGTTGTGTTGCTTGTATAGCTGCACAAAATCGTATGCTTGAAGCAATTGGTAGCTAAACTCAGTGTAAGATATACCCGTTTCCATGCGGCTCTTTACCGAGTCCTTAGCCATCATGTAATTTACAGTAAGGTGCTTGCCCACATCACGAAGAAAGGTAAGCACATTCATATCTTTATAAAAATCGTAGTTGTCAACCAAAATGGCCGGGTTTTTCTCGGTGTCAAAATCCAAGAAATGGCGCAACTGCGCTTCAACGTTTTTTTTGTTAATCTCCAGTTGGTCAAGCGATTGTAGGTTGCGCTCATCCGATTTACCCGATGGGTCGCCCACCATGCCAGTAGCACCGCCTAGCACTGCAATTGGCTGGTGCCCTGCACGCTGAAAGTGCTTGAGTATAATGATTTGCACCATATTGCCAATACCCAACGAAGGGGCCGTTGGGTCAAAACCAATATAGCCTTTAATTACTTCACCTTTATTCAATAAATCTTCAGTACCAGGTATATCTTGATGAAACAGTCCACGCCATTTCAGCTCTTCTATGAAGTTCATGATTATTCAATTTGAAAATGAGTCAATTTGAAAATTTGAAAATGGTAAGAGCGCAAATTTATAATGAATTATCAAGGATAACCCATTTTCAAATTAGCACATTCTCAAATTGGCAAATTAATTACGCAAAGCGGCGCGCTACAATCCGGGCAAATTGTTTTTGTACAACATCTTTACCAGCCCAATTGTATTTGTGGTAAAGCTCATTGTTCATGTAAGCCTCTGCTTCAGGGAGGGTTTCAAACTGGTTTAGCTGCCTAATGGCACGGTCATAATAGTCGGCATCCCCACCAAACAATTCCTTGGTAAAAACATACCGCTCGCTAAGGTCAATCATTTCGCGCAAGTTTTTACGGTTCTGAAACAGGAACCTGCTGCCTAGGTCTTCCTTACTTTCGCGGCTGAACATGTCGTTTAATGAGCGTTTGCCTTCTGGCTCGGCTGTTTTAACATCGTTTGCTATTGGCGTTTCTGCAACCCACGGAGTAGTTTCAGGGCTTGCTACTGGTGCATAGGTTGTTTCGGGGGCGGTTTCTTCTTTTTCCACAAGCCCATCTTCCTTTACCTCTTCAATAGGTTGGTTCGGTGCATCAAACCCTGGGGCTTCAAAAAAAGATAGTATTGATGGTCGGGCTTCAACTTCGCCGGGCGCTTCTTCCATAGGTTGCGCTGCAACTAATTCCACTTCGGGCAATGACTCTATCGTAAGCTCGGTATAAATAACTTCCGCTACCGATGTTTCTAGCACTATTTCTTCAATTAGTACAGGTTCAGTTGGTGCCTCGGCTTCTTCATCCTCTTCTGCAGTGTTGCTGGCTTTAAGGTATTCTTCGCTAGGCGCTACATCTTTTGCAGGGTCATACTCTGGTTGCTCCCAAGCCAATGTGTTCATCTCTTCTTTCTCAACAACGGGTTCTGCAATATTTGCCGTTTCGTTTGCTTCAGGTTCGGTATATGGTTCTGCAGGGTCAATCGACACCGATTCCTCGATATTTACCGCCACAACCAAAGGTTCTGGTATGTCAAGTAGCTCCTCCCGTTCGGTAAAGGCGCTTTTGGCTGCTGGTGCAGTTGCGGTTTCTACTGGGGTATCAAAACTCGGCAACGTACTCGACTCGTTTTGCGGCGCAGGAATACTAAACGAAGGCTTTGCCAATGGCATAATAGGCATAGCATCCGTAAGCTTCTCCAATTCGCGGAGATAGGAACGCAATAAATCAATCTCGACAGGGTGAATCTTATTGGTACCAGCCAATTTAATATTTAAATGGGCTATTTTTTCCAATAATTCGGCAATATCGTAGTGTATTTGGTCTTTTGGGTTCATCTTTACAAGTACTATTTCTAATTAAGCTTTGAAATTATAAATTTGGCATTAGCCCGCCAATTTTAATAATGCACACTATGTTTACCGAACCACATAGCACCCGCGAACGAAAAGGATGGATAGAGGTCATTTGTGGCTCTATGTTTTCTGGTAAAACCGAAGAGTTGATACGCCGACTTCGCAGGGCTGAAATTGCCCAAAAACGGATTAGCATCTTCAAGCCTCGTATGGATGTGCGCTACCATGATACGGATATCGTATCGCACAATGCAAATAACGTACCATCAATTCCGGTTAGCCATTCATCAGAAATACTGCTACTGGCTAACGATGCCGAGGTAATAGCCATTGATGAGGCACAGTTTTTTGATGAAGGCATTTTAGAAGTAGTGCAGTTATTGTCGTCTCGTGGCATTAGGGTTATTGTTGGCGGTTTGGATATGGATTATTTAGGAAAACCTTTTGGCCCCATGCCCATGATTATGGCCGCTGCAGAGTATGTTACTAAACTGCACGCCATCTGCGTAGTGTGCGGAGATATTGCCTCGCACTCGTTTCGCACAGTTCCCGATTCGAAACAAATGTTGTTAGGCGAAACGGACTCTTACCAGGCGCGTTGCCGAATGTGTTTTGCTCAAGGTATGGCCAATGCAACCAAAAAGCCCTAAGCGCACTCTATTGTTAAGAAACCAGTTTATTAAGTTTGTCAAATTATTACCATTTTATCCAGAAATGTTTTGCCTCTTTATTTGGAATACGATTATTAAATACTAGTTTTACGCCTTAGTACCCCCGATTTTTGTTTGTTAGTTATTATTGTCAAAAAAATCTTAAAAAACTTAAACTAATTGATCGCCCATGAAAAGTTTAATCTTTACACTTTGCACGATCATCGGTTTTCAGGTTGCTTATGCGCAGGTGCCTCTTTCGGCTACACTTCCTGCAATTAACAAAACCTTTCCGGTGACACAAAACATGCTTCGCCATGGCCAAGGTGGCCAAGCTGGAGGGCAGCGTGGAGTAACCCAATTTAACATCGATTACAGCAATTTGGAGTCGGTACGTGGTGGTGACGTTTTATACACTCCTTGGGAGTTGAACGGCAACTACCGTGTGAATCCAATTACGCAACCCTCTGACACTGAAGACAACTTTACCCTTCGTTGGACCTCGGTTAAGTTTGATAGTATTGTTGATACCGACAATGATGTGTCTTACAACAAATTCTCTTTCAACAGCCTAACCGTTGATAGCATTTTCTTCTTCTTCACTCACACCAACACTAGCGGTACCAACGATACGTTGATATTGACTATGTTTGAAGCTAGCAGCACTCCGTCAGGTTTGACTTTTGCAGCTGGTGGTGGTAACGTGAACAATACCAACATTGTAGCTACAAACAACGTTTTGTGGACTGATACCATTATCACTGACCAATCATTGTCTACTAATACCCCATTTGATGGTGCTGCTATTGAAGTGCTTGACCCTCAAGGAAACCCTGTTGTGGTTCCACAAGGTAAAGGTTTCGTAGTTCGTATCGACTATTTTGGACCAAAACAAGATTTGTTTGAAGTAATCGACTTCAACCGTTACGATTGTGGCGCACCACCAGATGAGTATGCTAGCGATGCTTACATCACTAACACCACCCGTTGGTTTAACCTTTATTTGAGCGCTCAACAAGATTTCCGTGGAACTGGTGCATTGTTCTTGCAAGCTACTGCTGGTTGCGATAACTACTTCTTCCAAAACATGGGTATCGGCGCAGTAGTATCTGTTGATGCTCCCCTTACTGCTAGGGCAACTGCTTCTGAAACTGTTGCTTGTCCAGGTGCTTTTGTTACTTTGAACTCTGGCGCAAGCGGTGGTTCTGGCGACTTCTCTTACACTTGGAGCGGAAACGGTAACTTTACTTCTCCAAACTCTACTTCTACTAGTGTTTCATTGCCTAGCGGTAACGGACCTGAAACTTACACTGTAACTGTGGTTGACAACATTGAAAACACTACTGTAACTAGCTCTGTAAACGTAACAGTTCGTGGTGTAGTGGTGAATCTTGGTAACGACACTACTTTGAGCTGCGGCGATAGCCTTTTGGTAGCTGCTGCTACTACTGGTTTTCTTAACGGTTCTCAGTTTTTGTGGAGTGCTAGTGCAAACAATGCAACTACTCAATCGGTGTTTGTGAAAGGTGGTGCTACTTACAGTGTAACTGTAACTAACAACGCTGGTTGCACAGCTACCGACTCTAAAGTAGTTGGTTTGGACGTGAACCAAACGGTTTCTTTCACAGCTAGCACTTTTTATAACGGTTCAGCAACTCCAGGGTTGCTTTCTCAAAACCGTGCTTGCCAAAGTGCTTCTATACTGTTTGACAATACATCTACTGATGTATCTTCAGCTTGGTCATTTGAGTGGAATTATGGCGACCAAAGTGGAAGTGTGAATGTTGATGGTACCAAAACCTACAGCACTACTGGTGTATATACAGTTACTTTGACTGCTAGCGATGCTTCTGGTTGTGTAATTACTTCTGCTCCATTGCAAATTCAAGTATTGCCAACTAACCACCCATTGTGTGTGATAAATAGTATTGAAGAAGTTAAATTGTTGTCTAACATTAGCTTGTTCCCTAACCCTAACAATGGTTCGTTTACCGTTGATATGAGCCAAGTAACTGCTACTGATGCAAGCATTATGGTTGTTGATTTGATGGGTAAAGTAGTTGCTAACACCAACACTTTCTCTACCACAGCAAACCCAGTTCAAACTATTGACTTGAACACTGCTGCAAACGGTATCTACTTCGTTCGCATTACTGCAAACGGTGTAACTGCTACAAGCAAAATCACTGTAGCTAAGTAATAGCTCTAACATTAATACTTAAACGCCCTCTTCGGTTTTCCGGAGAGGGCGTTTTGTTTTTTGTAGGTATTTCTTCAATTATTGGTGGTAAAGGTTGAAAAAGCATTTGCCTAACCTATATCATGTTAATAAAAAAAGAGGTCGCCTCAATTACGAGACAACCTCTTTTGTGTAGTGTGGAGAATATCGGAGTCGAACCGATGACCTTCCCGCTTTACGCGGGACGCTCTAGCCAACTGAGCTAATCAATCGCTCAATGAATATTCGGCTTTTCTTTTTCTTTATTTCTATTTCATGGTTAGTGGCCCCGGCCTTATTGTGAAATTCCTTTAGGTACTTCAATTCCCAATCATTAGCTTGCTTGGTGCTTTTGCTACCCGAATTATTGTGACGGTATAACCTATCTTCCACATCGCCAGTATGGCCGATATAGTAACGGTCCTGTAACACAGAGTAAATGATGTAGGTATAATAGTGCATAAACAAAAAGAGGTTGCTCTAAATAAAAGAACAACCTCTTGTGGAGAATATCGGAGTCGAACCGATGACCTCTTGCATGCCATGCAAGCGCTCTAGCCAGCTGAGCTAATCCCCCTTGGGATAATTGCTAGGCTGCAAAGGTAAATAAAAGCTATCCTAATTTTTAATCTTCAGCGAAACAATCTTCGATAAAATTAAAACTAGCGAATTCGTTACTCCATACCCAATGCCTTCTTCTTTTTTCCTTCCTTTTCCTCCGATTTTTTGCGCTCTTCAAGGCTGCATGGGTAGTCGAAAAGGCACTTGCTCTTGATAATGTCTTCTACGTTTTCCGGTACCATATCTTCCCAACCAGGTTCGGCAGCTTTAATCATAGCAAGTGCTTTGTCAGATATGATATGCAATACACTTAAGTCGACATTTTCAATATCCCCAATCTTATTGTTGGCTTGTAAGTGACGATAAAGGTGCGCTAAATCATCTGGAACAGGGAAGTTTTTAGAAGTAACCAGCTCATCAGTATCATGCTCGTGCGCTGGGTAAACATACATTTTCACGTTGTTGCCAAACAGAATGCCAAACGACTCTAAAATATTGCCTTTCAAATCGCCATAATACTTGCTGTCGAATAGCTTATGGAGCGTAAGTGAGCCGAGTATAATGCCCACCCTCTTGGTTTTGGTAATGCGCGAGAAATAATGAACTAGCTTATAATATTCCCTAAACGTTGAAATCATAACGGTTTGGCCCAGCGAACAAAGAATATCAACCCGATCTAGGAAATCCTTCTCATCTATCGCCCCGCCGGCATTAAGTGCATTTAAGGTAAGTTCGCTTATTACAATAGTTTCGTCTTTTTCAACTTCAGGCTCGTGCAAAAATTGATCGAGACCTTTGGTAAGCATATCCATGTTTACCTTGGTTACTGGGCGGAAACGGCCGCGTAATACCAAAACATTCTTTTTGTACAGCACTTCGGAGGCCTGTAAAACATTGCCTTGTGGGCCAAACATGGTGGCATTAGTCAATCCGCTTTTTACCAATTTTAAGGCCATCAAGCGGTTGTCAATATCCTTGAAATCTGGGCCAGAAATGCGGAACATGTCTATTTCGATGCGACCCGGTATTAAGTTATCAACCAGCGAGTTTATGAACTGGTCGGGGTCATTATGGTGATAATGACATCCGTAAAGCAAATTAACACCAACCACACCAATAGCTTGTTGTTGGTCGAGGCCATCTACGTCGTGCATCACTACATGTATGATGCAATCGTTTGGTGGGCTATCGGGGTGCAACTGAAAGCGCAGGCCCAACCAACCATGTCCTCTGTTGGTGCGCTGGTAGTTTAGCGTCTCAACGGTATCGGCCATGGCAAAAAACTTGGTCGATTTTTTTCTTTTAGATAACCGAAGGTGCAGCAACTTATACTCGCGCTCTAGCATGGTATCTAGTCGGTCTTCGCAAACGTAACGCTTGCACTTGCCATATATGGCATCGCTAAAACTCATATCGTATGCCGACATGGTTTTGGCCACTGTGCCCGATGCTGCGCCGGCTTTAAAAAAGTTGGCTGCAATTTCTTGCCCAGCACCAATTTCGGCGAACGAGCCGTAAATATCGAGATTCAGGTTTATGCGCAGGGCTTTCTCCTTGGTGGTAAGCGTACGGAAATTAGTATCGTTATAGTTCATAGTATCTAAATCTATCAATGCACTCTATCGCCACGTAGTTCCAAATTCTTCATTATTTCTGCCTCGGCGGTTAAGTATTCTTGCCAGCGCGCCTTAACAATGTCTTCGGGCATATACTCGCGTGCCAAGTCCAAAAACAAACGGTAGTGGTTGGCCTCGGCCACCATAAAAGTATGGTAAAACTTACGCAACTCCTCCGATTCGAGTTCAATGCTCAACACTCTGAAACGCTCACAGCTGCGCGCCTCTATTAAAGCAAAACGTAACAATTCTTCTAGTAAACGCTCATTTTGGTCGTCGCTTTTTTTCTCCAGCTTGCGCAACTCATGCACATATTCGTCTTTGCGTTTGTGCCCTAGCTTTAGTCCGCGGTCCTTAAGGGCTTTGAGTACCATCCTAAAATGGCCCCACTCTTCGGTAACTATTGGTGCTAGGTCATCCACCAAACGTTCCCATTGCGGGTAGCGTGCAATAAGCGATATACAGCTAAGGGCGGCCTTTTGTTCGCAATAGGCGTGGTCGGTAAGCACTTCTTCCAAACTATGTTCGGCCAAGTTGGCCCATCTAGGGTCGGTAGGTAATTTTAAGCCCAGCATGTGCTTTGGTTGTTATCTAACAAAGGTAGGGAAAAATGGGGGAGTGGGGAAGTGCAATATTTATGTATTGTTTGCTGAATGAGGCTCTATGACTAATGATTAGAGGCAAAGGATGATACATTAACAAGAATTCGCAAAAAATAATCGCTGGCAATACAAGTAACAATTGCTAACAAGAATGGGATTAACTTAAAGTGCACGATTTAACCCATCAATCCATATTATGGGCAGGGGCGCCTAGTGGTATGTTTATCACTACACGGTTGCCTTTGCCCAAATAGGTAATATCTAGCATGGAGTTGGCCATGGCTATACCGCGGCCGTGGTTGTCAAACACTCGGTCTTCATCAAAGTGTAGATACTTTTGAAAATCGAAACCATCACCTTCGTCAACCAAGGTAAGTAGTATGCGGTCTTCATTTTTATCAAAGTAAAGGGTTGCCCAACGGTCTTTGTATTCAGGTAGTTCTAGGCGGCGATCAATTTCTTCAAAAAGACCATTGCTATCAATCAGATTACTTTTCTCGTCGTAAGAGATACCCAAGTTGCCGTGCTCAATAGCGTTGTTGAACAACTCGCAAATGATAAGGCACTCACGTGAGTTTGGTGAGGTATTGGCTATAAATACTGATAGTTTTTGGGCCTCTTGTATTGTTTTAAACCTAAACTGGCCTTGCATTAGGCTTTCTAATGGGTTCCTAACTTTTTCAAGCTCGTTAGCAAGGTGCAGCAAGTTTTGCCTATCGGCAATGGCGGCGCTTAGTACCGAGTTGAGGAAATCTTTTTGAAATGGCTTGGTAACGTAGTAAAATGCACCGGCATTGATACCGCTTTTGATTTCATCGGGGCTGTTGCGGCCAGTGAGCATTATCACGGGAATGTCTTTATAGTCCTCCTCCCGCTTCATCCACTTCAACAAGTCCACACCACTCATGCCGGGCATTTCCCAGTCAAGAATTATGGCAAGAATATCTTTGTGGTTATTCCCAAGTTCTTCTTTGGCACCTTCAGCATTAGAGGCAAATGAAAGCAGATAATCTTCACTTTTAAGTGCATAACCCAATAGTTTATGAAACATTGGGTCATCATCAACTACCAATATACGCTGCTGGTTCATGTGTTTCTTTTAGGACACTCTAAGATACTAATTTTTGAACGATAGCCAATTTGGCATTGGCGTTCAACCGTATCGCACTTAAGTATACTTCATTTGCAGCAATTAGCAATAAAAAGCCGGGCACCCTGCAAGCTACCCGGCTACCAACTAACCAACATATTTTTACACTACAATTTTTACTGTGGACTGTCGACCGTTGACCGTCGACCCAAAAATTACCACTCCATAGGCACTTCGATCAAAAGCACTTTGGTGTTGGTGGTCGCGGCAATGGTTACGTTATCGGTCTCGGTTACGCCAACTGCATCTCTGCGGCCCAACGATTGGCCAGCGGCAGTAGCTTCACCATCTATTAACAAAATGTATATGCCATTACCCTGTTTGCGTACCGTATAATCAAGGCTATTTCCCGCATCCAAATCGGCCAAATGGAACCAAGCATCTTGGTGTATCCAAGTACCCTCATCATCGGGGTTAGGCGATACTATTTGTTGCCATTGGTTGTGTCGGCCCTCCGGACTAAATGATTTTTGGTCGTATCTGGGTTTCACGCCTTTTTCGCGCGGGAACACCCAAATTTGGAATAATTTAAGCGCGTTTTGGGCATCCACGTTAAATTCGCTGTGCTGTATACCAGTTCCGGCACTCATTACTTGCACTTCGCCAGGCAAAATTTCGCTGCTATTGCCCATGCTATCTTGGTGGCGCAATATACCTTCCATGGGTATGGTAATGATTTCCATATTGTCGTGCGGGTGTTTACCAAAGCCCATTTTAGGGGCCACGATATCATCGTTCAATACCCTCAGTGCACCAAAGTGTACTCGCTCAGGATTATACCACTGCGCGAAGCTGAAACTGTGGTGGGCATTTAACCAACCATGGTCGGCATGGCCGCGGGTGTCTGCTGAGTGGAATACGGTTTTCATAACTTGTTCTCCTTGTTTTTATTAATTAATGTTTGAACATTGATTACAATAATAAGACAAATCCTTTAAAGGAAAAGTTCAATAAAAATAATGCTATAATATAGGGTTAATGCAAATGGGCTATATTTATCAGTGCATATTAACTTTTGCAGCATGAAACATACGCTAATACTGGCTATTGGAGCCCTTTTCTTGTTGGTAGGTTGCCAAACGGGCACTCAAACAAATAATACAGCAGTTGAAGAAGTAGCATCCACTAAAAAATTGGTTGCTGGGCCCATGCTGGGTTATATTGAGCACCGAGAGGCTGTAATATGGATAGAAGCAGGCCTTGACGTTCGCGAAGCCAAAATTGTTTATTACCCTATCGACTCGCCTAATAAAAGTAACTATGTAAACTTGGAGCTTTGGCAAGAGGGTAGAGGCCCGAGAGTACATTTCTATTTGCCAGAGCTGGCTATAAATACTGCTTACCAATATGACATTTATTTGGACGGGGAGAAGCAGCAGTTTGATTACCCTACCCAATTTAAAACTCGCACCCTGTGGGAATACCGCACCGATGCACCCGACCTTACCTTTCTCTTCGGTTCGTGCAATTACATAAACGATAGTATTTATGACCGTGCTGGAGAACCTTATGGGCAGGATACCAAGATATTTGAAACACTCGCAAAGCAACCTGCCGACTTTATGCTTTGGTTGGGCGACAACACTTACTACCGCCCTGCAGATTATAGTTCGGCAAGCGGTATGGCTTACCGAAACAGGCATACGCGCAGCCTAACAGCCCTTCAGCCGTTGTTGGCAGCTATGAGCCACTACGCTATTTGGGATGACCACGATTACGGGCCAAACGATGGCGATAAAACCTATGACTTGAAGCAAGAAAGCCTAAGATTGTTTAAGGAGTATTGGGGCAATAAAACATACGGCGAAGCGGGCAATGCTGGCGTGTACAGCAAAATTCAAATGGCCGATGCGGAATTCTTTTTACTGGATGACCGATACCACCGCAGCCCTAACGCTTACCCAAACAAGCATACCGAAAAGGAGTTTTTGGGCAAGCGCCAAATGCAATGGCTCAAAGAGGGATTACTGGCCTCGAATAAATACGTGAATTTTAGGTTTATTGTAGTGGGTAGCCAAGTACTAAACCCCGTAAATGAGTTTGAGTGCTTTAGGCACTTTACCAGTGAATGGGATGAATTGATGGAGTTTATTGTGCAGCACCGTATTGAGGGCGTGGTGTTTTTGAGCGGTGACAGGCATATGACGGAGATGAACTCATTTCAACCGGGCAAGGAGTTTTATGTGCTTTATGATGTTACTTCATCGCCGCTTACGTCGCGCGCATTTACTACTATTGCCAATCACAAGGAATATAATAACCCTGCCCGTGTGGAGGGTACTTTGCTACCAGAGCAAAATTTTGTTAAGGCCAGTATTACAGGCTCGTTTTTGAACGATGACCGTACACTTACTTTTGAGGCTATTGATGCCAATGGGAAAGTGAGATGGACGAAATCTTTCCATGAGCGGGATTTGAAAATGCCCAATGGAGAATAACGTACCGAAAAAAATCGCGGAAGTGTGCAACGTTAAGCCAATGTAAAAGCTCTATTTTGATGTAACTTCGCAAAAAATAGTGCTATGCCACAAGGATTTCGGGTTTTATTGTTACTCACCATTTTATGGTGCTTTGCATCAATTGATGTATATGGTCAATGTGGTACTTTGGCCATTACTGGCGTAAGCACTACACCCGTATCGTGCAATGGCGGCAGCAACGGCACCATTACTGTGCAAACCAGCGGTGGCACTGGGCCGTTTACGTATACCAATGGCACATCTACCGCAATTGGCGGAGCGGCTGCGTTTGGGTCTAGTTCTACACTTAGCACTACCAGCAGCGGCAGCACCAGTGTTTGGTGGTCGCCTGGTAGCTGCACCGATGGCTCATGGGTTTACAATAGCTCAAGCGGCTGCCCAGCAGGTTCGGCAAGGTTTAGCCGCAACACTGCTTTTGCTGGTTGTTTTTTACGTTCACCTCAAACTAATATGAATGGGGTGAATCTAGTAAGCATCACCTTTGATGTATCTCATTCATACGATCCTCAGCGCCCTAACGACCGGGCTAGGTTCTATTGCTGGGTAAATAACGGCTACCCAAGTGCACCTACCACAGTAAATGGTGTTAGCGGAAATTTTTTGACTTTCAACCAAAGTCGAACCTGCCAGTCGATTACCGTAACCCTTGATTTAAGTTCGGTGCCCACAAATTCTCGCAGTGACTTCTTGTTTTATATTGAAACCGATTGCCAGTATAACAATTGCTCTAGCTACTTTATGGAGGTTGATAATATACAATTTGCTCAAAGCTCCTCTTTCCAGAGCAGCAATACTTTTACAGGGCTTACGGCCGGCAATTACCCCATTACCGTTCAAGATGCCAACGGGTGCACACTTACGTATACCAGCAACCCCGCAGTAGTTACTCAACCCAACGCGCTATCAGTTTCAACTAGCTTTACTAGTCCTACTATTGTAGGTGGCAGCAACGGTAAAGCATGGGCAACACCAACTGGCGGAACCGCTCCATATACTTATGCTTGGAGTGCAGGTACCCCTGGCGCAACGGCTGATACTATTAAAAACTTGACTGCAGCGAACTATACAGTTACAGTAACTGATAACAATGGCTGCGCAGCAATAAGCAGTGTTTCGGTTACCAACCCAACCTGTACTTTGGCCATTACATCGGTGGGTAAGGTAAATGCTACTTGCGCGGGCCTTGCCAATGGTTCTTTTATTATTGCTACTAGCGGCGCTAATGGTGTAGTTGAATATTCTATTAATGGAGGAGCAAACTGGCAAAGCAGTAATAGCTTTACCAATTTGGCCGCAGGCAGCTACACCGTTCAGGTGCGCGATGCAGCCGGCTGTAATGCCAATGCCGCAGGTAATCCACAGGTAATTGCTGCGCCACAGATTATAAGTCTCAATTTTGGTGTAACTCCAGCTAGCACTGTTGGTGGTACCAACGGTGCCATAAACCTAACTGTAACGGGCGGCACTACTCCACGCACGTTTCAGTGGAGCAATGGGCAAAGCACTGAAGATATAAGTAACCTTGCAGCAGGAAATTATTGTGTAACCGCCACCGATAACAGTGGCTGTACTATTACCGGTTGCGGAAACGTGACCCAACCAACCTGTAACCTAGCAATAACCAGCGTGGTAGTAAATAACCCTTCGTGCAACGGCGGTAGCAATGGCAGTATAGCTATTACCACAAGCGGTGCCAATGGTGCGGTTGAGTATTCGGTAAACGGCGGTAGTTCATGGTCGAGCACTAGTCCTGTAGGTGGTTTGTCGGCGGGCAGCTACACGGTGCGGGTAAGAGATGCTGCAGGTTGCACCGCCAATGCTCCACTTGGTTCTTACTCGCTAACTCAACCCGCGGCAATTTCGTTGGGTTTCAATGTTTCGCCCGTATCTGTTGTCGGCGGAAGTAATGGGTCAATTAACCTAACCGTAATCAATGGAACAAATCCATTAACGTACCTATGGAGCAACGGTGCAACAACCGAAGATATTAGTGCCTTAGCCGCAGGCCAATATTGCGTAACCGTAACGGCTGCCAACGGCTGCACTGCTAACGGTTGCGACAATGTGGGCCAAGCGGGCTGCTTGTTAGCTATATCAAACGTTTCGGTATCGGATGTGCAATGTAATGGTGGTACTGACGGAAGCTTAATTGTAAGTGCCACTGGTGGTGCTGGCTTGGTTGAGTATAGCCGCAATGGAGGCAATACCTGGTCGGCCAGTAATTCATTTACTGGTTTGGCAGCAGGAAACTATACCATACAAGTGCGCGATGCCAACGGTTGTAATGCCACTGGTGGGCCCTTTACCGTTAGCCAGCCAACAGCATTGAGCCTAAATACTGTTGTGGTAAACGTATCGCAATTTGGTGGCAACGATGGCAGCATCAACTTAACTGCTAGTGGTGGTGACACTCCGTATACTTATTTATGGAACACTAATGCCACTGCCGAAGACCTAAATGGTTTAAGTGCGGGCAATTATTGTGTAACCGTTACCGATGATAATGGCTGCACCGAAACCATTTGTGAAAATGTTACGCAACCTGCCAGTGGCTGTTCAGGCTTTGCGGTAACCAATGTAGCCGTGGTGCAGCCGAATTGCCCTGGCGACAATGGTACCATAACCGTTAGCATTACTGGTGGTCAGAACCCAATTCTGTATTCCATTGATAGTGGTGCTACTTTCCAGAATGGAGTGAGCTTGTTTACTGTTGGGGGTGGAGTATATAAAGTATTGGTGCGCGACAACAATGGCTGTGTGGCAGTTTATGGCAGCAATCCCATTTCAATCAACACACTTCAAGCAATTGTTCCGGTTGTTTCGCAGGTGGGCGATACGCTGTTTGTAAGCGATTTAGGCACTAGTTACCAATGGCTATATGGTGGCAACCCGATTGCCAATGCCGATGATACCAGCTACACGGTTATTGCCAACGGCAGTTATACGGTAGTGGTAACCGATGCCAACGGTTGCACCTTTACTTCGGCAGCATTTTCAGTTACTGGAGTTGGAGTAACAGAAGTGAGCAATATGCAATGGCAGCTTTGGCCCAACCCAACCGAAAACATAATTAGCTACATCATTAGTGCTACAAACGCAAATATTGAAGTATATAGCACCGATGGTAGGTTGATACTAACGCAAACCGTTAACCAGCCAAGCGGACAATTAGATTTAAGTGGTCTTTCGCAAGGCGTATACCATATAAGAGTAGTGAGTGCTGAAGGCCAAGCAATTAGGCGAGTGATAAAATATTAAAAATTGCCTTTATCTGCAATAAATTGCTATTCATCGGTATACAAGCGAGGTTCAACGAAAAGAGTTGAACCTCGCTTTTTTTACGTTGTATATTTGTATCAACAATTAGAGTTTAAAATAAAATGACGAAGATTTAAAACATTTTGTTGAGTCCTGCGTTGTATAGATATAGTTGGTTAGTTAGTTGTGTAATGCCGGCGGAGAGTGGTTCCTTCGCCGGATTTTTTTTGCCTTTTTTAGAACGCCGGCGATATAACTTCTTTCGATGGGCCATCTAAATATTTATTTTTTCAATCAACTTACAATTTAATTCATTTATCGGTTATTTTCGTCAGTTTAACGAAAATGATAAACTATAGTTAAACCGCATCGTATCTTGCAGTGTTATTAGTTCTGAAACATAATGGTAAATGGTTGCCTCTAGGTGAGTAATAAGGTTACAAGATGTGTGCGAAGCTGAAAAATACCCCGAAACGTGGCAGAAAAGGAGAGGCAACCATTTTTATCATCCCTATAAAGCATATTAAGTAATAGTTGGTTAGTTAGTTGTGTAATGCCGGCGAAGAGTGGTTCCTTCGCCGGATTTTTTTTGTCTATTTAGGTTTACATCAACGATATGCGCATTTACCCTTGCGACATGCAACCGCTTAGCTTATATTAGCGTTTAGTTATCACACGCTATCTTTACCCCTGAAACCTGCATTTAATGAGTATTAAGCCGTTTATGGTGGATCTTCATTGCCATCCTAATCTGAAATCTTTCCACTCTGGGCACCCAGAACCTATTTGCGACCTTTGGGAATGCATTGACCACAGCGAAGCCAACACAGGCTTTTTGAGGATGATTCGCAAAAATAGCACCCAAGTATTGAAACAATCCCAGTGCAACTTGTATGCGCTAAGTGAAGGTCAGGTGAGGGTAATTAACCTATCACTTTATCCAATGGAGCATGGCTTTTTGCGCATCCGTGATGTGCCTAGCTTGATGATAAGCAAAAATGCCAGTGAGCAACTGATTTCGCTTATTACCGGCATGGACCCGAAACGGATTAAGTACCTTAGAAATGTAGATGACCGATACTTTGACGACTTACAAAAGGAATATGACTTTGTGGCCAAGGGTCAAGGCCTGTCGCCCGACGGTAAGTTGGCGTATAAAATAGTGAATAGCTATAAGGAGCTGGAACAGGTAGTAGCCCATGAGCCCAATACCATAGCCGTGATAATGAGTATTGAAGGCGCCCATGCATTTGGTTGTGGGGTAAAGGCCACCGAAAAGAAATCGACTGAAGAGATGAAAACGCTATTGAGCGAAAACATCCGTAAGGTGAAGCAATGGGAGCACCCGCCATTTACTGTAAACCTAGCGCATCATTTCTGGAACCAATTGGGCGGCCATGCCACCAGTCTAAAGGGTGCATTAAACGGACTTATTAATCAGAATAAAGGCATTGATAAAGGATTGACGGAGCTGGGCCGACATGTGCTCAGGGAATTGTTGAGCCGCGAAAACGGCAAGCGCATTCTTATTGATACCAAGCACATGAGCATTGCCTCGCGCATGGAGTATTATGGTTTTATTCGCAACTACAACTACCTAAACCCCAACGACAAGATACCCGTAATTTGCAGCCACGGCGGGGTAAACGGGTATAAAGATTTAGCATCTTCCATCCGCACAAAAGACAAGTTGAAGAAGAGCGCCAAAGGCCATTTCCATAAATGGAGTATCAACGTGTGTAACGAAGAAATCCGCATCATTCACGAATCGGAAGGTTTGATTGGGATAATGATGGACAAGGGAAATTTGGGCAGCATAGAGTTGGTGAAGAAGGTTTCGCAAATAAAAGACCCCGAGAAGCAACGCGAAGAGTTTGCCAAAATGATTTGGATGAACATTTTTCAAGTAGTGAAAGCCGTTGAGGCAAAAAGCGGTTGGGACGTAGTTTCAATCGGTACCGATTACGATGGCACTATTACGCACGTTGACCCGTATGATACTTCGGCTAAAATGCCGCTTTTGCGCAACGATTTGGTATCTTACCTGCACAAACACAAATTTCACCAAGAGTTTTGGTACGGTTATACGCCAGAAGAACTCGTAGATAAAGTTTTCAGTGGCAATGCCATGAAATTTTACGAGAAGTTTTTTGTTTGATAGTATCAAGTATCAAGTATTAAGTATTAAGTATTAAGTATTGAGTGCTAAGCTAGACTACACTTTAAAAAATCCTTGGTAAATTAGCAATAGCGTAATTTTAAATTTTGAATTTTAAATTTTGAATCCTTGTCATGGCTAAAAAAGACATCCGCCCCCGATATAGATTTCCTGAACATGGCCGTGATGCCGAAACATTAAACACGGCCTTGCGTGAAGCTGGCGAACGCGATGCCTCATGGAAGGAGGGCAAAACCTTTAGTTTGGTGTTTTATGCTGGCGAAGAGGTGAGCGAAGTAACCCGAAACGCTTATGACGCTTACCGGTATGAAAACGGATTGAACCCAACTGCCTTCCCGAGTTTGCGGAAATTCGAAAATGAGGTGGTTTCGTTTACCATAGATTTAATGCATGGCGACGATGATGTGGTGGGCAATATGACTTCTGGTGGAACCGAGAGTATTCTTTGTGCCGTAAAAGCAGCTCACTCATGGGCCAAAGCCAATAAACCCGGCATTACGGCACCCGAAATGGTGGTGCCCATTAGCGTGCACCCTGCCTTTGATAAGGCAGCTTACTATTTTGGCATCAAAGTAGTGCATGTGCCCGTTAACCCCGACGATTTGCGCGCCGATGTAAAGGCTACCGAGGCGGCCATCAATTCCAACACTATAATGATAGTTGGCTCGGCACCGGCATACCCCCATGGGGTTGTCGACCCGATTGAAGAGTTGGCTGCCTTGGCCCTCAAAAACAACCTATGGATGCACGTGGATGCCTGTGTGGGCGGCTACATACTTCCTTGGGTGGAGCGCTTGGGCTATACAATCCCGAAATTTGATTACCGCGTGGCGGGTGTCGTATCCATGAGCATGGATTTGCACAAATACGGCTATAGTGCCAAAGGAGGTTCGTGCGTGCTGTACAAAAACAGCGAAATGCGCAAACACCAGTATTTTGTATATACCGGCTGGACGGGTGGCATCTACGCCTCTCCAGCGGTGGCAGGTACGCGCCCTGGTGGTGCTATAGCCGCTGCCTGGGCGGTACTTAATTTCTTGGGCGCCGAAGGCTATATGCGCTTAGCTAAAGATGTAATGGACGCTACCCTAAAAGTGCGAAATGCCGTTGATGCAATTGAGGGCATCCACATTATTGGCAAACCACATATGTGTGTAGTGGCTATAGGCTCTGATAAGTTGCCCATTTTTAATATCGGTGATGAATTGAGCGCTAAAGGGTATCATATAGACCGGCAACAAAACCCCGACAGTTTGCACCTTACCATATCGTGGGGCAATGTAAAGGCCATCGATCAGTTTATCCTCGATTTGCAAGAAGCTGTGGCCGTAGGTAGGAAATTTAGTCTGCATAACCTGCAGAGCCAATTTACAGTTGGTTTAGTTAAGACTGCCGGTAAAGTGCTGAGCGAAGAGAAAATGACCAAGTTCACCAACTTTTTGGCCAAAATGGGCGGTGGCGACGGACCACCAAAACGCACCGCTGCCATGTACGGCATGATGGGTGCCCTGCCCAACAAAGGTGATTTGGACGAATTGATTTTGGATATGCTTGACGGGCTTAACAAACCAGAAAAGTTATAAGCCAGTTAAATACTAGCCGAGAATTTGGTGGATAACAAGTCAATAACTTTTCTATCTGCCCCTTCCAGTTGGAACCTCGTTTCGGTATATTTGTTAGTGTAATACCCCTGCTTTTCAGCACTCCCCCAAATGTACCGCTATGCCCGAGTTTTGCCATCTACATTGCCATACCCAGTATTCGCTTTTAGACGGTGCGGCGGATATTGACCGTATGATGAAGAAGGCCAAAGCCGATGGCCAGCCGGGTATTGCCATTACCGACCACGGCAATATGTTCGGGGCATTTAAGTTTTATCTATCGGCACTTAAAAACGGTATAAAACCTATTTTGGGATGCGAGTTTTATATAGTAGAAGATAGGCACCAAAAAACTTTCGAAAAAGGCACCCGCGATAAGCGCTACCATCAGCTGCTGCTAGCAAAAAATGCTCAGGGGTACAAGAATCTTTCCAAATTATGTTCACTTGGTTTTACCGAAGGTATGTGGGGCAATTTCCCCCGTATCGATATGGAACTGCTAAAGCAATATAGTGAGGGGCTAATTGCTAGTACTTGCTGTGTGGCCGCTATGGTGCCGCGCACTTGGCTTGAGGAAGGGCCAGACGCTGCAGAGAAGGTGTTTTTGGAGCATCTTGATTTGTTCAAAGAAGACTATTACATAGAAATACAACGGCACGGTCTAAAAGGCATCGACCAAGATGGGGTAAACGAGTTTTTGATTGGCTTGAGCAAAAAACATAACGTAAAGCTTATTGCCACCAACGACTCGCACTATGTGGATAAAAGCGATGCCGAGGCGCACGATATTTTGCTTTGCATCAATACTGGCGCTTTTCAAAGTACCCCAAAAGGTGATGGAAAAGGCGAGCGGTTTGGTTTTGAAAACGATCAGTTTTATTTCAAAACCAAAGACGAAATGTACCAATTATACAAGGACATTCCGGAGGCGATGGAGAATACCATCGAGATTTTTGATAAGATAGATACCCCAAAGCTTAAGCGCGATATACTGCTGCCTAACTTTACCTTGCCCAAGGAGTTTTTGAACATGGACGACTACCTGAAGCATGTAAGCTTTCTGGGCGCGCGCAAACGCTTTGGCGATGCCTTGCCTAGTGAAGTGGTAGAGCGCTTAGAGTTTGAGTTGAAAGTGATGAAAGACATGGGCTTTGCAGGCTACTTTCTTATTGTGCAGGATTTTATTGCTGCTGCCCGAAAAATGGGCGTGGCGGTTGGTCCGGGCCGTGGTTCGGCGGCGGGCTCGTTGGTGGCGTTTTGCACGGGTATAACTAACATCGACCCAATAAAGTATAACCTGCTTTTCGAACGTTTCTTGAACCCTGAGCGGGTAAGCATGCCCGATATTGATATTGACTTTGACGATGACAACCGCCAAAAGGTTATTGATTATGTAGTTGATAAATACGGACAAAACCAAGTGGCCCAAATTATTACCTACGGCACTATGGCTGCCAAAAGTTCTATAAAAGATGTGGGCCGTGTTATGCAATACCCGTTGGCCGAAACGGATAAGCTCACTAAAATGATACCTGAGGTATTGGGTATTACGCTGGCACAGGCGTATGAAGATAGTGCTGAGTTGAAGGAGATTTTGAAAACCGATAGCGAGGCTAGTAAGATTTTGAAGCTTGCCAAAATATTGGAAGGTTCGGTGCGCCAGCGCGGTATACACGCAGCTGGCGTGATTATCGCCCCTGAGGACATTACCAACTACATACCCGTTTGTACGGCCAAAGATTCGCCGCTATTGGTTACCCAGTTTGATGGGAAGGTGATTGAGAGTGCCGGAATGCTGAAGATGGACTTTTTGGGTCTAAAGACTCTATCTATTATTCGCGATGCGATGGTGAATGTGAAGAAGGCCCATGGAATTGATATAGACATTGATGAGATTCCGCTAGATGACCCTAAGACCTTTGAGCTATACCAAAACGGAGAAGCGGTAGGCACGTTCCAGTTTGAGAGTGATGGCATGAGGCAATACCTCCGACAACTAAAGCCTACAACCATTGAAGATTTGATTGCCATGAACGCCTTGTACCGACCAGGCCCAATGGACTATATACCCAACTTTATCGACCGTAAGCACGGTAGGGAAGTAGTAGAATACCCACACGAGTGGCTTGAAGGTATATTGAAGCCGACTTACGGCATTATGGTATACCAGGAGCAGATTATGCAAACGGCGCAGATTGTGGCTGGCTTTAGCCTTGGCAGAGCCGATGTACTACGCCGCGCAATGGGTAAGAAGGACGTGAACGAAATGCAGAAAATGCAGGTGGAGTTTGTTGCCGGTGCCAAGGAAAAGGGCGTGGATGTAAAGAATGCCGAAGAGATTTTCGAAGTAATGGCGAAGTTTGCCCTTTATGGTTTCAACCGTTCTCACTCTGCGGCATACTCGGTGGTGGCTTTCCAAACAGCATACCTTAAGGCCAATTACCCTGCCGAGTATATGGCGGCGGTGCTTACGCACAACATGGGCGATATCAAAAAGGTAGAGTTCTTCCTTTCGGAGTGCAACCGCATGAAAGTGAAAGTGTTGGGGCCTGATGTAAACGAGAGTAACGTGAAGTTTGCGGTAAACAAGAAAGGCGAGATTCGTTTTGCCTTGTCGGCCGTTAAAGGAGTTGGTTCGGCAGCAGTTGAAGAGTTGGTGTTGGAGCGCGAAAAGAATGGACCGTTTAATAGCATTTTCGATTTGGCGAAACGCGCCAACCTACGTTCCGTAAACAAGAAAGCGTTTGAAAGTTTAGCTTATTCTGGTGGGTTCGATTCGTTTGGTTATACCCGTAGCACCTATTTTTTCCATATTCCGGCCGACAATATGACGGTTCTTGAGAAGGTGGTAAAGTTTGGTAACAGTTACCAGCGCGACCAAGAAAGCTCTAGTCTATCACTTTTTGGCGATGTGGCTTCTGAAGGAGCCGTTGAAGAGCCAGCCATACCAACTGTTGAGCCGTGGGGCTTAATTGAAGAATTGAACCAAGAGAAAGACCACACCGGTATATACTTAAGTGGGCACCCGCTAGATACTTATAAACTAGAGATGCGCAATTTTGTGAATTGCCCCATTAGCGAAATTGAAAATCATAAAAACCGCGAGTTGGCATTGGGTGGCATCATTACCGGTGCATCGCATCGGTTAACCAAAACAGGCAATAAGTTTGGCTCGTTTACGGTGGAAGACTTTGATGGCAGCTACGAGTTTGTGCTTTTTGGCGAAGATTATATCAAATTCAACAATTACCTATCGGCTGGGCACATGATATTTATACGGGGTACTTTCCAGTTGCGCCGCCACAGCCAAGACCAATGGGAGTTTAAAATACGCACCATTGAGCTATTGAGCGACCTTCGAGACAAAATGGCGAAGAGCCTTACTTTGCGCGTAGCCTTAAGCGACCTTGACGATAAGCTGGTAAACGAGCTAGAGCAAATTTGTAAAAACTACCCAGGCAATATGCGCCTCGATATCAATATTTACGACACCACCGACGTAAACAACAAAACCGTGCTAGAGGCCAGCTCGGGCAAATACAAAATAAACCTAGACAATGCAGTGGTAGATTTTTTGGATAACCACCCAGCACTGAAGTATAAGCTGAATTGAGTGCTAAATATGACCAATCAAAAACGGCATATCGTTAAGTTCTTGTGAACTTAATTAAACAATTCTCTTAGTTTTTTTTCTTCGAGCACATATATTTTACCTTCAACAATTTCGATTAGCTTTTCGCTCTTAAAATCGCTTAATACTCTTATCAACGATTCGGTGGCGGTGCCAACCACCTGTGCCAGTGCTTCTCTCGAAATTTCTAGTTTTGGGCGGTCATTATCCGAGCTTTTAAACTTTTCATTTACTTGCAGCAGGCCATTTGCAATTCGTTTGCGCAGCGAGTTGTATGCTAGGTTAAGCAGTTGTTCTTCCTTTTCAATTAAATTTTGAGCCAGTAGTTTTATGAATTTGTGCGCTACAATTCTATCGCGCGCTATAATTTCTAGAAACTCGGCTTTAGGTATAAGCAAAACTTGAGTGTCTTCAAGCGCTTCGGCAGTGTCAAGGTAGGTGGTATCTTCAAGCAGCGTGGTATAACCCAAAAACTCTCCCTCCTTATATATCTCGGTTATCAATTCTTTGCCGTCATCGTTTATCTTAAAAGTTTTCACTTTGCCTTTGGCTACAAAGTATAGGTACAATGGGCGCTTACTTTGCTGGTAAATGGTTTGCTTTTTCTTGTACTCTTGGGTATCGTAGTCTTGGTTGTTTACTGCACTGCTGCCACCTGCATTGCGCAAAAACTCATTTACTCCTTCGGCTGTGCTGGTAACTTCAGACTTATATAGGGCGCTTTTTTTTAAGCGGGTTTCAACAGCGTTCAGCAACTCAATATCGTCAAAGGGCTTAGTTATATAGTCATCGGCACCCATTTCCATTCCTTTTCTCAAATCGGCCCTGTCGGCTTTTGCTGTTAGAAAAATGAACGGAATAGCTGCGGTGGTATCGTTTTTGCTAAGGGCATGTAACACCCCATAGCCATCCATTTCGGGCATCATGATGTCGCAAATTATCAAATCTGGATTGCCCGATTGAGCCAACTTTACGCCTACCTTGCCGTTTTCGGCTGCCAACACTTCATATTGCGAGAGTTCCAATATCTCCACAATATTTTCCCTTACCTCAGTATTGTCTTCTATTAATAGTATCCGGGTCATTTTATTCTGTTTCAGCGTCGGTTAAAGGTAAGGTTATGGTAAAAGTTGAGCCTTTATTGGCTTCTGTATCAACGTTTATGGTGCCTCCCAAAAGTTCTAAATATTTGCCTACTATATGCAAGCCCAAACCCGTGCCTGGTATATTATGCGCACTTCGGGCCCTAAAAAAGCGCCCGAATAAATGCTGGAGGTCTTCTTTAGGTATTCCTATACCTGTATCGCTTACTGCAAACGAAACCTGGTTATGGTTGCTAATTATTGCTATGTGAATATCCGAATTTTCTGGCGAAAACTTAATGGCATTGGAGATTAAGTTTATCAAAATGTTACGCAGTAACCTTTTATCCGTGTGTATTACTTCAATAGCAATTGGCGCTACCAGTATATTTTGGCCACTATTTGCTATTGCTTGCATTTCGCCTACCAGCTCTTGCATAAATTCCGACAAATAAAAAGTTTCGGTTTTCACTTCCAACAGCCCTTCTTCAAGTTTGCCTAGCTGTAGCAGGTCTTCGAGTAAGGTGGTCATGTGTTTTACTGATTCCTTTATTCGAGCAATGTGCTTTTCTCTTTTGGGTTGTTCCTCTTGCAACAAATACTTACCAATAAGCGATGCCGATGACAATATGGTGCTTAGGGGAGTTCTAAATTCGTGCGATACGGTTGAAACGAAGCGACTTTTCAAGTCGCCCAGTTCTTTTTCCTTTTCCAGCGATTCGGCCAATTCGCTTTTGCTGCGCTCAAGTTGTGCAAGCGTTTCGCGCAGCATGGTTGTGCGGTCTTGCACTTTTTGCTCCAGTTCGGTATTAAGGTTTGCAACCTTGCGGTTTACGGTTTCAAGTTCCAAGGTTTTTTGGTTCAGTACCTTTTCATTTTCCTTACGTATCGTAATGTCGATGATAAAGGCAATAACAAAAGCTTCTTTGCCCGAATGGTAATAACTTAGGCTAATTTCTACGGGGAAAACGCTACCGTCTTTTCGTTTAGCATATAAGTCTCGGCCAGCCCCCATGGAGCGGTTAGAGGGTTTTTGGTGAAAGCCTTTTACATGGTCTACGTGCTTGTTGCGTATGGCTTCGGGCAGCAACATCTCAATTCTATTGCCTACCAGCTCGTTTTCGTTGTACCCAAACAGTAATTGGGCATGCGGGTTGGCTAGTATAATATTCCCTTTCTCGTTGGTGAGTATAATGCCTTCGGTGGCAAAATTAATGAGGGAACTAACTTGTCTCGTTTTGGCATCTTTTTGTTTCTCAACCCTTAATACATACAGTATAAAGTAAAGCACCATAACTATAACCATTATAGAGCTAAAGTGGTTGAGCTGGTAAAATAGCTGGCTTTTTTGATCAGAAGAGACAAAACCAATAATTATGAGGACGGTAGCAATTGCAGCTACACCAACGGGCACAAACCTTTTGTTTGAAAAATAAGTAAATATGACCGCAACAACAAAACCATAACCCGAAAAAAACTGCTCTGGATATTGGAGCCCTAGTATACCACATATAACAAGTAGTGGCAAACTTAGCCAAGAAATGTATTTAATGTTGCTATACCTAGTTTTCATGTTGCCCCACTAAGATAAGCATTATCTACGGTCAACAGGAAGCCGAATAAGAACACAAGTAAGCAGTTTTTAAATGTAACTGATGTTGAAGAATTAATCTTCAATTTTTCCGCTGCCTTCAAAGGTTTTGTTAAGCAAAAAGGCTTTAATGAACCCATCTAAACCACCATCTAACACAGCTTGTGCATTGCCTACTTCGTAGCCAGTGCGCACGTCTTTAACCAGCTTGTATGGGTGCAATACGTATGAGCGGATTTGTGAACCCCATTCAATTTTCATCTTGTTACCCTCTACCTTGTCGCGTTCTTCGTTGCGTTTGCGCATTTCTATTTCGTAAAGGCGGCTCTTCAACATTTGTAAGGCGCGTTCGCGGTTTTGGCCTTGGCTCCGGGTTTCTTGGCACTCCACTACCAAGCCCGACGGAGCGTGACGCACCCTTACGGCTGTTTCCACTTTGTTTACGTTCTGCCCACCGGCACCACTACTACGGAAAGTATCCCAATCCAAATCGCTCGGGTTGATATTGATTTCGATAGTATCATCAACCATGGGGTACACAAAAATAGATGCAAACGAGGTGTGTCTTCGTTTAGCCGAGTCGAATGGAGAAATGCGCACCAACCGGTGCACACCACTTTCTGCTTTTAAATAGCCATAAGCAAACGGGCCTTCAAATTGCAGTGTAACTGATTTGATACCTGCCACATCGCCATCTACTTTATCTAGTTCGCTTACCTTCATGCCGTGGCTTTCGCCCCACATAATGTACATGCGCATCAGTATCGATGCCCAATCGCAGCTTTCAGTGCCACCTGCACCTGAGTTTATTTCCAATACTCCTGGTAGTTGGTCTTCGGGCGAGTTGAGGGTCGATTTCAGCTCCAGCTCTTCCAAAGCGTCTTCTGCCTGGCCAAACTGTGCTTTAAGTTCTTTCTCAGTTACCTCACCATCTTTAAAAAACTCGAGCAACACCTCAACCTCTTCCACAGAAGCCTCTGTTGATTGGTAATCTTTTACCCAGCCTTTATCAATCTTGATTTTTTTCATCACCTCCTCGGCTTTTTTCGGATTGGTCCAAAAGTCGGGCTGTGTGCTTATTTTTTCGTTCTCTTGTATTTGATAAACTCGTTTATCAACGTCAAAGATACCTCCTCAGAGAGAGCAACTTGCTCTTAAGCTCCTTATAGTACTCGATGGTCATATTGGCATCGCGATTTTAGTGGATAATGAATGCGGCTGCAAAGATATGGATTAATAAGCGAACCAGCGTGTGTAAGTTTATGCTGGCACTTAAAGAGTATCTCTTAAGTGGTTTCTATAGTTATTCAACCATTTTGATAATGTCTTGCGCGGTTTCGGGATTGTTCCAATTCATCTCGTTGGTTTGCTTATATCGCAGTGTACCTTGCTTATCAAACACAAAGTGGGTAGGGTAGGTGTGCACCCCAATTTCGGCCAATGGTTTGGTGCTGCGCAAATAGGTAATGCCCGAAGGATGCTTAGCCATGAAGTTGTTTATCTTTTCTAGTGCTTCGTCGGTAACGTGCACCAGCAAAAAACCTTCTGCCTCCAGTAATGGCCTTGCCGCCTCTAACCCAGCTATTTCGGCATTGCAAGGGCCACACCATGTAGCAAAGTAAGTAAGTAAAATGTTGCGGCCTTCTAGGTTAGAATTATTGTATAATGAGCCATCTAGGTTTACAAACTCGAGCTTTTCAATCTCCAATTCGGGGGCAACCCTATATTTTACGTATTGGCGAACCATAACGCCTATTATCATTAACGCAATAAATCCTCTTAAAAGCCATTGTCTGCGAGTTGCTTCCATGCCATAAAGGTAACTTTATTGCCCTACAAGTAACAATTGCCAATAGCATTTAAGTGTTAACAATGAACAGAATAGATGGATACTATAGGAGAAGGGATATGCCACCTTTGAGAATAACACTTGCCTCGGTGGTAGCCCAAACGGTAGTTTCTATAGCACGGGGGCCATCAATGCTTTGAAACGTTATTTTTACTTTGCTTTTGTAGCCGTTGCCAAGTATCATGGCCATATACAGCATCCTGTCTCTGTATTTTCGGTCGGCCTCGGTAAGCAGTACATCAGTTGGGTTTAATGAAACAATGCCGGGCAACTGTTCCTTAGGCACTTTAGGTGTATTGGGTTGCAACGTAGTTTCCATTGGCTAGCGGGTTTTTAGGTTAACGACCATGAGCTTTCCGATTGCAATAAATGCAGGCTAATGAAATATACGTAATAATATTAGAAATATGAAATTTATCTAACAAAAAATAAGGAAAGCTGTTACGAAGATGATTAACAAATAACTTTCATTATACTACAAATAGGAATAAGCAAACCGCCCTTAAGCACTACGTTTTTATCGGTGGTGGCCCAAATGGTAGTAGTAACCACATTAAGCCCCGCTAAGGATTCGAATACGATTTGCACTTTGTTTTTATAAGCATTGCCCAATACCATTCCGCGGAACAAGTCTTGTTGCCTCTGCTGTTGAGCGGTTATATCTGGTAGTACCTCTGAGCATTTAAATTGTAGGTTATTAATGCTCTCTTTCTCAATCACGTTCAGTTTTACCCGTTCCATAAGCTATAGTTGTTTGGTTATTGGATACGTTAATAAACAAACTAAGTTTCGCCACATCTGTTTTGCTTACGGATGTGGCTGACAATTAGCTATTTAGATTACGTTGGGTAAAGATGCCTATACGATATCGATGTTCTTTATGGCTTCAATGTCAATAAAAGTTCCATCTTGCAGCACCACCATTTTTGGTGTTGATAGCGAAACCAATGCTTTAATGCGTTTCACACCATCAGGTGTTTCGTGGTCTATAATCACCTGCTTTTGAAATAAACGGCAAAGTAGGGCCGCTTGTTGTAGTTTAATGAATTTTTGATGTTCGGGGCAAGAATTGATTTTTTCTTTGCACGCTTTCAATTGTTGGTTAACCTTTGAGCGAAGATTATCGGCTGTAGAAACTTGCATTTTAATGAGATTGGTTACCCATTTATACCTCACAATAAATTTTTTGTTTCGTTTTGTAGCTTTTTTATACAAACTTTTGTAGCGGCTAACCTGTTTGCAGAATATATGACTAAGGAAACCAACAAAACTACCCTCGTAATTGGGGCTACCACCAAACCTGATAGATATGGCAACATAGCCATAAAACGTTTGCGCGCTCATGGGCACCATGTTTTGGCCATCGGGGTTGATGAAGGTACAGTGGCCGATGTGCCTATTGGTAACGAAAAATTGCCTTTTGAGGCTGTTGATACCGTTACGTTGTATGTGCGGCCGGCCATTCAGCACGAGAGCTACGAAGACTATATTTTAGGTCTTAAACCCAAACGGGTAATATTTAACCCTGGCACCGAAAACCCTGCATTTGAAGATAGGTTGCAAAAGGCAGGTATAGAACCCATTGAGGCATGCACGCTGGTAATGCTATCGACAGGTCAATACTGATTTGTAAACGTTGATAAACGAGGAAGGGCCGCAATTTGCGGCCCTTCCTTTTTGCGTTGTATTGAGTATTAATACACTTCCATCATAAATGGCATGCGCATTTGTACGCCTGTAGGTACGTTTTTCAATTCTTGCATTTTTACCCACATAGGGTAGTATTGGCCCAGTTGCATTTTCATGAAGCGAGCCTCTACCTCATCACCACCTTCGCTAAATAGCTTGGCTAGTGGGTCTTTTTGTTTAGGGTAGTCAACTACTCGGTAGTTTTTCAATCCTGCTTTAGTTTTTGCAATATCCAGTGCCACATCCATGCCACCCAATACATCCACCAGACCATTTTCTAGCGCTTGCACGCCAGTCCATATACGACCTTGTCCAACACTATCCACATAATCAACGGTCATGCCACGGCCTTCAGCTACCCTGCGCTTAAACTTCAAGTAAATAGTATCAACACCCACTTGAAGGATAGAGAATTCCTCGGCGGTTAAAGATCGGGTTATGGTTCCGAAATCGGAGTATTGACCTACTTTCACGGTATCAAAGGTGATGCCCATTTTATTGTTGAAAAAGCCACCCATATCGGGCAATAAGCCAAATACACCAATAGAACCGGTAATGGTGTTAGGTTCGGCTACAATAGTATCGGCAAAGCAAGCAATATAGTAACCACCCGAAGCGGCCACATCGCCCATGGATACTATTACTGGTATGCCTTTGGCTTTTACCAAGTTTATTTCACGAAGCATAATTTCAGATGCCAAGGCACTGCCGCCACCTGAGTTTACACGGATTACTAGTGCTTTGATTTTGTCGTCTTCGCGTATTTCTTGCAACGCCTTTCTAAACCTTGCCGAGCCTATGTTATCTTCATCGCCATCGCCATCCACTATATTGCCTTCGGCATACAATACCGCGATTTTATCACTGTCGAAATCGGTCTTTTTGCCCGGACTATTATCGTATGTGCCTAACGAAACAAACTCGAGATCTTTGGCATTGTCTTTTCCTGTTTTCTCTGCAAGTTTGGCTTGTATTTGGTCGAAATAAAGTAGCTCATCTACTAGCTTGTATTTTACCGCATCTTCAGGCTGACGGATGGCTAGGTTGAAAACAATACTATCTAAAGCTTTGTAATCTAATTTACGCGAAGCGGCAATTTCCGAAATAAAGTGCCCATATACATCGGTAAGATATTCGGTAACCTGCTTGCGGTTGGGCTCTGACATGCGGTCGTATCGGAAAGGCTCGGTAGCACTCTTAAACTGGCCAGCATAGAAAACCTGTGCTTTGATTTCGAGCCTATCCAACATGTTCTTAAAGAAGGTGAGCTGCGCGCTAAAACCCTTTAGCTCCAAGTAACCAACTGGATTAATGTACACTTCATCGGCCACCGAAGCAAGGTAGTAGGCTTTTTGGGTTACTACTTCGCCGTATGCCAATACAAATTTGCCCGACTCTTTGAACTTTACCAATTCGTTGCGAATGGCTTCGATAGTAGCTAGACCATTGGGCATCATTCCAAGCTCTAGGTATATGCCTTTAATGTTGTCGTCTTCGGCAGCCTTGCGGATGTTTTTGATAATGTCGTTTAAGCCAAGATTATTTTCGGCCTCCATGGAGGCGAAGTCGAAGTTTGCAAAAATATCCTTACTGGTGCGTTCTTTAATTTCGTACGATAAATCTAAGTGCAAAACAGAGTTGGCTTTAACGGCTGCAACCTTAGGGTCTTTTAAACCAGACACTAAGCCAATGACGATAAAAAAGAACAGGAGTATTGCAAAAACAAAGGAAAGTAGCGACCCGATGAGGGATGCGAATACTAAACGAAAGAAATTACCCATAATGGTTGTTGATAATTAAAAGATGATCATTCGGATTGACGATTTCAAAAATAATACATTTGGGAGCAACTTTGATTGTAATTGGTCTATGCTATGATGAGATACGTCTATTTACTTTGCGGCAGTAACATGGGAAACCGCCAAGAATACCTTAGTAAGGCCATTAATTTCATACATGAGCGCATTGGCGATGTCGAAAAAGTATCGGCAATGTACGAATCGGATGCTTGGGGAGAAGAAGAACAAGATGACTTTTTGAACCAAGCCGTAATTGTGAAGAGCAGCATACAGCCTGAAGCACTTTTGGCAGAGTTGAAAAAGATTGAAGCCATGCTTGGCCGCACCGAAAGCTTTAGATGGGGACCCCGAACTATTGATATTGATATACTGCTGGTTGACTCACTTGTTTATTTTACCGACCACCTGCAAATACCACATGCCAGCTTAGAGCAACGCAAATTTGCCTTAACACCTTTGGCCGAAATAGCACCTGATTTGGTTCATCCGGTTAGTGGTTATACCATGGCCGAATTACTAGAGCTTTGCTCAGATGAGGGCTCAGTGCGCCTCAAAACAAACCATGCTGCATAAGGTAATATCTGTTGAGGGTAACATTGGTGCTGGCAAAACCACGCTGGCCACCCTGATAGCAGCAGCTACTGGCAGAAAGCTGGTGTTAGAGCAGTTTGAACAGAATCCTTTTCTGGCAGACTTTTACGCAGAACCCAATAAGTATGCGTTCCATACCGAGCTGTACTTTTTAGCTAAGCGCTACGAGCAGTGGCGCCAATTGGCCGATGAGCCAATAGTATCCGACTACTCGCTGGCCAAATCACTTTATTTTGCTGAAGTAACTTTAAAGGGCGCTGAATTGGAGGTTTTTAAGAGTATTTATAAGGGATTAATGGAAACCGCACATAAGCCAGACCTTATTATATATTTGGACCGTAGCACGGAGCAACTTAACGCACATATTTTGCAGCGTGGCCGAAAATACGAGCAAGCTATACCAGCTGCTTATCTGAAGCAAATACAGGATAATTACCTATGGCACCTAGGCTTGCTAGCTAACCAACCTATTGTGCTTATTGATGCACGAGAAAAGGACTTTAGGGAAGGCTCAGCTGATTTGCATTGGGTGCTAGGGCTCATTGATAAGCCTTACCCAGTTGGGGTTACTAAACTGTAATGGAATAGCTTCTCATAACTTAACCTTCTTACCCCAACTTAGCCAAACTCTCTTCCAAAGCTTTCACTTTAGCTTGTCCGTCGGCTAGCTTTTTACGTTCCGCCTCAACTACTGCTGTAGGAGCGCTGCTTACAAAACGCTCGTTGCTCAATTTACCCTCAACGGAACGGATAAAACCCTTAGTATATTCCAACTCTTGTAGCATTTTGGCCCGCTCTTCTTCAGCATCCACTTCTACGCCTGTTGATACAAAGAAACGATCGCTGCCGGCCATAAAGGCTTGGGCATTGTCAATGTCTTTCTCGGTATACTCAAATACGCCCAGTTTGGCTAATTTGATTATTTGCGGGCGGTATAGCTCGTAAAGCTCCGTGTTGGCAACTTGACCGTATAGGTCAACAGTGTCCTTTGGCTTCACCTGTTGTTGGTTTCTGATGTCGCGCACGCCGCTTATCATTTCTTTAACCAACTCAAAGTTGCTCAATAGGGTTTCGTCAACTTCACCAGCCTTTGGCCATTGCGCAACAATTAGGCTATCCTTGGCTTCTCTTGTACCAATGTGTTGCCAAATATGCTCCGAAATGAAGGGCGTAAATGGGTGCAACAACCTCAACAAATCTTCCAATATCAAGGTTGTTTGCTCCAGGGTATAGGCATCAATTGGGTGCTGGTACTCTGGTTTTATCATCTCCAAGTACCATGAGCAAAATTCATCCCAAACCAAATTATAAACCGTTAATAATGCTTCGCTTAGGCGATATTGTTCAAAGCTTTGGTCAATCTGCAAAATGGCCATGTTCAAGCGTTGGCTCATCCATTGAATAGAAGCTTCGTTTTCTTCATTTTTGCCTGGGGTAACTTCCCATCCTTGTATCAATCGGAAGGCATTCCAAAGCTTATTTGCAAAATTTCGGCCTTGCTCACAAAGCTTATCATCAAACAAAACATCGTTGCCACTTGGTGCACTAATAAGGATACCCACACGCATGCCATCGGCACCGTATTGCTCTATTAAGGTTAGTGGGTCAGGCGAGTTACCGAGTTGCTTGCTCATTTTACGGCCCTGCTTATCGCGAACCATGCCCGTAAAATATACATCGTTAAAAGGCTTTTCATCCTTAAACTCGTAACCAGCAATAACCATACGCGCAACCCAGAAGAATATAATATCCCATCCGGTAACCAATACATTAGTAGGGTAGTAGTAGTCTACTTCTTCGGGGCCTTCAAAGCCATCAAACACCGAAATAGGCCACAACCAGCTACTGAACCAAGTATCCAACACGTCCTCGTCTTGGCGCAGATCTGCTGCGGTTACTTTGGTTAAGCCGAACTGCTCCTTAGCCAATTCAATCGCTTCTTCAATGGTTTCTGCCACTACAAACCTACCATCGCTTAAATAGAACGCCGGTATACGCTGGCCCCACCACAATTGGCGCGAAATAGGCCAGTTGCGGATGTTTTCCATCCAGTGCTTATACAAGTTCTTAAAGCTGTCGGGGTGGAAATGGATATTGTCGTTCATTACGTTTTCCAAGGCTGGTTTCACCAACTCTTGCATATCAACAAACCACTGCAAGCTCAATCGGGGCTCAACCACCGTATCGGGGTTACGTTCGCTGTAGCCTACTTTGTTTACTATTTCTTCGGTTTTAATAAGCAATCCAGCGGCTTCAAGGTCGGCCACAATTTGTTTGCGAGCAGCAAATCGGTCTTGACCAATGTATAGCTCACCTGCTTCACTTATCGTTCCGTCAGGGTTCATGATATCAATGGTTTCTAGGCCATGCTTTTTGCCTAACTCATAGTCATTTATATCGTGCGCTGGGGTTACCTTTAAGGCACCGGTACCAAACTCACGCTCTACATACTCATCTACTATTAGTGGCACGTGGCGGTTTACCAATGGCACTATAACCTTGCGGTTGTGCAATACGGTGTATCGCTCATCTTCTGGGTGCACGCACACGGCAGTATCGCCTAGCAAGGTTTCGGGGCGAGTAGTGGCAATGGTTATAAAATCTTCAGTGCCCTCTATTACATACTTTATATAGTATAGTTTGGCCTGCTTGTTCTCTTTATATATTACCTCCTCATTGCTGAGGGTAGTTTGGGCGCGAGGGTCCCAGTTTACCATCTTCAAATCGCGATAGATGTAACCCTTGTTATAGAGGTCAACAAACACTTTAACTACTGCAGCATAAAGCTTTGGCTCCATGGTAAAGCGGGTACGCTCCCAATCGCAACTGGCACCCAGTTTTTTCAACTGTTCTAGGATAATACCACCGTACTTATCCTTCCATTCATAGGCGTGCACCATGAATGCATCGCGGCCTATATCGCTTTTCTTAATACCTTGCTCGCGCAGTAGGTTTACCACTTTGGCCTCAGTAGCTATGCTAGCATGGTCGGTGCCGGGCACCCAACAGGCATTAAAGCCCATCATGCGCGCACGACGGATGAGGATATCTTGAATGGTATTGTTGAGCATGTGGCCCATGTGCAACACACCCGTAACATTCGGTGGCGGAATGACGATAGTGAATGGTTCGCGTTCATCGGGCACGGAGCGGAAAAATCCTTGCTCCATCCAATGTTGATACCATCTGTCTTCTACCTCTTTAGGGTTATAGGTTTTTGCAATTTCCATAGTGGTGCAAAGATAATGATAGTATCAAGTAGTGAGTATCAAGTATCAAGTATTTTACGATTTACGAGGTACGATTTACGATTGAAAGGCAAATTGAAATAAAAATTAACTACAATAGTCCCTCCTCACCCAAGGCGAGACAAGCTGTAAATCGTACTTCGTACTCAATTTTAGCGAAAGACATGATGTACTTGATACTTGATACTCACTACTTGCTACTAATCTAGCACAAAGCCCTCTTCATCTAAATAAGTTGGTCAATTGCCCAATTAGCTATATTCTTGCTTCGTTCAATAATCAAACCGTTTACCGTGGCACAACCAATAATCCGGATTAACAACTTAAATAAGTCCTACCAAATGGGGCACAATAGCTTGCATGTGCTGAAGGGTGTAAATATGCAGGTTAACGAGGGTGAGATGGTATCCATCATGGGTTCGTCGGGCTCGGGCAAATCAACGCTATTGAACATATTGGGCATATTGGACCAATACGACTCTGGTGAATACTATTTGGGCGAGTATTTGGTTAAGAACTTATCGCAAGCCAAAGCGGCCAAATACCGCAGCATGCTGGTGGGGTTTGTTTTCCAATCGTTTAACTTGTTGAGTTTTAAAACGGCTGCCGAAAACGTTGCCTTGCCGCTATACTACCAAAATGTAAGCCGTAAGCAACGCGACAAAATGGCGTTGGAATATTTGGAGAAAGTAGGCCTGCGCAATTGGGCCAACCATCTGCCTACAGAAATGAGCGGTGGCCAGCAACAGCGCGTAGCTATTGCCCGAGCCTTGATTAGCAATCCGAAAGTGATATTGGCCGATGAGCCAACAGGTGCATTGGATACCCAGACCAGCTACGAGGTAATGGAGCTTTTTAAAGCCTTACACCAAGAAGGGAAAACCATCGTAATTGTTACCCACGAAAACGACATAGCCGCCCTTACCGAAAGGGTTATCAGGCTCAAGGATGGGCAGATTGTTTAAAGTCCACGGTCAACGGACCACTGTCCACAGTTAACAGAAAGTATTTTGTCCATACTTAATAAGACATTGCCTTAAAGCTTAATTTTTGCTGTGGACTGTCGACAGTTGACTGTGGACCATAAAAAAGAACGAGTGTTAGTAAGGGTTTGAGTGGTTCTAGTTATCAGTAGGGTTAATTTGGGGGTAAACAAATTATTAATTTTCAGCTACTTGGCTTAAATTTAGGAGCCCAATTAATAACCAACCTGCTACCCCCAATGCGAAATTACCTGCTCTTACTTTCACTCGCTACTTTGTGTTTCCTTACAGGATTGTTTTATGCTCAGGGTTTGTCATTGCCTATAGTCTCAGATAAACAAACCGAAACGGACAATAAGGATAGGGCCGCCGTAAATAACGTTTACGAAAGCAATGAGACAGACCCTATGCTGCCAGTGCATGATACTATGGCTGGGGTTACTTGGTCGGCGAATATGGCACCTCAGTATTTTGTGGAGAATTTAGGGCAATTTAATGACCGGTACGAGGGTGCTGGCAGCGATATACGATTTGCCATTGATGGTGGCGGCACCCAAATTTTTTTTAAGCCAAATGGGGTAGATTATTTTTTTGTAGAGCGAGTTAAAAACCCTGACAGAAAAAAGGGAGATATGACAAAACCAAAAAAGGTAAGTAACAGCGACCTTTTTGGTTTTGTGTGGCAAGGTGCAAACCCAGCTGCCGAAATAGTAGGCAAAGACTTGGGGATGGCATACTACACTTATGCTATGCCAAAGAGACAAAATCCTATCAATCCTACTTTTGATAATGTAAGGGGTTTTGGTAAAATAACTTACGAAGGGATATATGAAGGTATTGATGTAGAGTATACCATGCATCCTGAGGGTGGCATGAAGTACTCGTTGGTAGTGAAGCCAGGTGCTGATATTAGCCAAGTTAAAATGGCTTATCCTGCCGACCGGATGCTAAAGATTGATGAGTCGGGCAAGTTGCTGATAAGTACTTTGTATGGCGATATTGTAGAGCATGCACCAGTTACTTTTTACAATGGCAGCACCAAAGAACTAATAGCTTCAAAGTTTGTATTGCAAGGCAATGTAGTTTCGTTTGAATTGGAAGATTATGACCATTCTAGAGGCATCGTTATCGACCCTTGGGTACAAAGCCCTACTTTAACTAGCTCGAATTGTATTTGGGAGTGCGAGAGGGATGCTGCGGGTAACGTTTATGTTATTGGTGGCGATGCCCCTATGAAGTTACTGAAATACAATGCTACGGGTACTTTGCTATGGACTTACGTTACGCCTTGGGACGCAACCCCTTCTGCTCCTGGCGAATCGGATGGTGATTGGCTGGGTAGCTTAGCAACCGATAGAAACGGCAACAGCTATATTACTCGGGGTTCTCTGGCAGCTATCCAAAAAATTAACACGGCGGGTGCTTTACAATGGAGTGTTGCTGGAACGTTGTTTAGCTCTGATGAGTATTGGACCATAGCCTTCAATTGCGACCAAACGAAGTTGGTTGTGGGTGGTACGCAGGGTGTTGGGCTCAATATTAAAGGGGCTCTTTTTGATATTAATGCCAGTAATGGTGCTATCATAAGCTATGTAATTGTTGGCACCAACAGGCCATCTATTTTGCCGGGTGTGTTTAACGATGCTATGGAGGTTCGCTCCATTAGTTCCTCTCGCAACGGGCGGTATTTTTTTATGACTCTTGACTCGGTAGGTTCTGTAAATCAGAACTTTAGCGTTTGCAACAATCAGCCGTTATTTAACGAAAGCCACGGATATAAGCTTGGTTACAAATCAGAAGAGTATCGCCCCAGCACTGGCAACGGTCCTAATTGTGCCATTAAGGCCAACGACAAATTTGTATACACCCATGGGGGCAATATTGTGCACAAAAGAGATTTAAACACAGGTGTTATTTTGGCTTCTGCAGCCATACCCGGCGGTATAAGCACCGTGCAATTTGGTTTTAGCCAACCAGGCAACAATGGCATTGATATTGATACTTGTGGGAACGTGTATGTAGGCTCTGCGGATAGGGTTATAAAATATGATGCCAATTTGAACGTAATTTCTTCGGTAAATTTGCCGTTTCGTGCATTTGACGTGGCGGTTACCACGGGCGGCGAAATTATTGTTTGTGGTGGAACGGGCACCTCATCAAGCACTACCCGCACGGGCTATGTGCAAGTATTAAACATGAATGCTTGCCCACAGTTTACGCTAATTTGCTGCGATGCTACTATCTGCCCTGCTGGCCCAATTTGCGACATTGCCCCACCAATTACGCTCAACGCAGTAACCCCTGGTGGGGTGTGGAGTGGCCCGGGCATTACCAATACCACCACTGGCCAGTTCACCCCATCTGCAGCAGGCCCTGGAGTGCATCGCATTATATACACCCTTCCTTGCGGTCTTGATTCAACTTTTATAACCGTTAATGCTTGCGCCAACCTAACGGTTTGTGTGCAGCCCAACGGAGACTACACCGTTTCAAATGGCACTGGTCCATACACTTGGCAGCGTGGAACACCATTTCAAAATTGCACAGGTTGCCCGCTAGGCAACTGTATTCCATTTATTTGTGCCGGTTTTGCTGACACCACTTGGACCACTTTTTCTACTAATACCACCGTTACGCCGCCGGGTACTTTTCCTATAAGAGTTACCGATGCAGCAGGCAACCGATTACGCATAACCAGTGCAGCCGGTATACCGCCCTGCACCACCTGCCCCAACATTACTACCACTATTACCAGCCAAACCAATATATCTTGCTCCCAGCCTACTGGCAGCGCCACGGTAAGCGCCAATGGCGGCACAGCACCATACACTTACAATTGGCAGCCGGGCAACTTGAACGGTGCTGGGCAAACGGGCCTTGGGGCGGGTGCATACACCGTAATAGCTACCGATGCGGCAAGTTGTAAGGATACGCTAATAGTTACCATAACCAGTAGTGGCTCTATACCGAGTGTAACAGTTGCCACCACGCCTACTACTTGTGCCTTGGCCAATGGCTCAGCTACCGCAAACGTTACGGGTGGAACAGCACCATTTACCTATGCTTGGAGCCCCGGCGGTGGAAGCACCCAAACCATAACCAACCGAGCTTCGGGTACATATACCGTTACGGTTACTGGTGTGGGTGGTTGCACGGCAACCGCACAGGGTACTATTGCCACATCTAGCGGCTTTACTACTGCGGTTACTACTACGCCATCAACTTGTACTGCTAATAATGGCACGGCTACGGCTATTAATACTGGTGGTACTAGTCCGTTTACCTATAGTTGGTCTCCGAGTGGTGGTAGTGCGGCTACCGCCAACAACTTGGCCCCAGGCCCATACACAGTGCAGGTAAACGATGGGAATGGATGCACAGCAACGGCTTCGGGCACAGTTACACAATCATCGGGTACTTTGGCATTGAGCCTTACCAACCCCGTGAACCCTACTTGTGCTGGCAATAATGGCAGTATTACAGCTGGGTTGAGCGGCGGCACCGCGCCTTACACCGTAACCATTGATACAGGCGGCACCCCAATTGTGGTAAATGTGCCTTTTGCCATTAGCCAAACCATAAGCAACCTACCAGATGGCACCGTGAATGTTACGGTGGTTGATGCTCAAGGTTGCCAAGTGAGCAATTCGGCAACGTTGGCAGCACCTAACTGTTGCACGTTTACTGTATCAGCAGCACTTACGCAACCTACTTGTGGGCAAAGCAACGGTAGTATAGTGCTTACCGCTGCCAACGGCTCGGGTAACTACACCTACGCTTGGGCCAATGGCTCGGGCGCAGGCACCACAGCGAGCGGCATTGGTGCTGGCACTTATAGCGTAACCATTACCGATAATGGATTTGCGAACTGCTTTAAGGATACCACCTTTACCTTAAACTCAAACAGTAACTTAAGCCTTAGCCTTACCAACCCAGTAAACCCTACTTGTGCAGGGAATGACGGTAGCATAACTGCAACGCTCAGTGGCGGCACGGCCCCTTACACTGTAACTATTGACACCGGCGGTGCACCAATTGTGGTGAATGTGCCATTTGCCATTAGCCAAACCATAACCAACCTACCGGATGGCACAGTCAACGTAAGTGTGGTGGATGCGCAAGGTTGCCAAGCGAGCAATTCTGCCACGTTGGTTGCGCCAAACTGTTGCACGTTTACAGTATCGGCTGCACTTACCCAACCTACTTGTGCGCAGAGCAATGGTAGTATTGTTATTACACCGGCTAATGGTTCGGGCAACTACACTTATGTTTGGGCTAATGGTTCGGGTACCGGTAACACTGCCAATAACATTGGTGCGGGTGTTTACAATGTTACCATTACCGACAATGGCGTGGCCAACTGCTTTATTGATACTACATTTACCCTTACTTCAAACAGTTCATTGGCAATAAGCCTTACCAATCCTGTGAACCCAACTTGTGCGGGCAATGATGGTAGCTTAACTGTTGGGCTAAGTGGAGGCACTGCACCATACACCGTAACTATTGACACCGGAGGTACGCCATTTGTAATTAATGTACCTGTTGCTATATCGCAAACCCTTACCAACTTACCTGCAGGTACAGTGAACGTAACAGTAGCTGATGCTCAAGGTTGCCAAGCAAATAATACCGTAACATTAACTGCTCCAGCCAATTGCTGCTCTTTTAATATTTTGGCTGCTATTACCCAGCCAGCATGCGGGTTGAGTGATGGTAGCATAGTTATTACTCCGGCAAACGGCTCAGGGAACTATACTTACACTTGGGCCAATGGCTCAGGAACAGGCACAACGGCCAACAACCTAGCCGCTGGCAACTTTGCGGTAACCATTACCGACAATGGTTTTGCCAATTGCTTTATCGATACCTCATTTGCTTTAATCAATGCAAATGCACCAGCGATTGGGCTGGTCTCGCAAACCAATGTGGCATGCGCTGGAGATGCAACGGGTGCTATTACCGTCCAGGTTTCGGGTGGCACGGCGCCTTTTACAGTACTATGGAGCAATGGCGATACCACGCTTGCCGTAAACGGTTTGGCCGATGGCGCTTATACGGTTTCGGTTACCGATGCCAATAGTTGTGCCTCAAATGCAACTTTTACCATTGCCGCGGGCACTGTGCTAGTATTGCAAACTATCATGACACCTATTGATTGCAACAACCCTAACGGCGGTAGCGCTGGTGTGGCCGTTACGGGTGGCACAGCACCATACACCTATCTATGGAGCAATGCAGCTACTGCATCAACCCTAACGAATGTTACCGTTGGAACTTATACCGTGACTGTTACCGATGCGCAAGGGTGCGTGGCAGTTGATTCAGTTACTGTTACCGGCGACAGCATAGCTTCGTTTAGTCTTGGCCCTGATTTAACTATTTGTTTTGGCGATTCGTTAGTGTTAGGAACTGGCTTGGTTGGCACCGTATGGTCCACGGGCGATACGAGCGATTATTTGCTGGTAACTGATGCAGGGGTTTATATCGGAAGTATCTCCAATGGCAATTGCGCGAATAGTGACACCGTGAGTGTTTCAGTGGAGCAAATACCAAACGTTCCGCAATTGAATGTAAATGATACTATTGTTTGCGCAAGTGAAACCGTAATATTGCGGGTAGGCGATGAGGGTTATCTCTATGTTTGGTCAACGGGCGATACCGCGAGTCAAATTGTGGTGGATACACCAGGTATCTACATCGTTTCAGCCATAAATGACTGTGGCGAAGTAAGCGCTGAGGCGTTGGTTACCGATGAAAACTGCGCTTGCCGCCTTTATTTGCCCAATGCTTTTTCTCCAAATGCCGATGGTGCGAACGATGTATTTAAAGCGTATAGCGTTTGTACTTACATTGAGGAATTTAACTTAACCGTCTTTGATAGATGGGGTGGGGTGGTATACAAATCGAACGACTTTATGGAGGTTTGGAACGGCACAAGTAAAGGCAAGGCATGCATACCGGGCGTATATGTTTATAGTTTGAGTTACCTTTCTCGCGAGAATGGTGTGCGCCAAATATATAGGCAGAAGGGCAGTGTTACTCTGTTGAGGTAGTTGTTAGTTAAGTACAATAAATATATAGTGTGCTTTGTGGCATAAACATTGGGCAATGTGGCAGTTCACGTGGCTATTGTTGTGCATTTACGCTACATTTTCTTATTATTGAGAGCTCATTTATTACCAGTACATAAAATCCCCAACAAGAAATGGCTAAGCAGTATATCAGCATGCGCAATTTGCGCTTTTTGCTGTTTGATGTATTCAACGGTTTGGAACTTACTAAACTTGATTATTACAAAGACCACAACCAAGATACTTACGACATGACGCTGGATACGGCGAAGCAAATCAGCGATTCGCTTTTGTATCCGCTTTATGAAGAAATGGACCATAAGAAGCCAAAGTACGAAGACGGTACTATTAAAGTGCACCCTAAAGTGCGCGAGATAATGGAAACCTTTGGAGAAGGTGGATGGATAAATGCTCCAAAAGAGTTTGAGAAAGGTGGGCAGCAAATGCCCTATTTGCTGTTCAACCTGTCGGCCATGGTTTTCCATGCGGCCAATACTGCGGCAGTTGCGTTCCCTTACCTAACCGCAGGTGCTGCGAACTTGATTGATAGCTTTGGCAGTAAAGAGCTTAAAGAAACCTATTTGGCTCACATGTGGGCAGGCAAATGGCAAGGTACTATGGCTCTAACCGAGCCACAAGCAGGTAGCTCGCTTACCGACATTACCAGCAGTGCAACCCCAACAGAGCATGGCTATTACAAAATAAAAGGCCAAAAAATATACATTTCTGGTGGCGACCACGATGGAGTTGACAATATAGTTCACCTATACCTGGCTAAAATTGATGGTGCACCGGCCGGTACTAAGGGTATTTCGTTGTTTGTAGTACCTAAGTTCCGTCCTGAAAACGGAGGGTTGGTATTCAACAACGTTACCACTGCGGGTGCTTATGGCAAAATGGGCATTAAAGGAGCTCCAATAGCGCACATCATGGCAGGCGAGCAAGGCGATTGCCACGGCTACTTAGTAGGCGAGCCTCACAAGGGTTTGAGCTACATGTTCCGGATGATGAACGAAGCTCGTATTGGCGTTGGTCAGATATCAGCAGGCTTGGCTTCGGCGGCTTACTACGCATCATTGCAATATGCCAACGAGCGCCCCCAAGGCCGCCCGGTAAGTAACAAAGATGTTAATTTGCCGCAATCCCTTATCATCAATCATGCCGATGTAAAGCGCATGTTGCTGTTGCAAAAGGCTGTAGTGGAAGGTTCTATTGCTCTTATTGCACAATGCTCGCTTTGGGCCGATATTGCTGAGCGCACCACTGGTGAAGAAGCAGAGAATGCTCACTTGCTATTGGAATTATTGACCCCTATTTGCAAAAGCTACCCTGCCGAAATGGGCATGTTGTCTATCAGCAATGGCTTGCAAGTATTGGGTGGAGCTGGTTTCTGCGATGATTTTCCATTACAGCAGCATTACCGCGATACACGCATCAACCCCATATACGAAGGCACCACTGCCATTCACGGCATGGACTTGCTAGGCCGTAAAGTGCCTATGAAGGGTGGCAAAGCCGTAATGATTTTCAATGCCTTGGTAAATGAGACCATTTTGGAGGCACAGTCGTTTGATTCCACTAAACCTTATGCCGATAAATTGGCCAAAACCCAAGAGAAGTTGGTGCAAATAACCATGCACTTGCTTAATGTGGCGCAAACCGAAACTCCTGAAGTGTTCTTGCGCGATGCAACCTTGTACCTAGAGTACTTCGGCCACTTTACCATTTCTTGGTTGTGGTTGAAAATGAGCGTGGCATCGGCAAAAGCTTTGGCCGAAAACCCGCAGGGCGAAGAGAAAAACTTCCACACGAGCAAGTTGCACACCCTGCGCTACTACTTTGAGTATGAGCTACCTAAAACCAAAGGCATACATGAGCGCTTAATGAGCGCCGACCAATTGACACTGGAAGTGGCGGCTGAGGAGATTGTGTAAAGGTTATTCCATGGCCTCAACGGTAATCGTTAACCATAACTTTACATCTGGCAGCCACAATTATATAGCAATTAATGTTAAATATGCACAACAACTAAAGCCTAATTTATGCGCATGTTTGCTACTATCGCTTTGCTTTTAGGGACTTATGGTTTATTCGCCCAAGATAACAGTGTTACCACTGTTTCTATTTTGGGTTGCCATAGCCAAGATACCCCTGCGCCTACCATTCCATATTTAGTGAATACACTAAAACCCGATTATTGCGTTTGGGTAGGCGACAATGTATATGCTGATACCGATGATAACCCGCAATATATACAAGACCAATTAAACCTGCTGGCTGCTAAGCCTGGCTTTAACCAGCTTAAAACGCAAAGCAAGTTTTTTGTAACTTGGGATGACCATGATTATGGCAAAAACAACTACGGTAAGCGCTACAAGCTAAAAGAAGAAAGTAAACAAATACACCGCAAGTTTTGGATGCTGGAAAACGAGATACCAGCCAATCATGATGGGATTTACTATTCGAAAATTGAAGTGCAGCCTAATGGCAAAAAGGTGCAGTTTATTATGCTGGATGGCCGTTTCAATAGAGATAGACCCATTAAGCCAAACGGCGATGCATTTGGCAAAAACCAGTGGAAGTGGCTCGAAGCACAATTGCAGCAACCTGCCGATGTGCGGTTTTTGGTAAACGGCTATCAGATATTACTTGAGAAACCCACCGAATGGGAGGCGCTCATTAAAATTGGGAAATCGCGTAAAAAGCTTATTGACCTGCTTAAAAAGTATAAAGTGAACAACGCCCTTTTTATCACTGGCGATCAACACTATGTAGAAATATTAGAGAGCGATAAAAAGCTGGGCTATCATACTTACGAAATTATGTCGGCAGGTATAAACACAACTGAAGAGCCTGGTCATCCCGTAAACCGCGTGGCAGGTCCAGACTTAACAACACATGATGCTACCATCATCGAAATACATTGGCAAGCGGCTCCATATCTGCAAGTAAAGACCTATAATGTGGAAACAGGCCAAGTAAATATCGATTATCGTATTGAATTGGGAGACATTGGTTGTAAAAGCGATTGCGATCAAAAATAAATAAGCCTTACCGCTTTAAATGTAAGTTCATAGTTGCTATTATGGGCTCTTATTTTGTTATTTAGCCTTCTACAGATAGTTATGCACCTAGCCTTGGCTTTATTGAGTTTTCTGTTCTTCGCATCTAACCTTTGTGCTCAGGATAGTTACCTATTTATCGGTAGCTACACGAGCAATAAAGATGGCACCCCAACTGGAAGCAAAGGAGTTTATACCTATCGTTTCCACTCCGATACTGGAAAGTTGGATTCTATTGGTGTAGTTGATGCGGAAAGTCCTTCTTTTATCGCCGTTTCGGCCAACAATGATTACCTATATGCTGGCACCGATACCCGAACCAAAGGGGAGGGGAGTGTAAGTGCATTTGATATCAACAAATCAACGGGTAAGCTAACTTTTATCAACAAGCAACCTAGTGGTGGCAGCAATCCACTATATGTGGAAGTAGCGCCTAACAATACGCTGTTGTTAGCCGCAAATTATGGTAGTGGTAGCTTTTCCATGTTTAAATTGATGCCTGACGGTAGTATTTCCGAAAGAATGGGAGGGCAGCAATATAAAGGCAGCAGTATAAACCCCGAGAGGCAAGAGCAATCGCACCCGCACATGGCTACCATTGTGCCCTACTCGCCGTTTATTATTGTTACCGATTTGGGAACAGATAAGGTGATGGTGTATTTTTCATTTAGCCAAAGTGGACTTCAATTAAAAACCACTATTGATACTACTGGCGGGGCTATTATCGCTGGCAGTGGCCCAAGGCATATTGTGGTCGATCCAAAAGGCAAATATGCTTATTTGTTGGAAGAGTTGAGCGGCACTATTGCGGTGTTTTCTTTTAATGTTGGCGATATGGCGCTGGTTGAGAGAGTAGCCATGCACCCTGAAAGCGTGCAAGGTCCTTTCAGTGGAGCCGACATCCATTTTTCGCCAGATGGAAATTACTTGTATGCTTCCAATAGAGGCAATGAAAACAACATCGTTATTTATAAGGTAAACAAACGGTCCGGCAAGCTTGGGTTGGTTGGCTATCAATCAACTTTGGGCAGTACCCCCCGCAACTTCACCATCGACCCTACAGGCAACTATTTGCTGGTAGCCAACCAAAGCACCGGCAATGTGGTGGTGTTTAAACGGGACAATAAATCAGGGCTGCTTACCCCAACAGGCGAGACGATCAACGTGCCTCAGCCTTCATGCTTAAAAATGATTTGGAAATGAGGTTGATACTGTACTTCTGTTTGTGTTTGATGGGCAGTAGTTTGGCCGCCCAGACTTGGGTGGATACCCTTGACCTATACGCCCGAAACGAATATCGCCCTGCCGATAAGTATGCTTGGAACTGGATGAACGCTGCCTTGCTAAGCGTAATGGTGAACCGCTATGACCGTGGTACCGCTGCCGAAAAGCCCATATACCTAGCTTATGTAAAAGCAGCGATGGATAACTCTTATGGCAAGGCCAATGGCAAAACGCCTAATGCAGTAGCTTCAGGGCTGGGCATGGCGTTTTTGTATCGGGCAACCAAAGAGGAAAAGTACTTGAACAAGGCTTTGGATATTTATGCCGATTACCTCAAAATAAAGCGCACTCCCAACGGAGGGGTGTCGCACTTGAAGCTGTTTTATGAATTGTGGGACGATACCATGTTTATGATAGGTGAGTATTTGATGCAGATGTACTTGGCTACTGGCGATGAGAAATATCTGGATGAGTTTATGAGCCAGTTCCGCATTCATCGCGAGGAGTTGCGCGATACCACCACCAACCTGTGGGTGCATGGCTGGGATGCCGATAGCAAAACGCACATTACCTTCTGTAGCCAAAACAAATGGCAAAACCACCCCGACCGCCGCAGCAAAGAGTTTTGGGGCCGAGGTAATGGCTGGATAGTTGTTACGCTTAGCGATGCCCTACAGATAGTGCCAAAAGATCATAAATACTGGCCTGAGTTTGCTGGCTACCTTAAAGAAATGATATCGGGGCTGCCTGCTCTGCAAGACAGCACTACCGGGCATTGGTACCAGTTACCCCTGCGCAAAGGCGAAGAGGGAAACTACCTAGAAAGCTCTTGTACCGCTATGTTTGCCTACGGTATATTGACCGCGCAAAAGCTGGGAATTGTGACTGGTGCGGAGTTTACCCAAGCCGTGGAGAGAGCCTACCAAGGTTTGCCCGAGTACAGCTTGGTGCCCGTAAGCGGTGGTTACCTCACCACCCAAAATGTATGCAAAGGCACCTGCATTGGCGACAGCCAATACTACTACGCCCGCAAATCGCAGCAGGGCAAACCCTATGCGGTGGGGATGTTTATGCAGTTTGGGTTGGCGTATGAGCGTGGGCAGGTGTTGAGGTAGTATTCATGCAACTAAACAAATCTTCCTATCTTTATACAAATGGACTGTCCACCTAACATACCAGTGTTTCACAGGCGCATCTTTTGGGATGTTGATTTTGATACTTTGGATTATGATAAAAAGGCCAACTTTGTTATTGAGCGGGTATTTGAGCGGGGCGATGTGCCCGATATACGCAACTGCAGGCGCTACTATGGTGACGAGAAAATCCGTGAAGCTCTTACCAATGCCAAATGGCTCTCATTGCGCACCATCTACTTATCCTGTGCCGTATTGAGCAATGACCTAACCGACTACCGATGTTACATTACAGCACAATCGAACCCCGAACACTGGAGATATTGAAAAAGTTGATGGCTATACCCGAGCTGGAGAACTTTTACTTGGTTGGAGGCACTGCCCTATCGTTATATTACGGACATCGGCTTTCTATCGATTTGGATTTGTTCAGCACTAAAGATTTTCAACCAGAAGAGCTTGCCAAAATATTGGAAACTCGTTTTTCAGGTTTTGCATACACTATATCAGATAAAGTTGGCATATTTGGCTTTATTGAGGATGTGAAGGTTGATTTTGTAAAGCATCATTATTTTGAAACGATTAGCCCAGCATCAGTTTTTGATGGCATAAGGCTGCACAGTGTAAATGATATTGCTGCAATGAAGATTGCCGCTATTTTAAAACGGGGGGTAAAAAAAGACTTTTGGGACATAGCTGAAATCTTGCAACATATTAGTTTATCTACGATTATTGACCTTTATCATCAAAAGTACCCTAGCCAACAACTGCTTATTTCCATTCCTCAAGCGTTAACATACTTTGATGATGCTGAAGAAAGTGCAATGCCAGTAAGCCTAAAATCGCAAGAGTGGGAAGGTATTAAACAAATAATCAAAGAAAGCGTGAAAGAATACTTGCAATAAATGGATATACTACTACGCCCGCAAATCGCAGTAGGGCAAACCCTATGCAGTGGGTATGTTTATGCAGTTTGGGTTGGCGTATGAGCCTGGGCAGGGGTTGAGGTAGAATGTTAACTTAAATTTTACGACATAAAATTTCGTTAGCTGTTGAATAATGGGTAATTATACCTATTCAAGTATTTAATGTACCAACCTATGCGTGCCGTTCTTCTAAGTATTGCTTGCTTGCTGGCTTTAGCTACCCAAGCCCAGAATGATTCCATTACCACTATAGCCTTACTGGGCTGCCACCGGCAAGATTTGCCAGCGCCAACCATACCTTATTTGGCCAATACCATTAAGCCTAATTACAGTGTGTGGGTGGGCGATAACGTATATGCCGATACCGAAACCGACCCGCAACACATACAGCGCCAGCTAGAAGTGCTGCTCAACAAAGAGGGCTTTAAGCAACTGCGGGAAATTTCGAAGTTTATGGTTACCTGGGACGACCACGACTATGGCCTCAACGATGCCGGTAAAGAATACATCTACAAAGAAGAAAGTAAGCAGATACACCGCAAGTTTTGGCAACTGGAAAACGAGATAAGCACCGACCAAGACGGTATTTATTACGCAAAACTGGAAAAACAGCCTAATGGCAAGGTAGTGCAGTTTATTATGTTAGACGGCCGATCGAACCGCGAGAATCCGTTGAAACCCTTGAGCGATGCCTTCGGAGAGAACCAATGGAAGTTTATTGAGGAACAACTCAAGAAGCCTGCCGATGTGCGGTTTATCGTAAACGGATACCAAATGTTGCTGAAACGTCCTACTCGATGGGAGGCGCTCATAAAGCTGGGTCGCAGCCGCAAACGCTTATTGAATATTATTAAAGAAACAAACGCCCAAAATACACTCTTCATTACTGGCGACCAACATTATGTTGAAGTGCTTAAAAGCCCTTGGAATGTTGGCTATCGCACTTTTGAGATAATGGCTGCTGGTATAAACAATACCGAACGCCCTGGCTTTGCCCGAAATCGGGTTTCAGGGCCAGATGTTACCGTGCATTCAGCACCGGTTATTGAAGTACACTGGGCTGCCGACCCTTACATCGTTTTCAAAAACTATGATGTAGAAGCCAAGCGTGTAAACTCGGAGTATAAGTTTATGCTCAGCGATATTAAATGGAGAAAGTAGTAAATCTTATCGCCTATTTCAAATTCTTCGAATAAAAGGGCAAAGGCAGCAATTCTTTAATGGAGCCAATAGCATAAACCGTTTCATCACCGCCTTTAAGCAGCACACGTATCGGGTTTTCTTGTCGGCTTTCTTGCTCCAAAAGAGCTTGGCGGCACATACCGCAAGGGGCAGCGGCTTCGGTGCCAACGCTCACGGCTATTGCATTTACCGTTTTACCTGGATGGTTTATTGCAAAGTTGGCTAAGGCCGTGCGCTCGGCACAAAGACCTAATGGAAAAGAGGCGTTCTCTTGGTTGCTGCCCTCTACTATGGTGCCATCATTAAGCAACAAGGCAGCCCCAACGGGGTAGTGGCTGTATGGCGAATGCGAGTGGCGCATGGCTCCTCGGCTGCGTTGCAATAACTCAGCATCGGCAGGCACCAACTCATTGTTGTGCTCATAAACGGTTATATAGGTGGTGTGTTCTATTTGCTTCATGGTGGCGAATATTATTTATCGGTTATTAGTTATTGGTGGGTAAGAATCGTCGGTGTTCAAAAAAATATCCGAACCACAAGCAATCAACCAATAACCAGTAAAACCAATAACCTAAATTAAAAGTAGCTTTGTTGCAACTAAGATTAAAGTTAATGAAAAGCATCTTGATTTTAGGTGGCGGCAAAAGCTGCACCGTATTGATAGAATACTTATCCAGCCATGCCGCTGAAGATGGTTACCATATTGTAATAGCAGATGCCGATGCAGATAGCGTGCGCGATAAGGTAGGTATGTTGCCAGCCGTTGCAGTTGTGGAGTTTACTCTTGAGGATACTCTAACGCTGGAAAACTTGGTTCGCGAAGCGACCATAGTAGTATCGATGCTACCGGCTCATTTACATATACCCGTTGCACACGAATGCCTTAAACAGCGCCGCAACATGGTTACGGCCAGCTACGTAAGCCCCGAAATGGAGCAACTGCATCAAGCCGCCCAAGAGCGTGGCCTGCTTTTCTTGAATGAAATGGGCGTTGACCCGGGCATAGACCACATGAGTGCCATGCGTGTAATTGAACGCATTAAATCAGAAGGTGGCATTATGACGGGCTTCGAGAGCTTTACAGGCGGATTGATTGCCCCTGAATGCGAACATGACAACCCTTGGCGCTACAAGTTTACTTGGAACCCCAGAAACGTAGTATTGGCAGGTCAAGGCACAGCCAAGTTTGTACAAATGGGCAAATACAAATACATCCCTTACCATCGTTTATTCCGTCGTACCGAGATTATCAATATACCCGGTTGGGGCACTTTTGAGGGCTACGGCAACCGCGATAGTTTAAAGTACCGAAGCAGCTACGGCCTGCAAGATATACCTACCATGTACCGCGGCACGCTGCGTAGGCCGGGATTTTGCCGCACGTGGGATGCATTTGTACTGCTGGGTGCTACCGACGATAGCTATATTATGGAAGGCTCTGAAAACATGACCAAACGCGACTTCATCAACTCGTTCATGTCCTATAACCTGCACGATAGTGTGGAGCTGAAACTGGCGCACTACTTAAACCTTGATTTGGATAGCGAGGAAATGTACAAGCTTAAGTGGCTGGGCATATTCGATAACGTGCCCGTAGGCCTCAAAAAGCCGAGCACCCCGGCCCAAATGCTTCAAAAAATATTGGAGGATAAATGGAGCCTGCAACCCGACGATAAGGATATGCTGGTAATGTGGCACCGGTTTAACTTTACCCTCCGTGGCGAGCAAAAGGAAATACATGCCAGCATGGTTTCTATTGGCCAAGATGCCTTGCATACTGCTATGGCCAAAACAGTAGGCTTGCCCGTGGCCATCGCCGTGCGCAAGATACTAAAAGGCGAAATTGCCCTCACGGGCGTGCATATTCCCACCCTGGCCGCCATATATAATCCCGTGCTCGATGAATTGGAAACCCAGGGCATCGTGTTTGAGGAAAGGGAAGTGGAGCCTAGCTTTTATTGAGGGTTTATTATTAGTTGATTTGTTATTAACTTGCCTCGCCTTGGGCGAAGGTTGATTGGAAAGGCCAAAGGCCATTTTAAGCTCCTCCCCATTTTAGGGGGAGGTTGGGAGGGGGTAATGGTCGGGCGCTACATTTGCCTTTCTATTATTACCCTTGCCGCGATGGATTTTTAATCCGTCGCAATTGAGCAGCGGATTTGCAATCCGCACGCAATAAGGTTGCACAACATTTTTTTTTCAAAACTTCCCACTCCACTTTATGGAATAACCCCACCTACCGCATCTCATAGAAAAACACAGAACTATGAGACGTTTCCTAACCCTTTTTGCCCTCTTGCTTTTTATTGCTTCCGCAACCTTTGCTAAAAGCGCAACTACCAAAGTTGATGCCGTAACCGTTTATCGCCAAAATGCCCGCATTATGCAAAGCGGCTATGTGGATATACCCGTGGGCACTACCGAAATTGTGATTGACAACCTGAGCGCGGCTATAATTTTGCCTAGTGTGCAGGTAGAACTGAGCGGCGGCGCAACTATCTTGTCCGTTACCAGCCGCGTTAATTACACCAAACCCATACTCGACCCTAAGCCGTTGCTTAAAATGAACGATACCATTGCTTCGTTTAACGAAAAATTGGAGTGGATTGAAAACCAACGGCAAGTATATACTGCCGAGGAGGGACTGATAAACGAAAAACAGAAAATGGTGGGCACCATTACGGGGCTTACGGTGGAGGAGTTGCAGAAACTATCGGACTTATACCGCAACCGTTTAATGGAGATAAGGGAAAAACTGTTCGACCTGAGAAAACAAACCAAAGACCTGACCGATAAGCGCGCCGAAGTGCAGACCCGCATAAATGAATACAGCAACCCAAGCTTTAAACCAACGGGCGAGATAGTGCTAATGGTTACGGCCAAAGTAGCTACCCGCAGCAAAGTGAGCTGCAACTACTTGGTAAACCAAGCCGGCTGGACACCCATTTATGACCTACGCTCCAGTGGCTTTGAGAAGCCACTAACCTTAAACACTTACGGACAAGTGTACCAAAGTACTGGCTTGGATTGGAAGGACGTAAAACTAACCGTAAGCACCGGCAACCCGAGCCAAAATAATAGCCGCCCTATACTTGTACCGCTATATGTAGACTTCTACTCACCAATGGTGCATAATTATGTAAATGATGCTTCGGTGGTGAATAGTGCGCTTTATAGAAATAAGGAGAGTTTAAGCATCGACGACGAAGTGAAATACACCGTAACGGAAGTAGAAACCCAGCTGACGGTTGAGTACGACATCGACCTTGACCAAACCATACCGAGCGATGGTAAAACCTACCAAGTGCCGCTTAAGGAATACGAGATACCTGCCACCTATGTGCACCACACCGTGCCAAGCATGGATAAAGGGGCCTTCTTGCTGGCTAAAGTGCCAAACTGGGGCCAGTACAATATTATCTCGGGCGTAATGAACTTGTTTTTTGATGGGCGTTACATTGGTCAATCGAACATTAACACACAAGTTACCGCCGATACGTTGCTGCTATCGTTGGGCAGGGACGAGAGAGTAACCGTGCAGCGCAACCCAATAGTGGACAAAGAATCGCATAGTTTCTTGGGTGGCACGCGCAAAGAAAAACGCACCTACGAGATAAGTGTGCGCAACAACAAGAGCAAAGCCATAACGCTCGAAATTTTGGACCACATACCAGTATCGAAACAACAAGACATTAAAGTGCTGTTGCTCGATCAAGGTGGCGCCGAATACACAGAAGCGATAGGGAAGCTGTTATGGACCATCCAATTGAATCCGGGTGAAACTAAAAAAGTGAGCTTTAGTTTTGAGGTAAGTTTCCCGAAAGACAAACCGGTGTCTGGCTTTTAACCATCGTAAAACCGATTGTTAACGTTAAGGGCGGGCAGCGATGCTCGCCCTTTTTTATGTTGGTATGCGGCTGGGTCACATATTGTGCGCATTGAAAAAAAATACAAAATGCAATCGCTACATTATCAGACTGGTATAATCTAAATGGAAAGTTTAGGGATAGAATTTGCTAAAATAATTTGCAATATTTTAAATCGGTTTTTAACTTGTGTATACAAAAACTACCGATATGGATTTTATCCCACAACCAACCTTTTTAGCTGCCCTTAAAGAAGTTTTGAAAACCGATGTAGCGGCCATTGCCCTTAATGTTGAGGACTTGTTTTACCTAGCCAACGACCTTTGCCCCCAAGCCCAACGCATACGCTATGGCGCTTACCTAAGGTTTATTGATTCGTTAGATAAATACGGCGAACCAACGGTGCCACACGAGCAAGCTGATTTGTTGCTGGCTATACGCGATAGCATTAAAGCCGAACAGGGTAAGCAGCGCATGGTTATGCTCAAAAGCATTATGCTCGGAGAGAAAGATTGGAGGCGTTTTGTGTGGCTGTTGCAATGGCAAGAAAAGCAGGAGCGCCAAAAAAACGCGGAAGCCAAGCAACAGGCCAAAGAGCAAAGGGAACGCGATGCGGCTGCTGAAACAGTAGCCAAGTTAGCCACCCCAGCGGAAGCAGAATCAGCTAAAGCTGCTTCAGCCGACATTGTACTGCCGCAAGCTATCACAAACCAGCAAACTAATGAGGTTGAGCAGCAGCAGTCAATCAGCGCTATGTACTACGCTACTAAGCAACCACTTGCCAAAGCAGGATGATGTGCCTATTTGATAATGTGCTGATGTGCTGATGTACCGATTTACCGATGAACTGATGTGAGGCATTAGCGAAGGTCACTATTATCTTTTGGTAACTTTTTTCTAACGGTGCAGAGCTGGTAAGTTTTAATACACGGAAGAGGAAATTCAGGGTAAGGGTGAAATGCTAGTGTATAACTTCTGCTTATTGGTGCGTTAAGGCTGAAGCATATCCATCAAGAATAACGGGCATTAAACTAAAAAATATTACCTTTAGTAAATAAATGCTTATATGCTTACCAAACTATACGCTAGCTGCCTTGGTGCTTTGGTTTTATTGCTATTATTAGGTGCTACCACGTTTAAAATGTCTGTTAACGACCGCGAGAAAGATAACCTTCGCGGACCAGTGAAGACTGTTACGGAAAAAGAATACCGGCCTGTATTAGTAAACGGAAAAATTGAAAAAGGCAACCTGTTATTCACTAATATTTCTAGTTATACTGTCGACGGCCGCTTGATTAAGAAGAGTTTTCAATCGCAGGATGGCGAGCTAATTCAATTGGATACCTTTATTTACAATAACCAAAAACAGCTTATTAGGTCTGACCATACCAGCTCTCTTAAGCAACATAAGTGGATAACTTATAGATACGTTGAGGATAGCCTGTTGGTTCGTAGTACCCATGAATACGCCAATGGCAGAAAAATGGACAAAATTCAACTTTTCAATGCAGAAGGCTATCTAGTAGCATTTTATGAAGTGCATCCTTGGAAACCCGATGCCAAATCAAATAAGGAATATTACCGGTACGATAGCCATGGCCGAAAAACGGAAACCCATATCGATTATTTCGATAAAGGCACCATCAAGATATTCTATGAATATGATGCCAATGGAAATTTAACGGATGAACGTGAATTTTTTAGTGATAGCGGTCCTGGGCGTTTCAGGAAAAGTGAGTATAATGAACACAACCATGTAGTAAAACATGTAGTAACACAGGACGGTAATATTTTAACCACCGAAATTACCTCTTACGGCACATATGATGCCAAGGGTAACTACTTGCAATACAGCATGTTTGTTGACGGCATGCCCTATACCATTCGGGACCGAGTAATTAGTTATTATTAGATAGATGCAGCCGTTTTCCCAGTTTTTAAGGTAGGTAAGGTTTGGCAATAATAGCTATTTTAAACTAGCACGAAAGTCACTATTGTGTGCTGGTAACTTTCGGGGTGGTCAGTATAGGTTACCCCGTATCAGTGGCTAACCAACATGTTTTCTATCACCTCATAGGCTGATTCGCAAGCGCCATGCACGGTTGCTTGGTTATCAATGGAAAGGGCTTCTCCTGCAAAAAACACCTTATTTAGCAATGGTTTCTTTACCTCTGCTACAATATCGTACTGGCTTCCATCAAATGAGTACGAATATGCCCCTTGAATGTAAGGCTCTGCCGACCAATTTTGAATAACGTGCTTTACGTAATTTTTAGATGCCTTACCCTCAAATATTTCATCTAGCTCGGCTATAAACTTGTTAATAATCTCGGCCTTGGTTTTCAATTGGGCATATGGGGTGGCTTTATCGTTAATGGCAAAAAGTGCCAGAATATGTTTAGTAGCGTCTTTGCCGAATGCTGCATCGTAAATAAATTTTTCATCGTCTCTCATCGCTTGTATGACAGTACCAAAACCCAACATATCAGGATAGAACCTTTCTTTAAATTCAACGAAAATCTTAATGCCATCGCCCATGTAAATGCGGTTTATAGCTTTGGTTTTGCTAGCCGGCAACATTGGCTGGAAATCAATCAGCTGGCTCTGAAGGATTTTTATGGGAGCGGTTACCAGCACCTTATCTGCTTGATACGTTTCGTCATTTGCGGTTTTCAGCACCACCCGCTCACCACTATAATCAATCTCCACAATGGGCTTATTGTAAACAATCTTGCTTTGTACATGTGGCAAAATGTATTGCTCAAAGTAGCTGTGCCAAGTGATGTTTTTAAATTTCCACTCGCTATAAAAATGGCTTATGTAGTTGTGTGCATGCAGTTTGCCATTGTTCCATGACTTTACACTTTGCGGGTTGTAAACAACGATGTCTATGTTGGCCTTTTCATCCGGATTGTTGATGATGTCTGCCAAAATAGAAGGGTCGACATGTATCCATTCTGCCCCGGTATCAATGGGGAAGTCGGCAAAGCCATCAACCCTTTTTACCCTACCCCCAAATACAGGTGCCGCTTCAATAATCTCAAACTCCACTCCATATCTTGATAATAGGTAGCCAGCCGCTAAGCCAGCCGCCCCAGCGCCCACAATAATTACTTTGCCCGAAAAATTGGTTTTAAACTTCGGGAAAATAGAGTCATCCTTACCGCACGACTCTAGCAAAATCGCGGAAAGAAATGGAAAACCAATGCCCAACGCTAAGGCTTTTGAGATAAAATCCTTCCTAGTCATGCCTTTCGTTTTTGTATTTTAAGTGAATAAGAATACCTGTTGATAAACCGATGAAAGCCGTGTTGACGGCATCGAAACGCAGTTGCCTGCCGTAGTATGCCTTAAAATAGAAACCAAACGCTTTGCGCGGGGCCACGCCAAAGCCCAAACTAATGTTCGGTACGAAACTGTGCAACTGCTTGTAGCTGTATTCAATTTCGCCTGTACCCAGGTTTAGTATGCCATCTTCCTTCTTGAAAGTGAGCAAGTATCCAGTTCCTAACGCTGCCAAAAGGAAAAACCGCTTATCGCGTTTCTGCCACTGGTATAATACTTCGGGGTTAAAGAGCACATTATGTGATACCCTTGGCTGGTGGTAATAGCCTACCTGCGGCAGCAACTGTAAGCTATGCGTTTTGATTCGTTGATTGGCTGAGGTTTTTTCCCAAGTCTTTAAGGTAAAGGCATAACCCACCGTGCCACCAACGTTAGTAAAATATGGGCCGAAGTACCCTACCTGCAGCGTATTAGGTGCTTTTTGAGCAAAAAGGTTGCCACTAAGCAACAAGGTAATGATAAGCCCCAATAGTGTTTTCATCGGTTGTTTTTTGATGATGCTTTAGCCCATAACGTTATTAATCATTAATCAAGTATGGCTGCAGCTTCCGTACTTTGCACAAAATGGGTTGCTGATGTTTGATATAACGATGGGGTAAAGATAAACAGCCTAGATTATTGGCCATTTGATTTATGTCACAAAATCATTTGGCCCGCAGGCGACTGAGCGTTTCGCGAGAAATACCTAAAAAGGAAGCGATATAGGTTAATGGCACGCGCTTGAAAACATTGGGTTCTTGCGCCAATAAGGCAGTGTACCGCTCCCGTGCCGACCGCAAGTGAGTATAGAACAGCTTATCTTCCAGATACAGGCAGTACTCGCCAATAACTTGGTTAATGAAATTGGAAATCTCGATATTCTCAGCCATGAGCGGCTTGATGCCGTTTACGTTGAACGATAACAGGGTGCTATCTTCCAGCAGTTCAATCGTTTCCCTCGATGGCAGGTTGTTGTAGTTTCGCAACGACCCTACCATTTCGTTTTCAAAAGCAAACCAACTGTTTATCTCTGTGCCGTTGTGTAGGTAATAGCTACGGGCCGCACCCTTGACCAATAGGTAGGCATATCCGCTGGTCTGGTTCGTTTTTATCAGTTCATGTTTTTTAGGATAGTGCAATACTTTCACATTAGGCGTTAGCAGCCCAATTGCCGTTTCAGTCAATTTGGGCCTATACCTTTCGAAGAAAGCATCCATAATGTCTGCACTATCCACTAACATGATTTTAGGGTTGCTTATAATGTAATAGCTTCGCCTCTGTAAAGTTATTGCATTAATATGAAGTGGAGGACTTGAGATGATGTTGAGAAGCCTTTGCCTGTTTTGCAAGTCTATGCTTCGGCTGGGCATTGAACATGCCCCTTCGGATTTTCAATCCAAATGATGGAGCTACGGATTCGTAATTCGTTTAATTGCGGGCACATATTTCACTACTGGTGTTGCGGGCGGATTACAAATCCGCAGCTCGGTTGCGTCGGATTATAAATCCGACGCGGCAGGGTTTTGCAATATAAATGCAACCACCTCTAAAAACTCACCGACAACGAGCCACCCAACCCTTGGCTACGGAAGGGGTGTAAACGAAGTTGGGCCTTATCGCCTACATTAAAATCGAGCAAACTGGTTATTCCTTTGGCGTTGCGCCTATTGGTTCGGGCGGCTATTATGGGTGCATCTATCATCGACCATAGCCAAGTACCATATACCGAAATCATGCCTACCGTAAACTGCGCATTGGCACCACGGTTGTATCCGCCATAATCGTAGCATTGGTATATCCCGTTGGCATCGTAGTAGCAACTGGTTTCGTAATAGTCGTAGCCGCCGCGGTAGCTAGTGGCCGCGGTAATAATACCGCCCATCCACAAGGCGCTCATGGCAGCACCTTTGCCATATTGGCGGTTGTAGTACTGTCCTCCGCCGGGTACTATAAACGAGAATAACCAAGCTAAGCCTGGCGAACGGTAGGCGCTGCCTACCAATTGGCGGCGGCCATTATAGGAAGTGCCTGGCACTTGATTCATTTGCAGCGGGCTAACCACTTCGGTAGTGCCATTCTCAAACTGGATAATAAATACCTTGCCACGCTCAACGCGGTAAACAGGGCCTTCGAGGTTGTCGTGGCGCTTGTAAACCACCTCGGTGGTAGTTATTTCCTGCACCTTGGCTTTTACTTCGGTGCCGTCTTTTAAAACGATATTGTCTTGTGCGCTTGCAAACCAGCAAACGAAAACAAGTGCGAATGCGATAGCGAAGGTTTTCATAATAGCGGAGGTTGAGTGTGCCATTTAACGATAAAAAGGCGTAATTATTGTTGATTTACGAACTAATTGATTAGGTCAATTCTATAATTCTATAAATTCTGATTCGGAAGGTAGCCCACTCAGTTCATCAACTTAAACACCAACTCCCGCAGCAAATCGCCTTCGTTGCCCGTAAAGTCAACGCCTTTGCTTTTAAGGTCGTATTCGTGCATCAAGGCCACGCTTTTTTCGGCATCGGCTTGGGTGTAATATTTGCCGTAGGTGCGCATGTTTTGCACCGCACCCCAATACGTTCCCAACGATTTCATTAGCTCGTTGTCGTTTTGGTTTTTGTAATGGAAGTAAGCATATGCCTTGCTATAAAAGCTATACAAAAAAGCAATAACCATAATAGGGTGGTGCTCTTTAGGGTTGTTGCCAAAGTATGTGGCAATCTTTTGTGCCTTGCCTTGGTCTTTCTTCACCAAGGCATCGGTAAGCTCAAATACGTTGTAGTCTTTGCTTATGCCGATGTACTTTTCAATATCGGCGCTGTTTATGGGGCGGCCGGGTTGGGCATTAATGGCCAGTTTATCAAGCTGGTTTTCAATCTTGCTCAGGTCATTGCCTAGGTATTCCACTAAAAGGTTGGCGGCGTGCGGGTCAAGGCGTAGGCCAATGGCTTGTGCTTTGGCATCTACAAACTTCGGTAGCTGAATGTCCTTAAGCTTCTCGGAGTTCATAAACACCCCGTTCTTCTCTACCGATTTCTGTGCCTTAGTGCCTTTACGGAACTTCTTATACTTGTAGCAGATAACAAAAATGGTGCTCGGCATCGGCTTGTCAAAGTAGCTATCCAGCTTGTCCAGGTAGTCGTAGTTCTGGGCTTCTTTCAAAATCACCACTTGCTTTTCGCTCATCATGGGGTAGCGGCGCACAATGTCCATCAAGGTTTGGTGGTTCACATCGCGGCCATATACGATAGTTTGGTTGAAGCTTTTCTCCGCTTCACCCAGCGCGTGTTCCTCAATAAAATCGCTCACCTTATCAATAAAATAAGGTTCTTCGCCTTGCAGGAAGTAAATGGGCGCAAAGGTGCGCGCCTTAAGGTCTTTAATAATGTCGCTATATTCCAACGATGGCATGTGGCAAAGATACTAATAGCTTGCCTCGTTTCAAACGAGGGACCACAGTCCACCGTCCATGGTCGACAGAAAAAAGAATGCAAGTTGGATAGAGATTAAAAATTCAAAATTTAAAATTCAAAATTAGGAATGAGCGTAGGTTATACCGCCGTTCAAAAACTTTTAACTTACTTTGTTTCTGTCAGTGACTAGTGAATAGTAACTAGCGACTAGATATAAAAAAGACTCATTAAACATTTAAGCGCAGTGCTGATTTTTTTCGCTTCGAAATACACCTCCCTAACCCTCCTTCCTAGGAGGGAAGTGTTGTTGGGTATTTTAAAGTCTTGATACTTGATACTCAATACTCAATACTGAAAAAATGAAACTAGAAGGTAAAATAGGATTGGCAGGCGGTGTGGCCTTGGTAGTTGGCGGGGTAATAGGTATGGGTGTGTATGCCCTCATACCCAACATAGCTGCCAACGCGGGTTATGCCAGTTGGCTATCTATTAGCATTGCCTTGGCCATATCTGTATTGGGTGTGTTGCCCGTAATACAGATAAGCAGTGCCTTGCCCGTGGCAGGTGGTGGCTATTTATGGTGCAGCCGCATGTTACACCCATTGGCTGGGGTATTGGTTTCTTTTTGGGCAGTGTTGGGCGGTGGCAGTTCCGTTTGTTTGGTGGCTTATGCCTTGGCCGAGTTGTTATTGCCCTCGGCGGCACCTTACTTGCCCGGTACTTGGAGTCCCCATTTGTTTGCGGCGCTTATTATAGGAGGCTTTTATGTATTCTACCTTACTGGGCTGCGGCTGCTTACCAGTGTGCAGATATTGATGAGCGTGCAGTTATTGATTTCGTTGGCTATATATGCTTTTGCGGTGGGTTTTACCGAAGGGGTGGAGTTCCATTTTGAATTACCGCACACCAGCACTTTTACTAAGTCCATCATATTGGCATTTAACGTTTGCTTGGGTTTCCAGATAATTGCAGAGCTAGGGGAGGAGATGAAAGATCCGAAACGCAACATTCCGCTTTCGCTATTAATTGGTGGGGCTTGCATTCTAGTGTCTTACATTGCCGTTACGATGACTTACATCGGCATTGTAGGAATCGATAATCTTGAAAGCTACGCCACGTTAGAATCGCCATTAATAACCAGTTCGGAGGCTATATTGCCGGCCTTTTGGGTAAAATTTATTGAGTTGGGTGCCATTTTTGCCGCGCTTACCTCTTTCAATGCAGGTGCTATCGCTTTGCCAAGGGAGATATTCTCTATGGCGCGAGATAAGACTTTGCCATCATATTTCGGTAAGGTAAGCGCTCGCACCCAATCGCCTAACTGGGCGGTTACGCTGTTTTTCGCGTTTGTTATCGCAAGCCTATTTCTTGGCCATTACTTTGATACTGCTGGCATTCTCGATGACTATTTTTCGGGCAATAAGATTGATTATTACGCATTGATGGCCGTTTGCGGTATCATGCTACTAACTGTGTTTATTAGCATAGCAGTGTTGCGTTTGCCTAAAATGTATCCAGCCCAATATAAGGCATCCTATTTCCGCATGAGGCCTTGGGTGTTGAAAATAGTGGCCTGGTTTAGCATCCTTACCTCGGGTGGTTTTATAATATTGGTTAGTATGGAGGCTAAAATAGTTGGACTTATTTACTTGATTTTCACAGCTGTTATCATCGGGTATTTCTTGTATCGCAAGAACTATCTGGCCAAACAAGGCGTGGCTATAGGCACCTATCATGATATATTAAGTGGGCACGAAGAGTCTGAAGATTAGTGCATCATAATGTTTAACAGTACGCCCCAAGGGGGCACAACAATACTAGCGTCGGGCACCGCCCGACGTACGCATTGGGTTTCCGGAAATGCAATTTGTATATAGGGCGATGCCCTATTCTATTAGTATCTGACCCCTTTGGGGTGAAGAACGTATTGAGGAATAAAGCCAACCAATCACTCTGGCTTAAAACCAACATCATCCAACCACGGACCGCCTTCGGCAGCAGCAACGGCCAGTTGGTCGCAGCGCTCATTTTCGGGGTGGTCGTTATGACCCTTTATCCATCTAAACTCAACCTTGAATTTTTTGGCAACGGCCAAGTATCGGCGCCAAAGGTCCTCGTTTTTTTTGCCCACAAAGCCTTTTTTTACCCAGCCAAACACCCAACCCTTACTCACAGAATCGACCACATACTTGCTATCCGAAAATACCCTTACCGTTAATCCTTCGCGAGTAAGTGCTTCAAGGCCTTTTATCACGGCCATCAATTCCATGCGGTTGTTAGTGGTGTGTTTGTATCCTTCGGCAAGCTCTTTTTCGTGGCCTTTATACCGCAATATAGTGCCATAGCCACCCCTACCAGGGTTGCCTTTTGCCGCGCCATCTGTATACATTTCCACTAAATCCATGTTGCAAAGGTAAGGGGTTTATCAGCATTTTCCTGACCCATCGATTCAATTGTTGGGACGTTTACCTATTGTCATTTGAATGTTTAATAGCTATATTCATGGCTATGAAAAGTATCTGTGTGTTTTGCGCCTCAAGCCTTGGGGAGCGGGAGGATTACCGGCAAGCAGCCGAAGCGGTGGGCAGTATATTAGCCCGCAACAATGTTAGATTGATATATGGCGGTGCCAAGGTGGGCCTTATGGGTGCCGTGGCCGATGCTGCGCTAAAAAGCGGCGGTAAAGTAACTGGTGTACTGCCTCATTTTTTGGCAGGCAAAGAGATAGCCCATACCAATTTGAGTGAATTAATTTTGGTAGAGAGCATGCACGAGCGTAAGCAGCAAATGTCGCAAATGGCCGATGGCTTTATTGCCTTGCCCGGCGGTTTTGGTACGTTGGAAGAACTGTTTGAAATCATTACTTGGGGCCAATTGGGCCTGCATCACAAACCAGTATTAGTGCTCAACATCAATGGCTATTACGACCACTTGATAAAACTCCTCGACCACATGGCCGCTGAAGGTTTACTGAAAGAGCGCCACCGCCGAATGATGTTATTTACCGATAGGGTAGAAGATGCCTTAAACGAAATGCTGCACTACAGCCCGCCGGTGATTAATCCGCTCATTGATAAACACAGTAAGACATGAAATAGGAAATGAAAAATAAGAAACAATAAATAAGAAACACTTAGTATATAGTGCTTCCCTCCTAAAAAGGAGGGGCAGGGGTGGTGTAATTCGTCGAGTTGAACATGAGATTGCCAATAGTAACATTGCGAGTGAATAGCATCAACTCGCAATTGTAGTACGCCAATCATAAACCAGCTTTAATTAGACAATTTCCTACCTGTAGCAAGCAACACCTCCTCATCCCTTCCTTCGACCTCGTTTAAAACGAGGCTCAGGACAGGCTCTTTTTAGGAGGGAAAATGTTATGTCCAAATTGCAATAAGATTTAAACTAACTTCTCAAGCGCAGCTTTAATCCTCGCACAAGCTTCAACCAACTGTTTATCGCTAGCGGCGTAGCTGATGCGCACACACTCCGGTGAGCCGAAAGCAGCACCTGATACCAGGGCCACGTGAGCCTCGGCAAGTAGGTACAACGACAAATCGTCGGCATCTTTCAATACTTCGCCATTGTAGGTCTTACCAAAATAAGCACTCACATCAGGGAACAAATAGAAAGCGCCCGGAGGGGTATTGGTTTTTAGGCCTGGTATTTCGCTCAATAAGGCAATTACCATATCGCGGCGGCGGTGAAATTGGTCGCGCATATCATAGCTAGGCTGCATGTCGCCATTCAGTGCCGCTTCAGCTGCCTTTTGGGCAATGCTGCAGGTAGCGCTGGTAAACTGACCCTGTAGTTTGTCGCAAGCCTTGGCAATCCATAGCGGAGCACCAATGTAGCCCACGCGCCAGCCGGTCATGGCAAAGCCTTTGGCAAAACCGTTTACGGTAATGGTTTGGTTGTAAATTTCAGGAAACTGGGCAATGCTCTCATGCTTGCCATCAAAGTTGATGTATTCATAAATCTCATCCGACACCACATATATTTCTGGGTGTTTGGCCAATACCTTTGCCAAGCCAGCTAACTCTTCTTTGGTATATACCGAGCCAGAAGGGTTGCAGGGCGAGCTAAACATTACCATACGGGTTTTAGGCGTAATAGCTGCCTCTAGTTGCTCCGCGGTTATTTTAAAGTCTTGGTCAATGGTGGTGAAAATGTTTACCATTTTGCCCTCGGCCAACTCTACCATAGCGGCATAGCTCACCCAATATGGTGCCGGAACAATTACTTCTTCACCAGGGTTTACCAGGCAAAGCACCACGTTAATGAGACTTTGTTTGGCGCCAGTAGAAACTACTATTTGCTCAGGAGTATAATCCAACCCATTATCACGTTTAAACTTGGCTTGTATAGCCTTGCGTAGCTCAATGGTGCCCGGCACGGCAGTATAAAAGGTAAAGCCTTCGTCTATGGCTTTTTTGGCCGCTTCGCAAATATGTTTTGGGGTTACAAAGTCAGGTTCGCCAAGGCTAAGACTAATAATATCATGGCCTTGGGCTTTCAATTCGCGACCCAATTGGGCCATTTTAATGGTAGCTGACTCGTGTAAGTTGGCAATCCTGTCTGATAAATGGGGCATACCGCTGTTTTTTTGTTCGAAATTAGGGATTGCGGCGCATAAAACACTTATTATTTTTGAAGTTGTGATATTCTCGCCATTGGGTGTTAATTTTATCCAGTTGCAATTGCCGAATTTTTGAAAATACAACCCCTAATGACCCGTAAAAACAAGCTCATTACTGGAGCTGCCGTGTTGGTAGCAATTGCCGCGGTTTATATATTCTATCCATCATCAGGCTTAGATACCGAGCTAGATGGTCTTCGTATTGAAGAAGAAATGCAGAAACAGGCCGAGTTTTTGTATGGCATTCCGAAAGGAGAATACAACACCATACAAGATAAGGTAAAGCCGAACCAGAATTTGGCGAGTTTACTCTCGGCCCACGACATAAACCCGGGTAATATTGTAACCCTTTCAACCAAGTACGAAAACGTATTCGATACCCGGTCTATGAAATTTGATAGGCCTTATACCATCATGGTTCGCGAATCGGATACCATGAAATCGGCGGCATATTTAATTTACGAGAAATCGAACATTGAGTTTATAGTTTACGATTTAGAGCACGACACCGTATATAAAGGCAAGAAAGAAGTAAGCGTTCAGCGCAAGCATTTTGCCGGCACCATTACTTCCAACTTGTCGGAAACCTTGCAAGATGCTGGGGTTGATGTGGCATTGGCATACAGCATGGCCAGTATTTACGATTGTACTATTGATTTTTATAAGTTGCAGCAAAACGATTTTTTTAAAGTGATTTACATTGAGAAAATGGTAGAGGGCAAATATGTGGGCATTGATAAAATCGAAGCGATTGAGTTTACGCACAACAGTAAGCCGTTTTATGCTTTCTACTTTGAGCAAGACGAGGTGGGCAATTATTTTGACGAGAAAGCGCAAAACATGCGCAAGGCTTTTCTTAAAGCCCCTTTGAAATACGGTTACCGCATCAGTTCTAAATACAATAAAAATCGCTTGCACCCTGTGTTGAAGGTTAATCGCCCACACTTGGGTACCGATTATGCCGCAGCGCATGGCACCCCCATAATTACCGTGGGCGACGGCGTGGTATTAGAGGCCAGTTTTACCAAAGGCAACGGCAACTATGTAAAAATAAAGCACAATGGTACTTTTACCACCCAATACTTGCACATGAGCAAGTTTGCATCGGGCATAAAGCCAGGCAAGCGCGTAAGCCAAGGCGATGTAATTGGTTATGTAGGTAGCACTGGTTTGGCAACTGGCCCACACGTTTGTTTCCGTTTTTGGAAAAACGGTGTGCAGGTCGATCCGTTTAAGGTAATGCCACCGCCAGCCGAACCAGTTGCCAAAAAGAATATGGAGCGTTTTAATAAACGCGTTGCCGTTTTGAAAAAAGAGCTTGAAGGTATTGGTAAAGAGCTGACAGCAAGCCTAAAGTAGTTTGTGCGGTTAGCTACCGGTTTTTATAAAGTGCGCAATATGTAAAGTTACTTTTACGTTCTAGTTAAATAGCGTAGCTTTAGATTACCAACTATCAATACTGTTATGAAAATTCCTGCCCCGATTTTCATACTACTTAGCGTTTTTTTGCTGAGCATGTGTGCATGCAACAAGTACGATGAAGGCCCTGCCTTTTCATTGCGAACCAAGACTTTTAGAGCTACCGATAATTGGATTGTGACCGATGCCCAGCGAAATGGATTGGATGTAACCTCCAGCGTGCGAATGAACGTGAACTTGCGCGCTGATGGCACCATGGTATATACCGATACTATTGCAGTTGCCGCAGGCGACTCAATATCAAACCGCCAAGGGGTTTGGGAGTTTGACCGCGATGCTGAGAACCTCTTGATTGTGTTTACCGACCCAGGTGGCGGCAATGTATCAGCCAGAATTTGGTATATTTTGCGCTTATCGGTGGGTCAACTGTGGGTTACAGAAAGTGTTGGCGAAAACTTGTATCGCTACGAATTTGAACCTAAATAATGCTTACACCATTAAAGTCTTTCTTGCTACTAGCGTTTATTGCCTCGAGTTTGCAATGTATGCCGGTATTCGGTCAAATTGTTACCGACGATATTGCGGTTCCGCCACCAAGTAATATACCTGCCAAAAAGAATCGCAACAACGACAGACCTACCAAGCAATTGTTTTTGCTGCTCAATGCCGGTTTAGCTTCTCCGCTAGGTATTTTCGGTTCTACCAATATTCTAGAGGAAGATGCTGTTTTTGCCAAAACAGGCATAAACCTCAGCCTTAATGTTGGCCGAACCTTTAACCGTTATGTGGGGCTTACTGCTACAGGCGGGCTTATAGTGCAAACCAATAAAATGGCCCAGATTGTAGACAACTACAATCGCTATGGCCCACCTGGCTCATATATATTGGCATACGACTACCCAGGTATGCGGTTTTATTATTTGGCAGGCGGCTTGTTGGTTACAGTGCCGGCTACTAATCGGTTTTCTATTGATGTAAAGCTGCAAGGTGGCATGGCGCTGGGTGTAGATAGGGAGCTAACGCTGCAGATTGATAACGGACTTGGCACCATAATAGAAAAGTATGGCAAAGCCAGCGACATCGCTTTTCTGCCCGATTTGGGCTTAAACTTTAGGTTGTTGGTTACCGACAACTTTACTATGAATTTCTTTACCGATTTTGTAATGGCCAACTTCAAATTTAAGGACGTAACCTACTACGAAAACGGCGTACCACTGGCTACCTACGACTACGACCTGCCCATGCGCAACCTCAATGTAGGCATAGGAGCGGGGTGGAGTTTTAAGTAGTCCACAGTCCACAGTCCACAGTCCACAGTCCACAGTCGATGGCGAGTAGCTTATAGCATATGGTTCGTTGTACCCCAAAAACCCTCGCCCAAGGCGAGGCAAGCTAATACCCCTCGCCCAAGGCGAGGCAAGCTAATAACCCTCGCCCAAGGCGAGGCAAGCTAATAACCAATCAACCAATCAACCAATCAACTGCCACCTTTACAGCCCGGAACTGCAATTTTGGCGCATTATGCCAGTTGGCACAACTAATGCTATAGGCAAAGTACCTTTAAAACGATAAAAACATAAAACAATATGGCTGTTAACATTAAACCCCTTGCAGACCGCGTGCTGGTGAAAGCCGACGCCGCCGAAGAAACCACCAAGAGTGGCCTATTTATACCCGATACGGCTAAAGAAAAGCCAATGCGTGGCGTAATAGTAGCCGTAGGTGCGGGCAAAAAAGACGAACCAATGACCGTGAAAGTGGGCGACAAAGTATTGTATGGCAAATATGCTGGCACTGAGTTGACCGTAGAAGGAGAGGAGTTCTTGATTATGCGCGAAAGCGACATCTTCGCCATCCTTTAATTTGGTTACGGGTTCCGAGTTACGGGTTGCGAGTTTGCAATAAACCAACGACCAGTAACCCTCGCCCAAGGCGAGGCAAGCTAATAACCAGTGACCATTAAGCAGTAACCATCCTACCATTAACTAATAACAAATAACAAAAAACCTAACAATGGCTAAGTTGATCAAATTTGATGCTGAAGCACGCGATGGATTGAAGCGTGGTGTAGATGCATTGGCAAATGCCGTGAAAGTGACCCTAGGTCCGAAAGGCAGAAACGTTGTAATCGAGAAGAAATTTGGTGCCCCTGGCATCACTAAAGATGGTGTATCGGTTGCCAAAGAAATTGAGTTGGAAGACCCAATTGAAAACATGGGTGCCCAAATGGTGAAAGAAGTAGCTAGCAAAACCAGCGATTTGGCAGGTGATGGCACTACTACTGCTACCGTATTGGCACAAGCTATTATTACCCGTGGCCTAAAGAGTGTAGCTGCTGGCGCGCACTTAATGGACTTGAAACGTGGTATTGACCGCGCCGTGGCCGTTGTGGTTGAAGACCTGAAAAGGCAGAGCGTAAACGTAGGCGATGACTACGAGAAAATTGAGCAAGTAGGTACTATATCTGCCAACAACGATCCAGAAATTGGTAAGTTGATTGCCGATGCCATGAAGGCTGTTGGTAAAGAAGGTGTAATAACTGTTGAAGAAGCTAAAGGCACCGAGACTTATTTGGATACCGTAGAAGGTATGCAATTCGACCGCGGATACTTGTCGGCTTACTTTGTAACGGACACTGAGAAAATGGAAGCCGAATTGGAGAACCCGTTCATCCTGATTTACGACAAGAAAATCAGCAGTATGAAGGACTTGCTGCCAATTTTGGAGAAAGTGGTACAAACTGGCCGTCCGTTGTTGATTATTGCCGAAGACTTGGAAGGCGAAGCCCTTTCTACATTGGTAGTAAACAAAATACGTGGCACCCTGAAAATTGCCGCAGTTAAAGCCCCAGGCTTTGGCGACCGTCGCAAAGAAATGTTGGAAGACATTGCTGTGCTTACCGGTGGTACCGTTATCAGCGAAGAGCGTGGCTACAAGCTGGAGAATGCAGGTATGGAGCACTTGGGTCGTGCCGAGAAGATTTCGATCAACAAAGACAACACCACAGTAGTAAACGGTGCTGGCGATGGAGATAATATTAAAGCTCGCGTTGGTCAAATCAAATCGCAAATTGAAAACACCACTAGCGACTACGACCGTGAGAAGTTGCAGGAGCGTCTTGCCAAATTGGCAGGCGGCGTGGCGGTACTATACATTGGTGCCCCTACCGAAGTGGAAATGAAAGAGAAGAAAGACCGTGTGGACGATGCCTTGCACGCTACCCGTGCTGCTGTACAAGAAGGTATAGTGCCAGGTGGCGGTGTTGCGTTGCTACGTGCCATTGCGGCCATTGCCAATGCCAAGCCTGCCAACGAGGACGAGAAAACCGGTACCGACATTGTTCGTCGTGCTATCGAAGAGCCGTTGCGCCAAATTGTGGCAAATGCTGGCTTGGAAGGTTCAGTAATCATTCAGAAGGTATTGGAAGGCAAAGGTGACTTTGGCTTTAACGCCCGCACCAATGTTTACGAAAACCTTTTGGCTACTGGCGTTATCGACCCAACCAAAGTAACCCGTGTGGCCTTGGAAAACGCGGCATCTATTGCCGGCATGCTCCTAACCACCGAGTGTGTAATAGTTGACAAACCTGCTGCTGAAGGCGCTGCCCCTGGTGGTATGCCTGGCGGCATGGGTGGCATGGGCGGCATGATGTAAGCTACATCGTCCGGCTTTAAAGCCTGATAATCATTTTAACGCCCCCATTTCTTTTAGTAGAGATGGGGGCGTTTTTTTTGGGTTTGGGACCCCTGCCCACCCTGCCCATTCGGATTTGTAATCCGAATGTACTGAGCACCGGATTTGCAATCCGGCACATACTATGTAAACGAACCTCACACGCACACTCCCGTTGCTTGTTGTAACTAACATTTGGCAAGGGTAGCGGCATATTCATTGGCAACAATTGATTAATTTTAGGTGTTATTCTTCGTAAAGTTTTCAATTGCTGGGTATGTTTAAATCTTTTTTGCCGCTGCTGTTTGTGGGTATCATGTTAACGGCTTTCGTGGCTCCTGTGCCAGTTACCGATAGTGTTATCGAGATTCTTCAAGGTTCTAAAAAGGTGTTTAACTTTTCTGCAGGGCTAAAGTCTGCCGAATTGGTAACAATGTTGGAGGGTAAAGGTCCGTATACTATTTTTGCGCCGCTCAATACCGCTTTTGCCAAGTTACCCGCGGGTAGCCTTGAGAACTTGTTTAAACCCGAAAACAAAACTACGCTCACCAGCCTGCTCAACTACCATATAGTGCCCTTGCAACTCACCAAAGCCGACTTGGTTGCAGGGATAAACCAAGGCAATGGAAAAATGATACTCAAAACCATGTTGGGCAAAACCTTAACGGCTACCTTGGCCGATGGCAAATTGCAATTGACCGATGCACAGGGCACTATAGCCTACATTACCTATGCCGACAAATTGGGCACCAACGGTGTGGTGCACTTTATTGATGGCGTGCTTATGCCGGCCAAATAAACATATATCTGCTTGATCCACGCAATCGGATTTCTAAATCCGCCCTTTCAAATTCCCAAATCCAAATACTAGATTGCGTGATGTAGCATCTGGCAAATACCAGGTAAACGAACTACTTGTTAATGCTTGTAAAGAGTGTCCCCTGCCCGCACTAACCACCCCCAACCCCTTCCTTCGATCTCGTTTGAAACGAGACTCAGGACAGGCTCTTTTGCATCCGCTCAAAAAGGCCATTCGAAGCCTGCCTGCGGCAGGCAGGCTTCGCCGAGCCAGTGCAGCGCTGGCAAAAGGAGGGGTTGGGGGTGGTTGCACATAATTCAAAAAAAAACACCCCGCTTCAATAAAGAAACGGGGTGCTCGGGTATGGTTTAATGGAGGCGGGTGTTATTTCGCAATCATTACTTTCTGCACTTGTTTTACTTGGTTGTTGTTTTTGATGGCTACAAAATAGAAGCCATTTTCTAAGGCGCTAAGGTCGATGCCAGTGTTAAACTCGGCTTCAACGCTACCTAGCGCTTGCGCAAATACTACACGGCCAGCAATGTCATAAACCTGTACGTTGGCATTTTCCATGCTTTCGGTAGTAAAGATGCTGATGTTCAATTTGCCATTGCTTGGGTTAGGTGCCAAGGTTAGGTCGAAAACCGAAGGCTTGTCATTAGCCAAATCCAAATCGGCAGCATCAGTTGCGTCATCGGCACCAACCCTAAAGTTGGTAGCGCTAATGCTTGCAGTTAGTGTATAGCAATTGCTAGCATTAAATGCACCACCACTGCCCAATACGCGGATAGTATAGGTACCAACAGAGTTGGTGTTATAAGTAATCGTCTCGTTGGTAGTACCAGTGTTTTGAGAAATGGCAACTTGGTTACCTCTAGAGTTGTACAACACTACATTGTAGTTGGCTGGCAAATTAGTCAAAGTTATTCTTATGCGGCGTTGGGTACTGGTGTTCGCAAACTTAAAGTAGTCATTATCGGTGCTAGTGCCAATTACTGCGGTGATGGCAGTGTTTACAGGGATGGTTTTAGCAGTCGAAATTGAATTGTTAGACTCATAAGCATCGGTGCAAGTAGCAGTAACTGCTAGGGTAGTAAAGCTGCCAGTGGTAGTATAGTTGCTACTGCCGCTGCTGCAAACGGTTTGCACTTGGTAGTTGTAAGTAGTATTATTTGCCAAGCCCGATAGGGTAAAGCTAGTAGCACTGGTGCTTACAGTTGTGAAAGTGGCAGCCGCACTAGTTTTGTATTGTACATTGTAGCTAGTTGCACCGCTAGCTGCGCTCCAAGTAAGTGTTGCACCTGTGGTAGTAACATTGCCAGCACTTAGGCCAGTTGGGCTATTGCAAGCGGCGATATTTCCAGGTACACAACCCAATGAGTTAAGCAATGAAGCCCTAAAGCCACCTGTTGCAAACAATGCTTGCATGCGCGCTTTTTGACCTTCAGTAAACATAAACATACAGGCGTCATCGGTATAGTCCATGTAGTTCATGAACAAATCTCCGTTGGGGCCATTGCTGCACGATACCGTTGGGAACGAAGGGCAGCCATAATTTTCGTCGCCTTGGTTTGGCGTGTCGGTTACGTTATCGCTACCAGTACAACCGGTGCCATCGTCGCCCCAAATGTGGTAAAGGTTTAGCCAGTGACCTACTTCGTGAGTTGCGGTGCGACCTTTGTTGAAAGGCGCTGCAGCAGTACCGATGGTACCAAAGGCGTTGTAGTTTACTACTACACCATCGGTAGCGGCGCTGCCACCAGGAAACTGCGCATAGCCCAAAATGCCACCGCTAATGTTACAAACCCAAAGGTTTAAGTACGAGCTGCTGGGCCAAGCATTAGAACCACCGTTGGCGCTTCTTTTAACATTATCGTTAGTAGAAAATGAGGTGTTGGTTGTTAATTTGCGAACAATACCGTTAGAAGCATTGCCATTAGGGTCGCGCTGTGCGAGGCAAAACTGCACATCAACATTGGCTACTAAACTTTGAAAAACTGAAGGAGTATTGGTCCAGTCGGCATTTAGCTTGGCAAAATCGGCATTCAAAACATTCATCTGCGACTGTATTTGGGCATCGCTGATGTTCTCGGTTGTGGTACGATATACTACATGCACTACTACTGGTATAGTTACCAACGCCCTACCGGTATTGCCTTGAGGGTTATTGGTAATCCAGTTCTGGGTAAATTGTTCAATGTTTTGGCGATTTTGCAACACGCTTGGGTCTTGCAATATCATGTTTTGCAAGTGCTCCATAGCACCACAATTGCGTTGGGCATTGGCTGGGGCAGCACTTACAAGCAATAGCAGTACTAGGCTGATTTTCAGTAATTGTTTTAACATTGTCGGATTTTAAATTGGGTATTGGGTTATCATTAAATTAAGCGTTCGAAAGTCAAATCAAACCAATTGGTCGATTAAAAGCAAATTCAACTTGGTTATTTCATTGCGTATTTTCAAATAGTTATTACAATTAGGCAATAAATTTTATATCCGTCTGAGCATCAGTGAGGTAGCGCTATATTTTGGAGTATTTTCTGACCAGTTTTTCCTTGCAACATTTACGAAGTAATGGTGTCCAAAAATGCAATTTGAAATTAAAGCGATCGCAAACAACATCATCATTATCCTGATTGATAACAATTGAACCCGCGCGATGGTTTTTGAAATGGGCTATACTTGTAAATTTGCATTGAAGTGAGAAGTACTCAATGCTACCTACCCCGCCCATTCGGGTTTATAATTTGAGTGTAAGAGCACCTGATTTGTAATTCGGCACTTACTTCGTAAATCAACCTCCTATGCATGCCTTTGCTAATCAGCGGATTGCAAATCCGCTTCTCGGTAACGACGGATTGCAAATCCGCCGTGGCGAAAATTAGTCTTGTGTCTTGTGTCTTGCCGGCCGGCAGGCAGGTTGTGTCTTGCGTCTATTCCAACCCATCCATCAATCGCTGGCTTACGCCAGTAGTGCTAAAGCCGCCGTCGTGGTATAGATTTTGCATGGTTACCATGCGGGTAAAGTCGCTGAACATAACCACTACAAAGTTGGCGCAGTCTTCGGCGCTGGCATTGCCCAGTGGCGATATTTTGTCGGCATAGGTAAAGAAACCATCAAAGCCCTTCACGCCCGAGCCAGCCGTGGTGTGTGTTGGCGATTGGGAGATGGTATTGATGCGTACTTTTTTCTCGAAGCCGTAGTGGTAGCCGTAACTGCGGGCAATACTTTCTAGTAAGGCTTTGGCATCAGCCATATCGTTATAGCCCGGGAAGGCGCGCTGTGCTGCTATGTAAGTAAGTGCCACTACCGAGGCCCATTCGTTCAAGGCATCGTTTTTGTGGCAAACCTGCAATACTTTATGAAACGATAGTGCCGAAATGTCCAACGTTTTTTGATAAAAGTCATAGTTAAGCTCGTGGTATTCTTTGCCCTTGCGCACATTTAGCGACATGCCGATAGAGTGCAGCACAAAATCGAGCTTGCCGCCCAATATTGTTATGCTTTGGGTTACAAGGTTCTCCAAATCCTCCATACTAGTGGCATCGGCAGCTATTACTTGGCTACCGGTAAGTTCGGCCAATTCGTTTATTTTGCCAAAGCGCAGGGCCACAGGCGCATTACTCAATACAAAGGTTGCGCCTTCTTCATGGGCCTTTAGCGCCACTTTCCAGGCAATAGAGTTCTCGTCTAACGCGCCGAAAATAATACCGCGCTTTCCTTTAAGTAAGTTATGCATTGGTTTGTTTTTTAGGTCTACGGTCCATAGTCGATGGTCCATAGCTGCTGCACTTATATCTACAAAGAACACAAAGTTTTTTCAGAATGCGAATAGCGAATCATCCAATAATTATTTATCTATCATTGGCCATCGACCATGGACCATGGTCCATTAACTATCCTCTCAACCACAGAAAATCAGGTATGCTCTTAATTACTTGAGCTACCAACCACCAGCGGCGAGTAATATACGCTACCCGTTTCTTGTTGATTATGGCACTGTATATCTGTTTTGCGGCCTTATGGCTGGAGGCTACCCAAAACATGCCTTTGTTTTCTTGGGTCATGGGTGTGGCCACAAATCCTGGGCGAATATCGGTAATGGTAATGTTCGATTTTCTGCGGTTGCTACGCTGCTGTAAGCCCTCCATGTAGCTGCTTACATAGGCTTTGGTAGCAGAGTAAACGGTGGCAATATGGGTGCCACGCACCGATGCCACTGACGAAATGCCGGCAATTTGCCCGCCGCCTTGCTGCTCAAAATATTTTACGGCCCAGTTTGCCAGCGCGGTAAAGCCTGCCATGTTTACCATAATTATTTGCTGCTCTAGCTCCCAAGAGGGTTTTGAGTCGCCAATACCTGCATTGAGCACCAGAATATCCATGCCGCCCATTTCGTCGACCAGTTTGGCTAAGGTTTCGCGTGCGGCAGTTGGGTCGGCCACATCCATTTTGCTGATGTACGATTTATTGGGAAGCTCTTTTTGAAGCTTTTCTAAAAAGTCTAAGCGGCGAGCAGTTATTCCTACTTCATAACCGTTTTCAGAAAAAACTTTTGCCAGATCATATCCGATTCCTGAGGACGCACCTACAATTATTACCTTCTTCATTGCAGAAAAATACAAAATTCAATTAGAAGAATTTAATCGACCAAGAATTATGTTTCTAGATTTGTCATTTTAAGTTTTTTTATACTGTCAAATTATTGACTGGCAAACGTTTGTAAGTTAAAGGGGAAAATTTTACTTCAGTAATCCAGAAAAAGAATTGACAAAATTGAAAGTAGAACTTACATTACCCAACAGATAATTCTGGAGAAAAAGGTAAGGGGTTGGCTTGCAATGTAATATATTTCATTGTACCTTCATCGTCCTTCCTCCTGACCAGAGGAATTTTATAATGCCAGAATGCGATTGAAAGCAAACTAATTTAATAATAAACCAAACACTAATGAAACTTAACCGTCTGCTATTGGCAGCGTGTCTACTGACATGTTGTTTATTTTCATGGCGCGAGGCAAGGGCCTCTCACGCCGCTGGAGCTGACCTAACCTACACTTGTTTAGGTAACAACCAATACCAAATTACGCTCACGTTCTATCGCGATTGTAGTGGTATTGCAGCACCTGCAACAGCCGCAGTATCTGTTCTCAATGGTTGTACCAACACTACCACAAACATTACCCTACAACAGCAGGGCTTTGTTGAGGTAACTCAATTGTGCCCTTCACAAATTGGCAATAGCTCTTGTAACGGAGGCAACCTACCCGGTATACAGCAGTATACATACACCGGTACGTTTACTTTCCCAGCGAGTTGTACCAATTTTACGTTGAGGTATGATTTGAATGCCAGGAACGCGGCAGTGACTAACCTACAGAACCCCGGTTCGGTAGATTTGTACGTTGAAGCTACTTTGCGCGGCATTACACCAAACATCTGCAACAACTCGTCTATTTTCACCTCTTTGCCCGTGCCATTTGTGTGCGTGGGCAACCAGTTTTTTTATAACCATGGTGCTATTGACGTGGATGGTGACTCATTGGTTTATACCTTGATTCAGCCATTGCAAGATCCTGGTACTGTGGTGCCTTGGGCAGCGGGCTATAGTGTAGCAAATCCGATGGCCACAACTAGCGGATTTTCTTTTAGCAATTCTACCGGTCAAATGTCAGGTACCCCAAGCATTGCTCAAAACGCAGCTATTGCGGTTCGTGTTGATGAGTACCGTAACGGCGTGTTGATTGGTTCTACCATTCGCGATATGCAGTTTATTGCTGTAGCTTGTCCTAACAACACTTTGCCAATCGCATCGGGTGTTAACGGCAGCACGGATTACAGTATAAACGTTTGTGCTGGTAGCAACTTCTGTTTCGACATTTTCACGACAGACGTTGACGCGAACCAAACAACCACCATTACCTGGAACTCAGGTATTAACGGTGCAACTTTTACTTCTAGCGCAGGCAATAACCAAACAGGTACTTTCTGCTGGACTCCAAGTATTAGCCAAGTGCGCACCGCACCTTACATTTTTACTGTTACGGTGCAAGATAATGCCTGCCCAAGTGTAGGTAACCAAGTATACTCTTACTCGGTATTTGTAGGTGGTTTGGATGTTGACCTAGGACCCGATTTGAATCTTTGTGCTACATCTGCTACTTTGAGCCCGCTGGTTACCAATGGCACTGGTGTGTATACTTATGCTTGGAGCAATGGCTCTACCGACTCAACTTTGGTAGTTACACAATCGGGCTCTTACTCAGTTACTATAACTGATGGAACTGGCTGCAGTGGAAGCAACCAAATTAATGTAAACCTTAACCCGAACGGCAACCGCAACCTTATTTCGTTTAACGATACCACTGTTTGCCCAGGTGTAGCTGTTACGTTTGATGCAGGAACAGGCTTTAGCACTTATTTGTGGAGCACTGGTGCTACAACTCAAGTTATTACCACGTCTACTCCAGGAGTGATTACTGTAGAAGCTGCTGATGCTCTTGGCTGTACTTCTCGTGATACGGTTACTTTACTTAACAGTAATAATGCAACCGTAAGCCTTGGCAATGATACTGCATTGTGCAGTGGTGGTTCATATACCTTCTTTGCTAGTCCATCTAACTTTGCATCTTATTTGTGGAGCGACGGCAGCACATCGCCATCGCTTACTGTAAACACTACTGGCGTATACTCGGTAACTGTTACTACTGCGGCAGGTTGCACCGCTTCTGATACTGCTCGCTACACTGCGTTTTCGTTGCCATCGGTGACCCTTGGTCCTGATGTGCGTACTTGTAATAGCTCTGTTACATTGCAATTGCGTCGTGCTGGTACATTTGAGTATGTATGGAGCACTGGTAGCACTTTGCCATCTATTTCGGTAACACAATCAGGTTGGTATGGTCTTACTTTGACCGAAATTACCAGCCGTTGTGCGGCTTACGATAGCATTTACGTGAGCGTAAGTGCCTTGCCGGGCATCAACCTAATACCCGACACGTTGGTTACCGCTTGTGGTGGGATAGTGCCTGGCACCAATGGTGTAGCACTTAATGCTGTTCCGGGTTTAGGTTCTTACCTATGGAGCAATGGTGCTACTACTGCTAGCACTACTGTTTTCCAAAACGGATTGTACACCTTGACCGTAACAGATAGTATTGGCTGCACCAAAACCGATTCCATTTCGGTTGTTGCCAGTTCTGCTATTACTATTACAGACGTGAGCACCAGCCCATGCGCGCCTTCATCAGCTACTATTGATATAACTGTTGCTGGTGGTTTGGCTCCATTTACCTTTAGCTGGAGCGGCCCAAGTGGTTTCACCGCCTCAAGCGAAGACCTTTCAGGCTTGAACATTGGTACATACGAAGTAGTAGTAACCGATGCTGCGGGTTGTACAGGCAGCCACGTGGTTACGCTTGCTTTGCCTTCAATTACTATTGATGCGGGACCAGATACGGTGAACATTTGCTTAGGTGATAGCACCACACTTTCTGCAACTGGTGCCTCTTTCTATGACTGGAACGGTGGTAGCTTGGTAAATGCTAGCGGTTCCTCTGTTTCGGTTAGTCCTACTCAAACTACTACATATACGGTAGTTGGTCAGCAACCAGGCCAAGAGCTTGCAGCTAACGGAGATTTTGAATTGGGCAACACTGGTTTTGTTACTAACTACCAATATACTACTACCAATTTAATACCTGAAGGTACTTATGCCGTCGTAACTAACCCAACTCCTTTGCACCCAGCCTTCCTTGGTAGCGACCACACAACTGGTAGCACCAACTTTATGGCTATCAATGGCTCTGTTAACCCTGGTTTCAGGGTATGGTGCCAAACCGTATCGGTTATCCCGAACACGGACTATAACTTCTCTACTTGGATCAGTACCTTGGTGGTAAGCAGCCCTGCTGAATTGGAATTCTCTATTGATGGACAATTGTTGGGCACACCTATTACTGCACCAAACGCACTGAACACTTGGACCCAGTTCTTCGCAACTTGGAACTCTGGTTCTGCTACTACTGTAGAGATTTGTATTGTAAACGCTAATACTGCTGCGGGTGGCAACGACTTTGGTTTGGATGATATCTCATTCACTCCAGTATGTACCGGTACCGACCAAGTAACCGTGGTAGTAAATGCACCACCAACCGTTAACCTAGGTGCTGATGATAGCTTGTGTATCGGTTCGAGCACTTTGCTTGATGCTGGTCAAGGTTTTGGCAGCTACTTGTGGAGCGATGGCTCAACTGGCCAGACTTTATTAGTATCGGCCGCTGGTACTTACAGCGTAACAGTAACTGATGCCAATGGTTGCACCAACAGCGATACCATTGCATTAGCTCCTAAACTATGTTGTTTCCCTGCCAACTTTGGCAATATTTTCACTTTGATTGATGCTACCAATAGCAGCATTAGCTCTGATGAGATTTGGAACGGTAAGTATTATGTAACCGTTGACATGACGGTAAGTAATGGTGCTACACTTGATCTTACTAACGTTGATGTGGTATTCTTGTCTGGTACAGGTATTACCTTCACTGACGGTAGCCAAGTACGTGCAAACAACTCTGTGTTCCGTACTTGCGAACTAGACCAGTATTGGGATGGATTTGCTTTCTTGGACAGCAGCAACGGTACTTTCAACGAATCGTTGGTGAAGAATGCCGAAATTGGTTTGAACATTGAAACTAGCAGCAAGCTTAACGTAACCAACAGCGAGTTCTACAACAACGCAACTGGTATCCGTTTCGATGGTGCCAGCAACTTTGACGGTGGTATTACTGGCAACACTTTTGTAAGCAACGAAGATCGTCCGGAATACTTGGATGCCGCTGGCGCCGTAGTAACCGATTTCTTTGGTGTGAAAGTGTTCAACTCTCAATTGAGCGGTATTATCTCTCAAAACGACTTTGTAAACAGCGTAGCCAATGGCACTGTAAACAACTTGTACTTTGGTGTGTATGTAAATACTTCATCAGTAACCGTTAGCGGCAACAAATTCACGAACATGTACCGTGCATTTGACCTAACAGGCAATGGTGGTTCGGTAACTTTCGAAAACAACACAGCCGAGTTTACCCGTCGCTCTTACTTCGATGTTTATCCTATTCGTATTACTGATGTAAACAGCAGCCCAATTTTGGTTGAAGGTAACACAGTAACTTATAGCAGCTTGGCGCAAAACAACAACAACCAAGTAGCTGTTTATATAGACAACGTTCGCAACTTGGTAATCTCTAACAACACACTTACCGGTTTTGCCACTGGTGTTCGTTTGGGTGGAGCTTCACGTAACATTGACGTATTGGGTAACACTATTAGCGATGCAGACCGTTTCGGTGTGTACGTTATCGGTGGTCAAAACTACGATATCGAAGAGAACATCATTAGCAACATTGGTGTAAGTGGTATCTTCTTGAGCAACGTTCTCACGCAAGCTCGTGTAACTGCCAACCAAATTGAGATTGGTGCTTACAACAATACTTTCGGTATCCGTTATGTAGTTACTACTGGCACGGTTACTGCCGCTTCGGTAGTATTTGCTGACAACTGCATAAGAAATAGCTTTACCGCTATACAAGTGCAGAGCAATGTTGCGAACACTGTTCCTACCATTAGCAACAACTACTTGTACAACTACCAAGGCCATGGCCTATGGAGCGTTGGCTTTACTGGTAGCGTTGGTACTTGTGCCAACTACCCTGCAGGTGCTGGTCGTAACTCATTTATCAGCAACAACTTGGCACCATTTGGCACTGCATTGGATGTGCGCAGCGACAATGCTACTTTGCAAATGCAAGGCAACTCGGCCAACTTGGTTATCAATTTCCCTAACGTGTTGGTAAACACAAGCTGTAACACTACAAGTAACACTGCTTGCGGCAACCAAATTGGCAACAACGAAGGTGGTGGCCGTGGTGCAGGTTTATTGACCCAATTGTTGTTGTTCCAACAAATGATTGAAAGCACCTACCCAATGACCTTGAACTTTGATGAGTATGTTTTGAAAGGTTCTTACATGACCGACATTGAGGCCGTAACTGCCGAAAACCGTATGGAGTATGTATTGAGCATGATTGACATCTTGTCAGAGAATGGTAACACTGCCGAAATGGATGTGCTGTACACTGCTATAAACAATAGCAATATACTTACCACCAACGAGCTTGCTTGGGTAGCTTACCACTACAATGTGTTGGTAGGTAACTACACTGCCGCTGCCAATGCTTTGGTGGCTTACCAAGCTCAAACACCTGATCAGGCTGATTTGAAATCTATCGAAACCATCCGTACTCAGTTATTGGTTGATGGCCGTACTAGCTTGCAATTGACCGCTAACGAGATTACCATCTTGAAAGGTATTGATGACAACCGTCGCACCAATGCTGCTATTGCCCGTGACTTGGTTCACACTGGTATCAGCAATCACGACTACTTCTTCGAAAGCTTGAAAGTGGAGCCTGCTGACAATAGCATTATTGATGCTTCGGATCTTACTGGCGACTTTGTGAATGTTTATCCTAACCCTACTAACGGTGATGTTACTATTGAGTACAACACTACTGAGGCTTCAGAAGACGTTTCAATTCGTATTGTTGATGTATTGGGTCAAGTGATTTACGAAACTCCGGTTACGTTTACCAATGGAACACTACACTTGAATATGAACAACTATGCTAACGGCGCTTACTTTATCACCGTTACTGGTGCTAAGAAAGTGTTGGCTAACACTAAGTTGATTAAGTTCTAATAGTTTGGGGGCTCGCCCCGATTCAATAAAAATCCCCCTTCGGCAAATGCTGGAGGGGGATTTTTTTTGAGGAGAATCGGACTGGGAAAAATCGTTAAGATTTAAAGTGAGGATTACATCAACGTAGCGTGCAGCATGCGGTCTTTGCCTTGCATATCTTGCACAATGGCTATTTGATATTCAACAGAAAGAAACAATTGGCCCGTCTCGCTGGCATAACTTGGGTTCAGTTCCAAGAAAACATGTTTGGGTTTGTGCTTGCCAGCGTAGGCGGCCAGCTTTTTGTAAAAGATAAGCACATCGTTGCCCTCCGGAAATAGTGCAATACCCGGTTCGTGCAGCAGCACTTGGTTGGTCATTTGGGTCTTTTCATCCTGCGCAATGTAGGGCGGGTTACTAATCAGTACATGTGGCTGCACCAATTGCGGCCAAGTACTTTCATCCAAGAAATCGTGTTGGGCAAAACCAATCTGAGTGCCTAGCTCAGTAGCATTCCATTTGGCAACCGCAAGCGCCGCACCCGAAACATCAATGGCATTTACGGTCCAGTTGCGTCGGGCATGTTTTATGCTTATGGGTATGCAGCCGCTGCCCGTACCCACATCAAGCACCGCAATTTTAGCATCTTTAGGTACCGATTGCAGCACTAATGCTACTAGCTCCTCGGTTTCGGGTCGGGGTATCAGCACTTCGGGGCCTACCCTAAATTGATGGCCATAAAAATGGGCAACCTCGGTTACGTATTGCAAGGGTTCACCTTTGACCAATCTGGCTAATTGTGTATTCAGCAGCAGTTGTTCGTTATCGGCAAGTGGCTTGGGCAGCCTCAGTTGGTAAGTAACTTTGTTAAGCTTCAAGGTATCTTCTAGCAACCATTGTATTAAATTGGAGGCCTCTCGTTCTTCGTATATACCGGTAAGTTGTTTTCGGGCATCTAGCCACCACTGTTGCAACGTCATGCAAACAAAGGTAATGGAAAAACCATGCAGGCAATAGCGATTGGGGAAATTGCTGTTGCTGATATTAATCAATAGTATTTTTTATTAAATCTCCATTATTGCCCTATTCTGCCATAACTTACCCGAGACCGTGCCAATAAATTCTAAACTTTCCGCTATATTTATTGTAAAGCCCGCTATACATGAACCACTATAGGAACATGAACCTTGCACTGCTCGCTAAGCTAGATGCATTAGACCAAGCACCTGCAATACTCACCAAATTGCAAGGCGCATACAAGCAAATATCATACTCCGAACTGAAGGATATAGCTTTTTCGCTAGCAAACGGGTTGGTGCAAGAGGGGCTAATGCACCACGATAGGATTGCTATTATCTCTAGCACCCGCGCTGAATGGGTTTATGCCGATTTGGGAGGTCTGCTGGCCGGTGCCATTATATCGGCAGTGTACCCCACTACCCTGGAAGAAGAAACGGCTTATATACTGAACGACCTAGAAGCCAAATTTGTGTTTGCCGAAGACAAAACCCAGGTAAACAAACTACGGCTGATGCAAAACGAGGTGCCAAGCGTGCACAGGGTTTATGTGTTTAATGCTGCAGGGGTTGAATTAGATGAATGGGTTAGGCCCCTCTCAGAACTGATGAACGTGGGCAAAGAGTGGAAGGGTAATGAAGCCAAACTAAGGGCCATAAGCAACAGCATTAGCGGAAGCGATATACTCACCATTATATACACCAGCGGCACTACTGGCTCGCCAAAAGGAGTAGTGCTCACGCACGAAAACTATTTGGTAACGATTGAAAACTTGTTTGTGCACAGCCCTAAGGCATTTTTGAACGTTAACCGAAACCTGAGTTTTTTGCCCTTGGCCCATGCCTTGGAACGTATTGGCGGATACTATTTGCTGCTTTATGCGGGCAAAACCATAGCCTATGCCGAAAGCATGGACACTATTATTGCTAACATTGCCGAAGTGAAACCTGAGTTTATTGCAGGGGTGCCTAGGGTTTATGAGAAAATGTATGCCCGGGTGCGCCAGAACCTGCAAGCGTCGTCGTGGCTAAAGAAACAGATTTTTTATTGGGCACTCGGCGTGGGCAAAGAAGCAGCCAGTTACAAAATAGCACAGTTGCCATTGCCAGCGTGGCTGGGTGTAAAGCACCAGTTGGCCGATAAGTTGGTGTATAGCACGGTGAAAAAACGCTTTGGGGGTAAGTTGCAGTTTATGGTATCGGGCGGTGCGCCGCTAAACCCAGAGATTGCCCGTTTTTTTCACCATCTTGATTTGTTGATTTTAGAAGGGTGGGGGGCTACTGAGGGCACCGCACCATATACCGTAAACCGACCTGAGGAGTACCGCTTTGGCACCGTGGGCAAAGCTATACCCGGTGTGGATATACGAATGGCCAATGATGGTGAGCTTGAAGTAAAGGGAGACAATATTTTTCGTGAATACTATAACAAACCCGATGCTACCGTTGAGTCGTTTACGCCCGATGGCTATTTTAAAACTGGCGATATTGGCACCATTGACCCAGACGGGTGGGTAACCATTACCGACCGCAAAAAGCAACTCATTATTACCGCTGGGGGCAAAAACGTAGCACCTGCCGCTATACAGCGCCTGCTCGTAATCGGAAAGTTGATTGATGCCGTACACATTATTGGCGACAACCAGAAATATATTGCCGCTTTGGTAACGTTGGATAGCGATGCGTTGGCTAAATTTGCTCGAGAAGAGGGCATAAAAACCAAAGGGCATGCAGAGCTAACGAGGCACGAAAAAGTGATAGCAAAAATTGCCGCCGATGTAGAGGCGGCCAATGAGAAATTGGCCAGCTACATGAAAGTAAAGAAGTTTAAAATATTGCCTACTAGCTTTACCGTAGAAACGGGTGAACTTACGCCAACGCTAAAGATTAAGAATAAGGTGGTAAACCAAAAGTATGCTGCCGAGATAGCAAGTTTGTATGAAAAAGAACCGATTAATGAATATTAATAACCGAAATGCTTTTTGGGTAATAACCATTATCACTGCTGTTTTTATCAGTGCCTGCGGCAGTGTTAAGCCGTATTTTGATGATGAGTACAAAGGTTGGCAAAGCATGGCGCAGCCAGCAGAGAAGCCGGCTTATACGTTTTTCCTTATTGGCGATGCAGGCAAGCCTAACCTTGAAATACAAGAACCTAGCCTTAAACTATTAAATACCCAACTGAAACAGGCCGATGAAAATAGCATGGTTATCTTTTTGGGAGATAACATTTACGAAGAAGGCATGCCGGCGCTCAACCATGAAAACAGGGCTGTATCGGAAGCAAGAATTTACGAGTCGGTGAAGGCAGTAGAAGGCTTTGCAGGTTCGGTGCTGTTTATACCCGGCAACCACGATTGGTATGCCGCCAACGATAGCCTTACAGATGGGCCCCAGTACGAACGCGAATATTTGTATGAAAAATTGGGCAGCGAAAATGTTTTCTTACCTAAAGATGGCAAACCCGGGCCTGCCGTTTTGCAGGTTGACGATGAGGTAGTATTAGTTGTGCTCGACTCGTACCGCTGGGTGCGCGACCTGCCCGACCCAAAAGCCAAGAAAAAGAACCCCGATATGGCAGAGCCTACCTTTCAGCAAGAGCTAAAGGAGGTGCTAAAGGCACACGAGGGCAAACGCATAGTAATGGTTATGCACCATCCACTGTATACCAATGGCAGCCACGGGGGCTATTCGTCTTTTACCGACCATATGTTTCCGTTGCGGTTGATCAATAAAAAGATATGGTTTCCATTGCCTGTTTTAGGCTCTATTTTGCCTTTCGCCCGCAAGTTCGGCGGCGTTATAGAAGATACCCCCCATAAGCGCTACAAGCAATACCGCAATGTGGTACTCGATGCCAGCAAGGATAGTAAGGACCTCGTTTTTGCAGCTGGCCACGAACATAGTCTTCAGCTTTTCCAGAAACATAGCAAGCACTTTGTAGTAAGCGGGGCAGGTAGCAAAAGCTCGTGGGTGCACAAAGGCAAAGGCGCGGCGTTTAGTCACATCAGCAAAGGCTTCTCCAAGCTCGATATTTATGAAAATGGCGAAATGTGGATTACCTACATTGAGCCTGTAGCCGACGGAAGCGAGGGTACGGTAGTGTTCAGGTGGAAACTGGCTGGCCCCGCTGCCACTAACCCGTAATTGCATGGCAACGCCAAAGCGCCGCATAGCGTTCGCAATGCTATTACTGCTCTTGGTAGCGGTATTGGCCGAGGTTGCCATGCGCATCGTGTTTGCCGTGCAAGGATATACGGTTGGTAGTTTGGCTCCCAATTGGTTTCCGCAGGTATCCGAAAAACAGCCACCAACATTGGTAAACAGTTATTATACCGATGGTACGGCTTTGTTCAGGGCCGATAGAACGTTTTGGCACAAAGAAGGCATTGCCGTCAACACACTTGGTTTTTTGGGTCCTGAATGGGTTCAAGAAGCCAATACCAAAACCAAACTGTTTCTTATTGGCGATTCGTTTGTTTGGGGCGCGGGTGCCGAGCCGTTATCCAACAGTTTCGCTTCGCAGCTGCCTTTGAAGGGCCCATACCAGATATTCAACTCTGGCATACCAGGTGCCGACCCAGCCCAGTATGAGCTGGTTGCCAAGCGCTTTGTACCTTTGTTGCAACCCAACTTTGTTATCGTGTTTGTGTATTTGGGCAACGATGTAATGACTGAAGAAAGAACACCTTTACCTAACAAATCATTGTTTTATCCTACCAATTTAGGTTGGTTTCCGGGTTATTATCAAGGTAGGTATTTTAACAATCTAGAGGAGTCATACCAGTATTATTTAAGCCAGTATTCATCAAATACTTTGGCAGCCAAAATAGCTTGCAAAACAGCGGTGGGCACAGCCATATGCGCACTGCCAAAGCGAATAGAGGAAAAGAGTTCTAGGTCAACTCAGTTAAAGTCATCGATTACTAATAAGCATCTAAAGGAAATTGTTGCCTTGGGCGGCTCAATCAAAAGCCAATTTATCATAGTTCCGATACCTTACAGTGGGACCGATTTTGAAGATGCCTATTTCGAAAACGCCCCAAGGTATTTGCTTAGCAAGTATGAACACGTATTTTCGGGATTAACCGATTACATATCAATAGCCCCCCTAAAACCAGAGCATTTTCATGCATTGCCCAATGGGCACCTCAACAACCAAGGGCACCAAGTAATGACTGATTTTTTAACTGAAATAGTTGCCGGTAAAAACGCATTACAACCATAACTATTTCAAACAATTATACAATATTGTTTATTTTGTAGTCGCAATGATGATTCGGTCCGTTTTTCGCGATATTGAGGAGGAGGAGGATATAAACATCTACCGCCTGCTGCTGCTTTTAGGTGGTATTGGCAAAGCACTGTTTGGCCTTGTTTTTGAATTCGATGGGCAACTTGATGTTGTATTTTTATTCGGGCGTTATGCCATTTCACTACTCTGCTTTATCAGTTTTGGCCTCACTTTTGCACCATGGCTAAGCTCCTATTTAAAAAAGACCATTTCCGAGGTGGTTCTTTACTTATTCATGCTACACGGTGTTTGTATCTCCTATTTTAGCCACTTTCCTTTTCACCACTATATAACTTTAATGGTTATTGTGGTGGCTATTTCCATGGTGTTTCGCAGTCGGTTTAAGCTTTTTGTTTTTCTGCTAACATTTGGTTTGGCCTACAGTATTGGCAACTATATAGAGTCTCAACCCAACGATGTAATGTTGAGCAACATTATAAACAATATTTTTATTTGTATTGTGCTGTTTGCCATAAACTATTTTCGCATTAGGGCTCAGCGGGGCATGGCATCGGGAGCTCTTTTTTTGCATACAATGCTCGATCAAACAAACGATACCATTTTTCTTGCCGAGATAAACGGAACCATTTTGGATGGGAATAGGAACATGGTTGATATGTTTGATATTCCAGCAGGGGAAAGTATAACGGGTAAAACGGTGAACGAGTTTCTGGTTTTTCCGGCAAACAAAGATAAACGCCGGCAAATTGTAGAGCATGTAAAGCTCGGTAAAAATTGGCACGAGGAAATGCAATGCCTTACTTTGCGTGGCAAGCAGTTTTGGGGCGAGATATTCATCAGTGAGGTATTTAACAACAGAAAACCCTTTTTGCTGATTAGAGTAAAAGACATTAGCATACAAAAGGAAACGGAACTGCAATTGCACAAAAGCAAGGAGCGTTATCGATTGGCATTAGAAGGCGCAAATGATGGTATTTGGGATTGGGACCTAAAAACGGGTGAGCTATATTACTCGGCTAGGTACAAGAGCATGCTTGGCCTCGAAGAGCATGAGTTTGAACATACCATTGCCGCTTGGGAAGAGCGGTTACACAAAGCTGATTATACAGCTGCAAAAAAGTCCATCTCTGATTATTTGGATGGCATTACGAAACAGTATATAGCCGAGTTTAGGATAAAGCATAAAGACGGCCATTACATTTGGATGCTAGAGCGCGGCAAAGCTATATTTGACGAAGAGGGCAACGCTGTGAGGATGTTGGGCTCAAGCACCGATATAACTGAGCGCAAAAAAACGGATGAGTTGCTGAAGCAGGTAATGGATAGCTCGCCAAACGCCATTATTGCTTACAAAGCGGTGTATAACAATAAGCAGGAAATTGTTGATTTAGAATGCATACATGCCAATAAGGTAGCTGAGAACATTATTGAGCAAAATAGGATATTGATAGGAGATAGATTGGTAGAAAAGATTCCGAGCGTATTAAAGGGCGGTTTTTTTGAAAAAATGGTGAACGTAGTGCACACAGGCGCCTCACTGACAGAAGAGGTAAACTTTGTGCTACATGGGCGCACCCATTTTCTGCGCATTGTTTGTGTTCGGTTTGGGGTAGATGGTTGTGCGGTAACCTATGACGATATAACGCAGCAACGTGAGGCCGACTTAGAATTGTTGAAGCTATCATTGGTGGCCAGCAAAACCGATAACGGTGTAATTATTACTGACTCACAGTCGCGTATTGAGTGGGTAAATGAGGGCTTTACGCGCACTACTGGCTACACTTTGCCAGAGGTAGTAGGCATGAAACCTGGCAGGCTATTGCAAGGCCCAGGTACTGATTTACTAACTTTAAAGCGCATTAGCGATAAGTTAAAAATAAAGGAATCGTTTACCGAAGAGTTATTGAACTATCATAAAGATGGACACTCGTATTGGTTGCAATTGAACGTGACCCCTATATTGAACGAAGCCGGCGAAATAGAAAAGTATATAGCAATTGAAAGTGATATAACTTCACGTAAAAAAGCCGAAACCGAAATAAAACTAGCCAAAGAGGAAGCCGAAGCAGGGGCCAGGGCAAAGTCAGAGTTTTTGGCCACCATGAGCCATGAAATACGAACCCCCATGAACGCCGTAGTGGGCATGACAGGTTTGTTGTTAGAGTCGGAGCTGGATGATGCACAGCGCGACTATGTGGAAACCATAAGAACCAGTGGCGATAACTTACTTGACATTATAAACGATATACTCGACTACTCAAAGATTGACTCGGGCTACATGGAGTTGGAGCGCCATCCGTTTAATCTAGTTGATAACATTGAAGATGTGTTTGAGTTATTGAGCCATCGGGCGTTTGAAAAAGGTTTGGAATTGGTGTATTATTTGGAGCCAGAGGTGCCGGTAGATATTTTAGGAGACTCAACCAGATTGCGCCAAATACTAGTAAACCTGATAAACAACGCCATAAAGTTTACCGAAAAGGGCGAAATACTGGTTTCGGTGCGTAACCTTACCCAAGTAAATAACAAACAAACGCTAGAGTTTACTGTTCGCGATTCGGGTATAGGTATACCTCCTGAAAAGTTATCTAAACTGTTTCGCTCTTTCTCGCAAGTTGATTCGTCAACCACCCGTAAATATGGCGGCACCGGCCTTGGGCTAGCCATAAGCAAAAAGCTGGTAGAGCTTATGGGCGGCACTATAAGGGTAGAGAGTAAAGTTGGACTTGGTTCAAGTTTTATATTCACAACGGATGTTGAAGCGAATAAGGATGAGGAGGTGCTTCGTAAAATTGAGCTCGCCAAAGACTTGGTAGGTAAGTTTGTGGTACTAATTGACGGTAACCGAACTAATTTAAAAATACAACAACTCCAATTTAGAAAATGGGGCGTTGAGACCGCAGCATACGAGAACCCTGCCGACGCGCTTCAATTCATATTCAACTCTATTCGACGACCAAATATGGTAATTGTGGACATGAATATGCTCGAACTGGAAGATAGCAACTTTTCAAACCTTTTGAAGGAGCGATATAGCAAAACCGAAATGCCAGTGGTTATTTTTACTGCATTTGGCACAATGCCGAGCGCCCAGCAGCGCCAGTTGTATTCGGCTTTTATAACCAAACCAGCTAGGCAGTCGCAATTGTATTATACCGTAAGCAGGTTGCTCAGCTACCAAACGCGGCATAAGGATGGGAATAACGACACTGAAGTGCTGCAGGCGTCGTTTAAAAAAGATATAAGCATCCTGGTGGCCGAAGACAACCTGATAAACCAAAAAGTGGTCAGGGGTATTTTAACGAACATTGGTTTTCAGCTTGAGATAGCCAATAACGGCAAAGAGGTGCTTGAAATTATTGCCGAGCGAACTTTTGATCTAATATTTATGGATATGCAAATGCCCGAAATGGATGGGGTAGTGGCAACCAAAGAGTTAAGGAGGATGAAATTGCAAACACAGCCAATAATAGTGGCTATGACCGCAAATGCCATGAGCGAATCTAGGGAAATTTGCCTAGCAGCCGGTATGGATGATTATATTGCAAAGCCTGTAAAAATAAACGACATTAGGGCTATTATAGGCAAGTGGTTTCCGGTAGAAATGGAGAAAGCTGAGGTGGGTTGAGATAATAAGATAAAAAGAGTTTGCATTAGTAGCCGTTTGTGCATTCAACTGATATTTTAAGAGGTGATAATTTACTAATTTCGCATTGAGTTTAAATAAGAGTGTAGCGCGGCATGTTGTTCAATCAAACCTTTAGGAATCTAGGCCGTACCAGGGAAATTATCCAGGTACTAATAAAGTATGGGTTTGAGGACGTTATTACCAACTCAACGCTCCGCAATTTTGTGCCCGAAAGTGGTCGAGTAACTTGGGTAAGGCAAGAAAGGCCCGTATTTGAGTACACCCGCTGGGAGCGCATACGCATGGTGGTGGAGGAATTAGGCCCTACCTTTGTGAAACTTGCCCAAATACTAAGTAACCGCCCTGACTTGTTGCCAGAACCCCTCATAAAGGAGTTTGAAAAATTACAAGACAAGGTTCCACCGTTTTCATACGCCAAAGCAAAACAAATAGTTGAGAGCGAAACCGGCAAACGCCTGGATGAAATGTTCGACTATTTTAGCGAAAAACCGCTGGCATCTGCGTCTATAGGGCAGGTGCATAGGGCCAAGCTAAAAGATGGTACCGAAGTAGTAGTAAAAGTACAGCGCCCCGATGTTAAGGAAACGGTTGAGCGAGATTTAGCTATTTTGAAAGAAGCTGTTTCGCGTGCAGATAGGTACTTGAAACGTCAAGGATTATTGAATGCCGAAGATGTGGTGCGCGCCTTTGACCGTTCCATGACCAAGGAACTGGATTATCGCAATGAAGCGCGCAATATTGAGCGTTTCCGTAACATGTACAAGGATTACGACACCTTTTACATTCCTAAAGTATACAGAGAGTTTTCAACTGAGCGTATTCTTATTATTGAGTATGTTTCGGGTTGCAAAATATCCGATGTAGCACAACTCAAGGCTTGGGGGTTGAACCCTAAGAAGGTAGTGGAAAACGGTATGCACATATACCTGACCATGATATTTGAGTTTGGCCATTTCCATGCCGACCCACACCCGGGCAACGTATTGGTAGACCGAAAAGGGATTATCAATTTGCTCGACTTTGGTATGGTGGGTAGGCTCGAAACGCAAGAGAAGTATGCTTTTGCTGGTATTTTCATCTGCATGGCTAGGCAAGATGCCAAGGGCATGGCTGCCAACATGCGCAAGTTGGCTATAGAAGATAATATAAGCGATATGCGGGCCTTCACCAACGATCTTTCGGAGCTAATCGAAGATTACTCAACATTGGATGTTAGTGAAAGCAGTATGGCCGATATGACCGCTGCACTGCAAAAAATAATGTTCGATTATGAGATGAAAGTGCCAGGTAGCATTTTTCTCATTTTCAGGGCATTGGCCATATTAGAAGGGATTGGCAAAACCATGCACCCCGACTTCAAGACGTATGAGTTTATGAAGCCTTACGGTGCCCGGTTGGTAAAAGAGCGCCTAAAACCGGAGAATATATTAGATGAGGTAAGCCAAAGATACTATCAGCTAAGTGCTTTTTTTGGCAACTTACCCGTTGAAATAAAGAGCCTTCTTCAAAAAGCAGAGCGCGGCAAACTGCATTTTGAAGTTGAGCTGCAGGGCTACGGCTACTTGCTAAAAAAGATGGACAGCATTACCAATCGCATGTCCATTACCCTAATTATTTGTGCGCTCATTATTGGTGCCTCCATAACTATGACGGTGCCGTTCCCTGCCGAGTGGATGTCGCCCTATGGTATGCCATTGGTGAGTGTTGCCGCACTTTGGGCAGCAGGTGGGCTGTTCCTTATCTTGGTTTATTCTATCATTCGCCGTAGGAAGTATAAATAGTATCAAGTATCAAGTATCAAGTATCAAGTATCAAGTATTTTCTGTTTAGTTGAAAAATTGAACAACAGGAGTTTCCTGTTTTCGGAAACGCACCATGTGAGTTGGCTTATTTCTTAATTCATTGCTAACCGGCCATCCATAAAAACCAAACAAACGAATGCCACTATTTCATTCGCTTACTATTGATGAAGATACCCGCTTGGCTATTTGGCAAATAGCAGAACCACAAGACTTCTTTATTGCTCAGCTTAAGCTCAATGAAACTGATTATAGTGTAATCCGCACTATTACCTCCGATACACGGCTTACCGAGTTTTTAGCAAGCCGCTATTGCGTGCGCTTGTTGGCGGGCATTGATGAGGAACTTACCTTAGTAAAAGACGAGCATGGCAAACCTTCGGTAAAGGGCCACCCGCTGCATATATCTATATCACATTGCACTGGTTTTGCTGGTGCTGTTATCAGCAAAAAAGCACATGTTGGTATGGATATTGAGCCTATTCACGGTAGGGTAATGCGCGTAGTGGGTCGTTTTTTAAGTGAAACAGAATTGGGCTACCTTACGCCAACCCGAGAAATCGACCAAGCCACAGTGATGTGGTCAGCAAAAGAGTCGGTGTATAAATACTATGGCCAAAAGGGACTAAGTTTTAGCAGGGACATTAACCTACAAAAGCCACCGGCTTCGGATAAAGGAACGTTTGAGGTTACTGCCAAAACGCCAAATGGTGAGGCGCAGCATGTAGTTCATTTTGAACGCTTGGGTGGCATAATGCTTACCTACGTTGTTTGAGTAGACATTGGTTATGGGCCGCAGCTTGCAATTTAGTTGTACGAATAAATACTACGTACTTTTTTAACCCTACTAGAGAGGCTAATAATACTAACTTCGCAAGCGTTAATTATAGCTGTAAAAACAATAGCGCCATGAAATTGCTAACCCTTTGGATGATTTTGGTATCAACATCTGGTCTTTTTGCCCAAAACAAGGCAGATGATGTTAATGGATATTGGCTAACGGAAGAGGAAGATTATGTGGTAAAAATTTATCCGAAAGATGGACAGTACTACGGTAAGGTAGTTTGGCTGAGAGACTCATTGGATATATACGGCGAACCCCTGCGCGATGTGCTAAACGATTTGTCCCACCGTCGCACCAAATTAGTTATTGGGTTGGATGTGTTGCTGCATTTCACATTCGATTCGGGCACTTGGCGCTCAGGTGAAATTTATAATTATCAAACCGGAAATATTTATAATGCCAAAATTGACCTAGACGACAAGGGGCAGTTGGAATTGACAGGTTATTATGGCATCTTGTTTTTTCTGGGCAAAACCAAAGCATGGACCAAAGTAACCAATAAGGCATTGTACGGATTAAAGTAACTAGGGGTGTTTTCAGAGTCGGTATTACATATTGGTATTGCACAATCGCTATTTGGCGCATTTGTGCTGGCAACAAAAAAACGGGTAGAAATATCCGACAGGATTCTTATTGCCTGTTTGTTGACATTTGCATTCAAGTTTGGTTTGTATTTGATGCACCTGGAGCATAGTGAGTTTTTTGATTTGGCATTTTCAATGGGCCTAATGCCGCTTACGTTTGGCCCATATTTATACCTGTACACCACTTACCTAGTTGAGCGCAAGGTACGGTTTGAGTATACCGACTTGTTGCATTTTTTGCCGTTTGTTATAGTTACGGCTTGCTACTTTGTTTTCTTTAAAGATGTGGTTGATTTCAATGAAGTCAACTACTTCCAGAACGACTACTATTTATGGGTGAGGATTTTGTATGGCATTATTTTCATCATCTCTATAGTAGCTTATACCGTATTTACCTACGTTAAATTATGGCGGTTTAGGAAGGATATGGCCTCCAACTTTAGCTATTGGACTCGTCAACTGCGCCTCTTGTGGCTCAATTTCATACCGGCTCTATTTGTACTGTTGTTTCTTATTTATTTCATTGCTGGGGCCATCAATGCGTTTTCGTTCAAAAAGGTATTCGATATTTCAGCGTTATCGCATATTGGTCTTACTATTATTGCCTTTGCCATTAGCTATTTTGGGGTAAGACAAATGTCGTTGTTCCGCCCGGTTTATATTAAAGTTGCTAAAGAGAGACCCGAAATAGCAAATGAGGCGAAGGAAAGTACAGAAGACGGAGCGCAAATTGAAAGGAAAACAAAAGTACGTTTTACAGAGGAGGAGGCCCAGGCTCTGATAGCCAAACTAAACCGCCACATGGAAGAAGAAAGGCCTTACATAAACCCAGAGTTGACGCTATATGACCTTTCGTCGCAATTGAATTTAACTAAGAATGAATTAACCGATTTGCTGAACAACCACATCGGTAAGAACTTTTTTGCATTCGTAAATGAGTTTCGATTAAACGCCGTTATACGCAAGTTTGAGAACCCAGACTTTGGCCACTACACCATCATTGCCATTGCTTACGATTGCGGTTTTAATTCTAAATCAACGTTCAATAGTATTTTTAAGCAGCACACCGGCCAAACCCCATCGGAGTATAAAAAGACGGTGGAGACTACTTAACGCATTTGGTTACGAGTTATGAGTTGCGGGTTACGAGTTGATTATAATAAACCCTTACTCTTCAAATAGCAATACAAACTGGCCTTCAAATGGGTCGAGGTGCGATTTTAAATCGTCGATAAAGGCGGGGCCTTGAGCCGCATAATAAGGTAAGAAATTATCTACCCGCTCCATTAATGTACCACCTGGGAAAAGCTTGGATTTCAACCCGCGGATTTGGTTTACGGCTACTTCAAAGTTTCTTTTCTCTGCTCTTAATAGTTTGGTTTCCAGGGTTTCAAGTGCTTTTATCTGTCCTTGCTTTGCACCTTCAACAGAAGAGGCTAGGGTAGGGTCAACTGCTTTGGCTTTGTCGAGTATAGTATTGAAAATGCGCTCGGTTTCGGCTTTTTCGGCCACAAGCTCCAGTGATAGGGTGGTGCGGTCCTTTACATATTGCTTAACTAGCGCTTCTTCTTCAACAAATAAATCTTCCTTGGTCAATTCCAGCTTTTGGAGTTTTTTGCAGGCGCTTTTGTCCAATATGGCAGCAATACTGCGCAACACCAGCATAGGGTAGTTTACGCCATAGTGCTCAAATATGGTTCTTAGCTCTAGCCAGTAAGCCACTTCACCGCCACCGCCCACATAGGCTAGGTTGGGCAGTATGGTTTCTTGCAGCAATGGGCGTAAAAACACATTGGGGCTGAAGTTTTCAGGGTGTTGGTCAATCTCCAATAACAACTGCTCCTTGCTAAACACTTTATAACCCAGCGCTTCGTAATGGCCGGTTGATTCATTCAGTATAATTCTATCCCTGCGTCCGGGGCTGAGATAGAACATGTTTATCTCCCTTGGGCTGGCTTGTAGTTTATAATTACATTGGTTAATGCTCTCTATCGTGTTGTTTATCAGGCCAGTAACCCGGTTGTTCAGTATTTCGTCTTGTATAACGTGTTTAAACAGCTCCTTGTACGCTTTACGGTCTTGGTCTACTACCACTAAACCAAAACGACCGAACAGCTCATTTACCAACCATAAAGTGGCTCGGCCCAGGGTATCGTGCTGCGTATATGCTTGGCGTATAATTGCCACCAACTCGGTAGCATGTGGCATACCGCCCAGTTTTTCTTCAATTTGATTGATTAGGGCATCCAACCCTTTGGTGTCCATGCGGCCAACAGGGCCCGCTGCGGCATGGTCCCAAGTGAGTTTTTCGCCAAAAAGATGAATGTGGTTTATCTCTTCAAAGTCGTGGTCTTCGCTGCCTATCCAATAAATTGGAACGAAATTGAACTGCGGGTAACGCTCGCGCAATTGCTCGGCAATATTAATGGTGCTCAATATCTTGTTTACGAAAAACAAAAATCCTCCAAAAATATTGGGTTGGTGCGCCGTGGTGATGGTAAACGTATTGTCATTGGCAAGCAATGAAATGTTGGTGCGCACTTCTTCGCTTAAAGCTATACCGTCGTATTGTTGGTTAAGTTCGTTTACTAATATGGCTCGGTTGAGTGTAGTTTTGTTTTTATCGGCAATGACTTGTTCTATAGCATCGATGTTTACTTTATACTTATAGAACCCATCTAAACAGGGCATATAGTTAAGGTAATCTTGTATAAAGCGCGGAAGCACGCCAGAGGTGGTATAAGGTAGGGTGGTTTTTCTCATGCTTTTTTGGTCCATAGTCCATGGTCTATAGTCCATGGTCTATAGTCCATGGTAAAACAGTTTAAAGGTATTTGATAATAAGCAAACAACGAAACCTTGAAATCGTTTCATTCTGGTTACAAAATAGGGAAAACTAGCGCCTATTTTAGTAGGGGAGATGTTAACAAAGGTAAATATCGATATTGTAACGTTGGAAGTATTGATTCCCCTTAGCTCTCGTTCTCGCTTCAATCGAGGATGTCATAACCCTTAGCTCTCGTCCTCGCTTCCAGCGAGGACGCCATAACTATGAGCCTTCGGCTCAAACATAATACGGGTACATATTGCGTATTGAGCTGGAAGCTCAATGTTAGTTTATCCTCGCTGGAAGCGAGGATAAGTGGTATTACGTATTGAGCTGGAAGCTCAACGTTAGTTTATCCTCGCTGGAAGCGAGGACAAGATAAAGCACTCTAGGCACTCACGCTCAAACCTGACTTAAACTACTTCCCCTATTAAATCAAACTCGGTAGCGTCGGTTATGCGCACATTGGCAAAGTCGCCAATGCGGACGAAGAACTTGCTGGCATCAACCAACACTTCGTTATCCACTTCAGGGCTATCAAACTCGGTACGGCCCACAAAGTGCTGGCCTTCTTTGCGGTCGAATAACACTTTATAGGTGTTGCCTATTTTGGTTTGATTGATTTCGAAAGAGATTTCCTCCTGTACTTCCATCAACCTCGCGGCACGCTCTTGTTTTACCTCATCGGTTATATTGTCTTCAAACTCATAAGCACCGGTGCTTTCCTCGTGTGAGTATGGGAACACGCCTAAGCGGTCAAAACGTTGCTCGCGAACAAAGTCCAACAGCTCTTCAAAGTCTTCCTCTGTTTCGCCCGGGAAGCCTACCAACATGGTAGTGCGTATGGCAATGCCTGGAACGTCTTTACGCAGGGTTGCAATCAGCTCTTCGGTTTCTTTGCGAGTAATGCCGCGTTTCATGTTTTTTAGTACCGGGTCGCTGGCATGTTGCAGCGGTATATCCAGGTAGTTGCAAATATTGTCGCGCTCGCGCACAACCTCCAATATCTCGGTAGGGAATTTGTGCGGATAGGCGTAGTGTAAGCGTATCCATTCCACACCCGGCACATCGCTTAGGGTTTCCAAAAGCTCTTTTAACTTGCGCTCTTTGTACAAGTCAAGACCATAGTAGGTAAGCTCTTGGGCAATTATCATTATCTCCTTTACTCCGCTTCGCACCAAGTTCTTGGTCTCAATTACCAATTCCTCAATGGGGCGCGAAACATGTAACCCGCGCATCAGTGGTATGGCGCAGAAGGTGCATTTGCGGTTGCAGCCTTCGCTTATTTTTAAGTAAGCATAGTGCTGGTCGGTAGTGAGCACGCGCTCACCAATAAGGTCATGCCTGTAGTCGGCATTCAGTTTGCTCAATAGTGCCGGCAATTCCATGGTGCCAAAAAAGGCATCCACTTCGGGTATTTCTACCTCTAGGTCGTCTTTGTAGCGTTGGCTCAAGCAGCCGGTTACGTATAGTTTATCTATTTCGCCGTTGGCCTTGGCATCAGCGTATTGTAGTATAGTATTTATCGATTCTTCTTTGGCCCGATCAATAAAGCCACAAGTGTTTACAATAATAATATTGCGGTCGCTATCATTGCTTTGGTGCGCCACATCAATATCATTGCCCCTCAATTGGGCCATCATCACTTCGCTATCCACTAGGTTTTTTGAGCAGCCTAGGGTTATAACGTTTACTTTATTATTGCCGTGAGATTTGGTACGCAAGGGGTATTAATTTTTAAATAGGCTATCAACAAACTCGTATCGGTTGAACAGTTGCAAGTGCTCTTTCTGTTCGCCCACGCCAATATATTTCACCGGAATGTTGAACTGGTCAACTATCCCTATCACCACGCCACCTTTGGCTGTGCCATCAAGCTTGGTAATGGCAAGGGCATTTACCTCGGTAGCGGCACTAAACTGTTTGCATTGCTCAATGGCGTTCTGGCCAGTGCTGGCATCCAACACCAACAATACCTCGTGGGGCGCATCTGGAACCAGCTTTTGCATTACACGGCGTATTTTGCTCAATTCGTTCATTAAGCCAACTTTGTTGTGCAAGCGGCCAGCCGTATCAATAATGATTACATCAGCACCTTCTTTCAAACCTTGTTGCACGGTTTCGAATGCCACGGCAGCTGGGTCGGCACCCATGCCTTTATTTACAATAGGCACATCCACTCGTTGGCTCCAGATAATCAACTGGTCAACTGCCGCGGCACGGAAGGTATCCGCTGCGCCGAGCATTACCTTTTTGCCTGCTTTTTTAAAGTTGTAGGCAAGCTTGCCAATGGTGGTGGTTTTGCCCACGCCGTTTACACCCACTACCATAATAATATAGGGTGTTTTGGTGGCTATCTCACTATAATTGTTCAGGTCTTTGGTGCCGCTGGCATCCAGTATGGCTACTACTTCCTCGCGCAGCATCTTGTTCAATTCGCTTGTGCCGAAGTACTTGTCTTTGGCTACACGAGCTTCAATGCGCTCAATAATTTTGATAGTGGTTGGTAGGCCAACATCCGATGCAATCAGGGCATTTTCTACTTCATCCAGCACTTCTTCATCTACGGTAGATTTACCGGCAACCGCTTTGGCCATCTTCGAAAAGAAACCTTCCTTGGTTTTTTCCAAGCCTTTGTCGAGGGCTTCTTTCTTATCGTCCCTGTCTTTGTCCTTGTCTCTGGAGAGAAATCCGAATAGTGCCATTGGTGTTTTTGTTTGTAGTGTATGCCGCCATGGTTCGACTCCGCTCACCATGACACGTAATTTACTGCTTCTTTCAAACTGATATTTTAAGATAATAATTCACCATCTTAAACTCGAACAAAAAAGCACTGACCGCGGTGTCATGGTGAGCGGAGTCGAACCATGACGGCTTAACGCTTACGTTTCAAGTGCTACAAAAGCAAAAAAGCCTCCCTCGTAAAACTAAGAGAAGCTTTTTATAACATGAGCCGGAAAATATTACTTATCCGACAATAAATCTTGTACCTTATCCTTATGCACCACGCGCTCACGGAAAGTATAAGCACCGCTCTTTGGAGACTTAACGGCTTTAATTACTTTAACCATGTTCTTAGATTCGCCTTGGTTGGCACCACGATTAGTTTTCGCGTTTTTACTTACTTTTCCCATGACCTAGTCCTCCTTATTTGATTTCTTTGTGAACGGTATGACGTTTAAGATTCGGGTTGTATTTCTTCAACTCGATTCTTTCGGTGGTTACCTTACGGTTCTTAGTTGATACGTAACGGCTAGTACCTGGTACATTAGTTGCCTTTTGCTCGGTACATTCCAAAATTACTTGGATGCGGTTACCTTTTGCTTTCTTTGCCATTGCAGCAGTGTATTATAATTGATTATCCAATAACTATATCGCCTTTGGCTTCCAACTCACGCAAGTAGTTGAAAATGCCTTTCTTGTTGATGGTGCGCATAGCTTGTGTGCTCACCTTCAAAGTTACCCATTCATCCAACTCAGGAATGAAGAATTTTTTAGTTTGCAAGTTTGGGTAAAACTTGCGTTTGGTCTTGCGGTTTGATTTAGAAACTCGGTTGCCGCTCAAAGGGCCTTTACCGGTTAAATCGCAAAAATTGGCCATGATTCAATTCTTTAAAATTCAAAACGAGATGCAAAGATAGCAGGATTTTAATGTAAAAGCAACTGTTGTTACTTTTTTTGTTCCCAACTGTTAAGTTACGTTTGTTAACTGTAGCGTATAATGGGCGCAATATCTTACCCTTAGTTCAATAAATCTTTTGTTTATCTTGATTTTGAGCTTATTATCATCACGCGCTTATGCCTTTTTATCGGTAATCGCCGTTTTTGTATTGTCGAATACCATCCGCAAATCGCGTTGCGGAAACGGAATTTCGATATTCATTTCTTTAAACTTCTCAAAAATGGCATAGTATAGCTCGCTGCGCAACACACTTGGCCGAGTCAAATAGTCAATGGTCCACACCCTTAGGTTAAAGTTTATTGCATTATCGCCATACGAATCGAACAATACATCGGGGTATGGGTTTTTCAGCACCCCTGCATTGGCGTTGGCTACTTCCAACAGTGCTTTTTTGATGCGCTCAGGGTCTTCTTTATACGCCACGCCAACTGGGTAATTAAATCGAACCACTTTGTGGTCGTGGCTCCAGTTGGTTACGCTATTGGTGGTAAACTGGCTGTTGGGCACAATAATGGAAATATTATCATTGGTAACTACGGTAGTAGCCCTTGCAGCTATCTTTACCACATCGCCGTTTACGCCGCCTACTTCAATACGGTCACCTACTTTTATGGGCCTTTCGAACAAGATGATAAGGCCGCTAACGAAGTTGTTTACAATGTTTTGCAACCCGAAACCTATACCAACACCCAAAGCGCCGGCAATAAGCTTGAGCGAGCTAAGGTCTATGCCTGCAAAATCTAACACGATAATTAAGCCAAGTATAGTTACTACATACTTAATAATAGTGGCCACAGCCTCGCTCAAGCCAATTTCGACATGGTAACGGGGGAAAATCTTCTTAACGAATAAGCGTTTTATTTGCGTAGCAAACACAATTACCAGAATGGTTGCACCAATAAAATAACTGACAGATAGCGCGCTAACATCTGAATCGCCGATGCTGAAAATAGGACTATCAAAGAAATGATAGGCATTGAATGATATTTGTTTGATATTTTCCCACATTAATGCTTGCAATGTTTTGCTAATGCTAAAGCTAACTAATTAAAGGGAGGTTTGGCTGGTTAATTCAAATAAGGCAATATTTGGACTGGTTTTTGCAAGTCGCTAACTGGGTAAAATGATTTAATCTTGTTACTTTGCAAAGGTTCTTAACTACTTATTTATGAGAAAATTATACCTACTACCTATCTTGTTGTTATTTGTTGCTGGCTTATCAGCACAAAGTACCATATCCATTACTGTAAATGGCCTCAACCGCGAGTACATACTATATATACCGCCAGGGCACAACGGGCAAGTAGCCGCGCCGCTCGTTATCAATTTTCATGGCTACACCAGCAATGCTTTGCAGCAGCAAATATATGCCAACATGAATGCAGTAGCCGATACGGCAGATTTTATAGTGGTGTATCCCGATGGATTGGGCAATGCCTGGAACTCGTACGGGTTTCAAGCCTCGCCCGATGATGTAGCCTTTACCGAGGCCATAATTGAAGATGTAAATAGCCGTTTGAGGGTTGATGCCAGCAGGGTGTATGCCTGTGGCATGAGTAATGGGGGGTATATGAGCTATCTGTTGGCCTGCCAATTGGAAGACCGCATTGCGGCCATTGTATCGGTTACCGGGCTATTAGCGCCAGGCGTTAAAAGCCAATGCAATCCAAACAGGGCAGTGCCTGTATTGCAAATACATGGCACCGATGACGCTACGGTGCCTTACAATGGTGGCAGAGGCATTGGTTCAGTGGATTCAACGATGCAGTTTTGGTTGGCTGAAAACAATTGCCCAACGGGCACCACTGTTATTGATACACTGCCTAATACCAATAACACCGATAACTCTTACCCCATAAGGTATCGCACGGTGAATTGCGATGGTGGCACCGAAGTGACGCTCATAAAAATTGTGGATGGAGGGCATACTTGGCCCAATGCGCCATTTTTAATACCAGGCTTGGTTACCAACAAGGATATTGATGGCAGTACCGAGGCTTGGGCATTTTTTTCAAAATATACCCATCCGAACCCTACACCACTAGATACTACCACCAGCATCAAATCAATTAAAGCCAATGGCAAGTTAATAAAGACCTATCCCAATCCAATTGGTAACCAACTGAACATTGAGATAACAGACGAAAGGGTTAAGTATATAGCATTATATGATGTGTTGGGTGCAAAAATTTATGAAGTGGTAGTTGCTCCTTATGCTACCAATTACCAAGTTAATACATCCAGCCTACCATCGGGTGTATACTTGCTTCATGTTGCAACTACCACTGGCTACACTTCCTATAAATTGATAAAATAATTAAGTGTTGTAACAAACATGCCTGAACACAAAACAAAAAAAGCTGTTGTAACGCAACGGCTTTTTTTATTTTGGTCGTCCAAACAAATTAATTGCATTACCCTGTTTTGGTATAAAATGTTATTGGGTATATTTACGTGTCAAAAATCTTGCAAACCAATCTTTAGAATGAAAAGAATCTTAACCATCTTAGCAATTGTTTGGTTATTTGCCATCAATAGCAACGCCCAACAAGCCCCTTGCCATTTCGGTCATTTAATTGACCAGCAATTGCAACAAAACCCTAACTATGCCAACGAAATGGTTCAGTTAGAGCAGCAGGTAAATGCTTATATGCAGCAGAACCCTAATGCTGGTGGTAATCGTGCAGTTCGCACCGTTTCTGTAGTTGTGCACGTGGTATATAATACAGCCGCAGAGAACGTATCTACTACTTCAATCAACAACATTATTACAACGCTAAATAATGATTTCCGTCGCACTAACAGCGATGCAAGTCAAACACGCTCGGCATTCTTAGGCGTTGCAGCGGATGCTCAAATCGAGTTTTGTTTAGACCGTATCTTAAGGGTTAGTACAAGTTCTACTTGTTTTGATCCTAATAACGCGCCAAATGCTATGAAATCAGCCAGTACAGGTGGTTCTAGCCCAATCGACCCACGTTACTATCTAAACGTATGGATTGTTGATTTATGCGGCAATACCAACGGTGGTGTTGCTGGATATGCCTATTTGCCAACAACAGGCGTACCGGGGTCAAGCATTGACGGATTGGTAGTTGACTACAGCCTTGGTTACAACAATGGCTTTGGGCGCACCACCACCCACGAAATTGGTCACTATTTTGGCCTACCACACCCATGGGGCAGTGATTCAAACCCTAGCTGTGGAGTGGATGATGGCTTTTCAGATACCCCTAATACCGATGGACCAAACTACGCTTGTGCTGCTACGAACTCTTGTGGTACACCTGCTCCTGGAGATCAGTATGAAAACTTCATGGATTATTCTAGCTGTACTAATATGTATACTACACAGCAGGCTAATTACATGAATGCTGTCCTTTCTGGCGTTAGAAGTTCTTTGCTTTCATCGCCAGGTTGTAATAGCGTTGGCACAGCTCCAGTGGCCAATTTTACTGCCAATAAAACGGTGATTTGTGTTGGACAAACTGTTAATTTTACTGATGCATCAAGTGGTGCACCTACTACTTGGGCATGGACATTTGCCGGTGGTACACCAGCCTCTTCAACAGTTCAAAACCCAACGGTTACCTACAACACAGCTGGTACTTATACCGTAACATTAACGGCTACCAATGCCTCTGGTACCGATAGCGAAACCAAAGTAAACTACATTACGGTTACGTCAGTTGGTAGTTTGCCAGTAACCGAAGGTTTCCAGAACGCAACGTTCCCGACTGCAGGCTGGCAATTGCTGAACTATGATAACACTTTTACTTGGCAACGAAGCGCTACCATAGGTGGCTATGGCACTAGTACTGCCAGTGTTTTTGTAAACAATTTCGATTACAATGCCGCTGGCGAACAAGATTTGCTATTGTTGCCTCCTGTTAGTTTTGTTGGTGTTACCAATGGTCGCGTTACTTTTGATTATGCCTATGCTCAATATACCGGCACTGGTGGCACTGCTTCAGATAGTTTGCTAGTGGTTGTTAGTTTAGATTGTGGTCAAACCTTCTTTTTGTTGCAAAAGAAAGGAGGAACTCAGTTGGCTACACGCACCGCTTTAGGTACCGCTTTTACGCCAACTTCGGCTCAATGGAAAACGGATACTATTAGCCTAACAGCATTAGCAGGTGAGCCCAACGTGCAAATTGGGTTCTTGAACCAAACGGGCTATGGCAACAACCTATACCTTGACAACATTAATCTTTCGCAACCAGCCGTTACACAACCGCCAGTTGCCAATTTCGTGGGCAACCCAACCACCGTTCCAGTAGGTTCATCAGTAGCATTTACCGATTTATCAACAAATAGCCCAACTGGTTGGAACTGGAGTTTTGCAGGTGGCACACCAGCAACATCAACTGCTCAGAATCCTACAATTACTTACAATACAGTGGGTACATACACCGTTACCTTAACCGCAAGCAATGGTTTTGGCAACGACGGAGAAACTAAGGTTGGCTATATTAATGTAGTGCAGCCAACCACTGGTGGCTGCGACACAGTGTCTATTTTTACTGCCACCGATAGTGCACGGTTGTATTATGCAGGTGCCAACCCATCTGTTGATGGTTACTTGTCAGGCCATAACGTTTATGGTGATTTGGCGAAGGCCAATAAATATACGCCCGCCGTATCGGGTTCATCTATTACTGCAGCAGCTATTTACTTTGGTTTGGCAAAAACCAATGGTAGCGGCAACGTAAACGTGAGTGTTTGGGATGCCACCGGTGCTGGAGGTTCGCCTGGCACAAGGCTCACAACTCAGTTAATCTCTATTTCATCGATTGTTACAACGGGCGCAATATTGATTCCGTTTACTACGCCTGCAATTGTTACAGGTGACTATTTTGTCGGTGTTGAGTACACTTATGCATCGGGTGATAGTATTGCATTGGTAACAAATTCTGTTAATAGTGGCAATGCAAACTTTGGGTGGGAAAAAGCTGGCAATGGTACTTGGAACACCTACTTCGCAGGTTGGGGTGTAAACCTCAAAAACATCATTTTCCCGGTTGAGTGTGCCCCAAGCGGCCCAACTCCAGTGGCTAACTTTACGGGTACCCCAACTGCATTTTGTGCAGGCGGCACCGTAACGTTTACCAATACATCTACCAACGCAACTTCTTATAGCTGGACTTTTACGGGTGGTACCCCATCAACATCTACTGCCACCAGCCCTACTGTTACCTACAACACCGCAGGTACTTACTCGGTTACTTTGGTTGCCACTGGCGCCAACGGGCAAAATACCAAAACCCTTACCAACTACATTACAGTTCGTAGCAAGCCAGTGCCAACAGCAACTACTACTAACGTAACTTGCAACGGAGGAAACAATGGCGCCATTAACATTGCGGTTGCCAGCGGCACCAGCCCTTACACTTACCTATGGAATGGCGGCGCAACTACCCAAAACCGAACAGGCCTTGCTGCTGGTTCGTATACCGTAACGGTAACAGATGCCAACGGGTGTACCGGTACAACTTCAACCACCGTATCGCAACCACCAGCAGTTACTTTAAGTGTTACCTCAACTCCATCAAATTGCTCAAACAATGCCGGTACGGCAACGGTTAGCGCTACAGGTGGCACAGCGCCGTACACTTACTTGTGGAGCACTGGTGCAACCACACCAGCTATTAACAACTTAGGCCCAGCTGCATATTCAGTTACAGTAACTAGTGCAAACGGTTGCACTGTCATAGGCAGTACGGTAGTATCAGGCTCAGGTCCTATTACTGTTTCAAATAGCACTACCCAAGCGGGTTGTGGCCAATCAAATGGTAGCGCTACACTTACCGTTAGCGGTGGTACAACTCCTTATACTTATGTATGGAGCAACGGCCCAACCACACAAAACCTAACAGGTGTTGCGGCAGGTGTTTATACCGTAACGGTAACCAGTGCAGCAGGCTGCACCGCAACCAGCACTGCCACCGTTACCAATTTTGGAGGTGCTACGGCAACCATAACCAATACGGTAAACGTTACCTGTTTCGGCGGCAATAACGGTAGCTTAACGGTTACTGCTACTGGGGGAACTGCGCCATTTACCTATGTTTGGAGTGGCGGCGGAAACGCAGCTACTAAATCAAACCTAACCGCTGGTACTTATGTAGTAACCGTAACCGATGCAGCTCTATGTGTAACTACTGCTACTGGCACTGTAACACAACCTAGCCAAGTGGTATCATCGGTTAGCAGCCAAACCAATGTATCTTGTTTTGGAGGCACCAATGGTGCAGCTACGGTATCGGCTATTGGTGGTTCGGGTTCTTATACCTTTAACTGGAATGGTGGTTTTACTGGTGCTACACGCACCAACCTTGCCGCCGGAACATACACGGTAAGTGCGGTTGATGGTGCAGGTTGCACTGCTGCTACGTTGCAGGTAACTATCATCCAACCTACCCAATTGGTGGTAAGCACCACTAGCGTAAATCCTGGCTGTACTGCTGCCAATGGCTCGGCTATTGCCAGTGTTTCTGGAGGTACTACACCATATACTTATGCTTGGAGCAATGGCGGAGGCAGTAATGCACAAGCCAATGGTTTGGTAGCAGGTGCCTACACTGTAACCGTAACCGATGGCAATGGCTGCACCGCCACATCGAGCGTAACCCTTACCGCCACTTCGGGCCCAACCGTAACAGCAACAACAACACCAGTAAGTTGTGGTGCTGTAGGCAACGGAACAGCAACTGCGGTGGTGAGTGCTGGCACTCCTCCATACTCATACTTATGGAACGATGCAGCTAACCAGATTTCGCAAACAGCTACTAATTTGGTAACCGGCAACTATACCGTAACTGTAACCGATGCAGCTGGTTGTTCAGTAACCGCTAGCGCAACCGTAACTGGCCTTGGCCCTAATGTAACGGTGAGCCAAAATAATGTAACTGGTTGCTTTGGTAACAACAATGGCAGTATTTCGTTGAACGTAACTGGCGGACAAACCCCTTATAACTTCTCATGGAGTAACAGCCAAAGCACGCAAAACGTGTTTACGCTTACTGCGGGTAGCTATACTGTAACCGTGACCGACAACTCGGGCTGTGCTACCATTAAAACCATTGTAATAACTGGCCCAAGCGAGATACAAGCCAACCTACAGGTAACCAATACCACCCAAGGCCAAAACACTGGAACAGCTACTGTAACAGCTAGCGGTGGTACTGCACCTTATACGTATGCATGGAGCAATGGGGCCACTGGCACCAGCTCTACTGGTTTAGGCGCTGGAAACTATACCGTAGCCGTAACCGATGCCAACAATTGTGTACGTACTTTCAACTTTGTAATAGCCGTGGGTACTGATGTTGCTAATATCGACTCGAAAATTGGAGTAACTATCTATCCTAACCCTACCAATGGTAAGTTTGTGGTAAATGTTTCGAATAATAATAGCAGCGAAACGCAAATTGAAGTATACAACACTTTAGGCCAACAGATATTTGTATCTGAATTGAAAATGAACGTTGTAAGCGATTTTGAGATTGATTTGAGTCATGTTCCGGCAAATACTTACTTCGTAAAAATTATTTCCGGCGACCAAACTGTAGTGCGTAAAGTGCTAAGAATTAACTAATTGTTTGCTATCTTGGTAGGGTAATTTATAGTTAAACTATTACCCGATCCGATGAATAAGATTTCAGTTATTAAAAAGCGAGGAATGCTACTGGTGTTCCTCGCTTCTTTTTTTTCTTTTTTTAGTGCCAATGCACAAACGGGCATTCCATTTCAACTACCCCACAACGGCACGTTACCAGTGCAATACGACCATTGCGGTATCATGTACGCCGATAGCGTATTGCGTAGCACCGTTCCCGGAGCACCAACGCTGAACGACTTTGAAGGTTGGTTGCAAAAAGAAATCGTAAAGCAAAAGCAAATACAGCAGAACAAATCAGGCAGGGCTGCCATTATCACCATTCCGGTGGTAGTGCATATTATCCACAATGGCGATGCGGTAGGAAGCAATGAAAACATTGCCGCTTCAAGGGTGATTAGCCAGATTGATATCCTTAACAAGGATTTTCGCAGGCGAAATGCCGATACGGTGAATACGCCTGTAGCTTTCCGCCCTGTGGCTGCCGATGTGGAGATAGAGTTTTGTCTTGCCCTCCGCGACCCTAATGGCAATGTCTTGGCCGAGCCAGGTATACACCGCGTACAAAGGACGGAAACAAACTGGTCAAGCACAACTACTATTGATAACACCCTTAAACCAGCCACTATTTGGGACCCAAACCAGTACTTTAATATGTGGTCGGTTGATTTTGGTGGTAATGGTTTGCTGGGTTATGCTCAGTTTCCGGAAGGTTCAGGATTGGCAGGTATGCCAACAGGCGCACAAGCGGCCAACTCTGATGGGGTAGTAGTGGTGTTTAGCAGCTTTGGCGCTTCGGGTGCAGCCAATGCCCCATACAACCAGGGTAGAACCATGACACACGAGGTGGGACACTGGTTGGGTCTTCGCCATATTTGGGGCGATGGCGGTTGTGGTGTAGATGATTTTTGTAATGACACTCCAGATTCAGATGCTGCAAAGAGGGGCTGCACAGCCAATACCGTTAGTTGTGGTAATACCAATATGGTGCAGAACTATATGGACTATACCAACGATGCCTGCATGAACATTTTTACGCGGGATCAAAAGACCCGTATGCAAACGGTAATGGCTGTTTGTCCGCGTAGGGCAAGTTTGATCAATTCTACGGTTTGTACTCCCCTTATACAAGTAGCTTTAACGGGCCAAGTGCGCGATGCAGGCACCCTGGTGGGTGTGCCAAATGCCAGAGTTAGAATATTGGGTGTAGGTAACAACTTTAGTTACAATACCACTGCCGATGCCAATGGAAATTTTGCCATTACGGTTAACCAAGGAACATACAACGTATACGGTGGCAAATGGGGCTATGTAACCGCCGAAGTGGCTAACCGCACCTTTACTGCACCGTCAGCTTCGGTAACGGTTAATATTGCAAAAGGATACTATGATGACTTTATCATGGACTTTGGCTGGACGGTTACCGGCACTGCCACCACTGGCGATTGGGAGCGCGGAGCACCTGCAGGCACCTTGAATGGAACAGCACAGAGCAATGCCGGAGCGGATGTAACTAATGACTTTGGTAGTGATGCCTATATTACCGGAAACGCGGGAGGAACTGCAGGAGCGGATGATGTTGACGGTGGAACCACCATTTTAACATCTCCAGTGTTTGATCTTACCACATACAACTTGCCATACTTAAGTTACTACCGCTGGTGGTACAATGATGGTGGCTCGGGTAACTTTGACGATACATTGATTATAAGCGTAAGCAATGGTACGACTTCTGTAGTGATTGATAGGATAGGACCGGGAACCAACAGCGGTAACTCTTGGAGTTTCCGTAATTACAACCTAAACACCTTGATTGCAAAAAGTGCCAATATGCGTTTTGTGGTAACCACCGGCGAATACGGTGCAGGCCATATAGTTGAGGCTGGCCTTGACTTGTTTAAGGTGGTGGATTCGTTGACCATTGTAAACCAACCGCCAACACCGTTGTTTACGTCCACCACCGCTGCTATTTGCGTTGGTCAAACGGTAACCTATACTGATCAATCGGCGGGCAGTCCAAGCTCACGTCTTTGGACGTTCCAAGGTGGCACTCCAGCTACATCAACTGCTGCAAACCCAACGGTTACTTACAATACTGCAGGCACTTATAATGTTGTCTTGGCCAGTACCAACACCTTTGGCACCAATACTCTTACCCAAACGGGCTATGTAACCGTAACCACACCGCAAACCAACTTTACGGCCAACGTAACCCAAGGTTGTGGTACTCTTACGGTGCAGTTCACCGACCAATCAACTTGTAATCCAACGGCTTGGTCATGGAGTTTCCCTGGTGGAACACCTGCTACCTCAACCGCTCGAAACCCTACCGTAGTTTATAATGCGCCGGGCAACTACCCTGTTTCTTTAACGGTAAATGGCATAACCAATACCCAAAACGGTTACATAACTGTAGGTACTACTGGCAATCTATTGAGCGAAGATTTTGAATCCAACTCGTTTGTAACTAATGGTTGGACCTTGCAAAACCCAGACAATGGCATTACCTGGGCCATAAATACTACAGCCGGCAACACATCGGGCACTAGGTCAGCAGGTATAAACCTGTTCAACTACACCACCAACGGCCAACGCGATGGATTGATAAGCCCAGTGCTAAACCTCAGCTCGGTAAGCAATACAGTGCTTAATTTTAAACATGCCCATAGAAGAAGGACCCAAACTCAAAGGGATTCGCTGATTGTATACATCTCAACCGATGGCGGTGCTACTTGGCCCAATAGGGTGTTGGCTACTGGTGAAAACGGAACGGGTAATTTTGCTACCAATGCCACTACCAATGGACCCGAATTTATACCTGCTATTGCTGAAGATTGGTGCGGACCTGGTGCGGTTGGCGCTGGTTGCTTTACCATTAACCTAGGAGCTTTTGATGGCCAAGCCAACGTAAGGATTAAGTTCGAGAGCTTTAACAACTTGGGCAACAACATCTATTTGGATGATATAGTAGTTTCAGGCTGCCAATTGGTGCCAACATTGGCGCCAGTAGCTGTGTTTACCGCTAGCCCTACAACTGCTTGTGGCAGTGCCACCGTGCAGTTTACCGATCAGTCAACCAACGGCCCTAGCAATTGGGAATGGAATTTCCCAGGCGGTACACCTGCAACATCAACATTGCAAAACCCAAGTATTAGCTATACTACCCCAGGGGTGTATGCTGTAACGCTTGTTGCCATAAATTCCGCTGGTAGAGACACCACCGTAACCCAAAGCTTTATTACCATAAATGCCATTCCTACGGTATCGGTTGTGGGCACTAATCCACTATGCGCAGGGCAAACCAACGGTGTAGCATCGGCAACAGGTTCGGGTGGCACGCCTCCGTATACCTATTTATGGTCAAATGGCAGCACTACGGCCAACCTAAGTGCATTGGGCACGGGTACTTTTAGTGTTACCTTAACCGATAGCAGGGGCTGCAGCGTTACAGGTTCAACAACCCTAACGGCACCTTTGGCTATAACGGCTACCGCGGTTACTACTGCAGCGTTTTGTGGCAATGCAAACGGTACAGCCAGCGTATCCATAACCGGGGGCACAGCGCCATTTACGGTAAACTGGAGCAATGGTGGCTCGGGCGCTAGCCTTACTGGCTTGGCATCGGGCGCTTATACATATACCGTAACCGATAACAATGGTTGCACCCGCACGGGCTCAACTACCGTGGCAGCCAATAACAATGGCCCTACCTTAGCTTTTAACATCCAAAACGTTAGTTGCAATGGAGGTTCAAATGGTGCTGTTACGGCTACTGTAACAGGTGGCACTGCACCATACAGCTATGCATGGGGCAATGGTGGTCAAACCAATACCATCAGCAGTTTAACTGCCGGCAACTATAGCATTACCGTTACCGACGCAAATGGCTGCACGGTTTCAACTACCGTATTTGTTAGTGCGCCAGCAGCTATTGCTGTTACTGCTACCACATCGCCAGCAACTTGCGGAAACAACAATGGTTCGGTATCGGCCAGTGTAACTGGCGGCACCAGCCCTTACACTTATGCTTGGAGCGGCGGCGGCAATACCGCAACCATCAATAATAGGGCATCTGGCTCGTATACTGTTACTGTTACTGATAGTCGCTCTTGCACCGCAACGGCTACCTTTAATATTAGCAATGTGGGTGGCCCTAATGTTACTACCAGCAAAAAAGATGTAAGCTGCAACGGCGGTAGCAATGGTACGGCTTCGGCTTCTGTAACAGGCGGCACCGCACCTTATGTATTGAACTGGAGCAACGGAGTTAGTGGCACTAGCCTTACAAACTTAATAGCTGGTAGCTATACTGTAACCGTAACCGATGCCAATGGATGTGCTTCGCTAGCTACTGTTGTTATTGGTCAGCCAGCGGCTATAGCAGTACTGGGAAATGCAACCAATAGTGCCTGCGGTGCCAGTAATGGCTCAGCTACTGCTACTGTAACAGGTGGAACTGCTCCATATAATTATAGTTGGAGTAATGGTGGCAATACTAGCACTATTAGCAACTTACCTGCCGGAGTATACGCAGTAACGGTGAGCGATGCTAACACATGCACGGGCACCGCCACTGCAACCGTTTCACAGCTGTTAGCACCTACTGTAAGCATAGTCAAAACAGATGCATCGTGCTTTGGGGCGAATGATGGAGCAGCAACTGCTACCGTAGCTGGGGGTGTTGCACCATATACTTTTGCTTGGAGTGGTGGGTTAAGTGGGCAGGCGGTTACAGGCTTGTTGGCGGGCAATTACGCCCTTACCGTTACCGATGCCAACAACTGCGCTACCATTACCAATGTGGTTATTGCCCAACCTACTAAAATTGTAATTGGCAATACGGTAACCGATGCTACTTGTGGCAATGCTGATGGAGAAATTGCGACCAATACTTCTGGCGGAAGCGCACCTTATGCTTTCCTTTGGGGAAGTGGCCAAGTATCGCCCGATTTGATAAACTTGGTTTCTGGAGCCTATTCACTTACCGTTTCTGATCAAAACGGCTGTTATGCCGACACTTTAATTGTGGTATCGAATATTGGAGGTCCAACTGTTACTTTAAACATAGTGGGCAATAACTGTAACGGACAAAACAATGGAAGTATTTCGGCTGCAGTTTCTGGTGGCAGTGCACCATACACCTATCTATGGAGCAATGCGGTCACCACGGCATCAATAAGCAACCTAACCAGTGGTACCTATACCTTAACCGTAACCGATGCTACCGGTTGTATTGCGGTGCGTTCGGCTACCATTAGCCAACCAAGCCAATTGCAATTGCAGGTGTACCATGTTGATGCATCATGTGGCATAGCCAATGGCCAAGTGGGTGTATTGGCTGCAGGTGGTGTTGCGCCATACAATTACCTATGGTCGAACGGAAGTAGCGCACAACAGTTGCAAAACTTGCCACAAGGCCTGTATAGTGTAACCGTAACTGATGCCAATAACTGCAATGCTAACTTGAGTGTATTGGTTGATAGCCTATCGGTGCTTGATGTGGTAGCAACTATAAGTGCTGAAACCTGCCCAGGTGCTGCTAATGGAGCCATTAGTATTGCAGTTAATAGTGGTGTTCCTCCATTTACCTTTACTTGGTCAAATGGCTTTAACACCCAAAATGGCAGCGGATTAGCTGCTGGTAACTACAACATTACCGTAACCGATGCCAGCGGTTGTGTAAGCACGTTAAATCTGAACGTTCCTGCCGCGGCACCTTTGGTATTGAATGGCTCAGTAATAGCTATTGTTTGCGGTTCGAAGGTGGGAGAGGTAGAGGTAGTAGTTTCAGGTGGTGTTGCGCCTTATGATTATGTTTGGAGCACTACCGATACTGGACAAAGTATTTTTGTAGTGTTTGATGGTAACTATGCCGTAACAGTTACTGATGCAAGCGGATGCCAACAAACTACCTCGGTGTTTGTGCCAAGGGGCAGTGGCCCATTGTTAAGTACTTACGTTACACCCGACACGCTAAACGCTGCGAATGGAACCGCAACTACCGTTCCTTCGAATGGTAATGCACCATTTACCTATGCTTGGAGCGATGGACAAACCACGGCAACTGCTGCTGGTTTAGCTGCAGGTACTTATGTAGTAACCGTAACCGATGCTGACGGATGCGCAACTTCCGATACGGTAAACATTAGCTTATACACTAGCTTAGTTGAAGGACTAAGTGAAGCGAATGTAAGCCTATGGCCAAACCCTACAACGGGCAAATTCACCATAAACTTTACCAGTTTAACTGGCATTGCCAACATTACGGTGTTTGATGCGCTAGGTAAGCTGGTAATGACCCAAGAAAATGATATTTTAGCTTACCCTTCGGTTGAGGTTGATTTGAGTAGTTTTGCCGGAGGTGTTTATATGGTTCGTATCAATCGGGATGGTGAAATGCTCCATTATAGGTTGGTGCTGGCCAAGTAAACTTGGGCTATGGACTTAACTTACAGCAAATGATGAAAAACACTATAAAGGCCTTGACTATTAGTCTAGGCCTTTTTATTACTCCTGCAGCAATTGCCCAAACCGGCGCTCATTGCGGATACGACGAACTTCACCAGTATAACCTTGCCAACGACCCTGGTTATGCGCAGCGGTTACGAAGTATCGAATCGGCTATAGAGCAGAATCAAGTGAACGGCAGTGTGGCTCGAAAAACGGCATTAATAACCATACCAGTTGTAGTGCACGTGGTGCACAATGGAGAAGCAGTTGGGGTAGGTGGCAACATATCGGAGGCGCAGGTATTGTCGCAAATTTTGGTATTGAACAATGATTATCGTTTTTTAAATGCCGATGCTTCGTTGATTCCAAGTGTGTTTCAATCATTGGCGACAGATATGAGCATTGAGTTTTGTCTTGCTGTGCGCGACCCTGACGGTAATCCATTTTCGGGTATTGAGCGCATTAATGGCGGCCAAGCCACTTGGACCATGAGCGATGTGGAGACTGACTTAAAACCTACCACTATTTGGGACCCAACCAAGTACCTGAATATATGGACTTTACAACTTGGTGGGGCAAACGCTGGTACCTTAGGTTACTCATCTAAACCAGGGCAAAACCCCGATACCGATGGGGTAGTGGTGCAGTACAAATACTTCGGTACCACTGGCAATGTGGTGTCGCCTTTTAATAAAGGACGCACTGCTACGCATGAAGTTGGTCACTTTTTTGGCCTCGACCATTTGTGGGGTTTGGGCGAACCAAACTTGAGTAGTTGCGCTGACGATGATGGCATTGCTGATACGCCCATTCAATCAAAAGCTAATTATAGCTGTCCTAGTTTTCCTTCTGTATCGTGCTCCAACGGCCCCAATGGTGATATGTTTATGAACTATATGGACTATGTAAACGATGCTTGTATGTATATGTTTACGGCTGGCCAAAAGGGTAGGGTAGATAATGTACTCAGCGTTGCCCGCGGAGATTTAGCCAATTCAACAGCCTGCACGCTGTATATGCTTGATGCCGCTTTGGTATCGGTAGTTTACCCGAGCACCACTGTATGTCAAAATACCTTTTCGCCTGTGATACTAGTACGCAACAGTGGTTCGCAAACCATTACTAGTTTGTTGGTGAATATGGTAATTGATCAAAGCACCTTTAGGCAACAACAATGGACAGGCAGCCTTGCCACGGGCGAGTCGGTTTATATTCCCATCAATGCTGTTACACTTGCCGATGGTTTGCACGAAATGAATTTTTACATCAGCAACCCCAATAATGGTACCGACCAATTGGCTAGCAACGACACTAAAGATTTTAATATTACTGTAGCCAACGAGGCCGGTATTTTTGCTTTGTCGCTGCCGGTAGTAGAGGGGTTTGAAAGTGTTAACTATCCGCCAACATTGTGGGAGGTTACCTCCGTGGGTGGCGCTTCGGGTGCTTGGGCACTATCCACCGAAGGTGGTTTTGCGGCGTCTCCTAATGGAGTTAAAGTTGACTTTTTTACAGGCAATACCGCTAACCAAAAGCAAGCATTAACTACGCCTTACTTTGAAGTACCCGCTGGCGAAATTGCCGCATTGAGCTTTAGTTATGCTTATGCTCGCAAAGACAGTGCCTCCAACGATTCGCTTAACCTATATTTTAGTCTTGATTGTGGTGATAGCTGGGTTTCGTTTTGGAGCAGAAATGGATTACGCTTGCAAACCACCGCCATACAAAACATTGCGTTTGTGCCCACTGCCACCGACTGGGAACGCATTGGCGGAGTAAGACTACCACAGGTGCAAGGCCAAGGTAGGGTTCGTATTAAGTTCGAGGCTGTATCAAACAATGGCAACAACATTTATCTGGATGATATCAATATCGAAAATTGGACGGTAGGGTTAACTGAACAGCAATTAAAACGCAACATTGCTATTTACCCCAATCCAGCCAGCCATATTTGCACTATAAGTGCCAGTGGTATGCCTGGCGAGTCAATGATTCGTATTTATAACCTACAAGGTAAATTGGTTCTAAGCACATCCAACCAATTAGGCGCAGACACTGTGGTTGATGTTTCTGATTTTGCGAGCGGCCTGTACCTAGTAAAGGTAATTAGCACTGGTGGTGATGCGTTCCAGAAGCTGGTGATAGAGTAAAATTGCATTTGCAATAAAACAAAAACGCCCGGTGTATAGCGCCGGGCGTTCTTGTTTTTCTCAAATGTTTATCCTCAGTTTCCTGATAATACAAATACGGGTGTTGTGTTTTAAAGCTTACAGATTCATGCTACTTGCTAATCAGGAATTTCAAAGTATGTACCTTGTCGTCAATCGAAAGGCGCATAAAGTACACTCCTTGACTTAAAGTACCACCATCTAATTGGTACTGATGCTGACCAACAGTTTGCTGCTCGTTAGTTGCCATTACCATCATTTTCTCGCCAAGTAGGTTTACCACTTCTACGGTTACTACCGAGGCATTTTCGTTGAGAAAATATTCAATGTTGGCAAGCCCTGATGCGGGATTCGGGAAAACATTCAAGCCAATTGAACTATTGCCGGTAATAGCGGCTACGCCGTTTGGCACAGAGTCTTTCAGACAAGGTGCTTCATAGGTTTCGCTGCTACAAGTTGAGGTCCAGGTTGGGTTAGGCAGAATGTCATAAACACCATCAACATACTGCACATAGTATATCATCATTTCGTCTTCGGATGTAAATCCGAACGTAACCGCCCTTGAACCAAAGTTCTGGAAAGTAGCTTCATGTATCAATCCGTTGGATACTTGCCCATTATTTATGGTGTCGGCTAGGTTTAGGAAAGGCTCAAAAACCGAAGTAGGGGGATGTTCCCAATCGTAAACACCGGTATCAAAGCCTTGTAGGTAATTGAAGCTGCCATCATAAATCATGCGGCCTTTACTACCATCGGCGTTTTTAAGGAAAATATCGTAGTTTTTGCCATATTTGTGAGTATGCGATGTTAGTGTCCAAATGCTTGCGTTGCTCAAGCTATTGCTTGCCGAAAAAGTAACGGGCTGGTTGTTGTTGGGTATAAATATGCCAAGGTTGGTTATCAAACTCGATTTCATTTCCTTTTCGGCATTACCCTTTGGTTGCGTAAACACATTTATATATACCTCGCCTGCAAGAATATCATTGTTGTAATTGAACATGTGGAAGTTAAGATCCAACGATTCGTCAGGGTTCCATTTGTAGGCAGTGCCGTTTGGCAATTGGTAGGTTTCGTTATTTTGCCAAGCCATTACATATTCCTTGTCGCTGTCAAAGGCCGTTAGCGGGTTCAACGGGGTTAAACCTTGAGGCCAGTTTTGGGCGGTACCGTTTTTAAATTTACGCAGGATAAAGTGATGCGACTCATCGTTGAACACAATCTCCAGTCCCGTTACTTCTAGCGTATCAGCAACTTTCAAATCGTACTTTTGAAAAAACTCCGACTCTTCGTTTGGCTCAAAAAAGATAGGCCCCATGTGAATTTGAAACCCTTCGCAGGATTTTGGCGGGGTTGGCTGTTCCAGCTTCGGCAGTCCGCCTATGGTGTAGTACTCATCAATTAGTGCCTTGTTTACTGGCGAACCAGTTTCGGGCGCACCAAAAAGAATCCATTGGCGTATCAGTTCTATTTCCTGATCCAATAGTGGTTCGGTGCCCGATAGCATGGCAGCGCCTTCGCTCTCGTCAAGCGCCAAATCGCTGCTGAGGCAGTTGGCTACTTTACGCAACAAAAAACTACGCGCTGGGTAGCCTGGGTCAATGTATTTGTCGTCTTTGCCCAATGCAGTGCTGTTTGTTGGTGCCACGCCTACCAAGGCATTGTATAAATCGTTACTGGGCAAGGTAACATTAAAGTCTTGCAAATCGCCGCCGTGGCAGCCAGCGCCAGCACAATTGGTGTTTAGCAACGTGTATACTTGCTGCCAAGTGTCTTGGGCATTGGTATACAAGTTTAGAACCAGAGAGAGGACAATTACCCCATAAAGCTTTTTCATTCGGTACAGGTTTTTAGTTGATAAATTAATAACGGTGTAGTTTGTTTGCGGTAGCTAACAATCGTTAGTCAATTTATGTAAATTCTCATAGGCCACAAATGCATAGAGGCCTAATAACCTGTTTAGGGTAATTGCGTTTATTGGTGTTAAACAATTGATAATGAACAGTTCGTGAAAATTCCAATAGCGTTTTTATGACCAAAATCATAAAAAACCTAATGGATGGGGCACAAAAAAGCCCTGCTAAAAATTTAGCAAGGCTTTTTGAATATGGTATTTTAAATGGTATTAGTTTCCAGTCAAAATTAGTTTCTGGGTACTTGTTTTACCATCTATGGATAGGCGTACAATGTAGATACCTTGGTTTTGATTGGCGCTGTTATACTGGTAGTTGTATTCGCCAGTTGGTTGGCCTTCGCCATTAACCAATACTGATACCACTTCGCCAAGCAAATTCACCACTTCAAGCTTCACATTGGTAGCATTGCTGCTCAATTCGTAGCTGATATTAGCAATTCCAGATGTTGGGTTAGGATATAGGCTCATGCCTACACCATCGTTTTTAACAAACTCAACAATACCGGTAGTATCGGCACATGGGTCAACAAAAACTTCTGCAGAGCAAGTAGATACCCAAGAAGGTGATGATGGAATATCAAACTTACCATCTACATACTGTATGTAGTAAATCATCATTTCATCTTCAGTAGTGAAACCGAAAGTAACTGGACGTGAGCCATAGTTCTTATAAGTGGCCTCATCAATCAAACCGGTAGGCACCGTTCCATTATTAATAGTGTCCGCCATATCTAAGAAAGGCTCGTACATAACAGTTGGTGGGTGCTCCCAATCATAAACGCCAGTATCAAAACCTTGCATGTAGTTAAAGCTGCCATCAAACACTTTGCGGCCTTTGCCACCACCTGCGTTTTTCAAGAAAATGTCGTAGTTAGTACCATACTTGTGGGTGTGCGAGGTAAGTGTCCAAAGACTTACATTGCTCAAGTTATTATTATTGGTAAACGTAACGGGTTGATTATTATTCTGTATAAACAAACCAGCATTGTTGATTAAGCTAGATTTCATTTCCTTCTCAGCGCTACCTTTAGGTTGGGTGTATACGTTTAGGTATACTTCGCCAGCCATAATCTTATCGGCATAGTAGTTGAACATGTGGAAGTTGAGGTCTAGTACCTCTCCCGGCTTCCAGAAGTAAGCGGTGCCGTTTGGCAAGTCGAATGCTTGGTTGTCTTGCCAAGCCATAATGTAGTCTTTGTCACCATCAAAAGCAGTTAATGGGTTCAACAGCGTTGCACCTGTTGGTACTGTAGCCGATGTGCCAGCTTTATATTTGCGCAAAATAAAGTGGTGTGACTCGTCATTAAAGAACAATTCCAAACCTATTACTTCAATAGTATCAGGCAAGTTCAAGTCAAACTTTTGGAAATATTCATCCTCTTGGCCTGGCTCAAAGAAAATTGGGCCCATGTGCAATTGGAAACCTTCGCAAGACTTAGGTGGCGTCGGGCGCTCAACTTTAGGCACACCACCAATGGTGTAGTATTCGTCAATTACATCTTTCTTAACCACTACACCGGTTTCAGGTGCGTTAAAAATAATCCATTGGCGAATCAACTCAATTTCTTGGTCCAACAATGGTGCACGACCCTGGGGCATAGTACCACCTTCAGCTTGATCCAATGCTAAGTCGCCGCTTAGGCAGTTTGCTACCTTGCGCAACAAATAGCTACGTGAAGGGTAACCTGGATCAATATACTTATCACCTTTGCCCAGAGCAGCTGGATTAATTGGGCTTCCACCAACCAGCGCGGCATATAAATCGGTGCTGCTGTCGGTTACGTTAAAATCGGGGCGAGAACCACCATGACAACCACCACCTGCGCAGTTGGTACCAAGAATGGTGTACACTTCTTGCCAAGTGTCTTGTTGTGCATTCGCGTTATTAACGAAGGCAGTAGAACTGAGCACAGCGGAGAGGAAAAGCGCTCGGTATAGATTTTTCATCCTTACTTAGGTTTTAGAGTTAAAAAGTTCGGTGGTTAAATATACAAATAGTTGGTTAAAATTCGCTAAAGTTATTGCTGTACAGTATTTTTTCTTGATTTTTTTATTGTTGGTTGTGGAAAACAGTGTTTTATTTATTGTACAGTAACTGCATCCATTTACCATCAATTACAATGACAATTGTGGGCGGTAAAAAGTTGCAAGGTTAAAAAACTATTTTTTGATCATGGCAGGCAAATTTATATGCGCAAACAATCATCCCAAGGCTCAAGATACGAAACATTGATAGGAAATCAATATTGTTACAAATTAATTTTTAGTGTATTGTTAGGATTTACATATGTTTCAGAGCTAACTAAAGTGCAAAAGGCCAAACTCTGGAGTGAGAATGGCCTTTTGTGCTTTTTTAAAGTATGATTTTTAGCAATACTGCTCAAATGCAGCCTTTAAGTTGGCTGCAATAGCTTCAGCAGGAACGCCCTCAATGTGGTGGCGCTCAATAAAGTGTACCAATTTGCCATCTTTAAACAAACCCATTGATGGCGAGCTTGGTGGATAAGGGAAGGTATAACTGCGGGCCTTAGCCACTGCTTGTGCATCAACACCAGCAAATACGGTTACCAAATTGTCAGGTAGTTTGTCGGCTGATTTTACAGCAGCTACGGCACCTGGGCGTGCATTACGAGCTGCGCAACCACATACCGAATTGAACACCACAAACGTAGTGCCTTCTTTGCTTTCGAATAGTTGCTCAACGTCATCGGCGGTAAGCAACTCGCGGAACCCGTTTCCGGTTAGTTCCTGTTTCATAGGTGCTACTAGTTCTGGGGGATACATCGTATGTTAATTTGAAGATTTGAAAATGTGCTAATTTGGAAATGGTATTGGTAATATTTGAAAGCAATTTGAATTCATTTCCAAATTTTCAAATTGCCTCATTTTCAAATTTACTATAGAAATCCTAGCTCCAATTGCGCGGCTTCGCTCATCATGCTTTGCTCCCAAGGTGGGTCAAATGTAATTTCGACTTTTACCTCGTTCACATCTTCCAGCGTTTTTACCTTGTTTTCTACATCAATAGGTAGGCTTTCGGCTACTGGGCACATGGGGCTAGTAAGCGTCATCATGATATGTACGTTGTTGCCCGGGTCTACGTTTATTTCATAGATAAGGCCCAACTCGTAAATATCCACAGGTATTTCAGGGTCATAACAGGTCTTAATTACCTTAATGATATCATCCTTTATCTCGATGAAGCTTTTCTTTGGCATTTGGGTTGTCGTTGTTTCTGGCAACATATTTATGCTTGTTTGGCCTGTTGGCTGAAGCCGAGGGCGTAAATTTTAATTTGTTTCATCATAGCACTTAAGCCGTTGCTGCGCTGCGAGCTTAGGTGCGAACGCAATTCAATTTTATCAATAAAGTATAAATCAGTATCCAGTATTTGTTGTGGCGTATGGCCAGAAAGCACCCTAACTAGCAAACCTACAATTCCTTTGGTTATTACGGTATTGCTATCGGCTTCAAAGTATACGTTTCCGTCCTTCTCAAAACTATGCAACCAAACGGTGCTCTGACAACCCTTAACAACATTCTCCTCTATTTTAAAACGCTCCTCCAGCTCAGGCAGTTTCTTACCTATATCAATCAAGTAGTCGTATCGATCCATTGGCTCTTCAAAAAGCGCGAATTCCTCAATTATTTCTTCCTGTATTTCGTTAATGGTCATTGTTACAATTTGAAAACTTGAAAGTGTGCTAATTTGAAAATTGAAAAAAATTAGTGGCATTGAAACTTCCTTCCAAATTTTCAAATTGACTCATTTCCAAATTAGCCAAGCATCGTTTTCACTTTCTCAATCCCCTTAACCAACTTATCAATTTCTGCTGTTGTGTTGTAAAATGCAAATGAGGCCCTGCAAGTTCCCGGTATGGCAAATCTATCCATCAACGGTTGGCAGCAGTGGTGGCCCGTGCGAATGGCAATGCCTTGCTTATCGAGCAATACACCCATATCGTAAGGGTGAATGCCATCCACTAAAAAGGAGATAACGCTGGCTTTTTCTTTTGCTTGACCAATAATCCTCAAACCTTCAATTTGGCTCAACACCTCTGTGCCGTAAACTAATAAATCGTGCTCGTGCTTTGCTATATTTTGGTAGCCGATGCTATTGATATAATCAATAGCCACACCCATAGCTATGCCACCACTAATGTCGGGTGTGCCTGCCTCAAACTTATAGGGCAACTCGTTGTAAGTGGTCTTTTCAAAAGTTACGGTCTTAATCATTTCCCCACCGCCCTGATAGGGGTTCATTTGCTCTAGCAAGCGTTCTTTGCCATACAGTATACCCATGCCCGTTGGGCCGAATATTTTGTGCGATGACAAAGCCAAGAAGTCGCAATCCAATGCCTGAACATCCACAGCCATGTGCGGGGTTGCTTGGGCGCCATCTAACATAACCACTGCCCCTACTTCGTGGGCTAGGGTGATTATATCCTTTACCGGGTTAACAGTACCCAATGCATTACTAACGTACACTACCGAAACGATTTTGGTGCGGTCGTTCAGTAGCTTTTTATATTCATCTAATAGTAAATTGCCATCATCATCAATTGGGATAATACGCAGCTTGGCGCCGCGCTCGTCGCATACCATTTGCCAAGGCACTATGTTGCTATGGTGCTCCATAGTGCTGATTATTACCTCATCGCCAGGCTGCAAAAACTTGCGACCATAGCTGCTGGCCACCAAATTGATGCCCTCAGTAGTACCTTTGGTAAAGTTGATTTCGTTGGTTGACGATGCATTTAAAAACGCACGCGATTTTTCTCGTGCAGCCTCATACGCCTCCGTAGCCTTTTCGCTCATGTAGTGCAGGCCACGGTGAATGTTGCTGTTATATAACTTATAGTAGTTACTGATGGCATCAATAACCAGGTTAGGCTTTTGAGAGGTAGCAGCATTATCAAAATATACCAACGGGTAGCCGTTCACCTTTTGGTGCAGTATCGGGAAATCCTGACGGATGGCCTCTACATCAAAGGGTTTGCTAATGTTTACTTCTCTTATGCTTACACCAGGTATCATTAGCGAGTGAGTTGTTGGGTTAACTGATTGAGTAGCCACTCTTTAAGCGGCTCTAGGGTAATCTTCTCTATAACATCGGCAGCGAAGGCTTGGTTTAGCATCGCACGAGCCTGTGCTTCATCCAACCCACGGGCGCGAAGATAAAATACCATTGTTTGGTCAATTTGCCCCATAGTGGCGCCATGGCTGCATTTCACGTCGTCGGCAAATATCTCCAATTGTGGTTTAGTGTAGGTATTTGCTTGCTCAGATAAAAGAATAGTTTTGTTGCTTTGGAAGGCATTGGTCTTTTGGGCATCCTGTTTTACAAAGATACGGCCATTGAATACGCCTGTGCTCTTATCATCGAGCAAACCCTTAAACAATTGATGGCTTTCGCAATGAGGCTCATTGTGTTTAACGGTTACATGATTGTCCACTTGCGATGCACCATCCAAGCTATACAAGCCATAAAAGCCTGCTTCGGAGTTTTTACCATCAATGTCTACTACCATGTTGTTGCGCACCAATTGGCCCGCAAGGTTCACTACATAAGTATTGAAACGGCTGTCGTTGCCTTGTTTGGCTACTAGGTTGCCCACGTGCTTCCCGATGTTGCCATCAGTCATTATTTTATGGTAATTAACCAAGCCATTTTCGCCCACTACTATTTCAAGCAATTGGTTACCTAATGCGGTATCGTTACCTAAGTATTGGTGGCTTTCAATCACATCCAATCTGCTGCTGCGGCCCGTTACAATTAGGCTGCGGCTATTGATAACGCCTTGCAAACCCTCGGTAGTAACGTGCACAATAATAACTGGGTGTGCTACTTCCGTTTTTGCCGGAACATAGATAAACGCCCCATCTTGCGCAAAAGCAGTATTGAGAGCACTAAAAGCTTCTTTATCGTTGTTGGCTAAGGTATTGTAATTGTCCCTTAATGCCATGTGGCCCAACTCATTGTATAGAGCCAAGCTACCGATAACCAAACCTTCCGCCGCATCTATCACATCCGAAAGGGTGGGAGAGAAGTGGCCATTTACAAACACCAACCTATTGGCCTTTAAAAATGGGAATAGGTTTAAATGGTTAGCATCAACTGTGTTGCTGGTGATATTGGTTATATCGGTCAAACCAGCCTTAAACTGCGCGGCTACGTTGGTATACTTCCAGTCTTCGTGGCGTATGGTTGGTATACCCAACTGCGCAAAACTATCCATAGCAGGCTTACGCGCAATACCCATAGGGGTTTGCGTAGGCTCTAGCTGTTCCCATTGCTCATAAAAAGCTTGGGCTGTAGGGTGTATCGCGTTCACTGTTTCACTTAATGTCGTCATGTTATACGGTCGCGTCTACTTCCTGTTTAATCCAATCGTAGCCTTTGGCTTCAAGTTCCAAGGCCAACTCTTTGCCACCGCTTTTTACAATACGGCCATTGTACATTACGTGCACAAAGTCGGGTACTATATAATCCAACAAGCGCTGGTAGTGGGTTATAACGATAAACGCGTTGTTCTCGTTTTTTAGTTTGTTTACGCCATTGGCAACAATGCGCAAGGCATCGATATCCAAGCCGCTATCGGTTTCATCCAAAATGGATAGCGTAGGCTCTAGCATTGCCATTTGGAATATCTCGTTGCGCTTTTTCTCGCCACCGCTAAAACCTTCGTTTACGGCGCGGCGCATCAACTTCTCGTCGATTTCCACAAAGCGCATTTTCTCCTTCATTACCTTCAAAAACTCTACAGCATCCAATGGCTGCAAGTCGCGGTGCTTGCGCACTTCGTTCAATGAGGCTTTCATAAAGTTGGCAATACTCACGCCTGGTATTTCTACTGGGTATTGGAAAGCCAAGAATACCCCCTCGCGGGCGCGTTCTTCTGGAGCCATATCTAGCAAGTCTTTGCCTTGGAAGGTAACAGTGCCTTCGGTTACGTCGTAATCCTGTTTGCCCGCCAATATGTTAGCCAAAGTGCTTTTGCCGGTTCCGTTAGGGCCCATAATGGCATGCACTTCGCCGGGTTTCACTTCAAGGCCAAAGCCTTTTAATATCTCTTTGCCATTAATACTGGCGTGTAGGTCTTTAATAGATAGCATTCAGTTAATTTGAAAATTTGAAAATGTGCTAATTTGAAAATGTTGAGTTTATTGGAAAATTAAAATTGAATGTCGTGCATTTTCAAATTTTCAAATTCCCAAATTTTCAAATTGGGTTTACCCCACGCTTCCCTCCAAACTTACAGCCAGCAGCTTTTGGGCTTCGGCGGCAAATTCCATAGGTAAGTGTTGGAAAACCTCTTTACAATATCCGTTTATAATCAATTGCACCGCCGTTTCCGTACTTAAGCCACGTTGGTTGCAATAGAATAGTATGTCTTCGCCTATTTTGCTGGTAGTAGCTTCATGCTCTACCTTTGCAGATTTATTACTTACCTCCAAGTAAGGGAAGGTATGCGCACCACAGCGGTCGCCAATTAGCAATGAGTCGCATTGGCTAAAGTTGTAAGCATTTTCGGCATTCGGATTTACCTTCACCAAGCCACGGTAGCTATTCTGGCTTTTGCCAGCGCTAATACCTTTGCTCACAATACGGCTACGGGTATTTTTACCGATGTGTATCATTTTAGTACCCGTATCGGCTTGTTGGTAATTGTTGGTTACGGCCACCGAGTAAAACTCACCGATGCTGTTTTCGCCCTTTAATACCACACTTGGGTATTTCCAAGTTATGGCAGAACCCGTTTCAACCTGCGTCCAGCTTATTTTGCTATTGATGCCTTGGCAAATGCCGCGCTTGGTTACGAAGTTATAGATACCACCCTTGCCTTCTTTGTTGCCGGGGTACCAGTTTTGTACGGTGCTGTATTTTATCTCGGCATTGTCCATAGCTACCAACTCTACCACCGCAGCATGCAATTGGTTTTCATCGCGCATAGGGGCGGTGCAACCTTCTAGGTAACTCACGTAGCTACCCTCATCGGCTATAAGCAAGGTGCGCTCAAACTGGCCTGTGTTGGCTTCGTTTATACGGAAGTAGGTGCTCAGTTCCATTGGGCAGCGAGTGCCTTTGGGTATGTAGCAAAACGAACCATCGCTAAACACGGCAGAGTTCAATGCCGCAAAGTAATTGTCGCGCACCGGTACTACCGAACCGATGTATTTCTGCACCAGTTCTGGGTAATCCTTAATGGCATCGCTCATCGAGCAGAAAATAATGCCCAGCTCCTTCAGTTTCTCTTTGTACGTGGTTTTCACGCTCACGCTATCCATTACCACATCTACCGCTACACCAGCCAATATCTTTTGCTCCTCCATAGGTATACCCAGTTTCTTGAAGGTCTCTAATATCTCAGGGTCTACCTCATCCAAGCTATTCAATACCTTCTTGGGTTTCGGCGCAGCGTAGTATATAATTTTCTGGTAGTCAATTTTCGGGTAGTGAACGTTGGGCCAAGTAGGCTCGGTCATTTGCAGCCAGGCTTTGTAAGCCTTCAAGCGCCATTCCAGCATCCACTCCGGCTCATTTTTCTTGGCCGAGATAAAACGCACAGTGTCTTCCGATAAGCCAACTTTGGCATTGTCGCTCTCTACATTGGTTACAAAACCATATTTGTAGTCACTTTGCGTTACCTGGTCAATGATATCTATCTCTTCAGCCATTGTCTTTTCTCAATTGTTATGCAAAATTACAGTACCATTCGTTAGTAAACCATTATTATTTAGACAGACTCTAAATAGCACCCTCCACTAACCTAAACACGGTATTTTTGAAATAGTTCTAATTAAGTAAAAACTAATGTTTAAGGGCATTTTAGCATTATAAAAAATATCAGGCAACCGAACTTATTTTTTGTTCGTATGTTAGACTAAGTACTAGGTTTGAGGTACGAAGTACGATTGTAAAACGCCATTTTACCAATAACCGATTAACCAATAACTGATTTACCAAAGCCTTGGAAAAGAAACGCATAACCGAACGACCAGCCCAACAGCCACTAAAGGTATTGTTTGCCGACAAGCAATCGGTCATGCTGTATGCATTGCTTACGGCGCTGAGTACTATTTTTTTATTTACCAGCGCGGCGTTTGTCTATACGCGGGTTTTTAGCGCTAATTTTCAGTTTCACTTGCCCATTATTTTCCATGCCAACACTGCTATAATACTGGCTAGCAGTTTTGCTTTGTTGCAAGCCATTAAAGCCCAACGTGACGACAATGAGCGCGGATATTTGCAAGCTATGGGGGTTACCTTTTTATTGGGCATTGCATTTTTGGCTTTCCAGACGGTAGGTTGGGTAGAAATGCATCGTCAGGGCTTGACCCTCACCTCTAATATCGGCAACTCCTACCTGTATATGCTCTCAGGCCTGCACTTTTTGCACGTATTGGGAGGCTTAGGGGTAATGTCCTACAGTATATTTAAATCGTATCGCCGCTTGCACGACCCTGTGCAAGAACTACTTTTCAGTACCGACCCTGGTCGCATTAGCCGCATCCGATTACTAGCCACCTACTGGCATTTTGTAGATGTGCTTTGGGTATATCTGTATGTGTTCTTTTTGGTGAATGCCTTGTTATAGACACAAGACATAAGACACAAGACACAAGATTTTTTTTGGTTTGAAAGACTTGAGCTGCCTTTAACAGCATTTTGAAATATCAACAGTTGCAATTGGCCTATACTTAGGCCACTGATTATAGCCTATCATCGGATTATTCGAGTCGTGTTTCCTGATCAATTCTACTTCTTTTGTGTTTATTTCTTGGTCGGTTGCGCTGTCTGATTCGAAAAGAATTTCTTTCCGAATGGTGAAGTCTCGCAATTGTTTAGTAGTAAAGTCTTTTTCAATCAATGCACTATTGGCACTGCCAAAATAGTTGAGTGTATTCGTGAGGTCTTTCCCAATGTAAATTTTACCATTTGGGTAGGTGATTTTGTAGATTACCTTCATTACTTTTTAATTGTTCAAATACAAAATAGTAAAACTTTTTCCTCCTATAAAAAACTTTTCACCCCTCCACATACTAAAGCATAATAGTAATAGGTTAAGAGATTATCCAAGAGAATCCTACCCTCCAACTCAAGGAAAATACTAACTTTAACCTATGACACTCCGCTATCCAACCACCCAATGGCTCGGCATCGCCATGCTTGTAATGATTGCCTTTGTTTCGTGTAAAAAAAAGGACACGGCACCCCCAAAAATCGATTCCGCATTTAGCGAGCATATCTCGGCTTTTACGGCCGGGGTAGTGAGCCGCGATGCTACCGTACGCATACTTTTGGCAACGGAGCATGAAGGGGAAAAGAAATTTGGCGAACCAATAAAAGAGACCCTTTTTAGTTTCGACCCGCCGATAAAAGGTACCACTACTTGGATTGATAACCGTACCGTTGAGTTTAAACCCGATGAGCTGCTGCCGTATGGCACAATATATAAGGCCGAATTTTATTTGTCGAAGCTGAAATCGGTGCCCACCAATCTGGAAACGTTCAATTTCCAGTTCCAAACCTTGGTGCTTGCCTTTGATGTGTCGTTGGGCAAAGTACGCAGCATCGACCCCATGAAAATGGATTGGATGACCATAACTGGGCAAGTGAACACTAACGATGTGGTGCCCAACGATAAGGTTGAAGAAATGATAGATGCCACCCAGCAGGGCAAAAAGCTCCGCCTAAGCTGGAACCATGACGAAAACGGCCGATTGCACATTTTTACCGTTGACAGCATTAGTAGGGGTCTTGAGGAAAGTACAGTATTGGTAAACTGGGACGGTAGCCCCTTGGATATTGCAGATAAGGGCACCGAGCAAATGCGCATCCCCTCAATTAAAGATTTCTCGCTGATGCACTTTTTTGTGGTGCAGCAGCCCGAGCAATATATTTCGTTGCAGTTTTCTGACCCACTGCTTGAGACCCAAGAGCTAAAAGGCTTGGTAAAATTGGGCAACAGCACCGACCTTAAATTTACGCAAGATGCCAACGAGTTGCGCGTGTACCCTAAAACCCGCCAATACGGGAACAAAACGATGCTGGTTTATCAAGGGTTGAAAAACGTATTGGGCTATAAGTTGCAAGCAGAAGTAAACCTGAACGTATCATTCGAGGAACTGAAGCCCGAGCTGCGCTTTTCGTTGGGCGAGGGGGTTATTTTGCCCAACTCGGCAGGGCTGTATTTCCCTTTCGAGGCGGTGAACTTGAAGGCTGTTGATGTTACCATCATCCGCATTTACGAAAACAATGTAGCCCAATACCTGCAAGTAAATCAATTGGGCGGCAACCGCGAACTGAAAAGGGTAGGGCGCCCTGTGCTGCGCAAAACCATAAGGCTAGACGATAAAGGCAAAGACCTTGGCCGCTGGAATACTTTTGCACTGGATATGAACACGCTGTTTAAAAGCGAGCCAGGCGCTATCTATCAAGTGCAGTTGGGTTTCCGTAGGGTGCATAGCATGTATACCTGTGAGGGCGATACCGCTGCCAATGCTGGTTTGCAAGATTTTGATAACAGTTGGGAAGAGAACCAAGAAGACGACGATTATTGGGATGTGGCCGAAAGCTATTACTATGATTACGACTACTATTACGACGACTACGAGGAAGACTACTATTACGACGAGGAGGAGTATGACTACCGTGAGCGCGAAAACCCCTGCAATGCTGCTTACTATGGCAAGCGCCGCACCGTGCAGCGCTTTGTATTGGCCTCCGATTTGGGCATTATTGCCAAAGGGGGCATTGATAAGCAATATGATATTGCAGTTACCAATTTGATAAGCACCAAGCCGATTGCGGGCGTAACCCTTGAGTTTTATAACTACCAAAACCAGCTGATAGGCACCACCCAAACCAATGCCGAAGGCCTTGCCAAGATAAAAGCCAACGGCAAACCCTTTCTACTGATTGCCAAAAATGGCTCGCAACGCGGTTATTTAAGGTTAGATGATGGCTCTTCATTGTCGTTAAGTAAGTTTGATGTGAGTGGCGAAGTGGTGCAGAAAGGCGTGAAGGGCTATATATATGGTGAGCGTGGCGTTTGGCGCCCGGGCGATTCTATCTATGTGGCATTTGTGTTGGAGGATAAAAACAACTTGTTGCCAAAAGACCATCCAGTAACTTTTGAGTTGATGGACCCTAAAGGCCAATTGGTGCAGCGCAATGTGCGCAAAAATGGATTGAACGGGGTTTACGATTTCAGGACCAACACTGAGCCCGATGCCCCTACTGGCAACTGGACGGCGCGCGTAAAAGTGGGTGGTAGCCAGTTTACCAAAACCTTGAAAATTGAAACCGTAAAGCCTAACCGCCTAAAAATATTGATTGATTTTGGCAAAGAGACCTTATCGGTACTAGATAAGAATAAAGATGGTAGCTTGAAGGTTACTTGGCTTCATGGTGCCGTTGCACGAAACCTAAGGGCCAATATAAAAGTTACCCTAAGCGAGATAAATACCGTTTTTGAGAAGTACAAAGACTATGAATTTGACGACCCCTCTCGCTCGTTTAGCGCTGATGAGCAAACCATGTTTGAGGGCAAGATAAACGAAAAAGGCGAGGCCACCATTACAGCTGATTTTGATGCCGCAGGCACGGCACCGGGCAAGTTGCGTGCTAATTTTGTAGGCCGAGTGTTTGAAGAAAGCGGTGATTTTAGCATCGATCGTTTTGGTTTGGATTATGCACCTTACGAAAGTTTTGTGGGCGTAAAAGTGCCAGAAGGAAGGCCGGTTCGTGACATTATTTATACCGATACTACCCACAAAATTGATATAGTAAGTGTTGATGCCAATGGAAAGCCCATCAACAGGGATTCGTTGGAAGTATCGCTATACAAAGTTAGCTGGCGCTGGTGGTGGGAGAGTAATGGCGATTACTTATCGAGTTACAGCAGCAGCACTACTACCGACCGTAAAGACTTTAAATACGTTAGTACCAAAGGCGGCAAAGGCTTGTACAAGCTGCGGGTTCGCAATGGCGACTGGGGCCGCTATTTGTTAAAAGTATGCGACCCAGTAAGCGGGCACTGTACCGGTAAAATAGTATATGTTGATTGGCCAGGCTGGGCCAGCCGCAGTGCGAGCCAAAACCCGGAAGGGGCATCGATGTTGGTGTTTGCTACCAATAAAGAGAAATATCAGGTGGGCGATGAGGTATCCGTTACCTTCCCATCAAGTGGGGTTGGCCGTGCTTTGGTAAGTGTGGAATCAGGTAGTAAGGTTATTGAGACGTATTGGGTAGAGGCTGGCAAAGGCGAAACCAAGTTTAAATTTAAAGCCACGCCAGAAATGGCGCCTAACGTGTATGTGCACATTACCTTGATACAGCCACACGCCCAAACCGCCAACGATTTGCCGATACGCATGTACGGGGTAGTGCCGTTATTTGTTGAAGACCCCAATACCCGATTGAAGCCCGTGGTGGAAATGCCGAAGGTATTGGAGCCGGAATCGGAATTTACACTCAAGGTAAAAGAGGCTACCGGCAAAAAAATGACCTATACGGTGGCCATAGTTGACGATGGCTTGCTTGACCTTACCCGCTACAAAACCCCCGACCCTTGGCCCGTATTTTACGCCCGCGAGGCGCTAGGTGTAAAAACCTGGGACATGTTCGACCATGTAATTGGTGCCTTTGGAGGTAAGCTAAACACCTTGCTTAGTCTTGGTGGCGATGGCGAGATAAGCAAGAAAGGCAGTAATACCGCCCAACGCTTTAAACCTATGGTGCGCTATATAGGCCCATTTGAGTTAAAACCTGGCACTACTGCCACACATAAAATAAAGGTGCCTAATTATATTGGCTCGGTGCGCACTATGGTGGTAGCCTCTCAAGATGGCGCTTATGGCAGTACTGACGTAACCACGCCGGTCCGCAAACCGCTGATGGTGTTAGCTACATTGCCACGCGTAGTTGGCCCAGGCGAGAAAGTGAAGCTACCAGTAACGGTGTTTGCCATGGAAAAAGATGTGAAAACAGTGAAGGTAGAAGTAAAGGCAAACGACCTATTGAAGCTGGCTGTAACCAATACCAAAACCATTACGTTTGATGCCCTTGGCGACCAGATTGTTGATTTCGATATTCAGGTAGCCGAAAAGCTTGGCATTGGCAAAGTGCAGGTAATAGTAACTAGCGGCAAGCATAAAGCCACTTACGACATTGAGCTGAACGTGCGCAACCCGAACCCGCCTGTTACTACTTTTAAAGACATAGCCCTGCAACCTGGTCAAACTTGGGAAACCGATTATGCACCAGTAGGTATGGCAGGTACCAATAAAGGTACTTTAGAGCTATCGGGCATGCCACCAATCGATTTGTCGGGAAGGTTGCAATACCTTATTATGTATCCGCATGGTTGTATTGAGCAAACAACTTCATCGGCATTCCCGCAATTGTATTTAAGTGATTTGCTGACATTAACCGAGCAACAGAAGTTTGAAGTTTCGGATAACATACGTGAGGCGCTTAATAAATTACGCTCGTTCCAGATGCACGATGGCGGCTTTAGTTATTGGCCGGGTGGTGGTTATTCAAGTGATTGGGCTACCACTTATGCGGGTCACTTTATTTTGGAAGCAGAGGCAAAGGGTTACACGCCTCCCATTGGTTTAAAGGATAACTGGATAAACTACCAAACCAACAAGGCCCGCAACTGGACCGGTTATAAAAACTCGTCGACCTATTGGAACGAGACGGACTTTACCCAAGCGTACCGCTTATATACCCTTGCTTTGGCCAAAAAACCAGAAATGGGTGCCATGAACCGTTTGCGCGAAAGGCCCGACATCAGCATTGAAGCTCGTTGGCGATTGGCTGCGGCCTATGTTTTGGCAGGGCAGCCAGAGGCTGCAAAGCAGTTGGTAAATGCGGCTAATATTGCCCCTGTAAAACGCGACCGTAATTGGTACTACTACAACTATGGCTCATTGGAACGCGACGAAGCCATGATATTGGAAACGGCAGTGTTGCTGGGCGATAATACTAAGGCATTTAAGTTGTTGCAAAACCTATCCAAATCATTGAACGGTAAACAATGGATGAGCACACAAACCACCGCTTATTGCTTGATAGCCGTAAGTAAGTATGCCGGCAAATATGCCAAGCAGGGAGGTTTTACGTATACTTATAGCATCAATGGTGTTGCCCCTAAAACGGTAACGGGCAACAAGCCACTGGCACAATACAATATCGGTATCAAAAACAAGGATAACGGTAAAATTAAGGTAACCAACAGCGGCCAAGGTATATTGTATGCTCGCCTTGTTTTGGAAGGTGTGCCGCTAACGGGCCAAGAGAAGTCGTTTGAGAATAACTTGATTATGAATGTTACCTACAAAACCTTGGATGGCAAAACCCTCGACCCAACTCGCTTGGAGCAAGGTGCCGATTTTATGGCCGAAGTTACCATTCGCAACCCCGACCCGGTGCAGTTGTACAAGGATATGGCGCTATCTCAAATTTTCCCGTCGGGCTGGGAAATACACAATACCCGTATGGATGGTTTTGAAAACGTACACACCGCTGATAAGCCTGACTATGAAGACATTCGCGATGATAGGGTATATAGCTACTTCAATGTTTGGCCACAAAAGCAGGTTACTTTTAGGGTATTACTCAATGCAGCCTACCAAGGGGAGTATTACTTGTCGGGCCCATTTTGCGAGGCTATGTACGACAATTCGGTTAGCAGTTCCAAATCAGGTAAATGGGTGAAGGTGGTAAAAGCGGGAGAACTGTAGGTAGATAACAGATGTGAAATATCAAATAAGAGACAATAGACTCAAAGCCCTGGCGAAAGTTGGGGCTTTTGTTTTTTATGCCCGTAAAGCGGCTTTAAATAACGATTCTTGGACGACAAAATCCTGCAGAATTAACCGAATTATACAATTGCCTTTAGCAAGGTTCAATCGTAAATCGTAAATCTGACATCGTAAATTATCCTCCCTCACTCAATCTCAACTTCTCAATTCTTTTTATGGGTCCGGGGCAGAAGTTGCGGTGGCAATTTACACAGGCGGTTACCATCAGGTTGTAGTGGCTGCTTAGGTCTTGAGGGGTTGAGGTACTCAGAGCCAATACCTCTTGCTTAAAAGCCAATCCAAAATTGCTGAACAAAACCGAGTCGCCAATCTTGCCGTCGGTAGGTATGGCGGTAAACAGGCTATCCAGCATTTCGGGCTGCAAAGCCACGGTGCCACCATTGGCAACGGTATCGCGCCAAGCTTGCGCCTGCTTTTCCAAATGGCGCATATATAAGGTCAGTTCGCTATCTGAAGGGTTGCCGGCAGGTGATGAGGAGCTGTGCTTTTCGCACTGTTGTCCGCAAGCCACCACCAATACACCAAACGCTAAAACGAGTAAGTATTTCATTAAGGCAAAGGTAGGGGTTTTATATAAATGTCCTATTTTGAACTTAACCCACAGCGCTTCGGTTACCAACATGCAAAGAAAAACTAGCATCATAATATTAAAGTTGTATCTTTGCAGCGAAATTGATTTTTAACATTTTCCCAGGTTGCTCCCTAATGGCTATAATTATTGGCGGGCAGAACGGGAGCAACAACATCTTATGACATTTGAAGAAACCGGCCTAAAACCGGAAATCGTGCGCGCTGTAAGCGAGCTTGGATACGTAAATCCAACCCCTATTCAGGAGAAAACAATTCCACACCTTCTTAACGCTACAAACGATTTGGTTGCCTTGGCCCAAACCGGAACTGGTAAAACAGCTGCATTCGGTTTGCCCGTATTGCACATGATTGAGCCTTTTAGCAACGAAGTGCAGGCTTTGATTTTGAGCCCAACCCGGGAACTAGCCATCCAAATTGTTGGCGATCTTAACGAGTACTCCAAATACATTAAAGGCATGAATGTAGTTGCCGTTTACGGTGGTGCAAGCATTTCTGTACAAATCAAGGAGCTTCGCAGAGGCGCCCAGATTGTAGTAGGAACCCCTGGCCGTGTGTTGGATATGATTAACAAAGGCGCATTGAAACTGCAGTCTATTAAGTACCTAGTACTTGATGAAGCAGATGAGATGTTAAACATGGGTTTTAAAGAAGATTTGGATTTTATCCTTTCTGGCACTCCTACTGAGAAGCGCACTTTGCTTTTCTCGGCTACTATGCCAACCGATATTGCGCGTATTTCTAAGCGCTATATGAATAATCCAGAGGAAATTACCGTAGGTAGCAAAAACTCTGGTGCGCAAAACGTGGAGCATAACTATTATGTAGTAAGTGCGAAAGACCGCTATGAGGCTTTGAAACGTATTGCCGATTTGCACCCTGATATTTATGGTATTGTATTTTGCCGCACCCGCCGCGAGACCCGCGAGATAAGCACCAAGCTTATGGATGATGGATACAATGCTGATGCTTTATATGGCGACCTTACCCAACAACAACGTGATGAGGTAATGGCTCGTTTCCGTAATCGTGGTATACAGCTATTGGTTGCAACTGACGTGGCTGCCCGTGGTATTGATGTGGATCACCTGACCCACGTTATCAACTACGAATTGCCCGACGATTTGGAGGCATACATTCACCGCAGCGGTCGTACTGGCCGTGCTGGTCGCAGTGGTATCTCTATCTCTATCGTTCACGGACGTGAGTTGTACAAGGTAAACCAGCTGGAAAGAATCAGTGGAAAAACCTTTAGTCGCAAGATGGTGCCTAATGGAGAAGAGATTTTCCATAACAAAATCAAAATGTTGGCCCAGAAGCTTAAGAGCTTTGACTTTACTGACGACAAGTTGGCTAAGTTCTCTAACGAGTTGGAAGATGCTTTGGTTGGTGTTGACCGTGACCAATTGATTCACTACATTATGACCAAGGAATTGGGTCGTTTTGTAACCGATTATGAGCAATCTCGTGATGTGAATTTGGCTGGTAACGAACGCGGAGAGCGCAGTAGCGATCGTTTTGGTGACCGTGGCGAACGTGGTGGCGACCGCAGAGGTCGTGACCGTGAGCGTGGTGGTGAGCGTGGTGGAGATCGTGAAGAGCGTTTCCCACGTGAAGGTGCCCGTCGTGAAGGTGATTTCACCCGTTTACATGTTAACCTTGGACAGAACCATAAAGTAAACCCTGCCCGTTTGATGGGGTTGATTAATGAAAACTTACCAAACGTAAAAGTACGTATCGGTAAGATTGAAATTAAGCCTGGTTTTTCTTTGGTTGAGGTAGAAACCCAAGTTGCTGATAAGCTTTTGAAAGCATTTGACAATAATGTGTTCTTCGAAGATCAAACCGTAAGCATTAAACGCGACGCACAGCCAGCATTTGGTGGTGGCGGAGGCGGAGGTAGCTTTAGCGGCGGCGGTGGCGACCGTTATGCTAACCGCGGTGGCGGTAGCGGTGGTGGCCGTTCAGAGCGCGGTGCTAGTTCCGATCGCGGTGCTAGTTCAGACCGCGGCGGCAGTCGCCCACCAGCACGTGGTGGTGACCGTCCGGAGCGTAACCGTTATAAAACCGACGGCAGTGCTGGTGGTGGTCGCACCGGTGGTGGCTTTAAGTCGAAAGGCAAAGGCGGAAACTGGTAAGTTTTGGTCCACAAGTCCACGGTCGATAGTCCATGGATATATAGTAAAGCAAAAACGGCTACTGAGCAATCGGTGGCCGTTTTTTTTTAGTTTTTAGCATTATTGTCTGGGAGCTTACTCCTGCAACAAAACATGGTAAGTCACTCTCCTTATAGGAAAGGCTAGGTAAAGGGTATCTTAAATCAACCCATGCTTACACAGCAGCAATTGCAAATTAAGGGTAATGTATATGCAAACAGCTTTTGTTTGATGATAAGGTATTGGAGTAGATTGACAATATCAAACTCAATTCCTTCAACTAAATATACTCGCAGTGTGCTTTGTAATGTATCTTGATTTGGCAGTTAAGCAGAATTATCCTTCATCTTTGGTCTAAAAACTAGACCAAGGCAGCCACAATTGTTGCGGTCATGAGTGTTGCCAGTGTGCCAGCTACCATAGAGCGGAAACCAAGTTTAACCAAATTACCACGCTGGTTGGGGGCAAGAATGCTAATACCACCTATCTGGATGCCGATGGACGCGAAGTTGGCAAAACCACAAAGCGAATACACAGCGATAATGATGGACTTCTCGTTAGTAAGCACTCCAGAAGCTTTCATGTCTGCCAAAGTTTGATAGGCAATTAGTTCGTTCAAAATAGTTTTCTCGCCTAAAAGTTGTCCTATGGAGAACACATCTTTAGTGTCTGTTCCCATCAACCAAGCCAGTGGAGAAAACAACATACCTAGTAAATATTGTAAACTAAGCGATTCAAAGCGCCCACTGGTAGATGTCTTAATAATGTCGTTCAGGTTAGTTAAATCGCCAATGCCGCCCAAAATACCATTAACCATATACATTAAAGCAGTAAACACCAGCAGCATAGCACCTACGTTTACGGCCATCTTAAGGCCATCCGTAGTGCCTATAGAAAGGGCATCCAGTACATTACTGCCAATTCGTTCTTTGGGTACTACCAGCTTTCGGTCAATCTTGTCTGGTTGGTCTTCCGGATAAATGAGCTTTGATACTACCAATGCGGCAGGGGCTGCCATAATGGATGCAGCAATCAAGTGCCTGGCAAAGTATAATTTCTGCATTTCATCGCCAGCGCTAAGGTTGTTTATGTATAACGCCAACACGCCGCCTGCAATGGTAGCCATGCCACCCGTCATCAAACACATAATTTCTGAGGGGGTCATTTTCTCCAGATAAGGCTTTACCAAAAGCGGTGCTTCGGTTTGCCCTAAAAAGATATTGCCGGCCATTGCCAAACTTTCAGCGCCACTTAGGCGCATGGTTTTAGTCATTACCCAGGCAAAAACATACACTACCTTTTGAAGGATACCCAAGTAGTATAACAAAGAAGTGAGTGCAGAAAAGAAAATGATAGTGGGGAGTACTTTTACGGCAAAAATAAAACCGATAGCATCTTGATTCATCAGTGGGCCAAAAAGCAAATCGGCACCGCGGTCAGAGTATTCTAAAATTTTTACGAATCCTTTCGCAAGCTTGTCAAAGCCATTGCTTATCCAACTAACTTTAAGCACTAGCAAAGCAAAAACCAACTGTAAAACCACTCCGGTACCAACCAATCTCCAATCTACCTTTTTACGATTGTTACTAAACGCAAAAGCTATTAGCAGTAATACTGAAACACCTAAAACAGCACGAAGGATATCAATTGCCACTGGAAAGTATTAGGGTTCGGATAAAATTTTATGATTCTTTTTCTTTGCGACGGCTAATCTCGTCTCTTACTTTAGCTGCCGTTTCGTAATCCTCGTTGGCTAGCAGGTTATTCAACATTTCCTTCAATTCATCCAACCCTAAATTTGATAAATTGCTACCACTTTTGGCAGCTGGCGAAACAATAGCCTCTAAATTGGTTTTGGGTGCTTTGTCCTCCTCGTCGTCATCATTGTCCTTGTCAGCATCGCTGGCTTCTTGCTGGCTATCTTCCATTACAATGCCCGCTTGGTCTAGTATAAACTCGAACGTATAAATGGGGCAATTGAAGCGCACCGCCAATGCCAAGGCATCGCTGGTGCGCGAATCAATTTCCACGGTTTCGCCGCCACGGCTGCACACCAATTGCGCAAAGAAAATACCGTCCTTAAGGTTGCTTATTACTACTTCTTGGAGCTCGATATCAAACGTAAGAAACATGTTACGCATCAAATCATGCGTAAGCGGTCGGCTTGGGTTCATCTTCTCTAGAGCCACAGCAATAGCCTGAGCCTCTGGGCCGCCAATCACAATGGGCAAGCGACGCACACCTTGCACCTCTCCCAGCACTACGGCATATGAGTGTGAGCCGGCAATGCTGTGAGAGAGTGCTACAATCTCGAGTTCGAGTTTCTCCATATATACAATGTAGGCTTATTAGCCCAAATTATCAATTGTTGGCGTAATACTTCTTAAGTGCCTCGTTCAACTTAGGCACTACTGCAAATGCATCACCAACAATACCGTAGTCAGCAGCCTTAAAGAAAGGAGCTTCTGGGTCGACATTGATAACAACAATCGTTTTGCTACTGCTTACGCCTGCCAAGTGCTGTATAGCACCCGAGATGCCAACGGCAATATATAGGTTAGGGCTGATGGTCAAACCGGTTTGGCCAACGTGCTCGTGGTGAGGGCGCCAGTCAACGTCACTAACCGCACGGCTACAAGCTGTTGCAGCGTGAAGTAAGTTTGCCATTTCCTCAATCATACCCCAGTTTTCAGGGCCTTTCAAGCCACGGCCGGCAGATACTACCAACTCAGCTTCAGGCAACGGAATGCCTTCGCCAGCTTTTTCAACGTGCAATACTTTTACACCAAAATCACTATCAGCAAGGCCAGCGCTAAAATCCTCAACTGCCGCAGAGCCTTCGCCCTTAGCAATCGGGAAAGAGTTGGCATTAACAGTAATGATTTTTTTATCGGTAGCAAAAGTAAAGTTTGCAACCCCTTTTCCAGAGAACACCGCTTTCTTAACAGTGAAGGTGCCTTCTGTGTTGGCTAGCTCTGTGGCATTAGTTACCACACCAGCTTTCAAACGAACCGATAGGCGAGGGGCAAGGGCTTTACCATTGAAGGTACTGCTCAATATCAAAATGGTAGCGCCAGCTTTATCAGCAGCAGCAGCTACAACTTTGGTAAAAGCGCGGCTGTCAAAATGGTCAAGCTTTGCGTTCTCTTCGTGCAATACTTTGCTTACGCCTTGTTGGCCAAGGGTAGCTAGTTCGCTATGGTCAATTTTACCTACAGCAACTGCTACTGCATCAGTACCTAGTTTGCCGGCAAGTTTGGCACCGTAGCTAGCAGCTTCACGGGCCGATTTTTTCAGTTTACCCTCTTGGGTTTCTACAAATATTAATACTGACATGGCTTAGATTACTTTAGCTTCTTCGTGTAATAATCTTACTAATTCTTCAACATTATCGGGGCTGATAAGCTTCACGTTGCCACGCTCTTTAGGAGCCTCAAAGTGGTGAACCGTGGTGTAGGTATCTACACTAGCAGCAGCAACTACTTTCAATGGCTTAGTGCGGGCAGCCATAATACCGCGCATGTTAGGTATGCGGGCTTCGGCCATGCCTTTCTGGCAGCTAACCACAAACGGGGTTTTTACTTCCAAGGTTTCTTCACCACCTTCAATTTCACGCACTACAGTCGCAGTGTTGCCGTTCAAATCGAGTTTTACACCCAAAGAGATATATGGCAAATCCAACAACTCAGATAGCATGCCAGCAACCATAAAACCATTGTAGTTAATGGTTTCCTTACCGGTGAAGATAATGTCGTAACCTTCGCTCTTGGCATAATCGGCAATCAAGGCAGCTACTTGGTAAGCGTCCACGTCATCTGCATCAATGCGCACGGCATCGTCGGCACCAATAGCCAAACCCTTGCGGATAACAGGCTCTACGTCGGCTTTACCAACGGTTACGGTAGTTACAGTGCCTCCAAGCTTTTCTTTCAACTCAAGGGCTTTTACAAGGGCGTACCACTCATCAGTAGGATTCATGATCCACTGCACCTTATCTTCGTTGAACTTTGTATTATTGTCCGTGAAGGTAATCTTGGTAGTAGTATCTGGCGCCTTGCTAACACAAACTAGGAATTTCATATTTTTAGGCTTGATTTATAAGATTGGTAATCAAAATTTCGGTAGCGAAAATAGCCATTTATCATAACAATATCAAAATGATTGAAGCTCGTTTGGAACAACTTAAAGGAATGCTGAAGGATAATCCGGATGATTCATTTCTATTGTATGCTATTGCACAGGAATATACCAAGCTTAATAACAAATCAGAGGCGTTAAAGTTTTTCGATAACTTATTGAAAACCAATCCTCATTATACCGGCGCATACTATCATTTGGGCAAATTGTACGAGGCTATGGACCAAGCTCAAGCGGCCATAGATACTTATAAACAGGGGTTGGTAATTACGCAACAAAGGGGCGCGCACCACGATTATAACGAATTAAAGGGCGCACTGTCGCTAATAGCCGATGACGAGGAAGACGAGTATTAATAGTGCGCTACAAGATAGACTGACCCTGCAATTGCAGCAAGACGGCCTGCTGCAAACGGGCGACAAAGTGTTATTGGCAGTAAGCGGTGGGTTGGATAGTGTGGTGATGGCGCACTTGTTGCACGGCCTTGGTTATGCAACGGTCGTGGCACATTGCAACTTTCAGCTACGGGGTGCCGATGCCGATGGCGATGAGGCTTTTGTGAAAGATTTGGCTAAACAATTGGATTTGCCTTTTTACAGTACCCAATTCGATACCAAGGGCTATGCCAAACTACATGGCCTCAGTACCCAAATGGCGGCACGCGAGTTGAGGTATGAATGGTTAGAGGGCATCCGTAAGCAAACGGGTTGCTACTACTTAGCCACTGCCCACCACAAAAACGACCAAGCCGAAACCGTGCTATTGAATATTATCAAAGGCACGGGCATACGCGGCCTACACGGTATGCTGCCCAAGCAGGGGCACTTATTAAGGCCGTTGCTAGCCTTTACTAGGACTGAGTTGGAGGAGTATGCCCAAGCCCACAACCTAACCTGGCGCACCGATGCCAGCAATGCCGACACCCATTACCAGCGCAACTTTTTACGCCACGAGGTATTGCCGCTGCTAGAGCAGGTAAACCCAGCAGTGGTAAATACTTTAGCGCAAGAGGCCAGTTACTTTAAAGATGCGGCTATTATTTACGAGCAAGGCATTAAGCATTATTTGAAAAAACTGGTTGACAACCGCCCCAGCGGACAACATGTGCCGATAAAGAAACTACAACTATACCCCGCACAAAGCACCTTATTATATGAGTGGCTAAGCCCAGCGGGGTTTAACGAAGCGCAGGTGCACGATATATTGGCAGTGCTGGATAGCACCGAGGTAAAGCAGTTTTATAGCCCCAACTACCGACTGATAAAAGACCGCCAATTTTTAGTGCTGACCGATAAGGCCGTGGAAAACGACCACCGCGTAGTGATTGAGAAATTTAGTAAGCGGGTAAAGGTGCCGGGTCTGGAGCTGAAATTTCATGTGCAGACTGCCACCAACTACCACATACCCACGCAACCCACCGTGGCGGCCTTGGATGCTGATAAGCTGCAAATGCCGCTAGTGCTGCGCCGCTGGCAGCGCGGCGACTACCTATACCCGATAGGCCCCAAGCGCAAAAAGAAAAAACTAAGCAACTTGTTTAGTAATTTGAAGCTGACACAACTGCAGAAAGAACATACTTGGTTATTATGCTCTGGCGAGCATATTGTTTGGGTGGTGGGGTTGAAGGTGGATGATAGGTTTAAGGTGGGGGCTAACACAAAAACAGTTACGGAAGTTAGCATGTCATCCTGAGTCTCGTTTCAAACGAGATTGAAGGGTGTGCGCGATTGTTAGCCCGCCGTAGCTTTTCGCGAAGGTGGGAGTTGTTGGGGCGAGTAGGGTAGTTGATGATGCCGCTATTTCACAAAACGGTTGTCATCCCGAGTTTTTCCCCCAGCCCGTTCGGATGTTCCATCCGAATGACCGAGCTGTGGATTTGCTATCCACCAAGTAACATGTTCAAACTTGGCTAAGGCGATAATTTTGCAATTCAGCTGCCCCGAGCCAAAACACCATAATTTAACAAACGAAGCCAATTATTAGGCTAAAAGTGTTTTAACCATTATTATTGCAGCTCATTATTCTTCCACAAGAAGCTGTTTGTTTTATGTTTAAAAGGGCCATGTTTAGTTTTTCGCGCACAAGCGTGCGTTTGTCGCTGCTTTTATTGTTCGTAATGGTGTCTGCCGGCTGCGAGAAGTATTATTATCTCGACCCAGCAGACTTGCCCGCTGTTTGCGTACTGAACAATTTTACCTGCACCATAGATGGCAACACCAGCGATAAAGTGCTTGGGTTTGTGAATGTGAGCAATAACGACAATGTATCGGAATTGAGCGATTGGGGAAGCTTTTATCATAACGGAAACGACGGCAATATTTACTTTGATTTTCTAAACCAGTTTACTACCATTGATTGCAGGGTGAGGATAAAGGATAGCCAATACGCTACATCGGCACTATATGATTTTGGCAGTGTAGAAGAAACCTTTAGCATGCTTGGTAGCTATACCGATTTAATTCGAATTGTGCTGGAATATGATTTTATTACCTCGAATGACAGAACCCGAGAGCACATAATAGATAACATTGTGTACCGGAACGGCAATTTGATTTCGTATGATTACACCGAAAAGTTGGAGTCTTCTCCGAATACCGTTTTTGTTGAAGAGAGCTACACTTTTGAGTACGACTTGAATAAGACCTATGACCATGATTTGTACCCAAATGAACGGTTCTTTACCATTAATTATCGTCCGATATTGGGTCGGGAATACTCATTTGGGGAGCGTTTTGATGCACAACCGTTTTCGAAGAATGTTTTAATCCGCAAAAAGAACACCACCGAATCAAAGACCGTGTTTGAGAACACGTATAATTTTGATTCCGACGGAAAAATAACCCGTCTGAACCAAGTGTTTCTGTACGGTGGCTTTACCCAAAATTCACTACTTTGGACCTACGAGTACGCATGCGAATAGCAGTATCGAAAGGTTGTTTAATTGCTTGATAAAGCCCTAATAGCCATTTGCTTATATACTTCCAAGTCAGGTAGCGGTTTATGTTCTTCCTTGGCCAATTCGTCCCATTCACGGAGCTTGATGCTGGCAGTAAATAATGGATCTTGCTCAAATTCAGCGGCTTCTTCGGCGCTCATGGGTCCGCCTTGGTAGCGCAGGGTTTCTTTACTTGCTTCCGATAGTTTGGCGTAATAATCGGGATTTTTATAAGTAAGGTAGCGCTTGGCTATTACATGGTTTCCCACCATTTGGCAGAGGCTCTCACTAAAGCCACGTTGGCGTAGAAATTCCGCACCCACCTTTTCGTGCTCTTGGTTGCCGAAGCCGCCCATGTTTTTATATTGCTCCTCGTTTACACAAATGTGGCCAATATCGTGAAAGAAGGCCGCCAAAACCACTTCATCATCAAAGCCTTCTTGCTGGGCGCATTGCGCTGCCTGGGCCATGTGCTCAATTTGCGAAACGGGCTCGCCTATATAGTCGGCACGGCCATATTTAGCGTATAGGTCAAAAATCTCGTCGGCTATTTGTTGTGCGGTAGGCATGGGGCTTTGCAAATGGTGATGTTGCAAATGTAAACACTTCAGCGTAATGCTTTTAGCCGCCAATGTTAACTTATTTATATTCCAGCCTGTTTTTTATAGCTCGATACCAATGGGCAGGATTACTCCAGCGCTTTAGTTGTTGACCAAAAGTAGGCTTGCTATACAGTATGCCTACCATCATCCCTTTTACATGCAAATCCATAACAAGCTCAAGTTTTAGTTCTTGCTTAAGTACTATTGACAAATCGACAGCTGCAGAATCTGCTAAGTATCCTAATGAAGATGCTACTAGAGTGAGCTTTCCATAACTAGCAGGTACTTTTAGTGAAAAATAACCATCAAAGTCGGTTGCCACGCCTATTTTGGTGCCTTCAACCCAAACACTGGCAAATGGAATTGTCTCACCTGTTTCGGTATCCAAAACTTTGCCATTGATTTCAATATATTCCTTTCCCGCGCTATCTATCGCCAACAGCGGGTATCGTAAATCTCCTGGCACCCCAGGCATAGGCACCGAATAGGTAATGGGTACTTTTATGGTATCTACATTAATTACCTCATCAGCAGTGGAAGGAGGCCGCAGCTTACCTGCAACAATGTTAATTATTTCATATTCAGCGCTATCTGGCGTCAAGTTAATGTCTTCAACATGTAAGGTATTCTGTTGCGCGGCAACCCCCACAGGCAGTAAACTACCCAAGCCCATTGCCAACGATACCAACCACGGGCGGTTGTTTTGGCTTTCTTCCAAGGTGAGGTGGCGGTGCAGCCTATCCACTTGGTTGCGGGTATAGCGCCCGCATAGTTTAAAATCATTAGATCGCTGCTGGTTAAGTACTTCCTGTTCGGTTGTTTGAGTAAAATCAATCAATACCCGTTCGCAGCTCTGGCAAAGTCTGCCTCCATCTTGCTCGGGCATTTGCTCCCATTTTTGGTCGCAAGCATTAAAGTGTGGGTTAATGGTGGTAAGTTTCATGCGCTTTTTATAGAGTATAAAACGCAGCGGTAACAGCCCAATTATGCAGTTTTGGCATTTTCTATCAAAAAATGGACCTACTCAAAAATTAACTGATACCGATAACTTTGTGCATAACCTTGAAGGAGATGTGTAAATTGTTTACAACCAAGTATAATGGTTAATAAGCCATAATTATGGTGTATAACCCTGTTCATTTAGAGTGCATAAGTATTAATGAAAATATTTTGGAAATGTGGTGTGGTATGCTAACTTTGATATCATCAAGGGAGGGATAAAAGGCAGGCTTGCAAAAGCCAGACACCTCAGAAAAGTTGTTTGAATTGTTGGTTTAGTCAAAGGGTTCCGACCGCAAGGGAGGTTCTGGGAAAGCCTCGGCTTCAGAAGACGATCAATCAATTAAAGGTATGACCTTCTAGGAGGAAAAACAATACCGAGAAGAACATTTCAGTTGGAGGTCAGCGTTGGAAACCAAGAAGAAAGCTTCGGCTGGAAACTAGGAAGAAGACAAAGCCATAATAACAGTAACTTGACGTTTTCCGGCTTAGGCCATACGAAAATGGAAGCGGGTTCTTAAACTGTCAAAGGTTTGAGGCCCGCTTCGTGTTTTAGGGGAGTTTTACTTTTACATCGCTTTGCTGCTCCTATATTGATTGCAAAAAGCCGTGAGATTGTTATCTGCTTCACACATTAATAAAATCCTTCTAGGTTTTTTTCAATTTTTGGTAAAAATAGTCATTGATAAATACACCTTAATCTTGATGGTATTGTGCATAAGCATAAAGCGAATCCCGTAATATGTTAATAACCAGCCATAAAAGGTGCAGAAGCAGATTAATGTGTGCGTAAACGGGTTTATATCTTGTGTATAAATATTACGAAAATAATTTTGAATTGGAGGGCAGGTAGTATAATTTTGATAACATCAAGCGAGGGATAAACAGCAGGCTTGCAAAAGCCAGGCACTCCGGAAAGTTGTTTGAATTGTTGGTTTAGTCAAAGGGTTCCGACCGAGAGGAAGGTTCTGGGAAAGCTTCGGCTTCAGAAGACGATCAATATATTAAAGGTATCACTTCTTAGGAAGTAACGCATACCGAAAACTAACTTTCATGCGTGGGTCAGCGTCCAGTTTAGGATAAGTGCTTCGGCACGAGGCTTATTAGAAAGGACAAAGCTGCTCAACAGTAACTTGACATTTTCGGGCATTAGCCTTTAGGAAATGGAAGCGGGTTTCGAAACTGTTAAAAGTTTTGAGCCCGCTTTGTGTTTTGGGTGGTTTCTACTGTAGGCACGAACAAACCCTTTCAACCTTTGTTGCATCCATGCTGCCTATATTTATGGCATTTGTATGTACACCGCCTGTTCGCCCATATATGCCCATCCGCTGCCAGCTGGCCATCGTTTCCCTATGGAAAAGTACGAACTGCTGCCCCAACAATTGCTGCACGAAGGCACGCTGGAACCGAAGGACTTTCATGAGCCTGCGAAAATGGCCGACGAAGTTATTTTGCTGGCACATGATACCGATTATTGGCAACGCCTCAAATCATTACAACTAACCGGAAGTGAAATAAGGCGCACGGGCTTTCCACTATCGGCACAGTTGGTGCAGCGTGAAATAACCATTGCCCAAGGTACGCTCGATGGGACTTTGCATGCTTTGGAACACGGCATTGCCTTTAATATTGCTGGTGGCACGCACCATGCTTTTACCAATGCTGGTGAGGGTTTCTGTTTGCTCAACGACCAAGCCATTGCTGCCAACTATTTGCTGCACCAGTGCTTAGTTAAACAAATATTGATAGTGGATTTAGATGTGCATCAGGGAAACGGCACGGCACAAATATTCCAGCATGAGCCACGGGTATTTACCTTCAGTATGCACGGTGCTAAAAACTTCCCACACCGAAAAGAAGTAAGTGATTTGGACATTGCGCTACCCGATGGCATAACCGATGGGCCATATTTAGCATTATTGGAAGAGGCATTGCTAAAATTGATTGCCCAGGTAAAACCCGATTTTATATTTTACCTCTGCGGGGTAGATGTTTTGGCTACCGATAAGTTGGGCCGCTTGGGGCTAACTATAGATGGCTGTAAACAACGTGATAAATTAGTGCTAGGTACTGCGCATGAGCTCGGTATTCCGGTACAGGTAAGTATGGGTGGCGGCTATTCGGCCGATGTGTGGCAAATAATTGAGGCGCATGCCAACACCTTTAGGGTTGCCAAAAGTCTTTGGGGTTGATTATCCTTTAAACCCTACAATTTGCTCGTTCATGGCGTCGCTTTCAACTATACCATCGCGCATACGGATGATGCGGTGCGCATAGCTGGCAATATCTTCTTCGTGCGTTACCAGTATTACCGTATTCCCGTTGCTATGTATGGTATCCAGCATCGCCATTATCTCGATTGAGGTTTTGGTATCGAGGTTACCAGTGGGCTCATCGGCTAGTATAATCGATGGATTGTTTACCAATGCACGAGCAATAGCAACCCTTTGGCGCTGACCGCCCGATAACTCGTTGGGCTTGTGTTCCATACGGTCTTTCAATCCCACTTGAACCAATACCTCTTCGGCACGTTCGCGGCGGGCTTTTTTACCCAGACCATAATATATTAATGGTAGCTCCACATTCTCTAAAGCACTTAAGCGGGGTAGGAGGTTGAATGTTTGAAAAACGAAACCAATCTCTTTGTTGCGTATTGCCGCCAAATCGTTGTCGCGCATATGGCTCACGTCGTGATTGTTGAGGATGTATTGTCCGGTAGTTGGGCTATCCAAGCAACCCAATATATTCATCAACGTTGATTTGCCTGAGCCTGAAGGGCCCATCATGGCTACGTACTCGTTATTGTTTACCGTAAGGCTAACGCCATTGAGGGCCCTAATGGTCTCGGTGCCCATTACATAAAACTTGGTAATGTCGGCTAGCTTAATAACCTCACTCATGGCTTTCTTTATTGATTACTTTGGGTATTTTAAAATAAACGCCATCTTGGTCGGGCGCATTTTGCAACGATTGCTCTCGGGTGGTATTTTGCAACACACTATCTTCCCTGAGCATATTCACCGCATCCGAAATATACACCAAAGGTTTTACGCCAGTAGTATCTAGCTCATCAAGTTTTTCCATAAAGCCCAATATTTTCGACAAGTCGGCTCTTATGGCTTCTTTTTGGGTATCATCAAACTTAAGTTTGGCAAGCCTTGCCAGTTTATCTACCAAAGGCAAATTTACTTCCATACTCGTTTTTCAGGTCGTGGTCAATGATGTTATACACTAGCACTTTAAGGTTATCGGCATCGGCCTGGGTCATGCCAACCGTTTCAATTGGTTCGTGCACTATAACCCTAGCGCAGCTGGGGCGATACAACATGGAGCCATCGTACAAAAACATGTGCCAGTTATCTAAAAAAGTAACCGGTATAATGGCAACTTGTTTATCAATGGCAATCTTAAAGGGTCCATTCTTGAAATCCAACATTTGCGGGGCAATGTCGCTGGTGGTGCCTTCTGGGTAAATAATAAGGCTATACCCTTGGTCGAGGGCCTCTAAGGCTTTTTTGTAAGCTTTGAAGGAGGCAATCTTACTTTCCCTGTTTACTGGAATATCGATGGTTCGGAAGAATATACCAAAAACCGGGATATCGGCCAATTGGTGTTTGGCCATGAATTTAAAATTGGCCCCGTTCAACAATATGGCTGAAAGTGGTATATCTATCATGCTCGTGTGGTTTGCACACACTATGTATTGTTTGTTAGGGTCGAGGGGTGTAATGTAGCTTACCTCATAACTGCTAGCAGTAAGCGGGAACAATATTTTAGCCCAAAACAGCCTTAATTTATTGGCCAGCGGGTGCCATTTAGGCGATTGTAGCGTTATGTAAAATAATGGGTACAGTAGCATAAAGGTCAGTCCGAAAACTACCACTGACCACCATGCGATGGCACGTCGTATGTATTTGCTATATGCGCTCACGGTGTAAAAATAGCAAAATTGTAATACGTGAAGGGTTTTGAGCCATTTTGAGCAATTGTTTCATATAAACTAAATACTCTTAACGGCTAAAAAACAAAAAGGTTACAAACCCTATCATTATGCATAATATGTGTTCCGTTGTGCAAAAAATTGGTTCACAATATTTTTTGAGCCCTTTTAGCAAAAAAGCCTCAGCCAAATCTCCTCATGGGTTACTTGGGTCATCGCCTATGGTGCCGCTGCCGGTGCCACCGTCCATTCCGCCACTTGGGGGCTGCTCGTTTGTTGGGGTAATAAGGTCTTTGGTGGTTATGCAAGAGCTAAGGCTTACAACCAACCAAAGTGCAAATATTCCTGACTTAAAAACTTTCATAAGGCTATTTGCTAGTATGCTTTTTGTGAAATGATATTGTTGCTCAAGCGAAACAGTGTCTGCAAGGTTATAAAAATGGCAACAACAGTAGTTTTTCGAATTAAAACTTATCCTTAAACAATATACGGATACAATGCGTTCCAGATTTCGAAGCCCTAAAGCAAGCGTTTTATTGATTAGCTTTGCATCGTATGCTGCAGGTAGGACTTTACAACCAATTAAGAGTAGTTAAAATAGTAGATTTCGGTGTTTACCTTGATGGGGAAAATGCTGGAGAGATATTATTGCCCTTGCGGTATGTGCCCAACCTAACGGCTGTTGATGATGTGCTTGAAGTATTTATCTATCGCGATAGTGAAGATAGGCTGATAGCCACAACCGAACACCCAAGTGCTACCATTGGGCAAGTGGCCCGTATGCGCTGCACGCAACTAACGAATGTAGGGGCTTTTATGGATTGGGGCTTAATGAAAGACTTGTTGGTGCCCTATAGCGAGCAAGATTTGAAAGCTGAAGAGGGTAAATTCTACCTTACTTATGTTTATTTGGATGAAACTACCGAGCGAATTGTAGGAAGTTTTAAACTTCGCAAGCACCTAGGCAAAGGCGAACCACCAGCATATAATGTTGGCGATGAGGTGAACATTGTGGTGGGTCAATCGTCTGATTTGGGTACCAATGTGGTGGTTGATCATCAATATATGGGGTTGGTTTACGAAAACGAGACCTTCCGAAAGCTATATCATGGCGACCGTTTGAAAGCCTATGTAAAGTATGTGCGCGAAGACGGTAAAATTGATATTAGCCTCCAACCAATTGGTTTTGACAATGCTAATGCTACTGCAGTTGAGCGCATTTTGCGTGCTTTGGATAGGGCCAACGGTTTCTTACCACTTACCGACAAAACCGATGCTGAGGTAATTTATCAATCGGTGCAAATGAGCAAAAAGTCATTTAAAAAGGCAGTGGGTACTTTGTATAAGGAGCGTAAGATAACTTTAGAAGATAATGGTATTAAGCGAGTAGATTAATACACAATTGGCATTTTTTTAGCTTTAGGTAATATTTATTAATACATTGCAAATAAATGTATTATATTTTGGAATTGGATTGGTATAGTTAACCTTTCAACAAGTTAACATTTTCTTGGGTTCGCCAAAGTTACGTTTATTCCTTATTTTAGAATTCCGCCCACAATGCCATGACCAAGACCTCAGCCCCAGCCAAAGAAACGCCCTTAATGGGGCAATATAACAAGATAAAGAGCAAATACCCCGATGCGGTATTGCTGTTTAGGGTGGGCGATTTTTATGAGACTTTCGGCGAAGATGCCATCATTACCAGCAAGGTAGTGGGCATTGTGCTTACCAAGCGCGGCGCGGGCAGTAGCAGCGAGATTGAGTTGGCTGGTTTTCCGCACCACTCGCTGGATACGTATCTGCCCAAGCTGGTACGGGCTGGTTACCGCGTGGCCATCTGCGACCAGTTGGAAGACCCCAAAATGACCAAAACTATCGTGAAGCGCGGGGTTACCGAGTTGATTACGCCTGGGGTAGCTATTAATGACAAGATACTCGACCATAACAAAAATAACTTCCTAGCTTCCATTCACTATGATGGCGATACGTTGGGGGTGGCGTTTTTGGACATTAGCACCGGTGAGTTTTATGTGAGTGAGGGTAGCAGAGATTATATCGAGAACCTGTTGCAAAGTCTTAAGCCATCAGAGGTTATCTATAGCAAGGCTCGGCAGAAAATATTTAAAGAGGATTTCGGTGGGCAGTTTTATACTTACCACTTGGAGGACTGGATTTTTACGCTGGATTTTACCAACGATTTGCTGTTAAAGCACTTTGGTACTGCCTCGTTGAAAGGATTCGGTATCGATGATTTAAAGGCAGGCACAGTAGCCGCCGGTGCCATTGTGCACTACCTCGGCGAAACGGAGCACCCCAACTTACAACACATCACGGCCCTGAGCCGCTTGCAGCAAGACAACTTTGTGTGGCTCGATCGGTTTACCATCCGCAACTTGGAGTTGATTAATAGCCCTAATGGGGGTAAAGCACTAATTGATGTGCTTGATTTGACATGCTCGCCTATGGGCTCGCGCCTGTTGAAACGCTGGGTAGTGATGCCACTAAAGGATAAGAAGCCAATCGCCGAGCGATTGGAGGTAGTGGAACACCTAATCAAAGACCCTGACCTTGCACATACCCTACGTCTGCACATCAAGCAGATTGGCGATTTGGAGCGATTGATAAGCAAAGTGCCGCTAGGCAAAGTAAATCCGCGCGAACTGGTGCAGATAAAGCGTGCTTTGCAAGCCATAGTGCCCATCCGTGAAGCCTGCAAAGCGAGTGGTAGTAAGTACCTGAAGAAGATAGCCGACCAGTTTAACCCGTGCGACTTGTTGCGCGACCGAATCGAGAAATCGATGGAAGACGATGCACCCGTAAGCATCCAAAAAGGTAATGCCATTAAGGCGGGTGTAAGCCCCGAACTGGACGACCTGCGCAAGATTGTGCGCACCGGGAAAGATTACTTGCTGGACATTCAGCGCCGAGAGAGCGAGGCTACGGGCATCAGCTCTTTGAAGGTAGCGTTTAATAACGTGTTTGGGTATTACTTAGAGGTAACAAACGTGCATAAAGACAAGGTGCCGCCAGAGTGGATGCGCAAGCAAACCCTTACCAATGCGGAGCGATATATTACCGAGGAGCTAAAGCAATATGAGGAGAAGATATTGACCGCCGACGAGCGCATACAAGCGCTGGAAAACGAGTTATTCCAAGAGTTGGTGTATTTTACGCACGATTACATCCGCCCTATACAGGTAAATGCCAATCTGATTGCGCGATTGGATTGCCTAATGTCGTTTGCCGAAGCGGCGGTGAAATACCACTATGTAAAGCCTGATATTGACGACAGCGTAGCGCTGGACATTACTGCTGGTCGCCACCCTGTTATTGAGCGCCTGCTGCCCGTGGGCGAGCAGTATGTGCCCAACGACGTGATGCTGGATAACGAAACCCAACAGGTGATTATGATTACCGGCCCCAACATGGCGGGTAAATCTGCATTGTTACGCCAAACGGCCCTGATTGTGCTGATGGCGCAGATGGGCAGCTTTGTGCCTGCCACCAAAGCGCGGCTGGGCATCATAGATAAGGTATTTACCAGGGTAGGGGCGAGCGACAATATTTCCAGCGGCGAATCTACTTTTATGGTGGAGATGAACGAGACGGCCAGTATCATGAACAACATCAGCGACCGCAGCTTGATATTGTTGGATGAGATTGGCCGCGGCACGAGCACTTACGATGGTATCTCCATTGCCTGGAGCATTGCCGAATACCTGCACAACAACGGCCTATATCGCCCCAAAACGCTTTTCGCCACGCATTACCACGAACTGAACGAACTGGCCAACAAACTGCCCCGCATCAAAAATTACAACGTAGCTACCAAGGAGGTGGGCAACAAAGTAATATTCCTACGCAAGTTGCAAGAGGGTGGCACCAGGCATAGCTTTGGTATACACGTTGCCAAAATGGCCGGAATGCCCAAACCGATTGTGGACCGCGCAGGAACCATCCTCAAAGAACTGGAGCAAAAACACATCAGCGATGATAGTTTGGGCAGCAAAGTAAAGAAAATTGAGAACCCCGGCTACCAGCTAAGCATCTTCGAAATGAACGACCGCGCCGCCGCAGAAGCCCGTAAACTCTTGGAAAAGATTGACATTAACACCTTAACCCCAGTAGAAAGCCTTATGAAACTCAATGAGTTGAAACAAATCTTCAATGCAGATGCATAATTTTTTATAAAAAGCTTGCACAAGTAAGATTAGAGTGCTTATATTTGCATCCACAATTACGGAATACAGCGTTCTTTTTGAAACAAAATACCAAGCGAAAGTAGCTCAGCTGGTAGAGCACGACCTTGCCAAGGTCGGGGTCGCGAGTTCGAATCTCGTCTTTCGCTCTCTTTTTCCCTCCTTAGAGAACACAATACGCATTATAGGCCCTGGTGGTGGAATCGGTAGACACGCAGGACTTAAAATCCTGTGAGCAGCAATGTTCGTGCGGGTTCAAGTCCCGCCCGGGGTACTAAGTAAAAAGATAAGCTGCCTCTTGGCGGCTTTTTTTATGCCTGAAATAGTCGATATGTTTTACGTGTACGCCATCTCCAGTATCGAAAGAAATTATATCTATGTGGGCCTTACCCACGATTTAGAAGCTAGAATAGAACGCCATAATAACGGCTACGAAAAAACCACAAGTCCATACAGTCCATTCAAATTGATTTATTTCGAGGAGGTTGAGGATAGGCAGGTTGCAAGAGCACGTGAGAAATACTTGAAGTCTGGCGTAGGTAAGGAGTTTCTAAAATCATTGTAGGCAGTAATGTTCGTGCGGGCCTGCCTGCCGGCAGGCAGGTTCAAGTCCCGCCCGGGGTACTAAATAAAAAGATAAGCTGCCTTTTGGCGGCTTTTTTTATGCCCCAAAAGATTGGCTTTACCTTATTTATTGAGGCGACATTTTAAGCTACACTGGCAATTTAAATTCTTGTAGGCAGTAATGTCGGTGCGGGCTCGCCTGCCGGCAGGCACTTTCAAGTCCCGTCCGGGGTACTATGCGGGGCGTAAGTTTCCCACTTTTTTTTTAGTCCCTTTTTCAATCTGGTTTTTATTCGGCACATCGCTATTTTATTGTCATTGTGCAGCCTTTAAAGTTGGTGCTTAGTTTGGCCGTTTCGGTTAATGTTAATTACTCAAGTTTTATCCTACCCGCCAATATCCTTAAATTAGCATCAGCTGCAATGATACATTTCGGCTAAACATTATGCTATATGACGAATGGATTAGGAGTAACCTCGGAAGTAAAAACCTTGAAAAAGGTATTGATACATAGCCCCGATGGCGGTATTGGTAAAGTATTGCCATCAAAAGCACAAGAGTGGTTGTACGAAGATATTGTTGACCTTGCCAAGATGCAGGAGGAATACGACGTTTTTAAAAAACTACTGCTCTGCTATTTGGATGTACCCAGTTTGGTAGCGTGGTTTACAAAGGAATACCAGAACCAAATGCCCCAAACCGATAGTATTGAATGGCACACCACCAAGCGCGGTAGTTGGAAAAGACCCGATCATGAGGAGTTTATAAACTCAAGCAAGGTGGTAGAAGTTCAAAGGGTTATTTCGGATATGCTGATGGACGATAACCTAAGGCACGAGATGGTAGCCGCCATTTGCGCATTAGAGAACTGCTCTTATACTGTTCAACAGATATTACTGAATACCACCAACGACCAAAACGGAAAGATTTGGAGGGGCAGCTACGATAAAGCTTACTATTGTCGCCAATTGGCTAAAACATTGTTGTCGGGTCAGTTGAAGTATTACAAGCCCGATATTGAAAAGGCCTTGGTTGAGCAGGTTTTTCCGCCAGTGCCCAATTTCGTGTTTACCCGCGACATTAGTATCATGATAGGGCAGTATGTGCTATTGAGTAAGGCTGCAGAAACGTCGCGCTCAAGGGAGTCGATATTGACCAAATATGTAATGCTCAATTACTTTTTTAAGGATAGGCCCGACCGTATTGTTGAAATAAACAACGACATGGAATACTTGCTCGGCGATGAGCATGAGCGCGAAAACGCCCGAATAACCATTGAGGGTGGCGATGTAATGATGGTGGCCAAAGACCACTTGCTGGTTGGCTGCAGCGAGCGCACTTCTGTAAATGCTATCGATAAAATCATTAAGCACCTGTTTAGGCTTAGGGATGATGATGGCAATAAAGTATTGAACAAGATTTCGGTGGTAGTGATACCCAAGAAACGCACCATGATGCACATTGATACCATAGTAACCATGGTTGATAAGCGCACTTGGGTGCTTTACGGCCCGCTATCAAAACTAAAAAGCCTTAACTGGACGGCCAATTATCGCAAAAACCTGCACCGGGCAACCGATGTAAAAGAAAGTGAAGCAGATAGCATTAAGATAGTGCGCTACAATAACCAAATAATTACCGACGATGATGGTATACAACGGTACCATGAAGACGATAAAAGCTTTGATTCGTTTGAAGACCTGTTTACGGATATCGGCATAAACGATTTTGGTGTTGAAGAGGACGATATGCGCTTTGTATATTGCGGTAATCCAGATGTAACCACCGAAGTAAATAACTCGGAAGAATGGGAAGATATCTCCACCAGCAAAATGGATGGATACCCATTTAATGATCGGGAACAATGGACGGATGCCTGCAACGTATTGGCAATAAAAGAAGGCCTAATAATAGGCTACGACAGAAACCATGAAACCTGCAGGGCTTTTCAGCGAGTGGGATTTAAGATTGTAGAAACTGTAAAGTTACTGGATAGGTTGCAAAATGAGGTGTGGTCAGGCCTTGGTGCCAATGAGCCAGCAGAGCAGCTTGCAAAGCGTGTTGAAACCCTGCGAGATGAACTGGTGCAACAAGATACCTTATTCCTCATTCCTTCGGGTGAGTTGTCTAGGGCTAGGGGCGGCTCACATTGTATGTCGATGCCATTGTTAAGAGAGCAAATGTAACGCTATGCAATCAACCAATCACGTATTTATGGTGCGGCCAAAACGATTTGGCTACAACCCACAAACCGCCCAAGATAATACCTTCCAAAGTATACCAGGCGAGCAAACCCAGGAAGAAATTGCCATAAAGGCATTGGCCGAGTTTGATGCCATGGTAACGGAAATGCGCAACAAGGGCATTGATGTAACCGTATTTGAAGAAAACTTGGATACGCCTGGCATTACACCTGATGTAGTGTTCCCGAACAATTGGATATCTACACATAGCAACGGCACTGTAATATTATACCCCATGCGTTGGGAAAACCGCCAATGGGAGCGGAGAGCGGATGTGGTAGCTAAGCTTAAAAGCACCTATCAAGTAGCACAATTGTTGGATTTGAGCCCAAACGAAAAGCAAGGTAAATATCTGGAAGGTACTGGCAGCATGATTATCGACCATGTAAATGGTATCATCTACGCCGCCTTATCAGAGCGTACCCAAGAAGCACTAACGAACGAGGTGGGCAAACAACTTGGCTATCAAGTAGTAACCTTTAGCCCCAACCGATATACCAGCGCTGCGGGCGTGGAGGCGGCCATATATCACACCAACGTAATGATGTGTATTGCTACCAATTTGGTGGTAATTTGCACTGATGCTATTGTACCAGAAGATACGGAGCGAGTTGTTAAATCACTAACGCAATCGGGCAAGGAGATAGTGGAAATTAGCCTAAATCAAATGCTGGAAAGTTTTTGTGGCAATATGCTCGAAGTGCAGGGCCCAACTGGTTTGCCATACTTACTTATGTCGACCACTTCATACGGGGCATTGACAGCCAAACAGCTAGAAGTTATAAAGCGGCACAATCAAATCTTATATTTTGCTATACCTACTATAGAAAAGTATGGTGGCGGCAGTGTTAGGTGTATGGTTGCTGAGAATTTCTTGCCGCAAGCTCATTAAGTTATCGTTGGCGTTTGATAACAATCTCAACCCGCCTATTAATGGCGCGCCCATTCTCAGTATTGTTTGGAGCAATTGGCTTTGATGGGCCAGCGCCTTCAACGGATATCAAGTTGGGGTCAATTCCATTGATAGTAAAATACGCCTTAACCGATACGGCCCGATTGAGCGACAAGGTTAGGTTGTTTTCGTGGCTCCCGATGCTATCTGTATGCCCTATTATGGTCAGCGAGAAATTATTTGATTTTAGCAATGGTAATAAGATGTTATCCAAAACCGGATAAGCGGCTGGCAATAAAATAGCTTCGTTTGTATTAAAATTAATGCCAGCCAAAGTGATGGTGTCAGAAATTATTGGTGGGCTGGCAAGCTTAAACAGTGGTGTTAGGCTAATGCTATCCAAGTATACATAACACCTTATTTCATTGCCTTTCGGTTTGCGGAGTTTGACGAAATTATCCGCCTCTAAATAATTCCCGATAACCAGTAATTGTTCTCCACCAACTGCCTTAATGGTATCAACAATATGAATCCACTTGCCTGGCAATAGAGGTTCAGGCATATCAAGCACCTTTATCTCTTTAGGTGGGGTATAATGTGCATGAATCTCAGCCGCCAACCGAACCGACATTTGCTTAATACTGCTCGGCGAATTGGGCCCTAGGCTAATGAACATGCTTAGCTGGTATAGGCTGTCCTTTTCAAGAGGTTGCAAGAGCCGGGTTTGCATACGTTCTACCCAATAACCATTCTGTTTACTGGGCAAATCCAAAACCAAGCCAGCGAAAGCTTTGCCAGAGAGCAATTCGCATACACCGGTGAGGTTATGGCTCGGCGAAATTATTTCGCAGCTATCCAGGTATAGGTCGGGCGTACCTGTGGTTTGCCAAGGCTTAGGTATGCTGGGTTTAGTGTAGGTAGTTTGGCATTTAGCGCCTTGTTCAAAATCACCGTTCGGCACCAGGTTTTGAGCATAGCCACAGCCAGGGCGGCACAAATACAATACCCAAGCCAATAAGAATATATACCGAAAGTAGAACATCAGCGTTTATAACGGCAGGTAAAGTAGTAAAGTATGTGCATGGATTATCCAACCATTAAATTGCAACCCCTTGTTTCGTTAATATCCATGCGCCCCAGAACTTTAAATCTTCGGCCATCTGCATGAATGGTAGTTAAATCAGATGTTGCGATAAAGGCGCACGAGTGAATATTGCCTAAATCAATCACATTTAATCCACCAGATGATGGTGTAGCATAAGTATCGAGTGGGTCATAGGCATCTCGTGCCAGCGCACGCATCCAAGTAGGTGGGGCAAACCATTCGCTGCCATCGGTATAGGCTTGCGACAATAACTCCGTCATGCCATACTCCGAGTAAATATGTGGTAACTGGAAAGCAGACTTCAATATGTCATGTAATTCTTCTCTCAGCAGCTCCCTGCGGCGGCCTTTCATGCCACCAGTTTCCATCACCTTAATATGCCCTAAAGACAGGGCAAACTCCTCTGCCATATCGAGCAAGGCGAATGAAACACCCAACAAAAGGGTAGGAGTACCTGCATTTAATAGCCTCTTTATAGCTGTAATCAACTCCGCCAAATTGTTTAAATAGAACCCATTGTCAGGATGATTTGACTCTTTCATAAGTCCTTGTGCCATATATACTAATGAGCTATTACCTCTTTCAAGGTAAGAAGGTAGTAAAGCAAGTATGCAGTGGTCTTTTACGGGGCCAAATGCACGTTTAAATCCCTCAACGTATATCTTATGGTATAGCCCGGCATCCAACACAACGTGCTGAGATGGTATTTGGCCTGTGGTGCGGCTACTTTCAAAAACAATTTCAGGGGTGGCATGTCCTGTAACTACGATATGAGATTTGAACAACTCAATGGGTAAAAAGGGAATTTGGTGCAGCCGCTCAACTTTTTCAATGTCTACGTTCTGAAGTTGCAAGTACTCCCTGTAAACCTCATTATTGGTTGCTTGGTACCGGAATACCTTAATTGCCAATGCTTCAAAGTCTGCATCTTGCAACGAAAATAGGCGCTCTGGCCACTGTTTTAGCTCTTCTACCGAAAACACACAGTAATGTTAGCAATATTCTTGGTAATATTGTAGTTATAGGTTCATGTACCGATATGCCTATGTACCAATTTACCAATGGCAATGAGTAAATTCAGTATTCAAGTTCAGGTTTTAAGAATGCATTTAATGCACCGCACTTGGTGTGTGGCTTGTTTAATTTTTGGCTTAGTGTTTCTACTTTCTACGCAAAGCTGTGTAGAACCGCCCCGCTACCCCAACGAGCCAGCTATTGAATTGGTTTCAGTTTCTGATGATACCATTAGGCAATTGCAGGACAGTTTGTATATCGAGTTTAAATTTACTGATGGCGATGGCGATTTGGGCTTCGAGGATTTTAACACCGATGATTGTGAGCTTTGCGACAGTAGTTGTTACGTGCATCCAACTTTCTCGTTGTTTGTGTTAGATAGCCGGTTCAATATTGTTAGTGGCGATACAGTTCGTTGTTTGAAGCCATTCAATGTGCCATTTGTACCTGCTAAAGGTGCTACCGAGGCTATCTCAGGCAGTATTACCGTTTTACTTACCAATGAATTTTGCCTACCAGGTAAAGTAACTGATACCGTTAATTACAGCATAGTTATTAAAGACCGTGCTGGTAACTTCAGCAACAAGATAGAGACAGGCAATATTATATTGCTTTGTAACTAATTACTCCCTCCACTTCTCGCCAAATTTGAACTTGTTTTGCTGTGCTTGAGTTGTATAATTTGCATTTTTATACCAAATGGTATAATTTTACACCAATGAGCACAAAAGCCGAACGTACTAAAGCTTTCATTATTGAAAAGACCTCATCGGTTTTTAACCAAAAAGGTGTGGTGGGTACGTCGTTGTCGGATATTACCGAAGCAACTGGCCTTACGAAAGGCGCTATATACGGCAACTTTGCCGATAAGGAAGAAGTTGCATTGGCAGCTTTTGAGTATAATGTAGATAAAGTATTTTCTGGATTAGCTGAAGCAATGAGCCATTCGGTTACATCGGTGGACAAGCTCAAAGCGGTTACTGGCTTTTACCGTACCTATTTTGCAGCGGAGAAATATAAATATGGCTGCCCAATGGCTAACACTGCAACTGAATGCGACGACACCCATCCGGCGTTGCAAGCTAAAGTAAAGGGCCGTTATTTTAAATGGCGAAAGGGTATTGAGATAATTCTAAATGAGGGCATTGCCAACGGAGAGTTTAAACATGACGTGGATGTGAAAGCATTTGCGAATTTGATGATAGTGACTATTCAAGGTGCTATTGTTGTTTCAAAGGCAACAGCAGATGAAAGTTTTGTAGCAGCTCCTATGGATTTTTTGGATTCTGTTATTGAATCGTACAGATTGAAATAATTTTTTTACCTAAAAATATACCAATCGGTATTTAATTAAGTTGTTATGGAGTTGAAATCATTCTACACAGTAAGGTTCAGCGATTGCGATCCATTTCAGCATTTGAACAATGCCCGCTATTTAGATTATATGATTAATGCCCGCGAAGACCATTTGAAAGAGTTTCATGGTTTGGATTTGGCTGAATTTGCCAAACAGGGTATTGGTTGGGTGGTAAGTAGCCACGAAATACAATACATAAAACCAGCAAGATACAACGAGGGTATCTGTATCCATTCAAGACTATTAGAGGCCAGCGAAAATCATTTACTGGTTGAAGTGCGTATGATGGACATGAAGGAAAGCCACAATAAAGCGGTGTTATGGACCAGGTTTTCGCCTGTGAGTATTGTAACAGGAAAACGCATACCCCACCCAGATGAATTTTATGCTTTCACGCAAAAAGTATTGCAGCCAGTTACCGAAGGAACCATCAAGGAGCGGGTTGCCAATATTATTCTTGCCCAAAAAGCGGCATAATACTACATGCTTGCGGTAAAGAGCAGATCAATGTCGGTATGTTTAATGTTGAACTTCTCGCCCAAATGCCGATTGGTTAAGCAGCCTTTGTATATGTAAACCCCATGACGGCTTGCGTGGTCGTGGCTGAGCATTTTCTCAAACCCACCAATTTCGCCAGAGCGCAATAGGGTAGGGCTCAGTAAGTTGCTCATGGCATAGCTGGCTGTGCGGGCTACCCTGCTGGCAATGTTGGGCACGCAGTAATGTATAACACCGTACTTTTTAAAGGTTGGGTTCTGGTGTGTTGTTACTTCTGAGGTTTCGAAACAACCACCTTGGTCAATACTTACATCAATAATTACAGAGCCATGCTTCATATGCGAAACCATCTCTTCGGTAACCAAAATAGGGGTCCTACCAGACTCTGAATGGATGGCACCCACGGCCACATCGGCTACTTGCAGTTCTCGTTTCAGTACCTCTGGATAAAGGCTGCTGGTATATATGCGCGCGCCTAGGTTATTCTGCAGGCGCATTAATTTATAAATGTTGTTATCGAATACCCGAACCGTAGCACCAAGGCCTAATGCGGCACGAGCTACAAACTCACCTACTACACCTGCTCCCAGAATAACTACGTTGGCTGGCGGCACGCCCGATATGCCGCCAATCAATACGCCTTGCCCATTGCGGGTGGTGCTTAGGTATTCGGCAGCCAATAGCATAACACTGCTACCAGCTATTTCGCTCATTGAGCGCACAAAAGGGTAAGTACCCGAATCGTCTTTAATATACTCAACCGCAATAGATGTAACTTTTTTGGCCATCAGTTTGCGTATGTACTCATCTTTAAGTGTAGGTAAGTGAATAGGCGAAATAAGGATTTGATGCATTTTGATCATCTCAATCTCCTCATCGGTGGGCGGGGCAACTTTAACAATTATCTCAGCCTCGTATACCTGCCTGCCATCGTAAGCAATTTCTGCTCCAGCCTCTGAGTAATCTTTATCTGTAAAGTGCGAGCCAGCCCCAGCCTTAGTTTCCACTATTACCCTATGACCATTGCTGGTAAGGGTTTGCACCGACTCTGGGGTTAAGGGTATCCGGTTCTCTTGAAAAGAATTTTCTTTAGGCACCCCGATAAACAGCCTTTGGGTTCTGCTGTTCATAGATACGGGCATTTCTTGTGGTTCTAGCCCAAATTGAACTGCATAACCAGATATGGTCGGTTTCTTTTCAGTCACGGTGTCGATTTTAGTCGGTAATGCAAAGTTACTAATTAGTGTAATGTACAAAGCCCACAACTCGTGGTCACTTACTCGTTGATTTGACCCATTGTTGACTGATTAATAGGACAAATTTTACCCTAAGTTAGGCAACTCAACTTAAATAGCATCTATTACACGATAACCGTCTTCATTAGCTGCGATACTTACTTTAACCACATTAAGTGGCAACAAGGTTTCAATTAGTTGCGGCCATTCAATAAAACAATACGCTTCCTTATCGTCCAAATACTCTTCAATCCCCATTTGAAGGGCTTCTTCTAAGTCATTTAGCCTGTATAGGTCCATGTGAAATATGCGCTGCGTGGCTGCATTATATTCATTTACCAAGGCATATGTAGGGCTTGAAAGCGCCTCAGTGGTGCCCAATACCTCACACAACTGCTTTATGAACGTAGTTTTTCCTGCGCCCATCTCACCATAAAACACAAATATTTTTTGAGAAGGAAAACACTTTAATAGTGCAGCCGCAGCCTCGGGCAGCAGTTGTAGGTCCCTCACCATCATGCTAAAGTGTCCGCTCATTTGTTGCTATAAACCGCAAAAGGAATAATAACTTCCTCCAAAGATATGCCGCCATGCTGAAAAGTATCCCTGAAATAGCCCACAAAGTGGTTGTAATTGTTCGGGTACACAAAGAATTTATCTTCTCTGGCAAATATAAATGTGGAGCTTACGTGTTGGCGCGGCAGGCCTGCATCCAAAGGGTTTTTTACTTCAAATACATCACGTTGGTCAAAGTTGAGGTTTTTGCCGCTTTTATACCTGATATTGGTGGTGGTAGCCCTATCGGCAATACATTTACTTGGGGTGTTTACTCGCTTGGTGCCGTGGTCGGTAGTAAATATTAGGTTTACCTTTTTGCCTACGAGCTTTTTTAGGGCATTGTGCAAGGGTGAGTGTTCAAACCACGATAGCGTCAGCGAGCGGTAAGCGGCTTCGTCGCTAGCCAATTCCTTAAGTACCTCCATCTCGGTGCGGGCATGCGAAAGCATATCTACAAAGTTGTACACGATAACTGTTAGCTGGCTGTTGAGGTAGTTCAATATATTATCTTCCAACTTACGACCATCGGCATGGTTGGTTATTTTCAGGTAGTCGCTTTTGATGGGCTCGTGGAAAGTACGCTTAAGAAAAGACTTCAAGTAAACGTTTTCCGATAGGTTTTTTCCACCATCATCTTCGTCGTTCTTCCATTCGTTCGGAAAGTGCTTTTCAATATCTATGGGCATCATTCCGGCAAAAATGGCATTGCGACTATACTGCGTAGCAGTTGGTAGTATACTATAAAAACTGTCGTCAGTTACCATACGGAAACTCTCGTTTATCATGGGCTGTATCGTGCGCCATTGGTCGAGTCGCAGGTTATCTATTAATATTACAATAGTTGGTGTTTTTGGGTCGGCCTTTACAACCGGTACTATTTTCTCTGCCATCAATTGATGCGACATAATCGGGGCATCCTTGTCTTTGCCTTTTACCCAATCAATGTAATGTTTGATAATGTACTTATTGAACTCTACATTGGCCTCGTGCTTTTGCATGTTCAATACCTCCTTCATACCATTGTCGCTGCTTTTCTCCAACTCCAACTCCCAATGGATTAGCTTTTTATACAAATCCATCCACTGCTTGTGGTCTAATTGGTCTTGAATGGTAGAGAAAATTTGCTGAAACTCCTTCTGGTAATCGCTGTTGGTTTTGGCGCTAACCAAGCGTTTGTTGTCAATAATCTTCTTCAGGGTAAGTAATATTTGGTTTGGCTTAACCGGTTTAATCAGGTAATCAGTTATCTGCGAACCGATGGCCTCTTCCATAATATCCTCTTCCTCATTTTTAGTAATCATTACTATGGGTAAACCTGGGCTGATTTTCTTTATTTCAGCCAATGTTTCAAGGCCAGTTATACCGGGCATACTTTCATCCAAGAAAACAACGTCAATGGGTTCATTCTTGCATTTCTCAATCGCATCGCGGCCATTGGTTACAGCAATTATGCTATATCCTTTGCTTTCGAGGAAAAGAATTTGGGGTTTCAACAAGTCAATCTCATCGTCGGCCCAAAGTATGTTTATATTGTTCATCAGGATTGGCTAATTTTGTTGCTAAGTTAAAGTTAATATAGTATTTCAGACGCTACACTTGCAAACGCCCATCAATAAACGAAAGATATTTAACGACCCCGTGTATGGATTTATTACCATCCGCCACGAAGTCATTTACGACCTCATAGAGCATCGTTACTTTCAGCGCTTGCGCCGCATCAAGCAATTGGGCATGAGCCATTACGTTTACCCTGGGGCGTACCATACCCGTTTCCATCATGCCTTGGGCGCGCTGCACCTCACGCAGTTGGCACTTGACGAGCTTTGCGCTAAAGGGCACGACATTACCGCAGAAGAGCAGGAGGCGGTTTGTATTGGCATTCTTTTGCACGATATTGGTCATGGACCTTTCTCTCATGCACTAGAACGCTGTTTGGCTCCAGGTATTTCACACGAGTTCTTATCAGAGTTAATAATGGACTCTTTGAATACCGAATTTAATGGTAAGCTAACACTGGCTATTGAAATTTTCCAAGGCAAGTACCATAAACAGTTTCTGCAAAAACTTATCAGTAGCCAATTGGATATGGATAGGTTAGATTACTTGGTTCGCGATAGCTTTTATACTGGCGTGCAGGAAGGTTCCATCGGTTTCGATCGCATTATTAAAATGCTGGAAGTAAAGAACGATGAGTTGGTAATTGAGGCTAAAGGAATCTATTCCGTTGAGAAATTTTTGGTTGCTCGGAGGTTAATGTATTGGCAGGTATATCTGCACAAAACGGTGTTGTGTGCTGAGCAAATGATGGTGAAGGTGCTTTTGCGTGCCAAAGAGTTGGCAGCAGCTGGAGCCGATTTGTTTGCTACACCCAGCTTCCGCTACTTTTTGTATACCGATGTGCAGCGCGAAGAGTTTGATTCGCCATATAGCGATGCGCTTGAGCAATACTTGCGCATGGACGATAACGATATTATGGCCAGCGTGAAGCAATGGGTTTATCATGATGATATAGTGCTTCGCCGTTTATGCAAAGGATTAGTAGAGCGCAAGCTTTACCGGGTTGAATTATTTAACGAGCCCATATCTGATTTGCACGTTATGGAGCTTCGTGAGAAAGCTCAAAAACAGTTTGCCGTTTCCGATCACGAGTTAGATTATCTAGTGTTGCAAGGCAGCACCAGCAATAGTGCTTATAATATGGATAAGGGCAATATTAATATCCTTTTTAAAGATGGCACTTTGAAAGATGTAGCCAAAGCCAGCGACCAACTGAACATCCAATACCTATCTACACCGGTTGTGAAGTATTATGTATGCTACCCGAAGGAGAGCAAGTAAAGGAACAGTATCAAGCGTACATCTAATTTTCGATAAGTTTACAATGGTTTGTTATAAAATAATTGAGCCCCGCTTTTGCGGGGCCCAATGAATATAGAGGATTGCAGTAGTTAAAGTTGAATTTACTCTACCACTACTACTTTCCTATTGATTTCTGTACCAACTATCTGAAAATTATAAACACCCACAGGCAATTCGGATAAATCTAATTGGGTATTATTTTGGTTTAGATATCCATTGATAACTACTTGGCCAATAGTGTTATATAGTACAAAATGGGCGTTTGCAAGTTGTTTGTTCCACTCAACAGTAACGATGCTATTGGTTGGGTTAGGGTAAAGTTTAACGAGTTGGTTTTTGCTTACCTCATTTATACCTGTGCCACCTATTACAACCAAGGTTTGAGTATAGTTTTTCCGGCAATTACGAGCATCAATTGCGCTTACTTCAATCTGATAAGTTCCGGCAGTAGTATAGGCTGTTTTGCCGCCACCTGCTGCAGAGTAACTTCCGTTATCAAAATCCCATTGAAGATTTATTGGAAAATCGCCACCGAACAGCGTGTCAATGGCAAATTCAAGACTATCGGTCACGTTTAAGTCCAAGGTATCTTGCAAATCTGCTACGATTAATGTTATCGAGTCAGGGTTTGCAATGGTAGTAGATAGTTGCACTGCACAACCGCCATTATCAGAAACGGTGTAGTTATAGGTACCTGCAGTTAAAGAAATAAAAGTAGCACGGTTACCTGTGCTTACCGTTTGAGCATTACCCACCGACGGGGTAACTAAGTAATTAGGTGTACCGCCAACTGGCTTAACTTGCACCAAAGCATCGTTTCCACCAAAGCAACTTACCGGTATTACGATAAGTTCGTAGGTAAGCAAAGCGCAACTATCGGCAACGGTTACAACTTCGGTTACTGCACAACCATTATTATCAGTAATGGTAACGGTGTAGGTCCCAACCGTTAGGTTGTTCACGGTACTGGTAGTTGCCGAGTTGCTCCAGCTATAGCTGTATGGTGCCGAACCGCCGATTGCTGTAACAGTTGCAGTGCCATTAGCCAATGCCGAATCAATGATAACAGTGTTGGTTGCGCTAGTGGCAAAACCAGCGATATAACAAGCCTTTGAAGTAGCATCTATTGCAAAGCAAACAGGAACGTTAGCAGCACTGCCGCCACATTCGATAGGTAAAAAGCCACCATACTGGTTCAAAGTGCCAATGGTATTTACGAATCCATCAACACTCAATTCTTCGCCGCTTAATACTTCAACAACCTTAAGAATGGCTTCTAAGTTAGTTACTGATGAAGCACCTGTTATTCCTTGGTTGTCAAACTCCTCACAAACTCCGTCAAGTAAAGACTCAACCAAATTGCAACATGGCAAACCCGCAGAATAAGAACCACTAATGATTTTATCCACTAAATCCCTAATTTGACTAATATTAAACCTTACTGGTATTACACAAACCTCGTCGCCATTGGTTATCTCGGCATAGCTCAGTAGATTAAACTGACCAGATGCATTGGCAGCTATAATTTTAGGGGAACTACCAATCAATTGAGTGTTGCTAACTAGTAAATATTCCAAATCAGGCAAAACGGTTCCCGAGTCAGTAAGGGTTGGTGCTGGGGTAGTTGCCAATAAACATACAACAGGCGATGTGGCATTAGGTTGAATGACAGGCGCAGTTGAGTTACAGTTTGCTTGAGCAAAAGCTTGGCTAACGGTAGCGCATAGCGCCACCATCAATAATAAATTTTTCATAGTAAGGTTGGTTGGTGTGTGGTGGTGATTAGTTCTTTACAATTCTGTTCACCATTGAAATGCCGTTGTGTGTTACTTCAAGCAAATAAACACCTGCAGGCTCTTTACGAAGATCAAGTTGAACGTCAACCTTATCAGCGGTAAATGGTACCAATCCTGAAGTGATTGCACGACCATCCAAATCAAACAAACGGTAGCTTATATCATGCTTTACATGTTGCATTGATAAGGTAAAAGTACCATTAGTAGGATTAGGGAAAATATTTCCACCAGTTACATTTACAGTTATGTTGTTTATGCCTGTTGTTTTGTTTAACCAAGATTTACCATCTAAATCCCAACGGGTTACGGTATCTGGGTCAACGTTTGGCAGCAAATGGTCGATAGCTGTTACGCAAATATCAACTAGCAGCGGGGCTTCATCAAAATCGTTTGCATTCGGGAAGATATAATCTAATGGATCTAGGCTACCTAAGTCAACTATAAGCTCTTGCTTAGGCAATGCACCTAAGTTGCTCCAGCCAATCCACCATATCTCACGCTCTTCGCGAGTTACACCACCGTGTCCATTTCCAAGACCGCCGTGGTCAGTAGTCAGCATTACTACCCAGCTTTCATTATTGAAGTTGGGGCGACTTTTCAAAGCTGTCATTAATTGACCAACTTGCACGTCAGCATATTCAATGGCATTAATGTAAGTAGCATATTGTGGGTTAAAACCATTGGCGTGGCCAGTAGCATCCACATCGTCAATATGTACAAAAAGAACATCAAGCGCAGTATCGTTGGCCAGCAAGCTTACACCAGCAGCCACACAGTCGTTATCTTCGCCCAATACTACTTTTTGATCCCAGCCATCATTGGTTACTTGGCTGCTCATAGGGTCCCAGCTGGTAATTTGCACCGCCTTAATATCCGGGCGAAACTCTTTTGCGCGGGTTACAAAGTAAGGATACTCTGTCCAATTCGGATTACTATAGTTATTGCTGGTTACACCATGTTTTTCTTCCCACACTCCTGTAAGCATGGCGCTCCAGCTTGGGCCGCTCATAGTGGTGCGTAGGTGCCAAGAGCTGAAGGTAAATGTACCACCAGCAATAAGGCTATCCATATTAGGTGTGTTGGCTTGTCGCAAAGCATCAGACCTTACGCCATCAATGCCAATAAAAAGAACTTTCGTTACAGGCTGTGCTGCAAGGCTACCTAACAAAAAAACTAAAGAAAGAGTGTAAAATAGTTGTTTCATAGTTATGTGTTTGAGATGGCTAAAATAATGAACGTATGTTACCTATAGATTAAATTTAACCCCTATTATGCCCCTTATAGAATAATATTCAGTTTGTACTGGTCGCTCTATACGACCTCTGTAAATGCGCAGGGGGCTGTTTAGCAAATTGTTCCACTCGGTATATATGGAAAAGTATTTGTTAAGCTTATACGAAACTGACAAATCCATACTGGTGAATGAGCCATAAAAGGTATCGTACTCATCAGTATCTGGGTTAATCAACTGGTTTACACCATTAATTTCGGTGGCAGCCAGGTTTAGCTCTAACAAGTATGCACTTTTATAATTTACTGCAAGGCGGGCTTGCAGGTTGTGCTTTTCATAAAACAAAGCCACATTGAATAGGTGTGGAGCCTGCCTAGGTAAAGGCTGGTTGAAAGTACGGCCGGGCACCTCCATACGCGACCAGATATAGCTGTAATTGGCATTGATACCAAAACCACTTAAAAAGCCGGGAAGAAAATCGAAACGTCGATTGAACACAAATTCTGCACCAGCCAGATGCGAAAGCGCTTGCGCGTTTTGAAAACTCTTGATGCCGATAGCACTATTGCCCACTGCTACATCTGTTGACGATTCGGTAGTGGCAAAAATGTGGTCTTGAATGGCTTTGTAAAACGCACCGCCCGATATCATACCTATGTTGCCGAAATAGTGCTCCCAGGCAACATCAAAGTTCCAGGCGTAGGTTGGCTTTAAATCAGGATTGCCGAAAGTTCGCACTAGGTCGGTAAAGGAATAGAAAGGATCGCCTGGCTTGGACTCATTAAAATTGGGTCTACGGAAAGTACGGGTAACCGCGAAACGCAAGTTGTTCTTTTTGTTGGGTGAATATTTGAATTGCACCATAGGCAAAAGAGCCACATATTTGCTGCCCGACGATACTCCATATACTGGCTTGCTGGTTTCTAGTAGCCCCGTTACTGGATTAAAGAATACTTCAATCTTGCCCAACGAATCTGCTTGCATATCCAGTTCAGTATATTCCATACGCAACCCGCCAAGCAGCATCATTTGCTCATTTATCTGGAACTCGGCCATGCCATAAGCGGCATACACGTGCTCTTGATAAGTGTAGCGCGAGCCTACAAACTCTGCAAATGAGGGGTTATTCTCATCCATCACCCTTTCGCGAAGAGTATCTCCTACTTGGCCTAGAAAACTGCTGTATTGGTCTTCGGTAAGAAACGGCATAAAGGTGCCTTGATATGGCTGGCCCAATTCTTGCAGAAACCCGCCTTTTTCGTCCAATGCTTCCGTTTCAAACTGATCAAGGGTATATCCTTCTGGTTTCTTAGTTACATCCGGAATCCACTCGTGCAGGCTATAAAACCGCCCCCCTTCTTTTATCCGTACCTTAGTGCCTATCTTAATCTTCCATTGGCTGTTGGGTTGGTAAGTAAGGTCCAATTGGCCTACAATCGGGTCACGCTCCCAAGTTTCGTTTATCTCGCTATATGCGGTAGTAAACTCAAAATCCTCAGGGCGCAGCTCTTGCTGTATCAGCGGTTGTATATTGTCATAGTCATCTCCACCTGTCGGGTGGTCGTCCTCTATCAGCTTTACCTCGTCGGCAGCTAGGGCAGGGTTGGTTATAATGTTACCGCCCTCGTCCAGGTATATCAAATCCTCATAAGTAAGGTTGAAACGTTCAAACTGCACCACATGATAGCCGTTGCGGTTATCATCCCCATCGAAAGGTACATTCCCGTATCCAAAGCGGTTGCTGTAACTGGCAAAGCGAACGTCAAGATTAATCTTTGGGTTTAATTTAAAATTTCCGCCGACTTCACCGCCAATCATACGGTTGAGCATTATATCATGGATATTTTGCAGCCTTACTGTTCTTCCAGCACCTACAAACCAGTTATACATGGTTTTAAGGTTCCATTCATTATCGCGCATGCCGCCGTAGATAAACTTGGCATAAATTCGGTTTTGATCCGTAAATTTATACTCCATGCTGGCGGTGGTGCCAATAGTGCGGCGTGTGCCTACGTAATCCCTAAGCTCCAAGCGGTTTAAACCTTGGTTCTCGTTGCTTCCATATATCACTTCATAGTTATCGGTAGCGTAACTGCGGTTCCACAAGCTGCCTGCAATCAGATAGCCAAATTTCTTGTTCTTGCTACGGTCGCCCCAAAGTATGGAGGAGTTTACTATCGGGCCTTGCGCCTGAAAGTTGAAGCCACCGCCTAAGTTAACTGATAGTGTGCGTTCTAACGGGGCTGCCTTGGTTATAAAATTAATGCTGCCACCTATGGCGTCGCCTTCAATATCAGGGGTTAGGGCTTTGCTTACTACTATAAACTCAATCAACTCTGCCGGAAAAATATCGAAGGCTACTGTTCGGGAGTCGGCATTCTCGTCGGCTACTGGCAATCTATCACCGTTTATGAGCGAAGCGCTCCAGTCGTGTGGGGTGCCCCTTAATGAAATGTATCGCCCTTCGCCCTGGTCGCGTTCAATAGAAACAGATGGGATTCGTTGAACGGCTTCGGCAGCGTTTTTATCAGGTAGTTTGCCAATGCCATCAGCCGCTACAACAGTTACAATGGTATTGGATACTTTGGTCATGTTTATGGCTTTTGCCTCGCTGTTGCGCATAGAACCTTCAACCACAACCACATTTAAATACTCGCCAGCAGTGAGCATAACGGTACCTAGGCTCAATGTTTTTTCGCTTACAGTTATCGTGTCAATATAATCCTGGTATCCTATAAATGATACCTTTATCTGGTAAGTACCAAATGGAATATTGATCAGTTGGAAATGACCGTTTAAGTCTGTACTAGCTCCATATTTGGTGCTGTCAAGCATTATTGTAGCTCCAGGCAGGGTTCCGCCTCCATCAGATATGGTTCCTGAAACAGAGCCTTGCCCACGCAACAAATGCGATAAAAATAGCAACGGTAAAATTGCAAGCAGGTATTTAATCTTCATGTCGGGTACATTTGCCGCAATGGCAGTGCTTGGTTAGGTAGTCAGCTCCGTATAAGTCTAGTAGCATTTTTTCTTTTCGCGCAATCAAATAGGCCGCAGCCCCAAGATTTTGTTGCTTATTAGCTACCTCAATTGCTTTGTCGTAAAATGCTTCTTCTAAATGGTGGTCGGGGTATTTGGCCTGTATTAGCGTAACCAAACGGTAAAACTCTGCAAAAATTTGCTGTCCACTAAGCTTTCCAGCTAAAAGGCTATTGGGCTCAATTTGGTTCTCTTCCATTAAGTAGGCTAACTCTAAATAATGATGAGCTAGGCTAAATTCAATATGGTAGCAGGTATCAGAAGTGTCGTGGTCAGTATGCTTAATTTGCGATTGGGCAACTACTGATGAATATAAGGGCCAAAGAGAAATAAGCAAGAACAGCCATTTCGGGCATACCTTTAAATATTGCATCATTTATTGTTTATGGTGCAAAAGTCATTTTTTAATGTTGAGAGAATGTTATCGAAATGTTAAAATTAGCAAGCGAATCAGATGCCAGTAAAGTTAAAACAAGTAAGGAGCACCAAATTTGGTGCTCCTTACTTGTTTTGTAATGGTATTATTTCAATTTGCTATTCCGCTACAAACTTGCTTTTTGTAGTAATGGTTGCGCCCATGTTATGTAGTAAATTGAAAAGGCCATAATATACCCTGCCAATGTACATTCCGTCTTTAGGGCCACGTGCCATTTTAGATGCCATTTTGAATTTTTGTTTGGCCACACTTTCGCCGTGGGCATAAAGCTCTTTGAAGTAGCTCGGGTCGCTAAAATCAAATTTACCTGCATGAACCGGACGGCCGAAGAGTTCCATAGATTTTTTGAAAAGGGCATAGAAAAATTCCTTATCCTCTTTGCTATCTTTCTCAAACAAAAACGCAAGGCGATACATTAAATCAGTAATACGCTTGTCGTCGTTTACTAGGGTGGGGTCAAGCAACAGCTTAAATTCTGCATAAAAGTCATCCGGGAGGCGTTTCACACAGCCGAAATCCAAAATTGCCAAGGTATTGTCAGGCAAAACCAAGAAGTTGCCCGGGTGCGGGTCGGCATGCACCATGCGAATGTTGTGAATCTGGAAATCGTAAAAGTCCCAAAGTTGTTGCCCTATTTGATTCCTTACTTCTTGAGATGGATTGGTTTTCAGAAACTCGTTTAGGTGCATCCCATCTATCCAATCCATGGTAAGGATGCGCGTAGTAGAAAGCTCGCGATAATATTTGGGAAAAGAAAGAAATGGAAGCGGAGCACAAGCTTTGCTTATCAATTCGGCTTGCTCTAGCTCGTTTACGTAGTCGGCCTCTTCCATCAAGCGCTCTTCTACTTCATTAATGTATTGCTCGGCTTCTTTGGCGTTCATGCGCATTATGGTAAGCGCTAGCGGCCTTACCATGTTCAGGTCGCTCTTTATGCTATCGCCTACGCCTGGGTATTGAACCTTTACTGCCAATTTTTTACCATTCAATTCGGCTTGATGCACTTGTCCCATCGATGCGGCATGGAGTGCCTCTTTGCTAAACTTGTCGTAAACATCGCTAGGCGATTTGCCCATTTGCTCTTTGAAGGTTTTTACAACCAACGGGAACGAGAGGGGAGGAGCGTTGTATTGTGCTGCTGAAAACTTCTCTAAAAACTGCTTGGGCAAAGCATTTTGATCCATGCTGAGTATCTGGGCTGCTTTAAGGGCGCTGCCTTTTAGCTCGGTCATTGCATTGAAAATGTCTTCGGCATTTTGTTTGTCCAGGTCATCTCGGCTCAAGTCGGGGTTTACTATTTTTTTTGAATAGTGCTTCAGGTAATTGGCACCAACTTTTGCTCCAGTTTTTAAAAACTTGCTAGCCCGCTCTACTTTAGAAGTGGGTATGTATTCTTGCTCTTTTTTCATATTATTTTCAACGGTTCTTGAATAAAAATTGCCCAAACTCAATCACTGAATCCAATGGACCGCGGGACATTAAATCAAGCGAGAGGTTTACTGACCGCTCAACTGCCTCATCTGTCTTTTGAAAATCCTCACTGGTATCTTTCTTCCAGAAGTTGAGAATAAATAAACATTGTGCCCACAAGGCCTCATTATATCTGTCGCTCAAAAAAGCACGTTGCTCTACTTCGCCAGTCTCGATACCGAGGTTTATTAATCCTTGTGTATAATCTAAAAATGCTTTTTTGAACAGCACTAGCACATCAGTACCCATAATGGAAGCCCCTAAGTGCAATGGGGCTATCTTTACGTAAGCGCGGTGTGGTTTTAGTACTTCGAGCAACGTAAAATAAAATGCCAGTAACCTTTCTCGAGCAACATACTCAGCATAAGCGGGTTCGGCTTTTAATCGCTCAAAATTTTCCTCAATAAACGACTGCCAAACGGCAGCTTCTAATTGGGCTATAGAATTGAAATGGCTACCTAAGTTCTCTTTTTCTTCACCAAAATGCTTTGCAAACTGGTACAACGAACCAGGACGAGAACCCACTTCGCTTACATAATTCAAATACTCTTTTACCAAGTTGTTAGTTGTATGGTTCAATGCGCTATGTAGTTGAATGGTTGTAGAAATAACAAATTATAGATGGTATAGTTGTAACGCTAAAAAGGCCAAGTTTGTTTCCAAAGGTTGTAATAACGGCAAATGCCTTCCATTTACAAAAGTAACTATAAGACGTTCGACAAGCACGGGTATTGCAAAGCGATTAGCAATGCATAACAATTATTAACACTGACCTTATATCGGGATGGTAATTATCAGATTAGTGCCGCTCTCTGGCAACGATACAATATCGATTTTGCCGCCCATTGCCTTTACCCTATTTGATATGTTTGAGAGACCTATGCCTTTTATATTCGTCAAATCATTTGAATTAAAACCTTGTCCATTATCTTCCATTTTAAAAACAAGTTCGTTTACATGCGAAAGGTCCACCTTAACTAAGGTTGCTTTTGAGTGTTTAATCACATTATTTAGTGCCTCTTGGGCTATTCTGTATAGGTTGTTTGCTTTATTTTGATCTAGGTATTTTTCATCCATTTGATGGGTAAAGAGCACATCAATATCTGTAGTGTTTTTAAAGTTGGCAAAAAGCAACTCTAATGTTTGGATGATGTTTTCATTTTCGAGGTTTAAGGGGGTAAGGTTGGCGGTTATATTTCTATTTTCTTTCATTGCCTTTTGCAAAGTAGCGTGGCAACTAGATATCAAATCTTTTAACTCTTGGTCAAGGTCAATTGCTTTTGTTTCAATAGAAGTGAGCAGCAAGTTGGTTGTGGCAAGCAAATGACCGATGCCATCATGAAGGTCTTCGGCTATACGTTTACGCTCACGGTCTTCGGCTTCTAAAATGGAGCTTATAATAAGCTCATCCAGTTTTTTTCGTTCGGTTACATCTTGCACTAACCAAACCTCGCCGGTATCAAATTTATAAGCAAAAAAAGTTAGCCAGCGTTTGTCGCCGTTTTTATTGATAATCGAGACAGTGCGTGGCTCTTTAAAGCTCTTGGCTTTATCATCTTCGTAATACTGCCTTATCAGTTTGCCATCTTTTCCGTATAAAGTGTTAAACCAGCCTTCCACGTTGTTAATCTCCTCTAAGCTATAACCTGTTATTTCCGATATTGCCTTGTTGAAATAAATGCTGTCGCTTTGAACCAATACAGCCCCTGCAGGTAAGTTTTCAACCAAGTGCCTATAGCGTTCTTCACTTTGGCGAATGTTCTCCTGGTTTTCAATTATATCCGTTACATCATTTGCTATCGACATTCGAGCTGGCTTCCCTTTATACTGAATGTTTACTGCCGATATTTCAACATAAATCAATTCGCCGCTTTTGGTAAGATGTCTCCATATTTGCCTTTTCTCTAGTTCGTTGTTGTCTACTTTGGCTATATCTTCCAGCACTTTTTGTATATCCTCTGCTGGCCTTATGTCTTTAATCGTCATGCTTAAAAACTCTTCGCTGCTATAACCATATCGCTTTACCGCTGCATCGTTTACCTGCAGATAATTCAACGTTTTGGTATCGTAAATAAATACAGGCAGCGGATTGTGCAAGAATAACAGTTTATACTGTTCTTCACTCTCAATTAGTTTTTCCTCAATTAGATACTTTTCGGTTATATCCCTAAAATTGATTACAATTCCATTAACCACAAGATCCTTTAACATGCTTTTAGCATAAATATCTAAAAATCTGATTTGATTGTCAGATCTTTTATATTTGATGATTGTGCGCGCTTCATTGGTTTTACCACTTACCAAATCAGCAAGTATGCTTTGTACTTTTGGAAAGTCTTCGGGTGCAATCAAAGAAAGCGAGCTAGCACCCAACCTTGACTCTGGGGTGTAGCCTATGATTTTTTCAACAGAAGGGGTTTGGTACTTAATTATTCCGGAACTGTCAATAATACTAACTCCATCAAAAGAGTTTTCCAACAAGCTTTGGTAATATCTAATATTCTCTTCGAGTTTATTCTCCGCCTCTTTTAATTCATTTATACTGCTTATAACTAGCACAAAATACTTTGGATCACGCTGGTTATCCTCTACAATCGAAATTTTCTCTTGTGCCCAAGTTGTTGGATTAAGGTTGTTTACAAACCTCTTGTTTATTTTGAAGTTACTTATCTCGCGCCGCAATAGTTTGTCCCAGTTTTTTCTCTCTTGCGCAAGGTCGTCGGTGTAAGTGAGTTCAAAAATGGTTTTGCGCATAAGCTCCTCTTCAGTTATCCCAAAAAACTTACAGCAATCGGGGTTTGCGTATGTAAACCGTCCGTGAATATCTAACTGCGCGATACCTACACCAACCTCATCCATTAATTTTTTAAGCGCATTGCCTGTATCTTGCTTTTGTTCGATGGCCAATTTTAGTCTCGCTGCAAAACCGCTAACCAGAAACAACAACAATACGGTAGTAATGATAACATAAGCCAAACCTTTATAGGTTTGAATTATTGTAATAGTGCCAGTATCTGAGTCAGAGAATAGTTTTTGTACCAATGCATCGCTAAACAAAATCCATGATAAGCCAAAAGCCAAATAGACCATGCTAATGGTAACTACACCAGCACCTGCCGACCTGAATATGTTTGTTTGTTTTTTCATCGAAAGGGCTCAACCCAAAATTTACTACTTGTACTTTTGTTCGTAAGTATTAAACCCCTAAGGGCTATCTACCTCAAATTAAAATTAATTTTATGAATAACTACATGTTTTTATCAAAAAAAAAGCGTCCGAAATTTCGGACGCTTTTTAAATCTGTATCTTAAAACAATCAATTAGTTGTTTAAAACTTCGGCAACTTTTTCTGCCGCCTCTTTTAACAAAATAGCAGAAATTACTTTCAAACCAGACTCGTCAATCAGTTGTTTCGCTTCCACTGCATTGGTACCTTGCAAACGAACAATAATAGGTACATTAATATTGCCAATGTTGTTATAAGCATCTACAATACCTTGTGCTACACGGTCGCAACGAACAATACCGCCAAAAATATTTACCAAAATGGCTTTTACGTTAGGGTCGGTAAGGATAATTCGGAATCCGGCCTCAACCGTGCGTGCATTTGCTGTGCCGCCTACATCAAGAAAGTTGGCAGGCGCACCGCCAGCAAGTTTAATAATGTCCATAGTAGCCATTGCCAGTCCTGCGCCGTTTACCATGCAACCCACGTTTCCGTCAAGTTTTACGAAATTTAGGTTGAATTTGCCAGCTTCTACTTCCGTAGGGTCTTCCTCGGTCACGTCGCGCATATCTGCATAATCGGCGTGGCGATAAAGGGCGTTCTCATCTAACGTAACCTTGGCATCAACCGCCAAAATTTGATCATCAGAGGTCTTAAAAAGGGGATTAATCTCGAACATGGCCGCATCTGACTCTACATAGGCAGTGTACAAAGCGGGGATAAATTTTACCATTTCTTTCAAAGCGTTACCGCTCAAGCCAAGGTTGAAGGCTATTTTGCGTGCTTGAAAAGCTTGCAATCCAACTTTAGGATCAATAAACTCTTTGTGTATTTTTTCCGGGTGGTGCTCACTAACCTCTTCAATGTCCATTCCGCCTTCGGTTGAGTATATTATAACATTGCGGCTGCTTGCGCGGTCAAGTAGCACACTCATGTAGAATTCCTTAACCTCGCTAGCACCTGGGTAGTATACATCTTGGGCCACTAATATCTTATTCACTTTTTTGCCTTCGGGACCCGTTTGTGGGGTTATAAGCTGCATGCCCAATATAGCACCAGCTTTTTCACGCAAGTCGTCAAGGTTTTTGGCCAGTTTCACACCACCGCCTTTACCACGTCCGCCGGCATGTATTTGGGCTTTTACCACCCACCAACCAGTTCCAGTTTGTTCTTGTAAAGTTTTTGCGGCTTCCACTGCTGCCTCAACAGTATCCACGGCTATACCTTCTTGAATTTTAACTCCATACGATTTTAGGATGGACTTGCCTTGATATTCGTGTAAATTCATTGTGTATCCAAGTTTTGTATTTATGGCCAAATGGCTGCTAAAATTACGGCATTGAAAGGGAAATGACAAATAGTGAGAGGCGCATAGTAGCCCGGGTACTAAAAATTATTAATTGAGCCATTACACCAGCCCCATAGCAAAGCACTGCCAGCAACTAAAATTGTATGCAAGATTAACAAACCGTCAAGTTTGAAAGCGTAATGCCACTCGTTGCTGGTTTCTTTTGTGCGGTATATCAAGCCAATTTCAAAACCTAAGCTTACTATTATACCCAATAATACAGGCCATGCCCAATCGGTTTGCGCCCACCACAGGGATATAGCAACAAAGCCTGCCAATAAAAACAGATGGGATAGTACCAAAGTACGTTTAATGCCCAGTTTTACGGGAAGAGTAGGATAAGCCATGGTGGCGCGGTCAAAGTTCATATCCTTTATGTCAAAAGGTATGCAAATGCCTATCATCGTTAGGCAACGAGCCACTATTAGCCAATCATTATTATATCCATACCAAGTTACTTGGCCATCGTGCGCAATAGCTAACAGTGGGAGTAGGGTAGTAGTAATACCCCAAGTAATGCCTAGTACAACTGGTTTGGCAAAGCCAAAGTCTCTTAGCCGTATAAAGCCACGAGGGCTTGGTAATAGTGGTAAGGCATATATTACCGAAACTAACCCCAGGATAATCAATGCCGCTTGTTGCTTTTGTGCCAGTTGGAAGAAGTTATAGCTACAGATAGCCAAAGCCACTGCACTAGCCAAAGTGCCCCAAAATAAATTGCGCCCCATCCATTGGCTTAGCTGCGAAATGGCATGTTGCTGGCGTTTTTTAACGGATAGCATCCGCTGCCAATTGTACGTGAGCAAGGTGCTAAAAAACACGATGCTGTATAAATGGAGGGAAGAAATACCTTCGTTGGCCAGAACATCGGTAGCAAAAAGGAGCGCTATGGCTCCAAAGCTTATCCAAATGTTACTGTTAACGATGAATTTCATGGTGTTTTCGTTGATCCGTTAACAGGTTGGATAAATGGTATTAAATAGGCTTTGCAAAAAATGCTATTCAACACCACCCAAAAACGATACCGTTAAGCCTGGTCAACAAATTAACTGATTAACCAAAATCAATCAAGGTACTTGAAGTTGAATTTTGGGTGAAGCTCTTGCAATGTTGCGTAAATTAATTGAATTACTTGCTCTACGTCCTTAATGTCAACCGATTCAACGGTGGTATGCATGTAACGCAACGCCAATGAAATAAGGGCAGATGGGACACCTTCATTAGAATAGGCAAAGGCGTCGGTATCGGTGCCAGTGGCGCGGCTAGCTGCATCTAATTGCAATGCTATTTCTTGCTTTTCAGCAGTATCCCTTATTAGTTGCAATAGTTTATTGTGCACTGCCGGGCCAAAAGTAACCACTGGGCCTCGACCGCAGGCATAGTCGCCTTCTACAATTTTGTTGATGCCGGGTGTTGTAGTATCGTGGCATACATCTGTAACAATAGCTACATTGGGTTTTATTCGGGCAGCAATCATTTCGGCACCGCGAAGACCAACTTCCTCTTGCACGGCATTTACTATATATAACCCAAAAGGCAATTTTATTTTGTTCTCTTTTAGCAAGCGTGCTACTTGTGCAATCATAAAACCACCTACTCGGTTGTCCAAGGCACGGCCCACATAATATCTATTATTTAGCTTAATAAACTCGTCCTCGTAAGTAATAACACAACCCGGGTGAATGCCCATTTCCGTTACTTCCTTTTTGTTTCGGGCACCACAATCTAAGCATATGTTTTTCATACTAGGAGCTTCCTCCTTTCCTGCTTCACGGGTATGAATTGCTGGCCAACCAAACACTGCTTTTACTTGGCCATTTTTAGTGTGGATATTTACACGTTTTGAGGGGGCAATTTGATGATCGCTACCACCATTTCTTTTTACATAAATGAAGCCGTCTTCAGAAATGTAACTCACAAACCAAGAAATTTCATCGGCATGGGCTTCAATTACCACTTTAAATGCCGCCTCAGGGTTTATTACACCAACTACAGTTCCGTAATTATCAACAAAATAATCATCGATATAGGGCTTTAGGTAGTTAAGCCAAATTTTTTGACCTTCTGCCTCAAAACCAGTGGGTGAGGGGTTATTTAAATATTTTTCGAGGAATTTTTCGGCTTCGGGAGTGATAATACTGGGCGCAGCAGTCTTTTTTGATTTTGCCATATTTTAAAATGTCTGAATGGTGTATAGCCTCCAAATTTCAGTTAATTCAATTTTAATACCTAATAATTAGCAGAAAATGTGGTTTGCTATTTAACAAAAGAATAGTTAATAGCCACTAACAGGTAGTTGTAAAGGTTAATTGCTGTGAAACATGCATGAGTAATTAGCAGGCTTATATCTCCGTTTTTTTCCAACGGCCTGTACGGAAATAAAGACCAGATAAAAGCAGTAAAAGCAGCCAATAGAATATTTCGGTGCTCCATGCTGCGGCAACGCTCAAACCCTCAATACGGAAAAGACCAAAAACAAACACCAAATACAAAAACACCGTAACAATCATAATGCCCAGCGATACCTTGACCGAACCGGTACTTACTATGCCGTGGAAAATGATAAGTGATACCGAGTAAACAAGCAACGCTGCTACCATTACATACATTACTGGCACTGAAGCGGGCACCAAGCTTTTTAACTCCGGATTTAGGGTGTAGCTTACAAATGTTTCTGGAATCAATAACAAGGGAAGCGAAACAATCGCCGTGGTAACAAAACTAAGGACGGCAATATTTTTGATTGCGGCAAAAACCCTATGGTACAATTTTTGGCCCATTAAATTGCTTATGATAGTGCCTGCCGCTGCCGAATAGGCCCAAGCTGGCAGGCCAAAAAACATATAGAGTGATTTAACAAGGTTTGATACTTGAGTATCGAATGCACCCATTTTTTCAACAAAGTACATAAACACAATCCAACCTAGTAGTCCAATTATAGTTAACACAACAATGGGGAAAGAGATAGAAGCTAACGAACTGGCTACTGATACTGAAAGTACATTGCGTTTGAAAAAAGAATACTTTATATGGAATTTTTGTACCAAAGTATACACCACAAATATGATAGTTACTATACCCTCGGATATATTGGAAGCCAAAGCCGATCCACTGATGCCCATTTCGGGAAACCCCCATTTGCCAAAAACAAGCAAATAGTTGAGGAAAATATTAACGGTTGACATTAAAAGCATTGAAAACACCAATACTCTCATAATACCCAAACCAAGAAAAAAAGCTAAGAAAACCGAGCCAGTGAAGCTAAAAAAAATACCGTAAGCCCTTATTTCTAGGTATTCGGTGCCAGCTTTTCGGGCAAGCTCGTCTTCAAAATACCACTCCATAGCATACGAAGAGCCAAAACGAAGTGCCAGAAACACCAAAAGACCCAAACCCAAAAGGATAACAAAGCTGTTCGAAAATATTGCTCCAATTGCTGGTAAGTTTTGCTCGCCCAGGCGCCTTGCTGTAAATATCTGGGTACCCTTAGTAAATGCAAAGCCTGCCATAAAAAGCACAAGGTACCATACACTCACGATACCTACGGCAGTTAACTCAGGCTGACCATACCTAGCTAGCATTGCGGTATCGGCAAAAGCAATTGAGTTTTGGGCAACTCCACCCAAAAGAATTGGGGTTGCTAGCCTAATAATGTCTTTGTAGTCGCCCTTCACCTTTTCTGTAACTTGAATTTGTATTTGATACCCTAAACTTGGTTGAACCTTATAGAATGTGGCTGGCACAATAAACGCAACAATTGGTCTTAGGTTCAGCCTCCGTACTTATCATTTACTTTATCGTCTATCACTCCCATGGTAGCAGATGCTTTTGCTATCAAAACCTCCTTACCATCTTTTACTGCATATAGTTCGCTTTCGCAAAAATGAAAGCGCTTGCCAGGCTTTAGAACCCATCCTTTTGCCAGTATTTTTTCGCCGATACCAGGTCTTAGATAACTAACTTTCAATTCGACGGTAAAAACTTGCACCCCCTCAGCAACTAGGCTGTAAGCAGCAAAACCGCATGCCATATCGCATAGCGCTGATATAACGCCGCCGTGCACAAAGCCGTTTTGTTGCTCATGCATTTCGCCAACAATTAGCGCTCCTTTTACCTGTCCTTCAGCAATTTCAATGAGTTCAAAACCCAGTTGCTGCATAAACCTATTACGCGAAACTTTTAGCTGCACATACTCGCGATATTGAGGATTCATACTTAGCATTATCCAAAACTATACAATCTCTTTTATAACCTTGTACAAAGTGCCATCAAAACATCGCTTGGTTTCTTACGAGGGCGAAAAAACGTTATTATTGTGCCAATAAGTTGGCACATCATAGTGAAAACTGGTAAATTAATGCTCAACGCCGCTTAGGTTATGGGCGTTTTTGTTTTCTCTTTTCTTTTTTGAAAATCGATAATAGAGCCAATAACGGTTGATAATGTGCTAAAAAAATGTGAATTGGCAGCCTATAAGCGTTTGATATAGATTAAAAAATATGAAATGGCATATATTAAGGTATACGGTTATTTTGCCAGTTGTTTGGACAGTATATTCTATTCAATCAAGCACAATTTGGTGCCCGAAGTTAAGTTAGCTAGGAACCCCAATTGTCAAGAGAAGGACAGCGCTGCTGATGTAGTTTACCATTCTAACAATGAGTTATTGCTAGAAAAAACTCTTAACAACCAAAATAGTTACGCTGATACTGTGAGGAATATACTTGATACTGACGGAAAATTATTTAATTTGAATGTGCCATACATTAAAGAGTTTGTAAATAGTATTCCAAATTTTGAAACGTTTTCTACCGAGAAAGAACATATGTTAGATTGGGTTCAAAAATATGTAAGTTTAGATGGCAGGTTCATTGTTAGAAGCAAGATATGATGGCAACTGGGAGTAACATATTTCCTACCGTTCGCATAGCGGATTCTTCTTTTCAGCCTTTGGGGCAGTCAGATAGCACGTTACTAATACAATTATTTAACTCTAGGCTTAGTTATGCGATATATAACAACTTAAGCAACACAGTTGAGGCTTATTGTAGTTATACTTTGGACGGTGATGAACCATTAAGCAAAGCGATTCATATTTTAGCTACCGATGAATGGACAAGGGCCTCACGGTTAAATGTAAAAGCAATTTTAGAACCTCACGATTATGTATTGGTTCCTAAGTTATTGTTTGATGCTAACGAGATAAACACTTACCTAAACTTCCACGGTTTTATTAAAGTAGAAAACAGCCAGTTTTTTGATTGTATAGATAACATTGGTGCAGTTGGAGTTTATCGGATTTCTAGTTTTCTTTCAGAAGCGCTGCATTCACAATTTTCTAAACTAGAAGTATTGGCATGTCCTACGCCTTTCATACAGTTGGTTTCGAGGGAGTATAAAAGTACGAAAGGGGATAACCTGTTTGTTAATTTGGATGACAGCCGAATACATATTTTAGCGCTTAACCAAAGTAAACTTTTGTACTATAATAGTTTCGAAATCGCTACCAAAGAAGATGTATCGTACTACACGCTATCTGTATGCGAACAATTGCTCTTTAGTCCAGAAAAGGCGCTTGTAGTAGTTTGGGGCAATGGCAGTAATTTTGAAGAGCAATATGGCACACTTAGAAATTATTTCCGTAACGTACAGCAAGGCGTGAGGCCATTGGCTATGAAGTTTACCGATGCTTTGAATAGCTTGCCGGTTTTTGCTGAATATAATTTATTTGCAGCAGCAGTATGCGAGTAATAGGAGGAACATTAAAAGGCAGGCGCTTTTATCCGCCATTTTTGGAGCCTACAAGGCCAACTACCGACTTTTCGAAAGAAGCTTTATATAATATACTTTACAATGTCTGGGATTTTGAAGGGCTTAAGTTTCTTGATTTGTTTGCCGGCACAGGCGGTCATAGTTACGAGTTTGTGTCGCGCGGGGCTGCAAAAGCGGTGGCTGTAGATGCATTTGGAGAGAGTGTGGCCTACATTCGAAAAACTGCTGAAGAGTTTAAAATTAGCGACAAGCTTACGGTTGTTCAAACCGATGTTTACAGGTTTATTGACTCGTGCACCGATAAATTTGATGTCATATTTGCGGGCCCACCATATAAATTGACTACTTTGGATACGATACCCGACCGCATTTTTGAGCAAGGTCTCTTGCAAGAGGGTGGTTGGTTAATATTAGAGCATAATCCCGACCACCACTTTGGGCAGCACCCTAAATTTATTGACCTCAGGAAATACGGTACCACTTATTTTAGTTTTTTTGAAGCCTAAAATGCATTATTCTGGATATTATTGCCAGCCCAAGTACCCATCCCGTTAATTTATTTCCTTAATATTGACACCGAACAACTAATTGCTCGCTATGGCAAATATTGCGGTTTTCCCAGGCTCGTTTGACCCAATTACCTTGGGGCATGTAAATGTTGTAAAGCGCGCTGCACCTTTATTTGATAAAATAATTGTGGCAATTGGCAACAATACTACCAAAAAATACTACTTTACTTTTGAGCAGCGCAAGCAGTGGATTGATGAAATTTTTCGAGAGTACCCAAATGTAGAAACTACCGCCTACCAAGGGCTTACTGTGAATTTTACTAAAAGTGTGGGTGCTAAATATTTACTTCGCGGTATACGCAATGCTGCCGATTTTGACTACGAAAAAACCATTGCACAGCTCAATAAAGCAATGGACCCTGAGTTGGAAACCATTTGCATCATCAGCGACCCAGAACTATCTCACATTAGTTCAACCATTGTGCGCGAGATACTCATTAATGGGGGAGATGTAAGTAAGTTTGTTCCGGAACAAATAGAAGTTATCAAGCTTGGTTAAACCGACAACGAAACCATTGTTTACTCCGATAGCATTGTTAAAAATTACTACTTACAAAGACTAGAGTTAGCAATAAAGGCCTTATCAACTCTTTAAAAGTAATTTTTACATAGCCGTCATGAAATTGGGCAGCTATAACTAATTCAATTCTCGAGTCGAATTGTTTGCCTCCAATTTAAATCATAGTCCATTTGGCAGTTAATTATCGTGCCATCAGGCTTAGCCATTAAATTAGGAACATCGTTTTCCCTTATAACAAGGCTGGAAGGTAGTTATAATAAAAATCCGTAGTACCCCGTACATACATGCCGGCAAACATTATCTATTTTTGAATTTACAACTACAAACCTACTATGGCAGCAAAAGTAACCAAGGCACTAACCACAGGCATGAAGGTACTGGGTGGTGGCAATGTATCAGCGTACACGCTCGAACACTTAAGCAACAGCCGCAAGCATCCTGCAGGCTCGTTTGAAACTATAATTATACCGTATATTGAGCTAGGTCGCGATGGCTCAAATGCCGTTAGTTTTGGCGACGATATGGCCACTGTTAGCCGCAAACATGCAGCTATTGAGCGCAAGGGAGACAATGTGGTTATCAAGAACCTATCGACCAGTAACCCTACATTGGTAAACGGGCGACCAGTTAAGAACGAGTATTTCCTGAACAATGGCGACGAGATACAGCTTTCTTTAGAAGGTCCGCGCATGCGATTCAACCTTTCATCTTCGGGTACCGCCAAAATGGGTGTTACAAGGCGCATGAATTTGGTGATGCAACAAGCCGTTCGACCTTATAGGGCTGCCGTTGCAGGATTGGCTGCAATGATAATATTAATTACGGGCGTAGGCGGCTTTTTAACCTATACCCAAATTACTCACCTTACAGCAAAAAATGATGAGTTGGTTGTCAAAACTGACTCAATACTCAAAGCGAGCGATGTAGCCAAAAATGAGCTGTTGGCTACTATTGATAACATGAAGAAAACCAATAACGATGCATTAGAAAAACTATCTAAAAACAATGCTTCGTTAACAGGTAAGCTGAACAACCTAAGCGTACAAAACCAGCAGTTGAGGGCAGATGTTACTGTATTGGCCACAACCCCGAAAAATAGTAATGAAGAGCTAGCCGAGGCATATGACAACTTGAAAAACCATGTTTATTATCTTGAAGTAGTTGAGTTTCAGTTGCAATATCCTGATGGCTCAGTGGAAGATGTAGCGATGGGATGGACAGGAACTGGATTTATGCTAAAAGATGGCAGGTTTGTAACCGCAAGGCATTGCGTGCAAGGATGGCGTTTTGGTACCGAAGAAAACGACATTATCCTCAATTCGTTGGAACAAGCAGGTGTTAAATTCAATGTAAAATTCCGTTGTACCTCTCCATCGCAGCAGTTAACTTTTATGTACAAGGATTTTAAAGTAAATGATTCGCAAGACGAAAATGTTAACCTTGCTGACTATGATATGGACGGTTTTATTAAGCTAGCTGCGCTTGACCGTTACGATTGGGCCTATGTGAGTACTTCCAATACCGATGGACTAATGTTTGACGACGATTTATCAAAATCGTTGAAAGCTGGTTCTAAAGTTTTTGCACTTGGCTTTACCGAAGGGTTTGGCGGTAGCGATAACAGTTCAAGCGTATCGCCAATGTTGGGCGAAGCTACCGTTGGGCAAAGCGGATTGACCAAAGATGGAAACATAAGCGTAACCAGCAAAGGCTGGGGGGCTGGTAACTCTGGTGGCCCGGTATTAACCAAAGCCAAAGACGGCTTTAAAGTAGTAGGTATTGTTTCTTGGGGGCCGCACATTAAGGGCGATATTGGTTTCCTAGTTCCGGTAGCGGAGGTAAAGTAGCAAATGTAAAAGCGGCAAAGTCCGTTTTGGTAATGCTTGTCTATTTTTGACATTACAACTCAATTAACCTAATATGGCAGCTAGAGTAACAAAAGCTTTAACCACGGGCATGAAAGTGCTTGGTGGTGCTAATGTACCGGCATACACACTGGAGCATTTAACCAGCACCCGCAAGCATCCTTCGGGTACTTTTGAGACTATTGTAGTGCCTTATATTGAGTTGGGCCGTGATAGTAGTTGCGCCATAACATACGGCGACGAGATAAGCACTGTGAGCAGACGGCATGCTGCAATTGAGCGGAATGGCAACGATGTTGTAATAAAGAACCTAAGCACTACAAATCCAACACTGGTAAATGGCAGACCAGTAAAGAACCAATACTTTCTTAATAATGGCGACGAAATTCAGCTATCGGTTGAAGGTCCTCGTTTACGTTATAACGTAACTTCCATAGGCACGGCCAAAATGGGCGTAACGCAACGGATGAACTTGGTTATGAACCAGGCTGTTCGCCCGTATCGTGCAGCTGTTGCTGGCTTAGCCACCCTGGTTGTTCTAGTAGGCGCAGTTGGGGCTTTCTTTATCTTCCGTCAGAGTCAGGATATTTCAACTTTGGCTGATAATAACTTGAAATTGCAGATGCAGGCAGATTCATTGCTTGTGGAGCAGCGAAAAGCAAAGGAAGTGTTTGCGGCATCGGTAGAAGCTGTTAAAACGCAAAGCATGGAGGACATGAAGCGGCTAAAAAGTGAGAATGCCAGTCTGGCTAGTTTGGTGAAAAACCTTGGAGACCAAAATCGGCAGATAATGGATGATGTAAAGGTTATTGGCACGGCGCCAGCTGGCGGCGGGCAAGAGCTTTCGGCAGTGTATGATGCTGTTAAAGAGAATGTATATTTCATGAGCGTAAGCAAGTTTGAACTTGATTATGGTGGAGGGCAAACGGAAGAAATTGATTTTGGCTGGACTTGCACTGGTTTTGTTGTAAGCGATGGCAAATTTGTAACAGCTAGGCATTGCGTGCAGGGATGGAGATTTTTGGGTGCAGACTCTCCCGAGGCCATGATATTGTTGAATTCGTTGGAGCAGGAGGGAGTAAAGTTCAATATCGTTATCGATTGTACTTCGCCATCAAACAGTTTTCAGATAACCTACAACGATGCCAAGCTCAATGACCGAAACGATGAGGTAATAACTGGGGAAGATGGCGATGGAAACCCTATTACGGTAAAAATGGCAACACTTGACCGCGACGATTGGGCTTATGTTCCAACAGGCCGTAGTTCTTCATTGCAATTTGATGCTGCTTTATCAAAAAATCTTAAGGCTGGCGATAAAGTGATGGTACTTGGCTATTCTTACGGATTGGGTGGCAGCGCGAATAGTGCCGATGTTGCCCCACTTCTCTCCGAATCGACAGTAGCTCAAAATGGGGTGAATCCTGAAGGTTCAATCAGCCTAACAAATAGAAATTTTGGGCAGGGTAATTCGGGAGGTCCTGTTTTAATAAAAACCGCCGATGGGTATAAGGCAATTGGCATAGTTTCTGCTGGCATGGGAGCCGAAATCGGCTTTATAGTGCCGATAGGAGAGCTTAAGTAACCTATAAAAACAGCAATGCAAAGATTTATATTTTTATTGGCATTCACTTTCTGTTCACTTCTAAGCCATGCACAACCAGGCAAAGGGCTAGATTTGAATTTGTTTAAGGATCGCAACCAAACCGTAAAAAACGCAGTTGCCCCGGGGTTGTTTCTAGTTCAGCAAAACTTTATTGCCGTTGATTCTGCAGGCCAGGAATATGGTTTCAACAACCAAGATGATTTTGGCACTATTTACTCTATCGGTATTAAAGTAAAAGAGGGCTTGCTGCTTCCGAGCACTTTTAATACCCCCGGTTTACTTGACTCCAATTTTGAGCCATACCGAGCTGGTTATACTACCCGAAATAGCAGTATAAAGACAAGGGGAATTGATAGTTTGAATTACAAAAATGTAGACTTAGCGAGTTTTAACGATCAAGTACCCAGGATTGACCAAACCAATGATGACGAGTATTTCGGAATTAAAGATTACAAAAGTGTAACGAATGGCAAACTGCTGCTAGTGTATGCAGATGACATAACTAAGCTAGACAAGGAAACTCTTAAGACTAATATCATACAAGTGGATGAGTTGGTTTGGGACGACAAAGGTAATGCGCAGCCCAAAAATATTGTTATCGGCAATAAGACCTTAATTGGGGGCATATTTTTTTATGAAGAAGTAACTTTTGGTGCTGTAACTTTTGAGCCAGTGGCTTTTTTTGAAAATATTAACGGCGCATGGATACTTAAAGCGATAGACATAAAACAATCGCCAGGTGGTGGACTTAACCCAATTGATAAAAAGAAGAAGAAATAACCCAGCCTATGAAAGTTGAAATCTTCGGTAGTACGGATGTTGGGCAGGTGCGCGACCACAATGAGGATAACTTTGTATTGTGCAAAGACCTATCCAACCAAGATTGGACATATAAGCGCGACGAGCAATTTGATTTAGGCGCATTGGGAGCAGTGTTGTTTGTTGCCGACGGTATGGGTGGCACCAATGCAGGCGAAGTGGCATCGGAAATTGCGCAAGAAAGTGTAGCAGAAGAGTTTAAAAAGGTTACCGCTTTGCCCACTGACGACCAAGCTATATTGAGTTTTGTGAAAAAGGTGGTGGTAAGAGCACACCAAAATATTGTACAGCGCACTCACGAAGACCCTACCACTGCTGGTATGGGTACAACTGCAGTAGTTTGTTGGGTAGTGAATGATAAGGCATACGTGGCATGGTCGGGCGATAGCCGCATGTATCTATATCGCGACGGTTCAGAGTTTTACCCAATAACCGATGATCACTCTATTGTTTGGGAACTCGTAAAAAATGGACAACTAACTGCCGAAGAGGCTCGATTGCATGAAAATAGTAATATAATTACTCAAAGTTTGGGCGATGAGGCAAGGGGCCCAAAGCCGGATGCCAAAATGGTGCCTTTGCAAAAAGGTGACAGGGTGCTGCTTTGTAGTGATGGGTTAAGTGGCATGGTAAGCGATAACATGCTTGGTGGTATTTTAAGTGGAAGATTGAGCACCGCCGAAACATGCAAAGAGCTGATACAAGCTGCCAATGCAGCAGGCGGAACCGACAATATTACTGTATTGCTGCTTGATGTAATTGAGGGCAAAGAAGGCGCCAAAGTGAGCAACAAACCTAACGTTAGCATTAAAACGGCAGTATCGAAAAATGGAGGGAATACCCCAATTAACACCGTTGCATCAAAAGAAGGACCCAACAAAGGGCTGATTATTGGGGTGATAGTAGTATTGGTAATAATTGCAGCGGTGGTATTTTTTGTTTTGAAACCAGGCCAAGGCGATGTTGGGCAAAATAGTAATGATACATTAGTAAACCCAATTGACACGCCTGCTTTGAACAATTCAGTTATTGAGACGCCCGCAAGTGTAATTGAAACAACTCAGGTAAATGTACCGGCAGCCACTACCACTAATACCCAAACAAACAACACTGCGCCCAATGCACCAACTAAACCACCTGTAACAGGATCCAATTCTAATAGCGTTACTAATGGGGGCAATGAAAAACCGATAGATAACACTTCGCCAAAAACGACGGCCCCAAAAGACACCACAAAACCATCTGGAATAAACGTTAATTTACCGAAGGATACCACCAAAAATAATACCCCAGGTGGATTAACACCCCGTAAATCGGGGCCAAACTTACCAAAAGGCGGCCTCAACCAAGATGGGGGCAAATAAATTAAATTGAAAACACAACTGAACCTACTAAACCAATAACTATGATACGTTGCCAAGAATGTGGTTTTACCAATGAAGCGGACTCCAAGGTTTGTAAAAAATGCGGATCACAGTTAGAGGGTTCTGCCGGTAGTGGTGATTTAAGCGCCCCTAAGGGCAATGTAGGTGGTAGCAACCCTACCATGATTGGTGGTACAGCTTCGGGCCCTGCTTGGGATAGTAATGATACCCCAGCGGCTGGCGGCGGAGGTAGGTTGTCAAATCCTACTATTGTTGGTGGTCGCTCAAATATGCCCGCTTGGGACGAGAATAGCACTGAATCTTCAAACCTAACACCGCCTACCTTAGGAGGCCAAAATACCGCTGCCAGTAATGTAACCAAATGCCCATCATGCGGTTTTTACCCGCTTCGTAACGAAGTTTCGGCGTCACACCCTTGCCCTAATTGTGGCACAATTGGCGATGCGAAAGCAGCAGCTACAGCAGCCCCAGCGTATCAACCAGCTGCTAGCCATCAAATACAAAAAGCTGCTGGTGCTGGCAAAACCATGCGCCTAGGCGATTTGACCCCTGAAGAAGAAGCCAAGCCGGAGTTTAAATTGATTGAGGAGCGTAGCCAAAGCGTGAAAGAGTTTAACGGTGCTGAAGTATCAGTAAACCGTGACAACTTAGATGCCGGTAATATGAGTATTTCTGGCCAAGAGCATGCCAGTTTTGTGTTTGAGGATGGCAAATGGTACTTAAATGATAAAAGCTCAAACGGTGCCACCTTTATTCAGGTAAATGGCAAGGTAGAACTAACAGAAGGGTCTAAGATATTAATGGGCAACCGTATTTATACCTTCCAAACCAAGTAAACCACAGTGAGCAGCGGCCCCTCATTTACTCCCGAAAAAGTAGATATCGTTCCTGGATATGTTTTTTCCAGTGAGCGTGCCTCGTATAAGGTTATAAAAGAGTTGGGAGAAGGTGGTTTTGGTAGCGTTTACTTAGTAGAAGGGCAGGGGCGCAAATACGCGCTTAAGATTACCAAAATGTGGAATTTCCTACCTCAAGAGCGACAAGAATACGCAAAGCGTTTTAGGCAAGAGTATGAGCACGGTAGCAATCTCGATTCGGAATTTGTGGTGCGCAGCTACGATTTTCACCATGTAGGCGGCAACCCGTATATGTTAATGGATCTTTGCCCTGGCGGTTCGTTGAGGGATAAGGTGGGCGAAAAGCTACCAAAAACCGAAATAAACCGTATTGCTTACGGAATATTAAAGGGTTTGGGCGTGTTGCACGCAAAAGGCATTATCCATCGCGATATAAAGCCGGAAAACATCCTTTTTAACGAAAACGGAAATACTGCTTTGGCCGACTTTGGTATATCAGCATCCATTAAAAAGCGCCATACCATTACCAACTTTATGGGCCATGCCAAGCAAGTTTTTGCTACAGGCACTTATTCGCCGCCAGAGCAAAGTGACCCTACCAAAGCATATAAAGTAATGGGCAACACCAATGATATATATGCCTTTGGGGTTGTAATGTATGAATTGCTCACTGGCGGCACACTGCCCTACGGCGATTTTGACGATTACATTGCCGACATGGCCGGATATGAAGCCAGAAAGAAACTTGGCAATTGGGACCGCAGTATATTAGAGCGTTCAGTTAATGATAGAATGTGGATTGAGGTTTTAGACAAATGCCTTCGCCCGGAAGCAACTGAACGTTACCAATTTGCACAAGATATAATAGATAAACTAAACCTCAGCGCGGGGTACTCAGTACTTCGCAAAGAGCCCATTCAAGTTTTGCCACATCACCAATGGTTGTTTAAAGTAATGAATGGCGACGAAATAGGTCGAGCATACAACTTGTCGAACTTGCTTAGATTACAAGGTAAAAAACTACTTACCATAGGCTGGTTTAACCCTGATAGCCCATTTACCAACGACATAGGTATCATGGAACAGTTTACCAATTATGTTTCCAATTTCCACGCAACTATTGAATACGATGCCCCCAGCAACTATTGGTATATTCGCGACGGACAGTGGCGCAACAAAGAGGGTGTGCCAGGGTGGTACCGCTCTACCAATGGCGTATTGGTAAATTCTATGCCTATTGATGACCGTGGCATAATGCTTCAGCCTGATGATATCATCACCATCGGCGATACTACTATCCAAGTAAGTATTCAGTAGCAGTTAATAACGATTATTGTATTTTAACTTTATAGTTAATGACTTAATTGGTTCTTTATCAATGGCTTATTTCTTGTGATATAAGTAAAATTAAACCATAAAATTTATTACTTGCTCGATTAATTCAACGATTGGTTTCTGATATTTTTGTGGTAGTTGTATATTGAGGTACTATAAAATGATTACTCATGATGCAGTCGTTAAATCCAGCCACAGGTAAAATTTTAAAGGATTACAAATCACTTCTCAAAGACGAGTTAGACGAGTGTATAAGCCAAGGTCATCAAGCTTGGTTGGCCTGGCGCAAAACTGATTTTGAGCATCGTGCTGGGCTAATGCGCAAAGCTGCCGAAATATTGCGGGCACAAAGCCACGAGTTTTCGAAGCTAATGGCCGAAGAAATGGGCAAGCCAATTAAAGAAGGAGTTTTAGAGGCAGAAAAGTGTGCTTGGGTTTGCGAATACTATGCTGATAATGCGGAAGGTTTCCTGAAAGACCAACCCATAGTAAGCGATGCGAGTGAAAGCTTTGTCCATTTTGAGCCGATCGGGATTGTTTTGGCGGTCATGCCTTGGAATTTCCCTTTTTGGCAAGTTTTTCGTTTTATTGCGCCAGCATTAATGGCTGGAAATGCTGGAGTATTGAAGCATGCTAGCAATGTACCAGGCTGTGCCTTAGCCATTGAGCGAGTGTTGATAGAGGCGGGTTTTCCAAAATACTTATTCCAAACCTTGTTGATAGGTAGTGATTTAGTGCCGCATGTAGTTGAGCACCCATTAATTAAGGCAGTGACCCTTACGGGAAGCACTCCAGCTGGCAGTGCCGTGGCTGCATCAGCAGGTAAAAGTCTTAAAAAGACCGTGCTTGAACTGGGTGGCAGCGACCCGTATATAATACTTGAAGATGCTGATTTGAAACATGCGGCCCAGCAATGTGCCAAAAGCCGATTGATTAATAACGGACAAAGCTGCATTGCGGCAAAGCGTTTTATAGTGGTGGATGCCGTTTATGATGAGTTTATACAACTCTTTGTTGCCGAAATGAAAAAGGCCGTGATGGGTGACCCTTCGGATGAAAATACCACACTTGGGCCATTGGCAAGACACGACCTTCGTGACGAGGTTCATGCCCTGGTGATTGACAGTATAGCACATGGCGCAACAGTGCTGCTTGGGGCACAAGTGCCTGATAGGGTGGGAGCCTATTATCCGGCTACGGTGCTGGCCAATGTGCATAAAGGCCAGCCTGCCTACGACCAAGAGATTTTTGGCCCTGTAGCGGCGGTTATAAGGGTTAAGGATGCTGATGAAGCCATTTACGTGGCAAATGATACTGTTTTCGGGCTCGGTGCTGCGGTATTTACCCAAAACAAGGAACGAGGCAAACAAATTGCGGCTAAAGCCCTTGATGCAGGCTGTTGTTTTGTAAATGCACTTGTAAAATCAGACCCACGCTTGCCTTTTGGTGGTATAAAGCAAAGTGGCTATGGCCGCGAGTTGTCGGCGTTTGGTATAATGGAGTTTGTAAACATTAAAACGGTGTATGTGGCTTAGGCCCGCTTGTCAGAGTTTTGTAAAAATGACAACCAAGGTTCGTATTTGGCTTTATTACCTTTAATTTGCCTACTCAATATAAACTATGAAACCGCGTATACTATTGGTAGAAGATGAGGAGCATTTGCTGGAAGCAGTGAAAATGAACCTTGAACTGGAAGATTACGAGGTAGTAGCTGTAGCCGATGGCGAACTAGCTTTGCTTAAATTCAAAGACCAGCGCTTTAATCTGATTATACTGGATGTAATGCTGCCCCGCATGGATGGTTATGCGGTTTGCGAGCAAATACGGTTATCGGACATGGATATTCCCATTCTATTCCTTACAGCTAAAGGCGATAGTAATGATAAAATAAAAGGCTTTAAAGTAGGTGGCGATGATTACTTGCCCAAGCCCTTTAACCTTGAAGAGTTGCTGCTAAGGGTAAAAGTGCTTATCAAGCACAGCCTAAAAGGCACTGCTGAAGAGGGGAGCCTTAAAAACTACAAGTTTGGCGGCAATGAGGTAAACTTTCTTACCCATGAGGCAAAGGGAGTAAACGGCGACTTATTGCTTACCAAGCGCGAGGCCATGCTGCTAAAACTGCTGATTGATAAAAAGGGTGAACCTGTATCAAGAAACCAAATATTGCAATACGTTTGGGGCTACGATGTGTATCCATCAACCCGAACAATTGACAATTTCATTCTTTCTTTTCGCAAATACTTTGAGGAAGACATGAAAGAACCCCAACATTTCCACTCCATTCGGGGTATCGGCTACAAATTCACGGACTAGCTCAGCAAGCTAAATTGCTCATTATGAGTGCTTATGGTTGCCTATCGGCAAGCATTGCACAATAATTTTCGCGTCAGTGTTAAAATAATCCTAACTATTCTTACTTTTGCCCACGGAGAGATGGCAGAGCGGTCGAATGCGGCGGTCTTGAAAACCGTTGGCTGTTAAAGGCCCGGGGGTTCGAATCCCTCTCTCTCCGCACTAAGCGGGTTTCGTGCAACGAGACCCGCTTTTTTATTGTTAAACTTTTCGAAGTAATAGGGTCTCTCTAAACCAGTGAGCATTGCCCCCCACTAAATTGCTATTTTGTCTAAACCGCTATTAAATCGCGTTTTTCTTTTTGTCATTATCTTAAAAGTGTAATTGACCCGTAAGTATTTTTTGTCTGTTCTGATGGGAATTTGTAAGTGATTAAATAAACGTAAATACCATCCGGACATCCTGAACTTTTATACTTCCCATCCCATTTGTCTGATAGGTTTGATGTTTTAAAAATTAGCTCGCCCCACCTATCAAAAATCGACAATTCATACTGCTCCAATGTGCAAATAGTTATTGGATTGAACTCATCATTTATGCCATCATCGTTTGGCGTAAATGCATTGGGAACATATAATTCACAAACAGCTAAAATACTGTCACAATTGGTTACTGTTAAGGTTTCAAATAGGGTATCAGCAACGCACGAAAAATTTACGATAGAGCGTATGTTGTATGTGCCTGTTGCTGAAAATGTATGTGTTGGTGTTAAAGAAGTTGAGGTATTGTTTGCTCCACTTGAAGGGTCACCAAAGTCCCAGCTAACACTTGATACCAATGCCCCTGTCAAGATTGAAAATGAAATACTATTTTCAAGGCATGTATCGTTTGCAGCTATTGACACACCGGATGGAGCATCGCTTAAAACGGTTACTTGTATTGAGGCGGCACAGCCATTCTGGTCGGTGGCAGTAACTACGTAGTTGCCCGATGAAAGGCCAGTTACAGTGTTGCCTGTGGCGCCATTTGACCAACTGAAGCTATAATTGCCGGCACCTCCGGTGGCATTAGCAGTGGCAGTGCCATCTGGCAATCCACAAGATGCTGATAGGGAACTTGCTGTTACCGTGGGCAAACCGGTAATGGTGAGATTCACGCGGACGATACTGTCGCAACCATTCACGCTCGTGAGCGTATCCGAATAAGATCCGCTTTGTGTGTACACCCTTCCCCACGGAGCGGTGTAAGTGCTACAAGCGCTTGTGGTAATGGGTGGAGCTATGATTGCAGAGGTAATGGTAAGGTTCACGCTGACGATACTGTCGCAGCCGTTTAGGGCGGAAAGTGTATCAGTATAGGTTCCGCTTTGCGTGTAAACAGTTCCCCACGGAGCGGTATAGGGGCTGCATGCGCTTGCGACAAGGGGTGGAGCTATGATTGCCCCAGTAATAGCAAGGTTAAGGGTGACGATACTGTCGCAGCCGTTTAGGGCGGAAATCGTATCGGTATAGGTTCCACTTTGCGTGTACACATTTCCCCACGGAGCAGTATAGGTGTTACAAGCGCTTGCCACAATTGTTGCTCCTGATAAATCATTTACAATAATAGTTCCAGTAGTAGTTTGTACACCACCGCAATTGCCAGGTATTGATAGATTATAATTGAATGTACCGGCTATTGTTGGCGTTCCATTAATTGTTATTATACTGTTGTTAGTAGTAGCGTTTACACCATTGGGAAGCCCTGATACTGTGGGCGCGAAATTATTGTATGAATATGTGATGCTTGCAATAGTATTATTGATACAAACACTTTGATTATCAGTGCCAATAGCAGATGTTAAGGTTGTAGTGCTACTACTATTATTGCAACAACTGCCAGCTAATTGAGAAACTTGATATTGGTCTGAGCCCAACCAACAACAATATTGTGCATTCAAAGAATACAAGGTGCCACCTAGTTGTGTTATAAAATAGTCTTCAATTTGGTCAATGGTATTGCAACCTCCTTGATTTGAATTCACATCACAACTGTAGCCGCAAATAATACCAAAATTGTATCCATTGGGATTGTTTAATGCAACTGGTGGCACTGTTAGTATCGATTGATTGGGTGATGGCACTCCAGTAATGGATGTAGGGAAATTGCCAATATTACAGTTGTTGTTATTTTGAATAGAATTGAATCCAGCATACAACACTTGCGAAACATTACTGGCAAACGGACCGCTGATAGTTATGCGAACTGGTTCATAGGTGCAAACACCAATTTTTAAGTTTGGGATATTCTGGTCAATGTTAATATTAAGTTCTCCTCCATCATAATTTGAAAAAATCAAAATATTACCAGTTGGGGAGCAAGTTGGGATTTGAGCAACAGCGTTATAGTACAATAATGCGATGGTAAATACTAAAAGTGGTTTCAGCGTTTTCATCATTTATCTCAGTTTTCGTTGCTGTTGAGTATTTCTTTTTTTATAAACCATGTTGTGTTACGTTTTGTTTAAAAGTGGCATAACCCCTCTATTTCCGCCTTCGCCTAGCAACGTTTTAGTTGCGGCGGGTTCAAATCGATGGCTGCTGCCACCCAACCCAATCGTGCTGCGTATGCTACATTTCTACTTTCCCCTTCAGCAGCAACAGCAGGCTTGAGGGTTACAAGCCAGCCAATGCACCTTATAAAAAATTATTAGGCTCTATACCTTAAGCAAATTAATCCTCTTCCTATCGGTTATCCCAAAATTTTCATTCGTCGTGCACAAGCTTTTGCTTATCCATGCTTTTAGTTCAGTTTTGGACTAAGCTTTAGGTTAGCTAAGCTTGATGGTTAAACCCCAAGGTTTGTTTTGTAGTTCCATCAAATTTGGAAATCAAGTATTACAGAACTATAGCAAAATGATAACGATTGTAGGGATAATTAGTTTAAGAGGCGATTGGTTGAGTTTGCTATTTACTGCCTGCTTGAACTTAATCTTGACTTACTACGTATATATACCGTATCTTCGCACCAGAAAACCACCATAACACGACTTTCTACCCTTGTAAACCGTTATATCTTAAGTTCGTGATTGGCTCGGAAACCATTTCAAATTACAACACATTTTAACAAAGCCGCCTCAGGATGCAAGGCATCCAATAACGGATCTCGGATCGGCTTTCCACAATAAATTATGACATTTCAGGAATTGAATTTGATTGTCCCTATTCAAAAGGCTTTGGCCGAAGAAGGATACACTCAGCCTACGCCCATTCAGGAACAGGCTATCCCTATTGCACTTCAAGGTAAAGACGTGTTGGGCTGTGCCCAAACAGGCACCGGTAAAACGGCGGCATTTGCCATACCGATTTTGCAACTTTTGCACGGCACTAAAGCCGGAAAGCCTAACCACCATATCAGCTCATTGATTTTGACCCCAACCCGCGAGCTTGCCTTGCAAATCGGCGAAAGTTTTGATGCTTATGGCAAGTATACAGGCATCCGCAACCAAGTAATTTTTGGTGGCGTGGGTCAGCATCAACAAACACAGGGCCTGAAGCGTGGCACTGATGTGTTGATTGCCACCCCAGGGCGTTTGCTAGACTTGATTGACCAAGGGTTTATCGACCTAAGGAACATTGAAATATTTGTGCTGGATGAAGCCGACCGTATGTTGGATATGGGCTTTATAAACGACGTAAAGAAGCTACTACGCAAGTTGCCAGCTAAAAAACAAACCTTGTTTTTCTCGGCTACCATGCCAAAGGATATTCAAGAGTTGGCCAATACCATATTGCATAACCCAACCAAAGTAGCGGTTACCCCTGTATCATCTACGGTTGAAATCATTGCTCAATCGGTATACTATGTAGAGAAGCCAGACAAGAAAGACTTGTTGCGCCACATATTAAGCGATAGCAGTATTGCTTCGGCATTAGTGTTTACCCGCACCAAGCACGGCGCCAATAAGGTTGAGAAAGATTTGAATGCCGTTGGTATCCGTTCGGAAGCTATTCATGGTAACAAATCGCAGAATGCCCGCCAAGCAGCGTTAAGTAACTTCAAGAGTGGCAAAACACGAGTATTGGTTGCTACCGACATTGCAGCGCGCGGTATTGATGTGGACCAATTGAGCCACGTTATCAACTTTGAGCTGCCAAACGTGCCCGAAACCTACGTGCACCGTATTGGCCGAACAGGTAGGGCAGGCGCAACTGGGGTAGCAATTTCGTTTTGCGATACCGAGGAGCGTGCTTTCCTTAAGGACATCAATAAACTGATTGCCAAGCAAATTCCTATTGTTGATGAGCACCCGTTTAAAGTGAAAATTGACGGTAAAGCAGCCGCTGCTTTGGCTGCCGTGGAAGCGGCTACGCACAAACCAGCTCCGCCATCATCGGCACGCAACAAAGACCGTAAGAGCTATTGGCAAAAACGCCGCAGTGGCGGTGGTGGCAATAAGGGTGGCAACAATGCCAACCGTCCTCCACGAGCTAATTCGTAAGCATATTATACTAGCTATTATGGCCCTCCCATGCAAATGGGAGGGCTTTTGTTGTTAACTGCAGCAATACACTTAAACAAGTGAATTTGTATAATGATTAAAATGGAACGGTTATAAATGAGTAAATTCAGTAAGTGTTAGTTTTTTAGCATTATTAAACAACCCAATTATGAACGGCGCTCATCTGCATTTGATTTTTAATCACTTGCCAATTGTATTTCCTATTGTTGCCTTGCTAGTATTAATAGGGGGCTTTTTGTTCAAGTCGGCAGTGATAAAGCGAGTGGCACTTGCCATTTTTGTTGCAGGCTCAATAGCTGCTCTTCCGGCAACTTTAACGGGTGATGGCGCAGAGGAGGTAGTTGAAAACTATGCTGGCATTAGCGAGGCGCTCATGCACGAACACGAAGAAATTGCCGAAACATTTGCACTCCTCTCGTATGTTTTGGGTGTGTTTGCCTTAATTGGGCTTTGGGCCAATTGGAAAAAGAAATCGTTTTCTAATTACTTGGCTGTTACTGTTTTGATATTTAGTTTGGTAGTGTTGTTCTTTGCACAACAAGCTGGCACTAGCGGTGGAGAAATAAGGCATGAGGAAATACGCGCTAATGCCGCAACTGTAGCACCTGAGGGAGACGACGACTAAGTCAACATTTTAGCGTTGTGGTTGTTGCCCTATAATTAACTTAAAAGCTTCCAATGAAAACCTGTGTATTGTTTGCTAGCCTTTTTTTCTTAGTTGGCTGTTTCTCGTATAAATCAGTATCTGTAGCGCAAAGTGATATTGATAGAGTGGCCGCCACATACCCCGACCTTAATTTGGCAGCACTTAAGCAAGGCCAAATGTTATACGAAACTCATTGCAATAACTGCCATGGATATAAAAATCCGGCCTCGAAAGATAATGAGGGCTGGAGCAAAACCGTTCCGCGTATGGCAGCCAAAATAAACAAGAAAAAGGAGGTGCTATCTAAAACCGACCAAGAGTTAATTATTCAATTTTTGGTGACAGTGGGTGGCAAGCCTAAGGATAGCTAAAATATTTAAATCTTGATTAAATTACCTGATTTGAAACCATTTTTGCGATGAGTTGCTTTACACCGTATGTCTATATTTAATTCCTTCTTTAGGCCTGTAAAGAGCAACGAAGACCAACCACCTGTAAAAGACCAGTTTCGTGCACTGAATAACCTGCCACCGTTCTTTAAAATGGTATGGCAAACCAATAAGGGGCTTACTTTGGCGAGTATCATTTTGAGGCTTTCGCGCGCTGCATTGCCGCTATCAATGCTATATGTGGGTAAGCTGATTATCGATAAGGTAATTTGGCATGTGAACAATAACAATACCGACGACCTAAGTCCGCTCTATATCCTTATTGGCATCGAAATGGCTTTGGTAGTGTCCTCTGAGTTGCTGAGCCGAGCCATAATATTGGCCGATAGTCTGTTGGGTGACCAATTCTCAAACGCCAGCTCGGTGCAGCTAATCAAGCATGCTGCTACTCTCGACTTGTGGCAATTTGAAGACCCCACCTTTTATGATAAACTAGAGCGCGCCCGCAGGCAAACCGTTGGGCGGGTAATGTTAATCTCGCAGGTAATGTCGCAGTTTCAGGATATGATTACCATTCTTTTCTTGGCCGGTGGTTTAGTAGCATTTAGTCCTTGGTTGCTGTTGCTATTGATAGTGGCCGTGATACCTTCGTTTATTGGTGAGAGCTATTTTAATGAGCGTTCGTACTCCCTTTCGCGCAGTTGGACACCCGAACGGCGCGAACTGGATTACCTGCGCTACATTGGCGCCAGCGACGAAACTGCGAAAGAAATCAAGATATTCGACCTCTCTGATTTTATTGCCGACCGTTTCAAGCGCCTATCCGACCGCTATTACGAATCGAACAAAAAGCTCACCATACAGCGGGCAGCTTGGGGCAGTGCATTGTCGTTTTTGGGCACAATAGCTTACTACGGGGCATATGTGTTTATTGTTTTGCAAGCCGTGGCTGCCATTATCACCATTGGTAGCCTTACATTTTTGGCGGGCTCATTCAATCAAATGCGGAACATATTGCAGGGCGTTATGAGCCGTTTCTCACAAATAGCTGAAGGGGCGCTTTATCTGCAAGACTTGTTCGATTTTCTAGCCATTAGGCCCAATGTTCCTTTCGATAAGAAGGGTTTGCCTTTTCCAAAACCCGTGAAGCATGGGTTTACTTTTGAAGGTGTTGGTTTTAAATATCTCAACAGTGAGCGCTGGGCGATTCGCAATTTGTCGTTTCATCTAAAAGCAGGCGAAAAGCTGGCTTTGGTAGGGGAGAACGGCGCTGGCAAAACTACCTTGGTAAAACTCTTGGCCCGCCTTTACGAACCCGTAGAAGGCCGAATATTGCTAGATGGAATCGACATTAGAGAGTATGATTTGAATGACTTGCGAAAAGAAATTGGGGTAATTTTTCAGGATTATGTCAAATTCCAAATGAACGTATCGGAGAATATTGCAATTGGCAGAATAGAAGCTAGGGAAGACGTGCCTCGCATTGAGACTTCAGCCCAAAAAAGCCTTGCTGATGCCGTGATAGCTAAGTTTCCAGAAAAGTATGGGCAGATGCTCGGTAAACGCTTTAGCAAAGGCGTGGAGTTGTCGGGTGGCGAGTGGCAGAAGATTGCACTGGCCCGTGCTTATATGGGCAATGCCCAACTATTAATTTTAGATGAACCTACCAGTGCTCTCGATGCTAGGGCCGAGAACGAAGTATTTGTTCGGTTTGCGGAGTTGATTGAAGGTCGCACAGCGGTACTCATTTCGCACCGTTTCTCCACCGTCCGAATGGCGGATAGAATACTATTGCTGGAAAATGGCGAGAAGAAAGAACTCGGTAGCCACGAAGAACTGCTAGCCCTCGGCGGTAAATATGCCGAGCTGTTTAATCTGCAGGCAAAAGGATATGTGTAGTTACTTAATTAACCTAAACAAATAGGGCAATACCAAGAATGGCATATAAGCCATAGCTATTTCTATAAATGTATCGAAGCTTAGTGCCAAAAATTCTATGACTAGTGCGGCGCGAACGGGACTTTCAAAGGTTCCTGTTTCTATCCAACGAGTATTGGCGGTAAACTCTGCTATGTTCCAAACCAAGCCAATGCCAGCCATTACCAAATACATATATAGTGCCCGTTTCCGAGCGAGGGGAGTAGCTTTTGTTTTGGCCCACCATATTGTAAAGGCCAGCGCAGCAAAAAGCAGGAGTAAACCAATGGGGTTTAGCATATCGCGCCTAGAGAGTACCTCGCCGCCTGCATTTTTTATTGGTATTGCTTGCATAAGCGATTGGATGACAACACTTAAAAGCACTACTATTAATGCAACTCCGAAAGCCCAACGCTCTTTGCCCTTGCTCATCAATCCGTCAGCAAAAAATACTCCCATAACAGCTATCAGCGCTCCTTCAAAACCACCACGCAGTAATGCCTGCGCAAAAGAGCTGATGGGGCAACCAAACAAATAAGCATCCTTTATATCCCGAATGCCCATGAGCTGCAAAAACCACTCCACGCCAAACCATACCAAAAAGCCAATGGCGTAAACCCAAAAATAATCGAGTTTTTTGTAACGAAACCAATAGTAAAAGGCCAGCAAAGCCCCGATGAGCGCTCCAATTAGCTTGAAGTCGTAGTTGGAGCCAAAGTCTCCGTCACGTATCATAAAAACTGTTTCGAGCATGGGTGTTTTTTTTGAATACAAATACTTGGCAGCTAAGAATATTATAGTTTGGGTGGGCAAGTGTTTAAGTTTCTGCTATCTAGAAACTAACAACATAATCATGAGTTAAAAAAAGGCCTGATTTAAGGTTTCTTCATTTTAACTATAATAGTTTGTATTAATATTTTCTGTGTATTTTCTTCATTACTCACTCCCCTCCAACCTCTTTCTTTTATGATACTCAATACTCACGTTAAGCTCAAAGCCGATGAGCAGGGCCATAGTGTTGAGGTATATCCATATCTGCAGGGCCACTACTGCCCAAATGGAGCCGTATAGGGTATTTGTCTGCACAAAGCGGTTTACGAATACGGAGAAAATGATGGAAATGCCAATGGATATAATGGTAGCAAGCAGGGAGCCGGGAGTAAGGAACTTCCATTTTTTGTTTAAGGCCGGGCCATAATAGTAGATGATAGAAATGGAATTGAGGAACAAGAACAGTATGATCACATATTTTACTGTACTTACCAAAAATACGTTGAAAGTACTAAGCATATGAAACCGATCCAAGAGTACCACAATAAGATTGTTGCCCGCTACAATCAACGTAAGCGAAAACACCATCAAGATTAACAATACTAGTGTAAGCTTTAAAGCAGTAGCGCGTTTGGCCAACCCGCGGCGTTCGCGAAAAACCGCACTCATGCTCTGCGAACGGTCGAATGAGCTCATAATACCCATCATACCATTGCTGGAAATAAACAGGGCCAGGAAGAATACTAACGATAGTACTTCCACCCGCCTACGCACCACTATATCATCAATAATGCCATTGAGTAAGCTGCTAGTAGCGGTGGGCAGCACGTCTTTCATAAGCCCCATAAGGGTATCTTGCAAGTTGTCAATCGGCAGATAGGCAATAACCGAGAGCAAAAACATTAATGCTGGGAACAGTGCCAAAAAGAACGTAAAAGCAGTACCCCTCGCCATCATCGTTACCGATTCCTGCTTCATGTCATTCATCAGGTACTTGGCTACATCGTAGATAGGAACATCGTTAAACCCAGGCAAGCTCCTTCGTTTACTCATTTCCACCAGTTTTGGTGTGGCGGGAATTTTGTACATGATGTTTCTTACAAAGCTCATACAGTAAATTTAAAATACGGCTCTAGCACAGCAATTAACTGCGCTGGGGCACTACATGGCTTTCGGCTTTCAGCTTTTACAAACAGCAGGCGGGTCTCACCTTCGTTTATCAGTTTACCAACCTCATTGTATATAGCCGTATCAAAAACCATGCTTCGGGACGGCATTTCCCTTACACGGCTAACAATTTTTAGCAACTCATCATATTTTGCTGGACCCTTGAAGCGCACTTTCATTTCGGCCACTGGCATCATGATGCCATTTTTTTCTAATTCTTTGTAACTTACCCCTAATGACTTTATAGCCTCTGTTCGACCTTCTTCGTAGTAAAGGCCATAATTGCCATAATATACGTAGCCCATTTGGTCTGTTTCTCCATATCTAACCCTTATATAAATGGTATGTTCAAACATAAATTATGACCGAGCAGATAAATTTATGTCTACAGCTGGGCGATAAAGATAAAAAACCTGCAAACAAGTATTGCATGCGGTATATTGGTATTATTATTGTAGCCAATCGCAAAACCAACTGTAAATGAGAAAAAGTGCCCTATTGTTGAGTTTATTATGCTTGTTTGCTGCAGGCAATGTGTTTGCTCAAAAAAATAAAGAGGAAAAGAAAAAGCGCAAGGAGTTCTTGGAACTTGCCATACCTGCATGTATAAACCAATTGAAAAATAGCGAAGCATCGGAGGGAATTTCGGATGCTGTTAATGCTGATGGCTATTGCACTTGTATGATGGAGCATTTAATTGAATCATATAGTATTGATGATTTAAGCCAGTTGTTTGTGAATAAAACAAAAGCTGAAATGATGATTGCTTTTTTTGAGGATAAAGCCAATTACGGCAAAACTATGGAGTGCATGCGCGATAATGTAAAGGACGAAAAAGCCATGAAGCAATTTGTGTTGCGCAACTCTTTTGGTTTAGAGGCATGCGTAGAAAGTATAGTTTTGGGTGGCCTAGCTGAAAAATTAAATGGCGAGGGATATTGCACCTGTATGTTCGATAAGATGGAAGAAACCTTTAGTTTATCAGAACTACTGGATGAGACCACCTATGAAACCGATAAGTTTAAAGTATTGGCGTTTGAGTGCGTAATGGCCAACACTATTGAGTAGTGCGCTGCAATGTTAAATTGAAGCGTTCAATTACCCTGAATAATTTCACCTTAATTCAGGGTCCGTAGCGAGATTTAGCTACTTGAAAGAAACCCTAAATGTACCAAAGAGCTGAAGTGTATCGGTACCAAGCGTATCGGTAAGTAATGCATTCATCTCAAAACGCGTAAAACATTCGTCACCGTTTACGCCTTCAATTTGCAAGGGTTGAAACCCATAACCGCCAACTTGCCAGTTGGTGGGTAAAAGATAGCTTTCATAGGTATTGCCTGCATTGTTGGAAAAGGTAATATTGGTTAAAACCGAAACGGTATCTTGCAAGCTACTTCCCAATCGATGGAAATTACTATCTAATATGGCGCAAATATTGGCAGGCGATATAACCCTAATGGTGTCCGTTCCAGAAATGGTTGTTTCAACTAGGTTTTCGGGGGCGAAAAAAAACAAATCGAACTGAAAGGTTCCTGAAGTAGTATCGCCTTTCTGCAGATAAAATTTATTGATAACACTTGAGAAGCGGAAACCTAAGGTAGCTTCCGAGCTTACACTCTGCGCAGTAGAATCAACCACCAAATGCCATTCGCTGCATGGTGTAAGTGTGTTGTAACTGGTATTTTCAATCGTAATGTCGGCCCAAAAAGCATCACTTTGGCAGTTTGGGGCTTCTGTTTTGGTGCACGACGTTAAGGTTGCCAATAGGCCAATAAACAGGTAAGTAAGTAGGTTGTTTCTCATCGCTCTATCAACACAAAGATGGAAATTAATATTGTACCAGTGACCTAGCAAGTTTGATTAATGCGCTTTTTGGCAGTTTTTTTATTGATTGTGAGTCAATGAATGACTATTTTAATATTCACCCGACCATTTTTAGTAATTTAGCCTACATAATATCCGCTATGCAACTAGTTAATTTTATTGCCCACATTGAAGAGGAGTTTGAAGATTTGCCTAAGGGATTGATAGTTGGAGAAACTGCATTTAGGCAGCTAGAGGGCTGGAGCTCTATGATGGCACTTATTCTTATTGCTCGTATTGATTCCGAATACAACGTTAACCTTTCTGCTGAAGAGTTAGCAGAAGCCACGAGCGTAAACGATTTATTTGATTTAGTAAAAGCTCGGGTAGCTATTTAAGCATGGCTATTTTCTCCATACCAGGTGTAAAACTAGCAGGTATAGCCACCACAGTGCCTATGCACGAAGTATCGAACCTAGACTTTGAAACTATACCCGAAGCAGAACGCAAACTATTCGTGCGCTCAACTGGCATAAACAAGAGGCGCGTAGCTAAAAAAGGCACCTGCACATCTGATTTGTGCGAGCATGCCGCAAATGCCTTGCTAAAGGCTTTAAACTGGAAGCCAGAGGAGATATCGGTATTGGTTTTCCTGACTCAAACCCCAGACTATATCACCCCTGCTACCGCTGCATTATTGCAGCACAAGCTCGGTCTGCCTAAAACCTGTATGGCCCTTGATGTGAATTTGGGTTGCTCAGGTTATCCTTACGGATTATCGTTAGTGGCTTCTTTGCTGCGCAATATGCCAGGTGCCAAGGCTTTGTTTTTGGCTGGCGATGTTTCATCGGCTTGCCTTTCGGAGCAAGATAAAAGTGCAGCACCTATTTTTTCCGATGCAGGTTCAGCCACAGCTTTGGTGCAGGACAGCACTGCAGCCGATATGCACTTCAACCTAGAAACTGATGGCAGCGGATATGAAGCTATTATCATTCCGCAAGGTGGCTACAGAAACCCTACAACGCTTGAGTCGCTGCAATATGCGGAGGAAAGCCCTGGTATAATTCGAAATAAAACACATTTAGTACTAAATGGCATAAACGTGTTTAACTTTTCGGTTCAGATAGCACCTAAAAACGCAAGGGAGTTGTTAGAACATTTAAATTTGGACCAATCATCCGTCGATTTTTTTGTTTTCCACCAAGCCAATTTGATTATCAACGAGTCCATTCGCAAAAAAATGGGGATTACATTAGAACAGGTTCCGCAAACTTTGCAACGATTTGGCAACACATCTTCGGCCACTATACCCATTACTATAGCCAGCGAAATACAGGCTGCCATTAGCAAAAAGCCTTGCAGATTGTTGCTTTCTGGTTTTGGAGTTGGGTTATCGTGGGGGGCGGCCATAATCGAAACCAATGGCATGGTATGTTTGCCTGTAATAGAAGCTGACCTTTAATTGGTACTTATGTTGATTACCTCAAGTGGTGATACCCAATATTTTTTTTAAATTTCGCACATGCAGCGTGTAGCCTATGCCATAGTGGTGCCAGTATATAATGGCGCTGATACTCTTAATGAGCTCTTTGAGCGCACAAAGCAAACTATGGCAAGTATTGATGCCTCCTTTCGGATGGTGTTTGTTGACGATTGCAGCAAAGATGGGAGCTGGGAGAATATAAAGGTCCTTAAGAAAAAGTACCCTACACAAGTTACCGCCATTAAATTAGCGCGAAACAGCGGACAACACAATGCCACCCTTTGTGGCTTGCACCATTGCAATGCCGATTTTGTGGTTACTATTGATGATGACTTGCAAATACCCCCTGAAGAGATTCCGAAGCTTATAGCCAGACAAAAGGAAACCGAGGCCGATTTGGTATATGGGGTGTTCGATGTAAAAAAACATACACCAATAAGAAATGCGGGCAGTTGGTTCGTGAATAAGTTCTTTTACTATTTTGCCAATACATCTGGCAACGGCTCCTCGTTTCGACTGGTGAGCAATAACCTGGCTGAGCGCCTTCGAAACGTAAACCAAAAGTATTTGCTGCTTGATGAAGTACTAAGTTGGTATACTTCAGGCGTAAGCAATGTTAATGTTGAACACCTGCAACGTGTGAAAGGCAAGTCGGGGTACTCAGCTTTGAAACTGATGCTGCTTACTTTTAATTATATTATTAACTACACGGTTTTACCGCTTAGGCTGATGACATACTTGGGCATTTTTGGCTCCATTATTTGTTTGATACTGAGTATTATCTACGTTTACCAAAAGCTAAGCTACGATGTAGAGCTAGGGTTTACCTCGCTTATTGTGGCTATATTCTTTTCTACCAGCCTTATCTTGTTTTGTTTGGGCATTATTGGCGAGTACATAAGTCGATTGTACGTTAAAGGCGGCTCAACGTATTATGTGATAAAAGAAATACGCTGATGATAGTTTCGAGGTACGGCGTAAAACTTATAAAACTGCAGCAAGAGCATGTTGAACTGCTGCGCACTTGGCGCAATGCTGAGAAGATTTCAAGGTTCATGGAGTTTCGTGACCATATTACCCCCCAAATGCAACAACGTTGGTTTGAAGGGTTGAGTAATGAAGCCGACTTTTACTTTATGATTGAGTACCGAGGCAGCTTAGTCGGTATGATTCACGCATCGGGCATAGATTGGAAACAGGGCAGGGGAGATGCCGGCCTTTTTATTTATGAAGATAGATATTTAAGCACTTATACGCCTGTTTTGGCATCACTTTGCATGGTCGATTTGTTTTTCGGTGTGTTTACGCTGGAGCGCTTGTATGCAAAAGTGATGCGCAACAACCCCGTAGCCGAAGCTTACAATAGTAATCTAGGTTTTAAGCCTATACCTACACAAGAGGAGCATGATTTTCAGATGTTTGAACTTACGAGAGAAAACTACTTTGCGGCTACCGAAAGTTTAAGAAAGAAGGCTATAGCTGTCGAAGGAAACCACTTTACGCTTCAGTTAAGCAACGGAGGCAAGCAGCTTTTGAATAAGTTGGGAGCATTAAGGCCAGTTGCCGAATTTGAAATAACCCTTGAACACGTATAAGTATGGACACGCTCGATCAAATGGAGATAAACGGCAAGCAAGAATTAGTGACGCCGCAGGTTTTATCCAATATACAAGGTATAGCGCCGTGGATGATGGTTATGGGTGTGTTTTTCCTTATTGCTGCTGCATTCATGGTTCTTGCAGGAATAGGTGTGTTAATGAATGCCAATGAGTATAGTTCGATAGGCATGGTAAATGCCATGCGGGTTATGGGTACTTATTACATGCTCAGTGGTTCTTTGTTTGGCTATGGAGGTGTGCTTTGTATTTTAAGTGGTACTAGAGCCAGTTCGTTTGCCAAATTCCCTTCTAGTATTTTGTTACTTGAGTTTACCGCAAAGCAGAAAACGTTTTGGATGTTGATGGCGGTAAATGCCATAATTACTATTGTATTTGGAGCTATTTTTATTGCTTTGGCCGGCAAACTAGCTTCAATAGCTACCAAAATGTAGGCTTAAATCAATCCTCTTGATTTGAACGCCAAATACTTGTTGATGGTATTGATTGATAGATCTTTTGGGGTGGTAAGAATGGAATGAATACCATAATGTTTAAGTTCTTGCACCATCAATTGCTTTTCATTTTGCAACTTTCTAGCAATGGTTTTGCTGTATATGTCCTCAATGTTTTCGGCGTTTTTGTCCATATAGTCAATCAACTCGGTATTCTCAAAAAACACCACAACCAATAAGTGGAAACGATTTAGGCGGCGCAATACTGGCAAAGCCCTTTCAAGCGCATATATACTCTCAAAGTTGGTAAACAAGAGTATCATACTCCTATTTCGAATCATGTTGCGGCTTGCTTGGTAAAGCAGCTCATAGTTAGCCTCTAGTGCGCGCTCTTTTTGGCGGTAAAGGCCTTCTAATATCAACTTAAGCTGGTTGCGCTTACGCTCTGCTTTTAAATAGGTACCAATTTTATCCGAGAAAGTAAGCAATCCCACCCGGTCGTATTTTAGCAGGGCTATGTTGCTAATGGCCAGGCTCGAGTTAATGGCGTAATCCAATAGGCTCATTTCTTCGAAAGGCATCCGCATGGCGCGGCTTTTATCAATTACGCAATATACTTGTTGCGAGCGCTCGTCTTCGTACTGGTTTACCATCAAATCGCCCTTTCGGCTAGTGGCTTTCCAGTTGATGCTTCTAAAATCGTCACCTTGAACGTAGTTCTTTATTTGTTCAAATTCATAGCTATGGCCCAATCGGCGAGTACGCTTGATGCCTTCGCTGGTTGATATTTTGGCGAATGCCATCAGCTCGTATTGCTTCATTTGAATAATGGACGGATATGCTGCCACCTCTTCACCTATAGGAAACGAGATGCGCCGCTGCACCAACGCTAATGCGGAGCACACAAACACGCGCAAAGCTCCAAATTGATATATACCCCGCTTTACGGGTCTTATTGCATACTCAATGGTTTTTATCGACCCTGAATCTAAAGGAAATGAAAACTTGAAATCGCGCAATTGCAACTGCTCCGGCAGCTCATCTATTACCTCAGCATCAAGTGCCATGGGTGCATTGCTGCCAATAAGCAGTTTAATGTTGTTTTGGTCTGATAGCGAAAGTACTTTCGGTGCTACTCGCTCTCCAGTAATTTTAAGATTTATGCCAAAGAGCATCATAAAATCTACCAAAGTCATCACGGCAAAGGTACCAAGCAGGGTTTGCCCCATATAAAATAGGGGTTTCCATACAAAGCCGATGCTTAGTAATACCACTATGGCGCCCAATAAGCGAAAAAACCGATTGGTAAGATATATGTTGCTCAGCTTCATTAGCGCGGCACCTCAATTTTATTGAGGATATCCTTAATTACATCCTCTACTTCAATGCCTTCCATTTCTCGCTCAGGGGCCAATATTATCCTATGATTCAATACAGGGTAGCAAACGGTGCGTATATCATCTGGCGTAACAAAGTCACGGCCATTCATAGCAGCAAAAGCCTTTGATGTGCGCAATATAGCTAACGATGCACGAGGCGAGGCACCTAAGTATAGGTCGCCATTGTTGCGGGTGTCATTAACAATTTTGGCAATGTAGTCAATCAACTCATCCTTAATATATACCTTCTCTATTTGCGCCGTGCATTTTTGTAGCTCATCAGGCGTAATTACCGCCATCACATCGTTAGATGATTTTTGGCTAAAGTCGTCTCTAAAACGGCGTAAGATGAGTTTTTCATCCTCCAAAGAGGGATAGCGTAACTTGATGCGGAACAAGAAACGGTCAAGCTGAGCTTCTGGTAGTTTATAGGTGCCTTCTTGGTCAATAGGGTTTTGGGTAGCAATTACAAAGAAGGGATATTCCATAAACCTCGTTTCGCCATCAATGGTTACTTGGCGTTCTTCCATCACCTCAAACATGGCCGATTGTGTTTTTGCTGGGGCACGGTTTATTTCATCGATAAGGATAATATTGGAGAAGATTGGGCCCGCCTTAAAGTTAAACTCCGAGGTTTTCATGTTGAAAACCGAAGTGCCAACAATATCGGTAGGCATCAGGTCGGGCGTAAACTGTATACGAGAGAAATCGGATTTGATGCATTTAGCCAATAGCTTCGCGGTTAGCGTTTTGGCAATGCCCGGTACGCCTTCCATTAACACATGCCCGTTGGCGAAAATAGCAGCTAAAAGCAAGTCAATTGTTTCGTCTTGGCCCACAATAACTTTGTGAATCTCCCTTTTTATTCGCACTGCCGCATCGCTTATGTGGTTAAGGTTATGTCTTGGCGCGGCCCATAGTGTAGCATTAGGGTCTTCGGTAGGGGCGTGGTGAGCATCTTTATGGTTATGATCGCTTGCAGCGTTTTGCGCTTCAAAATTGCCCTGTTCAGATTCGCTTTGCTCGCCGGCTTGGCCATATTGTGGTTCGTTAAGCCCGTCATTTAGTTGTTCTTCCATATAGAAGGGGTGCTATTTGCAATTTTTATAAAAGTATTCTAGGTAATTATTAAAACTAATCAATTGCTCCTCGTTCATGTGCATATTGCCTTCAAAAGCTTTATAGCTTTCAACCACTTTGCGCACCTGCTGTTCATCAACCTTGCTAGTAGAGGCTACCTTTTTAATAAATGCCTCATCAATAACCTGCGTTGGTATGCGGTATCTATTGCGCAAGTAACTCAAAAATAGTTTAAACTTTTGTTCCGCCAATTTGCGGTGTTCCTTTTTCATAAAATACAATGCACCAATACTTTGAACATACTCAATTGAAGTATTGGCATAAGGCTCTATTACCGAAATTATTCGTTGGCGGCGTTTCATGTAAAATACTATGTAGAGCAAAATGCCTGTAAGCAGGGTATAAAACGCCCATCGAGATGCTGGCTGCGAAAGTATATAGTTCAGCTCCGATTTGCCAAATGCACTTGATCTACCGTCACTGCCATCGTCACTATGATAATAATGCGAGCCCTCATCCCAGTAAATAGCGCCATCAGGCAAGTGCGAGAAAACGTTTTGGGCATAGCTTAGTTTATCTTCATCGCGCAAGTAATAATTGGTAAAGGCTATTGGTGTGGTGTGGATATAGAAATAGCCTTTGCCGTAAGGCACTTTGATAAAGTTAACAACATCAGATACGCTTCCAAGCCTTGCTACCACTGAATCGCCGCCACACCAGCTATCGAAATTAAAGTACGACCAGTTGTACGTATCTGTTTGGTTGTTGGGCTTGTATATATAGTTGGGAGGCAATTTGAGCGCCAGCGATGGATGTAAGAGGTTTAGGCTGGCCGCAGTGTCTTGATACGAAAACAACAGACTATCTAGCATATTATATTCAATGGTACTCAAGATATTGGTATCCGCTTCGTAGTCCTCCCAATTTTCATCGTCCCAATCTTCATCAAGAGCTAAGGTATCATCTGATTCTAGTGTATCCTCAAATACAACCGGAACTTCACATTTCAGCAGATTCAACCGGTGTGCCAGATCTAAATCTAAATAGTTGACACTTAAGAACGCATCGTGCCCGTTTTCGACAAACAACAATAGGCTATCTATATCGTCGTAGCTATAGTTCGAATTGGCACCCACATATACATAGCTGGCGGTGGTATTTATAACGCTTGGGCTAAACCCTTTAGATAGGGATGTTTTGATCATAAAAAAGGAGTCCTCAACAGCCCTTGCCTTAAGCAAGGCAAACAATAGATTGTTGTCATATGGTTGCTCGGTATTGTACTTATACTCCTCGCTCCAATCATACTTTGTTTCTTCGTTCGAAAACATCCAAACCAATAAAAAAACTGCCACTAGCACCAATGCACCAATGCCAATTATCAAATGGTTTTTGTTATTCGATTTCAGGCTTACTGTTTTTTAATGGAATTAATGAATGATTGAAACTGCGGATTGAGGTGCTCAAAATGACTACGCATTATAGTTTCATTGCTGTACCATGCCCTCTCGAAAGAAGTGGTAAGTGCTCTAAATGAATTACCTCCAGGTTTTTCCATCATTTCTCGCACGTATTGGCCATTTGTTTTATCCCGTTTCCATTTTATCAAATCTTTCAGCGATAGCTCTTTGATAATGGTAAGGTAGTATATCCTGATGGCCAATCGATAATCTTGGGACTCTAGAGCAAGTCGCAATGCCCGTTCCAAATCCGATTCGTGCAGGTTGTCTTCAATATTCTCTAATAGTTTGGCGCCGGTAATAGTCTGCTTTATTGTATGATTGGTATGGAACAAACCTGATTTTATTATCATGAAAACTAACAGCGCTAATACCATTATGATACCCACAATTGCAATTACTTGCGCAAGTGGCCCTAGGTTTAAACCCCAATTAGAAGATTGGTAATTAGCGTTATCCTGAGTATTCTCGGTTACCTCATCGCCGTTGCCCGATTTAGAACCATTTTTTCCATCTTCAGTGTTTTTCTTCTCCTGCTCTTTCTTCTTTTTGTCGCTATAGTCTAAGCCTTCTCTTTTCTTGTTCCAAGTTTCTCGGTCAAATGGTTTGGGAGCGACTTTGCTATTTAAGTATTCTTTATCCGTACTCGGATTTTTGTTTGTTTCTATTTGTTGTTCTTGTGCGGAAGGGTTTTGCTCGTTTTGAGCTATAGCAACATTATTCGTGAATATGCCTGAAATGACCATCACGAAAAGTAACGTAACCCATGTTGAGCGAAGGTTATACTTCCTGCTCAAAGCCATACACCCTCTTTTTAGTACCTAACAACTCAATTTTTGTCAACAACTCTGTTGCATTGTTTTGCTCGTTGCTAGAGCTTAAAAACAACTTTGTAGCCGAAACTACTACTGCAAAATATAGTGAAAATACTATGCCACCCAATATACAGGTAAACAGGTCGGTTACTTTTCGAATTGTTTCTGTATCAAAATCAAAGATGAGCTGAATACTCTCCAAATAAAAAGTAAATAACAGTGAGCCGAACAAAGAAACGAATAAAAGCTGCAGCAGCATGAGAATAAAATACAACCCAATCAGGTTAGATACGTTGCCTTTAATGGTAGAAAAGGTTCTTTTAATGGCAGCAATTGGATGTATTTTTTCTTCATCCATTATCAGCGTAATACCAATAACAATAGGCAGTATGGGCAAGAGTGCCGATATCCATGCGGTAACTTCAAACGAAAGCAATCCAACTATAACTATTGCATACATGCCGATTCCAAGGTAATGCTGCCTTACTATGTTAGCCATATCCGACCATAAACCAATGGTATTAAAGGAGTTTAGGCGCATCCTGCGCGTTACAGCCGAGCCAGTGGTAAGCAGTGCAGCCCAAAAGCCCAAGTTGACAATGCTGAACAATGGCTTATCCACAATATCATAAACCCTGAAAAAGTCTCCGATTAGGCTAAACACTTCGGCAAGGATATATCCAAAGTTGGCAACCAGAAAAAGCTGCCCGCTAAAGTTAAATCTGAAATTCATGGAGTTACTGAATAATAGCAAGGCCATGGCCCCATAAATGGCACCAGCAATAGCACCAATTAATACAAATCGACTCAAAAATGGCAAAATTGAAGTAAAGGTTTCTGCCACAACTTCTCCAATGCCACGTATTTTACCCCAATCTATTGCCACTATCTTGTTTGGTTGTATTTCATCGCGGGCGTATCTTTCACCAAAGCCTTTTTTAGCCTTTAACTGAGGATAATAAACATAATAAAATAGAATAAAAATAAGTGATGCAAGCATGATACCCGCCCTCAGAACAATAGGCGCATCGGTGTATCGGGTAAGGAACGACTCAATAAAACCAGCAATAATAAATAGTGGAATGGTGCCGATAATTATCTTCAACCCTTTTCTAGCCGAAAGAATAAAGGCTTGACTGCGGCTATAGGTACCAGGCACTATTAGCCCTGAGCCAAACACAATGCCGGCGCCACCTGCAACTATAATTGCACTTATTTCGAGCGTTCCATGCACCCAAATGGTAAAGAACATTTCGGTAAATAACCCTTGGTTAATGAAATATTGCTGGAAGGCACCAACCATTATAGCATTCTTTATAATTACTAGAATAGTGCCTATTGAAGCTAAAACACCCATTATAAAGGTTATAAAGCTTACCTGAATGTTGTTTACCGTAATACGAAGGAACATGGTATCCTCTGCTTCGTCTTTATAAACGCCCATAGGGTCACCTTTGGCAATATTCTCATCGGTCATTTGTATGTACCCTTTGCCCAATATCTGTTCAGCAAAGGCTGGGTCGTTGTAGCTTGATAGCATACCTATGCCCATAAACAGTAAAAACACCAATAAGGATAGTTGCAAAGCCTTGCGGCTTTCGAAAAGAATTTTAGGTAGCTCGTCGGTCCAAAATTCTACTAACCTACCTCGTTTGCCTTTTTTATTTTTATAAAGGGTAAGGAAAATAGATTGGGCAACATTATTTAAATAAACTCTGACCGAACGGTTGGGATAAAAAGTGCGAGAATAAGAGAGATCGTCGGTAACTTGAACAAACAGTTCGCTCATTTTTTCCGGATCGCTATCGTTCCGATTAAGCATGCGTTCAAAATCATCCCACTTTTGCTTATTTTGGTTGATGAAATGAGTCTCTCTCATGTTATTAATTGCCCTTGGAGAGCTAAAATTATAAAAAAGGCTTGAATGCATACCATAGATATTACAACAACGCAAAATGTTACCATACAATATGAGTTGGCCGACCTAAAAGATAGGTTTTTGGCTTGGTTGATTGACATCATTGTTATGAGCGTTTCTTTGGGAATACTGTCTGTTGCATTTTTTTTAATATTTGAAGGAGAGCGAGCATTTACTTACTTCCAATATCTATTGCTCTTACCCATACTGCTTTTCTATTCTTTGGTATCCGAAATATTAATGGATGGACAAAGCTTGGGTAAAAAGGCCTTAAAACTGCGGATTGTAAAACTTAATGGAAGGCAACCTTCTTTAAGCGACTATCTTTTTAGATGGGCATTTCGAGGGCTTGATATTTATTTTTCAGTTGGGGCGCTTGGCTCGGTTTTAATTAGTTCATCAACTAGGGCACAGCGCATGGGCGATATAGTAAGCAACACTGCCGTGGTGCGCACTCAACCGCAATTAGATTTTAAGCTAAACGATATAATGCGCATTAATACTATGGATAACTATGAGCCCAAGTATCCAGATGTGAGGCGTTTTAGCGAAGATGACATGCTGCTAGTAAAGCAAACTATTGAGCGTGCTAGAAAATACCCTAACGCTAGCCATAAGAAGGCAGTGGCACTTATGGTGGAAAAACTTTGCAATGAAATGGGCATTGCCCAACCAACTGGCGACCACCTTAGTTTCCTCCGTAATTTGGTGAGCGATTACATAGTGCTTACCCGCTAGTATGTAGCGATAAATGCAAAATTTTAGCATTGTCGCAATCTGTATTCTTCAATCTGCGTTTTGATAATAAGCCAATCAAAAAACAGGAGGTAGATTATGAAACCCATTATGTTGATGTTTGTTGCTATTCCCTTACTGATGACGGCAGCCCCCGTTGAACCAAAGCCTGTGGCCTTTCCGGAGGGTAATTACGTGAATTTTGATTGGGACACTTTCGAAAATTGGTCAGCTGCCAGAGCCAGGATTGACGCAAACAGTGTTGATTATAGCTTACTTCAAGCGGCTATCTTTTTTTACACTAATCAATTTAGGGCAAGTAAGAACCTCAAACCATTGGCTTATCAGCCTAATTTGAGTAAAGCATCTCAGTATCATACCCGACAAATGGGTGATAAACACTTTTATGACCACATAAATAGAGTGAATAGAAATATGCGCACGGCGCTTGATAGGGCGAGAAATTTTGGTTTTTTGGGTGGTGCCGTAGGCGAAAATATAGCCCTTGAATTTTTACTAGATTATAAGGCTGAAGCTAGCTACTGGCATCAAACAACGCCTAATGGTATTAAATACTATTATGGCGATAGTGGAAGTAATAAAGGTTACATTCCAGCGCACACCTACTTAAGTTTGGGTAAATCAATTGTATTGGCATGGATAAATTCACCTGGGCACCGTGCTAATATGCTCAACAAAGAATTTAAGTTTCTTGGGGTTGGTGTTTGTTTAGAGCCTGAAACACAAGGAAATGCTAACATCCCGCGCATATTTGCTGCCCAGCTGTTTGGCGGCTAATACCATATCTTGGTGGTTGGCACTAAACTTGATGTAAATAAGTTGGTCTAAAACAGCGAATTACCTTATTTTGTACTTATGAAATATCAATATCTAGTTAAAGGTGTCCTATTGTCGCTATTGCTTCTCATGGCATTTGTCCCTAAAGCGAAAGCGCAAGAAACAGAAAAGCAGCTAATTCAGCTATCTGGCTTGGTGCTTACCAGCGATAGCCTAATTGGCATACCTTATACCACAGTTATCGTAAAAGGTACTGGCCGAGGTACAATAAGTAACGCTCAGGGATTTTTCTCCATTGTGGCTGCGCAAGGTGATGTGTTAGTGTTTAGCTCCATTGGATTTAAGTTGGGGTATTACAAAATTAGCGATACGCTGGCTGAGAAGCGTTATTCTATCGTGCAACTGCTTACTATGGATACGGTGTTTTTGCCAGAAACAATGGTTTACCCTTGGCCTACTAAAGAGCAGTTTCGCGAAGCATTTCTATCTTTGAATATACCTGCTGACGATTTGGAAGTTGCTAAGCGTAATTTAGATAAGCAACGAATGATGGAATTGGGCGAAACCCTAGCCTATGACCCTACGGAAACAGCGCAGCTTTACCTTCGAAGCGAGGCACAGAAGTTTTACTATGCCGGACAAGCACCGCCTATGAATATATTCAACCCAATAGCTTGGGCTAAGTTTGTACAAGCTTGGAAAAATGGCGACTTTAAGAAAAGGTAATAACCTTACTTGTGATCCAAGAGTAACTTGTGGGCTGCTATAATACCGCTTAGAGTAGCTCCAGGTATTCCTTGTCCCGGGTAAGTGCTATCGCCGCAGATGTATGCCCCATTGCCATCCAATCGTGCATCCTTCATCTGCCATGGCTTTATGGTTTTATATTGTGGGTATCCGCCTACAAAACCATATTTGCGGTGCAGCCAATCTTGCCAAGCCTTTGGGTCGGCGCTAAAACTATAAAGTAAATCTTTGCGCTTAAAAAATCCATGTACTGTTAATACTTCCATAATGGCATCTTCCACAGTTTTTTTGTCGAAGCTGAGACTTTTTTCGGGGTCGGGTACGTGCGTACTTACTGACGCTACCGCCGCACCTGATGGTGCCCTACCTAAATCATCGGGATGGCTAAGGCTAACAAAAATACTGGTAGAACCAATTAAAGGCAACGGCTTGTTAAGGTGTACTTGATGATGTAAACATGGGAAGCTTTTTGTTCGGTTAAAGGCTATTCCCATTTGGAAGGCACTGTTCAACTTTGGGCTTTCCATTATGTAGCTGTTATGCTTAGTTTTGAGCTTGTTATCACACCAAAGGTCTACCGTGTTGTTTAGCGGTATAGCCGATACTACATGTTTGCAGGTAAAGCTGTGAGAATTGGTATCAACCCGGTAGCCATTTAGTTCAGGGGTTATAAGCTCCACCTTTTGCCTTGACCTGTAATCACTGCCGTTTGCTAATAAATACTCCACCAGCAGTTTTGGCAGTTCAATCATACCTCCTTTTAGGTAATAGTTTCCATAGTTGGTGTAGCAAAGTGCGGCGCTGCCAAAAAGCTGGTTTACCTCTTGGTGGGTGTTTTGGGCAGTTATCATTAGTTGAGCATCAATAAACTGCACAAATGGTTGGTTACTTATTAATCCATACTCATTCAACCAATCTTCAATAGTGCCAAATGCATAGGGTAGACTTTTAAATTGCGAGAGCGATACATTGCGCGCCGATTGTAACAAATCTTTTAAGGACGAAGGTGGAAAGGCAAGTTGTTTAATGGAGTTGCTCCAAACCAATTGACTAACTTCAAATGCCTTTTCCCAAAAAGGTCGCTGTCCTTTTATACCAAAGACCCGCTCAGCCTCATTAATCCATTGCTCTAAATTGTGGTACCTATTTATGGTTTGCCCATTCAAATGCACCTGCATAGGCAATTGCAGCTTATCGGCGAGTATTTGTAACCCAAGCTGCTGTAACAGGTATTGCAAGGGCATTTTATCATCTAAACCCACCAAGGTAGTTGCGCCGCTTTCAAACCAATAGCCTTGTCGGTAATAACTACTTGAGCAACCGCCAGGTAAGTAGTTGGCTTCGAGTACCAATACTTTTTGACCTTGTTTTGTTAGTAGTGAAGCAGCGCTTAGTCCGGCCATACCACTGCCAATAACCACGGTATCAAAGTTTAAATCTAAGGCACCTTTGCGCAATAACGGTTTAATGTTTTCCATTGAAAGGCTAAACAAAATACTAAAAGCATTGTTCTACCTACCGAATTAACATTAAAAAAACTCAATGGATATTTTTATAGAGGCAAGCTTGGGTAATAATAGTTGCTCAACCAATAGCTACGTATCCCCATCTAAAAAGAATGAAATAGTGGAGGAATTTGGCGATATGCACATTGGCACTTCGGCAAACACCCCTTTGCGCCCAGATGCTTTTGATAAAAGTGACGAGCAAAAGATAGTAGAAATTGAAGGCCATTTTAGGAAGATAATGGAAGTAATGGGCCTTGATCTTAATGATGATAGCTTGAGCGGGACACCACACAGGGTAGCTAAAATGTATGTGCAGGAAATTTTTAGTGGGCTTAACCCTGCCAATAAACCAGACATAAAACTTTTCGACAATAAATACAAGTATAATGAAATGTTGGTTGAGAAAGGGATAACCTTCTACTCAAACTGCGAGCATCATTTTGTGCCTATTATTGGTAAAGCTCATGTAGCGTACATTTCATCGGGCAAGGTTATTGGACTTTCGAAATTAAACCGTATTGTGCAATACTATGCTAAGAGGCCACAAGTTCAAGAACGGTTAACAGTGCAAATTGCCGAAGAATTAAAGCGTGTATTGCAAACTGATGATGTTGCAGTATTGATTGATGCGCAGCACTTGTGTGTATCGTCTCGCGGAGTGCAGGATATTAACAGCAGCACGGTAACTAGCTATTATGGTGGTAAATTCAAAAACGAGTTTACACGCCAAGAATTTATAAAATATGTAGAGCTATAACATGGCAAACTTTGTAGTGGTAGGTGGTTCAAGTGGTGTTGGTCTTTCGTTAGCGTTACGACTGGTAAAAGACAATAACAGGGTATGGGTGCTTTCTAGAAACACCAATGAGCAATTGGAGGTGAAGGGTATTGAACATATACAATGGGATGCGGCTACCGAAGAATTTCCAATAGATAGATTACCTAGCGAAATTCAGGGATTAACATACTGCCCAGGCAGTATTACTCTTAAACCTTTCCACGGGCTGAAACAAGCTGATTTTCAAAAAGACTTAGATATTAATTTGTTTGGTGCAATAAAAGCTACTCAGGCGTTATTGCCTGCTCTTAAGCGTGCTAATGGTTCATCGGTGGTGCTGTTTAGTACCGTTGCAGCGCGCATGGGTATGCCTTTTCATTCATCTATAGCTGCGGCTAAAGGTGCCATTGAAGGTCTTTCGGTATCGTTGGCGGCAGAGTTAGCTCCATCTAACATTAGGGTAAATGTTATAGCGCCATCATTAACAAATACTGCCTTAGCCAGCCGTTTACTGTCGACGCCTGAGAAGGTGGAAGCAGGTGGTAAACGCCACCCGTTAGGCAGGGTAGGAGAACCTGAAGATATCAGTGCTATGGCTGCGTTTCTGCTAGGTGCTGAAAGTTCTTGGATTACAGGTCAAATATTGTCCGTTGATGGTGGTATGAGCCACATAAATAGAGGCTAAGTTAGAACGGATAGCCAATAGCGATATTGAATATCAAGTTGTCTTTTCTCCAAACTTTATCTCTCCAGCGCATTTCGTCGAATGCCCAACGATCGCCATCTGGCAAAGATGGTTTGTGGATGGGTATAGATACATCAAGCCTTATAACTACAAATGTAAAATCGAGCCTTAGCCCATAACCTGTGCCAATGGCAAACTCTTTATAAAAGTCTTTTGAGAACTTGGCTCCTGGCCTTTGTGGGTCATCTTTTAGAAGCCATATATTGCCAATATCTGCGAATACGGCTCCTTTAATGAACTTGTAAATGGTGTGCCTAAACTCGGAGGTCCACTCTAACTTTATGTCGCCCGTTTGATCGGGATATGAGCTAGTGGTATTGCTACCATCATAAGACCCAGGTCCTAGTGTACGGAAACGATATGCCCGCATGCCTGTTGACCCTCCGCTGAAAAATTGCTTTGTATAAGGGGTTATATCAATATTGCCGTAAGCTACAGCTATACCCCCTATTACGCGATTTATCCATTGCTTTTTGGCGTGAATAATATTATAATATCGGGTGTCGGTTTCAATCCTAAAATACTGTGCAATAGGCACCCCGGTAATGTCAATTTGTGTTTCCTTATTTTTACTAATTGCTTTGCCTATTGCATTGAATACATTTCCAGCAAGTTGCACATCGCCATTAAAGTACCAGTAGTTTTTCAAAGGGCGTTTTGGATCAGGGTTGTAGAAGCTGTAAATGTGCTGGAAGCCCAAAATAAATACATCCTCAAAAGTGCTACGCAAAACAGGGTTTTCAGATAATATAACATTAAAGGCATCGGAGGTATTCAAGGTGCGCACGCGCTGCACGTACAACGGCGAAAACTGGTGGTGATGCTCTGAGTTTCTCCTCCAATCGTAAGTTATATTGGCACCGAAAGAGTTAAGAGAGAAAAACTCGTAGCGGCTTTGGTAGCCATCCGAAAGGCTAAACTTGGTGCGAGGGGTGTATTGTACATCCTTATTATACTGTTTCCAAGGCACCAAAAACCTTGGTAAGGTTAGTTCCCACTTGCCATTAAGTTGAATGGTATTAATGAAGCTAGCGTTCTTTTTTCCCAACTGTGTTTCTATACCACCCGAAAGTGTCAAGCTCATTTGATCGGCACCTTTAAAAATATTGCGATTGACATAGCTAACTGATGCAAACGTACCTAAAAAGTTAGTAGTAGTAGTACTGGCATTTAGTTCCGCAGTAATGGTTTGTGTATTGCCAGGCGTCATATATATGTACGCATCCAATGAGTCGGGGCCTACCTTCTCGTATCTGATGTTCACAAACTTAAACACTCCCAAATCGAGCATTTTACTTACAGAATAGTTGTGCCGTGTTTGCGAGAAACGCTCTCCGGGTATGGTAAGTAGGTTTCTACCGACGGTTGTGACCCGAATATACTTCTTTACATTTGGGTATATGAAAATGAACTTTCTAAATTTGGAGGTATCGCCTGTAAGCCCTTGATTGGGCCTATCAATAGAGTAACCAGGATATATAGTAACGTTACGAAAGTAAAACTGATGGTGCTTTTCGTTAGTATCGGGGTTCTCAATGTTAAAATATACATCTACCTGCTGGTTACCTACAGTAGTGTCAATATAATAGTAAATGTATTCTGGGCTAAAGGAATAGTAGCCTGAGTCTCTTACTAGGGTGGCTATGGTATTCCGGTCGTTATCTAGCTTCGAAAGTTTATACAACTTGCCAGATTCCGTATGTAATAAATCTTGGTTGTTGTATATTATCTTATTTATGTAATCGGCACTATCAGCAGGTAAGTTCACATTCCGAACCCTATGCCTTCCGTTTGATGCCATAGTGTAGGTAACGCTAATAGCATTTACCTCGTTGTTGTTTATTTCATACGTAATGGTAGAACCAAAGTATCCCTGCTCTCTTAGGAATTTCTCCATCAGTAGTTTACTTCTTTTTACATCACTGGTATTGAGATAAACAGGAGGTTCGCCAATCTTGTTTTTCAAGAAATTCCGTAATCCTTTTTTTGCCACCTCATTACCGTTATCATCCAATTTGGTCTTTGGGTCTTTAGTGCGTTGATATATCCATAAGCGAGTGCGGAAAAGCCCAAGAAATTTCTTGTTACCCTGTGGTTGTATATTAGCCTTTATCTCACCTGCTGTTCGTCTAGGTTTATGCACCATTTCTGGGTTCAAGTATTTCAACTCAGCCCCCACGTAAAGCTTCTTACCCTCGGGTATTAGCTTAGTAGCCGTGCAGCCCCACGCCAGTATTGTTGTTATCAATAAGGTTAGGTAATGCCTACGGTTCATTCTTGCTCTTTGGTTTTTGGGGCTATGGTTGGTATACTATCATTTGGAATAGTGTCGTTTGGCAGCACTGGTAATGGTACTTCCAAAGGCATATTTTCTCGCTCTTCAACTTTTTTTCTTTTTCTAAAACTATGTTGAAAGGTGAGGCCCACGCCAGTGCGGTTCACGTTGTTTTGGTACAAAAGGTTATAGTCCGATGTATTGAAAATTTTTACCCGATACTTCCCGTTTTCGGTAAGTTTATACTCTAACACAAAGTTTCCTGCCCATTGCGTAAAGCCACTTCCTTGATTGGCGTTTCCGGTATTACTTTCCAAATTCACATCGCCACCAGCTTTTAACTCCAATCGGTTATCAAACAGACCTTTGCTAACACTTACCCCTAACTCAGTAACCGTATTATTGGCATCAGTTGCAGAATAGCCTTCGTAAGAACTGGCATCAATGTTCACCGAAAAGTCTTTTACTTTACTTGTAAATCGACTCAATTGTTGGTTTACCAGTCCACTTACACTTTTTAGAGCGGTATTTACTCCGGGTATTCCTCCAGCCGCACTAGTGCTGCCACTCGAAATAAAGCTATTCATCAGTAATATGGCAAATACTTGGGTGTTTATTTCGTTTTGGTCTTGGCGCATTTGTTGCAATCGGCGGCTAGCAATGCTGCTTATACCCGATTCGTTTGGCAATCTAATGTCGAAAGAAATGATGGGACTAGAAAGTACCCCTCGCATAGTCAGTACCACTTCTACATTGCTTGGCTTTTTGGCATCCGATTGTTCTTGAGGGGTGAGCGTTGTGGCTTGGTCTCCAATTAAAGCAAAGGTACTTATCTTGGTAGCGTAGATAGCATTAATACTTAATCGTGCATCCATTGGATCGCCACTAAGGTCAATTCGGCTGCCTTTTTCAATAATGAATTTACGTTTTAAGAAAGCCTGGGTCATACGATAGCTTCCGCTTACTACATCCAATCCGCCAATTATGGAGATATTACCATTGGCGGGTATGTTTACAGCAAGGTTTCCTTCAGCAACTAAGTCAAGTTGGTCGCCGGTCCCGGCATCAACAACAACAACAAAGTAGGCATCATCGGTTACTTCTAGGTTCAAAGTTAAATCGATGGGCAGTGAAGTAACACTATATCTTTTCTGGGTCACTAAGGTATCGCCGGAATTGGGGTTATGGTATATTACATAAGCTGCATCTTGTATACCTTCTTCAAGGGTTAATGGCGAAACTGTAAGGTTAGTACCTTTTTTCGTTGAAGTGGCCACGTCGAGTATAGGCAGCGCAGGCGTTCCAGTAATGCGGGCATCAACGCTCAATATTAAAGTGCCATAAAACAGTTCGCGTATATCGCGTTTTGTATTCAAGAACTGGAAACCGTTGGTTTTGAAACGGAGATTGAACTGGAAATCTTTAAAATAATCGTGTGTTATGTTGCCATCCAAGGTCGCTAAATCGCCCCTTGCATCTTTTAATTGCAGACTGTTCAGCGTAATCTGGCTACTTGTAAAATTAACATCGTGGTTGGGTATTTGAAACTGGGTGCCAGCAAAGAGTACAAAGGTCTTGACACCATTAAACCCAACGTGACCGTTTATTTCTGGTTTGCTATAAGTACCTCTTATTGTTGCTTCAGCATTTATTGATCCTTCACTATCCTTCACGAAATCTTTTAGGAACGGGTCGAATATTTTAAGGTCGATTTTGGTGATATTGAAACCAGCATTGATTTCTTGTGTATTCGTGTTTATTTTACCCAGTAGTGTCATATCATTGGCCCCCGAAAGAACAATGCCCACATCAATATTCGGCCCTGATCTTGAACCATTAATGCTCATGTCGCCTACCGAACTTTCATTGATTTCGATGTCCTTTATTTTAATGTCGGAGACAAAATCAAGGCTTTGTTTGACGTCGTAAACGGTTGCTGCACCATTTATCGTACCTCCAAAATCTAATCCCTCATAAGAAACCAACTCGGATAGCTCGCCCAACGGGAAGTTGTTGAACGAAATTTGCAATGGATTTTTACCATTGGTTGTATCAGGGGTATTAAACAGAAAACGTTTTTCACCGTTCTCGAAACCAAACTTTTCAAAGTTCAACCCTTTAGGAGCAACTATCAATTTATTGCCCGCTAAACTGGTCCACGTTTCGCCATTAAGTATGAGCGGTCTATCAAATGAAAACCAATATTCGTCGTCGTTTTGTTGCATGTAGCCGCCCATTTTTAAACGGTAAAACGAGGTGTCAGCATCATATATATTCAATCCATATCGCAAGCTATCATTACGAAAGAATGTGAACAGCCTTGTATGCGGTATGTCAATTTCTTCGCCATAGGTAAGGCTATCAACCATTACCATAGCTCCAAATAATTTACCGCGACCACCTGTGCGCAAGGTAACTTTGTTGATTGATAGACTATCGTACCTAACTTCAGGAATAATGGCGGTAATAATCAAATCGCCTTTTTCATTGTCAAACCTGCCCGTAATAGATGCTGTATCCAAAATCAATCCTGGGGCTAAAACATCTATTAGCGGCTGTGGCTTGCTTATGGTTAGCAGCATATCAAACTGCTGTGGTGTTTTTACCTTATAGGGATTAATAATACTGTCGCCTACATTATCAACATAGCTGGCTATGAAGGCTTGCAATTCGGTCGGTAGGGCTTCTAGGTTGTAGCGTCCTGCTATAAATCCGTTTATAACAGGCGAACTTATTTGTATTGTTTTGCCAGTGTCGTTGGCGTAGGCCTCTACCACAAAACTATCCATCATAAATACGTCAACGCTATCATTAATTTTAATGTCCAAAAGTGCTGCCTTGCCATCCACGTCTATTGAGCTGAGTCCTTTAAGGTCTGCATCCATTTGCATACTAATGCCTATTGGAGTAGCAGTAATATTTAGCTTGTGCAAGTTTATAGTATCTAACGATGCTATGAAGGATAACTGGGTATTGGCAGTATCTAAATTGACCAGTCCATCAAAATCAAACTTAAGGTTCGGGTCGTCGATATGGATGCTGCCATTAAACTGCATTTTGTCCATCTTACCCCCAATTGAAATATTGTGGTAGGTATATTTCATGGCCTCCACCTCGCTAATAATGGCATCTATAGTGGTATGTATGCTGTCTAAAGAAAGTCCTTGCCCCTTAGCAGTAGCACTTAGGCTAATTCTTCCTAAATCTTCACTGTCTAGTAACGCTCCTAACTGGAAAGTATCTAGTCTCACTTCTCCGTCATAAGTAGCTTGGGTATATGTTTCGTTAAAGTTTGCCGACAAATCGGCTTTCAATGTTCCTAGATCGCTGGATAACAGCCCCTTTAGATTCATATCAGTAATGGTACCGTCGAAAGTGCCGCTGTAGGCAACTGTACCAAGTTTAGTTAGCATTTCGGGCAAAGTATCATCCACAAAAGGCGCAATTTCTTGGCTTCTGGTTTTTAAGTAGTTTAGGTTTATGGTAAATCGAGTGCTGGCAATATGTGGCAAGCCTATTGCTCTAATATTACCTGATAAACCTGTTACCTTTTGGGTGCTCAGTACTACTTTTTTCGCATCAATAGAATCTAAGCGACCACCAATGTCACCAGTAAGCCTAATGGTGCCAAACTTACTTACCCCTTTTGGTATGCCCACTTCGCCAATTATGGCCAGTACATCATAGTAGTCGGTAGTTACTTGGTTTAGCTTTACTTGGAAGGTGGCTGTTTTGTAGTCGGGTAGGCCTTGTGCATTGCCGCTGAGCTTAACTTTGGTAATGGAGTTTGTGGTTAGTTCAACCAAATCAAGCTTTAAATCGCCTATAGTTCCGTTTGCTTTGATAGCAAGATTTATAATGGCCTCTCGTGCTTTAGGCGCCAGTATACCATCTGTCCAAAGAAAGGGTAGGAAAGGTTCTAGCGCTCCTAGTTTAATGTTTGCTTTTTCTAGGTCCAACTCAACGCCTGTGTTCGGGTCAAAGATTAGCAGTTGGTTAAAGCTAGTGTATTGCACTTGTGCATCTAGCGCAACATCAATTCCGGTGCTTTTTAGAGCAAACCCTTGCACATTAATTCCTTTTTCGGTAATCGCTAAATCTCCAGTTAAATGCTCTATCACCGTTCCGTCGGCTGAGTTTAGCGAAATTCCTTCAATATTCACCTCTAACAAGTTGTGCTCCCAAGCAACATCTTCCAGTTCGACGTTAATGTTGGATATGTCTAGATGGTTGTAATCAAAGCCACCTATTTTGGGTTGATTGGTCTGGTCTAGTTTTACCTTTAGGTTTTCTAGCTTCACATCCTCAATGGAAAAGGCCCAACCAACATCAGGCAGTGGAAAATCCATGGTAGAACTTATCAAACCGACACTATCAACAGCCGTTGAATCGCTTATGCTAGTTATGAATAGTGTTACCTGGCTGTTGGATATGTTGATGTGGTCGGCAGCGATGCGTTGGTTTGCCAAATCCAGCTTATCCAGTTCCACGTCGGCCTCACTCACATAAGTGTTTAGCTTCAGGCCCTCCATGTCCAAATTAAACCGGACATTGGTGAGGTATGCCTGCCTTGCCGAAATAACCCAGTTGCTGGGTGTAGTATCAACAGTGGCTGTTGTATCGCTAAACGCATCAATGATGTATTGAAAATTAAAATCGCCCGTTTCAGGCGACTGGTATAGGTTGCCAACAGCATCTTCCAAATCAACCGCATCTATATGGATTTCCTGTTTCAATATCCGCCAAATACTGATATCAACTTCGAGCTTACCAGCAAATAGCAGTGTGTCGCCATTCGGCTCCTCAATGAATAGGCCCTTTAATAGTATATTGTCGATAAAATTAATGCGTACTTGATTTACGCTAATGTGCCCACCTGTTTTTTCGGCAAGCATGGAGGTAGCCTTTTGAGCAATAAAGGTTTGCACCACTGGCAACCGCAAGGCAATAAGCAAAACTAAAAATACCCCCAAAATACCCAGAAAGGTATAGTAGGTATATTTAACTAGTTTTTTGATTGCTGTTTTCAAGGTCATCCAAATTTAACAATATGTTCTACAGTAATTGTTATACCATACAACGTTTGTTTACAGATAACCTCTCTTCGTGGTCAGTTTAGTTCAATACAAACCGAACCGATATAGCAAGATCGCCTCGCAGGTAGCCTACATAACTGTTCAGGGATATTGCTGGCTTATAGTCTATACCAAGATTAACTGGTGCATTTTTAAAAGTGTAGCTACAGCCTACAATACCATCAAGACCTACACCTACATAAGCTTCGTCTCTTGACCAGTATGGATTTCCGCTGTAAAAAGGGCCTCGATCTTTACCTTTTGCTCTTGGTCCGTAAAAACCCACATGTGCACCGCCACCAAAGTACAAGTCAAATTGTGGTGCTTTCTTGGCAGGATAGATGTGATATTCGTATAAACCTATTACTTCTGCGCTTCTTCCTCTGGCTCCCACAATTAATTCTAGCCCAGAATGTTCATTAAACAGGTGTTTGAAGGTCATTCCAAATGGCGAACCAACTCTAAAGCCTAAGGCGTTACGATATGATTGGGCAGTAACATTATTGGCGCTTGCTATAAACAGTGCAATAGCTAGTACCGTTGTGATTAATAAGTTTTTATGTTTCATTATATGTATTTAGTTCTTATAAAGCTACTAATTTAGTATGACTATTTTCTATTAAAAGCATAAGACCTTGATTACCAATGTCTATTAATATTTTACTTAAATTTTTATTAAAAGTGAATTTGAGGCGATTTACAACTTTTAGGTAGGGCTCAAGAGCCGAAGCTGAGCAATACGAGTACTTTCAGGTAATATACTCGTCTTATTTGCTAGTATAAAATGCGTGTAGCAATTAAATTACTAATGTTCTAGGCATCCGCTTTATGTCAGGCTGTTAATCAGAATAAGGACATTTAAAATACCTTTTATCTTTTGCCCAAAAACGTCCAGCGAAGCTCATTTAAATACCACTTTATCTTTTCTGCCTTGCTTTTCCCCTCCAACTCAACACTAAGCGAAGTAAAAATGGCAGGATTGAGAACCCTGCGCAGTTGTTTACCTATCCATGAGTCGCTGGCGTAGGGTAATTTTTGGTCAGAAAGGTATGGTTTTAATGCTGGCAATACCGTTTTAAAAAACGCATTGCGATTGTGCCAATAAAGCTCTTCGTTGCGTTTAGGCATCACTTCCATGCCTAAGTGGGCTGTAAGGTGGTGGTGGTCGAGTAGCAAGTAGTTTTGGCTATGGGCAAATACATTATGCGCTAAAGTTGCCTCAATAAAAGGGGTACCCAGTATAATATCGCTAAGCACAAACTTATTTAGCAAACTGCGATGAAACACAAAGCAATCATAGCCAGGGTGTGGGTTTCCGGTTTGGGCCCAAATAAGCGGCAGTTGGTCTAGACTATCATATATGGGCGCTATTCTACGCCTGTTTATAATCAAGGCATCGTGTCCTTGGTTTATATAAGCTGCTGCAACTTGGTAGAAATAGGGCTGCAATATTATGTCGGCATTGGTATAAATCAGGTACTCTGCATCGGTGTTGGCAGCAAGTGCTTCCAAAATATCCTTTATGAATGGTAGCTTTTTAGTGGACTTGATACCCTTAACATCCAAAACAGAGCGAGTGAGAAAGGGTAGGAGTGTGAAGCAGGGCGGCACTATCGGTTCATCCTCGGGGAAACAAACAGCCAGCAAATCTACCGGTACCTCATTAGCCTGTTCCTGAGCTACCTGCATTGAGCTAAACACTAAAGGCTGAACCTGATGTAACTCAGTGCCTTGAGGGGCATTAACAGGATTGATGATATGCGCGAAGTGTAACAAGGGCAAGCAGCAGTGATTTTAATAGCTATTTTACTAAATTAGCAAGAATAATAGGTATAATAGCAAAGACCAGTAAGTTAATACACAAAAGTGCCCTCAGTATAAAATCAATAAAAGGCTTAATGGCTTTAGATACCGGTAAGTTTACACTCCCTACACCCTCTTGGCTGCAAACACTCCGGTACAATGAGTGGTGGCGGTTTAAGGTGCCATTTTTGCTCGGAATTTATTTTTGGCAGATTAAGTTTACCAATATCCCAATGGATGCATTTTGGATAAATGCTGGCCTATTGGTGGTGTGGATGTTCGGCGCAGCAGGTTTCGGGTATTTCGTAAACGATTGTTTCGATATTGATCAAGATGCCGCTGCCGGTAAACCAAATCGCTCTGGCAATTTAAGTATAGCAAATAGATGGGCAGTGGCTATTGGTTTGTTGGCTGTGGCCTTATTGCCTTGGATTTGGCTGCCAGGCAATTTTACCTCTGCTTTATTGATAGGATTTCATTTGCTAACATTTTTATTGTATTCCATTTCACCCATCCGATTTAAGGAGCGTTATTACTTGGGTGCCATTACCGATGCGCTGTATTCATACTTTTTGCCGGTGTTGTTGGTTGCTTACACAGCGTGGCTCATAAACAATCTCCCCCCTAACTACTATATACCAAATAGCTACCAAGCCTTAGCACTAGCAACTTGGGCTATGGCGGCGGGGTTGCGTAACATCATTCAGCATCATATATTGGATAGGCGAAAAGACCGAATTTCTGGAACGGCTAATATCATCAATAGGTATGGATTGCGGTTTAATGTCAATCTTTTGCGTTGGCTGTTTATCCCTTTGGAGATAGGGATGTTTGCCTTTGCTGTTTACTTTACAGACAATTATACTGCGCTGTTATACAGCCTTCTAGGTTTCTTTTGTCTTTGGCAATTGTTGCCAGTGGTGCGCATCAACCTTCGGCAGCCGCTCAATTTTCGGCTCGATTTAGGCCTATTTACGCTCAATACCTTTTATGAGATATACTTACCGTTCGGTTTCTTGATCGCCTTTTCCATGGCACAACCTTGGTATTGGGCAACCATATTGCCTTACCATTTCCTGTTCCCAAACCCACTGATATCGTTTACGCTTTGGATATTGGCTTTAGTGTTTCATCACTTACTGCTGCGCTGGCTATGGATAGTAAGGCTTATATTGAGCCGAATTGTTAATTACTCCATTCATTATACCCACGTAGCTTACCGTTATGCACGTGGCATTAAGCCATATGACCCCCGACATCAACATGACGCCTGATAACCACATAGTAAACGGCCTATGGATTGGCACTCGGTTGAGCAACCTAGAGTTGCTCACCATGATGACGTTTATGGAGCAAGGCCATCGGTTTAGGCTATGGGCATATGAGCCGCTGGAAACCGCTTTGCCCGCAGGAGTGGAGGTAATGGATGCAAACGAAATTATACCCGCCGACCGCATTTTTAGATATAAGCATGCTAATGCCTATGGGCACGGAAAGGGAAGCGTTTCTGGCTTTTCGGATATTTTCAGATACAAACTACTGCACGACCATGGCGGTTGGTGGGTTGACATGGATGTGGCGTGCTTAAAACCATTAAACTTTACCGAGGAATATGTTTTTAGAAACCACCACGAGCTTCTTATGGTGGGCAATGTAATGAAGTGCCCCAAAGGAAGTGCCTTGATGTGGGATTGCTATACCGTGGCGGCGGAGAAAGTGACCGACGAAAACCGTGATTGGCACTTGCCGATACAAATACTAAATGATCAAATCGAGAGCCACGGTTTGTCTTCGTTTATCAAATCAGGCATCTCAAACTATGATAGGTGGGATGAACTGAAACGATTTGTGCTTGGTAGGAAAACGCCGCCACAAGGTTATTACTTTATCCATTGGATGAACGAAGAGTGGCGCAGTCGTGGTCTTGACAAGAATAAAGTAAAGGCTCGCTCGTTATTAGGGCAAATGATGATTGACAGAAGATTGATGCCATCCTACTACTCCCTTTGGGATTTGATGCAAGAAGCCCTATATTACAGCAAGTTAGCCACTTATTTACCTTGGCTAAAGGATAAAACGCCACAATCAATACACCGATGAAGACATTTTGCACTGTATCTACTAGAAGCCATTTAAACCAAACCTTAGGTTTGGTTCGTTCCGTTGCCGGTTATGGCGGGCAGTGGCATTTTAGGATATTGGTAGTGGAGCCCGAACAAGGCATTGTAGAAGGGCTTGAAGGCGATGTGAAGTATACTATTGAAGGCTTACACTTGCTGCGCCAAAACGAAGCGGCGGCATCGTTAATGGATCATTACCGTAAAAAACCCGACAACCTTCGATGGTCGCTGAAGCCTATTTGGATGGACTATCTGTTGGAGGAAGGTTATGAGCAGGTTATTTATGTAGATAACGACATTGTGTTTTTTAATGACCCAACTTTCCTTTTTAGTGAGTTAGACACAGCAAGCATATTACTTAACCCGCACTGGCGAATTAAAGAGCCAGACGTTGATGCGGACTGGTTTATCGTTAACTTTAGAGATGGCGTGTATAATGGTGGCTTCGTTGGTGCTAGCCAAGAGGGTAGAGAGGCTCTACAATGGTGGAGTCGCTGCTGTGAGTTTGCTTGCGAGAAGGACTACAAACGTGGTTTGTTTGATGACCAAAAGTACCTAGACTTAATGCCCGCTGCTTTCGAGGATGTAAAAATACTGCAACACCGGGGCTGCAACGTGGCTTATTGGAACGAATATGAAAACATGCGTAGCATAGTAAATGGGGAAGTAATGATAAATGAAACTTACCCAGTAATATTTGTACACTTTACCGACGACCTCATTAAACTAATGGACAGGGGTAATGAGGTTGAGTTAAGTAAACTATGGTTTAGCCACCAAGCCCGCAGTGTAAAACAAATCGAAAATTATGGCTGAGCGTCGGTTTATGGGCACTTGGTGGTTTTTGGTATTGTTTAACGTCGCTTTATTGGTGTTGCTTACTGAGATAACCTTAAGGGTAATGGGCACATACAAAAACTACGGCGAACGCAATTACGGCTTGTTTATCGACTATTTTAAGCACCCATACCCAGGCCCTCTTTGTGCTTGGCCCCCCAACATGGAGCGCAGTCAAGAGACTGCAGAGTTCAGTTACCTCCTAAAAACCAACAGCCTTGGCATAAGGGATACCGAGCATAACATTAAGAAGCCAACTGGAGTGAAGCGAGCGATAATTTTAGGCGATTCTTTTACGGAAGGAATGGGTACTGAATTTGATTCAACATGGCCGCAACGATTGGCATGGTATCTAACTCAAGATACTACTCTAAGCCCTTGGGAGATAATTGTAGGAGGAGTGTCTGGTAGCGATCCGTTTTATGCTTACGAAATGTTGCGCCGAAACTTGATTGATTATGAGCCTGATTTGGTGTTGGTAGTTTACAATTTTACTGAGGTAACCGATTTCACCGCTCGTGGCGGCATGGAGCGATTTGTAAACGAAAGCACAACTCAATTGCGCGCACCGAAAAGTAGGGTGCTTAATTTTGCGTATAAATGGAGCCATTTAGTGCGTATGATAGTAAAGGATGGTTTAGGTTGGAACGACTATTATCAATCGCCAAAAGAACAACAGCAGTTGCAATCAGAAAGCATTTCTGCAATCACAAAGGTTTATGTTTCGATAGATTCGTTGGTAAGAACCAAAGGGGCAAAGGCGCTTTTTGTTTTTCAACCACTGAACTATGAATGCCACAGGGATTCTTTTGAACCAATAACCGATTCGATTATTAAGGCTGTTGATAAGGAAGGACTAGCATATATGAACCTGCTAGCTTCATTGCCAGATAGTATGAAAGAAGATTACCTAAACTACTATTGGCCTATAGATGGCCATATGAATAGCAAGGGATATGATGCATGGGGCAGAAGTGTATATGCTTTTCTCAAAGGAAAGGCTATTTTAACGTCAAAAGAATAACGAATGCAGCCAAAAAGGAAATATAGCCGATGGTATAAGGTCATAATCCTTGCGATTACTTTGTTATTGGTTTATATAGCCCTAAAGGTTTACGTTGGTCCAGCTCCGCAAGCGGATAACTTAAACGATTGGCAAAAGTATAACGACAGCTTGAATATTGCCAATAAAGCATTTGCCGAAAACCACCCATACAACTTTACTGATAGGCCAAGAAAGGAGGAAAAGGATAGTGGCATATTTCGCATTGCTGTTTTAGGTGATTCATTTATTTGGGGCGATGGCCTGCCTTATGATAGTGCCTGGAGCCATAAATTGGAGCAGAAACTATTGGCCAAATACCAAAATGTTGAAGTGATGCATTGGGGCCGTAATGGTTGGCAAACCAAAGAAGAAATAGAGTTTTATACAACCGAAGGCTATAAGTTTCATCCTGATTTGTTGATACTTGGGTTTGTGGATAATGATGCTGATATGGGCCGGTTTCAGCATATGCACTGGGATTTTAGAAACAACTATTGGATATTTTATAAAATATGGCCCGCCTTAGCCGAAAAGATTTTATCAAAACTATATGCCAACTCTTACCACAAATGGCAATTGCGTTTGTATGGAGAAGAAAATATAGTCATGTACAAAGTACTTTGGAAACAGTTTATGGATAAACTGGCAACTGATGGCCAAGACTATTTTGTAGTGCAAACACCCGCATGTATAACCTATACCTGCGATGAGTTTTACCTGAAGGTACAACCGATGTTTGACACCTTGAATTTAGAATATATTAACCTAATACCAGCTACTCAAGCTAAATTGTCAAATTACAGCTATGAAGAATTATTAGCCAATCCAGCAAATTATCATCCGGGTACATTAATGACCAATGTGTTTGCCGATGAGGTACTTGAGTATATAAAGCAAACGGAACGGCTGCCTACCAGCCATTTGAAATAGCCTTAAAAGTATTGTTGGTACATGCCAGCAATTAGTTCTTTTGCAGAGTGTGCGTTCATATGCCCCAACACTTTCATTGGCTCTGCATGGTTCATATCAGTTACTATCCATTGTGCATTGTCAATTGATTGTGCCGTGCTTATCAACTCATCCAATTTACTTTCATGTCCATTACAGTACACCAAGTATTTATTGAGCATTGGCAAATAGCGATAAGTGGTAAACAAAGCAGTCAAGTATTGGTTGAAGTCGTTTTGGTTTGCTATTTTGGCTAGATTGGTAAAAAGCCTAGTGGTAGCTACAAGTTGCGCCTCTCTGCCATCCTCATCATCGGCATAAGGGAAACCATTGGCATAGAATAACATTTCATACAATACTTCCTTCGTTAATGTAGTATGATGCTCTGGCAGGATGGTACCATCCGCAATTGCTTGCTCAATGGTATTGCTGGTAAGGTTTTCTTGTTCTTCTTGTTGGCTCTCCGCTTTCAATGCCAATTCGTACCATGCACGTATTTGGCTTGCCATATCCAAAAACATCTGCTTGTTGTATTGCTCTCGGTAGGTAGTATCCGGCAAATTGGCTCCATCGTATAACGCCACCACTTTGGCAAGCTCGCTAGCTGGCCAATACTCCAACGAGTATGCCTGCGGCATAACAACGGTATTGAAAAACAGAATAATGTCCCTTTCGTTGCAGAAACGCACCAAGTCGGGCATTTCGTGCCAATTGAGCGTAATGGGGCAAACCGCAAAATTCATGCGAGTACCTTTCCGGCGGGTATATTCGTAGAAATAATTGAAATTCTCCCATACCTTATCGTACTTGGCGTTTAGCCTTATACTTTCGTAAGTCTCCTTTACTATTGAATCCATAGAGATAACGATATGGCAATTGAGCTTATCCAGCAGCGTTTTTACCCGCTGGTTTAGCACCGTAGCATTGGTAGTAATGTGCACCCTTACATTCGGGTTTACCTCCACAAAAGTATCCCATATCTTATAGTACTGGTCTATTAAAAATGGCTCCCCACCTAAAAAACGGGCATCGAGCAAGTGTGGTATAAAAGGCTTTAGTTGTTCAACAAAGTTGTCGTCGTAGGGGTTGTGCATCGGCGATTTATGCTCTCGGTTCTTACGAATGGACGAAGAGAAATAGCCATTGCACATTACACATTCCAGGTTGCAGGTGTTACTTATCTCAAACTCCATGCACGTGGGCATTTGCATAAACTTGCCTCTGGTAATTAAGCCCTGCGCTTTTTTAGCGTATTGCACCAATTTGTTTTCGGCCACATAATCATACGCCTTAGCTCGGGAGTTATGGTAGTTGCCACTGGTAAGTTGGTAGGCGCAAAGCGAGCAGCCCCCGCCAAGGTCGTTGTTTTTGATGTACTCCCTAAGTTCGTCAGCCTTTTTACCCAACCAAATATCCATTATTGAATTGTTGGGGTATGAACCCAACACGTGCGTGCGGTTGTAGCAACAAGCGGTTACATTGCCATTCTGCTCAAAGTTGAGATTGGTAAACGGGGCATGGCACAAAACACTCTTATCGGGTGTGGTGCGCACGGCGTTGTAGGCTTTAATGATTTCGGGTGATAGCATAGCTTCTATTACCAAATATAGCTATTAAATAGTTCTAGGTGAATTTTATACTACCTGTTCAAACAAACTAGCATACTTCTCAAACACCAATTCCTCTGATGGTTGTTTCAAAAAGCGAAGCTGCAAGAATGCCCCATTGGCACCAAGGTCGTATGCGGCCTGGTCTTGTTTTGGTGTTCTTTCCAATATTGGCATTACCATGGCTACCCGTCGCTCTAAAACGCCATCATCACTAGTGCCCATCAGTTTATCCAGTACCTTCAAAGCCTCCATAAAGTTCATTATGTGCCTTAGGGGCGTCGATTGCAGTCGCAGTTGAGTAATGGCTTCTGGTAGGTTAGGAGCATTTAACAAGTCTAATAACTGCTCATTTTGGGGCAATTGTTGTGCAAGTTTAACTCCCTCGCCATTATGGTTTATTTCGGCATACCAGCATATGATGGTGCTTGCAAGTAATTGTGCATCTTCATCAATAGGTAGCAAAGACTGTATGTATTCCGCATCCAGCACCACTTGCTTAAATAGCTCTAAATCTGCCTCAGGGTTTTCTTCCTTTTCTTGCAGCCAATACTTCAACGTGCCAATGTATTCTTTATATACTAACACATTGTTGGTAGCAGTTGGGTTGCTGGTAGTTGAGGGTAATCCACGCTCAAAGTGATTGATGACCTCTTTTAGTCTGTCCTTTTCTAAGTATTGCAACGATAAGTACTCGGGTGCCCAAACAATGTTAAAGTGCAGGTTTATGCCTTCCGCATTGGCTACTTGAAGCATGTTTGGCATCGTTTTCCAGTTAGTGGCTATGGGGCATACTGCGAAGGTTAGATAAGTTTTTTTCTCTCGAGTCAGTTTTTTAAAAAACTCCAAGTTTTCCATCATCCGGTCATACTTGGCATTTAAACGGATGCCTTCGTAGGTGTCTTTATCTAATGAATCGATGGACAGGATAATAGCCACGTTAAGCTTCTCTAGTATGTTCTTGCCGCGATTATTAAGTATGGTACCGTTGGTGGTGATGTGTACTTTTATTTTAGGGTTCACCTCAATGATGCGCTCCCATATGTCATAGTATATGTCAATCAAAAACGGCTCGCCACCTAAGAATTTCATATCCGTAAGGTGCGGCATAAACTCCGTAAGCTGGTTCACAAAATCGGCATCGTAAGGACTTTGCAGCGCAGGTAGGTGCTCCCTGTTTTTGCGAATACTAGAGGAAAAGTGCCCTGAACACATAGTGCATTCCAAGTTGCAAGTATTGCTTAGTTCAAATTCCAAAATACGCGGGTAGCCCAAGCTGTTGATGCCCAAAAACGATTTTAGCTTATCGGTAGTAGTGGGCGCAGGGGCAAATTCATCGTAATGATATGCTTTGGTGCCTTTGTAGTTGCCTGCCAAAATCAAATCTTGGCAAGTGCTACATCCGCCACCCAAATCATTTTTCTTGATATTATCGCGTAGTTTTTCGGCGGCAGGGCTAGTCCAAGCTTCATTTATGGTTTGCTTAGGATAGCGGCCCAGCACTTCTTTTCGGTTGTAACAGCACGCTACCATATTGCCATTAGGCTCAAAATTGATGTTCACAAAAGGGGCATGACAAAGCAAGCTTTTGTGGGTAGTTTGGCGCGCGGCATTGTATGCCTGTAGTATATCTGGGCTAAGCATGGCTAATACATTCAAATATACCTATTTTTACAGGGTTCTACAATCCAACTATCCTGAATCAAGATACCCATATCATCATTGCATCGGTGCACCGCAGGGCGTTTTCAGAAACGTTTATACGCCAGCATGTGGCGCGTTTGCCGTTTAAGGTAAGCTATGCTTGGGGGGCATATTTGGGTTATGGGCTTAATGATACCGAGTTATTGCCTGAATGGCGAGCGAGACTGCCCTTTTTAGGAGAAATTGCATTACAGGACAAATGGGTAGCAACTATTAAAAAGCAAAACGTAAAATTAGTGCTAGCAGAGTATGGCCCTGTAGGCGTACATTGGTTGCCCGTTTGTCAAAAAGCAGGCATCCCATTACTCGTATATTTTCATGGTTTTGATGCAACAAGAGGCGATATTGTAAGGCAATACAAATTGAAATACAAGGAGTTATTTAAATTTGCTTCAAGCATTTTTGTAGTATCTGAACCAATGAGGCAATTGCTATTGAGTTGGGGAGCGCCTGAATCAAAATTGGTATTAAATCCTTGCGGTGCCGATAGTTCCATGTTTAGATACCAAGAACGGGATAGTAGCCAGCAAACAGTATTATCAGTTGGTCGCTTTGCCGCCACTAAACGCCCCGATTTGGTGATTAAAGCTTTTACCCAAGTGCTGAAGGATATGCCCAAGGCTCAATTACGAATGGCTGGGGCAGGAGAGATGCTGAAAGAGTGTAAGGCTTTAGTAAGTAAATTGGGGCTTAATAGTCAAGTACATTTTATTGGTGTATTAACACCCGAACAAGTGGTGCACGAAATGCACGAGGCCAACGTATTTGTGCAACATTCCATGACTACACCTGACGGTGAAACGGAAGGCGCACCAGTGGCCATTATGGAGGCTGGTGCCACAGGCTTACCAGTGGTAAGTACCATCCATGCAGGCATACCAGAGATAGTTGAGCATGACAAAACGGGCTACCTAGTGCCCGAAGGAGATACTGAAGGTATGGCGCAATACCTTGTAAAACTGTTGCAAAACGGCACGTTGGCCAATCAAATGGGACTTGCTGCAAGCCAAAGAATTGCAGCACATTTCTCTGTGGAGCAAAATATCCGCATCTTAACGCAAACCATCGAAAAGCATTTGTAGCTATGTGCGGAATATTGGGCGTAATACCAACCATTGACCATAATCGATTTCAATCGGCATTGGATCGATTGACGCACCGTGGGCCAGATGGAGAAGGTATTTGGCAACATCCGTTGGGTAATATCACGCTAGGGCACCGCAGGTTGGCTATTATCGACCTAAAGCCTGAGGCCGCGCAGCCTATGTCTTTGGGCAATCTTACCATTACCTTCAATGGTGAGATTTATAACTATCGTGAACTTAGATTGGAATTGGAAGGACTGGGTTTCCATTTTCGCACCGGAAGCGATACTGAAGTGTTGCTGGCTGCTTACCGTCAATGGAAAGAGCATTGTCTGGATAAGCTAAAAGGTATGTGGGCGTTTGCAATCTGGAACGAAGATGACAAGACCTTGTTTTTAGCCCGCGACAGGTTTGGCGAGAAGCCTTTATTCTATTCACAAAAAAACAACCAATTCGTCTTTGGCTCAGAGATGAAAGCTTTGATGGCTTTGGGAGAAGGATGGATGCCTAGTGAAAATTTCAAAAAACTAGCCAAGCAATACGACCGTTACGAAAGCAGCTGCGATACTTTGGTGGAGGGCATTAGCCGATTCCCTGCAGGGCATTATGGGGTGTATAAAGATGGCCAATTGAGGTTAACCCAGTATTGGGATACTCTCTCGCACCTTGTCAATCCATCAACCTCTTTCTATGCACAAACAGAGCAGTACCGACATCTTTTTGAAAAATCGATAGCACTAACCCTGCGTGCCGATGTACCAGTTGGTGCGGCTATCAGTGGTGGATTAGATTCATCTTCGGTGCTTGGGGCAGCTTGCCAATTTACGGGAAAAGATAGATTGAGTATGGCTTTTACCGCTACTTTCGCAGGTAGTAGAATTGATGAAAGCGAGTATGCAAGGCAGCTAGCCATTGATAAACACATCCCGCTGCATGAGGTTTCCCTTGACCCATTGAAGGCTTTGGCCAACTTATCCGACGACCTCTATTATTTTGAAGAGATATACCGTACCCCGCCCTCACCAATGATGGAGTTGTATAGCCATTACCGCCAACAACAAGTATCCGTAAGCGTTGATGGGCATGGACCCGATGAAATGTTTAGTGGTTATGGAAACTTCATGCTACTAGCTTTAATTGATGCAGGAATTGATCCATCGAAATGGAAAGACATCCTCAATACTTACGAAAATGCACAACCTGATAGGGGCATCGTAAAGGCGCATAAAGCAGGCAACCATCAAGTGCTTTTGATGCAGGCCTGCCGCTTAAAAGAACAATGGCTGGACGAGAAACTACCCAATATCATCCGCAACGAACAGCTGCATAAGGAGGCTATTAAACAGATGGGGTACTACAATTATGCCTTGTATCAACTGTTTCATTATACTATATTCCCAACTTTGCTCCGCAATTATGATAGATTCTCCATGCGCTCAGGTGTAGAGATACGGATGCCTTTTTTGGACCCTGAATTGGTAGCCTTTAGCTTCTCCATCCCTTGGCAGAGCAAAATAAAGGATGGGTATAGCAAGGCTATTTTGCGAGAGGCAGTGCGCCCATGGTTGCCGCAAAATATAGTGGAGCGGAAAGATAAGATAGGTTTTCAAGCGCCATTGGCCGATTGGATGCGTGGTCCGTGGAAGGAGTTTTTGCAAGATACTATTGCCTCCGACAGCTTTAAGTGCTGCGAATTGATTGAAACTGCCAAGACCATTCTACTATTGGATAAGGTATGGAACAATAACAAAGCTACCAACGAAGAAGCTGAGGAGGCATGGCTAGCATTGTCGCCATACCTTTGGCAACAACACTTTTTTAATAGAGCCATTCAAACTCCATGACCCCAAATCCAGCTATAGTTGTGGTAGCCTACAATAGGCCACAAGCGCTCAAAGGCTTGTTGGATTCGCTTGTTAAAGCGGATTACCAGGGGTTGAAAGTGGAGTTGGTAATATCTATTGATGAAGGAGGAGAGAAGGCAGTAATAGCCATGGCCGATAGTTTCGTTTGGCCGTTTGGTAATAAGCTGGTATCAAAAAAAACCGTTCGTCTCGGGCTAAAAAACCATATAGTTGCTTGTGGCTCCTTTACCAGATTGTTCAATTCGATAATTGTACTGGAAGACGATTTGGAGGTGGCCCCTGGCTTCTACACTTTTGCCTTAAACGCTTTGAAGGCTTGTGCGAACGATTCAATCGTTGCAGGTATCTCCCTTTATAGCCACGCCATTTCTGAGTGCACCTACGAAAGTTTTAAGACTTACCCAGATGGGCACGATACTTATTTAATGCAGTTTCCTTCGTCGTGGGGGCAATTATGGACAGAACAACAGTGGCATGGGTTTCTTTCTTGGCTGGATAACCACGAAAAACAAGCGCATACCTATTTGCCACCTTTTGTGCAACGATGGGGCCAAAATTCTTGGAAAAAGCTGTTTCTGCAATATATGATAGAAGAGAGCAAGTATTTCTTTTATCCCAAGCACTCTTTTACTACCAACAAAGGATACCCAGGCGTTCATTTTGCATTGAGATTGATGCTATACGATGTGCCATTATATAGTGGTAAAGAGCTTACCTTATCGGCCTTAGAGAACTTACAACGTTTTGATGCCCATTTTGAGATGGAACCGGAGACATTGAAACGACTTGCAGGAGAGGAGCTTGAAGATACCTTTGAGTTTAACTTGTTTGAGGCCAAAGACCCAAATGAAGTGAAAGCAAAATACTTTATCGGACACTTATCTCTTTTTGAGTCGAAGCAATTACCCAGCAGTTTTACCGAGGTTATCAAATCTTTTAGCCAACTAACGGAATTGAAACTAACCCCAACCAAGTATTACCAAAGCCCCCGAATAGTGCGTGTAGAAGAAGCCGAATATTATTGGCGTACACAACGAAGAATCCATAAGCCTAGCGCAATTGGTAAATGGTTTTTTATTGCTAAGTACAACGTCTTTAAGTACCTAAACGCTATTCGTCAAAGGTTACAATAGTTTGTATTGTTCTATATTAACCGAAATTTTCAGTACGCCATTATCGATATTTTAATAGCTAATAATGGTGGGTAGCTGCAACTAAAAACCCTATATTTGTTAGGTATATGAAGGCTAAAACTACATTGGGGGAGAAACATTGGTGGATGGTGGCTCTTGTTTTAGGGTTATTTGCCTTTGCATTGTATGCCAACACCATTCCAAATAGCTATGCTATGGATGATGAGTTGGTTACCCGTAACCACCCGCTTACCAGCCAAGGCATAAAAGCCATTCCAAAGATATTTACTTCGTATTATTACGATAACAACATTGGTAATTACTATGAGTATAGGCCAGTAGTGCTTACCAGTTTTGCCATTGAGCACTCTCTATTTGGCGATAATGCCCACATAAGTCATGCTGTAAATACACTCTTGTATAGCATATTGTGTATGGTATTATTCTTCGTTATTCGCTCTTTTAAACCCGATATAAACTTTTTGTATCCGGCATTAGCTACTATTATTTTTGCAGCGCATCCACTACACACTGAGGTTGTTGCTAGCATTAAAAACCGAGATGAGATGTTTAGCTTCTTGTTTGGTATTTTGGCTATGTTTTGGGGCTTAAAGTATGCTAGAAAGGGCACAATAGTTGAATACGTGTTGTTCATCTTTTTTATCCTACTCTCCGTTATGTCTAAGCGTTCGGTGCTTAGCTACACTATAATAATCCCATTAGCAGCGTGTTGGTTTTCGCAAGCTAGTTTGGTAAGGCTTGTCTCTATTTCCTTCCCGTTAATGCTGATTGTGCTGTTCTTTTCGCCAATTTACGAGCAGTATATCAACTCGCTTATTATTGGGGGTATTATTGGCTTCCCAATAGTCATTTGGGTACTACGTACCGCAATGACTGAAGGTTGGGGCACTATTGCCAGCAAGACAAAATTGGCATTTACTAGCATTACCGCTAACCCAACCGAAGAGGTTCTAAAAGCAAAGAGCACGGCGCAACAGTCAGTGCCTTGGCTATCCATAGCAGCACTGTTATTGCTAACTGCGGGTTCATTACTTGCGCTTTATCTAGACTTAAGGGTGCTCATGTATATCTGCCTTTCGTTGGTATTTTTGGCTACTTTCCTACTCAAATCCGATTATAAGGGTTATCCTGTGGTGGCCATACTGCTTGTTGTAGGGTTAATAGCCGCCAATTTTCAATTTACCATTATTGCCTACAGTATAGTAGGATTAATGGTCGGCGCATTTTTCTTTGGCGGTTTGCCATCGGCGGCCCGAGTGATAGCCCCAGTGGTAGCCATTGTGGTTGCTGCTGCTTACTTGTTCGGCACGCTCAAAATCGGCGACTCTTTTATCGATATAGTAGTTCTAATAGCCATTGTAACAGCACACCATTTTATCAAGAACAAACGTATAATGCCCGCACTGCTATTGGCCATGGGTATTATGAAACTAATTGCCGAGCCCCAATACCAGGTTATTTGGATAATGAACTTGGTGGGCGCAGTTTATCTTTTTATCCAACCAAGAGTTAAGCACCCAATGGCTTTTTTCACTGGCTTAGCCGCCGCGGGCCTAGTTACGGTATTTGTGCTGGTAATCTTCCCTTTTCAGCCAGTTAACCCTATTTATGAGCAAAACTTAGGTGCATATTACGAGAGTCTTCCCGACCCATATGGCGATGGTGAAAAAACAGTAACCAATGTAGTTCCAGGTGCGGGTAGAGAAGTTGATTTTATTGAGAATCCGCTGGTAAAGGAAAAGAAGTTTGCTACACGTTTAGGAACGGCGTCAAAGGTAATGGGCTATTACACATACTTAATGATAGCTCCAGTGCAGCTCAGATTTTACTATGGTTTCAATCAAATAGAAATAGTTGGGCTTACCAACCCAATAGCTATTGTTTGCCTAATTTCATTCTTGGGCTTATTGGTGCTTGCTATTTGGCTGTATAAGCGCGATGCAATGCTAAGCTTTGCCTTACTTTACTTGTTTTTTGGCTTGGTGTTTATTTCTAATCTTGGGGTATTGCTCACGGGTATTGTTGCCGAACGTTTAGCATTTGGCACTTCATTAGGTTATTGCCTCCTGCTGGCTTGGGGATTGATTAGGCTATTTAAAGTTGATGTTTATGGCTTTGTAAACTGGAAGCAGTTAAAACCTGCTTTACTAATTGTAGTAGTGGTTATAGTTGGCTTGTACGGCACTCGAACAATAATAAGAAACACCAATTGGAAGGATAAACTGACGCTATACACCCATGATGCCAACATGTCGCCCAACTCGGCAAAAGTACAACAGATGCTTGGCAATGAGTACTTAAATATGGGTATCAGAGATGAGGTTAACCAAACCAAACATTTTGCGCAGGCCGAAAAATACTTAAAAAAATCGCTTGAGGTTAACCCTAGGTTTCACTCTGCGCTGCTCGATTTGGGTCACCTTTACAGCTTAAAAGAAGACTGTAGCAATGCTGTTATTTACTTAGAACGGTTTATTGCTGTATCGCCTCCGCCGCCACTAGTGCTGTTTCATTATGCTATTTGTTTGGATATGGTTGGCCGGTATACCGAAGCATTGACCTATTATGAGCGCTATATTGCCGCCGATCCGTATTACACCGCCGGGTATTCTAACCTTAGTTATCTTTATTTTAGGTTGGGTAAAATAGATAAGGCATTGGAAGTATGCAAAAGCGCTATTGCCCTTATGCCTAATGAACCTGATGCATATATCAATGTGGGTAAAGTTTATCTGGAGTCAAACCAACCTTTAGAGTCTATTCCTTATTTTGAAAAGGCATATGCATTAAACCCCAATGATTTGAATATGGTGCTGCAATTGTGGGACCTTCATACACAAATCGGCGACCCCGCGCGTGGGCAATTCATGAAGGAGCGGGCTATTGCATTGGGGCATAAATTTTAAAATACAACCATTAATATACTGGTAATCAATACCAATGCAACCTTTTGGTTGCTGTCGGCATCTTATGTAAGTTAGTATTATTTATTGTGGATGTAGTTTAGGCTCTAAACAAGAAAGGCTGCCCATTACACGCGGGCAGCCTTTCCTGTTTTGTTGGTATTGCCAGTTTAAGAGCAGGATTACTTTATCACCAAACCATTTAACAAGGCTTCCATTTGCTTTTTCAATTGCTTGAATAGCGACGTCATAGTATAGGCGTGAAACTGCCAAGTGCCGCTGCTGTTAGAGTAGTAATAAGAATAATAGGTAGCATTTATACCCTCAATGTTTCCTTCCATTTGCATCAAGGCCACTTTGTTTCCGTTTACCATTCTATATTCCCTGCTTATTACCTTAAAATTTGGGGCACTCGATTGTGCGTTTTCAAGAGCAATTTCTAACAACGATTCTACTGGTATTTCCACTTTTTCGTAAATCATGATGCCATAAGCCACCTTTCCGTTCATTTCAAGGGCCAGTTCGGCGTCATCATTGTATTTACTGGGGTTTGCTTTTACCCATATTGATGGGTCGTACCATATTTCGTAAATACCTTTTCCGCCCGAAAGAAATTTTGTTGAGGCAGCAGGTTTGGTAAACTTGGTATCGTTAAGCAATATCTTATCTATGTTTGCGCTCGAAGAGTATTTGTCTTGATATACCCAAGTGCCATCATCATTCAATAACACGGTATCACCAACAGTTGTTATGGCCTTGGTTTGAGCATGCGCCGACAAACCAATGGCAAGAAATAAAATCGCAATTAGGAATAACCTCATCATCTTTTTTTATAGAAGTAAAATTGACTCAAAATAATAAGAACCCAACAACAGACATGTCACTTTTTTGGGGTAGTAAGGAATATTAACGTAAATAGCCAGTCTATTAATCGGGTAAGTTAGTCGATGGAGCACTTTGGTTTGTGCCAAATGCTTTATTTTCGAGGTGTTAAAAACTAAACAACGAGCATTATGAATAAATTAAGTTCAACGGTGGTTGCTTTGCTTATCGCAACTGGGGTATTTGCCCAGCAAAAGCTTCCATCTAATTTCTTCTTTACCACGCTTGAAAATGGCTTACAGGTTTTGGTTATAGAAGACAACTCAGTACCTCTTGCTACTGTAGAAATATGTGTGCACAACGGGGCCTATTGCGAAAGCCCCGAGTACAATGGTCTGTCGCACTTGTACGAGCATATGTTTTTTAAGGCAAACAAAGACATTCCATCGCAGGAGGCTTTTATGAAACGAATACAGGAGCTTGGCATATCATTTAATGGCACCACCTCAACTGAGCGAGTAAACTATTTTATAACCTTGGGCAATGCCAAACTAAACGAAGGCTTGCAGTTTATGAACTCGGCTATACGCTATCCTTTGTTTTTGGAAGAGGAAATGAAAAAGGAAAACCCAGTAGTAGATGGTGAGTTTCAACGAAACGAATCGAACCCGGTATTTTTCTTATTAAAGGATATGGACCACCGCTTATGGGGCGATTTATACAGCCGTAAAAACACTATCGGCGACCATGATATTATTATGACTGCTACGCCCGAGAAAATGCGCATCATACAAGAAAAATATTACTATCCTAATAACTCTATTATTGTAATTGCCGGAGACGTAAACCACGAAACCGTTTTAAAGCAAGTAACTGAGATTTACGGTGATTGGAAACCATCTGATTTTGACCCTTTTGAAAAGTACCCTATACCTACTTTTGAGCCATTGAAAGGAAATCAATATTTTGTAACTGAAAACGACAATGCCCAAGTGCCTATTATTTTACGTAGCTACTTTGGCCCCGATACCCGTGGCGATATAGCCGCTACCTATGCCGCCGACGTGTTTTCGTTTATACTAAGCCAAAAGTCGTCTAAGTTGCAACAAGACTTGGTTGATAAAGGATTGGCATTGCAAGTACAAGTAAGTTACTCTACCCAAAAGTATGTTGGCCCGATACAAATATTCTTGGTGCCTAACCCCACAAAGGTTAAAGAAGCGTACCAGGTATTGCAGCAGCACATTGAAATGTGGGATCAAGACGACTACTTTACCGATGAGCAGCTAGAAACCGCCAAAACCATGTTGGCTATTCAAGATGCTTACAGCAAAGAAAGTACTTCCGACTTTGTATCAACACTTACTTATTGGTGGTCATCAGCTTCGTTAGATTATTACACATCTTATGTTGAAAACCTACAGAAGGTAACCCGCGCCGATATTAAAGCCTATGTAAAGAACTACATTAAGGGGAAATATTATGTGGATGGCATATTGATGTCGTCAAAATTGAAAGAGAATACTGGTATAACAAGCTTTGAAGACATACGCTAAACCCTGAAGAACCATGAAATTGAGTCAATATAAATCCATCGTTTTGCTGCTTGTGGCGTTATTGTCCACTGGCATGATAGCTGCCCAAACCAAAGAAATAACGGTTGATGGGTTGAAGATAATTTTGAAACAAACCCCTAAAGACGTAGTAAGCGTGCGCTTGTTTATTAAAGGCGGCACCGATAACTATACCAAAGCCAAAGAAGGGGTTGATGCGCTAACATTAAGTTTAGCTGTGCAAGGTGGAACCCGCACCCGCGATGCAGTAACCTATGCCACCGAAGCAGAGAAAATTGGTTCCGTTTTGGGTGCAGATGCGCAACTTGAGTATAGCGAAATAAGTATGACCTGTGTGAAATTGTTTTGGGATAAAAGCTGGGATTTGTTTGCCGATGCAATTTTAAATCCAGCGTTTGATGCTAAAGAGTTTGGGCTGATCAAAGAGCAGTTTATGGCTAATGCCATGTCTTCAATTAGCGATCCAGACCAACACCTTAAAAACCTTGCGCTTAGCAATGCGTTCAAAGGCACCCAATATGAGCGTATTCCTGATGGTTCGCCAAAAGGAATTGAGAGCATTACATTGGATGATGTAAAGGCCCACTACAAAAAAATATTGGGCAAGCAACGTTGCTTTTTGGTGGTGGTAGGCAACATTACTGAGGCTGATTTGGTTGCTAAAGTTAAAGCTACCTTGGCTAAAATGCCTTTTGGTACTGCATATAAACCTACCCCGAGAACTTTAATTACCAAAGGAGGTATTTTTATTGAAGACCGCGATATTGCTACCAATTACCTTCGTGGTATGATGAGTGCCCCAACCAAGGAAACAGCCGAAGGCGCTGTAATGCAGCTAGGTATGTCAATTTTGGGCAGTCGCTTTTTTGTAGAGTTGCGCACCAAGCGTAGTTTGTCATATGCACCTGCAGCGTTTTATTCAGGGGGTGTATTGCTGAACCCCTACAACACAATTTACATTACCACTCAAGATCCCAAACAGAGTATACAGGTAATGACCAATATAATTAATGAGATAAAGAGAAACGGATTTGAGCAAAGTGAGCTTAACGACCAAAAGCAGATGTTTCTTACTCAACACTATATGAGCCAACAAACTACTAGCGAGCAAAGCCTTACGCTTGGCATGTATGAAATTTTAAGCTCTTGGAAACTTTCGGAGCAATTTCAGGTAGATGTAAGCAATACTACGTTAAGTGAACTAAACAAAGTGTTCGACAAATATACCAAAGCCATACAATGGACTTATCTTGGCAAGCAGGCTCAGGTAAAGCAAGAAGATTTTAAGCAAACCGTAGAAGAAAAGAAAAAGCCTTACTAAGCGGTTAGGTTTTTGATGAAATTAAAAAAGCTGTAGCCAAATAGGTTACAGCTTTTTTTTGTTGAATACTGGCGATACCGAAATTTGGTAAACTTGGTTGTCGTCACCACTAATCAAAGTACCAGTACCTTTCAGCTGTTTGGCAAGCACACCATTGTTTAAAAGCAAAGCCATTAGCTTGGCTGTTCTGTATATATCAAGACGGTAAGTTTTGTCATCCGTTAAAATGCTATTAGGGTAAATGTAGAACCCTTCAAATTTCTTAAGCTCAAGCGCCAGTGAGTCGTCCTTTACATTCAACAACTCTGATTTGTGGGCCGTAGCATTAAGTGCAACTTGTAGGTCGCTATTTATGAGTAAGGTTTGTGTAAAAGCAACCAAAATAGAGTCGTCGGCAGCCGAAGCGAATTTTGCTGTGTTCTTTTGAAAATAAAATTTCACGCTATCAATACCAGTGTAAGTTGTGGCAAACTTGTTATAGTTGTAGGTTGCAGAGTCTGCATCGTTCAGTAGCAACAGGGTTGTATAATCTTGATTGACAACATAGTCGCCTATTACCTTTGAAATTTGTTTTGCATCCACTGTGCTGATCATATCGTTAAATGTGCCAACCCATGGTAGCGTGTTTTGCGACCAATATTGCGAAATCAGTAACATCTTTTTCGATGGGTCATTAATCAAGTTTTTATACTGTTTGATTATTTCGTTTTTAGCAATTCCAATTTCATCTTCCAAAAAGAACTCTTTGTGACTCAACAGGAGCATCAAGGTATCGAAATTGGCATAAGCAACATGCAGGGAGTCTGTTGCAGGGGTTATATGCCATGTTAACGAAGAAGCATATTGCAATGGGTCGTAAGCGAGGCGCAATTGGGCAATTCCCAAACTATTGCAAATGCTGTCAATTCTTTTTGATTGCAGCAGTAGTTGTTTTAAAACCAAGGTGGCTAACGAACCTTTGATATCGTATGATAGATAGGCGCCATGATACATTTTTTGGTACTTTGATGGAATAGCGTTGCCAACGCCATAAACCAACTGGCTTGATAGCTTTGGCTGCGAAAACAAGTTTGCTAACTTGGTATTGAAAAGCTCATTGGGGCACGACGACACATAGCTCAACATTTCTTGGGTTTTACTCCATACCTTTCTAAAACTTTCGGGTCCGCTGAAGGCCAACAACGCAAACTCGATGCAATAGCTTTGCCTGTAAAGTTTTGCAACCTTATCGATAGTGATACTATCTGCCATAGGTATGGGGCCATAAAGGCTAAAAGCTGGGGCGCGATTAGTCCATTGTCTCTCAATTAAGGTTTGCTCAGCCGGATACAGTAAGGTATTCTGAATTATGGAAAACAAGGTAGCGTTTTGGGCTATTGCTGCCGCAAAGGCTATACTATCGGGTGTTTGGGCATAATGCTGTGAAATGGCAGTTAAGGCTCGCTCAAATTGTGACGACTTAACCGTAAAACGGTAAGTACAAAGATCAAAACCAAACCGCGCATCCACTTTAATGCTGCTGTCAAATTGTTTGAGTTGCTTTTGTATACCGTTTAAAAAGGCCGTGTGGCACACATAAGCCAAGCCATCGTTACTCTCGTCTTCAGCCATAGAACCAAAACGAAACGCCAGCTGCATATCATATTGGTTGCTGTTCGGCAATTGCGAGTAAAACAAGTGCAGGCCATTGTTAAGGCGCTGCTGGTGCTCGTTAGGTGCAAGATATGTTTGCCCAACCGCTAATTGAGTGACAAACAAAAGAATACAGCACAAAAAGTAAATCGTTCTCATACAAATACAAAGGTAAGGTTAAATGCACAGCAACAACGAATGGACTGCTACCAATAATATAGTTGCAGGTGCTGCGGCTGTCTTATTTCTTTCCTAAAAAACACCATGCCCATTCTATAGAAATCAAGGCTTAAGGTTACTTCCGGCCTGGCTATAATGTTCTGCCAAGCCTCTTGCATTTCGGCGCTCCAGTTAATGTCATCAAAAACCAGAATAGTATCGTTGTGCGCATATGGCAAAATACTTTCGTAGTAGCTTATGGTTGATTGTTTGCGGTGGTCGCCATCAATAAAAACCAAATCTACCTTGCCTATCTTTAAAAGGGCTTCAACGAGTGTTTTATTGAAATCGCCTACTATTACTTCGCTGTTTGTTAAACCTAGCTTATCTATCATTCCATTTGCTATGGCTGCTAGTTCAGGGTTTCCTTCTAATGTTATAAACCTATTTACTGATGGGACAGAGGCCAAATATAATGCGCTAATGCCCGTTCCGGTTCCTAGCTCAAGTATATTCGCTGCGCCAAAATAGTTGGCCGTTCGCCACAATAGCTTGCCATACAAGGGAGGAATGGCAGTGGCGCGCACTTTACTAGAGACAGTGCGCAAAGCTTCATCCTTTTTAGCTCCTAGGTCAAGGGCTTGTATAGGTGCAGTGTTTCTCTTCAGATCAGCACGTAATGCTTCTATATGCATCCAAATAGTTTCCTGCTTATTGCTTCGCAATACTTTATTGATGTATTGGAACACAAAGTCGGAATGCACATGGTAACGGCTTTTGCCGTGCCATAAATAATTCAGCAAACTTCGGGTCCTGAGTATGATGGGCAACAATTTTTTTGTTGCAAAAATAAGCTTCTGAGACCATGCACCCTAATTAAAAAACAAAAATGAGCCAACCGTCCAAACTATCGCATGATTATTATTGTTAATTTTGTATACTTCCTTAAATATACTTAGGCACGGCGTTTGCTTGGTAAAAGGACACCGCAACTAGACCAGATGAAAAATAAGATAGCGTTTGTTGCATTATTTCTACTTTTTGGAGCCTCCACTTTTGCACAAAGTGGTTTGCACATAGGCTTTACTTTTACACCATCATCGGTTTTCATCGTAAATCAAAATAACTTTGAAACGCTTGACCGCGTATCAGTCATAAGCCGTTCGGAGCTTGATTATAAACTCAAATGGGGCTACACAGCTGGATTGCAACTAGGCTTTAATTTCAATAAACATCTTGGATTGCAAACGGGTGTTGGATATGTGCGTACTGGCCAGAACTACGAAGATACGTTTAATCCAGGCCCACCTTACCCAACGCCGTATAACGTGGTTCGTAAAGTGGATTTGAGATACATTCGGGTTCCCTTGGCATTAAGCTATAAGTTCCATTTCAATAATACTAAATTCAAAATGTACACCTCCATTGGGCCTTACTTTGGTTGGCTGTTAAATGCATCGGAGTCGGTTACATTAAACGACACAGTAAGAACCGACCTAACACCCGCTATTGAAAAATTCAATTCGTTTGATATTGGAATGAGTGTAGGTGTTGGTGGTGAGTATTTTATTACTAAAAATCTATACCTAAACTTGGGCTTAGCCATCGATTATGGCTTTACGGACATGAACGGCAGCGCCGTTAAAAACTTAGATTGGTTTAGCAAAAACGACGTAGGTTATAAAAAGTCTAATAATTTTAACGCTGGCTTAAGTGTAGGTGTTCATTACCTATTCAATCCAAGAGCATCCAACCCATTTAAAAAGAAAGGTGGCGGCAGCGATGTTTCCATGCATTATTAAAGCTCTTGTGCCTTTTATGTAAAAAACTCTAATTTAGTTGGTGGTATGAGCAACGTACCCCGACTATATGAGCAAAACCGTTAAAATAGCAGGCGCACAAGGTTTTTATGGTGATAGCCCGATGGCTGCCATGAACATTGTGATGGAGAATGCCGCGAACTACTTAGTTCACGACGCCTTGGCCGAGCTAACCCTATCCATTCTACAGAAAGACAAACTGCGCAACCCCGAAGAGGGCTACGCTAAAGATATTGAAGTGCTAGCCAAAGTGCTTTATCCAGCTGCATTTGCCAACGGCATGCGCGTAGTAACCAACTCAGGCGGATTGAACCCCGAGAGTGCTGCGGAACGCGTAAAAGCCATCCTTAGCAAGGCAGGTGTAATAGGTATTAAAATTGCCACCATAACTGGCGACGATGTACTGAATAGGCTAGGGGAGCTGCAAGAGGCTGGCGAAGAGTTGTTGAATATGGATACCAACCTAGCCTATAGCACCAGCAAATACCCACCTACCCATGCAAACGTATACATTGGCGCCCAAAAGGTAAAAGATGCCTTAGACCAAGGTGCGAACCTAATACTAGCAGGTCGGGTAGCAGACCCTTGCCTAACGTTAGGTATATTGGCACACGAGTTTGGTTGGCAACTAGAAGGCAATCTTAGCCAAGAGCAACTCAACTTATTGGCCAGTGGTATTTCCATTGGGCATTTGTTGGAGTGTGGCGGTCAGGCTTCGGGTGGTAATAGCTACGCCGAGTGGCCCATGGATTATAAAGTAAGCAACTTGGGCTACCCAATTGCCGAAGTATCGGCAGATGGCTCGGCCATATTTACCAAACTATCCAGCCAAGGCGGCAAAATGAGCCGTAACACCTTGCGTGAGCAGTTGGTATACGAAATACATGACCCATCGCACTACATTACCCCTGATGTTATTGTAGATCTTACCAGCGTGGAGATAAAAGAACTGTCGCCCAATACGGTACTGTTCAAAGGTGCCAAAGGCAAGCCCCGCCCCGAAAAACTGAAACTTACCATCGGGCAGATGGAAGGGTATATAACCGAGCAGTTTTTCTTCTTCTCGTGGCCATATGCTTATGTTAAGTCGCAGAAGTTTATTGAGGCCGTGAAGGAGATTTGGGCCAACTTGCCCGTTTCCATCGACCGCATGCAGTTTGACCTAGTGGGGATTAACGGCATACACGGCAGTGCGGCACCCGAAATACCGAAAGCATACTTGGACAACCTGAACGAAATAGGTATACGTGTAGCAATTAAGCATAAAGACGAGCGCACCGGCAAAATGGCTATTGCGGCTATCACTTGTTTGGGCTTGAACGGCCCTCCGGGGGTAATATCTATACCGGGTTGGGGTAAAATGAACCGCGCCATGTTGAGCCTTTGGCCCACTTTGGTGCCTCGCGAATTGATTCACGAAGAACTTAAAATGCACGAACTATGAGCCGCATTAAACTAATTGATATTGCCAGCGCCCGTAGCGGCGACAAAAACGATGTGTGCAACATAGGGGTAATGGCCAATGACATAGCTGCATATAGCCTTCTGAAACAACATCTTACAGCCGATAAGGTAAAGCAACACTTTGGCGATATGATTAAAGGGGAAGTGGTGCGCTACGAATGGGACACCATTGAAAGCCTCAACTTTGTATGCCACGGTGCGCTCGATGGCGGTGCCTCCCGCTCACTGCGTATGGATACGCTAGGCAAAAATTTCAGTAGCCATGTGTTGCGGTTGGAGTTTGAGGTGTAATACCAACCTGATTTTCCTCACTATCCTTACACGTCCAATTTTAAAATCCCTAACTTAGCATAGCAATTTGCTCACCCGAAAATACGGATGTGATGAAAGTATATCTGGATAATGCAGCTACCACGGCCTTGGATAGCAGTGTATTAGAAGTAATGATGCCCTACTTAACCGAACAATACGGCAATCCGTCATCAATTCACGGTTTTGGCCGCGAAACTAAGGCTGCCATTGAAAAGTCGAGAAAGGTTATTGCCAAGTATCTGAATGCATCGGTGGGCGAAATTTTCTTTACGAGTGGTGGCACCGAGAGTGCCAACTTGGTATTGAAATGTGCGGTGGAACGTTATGGCGTGAAGCACATCATTACCAGTAAAATTGAGCACCATTGTGTAACACACCCAGTTGAAGAGCTAGAGAAAGCCGGCAAAATACAAGCACACTATGTACAGCTTGATGAGAATGGTCGTGTAGTGTACGAAGATTTGGAACGTTTGGTTTACCAATATGGCAAAGATGCTTTGGTGGCTCTTATGCACGCCAACAACGAAATAGGCAACCTCTTAGATATCGAAAGGGTAGCACAGCTATGCAGCGAGCAAGGGGCTTTATTCTTTTCTGATACGGTACAGACTATTGCCCATTTCCCGTTAGACTTGCAAAAAACACCCGTGCACTTCATCAGTGGCTCTGCACACAAATTTCATGGTCCAAAAGGAGTTGGGTTTGTTTTTATCCGCAGCGAAAAGCAACTATGCCCCTTAATTCACGGTGGTTCGCAAGAACGTAATATGCGCGCTGGCACCGAGAATATTTATGGTATTGTGGGCTTGGCCAAAGCAATGGAGAACTCTTACAACCATATTTTGGAGTATCATAGCTACATAAATGACCTTAAAAGTTATTTGTATACCGAGCTTAAGAATGCTATTCCGGATATTAAGATAAATGGTGTATACGGCGACGAAAGCCTTTACACAGTGCTAAATGTATCGTTTCCAGCAAACGAGAACTCCGATTTTTTGATTTATAATCTCGACATCAACAACATAGCCGCATCGGCAGGTAGTGCTTGCACTTCTGGCTCCGACCAAGGTTCGCACGTGTTGCGCGAGTTGGCTATCGACCCAACCCGCGCCAATGTGCGTTTCTCGTTTAGTCGCCACAACACACACGAGGAGTTAGATTATGTAGTGCAGCATATGAGCAAGTTTTATGGCATTACCCAAGAACAGGGTAGTGGCCATTAATATTTAACATACTTTATTTCATTACCCTTTTGTCATTCATTATCATTGCTTAGAGTTATTAAGCCTTATAACGCACACCTTTTATGGGTAAAAGAGAGGAACAAGTAATAAACCGCGAAATCAGTTGGTTGGCATTTAATGAAAGGGTATTGATGGAAGCCGCGGACTCTAGTGTCCCGTTGATAGAGCGGCTGCGATTCTTAGGCATATTCTCGAACAACCAAGATGAGTTCTTTAGGGTTCGCTTTGCTACTATTAAGCGCATTGTGCATTTTGATATCAAAAACAGTGGCATATTGGGCGGCACACCCGTTGAGATATTGCAGCAGATAAGAGATGTAACTCGCAAACACCGTTTCCTTTTCGAAGAAACCTATGCCCAAATACGGAACGAACTAGAAAAAGAAAACATCTATTTCGTAAACGAAAAAGAACTGACTAAGGATCAAGGAGCGGCGGTTAAGCAGTATTTCGATGATAAGGTAAGGCCAGTTATTACGCCACTAATGATTGATCAATTGCATGATTGGCCAGTGTTTAACGAACGGCATATTTATCTAGCGGTAAAAATGACTAATAGCGACCAACCAGCCAAATCAAAATATGCGCTAATTGAGGTGCCTACAAACGTGCGAAGCCGTTTCTTTGTATTACCTGAGGTTGATGGTAAAAAGTACATTATGCTGCTGGATGATGTAATAAGGTACAACCTACGCCAGATTTTCTATTTGTTCGAAATGGACGATTTGAATGCTTACACCATCAAGTTTACTAAGGATGCTGAACTGGATATAGATAACGATGTTTCATCGAGCTTTATTGACCAGCTAGCCAAGGGACTTAAGAAGCGACAAGTAGCAACCACGGTAAGGTTTATTTACGATGAAGAGATACCTGCCGATTTTCTGGAGTTTTTGCGCGGTAAACTCAACTTATCGGCCGACGATAGCGTGGTGCCCGGTGGACGCTACCATAACTTCAAAGACTTTATAGATTTTCCAGATTTAGGCATGAAACACTTGCGCTACAAGCGCATTCAGCCTCTTACCCACAAATATTTAAAGCCATACACCAGCATTATTCAAACCATTGCCAAAAAAGATACACTGCTGCACTTGCCATACCAGTCGTTTCACCATGTAACTGATTTTTTGCAAGAGGCCGCTATCGACCCAAAGGTTACCGAAATATATATTACCCTGTATCGGGTGGCACGTAGCTCGGCAGTAGCCAATGCCTTGATAAATGCCCTGCGCAACGGCAAAAAAGTGACCGTGGTAGTAGAGCTACAAGCCAGGTTTGACGAAGAGAATAATATATATTGGGCCAATATGTTGCAAGAAGAGGGAGCAAACTTGATTGCAGGTGTTAAAACGCTTAAGGTGCACTCAAAGATGTTGCTTGTAAAGCGAAAGGATAAAGGCAAGGAAACACTCTATGCTAACATAGCTACCGGAAACTACAATGAAAACACCGCTAAGCTATATACCGACAAGAGCTTTTTTACCGCCGACCCACAAATTACCCGCGAAGTAGCCAAGTTGTTTGAGTTTTTCGAGAATAACCTTAAGATTTTCCGCTACAAGCACTTACTGGTATCGCCGTTCTTTTTAAGGCGGCGGTTGTACGAAATGATTAACAACGAAATAAAACTGGCCAAGCGCGGCAAACCAGGTTTAATTTGGATAAAAGTGAATGGCTTGATCGACTTTGCGATGATACAGAAGCTTTACGAAGCTAGCAGGGCAGGAGTGAAGATACGGCTTATCGTGCGAGGCGTGTGTGCCCTAATACCAGGTGTAAAAGGCATGAGCGAAAACATTGAAGCTATAAGCGTGGTTGATAAGTTTTTGGAGCATTCGCGTATATATATATTCGGTAATGACGGTGCACCTAAGCATTACATTAGCAGTGCCGATTTGATGACCCGAAACTTGGACCATCGTATAGAGGTGGCTTGTCCTATTTATGACATTACACTGCAGAAAGAATTGCATGACATTTTCGACCTACAATGGAAGGACAACACCAAAGCTAGGTTACATAACGGTGCCCAGAGTCATCAATATAAGAAAAAGGGAAGAGGACAAAAGAGCACCCGTGAGCAGGAAGATATTTACAATTATTTAAAGGCGCGACATACCAGTGGCTAACACTTAATCATTATGTTTGCCCACCTATAAACACACGGATGAGATTTGCAGCAATAGATATAGGATCGAATGCATTGAGGTTGTTAACCATGAACGTGTTTGCGAACAATGGCAACCCGATTTTCAAGAAAGAATCATTGATACGTATACCACTTCGCCTTGGTGAAGAGGCTTTTATGGATGGTGTAATATCGGATGCCAAAGTAAAGAAGTTATCGGGTGTAATGCAGGCTTTCAAAAACCTGATGGACGCAAACGATGTATTGCAATATCGGGCCTGCGCTACTGCTGCTATGCGTGAGGCCAGCAACGGCCCCGAAATAATTGAAAAAATATTTGCCGAAACCGGCGTGCAAATTGAAATTGTGGATGGTAGCCGCGAGGCGCAGCTTATATACAGCAATCAGATTGCGGAAACCATGGAAGCCGACAAATACTACCTGTATATTGATGTTGGCGGCGGCAGCACCGAGATAAGCCTTATTACAGCTGGCAAAATACTATTCTCCCAATCATTTCCCATCGGAACGCTGAAAATATTGAACAATCAAGTGAATGATGCTGATTGGCAGCCATTAATGAAAGCGCTGAAAGGCTTCCGAAAAGAACATAAGAGTATTACAGGTATTGGCTCTGGTGGCAATATTAATAAAATATTCAAGCTATACGGCGACATAGAAAAAGGTACTTTAACTCAAAAGCAATTGGTAGAAGCTTGGACGCACTTGAATGGCTACAGCTATGCCGAGCGTGTAACCGTGCTGGGCCTGAAACCCGACCGCGCAGATGTGATTCTACCTGCTACCGAAATATTCTTGTTTATCTCGCGCCATGCGGGTATTAAAAACTTCCTGGTACCTAAAATTGGATTGTCGGATGGTATTATACACCAGTTGTTTGCAGAGTACCAAACGGCATTGGTTAAGTAGGTGTGTTGTTTAATTTATCAATGGTTAGAACCCTGATTTTACCTGATTAGCGTGATTTGAAAAGGATTTTTACCGCAGTATGTAAAAAATCCTTTCTCAATCTTGTCATCCTTTTCCAAATCAAGGTTCAAACACTTACCAATTAACCAATCTCCGCCCTTTTGCAAAACCCCTCAAAAACGGCTACTTTTGCAATAGCTGCCATGCGAGGCAGTTGCTATAATGTTACCCGCAAATAAAAACTATACGCGATGCCAATTGTAGAGCTGATAATGCCGAAAATGGGAGAGAGTATCATGGAAGCAACCATCTTAAAATGGTTGAAGAAAGAAGGCGATACCGTAGAGGCTGATGAATCGGTGCTGGAAATTGCGACCGATAAAGTTGACTCTGAAGTACCTGCCAGCCTAGGTGGTGTAATAACCAAAATACTGTTTAACGAAGGCGATGTGGTAGCCGTTGGCAAAGCTGTAGCCCTTATTGATACTACAGGTAATAGTAGTGTCCCGCAACCTGCCCCAGCCACCGAGGCCAAAGCACCAGCACAAGCAGAACCTGCAATTGCGGCAAAAGTAGCAGAGCCAGTATTGGCACAAACGCAAGAATATAGCAGCAATGGCAGCGATAGGTTTTACTCTCCTTTGGTAATGAGCATTGCCCGCGAAGAGAAAATATCAATGTCGGAGCTTGAAAAAGTACCTGGCAGTGGTAAAGACCAACGTGTAACTAAAGCCGATATATTGGCTTATGTGCAAAACCGTGGTAGTCAACCGGCCGCCGCACTTGCAACTCAGCCTGTTGTGCAATCTGCGCCAGCCGCTCAGCCAGAAGCAATTAAAGCCACTGCAGCACCCATATCGGTTAGTGGCAATGTAGAAATAGTGGAGATGGACCGCATGCGCAAGTTAATTGCCGACCACATGGTGCGTTCTAAACATACATCGCCCCACGTTACCTCTTTTGTTGAAGCCGATGTTACTGAGTTGGTATTGTGGCGCAATAAAGTAAAAGATGGTTTCCAGAAACGTGAAGGGGAAAAAATTACCTTTACTCCAATATTTATTGAGGCGGTGGCTAAAGCACTTAAAGAGTTTCCGTATGTGAACTCATCTGTTGATGGTACCAAGATTATTGTTCGCAAAGACCTAAATATTGGTATGGCCACTGCATTGCCATCGGGTAACTTGATTGTGCCGGTAATTAAAGGAGCAGACCAATTGAGCCTTACGGGCATCACCAAGCAAGTAAACCGCTTAGCTGATACCGCACGCAAAGGAAAATTGAAGCCTGAGGATATTGAAGGTGGAACGTTTACCATCAGTAACGTAGGTACTTTTGGCAACTTGATGGGCACGCCTATTATTAATCAACCACAAGTGGCTATATTGGCAACAGGTGTGGTTAAGAAGAAGCCTGTAGTGCTCGAAACCCCGTCGGGCGACGTGATAGCCATTCGCCACATGATGTTCCTATCCTTGTCTTATGATCACCGTATAGTTGATGGTGCTATGGGTGGAAGCTTTTTGCGTAGGATTGCTGATTTGTTAGAGCAATTTGATGGTTCAAGAGAAATTTAACTAATCTAATATATACCAGAAGCACCCCGTTAACCGTTGAATATCATAAGTATCTGCTTATTGCTTTAATTTTGCAGGCTGTTAAATTGCCCCTTTTTAATGCATACTCGCTTTCTTAGTCTATTCGGTCTTCATTTGCTATTTCAGCTTCTTTTTTTCTCGGCTACGGCACAAGAGAAGAAAGGCTGTATTGTAGGCGATTGCCAAAACGGCAAAGGCACTTATGTTTTTGAAGACGGTAACAAATTTGAAGGTGCCTTCTTGAACAGCCAACCTCAAAATGGTACTTTGTTTCTATCCAATGGCGAGAAATATGTGGGTAGTTTAATTGATGGACAGCCAAACGGAACAGGCACCTATACTTGGCCTTCAGGGCAGAAATACGAAGGTCACTTTAGTTATGGTAAAAAAACAGGCCCAGGAAAATATCTTTTCCCTACTGGCGATGTGTATGAGGGCAATCTTTTAAATGGCGCATTTCATGGTATAGGCATATACACTTGGCTTAATGGCGAACGCTACCAAGGCGAATATCAGAACAATGTGAAGCATGGAATGGGCAATATGCGTTTTAGCACAGGCGACGTGTACGAAGGTGAGTACGATAACGGGGTAAGAAAAGGAATGGGTACGATGTACTATACTACTGGCGATACAGCAACCGGGCGCTGGGATACCGCTGCTTGCAATTGTGTAATGCGCTATAAAAACGGAGATAAGTATACAGGATTGATAGGTGGCGGTTTTAGAGAAGAGCATGGTATATTGTACCTTGCCAGTGGTGATGAAATTGAAGGTGTATGGGCAGGCGATATGTTAGAGAAAGGTATAATTAGATATGCCAATGGAAATGTTTTTAAAGGCGGTATCTCAGAGTCGCTATACCCAGAAGGTGCTGGGTTGATGGAATTGCGTTACGGTGCAAAGGCTAAGGGCGATTTTTATATGCTCGGCGGGAGCGGGGTAATTGAATATGAAAATGGAGATGTGTATTCTGGCAATTGGAATGCTAACATTATGCCTAGTGGCAAAGGCACCATGGAATACATTAATGGCGATAAGTACGAAGGCGACTGGTTGCTGGGCATGCAACATGGGCTGGGTAAACTCACTTATAAAAATGGTGAAATACGCGCTGGCCGCTGGGCAGAGGGCCGAGCAGTAAGTGAAGCACCCATATTGGAGGCTGATGTGCTTTTGGCTGAAGAGTTGTACCAAAAAGCGATAACAAAGTGGAATGGTAAAGACAGGCAAGGAGCTTTGAGCTTGCTAAACGAAGCCATACTTAAAAACCCCTCCTTTGCCGATGCCTTTGCATATAGGGGCAAATTGAAGGTGGAAATGCAAAACAATCAAGGTGCTATTGACGATTACCTTGCAGCCCTTAAGATAAAACCTGACTGGCCGGAGGTGGAGTATGAATTAGGGAATATCTATTATAACCAAGGCCAATTGCCCAGTGCGCTTACTCAATTTAGAAGCATAATTAATTTATTGCCATCTAAGCCTGATGGGTACCTGTATGCCGGTATAGTGAGCTACGACCTGATACAGTATGACGAGGCTTTGAAGTATTACAATAAAGCCATCGACCTTGGCCCAGCGGCTCCATTGGCCTATTATTATCGTGGTGAGTTGCATGCCAGCCAAGGCCATTTAGAGGCGGCATTGACGGATTTTAACCAGTGCATTGCCCTCGACCCCAACAACACGGAGGCTTATTTAGAGCGAGCATTGGTTTATGTTAAGCAGCATGAGTATAATAAGGCAATGAGTGAGTATAACATTATTATCAATAGCTTTCCAGAAGCTGGAGTAACTTACAAGCATAGGGGCGACCTTTACCTTTTACAAGGTGAGCAATTGCAGGCTTGTGCCGATTGGCAGAAAGCTAAAAGCTTGGGTATTGAGGGTTTGGAAGCATTAATTAAAAAGAACTGCGGTAATGAGTAAGATAAAAACCATAAGCCTTTACCTACTGGGCATACTTTTGATACTAGCCGGTATCAACCATTTCATAATGGCAGAGGAGGTTTACCTGAAAATTATGCCCCCATACTTGGGTTGGCACAAAGAATTGGTTTTTTTGAGCGGTCTCATCGAAATAGGCCTCGGTGTGTTGCTTTTGTTACCCCAATACAGAAAAATTGCTGCATGGGGTGTAATACTGCTGCTTATTGCCGTTTTTCCGGCTAATATTTATTTGGCACAAACCAATGGTGCTGTGTTAGGGGTTTCGCCATTGGTAGCGTGGGGCAGAATACCTTTGCAGGTATTATTTTTATTGTGGGCTTGGTGGTTTACTAAAGATGAAAAAGGGAATAAAAGCAGTGCAAAAAGCCAAACCAAAACCAGAAAGCGCCGATAATTATTTCGAGCTAATAACAGATGCCGAATTGCTTGAGCTGGCTTTGGCATTAAGATACCTCATAAAACGCACACTTCCTGGTGTTAGCGAATGCGTAAAGTGGGATTTGCCTTTCTACACTTATCATGGCAATCTATGCTACATCAATATGCGAAAAGGTCATTTAGAGTTGGGCTTTTATCGGGGGATACACTTATCTAATAGCAGTGGGCTATTGCAAGGTAATGGAAAACTTATTAGGCACATTATATTGCACCCGAGTAACGACCTTCCTCAAGCCAGAATCGTAGAAACTTTACTTGAAGCAAGTAAGGTTAACGAAAACGGGCCTCTCAGACTGAAATAAAAACCACGTTTTTTTGCCAAACATCAAACAACTTCAGTTAATGGCAAATTGGTTGTAGTAATTTTGCACGAAGCTTGATTAATTTCTGGGCAGTGCAACGGGGTTGGCAACGTGGTCAATGGTAGGTTGCTCATAAATAATAAGGCTGCCCCGTTCGGTTTTGTTACCCCAAACTTCAATCCCCTCCCAGTTTTGGTTACAAAGGTTTGTAAGGTGCGCGCCATCTAATATTAGAGTGCCTTTGGGTTTGATAATGATTTTAGCGCCTTTTGGCAACGAAACCCTACACTTGATGGTCAACGTGGCACCGTTCTGAATGATTATATCCCCCTCCAAATCCTTAGCACCGCTCCATACTTCGGCAGAGGACGTAATTGCCATACTGGCTTCTTTTTTATACTCACACCAAACAGGCACCAAGTATTTGCGCTGTCCCCTGCCCAATGTAGAAAAGTTGAAATGGATAATACCCAACTGGCAAGGGGTAAACGAGTTTTGGCGATTGTTGTAGTCCATTACATTGTTGGAGTATATGCCATCTGGGCATTTTTCTGAATTTCGGTCCCAACAATTGGGGTTATCCGGTGTATCATCGCAATTGTCGCCAGCCCATGTATGAATTAGCCCAAACGAGTGCCCTGTTTCGTGCAAAATAATACCCATCCTATGCCCAGTTACCTCTTTGGTTCCATCGGGCAATATCTTGGTTTCCAAAAACTGCTTTGCCCCAACTACCTTCACCCAATTGGTAAACCCAGTGCCTGTTGATTTAGCTGAGTATGTAGGAGATTTAATGCTATCTGGGTGATGCTCTTGCATGACCATCGTTAACACCTCATCCTTATGCTTAGCATATTTTTCGTAAGCGCGCTTGTCATAAGAACCATTAACACCGCTCTTAATATCGAAGTAGGCCAACAAACTGTCCGTAGCAAAGTCTATTCCAATGTCGTCTATATTGGCAGGGTCGTGGTGCAATTCAAACCTATAGCTAGTGGGTAGGGCAGGGGTTTCATTGCCAACAGGCAGCGTCATTGGGGCATTTACGCTTAGGCGTTCATTTACAAGTTCCAGCAATCGCTTTACGTATGCTGGCGCTTCCTCTTCCGATAAGGTGTTTGGGTCGTTGGCAATGCCCTGCATGATCAAAAAACGAGCCCTTATATAACGCATCGGTGTGTGCTCTGGGTAATATTGGCTAGGTGCGTAGTTTATGGTTTGGTTACACAGGTTAGTTTTAGAGGTTTCAATAGGCTCTAAATAAACAGCTTCGGGGCCACTTATAAATGCCTGCCAGGTTTTCGGAGAGCAAGCTATCATAAACATTAACCCAAACAAGGCAACCGTTAGAAGTTTTTTATCAGCTTTCATCAGTATCGTACGAAATATTAGTAAATTTACCACGCTTTAAAACAGCATTAAACCATGAAATACTACTTAGCATTATCACTTGCCCTATTTCTTGTATCATGCGGCGCCAATCGCGAACAATCTTTGCAAGATATTAAACAGGCAGAAAACAATTTGTATGCCAATGATGGAGCTTTTCTTTTCAACGATTCGTTAGCCAATATCACCCTTGAGGCTTACCTAGATTTTGTGAGTAGCTTTCCTAAAGATAGCCTATCAGCCGATTATTTATTCAAGGCAGCCGATTTATACCGCGCCAAACATGAGTTTGATAAAGCCATAGCCACATTCGACCGCGTAGCTAAAGATTACCCAGACTACGAAAAAGTACCGCAAACGGTATTTTTGCAAGGCTTCATTTACGAAAATGATTTGAAGGATTTACCAAAAGCAAAAGAACGCTACGAATACTTTATTCAGCAATATCCGCAGCACCAATTGGCCCGCGATGTGCAGTTTTCCTTGAACAACCTTGGCAAAACGCCTGAGCAAATCATCCAAGAATTCCAACAAAACCAAATGTTACAAGATAGTCTGAGTAGCTTGGTTGACAGCACTAGTGCTGCTAAATAATAGCTCAATGTAAGAACATCGAAAAAGCCTCATGTCGGAAACGATTTGAGGCTTTCTTTTTGGGCATATTTAGCAATGCAATATGCCGGCAAATTACACCCTTGAATGCACCGCAAAAATTGCCGCATATTAAAGATGCGTTAAGAAGTGGCTAAATAGTAGCGTTTATGCTGAACACTATTTACATTTAGATGGTTGTAAGTTTATGCGTGTTCGCTCCCTTAAATATGATTTGTTGGAATGGCTATATCAAGCCTACCAGAATGACCCACTTGCTAAGTGGGATGTGGGTCCGTTTATGGAAGAACATGGCATTAGTGCCGTTAGCAGTATGATTGAGTTTGGTAATGCCTTGAAAAAATCTGGGCATCTTAGGGAGTTTAATGGACAAGGCTACGAATCGTTCCAAGCATCCATCAGCATTCTGGGAATCGATTTGATATCGGAGGATGTAAAAAGCGAAATACAACAGTTGTTGGAAGGCATTAAAAACGACTTTGATCACTTTTACCCAGTGGTAAACCACCTGCAATTCCTGCCTAAAACCTTTGAAGTAGCTGCCGAAATTAGCCACTACATGCAAAACAATGGCCTTGTCTTCTCGCGGAGCGAAACCGACGATGTATTCATCAAAATTACTGAGAAAGGCGTTGAATACCTGAACCACCCTGGTGGCCCTTATAACATGAGCGGCTCGCCATTAAGAAAGATTGCTTAACCTTTGTTGTATCCTAGCCTTGCCAAATAATTCCTATCTTTCCTGCTCCAACAGCTTTATTGAATGAAAGATTCGCATACTCGAAGTTTGGTAAAAGGTATCAGTTGGCGCGTTATAGGCACCATCGATACTATTATCATTTCCTTCTTCGTAACTGGCACGCTAGGTAAAGCGCTAACCATTGGCATGACAGAGGTGATTACCAAAATCATCTTATTCTATTTCCACGAGCGACTATGGCAGATTTTCGGCCATAAAATGTCCGAAGGAAGCAAAAAGGCCATTATTAAAGCTATTAGCTGGCGCATCACAGGCACGCTTGATACTATTTTCCTGTCGTTTATGATAATCACTTTCGGCAGCGAAACGGGCAATACAGCCCATCCCTTTGCACAGGCAACTACCATCGGAGGCATTGAACTCATAACCAAGATAACGCTTTTCTATTTCCATGAGCAGATATGGAACCGTTTGATTAAATGGGGTAGAGTGCCTATTGAATTAAATAACCTCGGCAACAACGAAAACGCTACCCCCAACAAAAACAAGCTCGCTAACTAAGGCCGCACTTAATGCCGCCTTGTAGGCATCCTGCACGCTCGGATAACTTTGTCCCCTTAAATCGTATTTAACAGATTCAATGCGCAACTCTTCCGCGTCTCTTCCCCTTGGTATATCGGGTCGGCAGAAGTAGTAGGTGGCCTCTTTTGGTAACAAGGGCAGCATTTTGGTAAGGTCTTTGTCGTTTACTGTACCTATTACTATATGTAAACCTGGGAAAGCCAGCTCAGCTATCAAGCCAAAAATCTCTTTAAATCCAGCTTCGTTGTGACCGCTATCTACCAGCACTAGTGGGTTGCGTTGTAAGACTTGTGCTCTACCCATAAAAGTACTACTTTCTTTTATGTTAGATAGTGATTTACGAAGTATTACTTCATCTATCTTATAGCCTTGCACTTGCAATTGCTCCACCGCACCAAATACTGTAGCGAGGTTCTTTAACTGGTAATTACCATATAGGTCGGTTTGCAAATTTTCTAGGTAAGGTTTGCCATCTTTAAGCACATCCACCGTCATGCCGCCAATGGCACTATCCGTGCGCACCACGCGGTAATGTTGGTCGGCATAGCTAATTGGGCTGTTGCGATCTTTAGCAGCTTGGTTAAACACAGGTTGCGTCTCTGGTTGCGTTTCGCCAATAACAACGGGTACTTTGGGTTTAATAATGCCTGCCTTCTCAAACGCAATCAAGGGTAAGGTATCGCCCAGAAACTGCGTATGGTCGTAGCCAATATTGGTAATGATAGATAGTTCGGGTATGATTACGTTCGTAGAATCGAACCTGCCACCCATGCCCGTTTCAATAATGGCAATATCAACCTTGTGGCGGGCAAAATGATCAAAAGCCATGGCTACTGTCATTTCGAAGAAGCTTGGCTGTATGGATATAAAATCTTGTTGGTACTTTGCCACAAAATCGACTACTTCACCTTCGCTAATGTATTGCCCATCAATTTTGATGCGCTCCCTAAAGTCTTTGTAGTGCGGCGATATGTAAAGGCCTGTTTTGTAGCCCGCTGTTGTAAAGATGGCCGCCAGAGTATGTGCCGTTGTACCTTTGCCGTTGGTGCCCGCTATGTGCACACTTTTAAACTGGCGCTGTGGCTCTTGCAGCAAGGCCATCAGTTTAAGGGTATTGGTAAGGTCTTTCTTAAAAGCGGACGCACCCACGCGCTGGAACATAGGCAACTGGGCAAATAGCCACTGCACCGTTTCTGCATAATTCATGCGACAAAGTTAATGCGATTGTTATTGCGCAGTATATTTAAAGTCGATGTAGCCGATTTGCTCTGGGCGGTTTTGCGGGTCGGGGCTCCATTCCCATTTCAATGCTGCCTCTCTAGCCTTATTCACCAAGTAGCTATCAGTAGTAGTAGAGCCAGTGGCACTATATAAAGCACCAATAACTTTACCTAGGCTGTTTACAGTTATCTTAATGCGCACAGTACCAAATTTACTCTGATCGCTTACGGGGGTTATTTGCTTGGTTGGCTTGCGGCTGCCAAGCGAGTACCCGGTACCACCACCTGTGCCGCCACCACTTCCGGGGCCACTACCAGGTCCATCTCCAATGCCTGATCCAGTTCCATTTCCACTACCATTACCACCGCCAGTTCCTGGGCCATTGCCACCATCGCCACCACCAGTACCACTGGTACCAGTGCCGGTGCCACTTGGGTTACCTTGGTTGCCCAAGCCCCCACCAGTGCCCTTACCACCCCCTTTCGGAAAAGTAGAGCCAGGTATTACCGTAGGTTCAGCGGGTTTCGAGGGTGCAGGTTTCGGGGTCTCAGCAGGTTTTGGAGTAGGCTTAGGTGTTTCAACTGGTTTGGTAGGGGTAGGGGTAGGTTTTGGTGTTTCCACTGGTTTTACCGGTGGGGTTGGAGTAGGTTTTGGCTTGTTGGCGTCTGCAATTACGGGTGCTTCCTCGTGGCTTTGGGTTACCACATCATTGTTATCAGCAGTTAATGGTGCAGCAGCTGGTTCGATCTCTGGCGGCGGCATAGCCGCATTGTCCGTCGTAGCGGTCGACATATCCATTGCCACCACCTCGCCAGTACCGGCATCAATAGCACCGAACATAATACCAACCTCGCCGTTGCCGCCACCACCACCGCCGCCGCTTTCGCCTTGGTTTAAGAAATACAACAGTAGTAGTAAAATCAACATAATGGTGGTAGTAATAATGCGCGATGCACGGCGGTTTTCTCGCTCGTACTCGTATTCCTCATGGTATTTAAGGTCCATTGTGCTCATAGCGTAACAATTAGTCAAGTTGCGTCAGTAGTGCTATTTTTAGTATGATGCAGGCGGTTCTTGTTTTCCATAAAATCCGTAACCATTTCTTTAAATTTTTCTCCATCACACCTTCCAATAATCCTACCAAGTTTTAGATAAACGGTTATTTCGTTGTTTCTGGTATATGGCTATCACGCAGGTTCTTGAAGCATGTCGATAAATGCTACTGCCGAAACATCCATTTGGTGGGCCGCGTTGCCTACCATAAGACTAAGCACCGTATATCCAATGTATGCTATTATGCCCACCACCAAGCCCGCAAATAAGGGAACCAGCGCTTCATACAGCTCATTAGCAAACATTCCCAAATCAACTGGGCCAGCCGCATTGCTCATGGCAAACAATACCATTATTAAGCCCATTACGGTACCCAGCGCACCTACAAGTGGTGCCGCTCTGCTTATGGCAGCCAACGAAGCTAGCCCCTGCTTTAAGCGATGCGCCTCCATGCGCGCCACATTACGAATGGCTAAATCAATCTGCTCTATCGGCTTGCCAATTTTGGTAATGCCCTTATCCATCATGCGCGCCACTGGCGTATTGGTCTTTTTGCAAAGGTCTCGCGCAGCCACAATCTTACCCGATACAAGCAAATCCTTAATGTTGTGCATAAAATGCTGCTCCACATTTGCCGCCTTGCCAATACTCAAGTACCTTTCTATACATAAGTATAGCGCCACTATAAACAACAGTGCAATAGGTATCATAGCCCATCCTCCCTTAAACATCAAGGCGATAACCGAAATTTTGTTGTGTGCCTCTATGGGAGTTCCCACGGTGGTTTGCAAAAACAGCATATCCATAGTACAGATGTATAGCTTTACGTAAAATAATGATGCCAAAAGACACTTTAACATTGTAAAGCTAACTCTATATGTCGCATTTGCATTATGGTTTATATACCGTGGGGCGGGGGAGGTGTAGGGGATTTTGGACGGAGGTTGGTTATTAATTTTAGGTGTTTAGTTAATGTAACTCGTGATAGGTACATTATAAACGCCTGTTGATAACCATAACACATAGTTCATGCAGAATGGTTATTTTTGTAAACTGTGTGAATACCAGTTTAACTTGACTTAAATACTATGGCAGAGGAAGAAGACATTATTCCGATAGGAGGAAGTGGGGGCAGCATTATCCCCATTAACATTGAAGAGGAAATGAAAACGGCTTACATTGATTATTCAATGTCAGTTATCGTATCGCGTGCCATCCCTGATGTACGCGATGGCTTCAAGCCCGTTCACCGTCGCGTGTTGCATGGCATGAACGAGTTGGGTGTGGCTAGCAACAAACCACATAAGAAATCGGCCCGTATAGTGGGTGAGGTACTCGGTAAGTTTCACCCGCATGGTGACTCATCGGTTTACGATACTATGGTGCGTATGGCCCAGCCTTGGAGCCTTCGCTATCCACTAGTGGATGGCCAAGGTAACTTTGGCTCGGTAGATGGCGACTCGCCAGCTGCCATGCGATACACCGAAGTGCGCTTGCAGAAAATAGCCGAAGAGATGTTGCAAGACATCGATATGGATACTGTAGACATGCAGTACAACTTCGATGATACACTGAAAGAACCAACCGTATTACCTACCCGTATACCCAATTTGCTAATGAATGGCTCTTCGGGTATTGCAGTAGGTATGGCTACCAACATATTGCCCCATAACCTTACTGAGGTTATTAACGGCATTATGGCCTACATCGACAATAACGAGATTACGATTGCCGAATTGATGGAGCATGTTACTGCTCCCGATTTTCCTACAGGGGGCACTATCTATGGCTACGAAGGCGTTCGCCAGGCTTTTGAAACCGGCCGAGGCAAAGTGGTGGTGCGTGCCGTTGCCGAAATGGAGGAGCACAACAACCATGAGCGTATCATCATAACCGAGATACCTTATCAGGTAAACAAAGCCACGCTTATTGCCCGTATTGCCGAGTTGGTAAACGACCACAAGATTGATGGTATTAGCGATATCCGCGATGAATCGGATAGAACGGGTATGCGCATAGTTATTGAACTTAGGCGCGATGCAAATGCAAGCGTGGTGCTTAACACGCTATACAAGAACACCTCGCTGCAAACCTCTTTTGGTGTAAACAATATTGCACTAGTAGGTGGTAGGCCTAAGTTGCTGAACTTGAAGGACATGATTGTTCACTTCGTCGACTTCCGTCACGATGTAATCGTTCGCCGTACCAAGTTTGAGCTTAACGAAGCCGAAAAGCGTGCCCATATTTTAGAGGGCTTATTGATAGCCATTGATCACTTGGATGAGGTAATTAAGCTAATTCGTGCCTCTCAAACTGTTGAGATTGCGCGCGAAGGCTTAATGAGTAGCTTCAGTTTGTCGGAGCTTCAAGCCCGCGCCATTCTTGACCTACGCTTGCAAAAACTTACCGGCCTTGAGCGCGATAAGATTAAGCAAGAGTATGATGAACTAATGGAGCGTATTGCTTACTTGAAATCCATTTTGGAAGAAGGTAACCTGGCCCTGCGAATGAGCATCATCAAAGAAGAGTTGCAAGAAGTGTTGAAAAAGTATGGCGATGCACGCCGCACCACCATTGTATACTCTGGCGAGGATATTGATATTGAGGATTTGATATCGAATGACAAGGTGGTAGTTACCATTTCGCATTTGGGATATATTAAGCGTACTAACTCTTCAGAGTTTAGGGTACAAGGCAGGGGAGGACGTGGCTCACGTGGCGGCGCTACCCGTGAAGAGGACTTTATTGAGTACATCTTTAGTGCAGATATGCACAACTATATCTTGTTCTTTACAGAGCAAGGTAAGTGCTTCTGGTTGAAGGTTTATGAGTTGCCAGAAGGAACCAAAACCAGCAAAGGCCGAGCGATACAGAACATCATCAATATTGACAAGGACGACAAAGTGAAGGCCTTTATCAATGTTTATGACCTGAAGAGCGAAGAAGCCCTGAACAACCAATACATAGTGCTTTGCACTAAAGGTGGTATTATTAAGAAAACCACCTTGGAGGCATACTCACGCCCACGCACTAATGGTATTATTGCCCTTACGGTTCGCGAAGGAGATACGCTATTGGAAGCCAAATTAACGGATGGCACATCAGACATTATGATGGCCGTGCGCAGTGGCAAATGTATCCGTTTCAACGAAAGTAATGTGCGCCCAATGGGCCGCGGTGCATCAGGTGTTACCGGAATACGTTTTGATAGTGCAACCGATGAAGTAATTGGCATGATTTGTGTTTCTCAGGAGTCGTTGAAGCATGCAGAAGCAACCAATGTAGCCTTGGAGGCCTTTATAGCCGAGAACGGAGATGAGGCTGAATTACCAGAAGCATTGGCCAATGACGTTAAAACGAAGAAAACCATCTTGGTAGTTTCGGAAAACGGCTATGGCAAACGTTCTGACTTTGAAGAGTACCGATTTACCAATCGCGGCGCTAAGGGTGTTAAAACCATTAACGTAACCGAAAAAACCGGTGACTTGATTGCCATTAAGGATGTGAATAACGAAGACGATTTGATGATTATCAATAAGTCGGGCATCACCATCCGCATGGGCGTTGATGAATTGAGGGTAATGGGCCGCGCTACACAAGGCGTAAGGTTGATTAAACTTGATGCAAAAGATTCGATAGCAGCGGTTACCAAAATACAAGCATTGCCAGAGGAAATAGCATTGACTGAAGGCGATGAGGGCATAGCATCACCTGGTGAGGTTGGCCCGGTAACGGAAGGCGAATAATTAATGTTAAGCCAACATCAGTCAATTTGGCGGATGTTGGCTATACCTTAACCATAATATTAAGCAAACCCAAAACCCCTGAATACGGTATGAAAAATTTGTTTACTTTGCTATGCTTTATGGCGCTGTCAGTGAGTTTGATGGCCCAAAGCATGAATACCATTGGAGCATTTAATAATTTTAGCACTTACGAGCAAACCGGTGGAACCGATAAGGCTGCACTGAGAACCGCCTACGATTTTATCAAAAAGGCGGAAGTGCATGAAACAACCATTAGCGATGCGAAAACTTGGTATTATAGTGCCTACATTAGCCTGCTTATTAACGAGGATGTAGAATTGAAGAAAGACTATCCAGAGGTAATTTATGAGGCGACCAAAGCGCTTAGAAATGTAGTAACACTAGGGGAGGCGTCGGGCCAAAAGAAACCTAGGTTTATGGAAGAGGCCCAAGAAAAACTGGGTATTACAACGGTTATTTTATACAACAGGGCGGTAGATTCTGGCCAAGCTGGCAGGGAAGGAGAGGCTTACAAAGCTTTTAAAGAAACTTACGAGGTAAGCATGTTTATTAAAGAACATGGTTTTGAGGCCAAAAACAAGTTGCCAGAAGTTAAAGAGGCCAAATACTACACTGCTATGTATGCCTCTAAATTGGGAAAAACCGAAGAAGCAAAAAAGCTTTTTGATGAGTTGATTAATGAAGGTTACAACAGCGCTAACCTTTATCAGGGCTTAGCAATGATGCAAAAGAATGCAGGTAAAAATGATGAAGCTGTTGCTACTTTGCAAAAAGGCATGAAAGTATTCCCGAATGAATTGGCTCTGGTAATTGACATGATTAACATTTACCTAGAGACTGGTCGCGAAACCGAGGCTATTGATGCGATGTTGAAAGCCATTGAGCTAGACCCAAAAAACCACCAACTGTATTTTGTGACTGGGGTAGCTTATGCCAAAATCAAAAACAATGACAAGGCACTAGAATACTACAATAAAGCACTAGAGGTAAAACCTGATTATTCGGATGCCTATAACAACATTGGTGCGATATACTTAGAATTTGCTAACGAACAAATTAATAAAATGGGCGAACCTAACGTTAGCGATGCTCAGTACAAGCAATATGATGCAAAGCGTTTAGAGTTTCTAGGTAAGGCATTGCCCGCTTTGGAAAAGTCAAACGAATTGAACCCTAATAACATTGAAACTATGGACGTGCTTAGAACCATTTATGCTAAGCTTGGACAGTATGATAAGTCTGCCGAGATGAAGAAGAAGATAGCTGAGTTGCAGAAATAAAAAGTGGGGCTGTTCCTGTAACGGCCCTTTCTTTTTGAAAAACAACTTTACATAATGTAAATTATAGGCTCAATTATTATTGAAACAAAACCAGCTTTCCGGCAATGCTTTTACGGATAATTCGGTAACGGCTCATATTGATTTATCGTGCTGTACACCGCATCAAATAACAATTCGTAGACGACAAAACTGACCAGAACTTTCAAAAATTGCAAATTGTAGAGTTATGGTTTGTCCAGGTACTTTACAAAGTAATCGTGCTGCAAGTCGCATCAAATAACAATTCGTGGACGACAAAACTGACCAGGATTTTCAAAAATTATGAGTTGTAGAATTATGGTTTGTCCAGGTACTTTACAAAGTAATCATGCTGCAGACCGCATCAAATAACAATTCGTAGACGACAAAACTATTGACTGTACACGAAGTAATAGCAAGAAAAAGGGCCGCACAATAGTTGCGCGGCCCTTTAAACTTAAAACAGCAGATAGCAGATTATGCGAAAGCTGCTAACGCTAACCAACGTTCGGTTTTGGTCTCTATAACTACCATCAACTCAGTCAATTCATTACTTACTTCTTGAATTTGATGATTAGAGAGCTTACCTGTGCTGAGCTGGTTGCTCAGGGCGGATTTCTTTTCTTCCAATTTAGGAATTTCGGCATCTAGGTCTTCAAACTCCTTTTGCTCTTTGTAGCTCAGCTTTTTCTTCTCTTCAGGCTTAGTATCTTTTACCGCCTCCGCTTTAGGCTTTTCAACGTTACGTTTGCTTTCGCGTAGCTCTTCGAGTGCTAAATCCTGCACAGCACGCCAATGCGAATAATTGCCGTTAAAATCCTTGATTTTACCTTCGCCTTCAAACACAAACAAGTGGTCAACCAGCTTGTCCATAAAGTGCCTATCGTGGCTCACCATCAATAAGCAACCGCGGTAGCTCTGTAAGAAATCCTCTAAAACGTTCAAGGTAAGAATGTCCAAGTCATTTGTTGGCTCATCCAGAATCAAGAAATTAGGGTTCTTCATTAAAATGGTCATCAAAAAGAGCCTGCGCTTTTCGCCACCGCTAAGTTTTGAAACTGGCGTATACTGCTGCTCTGGCGGAAACAGGAACCGCTCCAGAAACTGCGATGCTGAAATAGTCTTACCTTTTTCAACGGGAATAAACTCTGCAATATCTTTCACCACCTCAATTACACGCTTATCTTCTGGCAATTTCATGCCGCCTTGCGAGTAGTAACCAAACACTACTGTCTCTCCTACTACTACCTTACCAGCATCGGGTTGCTCCTTCCCCATCAGCATATCCAAAAACGTGGTTTTGCCTACGCCATTTCGGCCGATAATGCCTACCCGCTCACCTTCTCTGAACTTGTAATTAAATCCATCTAATATCTTCAAATCGCCAAAAGATTTACCCAAATGGTGCAGCTCCAATACTTTGCCACCCAATCGGTTCATCTTTATATTGAGGGTCATTTCGTCCTTCTTCACCTCGCTATTGGCCACATTCTGTAAGTCGTAAAAGGCATCTACCCTGCTTTTAGCTTTGGTGCCCCTAGCCTTCGGCTGACGGCGCATCCATTCCAACTCTTTGCGCATTAGGTTTTGCGCCTTACCAATGGTTTGCGACTCATTAAACTCGCGCTCAGCCTTCTTCTCTAAATACTTAGAGTAGTTACCCTTGCTACGGAATATTTGGCCTCTATCAAGCTCCATTATCTCGTTACAGACGCTCTCTAGGAAGTACCTATCGTGCGTTACCATCAATATGGTCATATTGGCGCGGCTAAGGTATTCTTCCAGCCACTCAATCATATCCAAGTCCAAGTGGTTGGTAGGCTCATCCAGAATCAGAAAGTCAGGCTCGTCAATCAAAACCTTGGCCAATGCCAAGCGCTTAACTTGCCCACCGGAAAGTACATCCACCTTACGGTCCATTGGACCCACTTTAAGCAAACTCAAAATGGTCTGCGAGCGGCTTTCAAAGTCCCAAGCTTGGGTGCTGTCCATCATCGAAAAGGCATTTTGCATGCGTTCTTCGTCTTCAGGGTGCAATAGGCTTTCTTCGTATTCTTTAATGGCCTTCATTACCGGCTTGGTACTATCAAAAATAGCATCCAAAATGGTATCGCCAGCCTTAAACTGTGGGTCTTGCCCCAAATAGCCCAAGGCAATATCCTTGTGTACTTTGGCTATACCTTGCTCAGGACTCTCTAAGCCAGCAATAATGCGCAACATGGTGGTTTTACCCGTACCATTTTGCGCCACAAAAGCCACTTTTTGTCCTTTGTCAATATAGAAGGTAATGTCTTGGAAAAGGATCTTTTCCGTATACGATTTCTTTAGGTTCTCTACCGTTAAATAATTCATGGTGCAAAGATAGCTTTTGTTTGCAAGACACAAGACACAACCTGCCTGCCGGCAGGCAGGGACACAAGATTAGCAAAAGAAAAATCGACAAACTATTTACCTCACTGTTTGTTGGGTAATCATGCCACCAACCCACCATCCAATCGTCCGGTTCATCCTAGGCGACCAATTGAATTATCAGCATTCTTGGTTCTCACAGCGCGACAATAATGTACTGTATGTATTGATGGAAATGCGCCAAGAAACGGACTATGTAACCCATCACATACAAAAGGTAGTAGGCTTTTTTGCAGCCATGAGGGCCTTTGCGCAGTGGTTGGAGGCTGAAGGGCATCAAGTGCTATACTTAAAGCTGAACGACCAACAAAACCTGCAAAGCCTGCCCGACAACCTCCAGTGGATAATCGAAAAACATGGATGTAGAAAACTGCAGTACCTGCTGCCCGACGAATATAGGCTCGACGAGCAAATGAGGCAAATGCATAAAATACTTGGCATTGAGGTGGATGGGAGCGATACAGAACATTTCCTGACGACAAGAACAGAATTGGCGGAGTTTTTTAAAGGGAAGAAAACCTACCTAATGGAAAGCTTCTACCGCCAAATGCGCCGAAAGCACGGCATTATGATGGAAGGAAAAGACCCTGTTACGGGCCAATGGAACTATGATGCGGATAATAGGAAAAGCCTGCCCGATAATGCAACCGTTACCCCTCCCCTAGTTTGGAAACATGATGTGCAACACATTGTGGATATGATTAACCAGCAAGGCGTTAAAACCATTGGTAATATTGATGCTACGGCTTTCCCTTGGCCCATAAACCGTGAGCAAAGCTTGGAACTGTTGAATTATTTTGTACAACAATGCCTGCCACATTTTGGCACCTATGAAGATGCAATGCACAGCAAACATTGGTCAGTGTTCCATTCGCGGCTCTCGTTTAGCATGAACACGAAAATGCTTTCGCCATTGGAAGTTGTGAATGCAGCTATAAAGGCTTGGGAACAACACCCTGATAAGATAACCATAGCTCAAATTGAGGGCTTTGTACGCCAGATTATCGGTTGGCGAGAGTATATGCGGGGCATTTATTGGGCGCACATGCCAAGCTTTGCCAAAGAGAACTTTTTCGCGCATAAAAACGCATTGCCTAAATGGTACTGGACCGGTGAAACCAAGATGCGGTGCATGCAATTTTGCGTGGGCCAAAGTCTGGACAAAGCCTATGCGCACCATATACAGCGGCTGATGGTTATGGGTAATTTTGCCCTATTGGCGGGCGTGCACCCCGATGAAGTGGACCAATGGTACCTTGGCGTATACATTGATGCCATTGAGTGGGTAGAGATAACCAACACCCGCGGCATGAGCCAGTTTGCCGATGGTGGCATAGTGGGCACTAAGCCTTATGTGAGCAGTGCTAACTACATTAACAAAATGAGCAACTATTGCAAAGGCTGCCATTACGACTATAAGAGCAAAACGGGCGAGCGGGCTTGTCCATTCAACAGTCTTTATTGGCACTTTTACGACCGCCACCGCGAACTATTGGAAGGTAACCCACGCATAGGCATGATGTATAGGGTTTGGGATAAAATGGAAGGCAAGGACCAAAAAGCTACGCTGGCGCAAGCGGAGTATTATTTGGGAAGGTTGGATGAGTTGTGAGAAGCTCAACAGCCTGATGAAAAAATAGCCCATGGTTTCAACCATGGGAATATGATCATGTCAAGCAATTTTAACCGTTTCAACGGTTTTACTAACCATGCAATCGAAACCGTTAAAACGGTTGGGTGCGCTAAGGCTAATTGCTACCAACGATTGAAATCGTGGGCTAGATAAAGCGACCAATAACAATTACAAAGTCTTGTGTCTTGTGTCTTGCGTCTTGTGTCTTTCCACCCCCAACAACTCCCGCGCATTCTCCAATGCGGCCTCGGTAACCTTATCGCCACCCAGCATTTTGGCTATTTCGGTGGCGCGTTCGGTGTGGGTTAGGGTGCGAATGCGGGTTACGGTGCGGTCATTTTCCAATCCTTTATATACAAACAAATGGCTTGGGCCTTTGCTGGCTATTTGCGGCAGGTGGGTTATCGCTATTACTTGGTGGCCTTGGGCCAACTGTTCCATAACCAAGCCAGCTTTGTGCGCTACTTCTCCACTGATGCCGGTATCTATTTCATCAAAGATTAAGGTTGGCAGCGCCATATTATTAGCTATCAACGATTTAAGCACGAGCATTAACCTCGAAAGCTCACCACCCGATGCTACTTTACGCAACTCGTCCATCTTGCCGCCTTTGTTGGCCGAGAACAAGAACCGAACTCGGTCGGCACCATCGGGGCCAGGCTCTGGCAATGGCTCAATGGCTATCTTAAACTGGGTGTTTTCCATACCCACATAAGCTAGCTTGGCAATTACTTGTTGCTCTATAGTTGGTGCTACTTTATTTCGGCTGGCGGTAATCTGGCTGCCCGTTTTCTTTAGGTCCAGCAATAGCTGCACCTCTTGTTTTTGGAGCTTATCAATATCGCCTCGAAGGGCATCAAAGGCCCCTATCCTACCCTCTAGGTCGGCTTGCAATGCAACCAATTCGGCAACAGTTGCAAAGTGGTGCTTTGCCAATAGTCGGTTTATGGTATTCTGACGTTCTTGAAGGATGGCAATGCGCTCTGGGTCAAAGTTAAGCCCCTCCTCTAGTCGCTCCATTTCTTGCGAAATGTCCTCTAGTTCAATGGTGGCGCTATCTAAGCGTTCTGCCAGACTGCCCACTTGGTCGCTGTATTTGCTAATGCTCTGCAATAAGCCCCTTAGCTCATTCAAGGTATCAACCACTGAGCCATCGGTGTTGCTCAAAGCAAGTACCGATCGGCTCAGGTTTCCCTTTATCTCTTCGGCATTCTCCAGTGAGCTAAGCTCCTGCTCCAGTTGCTCAAATTCATCAGCATCCAGTTCGGCTTCGGTTAGTTCGCTCAATTGATAGTTGAGGTAGTCAATATCGCCAATGTCTTGTTTCGAGCGCTCCAACAGGTCTTGAAGCGTGCGCTTGGTCTTACTCCAAAGGGCATATTGCGCGCCGTATTGCTGCAGTAGCGCCTCATGGTGCGCCACGGCATCAACTAACTGCAACTGGAAACTAGCACTGCTGAGGGCAAGGGTTTCGTGCTGACTATGTAGGTTTATAAGTTGCGCACCAAGCTCTTTCAGTACCTCCAACGTAACGGGGGTATCGTTTACAAAAGCCCTTGATTTACCCGCGGTGGTTAGTTCGCGCCTAATAATCAATCCTTCTTCGTAGTCTAGGTCGTTTTGCTGAAAGAACTCCTGCAAACGGTAACCTTTCAACGAAAAGTAGCCCTCTACAAAGCATTTGCGGCTATCGTCAAACAGCACTTTGCTTTCGGCCCTTGAGCCCAATATCAGCGATAAGGCACCAAGTAAAATGGACTTACCTGCACCTGTCTCGCCAGTAATAATATTCAGCGAGCCGCCGAACTCCACCTCAATATGATCGATAATGGCATAATTGCTTACCACTAGTTTTTGCAACATAACACCGCAGGCTTTGATGTAAAATTAGGGGTTTTGTGGGAAGTAAAATGAAGGCTGTTAAATCTTATTCTTTAAGTAAGCAAAACCATCTAGTACTTTTCTATACCTTCAGACTCCAACGAACCTTGAATGATGACCGCCTTTGAGAGTAGTATAGGGTAATTAATTGCTCCAAGCCCTTTTTACGATGATTTAATAGTAGAAGTATTGCAATAAAAACAACAAAATGCGCCTAAGTTGACATTAGGAATGAAAAAATAAGGTATTCACAACTCAATAATCCTTTTAGGCCTCTAGTAATATTCTGATTGTATCATGGTATGTTAATAAAAAATCGTGTTGTATTTCAATTACTAATCAGCAATTGTTAGATTTCTATCAGAAAACTGGCCAATCCGGAAAGTTGATTGCAGTTCTGGTTGCGTCGTTTATTAGGCTTATATTTACAGTATGTTACCTGTGATCACATTCGGTACTTATAAGGTCCATTTTATTGATGAACTACCAGCTTTGGTAGACATGTTTCCATGGGCCACTTATAGCAGTATCTATGTACTTGTAGATGCCAATACCCGCGCATACTGCCTTCCCATGTTGCTGGAAATTGATGCGTTAAAGAATGCTGCTATACTTGAAATTCCGGCAGGCGAGTCGTACAAAACTATTGATACCTGCGAGCATATTTGGGAAGCATTGCTAAATGATCAAGCCGACCGGAATGCACTATTGATAAATCTGGGAGGCGGGCTAGTAAGCGACCTAGGTGGTTTTATAGCCGGTACCTACAAGCGCGGGATAGACTTTGTAAATATACCTACTACCCTATTAGCGATGGTTGACGCGACAGTTGGCGCCAAAACGGGTATAAACCTAAGCGGTATAAAGAATACGATAGGGCTGTTCAACGAGCCCAAGGCCATTTTTATCCATTTGCCATTTTTAAGCACATTGGATGATAACGAACTGTTAAGCGGCTACGCAGAAATGCTAAAACATGCGTTATTATCCGGCCAACCGCATTGGGATGCACTTACTTCCATCGGACCGAAAGCGGTAGCAACCAATCCAGCACTAATTGCGCGATCGCTGCAAGTGAAGAAAGGGATTGTAGAACAAGACCCAGATGAGCAGGGCTTGCGTAAAGTGCTCAATTTGGGCCACTCTATTGGGCATGCCATCGAAACGGAATGTCTTCGCATGGGTCAGCCAATACTACATGGTCATGCGGTAGCATTGGGTATGGTAGCGGAGTTGTGGCTATCAGCGCGATTGCAAGGTTTTCCACAGCCAGAATTTGAAACTGTCAGTAACTATTTACTAGGTTTGTATGGGTCTTTTTTGAATATTGACTTATCTCTTGATAATTTAGCCAAATTGGTTGGCAACGATAAAAAAAACCGCTCCAAGCAATTATTATTCAGCTTATTACGCCACGTTGGTCAGCCAGAATATGATTGCCTTGTGAGCCAGGAAATGTTGCTGGAAGCATTAGTTTATTTGAGGGGGGAAACCTATGAAGTATAAGATTACCAAGCGAGATAAGAAATTGGTTGGAACCGTTACACTGGAAGGTTCTAAGAGCATCACCAACAGGGTGATTATTATAAAAGCATTGTGTCACGAGTTTTTTGAGATAAATAACTTTTCAATTTCAGAAGACTCGGAAACATTAGTTGAACTACTGAACAGTACGGAGCGTGTGTTAGATGCTCGGGACGGGGGTACAACATTCCGCTTCCTTACTGCTTTTTTGGCTGTGCACGAAGGCGATGTGATACTAACAGGCAGCGAGCGCTTGCAAAAGCGCCCTGTTGGCCCATTAGTTGACGCATTGCGCAGCCTTGGTGCTGAAATTGACTATACCGACGAGGAGGGCTACCCTCCCCTGCGCATACGTGGCAAGAAGTTAAAAGGCAACCGTATTGAAATTGATGCAGCAGTAAGCAGCCAGTTTGTATCGGCATTGTTGTTGATAGCGCCACTATTGAAAGATGGCCTTATTGTGCGTATGAAAGGCGAGCCAGTTAGCCGCCCATACATACAAATGACGCTTAGTGTAATGAAGCACTTTGGTATTCACCACGAGTGGACTCAGAGTGTTATTTCTATACCACACCAAGAGTATGTGGGTCGTAAGTATAACGTTGAAGGAGACTGGACCGCAGCATCCTATTACTATGCTATGGCCGCTTTGGCCGACGAGGTGGATTTGAAGGTAATGGGTCTCAATAAATTTAGCTATCAAGGCGATTTTGCTATTGCCGGCTTGATGAGTCAATTTGGTGTTACCACTACTCATATTGAGGGCGGCATACACCTTACCAAAAACGAGAACCAAACCCGTTCGGTAGAAGTTGATTTTAGGGATTATCCGGATTTAGCGCAAAGCCTATTAGTATGCGCCGCAGCCAAAGGCATTACGGTAAAGGCACGGGGTATGGAGACCTTAGAGATAAAAGAGACCAACCGCATTGATGCACTGGATAAAGAGCTTCAGAAAATTGGCCTAAAAATAATACCGCTTGGTGCTACCTGGAACCTTGGTGCTAGGCCCAACACCCCACTCACAGAACCCCTAGAAATTGCTACATACAAAGACCACCGAATGGCTATGGCGTTTACGCCACTTGCCCTTATGTTTGGCGAGGTAATTATTGACGACCCAGCCGTGGTAACCAAGAGCTATGCTGGCTTTTGGGAAGATATTGCTACCCTTGGTTTCGAAATCGAGTCGGTGTAATCGAACTGTTTGTATCAATTAACAGACATTGCTAATTTGGCTGCGCATAAATGGCAGTTTGTTAAGCAATCCTTTTCGCTATTTTGGCTACAAATTATAATAATGAGAGCTAAGCATATGGGTTTGCTTTGGATGGCATTGTTGTTGGCTTTTTCTTCGTGCAACCAGTTTCAAAGACTGGACAAGCGTTCTAAGCTGATAGCAGCCAGCAAAGAGGGTGTTATTCGTGGGGTCAATTTTGATATCTCTCCCGATTCGGTAAAAAAACTGGAAACCTTAACCCCAGATATTGACCAAGATGGGTTTTTGAGTTACTCATTGATACCCAAAGATTTTCCTAGCGATACCCTTAAAGTAGACTATATGTTCAATAGGGATAACCAATTGGATATCATTGCTATAGACTACAAAACGAATAACCAAGAAGGAATTAAGGAAATAACTGAAAACCTAAGGGATTTTTTCCAGAAACGATATGGCGAAGGGCGCCAAGATGAACTTGGTTGGAACACTTGGGATTTTAAGGATACCACCACCGCAATACCGGGCACTATCGAAATAGTATTGCTTATCGAAAACGATCCCGACTATCAAGGGGTAAAGTTGGAGCTGGTGAAGTATTTTGAGGACGAACAATAATCGTTGAATATTTAATCTCACTGCCCATTATTGTCAATGCCTGGTAAATGGGCAAATAACGGCTCATGAAAAAGTTAGTAGTACTTACAGGTGCCGGCATTAGTGCCGAAAGCGGTATCCGCACGTTTCGCGATGCGGGCGGGCTATGGGAAGGATACCGCATTGAAGATGTAGCCACTCCTGAAGCTTGGCGTAAAGACCCGGTATTGGTTACCCGTTTCTATAACGAACGCAGACGCAATGCACTAGATGCGCAACCTAATGCTGGACACTTGGGCCTGGTTGAGCTGGAGAAGCATTTTGATGTACAGATAATAACCCAAAACGTGGATGACCTGCACGAACGCGCCGGCTCATCTAACATCATTCATCTACACGGCGAGCTATTGAAGGTGCGAAGCAGCGTGGTTGAGGAGTTGGTATACGACCGCACCACTGATGTAAATATTGGCGACAAATGTGAGAAGGGCCATCAACTACGCCCACATATTGTTTGGTTTGGCGAAGCAGTACCCATGATGGATGTTGCTCTGCAAGCCACTATGGATGCCGATGTGTTTGTGGTGGTGGGCACCTCGTTGGTGGTTTACCCTGCAGCTAGCTTGGTCAACTATGTGCGCAAAGGCAGACCCATTTATATAGTAGACCCCAAGCGGCCCGATGTATCGCTGCCCAGCCATATTCATTTTATAGAAAAAACGGCTACCGAAGGCGTAACCGAATTAATAAATTTACTTTTGCAGGATGAGTAAGCGTAAAGTTGAACTTCAAGACGAAGAAAACCCATGGACATTGTTGGGTTCGAGTGTGGTGTACGACAACCCATGGATTAAGGTAAGGCAAGATGATGTGCTTGACCCCAGCGGCAAAGAAACCATATACGGCGTAGTATCGGCAAAGCACTTGGCCATAGGTATATTACCACTCGATGATGAATACAATACCTGGTTGGTAGGTCAATACCGCTACCCCTTAGAGCGCTATAGCTGGGAGATTGTGGAAGGCGGTGGCAAGTTTGATGTTGACCCTATCATTTCGGGCAAGCGCGAGTTGTTGGAAGAAACGGGCATTACTGCCGAGCATTGGCAACACATAATGACTATACACACCAGCAATTGCATAGCTGACGAAACTGCTTATCTATATGTTGCCAAAGGCCTTACTTTCGGCCAATCTCAGCCAGATAGCAACGAGAAGCTACAAGTAGCCAAAGTGCCTTTTACCGAAGTGTACCAAATGGTATTAGATGGCCGCATAACCGATAGCATGTCCGTTACCACCATACTTCGTGTCCATATCCTTATACAGGAAGGCAAACTATAAATTTTACATAAACAGCAGCATATAGCATGTTTAGCTCCTAAAGAGTTGCAAAAGTCCCATCGGGACTGGACATCTATAGCTTTGCAGTAAAATACATAACACTGCTCCGTAGATGGGCAATATTCGTAACGCCCCTTCTATGGTCGCCTAATCATCAGTCGCCCTCCATATTTTTTATTGTCCTGTTCGTTTTGCGGAAACGTTGATTCCACAATATCTGTAAATTATTTACCCATGCAATCGCAAATAATGTGAGGTCATTACTTGCTTTCTGTATAAATACTAAGTATTTTAGGCTAATATTATTAGCATTGCAATGGGAGATAACAATAAAAGAGCCATAGTGCATTTAGACCTTGATACGTTTTTTGTGTCGGTAGAGCGGTTGTTGGACAGTAGGCTGAACAACAAACCCGTAATGGTAGGTGGGGTTACCGACCGGGGCGTGGTTGCATCGTGCAGCTACGAGGCTCGGGCTTTTGGCATACACTCGGGCATGGCCATGAAAATAGCCCGCAGGCTGTGCCCCGAGGGCATGGTGGTAAAAGGCGATTCGGGTAAGTACAGCAAGTATTCGGCTATGGTAACCGAGATACTGAAAGAGAACGTACCCTTGCTGGAAAAGGCATCGGTGGATGAATTTTATGTGGACATGACGGGCATGGACAAGGTATTCGGGATTGCCCAATACACGGCAGAGTTGCGCCAGAAGATAATCCGCGAAACGGGCTTACCTATCTCCATGGGCCAATCGGAAAACAAGACCGTATCGAAGGTTGCCACCGGCGAATCGAAACCGAATGGAAAAATGTTTGTGCAATATGGCCACGAGAAGGACTTTCTGGCCCCATTGCCTGTGCGCCGCTTGCCCATGGTGGGCGGCGAAACCACTAAAGTACTGCATGAGTTGGGCATTAAAACCATACACACTCTGCAGCAAATGCCCAAACCTGCGCTGGAGAAGGTACTCGGAAAAAACGGCCATACCATCTGGATGCGGGCGCAAGGTATTGATAACACACCCGTGAAACCCTACTTTGAGCAGGAATCATTGTCCATGGAGCGCACCTTTGATAAGGATACCATTGATGTGATAAAGCTCAAGAACATACTGCGTGCCATGGCCGAGGGACTGGCCTTCCAGTTGCGGTTGGGCAACAAACTTACAGCCTGCATTGGTGTAAAAGTGCGATACTCGGATATGCAGACTTATAGCCGACAAGAGCGCATACCTTACACCTCGTGCGACCATATCATTATCGCCAAGGTGCTGGAGTTGTTCCAAAAACTGTTCGAGCGACGGCAGTTGATACGTACCATTGGCATTAAGTGCAGTAATCTGGTAGGTGGTGGACACCAGATAAATCTACTGGAAGATTCGGTGGAGCTGATACAGCTTTACCAAGAAATGGACTACCTGCGCAAAAAATACAAGGATAGCCGCATTGTAACCCGGGCCTCGATTCTGGACCAAGAAAATATTGGCGTATGGAACCCTTGGACAGGTGAGCGCCCCACTCCCCCAGCCCATAGGCACGCCTAAAATAAGCAAAGGTATGTATCTCAATTGTCATAGCTATTATAGTTTCAACTATGGGGTAATGTCCGTAGAAGACCTATTGCGCTATAGCCACGCCATGGGTGCTACACACTTGGCGCTTACCGACATCAACAACACATCAGGCTGTCTCGATTTCCTGCGACTGGCACCCAACTATGGCATCCAACCCATCATCGGCATCGACTTTAGGAACGGTAATACGCAACTTTACATCGGCATTGCTTTGAGTAATTTGGGGTTTAGGCATTTAAACGAATACCTCTCCAAATACAAAATGGCCAAGCAAGAATTGCCATTAGTGGCACCAGTATTGGAGGGTGTGGTTTTTATCTATCCTTGGGTAAGGGGCATGAAAACCGCCTTGCTCGAAGGGCATTATATCGGCGTAAAGCCACACGAGCTTACACACTTTCGGCTATACGGCAAAAAACACCCGCCTGGTAAGGTAGTAATATTGAATACCGTTTCGTTTAGGCACAAAACCGATTTCAACACCCACCGCCTGTTGTGCGCTATTGGCAACAATGCCCTGCTAAGCAAACTGGAACCCACACTGCACGGCACCGAAACGGATGTATTGATACCGCAGGCTAAACTGCTGGCCCTGTATACCGAGGTGCCCCAAGCAGCTAACAATACCTTAACCATAACCGAAACGGCGCAAGTCTATTTTGAGTTTGGCAAAAGCAAAAACAAAAAAACATATTTGGGCAACGAAGCCGACGACTATGCCCTACTAGCCAAACTAGCCAAAGATGGGCTTGATTATCGCTACCCGCAGCAAACGGATAAGGTAAAGCAACGCTTAGCCCATGAGCTGGAAACGATAGGCAAACTAGGATTTACGCCCTATTTTTTGATTAATTGGGATATGGTTCGTTTTGCTACTTCGCAGGGCTTTTTTCATGTGGGCAGGGGCAGTGGTGCCAATAGTTTGGTGGCCTATTGCATGGGCATAACCGATGTAGACCCCATGGAGCTAGATCTCTATTTTGAGCGCTTTATTAACCCTTCGCGCAAAAACCCACCCGACTTCGACATCGACTTTTCACATACCGATAGGGATACCGTAAGGCGCTATCTGTTTGATAAATATCCCGGACACACCGCTTTGGTGGGGGCATATAGCACCTTTGAGCACAAGGCCGCCATTCGTGAGATTGGTAAGGTATTTGGCCTGCCCCCGCACGAAATTGACCAGCTACAAGCCGACCGCAAAACCGCATCGCCACAGCAAGACCAATATGGCAAACTGATAATGCACTATGCCGCCCACATACACGGGCTGCCCAACTTGCTTACGGTGCATGCCTGCGGGGTGCTTATTTCAGAAGAACCCATCACCTGCTACTCGGCATTGGAGCTGCCGCCCGTGGGGTTTCCGGTTACGCAGTACTCTATGTTGGAGGCCGAAGATGTGGGGTTGTATAAATATGATGTACTGAGCCAGCGTGGCCTGGGGCACATTAAAGATGCAGTGGGTTTTATCAAAACCAACCAAGGCATTGATATAGACATACACGACATCAAGGCCTTTAAAGAGGACTTACGGATAAAGCAAATGCTAAAAACGGGCGATACCATTGGCTGCTTTTATGTGGAGTCGCCTGCAATGCGGCAATTAATGCGCAAGTTGATGGTGGATGATTATCTGGGATTGGTTGCCGCCAGTTCGGTTATCCGGCCCGGCGTATCCAGCTCAGGCATGATGCGGCAATATATTCTCCGGTACCGCTACCCCGACAAGCGCAAGGAGGCGCACCCCAAGTTACTGGAGATAATGCCTGAAACCTTTGGTGTAATGGTGTATCAAGAAGATGTGATAAAAGTGGCCCACTACTATGCAGGGCTTAGTTTGGAGGAGTCGGATGTGATGCGGCGGGGCATGTCGGGCAAGTTTCGCAGCCGGGCCGAGTTTCAGCGCGTGGAGGATAAGTTTTTCGAGAACTGCCAAGAGCGAGGCTACCCCGAAGAGGAGGCCAAAGAGATATGGCGGCAGGTGGAGAGCTTTGCGGGCTATTCGTTTGCCAAGGGGCACTCGGCATCGTTTGCCGTGGAGAGCTACCAGAGCCTGTACCTGCGCGCCTACTACCCTATTGAGTTTATTACGGCGGTGGTAAACAATTTCGGGGGCTTTTACTCCACCGAGCACTACCTACACGAGGCGCGCATGTTGGGTGCTACCGTTGAGTTGCCCTGCGTAAACAACAGCGACGACCTCTGCGTGCTGCGCGGCACCACCATATACATGGCGCTTTGCCTCATTAAAGACTTAGAGCGTGGTACCGTGAAAGCACTGCTAGCCGAACGCCAGCGAAATGGGCCATACATCAGTTTGCAGGATTTTATAACCCGCGTATCCATTTCGTTAGAGCAGTTGCGCATTCTTATCCGCATCAAGGCCTTTCGGTTTACGGGCAAAAGCAGCAAAGAACTGCTGTGGGAAGCGCACATGGCCCTCTCGAAAACCAAGAAAACCGACCCCAAACCCGAACTGTTTAAAGCCAAACCCGAACCCACGCAGTTGCCCGAACTGGAATATGGCCAAAATGAAGATGCCTTTGATGAAATGCAGATACTGGGCTTCCCGTTTGCCTCGCCATTTAACTTGATGAAGAAGCAATACAAGGGCTTGGTAATGGCCGATGAATTGATGGAACACCTGGGCAATGTGGTGTATATAGTGGGCTACTTTGTTACGCTCAAGCCTGTGGTAACCATCACCAACCAGCGCATGTTTTTCGGCAGCTTTATCGATCATCAAGGAAAGCTGTTTGATACGGTGCATTTTCCGCAATCGGTGGCGCGTAACAGCACGCCATCAAAAGGCTGTTATTTGCTAAAAGGTACAGTGATAGAAGATTTTGACGTACCCAGTATCGAAGTAAGCCACATGGAGCGGATAGCTTGGGCTATTGATTAGTAATTATTATGCAAACGCAGCCAACTCTTTCAACGTCACCCTACCTTCGTAAATAGCTTTACCAAGGATAGTACCAGCTACGCCAATTTCATTGAGCTGGTGCAGGTCGTCCATGTTGCTTACGCCACCACTGGCTATCAATTGCAGCTTGGGAAACTCGGCCATCATGTCTTTATATAAACCAATAGATGGGCCTTGCAACATGCCGTCTTTGGATACATCGGTACAGATAACTTGGGTAATGCCCTTTTGGATGTAATCTTCAATAAAGGCAGGCCACTTAACCGTGCCTTTTTCTTGCCAACCGTGTATGGCGATGAAATCACCTTTTACATCGGCACCCAATATAATCTTATCTGCCCCAAAGCAAGCCAACCAGTGCGATACGGTATCGGGTTGTGTAACGGCAATACTACCTGCGGTAACCATGGCTGCACCGCAATTAAATACCACTTCCAAGTCTTCATTGGTGCGCACACCGCCGCCAAAGTCAATCACTAAACTAGTATTGTTGGCAATGCGCTCCAGAACTTTCCAGTTGATTACTTTCTTCGCCTTGGCACCATCCAAATCAACCAAATGCAAACGAGTCAACCCAGCACCTTCAAACTCTTTGGCAACCTCTAGTGGGTCTTCGTTGTAGATAGTTTTCTGGTTATAGTTGCCTTGGGTAAGGCGCACGCACTTAGCATCAATAAGATCAATTGCGGGGATGATTTTCATTACAGCTCCAAGAATTTTTTAAGAATTTGCTCGCCTAGTAAACCAGATTTCTCAGGGTGGAACTGCATGGCGTAAAAGTTGTCTTTCTGAATAGCGGCGCTGAACGGCATAATATAATCGCAAACAGCCGTAGTATCGCTGCCCAACGGCACATAATAACTATGGACAAAATATACGTGCCCACCTTCCATATCGGTTGTAAACAATGGCCCCTTCACTCGGGTAATATTGTTCCAACCCATGTGCGGCACTTTCATTATGGGCTCAAATTTCACCACACGATGCGGAAAAATACCTAAACCATGCGTTTCGCCTTCATCAGAATATTCGCACATCAATTGCATGCCCAAGCAAACACCCAATACTGGTTGGGTAAGGCTAGGTATCAAAGTATCCAGCCCTAACTCCCTCAAAAATCCCATCGTTGATGAGGCTTCTCCTACACCCGGAAATATTACCTTATCAGCCTTACGAAGCACCTCTGGGTCACGGGTTAATACAGGTTCTACCCCTAAACGTTGTAGTGCGAATATTACGCTCTGAGTATTGCCCGCGTTATAATCAACAATAGCAATCATAGCGTTCCTTTTGTGCTTGGCAATTCGCCAGTTCCATCATCTTTAATGGCCATTTTCAAAGCCTTAGCAAAAGCCTTAAAAATAGATTCTATCTTATGGTGTTCATTGGTGCCTTCTGCTTTAATATTCAAGTTGCAGCGGGCCGTATCACTCAACGATTTGAAGAAGTGATAGAACATCTCCGTAGGCATATCGCCTACCATGTCACGGGTAAACTCTACTTCCCAAACCAGCCAAGGTCGGCCACCAAAGTCAAGGGCCACTTGTGCCAAACAATCATCCATGGGCAAACAAAAGCCATAACGCTGGATGCCGCGCTTTTCGCCAAGTGCTTTATCAAGCGCCTGACCTAATGCTAATGCTGTATCCTCAATAGTATGGTGCTCGTCAATGTGCAAGTCGCCTACAACATTAACCTGTAAGCCAATGCCACCATGGCGGGCTATCTGCTCCAGCATGTGATCAAAAAATCCAAGGCCAGTGCTTATTTTAGTTGGAGTAAGGTTCTCTAGGTCAACAGTGATGTTAATGTCCGTCTCTTTTGTTTTCCTATTTACGCTGGCTTTGCGACCCGTTTGTTTCAAGAAACTATATACCTCGTTCCAGTCTTTGGTAACCAATTGGCAAGTTTCGGCCAATACTTCTGGTATAATCAGTTCGTTTAACAGAATCGATTTGGCCCCAAGGTTTTTGGCTAGTTCCATATCCGTTAGCCTATCGCCTATTACCCACGAATTGGCAAGGTCGTACTGGCCGTTCATATAATCTACCAGCATTCCAGTGCGCGGCTTGCGGGTGTGAGCTTTTTCTTCCTCAAAAGTCTGATCAATATGCACCCCACGGAAGGTAATACCTTCGCCTTTCAAGGTATCCATCAATAAGTTATGGGCAGGCCAAAAGGTATGTTCGGGAAAAGAATCGGTTCCCAAGCCATCTTGGTTCGTAACCATCACTAGTTCATAGCCCAGCTCATATTGCAACTTGTATAGGTTGCGGATCATGCCCGGGTAAAACTGCAGTTTCTCAAGGGAGTCTATCTGCCAATCGGCAGGCTCAATTATCAACACGCCGTCGCGGTCAATAAAAAGGATTTTCTTCATAGTGGGCAAAGATAACTCGTAAGTATCAAGATGTGAGTATCAAGTATGAAGACTATTTTCTACAAATAGCCAATTACCGACCTAATCAATTCAATATAGGGTTTTCTGGAAAATTGACCATCATGGCATAGTCGCCGCCTTTTTCTTGCAGCACTTTTTTCCAAAGGCTAATCGATTCGATTTTAAAAACATACCTAGGCTTTGCTGGATGCACTATCCACGAATTATCTTCCATTTCTTCTTCCAATTGCCCTGCATCCCAGCCTGAATAGCCCAAAAAGAACTTAAATTGCTCGGGCTTCACTTTGCCTTCTTGCACGAGTTCTTGTAAAATTTCAAAGTTGCCTCCCCAATAAAGGCCAGGTAACACCTCAACACTACCTGGCAATAAATCGCCAACGGTATGCAAGTAATGCAAAGTATCAATAGCTACAGGGCCTCCTATAAAAAGAGGTGCTTCGAATCCTTCGAAACCATCTACTACGCTTTCCAGCGCTAACGGCGCTTGCCTGGTAAGCACAAACCCAAATGAGCCATCTTCGTCGTTATGCTGCGCCAATATAATTACCGTGCGCTTAAAGTTGGGGTCCTCCATGAACGGCTCAGCCAATAGTAGACATCCTCCATATGGTTTCTTATCTTTCAAGATGTTAACGTTTGCTTTATCCATAAATAAACAACAACCAAGTCAAAACGGTTATCAAAAGACCATGGCAGCATCAATTTGGTTGCAACTTGCTTTGTTAAAGCCACTCTTGGCGGCGCATCCAAATATACATAGCTATGCCTGTAAACAACATTCCGCATAATACAATCGGATAGCCCCAATGGTATTCTAGCTCTGGCATGTACTTAAAATTCATGCCATACACCCCTACAATAAAAGTAAGCGGAATGAAAACTGTAGTAATAACGGTGAGGGTTTTCATTACATTATTCATCCGGTAGTTTAGCGATGAGTTATACAGATCCATAACACCAGCTAGCAACTCTCGTTGAGCCTCTAAGTCTTGTATTACTTGGCTTACATGGTCTAACACGTCGTTAAAGTACTTTTCGTTTTCCTCTTTTACCAGTTCACTTTCGCTACTGGCCAGTTTACGCATTGCCTCTCTGAATGGTAAAAGTATTTTTCTTAGGAAGATAAATTCCCGTTTTAAGGCAGTTATTTCTTGCACGAGCTTTTTATCAGGCTTGCCAGAGACTTTCAGTTCAATCTCTGCCAATCGATTACTAAGGTACTCTACTACTAAAAAATAGTGATCTACTACTACATCTATTAAAGAATATAGCAAATAGTCGGCACCTTTACGCCGGTGTCTGCCAGTTAGATTCTCAATTCGTTTTCTTACCGCATTAAACACATCTCCCGGCTGCTCTTGAAACGAGAGTAGATAGTCGGTGCCTAAAATAAAGCTTACTTGCTCGTGCCGTATACCTTCATTTTCAAGGGAAAGCATTTTTAGGGAAACAAAAACATACTGTTGCAAGTCGTCAAATCTTGGCAACTGGTCAATATTCAGTATGTCTTCCAGCACCAAAGGGTCTAATTTGTACTCTTTTCCAATTTCCTCGATTAAAAGCACATTTTGCAGCTTGTCAATATCAATCCAGTTAATGCGGTCAGGTTTTAATAGCGGCAATAATTGGTCGAGCCTATTGCATGTGTTTGTGGTTGTCTCATCGCTGTTGTATGATATGAGGGTAACAACGGTTTCCATTATGGTTTCATCGCCATTGTAAATCAATGCACCTGGCGATTTGCCTATCATTTCCTTGTACCTTTTATTCCGCTTGTGGGCCATAGGCTTCGCCTCCATTTTTGTAAACTACTGTGCGATGAGGATAAGGAATTTCAATTCCCTCCTTATCAAACCTAAGCTTAATGGATCTAAATAAATCGCATTTCATTTCGAAACCCTCTGGCGACGAGTTTGCCCAAACCCAAGCTCTGAGGTTTACTGATGAATCGCCAAAACCAATTACTCGCGTTTTAACTTTTGGCTCGCCAGCGGCCAATTCCTCATCACTTCTTGCATCAATACATTTTGGATGTTTATATGCCTCGTCGGCCATTATGGCCATCGCTAAATCCAAATCGGCGCTGTAGCTTATACCCATTTCCAAAAAAACGCAAACGCGCTCTTCGGTTATAGTTGAGTTAACAATTACCTCATTACTGATTACACTATTAGGGATAACGATTCGCCTATTTTCGAAATTCTTGATTACCGTATGTCTTAGCGTTATATCCTCAACTATCCCTTGCATATTGGTACCTATCGTTATAATATCATCAACCCTGAAGGGCTTGAAAATGACGATGAAAATGCCACTAATGATATTGGAGAATGCTGCTTGGCTGGCAAAACCTATAATGGCTGCCAAAATACCAGCACTGGCAAACAAGGTAAGCCCCAGTGCCCTTAGCGACGGGATGGTGTAAAAGATGATTATAGTAGCAATGAGGAATATTACAAAGCTGACACCGTTTTTGGCAAAAGTATATCTAGTAGGGTCAACTTTTGATGATAGACTGGTTTTACGGAAGTACCGATCAACCAAACCTCTGATAACTCGAGTAGCCAGCACGGCCATTCCCATTACCACTACTGCAAACACAAAGTAAAAGAAAAATTTGTGCTGGGTTTCTAAGTCAATAAACTGTTCTAGGAATTTCACGGCTAATTATCGGTTATTAGTTCTGCCAGTTAATGGCACTAAGATAAATAAACCAATTAACTGATTACCTAATAACTAATTAACCTTTTGGTTGGTATGTTCTTCAATAATCTCGTAGCTGGCATACTCAGGCTCAGCAGCCTTTCCACTTCTGGTTACTTTAATCCGTGGTGCTTTTTGTCTTTGCGATAGCGCCCTAAAGAAAGTCTTTGTTTTGGCATAAAACATAAACAAAGAGAGAGCACATAATGCTACTATAATTACCAAAGGTAGCAATACTAATATAAGCAAAAGCACAAGTCCAGAAAGCACGGGGCTACTAGTTCTGTATTGTTTTGCTTGATTGAAAAGATTGATATACTGTACTTGCATGGGGGCTAAATTAGTACAATTGACGCATACCTATAAGCGTTTATTGCAAATGGTGGGGTTAAAAACTGTTAAATCAAATGATAATCAATGAAAGAACTTACTAGTTTTGGGTTATGACAAAACATACTAGCGAAATATTTGTGACTGTCGATGCCGTGGTTTTTGGCTTGGGCGCTAATGATGTATCGTTATTGCTAATCCAAAGGAAAAACGAGCCTTTCAAAGGCCAATGGGCACTGCCGGGTGGCTTTGTGGAGAAGGATGAAGACTTAGAATTGGCTGCTAAGCGGGAGCTTGAAGAAGAAACGGGCCTTAAGGTAGAGGCGATGCAACAGCTTCATGCATTTGGCAAACCCGGCCGCGACCCAAGGGATAGGATGGTATCGGTAGCATATACGGCAACGGTTCAATTGGCTGAAACTGTTATTAATGCAGCAGATGATGCAGCAGATGCTAAGTGGTTTAATATCAATCAACTACCAACATTAGCTTTTGATCATTCGGAAGTATTGCAAATGGCTATTGCTAAAGCAAAACCTAGCAACAACTTAACGTTTACTCAAGTAAAAGAAACCTGCTTGTATGTAACCGACCTTGCCCGTACCCGGGCATTTTATGAAGGCAAGATTGGGTTGGAGTGTATAGGTGAAGTAGCAAATAGACACATTTTTTTTAGGGCGGGCAGCTCTGTTTTGTTGTGCTTTATAGCCGAGGCCACTAAAAACGACCAAAGCCTGCCACCCCACTTCGGCTACGGACAACAACACTTTGCTTTTGAATGTAAAAAAGAGGATTACCAGTCATGGAGGAATAAATTGGCGAATGCAGGCATACCAATCATACAAGATGTTGAATGGCCTCGTGGCGGGCGCTCTTTCTACTTTCATGACCCGGATATGAACGTTGCAGAAATAGTGGAACCTGGTATATGGGACGTTTAGTTACTGGTGTATTTGTTATTGGTTATTGCTTTACCAATTAACAAGTTAACCGATTAACCAATCAACTACCCTCAAAACCCACCAACTAGTAAACGCTTAGCGCCATTAATGCCGCACTTTTGATAGGTATTATATCCGTTGGCTGCCTCGTTTCTTATCACCTCCCTGCTTTCACTTTTTATCCATGCATCCAACGCAAAGCTTAAGGTATATGCCTCTGGGGCCATTAATCCGGTAGTCCATACCAACGGGTACATTTTGGCAGCTAATACATACCTACTAAAATACTCTTTACTGATGCAAGCCAGTATGATAGCTTCGCGTTCAATGTTGTCTTTACTTTTAGGTATGTTGTCAAGGTCAAACTCCATTAACCCATCGTGGCCAATATATGCCAGCAAGCTAGCTCCGGAGCCAATTTCTAAACACTTTTTTCCAATCCGCACGGTATCTCTTTTGTAGCCAGCACCAGCATGCACCATATCATTTATGGCTTGTCTAATCTCTCTGCCCCTATAGGCATCAGCAACTAGATAAACATTGTCGGTTTTGTGTTTAAAAATGCACCGTTCCAATATCACCGAGTCCTTATCTACTGGTCGGGTTTCCAGCAATTCCCAATTGGCATGGCGCTTAAAAAAAGTCTTTACGCCGTAGCCGCAGCCCCAATAAAGGTTATTGCGTGGGTCGTCGCCATTACCAATAGCCATTGGCACTGGCACAATACCTTGGTATACATTGTCGCAAAGTGCCACATATACATGTACGGTCTTTTGTGCAAACAACAATGGAGAAAGAACTAGCAAGGCTGCCAAAGTGTATAGTTTCATAAACCGATGGTTAGTTTGTGCACACAACCTTAACGATAATAATAAACGACCTTATATCTTTGCTCGCAATTTTCTTTTAGTTTAGCGTGGTTTATTAAATACCTTACACAGTAAAGTAAGTGAAACTATGACAATGGATAAATTGGTAGCTGGATTTGCAGATCAGCTTAGAGAGGCAATAGCGATTGGCAATGAGATAAAAATGCATGCCTCGAAGGCCGAAACGCGTAACATTATTGTTACCGGTTTGGGTGGCTCTGGTATAGGTGGCAACTTGGTTTCCGAAATTGTAGGACCTGAATTAAAGGTGCCTTTCCAGGTAAACAAAGAGTATGGACTTCCAAATTATGTTAACGAGCATACTTTAGTTATTTGCTCTTCCTACTCGGGCAATACTGAAGAAACGTTAGCTGCATTTGATGATGCGCTTAAAGCTAAAGCCAAAATAGTATGTATTACCTCTGGTGGTAAGCTACTAGAACTAGCTAAACTGCATAACTTGGACCATGTAGTAATACCTGGTGGAAATCCACCAAGGGCTTGTTTGGGCTATTCTTCGGTTCAGCAAATGTTTGTGCTAAACAGACTCGGTTTAATAAGCAATAAGTTTGAAGCCGAATTGAACAACACTATTAATTTGCTAGAGCGCGAAAGCGAGCACATAAAAACTTTGGCGCATGCAATAGCAGGTAAGCTACAAAACAGGATACCAGTGCTTTATTCTGTTACGGATATGGAATCAGTGGCCGTTCGTTTCCGTCAGCAAATCAACGAAAACTCAAAAATGCTTTGCTGGCACCATGTTGTGCCAGAAATGAACCATAATGAATTGGTAGGGTGGCGTAATCGCATAGGTAATTGGGCCCCAATATTTTTGCGCAGCCGCGAAGACTTTGAGCGCAACCAACAACGTATTGAGATAAACAAAGGTATTGTTGCTGAATTTGCCGAGCAAGTGATTGAGATATATGCGAAAGGCGAAAGCCACATGGAGCGCGCCTATTATTTGATTCATTTAGGCGATTGGGTAAGCGTATATCTTGCGGAACTAAACGGTGTGGATGCTGTTGAAGTAAAGGTGATTGATCACCTTAAAAACGAGCTTGCGAAAATTTGAACACGGGAACAAAGCCTGAAGTAGTTGTTAAAAATCTTGGGTTGGTAGATTATCAATTAACTTGGGATTATCAGCAACAACTAATGGATGAGTGCATTTCCCGCAAATTATCGAATCGCGGGGCTGAACATCCAACAACACAGCAACATTATCTTTTGCTTTGCGAGCACCCAGCAGTTTTTACGTTGGGCAAAAGCGGCAGCATGAGCAACCTATTGGTTAGCGAGCAAGAGCTGCAGGAGCGAGGCGTAAATTTCTATAAAATTAACCGAGGTGGCGACATTACACACCACGGCCCAGGGCAGTTAGTTGGCTACCCTATACTAGATTTGGATGAGTTTTTTACCGACATCCATAAGTACCTTCGTTTTCTTGAAGAAGCCATTATACTTACCCTTCTTGACTTTGGTATAGTAGCTGGAAGATTGGTTGGTGCCACTGGCGTGTGGCTTGACCCTGAAAATGCTTTAAAAGCAAGGAAAATATGCGCTATGGGTATTCGCGCAAGCCGATGGGTTACTATGCATGGCTTTGCGCTAAATGTGAATAACAACCTAGACTATTTTGATTGGATAATACCTTGTGGCATAGATGACAAGCAAGTAACCAGTATGCGAAAAGAACTCGGCCATGATGTTTCTATGGAGGATGTTAAATCGCTCTTTCAGCGGCACTTCTCTGATGTATTTGGAGCAGAGCTGGTTTAGTTATCAGGGGATTCAAGCGCTGGTGCTGTTCTATTTTTTAGTGCTTTTCTGTTGCCACTCCCTTACCGCGGTATCCTTTTTAATTTCTTCTAAAACATTAATTACGATAGTTCTAATAATGCGATTGAGCTCCATATCGCCTTCTTTTTTGTTTATTAGGGCATCAAAAACCTTGCCGGCAACTTCCTCAATTTGCACGTTTTCTTTACTTGCCAACTGTTGCATAACATTATCAATACCTTGAAATATTCCCTCACTGATAGTATTTTCAAGTTTTTGAGCCACCGCTTTGCCTACTACCGGAATGCTAACTAATGTTTGTATCGGTGCGCTTTCGCTCATTATTTTTTCCACCATTTCCTGTATCTGGCGTTCTATATCATCTTTGTTAGGTGCGTACTCATTTGCTGCAGTATTACGCACTTTATTGGCCATCCAATCAATAATTTCTTGCCTATGTGGATAAACAGCTTTGTACACTAAGTGCCCTTCAGGATCTGGTTCAGTTTCTTTTTCAACTCCCTTTTGAATGCTGGTTAACAAACGAATAATAACCAAGTCGGAAATTTCTTCTACAAAAATGTCTTTTACAAACATCAATTGTTTGTAGGCGTACCATTTGGTTACATCAATAATGCCCATACGCTGCAAGCGGTAAACAATTGACACAAGCCTTAAAACCCTTAAAACTCTAAAGTAACCTGCCGGAATGAGCCCAAGTATATCGTAAAAGTGGATAATGGGATAATAAAACCAACGATGATATACACCGTTAATAACCGCTCCAGCCCACCGAAACAAAAATTCGATTAAAAATACTACCACGAACCAAAAATCGTAGTTGCCAAAATTATCGTGAATAGGCAGGTAGAATTGGTAAAAGTCAGGCAAATTAGTTTCAATAAACAACCTTAGGGTATTATTTTCCCACAGGAAATCGAAAGCAAACCATAGTAAATTGATGACCAAAACAAGGGTCATTATCAAATCAATAGAGAAAACCCGAACATCTTCTCTCTTTAGTTTTATTGCTGCCATTTAGAATTTTAAAATTTCGGATTTTAGCTGTCGAGCACAAAAATAGCGATTAGCTAAAAGTTATGACAACTTAGTGGCGCTTGTAATTTCACTAGCCAGTTCGTTGAGGTCTAAACCGTCAAAGTTTCCGCTACTCATCATTAACAAGTTCGTTTCTTGCCAATTTTGTTTAGAAAGATACTCTTTCAGGTCAGAGCCCTCAGTGAATACTTGAATATTGTTTTGGTCAAACTCACCTTTCACATCATTGGCGCTTATAGGCGGCAATCCTTTTATACTTAACGCATGCGAATTAAAGAACACAATCGGTACATCGGCCTCTTTCATACTACCTTTATATTCCGATAGAAAATCCTTGTTTAAGCTACTGTATGTATGCAACTCCATAACCGCTACGAGCTTCCTTGCAGGATACTGCTCTTTAAGAGCAGCAGTTGTGGCGGTTAGTTTTGATGGCGAATGGGCAAAATCTTTATAGACGACCGTTGAGCTACCTTCTGCTACCTTTTCTAACCGTTTGGCAGCGCCTTTAAATGTTTGAATCGCGGCAAAGAAATCATCATCAGATATACCCAATTGAGCGCAGACATTTCTTGCGCCTTCAAGGTTCTGAAGGTTATGCTTGCCAAAAACTTCCAGTTTCCGTTCCTTTCCGTCCTGCAATATATAAGTCCTATTATCTCGCACGATATAATTAGGGGTAGAATAGGGTATTTTAACTATTGAAGCGTCAGATTGAAGCGCAATCTGCCTGAGCAACGTATCTTCTAGGTTGTATATCAATTTGCCTTTTGTAACTATAGTATCAACAAATGTGGCAAACTGCGCCACATAGTTATCGAAGGTAGGAAAAACGTTGATATGGTCCCAAGCTATACCAGTAAGCAACGCAATGTGTGGGCGGTAAAGATGAAACTTGGGAATACGTTCAATTGCTGATGAAAGGTATTCATCGCCCTCAATTACCACAATTGGTGCGTCATTGGTTATTTTAACGGTTAGGTCAAAACCTTCGATTCTTGAGCCAATTAAATAGTCAAAATTCAAATTGTTGACGCGAAGTACGTGCATAATCATGCCCGTAATGGTAGTTTTTCCATGACTACCGCCAATTACCACCCTTGTTTTGTCTTGTATTTGCTGGCCAACAAAAGCTGGAAAAGAAAATATTTTTAATCCCAACTCTTGCGCGCGAAGTAGTTCGGGGTTGTCTTTTTTAGCATGCATGCCTAATATTACAGCATCTAAATCTTCATTTATGCTGTCAGGGTTCCAGCCAATGCTGGCAGGCATTAGGTTCTCGTTTTTCAACAAGGTCAGCGCCGGTTCAAAAATTTCATCATCCGAACCTGTAACATTATGTCCACTCCGCCGTAAAGATATGGCGAGATTGTGCATGATACTTCCCCCGATGGCAATAAAGTGGACATTCATGTGCTAACCTTTAAAATTTTATTAGGACTAGTAGAATTTTGTTATAATTTTGCCAACAAAAACTTTCGGGCACGACTTATGGTTGGTCCTGAATAACAAACCAAAACTAAATTACGTTATTAAACTGACACTAAAATAAATCACCATGAAAATGTTCCGCAAACCCGTTACCATGATTGTTGCCGTAGCTATGTTGGCTCTTACTTTTACTTCTTGCCACCGCGAAGGCTGCCCAGGTCAAATTACCAAAGCCAATGTGGTTGTAGTTGAGCAATGCTAAGCCATGAATTGGCAGGAGTTGACTTCATTGTCCCAATGGGCCGAAGTGGTGAAGCTTTCCTGGCAAACACCTGTTGCGGTATTCAAACACAGCACTAGGTGCAGCATAAGCAGCACGGCTAAAATCCGTTTGGAAAGGGATTGGCAAGGAAACGAGCCTAATTTTCCAGTCTTTTATTTGGATCTCATCGCACATAGAGATGTTTCCAACGCTATTGCTATGGATACCAGCGTTGAGCATCAATCGCCTCAAATAATAATATTAAAAGAGGGCAAGTCCATTTATGACAGCTCGCACAATATGATAAATGCCCAGCGGGCTAAAGGATCTGTGTAAGATTGCTTTGTCGCTGGGTTTTGTGTTTACCCTTCTTTACTTCAGCTTAATATCTTTCTTTTGGTACTGTAAGTATCTGAAATATACAACCAAAGTGTCTTTCTCTTAGATAAGCCTCCTCATTATCAATTATTTATTGCCCTACCTTTATTCTCGATAAAATATTTTCATTGCACGCTCGTCAGTAGTTGTAATGGAACACGTCACCACAACCACAATGGCCAATAAGGACACCGAAATAGCGGGAGTATTCAACTCAATGAGGGGCCAACTGATGCGTTTTATTCGCCAACGAGTGCGGGTGGCTGAAGATGCTGAAGATATACTGCAAGATGTTTTCTCTCAGTTTGTTGAGGTATACCGAACTATTGAAGGAATTGATAAAACTGGAGCTTGGTTATATACCGTTGCCCGAAATAAGATTATAGACAAGAGCCGTAAGAAAAAACCTGAAACGTTTAGTAACCTGATTTTTAGTGGTGCCGATGACGAGGATGGCGATGGCCCGAGCCTTGAGGACTTAATACCCGACCTAAGTGGTATGCCTGATGAGCAGTATGCCCGAAACTTAATCATGAACCGCATAGCTGAGGCTTTGGACGAATTGCCCGTAGAACAACGGCAAGTATTTGTATGGCACGAGTTTGAGGACAAAAGCTTTAAAGAGATAGCAGAAGAAACAGGTGTAACCGTTAACACCGCATTGAGCCGCAAGCACTATGCCGTGAGATACCTGCGCCTAAGGCTGCAAGATTTATATGATGAGTTAGCTTGATTTTAGTAACTAGTGACTAGGAAATAGTTACTAGCAAAGTAAAACGAAACTCACTAGTCACCACTTACTGTCTACTAATAATTAGAAAGAAATGAAAATACTTCGTGTCATATTTTTTGGTTTGGTGTTTATTGCTGCTATGGGGTTTTTGACAACCACCCTTTGGAACTGGTTGATACCTACTTTGTTCAACGGCCCGAAGATAATATTTGCCCAAGCCCTTGGCTTAATGCTACTAGGCCGACTACTGGTAGGTGGTTGGGGCAAAGGTAGCAGCAATGGCTGCTCTCACGACGACAATGCCTGGAAGGCCAAGTGGAAGGCCCGAGTAACCGGAATGAGTGAGGAAGAAAAAGAGGCCTTCAAAAAGCGCTTTTGTGATAAGTGGGATTAACGGATAGATTTTAAATTTTAGCTCAATCGATAATATAAGTTCAGGTACTTAAAACGCCCTGCTCACCCCAATTACAAATCTAAACTGCACATTGTCTTCCCCAATAGGTGAATGACTTAGGTAGAACGGCACATCGAAACGAAGCGTAAACGGCTTAACCGTTTCAAGAGGGCCAAACTTCTTAATAGTGAGCGCTAATCCTGCACCGGCATCCATCCGCAGGTTACTGAATATTTTTTCGCCAGCATCAGTATCAAACACTATCATACCAGCATCGCCAAAAAGGTAAGTATCCAGTTTAAAGTACTTACTGAGCTTTTTGGGCTGCCATTTTACCAATTCATCAAAGTCTAACTCTAGATTAACAGCTCCCCCACTCTGGCCTTTGTAGGCTCTGAAGGTTTTACCGCCATCTTCTTCAACTACATAATAGCCAGCATAGCCACGTAGGTTTAGCCCACCACCCTGCTGAAAGTGATTAGTGCCTGCACCATAGCTACCAACCCAAGTAGGCGGCACGTAGCCTATACTGCGCGTAAGTGGTTGGCCCATCAATTCCTCAGGGTTGGCACCAGCCAAAAACAACGCCGACTCAGGTGCTTGGTTGCTACCAGTACCTGCACGCACAAAGGCACGGCTATGCAATTCAAACCTCCATAATTTGGTATGGTTTATGGCAGTTGTAGTAAGATAATGGTAGTCAAAATCAGACAGCAAAGCCGAACTGCGCAAGGTTGCGTTGATGGTACCATTGCCTTTAGGGTAATTGTATTTGTGGTCCCACTCTAAGTTTATAGAAGTATTCCATTTACCTGATTGCCATTCGCTGGGGTACAGCAATTGGTTCAATTTATTATCATTTGGGCGATTAAACATTTTAGCATAAAGCGTTAATGTTGAATTTTTTAGAACACCTTGACTCAAGCCAAACTTGTATAGTTCCAATCCATCCCAATACTCGCTATAATAGAAAGCCGAAAGCTTCTTTACATACTTATCGAGCTTAGTATCGTACGAGAAATAGTAGTTGAACTTATCATACCCCTTCTTATCGGCATCAGCAAAATTGAACCTATCGGGGCTGCCTTGCAACAGGTTGCCTGTTGGTGCTAACACACTAAAACTTACCTGGTGCCTACCGGCTATGTAGCCGCTGTTATAATGTAGTCCAATTTTAAGCCCATCGTAAGCATTCCACCAAAGGGCGGGGCGCAACTTAACGTCGTATTCCGTCCACCGAGCGCGGTTGTATATTTTATGATCAAACGATACAACAAAGGGCACCTTATTACTATTATTCAGCATATTCACGTCTGCCAATCGGTATGTAGGGTCAATATGTACATTTTTTATTTTGCTCGATAACGTTACAGTTGCAGTATACTCTGGCTGCAGATTGTTATCCCAGCCTATCCAGCGCGGCAGTATGGTTGCGTCCGTTTCCTTCTCAAACCAAGTATTGGGTATATAGTACTTGCTGGTATCGCCTTCGGTAGTAATTACTGTAAAATCGATTGGCATTTGCATCAAACCTTCGCGTTTAAAAGTTATCTCATATACCTCTTTACCATCCTCAGTGGCTTTGTGCTTCACTTTACTAACGCTATAATCAATGTTCTTAGTTGTTTCTAGCCATTGGTCAAAAAACCAGTTCAGGTCAGTGTGCGTGTAATGGATAAAGCTATTGCGTAAGTCTTCAAAGTAAGGGTGCGCGTAGCTATACTCATTAAAGTAGTTCTTCATGGCATTTTGGAAAAGCGTATCGCCCAGGACATATTGCAAGTTATAAAGCATTACCGCTGTTTTGCTATATACATGACGGTAGCCTCCACCCTGCCCTAGCGCGCCGCTAAAGCCATCAGAGTGGGTATTCAACTGCGCATCGGCCTCGTTTATGGCATCGTACAAGTAACTGTCATATGCCCTTGTATTTCTTGCCAAATCAGGCTTTTTGAATTTGGCCTTATACTTTTTCATTTTACCCATTGGCACTTCCGGCCCATCCAACCTTTCTTGCGCCCAAACGGTTAAAAACTGCGTAAATCCCTCATCCAGTGCTGCCCTATAAGTCTCATTGTTGCCTACCATGCCATAAAACCAGTTATGTCCCACCTCATGCGCAATAAGTCCTTTATTGCTCGGAAATGAGCCACCACAAAGCGTTAGCATGGGGTATTCCATGCCATCACGGGCATCGGCTACGATCATTTTTGGGTAGCCATACATACCAAAATCGTTTGAAAACAACTCCACTACATCGGCAGTATACTGGGCTACCTTTTGCCAGCCAGATGCATGTCCTTCCTCAACTAGTGCAATGCACTTAATTCCGTTCCATTCTGCTTCGCCAATGCGGTATGTTGGGTCGGCAGTAAAAGCAACATTGTGCACGTTTTCGGCGTGAAATTTCCATGTTTTACGCTGCGTACTATCGTATGGAGTAATAATACTAGCCTTTTCGCCCCAAGGTTTTTTGGCAAAGTTCTTAATGTCCAGCTTTTCCCTAAGGCTGTCAGGCAGCACCTCGCTCCTATTCAATAAGTTTCCTGTAGCTTCAACCACATAATTGCTAGCAAAGGTTAGTTCCAAATCGTAGGTGCCAAAGTCGGCATAAAACTCACGATTTAAGTGTTGGTCGGTAGTCCAGCCAAACTTAGCATCGTACACCGAAACGCGCGGATACCAATGCACGCCGTTATAATGTTTGTGCTCCCCGTCAACCAAGTAATATTTCATGCGTCGGCGCATACTACCTTCGTCAAAATAGGTTTTGAAATCTAAGCTGAACTCTTTCGCGGCACCAGGCATAATTGGTTCATCCAAATACACCTTCATTATGGTGTTGTCCGTCTCCGTTTTCAATACTTTACCGTTGCTTTTTAGGTTGCTCACGGTAGTACCCAAACCTTCGGCCTCGTAATGACCAAAAGTTGATTTTACATGGTTGTGATTGGTCAAATCATCCAAATAACTGCATGGTTGAAAAGCATTTTGATACAAATGGAAGAAAACGTAGGTAAGTGTATCAGGCGAATTGTTCCAATAAGTAAGCTCAAGCGAACCCGTGATAATATCCGTTCTTTCATCTACATCTGCCTTAATGTTGTAGTACACATCCTGCTGCCAATAGTTTGGGTGTGGCATTTTATTCTTCCAATAATGAGGGTTGTCGGGATGCTGAAAAGTGTTGGGTTTTTGTAGTGGGTCGTAGCCTACTTTGCTTTGGGCTGATACCTGAAGAAAGCTGGAAGTAAGGAACGCAAAAAAACCTATTAAAATAAATTTAATTGACATAAAACGAGCTAATTGAAGGACTTGCAAATATAGGCAAATACGCCAACGAATAAAGTTCGCCAATCGAAAATAAAGGTCTACTTAATTTATAAATTGTACCGAACTTTGCAGAACAAATAAGCGCCCTTAACCTACCAAATTATTATGGAACAGCTTTTTCTTCAGGCCAGTTCGGCTGATAGTAACCCACTAGTAAACACCTATTTTATAATTGGCTTCGTGATATTGATTGCCACCATGATGGTAATTGATTTAGGCGTGTTTAATAAACGAAGCCACACCATTAGCAATAAAGAAGCTTTGGTTTGGACCGGAATATGGATAAGCCTAGCAGTAGTTTTCGGCATATTCGTTTATATGTTCATGGGCATAACTAAAGCCTCTGAATTTTACACTGCGTACCTTATAGAGGAGGCACTATCTATAGATAACTTGTTTGTGTTTATACTGGTTTTCGAATTTTTTAAGGTACCCGCGCAGTATCAACATAAGGTGTTGTTTTGGGGTATATTAGGAGCTATATTCTTCAGAGCCATATTTATATTTGCGGGTGCCCAGTTAATCCAATACACTTACATGCCCGATTTTATGCTGCTTGGGTATAAAATAGAAGAGTTTAATGTGTTGCTTACTATGTTCGGTTTGTTTTTGCTATATGCTGGCATAAAATCGGTAAGAAAGAGCGAAGATGAGGAACCCGATTTTTCGAAAGGCTTCGCCATAAGATTACTCAAAAAGGTAGTTCCGATTACCGAAACCTATGATGGTGGTAAATTCTTTACCATAGTAAATGGCAAAAGGGTTGCTACCTTGTTATTTTTGGTTGTTGCAATAGTAGAAATTACGGACCTTATTTTTGCCGTAGATTCCATCCCTGCCATTTTTACCGTCTCTAGAGATCCTTTTATCTTATACGCCTCCAATATTTTTGCCATTCTTGGATTACGTTCCATGTACTTTGTGTTGGCCAACTTCATGCACTTGTTTTCATACCTGAAATACGGATTGGCTTTTATACTTTCGTTTATTGGCGTAAAAATGATAATTGCGCCAATTTACCACGTATCATCGCCGCTGTCACTTTCTATTGTTGCCTTGGCGCTTTTGCTCTCCGTTATTGCATCAGTTGTTTGGGGGCCAGAGAAAAAGGCGAATAACAATCATTGAGGCTTTACTGGAGCGGCACTTTGTCGTTACAAATGGCTTTAGGTTTTGTGGGGTTTCATACATAGAAGTAGAAGTATTGAAGAATTCAACAAAAAGGCTAAAACACATCTACGCTTCAGCTGCATTCAATTCTGTGCTCCCTAAAACTTGATTTCAATATGCAAGCAATTGCAATCAAATCGGATGACCATTGACTGTGGACTGTCGACCAAAATCCTTATCTTTGCAGTCTTAAACACGATAAGGAATAATTTATTATGCTGGCAGTCAATAATTTATCGCTACAATACGGCAAAAGGATTTTGTTTGATGATGTGAACATCAAGTTCACAAAAGGCAATTGCTACGGTGTTATCGGTGCCAACGGTGCTGGAAAGTCTACGCTACTGAAAATCCTATCTGGCGAAATTGAAAGCACCACAGGCAATTTTACCACCGACCCAGGTGAGCGTATTGCGGTATTGAAACAGAACCACTACGAATACAACGATTATCCCGTATTGCAAACCGTGTTGATGGGCCACAAAGTTTTGTGGGAGAACATGCAAGCTCGTGAAGCCATATATGCCAAAGCCGACTTTACCGATGCCGACGGCCTTAAAGCTGGCGAATTGGAAGAAAAGTTTGCTGAAATGAACGGTTGGGAAGCGGAAAGCGACGCAGCCATGCTTTTGAGCAACCTTGGCGTGGAAGAAAAACTACACGACAAATTGATGGCCGACCTTAGTGGCCACGAGAAAGTAAGGGTGCTATTGGCACAAGCCTTGTTCGGCAACCCCGACATTCTGTTGCTGGATGAGCCAACCAACGATTTGGACATCAAAACCATTGCTTGGTTAGAGAACTTCTTGGCCGATTTTAAGAACACGGTTATTGTAGTAAGCCATGACCGTCACTTTTTAGACATGGTTTGCACGCACATCGTCGATATTGATTTTAGCAAAGTAAACCTGTACTCAGGTAACTATAGTTTCTGGTACCACACTAGCCAGTTGGCAAGCCGCCAGCGTGCCGATAAGGGTAAGAAAACGGAAGAGAAACGTAAAGAGCTATTGGACTTTATTGCCCGTTTCTCGGCCAACGCATCTAAGAGTAAGCAGGCAACAAGCCGCAAGAAAGCTTTAGAGAAGTTGAACGTTGATGAAATTAAGCCATCGAGTCGCCGTTACCCAGGAATCCAGTTTGCACAAGAACGGGAAGCTGGTAACGACATTTTGCACGTTGACAAGCTATCTTGCGTTATCGACGACCAGTTGATGTTTAGCGACATCACTTTTACCCTCGACCGTGGCCAGAAGGTAACTGTGTTAGGAAAAGACAGTAAAACTATAGAAGCGTTCTTCCAGATTTTAGCTGGCGATCGTAAAGCCAAAGGTGGTACCGTAAAATGGGGTGTAACCACTAACCAGGCATACATTCCGCTGGATAATAGTAAATACTTTGAACACGTTGAGTTGAGTCTGATTGATTGGTTGCGCCAATACAGCGAAAACACAGACGAAACTTTCGTTCGTGGTTTCTTGGGCCGTATGTTGTTTAGTGGCGAGGAAAGTTTGAAGAAAGCGAAAGTGCTTTCGGGTGGAGAAAAAGTACGTTGTATGCTCAGCCGCGCCATGCTGCAAAGCGCCAATGTATTGTTGTTGGATGAACCAACGAATCACTTGGATTTGGAATCGATTACGGCTTTGAACAATGCCATGATTGATTTTAAAGGGACTATTCTTTTTACCTGTCATGACCACGAGTTTACACAAACCGTTGCCAACAGGGTAATTGAATTGACACCTAATGGGCTTATTGACAAACTAATGACCTACGATGAGTACCTTGCCGACCCACGTGTGCAAGCGCAAAGGGAAGAAATGTACGGAGCCAAGGTATAAGTTACGGGTTACTAGTTGCGAGTTGCGAGTTGTGTGTTTCTAACCGTAGTTTGAATGAGTAGCCCTATAATACCTTTGTTTTTAGTTTAAACAGATTAATAGAACCAGTAGCTTTTCATTGATTACCAACTCGTAACCCGTAACTCGAAACCCGCAACCAAAATGTCTCGCACTCGCCAAATTGTTCTTGACGAATTTATTATCCAGAAGGAAAAGGACTTTCCATACGCTACCGGTGAACTTTCTGCTTTGCTTCGCGATATTGGCGTAGCGGCTAAGATTGTAAACCGCGAAGTAAACCGTGCCGGGCTTGCCGATATTCTAGGTCAGGCAGGTGCCGATAACGTACAAGGCGAGGCACAACAGAAGCTGGATGTATTGGCTAACAATACCTTCATCAACAGCCTTAAAACCAGTGGCGAATGCGCCGGCATTGCCAGCGAGGAAGACGAGGATATAATTTGTATTGACGTAGATGGCGAGAAGGCCAAGTATGTAGTGGCTATGGACCCTTTGGATGGTTCATCGAATATTGACGTGAATGTTTCCATTGGTACTATTTTCTCGATATACCGCCGTTTGAGCGAAAAATGCCCATGCACACACGGCGACTTTTTGCAAAAAGGTCGTGAGCAAGTTGCAGCTGGTTATGTTATTTATGGCTCAAGCACCATGTTGGTTTATACTACCGGTAATGGCGTAAACGGTTTTACCCTTGACCCTAGTATCGGTGAATTCTACCTCTCCCACCCAGATATTAAAATACCATCGAAGGGCAGTATATATTCTATCAATCAAGGTGGTTACACCAAATTTCCTAAAGGGGTGCAAGCATACCTTGATTATTGCCAAGGGCTTGATGGTAACAACGATAAGCCATACAGCTTGCGCTACATCGGTTCTATGGTTGCCGATTTGCACCGCAACCTTATAAAGGGCGGTATCTTTATATACCCATCAACTGCCGATGCTCCCAAGGGTAAATTGCGCTTACTTTACGAGTGCAACCCAATGGCGTTTATTGTAGAGCAGGCTGGCGGCAAAGCCACTACAGGTAAAGTGAATATTTTGGACCTACAGCCAACCGAACTGCACGAGCGCACGCCTATCTTCATAGGCAACAAAGAGATGGTAGAAAAAGCAGAAGCGATGTTGGTGCAGTATGGGCAGGCTGCAGTATAAGGTTGTTTGCTTTTAAATTCTCGTTATAGCCTTATCGGTCTTTCCAAGCCTCCAACAAATCTTTGCTCATTTTAAAGTGAGTTATGGTTACTTCCATAAACTCATCACCTATAATTTTATATCCTTGCTTTAGATAAAACGGCACAGCCGATTTACGAGCGTGCATTTCCATGTGCTTATAGCCTAAATCAAGTGCATAAGCCTCTGAAAATTCTACCAACTTGGCACCAATACCAGCTCCTTGATATTGCTCATCTACCGCAACTTGCCTCATTTTTATGTATCCCTTTTCGGCCGGAGTAAGCATTAGAGTGGCCATTACTATCGAATCGGTATAGTATATTATGTGTATATCCTTGTCTTCGGCCAATAGCTGCTCCCTTGTATAATTTAGCCCCAGCGGCTCTCGCAGTACTGCATATCGCAAGTCTACTGCATGCCAATAATTAGAGCTACCATGAGCCACTACGCTAATGTATCTATGGCCTTTTAGTTTATGTACGTAGTGCATTTTCTGTAGGGTTTTTCAAACGCTAATATAATAGCTATTTTTATCGTTGTAATAGAAACTGACAGCTATGAATATGAAAATACAATCGGTATTAGTACTATCAATAATGCTTGTATTGTCGTTATCCTCTTGCAAAAAAGATGACAAAAACAATAATAACAATACTGATGGGCCGATGCTACGGTTTAAGTTTGTGCTCGACCCTACGCAACAACGCTTAGGTAATCTTGGCGCACCTGCCGCTATGCCTGCAGGTCATGCAGGCCAAAACCCACAGTTTAATGGTATTAGCGCTCACTATCTGGAACTGGCACCTACTCAATACACCCTTTTAGGTGCAGGAACAGTTTTATTTATGAACGAAGAAACCACTGCAGGAGGAAGTAAGGCCATCGTGTTTGATAAGGAAATCATCAAAAACAACGGAGAGGTGTTTTTAGAAGTACCTATCAAAGATGTTATCCCGGGTAGCTACGAGTGGCTTAGGGTTTCGCTTGCATACCAGAATTACAATGTACAATTCGATGCACTTGGCTCCACTTTTACGGGCACTTTAGCTTCGTTTGTGGGCTACAACACTTACGTAGAAAGTTATAAAATTAAAGATAGCACGGTGGTAGTAAATGGCAATAAGGCACAAGGCTACTGGGGGTTTGAGACAATATACACAGTGAACACCGGTCAAGCGCCTGCCACAACTGTACCGAATCCAATTCAAGCAACCTCCCCTATTCCGCTTAACTCATGTGTAGTTACTGGCGGTTTTGCTCAACCTTTTGTTATAACTGGTAGCGAAACCGAAGATGTTACAGTACTAGTATCGTTATCTACTAATAAAAGCTTTGAGTGGGAAGACTTAAACGGTGACAATACCTGGGACCCACTTGATGGGGAAAATGTAGTAGATATGGGTCTTAGGGGTCTAGAACCTAGAATTGAATAATTGATGCCGATTAAGCGTCGTAGCTGTACACTACCCTTTCGGTAAGTGGTTTGCTTTGACATGTAAGTACATAACCTTCCTCAATCTCACTATCCGATAACGATTCACGATCGGCCATAATTACTTGGCCCTCGGTTACTTTGGCTCGGCAAGTGCAACATGCGCCAATTTGGCATGCATATGGTGCATCAACCCCACCATCAAGTGCCGCCTCTAAAATGGAATCTTCCCCTCTATACTCAACATTATATTCGCTGCCATCCAATTGAAAAGTAAGACTGGCAGTTTTCAGTGGTGTATCAGATACTTTCATAGCATTATTAGTACTTTCGGCATGTCCACCTGCAATGCCTGGCTCAGTATTGGTGTGGCTGCTAAAAAATTCTTTGTGAATACGTTCAATGTTAACACCCCTTTGCATCAAAAGGTTTTCTATAAGCTCCATCATAGGCGATGGCCCGCAAACATAATAGAGTACATTAATAGCATCAGGCACATTGGCATCAAGCATTTCAACAGCTCGTTCTTTACTAAACTTGCCTGAATAGCCATCCCAATTTCCAAGAGGCTCATCGAGCGTGTATACTACTTTAAACCTATTAGGGTGTTGTTGACTATAGCTATCAAAAAGCTCACGGAACATGATATGTTCTTCATTCCTGTTAGCATAAAGCAGGGTTATGTTGCTTGATGGCTCATCGGCAAGTAGGGCTTTAATTATTGCCAACATAGGAGTTATGCCACTTCCACCAGCAAAAAGCACGTAGTGTTTTTGTTTAAATGGTTGTGCATCAACCGTAAACTTACCAAGTGGCGGCAATACTTTAAGCAATTGGCCAACCACGGCGTGATTGTTTAAATAAGACGACATCACCCCACCATCAACTTTTTTTACGCCAATTGATAGGGGCTCGTCTCTATGACTGCATATAGAATATGAGCGGCGAACTTTCTTACCATTTACATCCGCCTCAAGGGTAATGTACTGGCCGGGCTCAAACCTAAACTGCTCGAGTAAGTGCGGCGGAATATCAAATGATATAACCTTTGCATGGCTAGTTTCCGTGCGAATTTGGCTTACACGGATGTCGTAAAGTTGTTGACTCATAAAATTTACTAAGACTTCTTATTTAAGGCTCGTAAAGATAGGCAAAAGCCCTTTTTATTAGGAATGATACGGGTAAATAACATCAATCAAGCTCTATTAATTTATTTCTGAGCCAAGTAATGTCTGCAACATCCTGTTTAGCAGTAATGTCCAGTTTAAGCTTATCTGTCACTTTCTGCCCTGTGGCCTTATATTTGGAGAGTTTTACAATATGCTTTACCATGTTCCGATAAAGACTTTTCTGGTATTCAGGCATTAGCTTGTTTCTTCTTAAGTAAAGCTTAAATGCATCCGCTTGCGATACCAGCAAATCAAACTCATTCAGCTCAAAATAGGTTTTTAGTAGAAGGCTTCTTAACCTTAACGAATAGCAATGTATTAGAAATTTCGGCCAACGGCACGGTTATCCTGTTGGATGTATATGGCGTTACTTTAGTAGCAAAACAAGATGGAGTAAGTATATTCGAGACAATTTTTGCTTTAAGTATAAAAGTATATCCTATTCCGGCTAAAGATATGGTGAATATTGTAGTTCCAAGCAACATAAAAGTAGAAGCTATTGAAGTATATAATGGATTGGCTGTGTATTGATAGAAACAAATAAAATCGACAAATTGAGTACTTATAGTATAAATACAGAAGGTTACGTTTCTGGCTATTACCTATTGAGGATAAAAATCGAAAGTGGTAGGATAACCATGCGTTTCAGTATCTTAAAATAGGGAAGATAAAAGGACGAGGTTTCAAGCCTTAGAGGGTACTCTTTTGGGTTCTTAGGGAGTTGATTTAGCAATCTATTGTCAGGGTTCAATTTTAGGTTCTATCTTATCATCAAATCCGGTGTTAAGTCTAAACTGATATGCAGCCACAAAGGCTAGAAATTACTTTTTAAGTGCGCATCGGGTACATGATAAACTGATATTAACAGTGCCGGTACTTTTGCTACATTTGTAGTACATTTTGCATACTATGAAGGGTAAAGTCGTTTTTATATTAGGATGCACGCCACGCAGCTCAACTACCGCTACCATGAAGGCATTGAGTGCGCACACCCAACTGCATGCCCCTTCTATGGCCGATTTGTTGCTGCCAAAAGCGCCAAAAATAGTACGAAGTGGTTTCGAATGGATAGCACCTATAGTGCAGCCATACTTTGATAGCCGTTGGAACCCTGCCATACATGCTACAGGTTTCAACAAACGAGAGGCTTTCGATATTGCCGTGATGCGCAAGTTTCAAGGCGAAGGAGTGATGGGCCACACCTACTATGGATTGCTTAACGGTAAAACAACTCCAACCTTTAATACACAGCACCTCGATTTTTTGGAGCAGATAGTAAAGCGCGCGCAAAGTGAAAACCCTAAACAAATACCGCTTTTAAAATACTTTGGGGGTATCTTTCATCTTGGTGAGCTCAAGGATCGGTTTCCGGATGCTAAATTCATTTTCTTGCAGCGAAACCCCGAAAAGGCATTCACCTCATACGTTACATTGTTAGGCAATGCCTTAAAAAACGAAAAACTACCCGAGACATACTGGGCAGGGGTTTACCAGATGGTTGTATCTGCCTATGCTTTAGCACAACAGGTGCAATCTTATACGGATATCTTATCACTTAAGAGCGAAGAAGTATCTGCGGATATGGAAAAGCATGTAAGGCTAATGCTTGATTATATCGGGTTGCCCTTTGAAGGCCAACAAGCGCTTCAAGAAGCGTTACAACAGCTAAAATTGAAATGGCAGGAAAGGAGCGAAAAAGGTATGGGATATACCTATACCGATAAAATAGCGAAAGCGTTATTTAAAGCAGAAGACTTTCAATAGCTAAACTAGTAACACATTACCATTAATGGTAAGCAAAACACCACCCGACTTACCACCCATGCCAAATGCCCCGAGCAAGAAATGTTTGGTGCCCTTTGGCGCTAAACTGTTTTGCAATACATCATACAGGCCCAAGAACACACTAACAGCTGCAGTGTTGCCAATGGTTTGTATGCCTTTTACATAAAACTGCGAATCGGGAATGTTATTTGTCTCCTGCATTTTTCTCAAAATGCGCAGGTTAGCTTGGTGAGGAATAAAATAAGTGTTCTCCTCTAATACTTCCATTTCTGCAGCATCCAATATGGTTCTATATACCTTGGCATCGGTGGCAAAACGATAAATCTCTCTGCCATCCATTTGTAAGCAAGGCTTTTCGCCTTTAAATGGATTGCCAACACGCAAGCCACTAGTAGCTTTTAACGTCCTCACTAAAGGGCGTTTAATGGAAAATCCCGTTTTTTCGTCTTCAAAATTCACTTTTAATAACGCTACAGCTATACCATCGCTAAACAGCTGACCTGTTGCCGCATCGCCAGAGAGCATTACGTTAGGGGTTTCAGAAACTACTGCCAAGTAATAAGGTTGTTCAGGTGTGCAGTAGTGTATGGCATACATATACGCCGATGCTAACACCTCGATACCTGCCACACAGCCGAACCCAGCTGCTGTAGTTATTTTATCGGTAAACTCTTTGTAATAGCCGGCAATGCCCATTTCAATACCTGGTACCAAATTGTGGTCAGGTTGTGTGCTAGTGCTCCAGCCAACCACTTGTGCCATATCCACATGGCTGGCTGCCAAAATGCGGACAATCATATCAGCTGCAATAGCTGATAAATCCGTTGTGAGCGGAAACTTATAAAGGGCGGTTATGCCCGTGGCTTTGGTTACTTGGGACTCTGTAGTGTCAAATTGCTTTGCAACATCAGCTAAGCTAATTACCTGCTCTCCTACCCTTGCCGATAGCGCTACTAACGAAACACCAACCATTAAGCCTCATTTATTTGTTGCAGCAAAGTAAGCTATAAATTGGGCGGCAGTCAATTATTTATAAGTTGCAACCCAAACTTTAAGCAAACAACATTTTACAGTAATTAAATAATCATAGCCGCTCCAACGGTTACATTAGTAGCTTCATCTATAATGATGAGGCTACCTGTATTTCGGTTGCGTCGGTACGAATCATAAAACAACGGCGTAGTTGTGCGGATGCTTATACGCGCAATGTCATTTAGGCCAATGCTAGAATCTTCTTCGTTGCGATGCAGGGTGTTAATATTGAGCTTATATTTTACTTCTTTAATCACGCATCTTGCATTGCGGGTAGTGTGTTTTATGGAATATTTACCACCAAGTTGCAATGGCTTGTCAGTCAACCAACATACCATTACTTCTAAATCTTGACCGCTAGTAGGTAAGTTATTTTCGCGTACAATCATATCGCCACGGCTAATATCTATCTCATCCTCTAGCGTAATAGTAACAGACATTGGCGCAAAAGCTTCATTTAAGCTACCATCGTAAGTATCAATACTCTTAATGCGGGTAGTAAAACCAGACGGCAAAGCCATTACTTTATCTCCCTTTTTAAATACGCCACCAGCTATACGACCTGCATAACCACGATAGTCGTGGTATTCGCTTGACTGCGGACGGATAACATACTGCACCGGGAAACGACAATCGATATGATTAGAGTCGCTGGCAATGTGCACAGTTTCTAGTAGATACAATAAAGTAGGGCCCTCGTACCAAGGGGTCTTGGTTGAGCGATCGACCACGTTATCGCCCATCAAAGCACTAATAGGTATAAAACGAACATCCTTTACATCAAGTTTAGAGGCAAATTTGCGGAAGTCATTCTCAATGTCTTCAAATACCTTCTTGTCGAAGTTTACCAAATCCATTTTGTTTACACAAATTACTACATGCGGTATTTGCAGTAATGAAGCAATAATGGCATGGCGACGGGTTTGCTCCGCTACGCCGTGGCGGGCATCTACCAATATTAAAGCCAAATTAGCACTCGATGCACCAGTAACCATATTTCGGGTGTACTGTATGTGCCCAGGAGTATCAGCAATTATAAACTTACGGCGAGGTGTTGAAAAGTAGCGGTATGCCACGTCAATAGTAATACCTTGTTCACGCTCGGCACGCAAACCATCGGTAAGTAAAGCAAGGTTTACATACTCCTCCCCTTTCTGCTCGCTGGTTTTACGGATGGCTTCGTATTGGTCTTCGTAAATAGATTTGCTATCGTAAAGCAAGCGGCCAATAAGGGTACTTTTACCATCATCAACGCTGCCTGCCGTGGTAAAGCGCATCAACTCCATATTTAGGTATTCGGCACTATCGAATGTATCTTCCATTATCGATGATTCTATATTAATTGCGCTGGTAGCGCAGATTATTCCTTACTTATTATTCAATCGTATTTCGTAAATCGTAATTCTTAAATTTAAAAGTATCCAGCCTTTTTGCGGTCTTCCATAGCAGTCTCACTTCGCTTGTCATCTGAACGACCTCCACGCTCTGTAACACGGCTAGATGCTACTTCTTGGATAATTTCTTCCAAAGTTCCAGCCTCTGACAAAGTCGCACCAGTGCAAGTGGCATCTCCAATAGTACGGAAACGCACTATTTTATCAACTAATACCTCAGTATCCTTGCGTTCCATAAATTCCGTTTCGGCGTACCATACATCGTCGCGCAAAAATACGCTGCGCTTATGAGAGAAATACAGATTTGGCAATTTGATTCCTTCCATGTGAATGTATTGCCAAACGTCCAATTCAGTCCAATTGCTTATTGGGAATACCCTGAAGTGCTCACCAAAGCCTTTGCGGGCATTAAAAATGTTCCATAGCTCTGGGCGTTGGTTTTTTGGGTCCCATTGGCCAAACTCATCGCGGTGAGAGAAGAAACGTTCTTTGGCACGAGCCTTTTCCTCATCTCTGCGAGCGCCGCCCATAGCTGCATCAATCTTATTGGCTTCTATTGTTTCTAGCAAGGTTAAGGTTTGCAAACCGTTGCGGCTCGCATTAATACCCTTCTCTTCAGTCGATCTGCCGGCATTAATGGCATCTTGCACTGAGCCAACTATTAACCTAGCGCCAATTTCTTCAACCAACTCATCTCGAAAAGTAATAGTTTCTTCAAAGTTATGGCCAGTATCAATGTGCACTAATGGGAAAGGAATTTTGGCAGGAAAAAAAGCTTTGCGGGCCAGGTGAGTCAACAAAATTGAGTCTTTGCCTCCTGAAAAAAGAATTGCCGGGTTTTGGAACTCAGCAGCAACCTCACGGATAACGTATATTGATTCCGCTTCTAGTTCCTTCAGGTGATTCAAATTATAATCCATATCAGTTCTTTGCTTCTATTTTAGGTAATAACAATGCAACCACCGCCTGAACACTTTCGGCAATGGTCATCCTGTCTGTAGCTATTTCTAGGTTGGCATTGGTAGGTGCCTCAAAAGGTGCGTCTAACCCAGTAAAATTCTTGATTTGGCCAGCCCGGGCCTTTTTGTACAATCCTTTTACATCGCGGTCTTCGCAAACGGCAAAAGGAGCATTTACATATATTTCAATAAAGTCTTCGGTGCCAATAATGTCGCGGGCCAAAATGCGAATATCCTCAGTTGGGCTCACAAAACAGTTAAGGGTAATAATGCCTGTATTGATATATAACTTGGTAACTTCCGCTATACGGCGAATATTTTCCAATCTATCTTGTTCGCTAAATCCAAGGTTGTTATTAATGCCGCTACGAATATTGTCGCCATCTAATACTTGGGTAAGGTAACCACGGTTGTGCAACTCGCGCTCAACGCCTTTGGCTATGGTTGTTTTGCCGGAGCCCGAAAGCCCAGTAAACCATACGCAAAAAGCATGCTGCTTAAGCAATTGCTCTTTATCGGCGCGGTTCAACAACTGGTCGAAAGTGGTGTGAATATTTTCGGGCACTTGGCTCATCGAGAGGCAAAGTTATACTTTTCACTACTACTCGACAAACTTGGTAGGGTTTTAGTTACAAACAGCTAACTATTTGAAATGGTATTAACCGTTTCCGTTCGTTAATTCTTTGATGTCGCTCATTATTTTGGTTGCCAATGTTCGCGCAGTAGTTTCATTGGCACTCTCTGCATAAATACGAATAATAGGCTCTGTATTCGATTTGCGGAGGTGAACCCAATTATCGTCAAATTCAATTTTAACCCCATCTACAGTGTTCACCGGCTGCTTTTTATACTTCTTGTGGATATATTTCAATACCTCATCCACATTAATTTCCGGCGACAACTGAATCTTATTTTTGCTCATATAGTAGTTGGGATACTGTGAGCGCAATACCGAAACTGACTTGCCGAATTTAGCCAAATGCGTAAGAAACAATGCAATACCCACCAACGCATCACGGCCATAGTGCAACTCGGGTACAATAATACCTCCGTTGCCTTCGCCACCTATTACGGCATTCACCTCTTTCATTTTGGTCACAACGTTAACCTCGCCAACGGCAGTTCCAAAATGTTCTCCCCCGCGTTTAATGGTTACGTCTTTCAATGCTTTGGTTGAGGAGAGATTGCTTACGGTATTGCCAGGTTTATTTTGTAGCACATAATCGGCAATGGCTACTAAAGTATATTCTTCGCCAAAACAATTGCCATCATCGTTTACAAACACCAAACGGTCTACATCGGGGTCAACGGCAATGCCTATATCAGCACTGGTTGTCTTTACTTCGCTAATTAATGCAATAAGGTTCTCAGGAAGCGGTTCAGGGTTGTGTGAAAACAAACCATCTGGTTCACAAGAAATTTCAACTATATTTTCAACTCCAAGTGCACGCAATAGCATAGGTACAGCAATGCCCCCAGTGCTATTTACCGCATCAACTACCACTTTAAATCCTTTTGATCTAATGGCCGTTACATCAACCAATGGCAATGCTAATATTTGCTGTATGTGCCATGCAATGTAGTCGTCCTTAGTACTGTAGGTACCCAGTTTGCCTACTTCGGCAAAATTGAAATCCCCTTTCTCAGCCAGCTTAAGCACGAGTTCCCCATCTGCTTCAGAAATAAACTCCCCCTGCTCGTTCAACAATTTTAGGGCATTCCATTGTTTAGGGTTGTGGCTAGCGGTAAGTATTATGCCGCCATCGGCGCCCTCATTTACAACTGCCATTTCAACAGTGGGGGTGGTAGATAGACCAAGGTCGATAACATCAATGCCCAGCGCCAATAAAGTGCCTGTAACAATTTGCTGAACCATAGGACCCGAAACCCTACCATCGCGACCAATAACTACTTTATAATGCTCGGCTTTCTTCTTTTGAAGCCAAGTGCCATAAGCAGCAGTATATTTTACAATGTCGTGTGGTGTTAAGTTATCGCCTGGTTTACCTCCAATAGTACCCCTAATGCCCGATATAGATTTGATTAAAGTCAATTTTTCCCAGTATTTTAGTGCACGAAAATAGTATATTATTTCAATAAAACAGCAGATGACATTGGAGCCCGAGGCGATTAAAAAGATAAGCGACTGGTACAAAGTTTGGTTTGATTCGCCTTACTATCACTTGCTATATCAAAACAGAGATGAAAAAGAGGCTGAAGCATTTATAAGCAATTTGTTAGGCTATTTAAACCCCAAAGGTGGCAGTATTATTATGGATTTAGCCTGCGGAGCTGGCAGACACTCTATGTTTTTAGCTAGTAAGGGGTTTGATGTAACTGGAGTAGATTTATCGATAAAAAGTATCAGAAAGGCAAAGGTTGCCGAAGCAGAAAACCTTCACTTTTACCAACACGACATTCGCAACTACTTTCGGATAAACTACTATGATTACATTTTCAATTTTTTTACCAGCTTTGGTTATTTCGAAAGCGAAAGCGATAACCTAAAAACGCTACGCGCAGCTAATTGGGGGTTAAAAGATGGTGGGATACTAGTTATCGACTTCTTTAATATTCATACTGTTTTACAAAAACTGGTGCCGCAAGAAACTAAACAAATCGACGGTGTAACGTTCAATATTCAGCGCTCCGTTTTTAATGATAGGATAGTAAAGGAAATTGAAATTATGGATGGTAGTAATGTGGGTACATTTACGGAAACTGTGCAAGCGCTGGCATTAGAAGATTTTCAAGGCTACTTTGCTAAAACAGGCTTTGTGCTGGAGCAAACCTTTGGCGACTACCAACTAAACCCTTATCAACCCGAAATTTCGGACCGATTGATACTAGTAGCCCGCAAACATGCTGGATAAACTATTGAAAATTGACAATGAATGGTTTACAGCCATTAACAATGGCATGGCCAATGATTGGTTTGATGTATTAATGCCCGTGCTTAGGAACCAATATACATGGATACCACTATATGTTTTCACTGCTTTTTGGTTACTTTATAAGTACAAACTTCAAGGTTTTTGGTTTATCGCTTTTACGCTAGTAACCTTCTTCCTTAGCGACCAAATTAGCGCATCGCTCATAAAACCTTTTATTGAACGCCTGCGCCCCTGTCGCGAACCAATGCTGGCAGAACAAGTCCGCTTGCTGGTGCATTGTGGCAGTGGGTTTAGTTTTCCGTCATCTCATGCTACCAATCATTTTGGTTTCGCTATCATTGTTGGTGTAAGCCTTTATAACGATATCAAATGGCCCATGTATTCACTCTTGGCAATTGCAACATTGGTTTCGTTTGCCCAAGTGTATGTTGGGGTGCACTACCCTATCGATGTGCTGGCTGGTGCACTTTTAGGCTCTATAATAGCCGCATTCGTTTTTTTAATTGGGTGTAAAATAAAAAAGCAGACCCAATAGTGAGCCTGCTTTTTAAGTCTATATTCTTTTTGATTACTTACTTATCGGCTCAAGCACCAAAGCCACCTTGTTAAAATCGGATGCAGCATTAATTACAGAGCGGAAGCCTTCGTAAAGCTCTTTCTTCAATTCGGGCACTACGTAGTATTCGTGCACGTTTATGTGAACCACATTGCCTTCAATTTTATAGCTTGAGATAAAACTTGCCAATGTCTCTCCATTGCTTTCTAATTTCTTGTCAATTTTCACATCCTCCAATCCGCTTACCGTATATCCAGCCGGAATGGTAAAGTAAATATGATGTAAATACTGTTTCGGATATGGAAAAGCAATGTCTGTTTGGCGCTCATGCTCTTGGTAAAGCTCTGCCTGTGGGCCGATAATATCGCCAATATTTAGAATGTAGCTATTGCCAGCATTTTCTAACAACGCGCCCGAAGCAAACTCACCCGAAAGTTCCAAAGGTTTATCGGTTGCATTATCATTTAAAAGGGCATTGACGTTTGATTTCGACTTGATAATCGCATCATCAAGACCGGATGCCAACAACTCACGGATAAAAGCCTCTTTGTTCTCCTCGTCGGCATAGGCAAAATTGTAACGGTAAATATATGCGGTATGCCCCGTCCACGATTGTTTTTTCTTTACTGTTACGTACTCCATGTTCTTGTCAAACAATATCTCGGCATCTAAACCAATCGTATTGTCTTTGTATCCCATTGTTGGTATATCGCGCACTTGGCCAAAACCATAGGGCACAGTTATAAACAGTCCTTTGTTGCCGGCAAGATAGCTTGGTGGCACTCCTAAACGTAAATTTATGTTTGCTGGAGAAATGAATTTCTTCAATTCTGGCAAATAAAACATATACTCATCAAGATTATAATAGTCCTCAAACTCGGTAACAAACTTATTGTCGTATCGGCTACAAGTTTGCACTAATTGATGTCGGATGCCTAATTCATTTAGCACCATTGCGTATACCCTTGTTAGACCTACCTCGTTTCCATATAAGCGAGAAACCACTTGCGCTGGATCGCCTAACCCGTCTCCCGACTCAAGCTTAACCGCAACGTTTGTTTTTAGATAATTCTCCAACGCTAGTATTTTCTCTTGGTCGGTTTTATACTTGGTAAGTTTCAGCTCCTTAATAAATTTGGCTGGATTAAAATCAGTTTCGGAGGCGTATATACTTGTCAAAAAATGCATAGAGGCATCGTTCCAAGTGTTAAGCCTGCCATCAGATCCTTTTCTTCCTGTAAGCTTATAAGAAATCCGTTGCTTACTAGCTTCATATCCGCTATAAGCCTCTTCATATAGCGGTTCCATATCGGTAACCGTTATATTCAGTAAATAGCGTTCGCCATCTTTAACAAACTCCCCATCGGGGAAACCATTGTAACCATAGGTACCAAACTTCAAGTCTTCAGTAACAATCAAGGTAAAAGTTGCCTTCTTTATTTTTACATCCGTTTGATACGTTTCCCTGCCAAAAATCTCTGCTGAGCGTTTAATGGTGTATACATACTCTATTTCGCCACCCTTCTCAACACCTTCTATGGCAAAAAGCGCAAAATTGCCGTAGTCTTCATAATTGTCCAGGTTTTTAATACTCTTTTCGTTTAACACTTTCACCGTACCGTCTTTGGCAATTGACCTGGCTTTCAGCATGATAACCTCATCATCCTCGCGAATTGGAACAAACACCTTGTTATGTTCATCAATGCCTTTATCGTTATTTACCCTTATGCGTTTGTGGCGGGTGATATACATATCATAATCATCGGCCTCCTCACCTTTTACGTACTCCATCATTCTGGTATCAACCAGTATAATGGCATTGTCGGCCAACTCCTTGTCGGTTAACTGGGCCAAGTTAATGGTGGTGTCCCAATCATAATGGGTATAGCTGCTATCAGGGTTCGCTGCCGCTAAGCTCACTGCCAAAGTGGAAGCAAACAAAAAAATAAGGGTACGTATCATTTAATGCCTTTTAGGGTTTTTTGGTAAGCACTAGGGTTTCTTTGTAGGCTTTATTCAGTTGATTTAGAAACTCGTTCCATTGATCAAATTGGGTTGGTTTAAGCATCAAAGTGTTTATGTAAACCCTTTTAACTTGCTTCACTTCGTTACCGGTTTGGGTGTAGGTTATCTTAAACCCAAAATTGTCATTTTTGTATTCCACCGAGCTTGGAATGTACTCAACCAGATAGCCTTCGGGTATCACAATGGTCGTAAGTAAATTGTTGTCAAGCTTATAATCAAACTCGAAACTGTAAGTGCGCTTTGCCTTATCAATAGTCTGGGTATTCAGCATTTTATCCATATTGACTCCAATATAGTACTTACCTGCAACCGACTTTACATAATCGGGTATAGTGCAGTCATAATCAATAACTAATGGAGTAGCCGAATTCAACGGATCGTTCATGGTGAACTTATCCGTTTTAAATTTATTGTTGCCTTTAGTAATTAGGGCAGTAACAAACATTTGGTCATCAGCTTTATCTTTACTGTAATAGCCATAGGCTGCATCTACTTTTGGGTAGCCCGTCCAGCTAGCTCTTCCGGTTCCCTTCAAATCGGTGCCGTTAATTACCAAACGCACTGAATCAATCACCCTGTTCGTCTCTAAGGCAATAATTGGCACTTGTTTTATTAAGTAGGTATTAGCATCAATACCAATTAGGGCCTCCTTACCTTGAATCATATCTGTTGGTAAATCAATAGTTTGATACTTTCCAGTGGCATCCAAAAAAAGTGTATCTCCATCTAAAAACAAGGCAGTTATCATGTGATTGTCTACCATTGGCGTAGGTACCATTTTATAGGTGTATGGTTTACTGCGTGTGCCTATCCAAGTCATTCGAGCATTCAAACCTCCTAAATTTAGCATCTGGGTAAGCAGGTTAGCCATATCCTTACAATCGCCGTACTTTTTAGTGCATACATCAATGGCGTTGCGAGGAACAAAACCTCCCATGCCATCTTCAAATGCAACATAATTGATGTTGTTTTGCACCCACTTAAATATGGCTTCCGCTTTTTCGCGTTGGGTATTTTTTCCTTTAACAATATCGTCCACTATCGTCTTTAGCTCTTCCTCCCCTTTTGGATTTATCGACTTTACTAAGGAATAGTACCAAGCATATAAATCGTCAGGGTTGCGCAGCACTGGCTGCTCTGAACCCCCTAAATTGACGGTGGTAATATGCAGTATAATATGAGGGTCGAAATAGCTACGACTTGGTGCATTACCTTCAAACTTCAACTTTGGCAGGTTTTCTGCAGTCCAAGTATAAATGATACTCCCGTCTGTTTGCTTGGACTCTTTAAATTTTATTTTATCCGTGTTATCACCTAATAATACAAAAGCAACCTTAACATCAGCTGGAAAGCTTACACTATATTCTGCTCTCAAAACCGGTACATAAAAATTGAAGAAGAAAGGACTGAGCATACGAGGGTCTTTGATATGCTCAGTATAATCCATTTGAGTGGTAGCGCCTGACATTACGCCTGGAAAAATAAATTCCATTTTTTTACTGTCATCAAAAAATACACCATCGGAGGTAGCTGACTTTTCTTGAAAATCAGTTACTTCCACTTTTTTGCTTTTTTTACCGTTTGGCACCTCGGTGAAAGCTTCTAAATCCTCAATTTCCGAAAAACTGGTGTAATAAATGCGCTCGCGAGACATGCTTAAATCATTCGAGGTAAGATAGTGGGCACGTTCCCTTACTTTGTTTTTTATCTTCAATGAATCGCCTTCGATCGTAATATCCAAATGTTGCGACATTTCTAAATATACTACATCCTCTTTCGGGAAGCGCTCCAGTAGCTGAACATCTACTTGCCCGAAAACCGAAATTGAAAAAAAACAAAAAAAGAATAACCCCCAATATTTAGCCATATTACTGCAATATTCCATTTTTATCCCTTAAATGATTGTATGGTGAACATACTGCCGAAAATCTACATAAACAAGCAAACAGTATGTTGTAACATTAAAAAGCCCGTTATTCAACGGCAAAAAAGATAAGATAGTGCTCTTAAAAAGCAAATTTATCAATCCTTAACTATTGCGGCTGTGTCTAGCTCATAAGGCGTTGTTAGTCCTTTGTTTAAAAATTTACTTTACAGTGTTATGAAATAACCCCAGCATTCTAGTATTTTTGGGCGCTTTAACGGAAATAACACCAACAAACACTTAAATAAAAAATCAAACTTCCTTTATTAACTAACAATTTTATGATTGCACAAAATATTCTCTACGTTTTGCCTGTGTTAGGTGTGCTGGTACTGCTGTACACATACTTCAAATCACGATGGGTAGTAAAACAAGATGCTGGTGATGCCAACATGGTTGAGCTTGCTGGTTATATTGCCGATGGCTCCATGGCTTTCCTTAAGGCCGAGTGGAAAATACTGGCTCTGTTTGTTATCCCTACTACCCTATTGTTGGGCTGGTCGGGCACGCTAGGTCACAATTCGCACTGGCTAATTGCGGTAGCTTTTATTATCGGTGCTATATCATCCGCTTTTGCTGGTTACATAGGTATGAACATTGCCACTAAAGCAAACGTTCGCACTACACAAGCTGCTCGTACTAGCCTAAAACAAGCCTTGAAGGTTTCATTCGCAGGCGGTACAGTGATGGGCTTAGGTGTTGCAGGCTTGGCATTGCTAGGTTTAGGTTCATTGTTTATTGTGTTTTACTACAAGTTTGTAGTAAATGTAGGTGCTGGCGTAAACGGCTCTGAAATGGCTACTGCCCTTGAGGTATTGGCTGGTTTCTCATTGGGTGCTGAAAGTATTGCACTGTTTGCCCGTGTAGGTGGTGGCATCTATACCAAAGCTGCCGACGTAGGCGCCGATTTGGTTGGTAAGGTAGAAGCTGGTATCCCTGAGGATGATATTCGTAATCCTGCAACTATTGCCGATAACGTAGGCGATAACGTAGGCGACGTAGCGGGTATGGGTGCCGATTTGTTCGGCTCTTACATAGCTACCATTTTGGCTACCATGATTTTGGGTCGCGAAGTGATTTACCAGAGCGGTGTAAGTGACAATTTTGGTGGCATTGCCCCTGTATTATTGCCAATGCTAATTGGTGGTATGGGTTTGGTATTCTCTATTATCGGTACTTGGTTCGTTACTATTAAAGATGACAAGAGCGATGTGCAACAAGCATTGAACATTGGTAACTGGAGTTCAGTAATTCTTACCGTTATTGGTTCTTATTTCCTTATCCACTGGATGTTGCCTGCTGGCGATTTGGTTATGAACCGCCTTAACTCAAATCCTTTTACTGCCAATGGTGTATTCTATGCCGTATTGGTAGGTCTAGTAGTAGGTACTTTAATGAGTATCATTACTGAGTACTACACAGCAATGGGCAAACGCCCTGTTAACTCAATCATCAAGGGTTCATCAACTGGTCACGCTACCAACATTATTAGTGGCTTATCAGTTGGTATGGAATCAACAGTATTGCCAATTTTGGTATTAGCGGGTGGTATAATCTTCTCGTATGCATTTGCTGGGCTATATGGCGTAGCTATTGCCGCTGCTGGTATGATGGCTACCACTGCTATGCAGTTGGCTATTGATGCTTTTGGCCCAATTGCCGATAACGCTGGTGGTATTGCCGAAATGAGTGGTTTACCGAAAGAAGTACGTGAGCGTACTGACAACTTAGATGCTGTAGGTAACACTACTGCTGCTACCGGCAAGGGCTTCGCTATCGCTTCTGCTGCTCTTACATCATTAGCATTGTTTGCTGCCTTTGTAGGTGTTGCTGGCATTAGCTCAATCGATATTTTCAAAGCCCCAGTGTTGGCTGCTTTGTTTATCGGTGCCATGATTCCATTCATTTTCTCAGCATTGACTATTGCTGCCGTGGGCCGCGCTGCTATGAAAATGGTAGAAGAAGTTCGTCGCCAGTTCCGCGAGATACCAGGTATCATGGAATACAAAGCCAAGCCTGAGTACGAAAAATGTGTGGCTATCTCTACCGAAGCCTCAATTCGTGAAATGATTGCCCCTGGCCTTATTGCTTTGCTTACGCCACTAGTTGTTGGCTTCGGCTGGCAGAACAGCTGGGTAGCTGGCGTATCGGCCCCCGAAGTATTGGGTGGCTTGCTTGCAGGTGTAACGGTATCGGGCGTGTTGATGGCTATGTTTCAATCTAACGCTGGTGGTGCTTGGGATAATGCCAAGAAGTCATTTGAGAAAGGTGTTTTGATTAACGGTGTAATGACTTACAAAGGTTCTGATGCGCACAAAGCATCTGTAACAGGCGATACCGTTGGTGACCCGTTTAAAGATACTTCAGGCCCATCTATGAACATCCTTATCAAATTAATGTCTATCGTAGCGCTTATCATCGCGCCGCACATTGCCGTTACGAGCGTTGATGGCGGTCATGCGAGCACTAATGATGCTAAAGTAGAAGTGGTAAATACAGAAGTTGCTTCGACCATTTCGGACGATACCGTAGTATTGCCTGCAGAATAATCAAAGTATCACAATTGTATAACAATTATAACGGCTGCTCTTTTTGGGCAGCCGTTGTTGTTTTGTGGCAAGGTGTTTGCACTTGAACAATTGTTCTGTAAAAAGCATTTTAAAACAAGTAACTCAAAACAAAAAGCATGAAACTTCTTTGGATAACATTAGCCATACCCTTTTTTGTATTTGCATCTTGTAAACAAACGATGGTAGAAACCCTGCCTGAAATAACTGTTTACAAAAACAATGCTACCTATACCGCAGTTGATTCGGGAAAAACTAATTACGAGATAACCAAAACCGATGAAGAATGGCGAAAAGAGCTAAGCCCCGAACAATATCAGGTACTGCGAAATAAAGGAACAGAAAGGCCTCATACAGGCGAATATGATGAGCATTTTGAAAAAGGATACTATACATGTGCGGCATGCAGTACCAAGCTATTTAGCTCTAACACCAAATTTGACGCGCATTGCGGCTGGCCTAGTTTCTTTGCCCCTGAAGATAGCGCTGCTATAGAATACGTAATGGACTATGCGCATGGCATGGTGCGCACCGAAGTGCTATGCGCCAAATGCGGTGGCCACCTTGGCCACGTTTTTGATGACGGCCCTAACCCTACTGGCCAACGCTATTGTATCAACTCTGTTTCACTAGGCTTTGTAAAAGAAGGTTCAGCGCCCGATTCTTTGAAAAATAACAATGGTAAGTAACTATAACAGAAGTTAAATTTTGTTATTTAAACTAGGACTAAACATCACAATGCTTAGCAATACTCAATTAGTCATTTTTTTTGTTCGGCATTTCACTTTACCAAATTGCTATTTGGCTTGCACCATTTACTTATATTTGTGTGCAGTGAATGGTTTTACAATTAAGAGCTTGTTGAGTCTATGAAAATTATGGCAAATTTATTCGCGATTGCATTTTTGGCTTTGTTTGGCTGCGGTGCCTCTACCGATAACGATAACCAAATAGAAGAAATACAAGTAGAGCCCATTTATGAGCAATTTGACAAGAAAGATGGTTATGAAATCAAGGTTAAAATAAATAACCTGAAAGACACGACCATATACTTGGCCTTTTACTTAGGCGATAAAACCTACATGAAAGATACCACCCAGCTGGATGCAAATGGTGAAGGGGTATTTAAGGCAGATTCAAGTTTGCCGCAAGGTATATACCTAGTTGTGCTTCCGCGCAAAACTTATTTTGACGTGGTGGTGGGCGAAAATCAGCATTTTTCGGTGGAAAACGACACCGCACCTGCCGATTTTATCAAAAACTTCAAATCTACTGGTAGCCTCGAGAACCAAATATTTTACGGCGATATTCTTTTCATTGCTGAAAGAGGAAAGAAAAGAGAGGAGATAAACAAACAAATAAAAGACTTTGAAGAAAAGAAGAAAGGCAATGAGGTTGAAAAATTAAAGGAGGAGTTGAAAAAACTTGACGAAGAAGTAAGGCAAAATCGGAAACTACTACAAGCTAAGTACCCAGGTACATTGTTTTCAAAACTTTTGAAAATGATGGAGGAAGTACCTACACCGGAGTCCCCTAAAAAAGAAAATGGGGAATTGGTTGACTCTAACTTCGCTTACAATTTTTATAAGCAACATTATTTTGACAACTATGACTTTGCTGATCCTCGCATGTTGCGCACTCCAATAATGCACAACAAGGTTATTAATTACCTAGATAAGGTTTGCATTCAGCATTACGATACTATTATCGAAGCCGTTGAATACATCATCCAAAAATCGAAACCTGACGAGGAAAGCTATAAGTATTGGGTAATAACTTTGCTTAACAAATATGCCAACACCAACATTATGGGCCACGAGGCAGTGTACGTGCACATTGCCGAAAAGTATTACAGTGGCGATCAAGCCTATTGGTTAGACAAGGCCGATAAGTTCCGTATTATGGACCGAGCTGCTAAAATGAAGCCTACGCTAATTGATAAACAAGCGCCTGCATTGGTATTGAAGGATGTGAATGGGAAAATGGTGAATCTATATTCAATAGATGCCGATTATATTTTGTTGATGTTCTACGATCCAGATTGTGGTCATTGCAAGAAGGAAGCTCCATTGTTTAAAGCCGCTTATGATAGCTTAAAAACCATTTACAACATTAAGGCTGTTGCCGTGAGCATTACCAATGAAACCGATAAATGGAAGAAGTTTTTGAAAGAGTTTGGTATCGAAGATTGGTATAACCTTGCCGACTTGGAGCGTGTGAATCCGTTTAGAGAGATATACGATATACAAAGCACCCCACGTTTGTTTTTATTGGACAAAGACAAGTTTATTCGCGGAAAGCGTTTTGGCCCGGAGCAGCTATCCGATTTATTAAAATCGCTTGACCGGATGAAAAAGCAAAACAAAGCAGGCAAGTAAAGGGTGTTAAGATATTTTAATTGCACCTATTGCTGTATTCCTATTTAGGATTATTGTCTTACTTTTGGTTTCCAGTTTTAAAGAAACAAACTAACTATTACCTTGAGCGATCGGCTGGTTATTATTCCAACCTACAATGAGAAGGAAAACATTGCAAAGATGATACACAAGGTATTTTCTTTAGCGATGCCGTTCGATGTGCTCATTATTGATGACGGCTCGCCCGATGGTACTGCCGACATTGTTAAGGAATTAATGAATGTGCAATACGCCGGAAAGCTCTTTATTGAAGAGCGCACTGGCAAATTGGGCCTAGGCACTGCTTACATCCATGGTTTCCGTTGGGCGCTTGAGAGGCACTATGAGTATATCTTCGAAATGGATGCCGATTTCTCGCACAACCCCGAAGACCTCCCTCGACTTTATGAAGCTTGCCATACTGGTGGAGGTGACTTATCAGTGGGTTCTCGCTATGCCAAAGGGGGCAATGTGAAAAACTGGCCATGGGACCGTATCATGCTTTCTTACGGCGCCTCGTTGTATGTTAGGTTAATCACATGGTTGCCATGCAAAGACGGCACCGCAGGGTTTGTATGCTACCGAAGGATTGTATTGCAAACTATGGACCTTTCACGCATCCGTTTTATTGGTTACGCTTTCCAGATTGAAATGAAGTTTACTGCTTGGAAACACGGTTTCAAAATAAAGGAAGTGCCTATCACTTTCATCGACCGAGTTGAAGGCGTATCGAAAATGAGCACCAAGATTATCAAAGAAGCCATCTTTGGCGTGCTTAGCCTGCAATGGGAGAGCTTTTCAAGGAAATATGCTAAGCCTAAACGTTAATCTTTCTTAGGCTTCACTCCTACTTCGTTTCACCACCTTCACCAACTCATACCAGATTACAGATATAAAGCCTGCGGTTATGCTTATGCCTAATTGGGGTAAGCTAAGCGGCTCAAATTTAAAGAACCTAGCCAATACGGGTATGTAAAGTAATAAGCCTGTGATAGCTATGGTACTGCCTATAATAATCAGCACCAGATTGTTCTTATACTGTAGGGTTTTTAGTATCGAGAAATAGAAGGAACGATTGACCAAGGTAAGCACGATATTCGCTGCAATAAGCACCGTGAACACCATACTCCTGGTGTGGTCTTCATTTAGGCCAATATGAACGGCGTATTGATAAACAAACAACGCACCAGCAGTAATAACCAAGCCTTGCATTATACTGGTAACCAATTCATTGAATTTAAAGAAAGAAGTTGTGTACGACCGAGGCTTTTGCGACATGGTATTGGCTTCCATGGGCTCATTTTCATAAATAATTGAGCATGTTGGGCCCATTATCAACTCCAAGAAAATAATGTGTACTGGCGTAAAAATGTTAGGATACAACCAACCCAAAGCCAATGGTACAAATACTGTGAGGATAATAGGAATGTGGATGGATATGATGTAGCGGATTGCCTTTTTAAGATTGGTGTAAATGCGGCGACCCATAGCTATCCCATCTAACATTTGCGAAAGATCGTCATTAGTGAGAATCAAAGATGCTGCTTGTTTGGCTATCTCTGTTCCTTTCCTACCCATAGCAATGCCAATATGCGATGCTTTTAAAGCCGGCCCATCGTTTACGCCGTCTCCTGTCATTGCCACTATTTCATTATTGGCTTTAAGCGCGTTGATTATTTTGAGCTTAGCCTCTGGAAACATCCTGGTAAATACCTTTGTATTAGCTACACGCTTTTGTAGTTCACTATCAGACAGTTGCATCAATTCATCGCCACTAATACTTTTATCCCAACCTACAAACCCCACCTGCTTGGCTATGGCGGTTGTAGTTTCCGCATTATCGCCGGTTACTATTTTCACGTCAATGCCTGCTTTATAAAACCCTTCAAATACGGCTTGAATGTTTTTCTTAGGCGGGTCGTAAAAGGCTACCAAACCTTTAAACAAGAACTGGAATTGTTGTTGTTCTTTAGGGAAATCGTTACCATCAAAATTGGCAACACCCACCGCCAATACTCTAAATCCGTCTTTAGCTAGGTCGATTATAGCTTGATGTATTTGGCCAATTTCACTTTGGCTAAGGTTTGATACAGTTGCAATTGCCTCGGGAGCGCCCTTTGCAGCGATTATGCGAGCTCCTTGACCATTTTCGAACAAATGGGTCATCATAGGTGGTTTGCCACCCAGAGGGTACTCATGAACCATTTTAAAGCTAGGTCGCTCGTCGGCAGCAGTTAATTTGCCGTATTCGTAATGCAATGCAACCTCCATCGGGTCGAACGGGATAGGCTCGCTGGCCCACATGGCTATGGTTACTAATTCTTTCTGAGCATCCGAAAGGACGCCTTCCATCGTACTTATTTCTCCTTCTGAAAGAACATATAGCCTCGCGACACTCATTTTGTTCTCTGTAATTGTTCCAGTTTTATCAGTACAGATAACTGTTGCGCTGCCAAGAGTCTCAACGGTTTTCATTTGCTTTACTACAATGCCCATTTTCATTAGGCGCCAGGCACCTAGTGCCATAAATGTTGTTAAGGCTACTGGTATCTCTTCAGGCAATATACTCATGGCCAAAGTCAATGACTTTTGGAGACTATCCAAGATATTTGGATTGCGGTAATAGTTAATGCCCCAAACTACTATAAATACCACTGCACCTATAATAACCATCTTCTTTACGAAGTCGTTAATTTGAAGCTCCAATGGCGTTTTCTCTTCAGTAATAGCTTCCAGGCTTTTGCCAATCTTGCCTAATTGAGTCTCCTTGCCTATGGCTGTTATTGTTGCTATAGCAAGGCCACTTGAAACAGTTGTACCTTGAAATATGCGGTTATTCTTACTCTCGGCATCCTTGTATACCGTCATAGACTCGCCTGTTAGAATGGACTCGTTTACTGAAAAATCGTTAGAGTGGATAATGGTACCATCTGCAGTAATAAAAGTGCCTTCCTCCACCATTAGTGCGTCACCAATAACTAACTCTTCGCTTTTTATCTCCACTACTTCTCCATCACGAATTACTTTACAAGTAGGTTGCGTGAGGTTTTTGAGCTTAGCAAGCGCATTTCGACTTCTTGAATCTTGGTACAACGATATAGTAGCTACCAATAAAACTGCTGCGACCATGAAAAAACCATCGCCATTGTCGCCAGTTAAAAAGTATATAGAGGAAGCAATAAGTAGCAATATTACCATTGGCTCTTTAGCCAATGCCTTAATCGCTAGCCAAACTGAATTTTCTTTCTTGAAATCTTGGCTATTGGTACCATGCATTTTCCTAGCTTCAATTACTTCATGCTGGTTGAGCCCGTTAATATTGAAATTGTTGGATGGCATAGTAAAAGACAAAATAAAAACAATGGAAATACATTAACTGAAAGATAGAATATTTAAAGCTGAAATGTAAGCTTATAAAAAAAGGGTGACCAAAGGCCACCCTTAACAGTCGGGATGACTGGATTCGAACCAGCGACCCCACGACCCCCAGCCGTGTGCTCTACCGGGCTGAGCCACATCCCGAATATTTGTTATTAGTTACTGGTTTATTGATAATTAGTATACTGGTTACAAACAACTCAGTATGCTGGCTTAGCAGTAAACCTATCATCCAATAAACTAATCAACCCTTATCGCTTTAATGCCTGGTAACTCTTTTCCTTCAAAGTATTCCAACATAGCGCCACCGCCTGTCGAAACAAAGCTTACTTGCTCGTCCAAACCAAACTTATTGATGGCAGCAACCGAGTCGCCACCGCCAACAAGGCTAAATGCACCATTGGCAGTAGCTTCAGCCACTGTAAGAGCTATGGATTTAGTTCCTTCTTGGAATTTCTCCATTTCAAACACCCCCATTGGGCCGTTCCATAAGATGGTTTTAGATGCAAGGATAACCGCTTTGTAATCAGCAATAGCTTTCGGACCAATATCTAAACCCAACCAGCCCGCTTCAATACTATCGCTATTCAAAACTTTAGTATTGGCATTGGCATCAAACTTGTCTGCCGAAACCGAATCAATAGGCAAATATAATTTAACCCCGTATTTTTTGCACTTTTCTACCAACTCTTTTGCCAGTTCTAGCTTATCTTCTTCTACAAGCGAGTTGCCAATTTGGCCACCAGCAGCTTTTATAAAAGTGTAAGCCATGCCGCCACCAATAATTAGGTTATTGACCTTTGGCAATAGGTTCTCTATTATCAATATCTTATCTGATACTTTTGCACCACCTAAAATAGCGGTAAATGGATGCTCTGCGTTGTGCAGCACCTTCTCGGCATTGGCCACTTCAGCATCCATCAGGTAGCCAAACAGCTTATGGTCGGCATCAAAAAAGTCGGCAACAATGGTGGTGCTGGCATGTGCGCGGTGCGCGGTACCAAAGGCATCGTTTACATAAACGTTGCCCAAGCTAGCCAGCTTGCCGGCAAATTCCCTGTCTCCTTTTTCTTCTTCCTTATAAAAGCGCGTGTTTTCTAGCATCAACACTTCGCCTGGTTTAAGTACAGCGGCTTTCGCTTTAGCCTCATCTCCTATACAATCATTAGCAAACTGTACATTTTTACCCAACAATTGGCTTAAGTGGGTTACTAAGTGCCTCAAGCTATACTTATCCTCAGGTCCTGTTTTGGGGCGGCCAAAGTGCGACATCAAGATTGCAGAACCACCATCGCTCAATATTTTATTAATCGTTGGCAAGGCCGCACGAATACGAGTATCGTCGGTAATGACAAAATCGGCATTAAGCGGCACATTAAAATCAACCCTAACTAGGGCCTTCTTACCTGAAAAATTGAAGCTATCTATGTTCATTGTAAATCTGGTCTCTTTTAATGTCAAAATACTTGATACTTGATACTTGATACTTGATACTTGATACTTGATACTTGATACTTGATACTATTTCAATTCCTTAATTTTTAGAATCAAATCGGCCAAGCGATTGCTATAGCCTGTTTCGTTATCGTACCAGCCTGTAATTTTGATAAAATTCCCGGCCGATTGGGTCAATTTAGAATCGAAAACACATGAGTATGGATTACCAACTATGTCAGTTGACACCAATTCGTCTTCACTATATTCCAAAATACCCACTAATGTGCCATTGGCAGCTTTAGCAAAGGCAGCATTAATCTGCTCTACCGTTACCGTTGCTTTCAACAAAGCATTTATCTCGGTTAGGGAGCCATCAATAACTGGCACCCGAACAGCCGAAGCAAAAATTTTGCCCTCGGTAGATGGAATAACTTGAGCCAGTGCAGTGCCCGCATTAGTTGTTGTAGGCACTATGTTAATGCCAGCAGCCCTTGCGCGGCGCAAATCGTCGTGAGGGGCATCTTGCAAGCGTTGGTCGGCAGTGTAAGCATGCACTGTTGTTACAAATGCTTTTTCAATACCAAACTCCTCTTCCAACACTTTTACCATAGGCGCTAGGCAATTAGTGGTGCATGAAGCGTTGGAAAGAATAGTATCTCCAACTTCTAGCAACTCATCATTAACACCCAATACAATAGTCTTAATATCATGGCCCTTTGCAGGAGCTGACAGCACTACCCTTTTGGCACCTGCGGCAAGATGTTTTGAAGCTTTATCGCGACTGCGAAAAATGCCAGTACACTCAAGTACTACATCAATGCCTAATTTGCCCCAAGGTAATTGCTCTGGGTCGCGCTCGGCCAGGCCCAGAACTTTATGATTGTTTACTACTAAATAGTCGCCATCTAAAGACAACGTGCCTTTAAAACGACCATGGGTGCTGTCAAATTTAAGTAGATGAATTAATGTGGCATTATCAGCCAAATCATTAATCGCAACCAACTCAATATCGGCATGGTCATGTAAAAGCCTGAAGACCAAGCGCCCAATGCGTCCAAAACCATTTATTGCTACTTTAATTCGGGTCATAATCAACAGGTTTGAATTACAAATTTATAGGAATAGTGCACCAAAGTGAATTTTTTATTAAAATTATTGTCGTAAAATTTGGCAGATGCCGAAAAGCCGATTACTTTTGCACCACCATTAGATAAATGGCCCGTTCGTCTAGGGGTTAGGACGCTAGATTTTCATTCTAGAAACAGGGGTTCGATTCCCCTACGGGCTACACAAATCACGCCAAATCAAGGCATACAGCGGCGAAAGTCGCACCAACGTTAACCATTCGCGGTACCTAAACGGGGAACTTTTACACCAAAAAGTTCCCCATTTGTTCCCCAACCCGGATTCGTTTGCGTTATGATTACCTACTCAGTTACTGTCAACATACGAAAGGATAGACCAGGTCTAGCCCCTTTGTATATGCTGCTGCGCGTAGGCAAGGAAAAAGCGAAGATTAGCTTGGGTATTATGGTTGACCCCAAAGATTGGGATGACAACCGGAAGAAGGTAAAAGGCAAATCAAGCGAAGCTAATAGCCTTAACGACCAAATAGCCAGCGAATACGGCCGTGCTACTGCCATAATTACCCAGACAAGGGCGCTTGAAGCGGCACGGGGCGAATATGGCCTGCTCAATATCGAGACCTTTAAAAACCAGCTGACCGGGCACATCGAAACCAACGATTTTATTGCCTATGCCTTTGCAACCTTGGAAAGAAGGAAGCCTGAGCTTGCATATAATACCTACCGCGGGCACAAATCAAGGCTGCAAAAGTTTAAGCAGTTCCGTAAGCACATTCCTTTCAATGAGCTTACGCCCAAGCTGCTGCACGACTATGTTATTTTCATGCACAAGCGAGGAAATAAGATAGGCGCTCGCGAAACGGCAATAAAAACCGTTCGAACGTACGTTAAGATGGCACTATTGGAGGGCAAAGAATTTAAGGACCCGTTTATTACCTTTCGAATAAGCAAGGGTGCCACGCACCGCGAGCACTTGGAGTTGCACGAATTAAAAAAGATGGTTGCCTATTACATACAAGCCGACACCAAGCCTCACCACAAGCACGTACTGGATCTATTTTTGTTCCAGTGCTATACCGGGTTTCGTTATGGCGATATCCAACGGCTGAATAGCAATATGATTGCCAATGAAAG
>CAMDKI010000005.1 GCA_945901065.1 Chitinophaga pinensis
GGTCTTAGCAGGTATACTTCAAATAAGTTACCGTGGCAGCTTGTATATGCAGAGGTTGCCGAGAATAAAAGGGAAGCCCTGATTCGCGAAAAGAAATTGAAACGGTGCAACAGCGAATACCTCAGGTGGTTAATTGACCAACCTTCCAACTTGCTAAAAGGTTAGAATACGTGCCTGTCATCTCGCCTCAGGCCAGACGGGTTCGAAGCCATTAAGACCGCAAAAAGCCTTCCCATTCATTTCGGGAAGGCTTTTTCGTTTTTTGGTCATGCCTATTAGAACATGGCACTGACTTAACAGTGCAAAGCTTTATTGATGTTGGTTCCGCTGTTCCTCGGCATCGCTAATAAACGCCTCAACTATTTGCGAAACTTGGCGTGGGTTTATCATGAAATAGAGATGTTCCCTAAAAGGTTGTTTTTCACCTAGGTTGGTCACATCCCTTATCTCCGTGTATCCATCATCATAAATGCGCTTAACAAAATTGGCGACTACATCCTTATCGCTTTTTAGTATTAATATGGGAATATTTAGCTGCTGCATATTGTGCAAGCCCTTCTGTTTATCAAAGGCTTTTGACTCTAACAATGCAGAGTAAATCTGGATGACGAATATCTTTGCAGGAATTTTATTCAATGCCTGAATAATTGGTATGCGGTCGAGGTGCGGAAGCGCGCCCATGCCACTCATTAGGGTGGTAACCCGGTGGCGCACCTCCTTCCATAATTGCTCCCTAGCTCCTGATTCTGCTTTTATTAAGCGTTCGGTAAGATTAATAGAACGGTCGCGAACATTATGTTTGGTATCGATGGGGATAACTTGTCTCATAGCCAAAAACAAGGCCTTCTCAATAGGTTGCGAAAGCATTGATACCGATGGAATTAAGACATTGTCCATAAAGCCCAAAATAGCCCATTTAGCCTCCTCGCCAAAAAATGGGTTTGACCCAATGCGCCCACGCAAATATTTCTTAAAGCCAGGATAGTCGTCAATATTCCGGTCCATCATCAAAAAATAGATGTTGGCCATGGAGTGGTCAAACAAATATACATCGTGCCCCAAATCGCCGAAAAACGTAATTACGGCATCAATGTTACGGGCTACATGTTTAGAGTACTCTTTAGTTGGCAAATCGTTTGGCACCGAGCCATAGTGCATAGCTGCGGCCATATATTGCGTGCTTGATATGGCAGTAAGCAACCCATCGAAGGTATTGAGCCCTAAAAAGCCATGCACCATTAATATAACTGGCACTTTTTTGGCTGCTTGCTCATTAAAGGTTTTGGCCAAATCAACCCTAATAATAGTTTCTCCGTATGGCGTGTCACGCTTCACTTCTATTTGTGGCCAAGTAAGCGCCTTATCGTCAATAAACACGGTCATGCGTTCTTCCACATTATCCATGTAACGCAAAAAACTGGGGCTTTCATTAGACTTACCCCATTGGTAATAGAGCCAAGCTAGCGGGCGACGTTTGTCGGCTTTGGTAGCCAAAAAAACCGTGCGACGGGTTTTGAGCAAAAAGCTGGGTGTAACGGTTGCTTCTTCTTCCTTACCATCCTTAACAAGTACCACAATATCATCCGATTCGAAGGCTGTTGATTTGCGCGAAAGCCCGGCCACCCTGCCAGTGGTATCTGATGCTAAGAAAGCATAGTCAAGCCCTTGTTTACCTTGCTCTTGTAAGTAGGTACCTACAGTAGCGTTAAGCTCTTGCGTAAACACCGCCATATTGTCGCGGTTCATGGTGCTACCTAAAATCTGTGAGCGATTGATATAGCCTTTCCGGAAAAGGTACTTTAAAAACATACCTGCATCGGTTACGCCTATAAGGTCGCGCTGCCTTTTTAGAGGCGAGTTTACAAAGGTGTAATAGATTAATTCAGGATGCTGTATTTTACTGTACCTATCTATTATATACTGATAGGCGCCTGCTGGTGATATGCCATGTGATAGGCCAACAAAAAACTGCACGCCTTTTGCAGTTATTCTATTTGCATGTTCGATAAAATCTTTGCCTACCGCCTCGTCAAATTCTGTTTTCGTTTTAAAATATCGAGCCTCGGGCGCCTGATATACTTCTAGTTCTTGCTCCACCATTCTATATTTTGCATTGGATTATATCACAAATCTAGGTTTTATAAAGCACCTGTTAAACTAGTTTTCAAAGGTTATTGAAAAAAATGTCATTTAGATGATTCAAGTTTTGCAGAATTTCTGTTTCAAAGACCGCAAAGTATAGGTACTTGACCAACATTTTTCGGCATCCTGATTTTAATCATATTCTGGTAGCAAATAGAGAAATAAATTTGCAAGATTCCTTTAGTGTTCTCTGTAGGGCGCTATTGGAGGGTACCTTGAAAAACTGTCATGTGAAAATTATTATTAAAAACAATAAGACGATTGCTGAGTTGCAGGGAGAGTTTAATAAAGCTTTCGCGTACCTGAAGATTGAGTTTTACAGCGCTCCGTATGAGGCAAAAAAACTCCAACCCCAGTCAAAGCTAATCAGGCATGACCAAACCCTGCAATTTTGCCGCAAGGGTGGTGCCGAAGGTATTTTGCAGCTAAAACCCAATGCAAGTGTGGCTATATTTGAAAAAGAACTTTGGGATCAATTCGGTTTATCGGTGCAAGTTTTTCGTAAGTCAGGAAGTTTATGGATTGAAACCAGTTTGACTGATTCTTGGACCTTGATGCAGCAAAACCTAGAGGGTGAGCAGATGACTCGCGCTATGCTCGACGATGCGGCAGGTATTGATTTCAGCGACCGCGATCAGGTGGATTAATAGAGTACCTTTACATTAAAGCCCAAATCAAAGCCTTTCAGTTTTTCCCAATTGCCTTGGCTTGTAGTGCGCGAGTATATGGAACCTAAAAAAGCAGCCGAGAACCACAATGACCGCTCGTTGCAGGGTTTTATATATTCAAGGCCTATGGCAAAATCTTCATCAATAAGCAGTTCGTAGGGCTTCAAATCTACGGTTATTTGCCCGCTGGTAATTTTGGTGGCAATAATCAAATTCTCGCTTAGTAATGATCGGTCGGGCAGGTCGTTCTTGAGACTGTAAACGTTTATCCTGAATAGCAGGCTGTCGCAATTGTTGCTGGCAATATTAAAGGCAAACTCTTGCAGGTAAAATGGTTGTTTGCCTACGTTTATTTTTACACAAATTTCGTTGCCTAAATCGTTTGATGTAAAACCCCCAGTAAAAAAGGGGCTGGTAGTAGTGCTACCCACCACTTTGGGGCGCAGTTTGTCGCTGTTTATTTCTACCTGTTTTATCTGGTTGTTTGCTTTATTCAGCTTTATGGTACTATCGTTTATATGGTCTAGCAAACAATCAACAGTCCAGCTTTTGCTGTCGTAGCCAATCATCGAAACTTTAACACTGTCGTTGGCATATTGATATTCTAATGTAATGCGAAATCTACCGGCATCATCGGTAACGGTGCCAATGTTCTGGCCCACAATACCTACGTTTACAAAAGGTAATGGTTCGTTGGTGGTAGCATCCACAACTCTGGCTTCATATACCGCCTGCCCCATGCATAAATGGCTAACCAACAATAAAACCGATGTAAAGTACTTCATGCTTAGTGTTGAAAGTAATTATGGCTAAATAACGGAAGTTAAATGACTTTAGTCTTTGCTGGCTTAGGATAAAAAAGTGTTTAAACTGCTTCTCAGTTAACTGGCAACCAATTGTTGGTGCAGTTTTTCGAGCATTTCGGCGGCATTGTCGCACATGCCCGGGTGTACTTTTGATGATTGTACTACCGTGCTTCGGGTTGCGGTTAGCCACCTGAAACGCTCTGCAATGGGCAGCTTGCCAATAGCGCCGCTATTAGGGCCACTTTCGCTTATGTTTTTATAAGCGTTCAAGAACGTACATACCTCCGCAATATCTAATTTAGGCGCAAAAGTGCTTAGCCTTTGTTCATCCACTTCTATTGTCGATTTCAGAAACTTCTGTTTCGCACAATATAGCACAATGCCCACGTTCATAAACTCTTCGCGCTCTACTTGGGGTACCACGCGTATTACGGCGTACTCAAACAAGTCTTTCCCTAGCATCTTGAGCTTCTTTTACAAAAGTGAGGGAATGGGCAACGCGCATTTGCAAAAAGGTAGCATATGCGGCCTTATGTTTTTCTGCTGATTCAAAAGGTGCATCGGCAGAAAGCCATTCATCTGGCACCAACGACACGATGGCCTGTATTCGTTCAGGTGTGAGGATGGCGCTAAACGATGTATTTACTGCATCTAGTTCGGTTGCAAACGGCAGCATTACATGGTCTTTGATATAACTGAATGTGGCTGTGGCTTTAGCTTCCCAGTTATTCCACGAATGGTGGAAGTATAGTGCCGCACCGTGGTCAATGAGCCACAGCTCTTTGTTCCACCAAAGCATGTTGGTGTTGCGGCAAGTGCGATCCACGTTTACTAGTAAACTATCGAGCCACAATATTTGCGAAGCCAACGTGGGATCTAATTGTGTTACTGTCGAATCGAATGTAATTGAACCAGAGAGATAGTGCAGTGCTAAGTTTAGCCCAACACTTGCTTTTAGCAGGTCTTGTATTTCTTCGTCGGGTTCGGTGCGGCCAAAAGCCTCGTCTAGTGTAGCGAATACTACTTCAGGCACCTTAAACCCCAATACCCTGGCTATTTCGCCACCAATAAGCTCTGCTATTAAAGCCTTGCTACCTTGCCCTGCACCCCTAAATTTGAGCGCATACAAAAAGTTATCATCTGCTTCGGCAATGGCTGGCATTGAGCCACCTTCGCGCAGCGGCGTTACATATCTGGTTACTTGTACCGTCCGTATTTCGGGCTTAAAATCCATACACGCACCAAAATAATCAGTTTTTACTGACTAAAAGGTAATTGGGAAAAGAAAACTCATGGAAGTAAAGGCGAAGCTTATAGTTTTGGGGTAATGGGTACCCAAATCTCCTCTTCCGATTCAAGGTCATTGTATTTGTAGTTGCTGCCCATAATGGCAAAATGGGGGCGGTCATCGAGTATGAAATTGGATGCTGGTAACCACTTGGTAAAAATGTATTGAAACGTTTTTGGGCCATCAATAGCCCGCCCTTTGTGCAAAAAAACGGCATACAAGCCACTTGGGATGGTAATGGCCTCCATTGATGCAGGAACGCTATCGTGATGGTCAACCTCAACGGCCGCCCATTTCTCAAATTCTGAGCGCGGATTAAAAGCTTTGAAATACAAGGGTGACATTATCTGCACCGAATACAATTCATCGCTGACGTTATTTACAATTTCCGAACGCAGGGGCATAAAATTGCTCCACAGCTCGAATGTTTTATCAGCCAATAAGTTTGTTTTTATCCTATGGCCTACCAATTTTTTAGTGGGTATGGTTTGTATGCTCGGTTGCATGGCGCAGGTGTATAGTATAATATTAAACAGTATGTATAATTGATGAAAATTAACCATTAATACGCATAAATGCGCAAAATGTTTGGTTTAATCATCAAAAAAATTCCTTAAAGTTAAGTATTTACACTTAGTTAGTGCTTATTTCTTGAAGTAGTAAGCTATTGAGTCGATACTATCGTCAACCACATTTTTAAGCAGGGTATCTTTTTTTCTTTCGGTTTTTTGCCAGTTGTACCTGCTCAAATTCTCTATTTGCACATCAATTTCTTTCTTCAAGATGTTATTATCCACATCTTCAAACTCCATCCAGATGAGCATTTTTGCTTCATTAAGCAGCGTCTCAACTTGCTCTTTGGTAATACCGTTGGCATTTAACTCTTCGGCTACAGATAAGAGGATTTGTTTGGGGGATTGGTTGTGGCGGGAGGGTTTTTGCATCAATTGGAGCTATAGGTTCCTTTTAATTTTTTCAGGGTTTTGTCGTGTATCAAACACATCAATTACATAAATGTATGGTGGCTCAACCCGGTACATGATTTTGTAATTGTCTACAATAAGTGATCGGTACTCGTGAATATCAAACTCCTCAGGAACACCAATGTCAGGGAGGATTGAGAGCTTTTTGGTAGCCCTTAAAAGTTTGTTTTTTAGATTGTTGGCTACCCTAACACTTGCTACTTCTTTGTAATAATCTACTATTTCTCTTAGATAAAACTTCGCTGGCAAGGTCCATATAATTCTCATCCTTACCAGTTTTCGGCTTCTCTTTCTAAATCTTCTTGCGAAACAACTCGACCTGTTTTTATGGCAGCTTCAGATGCATTTATTCGGTCCTGAAGTTCTTTATTCGACATAGGTTTTATTTGCTGTTCGTAAGCAGCAATTCGACTAGAACGAAGTAATTGTTCAACTTTCTCCAATATCGAAGCATCATTTAATCTTGAAATATCTTCAATCAGGTTTAGTTTGAGGGTCTGTATGTCCATAGCTTTAATATTAAACTAATTTAACGATAAATAATGAAAAGTGGTTTCCGCTAAGGAATAATTATCATCAGATAAATCTATTGATTTATGCATTACCCAACTCATCTACCGCCAACCAAGCCATAAGGCCCATGCCGGTTTGCAGGGCATTTTCATCGATATTGAAGGTAGGCGTATGCACTGAGGAGTTGAATTTTCCATCGTGGCTGGCGGTACCTAGACGGTAAAAGCAAGCAGGTAGTTTTTGGGTATACCAAGAGAAGTCTTCGGCAGTCATGCGCACATCTAAGTCAATTACGTTCTCGTTGCCTAAGAATGCTTTAGCGGCGGCCATGGCACGGCCTGTTAACACAAGGTCGTTGGTAAGGAAAGGGTAGCCTTTTTCTATCCTGAAATCGACACTACCGCCCATGCTTTGGGCTATACCCTCGGCTTGCTGAACCATTAACTGGTGCGCGCGGTTACGCCATTCTTCGTTTAAGGTGCGGAAGGTGCCTTCAAGATACACTTCGTTGGGTATAATGTTGGTGGCACCGTTGGCTATCACTTTGCCAAACGACAACACCGTGGGTATGCGCGGGTCGGCATGGCGGCTAACTATTTGTTGCAGAGCCACTATCATGTGTGCCGAAATGAGCACTGGGTCGATATTGCAGTGGGGTAGGGCGCCGTGACCACCTTTGCCTTTAACGGTTACATATATCTCATCGCACGAGGCCATGTACATGCCCGGGCGGAAACCAACCTTACCAGCAGGCAGGTCGGGGTATACATGTTGCCCATAAATAGCACTGGGCTTTGGGTTCTCCAACACGCCTTCGGCTATCATTACCGAAGCTCCGCCTGGCAACTTTTCTTCCGATGGTTGAAAAATGAATTTAACGGTTCCTTCAAACGAATCTTTCAATTGGCTCAAGATATAAGCTGTGCCCAACACCGATGCCGTGTGTACATCGTGGCCGCAAGCATGCATGATGCCTTCGTTTACTGATTTGTAATCAATCTCATTGGTTTCCTGTATCGGAAGCGCGTCCATATCGGCGCGCAAGGCAATTATCTTTTTGTTGGGGTTTCTGCCTTCTAGTAGGGCTAGTACGCCAGTTTTGGCTACTCCTTTTTGGTAAGGAATTCCCCATTTATCCAAATACTCGCAAACCTTGGCTGCCGTGCGGTGCTCGTCAAATGATAACTCGGGGTGGGCATGCAAATCGCGACGGATGGCTACTACCTCCGGATAGGCTTGTGCGGCCAATTCTTTTATCCGGTGCAGTAGCGTGTCCATTACAATTCGTTTAATTTTAGTTCGTCAGGGGTAATAAATGAACCGGGAAAGTGCTTTTCAATTTCTGTCCAAACCTTATAAGCCTCTAGCTTAGTGCGGTAGTTGCCTATGCGTAGTTTAAAATTGGGCTGCTGGTAAATTACAAAGGTTTTAATATCCGGGAATACGGTATAAAACTGGCTTTTAATCTTGTTGATTTCAGCACGGTTGCCCGCGGCGGTTATCTGCACCCTGAAACCTTTAATCACGTATTCTTTTTCGGCTTGTTCATCGCTTGCTTTTAAAAGCGAATCAATGGAACTATCGTCAAGTACTATTTCAATCTTGCCAGATTTTGAACCATTATCTTGATTTGGCTGTGCAAAAAGGCAAGCCAATGGCAACGTTACCAACATGATTAGTAATAATGGTTTCATGCTTCCATCAATTTTACGCCTGCCGAGGTACCTAGTCGGTCGGCACCTGCTTTCACTAGCTCAAGTGCAAACTCACGATCTCTGATACCGCCAGAGGCTTTTATCTTAATTTTTTCGGGTAAATGTTCGCGCATCAGCTTCACGTGTTCTACTTGGGCACCAGTGCCATTAAAACCGGTAGATGTTTTAACAAAATCGGCACCAGCCTCGGCACACAGTTCGCAAGCTTTGATAATCTCTTCGTCGGTAAGTGAGCCCGACTCAATGATTATTTTTACCAGCTTGGTGTTCATGCGGGCTATAGTAGTTATGCTGTCAATTTCGTTTTTGATATAGTTGTACTCTTTGTTGCGAAACGCAGCAATATTCATAACCATATCAATCTCGTCTGCACCTTTCTCAACGGCTTTTTTAGCTTCTTCAACCTTATTGGAAGTAAGCCCATAACCCATCGGGAACCCGATAACCGTAATTACTTTTACCGATGATTTATCCAATAACTTTTGAGCTTGCTCTACGTAATAGGGTGGAACACACACACCAAAAAATTTGTGCGTTACAGCCTCTTCACATAGTATCTTCACATCTTCGTTAGTAGCGTCCTGTTTAAGCAGGGTATGCTCTATGAGCTTATTTAAACCCTGATCCGGACTACTGCTCTTTGCCATGGCACTGTTTGTATTTTTTACCGCTACCACAAGGGCAGAGATCGTTCCTTCCAATTTTGTCTTCTACACGCACCGGTTCTAACTTTCGTTCGGGTTGCTGTGCATCTTGCTCTTGTTGGCCGGCATTTGGGTTCACTATGCTGTTGTTCTCATCGCGCCCAGCTTTCAATCGGCTCAAATCGGTTTTTTCCTCTTGTGCCGTACGCACTTCTTGTTGTTGAACTGGCAATCCGCCTTTACACAGGAAAGATACTACATCGCGGTTGAAATTAGCAACTAGAGTTTTAAACAACTCAAATGCTTCGAGCTTGTAAACCAACAATGGGTCTTTTTGTTCGTAAACTGCTCCGTTTACCGCTTGCTTCAAGTCGTCCATTTCGCGCAAGTGGTTCTTCCAAGCCTCATCTATCAAACCCAATACCACCGATTTCTCGAAAGCGGTAATTACCTCACGGCCTTGTGTTTCAATACCTTTCTCAATAGGAACAATAACGCGCAGCTCTTTCAATCCATCGGTAAATGGGAATAATACATTGGTGTAAGTACCGCCTTGTACCTTATGCAGCAAAGGCAGTGCCGCTTGCGCCAAATGCTCACCTTTACGCTTGTAAGCGGCCCATGCTTGGTCGTATAATGTGGTAGTAACGGTTGCAATTGGGCTGTTGGTAAATTCTTTCTCTGTAATAGTTGGGTTTACCGATAGGAACCTAATAGCGTCCAATTTAAACCCTTCATAATCGCCACTGTTGCGGAAACTGGTTACCAAATCTTCGCACATGTCGTAAAACATGTTGCTTACATCTACTGCCAAGCGCTCGCCAAACAATGCATTGCGGCGGCGTTTGTAAACAACCTCCCGTTGGGCATTCATTACATCATCATACTCCAATAGGCGCTTGCGCATGCCGAAGTTGTTTTCCTCTACCTTCTGTTGTGCGCGCTCAATAGATTTGGTAATCATGGAGTGCTGGATTACCTCTTCCTCTTTGTATCCCAACTTATCCATTATGCCAGCTATACGGTCAGAACCGAAACGGCGCATCAAATCATCTTCCAAGGCTACAAAGAATAATGTTGAACCCGGATCGCCCTGACGACCAGAACGGCCACGCAACTGGCGGTCAACGCGACGGCTATCGTGGCGCTCGGTGCCTACAATTGCCAAACCGCCAGCTTCTTTTACGCCTGGTCCTAGTTTTATATCGGTACCCCTACCAGCCATGTTAGTGGCTATAGTAATGGTGCCTGCACGCCCAGCTTCTGCTACTATATCCGCTTCTTTCTGGTGCTGTTTCGCGTTCAATACGTTGTGCGGTATGTTCCGTTGGCGCAGCATACGGCCCATTAGCTCTGATACTTCAACGTTGGTAGTACCCACTAGCACCGGACGACCTTTTTCGCGTAACTCTGCCACATGGTCAATAATGGCATTGTACTTGGCACGTTTGGTTTTGTACACCACATCTTGCTGGTCATCGCGAACGATAGGCCTGTTGGTTGGTATGGTTACTACATCCAATTTGTATATTTCCCAAAACTCGCCCGCTTCAGTTTCGGCAGTACCCGTCATACCAGCCAATTTGTGGTACATCCGGAAATAGTTCTGCAACGTAACGGTAGCGTATGTTTGTGTAGCGGCTTCCACCTTCACGTTTTCCTTCGCTTCAATAGCTTGGTGCAACCCATCGCTATAGCGGCGGCCATCCATGATACGGCCCGTGTTTTCGTCTACAATTTTCACCTTCGCATCCATCACCACGTATTCAATGTCGCGCTCAAATAGGGTATAGGCTTTCAACAACTGTTGTACAATGTGCAAGCGCTCGGCTTTTATGCCAAAGTCCTGCATCAACACGTCTTTTCTTGCTACCTTTTGTTCTTCGCTAAGCGAACCGTCTTTTTCAATCTCGGCTACTTCGGCACCAACATCAGGCATTACAAAGAACGTTTTGTCTTCGCCAGCACCGGTTATGAGGTCAATACCACTCTCGGTAAGTTCTACGCTGTTCTGTTTTTCTTCAATTACAAAGAACAGTTCATCATCCACCAGCGGCATCCTTTTGTTATTCTCCGACATGTAGTGGTTCTCCGCTTTCTGCATGATAACCTTAATGCCTGGCTCGCTCAAGTATTTTATAAGGGGCTTGTAACGTGGCAAACCACGGTGCGCGCGCAAAAGCGACAGGCCACCTGTTTTCTCGTCCGTTTTTCCGGATTCTATTTCTTTCTTAGCTTGATTTAGGAAGTTGTTCACTGCCTTTTTCTGCGCCTCAACCAAACGCTCAATGCGTGGTTTTAGCACCATGTATTCCTGTATATCGTTCTTGGGTACCGGACCAGAAATAATAAGCGGTGTGCGCGCATCATCCACCAACACACTATCCACCTCATCCACCATAGCGTAGTGGTGCTTGCGCTGCACTAGCTCTTCGGGGCTGCGGGTCATGTTGTCGCGCAGGTAGTCAAAACCAAATTCGTTGTTAGTACCGTATGTTACATCTGCATTATAGGCATTGCGGCGTTCTTCGCTGTTGGGTTCGTATTTGTCAATACAATCAACGGTAAGGCCCAAGAAGTTAAGCAAAGGCGCCATCCACTCACTATCCCTGCGAGCTAGGTAGTCGTTTACGGTTACAATGTGCACCCCTTGTTTAGTAAGACCATTAAGGTAAGCCGGTAGGGTTGCTACCAAGGTTTTACCTTCGCCTGTTGCCATTTCGGCAATGCGGCCACGGTGCAATACTGCACCGCCAATTAGTTGTACGTCATAGTGAACCATGTCCCAGGTTACCCGGTTGCCGGCAGCTAGCCAATTGTTTTGGTAAGTTACTTTCTCGCCACTGATGCTAATGTGGTCAGGGCCAACAGCTAGGTCGCGGTCCAATTGGGTAGCAGTAGCGGTTAGGTCTTTGTTTTCTGTAAAACGCCTAGCAGTCTCTTTTACTACGGCAAAGGCCTCGGGCATAATCTCCAACAATACCTCTTCCAGTTTCTTATCGCGGTCTTTAATCAAGTCGTCAACTTGCTTAAAAATGACTTCTTTGGCATCAGGGTCCATGGTGCCGTCTTTGGCTTGGTTCCTTAAGTCAGCTACTTGGTCGTCAATATCCTTCAAATATTCGGCAATGCGGTTTTGAAACTCTGCGGTTTTGCTGCGCAAAGCATCATTACTCAGCGATTGTAAGGTTGGGTATATCGCTCTAATCTTCTCCACATAGGGCATCACTTCTTTGATGTCTTTGTCAGATTTCGTTCCGAAGAGCTTGTTAATAGTCTTATTGATAAAGTCCAGCATTCTTGAAGGGTAATTTTAGTTGTAACAACCGATACAGCAAAAATAATACTAATTCTGCAGCCTACTTGCCAATACCTACGGAAATTCGGGACTATTTTGGCTCAAAGGCTTATATTTGCTCATTCTGTTCACGTAAATTAATTGTTTATGAATATTCTCTTGCTCGGTAGCGGTGGTCGCGAACACGCATTGGCTTGGAAACTAAGCCGTAGCCCACTTTGCAAGAATTTATGGATAGCGCCAGGAAACGGTGGTACCCGAAACAATGGCACAAATGTAAACATTTCGGCCACCGATTTTGACGCTTTGGCAGCCTTTGCTCTAGAGAAGACCATTGATATGGTGGTGGTGGGCCCCGAAGACCCGCTGGTTTTGGGTGTGGTTGATTACTTCAAAGCTGCGCCCAGCCTACAAAACATACCTGTTATTGGCCCAGATAAATTAGGTGCACAGTTGGAGGGTAGTAAGGCCTTTGCAAAGCAGTTTATGATGAAATATAACGTGCCTACCGCGGGTTATATGGAGTTTGATTCGAATAATGTTAATGACGGATTGGCATATATTGATAGCCTTACTCCACCGATAGTATTGAAGGCTGACGGATTGGCAGCAGGCAAGGGTGTTTTAATCATTCAAGACAAGGAAGAGGCCAAGGCCGCGCTGAAAGATATGATACTGGAATCGCGATTTGGCGATGCAAGTAAGAAAGTGGTAATAGAGGAGTTTTTGGATGGAATCGAGTTTTCGGTATTTGTGCTTACTGATGGCACTAGCTATAAAATACTGCCGCCAGCAAAAGATTATAAGCGGGTAGGAGAGGGCGATACTGGATTGAACACCGGTGGCATGGGCGCCATAAGCCCAGTGCCTTTCGTTACTGAAGAATTGATGCGTGTAGTGGAGGAAACTGTTGTAAAGCCTACCATAGCTGGTATAAAGGCCGAAGGCATGGATTACAAAGGCTTTGTGTACATTGGTTTGATAAAAGTAGGCGACGAGCCTAAGGTGATAGAGTACAATTGCCGCCTTGGTGACCCTGAAACCGAAGTGGTTATTCCATTGTTGGAGACTGATTTGGTGAAATTGTTCCGTGCCGTGGCGGGTGGCTATTTGGGCGAGGAGGAGTTGGAGTTTAAAGATGAACACTGCGCTACCATTATGCTCGTATCGGGCGGCTACCCTGGCGAGTATGAAAAGGGCCAACATATAACTGGAGCTTACGAAATTGAGGATAGCCTTATTTTCCATGCAGGAACCAAGGAGCATGATAGCATGCTTTATACTAATGGTGGCCGTGTTATTGCCGTTACTTCATTCGGGAAAACCTTGAAATCAGCACTAGAAACTTCATTGAAGAATGCCCACCGCATCCATTTTGACGGTAAAAACTACCGCAAGGATATTGGCTACGAGTTTTTGTAATAGTAGCTGGCAATATAATATGGGTATTAGTATTTTACTTTGCCATTGCTTGGTAAGACTCTACAGTCTTTGCCAAACCTTGCTGGAAGGTATATTCTGGGTTATAGCCCATTAGTTTTTGTGCCTTACCAATATTTGCCAATGCATTACGCACGTCGCCGGGGCGCGTTTCGCGGTTAATGGCGGCTTGTTGCTTGCCTGTAAGTTCTTGCAAGTAGGTGTACATCTGGTTCAACGAGAAATTCTCACCAACCGCTATGTTATACACTTCGTTTACGGCTTCTTTCGGGGCAAATAAGGCTTTGATGTTTGCTTGTACCGCGTTTGCTACGAAGGTAAAATCGCGGGTTTGGCCACCATCTCCGTCGATATACACGGGTTCTTCGTTCAACAACGCTGCAATAAACTTAGGTATAACGGCAGCATACGCGCCATTAGGGTTTTGCCTTGGGCCGAAAATATTAAAGTATCGCAATCCAATAATCTCTAAGCCATAGCAACGGTGAAAAACCTGCGCAAACAACTCGTTGGTGTATTTGGTAACGGCGTATGGAGATAGCTGTTTGCCAATGCGCTCTTCTACTTTCGGTGAATCTTCAATATCGCCATAAACAGAAGATGATGAGGCGTAAACCAAACGTTTTACACCTGAATCTTTAGCGGCAATAAGCATATTTACAAAGCCAGTAACGTTGGCTGCCGTAGTCAATTCGGGGTGCGCCAATGAGCGTGGCACTGAGCCCAAAGCTGCTTGGTGTAGCACAAAGTCAACACCTTTGCAAGCATTGTGGCAGGTTGCTAAGTCAGTGATGTCGCCATTAATGAAGTTTACCTTGCCAACACTCAATAAATAGTCAATGTTATGCTGATAACCCGTTGCCAAGTTGTCCAATACCCTTACCTCGCCAGCACCTTGGCGCAGCAAATACTCCGTAATATGCGACCCGATAAACCCAGCACCGCCGGTTACCAAAAAGGTGTATCCGCTAATATCTTCGTTACCGTGGTAGCTCTTTTCGTACATGCTTATCGTTGTGCGTATTGTGTCTCGTAATATACTTTGTAATTGCCGCTGGTTACGTTATTCAACCAAGTTTCGTTGGCTAAGTACCAATCAACGGTCTTTTCCAATCCTTCTTCAAATTGCAACGATGGTTCCCAGCCCAATTCTTCTTTCAATTTGGTCGAATCGATGGCATAGCGCAAATCGTGTCCTGGTCGGTCCTTTACGTAAGTAATCAACTTCTCCGAAGAGCCAGGTTCACGGTTCAGTTTGGTATCCATTACTTTGCAAAGGACCTTAATCAAGTCGATGTTCTGCCACTCATTAAAGCCACCAATGTTGTAGGTTGAGCCGTTCTTTCCGGTGTGGAAAATAACGTCAATAGCCCTCGCGTGGTCATTTACCCACAACCAATCGCGGGTATATTTGCCATCGCCATATACAGGAAGCGGCTTATTATTGGTAATGTTGTGAATAAACAGCGGTATCAATTTCTCTGGAAACTGATGCGAGCCGTAGTTATTAGAGCAATTGCTGATAACTACAGGCAAGCCATAAGTATCATGGTAAGCCCTTACAAAATGGTCGCTACTAGCCTTTGATGCAGAGTAAGGTGAGTGAGGGTCGTAGCTGGTTTCTTCGGTAAAGAAACCAGTTTCGCCCAATGAACCATATACTTCATCCGTTGATACATGATAAAAACGGTGACCGTTCCAGTTGCCACTCCAGTATGCTTTGGCAGCGTTCATAAGCACCACGGTACCTACCACGTTGGTCATGATAAACTCCATCGGGTTAAGGATAGAGCGGTCTACATGGCTTTCGGCAGCTAGGTGAATAACGTCAGTTATATCGTGGTCACGGAACAGTTCAAGGATAAACTCGGCATCCGTAATATCTCCTTTTACAAAGGTGTAATTAGGGGCATCCTCTAGGTCCTTAAGATTTTCTAGGTTGCCAGCATACGTTAACTTATCTAAGTTAACAACGTGGTAATCAGGGTATTTATGTACTAGCAGACGAATAACGTGTGAGCCAATAAAGCCTGCACCGCCAGTTACCAAAATATGTTTTGAGAAATCGCTCATGGGTGGTTAAGCAGTTTTTACAGCGACCAATAGGTCAAGTCATTAATCTTTCCACGGAACACGCCTTTAAGGTCGGCAACTAAGCCCTTACCCTCTTTAAGCATGCCTTTAAAATCATTTTCGGTATAAGCTAGGTATGGTTTGTGGTTTACGGCTACTACTACGGCGTCGTAATCCTTGCCTATGGTATCAACCAATTCAAATCCATACTCGTGTTTCACTTCTTCGCTTTCAGCATAAGCATCGGCCACATCAACGTGAATGGAGTACGATTTCAGTTCATTAATAACGTCAACTACCTTTGAGTTGCGTATGTCGCTTACGTTTTCTTTGAACGTAGCGCCCAATACTAGCACTTTGCAATCTTGTACCGATTTGCCTGCTTTGATGAGGCGTTGAACCACGTTTTTGGCTACCCATTCGCCCATGCTATCGTTTATATGGCGCCCGCTCAAAATTACTTCAGGCGTATAACCTACTGATAGGGCTTTATGGGTAAGGTAGTATGGGTCGACACCGATACAGTGACCACCCACCAAACCCGGACGGAATGGCAAGAAATTCCACTTGGTGCCAGCTGCTTCCAATACATCGTAGGTATTGATGCCCATTTTCTCGAAAATCTTCGATAGCTCGTTCATCAAAGCGATGTTCAAATCGCGCTGGGTGTTCTCGATAATCTTGGCAGCTTCGGCCACTTTAATGGTTGCAGCGCGGTGTACACCAGCCTTTACTACTATTTCGTAAACTTTAGCAATCACATCCAAAGATTCGGCATCGCAACCCGATACCACCTTGGTAATTTTGGTAAGCGTATGCTCCTTATCGCCTGGGTTAATGCGCTCTGGTGAGTAGCCAACTTTAAAGTCGGTTACGAATTTAAGACCCGTATTTTTCTCTAAAATAGGAATACAATCCTCCTCGGTACATCCAGGATAAACTGTTGATTCATAGACTACATAGTCGCCTTTCTTCAAGACCTTTGATAGGGTTTCAGTTGCCTTTACCAATGGCGTCAAATCAGGAACACGGTGGTCGTCAACGGGGGTTGGTACTGCCACAATGAAAAAAGTCACATCCTTAAGGTCATCTACATTGGCCGTAAACTGAATGTCGCAGCCAACAAAGTCTGCTGACTCCAATTCATTGCTTGGGTCAATGCCGTTTTTCATCATCTCCACGCGCTTAGCGTTGATGTCGAAACCGATAACGGATAATTTGCGGGCAAACTCCAACGCTATGGGCAAACCTACATAGCCTAGGCCGATAACGGCAAGTTTGGTTTTCTTATCGAGTAGTTCCTGATACATTAGGCAATCCTTTGTACTTGTTCGTTAGTAATGGTATAGCGCTGTCCACTTTCGGGGCAAACAGCCTCTTGTTGTTCGTTAAACTGCAGCCGGTGGCCATATTCGCTTACCCATCCAGCTTGTTTAGCTGGGTTGCCTATCATCAAGGCAAAAGGTTTAACGTTTTTGGTTACTACTGCACCGGCCCCAATCATGGCGAAGGCGCCAATCTCATGCCCGCAAACTATGGTGGCATTGGCGCCTATGCTGGCACCTTTGCGCACTATAGTCTCTGTATATTGCCCTTTTCTAACTATTGCACTCCTTGGTATCAATATGTTTGTAAACACCATTGAAGGGCCTAAAAACACATCATCTTCGCATACTACCCCTTCATATACCGATACGTTGTTCTGTATCTTCACATTGTTGCCTAGCGTTACCCCGTTGGCCACAAATACATTTTGACCCAAATTACATCTTTCACCCAACACTGCACCTGCCGAAACATGGCAAAAGTGCCAAACCTTGGTGCCTTCCCCTAGGATTGCTCCTTCGTCAATTACTGCTGTTGGATGAACAAATATGGCCAAATGCTTGTGTTTTGTGTTTTACCACCCCCAACCCCTCCTTGGCCTGCCCTCAATGCCAAATAAGGAGGGGAGCTCAAAGGCTAGTGGTAGGTGTAATATTTCAATCAATCCTTTTCCTTTCAATCGTACTTCGTAAATCGTACCTCGTACCTTCTTACAACACGCTTTTAAAATAATCTAACGTAATCTTCAATCCTTCTTCGCGCGAAACCTTTGGTTCCCAGCCAAGTATGTTTTTGGCCTTAGTAATGTCGGGCTGGCGCTGTTTAGGGTCGTCGGTAGGCAATGGGTGGTATACCACTTTTTGATCAGTACCGGTTAGTTTAATTATCTCGTCGGCAAATTGCTTAATGGTTATCTCCACAGGGTTGCCAATGTTCACGGGTAAGTGGTAGTCGCTCCAAAGCAAGCGGTAAATACCCTCTACCAAATCGCTCACATAGCAGAAAGAGCGGGTTTGTGAGCCATCTCCAAATACGGTAATGTCGTTGCCCGATAGCGCTTGGCTTACAAATGCAGGTAATGCACGGCCATCATCTAGCCTCATACGTGGGCCATAAGTGTTGAAAATACGCACAATGCGGGTTTCAACGCCATGGAAGGTATGGTAAGCCATAGTTATGGCTTCTTGGAAACGCTTTGCTTCATCGTACACACCGCGCGGACCAACAGGGTTTACATTGCCCCAATATTCTTCGGTTTGTGGGTGCACCAATGGGTCGCCATATACTTCCGATGTAGACGCAATCAACATTCTGGCACCTTTAGCTTTTGCCAAGCCCAAGCAATTGTGCGTACCCAATGAACCCACTTTAAGGGTTTGGATAGGCATTTTTAGGTAATCGATAGGGCTAGCTGGCGAAGCAAAGTGTAATATATAGTCCAACTCACCCGGAATGTGGATGAATTTGGTAATATCGTGGTGGTAAAACTCGAAATTAGGCAACGGAAACAGGTGCTCAATATTGCGGATGTTGCCTGTAAGCAGGTTGTCCATAGCTATTACATGGTACCCCTCTTTTATGGCCCTATCACTCAAGTGCGAACCCAAAAAGCCGGCGGCACCGGTAATCAATATGCGTTTTTGTTTGTTCATTTGGTTATAGTTGTGCGGCCAATGCTATTGTAGTAAAAACCAAGTTCTTTAATATCCTTTGGCTCGTAAAGGTTACGGCCATCAAAAATCACCTTGTCCGTTAGCAATGAGCCGATTTTATCGAAATCTGGATTGCGAAACTCGCTCCATTCGGTAATAATTAGTAAGGCGTCTGAATTGGGCAGGGCTTCGTATTGGTTGTCGGCGTAGCTAATGGTATCGCCAAATTCTTTCTTCACATTAGGCATAGCCTCTGGGTCGAAAGCGGTAATGGTTGCACCTGCAGCCAACAATTCTTTGATGATGTATAAAGCAGGAGCTTCGCGAATGTCGTCTGTATCAGGTTTAAAGGCAAGACCCCACACGGCAAAATGTTTGCCAGATAAGTCGTTATTGTAATAAGCTTTGATTTTGGTAACCAAAACGGTCTTTTGGGCCTCATTTACTTCCATCACCGATTTTAGGATCTGAAACTCGTATTTGTTTTCTCCAGCCGTTTTGGCCAATGCCTGAACGTCTTTAGGGAAACAGCTACCGCCATAACCCACACCCGGGAACAAGAAACGTTTGCCGATGCGGTTGTCAGAGCCCATGCCCAAACGCACATTATCAACATTGGCACCAACCAATTCGCAAAGGTTGGCTATTTCGTTCATGAAGGTAATACGTGCCGCTAGGTATGAATTGGCCGCATATTTGGTCATTTCTGCCGAGCGCTCGTCCATATAAATAACCGGGTTGCCTTGGCGCACAAATGGCTCATACAACTTGCCCATCATTTGGCGGGCTTTATCGCTGCTGGTGCCAATTACCACACGGTCGGGCTTCATAAAGTCTTCTACTGCCTTGCCTTCTCGCAAAAACTCAGGGTTCGATACTACATCAAACAAACTGGCGTCTGCATTTTGCAACAGGGCAGCATATACTTTCTCGGCGGTGCCAACTGGTACCGTACTTTTATCAACTATTACTTTATACTTGTTAAGCATTGGGCCAATTTGCTTGGCTACACCTAAAATATACGACAGGTCGGCAGAGCCATCTTCTCCTGGGGGAGTTGGTAAGGCCAAAAACACAATATCTGTTTCTTTTATAGCATCCTCAAGGTTGGTTGTAAAGGTTAGTCGGCCTTCTTTAAAATTACGGTCAAACAACACATCCAAGCCTGGTTCGTAAATCGGAATTTTACCGCTTTTAAGCATTTCTACCTTACCAGCGTTATTATCTACGCAAATAACCGTGTTTCCTGTTTCGGCAAAACAAATGCCCGAAACCAATCCAACATAACCGGTACCGATAACTGATACTTTCATCTTTACTTTTTATAGAATTTAGTTACTTCCGTAATAATCTTCTCAAACTGCTCGTCGTACATTTCAGTATGCATGGGCAAGGATAACACTTCTTTGCTCAACCGCTCGCTTATCGGCAAGCCACCAACTGGGTGTCGTGCATCTAAGTATGGTTTTTGCACGTGCAAAGGTACAGGATAATATACCATAGTTGGAATTTCCTGTGTATTAAGGAATTGTTGCAAAGCATCCCTTTCAGGGGTGCATAGGGTATATTGGTGGAAAACATGTTTGCTGTGCGCTGCACGGGCAGGCAGCACCAAGCCAGAAATGCCTGATAGCGCTATGTCGTATGCATTTGCCAATTTTATACGTGCCTCTAAATACTCGTTCAAATGTTTCAACTTAATATCGAGCAGCACGGCTTGAAGGCTATCCAAACGAGAGTTTACACCCACTGTTTCATAATAGTAGCGCTTATCTGAGCCATGATTACAAATGCGGTGTATGCGCTTGTGAAACTCATCGTTGTTGGTATTAATGGCGCCGCCGTCGCCAAATGCACCTAAGTTTTTGCTTGGGTAAAAAGATAGGCAACCAATATCGCCAATGGTACCCGTTTTTTGTTCAACCCCATCTACCATGCAAGTAGCACCAATGGCTTGGGCATTGTCTTCAATCACAAATAAGCAATGCTGGCGTGCTATATCCATTATGGCTTGCATGTTGCAGGCCCTGCCAAACAAATGCACTGGTATTATGCAGCGCGTTTTTTCGGTAATGGCACCCTCAATTAGTGTAGGGTTTATATTGAAACTGTCGGATTCAACGTCAACAAACACAGGCACCAAGCCCAATAGCCTTATAACTTCGGCAGTGGCAACAAACGTAAATGGGGTAGTTATTACTTCATCGCCGGGCTGCAAATTAAGCGCCATTAAGGCAATTTGCAAGGCATCGGTGCCGTTTCCACAAGCAACTACATGTTTGCAATCAAGGAAATTAGCTAAGTTTTGCTGAAAAGATTTGACTGCCGGTCCGTTGATAAATGCACCCGAACGGATTACATCGGCAAAGGCTGCTTCTACCTCGCTTTGTATCCTTGCATACTGTGGTTGCAAGTCAACCATTTGAATGGGGCGCATCCGGGCGTGGGTGTGTTTGTTACAGCAGCAAATATAGAGATAAAAACAGGAGCGGTAAGGCTCTTGTAGTAAAAAAACGTAATTTTGGGTATGGCCATGAAAAGTATTGTTAAAATCTTGGTATTAGCACTTTTTTTAGGTCCTTTTGCCGGCCTTAAGGCACAATCGCTTCTAAAGGATTCGGTAATGGGTGTTTGGATGATTAGTGCCCATTACAGTTACCAGTTGCCCTTTGGTGATATGGCTGAGCGTTTTGGTGGTAACTCGGCCCTGGGCGGAATGTTGGGTTTTAAGAACGGCAAAAACTGGATGTACGGCATTGAGGGTAGCTATCTGTTTGGTAATAATGTAAAAGACCTAGGTCAGCTCGAAAACATTTCTTTGGGCAGCAATGTGCTCATCCGCACCGATGGGCGCATAGAGTCGGTTTTTTTGGCCGAAAGGGGTTTTACTGTACAAGGCTTTTTGGGTAAAATGATAGCGTTTAAAAAACCGAACGTAAACTCGGGCATAGTGCTCAAGTTGGGTGTAGGTGCTTTGCGCCACAAAATAAGGCTCATTGGCGATAAAGAGTACATACCCCAAATAACGGGCGGCTACGAGAAAGGTTATGATAGGCTTACTAGTGGTATATTATTGGCCCCTTTTATTGGCTACCAGTTTATGTCTACTAGCCGACTGCTTAACTTTTATGGTGGTATTGAGTTTAATTTGGCCTTCACTAAAGGCCGTCGTGCCTGGAATTTTGATCAAAATGGACCGGCCGATGCCCGCCGAACCGATATGCTTGTTGGTTTTAAAGGAGGCTGGATTATAACGAAATACGTTGCCTACACTGAAAAATACTACTATTACTAATGGGCCTATCGAGTCTACTATATAGTGTTGGCTTAGGTGCTTATCACCTAGGCATCAAAATTGCAGCACCGTTTAATGCCAAGGCCCAACTTTGGGTTAAGGGTCGAAAAGATTGGCAAGATAACTTACGGGCTGCACTTACAGGCAAACCTTTGGTTTGGGTGCACTGTGCGTCGCTGGGCGAGTATGAACAAGGTAAACCTGTTATAGAGGCCATAGAGCGTCAATTCCCCGAAAAGCAGGTATTGGTCAGTTTTTATTCACCTTCGGGTTATGAGGTGGTAAAAAACAGAGAGCCTAACCGCACGATAATATACTTACCAGCCGATACTTCCGAAAACGCCAAGCAATTTCTGCAAATAGCCAACCCAGCCTTAGCTATTTTTATTAAGTACGAGTTTTGGTACCACTATTTGCAACAACTAAAGCACCACAAGGTGCCGACTTTACTAGTTTCCGGAATTTTTAGGCCCAGCCAGCCCTTTTTTAAGCAGTGGGGTGGGTTGCATCGCGAAATGCTGACGTGTTTTTCGCATTTCTTTGTTCAAGACCTGGCCAGTAGCCAGTTGTTGAGCGATCTAGGATTTAGGAACATTACGATAAGCGGCGATACTCGATTTGATAGGGTAGTGGCCTTACAATCTGCACCAAAAGAGCTGCTGGTAATTGAGCAGTTTAAAGCCGGTAGAGCTGTAATGGTGGCAGGTAGCACTTGGCCTGCCGATGAGAAAATATTACGGCCATTGTTGCCCGAGCTAATAGCTATTGGCTGGAAAATTATTATAGCTCCACACGATATTGATGCACATCATATTCAGCAGTTGAGCACTGAATTTGGCAGTAAAGCAATTACTTACTCACAAGGTTTAATTGATTCCCCTGCCAATAAGGATGTATTGATTATTGATAACGTTGGCTTGCTTTCGCATATCTATCGGTACGGTGAGGTGGCGTACATAGGTGGTGGCATGGGCAATGGCATACACAATATATTAGAGGCTGCAGCAAGTGGCTTGCCTGTAATGTTCGGCCATAATTATCATAAATTTAAAGAAGCGGTTGATTTGGTAAATTTAGGCGGTGCCTTTTCAGTGAGTTCTTTTGAGACATTGAAAAAACAAATCGACCTATTGCAAGACGAGGAGCAGTATTTAAATGCCGCTGCTACATGCCAAAAGTATGTTGCCGATAATGTTGGTGCCACCAGTAAGGTACTGAATTGGATAAAGGAGCAGGTTCATTTATCTGATACTACAAAGTAATCAAGAATTGGAGGCATTGAAATTGGCGCTTTAGCTTTGGATATATGTTGCATCTTAGTTATCATTACCGGCGATAGCCACTTTTTGCACCTTGATTGACAAGATCTAAGCCAAGTTCCGTTTGGTTGATTAGTGGAATGGTTATTGGTTAGCTGTTTTCCTTAGTCGATATGCTAATGTGCCGATGAACCAATTTACTGATTTACCTGCATACTGATTTACCGTTTTACCGATGCCCAATTAACCAATTAACCAGTTAACCAATTACCCCAAAATGAACCACTATTACATAACAGGTACCAGTAGCGGTATAGGTAAGGCATTGGCCGAAGAGTTATTGGCTGGCCCCAACAATGTGGTACATGGCATGGCGCGGCACGAAACCATAGTGCACGAACGCTACCGCCATACTACCGTTGATTTAGCTCAGCAAGAAGCTGTTTTGAGTTTTAGCTTTGAGCTGCACCCCGATGATACCAAGCGCATAGTATTGGTAAACAATGCCGGCACGCTTGGCGATATGGGCTACCTAGGCGAAATGAACGACGCGGACGTTGCTGCATCGTTAAACGTTAACTTAGTAGCACCCGTTATGCTGATCAATAAGTTTTTGCACCAATTTGCCAATCATCCTGCTGAAAAGGTAATCATTAATATTACCTCGGGCGCAGCAACTGCGGCCTACGATGGGTGGAGCGTCTATTGTACTTCCAAAGCAGGCATTGATATGCTATCCCGGGTAGCACATGCTGAGCGAAAGCAACGCAATGATGCCCGAACCCATATTTTGGCTGTGGCGCCAGGCGTGGTTGATACCGCTATGCAAACGAAAATTAGGAACGCAACCGAGTATAAATTCAGTCGGGTAGAAAAGTTTCACGACCTAAAGAACAACAACCAACTGTATAAACCAGTTGATGTAGCAAGGCAATTGGCTCGTATTATAGCCAACCCCGATACCGCAACCGATATAGTAAGCCGCATTAGCCTTTAAAAGGCTAGTATGCCTATTCCAATATTAAACCGGAGTAGTGTGCTGGCTAGGTTCACCTCTTGGTTTGGACCACTTAAATAACCACTTTTCGATACCATCGAAATAACAGGCAGTTGAACATCAAAACCCACATTCAACGGCACATACTTGGCAATGATAAATTCCTTACCAATACCAACGCCAATAATTGGCTGAACCATGGAGTATTTAATTGGTTCGTTGATAGGGTAGTCATTGGTCAAGAATTTTTTATCAATTGCAACCTGTGAGTATGCTACCGATAAAGTATATCTCCAATAAAAGCCCAGTGGGGCAAGCGTATTTTTTCGTTTGTATTTGCGGTAGCTGAAACCAACTTGATGGCGGGTATATCGGCCAGATATACCTGCTTGTTCATTACCATAATCGTTAAAGGGTGTTACGTCTACGCCACAATATTCATATAGCAAACCAATGGTTCTGTTTTTCTTGATTACGTAATCATATTCAAGTCGGTGGCTGAGGTAAAACAAGCCCAGCGCATTGGTTTGGGTGCGGTAGTTATTGCCGTACATAGAAATTGCTGGTGTGTAGCTTAACTGGTGCTTTTTGCCCATATAGCCTGGCACTTGAGCCATTGCAGTAGCGCCCCATGCCAGTATTGCAATAAGTGTGATAAGGTATCTCATGGCTCTAGCGCTTGTATTTTAGTTGTTTGAAGGTGTAATAGGTCTGACTGTTCAAAAAGTCGTTCCGTTCTAGTTGGTTTTGGGATACGACATCAGATAGTACCATTTCATTGCTGATAATATCGTACACTATGTAGTAGTATATTTGAAATTTGCCACCCCTTATTATTGATGGAAGCATAAACGGAAGGGTAGGCCAAAGGCCGATAGCCATTGCTATTTTGTAGCCGCGGCTATAGTCAGGTTCAATTACGCTTAAGTTACCGGTCCACATAAAATATCGGGTACCATATTTTTTTGCCAATGCCTCGCGCTCCGATAGCTCAATGGTTGTAATCGGCACCGTAGTGCCAAGTTCTATCCGTTCGTCAAGCCATTCGTTTAGGAAAGCAATATCATTAAAGGTTCCAACTTCTTTGTTTAGCAGCTCTTTGTTATCTATTACTTGATATTGGATGCCGCTGGCAGCAGCACTCTTTTTCAATATTGTGCTAAACCGGGTTTGGTTCTTTTCAGATGTCAGGTAGGTTTGCTTATCCGGGTTTTTTACATTTATCTTACTATATCTTGGGTTTACAATCACTACCTTTTTTATATCCATTGCATAACCCCTCTTGTTGTTCAGCTCCTCTTCCCTTTCTTTTTTCTTTCTTTCGCTTTTGGTAACAATGTGGTCTTCATCAGCTTTGGCCAGCTTAAAATATTTTTCGGCTTGCTTCATGAATGCTGGGTTATCGGCGAAATCAACAAATGCGTATTTGTGAAACCCTGCGTCCAAAGGTTTTTCAAAATCGTGGATGTATGGCACTTCTTCTACTACGGCCGAATCGTTTGCTATCGAATCTACGGCCACTCTGTTGTCTCCATTATTCAAAGTATCCATGCGCGCATCAGCCAATGCCTTTTTTGCCGACCCTTGGCGCCAAGAACCATCATCGTCTGAGTCGGCGCTTGCTGTGTTATCTGTTTCGGTATACACAAATGTACCATCTCGTTTCACGCCAACTATATCATACTTTTCTCTGTTTTTGAGCATGTACTTTTCATAGCCAGTCATTTTTATCTTCAGCTTTTTAGCTTCGGCTACAGTGGTTACATAAAAGGTATCTTCCGGCTCTTCAGTTTCATCTATAACAGCACCAGCAGTGTTTGTGCTATCTTCATTAGTTGACACCAAACTAGGTTTGTTATTATTCGCTTTATCGGCAATAACATTCAACGACCGTGAGCGAATAGCTAATCTGCTTGAATCTAGCGTTACAGTATCAACCGAGATATTAGCCAATCCTTTGTACTTATCCGGATTTTTAGCCTTATCGTAAACCAAAGCAATAGAGTCAACTTCGGTTTGGCTGCGGGCCGTAAGTGAGAAGAACTTGGGGTCGACCTCCATTTTGTAAAACAACAAGTGCATCAAGCTATCAGACAAGGTTTCTATCTCTTTGTCATTGGGGTTGTCTTGTTTCAACTTCCAAGCATAGCGGGTAGCCACCGATGCCATATATTCCTTGTCGGTAGCCAATGATAAGTTGAAATGATAACAGCGCTGAACATTGCCTTGCACGTCATCGTTTATATAGTCTTCCCATTCGCTAACGTAAATACCATCAAAGTATATGTATGCCTTTGCAGCGAGCGCTTTTAGGGTTACCTTTTGCAGATATGCATTATTAGGATATTTTTTAAGCAAGGCTTGTGCCTCGTAAATGGCCATATCGTACCGTTGGCGAGTAAGGTGTAACCTACATACTTCAAATTGCGAAAACTCGAGTACACTGTTAAACTCTGTTTCCGATACTAGATTTAATTTTTTGCCCTCATTGCTAAGGCTATCCACCTTGCTCAATATGTGCGCTTTGCGCTGCTGTAAACTAGGGTGGGTGCTGGTGGTATCATCGTCTTCTTGCGGCTTAACGGTCGCAATTTTTTCGCGCCAAAACTCCTCAGGGAAAGAAAATGTTGGGCTTTCGAGCCATTTGTAATCAAAACTGTAATCAACAAATGGAGTATGCGAATAGGATAATGAGGTAAAGGAGGCATCAATGGCATCAATGCTGTATCCGGCTTTCAAGTAGCGCTGCAAGCCTCTTTCATCGGCTTCGGTCTCCAGCTCTCTTGAGTAGTGGTTTACGTTGGCCAATTTATCATCTAGCGAAAGTCCTTTGTAAACGTTTTTATCCCTCTCAATGGTTTGCACCTTCAGGTACTTGTTCAAGGCGTGTTTTTCTTCTACGTGGGTTATTTCGTGTGCCAAAACAAAAGCCAATTCGGCCTCGCTTTTAACGCGAGCTAGCAAGCCAATATTTACCACTATAATACCCTGGTTGGTAGCAAAGGCATTCATTACGGTGCTTTTCATAGTATAAACCCTTACTTGGCTGCGCAAGGTGGGCTCATCCTTCAAAAGCAAATCAACTATTTTGTTTAAGTATGCAGTAATGGGGTCGTTGAAACTCACCATGCCGCTCAACAATAGTTTGTCAATTTCGAAGTTGGTCGACAGATAAAAGCTTTCGATGCTTTTACGGTTTTTCTTTGTTTCCGATTTGTCGATGGTACTCTTTTCTATCTCGTATTTCTTTGAGGATTTGATAATCATATCCTTCGGGATTTCTCCCGTAGACTGAAGTGTTTTGTAATTATCTGGCTTGGGTTGGGCTATTAAACTAATAACACCCACAAACAGCATTAGCTGTAGCAATAAGGCCCTTTTTAGCATGGAGAGTACTTTGGAATAACTTTAGTACGAACGAAGTTAAATAATTGTGTTTAGCGAACCAACATTCAAAACACATATTGTTAAACGAGGTAGCTAACTAATAAAATACTTACGGGTTAATGTTCGATAATAAAGCGCAACGAAGAACCGTTAAACAGTCGCAATAAATAGCTACCGCATTCTAACTGCCGAAGATCAATTTCTCCCTGGCAGGTGCCTGTCTTAACCGTTTGTCCAAGCATATTTACAATGGAGTACTGAACGGCTCCTTGGTTTGGCAAGCTCACATGCAATATGCCATTGGTAGGGTTAGGGTAAGCATTTAAAGTTGAAGATGTAACCGCTGCTAAACCCGTTACTATTTTAGCACAAGTGGCGTTACCTATTGTTTCGGTGGCATAAGTTGGGGTGTTTAGTATATCTTCGGTTACAATAAATGGCCTACTATCGGTGCTTTGGGTAGTTACACAAAAGTTGTTCAAATTAATGCCATCGGCGTGCCGCAGATAAAGGCCATAGGCAGGTATGGAGTCGCCAAACATATCGCTTTCGGGCTTTCCAGTTTCTACTTCCGGAACGCCAAAACCTGCTGGGAATGCTCCTAATCCACCAGGTACTGTTAAATCAATATTCTCAAGCAGTACGTTTTGCACATAATGGCCTGGGATACCGCTTATCATGCTGGTTATATTGCTTTCGGCCACTGCGGTTATGTTGCGCACGGTTAAGTGGTTGATGCTGCCCACATTGGTTACTGGTATCGTATCTTGATAGCCCCTAGCACGATTGCCCAAGCGAATGAAAATAGGGGTTTGAACACCCGTCATGCTTATGTTTTCTACCAACATGCTATCAATAAATCCTCCATCAACAATAGATAAGTTAATACCCGTGCGCGCTGCACCTGCAACGCCCGGTATTGAGAATGTGGTGGGTACTACTGTAATATCATGTATATGTATGTTACGAAAACCACCATTGGTTTCGGTTCCTATTTTTATGGCGCGTGAATAAGTTGCTACTGTGCAATTTTCAACCACTACGTTTTCCATTAAGGCTAGGCTCATACCTTTCAATACTATCGGGTCATCACCACTATCAACGGTGCAGTTGCCAATATATACGTTGCGGCATCCATCAGCATTTATGCCATCGTTGTTGCCATTGGCATGATTATAAATATCCAAGTTGCGAATGGTAAGGGTATCGATGTTGAGGTTGTGCATCATCCAAAAAGCTGAACTGCGCAGTCTTAGGTTCTCGATGGTAAGGTTAGAGCAAGAGATAAAGCGCATGCCATAAGGGCGCTGACTATTGTTGGTAAAAAACTCTAAGGCTGAGCCATTGCCATCGAAAGTACCCGTGCCAGTAAGGGTAATGTTATGCTGGCCTTCGGCATACAACAAACTGCGCTGCACCGAGTAGTCGGCATAAGAACGATAGCTAGGTGTTATCTCGGGATAATCGCTTACTTTGCCACTACCTTTCAAAGTACCATCAATTTGAAGCGTAACGTCGTTTTTGAGCATCAAGGTGCCTGTCATGAACGTGCCCGATGGAATTAATACAGTATCGCCATTAATAGTTGCCGAATCTATTGTAGCTTGTATGGCTACTGTATTGATAAAGCTGCCGTTGCCCACTGCACCAAAGTTGGTAACATTTAGCACATTGCCTAAAGCCATAAAAAAGCAGCCAACAGCGAGTACAAGGGTGAAGAATAATCTTAGCATACCGCTAACTTAAAACTCTGGGGTTATTTAAAAAAGGGGAATGGAAAATATAAAGGAGGCTTAACGTAGGTTATTTGCTGGTTGGGTATGCTATACGAACATGGTACATGCTATTCAGCATCTTTTTAATTACCTTTTTTACCTGGTTTATTTCTTTGAAGGTAATATCTGCGTTTGCAAACTGGTTTTGGTCAATTTTGTTGTTTATCAGTCGTTCTACCAATTGCTCAATATCGTTGTTGGTGGGGTTTTTAAGGCTACGGCTGGCTGCCTCGCAACTATCAGCCATCATCAGTATGGCAGTTTCTTTACTATATGGTAGCGGACCAGGATAGCGGAAATGTTCTTCCTTGTTCTCCTGTTCTGGATAGTTTTTGATATAGTTCTGCCAGAAATATTCAACCCTTGTGGTTCCGTGGTGTGTCCGGATAAAATCGACTAAAATATCTGGTAGATTTTCCTTTTTGGCATATTCCACCCCTTTTTTTACGTGGCTAATAATTATCTGAGCGCTTTCCTCGTAAGGTAAGTCGTCATGTGGGTTAATGTCGGCATGCTGGTTTTCAATAAAGTATTCGGGGTGGTCCATTTTACCAATGTCGTGGTATAGCGCACCTACTTTTACTAGCATGGCATTAGCACCAATTTCATTAGCGGCGGCTTCGGCAATATTGGCCACCGACAGGGAGTGGTTGAATGTACCAGGAGCCTTTAAGGAAAGTTGCTTCAGCAATGGCTTATTAATATCAGATAGCTCAAGCAAAGTTATTTCTGATACAAAACCGAATATTTTTTCAAACACTGGTATCAACGGATAGGCCATGAGCGTGAGTAACACATTGAGGCCTAGCATGCTCGCATTGCCTAGTTCAATTTCTTCAATGCTGCCATTTTGAATCAACGAGGTGGCTAAATAAGAAAGCAGATATATAAGGAGAATATAGGCATTGCTGGTAAAAAACTGTGACCAATAATAAGCCCTTATGGTAGTGAATATTGCTATCATACCAGCCATAAACTGCATGAACGTGTACTCAATGCCCAGCGGCACAATAAAGCCGCACAACAGCACCAAACAAGCGTGTGCGTACATAGCAACACGCGACCCAAAAAACGTGCGCAGGATAATAGGTACTGTGCAAAAAGGGATGGCATAGAGTATGTTCAATTGGGTTTTTACGAGTGTACTAACTAAGGCTACCATAAGAAGCATTAGAAGTAGCGTAAACATTAGTTTTTGATTGCTTTTGAATACTTCGGGCGCAAACGACCTCATAGAAATCATAAACACTGATAACACAATGAGCGTGAGCAAGAAATTGCCTAACGTAATCATGGTGCGCTTATCTTGGGTAAGTGTGCGCGTTGATTCGGCTTGTTTTAAACTAACCAGTACTTGATAGTTATCCTGGGTTACTATTTCGCCTTCCGAAATGATTTTTTCACCTTCCACCACACCTCCCTGGTTTAGTGATATGCTTTCCAATGCGTTCAGAAGCAAACGGTTGGTGGTAGTTTCATCAAAGGTTATGTTATACTTCAGTGCTTCTTGTAGCATGGGTAAGAGCACTTCGGCATATTTTGTTTTCGAGGCGGTTATTTCCTCCTGTATCTCAGCAAAGGCTGTTTGCAGGGTATAGAATTGGTCAACCCGTTTTCGTTCAGCTTGGGCTGGTTCATAGAGCACAAAAATGTCGGTTATGCCTTTTTCATGGTGCTCTTTGGTAGTATTAATTACGCCCTTATCATATACTTTGTTAATAATGCTAATGCCTAATGATAGTGTTTTGGCCGAGTCTTTTATCTGTTCGAGTTTGGGAATATCTAGTTCCCGTTGGTTTTTCAACCGAGTTGCCAAGGCAATAGTAAAGGCTTTTTTTGCATCGTTTTCGGCAATGCTATCTAAACGATAATAGGGTACAAAGTTATCTTGAACGTTAGTCCGCTCGGTATCCAATAATTCATTCGATTTCAGGATGCCAAAATCGAAAGGAGCAATGAGGGTTTCATATTTCCAAGGCCGGCCAATTTCGAATGAATACCGGAACTTGCCATAGCGCGGAAACATGGCGGTCATGCCCACCGCTACGAGTATTACGAAGAGATATTTAATAATCTCTTGGTGCCTGTTGACTAAAAATGTGAAAAAATGCTTCAATTATCAGATATTTGTCGTGCCGTTGAGGCCTAAAGTTAGTTAATTGCTTGATTAGTTGATTGGTTGCTGGTTGATTAATCCTATGCGTTATTTATAAGTGGTTGATAGATTGGTTTGTTGTAAAACCAGCGCATGCAAAAACTTTGAACCTTTTAATCGCCAAACCAATTTACCAGTAACGAGTTAACCAATAACGAGTAACAAATAACAAAACATGAAAGAAGTATATATCGTTTCCGTGGCCCGCACACCAGTTGGTGCATTTAATGGCTCACTTTCAGCTTTAACCGCTATTGAGTTGGGTGCTATTGCTATTAAAGCGGCAGTTTCGCGTGCTGGTATTGCCCCTGATCAAGTGCAAGACGTTTATATGGGCAACGTTGTTAGTGCCAATTTGGGCCAAGCCCCAGCTAAACAAGCAGCACTATTGGCAGGTTTATCTACTGAAACACCTTGCACAACTGTAAATAAAGTTTGTGCTTCGGGCATGAAAGCTATTATGATTGCTGCACAAACCATCATGCTGGGCGATAACGATGTAGTTGTTGCTGGCGGTATGGAGAGCATGAGCAACATACCCTATTATATACCGAATGCCCGCGGTGGCTATCGCTATGGCAATGGCGAGCTGTTGGATGGTATCGTTCGCGATGCCCTGCAAGACCCTTACCAAAAATACATGATGGGCAATGCTGCCGAAGTTTGTGCTACCCGTTATAGCATCGGCCGCGAAGCGCAAGATGAGTATGCAACCGAATCGTATCGCCGTGCAAACCAAGCGTATGCCGAAAATGCATTTGCCAACGAATTGGTAGCAGTGCCTGTGCCACAACGCAAGGGTGACCCAATTTTGGTTGATAAAGACGAGGAGTACAGCAAGGATATTTCAAAACTATCGAGCCTTAAACCTGCCTTTACGAAAGATGGTACCGTAACGGCTGCTAACGCTTCAAAAATTAACGACGGTGCAGCTGCCGTGGTATTGATGAGCAAAGAGAAGGCAGAAGCGCTAGGGGTGAAACCATTGGCTCGCATTGTAAGCTTTGCCGACGCTAGCCAAGAGCCAGAGCAATTTACTACCACGCCATCGAAAGCAATACCTAAAGCCATTACCAAAGCTGGATTAACCCAAGCTGATATTGACTATTACGAAATAAACGAGGCCTTCTCGGTGGTTTGTATCGCCAACAACCAATTGATGAATTTAGACCCTGAAAGGGTAAATGTTTACGGCGGTGCTGTATCTTTGGGTCACCCAGTGGGTGTATCGGGTGCGCGCATAGTGGCTACCCTTATTTCGGTACTGACCAACAAAGGCGGCAAGTACGGCGTTGCTGGTATTTGCAACGGTGGCGGCGGAGCCAGTGCTATTGTTATTGAGAAATTGTAATTAATTGCCAAGTAGACTTCCAAGCCTATAAAGATTAATGCCATTACTGAGTGAAAGTCCCTTCCTGGCTTCCGGGGTGGGACTTTTACTTTGTGGGTGGTTTGGGTTCAACTTTGGGTTCCTCCCCCTTTTTTAGGGGGAGGCCAGGAGGGGGTAATGTTCGTGCAATAGTTATAAGTTACCGAAATTTTTAAGCGGAGTATAGTTATTGCTCGTTTCAAGGTTAGTGGTTATTTGTATTTTTTCCGTCGCGGCAACAACCCCCTCCCTCTCGCCTCAGGCGAGACCCCTGAAAAAGGGTGAGGAGTTTACATATATCCGCAACAAAAAAAAGGCCCAAAGCGCTAGCTTCGGGCCTTTCTAATATCTCAATAAAAGAAATCCTAGATTAAGGACGCTCCAATTGGCTGAAGAAGAAGTTGCCTTCGATAGCAGCATTCTCGTCAGAATCAGAACCGTGAACCGCATTGGCTTCAATGCTTTTAGCAAACAAGTTACGGATAGTGCCCGCTTCAGCTTTAGCTGGGTCGGTAGCACCGATAAGTTTACGGAAATCTTCCATAGCGTTATCTTTCTCCAAAATAGCAGCTACGATAGGGCCAGAAGACATAAAGTCAACCAACTCGCCATAAAAGCCACGCTCTTTGTGTACTTCGTAAAATTTACCAGCCGACTCTTTGGTCAATTGGGTGTATTTAAGGGCAACGATGCGGAAACCAGCTTCGTTGATTTTTGCCAAAATTGGGCCGATGTAGTTGTTAGCAACCGCATCAGGTTTAATCATGGTAAAGGTGTATTTTCCAGCCATAACAGTATGAAATGTTTTATATTGAGCCGCAAAAATAGCCATTCCGCAAACATAAACTACAATGCATGGGCAAAAGTTTTGCGGCGTAACGAAAATTTAGCAGTTTCGCCCTATGCCGTTAATGTCCCACTTACAAGAGCTAAAGGAGTTTTTGTCGCAGCCGCGTCGAATTGTTATTACCTCGCACACTAACCCTGATGGTGATGCCATGGGTTCGTCTTTGGCGCTTTACAACTATCTGCTACCCCTTGGGCATAAAGTAAGCGTAATTGTACCGAGCAATTACCCCGATTTTCTGAAATGGATGCCAGGCGACCAAAAGGTTTACATCTATCCGTACCAAGTAACCGAATCGCAGCGATTGATGGGGGAGGCAGAATTGATTTTTTGCCTAGACTATAATGCTCTTAACCGCATTGGGGATGTAGGTACCCATGTGGCAGCCAACCCTTGCCCGAAGGTTTTGATTGATCATCATTTGTTTCCGGATGATTTCGCCCATTATGTACTGCACTTGGTGGAGGCCAGCAGTACTGCCGAGTTGGTGTACGAGTTTTTGGAGCAACTAGGTGCTGCCGATAAAGTAACCACTTATATTGCTACCTGCTTGTATGTTGGCATCCTTACCGATACAGGTGGGTTTCAATACCCAAACACCAGCGCACGGGTGCATCGAATTGTGGCGCACCTAATGGATGCGGGCATTGACCACAATAAGATTTATCGCGATGTATTCAATAGTTTCAACGAAATGCGTTTGCGCTTGTTTGGCTACAGCATTACCGAAAAACTGAAAATATACCCAGAGTACAAAGCTGCCATGATAAGCCTAAATAAAGAGGAGCTGCAGCGTTTTCAGGTGCGCTCCGGCGATACGGAAGGCATCGTAAACTACCCATTGAAAATACAAGGCATCAACTTTGCCGCATTTATTGTTGACCGCACCGAGGCCATTAAACTATCGTTTAGGTCGGTTGGGCAGTTTGACGTAAACCAATTTAGCCGCAAATACTTCAACGGTGGCGGCCACATGAATGCCGCTGGCGGCATCAGTAAAGATACCCTTGAGCAAACCATCGCTAAATTTGAACAGGTATTGCCCGAGTTTAAAGAGCAATTGCTTTACTAGGCTCAAGACGCAAGAGGCAATACACAAGACACAAGACAAAAAATCAGAATACTGGCGCCCCATAGGGGCATAAGACTGCTAGCGTCGGGCACCGCCCGACGTACGTAATGTGTTTACGGTATTGTTTTTGATTTTCATTCTGTTTTATCGTTTCGCCCCAAAGGGGCACCATACTACTAGCGTCGGTCACCTCCCGACGCACGTAATGCGTTTCCGGTAATGTTTTTGACTTTAATTTCTTTTATCATTCCGCCCCATAGGGGCATAAGACTGCTAGCGTCGGGCACCGCCCGACGTACGTAAAGCGTTTATGGGACAACAATTTGTTATAGGGCGGTGCCCTATTCTATAATTATCAGACCCCGTTGGGGTCATCCGAATTGTGCAATTGCGTTTCCGGAAGCACAATTGGACCCGCTAAAACGCCAACAACAAAAACGGCCACCCTAGGGCAGCCGTCTCTATTTCATCTAGTCACTAGTCACTAATTACTACTTCTTCAATTCTTCAAACGTCTTGGCCGCATCAAACTTCTTGGCATCTTTACCTACACGAATAATGGTAAGGGTTTCTATTTTATCGCCGTTGCCAATAGCATTTACCACATCTTGGCCTTCCAATACATGACCAAACACAGTGTGTTTGCCATCTAACCAAGGGGTTGCCACGTGCGTAATAAAGAACTGGCTACCGTTGGTGCCTTTACCGGCATTAGCCATCGAAAGGATGCCTGGGCCTGTGTGCTTCAAGGTATCTACAATCTCATCCTTGAATTTATAACCAGGTCCGCCCATGCCGCTGCCCAGTGGGTCGCCACCTTGAATCATAAAGTTTGGTATCACGCGGTGGAAAATCAATCCATCGTAAAACGGCGTGCCTAAAGGCTTCGCATCGTTTTTAATGTCACCTTCGGCAAGGCCAACAAAGTTTGCCACCGTAAGCGGGGTAGCTTCAAACTCCAACTTCAATAAAATTATGCCTTTGTTGGTTTTCATTTCGGCATATAGGCCATCTTCCATGTCTTTGTATTTGTTTTTTTGAGCAGTTGCCGAAAGGCTAATCAATACTACCAGCATCAAGCTAAGTAGGCGCATACTGTTTTTCATCTTTATAGTTTGTTTAACGAGGGCAAATATAATCACCAAGTTCCAATTGGAGCGAATGGATTACCAACTCCACTACCAAATCCGGTGCCAAAGTTGTTATTCCCAAAGCCAGTGTTGGTTAGGTAAGGATTATTGGGCATATTACCTCTGCTTATCTGCACTTGCGCGCCAATGGAGGCCTTGTCGTTTATCTTGTACCAAAAGCCACCGCTTACGCCGTAGTTGTTCAGGTTGTAAGTCTGTGGGTTAAGGCCAGGCACGTTGATTGAAGCCGTGTTGGCAAATAAGCTACCGGTTAGGGTCAGTTTTTCATTTACGGCATATTCGCCACCTACAAACATGCTGGTTTGCATGCGTGGGCGCATCAACATAATACTGCTGCCGCTTTCGGGGTTGTTGTAGGTGAATGGGTTGTTCAGGCTGTTGTATTGCAGCGCAACGCCACCAAAAACGGTAAACTTATCCGTTACCTGAAGCGAAAGGGTAGGAGCGATAAAGTGCCCCATTGATGCTCCTTGGTTGCTGCCAAAACTAACACTGCTGCCCATACTCACCCCGAAATGCAAGCGGTCTTTCACAGGCTTTTTGGCCAAGCCATCGGGCATAGTGATGGTGTCGTTGTCGCCATAGTCCTTGCTTTGCGCTTGGGCAGTAGCCAAGCCACCCACCAAAAACAATAGGAGTAAAAGGTTTCTCATATAGCTGGTGTTCCGCATTGTTGTCAAAGATAACGAATTTCGGAATTGAATGTTGCGGGGGGTGGTGTGAAGAGATGTTAAAAGGGGGGAGTGGCTGCCGCAAGACTTTAGTTTTGGTGAGATAACACCCAGTCGGTGACTAAAACGCACCAAAGGCCATCAGCAATTTGGGTATTTTACCTCCACCAGCTTATTAACACAATAATAAAGCCTCTTAAAATGTGGTTTGGCAAGGAGCGAGTATATTTAGCTCCAAATTCAAATCCGTGAAACATATCTTCGTTATACTTTCGGTATTTTGTAGTGCATGGGCAGTTGCCCAAACTACTATTGACATTCGCGATTTGGGTGCCATAGGTGATGGAAATTTTGTTAACACCTCTATTATTCAACAGGCTATTGACAGTGTTTCGGCATTGGGCGGCGGCACCGTTTTAATAACCAACGGTACTTATAAAAGCAGCACTGTGGTTTTTAAAAGTAAGGTTACCTTGCGAATTACCACTGGCGATACTTTGTTGGCGGTAAGCAACAATAGCGACTATCCTGAAATACCCTATAATGCTCGTTCATGGAGCGACACCTACACCCAGCGCAGCCTTATTTTTGCAGAAGATGCGGATAGTATACGCATTACAGGTGGTGGTATAATTTCAGGCAACGGACTGAATGTGGCTTACCTACAAGTTTCAAAGAACTTTCGCCCTTTTGGGGTGCGCATGCACCATTGCACCAACGTTACCATCGATAGCATTCAATTGATCTCGGCACCGCAATGGATGGTGCACCTAATGGATTGCGAAGGGGTATATATGCATCACATTAACATCTATAACCATGGACTTGGTAGCAACGATGGAATTAATGTTGATGCTTGCCGTAATGTACTTATTGAGGATTGTATCGTAGATAGCAATGATGACCCGATTGTTGTAAAATCTCATAGCGAAAAGGTTTGTAGTAATGTACTGGTGCGCCGCTGCGAGGTAGCTACCTTCGAAAGGGGTATAAAAGTCGGTAACGAAAGCTTGGGACCATTTATCAATATCCGGTTTGAGGATATCTTGATTCGCAAATCTGGCTTTTTTATTTCTTTGCCGGCTCAAACAGCCATTTATCTATCCATTGCCGATGGTGGCTCTGCCGATTCCATTTCCTTTGAGCGCATAACCGTTACTACCGCTTACGATACACCCATATTTGTTAGGTTGTGCAACCGCGGACTTAAATACGACAGCCAAGCCCCACCGCCGCCAGTTAACTACCTGCGAAATGTTTGGTTGAAAGATATTACGGCCATTGCAGCTAGCAATATACCTTCTTCTATTACCGGTATACCTGGTTTTCCGGTTGAAAATATTTATCTGGATAACATTACTATACAAGCACCTGGCAACGGCCCAGTAGGAAATACTACCCAGCCAGAGCTGGAAACCCTGCGCCCCGAAAACGACATCTGGGGCAACACCCTGCCTGCCTATGGGCTATACGTGCGCCATGTTGAAGGATTGGTGCTAGATAGCTTTTGTGTAAACTTAGATGCTGCCGACCCAAGGCCGATGCTGTATTTTGAAGATACGTTGAATGTAACAGGTGGTGAGTGTATGCGCCTTACATCGGCAGTGAAAGAGGCACCTATCAATGCAGCACTAAAGGTATACCCCAACCCAGCCGCCACCACGTTGCAAGTAGTGGGGCTGCCTGCAAACGAATTGCTGCACATCACTGTTACTGACCAATTGGGCCGTATTTTCATGCAGCATTGGTTTACGCACCCATCCAATCAAGCGCAAATTAACATTGCTGAACTACCTGCTGGCATTTACTATTTGCAAGTGCAAGGAGCGCAAACCCTACACGGCGCTCGGTTTGTTAGGGAGTAAGTGTTTCGGTTATAATAAATTGCTTTCAATTCCAAGATTTGTTTAACTCCAACAAACCTATCTCATCTTTCCGCACCATTGGCGAGACAAGGGGACAATTCGGGAAAGAACTCAATCACCACATTAGCACACTTGCACATTGGTACATCAAGCCAAATTTATTAACTTGGCGCATCTAATTTTAAGAACACGATAATTCACATGGCGCTTAGCAAAAACATCGTTTACGTGGATGGGGTGCGTACCCCGTTTCTGCGTAGCAATACGGATTATAACGATTTAATGTCTTACCAGCTCGGCAGCTTTGCCATCAAAGGCTTGATGGACAAAACCGGCCTAGACCCAAACAAGGTGGACCGCGTGATTATGGGTACCACCATCAGCAACGTAAAAACCGGCAACGTAGCCCGCGAAGCGGCGCTATCGGCTGGCCTGCCCAACAAGGTGGCTTGCCATACCGTTACCCAAGCCTGCATTAGTGCCAACCAAGCCATTACCAGCGGTGTGGAGCAGATTTTGGCCGGTCAGGCCGAAGTGATTATTGCTGGCGGTACCGATTGCATTAGCGATGCGCCCATCCTTTTTAATAAGCCAATGCGCAAAAAGTTGATGGCTGCCCAAAAGCTGAAAGGCATTGGTGAGTACTTGAAATTCGCTTCCACCCTTGGCTTTAAAGATTTTGTACCCGAAGCACCTGCTGTAGCCGAATATACCACGGGCCGCACCATGGGTATGGATTGTGAGCTACTAGCTGCCCGCTATGGCGTAACCCGCGAAGAACAGGATGAGTTTGCCGTGCGCAGCCACCAAATGGCCCACCAAGCCCATGAAAATGGCTTGTTGAAAGAAGAATTGCTTTCAGTGAGTTTCCCGCCGAAGTTTAACGTGGTAGACCGCGATAACGGCGTACGTGGCGATACTAAATATGATAAGATTAGCAAACTAAAACCTGCCTTTAGTAAGCCACACGGCACTATTACGGCTGCCAATGCGTCGTTCCTTACGGATGGTGCTACGGCATCGTTGATAATGAGCGAGGATAAAGCCAAAGAGCTTGGCCTTAAACCTAAAGCCTACATACGCGAGTATGCCTACAGTGCTGGCGATTTGGATGAAGAGCTATTACTAGGACCAACTTATGCGGTAAGCATGGTATTGGCTAAAGCTGGATTGACTTTGGAAGATATGGACGTAATTGAGTTTCACGAGGCATTTGCGGGCCAAATTTTGGCGAACGTGAAATGCTTGGCGAGCGATGAGTTTGCGCAAAAGAAACTTGGCCGCGATAAGGCCGTTGGCCAAATCAATATGGACAAGTTCAATAAATGGGGCGGTTCGTTGGCTATTGGTCACCCGTTTGGTGCTACTGGCTCACGCATGCTGGCCTACACCGCCAACCGTTTGATTAAGGAAGGTGGCAGATATGGCTTATTTGCCGCTTGCGCCGCCGGTGCGCACGGGCATGCCATGATAATTGAGAGATACTAAGTTGCGAGTTACGGGTTGCGGGTTACGAGTTAACATCAATCTGTGATAAGCACAAAGGAATAGATAAACCATTTTTTTTAATAGCAGCTACGCAACGCTAGTATAACAACTCGCAACCCGTAACTCGCAACTCGCAACCTAAAAGATGCAAAGAGCAGACTTTGTAACCATAGAAAAGACCCCGGAAGGCGTAGCCGTAGTTTGGCTGGACCAAAAAGGGGAGAAGATTAATAAAATATCGCCCGACGTTATCACCCTGTTCGATGGCGTGTTTTCGGAGCTGGATAAGGATCCTTCGGTAAAGGCTATTGTACTCATCAGCAAAAAGAAAGATTTTATTGCTGGGGCCGATATCGAGGCATTTAAGAAGGTTACCAAGCCTGGCGATTTTGAGCCTATTACCCGCAAGGGCCATGAGATATTGGCTCAAATAGAAAACTCTAAAAAGCCCGTAGTAGCCGCCATACAAGGTTCGTGCTTGGGTGCGGGGCTAGAGATAGCTATGGCCTGTACCGCCCGTATTGCTGCCGATGACCGTAGCACCAAAATGGCTTTGCCAGAAGTAATGCTGGGCCTATTGCCTGGTGGCGGTGGCACCCAGCGTTTGCCACGTTTGGTGGGCATACAAAAGGCATTGGATATGATGCTTACAGGCAAAAATATCTTTGCTGTGCCTGCTAAAAAGATGGGTTTGGTGGATAGGCTAATCTACAAAGAAGCTTTATTGAAAGCTGCTAAGGAGTTTGCCTTGGAGTTGGTTGCAAAGCCTTTGGTGCGCAACCGCAAAGAAACCTTGTTGAACAAGATATTGGAAGGCCCGTTGAAGTTTGTCATTTTCAACCAAGCACGTAAAATGGTGCAAGGTATGACCAAAGGCAATTACCCAGCGCCGTTCAAGATTATAGATTGTGTGCAGATTGGCATGAGCAGCGGCATGAAAGCTGGCTTAAATGCCGAGGCCAAGAAGTTTGAAGAGCTAATTCTGACCAACGAAAGCCGCCAACTAATCAATGTGTTCTTCGCCATGACGGATAAGAAGAAGAACCCGATGAAGGATTTGGTGAAACCTGTTGATACCATTGCCATGCTTGGGGCAGGCTTTATGGGCGCGGGCATTACCGAAGTGAGCATTAACAATGGTTACGATGTAATTTTAAAAGACATCAAACAAGAAACCCTTTCATCGGCTAAGAAGACTATTTGGAGCAGTTTTGATAAGAAACTGAAACGCAAAGTAATGCGCCAAGTGGAAGCCGAAAGCATTATGAGCCACATTACCCCACAATTGGATTACAACAACTTCAAGAATGTGGATGTGGTTATCGAGGCGGTGTTTGAGGATTTGAACTTAAAGAAACGCATCATTCAAGAGGTGGAGAAAGAGATTCGCCCTGATGCGATTTTTGCCAGCAACACTTCGGCATTGCCAATCGGTTGGATAGCCGCGGCTAGCAGCAGGCCCGAGAACGTTATCGGTATGCACTATTTTTCGCCGGTGCCAAAAATGCCTTTGCTGGAGATTGTGGTTACGCCACAAACCGCCGATTGGGTGACCGCTACGTGCCTAGAAATAGGTATTAAGCAAGGCAAAACCTGTGTGGTGGTGCAAGACGGCCCAGGCTTCTATACCACTCGCATTTTGACTCCGTTCTTTAACGAAGGGTTGTTGATGTTGAGCGAAGGGGGCGATGCCAACCAAATTGACAACGAGATGCGTAAGTTTGGCTTCCCGGTGGGCCCAGTTACCTTATTGGACGAGGTAGGTATTGATGTTGGCGCGCACGTTATGAGTGGCGAACTAGTTGAAGAGTTCTTAAAACGCGATGGTGCCGTAACAGGTGGCGCGCCGATTAAGGAGATGTTTAAAGCTGGTTTCCACGGTCGTAAGAACAAGAAAGGTTTCTACCTATACGACGATAAAGGCAAGAAGATAAAAGGCAAAGTAAACCCCGAAGCCTACAACTACTTTGGTGGCGCCAACCGCAAACAATTGGATGCACAAACCATTCAGCAACGCTGTGCCTTCGCATTTATTAACGAAGCGGCTTTGTGCTTGCAAGAGGGTATTATTGCCAATCCGTTGGATGGCGATGTGGGTGCTATATTCGGTCTAGGCTTTCCGCCGTTCCGTGGTGGCCCGTTCCGCTATATGGATACTATTGGCTTGAAAAAGACCATTGAGATTATGGAAGGTCTTGCCGCCAAAACCAGCAACCGTTTCAAACCAGCCCAAATCATTTACGATATGGAGAAAAGGGGAGAAAAGTTTTATAAGGATTAACAAGAGATAACCGATTACATTTTTATAACCTCTACAATAAAGTAAAATGAAAATAAGGGCTTTAATGCTGATGATTGTGGTAGCTTTTGCAATGCCCAGTTGGGCGCAAGAAACGCCAAGCAAACTGGAAAAGAAAACATTGTTTGGCGGCAATATAGAGATCATGGCGCCATCCAATTTTGAGCTACTGGATTCTTCCGTTATCGACTACAAATACCCTAGTGCCAATAAGCCTAAGGTAGTGTTTAGTAACGTTGAAATGAGCATTAACCTTGCTTTTTCTGTTAAAGAAAATGCAAGCAAAAGCAAGATTAACATATCGTTGTTTACTGATATTATGGCTACCACTTTAAAGGATGCGCTACCTGGCTCAAAAGTACTTGACCAAGGGGTGGTAAGGCAAAATGGTGGAGATTTCGGCTATGTTGAAATAAGAACAAAGGCACTCGATACCCAAATCTATAACCTCATGTACTTTGTTATTACTGAGGAGGAGTTGATTATTGTTAGTTTCAATTGCCCGATGAAGCTGCTAAAAGAATGGAAGCCTGTGGCAAAAGATATTATGGCTTCGTTGGTAGTAAAAGGAGCTTAAGCCAGTTTTTCCAGCACCTGTTTAATCAGTTTCTCCAAAGCTACTTCGTGGTGGGCGCTAAACTCACCTGTAGCGCGGTTGGCCACAATTAGGCTAGCCGAAAGGCAATGGTGACCCAACAGAGCGCCCATGCCATAAATGCCGCTTGTTTCCATCTCAAAGTTGGTGGCTTTGCGGCCATTGTGCCTAAACGATGATAGCTTATCGGTGAAGTGTTCTATGGCAGGCTGCAACCGCAGAATTCGCCCTTGAGGGCCATAAAAGCCCGTGCAGGTTACGGTGATGCCTTTTACAAACTCATTGCCAAATAAGTTCAATAGGCTAGGGGAGCCGTTATAAGAGTATGGCATGCAAAGGTTATCCAACCCTAGGTGGCTAGTAAGGCTCACTAGCAATGGCGACAAGTGCTGAACGTCGCGATGGTAAAAAGGCATTAACCCGTCTAACCCAATGGCCTCCTCGGTAAGCACCACGCTGTCTACTCCCAATTCGGGCTGCAAACCGCCGCTGGTGCCTATGCGTATGATATTTAGGCTGGTCAGTTCATCCTTTACCTCGCGCCTCTTCAAGTCAATGTTAACCAAGGCATCCAGCTCGTTAAATACAATGTCGATATTATCGGTGCCAATGCCCGTAGATATCACCGAAATACGCTTGCCGCCGAGGTAGCCGCTATGGGTTACAAACTCGCGCTTAGCAGTCTTAAAATCAATGCTATCAAAGTGTTTGCTCACTTCGCCCACGCGGTCTGGGTCGCCCACGGTAATAATAGTATCGCCTATGTTTTCGGGGTGTAGATTAAGGTGGTAAACACTTCCGTCATTATTAAGCACTAATTCGCTTGCAGCTATTGGTTTAGGCATACTTCTATTGTAATTTTGCAGCAAAGTAATAAAACTATCCGATGGCGCTGAAATTTAATTTAAAGAAGATACTAGTTCCAACTGATTTTTCTGAACACTCTTTAGGTGCCCTACATTATGCCGCAGCCATGGCCAAGCATTCTGATGCCGAAATAGTTTTGTTGCACGTTATGGAAAGCTATGCTGAGAATGTAGCGCTTAATCATGCCATAAATCTAACCGATACCATCAAAAAGGCGGTGAATGACAAGTTAATGCAGATTAAGACCGAGAACATGGACTTATGGGGCATTAAAGTTGGTGTAAGACTTGAGATTGGTAAGATTTACAAGGTGATTACCGATGTGCTGGCAGAGGAGGGTATTGACTTAGTGGTTATGGGAACCCACGGTAGCTCGGGCATCAATACCTTGGAGAAGTATATTCTGGGTAGCAATGCTTACCGCATTATCAGGGTTGCTGATTGCCCGGTAATTACAGTTCGCGAATCGAATGCAGAGGCTAAGTTTAAGACTATTGTGCTGCCACTCGATACTACCAAAGAAACCAAAGACAAAGTAGCCTCTGTTATTAAGATTGCCAAAGTGTTTGGAGCCACGGTGCATGTTATATCTGTATCAACCCGTTGGGACGAATGGCGCATCGGTGGCGATAAAATGAAAGCCCAATTGGAAGAAGTATCGGAACAAATAAAAAAAGCCGGTGTGCAGGTATTATCTACGGTTATCCGTAAAGAAGATATTACCGCCAGTGTGCTCGATTATGCCCAAGGAGTAAACGCCGATTTGCTGGTAATAATGACTAGTGCTGAGAGCAAACTAGCTGAGTTTACCGTAGGCAGCAGCGCCCGAACCATCATCTCCGAAAGCAACATTCCGGTACTAAGCATTAGGCCAGGGTATAAGTAATTGGTTAATTTGAAAATGTGCTAATTTGGAAATGGCATAACGTTTTTCATTTTCAAATTAGCACATTTTCAAATTTCCAAATTAACTAGAGTTTCCTTCCCTTAGCCGTGCGTTGTTCTTTATCCAACTGGTGCAGTTTCTTTAGGTCTAGGGTAATGAAAGCTTTACCGCTTTCTGGCGTGCAGAAGTAGGTTTTGCCTTCGTAGTTTACCTTTCCTATATTGTTTTGCCAGTCGCTGGCCAATAAGTAATATCGGCCACCTTTGCTTTTATTGGGCCCAAACATTAAAAATTGGTCATCGCCATCTTCAAAACTAATGCCTATCCGGTTATCAGCAGTGTTTACCAATACACCTGGCGTGCCTCTTTTTATAATAATTTCTTCCACGCGCTCCCCATTTATGATACGCACCTTTCCATTCTGTATGGTGCTGCTTTCGTTGCCTAACTTACGTTGTATTACAATATCACTACTTAGGTAAAACTGTACCTGTTTCAGTTCTTTTTCAGTCCAGTTGTTTTCAACCTTAACTTGCTCGGTAAGTGGGTGGTATGTGGCACACGAAGCCAAAAACATAAGGGCAGGGAGTAGTAGTAAATATGTTCTCATAACTGATGTTGTTTGTGTTTGTTTAGCACCATGCAAAGAGTTTGCCAATTTTTTTGAAAGCTTCAAAATAGTACAATCGCGCTTCAAATTAGTATATTTATTTTGAGCTAAACCAATTGTTATGATAGTTGAGTACATTCAGCCGATACTTTACCTAACCGGAGCCGTTACGGCCACTATGATGCTTCAGTTCCTTTTTCCAAGGCAGCAAGCCAAACTATTGAAGTTTGACATACCTACGCCCGAAAGCAGGTTTTACTTTGCCCATTGGGGGTTGTTGGTGTTTAGTTTCGGGGCTTTGTTGGTTTTGGCGGCAGATAATGAAGCGCTAAGGTATCCAGTAATTGCTTTGGCAGCTATCGAAAAGGCAGCCTTGGTGGGTTGGGTTTTAGCTGAACGCAAGCAGTCCTTTGCGAAGTCACTGTTACCTGCAGTTGCGTTTGATACGGTATGTGTGGTGCTTTACTCTTGGTATTTGATAGTGGCCTATTAACAATAAAAAAGAGGCACATTACTGTGCCTCTTTTTATATTTTCAATGATTGTATTTCTTATTTGCGAACCCTAACGCGCACCAATGAGTATTCAGGCATGCGACTTTTTAGCAATTCAAATCCACCGAACAATACGCCAGTAAAGAAAAGATCGCCAAGGGCAGTGGGGCCGAAAAATGGAATAGCCATAACATAAGTAGTTATAAAGCTCGTTGGTTCTGTGCCATATAGGCCGCTAGCATATACGCCAAAATTGGTAACGATAAAGAACAGAACCGAGGCGCTAAACGAAGCTGCTACTAAAGAAATAGGCTTTACGCGGTTCTTTAGCAACATGCCAATTCCTGAAATGGCAATCATACTTCCATATACAAAAAACATGGTGTTGTGCAATCCGCTATACTCGTGCAAATTTAATTGGTACAAGCCTTCCAACAATAAATCGCTGAACATCATAGCTACCAAAGGCAACAAAAAGGCCAATTTACGATCAGTAAGATATGCACCACCAAATAATGCCATAGCGGCTATCGGTGCAAAATTTGGTGGATGAGGCAATGCACGGGTAATACCAGCTACCAACAAAAACACCAAAACGGCCCATGCATTGGGTTTGTTCAACACCGAATTATTATTCATTTTCTCTGAAATCATCTCAACTCTGATTAGGTAACCTTACAAAAGTAATAAACGAACAACTAACAAGATAAAAAATAATCAAACACGGAATGTGTATAACCAAAAGTAAGGCATTTAAGTTGTTAAATGAGGTAAAAAATCTCTCGCTGGCTTCCGTATTGTAAAATAATTAATACTCGTTAGTTAATAGAGGCTATTGCATTTGCGCTTTACGTTGCTTACTTTAGAGAACGATTGGGAAACCAGCTATTTATCTGTCAACTTTTTTGTTAACCCCGGAACAATTTTGCACAATAATGCGTAATACAAAACGTATTGTACATAGAACTACATAAGTAGCTGGATATCATGGTGGAGCGGATACTGAATTACGGGGCTGTTTATATAGGCAGTATGTTTAAGTTCATCTTTGGGCCTCTTGCTGGCGCAAAGAATCTTACCGTGTGGGAAACCGCTTTGTTTACCTTCCTAGGGATGATGACCATGGTCTTCTTGTTATCGTTGATGAAAGATGAGTTTCGCCGCAAGCTTATTTGGCGTTTCAAACGCGATAAGCGCCTATTTACACGAAAAAACAGACAACTAGTAAGTATGTGGAGCCGTTATGGTTTACGCGGTGTTGCTTTTTTTACTCCTTTATTTTTGATGCCTATCGGTGGCTCTATTATTGCCCTTTCTTTCGGGTCAAAGCGCAGCCAAATATTGAAATACATGGCCTTAAGCGCTTTCTTTTGGAGTATTGTAACCTCTTTTGCTGTGCATCAATTTTATGATGTAGTTACCCACTTTATTGGGGCTAACTAGCTTTTAAATCTTTACCACTCCTCAAAGCCAACTTTAAAGCTAAACTGATCGCCGAGGGTACTGGTGAGTATATCCTTTACTTCTTTGGCTAATGGCAAATCATTTTCTTTTGCAGCTTTCAACATGGTTTCATCTGGCTTGTGGTAAGCAGTTAGTTTTATCAAGTACTGGGTATCATCGGTTTGCAGGGTTTCTAGGGTAAGGTTAAACGGCTCGCCGTTCACATCTTCAAACTCGTCCATATCCAGTATGCCTAGCACTTTTTTGAACAAGGCGTTGTCTTGCTCTGATATGCTTCCTTTCTTCTTCGTAATAGTTAATAGCGCTCCAGAATAACTCATTGCTGCAGGTTTGTTTAATAGCAATTTAGCGAAAAGGTGTGAGAAATTCGAGTTTTTTGCGTTCCCAAAGTCAATATTTCACTAGGGCTAAATGCAGTTAACTAAAACAAGGAAAGGCGCCCTAAAGAGCGCCTTTCCATATCCAATCATATATTGTCATTAGTCAATCGTACATCGTAAATCGCCCTTCGTAAATCATTAAAGGGCTCCCACGGCCTCCGCCTTGGTTTCGTAGCTCTCTAATGGCGGGCAGGTACAAATAAGGTTCCTGTCGCCATGGGAGTTGTTTACGCGGCCCACGGTTGGCCAAAACTTACGTGCCTGTATCCAGTGTAGCGGGTAAGCTGCCTTTTGGCGACCGTATGTGTGCGTCCACTCGTCGGCGGTAATAACGGCGGCAGTGTGTGGGGCATTTTTCATCACGTTGTCGGCCAATGCGGCTTGTCCGCTGGCAATCTCTTCAATCTCCTTACGGATGCTCAACAGCGCATCGCAAAGGCGGTCCAATTCGCCTTTGTCTTCACTTTCGGTAGGCTCAATCATGAGTGTGCCCACTACTGGCCAGCTCATGGTAGGTGCGTGGAAACCATAGTCCATTAAGCGTTTGGCAACGTCTTCGGCTTCAATGTGGGCGCTATCTTTAAACTCGCGCAAATCCACAATCAGTTCGTGCGCCACACGGCCACGTTTGCCTTTATAAAGTACCTTGAAAGGTCCGTCTAATCGGGCTTTAATGTAGTTGGCGTTCAATATGGCGTATTCAGTAGCTTCTTTCACGCCATCGGCACCCAACATTTTAATATAAGCATAGCTAATAAGCAAAATGCTGGCACTGCCCCAAGGCGCTGCTGATACGGCGTGGATAGGCTTCTCTAGACCCAAATCAACCAAGGTATGACCGGGTAGATATGGAGCCAAGTGGCTCGCTACACAAATGGGGCCCATGCCTGGTCCACCTCCACCGTGAGGTATAGCGAAGGTTTTGTGCAGGTTCAAGTGGCAAACGTCGGCACCAATAAGGCCTGGGCTGGTTAAGCCAACCTGGGCGTTCATGTTGGCGCCGTCCATGTATACTTGGCCGCCGTTGTCGTGTATCAATTGGCAAATCTCTGAAGCCGTCTCGTCAAATACCCCAAAGGTACTTGGGTAAGTTATCATCAAGCAGCTCAGGTTGTCTTTGTGCTGCACCGCTTTGGCGGTTAGGTCTTCCAGGTTAATAGAGCCATCTTCGTCGCACTTTACTACCACTACTTGCAAGCCAGCCATTACGGCGCTGGCAGGGTTGGTGCCGTGGGCTGATGACGGAATCAAAACGATATTACGGTGTGCCTCGCCTTTATCTTTTTGGTAGGCACGTATCACTAACAAGCCTGCATACTCGCCTTGCGCGCCACTGTTGGGTTGCAAGCTGGTAGCCGCAAAGCCCGTAATTTCGCTAAGGTAATCTTGTAGTTCGGTTATTATTTGCTTGTAGCCTTGTACTTGGTTGGCGGGTACAAATGGGTGTATACCGCCAAACTCTGGCCAGCTAACAGGTTTCAACTCTGTAGCGGCGTTCAGTTTCATGGTGCAAGAGCCCAACGGAATCATAGAATGAGTCAACGACAAATCCTTGTTTTCCAAACTCTTAATATAGCGCATCATCAAGCTTTCGCTGTGGTGATGGTTAAATATTGGGTGGGTAAGGTATTCGCTGGTACGCTTTAGGTTTGCTGGTAGGCGGTCGGCAACGGCTTTAGCATCGGTATCGTTTTCGTCGCCAGTGGTAAAGGCAAATTCTGCAGCGTTTTGACCTTTAGCTTTGGCAAATACGCCAATAATGTCAGCTACATCGTTAGGCAGGGTGCTTTCATCCAAGGCAATGCTTACCAAGCCATTGTTGTAGTAGAAGTTAATACCTGCAGCAAGCGCAAGCTCTTGCACCTTAGCAAGCAAAGCCTTATCGCCGCTCAAATCTAACGTTAAGGTATCAAAGAAGTATTGGTTCAGTTGCTTGTATTGTAGTTTTGCCAAGGCCAAATCCAATATCAAGGTTTGTTGGTGTATGCGGGTGGCAATATTTTTAATGCCTTCCGGGCCGTGGTACACGCCATACATGCTGGCCATAATAGCCAAGAGCGCTTGCGCAGTGCATATGTTTGAAGTGGCCTTCTCGCGGCGGATGTGCTGCTCGCGGGTTTGTAGCGCCATGCGCAGGGCTGGGTTGCCGTTTGCATCGATGGACACACCGATAATGCGACCCGGAATTTGGCGTTTGTACTCGTCTTTGCAAGCAAAAAAGGCAGCATGCGGACCACCAAAACCCATCGGTACGCCAAAGCGCTGGCTGTTGCCTACTGCCACATCAGCTCCCAACTCACCTGGAGAGGTAAGCAAGGTAAGCGCCATCAAATCGGTAGCCATTACCACAAACACGTTGTTGGCATGGGCTTGCTCAATCAAGGCTTTATAATCGTTTACCGAGCCTTGGGCATTAGGGTATTGCAACAATATGCCAAAAACGCCTTCTGCAAAGTTGGCGGTGGTTTCGTCAATTTCCTCAATAACCAAATCCAACGGTAGGGCGCGGGTTTTCAATAGGTCAATGGTTTGTGGTAGGCAGTTTTTGCTTACCAAAAAGGTGTGCGCATCGGTCTTGGCCTTCACGCGGGCACCATATAGCATGGTCATAGCCTCGGCAGCAGCAGTGCCTTCGTCCAAAAGCGAGCCGTTGGCTATGGGCAACCCTGTCAGGTCGCATACCATAGTCTGGTAGTTCAGCAGCGCCTCTAGGCGGCCTTGTGCTATCTCGGCTTGGTAAGGGGTGTATTGGGTATACCAACCTGGGTTCTCGAACACGCTACGCAAAATAACGTTTGGCGTAATGGTATTGTAGTATCCTAAGCCGATGTAAGAGCGGTATAGTTTGTTTTGGGCAGCTACGCCTTTCAGCTCGCGCAGGTACTCATACTCCGTGAGGGCGGCTGGCAGGTTCAGGCTACGGTTCAAACGGATGCCCGCCGGAACGGTCTCGTTTATCAACGTCTCCAAACTGTCAACGCCAATGGCATCAAGCATTGCGCGGGTTTCGTCGGCATCTGGGCCAATGTGTCGGTCAACAAACCGATCGGTGCTGTTCAAACGATATTTCACTGGAGGAAGAGTTTTGCTGCGTTATGAGTGCAAATTTACCACATAAACAGCAAATTGTAGGATTTGGTTTGCACTTGTGTGGATAACCATTGTTGAGGTACGATTTTCGATTGACGAGGTACGATTTTAAATAGCATTTTTGGTACGATGTACGAGGTACGAAGTACGATGTGATTGGATTTGTGATTTATAACAGTGCTCCGTGCTTCAGGTAGGGTAGTGGTGATTATTGTCAACTCCCTCGCCGTTGTTCCGCTTCTGGGTTTTGTCGTGCACGAAGTGAGGTTTGGCGAGGGTTGTGTTGTGGCAGACCACCCCCATGAACCGGTGAAGCTGAATAAACCATAGTTTTGTCGTCCAGGAAGTGAGTATTGGTGAGGGTTTCGGGGCTGTGAAGTTGTGAAAATGTAAGTGTTTGATTGTGTGCAGGTTGTGAGGTTTTCTTTCGTAATTATCTGATTTACAACTGATTGTGTTTGTGAATATTTAACCTGCACCGACCACTAATGCAGTGCACCCCAAATACCGCTGATTATTGGCATTGCGTCTAGTAGTCGCACGAAGCACGAGCTGGTTTTTGTGGTTGGGTAGGGCAGTGGCAGTGCGCTTTGGGGTATTCGTCAGACTGCTTGTTGCGGGTTTAAATTATGGTAATCAACATAACCCCATTTATTTTATTCTTCTCGGGGCTTGGAAAATGTGAATCTTAACCATTTCTGGCCATGTTTCCAATAAAGAGTATCCGAGAAGGCGGCTTTCACTATGCTATCTCCCTTTTCAACAGAGTCTTCAAATTCAGTACTATGATTTAATTTTTTATTTATGAGTGGATGAAACTCATATTCTTTGCCATCCTCCATTTTTAATTTAGCACCAACTTTACCTGCTGCACTTACAGAATCAACTATTCCAACAATATTCGCTTCGTTAAAAGCTTTAAAGCGTTCACGATATTCTTTATTACCACATATATCAATAATTATCATTAAAATAATTAAGCAAACTAGATAAATCAAAAATCCAATTCTGGCTATTTTATTATTATCCATTTATAAATTATTTATACATTAAAATCCCCTTTATGTCGTATCGCCTTCCCCCCATCTGGCGCGAGCATTTGGGGCTGTTGCACAACGCACAATTTAGTGTGGTTAACTGGAAATAAAAAATTGCCTCGCATGTATTAACTTAAAGGTATGAAAGGCACGAAAAGATACAGTAAAAGCTTTTCACCCGCTTCCAGCTCTCGGAACGTCTAGTGGTCGCACGAAGCACGAGCTGGGTTTTGTGGTTGGGTAGGGCAGTGCTGACCCACCTTGCACCCGGGCAGCAAACCATCGTTTGGGATGGGCAGCAAGTGCCACAAGGCGTGTACTTTTATAAAATAAACGCCCAAAGCGGCCTAGCCAGCGGTAAGTTGGTAAAGCAATAAACACACCCTACACATAATATCCCAAAGCCGTTGCCAACCATAATTGGCAACGGCTTTTTTATTGGCCAAAGGGCTACCTGCAAATACAATTTAGTATTGGAAGACTTGATAGGATAAAAATTTAATCAATTGAAATACAATTGATAGTAGCAGTATTATAAAATTATTTTAACTTCTACTTGCGAAGAATAAAACACAGCCTTAAATTAGTAATTAGTTGATTAGTTGATTAGTTGATTGGTTGATTGGTCCATGGTCCATAGTCCATGGTCCATAGTCCATGGTTGATAGCTTGCCTCGCCTCAGGCGAGGGTTGATAGCTTGCCTCGCCTTGGGCGAGGGTTATCAGTTATCTTTTATTTTTCATCTGTCATTTCTTATTTACTATCTCTCATTTCCATTCTCTCATTTATTGTTTTTCATTTCCAAATTTTCAAATTCTCAAATTTCCAAATTCCCTAATTACCAAATTACCCCAAACCTATGCCCCGCCCACCCAAAATCAATCGGGAGATATTGCAAATCTTCCGCAATCTGGTTAAAGAAGAAAACCTATTGTTGGCCTGTACCGACGAAGACATGGTGATGATGCTGAACGAAGAGTTGTTTGTGGAGCACCGCATTAGCTACCGCACGTTTCAGCGCTACAAAAGCCGTGCCCTGCGGCAAATGCCCATACCCGATGCCGACCCACTGTATATCGATTTGTTTACTATCCTGCGCACAGGTTATGTGCGGCTGCGCCAGCAATTGCTCGGTGCGGTTATAAAAGACAATATTGGCTGCAAGCGATACATGTGGATTCTGGAGCGGAAATTTAAGGAATGGAACCTGCGCTGGGTAGCTCCCGAAGTGGAGCTGGCCGAAAACCCTGAGGAAGCCATTGTAGAGGATACCGATAATTACCCAACCTTAACGGGCACTTACTACGACCTGAACCTGGATGTGCGCCCTAAAGACATTGCGCCTGTTGATAATGCCATTTTTCATGGTTATGTAATACCCAACCCTGACTACCAGGGCGAAGAAAACGATACCACGCGTGCCATAAAGGCGATGTGCGAGTTTATGGAGGAGAATAAACTACCCGAAGAAGAGCATCTTAAGCTATTGGCGCAGCGTGGTGCCGAAACGGAAAAGCGCTTGGCCGCAAAACGCCAGCAAGAGGCCGAGCTGACAGCACAAGAGGCCAAGTTGCCGCCGGCTAGTCCGCACCCGATGCGCACCAAGGAGCAGAGAATGTTGAGTAACCCGCGGAGGGGGCTGTTTACAAAAATTAAAACCAGTGCAGGCCAGTTGTACGAGGAAACACCAGAGAGTATGACCTGCGAGCCGTTTGCCACCGACGGAACACTGGCAAAGTGGTAGTTGGTAATTGGTTATTGGTTATTGGTTATTTGTTTATTGCTTGCCTCGCCTTGGGCGAGGGTTATTTGCTTGCCTCGCCTTGGGCGAGGGTTGATTCGTCATCTGTAATCTGTCATTTCTCATTTCTCATCTGTCATCTCTCATCTGTCATTTCTCCTTTAAACGATTCCCATATTTTTCATTAACAGGCTGGCGTTGAAGTTTTGGGTAATGCCGTTGTGAAGTTTATAGTCGAAGTGCATTTGGTTGCCGTCAATCACAATTTCGAAGCATTGGTTGCGCACATGGCCCGGGTGGCGTGCTTCCAGTTCGCCCAGTTCCAAATCGTGCGTAGCCACCATACCCGATGCGCCAAGCGCCAATAGGCGCTCAATGAGTGCTTCTGAGCCCAAGTGTTGGTCGGTGCTGTTGGTGCCTTTGAGTATTTCATCCAATAGGATGAAGTACTTCTTGCCCGCCTCCAAATCCTTTACAATGGCTTGCAGGCGTTTCAATTCGGCAAAGAAATACGATTCGTGCTTTTGCAGCGAGTCGGTGGTGCGCATGCTGGTGTACATTTCCATAGGCACAAAACGGAAGCTTTGGGCGCAAACCGGTGCGCCAGCGCAGGCCAAAGCCATGTTGATGCCAACTGCCCGTAGGAAGGTGCTTTTACCCGCCATATTGGCTCCAGTTATGAGTATTATGTATCCCGAAGTGGGAATGCTTAAGTTGTTGGTAATGCGCTCGTTATCGTTCAGTAGCGGATGCCCCAGTTCAATGGCTTCTAATTGAAAATCATTGGTTTCGGGCGTCGGGAAAGCAAAGTTGGGTTTGTTGTAGTGCAGGTTGGCTAGGCTCAGCAAGGCATCGAACTCGCCAGCAACTTCAAACCATTGCGCTAGGGCAGAGCGGTGCTGTTTTTTCCAACGTTCTAGCCGCAGGGCATTTTGCAAATCCCATTGTGCGAGGCCATTAGTAACGATATAGCCCGGTAAGTTTCGGCGGCTCTCGAGGCTATCGGTAATACGCGAAAGCGAACGGAAGTAGGCACTTGCCGGCTCTTTGCCCGTAATTATGCGTTGTTGCAATTGCTGCAGCAGCGCTGATTTGAACTCCTGCTGCTCGATAATGCTCAACAGGCGGGCATATTTTTTAAGCAAATCGTGGCGGCCGCTTACTTGATCCATTACTTGGCTCACTTTCTTGAAATAAACACCGGCATAAGCCAGCATCCCAAAGAAAATAGCTGCAGTAATTTCAGCCGAAAGCACTCCCACCGAGGTGGCCACGATGCTGCCAACCACTGCCAATGGGCCCAAAATGGTCAGCACCCTAACATCAATGCGTTTCAAAAACCATTCGGGCTCTTGCAGCCAAGTATTGAGTTGTTGTCGTGCATTGGTTTTTTCGGGGCTCATCATGCCATAAGCCTGAAAGTCTTGCCTTATATCAAGTAGTGCGGCAAGCTCCTTGATGGCTTCTTGGCGTTGCAATATATCTTGCCTATCAATGGTTGGGTTGGTAAGCCAATGGGCAAGGGTTTCGCTGCCTTGCGGGCACACGGTGCGGTTTAGCCACTGAAACAACGAGCCGTCGCCAAACAAGTCCAAATCGAGCGCATAGGGGTGAGCGGGGTTTAAAAATTCTTTGCCTGTAGCAAACGCTTCATACTGCCCATTAAGCGCGGCGGTTTCCAAAGTATTAATGGCAGCCAGTTGTTGGTAATAATTAAATTGTTCATCGGCATTGCCTTGTAGTTTCATGAGCCACAAAAACGGCACAATAGCAATAAACACTATGCCAAAAATGGCCGCCGCACCTGCCGACCAAAAATACCACAACATGAAAGCTGCCAATAAAAACAACACCAAACGCGCCATTGCCAACGAATTACTTTTGTTTTTTTGTGCTTCGGCAAGTTTTGTAAACGCTCTGGTGCGTTGCAGGTATGTTTCATCAATGTTCATGACGCAAAAATATGCAAATACCCTGCACCAATTATATATTTTCAAAAATGGAATGTTTTCACTGGGTTTTGCGTTATCCTAGGTGGTTCGTAATTGAAGCTAGGTATGATTTGGAATATGTGTTGCCGCTTGGGCATGGTTTGGCTTGTTTTGTTATTAGCATCAACTAGTTTATTTGCCCAACACGCTACCGATACGGTAGCAAAACCGCTGAAGCCCAAAATGCTTTTCAGGCGCAATTTGGATGGTATACCTCGGTATTTTTATCATGGCAGCGAGTATGGCAGCGAGGCGTTGTACAACCCCGTTACGTTGGTATTGAACATGGGATATGACATTACCCAACTTAAAAGCGCGGGTGGTGGCGTTTTTAACTTTCCTTTTCCGCGCTCGGCGAAAAACACTTTTGTAAATCTGGTAAGGCTCGATAAGGCCATAAGGGACATTGGCGCTGGCAAATGGATAAGTTCTGAGCTGGTGCCCGGCAACTTTACCCGAAAGGGTTCTCAATGGCTGCCCAATTATACGCTGCACCTTTTTGGCAGCGGAATGACTTACACCAACATATCGGAGTGGTATGATGCACACGGGGTGCGCAGGCCACGACTCATGGGTTTGATAACTGCAGTTACAGGCCAATTGCTGAACGAGATAATTGAAAACGAAGGTTGGGTAGGTACCAACACCGACCCTATTGCCGATTTTTATATTTTCAATATTGCTAGCATGCTGTTGTTTACATCGCCCAAGGTGAACCATTTTTTTAGCCACACACTTAATATGGCCGATTGGTCGCTAATGCCAACTTTTACATTGCCTTACGGCAACATTCAAAACAATGGGCAGTACTTTTCTTTGAAATATAGCATGCCCTTTTATAAACCACTTAAGTTGTTTATGCGTATGGGTATGAGCACACAATTGGGTTTATCATATCAGCTCAACCAGGAGTATTGCTTATCAGTTGGGGCAGGAGTTCGTAGTTACGAATTGCAGTTTTTGGATAGCGCTGCCAGACAAGTTACCGTATCAACGGTGCCTACGGCGGGTATTTTCTTGGATAAAAACAATACCGTTCTGGCGCAGTTAATTTGGTCGCAGAGCGAAGATAATTTCTTTAACGCCAGTGTTTACCCAGGGGTGTTGCATATTGGCAAATTTACGCCAGGTTTGTGGGCCATCATTGGCAGGCATGGTTATGCAACATTTGGCATTACCAGCAAATACACCTTCGGCATAGGTATTGGTGGGGAGGTAAATGGTCCTTTCTAGGGCTTTACCAATGCCAATATTAGGTATATCAATACTGGAGAACCGAGGCCTAGTATGGCAGCTGCAACAAAAATAATGCGCAGCATGGTTACGTCTATTTCGAACTTTTGGCTCAGCCAAGCGCACACGCCAAGAATTTTTTTATCGGGGTATGTAGTCATGATATATCGGTTTATAAATCCCAAACTTGGCTACGCTGCCCTTTTACATAATCTTTCAAGTTGAGAATAAAAGCTATGGTTAAATAAATAACAACCGGCGAGCCTACTGTAAATAAAGTACTGTAAATAAAATACAGGCGAATTTTGCCGGAAGGCATCCGCAGCACGTAGCCCAAGTAGCTACAAACGCCAAAGAATTTAGTCTCTACAAACGATCTTACAGTTAGCATAGGCACTAAGTTATAAATTAGTTTCCACAAACCCCACAACAGGTTTGCGCAGCAGGCTATTACCTATGCTACAACTTAGGCATTTTTTGTGGTCGCAATGTTCGTTTTTCAATTGCAGCAATGCTTGGCTTTCATAGGCATTGTCTGCTTTCCGGCCCAATCTGGCCCAATTTTTTATTATCTCGTTTTGCTCGGCTTTTATTTGTTCAAGCCAGTTTAGCGCGCGGTCTTGTAGGTGTTCATCGCCTTTGTAACGCGCATAGGTAAAAAGAATAGGGGCAATAGTATTGATGACCAACAAGTGCAAGGTTTCGGTACCTAGTTCTTTTATTTTGGGTGCACTTTCTTTGCCAAACGTATAGTGGGTGTTCCAGTAATCCGATGTGCCTACTTTAAACAGCTCCTCTACTTCTTTTAAACTGCTGGTTTCCAATACCTTGCTAAACAAATGCACGCTGCGGTGCAGCAACATGGCAAATTGTGCCAGCCTAATTGTAGGAAAGGAAGGAGGCCGCAGGCGCATAAATTTCCAACTATGGCCTTGGATAGGCCTAAGCTGGTACTTATTTTGTTGGTACCTATACTCGCGTTGCAGGCTGGCCATGTATTCGTCTTTGGGCTCATCGTTTAGCATGCCTGCTTGCCCAAACAAAAGGGCCTCTATACATTTCAGGTCTTGTTTTTGTTTGGCCACAATGTTTAGTGGCAGCGAGCAAGCCATTAACTCAAAAGGCTCACGGTTTACTTTTAGCCCAAACCCACGAGCGGTAAGTTGGTACATGGTCTCCTCCCAGCTACCTATGTTTCGCTTTAGCAGCGCATCAATGGCAAGTGTTTTCTGCTCCAATCTTTCTATAACCATCCGTTCTTTGCAGAGCGTAAAGGTCATTTCATCTACATCAGCCAGCATTTTCTCGCACGGTATCCATTGTTTGTTGTTCAGCAAATAGTGGTAGCGGCTAAGCAAGCTCTCTTGCACCAAACCTTTCAGCGCAAGGGTAGGGGCACCAGTTACACCATCTTTGTCGTGCTCGTATACCACATGTAGTATAATATTGCCAAAGCTAGGGTCGTATTGGTGCTTGTGGTGCAGCCAATCGCTGCTTTTTTGGTGTATTTCTACATTACCCGCCCAAAGCGTGTCGCCAATACGAATGCGGGCATTAGTAAAATCAGGCCCCGCATCGTGGTTGCGTTGTCCGGGGTTTATTACCTCAATAGTTTCACCTTCCTCGCTACAGAGGTGGTTGTTGGCAAACAAGCGGTGCTGCCATATATAGTAAAGTAGCTCTTCGTTCACTGCATAAAGATAGCAAAGAAGTTTCTATGTACTATTTAATGATATTTAATCTATAAGCCATTAACACTAAAGCGCTAAATGATTTTACCGGTATTTTGGCCAATATATTCCGCCTGTGCACATCCACGGTTCGTTTACTAATACTCAGTTTGTCGCCAATTTCTTTGTTTACCAAGCCGTCTGCTATTGCTTGAATTATTTCAATTTCTCGTTTGGTAAGCGTTCCAAAATGGCTGGCAAAATCAGATATGGTATCTGGTTCTAAATAAGAAGCATTAATCAATGGGAATATCTCGGCATCGATGTATATTTTTCCACTTAACACTTCCAAAATACCTTTTTTGATACTGGATAGGCTCGATGATTTTAACATTAAACCTCTAACATCGTATGACAAAAGCCTAGAGATGATTTGCGGATTATCGAGCGAAGTGAGGAAAACTATTGGACTATTTACATGGTGCTGCTTAAGCTTAAAAAACATGCTCTCGCCATTTACGAGCGGCAAAAAATAATCCAATATAATAAGCTCGTATTGGTTGGCCTTTATAAGCTCTAAGAATTCGTCTTCGCTTCTGGCTTCATCTACCGCATATCCGGTTTCGATTAGCACCATTTTAACGCCTAACCTAAAAATATCGTGGTCTTCAACAATGAGTATTCGTTTATTTGGCATAAGCTAGTTTTTCTATTAGAAAGTTGCGTGTAGAGAGGATGTTTTCATTCAGCTCGGCAATATTTGCTTGTGTCTTAGCTGTTATGGTTGCGTTTTCTTCTAAATCGTGTTCTATTAACTCTATTAGATTGAGGGTGTAGCTCAACCTCAAAATGCCAGCACTGCTCTTAAAGGAATGCAAAGTGTACAAAAGTTTATCAATTTCCTGTTGCACGGTAAATTCTGATATTTTTGACACTTCTTTTTCAAGATCTTTAACCAGCATTTTCGCAATATTCAATTTCAACTCTTCACTTAGTTCTGGGTCTTGCAAAAACTGATCTGGCTGGTCATTCACCTTCTGGTTGGGTAAATTATCTAATTGGTTTAAACTGTTTTTAGAAACGTTGTCTAACAAATACTGCGCAAGCCAAGGCAGTTCAACTGGTTTTTGAATAAAGTCGTCAAATTTACGCAATCGTTTTCTCTCGTTTTCTGACGGAATAACCGAAGCGCTGAGTGCTACTATTTTGGTATTGGTAAGGTGGTTTCGATTATCTATTGCCGTCCTTATTGCTCGTGCGGCTTCGTAACCGTTCATAACGGGCATGTTTATGTCAAGCAGCACAAAGTCGTAATCGTATTTTGAGAAAAAATCAACGGCCTCTTTCCCGTTCATGGCAGTATCTACATAAAACTTTTTATCAATAAGGTAAGTTGCAATAAGCCTTCTAATAATAGTGTTGTCTTCTGCTATCAATACCCTTATTTGGGCAGTATTTTGATTTGCAGCGGTATTGTTTTCTTGCACTCTTTCACCTAAGTTATCTTCAATAACTTCGGCTGGGATAACCACTGTAAAAGTAGTGCCTTCATTTACTTGGCTATCTAAATAAATCATGCCTTTAAAGGCATCTACCAGTTGTTTTACTATTGATAAGCCCAGCCCAACCCCGTCATGCGAAGCGGTGTTACCGGTTGTTCCTAACTGATAAAATTCATTGAAAATATTGTTGTGTTGTTCGCGGGGAATACCAATACCAGTATCTGATATTTTAAAGAATATATACCCGCTTTTTCCAGTATCTTGTTTCCAATTTACTTTGCAATTAATGCTGCCGTGGTCGGTATATTTTATGGCGTTGCTCAGCAGGTTTCCTGCTATTTGTTGAATCCTGAATGGGTCAATTGAAATAATCCTAGGAAAGTCAGGCGCAATGGTATAACTTAAAGTAACATTTTTGTTTTTGGGTATTAAACGCTTGTAATAGTTAATCAAATTATCAAAAGCAGTATGCATTTTTATCGGCTTGTTCACCAGTTTCAACCTACCTTGCTGTAAGGTGTTCATATCAAGCAGGTCGTTTACCAAACTGTTTAAAGACCCCATTGCAAGCTTTATCTCTGTTGAAAAGACTTTAACTTCGGTGGGTAAATCTTTTGAATCAAGATAATTGATAAAACCCATAAAGGCTTGCATGGGCGTGCGCATTTCGTGGCTAACCTTGGCTAGTAATTTCTCCCTTGATTTTGAATTTTCTTCGGCCAACAATTTTGAATTTACCAATGCAAGTTCGGTCTGCTTTCGTTCTGTAATATCCAAATGTATACCAATGGAGCCTATTACATTTCCGTTTTTGTCAATTTCTGGAGTGCCACTTATTAGCACCCACTTTTGTGTTCCGTCTTTGCAGCGCAGCAATCGTTCGTAAACGCTCGATTGTCTTTTGAGCCTATCTCTAATTACTTCAATAGTACTTACTTTATCCTCATTGCTTACTAACAGGAACGATGCCTTTTTTCCCAAAAGTTCGCTTTTGCGAAAACCCGTTAGCTCCGAAAATTTATTGGACACATCCATTATCACATCCTCATTGTCAACATGCATCATACCTAAGTCCATGTTTTCAATAATGCTACGGTACTTTTCTTCGCTTGTCAATAACTGGTTTTGCACGTTTATAAAGTCGGTTATGTCGCTGTGGCTGCCCACCAACCGTATTGCCTTGCCATTTTTATCGCAAACTTTTAAGGCCTTGCTCTTCACAACAACCACATGGCCCTGTTTGTGCTTGAATTTTAGTATGGTTTCATAACTGTTCCTTTTGCCGTTTTTCAGCTCCTCCAACAATTTCATGGCAGCGCTGTAGTCATCCTCAAAAATAAGCGATTCCCAGGTTTCATGGGTATTACTAATTTCATCGTCATCATACCCGAACATACTTTTCCAGCGAGGCGAGAAATATATTTTATCATTCACCAAGTTCCAATCCCAAATACCTTCGTTGCTGGCCGTAATGGCCAGCTCTAAAAATTCTTTTTGTTGCTGGAGTTTCTGCTCCATGCCCGCAATTTGAGTCACATCGGTATGTGAGCCAACCATTCTAACAGGCGTGCCGTCTTTATCCAATTCCATATATCCGCGGCAAACAATTAACCTGTACGAACCATTTTTGTGCAAGAAACGAGTTAAATGATACAGGTAGGGGGTTTGCTTGGTTAGGTAATTTTGAACAATTTGAGTGGTTTTCTCTGCATCATCAGGGTGCATCAAGCGCTGCCAAGTATGCAATTTGTTTTCCAGTTCATGCTCTGCATAGCCAAGCATTCTTTTCCATTGCTTCGAGTATTTTACTTCGTCGGTCAAGATGTTCCAATCCCAGATACCGTCGGTCATGCCTTTTATGGCCAACTCGTATCGGGTAGCATCTTGGTGGCTTTCTAATGGAGTAGAATAGTTTGGCTGTTCAATTGCGGGGTAATACAGCATGCCGGTTGATACAAGTTCCGCTTCGGCGGCGGTTAGCTTCTTTACCAGTAAGTTTTCTAAAACCGGATTCGAAATTGCTTTACCTATTACATCCGCCAAGTTGAGGTATTCACTTTCTGAAGCATTAGCGCGTAATAGTTCGTATTCTATCGGATTCAGAAATTCCTCCAATGACAGCCTGTACTTTTCAATTCCAAGTTTTTGATAAAAAAAACCATGGTTACTAAGTATTGCCACTAGGCACTTTGGGTCACCATTTTCGTATACAGCCGTCATGAGCGTAAATGTAATACTATCCCCAAAAGTTTTATCTACGTATTAATACGTAAATTAACTAGGCACATACACTGCCCGCAGTATATGTGCCTAGTTGACCAACCCATGAAAAGCTCTTCAATATCCTTCGCCTCGTATCTACTTTCCTATATCCCTACCAGAATCGTTTGCTGCATTATGTTTAGTTGTAGGTAGTTATTGCAGTCTGCCATTGATACGGGCTGTGTAATCTTTGGTTTCGCTGCTGGCGGTTTAATAGGCTAATTGGGCTGCTAAAATGCATAAAGTGTTCATAATGTGATAGAAAGTTTTTAATTGCAAAACAGCATCAAAACCATTGTTATAGGCTTATTTGCGCAGATAGTAATACTGCAGCTAAAACTTTTACGCAGTGTCAAACAGGCGGCATTTGGGGTGGGGTTGGGCTGCTTGATACATTGTAGGCCATTAACCTCGGTTTTATCTTCATCAATTTCAGGTAACATGAACCCAGTAGCTCTGCAATTATCAAAAGCATTGTTGCTTATTCTCTAAAAAATGTGGATTTTTGCAGCCTTGAAAGATGGAAAGCATTGTTCTTTTTAAATGATTGGCCCCTATGTTGAGCAGACGGAATTTACGCGTTAAGGTAATGCAGTTCATTTATGCCCACGAGCGGGGTTCGTTTAACAGCCCTTCGGCTGCCAAACAATCGCTGTTGGCCAATGTAACCCAAACCTATGAGTTGGGCCTTTACATCCTCTATTTTTTGCGTAAGGTTGCCCAATATGCCCAAAAAGAGGCCGATATGAAAGGGGCCAAGCACCTGCCTACCGCCGCCGATTTGTCTTTTAGCACCCGCCTGGCCGAGAACGAATTTGTACTAGAACTGGAGCAGCATAAGCTATTCAACAACGAACTGAATAAGTATGAGGTTGACAAGATTGAGTTTGATGATGCCAACCGTAAGTTTTTTAGGGAGCTTGCCGTTGCCCCTGAATACAAGGCATATATTGAGATGCCCAACCCATCGGTAAAAGAGCATGTTAAAATCATCAAGTTTCTTTTTAACAAGATTCTATTACCTAGCGAGGTTTTTACGCAACACCTAGAAGAAGAATTCTCGAACTGGATTGACGACCACCAAGTGGTGACTTACAGATTGAACGACTTTTTGGAGAATTATACTATCGGAAAGTCGCTAGATAAAATAACCGACCTAAATGTAGAAGTGGATGATAGGGAGTTTGTGAATGAATTGTTTCAATTTACCCTCGACCACCAAGCCTATTTTTCGGAATTGATAGAGCCAAAACTCGAAAACTGGGATGTGGAACGTATAGCCATCCTCGATTTGATATTAATGAAAATGGCGCTATGCGAGCTTTTATACTTCCCGATGATACCGGTAAAAGTGACTATAAACGAGTATATTGAAATAGCAAAGCTATACAGCACCCCAAAAAGCAAGGATTTTGTAAACGGCGTTTTAGATAAAATAATGAAGGAGCTTAAAGATAGCGGCAGTATCAGAAAAAGCGGAAGAGGACTGCAAGGTTAAAAAAGGTTAAGAAATAGTACCAAAACACCTTTTTTGTTGTCCATTTTTATAAATTTGCACATTGAAACTTAAAACAAACTAAAAACAAGAAAAATGAAGAAGGCATTATTTCTAGTGCTCGCTGCAGGCTTTTTCTTTGCGTCTTGCGAGAGCGGTACAGAGGGAGGCGACACAGCTACTACCCCAACTGATTCGACTGCGGTGAACACCGATGCGGTGAACAACCCGAACACTGGTATGGAAAACCCTGTACCAACAGGCCCGACCACTACCGTTACTTTTGACCAGATGGAACACAACTGGGGTAAAATTAAAGAAGGCACTGTACAAGAGCATACCTTCACATTTACCAACACCGGTACTAATGACTTTATCATTAGCGACGCTAAAGGTTCTTGCGGTTGCACTGTTCCTTACTACCCAACTGAGCCAATTCCTCCAGGTGGCAAAGGTGAAATCAAAGTTTCTTTTGATAGCAAAGGCAAAACTGGCATGCAACAAAAGCAAGTTACCATTACTGCCAATACCGACCCAAGCACTACCGTGTTGAATGTAATGAGCGAAGTGGAAGGTGGCGAAGCGCCAGCAGCTAAATAATTGAGGGACATACACGAAATGGTAAATTTTCAGAGTTTGTTCTTGATGGCCGGAAATCCGCAGGGTGGCAGTCCATGGTCGATGTTTGTGATGATGGGTGCCGTAATGATCGTGTTTTATTTTTTCATGATTCGCCCCCAGAGTAAGAAAGCCAAAGAACAGAAGACTTTTTTGGATGGATTGAAGAAAGGTGACAAAGTTGTTACCATCGGCGGTATTCACGGAAAAGTGCTTAAAGTAGCCGACGATTCGTTTTTGATTGAGGTTGATGCTAGTACTAAGCTAAAAATTGAAAAATCGGCGGTTTCGTACGATTTTACAAAAGCGGCTACAACTGCAGCACCAAACAATAAAAAAGAGGAAGTAGCTACTGTAGAGGAAAAGTAATAATTAAACATTATGGAAGCTCCGAAAGGCCCGGAAAACAAGTTACCGAGAAAAACCGGTTCGGTTGGAACTTCAAGAAATACAGCGATACTCGTGCTTTGCATGGGTATCGCTGCTTTTTTATGGCTACTCATTAAACTATCCGATTCGTATAACTGGCGCGTGCCTGTTACCCTCACTTACTCTAATTTGCCCGATGATAAGGTAGCCGTTAGGGAGTTGCCTACCCAAAGCGAAATAATGGTGAACGCTACGGGTTTTAAAATTATTTTGGCCCGGTTTCGTATTGTGCAGATTTCGTTGCCTATTTCCTATCGCGAAAACATGAACCAGCCCTTTGTTTTGGCCAGTGAACTCGAAAATGAATTGGCCGGCGATTTGCCGCTTGGTTACGAGTTGTTGAGTTTTTCGCCGGATACCATTTACTTGCAGTTTGAGAAAAAGACCACTAAAAAAGTACCTATTGTAATAAGTGGCACCGTATCGTATGCCAAACAATATGAGGGTAGGGGTTTGCCAGTTTTATCTCCCGATTCGGTAACGGTAAGCGGCCCCGAAAGTGTATTGGATACCCTGCAGCAGTGGTATACTGAGCCCATGAAGTTTAAAGAGATTGCTGAAAGTAAGAATGGCGAAATTGCCTTGCAGAAACCCTATTATAGTTCGGTATCGCTGGCACAAACCAAGGTTAAATACAATATTGAAGTGGAGCCGTTTACGCAACTTACCCGCGAAGTTGAAATTGAGCTGCTAAATGTACCTAGTAATAAGCAAATTACACCTTACCCTAAAACCGTTAAAGTGTTTGTGCATGTGGGTTTGAGTAACCTTGAAGCGGCGCGGAATGCTACTCTTAAAGCCACAGCAGACTTTAAGAACATTAATCTAAAGCAGGATAGGTTTGTAGAGGTAAAACTAAGCGGCTACCCCAGTTTTATGAAAATTAGCAGCTTTGAGCCTTTTAACATTGAATTTATAGTGTACAACTGATGCTGTTAGTAGGTATAACTGGGGGAATAGGCAGCGGTAAAAGTACCGTTTGTAAAATTTTTGAAGTGCTTAGTGTGCCCGTTTACTATGCCGACGACCGGGCAAAGTACCTCATGCATCACGACTTGAACCTAGTACTTGCCCTTAAAGATACCTTTGGCACCGAAATTTATAAAGATGGGCAATTGGACAGGGCATTGCTCGCCTCTAGGGTTTTTGCTGATAAAGTAGAACTAGCCAAGCTGAATGCCTTGGTGCACCCAGTGGTGGCGCAAGATACTATTGAATGGCAGATGGCTCATAGCGCAGCCCCATATACCCTGCGAGAGGCAGCCTTGCTGTTCGAAACCGGAACGTATAAATCGCTGCATAAGGTAATTGTAGTTACCGCCCCGCTAGAGGTTCGGATAGCGAGAGTAATGGGGCGCGATAATGTTACCGAGGAACAAGTGAGAGACCGTATTGCCAACCAATGGAGCGAGGAGCAGAAAGTTGCGTTGGCCGATTACATCATTGCCAACAATGGCGAAGCCGCACTAATACCGCAAGTACTTAATATTCACAACCAATTGCTGCAAACTGCTAAAGCTGAAGGTTAAGTTAGCCGCTAGGGTTGAATAGTTACGGCACTGCTGGTTACGGCGTTGCTTTGGTTGCCAGCTCTATCGGTCATGTAAATGCTGTAGGTGGTTGTTTCTGCTGCCCCCGATCCAATCAATCCGACCCTATCTAATACCACTGAGAGTGTACCTTTAATGGCTATGGTGCTGTTAGTAGGCGCTAACTGTTTTACCCTAAACTCGTATACCACGCCGTTGCGCGAGTCGGTAAGGTATAGGTTTTTAATATCTGGGTCGTTGCTGCCAAGGTCGCCATCGCCGTCTTCGTAGGCTAGCACAATGGTTACCGAATCAGCATATTGTACTGCGGTAGTTGGCGAAACGCTAACAAAGGTCAACGATGGTACTTTACTTAATTCTTCATCGTCTTTGCTGCACGATGCAAAGACACTAAGTATTACGCCGAGTATAACTATCCAATACTGCTTCATGGCTGTATATAAAAGCTCCAATAGGTTTTGTAAGGCAATATCATGCTGGTTGTTGGCATTTCTACTATTGGGCCAGCGGCATTGTCCTGCGTATAGTAGCGCATATAAACGATGCTTCCAGCCGCGAAATTAGAGGTGTTGAGGGTTGCTATCCAAAATTGACCAGCGCCGCCAAGATTCACGAACGCAGCGTTTACCTCGCTATATCCTGCTGCAGCCGTGCTAAAGTCGTTTTCGTTGTAAGAGGTACGAAGCTTGTTGTATAGCAACTGGTTTTGGGGCGTGTTGTCGTCAGACACAAACAGCACCATATTGATGGTGGTGCCCGTGCTTACCATAAATGGGTTATAGTTTATTGAATCAATCCGGTTGTTTTTCTTTGATAATTCTACCGTGTAATCCGAATTTGCTGCTAGATAGTAGTCAATTCTGGGTTTAAGGTTAGGTAGCTGTTGTGTTTGGCCCATCATATCGGGGGCGCCAGCCATTATCCAAGCAGCTATGGCATCCACATAGTTTTGCTCCAGCGGCACGCCAATGTTGTCCTGTGGCATACGGTCGTTTACACCCACAAAGCAGCAATTGGTAATGCGCTCGTGTAGCACCGAGTTTGCGGTATCGCCGGGCACTACTCTATATTGGAAGCTAGAATCTTGGTTGTTTTTTACTATTGGGTGATACACCAAAGTAGCGTAAGAGCTTTCAATGGTGCGGAAATCGGGCTCGAAATTACCATCGTGGCAACCCGGTGCGGCACAACGGGTCTCGAATATGTTCTTTTGCAGCCAGGCTAGGGTATTGGGTTGCAAGGTGTCGACAGGAGCAGGTGGGGTAGTATACACCACATCGTCATAGGGGTTGTATGGTGCATCACCGGGCTTCTCGCAAGAAGCAAGCAATGCAACTGCAATTATTGCAAATATGTAGGGCAATTGTTTCATCGTGTAATGTCTATTTGAATTTTCAAATTGCTCATGTTACATTTCATATTTAGTAAAAAGCTTCGCCCAAATGCCTGCCTGTTAATCGGCCACTAGGTATTTCGTTATTAAACCCGAGTATATTAGCTATGGTTGGTACAATATCGGTGCTTTCGCCAACTACCTGTGTTATCAATTGGTTTTGCTTTACCTTATCTGGAGGCCCAGCAATTAAGCAGAAAATCTCACGGCTGGTATCGTCGCTGGTGTGGTCTAGCGCATAGCGGCCATATCGGTCAATAATGGTATTAGGTTGTAAGTTTCTGCCATGCTCTGGTGCTACTATCAGTATGGTGTCGTTGGCCATGCCAGGGGTACTTTGTATGGCCTCCCATAGCTTTGCTACCGCAAAATCAGCTTTGCGTATATTATTGGCATACCCCGTAAAGTTTTGATGGCAAGTATCTACATCTTGCATGTTTACTACCAACAACTCGGGCTGAAATTCTTTTATCACTTTTTCTGCAAATAAAACCGTTACCTGATCATTATTGATGCTATTTTGAGATAATCCCCAGAAGTTGTTATACTGGCCAGAAACGGCATTGTCATATTCAAAGCGCAGGAACTCTTCAATGCGTTTGCGGTTGGCCAAAGTATTCGTTATTCCTGCATCTTGGGCTGTAACGTTTGTAGTAAAGCTATTGTCCATAAACTGGCGCATAGCCGCTACTTTTTCAAGCTTTACATCATCTAGCTGAATGGGGTTTTGGGGCATACCTGTTATTATTGATGCAGGCTGGGCGTAGTTTGCACCGTACAATGCACCGTACTCTGGGTCGTCGCTAAAGTTAAGCGAAGGGTAGGGGCCAAGGCTATTGCTTATCCACCAACTGTTCAATGCAGCTTGTTCTGGGCTGCTGTGCTTGCGGTATAACTCAAATATGGTTGGATATTTAGGGCGTTGCGAAAGCGAAACCGTCTCGTCATATCGGCCAGTAAGCACCGTATTATGGCCGCCGAAGTGGCCTGTGGGGCCTTGTTTGTATCTAAACTCTTTAAACAAAGTGCCCAACGTTTGAAGCCTTGCGCTGGTTGGCGCGGGCAAGCTCGTCATGCCTGGCGCAATGTCGCTGCTGATACTTTCGTTACCCACAAGCATATTGGGCATTAAGTTGCCATCGGCTTTGTGCATGCTCTCCAAATTGCGCACCCCGCCAGCAAACATACAAAATACCACATGGTTGGCTATGCGGCTACCTGTGGCGGCAAACAGCCTGCCCGTTGGCAAAATGTATGGTAGCGTAACAGCACCAGCTGCCATGGCACTTTTCAATATGAAATCTCTTCTTTTCATGTGGGCAGATTTAATAGTACCGGTATTCGTCGCTGGTGAGCATGGCAAAATAAAACATATCGGGTGTTATGGTAGGGTCGTCCTTTAGTACTTTCTGAAAATGCCATAGCTCAAACTCATCGGGCTTGCGGGCTAAAAACTTAATGTAGGCATCGGTTATAAACTTAGTAACGTCTGCATCCATTACGGTTTTTGTTGGTACATCGGCACCCGGTACGTTCAAAAAGCTTTTAATGATCATTTGCTCAATCAACTTCTGGTCGCCAAAGGCTAAATAAGGCGCTAATAAAAGGTCTAAGCTATTGCGGTCAATGCCAGTACCAAAAATATCGGAATAGGCAATGGCTATAAATTCTGTTTGCGATTTTACGTTTACCTTGTCGCCTTTCTCTTGGTTTACTTTTACATCATTTACCTCATAAACGTATAGCTCTTCCTTTTTACAAGAGGTAAAAGCTAACGCAAACAACAGCGTAAATAACCCAAATGACCCAATGCTGTTTTGTTTAAAAGCCTGCATATTCATTGGTTGAAAGGAGTGCGCGGAAGAATATTTTTTGGTTGCCAGTTTGGCGATATAAGCTAGTGTAGTATGCCAGTTCTTGAGTTGATGCTTCTCGATAAAGGAACCTATTAAAAGCCCAACGCACTTGCCCTTCGTAATAAGCATCAGTATTGAAGAAAATATTGTTGAAATCAAACTTGCTTTCGCCGCTGTTTAAAAAGATAACAGACTCAAACCCATCTACCATTTTTATTCCCTCTGTAAGTTCCGAGGTGGTTGGGTAGCGCAGCAAGAAATGGTCGAACACAGAGCGCACGTAATTTTCTGAGCCCATGTTTATCTCATCATAAACAAAATTGTTTACCATGCGGTTGTGCATGGTGCTGATGTCAATAGTGCCATTGAGTAAATCAACAGGTATGGCCAAAAGCTTTTCTAATCCACTAATTACGGTATCATAAATTGCATAATTGGCTACATTGTTTGGGTCCTGGCGGAGCGATTGCACTTGACCTAGATAAAAACTGTACAAAGCCGTATCCCAAGTATTGAGTAAAAGCGCACCATCGTTTAAGTATGTTTTTATCAAAAACTCGTCTTGGTTTAATATACCATCTAGTATCAGTTTTCTGCTGCCTGAATTTAAGCTGCTGTCCCTCAGGGTTTGAACTGCTGTTGAAAGTTCCGTGCCATTAGGTTCGCGCCCAAGAAGGCTGATGTAGCACTTGTTTATATAGGCTTCAAGCTTTAGTGTTGACACGGATGTATCGGGCGGTGCCTCGTTGTCGGGCACGAATACGTTCTCTTTTTTGGTACAGCCCAATACAAAAAGGCTTATGAATAGCGCAAGTATAAAGGCACGTAGTGCAGTAGCTGGCATACTATTGTTAGATTAGCTGGTATTAAAGATAACTAAATTAATAAAATAGAAAAGTTATCTTTTGAATAGACTGTTAATTGATTACCAAGGTTTAACGGACAGCTAATAAAAAAATAGAAGCGCAACTGGTGTGCGCGGCAGCATTGGTAAAGAAACAATAGGAGAAAAAATACTTAAATGTGCAACTTCTCTTTTTTGGCCAAAAGCTCAGCTTCGGTTTCGCGAACATCTGGGTCGGGTACGCAGCAATCAACTGGGCAAACGGCAGCACATTGCGGCTCTTCGTGAAAACCAACACACTCGGTGCACTTATCCGGAACGATGTAATAGTAGTCTTCAGATACGGGGGCAAATTTTTGATCGGGCTGGGCAACGGTACCATCCATAAGCGTAACTGGGCCGCCAAGTTCAGTACCATCTGATAATTTCCACTCTACACCACCTTCGTATATTGCATTATTGGGGCACTCTGGTTCACAAGCACCGCAGTTTATACATTCGTCAGTTATAATAATAGCCATATGGCAAAGTTAGGTATTAGTTAATTGGTTGAGTAGTTAATCATTAAAATTATGTCACTTAAACGGATGAAGGTTGCTAATGGTTGCAACGTTGGTCAATTTATTGCTACAACTTAACAAGCCATTCAATGGTGTTTACATCATCGGCATAATCCCAAAGCTCAGGTTGTTGCGCTTGCCCAAAAGGTATCATTTTGGCACCTACTTCGGCGCGGCCTACCACACATTGTATTTGGGCACGTTTTAGGCTAATATCCAAAGCTACTTCTTCGAGGTTTTTGTAGTACTGGTAGTGCAAGGTGCTTACTGGTGATGCTATATCCTCATGTTTGCGCAGCATAATGAAATCATTGCTCAAATGTTGGGTGTTGTTCATTAGCAGCAACGTACGGTTGTAATCATAGTTGTTTTTGTACTTGTCTTGGTCCATGGTTTTAGCGAAAGGCTCTAAAGCCTCAAACAATGGCCTAAACTCATAATCCATGGGCACGTATATTTTCGATACATTGCGACAACCTAGCCCGTAGTATTGAAAAATATCATTGCCCAGCAATGCCATTTCGGCATTAGTTTCTTTACCCGTAAGCACCGCTACCGAGCTGCGGTTTTTGCGGATGATGTTGGGGTACTTGCCAAAGTAATACTCAAAGTAACGCGAGGTGTTATTGCCCCCAGTGGCAATTACACCCTCAAAACCTTTTAGCATTTCTACAACTTCAACTTGTTCTTTAAATCGTGGTTCGATAGCAAATAAGTTGTTGATTAAGAACATATTTAAGGCCGTATCCTTACTGCTCAACTTTATCTGAGCTTTGTTGCCAGTAATCAAAACACTCAACACGTCATGAAAGCCCACCAGCGGTACATTGCCTGCCAGTGTAAGGCCGACAGTTTTGGGTTGGTGCTTTTCAATTTTTACTTGATAAGGTGCCAACCACTGCATTAGTTTTTCCTTGTTCAAATAGTTTAGCCCAACAGCTTTTACCATGTGGTAGCTGTTGTCGGTAGTAAACCAACGGTTTTGGTAGTAGGCTAGTAAAATGGCCTCGTCTAGTGATTCACCACCACGGTTTACCATCTCGCCAAGTTTGGCAAAGGCTTCTATTCTTTCTGTTAAGGTCATTGGTGGTTTTTCATTTATCGGTAAATACCCCTTTGGTTTAACCATTTGCGGTATTTGCGGGCATTTTCAATATGCTGGGCATTGGTTTTGGCAAATACGTGGCCAATCTCGTTGTTAGGCTTGGCACACATATAGAGGTAGTCGTGGCTTTCGGCATTCAGTACGGCATCAATAGCATTAATGGATGGTGTGCAAATGGGTCCGGGTGGCAAGCCTATATACACATAGGTATTATACGGCGAGTTGTATTCCAAATCGGTATATAGCACGCGCCTTGCTCCAAAGTTTTGGGTAGCAAACTTAACGGTTGGGTCGGCCTGTAATTTCATGTTAGTTTCAAGCCTATTGATGTACAAGCCTGCAATAACGGGTCTTTCGGCCTTTATCTCTGATTCTTCTTCTACTATAGAGGCCAAGACAATTACTTGCAGAGGCGTTAGCCCTTTTGCTTTTGCTTGATTTAGCCGTGTTTCGGTCCAAAAGGCATCATATTCCTTCTTCATGCGCTCTAAAAACTTATCGGCGCTGGTGTTCCAATAAAACTCAAAGGTGTTGGGTATAAAAATGGATAGCACATTGGTGCTGTTTAGCCCCAGCGCTCCTAGCTTTTGTTCGTCGTTCAACAACTGTAGTATCGATAGCGAATCAGCTTCCAGTTTTTGCGAAATCCAACCGGCAACTTCTTCTTTGCTGCGGGCTTTGCGGGTAGTTAGTTTTACAGGCGTTTGCCTACCCGAGCGAAGTGCCCATACTAACTCGTAATTGCTAGCAGGGTTGGTAAAAACATACCTGCCGGGGTTTATGTGCTCATCAAGGCTCATTACCGCGGCTAGGCTCCTAAACGACTCGCTGTTTATTAAATGCCCATCCGCCAACTTATCCAGCAATTGGTTATAGTCTGATCCGGTAGGCACCGTAATTACATGTGTCTCGCCCGGCTGGCCTTGCAGGTTGTTTACGTACACCAAACGGTAGCATTGCCAACCTATTAGTGCAACTACTACTAAAGCCAATAAAACACCAATCAACCACTTTTTCATATACTGCGTATCATTTGCAATAATTGCCTGCCTTTCTCGCTGGCAGGGTTTACATTCATCAATCGGTTGGCCCAATCGCGGGCCTTATCTTTTTCCTTCAACTCAATATAGAGTATGGTGCGGTTTACCAGTGCTTGCTCATAATCGGGGTCGAGGGCCAATGCGTTGCCCAATAAGGCATCCGCTTGGTTCCAGTTAAACTCCAGCATATACAAGTAGGCAAGGTTGGTATATGCTTCTTTAGCATTGGGATACAGTGCCAGCAGCTGCTCATACACTAGTTTTGCCTCGGCATTTTTGCCAGTTAGCGCCAAAGTTGAGGCTTTTTTGTTTAACAATTCCAGGTTAAAGGGCTCCAATTGCACGGCTCTATTAAAATAGCTTTGGGCTATGGAAAGGTTCCTTTGTTGAAAATGGGCCTCGCCGATTCGGTACACGGTCCATTTGTCTTTAATGCTCTCGGGTTTCAATTGCCCTGAAATCTTTATTACTTCCGCAAAATTGCCTTTCAAGTAGTGATAATGCACCGCCAGTTTTAGGTAATCCTTATCGGTTGTTTTCAGCTGCTGCAGTAGCTTATATACCGAGTCGAGCACATAGCCTTTGGAACTGTATTTCTCATAAAAATCGAGATAGGCTTCCATTTTGTTCGGCAGGGCAGGGGTGGGGTCGGTTAGGCACTCCAAGCCAATAAACTGGCGCACATTGGCTACCTCGTCAACGCTCAAGGTGCTGGCGGGCTTATACTCCTTGCGTATGTTGTGGTCGGTAATGGTTACGTGCGGTATATCAATACTGCCCGAGCGGGGCATGTGGCAGCCTACACAATTATTGTTGGCGGCAGTCAATTCGGCTTCGGGCGCGCTGCAAAGCTTCTGCGATTGTGCATTGGCATTGCTTTGGTGGCAATTGGTGCACTTTACGTTAAAGTCTTCCTTTTTGCCAGCCCGCACACTTACGTGGGGGTTGTGGCAGGTAATGCAGGTCATTTCGGTTTGCAGGTAACATTGGCTCATGCGCAACCTATCTGCTTGCGAGGCCATAATAAAATCGTTTTCGCCGCCTTGATACCTGGGCAAATACACGTTCATTACCTCTTTTAGGTGCATAGCAGGTTTAAAATCGTCCCAGTTTTTATCGTCTTGCAACACGGCCACGCCCTGCAAGTGGCAGCGTTGGCAAAGGCTCATTTGTAGGTCTTTGTTTAGGCGGCGCGGGTTTACAATGGTGTAGTCGGCCTCTTTGGTCGTATCCACGGTTATGCCAGCCAGTTTTTCTTTTACGTGCAGTTCGCCCGGGCCGTGGCAGCGCTCGCAATCAATACCCACGGGTACTTGCTTGTACTGGTTTACCGAGCCTTCTACAAACTCGGGCAAGCCATTGTGACAGGTCATGCACTCATGCCCTATAACCCTGCTAAAGCGCGAGTTGAAACCACCCTCGAAACCCGGGGCCATATCCCAATACTTTTCTTGGGTGTAAAAGGTAATAGGTGCTTGAAACACAAAGCCATTGACGTTGTACAAATGGGAGTTGGTGTGGTGCCCTGAGCCTATCACATAGCTTACGTGCTGTAAGCGGCTGTGCACGGTATCGCCATCAACCACTCGGTATTCACGCACAAACATGCTGTCGTTTTGCCAATAGGGATGATAATATAGGTTATTGGCAGTATCGTACACGGCGGTGTGTGGCTCAAAGGTAGCGGCGCTTTTTTCCTTGGTAGCCAGGCCAAACGATTGGCCCATGCCCGTTTGCATGTAGCTGTTATATATATCAGTATGGCAGCTTTTGCATTGATCCATGCCCACATATTTTACCGAATCCTGCAGATTAAGGAACGGCGATGTTTCGCTGGTTTGGGTAGTGGTGTTGGTATCGCAATAAATTACGGATACCAACAGAGCGCCCAAGAGCAATAACCATAACCAGCGATATGTGCGGTGCATGTTGTAAAGATAAAGCAAAAGCCAATATCGGATGGAGCTTTACATTAAAACTCTTAACAGCTTTTAGCGGGTAGTTTAAATGTGGTAGTGCACTAAATAAACAATTGAATACAAACTATAATTTTATGTATTGCATATAGAGTATAACTGTATCTGAGTATCATCATGATATTTATATTGACGGACGCTTTGTTTACTGAAAAAAATGCTACATTTAAGACAGCCCGTGTTAACCTGACATTAAGCTTACTGTAATTTAAATGTAAAGAATGCATTACCTTTCCTCACACCAGGCATTTTATAGGTCGAAACTTCCATTTTTTCTGTTCTTGGTTTCCGCAACGTTTACTCAATTTTTTTGGGGAGCGGCAACTTTGAAAGCTCAGTGTAACCTTGATTCGCTATTTATAGCAACTAGCGCTTGCGATAGTTTAGGAAATTACACAACCACAGGGGAGATTTATTTTACCAACCCGCTCACAACCGGAACGCTTTTAATTACTGATTGCAATGGCAATTTCGATTCGTATCCAGCAGCGTCGGTGGTTAGCCCTCAACCATTTCTAATTACAGGCCAAGTAGCAGATAGTTTGCCTTGCAATATTACTGTTGTTTTTAGCGACGATTTGACTTGTACCCAAACAATTCCCTACACGGCACCTGCTTGTTTAGGCTGTTTTTTTACTAGTATTTCAGACAGCACGGGTATTTGCAATGGCACAAACAATCTCTTTCCTCGATTTGGATCGGTATCGTTTTTAAATGCGCCTACCACTGGATTATTGATAGTAAGGGATTGTAACGGCTATGCTGATACTCTTTTTCCGCCATTTACCTCGCCCGCCAACTTCTCTATCTTGTCAAATTCCGATGGCACGGTTGGTTGCCTTATGACCGCCTTTTTTACCGCCGATACCTCGTGTAGTATTGCTAGCATCAACAACAACCAACAGGGCTGCTTGTGTGTGGCAAGTGCCGGTACCTTTACAGGCAGTGTAGCAGGCGATGGCATTATACCTTACAAGCTTTGTTTCGGCGACCAGTTTACCATGACCTCTAATGGAAATTTGGTGCCTCCTGGTATTGCCAATAACCCGCCTATCAATGTCATTAATCCCAATGCTGCCTATAGGCCGGGCCTTGGTTATTTGGTATACCAATGCCCACCAACGGTGTTGCCCCAAAACCCTTTGTTCGACGCTTTTGGCAACCCTACCGATCCGTGTTTGCTTGGGTTTACGGGTTTTATTGGCAATTCGTTTACGGAGCTCAACTTTTTGGGCGCTCCTTCTTATGCGGGCACTTACACCAACAATACGGCTTACTATGTGGCCATAACGTTTTACGATACCGTGGAATTATATTACAGTTTTGTAAATACTACCCTCAACTGCTATTCCATGAGTGCACCATTTGCAGTGCAGTATTTGCCACAAGTAGTTACATCCAATCCAACCCCCAATTGTTTGGATAGCAGCTTTTCGGTGAGGGTAAATGGTGGCTTGCCTGCTATTGATGGTTCGGTGTTTACAGCCACTAATCTGCTCCCCGCAACAGCATCATTTGTAAATGATACTGCTTTGAATGGCGGAACTATTCGGATTAATGGTTTGCGCAATGGCGATGTTTATTCTTTTGATATTAGCGATGTTAATGGATGTGCTATCACGGTTACGGGTGGTCCGTTTGTTGGGTTGCCCAATGCAAATGCGGGCGCTAATGATACCGTATGCGGTGCATTGAGTTACACTTTATCGCCAGTGCCTAGCTTCGGTACCGGTACTTGGTCGGGGCCTGGGGGCGTTTCATTTGCACCAAACGCCAATACCGCAAATGCCACCGTAACGGTTCCTTCGGCTGGCGTGTATAGCTTGGTATGGACCGAAAGTACAGGCGCACCTTGTACCACCAGAGATACTGTTTTTATCAGCTTTTCTAATCCATCGCTTGCTACAGTTAGCACTCAAGCAAACTGCGGACAAAACGATGGTAGCATTACAGCCACCGCATCGGGTGGCAATGCACCATACCTATTTAGCATTGATACGGGTATCACCTTTCAAGGCACAGGCGCATTCAATAATTTATTGGCCGGTAACTACAGTATTCTCGCAACCGATGCCTTTAATTGTAGTGTTACGGCAACGGAAACGGTTGCCAATTTTCAAGTTTTCCCAGTTTTAACGCCAGCAGGGCCATTTTGTATAGGCAACCCAGCCGTTTCGCTTGTTGGCACGCCAAGTGGCGGCGTATGGCGCGGTGCAGGTATCACCGATTCAATAGCGGGTATTTTCAATCCGAATACGGCAGGTGCAGGTACCGCAAGGGTGTATTATGTGGTGTGCAATGGTTTTGGTATCGATAGTATCGATATTGTGGTAAATGCACTCGACTCAGCGGACTTTGCCTATCCTGCATCAACTTTTTGCAGCGACGATGCAAACCCTGCGCCCACTTTAAGCGCTACGCCTGGTGGTGTTTTTAGCATAAACAATGGCGGTGTAATTGATGCGAACACTGGAATAGTAAATATTGCTGCCTCTGGTGTGGGTAATTTTAGTGTAACATATACCACACAAGGCAGTTGCCCAGCAACCAATACCGAAACGATTGCCATTGTTGCCAGGGCAAACCCTGTTATCACCCCAGCAGGGCCATTTTGCGTAAACAGCGGCAGTGTGGTGCTTTCGGCTTCGGTGCCCAACGGTGTGTGGAGTGGGCAAGGGGTAACCTCACCCAATACGGGTGTGTTCAATCCGCAAATTGCAGGGGTGGGCATTCACCAAATTGTGTATACCGTTAGCGGTGTTTGCGGCGCTGCCGATACCGTTGATGTTGAAGTATTAGCTATTGACGATGCTACCTTTGCATACGCAACCAACAGCTTTTGTATCCTCGAAACCAACCCAATACCTAGTATTACTGGCACCCCGGGTGGGGTGTTTGCTATCAGCAACTTGGGTACCATTGATGCAACAACAGGCGCCATTGACTTACCATCGAGTGGCAGTGGTAGTTTCACCATTACCTATACCACGCAAGGAGCTTGTCCTACTTCTTCCATTCAGAATATTGATATTGCCGACCAGCTGATAGTTGCTATTGAGCCAGTGGCAACACTTTGCAATAATGATGGTGCGGTTAATTTAACCGCAAACAAACCGGGCGGCATCTGGAGCGGAACGGGCATTACCGATTCAATTTTGGGTGTGTTTAATACCATAACCTCGGGTGTTGGTAGCTTTACGGTAACCTATACTGTGCCTGGGCTTTGCGGCAATAGCGATGATTTGACTATACAAGTTGAAGCAAATGATGAAGTAGCTATTGCATACGATAGCACCTTATACTGCGTACTTACCGAAGAGATACTGCCCATACAAACAGGTACAGTTGGTGGTATATACTCCATCAATAATAGTGGATCTATAGATGCCAATACTGGCGCTATTGTAGTGAATAACCAATTAGAGGGCAACTATACCGTAACGTATGCCACTAATAGTAATTGCCCTGCCGATGTCGATTTTGAGCTTGAAATACGCTCCGATATTTGCCCGAGGGTACTTTATGTACCGAACGTATTTACGCCGAACGGTGATGGCGTAAACGATTTGTTCTTTGCCTATACCGAGGGTTTGAAGACCTTTAAAATGATTGTATGCGACAGGTGGGGCGAGAAAGTATTTGAAACCACTAACGTGTACGAAGGGTGGGACGGAACCTATAAAGGCGTGTTAATGCCACCGGGTGTATTTGTGTATTACATCGACGCGACTTTTATTGGAGATATTAAGCCATTGGGCTATATTGAGAGTGCCAAGGGTAGCGTAACGCTTTTGCGATAAATAGGTTAGTTATACAGTAAGTTGCAATTGTTTTAGTTTTCTACAGATATTAGGTCCCGCTGCGACTTTGCAACTCCGTTTGAATAAAATGTCTGTAGAAAACCATAGCCAACTAACTTAGCTCTATAGGAGCTTAACGTTTTTAAGAACTCGTTATTTGTAAAGTAACTAAACGCTATATCCGAGATGTACCAAAACGAAAAAGGCCATACCGTGGGGTATAGCCTTCATTCGTGCGCTTGTAGGGATTATTACATGAGGGCTTCGCCGTTCGAACCCTGAACCTTTTCATCCGTAGGGAGATATGGGATGTTTACCAAAAGTGTATGCCCAATTGGTTCCTAATGTAATTTTCAGTTAAAGGGTATTATTCTTTTCCAAAATGTTTTTCAAAATAGCTTTGCACATATTCACGTCCAGCGCCGGTTTTGAGGTACAATTCTCTTTCTCTTGCTTCTATTCGAGTTGAGAACTCTTCAGCAAAGAGCAATTCCCATGGGCGGTATCCTTTTGTTGATTTGGTTTTGCCAGCATTGTGCTCTGCAACTCTTTTGCTAATATCAGCACTCATGCCTGCATAAAATCTGTTGTGACTTTTGCTATAAAGTACGTAAGTGAAGTACATAAACGGAGCTTGGTTAAAACGAAAAAGGCCATACCGTGAGGTATAGCCTTCATTCGTGCACTTGTAGGGATTCGAACCCCAAACCTTCTCATCCGTAGTGAGATGCTCTATCCAATTGAGCTACAAATGCAATATTTTAAACAACGATATTAACTAACCATTTACATTTATAGTTCGAACCCCAAACCTTCTCATCCGTAGTGAGATGCTCCCCGCCTGCCGGCGTGCAGGTATCCAATTGAGCTACAAATGCTTTTTCCTAATCGCTTAGGGAATGCAAATATCGGAAACTTTCATTTATTTATTGTCATTTCCCGGAGATTTTTTTTGTCCGCCTCCCTCGCGGCCGAAACCTTCACGCATATTCGTGTCGGCCTCAATGTTTTTCATACGGTAATAATCCATTACCCCAAGGTTGCCAGAGCGGAACGCTTCGGCTATTGCCTGAGGAATTTCAGCTTCTGCCAAAATTACTTTCGCACGGGCTTCTTGGGCTTTGGCTTTCATCTCTTGCTCTAAGGCTACGGCCATAGCCCTGCGCTCTTCGGCACGGGCTTGTGCAATATTTTTATCGGCTATAGCTTGGTCGGTTTGTAGCACTGCACCAATGTTTTTGCCAATATCTACGTCGGCTATGTCAATAGACAGAATCTCGAATGCAGTACCGCTATCCAATCCTTTGGCCAATACGGCTTTCGAAATCAAATCGGGGTTTTCTAACACCGTTTTGTGCGATGCTGCCGAACCGATGGAAGATACTACACCTTCGCCAACACGGGCCAATACGGTTTCTTCACCGGCACCACCCACCAATTGCTTGATGTTGGCACGAACCGTTACACGCGCTTTGGCAATCAATTGAATACCATCTTTTGCAACTGCAGTTACCGGAGGAGTATCAATAACCTTAGGGTTAACGCTCATTTGCACCGCTTGAAAAACATCGCGACCTGCCAAATCAATAGCAGTAGCAGCTTTAAAATCAAGTTCAATGTTTGCCTTTTGGGCAGAGATTAGTGCTTTTACCACGTTTACCACTTGACCGCCTGCTAGGTAGTGGGCTTCCAAATCATTGCGGGTAAGGGTTAAGCCTGCTTTGTGCGAGGTAATCAACGCATTTACAATTACGGTTGGCGGTACCTTACGGATACGCATAAATACCAATTGTATAAGGCTAACATTTACTCCTGACAATAGGGCCGAAATCCATAACGGAAATGGCACAAAGTATAAGAATACGATGAGGCCTACCAGCACGGCGACGACAATTACTATTAGTTCCATATTACTTGGTTAGGGGTTTTACAATTATTTTATTGCCACTTATTTTAATCACTTCAATACGGGTATCCACGTCAATCATTTCGCCTTGCGAGAAAACGGCAAACCGTTTACTGTTTATTAGGGCTTTTCCCTCGGGCCGCAAGCTACCCAAAGTTACACCTTCATCGCCAACATTTACCACTCCGGCTTCAAGTACGTTTACTTGGCCGTCTATTACGTCGTAAAGCGAGTATTTTGAACTTCGCAGTACTTTGTAGGCCCAATATAACAAAATTACGGTAGCTACCGAGGTGCCTGCAAGCGTATAATGCCCTATCAGGGGGTTGGTTTGAGTACTGTAGGCCAGTACTACGCCGGTACCCATAAGTATACCGCCCACGGCACCTACAACCGTGGTGCCAGGTATTACCAGTATCTCCAGCACTACCAATAGTATGCCGAGCACAATAACTGCCAATACCAAATAAATGTCCATCGTTTATTCTTTAAGCCTTACCAATACCAATCTGGTTTCAATGTTGCCCGATTTACCGTTCAACTCCAAGGTATCGCTGCCTTTATGGGTCATCAAGTAGCTTTGCGATTTACCATCTTTATAGTTAAAAAATAGTGTATCGCCTTGTACGTTCCACTTTTCGGTATTAGATTGGTCGCCATACTTTACCGTAAATACATCGTTTTCTTGGAAATCGATAACCGGATTGCCCATAGTGGCAATATCAACCACACTGCCTGCCATCGTCCATTCGTTATAGTTCCACTTACCTTTCAAATCGGTATTTACGGCTGTTTCGCAAGCCATAAACAATCCACATACAACTGTTGCCAATATTGTGGCCTTGGCACTTAAAATCTTCATCCTTTAAATCTTTATTTCATAAGTTTGAACTAAACTAGCTTAGTAAACTGAAAGCACCAAATATAGGCTAGTGATAATTTGCACATATTAAGCACACCCATGAAGATAGAACTTTGGCTTAACGGAAAAACAGAGCCTTATGTAGCCGAAAGTTGCGAGCGGTTTTTTAAAAGGCTGAAGCATTACACTACATTTCAATTGGTTGAGATACCCGAACCCAAGCGGAAAGGCAACACTGACCCCAGAGTGTTGAAACAGCAAGAAGCCCAATTGTTGTTGCCCAAAATTGAGCTTGGCGATTATTTGGTTTTGTTGGACGAAAAAGGGAAAGAATATGCCAGCGAAGCCTTTGCTGGCCACCTAGAGAAATGGATGGGCAGCGGGCGCAAGCGTATTATTTTTATTGTTGGTGGGCCTTTTGGTTTTGATGATACCGTATATGCGCGTGCCGATGAAACATTATCTTTGAGCAAAATGACCTTTTCGCACCAAGTTATACGGGTAATATTTCTGGAGCAGTTGTATCGGGCATTTACCATTATCAACAACGAACCGTACCACCATGCTTAGTTTGCAATATCCGTATATAACGTATGCAATAATGGGGCTTACCATATTGCTATCGTACCAAGCAAATACCGATGCATCCTTTAAACAGAAAATGATTTTTTACCCATACGCCATTAAACGCCGGGGCGAGTATTATCGTTTTCTTACCGGTGGTTTAATACATGCCGATTGGCTGCACCTTGGCATGAACATGTATGTGCTGTTTATGTTTGGCCAATTGGCTGAGTTTTATTTTATGGCCCAGTTTGGTGCGTTGGGTTGGTTTTTATACCCAGCCATGTACTTTCTGGCCATCCCTATTGCCGAAACCTATTCGTATGTAAAGCATCACGATAACGCCTATTATATGAGTCTTGGTGCCAGTGGTGCGGTATCGGCGGTGGTGTTTGCCAGTATATTGTTCAATCCTTTAGCCGAAATGGGCATTATTCTTGTCCCGTTTTTCATTCCTGGTTTTATAATGGGTACACTATACTTAATATACTCCAACGTAATGGCTCAGCGCGCCAACGACAACATTGGCCACAATGCCCACTTTTATGGGGCTATTTTCGGGCTGCTGTTTCCGGCCATGTTTAAGCCCCAATTGTTCATTCACTTTCTCGATCTAATAAAACAATGGCTATCAAACCTTTAATTGACCTCCGCAGCGATACCGTAACCAAACCAACCGAGGGCATGCGCCGCGCTATGCACAATGCCCCACTTGGCGATGATGTGTTTGGCGAAGACCCAACCGTAAATGCCTTAGAGCAGCGCTTGGCCAACATGTTTGGCTTTGAGGCAGGTTTGTTTTGCCCCAGTGGTACCATGACCAATCAAATTGGTATTAAGGCCCATACCCAACCGCTACAAGAAATTATCTGCCACCGAGAGAGCCATATATACTGTTACGAAGGTGGAGGCATGGCTTTCAATTCCCAGCTATCCACCCGTTTGCTTACGGGCAATAGGGGTCTGATTACGGCGCAGCAGGTATTGGATAACATTAACGAGGAGAACGTGCACAAGCCCATAACCAGCATAGTGGCGCAAGAAAATACCAGCAACCGTGAAGGTGGTGCGGTGCATAAGGTAGGCGAATACCAAAAAGTGTACGAGGTGTGCCAGCAGCATGGCTTAAAGCATCATTTAGATGGAGCACGACTTTTTAACGCACTAGCAGTAACTGGGGACACACCAGCAAGTTATGGCAAGGCGTTTGATTCTATATCCATTTGCCTCTCTAAAGGTTTGGGGGCACCAGTAGGCTCGGTATTGGTGGGAAATGCTGATTTTATAAAGCTATCAAGGCGTATACGCAAAGTGTTTGGTGGCGGCATGAGGCAAGCTGGCGTAATAGCCGCAGCGGGATTGTATGCCCTCGATAACCATGTTGAACGGATAGCAGACGACCACCGTCGTGCCAAACAGCTAGAGGAAACCCTAAAATCGTTGAGCTACATTGCAGAGGTTTTTCCGGTGGATAGCAACTTGGTGATATTTAGGCTTGCCGAACATGTTTTGGCGGATAGTTTCATAGCAAAGCTAAAAGGAGAGGGCATTTTGGCCATTAACATGGGCCCTCAGTTGGTGCGCTTTGTAACCCATTTGGATGTAGATGATGCCGCTATTGATTCGGTTTGTGCTACCCTAAAAACGCTTGCGTAGTTTTTGCGTGTGACTAACTTTATACGTTTCGCAATATTATTTATCTATATTTGGCTGTAACGTACCCCTAAATGCAGCATAAAGTTTACTTGTTTTTGCTATCCGTGTGCATGACCCTATCGTGTGTTGAAAACGAACACGGCAGCGATTTGGATGACTGCCATGGAGTGCTAGTAAACGATGGTGCTGCTGCTCCTGCAAAAACAAACAGAACCACCCTTATAGCTATTGAAGATGTGGAAGTATTGAGCGCGCGAAAGGTTAAGGACACTTACTCAAACTACTTTAAGCAGTACAGGGTATTGTGCAAAGATTGGAAACTGAACAAAGCCACAGTTGCCAACATACTTGAAAATAGTAAAATAATTGATGGGCACGAGTACCACAACCGGTATAAAAGGATGCCTTGCTACATTATTGGCGAAGCTATCATTAACTGCAACATCAAAGCAAAGTATGAGTTAAATGCGGGCGCCTCGGCAGTGTTGTTTCTGCCGGATACAGCTTACCACTTGGGCTACATTGGCAATAAGCATTTTTTGATCTACCGAGCCGAGAATGATTAGTAAACCCAGTCAGTATAAATAAAAAGGAAGCGCCACTCCCATAACGCTTCCTTCTTACCCACTTGCGCAGGAAAACTACTACTCTGGTTCGGGCAATACATTGCCCTTTATAGTTAGCGTAACCGTGCCATTGCTGGCATTAGAGTTAACGGTTACGGTTTTGCTAAACTGACCAACCCGGTTGGTGGCATATTTTACTTTTATCACTCCCGTTTTACCTGGAGCTATTACCTCCTTTGGGCACTCGGGTACAGTGCAGCCACAAGAGCCGGCACAAGTGCTTATCAATAAATCCTGCTTGCCGGTGTTCTTGAATTTAAACTCCCGGTACCCATCGGCGTTGTGCGCTATGGTACCGTAATCTATCACCAAGCTTTCGAAGGTGATGACGGGGGCCTTGGCCGGTGCGGGGCCAGCCATCGGTTTTACCTGTGCCAACAACATGCCTGCGGTAAAAGTCATTAGTAACAATATGGAGTTTATTTTCTTCATGCTATTTAACCGTTCTTGGCTATTGTATTTAAAGTTACAACCCCAATTGCTAACCTGTATGCCCATTAACATGTCTTAGCATTATTTAACGGTTGCTCATTTATTTTAACACTTGACTAAAAAGAAAAAGGGAATGTCCTCTCCCAGAACATTCCCTCCGTCGTTTTCCCGTCAGGCAAATAGACTTTAAATCCTAGTCTGGCAATACGTTACCTTTAATGGTAAGCGTGATGGTGCCATTGGTAGCATTTGTATTTACAGTTACGTTTTTAGTGAACTGGCCAACACGGTCGGTGGCATATTTTACTTTTACTACACCGCTTTCACCTGGGCCATAAACTTCTTTAGGGCATTCAGGCACTGTGCATCCGCAAGAGCCAGCGCAACTAGCGATAATCAAATCTTCGCTACCTGTGTTGGTAAATTTAAATTCGCGGTTGCCATCAGCATTGTGTGCAATAGTACCGTAGTCAAGCACTAGGCTTTGGAAAGTGATAACCGGTCCTTTGGCCAATACAGGGCTTGTGGAGGTTTTAACTTGGGCCGACATGATGCCAGCGGTAAAAATCATTAATACCAGTAGGCTGTAGATTTTTTTCATAGCTGTAATTAACTTTTTACAATTAGGTAAACAAAAATAATGAATTTTAATTCAACAAACAGCAATCGTTTTTTTAACAATTACTATTTCTCAAATTACATGCCAGTTTGGTAGCACTTGCTAATTTAATAACGAACGCCATAACTTGTAGCAGTTTTGCCTGTCATTTATGAATTATTAACGTTTACTCTTCTTCTCATAAAGTATACCAGTGCACCCACGGTACCTATACAACCCAATATGGTAAGCGCATAATTGAATTGTATAAAAAAGCTAAGCCAGCTTAAGTCTTTGTTGCCCAGCTCTTTAAACAGCAATACGCTTACGCTACCCAAGTAGCCAAACGAATCGGCGAGGTAGATGAGGAAACCCGCAGTGCTGACGTATTTATAGTGGGCTATCATGCGCTCAAAAAGCAAGCAATTGAACGGGATATAGGCCATATAAGTAGCAAACCCAGTTAACGATATCCAAACCAATGGGCTAATGGCACCTGATTGGTAGGCAAATGTGCTAAGGCCTGCTAGTAAAAGACCAGAAAAAATAACCCAATGGTTTACCAAAAATGCGCGTTTGTTGTCTTTAATGAACATAATAGTGCCCAAAAACAACAACACACCCAACGTAACTGGCAGCTCGGTTTTGGTAAAAATGTCAGGTTGGTCGGCATAGCCCAATGAATCTAAAATATTGCTCATGAAATTGTCCCTAAAATCGCGGAAAGCGGTAAGGATGGTATAAGTAACAATAAGCAATACCAACCCAGGCGCAAAGGCTTTAAAAAACGCCCATCGCTGCTTGCCGTTCATAGGTTCGCGTTTGGTGCGCAATTTAACATCTTCGGCGCTCGGCTCAGGTACTTGGTTTAGCAACCAAACAAAGAGCATAAGTGGCAGCAAATACACCAAGCCCGAAAAAAACGGCATCCAAGCAATAGAAATTTGTGCGGTTATCAGTTCCGTTTCAATCCATTTGCCTACGGTTTTGGCAAACCCTGAGGCGAAAATAAAGCTGGCACAAAGGCCTACGCCCATTATTTCGGTAAACTTGCGCCCCTCTAGGTAGCTAAACACCAGCCCCCATATCATGCCTAGCGGTATACCATTGAGGAACATAAACAGCGGTTTCAGTTTCATAGGAGCGGCACCGAAGCCTAACAGCGCTAATTCGGCCAACAGCACAATGCCCACTATGGCAATGGCTCTGCGATTTTTGCCCATTTCGCTTACCACCTTTATGCCTACAAATTTCGATAAGGTGTAGCCCAGCACTTGGCTTATAACAATGAACGATTTAAAGCTCAGCCCCAATATTTCTGGAAAATCTTTGTACCCAGCAGCGGTAAATGGCTTTCGGAAACCATACATAGCAGAGTAGGTACTAAAGGCAGCAAAAGTGGCTACCACCATGAGCAGCCAACCGTTTTGGCTCATGGCTCTTGTAAGAGCATTGGGTTGCTTAATGGTCATAGTATAATTCCTTTGGTGGTCAATGGCTTGTCTTGCAAACTATGTTCTTTAAAAATTCGTACCTCCTTATAGCCAGCATTTAAAACAATTTGCGCTGCGGCCTCAAACTCGCCAGTTATCTCCCTTGGGTGGTGGCTATCGCTGTTTATCATAACCGGTATTCCTAGGCGGTTGGCCTCTTTTAGTACCCAAGCGCTAGGGTAGGGCTCATCGCTTAGCTTTTTATACATGCCACGGGTGTTTACTTCCATTACCACCCCTGTTTTTGCTGCAAGTTCCAAGGTTTCTATTACGGCATCGCGATACCAGCCTTCTGTTTCTTGAAAGTGCAGCTTGGCCTTGTTGTGCATTTTTATCTTGTCCAAGTGGCCCAATATATCCGGTTTGGCCTCGGAAAGCATTTGGCGGGTTATTTCGTAGTACCGGGTCACGGCCTTTTGCACATCGCCTCTAAATATCTCTTCAATGCCTTTATCAAAATAGGAGTGTGTATAGTCAATCTCGAAATGGCTGCCATCGTCAAACTGCTCCACATAATGCACCGAGCCTATGGTGTAATCTAGGCCCAGGCCAACTATTATAGGGTCTTGCACGCTGGTTAGGCCTGGCACAAAATCCACTTCCATGCTCAGGTACACTTCCAGTCTATCGGCATAAGCCTCTTTCACTGATTTTACGGCGTTTACGTAATCATTTACCGCTTCCTTTTTAATTGACCAAGCATTGACAAAAGGTAAAGGGCTGTGGGTGGAGAAACCGTAAATTGCCACATTTTGCTCTAGGGCCGCTTGGGCATACATCTCAGGCTCGTCGGTGCCATCGCAAAAGCGGGTATGGCTGTGGTAGTTGGTCCAGACGGGTTTGCCCATGGTTTCGGTTATCGATTAAAGTTAAGTGTAAATTGGCAGTTGCCCTCAAACCTAATGTTAGCACAAGGTTAAATCAATTGCGCCTGCAAATTCTATTTTTTTATTCACTTAATTGCCCAATAGGTCAATTTTCTTGCAGTAACCTTTTTGCGAGATGATTGGGGACCAAAAAATAATTGCTTGATTTAAAAGTATTCGTATTTTTATTGAAATGCCGTTTTAGTATTTTAAATAAGTATTGTATGTTTAGGATTAAACTGTAACATCGTGAAACTTATAAAACTTGGTAACAAAGGCGATGAGGTCGCACTTTGGCAATATTTTCTGATTGGGCAAGGCTATGCAATACGCGGCGGCGCCGATGGCGATTTTGGCCCAGCTACTTTCGAAGCAACTGTTCTTTTTCAGCAGAATCATGGTTTGCAGCCCGATGGGGTAGTAGGCAACCGGAGCTACGGTGTGGCCATGACCTTGGGTTTTGGTGGCGTAACCGATACCGACAAGAGCCGCATCAGCCAAAACTGGCCTCCGGCTCCTAGCCATTTGGTGCCACTGGTTGGCAATGCTGCTAAGCAAAATGTCTTTGGTACGTTTGCTTTTAAAATAGACCCCAAAAACGACGGCAGTATTATAGTTACCGATAACTGGGCGCAAAATAACATGACCATGGTAACCGTGCCCCAATTAAAGAAGGTAACTGGTACGGGCGATAAAATTTATTTTCATAAAAAAGGCGCCGAGCAGCTAAAGGCTCTTTGGGCAGGGTGGGAGCGTGAAGGTTTGCTGCATTTAGTTAAAACCTACTCAGGGGCTTACAACCCACGATTGATACGTGGCAGCGAAACCAACCTAAGTATGCACGCATTTGGTACCGCTTTTGATATTAACGTAGCTTGGAACAAGCTAGGTGCCGTGCCAGCATTGGTAGGCCAGCAGGGGCAAGTGCGTGAGTTGGTGCCACTGACCAATGAGCTTGGATTTTATTGGGGTGGCCATTTCAAAAACAGACCAGACGGCATGCACTTCGAAATTGCTAAACTGCTGTAGATTGGTGGATTGGTTATTGGTTAATGGGTTATTAGTTAATTGGTTATTTGCTTGCCTCGCCTTGGGCGAGGGTTATTTGCTGATTGGTTATTCGTTGATTTGTTAACCGGTTGATTGGTTAATTGGTTATTTCGTTATCGAACCCGCAACTCGTAACCCGTAACTCGTAACCCGCAACTCGTAACTCGCAACTCGTAACCCGTAACTCGCAACCCACAACCCTAAAATCCCGTGATAGCTATAACCACTGTTTTGTTGAACGGAGCAGGGTTGTTTTTATTGGGGTGCTGAATGCTCACAAACATGGTTTTGCCATCGGGCGTAAACATAGTGCCTGTGGTTTCGCATCCTTCTGGCCCAATCAAAAAGCGTTTTAGGTCGTTAGCAGTAGGGTTGGGGTTATCCAAATCCAAGAAATAAATCTCGTTGTACACTTCGTCTTTTGCCAAGCCTGGTTCTCCAACGCGGTTGTTGGTATTACCAATCAGGTCCTCGTTAATCATCAGGTAGTTTTTACCGTTTACTTTTCCCAAGTACATGCCATCAGGGCTAGCAAAGTTGCCAGCAAGTGTTCCGGTTATATCGCCGCCAGCAACTAGCGGGCGCATTTTTAAGGTATTCAGGTCTAGTTCCAATACGCGGCCATACAAGTCGCTATAGTTGTTTTCGCCTTTGTGGCAGCAAGCATTGAAGTAATTGGAAGGTTTGGCTCCAAGACCGACTGCACGGTCGAGGTTATATTCGTTGTTTCCAGTTTCTGAAATGTAAATTTTATCACCTACACCGTCTACCCATTCGTGGCGCACAAACAAGGTTGCACCCAAGCGAATGGCTACATCACGGGCAATTAACAAAGAGTCCTTATCGCGGGGCAGGGTAAGCCACTCACCGCTTTCGCCGTCAGCCGATTGTTTGTAGGCATAAAGCTGGCCACTGGTATACACACCAGCGGTATCGGCCACAAACTTAAAAAACACAGCCGGGGTAGCATCATCGGTAAGGTAAACGGTTTTATTGTCGGCCATAATATGGGCATCTTCGTGCTCATAGCGGCCCATAGCATAAAGCTTGTGCAGTGCTTTGCCACTAATAGGGTCTACCTCAACCATCCAGCCAAAGTTCTGGTAACGTTTAAGGCCCTTAAAGTTGCTGGTGTCGCGGTATTCGCCTGTAAGGGCTGCATTATTGCTGGGCTCGGTTTCTTCGGCTGTAAGTATGGTATTTTGTGGGGTTAGTGTGCCACCGCAATTGCGCAGCGTGCCGCCAACAGGTGCAAAGTCAATATGTTTTATGGCTAGGGTTTTCCAGGTGCCATTTTCTTTCTTTATCTCCAATAAAGCGCCGCCGCCGCCATCACCAAGGTTATCGTCTAGGTTCTTGCTTTCGTGGTTCACATACAGGTAACCATGTTCGTTGCTGCCGTCAATAGGTATGTAAGCTGTAAAGTCTGCCGATTCCCTTGCTGCGAATTTCTTCCCATCTGCACGCAAAACCGAGTCTATGCCAGCCGTGTATATAATGTCGTACTTATAGCCTTCGGGTATTATAACCGTGCGGTTGTCAAAATTAGAGGCAACGGGTTTAAACAAACTAAAGCTATCTACAACAGCATCAGTAGTTACGGTAGGCTGTACTTCAGCAGTACCACAAGAGAACAAAAAAAGGAAAGCGAATGCTAACAAGTATACCAGGCGCATGGGGTAATATTTTACACAAAAGTACATCATGCTGGGCTTATTGCATTATTATGGTTGTGTTAAGTGTGCTGTTGCAGCAACTGTTTTAACTGATGGCTTGGCACCACGCCCGATTGTTGCCATAAGATTTTACCGTTTTTAAAAAGGATAAGCGTAGGCACACCGCGAATTTGGTATTTGGCAGCTACTTGAGGATTTTTGTCAACATCAATTTTAATAATCCGGGCATCATCTCCGGCTTCGGTGGCCACCTCATCCAATATAGGGGCCATGGTTTTGCAAGGGCCGCACCAGGTGGCAAAAAAATCTACTAGCACGGGTTTGTCGCTGTTTATGATATCGTTAAAGTTGCCTTTCATAATACTTGGTTTACTTCATAACCAACAATGGCTGTCAATTTGTTCCGCAACTTAGAGGAACGAACTCAAGAGGTTTTTGGATAAAAAAAAGCCGCATCGTTTTCGGATGCGGCTTTTTACAACAGGTCGAAAAGCGATTAAGCTTTCAATTCTTTTTTCTTGCGATACGCTTGGATGTCTACAACCAATGGTGCCGCGATAAAGATGGAAGAGTAAGTACCGAAACCGATACCAATCAACAAGGCAAAGGCAAAACCACGGATAACCTCACCACCAAAGATGAACAACATCAATACTACTATAATGGTGGTAAATGAAGTCATAATCGTACGGCTAAGAGTGTTGTTGATAGCTAGGTTGGTTACTTCTGCAACTTTTTTGCTTGGGTACTCAAACAAGTATTCACGGATACGGTCAAATACAATCACGGTATCGTTCAACGAATAGCCTATCACGGTAAGAACTGCCGCTATAAAGTTCTGATCAATTTCTAGAGAGAAAGGCAAAATACCTTTAAATATAGTGAACAAACTGAGTAGCACCAGTACATCGTGGGTGGTGGTTATCAATGCAGCGATTGCAAACTCTGCCTTGCGGAAACGTAGCAAAATGTACAAGAAGATAATAAGTAAGGAGAAGATGGTTGCAAAAATTGCTGCATTTTTAATATCGGCAGCAATAGTAGGACCAGTTTTCGATGCGGCTACTTTATAGTCTGTTTTGAACTGCTCGTAAGTAGGTTCATTTGCATAGAAGCCTTTAAGTGACTCATATAGTTTAACATCTACAACACTATCAACTTCGCTACCAGTTTCGGCCACACGGTACGAGGTAACAATTTTCAATTGGTTCAACGATTCGCTGCCGAAAGTTTTAACGCTAGTTGATGTATTCTCTAAGTTGGTAGCTAAAGAAGCTCTAACATCATTTACGCTAACCGTTTGGTCGAAACGGATTTGGTAGCTTCTACCACCTTGGAAGTCGACACCGTATTCAAAACCACGAGTAAGCGCCGATACTAGGCCAAGTACAACGATAGCACTGGAAAAAATGTAAGAAATTTTTCGTTTCTGGATAAACTGGAAATTCGCATTGGCCAGCACACTCTTAGTAGCACTGGTAAAGAATGACATTTTGCCACCATTGAGGGTAATTCGTTCCATTAACAAGCGCGAAACCAACACCGCAGTAAGCATCGATGATACTATACCTACCATCAAAATCAAAGCAAAACCACGAATGGGGCCTACACCGAAGTAGTACAACACACCACCGGTTAATAGCGTGGTAATGTTTGCATCGATAATGGAAGTGTATGATTTAGAGTAACCTTCTGAAATGGCAGTAAGCATGCTTTTGCCTTTCTCTAACTCTTCTTTAATACGTTCATAAATAATCACGTTTGCATCTACAGCCATACCAATGGTAAGTACTATACCTGCAATACCAGGCAAGGTAAGTGCTGCACCAAAAGATGCCAAAGTACCTAGTATAAAGACAATGTTCAGTAGCAATACCAAATCAGCAATTAAACCTGCTTTGCTGTAGTAAAAGGCCATAAAAGCAACAACTAACAGAAAACCTCCAAGCAATGAGTAAAGGCCTGCGTTGATTGCCTCGGCACCCAACGTAGATCCTACAATGGCTTCTTCAACAATAACGGCAGGGGCTGGTAGTTTACCAGAACGGATAATGCTCGCCAAATCTTCTGCTTCGCGAACATCAAAGTCGCCAGTGATAACTGATGTAGAAGATAGCTCTTGCTGAACGGTAGGGGCTGTATAAACCCTGTTGTCCATTACAATAGCTACGCTCTTCTTAATGTTTGCACCTGACAACCTTTTCCAATTTTGTGCACCAGTACTAGTCATGTACATGGTAATGTTTGGCAAACCAGTTACTTGGTCAGACAAACGCTCAGCGTTTGCTACATCATCACCTCCAAGTGGCGCTTCATCGGTGTTGTTTGCAGTTTTAATTAAGTGCAATGCATAAATGCTGGTACCGCGAATCATTTTGGCGCTCCACAAAAACTTGATGTTCCTTGGGAACAAAGCACGCACTTGTGGGTCGTTCAACCAACGGTCAACACTATCACGGTCGTTGCTGTAAGAGTAACCAATAACCGAACCTTGGCCGTATTGGTAACCACCGCTTTCGGTTTGGAAAATGTTTGGTTGGATAAGCGAATACTGAGTACCGTATAATGGATACTGCTTGCGCAATTTTGCTGCATCTTGGGTAGCCAAAGCCGATGAGTCGGTTGTTGCACCAGCTTCAGTAGTAGTATCGTCAAGTGTCGCCAAATTTGCATTAGAGTCTGACGCGGTAACGTCAGTTACTGCAATAGAATCATTAACTGGGTTAGTTATAGTTGAATCAGTGCTAACTAGTGAGCTATCAACGGCACTAGCGGTATCAACAGCAGTTTTCGCTGAATCGGAAACGAAGCCTTTATATTCGGCAACAATTGAGTTTGCCTCTTCCATAGAAGGTGCAATTTCCGCGTTCTCAAACGTTTCCCAGAACTCCAATTTAGCGGTTGATTGCAATAGGTTTCGGGCACGTTCAGCATTTTTAATACCAGGAAGCTCAATCTCAATCCGTTGGGTAAGGGTTTGCTCAGTAATGTTAGGGTTGGCAACACCCAAACCATCAACACGGGCACGCACAATTTCAACCGTTTTGCTAAAAGCGGCATTTGCTTCTTCGCGTATAGCAGATATAACTTGTGCATCGGTGTTATTGTACTGTATTTTATCTTTATTCGATGGGGTAGCAAAAATGGCAGCCAATGGCTGTTTGTTGGCTTGCTTTAGGTACGCAGCTTCAAACAACGTAATAAAGTCGGTATTGGCAGTTAGCTGCTGTTTACGTGCTTCTTCTAGAGCAGCTAAAAAGGCAGGGTCTTTGCTGTCGTCGCTCATGGCAACTAATAGCTCATCCATGCTTACTTGTAGCGTTACGCTCATACCACCACTTAGGTCAAGACCTAAACCAAGTTGGTATTTTTTCAATTCGCCGTAGGTATATTCTACAATTCCTAGGCTAAGTACCGGTGTATTGTAAACTGAGTCAAGATACCTTGCCTCTAAGGCATCCAGTAAACTTGCAATAGCAACGGTATCGTCGCGCATACCATCGTAAGTAGGCAATTCTACTTGCTCTTTAGCGTATTCCTCAGCCTTTCTTTCTACACGGCCCGTGAAAAAGGTAAATGAAAGGTGATAAATACAAACTAGCAGTAGAACGATGACGAATACTCTGATTAATCCTTTAGCTTGCATCGATTGGGGTTAATTGGTTCTTAATTTTGGCTGGCAAATATAAGCAAATAATTGTGGAATAGTGATGTGTAATTCTTCGGTAAATTAGTGGACAACTTTAACGCTGGTTTACTTCAATTTTCGGCAAGGCTTTTAGCAAGTGCTGTCCCTAAACGGCCCAATCCTATCAACACGAAACTCGAATTCATCGTATTTACTAGTTCTTCAGTATTTTAATGCTGTGGGCGAAGTTAGCGTTATTCAGGTTAACCAAATACATGCCGGCAGGTAAATTATCTCCTACTATTACTTCACCAAACGGCGTTTCTACGTCCCATTGATTTAACAAGTGCCCAGCCATGTCATATATAGCTATGTTCGATTGCGACAATCCGCTTTCGCCCGTAAAAAATGAAATTGACGTTTGGGTATTGAACACCGAAGGTTTGGCAATTAAATAAGGCTCTGGTGTGGTTGCATCGGTTATGCCAGTTAGGTTTGCGCACTCAAGACCAGCATTTAGTACAGTTGTTTGGCCAGAAGTTAAACTGATGTTGGTAAATATTTGGGTGCTGCACCCTGCTCGCGTAAATCTTACATCGTACACGCCCGGTTGCCCCGTTCCGGTATAATAGTCGCCGTTATAATTGCTAACGCTGAAATTATCGGTGCCCAAAACGTCGACCTTAACGGTATTGAGGTCGGTGTTATTGGTGGTGTTGGTTACCTTGCCCTCTAGGTAACAGGCTCTCTGGTAGTTAGGTGTTAGAACGAATAAGCCCTCTTCAATGTCGCTGGCTATAATGGTGCCAGATGGGAAATAAGTAAAAACGCCCCAACAGCCATTAAATCCATCGCTGGCAATAAAAGGGGAGGTATCATATTGCCCAATTTCAATTACATTATTCTTTTTGGTAGCGTCCACTATCACCACACCTACCTTATAATAGGATGCAACTACAAAATCGCCAACAAAATATGCATTGTGCGGAATAACCCCCGACCCTGGATATGCCTGATAACGGTCGGTTTCTGAAATGTTATTCAAATCGCTTACATCATAAAAAGACAAATAACCACCCGATACTTCATCGCTATTTACCAAATAGTTGCCATCATTGGTAAGCCAGCTATTGTGGGTAAACCTACTTGGTGTTTCTTGGTTCGCAAGCACCGTTAGGCTTCCTTTTACACTAACATCTACTACCGCAAAATTACCAGCATAAATTTGAGCTGCCCACAATGTATCGCCCCTTGCATAGCCATCGTGTACATAAGCTCCTTCATATCGGCCTGCGTAGGTGGGGTTCCAAGGGTCGTTGCGCAAATCAACAATATATGCTCCTCTTTTATCGGTTGGAATGGAGCGGATAGAATCGTTGAAGCCAAACAAATAGGCAAAACCTACCTCATCAATAAAAATGGTGTGAGCGGTAGCTAGTTCGGCATTGAAATTTACTTCCTTGGTTACTATTGAATCGGGTAAATAGGCCAAATCAATAATCAGTAGCCCGTTGCTGGTTTCGTTGGTAATATAAGCATAGTGACTCCAAGTTCTTAAACTGCGCCATGTAGATTGTGGGCCAACAACGCTGTGCAGCTTTATTGGATTGTCGGGGTCGGTTACATCCACTATTTCGGTGCTATTTCTTAACCCAACTAACGCATATTCATTGCCGAGGGTGTCCACATATCCCCAAATATCATTTGCCTCGTCATTGAATTGCACCAAGGCATTCAGCGATAGATTGGTTTGTGCAAAGCTAGATGCAACAATGGTAGCGACAAGCACAAAGCTTAAAAGATGTTTCATAAATAACAGTTAATCAATCGTTTGTTTTGATGATGCGCAATATGGCTTTCTCTTGGCCCTGTACTACTTCAACAATAAAAATACCCGTGGGCAATGATTTGCCAATGGATAGGCTAAAAGGAGCGGTGCCATTATAGCTTTCGAGCAACTGCCCCGTTACATGAAAGATACGAATATTGGTGTTGGGGTTGCTTACCATTGGAACCTCAAGTGTAAATACCCCTGAAAAAGGGTTCGGGTAATGTTTAATTTGCGACAGTAGGACATTGCCCACGCTGCTGCCCAAATCAATAATAAAGGAAGTGCTGCTGCTGCATCCGTTGGCATCGGTAACGGTTACAAAATGCTGCCCCAGCGCAAAACCAGTGGCGGTTTGGGTGGTTTCGCCGTTGCTCCATTGGTAAGTGTATGGCGCAGTACCATTGCTCGCATTTACGCTTGCAGTGCCATCAGTGGCAGTGGCAGTTGTAATTGGGGTAGTAGTAATTTGTACGTTTACCGGGGCTGGGTTTACAATGTCCACCAGTATTTCGGCGGTGCAGCCATTGTTATCCGTTACGGTTGCAGTATAGCTTCCGGCGCTCAAGTCGTTTGCTGTAAGTGTGTTAGCGCCGTTACTCCATAAAGCAGTAAAAGGAGCGAAATTGCCTGTAACCGCTATAGTTGCGCTACCATCGGCACCATCGGTGCAAGTAGGCGAAACGGCAGTATAAGTGGCAGCAGGGGCTTCGAGTACGGTTATGTAATTGGTAAACAACAAGGTGTCGGCACCAATGCCATTGCTTACCACTAGGGTAGCATCATATACGCCTGGGTTGAGGTAAGTAACCTGCGGGTTCTGTAAAGTAGCGCTTGACGGAATAGCACCAGGGAAACTCCAAGCCCAAGTTGCAGGGTCGTCGGTAGATAAATCAGTGAACGTAACAATGTTGCCCGGGCAAAGAGATTGGGCGTTGCTTGTAAAATTTGCCGATGGGCCCAAAAGCGGTACTATGGAATCGAATGCTTGAAAAAAGTCGAGGCCACCTTCAACAATGTGTCCTGGGGTTAGGTCGGCCGTTTCCACTATTATTTTCATTGTGGACGAGGGCGTTAGGTAGTCTTGAATCCTAAATAGTTTGCCTATCCAGCCGTTTGATGTGGCCGTTAGGTTTTCAAGCTGCACGGTATCGGTACCGTTGGTTATGCTCACGGTATAATAGTCGTTTGGCGTGCCTGAGCCACCATCGTTTACAAACCAGTGGTGGTAGCTTAGGTATGCATCGGTAAATGATGCAACATTGAAAACTGGCGAAACCAAGCGCGTAATACCTCCGTCAACATCGTCCGTTCCCGCACCTGGGTCAGGGTCGTTGCCAGTTACGCAGGCAAAGCTGCCAAAATCGTTGTTAGCATCTAAGCTAGGGTTTGATGGTATTCCATTAATGCTTGTGCCATTAGGTATGGCTCTGGTCCATGTGCCACTCGTTGCGGTGCCGTTGGTGGTCCAACCAAAACTGAATAAGAAATCGTCGTACCAACCTTGTTTCAATCTAAAATCGAAGGTATTGCCCGTAATTAGTACCGTTTTGCCTGAGGTAACATGGCCCCACTTGCCAGCGTATGCATTGTAATATCCTGTGGCAAAATTGCTGATAGAAAAGTTGCCTTGGGCATTGGCCGTTGCAGTATAAATAGTGCCGTTCGCATTTTCGAAACGCACCAAAGCATTGGGTATTGGCGTATTAGTAACACTATCAACCACAGTACCAGTAAAAGTTGGGATGGTGGTTTGCGGTACTAATTTGGCATTTAAAGTAGTGGTAATGCCGTTGCGCAACAGTACATTGTTTACCACCTTAGAAATATAACCGGCCTTGGTAAAGGTTATGGTATACAAGCCACTATCGGCAACACCGCTATTATACCTACCACTGCCCGAAGAAGTGCGCAAGGTATTGGTTTGCTGTATGGTTACGGTGGCTGCGCTTATTGCCGAATTGGTAACACTATCAGTAACTAAGCCTGTTAGGTAGCAGCCCTTTACATAGTTGGCGCCCAAAACAAAAAGACCATCCTCTATATCGGAAGCTAAAATATTGCCCGAAGGTAAATACGGATAAACGCCCCAAGCGCCATTAAAACCATCGCCAGAAAGCGGAGAGGTATCATAGTTACCTACCTCAATCATATTGCCTGGTTGGGTGGCATCAAATATAACCACCCCGTCGCGGTAATAGGATATGATACCAAAATCGCCTTTTAGAAATACGTTGTGCGGTATTACGTTTTGCCCAGGGCTCGATTGAAAAACGCCTAGCAGCTGTATGTTGGCCAAGTTGCTTACATCGTATGCATCAATATTGGCACCAGATATTTCGTCGGTAGTAAAAAGATAGTTTCCATCATCGCTCACCCATAGGTTGTGCGTGGTTGCGCCAGTAGTTGCTTGGGTAGCCATTACTATTGGGTTGCTTTTGTCGGATACGTCTATCACCGAAAAGATACCATCATTAATTTCAGCCGTCCAAAGGGTATCGTTTCTCGCAAAGGCGTCGTGCACGTATCGGGTGGAGTAGTTGCCTACCACAGGTGGGTTCCAAGGATCAACATTTAGGTCAAGCATTAAGGCACCTCGGTTGTTGCCATTACCGCCTACTACATAGGCTATTCCGTTTTCATCTATAAAAATATCGTGCGCTGTGACTAAACCATTAGGCGAGCGGTTTACGGAATTTACGGTACCTGGCAACCCTGAAAGGTCGATAATCAATAAACCGTTGCCACCTTCGTTGGTAACGTAGGCATAGTTACCGTAAGTCATCATGTCGCGCCAAATAGTAGTTACGCCAGGTATGCGGTGCAACTCCACAGGGTTGGTAGGGTTGGTAACATCAACAATGGACACTGCATTTTCAATGCCTACAATAGCATATTCGCGACCATTGCTATCCACATAGCCCCAAACGTCGCTTAGGTCTGGGGTATAATCCAAATTGCCTAAAAAAGTCATATTTCGTTGGGCAATGGCCGAAAAACTGCTTAATATTAAAAGGAGGAGGGCAAAATGAACTTTCAATGTGCGAAATTTAGATGGTAGCAAAGTTAAGTAAGTTTGAAGCATATGTTTACACAACATTTTGATAGTGAGGTGTATTTTGTGGTTGAGCAAGATAACTAGCATAGGGTTGAAAAATAATACGGATCAATCAAGCACGAACTCTTCCTTCCAATTATCTTTTTCTTGCCAAGCGGGTTGGTTGGTTTTGGTAAACAGGTAATTATTTATCACTAAAAAATCCATGTCGGTGCGCATAAAACAGCGGTAAGCATCTTCGGCGGTGCAAACGATGGGCTCGCCTCTAACATTAAAGCTTGTGTTTACCAACACGCCGCTGCCCGTTATAGTTTTAAAGGCCTTTAACAAATCGTAAAAGGCAGGATTGGTTTCGTGATGCACAGTTTGTATGCGCGCCGAAAAATCGATGTGTGTAATGCTTGGTAAGTCGGAGCGCAGGTGGTATAATTTATCGCGAAGCGGCAGTTGGCTATAGTTTTCTGGTAGTGCCAAACGCCTGCTATTTTTTACCGGGTGCACCAGCAACATGTACGGCGATATACCTTCATAGTCGAAATAATCGGACACATCTTCGGCAAGCACGGCTGGTGCAAAGGGCCTAAACGACTCACGGTATTTAATTTTAAGGTTCAGTTTCTTTTGCATTTCAGCGCTGCGCGGGTCGCCCAATATGCTGCGGGCACCCAATGCCCTTGGCCCAAACTCCATTCTGCCTTGCACCCAGCCCACCACATTTCCATCAGCTAGCAGTTGCGCTACTTTTTGGTTTAAGGCTTCAGCGTCCAACTGCTCGGCGACTGCCTTATAGGTTGGTTGCAAATGGGCAATATCGGTTTCGGGTATATTTGGCCCAAGATAAGAGCCTTGCATGCCATCAAGGCCAGCAGCTAAGGTACGTTCTTGCCCTTTGTAGATATGGTAGGCGGCCAATGCAGCGCCCAGCGCACCGCCAGCATCGCCAGCGGCAGGTTGTATATAAACGTTGTCAAAAATACCTGCGCTTTGCATTTTGCCATTGGCTACGCAATTGAGGGCCACACCACCCGCGTAGCAAAGGTTGTTGCTGCCCGTTAACTGCTTGGCAGTGTGTGCAATGCGCAATACTAGCTCTTCGGTTACTTGCTGTATGGCTAGGCCAAGGTTGCAGTGGTGTAGTTGCAACTCATCGGTAGGCTCTCTGCGCGGAAATCCGAATAAACGAGCCCATTTTTTATCGGGTACCATTCTTAGGCCAGTGGCGTAAGTAAAGTACTCTTGGTGCATGTGGATAGAACCATCATCAGCAGCAATAATAAGGTGCTGGTAAATGAGTTCTTTAAACTGTGCCACCTGTGGGTCGTCGGGGTTGCCATAGGGTGCCAGCCCCATTAGTTTATATTCGCCAGAGTTGACTCTAAAACCCAAAAAATAGGTAAATGCCGAATACAGCAACCCTACCGAATGCGGAAAGCGCAGCTCTTTGAGCACTTCAATATCTTTTCCTTTGCCGTGGCAAATGGAAAGTGTTGCCCACTCGCCAACACCATCAATGGTTAGTATTGCCGCTTCACTGAATGGGGAAGGGTAGAAGGCACTTGCCGCATGGGATAGGTGGTGCTCCGGAAACAATAGGCGTTTGCCCATATCTTTCACAGATTCTATTGCTTGTAAGGCTTCTATCAGTTCTTGCTTCAAGAATAGCTTTTCCTTCAACCATATGGGCATGGAATTGACAAACGACATTAAGCCTTTGGGTGCCGAGCCATAATAGGTCTCCAATAAGCGCTCGAATTTTAGGAACGGCTTGTCGTAAAATACCACATGGTCAATTGCTGAAAGGGTTAGACCACTTTCGTGCAAACAATATTTTACCGCATTTGCAGGGAAACCGGCATCATGTTTCTTCCGCGTAAAGCGTTCTTCTTGTGCCGCCGCAACTATACGCCCATCAACAACTAGTGCTGCTGCCGAATCGTGATAATATGCCGAAATGCCTAGTACGTTCATCCAGAGGTTGAAAATAGGCAAACCAAACGAAATTTTACAGCCTAACAGTATGCTTTGGTTGCAGTGTCGGTTTTGGTAATTATCACTGAAGCTTGATTTAGGTTTCAAAAAGAATACTTTCAATCATACTAGAATTAACATAAATTACCTGAATTGATGGGATATTTTCGTTTATTTTGTAGTTCCAATAATAATTGAAATAATTATGCCGCGAGTATTCTTATCCTTTTGCTTCTTGCTTGCCACAATGCTTGTTACCGCGCAATCGCTCGAGAAAAGAACGGCTATTGTTGTTCCGTTTGCCGAAACTCCTGTGCCTGCGGCTCCCGATTACAGCGATGTGAACAATTGGTCGTCGTTGCCCCAAAAAGAGGATATGTCGGATTTGATACCCAAGCGCAGCGGTTTGGTTGATGGGCAAGCCAATGCTGAGGTGGATGTGTTTTATATACACCCTACCACTTTGCTATCTGGGCCGAAATGGAACGGAGACCTTACTGATGCCGAGTTGAATGCAAACACCGATAAATTGCCCGTGAAATATCAAAGTACCGTGTTTAACGGCTCGTGCAAAATATATGCCCCAAGATATAGACAAGCACATGTTCGGTCGTTTTTTAACGTTGATAACGGAGGTAGGGAAGCGCTGATGCTAGCATACAGCGATGTAAAAAAAGCATTTGAATATTACATGGCCAACTACAACAATGGCCGACCATTTATCATTGCATCGCATAGCCAAGGCACGCTGCACGCCACGTTTTTAATTAGCGAATTGATTGAAGGCACCCCGTTGCAAGAGAAACTAGTAGCGGCTTACATTATTGGTTTCCCGGTGCGCGATACTACCTTTAAAGTGCTGAAACCCTGCACTAGCCCTAGCGAAACGGGTTGTTTTATTTCATATGGCACTTATGCCGAGAATTATTATCCTGAACACTACAATACCTTTTTAAAAGATGCCATAATGGTTAACCCCGTAAGCTGGACCGTGGATACCATTGCGGCTAGCTATTCAGTTCAAAAAGGATACGTAGGCCGTAGATTTGCAAAGCCTAGGGCTAAAACCTTTGGTGCAAGGATAAAAGACGACATGCTTTGGGTAACCAAGCCGCATATGTTTATGGGTAGGTTGCTCAATATCAAAGATTTTCATATTGCCGATTACAACCTATTTTGGATGGACATCAGGGAGAACGTGGCTTTGCGCTGCAAAAACTACCTAGGCACTGCTAACCAAACCAATACTGCTAAGCCTTAAGAGCTATTTTAATCGTAGAATTAAACTTACTTATTACCCTCAATCTCGCCAAGTAAAGTGGCAAGATTAAGTTCGTGGGCACCTTCAAACTCATGAAGCTTGTGTATGACGCCATGTTCTTCAATCTTAGCTAAGGTAGCTTCCTTTCTGCCTTCGGGCAGCAGTGGGTCTGCGTTACCCAACACTAGGTGTAGCATTTTGCCTTCCATGGCCTTTTTAAACACTTGCCAATCAAGGTCGTGCGGCAAATCGCCACTGCAAAGCCATAGGTGATTAAACGATGGTTGGCGCATCGCCACCCACCTGCATACGGTAGTAGCCCCTTGCGAAAAACCTAAAATATGCTTGTTAGCTCCAGCCCCCAGTGTTGCGGTTTCGTGGGCGAAAAGGCCGTCGAGGTAAGCCACATAGTCCTGTATCTCGGCATCGCGGTCGTCTCTGGTCATCCAAGTAGCGGCCACCCTGCCATCAAATCCGCGGGTGTAAAATCTGTTTAGGGCTTCTGGTGCAACTATGCGCCCACCCAATGCAACCAATGGCTCAAACTCATTGATAAACTCGCCGGCCAATTGCGCAAAACCATGGCATGCAAACCAAAAGTGTTTGGTTTCGGATACCGAAGCTCCTATTGTATAATAGCGAGCGGTGCGCTGGGTAGTGAAGTGTTGTGGTGTTGCCATTGGGTAAAATTGTGCAGATAATCTGAGAAGACAAACATCCAGCCCGTTTCGTTCAAACGTGCGGGTATGGGGTTGTTAATAACACTGAATTTATCAACAGTAGCAGTGAGAGGCAAAATGCAATGATGCCTTTCGTTAAATTTGTGTTCGGTTACAAATGCCTGTATATGTTCGACTATATAATTGTTGGTGGCGGTTCTGCTGGGTGCGTAATGGCCAATAGGCTATCAGAAAACCCAAGTAATAGTGTGTTGCTACTAGAGGCTGGCGGACCCGACAAAAATAAGTTTTTCAATATCCCGGCTGCATTTTACAAGCTGTTTCGCACGCAATTTGATTGGGGCTACTATTCTACAGCGCAAGACTCACTGCTAGGGCGTAGGGTATTTATGCCACGTGGTAAGGTATTAGGCGGCTCCAGTAGCATTAATGCCATGATTTATATCCGTGGCAGCAAAGAAGACTATAACGAGTGGCAGGCATTGGGCAACCCAGGTTGGGGCTATAACGATGTGCTGCCTTATTTCAAAAAATCGGAAGACCAGCAAAGGGGCGAAAGCGAATACCACGGTAAGGGAGGTTTACTGAGCGTTTCAGACCCCAACTCGCCCAATTTTATGAGCAAACTATTTTTGCAATCTTCGCAAGAAATGGGCTTCCCTCAAAACCCCGATTTTAATGCAGTGCAGCAAGATGGTTTCGGCTTGTTTCAAAGAACGATAAAAAAGGGCAGAAGAAACAGTGCCTCCGATGCTTACATAAAACCGATAGCCAAAAAGCGCACCAACCTTAAAATTGTGACCAATGCCATGGTTTTGAGCATTGATATGGATGGCAAAAAAGTAGTGGGCGTAACCTACGAACTCAATGGGCAGCAAGTTGTAGCTGTGGCAAACAAAGAGGTTATTCTCTCTGCCGGAGCCATAAACAGCCCTCAACTGTTGATGCTTTCGGGCATTGGCCCTGCGGCGCACTTGCGAGAGCTTGGCATAGCGGTAAAACACGATTTGCCGGGAGTTGGTCAAAACCTCCGAGACCATCCGTTTGTGGTTATTGCAGCAAGGCTTGCAAAAGGCAAAACCTTAGATACTGCCGAAAACTGGCTAAACTATTTCAAGTACTTTGTGCTACGGAGGGGGCCGCTTACTAGTTCAATAGCTGAGGCGTGCGGCTTTGTAAAAACCAGACCAGAATTGCCAACACCAGATATGCAGGTGTTCTTTTGCCCTGCTTTTTTAATTGAACACGGTTTTGTGAAACCTGGTGGCGATGGATTTACCATTGCTCCATGTTTGGTAAAGCCTAAAAGTGTTGGCGAGCTAAAACTGAAAAGTACCAACCACAAAGACCATCCATTAATAAACCCTAACTACTTAGCTGCCGAAGAGGATATGCTAGCAATGATTGAGGGTTATAAAGTGGCGGCAAAACTGTTGCACTCCAAATCGTTTAAGCCATTTTTTAGTAATTATTACCGCCCACACGATAGGCTGCATAGCATTAGTGAAATTAAAGAGCACATAAGGTTGAACATGGAGGCTATGTACCACCCAGTGGGTACTTGCAAAATGGGCAACGATAGCATGGCCGTAGTTGACCATACATTAAGGGTGCATGGCCTGAAGGGGCTCAGAATTGTAGATGCCTCTATAATGCCAACTATTGTAGGTGGAAATACCAATGCCCCTACTATAATGATAGCAGAAAAGGCCGCTGATATGGTTTTGGCCAACTAAAAAGCTGCCAATTACTCCGCTAGTGCTATTTTCATATTATTTTACGGTTGGCTTACTGTTGCTATTTAGGCATAATTACATTTTATAATGCACTGATAACGTGGTCATTACACTACTTTATCATGAGTAGCTATTTCTGTGATATGATGAAAAATACAAACAGTATGTAAAAACACGTAGATAATCGAAACTAACACAGTATTTAAGCGTAAAAATAGTAAGTGAATAAACTTATTATAGTTACGTTTCAATAACAGTGCTAGTTATGTTTACAAAAATCAAAGAGCAACTTTACCTTAATCTGTTTGCAGCCCTTGCGGTTTTGGTAGCACTTAATATAGGGGTAAGCGCCAATGCGCAAACTTCGATTCTTACAGAGAATTTTGAAGGCTCAACAGCCAGTTGGAGCTTTATAAACAATAGCGGAAACGGAAATAATTATTGGGGCGTTTCTGCTGGAGCTTGCGGCAACAGCACTAACATGTTGATAGTGCGCCGGAGCTCAACCGCTTGCCAATACCGGAACAATAATACCCACAACGTAACCGCCAGAAAGCAGGTAGTATCAACGGGATATGATAACTTAACCCTCTCATTTGATTGGGTATGCAATGGACAAGCTGGTAGAGACTTGGGCAAAGTATTTTATTCTTTTAACGGCACCACCTGGACACAATTGACCACTGGAGGCGTAGCTGGTGTTTACCAAGGCACCACCACTTGGGCCAATCAAACGGCATTTGCCTTGCCCTCAGTACTAAACGATACCGTATTTTATATTGGTTTCAACTGGGTAAATGATAACAGTGGCGGTTCTTTTCCTGCTTTTGGTGTCGATAATATTGATATTAAAGGCACTGTTATCCCTGCCGTGCCGCCTGAGGCACCTACATCAGGTATTTTTAGTCAAAACTTTTCATCGGGCAGCTTGCCAGTTGGTTGGATCAATACCGACATATCGGGCAATAGCGCAGGCAGTTGGTTTTTTAACAACCCTGGTGCCCGAACCATAAACACCACCACTAGCGCAAATGGTTTTGCCATTTTCGATAGCGACAATATTGGGCAAGACAATAAAGCCGAGAGCGCCGAATTGGTTTCTCCAGCATTTGATTGCTCTTCTTATGCTGTTGTAACTCTAGAACTAGAACACTATTTTAGGTTTTATGCCAACAGCGATTACCGCATATCCATAAGCGGCGATAATGGCGCTAACTATACTACATTAGCTTTCGATTCGGCAGAAACCGCCAACGCGGCTACCCTAACTTATGATATATCGGCCTTCGCTGCTGGCAAAAGCCAAGTGAAGCTTAAGTTTTCATACAAAGGTAACTGGAGCTACTACTGGGCTATTGATGATATTTTGGTTGAAGGACAAATGGCGGATAGTGCCGTGTGGACCGGTGGCACCAGTACCAACTGGAACACGGCATCGAACTGGAGCACCAATAACATTCCTACTACTGCCACTGCAATACTTATACCTGCTTCGGCAACCCGCATGCCTACCGTGCTGGCAGCGGCAGGTGCTGGTTGTTTCAACCTAACTATTCAAACTGGAGCCACGCTCACAATTCAAACTGACTCAACGCAAGGGGGTAGCCTAACCATAACTGGCGATTTGTATTCCGATGGTACCATTGTGCATACGGGTAGCGCTTATGTAAGGCTATCGGGCTCGGGCAAGTATATTTCGGGCGATTTTACCTACGGAAGTAACGATAAGCAATGGCAATTTGAAAGTGGAGCAAGTTACTCACTGAATGGCGACTTTACCACTTACGGCGTAAAAGTACAAAGCGGTGCAGAACTTGATTTAAACGGACATCATTTATCCATTTATTCATTCCAGCAATTAGGCTCTATAAACATTGGCTCGGGTACTTTGGAAATTGCCGGAAACGGAACCGTGCTCACCAGCGTTGGCTTTAATAGTGGCACGGGTACCGTTCACTTCAACTCAGGTGGCGCGGCTTGGGCATCAAAAGCCATTGTAAACCAAACGGTTCCTTCGGTATCTTATTATAATTTGGAAATCAGTACCAATAATGGATATACTGTTACATTGGGCAATACCGGCTCTTTTAGCGTGCTGAACGATTTGACCATAACCAATCCAGGAGCTAAAGGTGGCATTATAAACACAGGTACTGATGGTTTAATTGCTGGCGACCTAAATTTGGGCGATGGCAGCAATAATGGCTTCACCTTTAATGTTGGGCACCGCATTTCGGGTGCTGGCAGCGCATCTTCTATTTTTTTTACTGGCAATGTGCTCGATAACCAAATCAACATAACATACACCAATGCTACTTTGGCCGCTCTAGGTAACTTTGATGGAGATAACAGTATGACTTTTCCGGTTGCATATATAGGCACAGGTACCCAAATGGTAGTGCCTTTTACCTACAACAATCTCACCATTGGTGGCACTGGCAGCAAAGCGCTAGGCAACAATATCTCCGTAAATGGCAATTTAAATCTTACTTCGGGTACATTAACAACTGCGGTAAGCATGGTTAGCGAGAAAACATCGTTGAGTAATGATGTTTTTGTAAACTACATTAATGGCGGAATAGCTATTGCCAATGCTGCTCCTACGTTGGCTAGTTTAATTACCAGTGGCAGCAGCATGACTGTTACCGTGCCTGCGGCATATTCGGGATATTCCATTTTAGGTTGCAGTGTTTCTATCACCCACACATACAATGCCGATTTAGATGTTTATTTAGTAAGCCCAAGTGGCACCGTATATACTCTATCTACTGATAACGGTGGTAGTGGCGATAACTATAACAATGTTTATTTTGTAGATGGTGGTGCCGCTGCTAACACCGGCAATATAACACTAACGGGCAATTATGCCCCCGAAGGATTTACTTTTGCTAGCATTGGTGGCGCCGCCAATGGCGTTTGGACTTTGTATGCCGTTGATGACGCCAGTGGCGACGATGGCACTATAACCGATTTCAAAATTCAACTTAGGAGCACGGCTACGCATGGCAATATAAATTTGGTTGGTAACTGGATAAACAGTGGTGGCACGTTTAGCCCAGGTACCGGAACAGTAACGTTTAGCGGTACAAGTCAGCAAAGTGTAATTACGAATGCCCAGTCGTTTTACGCAGTTATGGTTAATGGCACTGGTGGCCTGCTACTAAACGATGATGCCACCATTACAAGCACTTTGAGCCTAACTAATGGTGTAATATCCACTGGGGCCAACAAAGTAATTATCACCAGCACCACAGCAGCTAACTTATCGGGGCATAGTGCTGCGTCGTTTATCAACGGCAATCTTAGGAGGTATATAGCTTCCAATCTTTCTACCTATGCTTTCCCAGTGGGTAATGGTGTTGCAGCGGGCAATTATAAATTGGCTTCGCTTACCAATAACTTACTGGTTGGGGTAACATATATTGATGCTAGCTTCGGTGCGCTTACCAACCATGATGATAACGATTTGAGTGTGTCAGAAGGGGGTACTAACTATAGCCGCATAAACCCTGCAGGAGTATGGACCATTGAGCCCAACAACCAACCACTTTTGGGTAATTACAGCATATCATTATATACTGCTGGTTTCAATGGCTTGGCCGACAACGAATTTGTGGTGCTTAAAAGGCCGGTAGGCTCTGTTTCAGGTGCCGATTGGAGCACTGGCGCCGGATTATTGGATATTTTAGGCGGTGTTGGTCGTTTGGTTTCGGGCGGATTTGCCATGCGCTCAGGTTTGACAAGTTTCTCTGAGTTTGGCATCGGCGATGGGTCATCTGGTGGGTCGTCGCTGCCAATACAGTTAATGAGCTTTGAGGCAACTTTGAACGATAGGGCAGAGGTGGAGCTAAATTGGGCAACCGCTATTGAAATAAACAACGACTACTTTACCGTTGAGCGCTCTGCCGATGGTACCGCCTTCGAACCTGTTTTGGAAGCAGCCGGTGCCGGAAACTCAACCGTTATGCGCACTTACAACGATGTGGATAAAGAACCATTATTGGGCCTGTCGTATTACCGCCTTAAGCAAACTGATTATGATGGAACCAGCACATACTCGCAAATGCGCAGTGTAAGTTTAGTAAGAAACAGTGTAGCACCCAGCATGGTGGTATATCCAAACCCATCGGCAGGCAACATACAAGTCGAATCGAAAGGAGTACAGGGCATGGTATCCATCATGATTACCGATATGCAGGGCAAAACCATTTACTTGCAGCACGAAATGATAAACGAAGGCGATACACCAATTTCGCTAGAGCTGAAAAACAAACTGTACCCAGGTTTTTACCAACTTATAATGATGGGCACGAACGTAAACTTGGTCGAGAAAATCATTATCCAATAAGTAGTAGGGGCTAAACTAGTTTTCGCCCCTCTTTTTCAACCTTAGCGAGTACAAATCGGTGCGCCTATCCAACAAGTTTCGCACGCTACCTCCGGTATGCAGTTCTTTTAGCAAGTCGATGTTCAAATCGGCAATTACCGTCATCTCGGTGTTTGGGGTAGCCTCTGCCACAATGGAGTTATTCGGAAACTGAAAATCGGAGGGCGAATACACACCCGATTGGGCGTATTGTATATCCATGTTGTTTACCTTCGGTAAGTTGCCCACACAACCCGCAATGGCCACATAACATTCGTTTTCAACGGCCCTAGCTTGGGCGCAAATCCTAACCCGGTTATAGCCCGTTTGGGTATCGGTAAGAAACGGCACAAACAATATTTCCATGCCTTGCTCGGCGCATAGGCGCGATAACTCAGGAAACTCAACATCATAACATATCATGATGCCAATTTTACCACTATCGGTATCAAACACCTGAACCGAATCGCCACCGCTCATGCCCCAATATTGGGCCTCGGCAGGGGTTATGTGCACCTTATAATAGCTATCCCAGCTTCCGTCGCGGCGGCACAGGTAGCCAACGTTGTACAACTTGCCTTTTTCAATGATAGGCATGCTACCCGTAATAATATTGATGTTGTACGATACCGCAAACTCCAAAAATTTCTTTTTCAGAGGTTCGGTAAAAGTAGCCAACGACCTAATGGCCTCGGCCTCGGCCTGCTCGTTAAACTTGGCCATCAACGGTGCATTAAAAAACTCTGGGAACAAGATAAAATCGGCATGGTAGCCACTCACGGCATCCACAAAAAACTCTACTTGATCGAGCAAACTACTTAAGTTAGAAACGGGGCGCATCTGCCATTGCACCAGCCCAATGCGCACCACCGATTTTTTCGAGCCAATAAGTTTTTCCTTTTCCTCGTAATATATGTTGTTCCATTCTATCAAAGTACCATATGCTTTGCTGTCGCGGTCGCCGGGCAAATAACCCCTCAATACCTTCCTTACGTGGAAACCATTGGAAATCTGGAAGGAAAGGATTGGGTCGTAGAGTTCTTTCATCTCTACCTTTTCGATATACGCTTTGGGGGTTAGTTCATCAGCATGCATATTAAAATGCGGAATACGGCCACCAGCAATAATTGCCCTGAGGTTCAAGTTTTCACACAATTCCTTTCTCGCATCATACAAGCGGCGGCCAAGTCTCAAGCCTCTGTATTCGGGGTGCACAAAAACGTCGATACCATACAGCACATCGCCTTCATCGTCGTGCGTGCTAAAAGAATAGTTGCCGGTTATTTGCTCATAGGTATGGTTGTCGCCATATTTATTATAATCTACAATAAGCGAGAGGGCGCAGGCTACCACCTTACCATTTACTTCAATACAAATCTGCCCTTCCGGAAAAAGATCCAATAGCTTCTTTAAATGTTTGTTCGACCATGTAGGCTCTTCCAAATTGGGGTAGGCTAAGGTCATGGCTTCTTTTATATCGTCATGGTCTTCCAAGTCAAGCGTACGCAGGGTTATCAAGTACTCGTTGTCGGTTCTTGGTTGCGAAATCTTATTGGTTTCTTTGCCTTTGGCCGATTTATCTTTAGGTTGGTTCATGTTGTTTTTCTATAAATGATTGTTCGAAACGATAAAACCCAATCAGTGTTCGCCAAGTGCAAAGCAAACTTCAGGTATTACATGGCTAACTTGGCCCGGCAGCGCATTGAATAGCCAATCATGCTGCTCACCGCATACAAGACCTACAACAAATATACACTTTTGTGAGGCACTAAATATCCAAAGTAAGGGTGTTGGCTGCGCGTAAAACTACATTGAGTTATTGTTCTTTACGCTGTATTTGCACAGAAGTAGCTGTTAATTACTTATAGCGCTGCATACTCAGCGGCACAACACTATTAAAAATTTGTTCGAGCAATGGGGTTGTGAAAAAAATGTACTTCATTTTAACTTAACAGTACTTCATTTACAAAAACAAATGCGGCATTATCGCAAAAATCAGTTGCTTGCTAACTTTGAAACAAGACTTTGTTGTAAAAATTTGTTTGTAAATGCTTTGTGTATAATAATTTAATTTAAATAGTTTAATGCTTGAGGCAGTTTAAATCCTTTGAGGGCAAATATTGTCTACTATTTTATACTTAGAGGCTTCAACTGTTCAATGCGATAACCATAAATTAACAAGACACTGTTAAAATAAAGAGAGAATTAGCGTAAATTGCGGTCAATATTAGGTTAGATAACGTGTGGTTACTCAAAATTATTGTTTTGAATGACTATTTTGTTGTCTGAAATTAATATATTAGCACATTGTACCAATAAAATTTACAAGCGTAACAAAAAATACACGGCTATGGCATTGAAAAGTAAAGCCAAACTTGATCCATTAAACGTCGCATATGGTGTAGGTGCGGCAGTGGTTATCACCGGGGCAATGTTCAAGTTTCTAAACTTCCCTTTTGCAAGCGAAATGCTATTTGTAGGGTTGGCGGTTGAGGCACTAGTATTCTTTATTTCGGCTTTTGAGTTGAAAAAAGATGAAGTAGACTACCGTTGGGATCGTATTTTTCCGCAACTAACCAAAGAAGGGGAGAATAAAATAGAACGAATTGAAGACTGGATTGAGCAAGCTGATTTGGACCCGATGGTTATTCAGCGCTTAACTAAAAGCATTGAACGTTTGGAACAGAACGTGAATAGGATGGCTGATATGTCGGATGTGGCACAACTTAACGACCAAGTAGAAAAGATGCGCCAATCATCGGAGATGTTTGAGCAAGAAATTTCTAAGCTCAACACCAGCATTTCGCAGATGAACTTGTATTACATGCGAATGCTTGAAGTAATGGGGAATAAATCCCAAGCTTAATCATTTCTACCCCGATTGGGTTCAAATAAACCGAAGCAGGAAACATGAAAACCTCTAATCCATTAAGGCAGAAGCTTATCAATATGATGTATTTGATACTCATAGCGATGATAGTACTGAATCCTGCGTTGGAGTATATTGATATATTTACCGACTTGAATAGGTCGTTAGAGTATGCCAACGTGCGCCTCGATCAAAGAAATACACTTACAGTAGCTACCCTTGAAACCTTTAAAAACCTTGACCCCGAAAAGTACGAAGGAATGTATAATAAGGTGTTACTTACCAAACAAATTGCCGACAGTGCGGTGAATTATTTGGAAGTAATTAAGCAAGACCTTATTACCGAATCGGGTGGTTACGACCCAGTATGGCATCACTTGAAACAAACTACCGATGCTACCATAGGAACTAATGGTATTTATAGAAGTGAAAAAGGTCTTGAAATAAAGAAAGTATTGAGCGATACCAAATTGGCCTTGATGGAAATATTGGATAGTGCCAATGCAGAGATGCTAGATACTGTTTTGCGTGTTGATGATTTGCTTCCGAAGGCAAAGCAAGTATACTACGAGTGGGATAAATATTATTTCGATAACGTTCCTTTAGGTGCAGTTGTAGCTACACTTACCAAGTTCCAAAACGATGTAAGGGTGGCCGAATCGTTGATAATGAAAAACTACCACGACCAAGTACAAGGCGAAGGCGGAACCGGAAACTATAATTTTGAATTTGTAGCAAGTGATAGTAGTTCGGCAACCGACACCATTCGCTTGGCTAAGGGTGTGAAAAAGTATGATGTGTTTACTGTTGGAGAAGACGGTGTAACTACGCTTACCTTGCCATCAAGTAAAATGGGTAGTGGCGGCGCTACTGGTCAGGCTACCATTTACGTTTACGACGACAATAACCAAGTAACCGACAGCTTTGCGTTTGTAAACGGACTAGGGGAAGTTTCTTTAAAAACTGACAAAATTGGCGAATTCTCTATTAAAGGTGTAGTGAAGTTTAGGTATCCGGATGAGGTAAAGCCGTTACAGAAGGATAACCAACAGCTAGAGGAGAAGAAAAAGAAAGACCAAGAGATGCCTTTTGAGATAAACTATGCGGTTGTAAAAAGCAAGCCATATATTAGCCAGAAGGATTACAATATTCTCTATTTGGGTATCAATAACCCGATTAATGTTTACCACCCTGATTACCCAGCTGACAAGTACCAGGTAAGTATTAGCCAAGGTAAGGTAACTAAAGTAGACACCTCCTTTTATGCTAACGTGTTTAGAAAGGGTTTAGCAAGCGTGGTGCTAAAAGTACCTGATGGCAATGGTGGCTATAAAGTAGTAGCTGAAGAGATATTTAGGGTGAAAGAGTTGCCTAAACCAACCGTAGTGCTATATAACAAGGAAGGGGGGGAAATACCAGCCAAGTTGTTTAAGATGCAAAAAGGTTTGGATGCCGTTACGAAAGAAATGGAAGTACCTGCCGACTTTAGGGTTATTGAGTATAGCATTACCTATGTTAATGCAAATGGTTTGGGTATTTTTAAAGAAAAAGTTAAGGGTTCATATTTTACTGGAAAATCAAGGGAGCTTATTGATTTAGCTCAACCTGGAGACATCTTTATATTTGATGATATCCAGGTTAAAGGCCCTGATGGTGTAAATAAAGATGTGGAAGCCTTGGTATTTAACATATTATAATGCAATTGACAACGAACAACTACATTCCAAAACCAACTAAACAAACTACAATGCTGATGCTGACTAAGAAAAAAGGCAAGTCAACACTGGGGTTACTTTTGCTGGCATCATTTTTTTGTGCTTTGTGCCCCAATGTGAGTTTTGCCCAAGGTGAGGTAGTGGGAGCCGACCAGATTGTATTGGAAGGGTTTATCAGCGCTGATAAACAATTAGAAAGTGGAAAGACTTATCTAATCCAACACAATGTAAAAGTAAATGCCGGAGCTACATTGATCATTCCGGCTAATGTTACTTTGCTTTTTGGACCCAACACAACTATTGTGGTTGAAGGTGGCTTAAATGTTGCCGGTGCCCCTAATAGCTTTGTGGTTTTCAAAAGCCAAGAGAAGTACAGCCAAGGCACGGGTATTGTAGTTCGTGGTGCCGAAGGTGCAGACATAACCGTAAAGTATGCCAAGTTTGTGCAGCTTACCACGCCGTTTACCTTCGATTCGGATTGGTATAGAAGCAATGTGACTATTACCAATAGCGAGTTTAGGGAAATGAATACTGGCGAATCGAATATAATGATTACCAGTCCGCTTAGTAGCCTTTATGCTGTAGGCGATAAGAAAACAACTTTTACGTTCTCTAACAACAACTTTATAAACAACTGGGGCTCCATCTTTATTGAAAACTTGCAAGACAATGTTCTTGATTTGAGGTTTAATAACAACTTGGTAACCAACAATGTAGTGTATGGTATTGATAAAGGTATACCAAGCAACACACCGGTTTTTGGCTTATATGATGCGGGCGATAAACGTTTCCAAAGCGAATTGCGCGACAACTCCATTTTCGGAAACTACCAGATTAACGCCGCTACTGATACCATTATTCGCGAAATAAGCGTAGGTATACAAGGAGCAGGCGAAACCTTTAGCATGCCTAACAACTTCTTTAGGTCGACCCAAGATGATTACATATCCTCTACTTTCGATCACTTCTACCAGAACAATTCATTGCCATTGTTAGTGGCACAGCCAGTGCTTACCAAGCCTTCGGCCCAAACTCATGCGCACATTTATAAAGTGAAGCTTGTAGGCAACGAGGTAATGAACTACGCCGAAATACCGGGTGACTTGCCTGCTACTAACGTAACATTCGAAGTATATTTCAACCGCCCCGTAACCGAGTTTGGCGAAACACAATTGGAATCGGTATTTTATGATACCATTAATAACGGTATCCGAATAGACCCAGTTAATGTACTGAACGGTCAGTGGTCGCAAGACAATACCGTGTATACGTTTTCAGTAGCCGATGCTTCGTTTATGAAAAATGAATTGAGCTACGTAATTATCAAGAACTTTAAAGATAACGAAGGTTTTGAGACTCCCGATTTTACTATCGGCCAGCGTAAAGCCATCAACAACTACAGCAAGCTGTATGCTACTGGTGTTGCTAGTACATACTTCCCGCCGGCAGAGGTTATCAGCAACCCAGGTGGGTTTGATTTGACAGAAGATGAGGTTAATACCTTATCGACTTTGAACGAATTGGGTGATTTGTCATACTTGGGAGCTTACACTTCTTTGGCTAAAACATGGGAACTTGGTATAATGGCCGGTACCATGAACTATAGCGGCGATTTGGCTTCAAAACTTTTTGATAAAGACGAATTTAAATGGGCAGTTGGTATTTACGGGCAATACAATATCTCTAAATGGTTCTCTGCACGCTTGGCATTTACCCACGGACAAATTAGTGGTTCAGATTTGGATGAAGCTGAAGATGGCCGCAGGCTAAGGGTTGCTAACTTTAGAAACAACATTTATGAAGGTTCGTTAACGTTCCATTTCCATTTGTTGCAATATGGCATAAGTAAAGGTGAAAGGTTTTCACCTGCCATTTTTGCCGGTATCGGGGTGTTTAACCACAACCCAGAAGCTCGAATCTTTACTGGCTTGAATGCATCGGGTGACCCTAGCTATTTGGCATACGATGGAACCAATTTTATTGCTTCTGCTGAAAATAATGCTGATTATGTTTGGGTTCCTTTGCACAGCATTGGTACTGAAGGTCAAACATCAACTAGTCCTGATGTAGATCCTGATAATAAATACAGTCCACGCAATCCGCCTAAAAACTATAACCTATGGCAGATATCTATTCCGTTTGGTTTAACCTTTGATTTCATTATCAATAAATCGTGGACCATAGGTATTGAAGCAAGCTTCCGCTTTACCCTTACTGATTATTTGGATGACGTAAGTGGTAACTATTGGGATAGGGCAAATTTCGGCCAGTCGGTTGTTGATGCTAATCCTGAAATTACTGGAAAACTAGGCAATGGTCTATTCCGTGACAATATTGTATTGCCAAATGATTTACGCGATGTAAATGATGGTACTGGTGGAATTTGGATGTCAGAAGGACAAATTTTGGTTCGTCCTACTAATGCAATCCCGACTGCCGCTTTCTTGTCAAACCCATCATTGGCTAATGCAATTTTTCAAAATCCTGATGGAAGTATTGAATACGAAGCAGGTTTGAATGATGCTAATACGTTCCCAACTGCACGTAAAGGAGACGCAAACCGCGATTGGTTTGCATTCTTTGGTGTAAAGGCCACCAAGATATTTGGTTATAATAAGTACCAAAAGAAACAGGCCAAAGACAACGTAACCACTGCGCCTAAATACTAATAGCGCAAAGCACCGTAACATAATAGTATAAAGTAAAAAGAGCCTGGATTGTAAAATCCAGGCTCTTTACTTTTTGTATTTGTATGAGAATCAGAATAATTTCTATTGCTGCCCCGACTCTTTGAGTTTAGTACCCTCGAACTGTAGGATAAATTCGGCACCATATGCGCTGGCGGGCGTTTGAAAACCTGTTTTAAAGTTGCCATTTAGCACCTTTTCGGCAATATCAACAGCGGTTAGATAAGTAAGTTTATAACCTTCGGGAACGGTAAGCCATAGTTGTTTGCTTACTCCTGTACTATTTTTCACCTCGCCCCATAGTTTTATCTTGCCACTATCTCGTTGCGCTTCGGTGGGCCCAGCGGGTCCGCTGTTTACTTTTTTGATGAGCATGTTTTTAACAAAACCCAACTTGGTTAAAAACGAGAAATAGCCCATAAGTTTCATGCTCTTAATAACTTTTTCGGGCAAGGCCATATACACTTTAATATTGGGTATTTGAGTGCTGAACCAAGCGGTAGATACATCTCCCCACGGAATGGCCACAGCCCAAATAGCTTTGCCATCGCCAAAGTTGATTTGCTTTGTATCAGAGCCAGCTGCTATTGCTTTTATTTGACCATTTTCGCGAATGGCACTACCTTCGTGCAGACCTTCGATAATGGTTTTTTGAGTACCTCTTGACGAGCGCCCGGCACTGGCAAACGCCATTTCAAGGTACTGGGCATCGGGCATCCGAGCTTTTAGCATATTGGCCAAACAATCAGAAGGTACCACATCGAAACCACAGCCGGGCATAAACATAATACCTGCTGCTTTAGCGTCTTCGGTTTTACGGTTCATGGCCTCAAACACCTTCATTTCGCCAGTTATATCCAAGTAATGTACACCTGCCTTTAGGCAAGCTTGCATCATGGGCTTATAGGTATGTATAAAAGGCCCAGCACAATGCAACATTACTTTTGCACCTTGCAAGCATTCATCCAAAGTCTTCGTATCGTCTATGCTAAATGCCTTGAACTCAAGGCCAAGCTCCTTGGCTAAAGGTTGCAGTTTGTTTGCGTCTCTTCCGGCTAACAAAGGTTTCAAGCCTTTTGCTACTGCATGGCGGGCTATGAGTTCTCCGGTGTATCCGTAAGCACCGTATATAATTAAGTCTTTGGCCATTGGCTTAGATTGAAAGTTTAAATAGTGAAGTGGAAAATTAGTGAAAATAGATGAAAAGGCAATTGTACCGATTACTTTCCGCTCAACACCGATTCAATAGCTGCTGCCTTAAGTAAGCATTCTTCATATTCTTGTTCAGGAACCGAATCCCAGGTAATGGCACCTCCAACGTGATAAGACAAGTATTGATTGCTTTGGTTGTATGCCAAGCTGCGGATAACGACATTAAAATCAAAATCGGCGTTTGGAGCAAAGTAGCCTGCGGCTCCTGAATATATGCCACGTTTGGAATGCTCATATTGTTCGGTAAGCTGCATCACTTTTACTTTGGGTGCACCCGTCATAGAGCCCATCGGGAAGGCATTGCGCAGTGCATCAATGCCATTCACATCTGGTTTGAGTACCCCCGAAACGGCAGATACCAAATGATGCACCTTTGGAAAGGTGTAAACTTGAAATAGCTCGTTTACCTTTATAGTGCCTGGGGTGCAGCTACGGGTAAGGTCGTTTCGCACCAGGTCTACTATCATTACATTTTCTGCCTGCTCCTTTATATTGTTGCGTAGTTCGGTTTTCAGAATTTCATCTTTTGCTGGGTTACCATCTCTCTTTATGGTTCCTTTAATGGGCATAGAAGTAATGGTATCGCCTTTCTTTTGTAAAAACCTTTCTGGGCTAGCACTTAGCAGGTATTTATCATCAAACTTCAGGTAGCAAGAGAAGGGTGCTTTGGAAAGCTGGTTGAGTTTTTCAAAAACGGCTAATGGATTTATATCAGCACCTTCAGCAAAATATTCTTGGCAGAAATTGATTTCGTATAAATCGCCAGCGGCAATATGCTCTCGCAAGGTTTCAACGGTTTGCAGGTAATGCTCCTTTGCTATACGAGCTTGCATAGCTATCGGCTTGATAGGCTGCTCGGTAAGTTGGATTGCCTCAATTTGGGCGAATATATCATGCGGTTGCAAAGAGCTACTTTCAATTACTATACTACCATCCATGTTGATGGTAATGAGGTGGTCGGGTTGAAAGAAACATAAATCGGGGAAACCAGTGCCATCGGGTAGGTTACTTACCAAATGTTCTATTTCATTTTTTAGGTCGTAGCCCAAGAAGCCAAAGAGCCAATCTTTGGTTTGGTGCTGGTATTCTTTTAATTGGTTAAATGCATTGCCAACATTGCATTGCAGCGTTGTTATAGCACCTGCACCAATTAAACAATCGAAACTTGGGTTAGAATAACTAGGGTACTGGTTATGATCGAAACTAGCGGCATAACTGAACCCATTAGCCCAATGCAACGCTTTTAGTTTGAATTGCTGCGGGGAGTTGGATTGGTAACTGCCCGATTGGCGCATCATAAAGTGCTGCTTACTTGCTCTTTAAGGATAAATTCCTCCCTACCAGGGCCAGTGGATAGAATAGTGATAGGCACATTTAGGTAACTTTCAAGAAAAGCTACGTAATTGGTTATTTCGCTAGGGAGATCATCAAAGTTATGTATGTCGCCAATATCTTTTTGCCAGCCCGGGAAAACCTTATACACTGGTGCAAGATTTGCCTGACCTAGGTCGTAGGGCAATTCTTGGGTTTGGGTTCCGTTTATATCATACTCGGTGCAGGCACTAAACTCCTCCAGATTGTTCATTACGTCAATCTTAGTAACAATCAAATCGGTAAGGCCACTTAGCATGCTTGCATACTTCAATGCAGGTAAGTCTATCCATCCGCAGCGACGCGGGCGACCGGTAGTAGCACCAAACTCCTTGCCTTGTGCACGAAGTTGCTCGCCCATTTCATTGTCCAACTCGGTAGGGAAGGGGCCACTGCCCACACGGGTACAGTATGCCTTGGTTATGCCATATACCTTGCGGATGCGGGTTGGCGAAACACCCAAACCAATGCTAGCCGAGGCGGATATAGTATTTGATGAAGTAACGAAAGGGTAAGTGCCGAAATTGATATCTAACATAGAACCTTGTGCACCTTCAGCCAATATGGTTTGGCCTTCGGCTAGCGCATTGTTGAGGTAATATTCGGTATTGATTAGTTTAAGGCGACGAAGATTTTCGATTCCTTCAAACCAAGGGCCTTCCAATGCTGCTAGGTCGTACTCTTTATAATCGTAAAAGCCCAATAGCTCTTCGTGCTTTTCTTTAAGTGCTTGGTAACGTTGTTTAAAGTCAGGCTCCAAAATGTCGCCTACGCGCAAGCCGTTTCGGCCTGTGTGGTCCATATAAGTGGGGCCTATGCCGCGCAAAGTTGAGCCAATTTTGGCTTTCCCTTTGCGGGTTTCCGATGCTGCATCCAACAACTTGTGGGTAGGCAAAATCAAATGGGCTTTGAGCGATATAACCATCCTATCGGCTACATCAATACCAAGCGCTTGTAATTTTTCGGTCTCTTTCTGGAACGTAACTGGGTCAATTACAACACCATTGCCTACTACATTGCAAACTCCCTTGTGAAAAATACCAGAAGGGATAGTGTGCAACACAAAGTTTTCACCATTAATTTTTAGTGTATGGCCAGCATTTGGGCCACCTTGAAAACGGGCAACAATATTGTATTTGTCTGCAAGGTAGTCTACGATTTTTCCTTTTCCCTCATCGCCCCATTGCAAACCTAGTAAAACGTCAACGTACATATCGGTGTTATAAACAGTAATAGTTAGTTAAAGCTGTGCAGCCTTATTTATACATTTCAATTGCATCGTTCAAGCTTTCTTTGGCTTGAAAAATGTTGCTCAACTTGGTTATAATCAACAAGTTTTGCACTTGCTCGGGCACATTAGCAAGTATTACATCGCCACCAGCTTTACGGGCTTTGGTAAGGCAAGTAAGTAGCATACCTAAACCAGAGCTGTTTATAAACTTTAAGTCTGATAGGTCAACCACAAAGCGCACTTTGCCTTCCTGTATCATATCGGTTACCTGTTGCAATATATCCTTGGTTTGTACATCGGCCAGCAAGCTACCTTTTAGGGCAAGAACCGAAGCATTTCCGTGAGTACTGATAGTGTAATCCATGCGTTTGGGTTTGGTTATTTACCTTGTTTCATTTCTCGCAGCTTTTGGCAATTGCCGCAAATGCCATACAAATTTAATGAATGATGCGTAATTTTAAAGTTCAGCAAATCGCCCATCATACTTTGTATTTGTTGTATGCGGGGGTCGCAAAACTCTACTACTTTCTTGCAATCTACACAAATTATATGGTCATGATTCTTGTAGCCATAAGATTTTTCATACTGCGCATAACTTTTACCAAATTGGTGTCTCGATACCAGATCGCATGACACGAGCAGATCAAGGGTGTTATATACCGTAGCTCTGCTTATATTGAAACTTTTGTTTTTCATTTCGATGTAGAGTGTTTCTGCATCAAAATGATCGTTTCGGCTGTATATTTCTTCCAGTATGGCGTATCGTTCGGGTGTTTTGCGCTGGTTGTGCTGCTCCAAATACATCGAAAAGATGTTTTTCACCTCTCCAATGATATCTTTCCCACCTGGGGTTATGGTTGGTTTTCCGAACGTTAGCAAAGTAAATACCTAATATGAAGTAACAATTGAAACACTGTAGTACAAAAATACGGTTTATTGGCGGCTAATGGATAAAATTCCATCGATTCCTTTCAAACGCATAATTAATTTATCTAGTTGGTCGGTGTCTTCAACAAATACGGTTATCACGCCCTCGAATATACCGTCCTTACTTTCAATGGATAGCGAGCGCATGTTTATCTTCAGCTCCGACGATATAATGTTGGTTATTTTGTTCATTACCCCAACATCGTCAATGCCGCTCAATTTCAATTCGGTGAGGAATGCAATGGCATGGTCTTTATTCCACTTGGTTTTAATAATGCGGTAGCCATAGTTGCTCATCAATTGCACTGCATTGGGGCAGTTGGTTTTGTGTATTTTGATGCCATCGCTTATGGTTACAAAACCAAACACATCGTCGCCGGGTATGGGGTTGCAGCAGTTGGCAAACTTATAGTCTATCTTATCCAGGTTATCACCAAAAATCAGTAGCTCGGCATTCTTTTTAAGGGTATTTTTTATCGTTTCCTCTACCGAAGGTTGCTTGGCTTCTTGTTTTTCCTCTTTTGGCAGAATGAGTTTATTGCCCAAAAACTGCAAATCGCCTAATTGCTTAGGGGTGATTTTTTTGGTGGCTACATTGTAGTAAAAGTCTTGTACGCTTTGAAGTTTAAAGTAAGCAACAATGTCGTCCAACAGTTTCGGGTTCAATTCCAGCTTTTGGTGGCGGAACTTGCGCAGCACCAGTTCTTTGCCATCGGCAGCTACTTTGCGCTTTTCTTCTTTTAGCGCCGATTTTATTTTGGCCTTGGCTTTGCCAGTCAGTACAAAGTTTAGCCAATCTTCGTTAGGCTTCTGCTTTTTGCTGGTAATAATTTCAACTTGGTCGCCATTGTTAAGCTTATGGCTTAGCGGCACCAACTTGTGGTTTACCTTAGCCCCAATGCAGGTTACACCAATATCGGAGTGTATATCAAACGCAAAATCGAGGGTAGTTGAGCCGTTGGGCAACATTTTCAGTTGACCTTTGGGCGTAAACACATATATCTCGTCTTGAAACAGGTTGAGCTTAAAGTCGTTGATAAAATCGAGCGCATTGCTGTCTTGGTTTTGTAATACCTCGCGTATGCGGTTCAACCAATCATCCAAAGCACCATCGGCAGTGCCTTCGCCTTCTTTGTATTTCCAGTGGGCAGCGTAGCCTTTTTCGGCAATCTCATCCATGCGCTCGGTGCGCACCTGCACCTCTACCCATTTGCCTTTGGGGCCCATTACGGTGGTGTGCAAAGCCTCATAGCCGTTGGTTTTTGGGGTACTTAGCCAGTCGCGTAAGCGGCTAGGGTTGGGGCGATAAATATCGGTTACTATGGAATAAACCTTCCAGCAATCCGATTTTTCGGTTTCGGGCTCAGGGTTTAATAACACCCTGATGGCAAACAAATCATACACCTGCTCAAAATCAACCTCTTTGGTTTTCATCTTGTTCCAGATGGAGTGGATGGACTTTGGCCGGCCGTATATTTGGTAGTTGGTAAACTCCTTATCCAAGCGCTCTTTAATGGGGCGGATGAACTCATTGATGTATCGGGTCCTTTCGCGTTTACTTTCGTTTAGTTTTTGGGCAATCAATCGGTAGGCTTCGGTCTCCGTGTATTTCATGGAGAGATCTTCCAGCTCCGATTTGATGGCATACAAACCCAAGCGGTGGGCTAGGGGAGCGTATAGGTAGCTGGTTTCGGATGATATTTTGAGCTGCTTGTTGCGCGGCATACTATCCAGCGTGCGCATGTTGTGCAATCGGTCGGCAATTTTGATTAGTATAACGCGAACGTCATCAGTGAGTGTTAGTAGTAGCTTGCGGAAATTTTCGGCTTGCTCGCTGCTGGTTAAATCAAACACGCCAGCAATCTTGGTTAGGCCGTCTACAATTTTAGCCACCCCGCTGCCAAACTCCCGTTTAATATCCTCCAGCGTTATCTCTGTATCTTCTACTACATCGTGCAATAGGGCGCAAGCTACCGATGTTGGCCCTAGGCCCATTTCGCCGGCCACAATTTGCGCCACCGCCAGCGGATGCAATATATAAGGCTCACCGCTTTTGCGGCGCATATCTTTATGGCTCTCCAAGGCTAGGTCAAAAGCATTGCGAATCATCTGCTTATCGCCCTTCTGTAGCTGAGGTTTGATGGCCTTTAGCAAATGGCGATACTCTTTCAGGATTAACAATCTTTCCTGTTCCAGGTCTATGGTTTGGCTGTGCGGCATAGTGCTAAATACTCCTCCTGATACGGCTTTTGCGTGCTAAAGTTTAAATTTAACCATTCAGTATCAATAATAACATTATTGTTTGAAGGTAAATTCCACATGCTGTTGTGGGAATTAAAAATATTGTGCTAACTTTGCCGTCCACAATGCGGATGTGGCGTAATTGGTAGCCGCGCTAGACTTAGGATCTAGTGCCTCACGGCGTGGGGGTTCGAGTCCCTTCATCCGCACTGAAAGTGAAACCTTCATGTCCCAAGCATGGAGGTTTTTTGTTTTTGGGCAATTCAAGGACGAGAGGGGGGGGGCTGTTTTTAATTTATTAATAACTACCTTTTAAGTGAGTTCTGCTAAACTTTGACGCAGTTGGTGTTCACTTACTTGCATTGATTCTGAAAACTCTTTTAAGCTTCCCGATTCTTGAGGTATCTCCAATCCAATTTTTTTTAGTGTTCCGTCAGTTTCTTTGATTCTTAAAGTTTCATAAAAACTTTTTGATTGACAGGGGAAAAGTAAAAAACCATTATCTGCCTTGAAGCGATACATATAAGTTATGGTTTTGTAGTAAATACTAGTTGCCCTTTCGGAACTTTCTTGATATGCGTGCTGTCTATCGAGAGGTATATACTTTGCATCTCCTACTGATTTAGGATCAGTTCGGCTAATGAAATCAGGATATATCGATTGACTATTATCAGCAAATAGATATTGGCGGTGTTTTCCCGTTTTACTCTCAGGATGTATAAAATTGTCCTTTATTATGGTGTTAAGGTATTCTTCCCAAAGCCAAGCACCGTCAAACAATAATCCGTAAACCTTATCCTTCTCGTTCCCAAAGGTGATTTTCTGGTGATTTAAAATTTTTAAGCAAATTTTTTGCAAATCAGTGTATTCAGTAAAATAAGGATGTTTAACAGGCTTTAGATTGGTAGATATTATCTTTTGTCTTGAATTATTATTGTATGTTTTATCTGTAACGAATATAAATTTACTTACAATAGCTCTGACTTCTGGATCACCTGTTAAAACCCCAATACCGAAAGGATGTGTTTTGATGTGTTCAATTGTGTGCCTAACAAGTTGTGTCAGATTATTGTTATGGTTATGTTCTCTTGTTGTATAGGCAATCTTGCCTGTAAAAGCAATGTTCCTTAGGATGTGACGTTTTATATCAATAGTCCCTTTTACATTTGAATCGTTGTACTCCTCTTTTTTGTATGCTTTGTAGATGCCCTGTGAAAATGCTTTTTTGAGATAATAGGGGAAGAGATAAAGTAGAAAATCCCAAATGTTTTCATTGCTAGGGGTTTGGTCGAATTTCAAAAGGTTAACTGAAAAGACTTTCTGCAACATGTAATGCAAAAAATAGTCATTATTGTCTTTATGTGCAAAGCGCGATGAAATTGTAAGTTGGGTAGAATTACGACCAATAAACCCCATTAAATTATATGTTGTTAGTTTTTCATTATCTAGTGAGAAAATGTGGGGTTTCTCAACATCATCACGGTATTTACCAAATGAATGAGGGAAAACAAGTAAATCAGGATTTTCTTTTTGTAAATCTAAAAGATTTCTATTGGCTATAAAGGATAAATCTGCAAAGGTTAAATTGCTCCACATGTCCATGCTTATCCCGCAATTGTTGTCCGTCGTTCTCATTAAACTGTGAATGCATTTTTGAGAAGTTCAATTTTCTCAAGACTGTCAGGCATTCCCCTTAAATATTCTCTCAGAAGTGGCTCAATTCGCAAGTCCCAGATATTATTAATATCCTGTCTAGCATTACCGTTTGCATCTAAGAAGTATGCCGCCCCAATGTGGTAAGACGGATTCAGGCCATCGGTACTAGAAATTTGCTCGTTTAATTTTAACATTCTCTCTTTTATATTCTGCGGCAAATTCATATTTTCGGCACTTTGTTTTGCCGTAATCTCAATCCAAATAAAACGCCTTCGCATTGCAAAATCAAAACTTTCAACACTTCGGTCAATGTCATTCATTGAGCCAATTATAAAAACGTTTTCGGGGACATAAAAAACCTCTTTTTCATCATTGTGTAAGTTTGAATATTGAGTTTTAACAGCTCCCTTTTTTCCTCTATAACTTGGGTCAATTGAGAAAAATAGCTCTCCAAATATTTTGGAAATTTCCCCTCTGTTAATTTCGTCAATGACGAAAACATAGTTTTTTGAACCACTATTCCCGTTTTCTTGTCTTGCTGTGAAATCCGCCAAACGAAAATTAGCTTTCATGTAATTCACAATATCCTCCATATCCTTTTGGAAAGCACCGGATGGCCTAGCTTTCTTTCCTTGATAGGTATCGTAAACGTTCTTTTTCGTAATGGTAAAAGTATATTGTGAAGGGGTATCAATGGAAGTATATTTCAATGAGTCTTTTGAGGATAACCCATAATCCCAAGAGCCAATAGTTGTTAAAGATTTTTGAGCAATTTTATTTCTTACATCTGATAAAAGATTTTCCCAAGCCACATCAAAATTGTCCACTACCGCTGAAAATTTTTCCTCTGAAGCTTTTTGGCAAAATGACTTGAAAATTCCATCTTTAATTTCAAAGCCAATTATTCCATTTTCATCAGGTGGTGTCGGCCTTAGTCCTTCAACAAAGTCCGTATAGTCATAGGATGGATGGAATTGAACAAAATTAAATTGCCCACTTTCTTCTAACTCTTCGTCAGTTTTAACGCCAATCAATTGCTTAGCAATTTGTTTAGCTAAATATGTTTTGCCTGTTCCTGGAGCGCCTGTTAGAATTATGTTTTTTGATGTGGTGAGTAGCTCTATGTATCGTTGAATTGGCTTCATCTCTTGCTGATTTTTCTGTTCTTCGTTCCACAGTATTATTAGCTCTTCAAATTTTTCATAAAATCCATTTAGATTTTTGTTTGGAGGTTTATTATCGAACAACCCCAATTCCTGAATGGACAGACTAATTACATCTTTTGCATTGTTAACTGGATAAGAGTCGCGTACAATTCTTAACCCTACAATTTTATCATTATTCCAAAGTGCATTAACATTAATCGCTGTATCCTCCCAATTTAAATAGCAACCTCTCCCTTTATAATTAGTTGGATTTACATTGATGTAAATAACTCCATGTTCATAAGACTGCCATTCTTTTACTTGGTTTTGGATTTTCTGTCCTTTGTATCCTTGTCCGCTTCGCTGAAAATTTTGTATATCTTTTATATATCTAGAATATCCTTCTCCAACTTTTTGGTCAGTGACGCAGAATTCAAGGTGAGCAACGTAATATTCTAGGAGCTTTTTAAACTTTTCGTACTGGTTCATTTATAGTCTTTTAGTCATTTTTTTATTCAAGATGCTCGCCGCCTTCTGCTTGTAAGCTATTTCATGCCTTCGAGCAATTTGTGTTAAGGGTTGTGCCTACTTAGCGCCAACCGAGCTAGGCCACGTAACAGCTATTCACAACATAAACCCCACCGAAACGCTATGCAATATAAAATATTCCCACTGCATACCGCAACGGTGCATGCTAGGGTATTGGTAGGAAAGAAAGGATAAGTATTCTAAAACAGGAGGGAACAGCGTTGTGCACCTAAAATCAGCACAAAAAAAATAGGCAAGAACCCATATCGCACCGCTCAACCATCTACCCTTGCTTCGATCAAGACCTGGGGGATTCGACAGGAGCTGGTCGTATAAGCCTTGCCCGAGTGCAAAAGTATGCTTTTTTGATTGGTTGCTGCAAGGTTGGGTAATTTTTTTTTGGTCGATGGACCATTGTCGGTAGTCCATGGTGGAAATTGGTTATTGGTTGACTGGTTAATTGGTTGATTGGTAGTATCTTATCACAGGGTTTAGAACATTCCATTTTTAAATTTCCAAACTTTCAAATTGGTCGCACTCCGTTAAAAGATGCTAAGTTCGGTAGTGAAATGTTAAAATGTTGGTTTTTGATAATTTATTAATCTACTATTGGTTCATCAACCATTTCTTGTCAGTAAACCTTAGGCTATGATACGTTTTGCCATGATAGCGGCATGTTCTTTACCGCTGTTTCTTTCCACCATATCGTGCCAAAGGCAAAAGCCGGTAGCTGCCGATAGTGCTACCCCTGCCCAACTTGTGGCCGATAACAGCCGGCATATGCGGACATTCGGTCCCGAAATTGACTACAATGTAGCCATTAGCGAATATGTGCCCAGCATATTTCAAGATAGCCGCGGGCATATATGGTTTGGCACCAATGGCGACGGGGTGGCCCGTTATGTTGAAAACTCCTTAACCTATTATACTCCAAAGGATGGCTTTGGCGATGTAACGGTAAGAGATATAACCGAAGACCCCGAAGGTAATTTGTGGTTTGCCACCAATGAAGGCATTACCCGCTATAACGGTGTAACTTTCATAAACTTTACCCACGAAAATGGGCTACCACACCAGCATGTTTGGAGTTTATTGGTGGATAAAGCCGGCACGCTTTGGGTAGGCACCGAGGTCGGCGTTTGCCGATTCAACGGTATGTCGTTTCAGGTGTTTGATTTGCCTTTCCAAAAAGTAGTGCTGCCAAAAGATGCTTACCCTGCGCCAAAGGTTATAAACAACATTGCCGAAGATAGGGCAGGCAATATTTGGTTTGCCACCAATGGTAATGGTGTTTTTCGTTTCGATGGAAAAGCCATAACCCAATTGACCGAGGAAGATGGACTGAGCAGCAATTTTGTACAAAACATAACGCAAGACCTTCAAGGCAACCTGTGGTTTGCCACGCTATATGGTGGGGCTTGCCGTTACGATGGAAGATTGTTCACCTCTATTGGCATGAAAGACGGCCTTGCCAGCGATTTTGTGTGGATGGTATTTGCTGATAAAGATGCCAATATCTGGATGTCGGATAGGGCAGGCGCGATGCGCTACGACGGTAAAACCTTAACCCGTTTTGGCGAGCAGGAAGGCATAGGAAACCGACATGTGCAAACCATGATGCAAGACAACAAAGGCAATCTTTGGTTTGGCACATCGGGCGGTGCTTACCGCTACGATGGCCAAGAAGTGCAGCACTTTAAGAAAGCTGATGCCATGGGTAAGGGTTGTTGACCGTACGCAAACGATAAAACATTATAAAATATAATAATGTAATTATCGACCTCAAAGCCCCATCAATCCTCACTTCCTGGACGACAAAACTCGGTTGGTTGGTGGTGCACTATTGACGGGCTACGGAAGGGTAAAGCCAATTAACCAATCAACTATTAACCAAATTGGCACATTATCCACTATCTTCGCAATCTACACAAATTGAGACCCACTAATGGATTTGGAGTTCAACCGGAATGAGGATGCCATGAAGCTATTGGTATCCAACATGCGCAAAAAGCTGGATAAGATTTACTTCGGCGGCGGCAAAAAGAACATAGAAAAGCAACACGAGAAAGGCAAAATGACTGCTCGGGAGCGCGTGAATGCTTTGTTAGACGAGGGTAAGCCTTACTTGGAGATTGGCGAGTTTGTAGGGTATGAAATGTACGAAGAGCATGGTGGGTGCCCTGCAGGTGGCGTAATAGCTGTGCTGGGCTATGTGAGCAAGCGCTTGTGCGTAATATTGGCCAACGATGCCACTGTAAAGGCAGGTGCTTGGTTCCCTATTACCGCCAAAAAGAACCTTCGTGGGCAAGAGATTGCCATGGAAAACCGCTTGCCTATTATATATTTAGTGGATAGCGCAGGCGTTTACCTACCCATGCAAGACGAGATTTTCCCGGATAAGGAGCATTTTGGCCGTATGTTCCGCAACAATGCCAAAATGTCGGCAATGGGCATACCGCAGCTAAGTGCCGTTATGGGCAGCTGTGTGGCTGGCGGTGCCTATTTGCCTATTATGAGTGATGAAGCCATGATAGTAGAAGGCACGGGTTCTATTTTCTTGGCTGGGCCGTTTTTGGTTAAGGCCGCTATTGGCGAAAACGTGGACCAAGAAACCCTTGGTGGCGCTACCACCCAAACCGAGATTAGCGGGGTTATTGACTACAAAATGCCCGATGATGCTACTTGCTTAAAGACCATCCGCGACTTGATTGATAAATTGGGGCATAACGATAAAGCTGGTTTTGATAGGGTGGAGCCGGTAGCCCCAAAACGTAAACCTGAAGACCTATACGGCATCTTTAGCGAAGGCGGTTTGAAGCCCTACGACATGCGCGAATTGATAGAGTGCATGGTTGATAACTCGGAGTTTACGGAGTATAAAGAAGGCTATGGACAAACCATAGTTTGCGGCTACGCCCGTATTGACGGCTGGGCAGTAGGCATTGTGGCCAATCAACGCAAAATCGTAAAAAGCAAGAAAGGCGAGATGCAGATTGGCGGGGTAATATACTCCGACTCAGCAGATAAGGCCGCGCGCTTTGTAATGGTATGCAACCAGAAGAAGATACCACTGGTGTTTTTGCAAGACGTAACCGGCTTTATGGTGGGTTCGCGCAGTGAGCATGGTGGCATTATAAAAGATGGTGCCAAACTAGTAAATGCTATGGCCAATAGCGTAGTGCCTAAGTTTACGGTAATAGTAGGCAACAGCTATGGCGCTGGCAACTATGCCATGTGCGGCAAAGCCTACGACCCGCGCCTAATGCTAGCTTGGCCATCGGCAAAGATTGCCGTGATGGGCGGTGAGCAAGCAGCCAAGGTATTGTTGCAAATTGAAGTAGCTTCCCTTAAAGCCAAAGGCGAGATTATAGACCCGGAGAAGGAAAAGGAACTACTAGAGCGCATTAAAGCCCACTATGACAAAACGACGACCCCTTATTACAACGCTGCAAGGTTGGTAGTTGATAAGATTGTGGACCCACTGGATACCCGTAAAATACTATCCATTGGTATTGAAGCCGCCAACCATGCCCCACTTACTGAGCAGTATAGGGTAGGTGTATTGCAAACTTGATTTTGACCTAAATTGAAGAGGCCGTCATTTTTTGTGAAATTCGTTTTTAAATATTTGGTATGATAATCAGTGAATTGTAAGCTAATTTTTACTTTTTAAAATTCTTTTGGCAACTTAATGTAGTTTTTGGCACGTTACTTGATTAGCATAGGGTAAGCAAGTAAATAACGAACCTCAAAAACTAAGAGCCATGTTAGAGATACTGAAAATAAACCGGATGCGTAAATTGATGAAACAATATAGCGAGTTGAAAAATAAAGCCATGGATTTCATGCGCAATGGCGATTTGCAAAACTACATAGATACCTTAGCCAAGGCTAGCCGTGTTAAAAATATGTACTTGCAAACCGCTAGAGTTCACTTGTCTTAATGATTAGAGACCTGTCATCATTTATTGGATTAACAACGTACTGAGAGGTGCCCTTTCCCACGAAAGTAGCGCCTCTCTTTATTTTGGGGCAGATTTAGCCTTGATTAATTGTCGACTGTCAAGTCTTGCACGTGGCCGAACCCTGATTCCTTTAAGTATTACGCCACGCTTATCTTCGTTTTAGCAATTTCAAACCTAGTAAATCACGCTTTTTTGCTAATTTGCAAGGCAATTAAAGCCATAACGCCATGTCAGTTAGCAAACAGGTAAAACGCATTACCACACACACCCTACAATCGATGAAGGATAAGGGGGAAAAAATCTCGATGCTAACGGCATACGATTACTCGCTAGCTAGTATTGTTGATGATGGTGGCATTGATGTTATTTTAGTTGGTGACTCAGCCAGCAATGTAATGGCTGGGCACGAAACCACGTTGCCAATTACCCTCGACCAAATGATATATCATGCCCAAGGGGTAGTGCGAGGGGTTAAAAAAGCTTTAGTAGTGGTCGATTTACCATTTGGCTCATACCAAGGCAATTCACGTTTGGCATTGGAGTCGGCTATCCGAATCATGAAAGAATCGGGTGCACATGCCGTAAAACTTGAAGGTGGATTTGAAATTAAGGAATCCATTATTCGCATACTTACTGCAGGCATACCCGTTATGGGCCACTTGGGGCTAACGCCGCAATCCATCTATAAATTTGGCACCTACACGGTTAGGGCAAAAGAAGAAGCCGAAGCCCAGCGCTTGCTCGACGATGCCGCTATGTTGGAAGAAATAGGTTGTTTTGCCTTGGTAGTTGAAAAGATACCGGCCAACCTTGCCAAAAAGGTTTCTGCCTCGGTTAAGATACCTGTAATAGGCATCGGTGCCGGTGCCGATGTTGATGGACAAGTGCTGGTGCTACACGATATGCTGGGCATTACCCAAGAATTCCAGCCACGCTTTTTGCGCCGCTACGCTAACTTGTACGACGAAATCCGGTTAGCCGTAAACAAGTATGTAGAGGACGTAAAGCATAAGGATTTCCCTAATGAAAACGAACAATATTAATGAGGTTATTAGCCATTGTATCGCTTTTGTTTTGGTCTATGATGGCCCAAGCTCAAAGTTTCTTGCCCAATGTAAGCACTTTCAGTTGTCAGCATAGGCACCAAGCATTGCCTAATACTTTTAAGTCGATAGCAGGGCAGGGTAGAAGCGATACCGTTGATATTACGCACTATACCATCAGCCTTGATATTAGCAATTTAGCTTCAAGGCAAATACATGGCAATTGCGAAATGAAGCTGGTTTCACTAATTAATAACCTCACCACAATCAACCTTGATCTTAAAGCCCTGATTGTGGACTCAGTTAAAGTAAGTGGGGCTAATCGCAGCTATACCCATGTAGGAGAGTTGCTATCTATTGCCGTTCCGGGGTTAAATGCAAATGACACGGCTACGGTAACCGTTTATTATGGTGGCACTCCTGTAACCGATCCTTCAGGCTTTGGTGGCTTTTACATGACCAATACCTATGCCTATAACATTGGCGTAGCCTTTGCCGATAATCCGCATAACTACGGCCGTGTGTGGTTTCCTTGTGTCGACAATTTTGTAGATAGGGCCACTTACGAAACCTATATTACCACTGCCAATGGCGATAAAGCCTTTTGTGGAGGTTTATTGATTGATAGCACAGTGGCAAGTGCTACAACTGTTTGGCATTGGAAATTGGATGAAGACATCCCTACCTATTTAGCATCGGTAGCCGTATCAAACTATACCAGCATTAGCTACACCTATAATGGCATTAATGCCAATTTTCCGGTTGTGCTTGCGGTTCGCCCAACTGATTCGGCTAGGATAAGCCAGGTGTTTGCCAAATTGCCCAATGCGATAGGTGCTTACGAAACACTTTGGGGGGCACAGCCATTTAGCCGAGTAGGCTATGCTATGGTGCCTTTTAATGGTGGTGCAATGGAACATGCCACCAACATTGCTTTCCCAGCGAGCACACAGCCGGGCATAGCTAGCGAACTATTAATGGCACATGAACTGGGCCACCATTGGTTTGGCGATTGGGTAACTTGCGAAACTGCTGAAGATATGTGGCTAAACGAAGGTTGGGCCAGCTACTGCGAGAAGATATATTTAGAGGCCGTATATGGCAAAGAAGCCTATACCAAAGAAGTGCGCAGCAATCATGCCGAAGTTATCCGCTTGGCGCACATTAGAGATGGTGGTTATTACCCTGTTTCTGGCATTGGGCACGATTTAACGTACTCTACCCATGTATACGACAAAGGTGCCGATGTGGCCCACACCTTGCGCGGTTATTTGGGTGATAGTTTGTTTTTTGAGTGTGTGGGTAGCTATTTGTCTGCTTATAGCTTTAATCACGCAAGCAGCCAAAACTTTAGGGACCATTTAACCCAATGCTCGGGCATCAACCTAACCCCATTTTTCGACGAGTGGGTATTTGGAACGGGCTTTACCCACTTTAGTATCGATACCCTAAATATTGCCCCAGCAGGTGTTTCGGGATATAGTGTTACCGTTGAGATAAGGCAACTGATAAAGGAGGCCAGCGCATTGTATACAAACGTGCCTTTGGACATAACGTACTTTGACGCCCAAGGGCAAACCTTTACCCAACAGGTATTAATGGGTGGCAGTTGTGGTACCTATACCAATACTTTGGCTTTTGAGCCCGTTTATGTTGCCTTGGACATTAACGAAAAGATAAGCGACGCTATTACCGATAAGTACTTGGTGGTAAACAGCGCAGGCTCTTATGACTTTGAGGAAGCGCGAATGACCATGGATGTAGGCCAAATTACCGATAGTGCTCTCATTCGTGTGGAGCACCATTGGGTTGGGCCGGTAGTTTGGAATACCTTGCCAGCAAAATTACATGTGTCTCCTGATAGGTATTATAGCATTGATGGTATTTGGCCGGCAGACTTTGCCGCAACCGCGGTTTTCGATTATAATGGCTCAACTAGTACCTCGTCAGGATACTTGGATAACGGATTGATTACCAATAGAGAAGATAGCTTGGTGCTGCTACATCGCCCCTATGGTAAGGCTGATTGGGTGATTTACACCGACGCCCAGTTTAATTACTTGAACAACCAAAACGATAAGCGCGGAAAGGTTACCATCAACAACCTAAAGCAGGGAGATTACACACTGGCTATTTACGATGCTACCCGTTTGGCGCAACCCAACAACCCTGATGCTACTCAGTGCCAAGAGTTGGGTACGGCCATTAACGAGATAGCTCCCAAAAAGAATTTTGTAGTATACCCCAATCCCACCAAAGATACTTTTACAGTGGAGTTTAATAATAGCATTAAGCCACCGCATATGGCCGAGGTATTCGACATGGCGGGAAACGTGATTGTTAAAAAGATATTCTCCGCTCCTTTTAATGCCCCGTGGGTAGTAAATACTAGCGAGTGGGCAAAAGGAACGTACATCATCAAGGTTACTTTGATGGACGACATTGTACAAACACAAAAATTGATTAAAACAGAATAACAACATAGTATGCAACAAGTTACCGTAATAGGAGCAGGCACCATGGGCAACGGTATTGCCCATGTTTTTGCCCAGAGTGGATTTAAAGTATCGTTGGTTGATGTAAGCGCACCAGCCTTAGAAAAGGCACTGGTTACCATCGGCAAAAACCTAGACCGTATGGTTGCCAAAGAGACCATAACCGCCGACGACAAAGCCCAAACGCTTCGCAACATCACTACCTACACCAGCCTTGCAGAGGGTGCTAAAGGCAGCGGACTGATTGTGGAAGCCGCTACCGAAAACATCGACTTAAAGCTTAAGATATTTAAGCAGATGGATGAGGTGGCCGATGCCAATGCCATACTTGCCAGCAATACCTCGTCCATATCAATTACTAAGTTAGGTAGCGTTACACAACGTCCTGATAAAGTGATAGGTATGCACTTTATGAACCCTGTGCCGGTAATGAAATTGGTAGAGGTTATTAGAGGATATGCTACTACCGATGAGGTAACGAGCACCATTATGGAGCTTTCGAAAAAACTAGGTAAAGTACCTACCGAAGTAAACGATTATCCTGGCTTTGTTGCCAACCGTATATTAATGCCGATGATCAACGAGGCTATCATTTCGTTGCACGAAGGGGTGGCTGGCGTAATGGAGATTGATACCGTAATGAAACTTGGCATGGCCCATCCAATGGGGCCTCTTCAGTTGGCCGATTTTATTGGCTTGGATGTTTGTTTGGCCATTATGCGTGTATTGCACGATGGTTTGGGCAATCCTAAATATGCACCCTGCCCTTTGTTGGTTAATATGGTAACTGCTGGTAAGTTGGGCGCTAAATCTGGTGAAGGTTTTTATAGCTACACCGCTGGTAGCAAAGAGCTGGTGGTAGCGCCAAGTTTCAGGAAGTAGTTATTGATGCTTATTGTTTCGTCAAATTGCATTGTCTCTGATTGAGTAAAAAGGCCAAAAGGTATAACCTCTTTGGCCTTTTTTAATGCTAACCTTGCAAATCCTAATTGTTAATCGTAATTTTACGATTAAATAGAACTAGAGACGTTATCCTGAATAAAAGCAACACCATTGGGAACTACTAAATCACATGTTTTCACGGAGCGACAAAACCAATTGGCTAAGGTGGCCAAGGCTTTGGGACATCCTGCGCGAATAGCTATTCTTGATTTACTTAAACAACGCGATTGTATTTGTGGCGATATTGTAGAAGAGCTGGATTTATCTCAAAGCACTATTTCGCAGCATTTAAAAGAGTTAAAAGAGGCTGGTTTGATTCGTGGAGAAATTGATGGGCCTAAGACCTGTTACTGCATTAATACAGCAGCTTTTGGTTTGGTAAGCAATGATTTGCAGCAATTGCTGACGGCACCTACAAGTAGCTGTGGGCCGAATTGCTGTTAATTTTTTTTTGTTAAAGCTATCGTAATATTGCGATTGTAAAAATTGTCATTAAACATCTTATTTTTAAAACTACGTACCATGAGTAATAACCCATTCCCTAGGATGCACGTTAGCCTTTATGTAAAAAACATAGAGCAAACGGTTAAGTTTTATAATACCTTTTTTGGTCAGGAACCAAGTAAGGTAAAGCCTTTCTATGCTAAATACACTTTGGAAAGCCCCTCATTAATCATATCGTTTGTGGAGAACCCAGAGAGGGTGCAAGCCAATTTTGGGCATTTAGGTTTTCAGTTGGAGACCAAAGCTGAAGTGGAAGAGCGCATGGCAGCCATGAAAGTTCATAATTTGGTAAGCTTCGAAGAAATGGGCACCGCTTGTTGTTATGCCGTGCAAGATAAGTTTTGGGCTACCGACCCTGATGGCATGCAATGGGAAGTTTATTATTTTCATGCCGATTCGGAGTTTAACGACCCGCACTATTCGAATACCGAAGCTGCAGCATGTTGTATGCCACAAGCTGAGACCAAAGCCGCTGAAATGTTGATACCGTTGACTGAAATTAAGATATTAACCCCAGCCGATACGTCGTGCTGTAAACCCGGAAGTGGATGTTGTTAATGCGTCGGAGTTTGTCAGAGTTTTTAGCCACTTTTATATTAATGTTTTGTGGCACAGGTGCGGTAGTTGCCAATGGTTTTTCAGGAGGTTCCGTAACCCCAATGGGTATCTCAATCGTATTTGGCGCTTTAGTAATGGCCATAATTTATGCGTTTGGGCCTATTTCAGGAGCGCACATTAATCCGGCAGTTACGTTGGCTTTTGCCGTATCTGGTAGTTTTGTTTGGAAAGACGTGTTACCATACATCTTTAGTCAGTGCCTTGGGGCTTTAGCTGCCAGTTTGTTATTGATTGCTTTGTTTCCTGACGATACAACTTCATTAGGGGCAACTGTACCAAGTATCGGTATTTGGCAGTCGTTTTTAATGGAAGTGATACTTACGTTTATGCTAATGCTTGTCATCTTGCTGCTTTCAACAGGCGCTAAAGAAACAGGCATAATGGCAGGTTTGGCTATTGGTATGTTTGTAATGTTAGAGGCTTTGTTTGCGGGTCCGCTAACCGGCGCAAGCATGAATCCAGCCCGTTCACTTGCGCCAGCATTGGTAAGCGGCAATGTGGAACACCTATGGCTGTATCTTGCAGCTCCAACTTTAGGGGCCTTGCTGGCGGTGGTTATTTGGACAGTGTTGTTTAAAGAAAAGACTGCCTACGTAGGATAATTATCAGTTATGAAGCGCATATTGTTTGTTTGTATTGAAAATAGCAACCGCAGCCAAATGGCCGAGGCGTTTGCGCATATTTATGGCCAAGGCGATGTAGAAGCCTATAGTGCCGGCAGTAAGGCATCGGGTAAGGTAAACCCTCGCGCCATTGAGTTTATGGCAGAGTTGGGCTACGACCTCGGCACCCATAAATCGGAACATATTGATCATATTCCGGCAGGGGAGTGGGAATATGTAATAAGCATGGGCTGTGGCGACGATTGCCCTTTTGTGCCTGCCAAAGTGCGTGAAGATTGGCAAATACCTGACCCGAAACACCGCACCCCAGAAGAGTTTCGCGTCATTCGCGATTTTATTGGTATTAAGGTAAGAGAGCTGCTGGATAAGTTATAAACTCGCACTCGGCTATGGTGCGATTTAAACTTTTCGCACAATAGGTTAACAATTTATGGTTTTTATTCCCTCTTAAAAACCCTTATTTTGTAAAACACCCCCACTTTAATTCAATGAAAGTATTTTCTCTATTCCTAGCCCTTACTACTTCGGTTTTACTTTATGGGCAAGCTCCTGTTCAAGGTGATGAGTTAACTGCTCTGCTCGGTCAGCTAAAATCAAGTACTCAAATTCAGTCGTTGGAGAGCTATATCGAAGGTAGCTACGAGGCTCGTGGCATTAAGCTCCATTACAATGCTGACACGAAGTTGGTGCGCATTGAGTTATTCAATAAAGACAATCCTTGGGGTGCCAATATTCAACAATTTCAAGGCAAATTACCCAAAGAACTAACGTTTGAGGATAAGATAGTACAAGCCAAAAAGAAAATAGGAGACGGCTTAGAAGTTGATGGCGAAGTGTCGACAACCTATTTTATCTACAAGCAGTTTGAACTTAACAATTTTGACAGCTACAAGCTTAGCGCTGAATATATTTCGGGTCGGTTTATTAGCTTATCTCTTATCTTGGTTGAAGGTGGTAGTGGCGACTTAATGGAAGACGGCACGACCAACAAAAGTACATTTAAAGGAGAGAGTTTGCTCTACATCGTTAAAAAATCGAAGGCCAATCTTGAATTGCAAAAGCTGATAGAGTTGTTTGAAACCTACCACAGTTTTGCCGACAAAACGCATATAATTTATGCTAGTAATGGCTTAGAGGTTGTAACCGACTACTCGGGCATAGTGCATGAAGTTACCGTTTTTGCCGAAGGACAAAACACCTCGCAAGGCGAGGTAACTGGGGCTTTTAAGTACCCATTGCCCTACGGCCTGAAGCTACAAGACAATAGAGATGCCGTAACCCAAAAACTGGGAGTACCTGCTGGTAGCGAAGGATCCTCTGTTTTTTATAATTATGGTCCGTCGCGCATAAATATTTTTTTTGGTGGAAGTAAAATATCAAAGTTGGTTTTCACCATCAACCCAGATTATAAAGCACCAGCACCACCAGTTAAGAAATCGCCTAAACCTTAAGTGAACATATTGTTAACTCAAGAAAATATCCTAAAATATTGATAGCTTCGAGCTGCGCAAGCAACTAATTGACCAGACTATGAACCTACTATCGCTGCATAACAGGCTACTCAGCCTGTGCCTTGCTATGTGCATGGCATTTATTCCAAGCTTAACGTTTGCCCAACAGCCATGCGACATAATCTATGTTTCGCCAAGCGGAAGTGGCAGTGCCGGAAGCATTTCACAGCCAACATCGCTCATAACGGCGCTTACGCTTGTAAGCGGCACCCGGCAGTATATACGTATGCTGGAAGGTAGCTATAATGTATCTGCTGTTATCAACCTTGTAACGAATGTAAAGATTGAAGGTGGGTATCGCATTGACGGCAGCGGCAACTGGCAAAAACGTAGTGATGCGATAACCAGCTTATCCATGAGCGGCAACGAGGTGGTTGCATTAGGGCCACCTTTTAGTGTAAATGTTGGTCACAATTTAGGTTTTAGAGCCGTTGGGGTAAACAACTGGAGCTTGCAGGATATAACCATAAACGTTGCCGCGGCAATAGGTACAACCGATAGCCGTGGACAGTCAGTGTATGGCATATATGTTCGCAATTGCAACAATTATGCTGTTACTCGCTGCACGGTTTTTTCAGGCCCTGCTAGTGCTGGTTCTAATGGCGTGGGTGCAACACCTGGTTATGACCCAGTGAACGATTTGTATGATGGCGGAACTGGTGCAAATGCAACTTTTGGTGGCGGCGGAGAGTGTGATGATGACGATTTGAACGATGGTAATTATAGCGGATCACTTGGGCAACAATATAATGGCAATGGTGGAACCGGAGGAACTGGTGCAGGCACTAGTGCTGGTTTAGGTGCACCTACCACTGGTTTTACGGCTTTTAATACTGCTACTAACGGTGGTATTGGCGGCACTGCGCTCAACCCTCGTGCGGGTGGCGGTGGTGGCTCAGGCGGAGCAGGTGGTAGCGAAGGACGATCAGGTGGCAATGGTGGAAACGGTGGAGTAGGTGGAGGTGGTGCCACTATAGGTGGTGGTGGCCCTGGAGGCACATTGTATAATTGCGGTACTTTTGGTACCGATAGGTGCGGGAATAATGGCACAACAGGAGTTAATGGTTCGAATGGCGTAAACGGAGCTGATGGCAGCATTGGTGCCGCTGGTATTTTAGCCGACTATTGGGTGCCTGGAAATCAAGGTACTATTGGCGGTGATGGCACTGGTGGCGCTGGCGGTGGCGGCGGCGGCGGTGGTGCAGGACAAGGCGGTCCATTGGTTACCGATGGCGGTGGTGGCGGCGGCGGTGGTGGTGGCGGCGGCGGTCAAGGTGGCAAAGGTGGTCTTGGTGCTTTTGGCGGCGGATCGTCAATTGCCATTTATATAGTGAATAGCAATGGCTTGGTTACCGATTGCGTAGTGCAAAACGGCAGTGCTGGTTCAGGTGGCACTGGTGGTGCCGGCGGATCAGGTGGTGTAGGTGGCCAACCTGGCCAAGGTGGTTTGAATGCTTGCGGCACAACTAACAATGAAGTTGGCGACGGTGCACCAGGTGGTGCTGGTGGCAATGGAGGCGTTGGTGGTAAAGGTGGCAACGGCCAGCCAGGTGTATCACACCCCATATATGATAATGTAAATGGCATAACTGCAGGTACTTCAATTCCACAGCCAACGGTACTCACGGTTAACTATTTAAACGGTGCAGGTTGCAGCAACTCTGAAATAACCATCACCAAACAAACAGGCAACTGGAACCTTACTGGTGGGGCAGCTTTTATAAACGATCTTAACTCACTGAACTCTTCATATAACAATACCAGCACTCCAGCATTGGTTAGTTTCCCTAATGCAGGTAGCTTTGATATTGGAGTGAATGGGGGAGTGTTTAAGAATTTCGTAACCATTACGGTCAATCGCCCACTGCCAGCAATAACTAGCAATGTGCCTGGCACCTTGTGCTCAGGGGGTACGTTCAACCTAGCTACCACCACGGCAGCCGATGAATATCAGTGGATTATTTATCCAACTTCTGGTACACCTAGCAGTCCAATTTATACTTCAAGCGTTCAAAATCCGGGTGCTATATCGTCTATTACGGCAGCGGGTAGTTACTACCTTCGTTTACGCACCCGCACCGAGTGCTGCGGCTGGTCGGTTCCAGTTTACCAAACCATACAGGTAGTAAACAACCCAACCGTTGATGCCGGCCCTAATGATACTTTGTGCAACGGTGGCTCTGCGGTGCTTACTGCAAACGGAACCGGCACTTTTGCTTGGAGCGACAACCAAACGGGCAACCCAATCACGGTTTCGCCTGCATCAACCACTCTATACACCGTTACCCTTACCAATAGTAATGGCTGCACAGCTACCGATACTGTTCGGGTTATCGTTAGCCCATTAACGGTAACCATTGATTCGGTAAACGCCGTTGATTGCAATGGTAATTCAACAGGCGGAGTTTTCATTACCCCATCAGGTACTGGGCCATTTACCTATTCATGGAGCAATAATACCAGCATAAAAGACCTAACGGGTGTTGGTGCGGGTAGTTACACAGTTTTGGTTACCAATGCTTTGGGCTGCACAGCAACTGCTACGGCAACCGTAAGCCAACCGCAAGCACTTTTCGTAAATGCCGCGGTCGCGCAAAACGTATCATGCAATGGTGGTAATGACGGCGCCATTACAACAACCGTGCTTGGCGGTACCCCTACCTACAATTATGCATGGAACAACGCCCCATCGGTTCAAAATCCAACAGGATTAACCGCTGGCCAATATACCCTTACTGTAACCGATAATAATGGCTGTGCGCTATCAGACACAGTGGTTATAACCGAATCGGGGGTGTTAACCTTAAATGCAAACGTAATCAATGTGCGTTGCTTTGGCGGCAACACCGGTTCGGTTAGTATTACACCTAGCGGCGGTACCCAGCCATTTACTTATGCTTGGAACAGCGCTGGCAACCCAACATCGCAAAACTTATTTAATCTTGCGGCTGGGGCATTCGAAGTATCGGTAACTGATGCTAATGGATGTTCGGCAACAGGTAATTATAACGTAACCCAGCCAACGGACTTATTGCTTATAACCTCGGCGGTTGATGCAAGTTGTGCCGCTGGAAGTGGAGGAGAAGCTGCCGTAAATGTTTCAGGTGGCACCACGCCATATGCGTATAGTTGGAATACCAGCCCAGTGCAAACTACTGCCACTGCCACCGGCTTGCGCCCAGGCACTTATACCGTTTTGGTAAGCGATAGCAATGATTGTATTAAAACAGCCGATGTGGTTGTGTCTACTTCTGGCAGTTTTGAGTTGAGTCTGGACTTACAAGATGTTGGCTGCCCTGGCGCAGACAATGGCAAAGCTACGGCAACTATTGTTGGCGGTACCACACCATTTACCTACAATTGGAGCAACAATCCGGCACAACCGGGAAGTATCAATGCGAACCTTGCCTCGGGCAACTATGGCGTAACAGTAACCGATGCCAATGGATGTTTGCAAAGTCAAAACTTCTTTATTGATCAAAACTCGGCCTTAACGGTAGAAATCGGTGTTGGTGTTGTAACCCTAACCCCTGGCGAATCAGCAGCGCTTGACCCAACGGTAAGTCGCACAGGTAATTATACTTATACTTGGACCCCAAGTGCAGGAATAGACGACCCAACAGTGTTGTCCGTTACTGCAAATCCATTGGAAACCACTACGTACACAGTTACGGTTCAAGAAGCTAACTCGCCTTGTTTAGCTACCGATACAGTTAGGGTTATTGTAAGTAATCTGTATTTAGTGCCTACCTTGTTTAGCCCCAATGGAGATGGGCTTAATGATGGCTTTGAAGTGTTGCGTCGCCAAGATGTGGAACTTTTGGAGTTTGAAATTTATAACCGCTGGGGTAATAAGGTGTTTAGCGAGCTAAACCAACCATGGGATGGCAAGCTTGATGGTAAAGAGCAACCAATTGGTACTTACGTTTACCGCGCTGTTTTGCGCTTGCCCGATGGCAGCGACAAGGCTATTTCTGGTGATATTACTTTGATTCGTTAAAAAACACAAGCTGATGAAAAAGCTCGCTATCATATACCTCCTGTGTTTCACTGCCCTTGCTGGCTTTGCTCAGGATATCCATTTTTCTCAATTCTATAATTCGCCACTTACGCTTAACCCAACCTTAACTGGCTTGGCCGATGGTAAGTTTAGGATAGGAGGCTTGTACCGTACCCAATGGTCGAGCATTTCGCGCCCATTTCGCACGAGCTCTATTGCTTTTGATATGCCAATACAAAAAGGCTTTGCCGATGGCGACAAACTGGGCGTGGGTTTGGTGTTTTTTTACGACCAAACCGGGGAGTACAATTTTACGACCTTGAACGTAAATGCTTCATTTGCCTACCATAAAGTACTGGACCGCGAAAAGCGCCATTACCTGAGTTTGGGTGTGCAGGCAGGCTTTACGCAAAAGCGCTATGATTTCGCCAATGGCCAATTTGCCGATCAGATTGATGGCTCATTGACAGGAGGTGGCGCAACAGCGGAGAATATCAATGGTAATGCCATTATACACGAGAATCTGAATGTTGGTCTTTCATATAGCGGTCGCCTATCTGATAAAACAGCCATTTATATTGGCGGGGCCATGTTTAATGTTACACAACCTAAAGAGAGTTTTTTAGACAATAGCGATGTAAGGCTGTCTTATCGCGTATCGGTAAACGTAGGAGCAGAAATAGGTATTGGCAAGGGTGGTTTTCAGTTATTGCCCAGTGTAATATACCAAACCCAAGCCTCGGCCGATGAAATTAATGCCGGCTTAGGTTTTGGCTATAAATTCAAAAACGACTTGCAGACCATTGTAGGAGCTTACTACCGCGTAAACGATGCCGTAATACCGATGGTTGGATTGGGCTATAAAGGCTTCAACCTAACCTTTAGCTACGATGCCACTACCACCGACCTAAAGAAAGGAAATAGCGGTACCAATGCCTTTGAGTTTTCGCTGAATTATGTAATGCCTTGGAAGAAATTGCCAAACCAACCTTCTATTTTCTTCGCCCCTAAATTTTAATGCTACCCATGAGAACCATAACCCTACTATTATGCTTGGTTGCATTTGGGGCAGCGCAGGCACAGCAAACCAACTTGGATAAGCTAAACTGGAAACAAAACCTAGAGCTTGCCAATGATTTATACAGCCGCAATAGCTACTATAATGCTATCGATTTTTTCGAGAAAGTGATAAAAGACAAGGCAGATAATTTAGATGCCCGCTATAAGTTGGCCGAATCGTACCGCCAAATTCGCCATTATGAAAAGGCTGAAAACCTTTATCGCCTCTTTACCCCTGAGGAAAGCAAAACGTACCCATTGGCAGTTTTCTACTACGCTGCTATGTTGAAGGCTAATGGTAAACACGTGGAGGCAATGGAGGCTTTTAAGGTGTTTATACAAAACCCAAACGGTGCCACTAGCAGCTATGTAAGCTGGGCGCAGGTGCAATTGAAAGGCTGCGAGCTTTATGCCAACAAAAGCAATAATACCGATATAACCGTAAAACATGCTGGTGGCAATATTAATAGTGCTTACCCCAATTTTGGTGCTGTTTATGAAAGTGCTAATACCATTGTTTTCTCCTCAATTGTATCTGATACGGCCATTGTGGTGCGCAGTGGCGAAACTACTATGCCGGCAACCAACAAGCTGTATCGTTCAAAAGCATCGGGCAGTGCTTGGGGTGTAGCAGAGCCGTTAATGGGCCTTAATGGCGAATCGCATACTGCCAATGGCAGTTTCTCGGCCGATGGTAAGTTGTTCTTTTTTACGCGCTGCACAACCAACGAGAAACTTGAAAATACTTGTGCTATTTATGTAAGTCGTGTGGTAAATGGCGAAATTGAGCCAGCAGTAAAATTACCTGAAAGCATAAACCGGAGCGGTTTTAACAATACCCAACCCGCAGCGGGAGTGTACAATTCGGGTCAACAAGCGTTATACTTTGCCTCTAACCGTGATGGTGGCAAAGGAGGTTTTGATATCTGGGTAGTAAACTACAACCCCGAGTCGTTGACTTTTGGCAACCCAGTTAGTCTTTCTGACTTGAATACCCCTTGGGATGAGGTTTCACCTTTTTATCATGCCAATTCAAATACGCTCTACTTTAGCTCAAACGGGCATGCTGGTGTAGGCGGATTGGATGTGTTTAGTAGCCAAGAAACGGAAGGTGCCTGGGCAGCTGTTACCCATTTAGATAAGCCAATTAATACATCAGCAGATGATTGGTACTTTACCTTGGGCAAAGAAGGCCTGCAAGGCTTTGTATCAAGCAATCGCCCTGGTAGCATCAGTTTGTTGGCTTCTACCACTAGCGAAGATATTTACACCGTTAGTATAAAGAAGACTGTGAACTATTATGGTTATGTATATCAATTGGGCGATACCAACGAAATTCCGCTGAAGGATGTAACCATTGCCTTGTATGAAAAGAACTCGTCTACGGGTAAATATGAAGAGGTGATTGGCTATAAACCAGAGTTTAATGCCCAAGGTCAATTCAATATTCCGCTGCGGGCTGGTAACGATTATAAATTGATTGCTACCAAGCCAAAGTATTTGAATGACGTAAAACAGGTTACGAAACAGGAGATTGACTTAGTAGCAGATGGGAAGAAATTAATCACCTTTAGCTTGGATAAGATTGAGAAGGACAAGGTTTATAAGCTGGACAACATTTATTACGATTATAACTCGGCAAACTTACGTGATAGCTCGAAAGCGGTGTTGGATGGTTTGTTGACTTTATTGACCAACAACCCGAGCATTGTAATTGAACTTAGCTCGCACACTGATAGCAGGGGAGGTGCAGATTATAACAAAACCCTAAGCCAACAGCGCGCTGAAAGTTGTGTGAAATACTTGATAGAAAAAGGGATTGACCCTAAACGCATGGTGGCGGTTGGGTATGGCAAAGAAAAGTTGCTAAACAACTGCGACGATAAGTCGAAATGCACTGAGGAGGAGCACCAAGTAAACCGTCGTACCGAGTTTAAAGTACTAGGTGAGTTGGAAGAGGGTAATATTATTAAGCAATAACAACATAGGCATGCGCAAAAAGATACTGTTACTGGGTTCGGGCGAATTAGGCAAAGAATTTGTAATTGCCGCCCAACGCACAGGGCAGTATGTAATAGCCGTAGATAGTTACCCCAATGCACCAGCTATGCAAGTAGCCCACGCGTTTGAGGTGATAAATATGTTAGATGGATTTGCCTTGGATGAAGTAGTTGCCAAACACCAACCTGATATCATTGTTCCTGAGATTGAAGCCATTCGAACCGAGCGGTTTTATGACTACGAGAAGCAAGGAATACAGGTGGTGCCAAGCGCTAAAGCGGCTAACTATACTATGAACCGTAAAGCCATCCGCGATTTGGCGGCTAAAGAGCTTGGTTTAAAAACAGCTCGATATACTTATGCCAAAAGCGCCGAAGAGCTGCAAGCAGCGGTAGCCGATATAGGAATACCCTGCGTGGTAAAACCCCTCATGTCTTCGTCGGGCAAGGGGCAAAGCTACATCAAAAGCGAGGCCGATATATTGCCTGCTTGGGAGGCTGCCGCCGCCAAAGGCCGTGGCGATTATGGCGAAGTAATAGTAGAAGCTTTCGTTAAGTTTGAATTGGAGATAACCTTACTTACCGTTACTCAAAAAAACGGCGAAACACTTTATTGCGCCCCTATTGGTCACCGCCAAGAGCGTGGCGATTACCAAGAGAGTTGGCAGCCAGTGCCTATTGCAGCGAACCAATTAATCGAAGCGCAGGAAATGGCGCGTAAGGTTACGGCTGCCCTTACAGGCCAAGGTATTTGGGGTGTAGAGTTTTTCTTGGGCGAAGATGGGGTCTATTTCTCAGAACTATCGCCTAGGCCACACGATACGGGCATGGTAACGCTTGCCGGAACCCAAAATTTCAATGAATTTGAGTTGCACCTGAGGGCTGTGCTGGGTTTGCCAATACCTGGTATAGAGCAGTTGAAAGCTGGCGCTAGCGCCGTAGTGTTAGCCAGTGAAGACGGCAGCGAACCTTCCTATGAGGGTTTGGATAGGGCTGCTAGTTTCGCGCAAACCGATTTTCGTATTTTCGGCAAACCTACCACCAGACCATACCGCCGCATGGCTGTTGGCCTTGCATACGGCAGCCTTGGTATCGATTTGCGTGAGTTGAGGGCGAAGGCCAAAGCTGTGGCTGATTGTATTGTGGTTAGGCAAAAGAGTTAGTGTTTAGCGGCTCGGGCCTCTTTTCGTTTTTCCTTTTTGCTTTTGGTTTGTAAACTACCAGCACTGGTAATGTTTATCTCAATTGGCTCGGCATTGTTAGTTTTATCAACATATTTAGCCTTCACTAGTACTGAATAGTTTATCTCTTTGTGCAAAACCATTAGCTGCCACACGGTTTTTAATGTCTTTAAGTTGTGCACGTAAGCCGTTATATTTATGGTGGTATTTCCATTAGGCTTAATCTTTATCAGTTTAGGATGGTGCACCTCACCTGTAAATAGTCCTTCAAAATCGATATATACTTCTAGATCTTTTACTACTAGCGAAAAGTTGTTTTTGTTGATAATCTGCAACGACACATCTACAATAGGTTCGTTAAAACTGAACTTTTCAATATCCACACTCAACAACTTTATTTCGGGTGGGTTTGGCGCCGGCATACGGCGCACTATCTTGATCGGCACATCTACTTTATGGATAATAGGCCATTGGTAATGGGCAATAAATTCGATAATAAGATCAATACTATCCTTGTTTTGTAGCCTCTGTATTGCATCTTGCAGAATGGTTATGTTCAATACCACAGGCAAAAGAATGGAGTCAAATTCGGCTCCAGCCCTAACACTATCTAGTTTCAAAGCACCCGTAACAAACTGAAATGTATCAAAATTTACGGTATAACTAATGCTATCCAGCAGCTTATGAAAGGGAGCTTCGTTTCTTACGGCTATATCCAGTCCTATGTTGATGTCTTGGTCGGTAATACTTATTTGTACTGTTGATACTCTTACTAAATCTTTGTTGAATTTAGCTATAATAAATGCGGGGTATAGAAGCAGCAAAGCTATAATAGTTAGAATTGGTATTAATATGGCAATTAAAAATATCCTTGATTTGCGCATGTTTATTGCATGAGTAATAGGTTAAGTAGAGAAGTAACCCAAGAAAATATTACCTAGGTTTAATATCGACCAAAGTTTGATGAAAAAACCTTTTGTTAGTATATTTAACGAAAGTTCCAAGATATGGATGCTGAATTAGGCTCTAACTCAAAAACCGCACAAATGAATAAAACTTGGTTGAAAAGCTACCCACCAGGGGTACCACATGAGATAAATCCCAACAAATATAAGAATATTTCTGAATTATTTGACGAGAGTGTTAGGCAATATACTGCCAACCATGCATTTGTGCATATGGATGTAGCGCTCACATACGGAGAACTAGATAAATTAACCGACGATTTCGGATCGTACCTTACCAATGTAGTAGGCCTAAAAAAAGGCGACCGCATTGCCATACAAATGCCCAACATGCTCCAGTTTCCGGTTGCTATGTTTGGTGCTATTAAAGCGGGTTTAGTGGTGGTTAACATCAATCCGCTATATACCCCCAAAGAAATGAAGCACCAGTTTAACGATTCTGGTGCCGTTGCCATAGTTATCCTCACCAATTTTGCCAGCAATTTAGAGCAGATTATCAAGGAAACCAGCATCAAGACCGTTATTACCACCGAGATTGGCGACTTATTCCCAGGCTTGAAAAAGCACGTGGTAAACTTGGTGGTAAAGTATGTGAAGAAAATGGTGCCTGCTTATAATCTGCCAAACGCGGTTAAATTTAATACTGCACTAAAAGAAGGAGCCAAGCATAAATTGGTTCGTCCAACAGTGGTAAATACCGATGTAGCATTTTTGCAGTATACCGGCGGTACTACTGGTGTATCAAAAGGCGCTACCCTAAGCCACCGGAACATTATTGCCAACATGGAGCAGATATTTGCTTGGGTAGGCAGTGCTTTCATACCGGGCAAAGAGATTGTTATTACGGCTTTGCCGCTGTACCATATTTTTGCGCTTACCGTAAACTGCTTGGCTATATTTAAAGTGGGTGGTAAAAATGTACTTATAACCAACCCAAGGGATATGCCAGCCTTTATGAAGGATTTGAAAAAATATCCTTTCACGGTATTTACAGGCGTGAATACCCTTTTTAATGGACTAATGAACCAACCCGATTTTAAAGAAATAAACTTTAGCGCGCTGCGGATGAGCTTGGGCGGCGGCATGGCTGTGCAAGATATTGTGGCAGTGCGTTGGAAAGAACTTACCGGTAGCGATTTGGTAGAGGCTTACGGGTTATCGGAAACCAGCCCTGGTTTGACTGCCAACCCTGTTGATGGATCACACAAGCTTGGTTATATAGGTTTGCCTATTCCAGGAACCGAAGTAGTAATAGCCGATGATGAGGGTAAGTTTTTACCTGCTGGCGAACGTGGCGAGATTTGGGCAAAAGGCCCCCAAGTAATGAGCGGCTATTGGAATAAACCTGACGAAACGGACAATGTATTTCACGATGGCTGGTTTAAAACCGGCGACATTGGGGTAATGGACGAAGATGGCTTCTTCAAAATAGTAGACCGTAAGAAGGAGATGGTGCTCGTATCAGGATTTAACGTATACCCTAGCGAGGTGGAAAACGTAATAGCCTCGCATCCGAAAGTTATGGAAGTAGGGGTAATAGGGGTGCCCGATGAACGCTCTACCGAGGCGGTTAAGGCATTTATCGTTAAAAAAGACCAAAGCTTAACGGTAGACGAGATCATGAACTATTGCAAAGAGAACCTTACAGCTTACAAATGCCCTAAGCATATTGCCTTTAAAGACGAACTTCCCAAAACTAATGTTGGCAAGATATTGCGCAGGGCATTAAAGGAAGAGGATGAAGCCAATAAGGCAAAAGCATAATTCTTGATATTGAATTGCATAGCAAAGCAGGGTTGGATTTACCGGCCCTGCTTTTTATTTATAATTATCTGCAAACCACTATATTTGCCCTTTATTGATAAACTTTGAGCTGCTAGTTGTGTTATTAGTAGCGCATAAAAGCTTGTATTGTAAATGAATAAGTTGCATACCATTGATACTGCTTTAACTGAAATGTTGGGCATTAGATACCCGATTATTATGGCACCGATGTTCTTGGTGTCGAATGCCGCTATGGTAATTGAGGCGGGGAATGCAGGAGCTACAGGGTCGATACCGGCGCTTAACTACCGCACCGATAAGGATTTTCGTGCCGCGCTTACCCAAATACGGGAGCACAGCAAGGGGCCTATCGGTATCAATTTGATTGCCAATAAATCGAACATAAAGTTGCAAGAGCAATTGCGCACTTGTGTAGAGATGCACGTTGATTATATCATTACCTCATTGGGCAGCCCCGAAGAAATCATAAAGGCATGTAAGCCCGAAGGCATAAAAGTGTTTTGCGATGTAGTGGATGAGAAGTTTGCAAAAAAGGTAGAAGACTTGGGTGCCGATGCGCTTATTGCCGTAAACTCAGGCGCTGGCGGGCACGCCGGCCCAATGCCATCGGATGTGCTAATACCCCGCTTGCTGAATGCGTGCAGCATACCGGTTATTAATGCTGGCGAAGTAGGCAAAGGCGAGCACCTGCTAAAGGTAATTGAGCGCGGTGCTTGTGGGGCATCTATTGGCAGTTTGTTTATTGCTACATACGAGGCCGAGGTAAGCCAAGAATACAAGCAAGCCTGTGTGGATTATGGTGCCAAGGATATTGTGCTCACCAACAAAATTAGCGGCACGCCCTGCACCGTTATCAATACGCCTTATGTGCAGAAAATAGGTACTCAACAAAATTGGCTTGAAGTAATGTTAGCCAAGAACAAGAGCCTGAAAAAGTACGTAAAAATGTTAACCTTCTATAAAGGCATGAAAGCCGTGGAGAATGCTGCATTTAGTGCTACCTACAAAACGGTTTGGTGCGCTGGCCCTACCATTGAGCACGTGCATGCCATTCGCCCGGTTAGGGAAATCATCCAGACTTTGGTAAATGAGTATGAAGAGGCGCTGAAGGCAAAGGTGATGGCAGAAGTAAATGCCTCATGAAATGATACGTACATTTTATATCGTTAATTAGAAAAAGCCCATCATTGCCCTATTTACCCAATCATCATATGCGTATTAGGGTATTTGTAGTTGGTTGATACCACAGGCGAGCTTAACACAAATGCCAAGATAAGCAACCCTGCGCGGCCAATGAATAAGGCAATAATGATCATTACTTTGCCAAATGGCCTTAATGATGCTTTAAGTCCCGCCGAAACACCTACGGTGCCAAATATGGGCATGATCCATTTAAAAAATGCGGCCACTTTGGGTTGGCTATCATATACAAACAGGTTGAGCTGTTCTTTGAGCTGCTTATAGGAGTTGCTGATCATTAGTTGTTTTCAGTGCTTCTAATATAAGCTCTTCGCTGCTAATAGATGATACGCCTTGTTTTTCGCAAACTAGTCCACCAGCAAGGTTAGTTAAATGGGCTATTTCGGCAATAGATAACCCTGCTGACAAGCATAGGGCACCAACAGCTATAACGGTGTCGCCTGCACCTGATACATCTACAATGTTTCTGGCATGGGCATTGGTTTTATTGGCACTGGTTTCATCAGCAATAAAAACGCCATGCTCCGACAGGGTTATCATTACTTGCTTTGCTTGCAACTTGTTCATTAACTGCAATGCCGCCCTTTGCAGCGAGGTATGCAATGTTGGGTCAACGTTTGTGTTAAGCGCTTCTCTAACTTCTTTTAAGTTCGGCTTAAACAATGAAGCGCCTTGGTATGCAAAAAAGTTATGTTTCTTGGGGTCTACCGCAACAGGTATGTTGCGTTGCGCACAAGCTGCCATAACGGCAACAATCAAATCTTCAAACAATACCCCCTTATTGTAGTCTTGCAATATTACCACTTGCGGCCCTTCGGCAATGGCGGCAAGTGCCGCCTCTTTCAGTTGGCTGGCTTCTAAGCCTTTCAGTTCATCTTTTTGCTCCCTATCAAAACGAAGCATTTGCTGGCCTCGGCTTACAATGCGGTTTTTGTGCGTGGTAGGGCGTGTTTTTATTTTTGCTAGAAAATGACAAGCTACACTCGCTTCTTCCAAAAGCTCTTTTAGTATCCTGCCTTCGTGGTCATCGCCAACCAAACCACACAACGTTACTTTAGCACCTAGTGCCCTTAAGTTTATGGCCACGTTGGCTGCTCCGCCTGGGCAATCTTGTTGCTGGGTTATGTCAACAACAGGAACTGGTGCCTCTGGCGATATACGATTGGTGCTACCATATAGGTAGGTATCCAACATAACATCGCCAATAACCAATACTTTGGTTCGCGAAAAGGAATGGATGATTGAAGTAAAATCAGTGTTCAAAATGGAGGCTATTGAGCAACATGGGCAAAATTACAATATAGTTGAAACTAAAAGGCGGTATTTAACGATTAGTTAACAACCGATTAAGGTTGATTATAAAATGAGTAAACAACCTACTGAAAATGGGATAGTAACTTGCCATTAAGAGCGTTACATTTGCAATAACAGAAAGTAATCTAATTATCCATATGAAAGTAGGCGAAAAGAGAAGTTGGCAACTGGCCATATTTAGGTTCTTGTTGCGTTTTGTAAGGCTATTTATTGGCAAACGGTTGCCTACCGTGGCAAGGATGCGCAGAGATATGGACCTTGCTGCCCGATGGTTTTTGCCCAGGGCAAAGAATAATACGGTACAACCAATATTAATGGCTGGACTAAAGGCAGAACGGATTACCCCAAACGGAGCAAGGCATGACAAAGCGCTGTATTATTTGCATGGCGGCGCATATGCTCTTTGTTCGCTGGAGACCCACCGCCGTATGATAACCAAAATAGCGGAGGCTGCCGGTATTACTGCTTTTGCTATTGAGTACCGCATGGCACCCGAGCACCTATACCCGGCAGCTTTAGAAGATGCCGTTGCTGGTTTTCAATATTTGTTGGGCGAGGGATATAAACCAGCGGATATTGTAATTGCCGGCGACTCGGCTGGCGGAGGGCTCACGGCCGCAACTTTGTTAAAGCTAAGAGAATTGGGTATGCCCATGCCCGCTGCCGCGGTGCTGCTTTCGCCTTGGGGAGATTTGGAAGGTGCAGGCGAGTCGAATGGAGTGCCGAGGAGGAGAGATAGTGTACTTACTAACGAAGCCCTTGTTTGGCATGGAAAGCTATATGCTGGCAAAGCCGATTTGCGCAATCCTTTTATCTCGCCTATATATGGCGACTACACTGGTCTGCCACCTATGATGCTTCAATGTGGTTCGGTGGAGTTGATTCATAGCGACTCAGTGCGCATAGCCGCTAAGGCCGAAGCTGCGGGCGTAAAGGTTGAATTGGTAGAGTGGGGGCATACCTTTCATGTATGGCAGATGTATGATTTCTTTTTGCCCGAGGCCCGCGAATCAATTAAGCAGATGGGAGCGTTTATGCGCAAGCAGTTGGGGATGGGGTAAATTGGTTGCGAGTTACGAGTTACGAGTTTGATTAATATTCAAAAACGTAATTCCCCTAATCCATTGGCTGACGGAGAAAAAGCTTCTGGTGTGTAAGTTGCGAACTCGAAATACCACATAACCACTGTGAAGCGGCAAGTAAAGTTCAATACATCATCGCAAAAAGATCTCTCCCAAAATCGGGATAACAAACAGCGTGGGCTAATCTTAAAAGGTAATTGGTAATGAGAAAACTCGTAACCTGTAACTCGCAACTAGATAACCAAATTAATAATCCTTCCCTTCACGAAGATAAACTTCTTAGGATCTTTGCCTTCTAGCCATTTTTGTACTTGCTCATTGGCCAGCACCTCAGGTTTTACTTGGTCTTCGGTATAGTCCAGCGGAAAATCGATGGTGGCGCGAACCTTGCCATTGATGGAAACTGGGTAGTTGAAATTGCTCTCTACCAACACGCTTTCATCAAACTTAGGGAATGGCGCATACACTACCGTACCATTTTCGCCTAAGGCATTCTGCCAAAGCTCTTCGGCAATGTGTGGGGCAAATGGTGCCAACAGTATGGTCAACTCCTTTAAGATGGCGCGCTTGCGGCACTTCAAATCGGTGAGCTCATTGGTGGCAATCATAAAGGCACTGATGCAAGTGTTGAACGACAATCGCTCCACATCATCCTGAATCTTCTTGATGGTGCGGTGCAATACCTTCAACTCCGCAGGGGTTGGGGCTTCATCACTTATCTCCAGTCCGTTTTCGGTATAGAACAACCGCCAAAACTTGCGCAAGAATTTGTGTACGCCATCCAAGCCATTGGTTATCCAAGGCTTGCTCTGCTCAATCGGACCCAAAAACATCTCGTACATGCGGAACGTATCGGCACCATATTTTTCAATTACAATGTCGGGGTTTACTACGTTCCACTTGGATTTCGACATTTTTTCAACTTCCCAACCACACACATATTTACTGTTATCCAAAATGAATTCGGCATCTGCATATTCCTCCAACCAATTTCTAAAAGCCTCAGTATCTAGAACATCATTTTCAACAATGTTGACATCAACATGCAAAGCGGTTGTTTCGTATTGGTCTTTTAACTCAAGAGATACAAATTCGTTGGTCCCCTGAATACGATACACAAAATTCGACCTGCCCTGTATCATCCCTTGGTTCACCAGCTTCTTATATGGCTCTTGGGTGGGTACCCAGCCTTTATCAAAGAAGAACTTGTGCCAAAAGCGGCTGTATAGTAAGTGGCCCACGGCGTGCTCGGCACCGCCCACGTATAGGTCCACATCTTGCCAATAGTCAACAGCCTCCTTGCCCACAAAGAACCCACCGTTCTGTGGGTCCATATAGCGGAGGAAATACCAGCTACTGCCAGCATAACCTGGCATGGTATCTGTTTCGCGCGGCCCATCAGGATGGTTTACCCAATCGGTGTTGCGCGCCAATGGCGAGTCGCCGTCGCCGGTAGGCTTAAAGCTCTCCACATCGGGTAGGTTTACCGGCAATTCTTTCTCGGGCAAGGTATACGGCATCTCGTCCTTATATATCACCGGGAACGGCTCTCCCCAATAGCGCTGGCGGCTAAAGCCAGCATCGCGCATGCGGTAGTTTACGCGGCCCTTGCCAATGCCCATTTCCTCTACCTTACGGCACATCAAGCTAATGGCAGCTGGCACTTCCAACCCATCCAAAAAGCCCGAGTTGATCATTTTGCCCAACTTGTCGCTGCGGGTAGCGCCGGGGTGGTCACTCTTATCTATCACGTCAATTATCGGCAGGCCAAACTTGGTGGCAAATGCATTATCGCGGTCGTCGTCGCTCGGCACGGCCATAATGGCACCGGTGCCGTAGCCCATCAATACATATTCGGCAATCCAAATCGGCACGTTCTCGCCCGTAAAGGGGTTGTGGGCATACGCGCCAGTAAAGGCACCGCTCACGGTCTTCACATCGGCTTGGCGGTCGCGCTCACTGCGGCTCTGCACGTAGGCTTTGTATTCCTCAATGGCCGCTATATTGGTGCTAATCTCCGCCACCATAAGGTGCTCGGGTGCCAACACCAAAAACGTCGCCCCAAAGATGGTATCGGGTCGAGTGGTGAACACTTCTATTTTTTCATCTCTGCCAACCACATTAAACTGCACGCTGGCGCCTTCGCTGCGGCCTATCCAGTTGCGTTGCTGCTCTTTCAGGCTCTCGGCAAAGTCCACGGTGTCCAATCCATCCAGCAAGCGCTGGGCATAGGCGGTAATGCGCAAAAACCATTGGCGCATACTCTTCTTTACTACGGGGTGGCCACCGCGTTCGCTCACGCCATCTTTCACCTCGTCGTTGGCCAATACCGTGCCTAAGGCTGGGCACCAGTTTACGTCGCCATACTTTAAGTATGCCAAGCGGTATTCCATCAATATCTCCTGCTGCTGCTTCTCGCTGTAGGTGTTCCACTCCTCGGCGGTAAAGGTCGATATTTTGCCACTAGCGGCATTTGTTTTGATATTTCCCTCTTTGGCGAAAGTGGCAACTAAGTCTGTAATCGGCTCGGCCTGTTGGGCGGCGTTATTATAGTAGGAGTGGAATAACTGAATAAATATCCACTGTGTAAACTGGTAGTATTTCGGGTCGCTGGTGCGCACCTCGCGGCTCCAATCGTAATCAAAACCGATGGCATCCAACTGCTCCATGTAGCGGGCAATGTTCACCTCGGTGGTGGTGGCAGGGTGCTGGCCAGTCTGTATGGCGTATTGCTCCGCAGGCAAGCCAAAGGCATCAAAACCCATGGGGTGCAACACATTGAAGCCCTTCAAGCGTTTGTAGCGGCTGTAGATGTCGGTAGCAATGTAACCCAGCGGGTGCCCCACGTGCAGGCCCGCGCCGCTAGGGTAGGGGAACATATCCAGCACGTAACACTTCTGTTTGCTGGTGTCGTTGCTTACCTTATAGGTTTGGTTGTCCTTCCAATACTGTTTCCAGCGCGCTTCAATCTCCTGAAACTTATATTCCATAACGGTGTGGGGTAATTTGGGAGGTAAAAATACGGGTTTGTTTGGTTAATCGGTTAACTAAGGGTTTGGTAATTGACGATTTTGAAAATGTACTGTACACCTAACCAAAATCAGCCAAATCACTGACGCTTGCCATTAAACCTGTTTAACTCCAACGGTACTTTTGTACTTAATTATGGATGTACATTTTAAAGTAGAATTCGAAGGCGAGGAACAAGATGTTGTAGGGCCGTTGGACGTTTTGCTATCGGTAATGGAATTACTGAAGGCTTACGATTACCCCATTGAGGCTACTTGTGGCGGTATGGGTTTGTGTGGCACTTGCCATTGTTTTGTTGATGGCGATACCAGTCTGTTCCCCATAGGTGATGATGAAGCGGATACGTTGGATAATATTCCCTTTACTAATGGCAAAAGCCGATTGACTTGTCAAATTCGCGTACATGAATCGCTAAAGGGAGCCGTGTTTCATTTGAAACCTGGTAACTAAGGTAGGTACGTTTTAAACTCTTTCTATTGGGAAGGTATATCCTTCCAATGCCAGTTGGGTATTTGGAAAAACAGCTTGGGCTTCTTTTAGCAAATTCTCCAAGTCGTATTCGTGATACCGCGACGAAAAGTGGCCAATTATCAGTTTATGCACTTGTGCTTTTTTAGCAATCTCTGCGGCTTGTTCAGCAGTGGAGTGAAATGTTTCTAAAGCACGCTCAGTGCGGGTCTTATCAAAAGTGGATTCGTGATACAAGAGGTTTACACCATGCAAGTATGGCAGTAGTTCCTCATTGTATAAAGTGTCCGTGCAAAAAGCATAGCTTCTTGCTTTAGGTGGTGGCAAAGTGAGTTCAGCATTGGGTATAATAGTGCCATCTTCTAATTGCAAATCGGCACCTTTTTTTATGTCGCCTATTGCCTCGAAAGGAATTTTATATTGCTTTATCTTTTCTTTACGGATGTTTCGCTCTGCAAACTTCTCCGTAAAAATAAAGCCTGAACAAGGAATGCGGTGGATCATGCTCAACGAGGTAACCTTCATGGTCATATCCTCAAATACTACTGCACCATTTTTTGGCTCGAAAATATGAAACACAATTTCGAAATCTATCTGCCTACTGCAATAGCGCAGTTGCACATTGATGACTTCATCTAAGCCTTCGGGGCCATAAATGTGTAAAGGAGCGGTTCGATGATTTAGGTTGTAAGAAGTTATCAACCCTATGAGTCCAAAAAAATGGTCGCCATGCAAGTGGCTAATAAAGATGCGATTTATTTTGTGGAAACGGATTTTGTATCTATTAAACTGCATCTGAGTGCCTTCGCCGCAGTCAATTAAAAACAAACGTTCGTTAAAATTAAGCACTTGGCTAGTAGGGTTCCTGCCGTTGGCAGGTATTGCAGAGTTGCTACCAAGAATGGTTACCTCAAAGGTCATTCATTAGTTTCCTTTCAAATCCCGCTCCAATTCTTCCATCAATACAAAATCAGCAGCCTCTTCAATGGTAGGCATAATGTTGAGAATGGAATCGAGCTGGGAAATTTTGATCAACTTAGATACATAGTCGTTCATACGAGTAACAACAAAAGAACCATTCACGTTCTTGCACAAGCGATTGCCAATAAGAATGGCACTCAACCCAGAAGAGTCGACAAAATTAACGTCTGAAAGGTCAAGGATAATGTTCCTTACTCCGCTGGCATTCAATATCACCAATTCCGATTTCAACTTCGGCGCGTTCAAGGTGTTGAGCTTTTCATCCTCAAGCTTGAAAAGGCAATACTTATCTTTCTTGTCTATGCTAAACTTCATTGGTGGTTCCTGCGTTATCAGTATGTTTCCGCCGTAAAATTAGTACTTTTTGGCTTGATAGGCTAATAATACAATAATTTTATCTGTCAACCTAATATTTGTGGATAACCCCGAGTGTAGATATTTGGCAAAACGGCAGGCTAGGCCTACCTTAGTAAAGCTTTTGTTTACATTGCCATATTACTTTTGTAACTTGGGATACCTATTGACGGTTAAAGCATTTAGACAATTTGTCGTGGTTTGCAGTATGGCATAATTTTTAGACACACAGAAGGGATATGGATTCAAAATTTTCGCCCAGGGTTAAAGAAGTAATTTCCTTCAGTAGGGAAGAAGCGCTCCGTTTAGGACACGACTATATTGGTATAGAGCATTTGTTGTTAGGCCTCATCCGCGAGGGTGAAGGTATGGCAATACGTGTTATGAAATCATTGGATGTTGATGTTCCTCGTCTTCGCAAGAACGTGGAAGAAGCTATTCGAGATAAGGTGGCCAAAAACGCCTATAACGCTGGTAGTTTGCCCTTAACGAAGCAAGCAGAAAAGGTATTGAAAATAACCGTTTTAGAAGCCAAAGTTTTGAAAAGCGATGTTATTGGTACTGAGCATTTGTTGTTATCAATATTAAAGAACCCCGACAACATAGCTACTCAACTGCTAAAACAGTTTGATATTGACTATGATGTTTTTAAAGCAGAACTAGACTACGTGAAACACGAAATAAGAGATGAGCTTTCTGGTGACCAAGGAGACGAGGAAAGCTACGACGAAGAAGAGCGCCGAAGCTACGGTGCTGGTGGAGCTGCAGGTAAAAAGCAAGGTGCTGCAAAAAGTAAAACCCCTGTGCTTGACAATTTTGGCAGAGACGTGACGAAATTGGCAGAGGAAGGTTCGCTCGATGCGATAGTTGGCCGCGCTACTGAAATTGAGCGAGTAAGCCAAATATTGAGCCGTCGTAAAAAGAACAACCCAATATTAATTGGTGAACCAGGTGTGGGTAAAACCGCTATTGTAGAAGGCTTAGCGCTGCGCATTATCAAGCGTCAGGTTTCTCGCGTGTTGTTTGATAAGCGAATCGTAATGCTCGATTTAGCGGCCCTTGTAGCTGGTACCAAATATCGTGGCCAGTTTGAGGAGCGCATGAAAGCCATTATGAATGAGCTTGAAAAGAACCGTGACGTTATATTGTTTATTGATGAGATACATACTATAGTTGGCGCTGGTGGTGCCACTGGCTCATTGGATGCTAGTAACATCTTTAAACCAGCATTAGCACGTGGTGAATTGCAATGCATCGGTGCATCTACATTAGATGAGTACCGCCAATATATTGAAAAGGATGGTGCTTTGGATCGTCGTTTCCAGAAGGTGATTATCGATCCGCCTTCTCCTGAAGAAACGATTCACATCTTGAACAACATCAAGCCTAAGTACGAAGATTTTCATAATGTAGCCTATTCTGAAGATGCTATTAATGCTACCGTGAAGTTGAGCGCAAGGTATATTACCGATCGATTCTTCCCAGACAAGGCTATTGATGTAATGGACGAAGTGGGTGCTCGCGTTCACTTAAAGAACATCCACGTACCGGAAACCATTATCGACCTTGAGAAGAAGATTGAAGATATTAAGGTTCAGAAAAATCAGGTAGTTAAGAGCCAGAAATACGAAGAGGCTGCCCGCTTGCGTGACAGCGAAAAGAAACTTTTGGATGACCTAGAAAAAGCGAAAGTTGACTGGGAAGAAGAAACCAAGAACAAAAAATACCCGGTTAATGAAGAGGATATAGCCGAGGTGGTAGCCATGATGACCGGTATACCGGTTAATCGTATTGCACAGAGCGAGAGCATTAAGCTTCTTTCTATGAAAGAAGATTTGCAAAAAGCCGTAATAGGACAAGACGATGCCATTGCAAAAATTACTAAGGCTATACAACGCAACAGGGTAGGGTTAAAGGATCCGCGCAAACCCATTGGTACGTTCATTTTCTTAGGCCCAACTGGTGTAGGTAAAACCGAACTTGCCCGTGCTTTGTCACGTTATTTATTCGATACGGAAGATTCGCTAATCCGAATTGATATGAGCGAGTACATGGAGAAATTTGCCATCACTCGTTTGATTGGAGCGCCTCCAGGATACGTTGGTTACGAAGAAGGTGGCCAATTGACGGAGAAAGTACGCCGTAAGCCATATTCAGTGATTCTTTTGGATGAGATTGAAAAAGCCCACCCTGATGTTTACAACCTATTGTTGCAAGTGTTGGACGACGGTATGCTTACTGATGGCTTGGGCCGTAAAATCGATTTCAAGAACACGCTAATTATCATGACCTCTAACATTGGCGCACGCCAGTTGAAAGACTTTGGTAAGGGTATAGGTTTTGCTACTGCTACCCGCGAGAGCAATGGTGATGATTATGAGAAAGGCGTGATTGAGAAAGCACTGAAAAAAACCTTTTCGCCTGAGTTTTTGAACCGCATTGATGATGTGATTATCTTTAATTCGCTGAAGAAAGAAGATATTTTCCAAATCATCGATATCGTATTGAAAGGTGTGTACAAGCGCCTTGCTGATTTGGGTTACATCATTGAACTCACCGAATCTGGTAAGGATTTCTTAGCCGAAAAAGGTTATGACCCACAGTTTGGCGCTCGCCCATTGCACCGCGCCATACAAAAATACCTTGAAGATCCATTGGCTGAAGAAATATTACGCGCCAATGTGAAAGAAGGCGATATTTTTCAAGTGGATAGGATAGGAGCCGATGATAAGCTTACCATTGTAATAAAAAAAGCTAAGGCTACTAAGAAGCTTGCTAAAAGCGAAGAGCAAGAGGACGAGAAAAAAGACGATAGCAAGTAATTGCCGCTTAATTTGTTTGTAAGAAGCTTTCAAGAGGCCGCCTAAAATTTTAGGCGGTCTCTTGCTTTTTGTACCAATTGTCCTTTTAGCGCATTAGTGTAAAACTATTTGAACATATTTTGTAACAAACCGAAACCTATTATGCTACAGGTCGTATAAGACAATGACCTTCTCAGGGTCGTCTCTTAACCAAACTCTAGTAGCATGAAACCCATTCAACGGCTGGCACTTGCCATCCTGTGGCTTTTAGCAATGTCAGGTACCAGTGCCTACGCTCAGGTACATGCCGATTTTACGGCCGACAAAACTTCATCCTGCAGTCCATTACTTGTAAGGTTTACCGATCAATCTACTGGCAACATCACTTCTTGGAAGTGGTCGCTGGGCAACGGTAACGTATCAACCCAGAAAAATCCAGGGGCAATTTACCTTACCCCGGGTTACAAAACAATCACTTTGATTGTATCTGATGGGGTAACCAGTGATACAATTACCAAAACAAATTATCTTCAGGTTTTTAAAAATCCTGAAGCAAATTTTGTTGCAAGTGCCGTAACTGGTTGTGCCCCTACCGAGATTTGCTTTTTAGATTCTACGATTGTTGGCGATGCTCCTATATCTAGTTGGATATGGGATTTTGGCGATGGTCATAGCAGCACTGCACCACAGCCTTGTAATACTTACGCTCAAGGCGGTAGTTATTCAGTTACATTAATTACCAAAGATTTGAATGGTTGTGAGAGCCAGAAAACGGTGACCAACCTAATCAATATTTCGTCTAAAATTAACGCCGATTTTACAAGCAACATTCAGTCGGCATGTAACCCACCGTTGAGTGTACAGTTTACCAATCTTACGCAATCGAGTTTACCATTATCATACCAATGGAATTTTGGCAATGCAACTAGCAGTAGCTCAACAAACCCTTCGGTTAGCTACAGCAGTGCTGGTGTTTACGATGTTTCGCTCATTATTCGCAACTCTATGGGTTGCAGAGATACGATATTGAAACCAGGCTTTATTGCTATCGAAGATTTGGTAACAAACTTTACTAGCGATGTAACTAACGGTTGTGTGGGTGCACCTATTCAGTTTACCGATTTATCTACTTCTAACCCAAACATTTGGCATTGGGATTTTGGAGATGGCACTACAGACACGGTTGAGAACCCACTGCATAGCTATGCTGCAGCGGGAACCTATACGGTTTCTCTTTTTTCGGCAAACTCAAGTTCATGTGCCGATAGCGTAACATACACATCCTACATTACCGTTAGCCCATCGCCAATAGCCAATTTTGGAGGTAGTAATTTGCTTTCGTGCAATGTTCCGCTAACTGTTCAGTTCTACGATAGCTCATTAAATGCAGTATCGTGGTTTTGGGATTTCGGGGATAGCACCACCAGCACCTTGCAAAATCCTTCTCATACCTACATATCACTAGATACATTTGATGTTACTTTAACCGTAATGAACGTTGACAGTTGTGTTAGTTCCTTTACTATACCAAGTATGGTAAAAATTGCTGCACCTGAAGCTATTATACATGCCGATACTACTCGCGGCTGCTCACCATTGCTGGTTAACTTCACCAGCGATTCGTCAATAAGCAATAGCCCAGTGGTTGGTTGGTTTTGGAGTTTTGGCGACGGACAAATCAGCACCCAACAAAACCCTTCACATGTATTTACACAAGATAGTATTTACGACATTACATTAATCATTTTTAACGCCGAAGGTTGCACCGATACGGTGGTGCGCAATAGTTACATTCGCGCAGGCAGCAAACCTACTGGTGAGTATACTTCCACCGATACTTCTATCTGTCTTTATTCGCCAATTGTGTTTACCGATTTATCGTCGAATAATGCAAATGAGTGGTTCTGGGATTTTGGCGACGGCGGCACTGCATTAGATCAAGATCCTACCTATAGCTACTCTGATACAGGCTATTTTGATGTGAGACTTATAGTGGGCCACAACGGCTGCCGCGACACCATTATTAAACAGGATTACGTATACATCTCTCCGCCCGATGCGCGCTTTACCGTTGCTCGCAACTGCGCCAATCCATACACAGTTTCGTTTATTGATAATTCTTTAGCACCAGATACTTGGTTCTGGAGCTTTGGCGACGGCACTACCAGCAATTCGCAAAACACCGTGCATACTTTTGCGGCTCGGGGCACATACGCTCCCACACTAACAGTAGAAGATACCGTTAATCAATGCTTTGACGTTGAAGCACTATCTATTAGAATTACCGATCCAGTTTCCAATTTTAGTGCTGATGCGGTAACAGGTTGTCGTCCATTTACTACTACCTTTAGAGATAGCTCTATTGATGCGGCTAGTTATGCATGGAGGGTAGGAACCTTGACCTCGAACCTTAGAAATCCAACATTTACTTTTACCGTTCCAGGTGTTTATGATGCACGCTTAATTATTACCGATGCAAATGGTTGTAGGGATACGCTTTTTCGCCCTGCTTACATTACCGTATTGGGCCCTACAGCTAACTATGCAGGTGATCCAACCACTGGCTGTGCGCCACTTCCGGTTCAGTTCGGCGATTCTTCTACTGCGTTCATGTCGCCCATAGTTCGTTGGTCATGGACTTTCGGCGATGGAGATAGCAGTACTGCACAAAACCCTTCGCATGTTTACGATTCAATTGGTAGCTACCGTGTTGGACTTACCGTAACCGACGCTAACGGCTGCGCCCATACCATACAGCGCTCAAATTACATAAGACCAACCTTTCCAAGGCCAGCATTTACTGGCGACACTTTGAGTTGTGTTGGTGCTCCAACGAATTTTACAAATACTTCGATTGGCTCAACATTAACTTTCCTTTGGAATTTTGGTGATGGTGATACCAGTACCCTAAGTAACCCGACACATATTTATACCCAAGAGGGCACTTATTCGGTTAGTCTAACTGCATATGATTTAAATGGTTGCGATAGCACATTTACCCGCACCTCTTATGTAGTTGTTCAAAATCCATCGGCAGATTTTACCGCAGATAGCACGAGTGTGCCATGTCCGCCATTACTCGTAAATTTCACCGACTTATCAAGCAATGATATTGTGGCGTGGGAATGGCATTTTGGCGACAACTCTAATGTGAGCAATTTGAAAAACCCATCGCATTTATATCTTACCCCGGGTAACTTTACTGTAACCTTAATTACTACTAATAGCAAGGGTTGCCAAGATACTACCGTTAAGGCCGACTTTGTGGTGGTTTTGGGTCCGAATGGCAATTTTACCTTTACACCACGAAATGCGTGTATTAACAACGAAGTATTCTTTACCGCCACTACTACTAATACTGCAGTGCGCACTTGGGATTTTGGCGATGGTATTGTGCAAAACGCAGGCGATTCGGTTTTGCATACGTATGCTAACTACGGAGTTTATAACCCAGTATTGATACTTGACGATGGACTCGGTTGTATTGTTCCACTCTCATCTACCGATTCGTTAGTTGTAGGTTATATCAGTTCTGATTTCGCAGCAAACAAAAATTACCATTGCTTTAATGGCACGGTTGCATTTGCCGATTCGTCAATAGCCTTGCCTGCTATAACCTCATGGAAATGGTTCTTTGGTGATGGCGATAGCAGCACCGCACAAAACCCAACCCATTATTATGCAGGACCTGGAGTGTATGATGTAATGTTAATTACAACCAACGGAAACTGCGTTGATACATTGCTTAAACCCAACTACATTGTAATAGATGAAGGTCCATTGCCATCATTTGATTTGTCGGTAATTTCAGGCTGTGTGCCACAATTGGTAAGCATAACCAATACAACACCTGCACCGGGCAACATGGCATCATGGAACTGGTCCTTTGGCAATGGTAGCACCGATACCGTTCAAAATCCATTTGATCAAACCTATACTGCGGTTGGCAATTATACCATCCAATTAATAGCAACTTCTTTGAGTGGTTGTATTGATACGGCTACCAAAGTATTGCCTGTGCATGCCCTTCCATTTGTTAGCGCTGGCAATGATACTTTTGTATGTTTCAACGATAGCGTTGGGCTACTTGCAAGTGGTGCCGTATCTTATCAGTGGAGCCCAAGCGCTGGCTTAAGCAGCACTTCTGTTGCCAACCCTATGGCTGGTCCAGGACTTGATATAGATTATGTAGTATTAGGCACCGATAGCAATGGATGCCAGAGCAGAGATACTGTTTCTGTGGTTGTAAATCCGTTGCCAAAAGGCAGTATTACAGAAGACTTGGCTGTATGTATAGGCGAAAGCGTTGAACTTGAAGCTGGAGGTGGAACCAAATATGAATGGTCGCCAGTGGCAACCTTAAACTGCGACTCGTGTGCATTAGTAATATCTACTCCGTTGGCAACTACTATTTACCAGGTAACTATTACCAACCAGTTTAAGTGTACCAATGTTCAGGATGTAACTGTAATGGTAAACCCTTACCCAACTGGCGTAATGTCTAGTGTTGAAAGTATCTGTTTTGGCGAGAGCATTACTTTAGAATCTATTGGTGGTACTACTCAAGTTTGGGGACCAGCCGCCATGCTTGATTGCGACACTTGCGCTATAGTTACAGCAACGCCAAACATTACCACCACTTACTCGGTAGCAGTTACAAACCAATATAATTGTACTGTTGAAGATACGGTGCTTGTTAATGTAAACCCTCTGCCAGTGGTAGCTGTTGTTGGCAGAACTGATATTTGCCGTGGCGAAACCATTGAATTGGTAGCATCGGGTGGGGCTACTTATAGCTGGACCCCTGCAACTGAACTTACCTGCGACGATTGCGCAAACCCATCGTTGCAGCCTGATAGCAGTGATATTTATAAGGTTGTTGCAACTACCGCATTTGGCTGCATGGATAGTACAACGCATACCGTAAATGTGCATGATATTCCATCGGTGTCAACTATTGATGATGTAACACTTTGCGAGGGCGATAACATAGTTTTGGCGAGTAGCGAAAGCTTGGCCGCTAGGGTTGAGTGGTCGCCAGCATTGTACTTGGATGATTCATCATCATTGAGCCCTACACTAACACCTAAGGCTACAACTACTTATACTATAACTGTAGTTACTGACCAAGGCTGCACTGCAAGCGACAATGTTGCCGTAACGGTTATCAACAAAGTGATGGTCAGTTTGGATGCCTTTAGAGAGCTTTGCTACGGCGAAAGTGTGCAACTAAATGTTGACATTTTGCAGGCGGGCAATCAAGGAGTAAACTATGTTTGGAATCCGATTAACTTTTTCAACGAGCAAAATACGCCTAACCCCATATTGACGCCTGATACTACTCGTACTTATACTTTAATAGCTTACAGCGGTTCATGTATACCCGATACACAAAACGTAACTGTGGTTGTAAATCCACTACCGGTGTTGGCCGAAGTGGAGGCTCGCAATGTGGTTGAAGGCACTCCAATGTCACTAAACATTCCAGTATTAGTGGGCAGCGCCAATACTTACAGCTGGACACCGAGCTATAACCTTAGCTGTAGCGATTGTGAGAGGCCATCACTAGTAGCAAACCAAACAGAAAATTACAGCTTATTGATAACCGACGAAAAGGGTTGCCAAGATGAAAGTACTATAACAATAAATGTTATTGGTCGCTGTGGCGACGACATATTTGTTCCTAACACCTTTACACCTAACCGCGATGGCAACAATGATGTGCTGCGTGTGCGTGGACTTACGGATAACGGATTGAAAATATTCAGGGTGTTTGATAGGTGGGGCAACTTGGTTTACGAAAGTAACGACATCAACGAAGGTTGGAACGGTATTTACAACGGTAAACTATTAGACCCAGGTGTTTTTGTGTACTATTTCGAAGCTGTGTGTACCAATGGACTATCAGTAACGCGCCAAGGTAACGTTACCCTAATGAAGTAAAAAATAATAACTGCTAGAACTTAATGAGCTGCAGCAGATAAAGGTAAGAGAGTATTATTTGGTTAAGAGCATACAAGGCCTCTTCCTTTACTGGGAGGGGCCTTGTATGTTATGATAGTTATAAAACACTAAGCAAAGTTTTTGCTTTTAGTTCGGTTTCTAGCCACTCGGCATCTGGATTACTATTGGCTGTAAGGCCACCGCCCAAATAAAGCGCAACATACCCATCAAATGCTTGCATGCACCTTAGGTTTACAAACAAATGAGTCACTTTGTTTGGGTTTACAGGTCCAAGCAGCCCTGTATAGTATGCACGATCGTGGGTTTCTAGGTTACTTATCAGTTTTAATGCTGCTTCCCTCGGCTGGCCAACAATAGCAGGAGTGGGGTGCAGCGCTTTTATAAAAGATTCAATGGCTGCATTATTATATTGCGTATGCCATTTAAACCTTGTAATCAAATGCAATAAAACCCCAGTTGAAACAGTTTTTGGGCCTTCCGTTTCCAATAAAGCATTAGGGAAGTAACTGCCAATTAGCCCTTTTATATTATCAGCAACAATTTGTTGTTCCTCTTGTTCCTTTGTTCCCCATTCAATCTTTTCTAACGGCATTCCATTATCGGCTTGCGTTCCAGCCAATGCTTCGGTTTGTGCAATACCATTGTCAACTTTTATTAGCGTTTCGGGTGTAGCACCAAGCCAAGTTCCCTCACCTGGAATAGTGACACAATAAACCATAACTGAAGGGTATTTAGTACACAGTTTCTTAAAGGTTTCCCACGGATTAAAACTTACTGTTTCTTGTTTTTTAACTCTCGAAAGGATGACCTTTTCAAGTTTATGAACCTTCATTTCATCAATCATGCTTTTTGCTTGCTGCAAATAATGCGAATGAGATGTAACTGCTGGGTCTTTGCTATTTGCTGCCCAAGCAATATTGGGCAAATCTAATTTTTCATAATGCTCTAAAACATCTTCCGACGCTACAACAATGAAGTAGGGAGTGCAACCTTTACTATTGGATGCAGGCACAAAGGCGAAACCTGTTTCATTCAATACCTCACCAATTGAGCCAATTTTTCTTGCCTCGCCAATTAGGTAATTAATCTTTTTTTGATAAGGTAATCGATAGAATACTAATGAATTACGACTATTATCCTCACATAACTGTTGAAGTATTTTGGTAGCTAATGAATTGCTCACACGACGATTGGATTTGTTATCTTTGTCCAAATTTATGGCTAAACTAGTTGACAAAGAAATATACCTGGTAAGGCACGGCGAAACGGACTATAACCGCAAGGGTATTGTTCAAGGTAGAGGTGTCAATTCGGAGCTTAACGAAAAAGGGAAGGCACAGGCATTGGCCTTTTATGATTTCTATAAGCACCAGCCATTTGATCATGTTTTTGCCTCAATGCTTACCCGCACACACCAAACACTGGAGCCATTTGTCAAAGCTGGGCATAACCTGCTTAAGCATGCCGAACTAGACGAAATAGATTGGGGTATGCACGAAGGGCAGGGCGGCGACCCTAAATTGGCAGAGGAATATCAATATCTTACCAATCGCTGGAGAGAAGGATTTCTGGAAGAAAAAATAGCAGGCGGAGAGAGCCCTTTGGAGCTGCAGTCGCGGCAAAGGGATTTTATTCATAACGTGCTGCCTAATTTCGAGAAAACCATCCTTATTTGTTCTCATGGTCGTGCTATAAGGTCGCTATTGTGTACTATGCTCCATGTTCCGTTGAGTAAAATGGACGATTTCCCGCATACCAACTTATCGTTGTACAAGCTGCATCAGTATGGTGATAAGTTTGAGGTAGTTTTGTTCAATAGCACTGAGCACCTCAAATAGTATTGACTTTTTCGCTAAATGATGCTAATTTACTTATCAATAACAAATGTTGATGGTGAGAGTTTTATTCGCAGTTGTCTTTTGTATCGGTATGGTGCCATGCACAGTGGCACAAAGCTTTGCCCCAGAAGTATGGGCAACGGCTGGAGGTTTCGGTACGCATGCTCATGGCAGTGTAACATGGACCATGGGCGAGACTTTTATTGAAACACAAGCGCAAAATACACTTGAAGTTACTTTTACCCAAGGCTTTAACCAGCCATTTTTGAGAAAAGGCCCAACAGGCGCAACGCAACCCAATTCAGATATTTCCCCAATTTTTACGGTTTTTCCAAACCCAACTAGCGGTATCATCCGTATAAGGCTTAGTAGGCCGTATGATAAGCCAGTTGAAGTAGCACTGTACAATACCCTTGGGCAATTGATGCAGAGCGACTTATGGCTGCCAAGTACAGCTGCTCCCGAGAAGGAATTATCACTGGAAAATTTAGCCAATGGCGTTTATTTTCTGCAGATTAGCCTTGAAGGTGAAAGTTTAGGCGTATACAAAGTGCAAAAAGACCACCATTGAGTAAACAAGGCTTAAATATTTTTATCGGTGCTATATTGTCGGTGTGCCTGTTAATGCTGCCCAGTTTCGTTTTGGCGCAAGCTCCGCATGGTGTAAAGTATCAAGCAGTTGCTCGAGACGCTTCTGGTGAGCCAATGACTAATACCAATGTCTTCGTTCGTTTAAGTATAATAGATGGCGGCGAAAACGGAGTGGTAGTATATCGCGAAGCACACAAGGTAAAAACCAACGAATTTGGGTTAATCAATCTGGTACTTGGCCAAGGTTTGGCTGAAGTTGGTCGTTTCGATCAAATACCTTGGGCTTCGGGCGCAAAGTGGGTTTGGATAGAAATGGATTGGGACAACCACGGTTTTATAACTATTGGCAAGAGCGAAATGCTCTCTGTTCCTTTTGCATTGTATGCTTTAAATTCTGGAAATTCTAACATTAATTTGGGTGATACCAGTGATGTAAATGAATTGATTACTCGCTTCGATTTTGATCCGTTAACTGGCAAGCTCTCCATAGAAGATGCTGGAAACAGCTATAGTGTGCTGTTGGATACCGATAAGGATGATTTAGCGAACAATTATTTAAACGACCTTGCCGACGTTCAAGCACATCCGCATCAAAATCATGTTTTGAAGTGGGATGGTGCTCGTTGGGTTTCTGCGAGTGATTCGGCCTATTTCCAAAACTTAGCCATCATCAATCATTTATTGACACTTACTAACGGTAATGCTATAAGCCTGTCTGGATATTTAGATAATACCGATGAGCAAGCCTTGAGTTTTGATCAACAAACCAATACGATTAGCCTTACCAATGGCGGACAAGTTGATTTGTCATCAATAGCCAGCAAAGGGGTAGCGGGTGTGGTATTTGACCCTAGCACAAAATTGCTCACCTTACAAACCCTTGGTGGAGGCTATTCAGTAGATTTATCAAGTTTGGTAGGCGGTGCACAAACCATATCATTAGCTGGCGATACGCTCCGGTTAAGCGATGGTGGCGGTGCGGTAGTGTTACCCATTATGCAAGGCCCAACTGGGGCACAAGGTATAGCAGGCCCACAAGGCCCCAAAGGCGACCCAGGAGTAGATGGTGCTGTTGGCCCTACAGGTGCTGATGGATTGCCCGGTGCACAAGGCGCGACAGGTGCTACTGGGGCTATAGGTGCTATGGGTATTCAAGGCCCCACCGGAGCAACTGGAGCAGTTGGTCCGCAAGGCCTGCAGGGTAGCCAAGGTACCACTGGAGCCACTGGACCTCAAGGTTTAACTGGTGCCGACGGTGCCACCGGCCCTCAAGGTCCTCAAGGTATTAAAGGTGATACTGGTCCTGCGGGTCCGCAAGGTTTGAATGGTATTGATGGCGTAAATGGTGTTGACGGGATGCCAGGTGCTACGGGTGCCACTGGACCAGCGGGTAGCGCTAATTTAAACGGTACGGTTGGTTACTTAGTGAAATTTACCCCTGATGGTGTTTCGGGAAGCAACTCTATATTATACGAAACGAATAATAGATTGGGTCTTGGCACCATAATACCAACTGCTAGGTTGCATATCAATGCGCCTGCAGGAACCAATCCGCTGCAAATTGACCTAAATGGCACAAGCAAATTGAGTATTCTTAGCAACGGTAAAGTTATACTCGGCACGGTTACTAGCCCAATTTTTGGTATTGAAATGGGTGGCAATTCAAGCACTACTGCAGCACGCTCACAAAATTATCATACCCGCGGCACGGGCTTTACCTCGGTAGGAAACAATGTGGCCGGATTGCATTTAAACAACGGTTCGGGCAGCGCATCTACAGGCTTTAGTATTGGTGCAGCGGGCTTTGCCAGAGACAATTCCAACACGGCATTTGGTGGTTACTTTATTAACGACAACTCTTATGCCTACGTTGGAGGATGGAATTTTGACGCCACTACTAATCTTTTTACTCCTTACAAAATCATTGGCAATGGCGCTGTATCAACCATAGTTGAAGATGTAGCGGGCAATAAAGTAACCATGTTCTGTCCTGAAGCACCGGAAGTTTTGTTTCAAGACTATGGTATGGGGGAGTTAGTAAATGGCCAAGCAATAATATCAATTGACCCTACATTCGCTAAGAACATTCTAGTGGATGCAGACCACCCATTGAAAGTGTTTATTCAGTTAGAAGGCGATTGTAATGGTGTGTTTGTTACCAACAAATCGGAAAACGGATTTACCGTAACAGAGTTGGCCAATGGCAAAAGCAATACATCATTTTCTTGGATGATAGTAGCTACTCGTAAAAACGAAATGATTGGCAATAAAGAAGCTAGCTACGATGTTCGTTTCCCTACCGCACCAGCAATGTTGGAGCAAAGCCAATTGGAGAAATAACTTATTAGTAACTAGTAAATAGTAGACAAAAGCTAAAGAACTAACCAGTTAATAATCTTTCTGTGGACCATCTACTGTCGACCATCTACTGTCGACCGTGGACTAGTTAATTATCTTCTCGGCAAGCCTTTCATGCCGCCAGCAGCGCTCATTTTGGTAAAGTTGCGCATCATCTTTTTCATTTCCTCAAACTGCTTCAAAAACTGGTTTACCTCTTGTATAGTGTTGCCACTGCCTTTGGCCAACCGCTCACGGCGTTTACCGTTTAGTAAGTCAGGGTTGGTGCGTTCCGCAGGCGTCATTGAGAAAATAATGGCCTCGATTTTTTTGAACGAGCTATCATCAATATCAATATCTTTAATGGCTTTGCCCATGCCCGGTATCATGCCCAACAAATCCTTGATGTTACCCATCTTACGGATTTGGTTCAATTGGGTAAGGAAGTCATTAAAATCAAAGGTATTCTTGCTGATTTTGGCTTGAAGCTTGGCTGCTTGTTCCTCGTCATACTGCTCTTGGGCGCGCTCTACGAAAGAGATAATATCGCCCATACCCAAAATACGCTGCGACATCCTATCGGGGTGAAACACCTCAAGCGCATCCATTTTCTCGCCAGTACCTACAAACTTAATAGGCTTATCAACGGTATATTTAATAGTAAGAGCCGCACCACCACGCGTATCACCGTCCAACTTGGTAAGGATAACGCCATCAAAGTTTAAGCGATCGTTGAAGGCTTTGGCAGTATTCACGGCATCTTGGCCCGTCATACTATCCACTACAAACAAAATCTCTTGCGGGTTGATTGCCTTTTTGATATTGGCAATCTCGTTCATCATATCCTCATCCACCGCCAAGCGGCCAGCGGTATCCACTATCACTACATCTTTGCCAGTGGCTTTGGCATGAGCTATTGCGTTTTCTGCAATTTTTACCGGGTTTAGGTTTCCCTCCTCAGTATATACTTCAACACCCAATTGCTCGCCTAATACTTTCAATTGGTTTATAGCCGCAGGGCGGTAAACGTCGCAAGCTACTAGTAGCGGCTTTTTATTTTTTTTGGTTTTTAAGTAAAGCGCTAATTTGCCAGAGTGGGTAGTTTTACCGGAACCTTGTAAGCCGGCCATCAATACCACGGCTGGTTTGCCATCGGCATTAAACTCGGCAACGGTGCCACCCATCAATGCGGTAAGCTCGTCTTTAACGATTTTCACCATCAACTGGCCTGGCTGAACGGCTGTAATAACAGATTCGCCAATTGCTTTGTCCTTTACATTATCTGTAAATTCTTTGGCAATTTTATAGTTTACGTCAGCATCTACTAATGCGCGGCGTATCTCTTTTAGCGAAGATGAAATATTAACATCGGTAATCTTGTGCTGGCCTTTCAGTACCTTAAACGCTCCTTCCAGCCTATCCGACAAATTCTCAAACATAGCAATAGCTCTTTATCCTGTTATTAACGGACTGCAAAGATAGTAACTAGCAGCTACTAAATAGTAAATAGCGGCTATAAAATCGTTTCCATAGCTAACATGCACATTCGTGGGCAAATTGCTCAAGCATCAACGTACGAATATCTTTCGGGTAACCGTGCCTTTGTCGGTTACAATTCGGGCTATATAAGTGCCACTGTTCAATTTACTTAGGTCTTTTTGGAAACCACTTACAAACTGCTCATGAACCAATAATTGCCCAGCAACGCTATATAGCTCAAAAGTATGCAGTGCATTTCCTTGAGGGCTGATGGCATAAACCACGTTATCGTAACTCCACAAGCTTGGCTCGCTTATGCTTGCAAGGATAGCTGCCGAGATGATGGTAATGTATGTTGAGTTGGAAGATGCAGTACATTGTCCTCGGGTAACTACAACTGAATAACTGCCAGATTCTGTTACCAGGTAGTTTAGGAAGTTGGCACCAAGTATAGGGCTATTGTTTAAATACCATTGGTAGCCACTAGCACTTGGGTCAGGGTTGCTTACCACCAAAGAATCAGTCAATACTTGTATTACAGGCGGAGATAAGCTAGGCAGCACTACTACCGTAAAACTATCGATGGCGCTGCTAGTGCCGTTTGATACATTGGCGTAATAGGTTGTGGTAATGGATGGTGTTGCCTCGGTAGTAGCGCATGCGGTGCAACTCAAGCCAGCTGATGGGCTCCAATTTACAAAACTGCCGCCCGTAGCATTTAAGGTTGAAGTGCCGCCAGCGCAAACGGTGTCATCGCCCGAAATGTTGGTTACAATTGGGGCCACAAACAAGTTGGCATTAATTGAATCGATGGGAATGCTCAATACCGACCTCGCATGAGTACCTGCTATTAGTTTTTGGTTTAGCGCATCAATCTTTAAGTCATATACAACCATTACGGGCATATTGCTGCCAAGCCTTTCCCAATATGCACCTTGATTGACGGTGTAATAAACACCACCATCGGTAGCTACAAAAACGAGGCTATCGTTTAAGTTGCTTATCTCGATTTCATTTATTGCAATGGGCGGTAAATTGCCCGAAATATCGGTCCAGGTATCACCGTCGTTTCTCGACAGGTGAATGTGTGGTATAAAGTCATTGTCTTTGTATCCAGAATGCGAAACCATTAACAACCCTGCTGTTAGCGATGAGGATTCTAAATCAGTAACATAGCGGTTGGGCAAACTTGCATTAATGCTTGTCCAGTTGTTGCCCCCATCAATGGTTCGCCAAACGTTCCCATCGCTTGTTCCACAGAAAACCCTATCATTTACTAGCTTTGATTCCTCAACAACGCTTATGTTATTCCTTCCTTCGCCCCAGATAGGCCCTTTGGTCAAATCGTTGCTAATGGGCTGCCAAAATGGAAAGTTACCAATTGTTGATTTATACATTCGGTAAGTTCCAGTGTATAGCACGTCGGGGTTGAAATTGCTTAACAAGTATGGCATATCCCAATTGCGCCTATCGTTGTTATCAATTCCATCAACCGCATCGTAAATATAATTTCCACCATCATCGGTAGTATAAATAGCGCCATTTTGGGTTTCTACATAAAAAATGTCGGGTATAAGTGGATGGAACTGAATATCAAATCCATCTCCTCCAAATATTCTGCCCCATTGGTTTATGCTGGCCTTATTGCCTACACAAGTGCCATTGTCTTGTGCTCCACCGTAATATACTCCCGGGTTGTGTGGATTGATGGCTACGTGATAGAATTGTGTTACGGGCAAATTCTCTATATCTAGCCAGGTATCGCCGCGGTCGGTGCTGGCATAAAGTCCGCCATCGGTTCCGCAATAAATGGTATTTCCATCAAACACCAAATCATGTTTATCGGCATGAAAATCGTATGTGTACCAAGGTGGGCCTGCCATGGTCCAGTTGCTACCGCCATCACTTGAGCGATACAAATCCACTCCCAGAAGGAACAATTCATTATTGTTGGCTGGGTTAACTTTTACATGCCCAAAGTACCATCCAAAACCACCTAGCGCATCAGTAGGCAATCCATTATTAGGCAAGGCTACCCATGTTTGCCCACCATTGGTAGTTTTGTAAATGCCTTGTAAATCGTAGGCGTTGTTTACCACCGAGGCGAACAACAAGTTTGGGTCGCTTGCGCTCATGTCAATATTAATGCGGCTTAGCGGACTTGTGTTGGGAATGCCGCTCATGATAGGTTGCCAAGTTTGGCCCGCATCGGTCGATTTTAATATTTGGCAATCCGGTCCGGTCAACAAACTTACCATGCTGTTTCGTATCCTATTCCAGCTGGTAATATAAATTACATTGGTATCGGTAGGGTGCAATAGCATATCAATTACGCCCGCACTATCTGATTTATAGTAAACCTGGTTCCAGTTTTGTCCTCCGTCAGTTGATTTGTAAAGCCCTCTTTGGTTGTTCTTTTGGAATGGAAGCCCCATAGTGCCGGCATATATCAAGTTTGGATTGAGCGGGTGTACTTCCAATTTCGATACTATTCGTTGGTCAACAAGCCCTAAGTTTGTCCACGTTTGTCCAGCATCGGTACTCTTGTAAACACCATCGCCAATAAACGGATAGCCGCTAATGTTAGGATCACCGGTACCAACATAAATGGTATTGTGGTTGCTCGGGTCAATTTCAATATCGCCTATAGATAGGTATGGTTGATCATCGAATATAGGTGCCCACGTAGCACCTGCGTTTGTGGTTTTAAATACGCCACCGCAGGCAGTGCCTACATATATTATGTTTGAGTTGGTTGGGTCTACGGCAATGGTATTTATGCGACCGCCGATATTACCAGGTCCTTCGCTTTCCCATACTAGTGAATTTCCACTGCGCTGGCCTAATTGGTTTTTGGCCCTTAAATAATCGGCACGAGCTATCTCCAGCGCTTTATTGTAAGCCGCCATCGGGAATGCCGTATCTGGATAGCTGCGTTGCATAAAGAAATGGTCGTCGGGGGCAAACTTGTTAATTAGTTTGGTTGCATCAAGGGTGCCCAAAGTGTCGCTTAGAGGGCTTTGAATGCAAGCTCCTAAAAAAAGTAAAACACCAAATATTAATAGTAGCCCTTTATTCATGTAAGTGGGTTTTGAGTACTGCAAATTACTGATTTATTGATGGAGAAAATAATTCAGAGGTTGCAATAGGGGCAATATCCTATATAAACCTACCATAACAATTCTGTAATTTTACACCATGCTCCTTCCCGAACAAGACCCAATGGGTCAAGCTATGCTTGATTATTTTAGATTTCCCGATGAAAAGGCAAACATTACGGTGCACTGCGACATAGCCGACGATGATGTGATACCTGTAAAGCTTCTTTTCAGAAACTGGGAGGAGATGAATGCTTTAGAACAGATGGCTATTGAAAATTGCTTTGGCCGGGTGCTCGATTTGGGAGCTGGTTCCGGTTGCCATGCGCTTGAGTTACAGAAAATAGGAGTAGAGGTAGTGGCGGCTGATATCTCGCCCGGAGCAATTGAGGTAATGAAAGCTAGGGGAGTGTCAGATGCCAGGGGTACTGATTTAATTGGTTTGGGCGATGAAAAGTTTGATACCATATTGATGATGATGAACGGTATCGGAATTACGGGTAGTCTTGCAGGCCTTACCGATTGGTTGAAACAAGCAAAGCAATATCTTGCTCCGGGTGGGCATATTATTTTTGACACTTCCGACATTGAGTACATTTATACAGAAAAGGACGGTTCCATTAGTATACCAATGGACAGGGACTATTATGGCGAGGTTAGGTATCAAATGATCTATAAGGATGTAAAAGGGTCTGAATTCCCATGGTTGTTTATTGATAGTGTTACACTTACCAACATAGCATATGAGTGTGGATATGACGTTGAACTGCTCGATGCGGGCGAGAATTTCACCTACTTGGTAAGGCTTTCATTACTGTAGTTGTTTTAGTTGCAGCTTTTCTTAATATGATGCTGGGGTTTCATTTTTAGTGCCCTTTAACACTAAAATGAAACTGGTTCTTGGCATAGCAACATAGTATTTATTATATTCGGCAACAAGATAAAAGCTATGACTGGTCAACACTTGAGTATACTGATAGCAGAAGATAACGAGGCCGATGCATTGCTTCTAAAACGCGCCATTAAGCAATTGTTTGGTGTAGAGCTTACCCTTGTAGAATTTGATAATCTTTTAGCCATAAAAGAATACTTGGCGCAGCACAAAGCCGACATTGTATTGCTGGATATAAACCTGCCAGATAGCAACGACGAAATTTCTTTTGAGTTTATCAGGGAACACAAAGGCAAGCAGCCAATAATAGTGTTTTCAGGCCGCCAAACCGAAGAGTTACGGCGCACAGCTATAAAAGCAGGGGCTCAAGATTTTATAGTAAAAGGGCAGCATGATTATAGGCAACTTGATAGGACCATATATTATGCTATAGAGCGATTCTCGCTACAGCACCAAGTGGAGCAATATGCTCAAGAAATAAAGACCTACAAAGATAAATTGGTTGAGGCGCAAGCCATAGCTCAATTGGGGCACTGGGAATACGATGCGTTCAATATGATTTTCTTTTGGTCGTTGCAAGCATTGGGTATTTTGGAGCTTCCAATCAATAAAAAGCGGATGTCCATTCGCGATTTTTTAGATGTAGTAGTTGAGAACGACCGGCGCACCGTCATGGAAACCTTTCGCCAAGCAATTGAAGACAACAGCGATTTTAATATCGATATAGCTGTATTGTTATCTGACCTTACCATTAAACAGATAAACTTGCGGGTGCGCTCGAGCCATGAAGATAGTCTCGACCGGAAAATTATTGTCGGTACCATTCAAGACATATCGGGCCGGAAACGAATTGAGGAGGCATTGAAAAAGAGTGAGGAAAAGTACCACAGCTTGTTTGAGCAAAGCCGCGATGCCATTTACATTACTAGTAGGGATGGTCACTTTGCCGATTTCAACAAGGCCACTTTGGAGATATTTGGCTATGAGCATGAGGAAATGAAAAAACTCAATGTACGCGATATCTACCTCAATCCTTTTGAGCGGGTGAAGTTCAAAAAAGAAATTGAGGAGAAAGGATTTGTAAGAGATTTTGAATTGAAACTGCGCCGGAAAGACGGCACCAAAATTGATTGCATGATTACCGCCTCGCTTTGGCACTCCAATGAAGGTAAACTGATGGGTTACCAAGGCACCATTAGAGATATTACAGAAAAGCGTAGAGGGGAAGAACTAGTAAAAGAAAAGGAAATTGCCCAGCGGTCGGCCAAAATGAAAGAACGTTTTTTGGCCAATATGAGCCACGAAATACGCACTCCTATTAATGCCATTAATGGGTTAACCCACTTGCTGCAGCAAACCAACATTGATGAGCGTCAGCGCGAATACATAACTGGCATACGAACCTCTTCGGAACATTTGTTGGAGTTGATAAACGACATCCTGGATTTTACGAAAATTGAAGCAGGTAAAATTATTTTCGAGTCCGTTGATTTTCACTTGGGCAGCGTTTTACAACAAATCATCAGCACCCTGCGGTTTAAAGCCGCCGATAAGAAAATAGAATTGCACTTAGAGGCTGACTCAGAACTGCCCGAAGCATTGATAGGCGACCCATTAAGGTTGAAGCAGATATTGATAAACCTGTTGAGTAATGCAGTTAAGTTTACTGACTATGGCTTTGTAAAACTTAAAGTAAAACTGCTGGAGAAAATAGAGGATGACTACGTAATCAGTTTTACGGTTGAAGATACTGGCATAGGTATACCTGCCGATAAGCTAGATAGCGTGTTTAGTAGCTTTACGCAGTTAAACCAAGAGCTGAACAGAAAAGCAGAAGGTACGGGCCTAGGGCTTACCATAACGCGCCAATTTGTTGAGTTGCAAGGTGGTACCATTTCGGTGAGGAGCAAAATTGGCAGTGGCTCTAGTTTTAATGTTATATTGAAGTACAAAAAGGGTGGGGCAGTGGCCGATAAGCCCATGGAGAGCGGCCCGAACAGTGGTTTTAACGTGACGGATATAGGCGCTAAGCGCATACTAATAGTTGAGGATAAAAAGCTAAACCAGCTTGTAGCCAACGAGATGTTGCACCAATGGTGGAAAAATATAGAAACCGATATAGCCGAAAATGGCCGTATTGCGGTAGAAATGTTGCAACAGCGATCATTCGACATTGTGCTAATGGATGTGCAAATGCCGGAGATGGATGGGTTGGAGGCTACCCGATTTATTCGCAAGCGGTTTATTCCGCCAGCCAGCGATGTGCCAATTTTGGCCATGACGGCTTTTGCTACTACCGGCGAAGCTGATAAGTGCATTGAAGCGGGCATGAACGATTATATATCAAAACCTTTTGAGCCACAGCACTTGCACGATAAAATAGTGGCCTTGCTCTATTTTAAAGACTCAGTAAAACCAGGGGCTACAACTACTGCCCGGAGCAATGAAGAGGCTCAATCGCTAGAAGTATTGGACTTAACATACCTTGACCGTATTACTGGCGGCAACGAAAACTTGCGCAAACAAATAGTGCAGTTGCTATTAACTGAAACGCCTGATGAGCTGCAAAAGCTGGAGGCATTTACCAAAGAAGCTAACTGGACAAGAGTGCGTGGTGTAGCGCACAAAATGAAATCGTCGGCAACCTATTTGGGCCTTTCGCAAACATTAAGCCGATTGAAGCAGATTGAAGAAAACGCCAACGGATTAACTAACTTGGAGGATATACCAAATTGGGTAAGTGAGGCTAGTAAGAATTTGAATAAGGCGTTGGAGGTTTTGAAGGGTGCATAATAAGGGCTTTGGATTGATAGGCTCAAAATATTTCCTTATTTCAATCGACATTACCGTAGTTCACGATTTCGTTTAATGAAATTGGCAACTTTTTTGCCGTAGTTTGCATTACAATCTATAAACAACAAAAGAGATTTAACTTAAAAAGACAATAACATTATGAGCACAGGCTTAAAAATTGGTTTGGTTATTCTTGCCGTAATTTTGCTTTTTGGTGGATGCGGCGTAAGCGGTTACAACTCATTGGTAAACACGAGTTTGAGTGTTGAAGAGTCTTGGGCAAATGTACAGGTACAATATCAGCGCAGGGCCGATTTGATTCCCAACTTGGTGAGCACCATTAAAGGTTCTGGCGATTTTGAGCAATCAACTTTAATGGGTGTAATTGAAGCCCGCAGCAATGCTACTAGCATCAATATCAATGCCGATGATCTTACCCCAGAAACCATGGCTAAATTTGAAGCGGCCCAAAACCAATTGAGCTCTTCACTTTCAAAGCTATTGGTTACTGTGGAGCGTTATCCTGATTTGAAAACCACTAAAGCATATCAAGATTTGATGATTGCTTTGGAAGGTGCCGAGAACAGGATAACCAAGGCTAGGCAGGATTATACCGCTGCAGTAAAAAACTACAACTCAAACGTGCTTACCTTCCCTAAAAACATTTTGGCGGGTATGTTCGGATTCCAGAAGAAACCAAACTTCGAGGCTAAGGAAGGCGCCGATGCTGTTCCAGAAGTGAAATTTTAACAATGCCGAAAGCTAAAGATTTCTTTACCGTTGCCGAGAGCGAGCAAATCGTTCAAGCCATTCGTGATGCTGAGAAAGCCACGTCGGGCGAGATACGGGTGCACTTAGAGGAAAAATGCAAAGGCGATGCGCTTGAACGAGCCATAGCATTGTTTGATATCCTCAAAATGGATGTAACCGAGCTCCACAACGGGGTTATCATCTACTTAGCGGTTGAGGATAAGAAGTTCGCTATTTATGGCGGTAAGGGCATCAACGAAAAAGTACCGGCCAACTTTTGGCAACAAACCCGCGATGTTATGCAAGCCCATTTCAAGGAGGGACGTTTTGCGCAAGGCCTTTCAGAAGGCATTTTGCAAGCAGGGCAGCAGCTGAAAACGTATTTCCCTTACCAGAAAGAAGATGCAAATGAACTGGATGACAATATATCTTACCATCATGATTAGAGGTAAAGCTATATGGGGCTTAATTTTGCTGTTTGGCACTTTCTTAGCGGCAGCCCAAGATACTCCTGATAAATCCGGTACTTTGGTAAACGATTGGGCACAGTTGTTTAGTGGGGATCAGCGCAGCGCATTAGAAATAAAGTTGGTTAATTTTAATGATACCAACTCAACTCAAATTGTGGTTATTACTCAAAACAGCATCGACCGTGAGTTGAACGAATATGGTACCGATATTATTGAAAAGTGGGGCATCGGCCAAAAAGGGCTCGATAATGGTGTGTTATTGATTATAGACCCCGCAAAGCGCAATACCTATATTGCCACGGGCAGTGGTGCCGAGGGTTGGTTGCCCGATATTTTGGCCAAAAGGATAGTGGACGATAATTTGTTGCCGGCATTTAAGCAAGGTCAGTATTACGAGGGTGTTGATGAGGCTACCAACATAATTATGAAGCTAGCCACTGGCGAGTACACGGCAGCCGATGTAAAATCGCCAACTAGCAAAGCCAACAAAAAACCAAGCTGGGTTAAATTGATTCCCTTTGCATTGTTTATGCTAGTTTTCCTCTTTTTTAGGAATAAAGGTGGTCGTGGTGGTGGCGGCGGTTGGATAATGACCGGCGGTGGTTTTGGTGGTTACTCTGGTGGCGGTGGTTTCAGTGGCGGCGGTGGTGGTTTTGGAGGTTTCGGCGGCGGCGGCTCTAGCGGCGGCGGTGCTGGAGGTAGTTGGTAGACTTATGGTCTTTTCCCATTCGTCTTAAGCGCTTAGAAATTAGCACATTCTCAAATGGAGGTGGTATCTTTGGATAGCAATCGTGAGTACTTTTTAGTGTAATACCGCGTTATATTTATTAAATAAGTTTGCTGGCCAAATGAAAACACTGCAAATACAAATACCCGATTCGTTGGATGAAAATGAGGTTTTAATACTTCTCGGGGGCAAGCTTTATGAGAGCGGCAAGCTGTCACTCGGTCAAGCGGCTGCAATTGCAGGCTTATCGAAAAAGACTTTCATAGAAGTTGTTGGTAAGTATGGAGTATCTGTTTTTTCTTCCACTTTAGAAGATTTTGACCATGACCTCAAAAACGCGTGAGGTAGTAATAGCAGATACTAGCTGTCTTATCGTTCTCTCTAAAGCGAATTTGTTGCAAGTTCTAAAGGCAATGTATGGCACTGTTAATATAACCCCTGAAATTGCAGAAGAATTTGGCCTTGAACTTCCTAATTGGATTACTATTGAGCCAGTAAGCGATAAAAAGTTTTTAAGCCTACTTAATTCATTGATTGATAAAGGTGTGGCTAGTGCAATAGCCTATGCGATGGAAACTGAAGCAGTTAGTCTTTTAATTTTGGATGACAATAAAGCCAGAAAGGTAGCCAGCGATCTGGATTTGAATTATACCGGCACATTAGGGATGCTTGCTCAGGCTAAAAATAAAGGTGTATTATCGGAGCTAAAGCCAATTTTAGATAACATTATCACCAATGGATTTAGGATTGATGATAAATTGCGTGCACATATTTTATCTACAGTTGGCGAGGTTGACTGAGTTACTTTTGCCAATAGTCCATTTGTTAAACAACCTTAACCTTTTAAACAATGGACTATCAAAGCCAAAGTAACTATCTTTGCCCCGATGAATAAAAGCGTAGCATTTCACACGTTTGGTTGCAAACTGAATTACTCAGAGACTTCGGCTATTGGCCGCAGCTTTGCGGATGCGGGCTACCAGAAGGTGGAGTTTAATGAAGATGCTAGTGTTTACGTTATCAATACTTGCAGTGTAACCGAGTTTGCCGATCGCAAATGCCGGCATTTGGTAAACAAAACCCGTCGCCAAGCACCCGATGCCAAAATAGTGGTTATTGGTTGTTATGCCCAGTTGAAGCCCGAAGAAATTGCCGCATTCAAAGGCGTTGATTTGGTGCTGGGCGCTAAAGAGAAGTTTAATGTAGTACAGCATATCGAGGCTTTAGCCCCTGAGCAAGAAGTGGCTGAGGTGCATGCCTGCGCCATTGAGGAAGTTGACTTTTTTACCGATGCTTATTCGTTTGGCGACCGCACCCGTACTTTCTTGAAAGTGCAAGATGGTTGCGACTATAGCTGCACGTTTTGCACTATTCCTTTGGCTCGTGGCCGCAGCCGTAGCCCCCGAATTGAAGCGGTAATAAAACAGGCCCATGAAATAGCCCAAAGCACCGCCAAAGAAGTGGTGCTTACAGGGGTAAATATCGGTGACTTTGGAAAAGGGGTTAGCGGAGCCAAGAAGAGCGAGGAAGCATTCATTGATTTGATTCGCGAGCTTGATGAAGTAGAAGGCATTGAGCGTTTCCGTATTTCATCTATTGAGCCTAATTTGCTTACTGATGAGATTATAACATTTGTTGCAGGAAGCAAGCGCTTTATGCCCCATTTCCATATCCCACTTCAATCGGGCAGCAATAAAGTTTTAAAGGACATGCGCCGCCGTTACCAACGCGAATTGTACACGGATCGGGTAGCAACCATTAAACGATTGATGCCGCATTGCTGCATTGGTGTAGATGTAATTGTAGGTTTCCCTGGTGAGACTGAAGAAGACTTTTTACAGACATTTAATTTCGTTAACCAACTGGATGTTAGCTATTTGCACGTATTTACTTATAGTGAACGGGTGAATACTCCTGCGGCCGAAATGGGCAATGTGGTGCCCATGCAAGAGCGCCGCCGCCGAAACGAAATGCTACGGATACTGAGCGAAAAGAAACGAAGGAATTTTTACGAACAGCACTTGGGCGAGCAGCGGCCCGTGTTATGGGAAACTGAAGCCGATGGACAATATATGCAGGGCTTTACTGATAACTATGTAAATGTTAAACGCCCGTATGTGTTAAGTAAAGGAAATACCATAGAAACAGTTAGCCTAACGGCAATAGATGATAGCGGTGATGTGCTTTTGAAGGGCTTCACCGAGAACCACAAAATCACCCAATAAGCAAATACCATTATGTTTTCAAGGTCATACGCTAATTTATACTATCTCTTTTCCGATGTTTTTGGAGTTGATATACCCGCACTAAAACTATTTCAAAGCTTTGGTTTCTTTATGGCTTTGGCGTTTATGGGTGCCGCCTTTTTCTTGTATCGCGATTTGAAGCGCAAAGAAAAACTAGGACTACTTAAAAGCTATTTCAAGGTAATTGAGGTTGGCGCTCCTGCAACCCCGTTTGAGCTGATTTCCAACGGCATCATGGGCTTTATCATTGGGTTTAAGATACTTGACTTGGTACTTAATTTTGATGAGCGCATTGTTAATCCCCAAGCTTGGCTTGCATCTGGGCAAGGTAATTTTATTGGTGGGCTTTTGGGTGCGGCTGTCATGGCAGGTATTCGTTGGTACGAAAAGAATAAAGAAAAGCTCGACAAACCACATAAAGTAACTATTGAGTTTAAGCCTCACCAACAAATTGGTGATATAGTGATGATGGCCGCCGTTGGTGGTATACTAGGTGCTAAGTTGTTTTATCTATTTGAGTCGCCAGGCAACTTTACCGAATTTATGAAAAACCCATTGGGTTCTTTCTTCGGCGGATTGACTATATACGGGGGCCTTATTATAGGTGCCATAGTGGTGTTATGGTTTGCCCATAGGCGCAACATGGATAGCGTTCAGCTTGCCGATTCAGCAGCACCTACCTTACTGTTAGCCAACGGCATTGGTCGCTTAGGTTGCCACGTTGCGGGCGACGGTGATTGGGGCGACCCGAATACAGCTCCAAAACCAGATTGGTTGAGTTGGCTACCCGACCGTTGGTGGAGCTTTGATTATGCACATAATGTAAACCAAGTTGGTGAGCAGATAGATGGCTGCGTAGGGCAGTATTGTACGGTTTTGCCGGTGCCTGTTTATCCAACTCCGCTATATGAGTTTACCATGCTGGCTATTCTTTTCAGCATACTATGGAGCATCCGCAAAAAGGTAAAAGTGCCTGGACTTATTTTCTCAATTTACTTGATATTCAACGGTGTTGAACGGTTTACTATCGAGCAAATTAGGGTAAACACCAAACTCGATTTTATTGGCTTGCCACTTACGCAAGCAGAGTTTATTGCCATTTGTTTTGCTTTGGCTGGGGTGGTTGGGTTATTTGTGTTTACCAAACGGTATAAGAATAGTTTAGCTGCCAAGTAACTGTTTATTACACAACTGTGGTACAAATTTTTATATTTGCCATCATGCGCAATCATTGCGCTGTGTAATACTAGAAATGCTTGATTGATAGTGGTTATGGACAAAATCGCGGTAATTATTCCAGCATATAATGAAGAAACCTCTATTGCGGCGGTGGTGGCAGATGTTCATAAAGCATCCAGAGAATCGGGACTGCACTACTGGCCTGTTGTGGTAAACGATTGCTCCAAAGACCGTACTGGGCAGATTATTGCGGCGTTAGAATGTACTGCAATTCAATTACCCATCAATTTAGGTATCGGCGGTGCAGTGCAAACGGGCTTTAAATATGCCTTGCTTAACGGCTATACCCATGCAGTGCAGGTTGACGGAGATGGTCAGCACCCACCTGGAGAGTTAAAGAAGTTATACCAAAAAATGAAAGCCGAAGGTATAGACGTTATGATAGGCTCTAGGTTTGTGGAAGGTGAGGGTAGGGGCTTTCAATCATCGCTTATGCGCCGGTTGGGCATCAACTATTTTAAGCGTCTTAACAAGCTTTTGGTTGGTGTTGTTGTTCACGACAGCACGTCGGGGCTAAGGATGCACAATATAAAGGCGCTTCAGGTGGTGAGCGATTATTACCCCGATGAATACCCAGAGCCAGAAGCGGTGATACTGTATGTTAAAAATGGGCTCAAAATTGGCGAAGTACAAGTAGAAATGCTAGAGCGACAAGGTGGGGTATCTTCTATAGATGGGGTTCGGTCGGTATATTATATGGCCAAAGTTACCATGGCCGTGTTGTTTACATTTATCCGTTTAACCTTTCGTTAAAAGCCTCAAACCATGCCCATTATACAGATACTTGCAATAGCAGCCAGCTTGTTGTTTTTGCTATATATTGGCCGCCAGATAATAAAAGGGAAATTACGCGAAGAGTATTCTTTCGTATGGATATTCAGTACCGTTGTATTGTTGATATTTTCTTTCTGGCGAGACGGTTTAGAAATTGTAGCACACACACTTGGCGTATATCAAGCACCTAATTTAGTATTTACAGCGGCAATATTTATCATTTTGGTTTATTTGTTGCACTTATCCAAGGTGGCATCAAGGTTGCACCAACAAAACAAAACACTTAGTCAAGAGCTTGCTTTGCTAAAAGAAAAAGTAGAGCGAAGCCTAAAAGGAAACAAGTAAGTCAAGTTTTAAAGCTCGCCCCTTATTTGCACCAATAGTTCGCGCAGGTTAAGCAATGTTTCGCGCACCCTGTGGTTGTCAACTGAGCTATCAGGGTTTTCTTTTAGTTTCTTCTTTGCTCCATCCAACGTAAACCCACGCTCCTTTACCAGGTTGTAAATAAGCTTCAGGTTATCTAAATCTTCGGGCGTAAAAAGGCGATTGCCTTTATTGTTTTTTTTAGGCTTAAGGATGTCAAACTCTTGCTCCCAATACCTTATTAGCGATGCTGAAACATCAAACATCTTCGCCACCTCTCCTATGGAGTAGTATAGCTTGGTAATTTCTTTTTCTTTGTAAGGCAAGCAGGTTAGGTTATGGTTCCCTTAAAATTAAGATATTCCCAACAAAGTGCAAGTTTGTATCCCAAAAAATACTTTCGGTAAGCGTATTTAATTGTGTATAAATCTGGCATTTATCTTTTACAGCGTTTCTACTCTCAGTATTGTGCATTAAGTTATGTTCTTCGGCTTGTATCGTTTGATGTGTGTAAATTATTACTTCCCAAAAACAGACGTCAACAAATCAAAAGAAAGTGGGCTGCGAAAATTTTGAACTTTACTTGGCAACAACAATAACATACCCAATAAAAAATCGAGCTCACATACAGCGCGTTACGTTATGGGCTATATTGTAACAGCAATGACTGGTAACCTTTGCACGTTGGTAGTCGTATTGACAATAATTTTTCCATCTTATAAAAACAATGCCGTGAAAATTTTCTGTCTTATTCCATTAATCATTTTCACCTTTACTTTTAAGGCCCAAGCCCAGGAAAACGGAAAACAAGTTGATCTGGTTGTAAAAACTGAGGTGTTCTGTGACCATTGCAACTACTGCGAAAGCTGCAAGCCAAAATTGGAAACGGCGCTTTTTGATACTCCGGGTGTTAAAAAGGCAAAATTGGATATTGAAACCCAAACTATTCATGTCGTATTCAATCCTAAAAAGATAACCAGTGAGCAAATTAAAAAAGTAATATTAAGTACAGGCTATGCTGCTGATGGAGTTCAGCCAAATGCCGAAGATTATGCTAAACTGGATGGGTGCTGCAAACGGAAGTAGTATAACATACTTTAACAATTTAAGCACCTGCTGCGATTTGCTGCTTTGGTTGTTGAGCGTTAAATTGGAATAACTAACAGTGTTCATTTTATTACCTTATTAAACTCTAGATGAATTATGCTTTTGACTATTCACCCAGACAATCCTGATGCTAGAAAGATTGCTCAGGTAATTGACATACTTCGCAAAGGCGGAATCATTGTTTACCCAACCGACACTATATACACTTTTGGTTGCGACTTGAATAATAAAAAAGCAATTGAAAAGATTGCAAGGCTAAAGGGTGTAAATCCTAAAGAAGCCCATTTTTCGCTGGTTTGTTATGATTTGAGCCATATAAGCGAGTATAGTACTGATTTTAGTAAGTCTGTATTCAAAATGATGAAAGCAACACTGCCGGGCCCTTATACCTATATATTGAACGCCAATAAAAATGTAACTCGCTTATTCGATTTTAAAAAGGGAACTGTGGGCATCAGAGTGCCTGACAATAACATTGCCCGGACATTGGTAAAAGAACTTGGAAATCCGTTAATTGCTACCTCGGTGCATGACAAAAACGACCCATTGCGCGAATACTTGACCGACCCTGAGGAAATTTACGAACGCTACTACAAGCACGTAGATTGCGTAATTGATGGCGGCCCAGGTAGCTTAGAAGCCTCAACGGTAATTGATGCAACTGGCGAAGAGCCAGAATTAGTTCGTGAAGGCAAAGGTGAAATAGAGGTGATTTATTAAACTACAGTATCGATTTTTAATAAGCGTGCCCGAACCACTAATTATGTGGTTTCGGGCATTTGCTTTTTTAGGACAGGACATAATTGAACTTATTTTGGTGCGATATTTGTTTTTCCTTAGTAAATTAGCAAGCAGTACTTAAACAGACTTAAATGAAATTTTATACTATAGCATTAATTACCGTTTTGTTTGTTGCTCTAACGGCATTTGTAACTATTAACGCCGAAGGGGTAAATAAGCCTCAAGAAGGCGTTGGCATTAATTGGATGACCTTTGAGCAAGCTGTTAAGCTCAATGCTAAGAAGCCAAAGAAAATGATAATAGATGTATATACTGATTGGTGCGGCTGGTGCAAAGTAATGGACAAGCAAACTTTTAGCGACCCTATTATTATTGAGTATGTTAATGCCATCTATTATGCGGTTAAGTTGAATGCCGAAATGACCGATAAGCTTACTTTCCAAGGCGTTGATTACGGATTTGTGGTAACCAACCCTGCAAGCAATAAAGGCTACCATGCTTTTGCAGCAAAGCTTTTGGATGGTAAGCTTAGTTACCCATCAACAGTGGTGTTAGACGAGCAGTATGGTCGTATTGGCTTGGTTCCTGGGTTTTTGCGCCCTGAGCAGTTTGATCAAATGCTTAAATATTATGGTGGCAATCATAATAAAACTACCCCTTACGAAGAGTTTACCAAAAACTACAAATCACCTTACGGTCAATAATAGGCCTTCTCCAACAAAATAGTTTGTTATGTTTTGTTCAGCAATTGCAAGCATGCTCATTGCCGTAGATTGAATTTTATAACTTTAGGCTCAATGTTAAAACATTAACCCAACAAATGGGGTTATCCGCATGAATTAACCAACCCAAAATCTTATTTATGAACTACAACTATAGTATTCGTGCCCTTATTTTATGCCTTATGGTGGTTTCTGGCATTTCTGCCACAGCCCAAATTGATTTACCTGCGCCAAGTCCACTAGGTACGGTAGCTCAAAGAATAGGCTTTGCAGATGTATCTATCAGCTACTCTCGCCCAAGTGCAAAGGGCAGGACAGTGTATGGCGATCTTGTTCCGTTTAACAAAGTGTGGCGCACAGGTGCCAATGCTGCTACAAAAATAACGCTTTCCGAAAATGCTAAGATTAACGGTAAAGATATTAAAGCTGGCGAGTATTCCATCTTTACTGTGCCAGCTAAAGATAGTTGGGTTATTGCCTTCAATAGCGATTTAAAAGCATCGGCAAGTACCTACAAAGAAGAAAATGATGTGTTGCGCATAGTAGTGAATACTAAGCCTGTAAACGACCTGGTGGAGACGCTTACCTTTAATTTTACCAATCTTAAAACAGGCGAAGCCACCGTTGAGTTGGTTTGGGAGAAGACTGCAGTGCAATTTACTATCGTTACTGAAGTAGATGCGGTGGTTATGGGTAAAATTAAAACACAGACTGCAGGTGTTAGCCCAAGTGTTTACTTTGCTTCGGCGCGCTATTATTATGACACAAACCGTGATTTGACTCAAGCATTGGAGTGGATAAACTTGGCGTTTGCTGCACAAGAACCTACTTTCTGGATGCTACGCCAAAAGGCTTTGATTCAAGCTGGTTTGAAAGATTACAAAGGTGCCATTGCTACTGCTGAGTTGTCAACTAAGAAAGCTATTGAAGCTAAAAATGATGACTATGTAAAAATGAACACCGCCTCAATTGAAGAGTGGAAGAAAATGAAGTAGTTTTTAGGCAATTATAAACAGTAACATTAAGGGCTTGCTCACAATGAGCAGGCCCCTGTTATTTTATAGCAGTTTGGTTAATCTTTGTTTTTCATTGAGTATAAGGTTCGGGTGCGTAGCTTTTCAGCTAGCTCAAGTGCCCTTTTTAGGCGGGTCTCAATTCGTTTTGCTGAGTTAACGTAGTAGCAAAGTGAGCGCTGCATGCCAGCAGACAATGAGTCGAAAACTTCGTGGGCCTCCTCATCTAAATCAAGCGCCGCTTCCAATTCTTCCGGCAAACCAATATCAGTGGGGTTGGGGTCAATGGCAATGGTAAATTCATGTGGCCTTAAGCTATCCTTTATCCCTGTCTGATTTCTTAATGGCTGCCCTAAGTGTATAAAATACTGCCCCTCACCATTGCTAATAGCGGCAAGCCTGAAGGTTTGGCCATTAACAATTACTAGTAAACGTGTGTTGGCTTTTATTTCCAGTTCCTTAACCACATTATCCGGTATATAGGTTACATGGCGCTTCATACCTTGCTCAATAACTTCAATGGGTGTTATGAAAGTAAAATTATCCATTGCTATAAGTGTGCTGGTTTAGCCAAAGTAAAATAAAAAAACGGGCCAGCTAAAAGCTAACCCGTTTTAAGTATTTTGTTATCAAAATGATAGTTACTATTTACTAACAACAAACTCAATAGTACCTTAAACGAATTACGTTGCACAAGTATTTCGCAAGGCGAATAACTTGACGTGTATAGCCGTATTCGTTATCGTACCAAGCGTATATTACTATGCTTTTGCCATCGTTGCTTCCAATGGTGGCTGGACTATCAATTACATTGGCGTGTGGGTTGCCAATAATATCAGTTGATACCAGCTCATTAGATATAGAATAATCAATTTGCTCGCAAAGGTCACCCTGCATGGAAGCCAAGCGAAGAATTTCGTTGACCTCATCCCTGCTGGCCGGATTTTTCAATTGCAAATTCAAGATAGCCAATGATACGTTAGGGGTGGGTACACGTACCGCATTACCTGTAATATCTTTTGTGAGTAGCGGCAATACTTTTTTAATGGCACTTGCAGCGCCCGTTTCAGTAATTACCATATTCATGGCAGCCGATTTACCCCTGCGGTACTTTTTGTGGTAGTTATCCAGCAAGTTTTGGTCGTTGGTATAAGAGTGCACGGTTTCAATATGGCCGCGTTCAATACCTAATTTATCTTCAATTACTTTCAATATTGGGGTTATAGCATTGGTAGTACAGCTTGCTGCACTGTATACAGTATCGCCATTTGGCTCAAAATCCTCTTGGTTTACACCGTAAACAATGTTCGGAATATCACCTTTCCCAGGGGCAGTTAGCAATACCTTGCTAATACCTTTGCTGTTTAGGTGCTTTTCCAATCCTGCACGATCGCGCCAAACACCAGTATTGTCAATCAAAAGCGCATCTTCAATGCCATACTCGGTAAAATCAACAGAACCAGGAGCATTAGAATAGATCATTTTAACAACTTGCCCATTGATGATAAGGGAGTTATTTTCCAAATCGTCAACTATCGTGCCGTGCATCTTGCCGTGCACAGAGTCTTTACGAAGTAAATTGGCACGTTTTAAAATATCTTCACCGGTATTTTCGCGCGTTACAATTGCTTTCAAGCGCAACTGTTCCCCTTTTCCGGCCTCTGCAATTAGCACGCGAGCAGCCAAGCGGCCAATTCGGCCAAATCCGTAAAGTACTACATCTTTTGGTTTCAGCACAAATTCAGTGTTGCCTACAATGCCCGTTAGCTTTGCAACCACAAATTCAGCTACGCTACCGTATTTAGAACCTTCTTTTATCCATTCGCTGCCAAGGCGGCCAATGTCAATACGGGCAGGTGGAAGTTGCTGGTCGGCAATGGTTTTAGCTAACAGCACGCTTACATCAATAGTGATAGGGAGCTTAGTGTAGCGCTGGGCGTACAAATGGTCATTAAGAATCTCACTTACACTGTTATCGAATATTTTACGACGAAAAATAATCAACTCAATTGAGCGATCAAGCCATAATTCTCCAACCAGTTTGGTAAGCTCAATTGCGAGCTTTTCCTGCCGGATCCAATCTGTGAGTTCCGACTCATAATGTTTAGCCATGTTGCAAGGTCTTAGTTAGTAGACCGCAAAGTTAATGACCTAAGTACTCTTTTAAAAACTTCGAGCGAGAAGTTGTGCGAAGTTTATTTATTGCCTTGTCTTTTATTTGCCTTACGCGCTCTCTGGTGAGGTCAAAACGGTCGCCAATATCCTCAAGTGACATACAACTATCTGTGCCAATTCCGAAGTATAGATTTATCACATCTCGTTGACGGTCAGTGAGTCCTGATAGCGAACGGCGTATTTCTTCGCGCAACGAATCCAAATGATCTAGCTGTTGATCGGTCTTTTCGCTGTTCGGATTTTCAAGGATGTCAATTAGCGCATTATCTTCACCTTCGGCGAACGGAGCATCCATTGAAATGTGCCTTGAAGAAACATTTAGTGTACTTTTAACCTCATCTATGCCGATTTCGAGCATTTCAGCAAGTTCTTCTGCGGTAGGTTCACGCTCATATTCTTGCTCTAGAGCAGAGAAAGCTTTATTGATTTTATTTAGCGAACCCACTTTATTTAGCGGAAGACGCACAATGCGCGATTGCTCGGCCAATGATTGTAAGATGCTCTGGCGAATCCACCAAACCGCGTAAGAAATGAATTTGAAGCCCCTGGTTTCGTCAAAGCGCTGGGCAGCTTTTATAAGGCCAAGATTACCTTCATTAATTAGATCGCTTAGCGATAAACCTTGGTTTTGATATTGTTTGGCTACAGAAACCACAAAACGTAAATTGGCTTTGGTAAGTTTCTCTAAGGCTGCTTTATCGCCTTCACGTATTCTTCGGGCTAGTATTACTTCCTCATCTGGTTTAATCAGCTCAACTTTGCCGATTTCTTGCAAATACTTCTCTAAAGATGGGCTTTCACGGTTAGTGATAGACTTGGTAATCTTAAGCTGGCGCATATGGAAGTTTTAGTTGATTGTGGCTTCGATAGTTATGTAACAGCGTGGTTTCAACCAAAAATAAAGGTTGTTTTCCACATTTTCAACTATTTATCCACAACTTGTTATTAAAAGTGCTTCATGTACATAGCAATTTCTTAGGGCTTAATATATGGTTGTAATGATTTTTTGGGTCGAAAAGTTCGATACCCGATGAATATTTCTTTTAATCTACTAAAACAGTAGCTATGATTGTGAAAAAGAAATATATGCGTACGCCAAGGCCGTGCTAACCAATAGTATATTTATGATAATAAAAATATTTTGTGCACGTTTCCTAGCATCATCATTTTCTATACCACTTACATAGTTATAGTACCAAGTGGATAAGAAAATATAGCCAAATGCAATACCTCCAAAAATGAGTAAATTGGATGTCATATGACGTAAAAAATTTTTTACGCCGAAAAGATAATAAATTGCTCTTGTATTATGCTAATAATTATCTTACTTTATTGATTACTAGGTAAACGCTATAGTTATATAAACTGTTGCCATTTCAAACATTGATTAATGGTTTAACCATTATTAAACGATAAAGTAGCCCATAACCGATGAAAATTGTTCGTTCTGCCATTTTGTTATTGTTAGTAACTTTTGGCTTATATGCTCAGCCTCCCGCCAAACCTCCGTTTGATACTGATTGGGTTTATGAAAAGCCTTACAACTTTGAACGTGCAAAAAAACTAGAGTGGGAATGGGAGTTTGAAAAGGCTGTATGGTATTACATAAACTTAGTTCCGGAAAATTTAAAGTTGGCAACAACCAGAATAAAGGGATTTAAAAACCATATTGGAAATACTACCATTTTTATTAATACCACGTTTAAAATGATTATAGTTTACGACCCAGAAGTGAATTATATGCAAGGTAATGAGCTTGTTACCCGAAAGGAGGTATACGATAAGAAACGTAAGTGGGCAGACAAGTTGATTCAGGCGTTGATTGAATAGTTATATTTTTGAGCCAATAATGAGCCAATGCGATTGACAATATTCACCTTTTTTCTTGCAATTTTCTTTGCTTCTTGTACAAAATCCGATTACAGGACGCTGGAAGGTGTTTGGTTGCTAGAACATGTTAACTTATGTGTTTTGGCAGATTGTTTGGATGTTTTAGAGGATCAACAAACCCGAGATAAATTTGACAAAATAGAGCTAAGATTGAGCAGAGGTCGGGACGCTCAAGCAAGGTTTTACAAAACCGGAATTTTACTTTACACTTTCGATTTTGAGTTTATTTTAGATGAGGAAATGGGTCGTATTTCATTTCTTGGCCCCAATGATCATGATTTTCAAAACTTCTTTGGAAGCAACGTGGCGATAGTGGATGCAAAGAAAAATGAACTTGTTTATCAAGCCATTGAAGACGTTCCTAACGAAGAAACCATTTACATTTTTAAGCGCCTTCAGTAGCCTTCGCCGATAGGGAAGAAGGCATCCTCAATATGTTTGATGTCAGGCGTTTGGCCCGTGATTAGTATTATCGAGATAATATCAAATCGTAAGTCGTTATTAATGTCATGCTGCAGCACATAAGCATTGGCTCCGCGGGCTAGGTGCTTTTGCTTGGCTAATGTTACACCTTCTTCTGGGTATCCGTAAGCCAATCCTCGACGTGTTTTTACCTCTACAAATACTGTAGTTCGCTCCCGCTGGGCTATAATATCCAGCTCGGCTTTTTGGTATCGCCAATTGCGCGCCAAAATAGTGTATCCTTTTGCTAGCAGGTGCTCTACTGCCAGTGCTTCGCCTTGGTTACCTGTTTGCAGTTTGGTGGATTTCTTGCCTTGGCTATCTTCCATTGCGATAACTTAATGCTCAAATCTTAAACGCATTCCCAGTTGCCCATCGTTCAATACACCATTGTGATAAGCCAAATGACCATTTACAAACGTGTGGGTAACTGCTGAGCGGAAGGTTTGCCCTTCGAAAGGCGACCAGCCGCATTGGTAAAGGATGTTTGTAGGTTGCACCGTCCATGGTTTATCCAAATCTACCAGTACCAAATCGGCGTAGTATCCTTCCCTGATAAAGCCTCGCTCCGGTATGCGGAACAGAATAGCGGGGTTGTGAGCAGCCTTTTGCACGATGGTTTCTATCGATATTTTGCCTTGATGGTACATTTCTAGTAATGCTACCAGTGCGTGTTGCACCAATGGACCACCTGCAGGGGCTTTGGCATACAGGTTTGACTTTTCCTCTTTGGTGTGTGGGGCATGGTCTGTAGCCAATACATCTATGCGGTCATCAAGCAAAGCTTGAAGAATAGCATCCCGATCATTAGCCGTTTTAACGGCAGGGTTCCATTTAATAAGCGTGCCTTTAGTGGCATAGTCCGCATCGCTAAACCAAAGGTGGTGCGTGCAAGCCTCAGCGGTTATTTTCTTTTGCGCTAATGGAACGCTATTATCAAATAGTCCTGTCTCTATAGCCGTTGATATATGCAGTACGTGTAGACGCGTTCCGTGCGACTTTGCCAATTCAATCGCCATACTCGATGACTTGTAACAAGCCTCCGCATTTCGGATGATGGGGTGCATTTCAATCGGTATTTGCTCGCCATACTTAGCAACCGCTTCTGCCATATTGGCTCGGATAGTAGCCTCGTCTTCGCAATGGGTAGCAATCAATCCGCCAAAGTTGGCAAATATTTTTTCCAACGTTTCTCGCCTGTCAACCAACATGTTTCCAGTGGAGGAGCCCATGAAAATTTTAAGGCCGCAAACGTTTTTTAAATCGGTTTGCATTACCTCTTCGTAATTGTCATTGCTCGTGCCCATAAAGAAGGAATAGTTGGCCAACGAACTGCGAGCAGCAATGTCATATTTATCTTGCAATAGTTCTTGAGTGGTTGCCGGAGGGTTGGTATTGGGCATTTCCATAAAAGAAGTAATACCGCCAGCTACGGCTGCCCTAGCTTCCGATTTAATATGCGCCTTGTGCGTGAGTCCTGGTTCGCGAAAATGCACTTGGTCGTCGATAAGGCCAGGCATAAGGTATTGCCCTTTGGCATCTATAATTGCTGCATCAGGTGCATTAACACTGGCAGCAATCTTTTCTATTCTGCCGTTTCTGATTAATACATCCGTTTCAGTAATGGTTCCTTCGTTAACTACTCTGGCGTTGGTTATTAAGTAGGTTTTCATCTTAAATGCTTGATAGGGTAGTAGCTAATTCAATCAATCCTGGTTTTATAGTATTATGGTGCTTTGTGGCTTTTTCCAAAGGTATCTCAACCGTTTGTCCGCATTGTACGCCAATCATTATCCGGTTTTTGCCTGCTAAAAGTGCATTTACAGCGGCTACACCCATTTGACTGCTTATTAATCTATCTAGACTGCTTGGATTGCCTCCGCGTTGCAAGTGACCTAATACAGTAACTTTTATCTCAAACTCCTGCAATCGGTCTTTTACTTTGCTTACAATCTCAAAAGCACCACCTTGGTCGTCGCCTTCTGATACTACCACTATGTTGCTGGTTTTGCGCATCGTGTGACGGTTTTTGAGCGTTGCAACCAAGCCGTCAAGGTCGGTTTTGTACTCAGGTATCAATATGGCATCCGCGCCACTCGCTATGCCGCTTCGCAGAGCAATAAAACCCGCATCGCGGCCCATTACTTCCACAAAAAACAGCCTATCGTGCGAAGCTGCGGTGTCGCGTATCTTGTCAATACAATCTACCACAGTGTTTACGGCAGTGTCGTACCCTATTGTGTAGTCGGTGCCATATAAGTCATTATCAATAGTACCAGGTAAGCCAATAAATTTAATGTCGGGGTGCTCATCGGTAAATGCCAAGCCACCCTTAAAAGTGCCATCGCCACCTATGCCCACCAAGTATTCTATCCCATTGGCTTTAAGCTGTTTGTAGGCCAGGTCTCTGCCTGCCTTTTCTCTAAACTGGGCGCTACGGGCAGATTTTAAAATAGTACCACCGCGTTGGATAATGTTACTTACCGATTGCGACACTAATGGCATGAATTCACCATCAATCATGCCTTCGTATCCACGGAATATGCCAATGCACTCAATACCTTGCGACAGTGCACTCCGCACAACTGCCCTGATAGCAGCATTCATGCCCGGCGAATCGCCTCCAGAGGTAAATACCCCTATTTTCTGTATTTTTGAGCTCATCTTAAATACTGTTTTTATGAAAAACGCATTTTTGTGGTTGGCAACCTTTGGTCTTAGTATTGTCCTGTTTGTTGCCTGCAGCGACCAGGACAATGTGGACCAAGGCACTGTTAACAAAGATACCGAACTATTGCCCGATATTGAGAAAAAGTACAGCGAAGAGGAGACCGAAGCGCTAAAAATTGCTAGCGACGTTACCCTTGTAGGGCAACAAACCTTAATGGCCAATTTGGTAAAAGCCGTAGAAGATAGCGGCACCGCAGGTGCGGTGGTGTTTTGCAACATACACGTTGGAGGCATTTACGATTCATTGAAAGCCAACTATGGGGCAACGGTTTCGCGTGTTTCGCACAAAAACAGAAATCCAGCCAACGCAGCTAACGAGAGAGAGTTGAAACTAATTGGGGAGTATGGAAGTAAGCCGGAAGTGTTTGCCCTAAGCTTGTTTGATGATGGGGACCATTACACCGCTTACAAGCCTATACATATGAGCATATTGGCGTGCACCAAATGCCATGGTGAACCGGGTGTTGATATTGAAGAGGCAACGTTTATTACCATTAGCATGCTATACCCTGACGATAAAGCAACAGGCTTTAAGTATAAGGATATGAGGGGCTTGTGGAAGGTGGAAGTGCCTAAAGCTGGGCTGAAGTTGTAATAACTCCTTTACTAGTGGCATAGTTAAGTGGTCTTGATACTCAATACTTGATACTAACCAAATAGCATGAACATCTTAATCCTTTGTAAGAAGTTTCCCTATCCATTGAAAGATGGAGAGGTGATAGCTATTTACAATAACATAAAGGCTTTTCATCGCTTGGGGCATAAGGTGACGGTTTTGGCTATTAATACCTTGAAACACCATACGGACATTTCCAATTTGCCAGATGAAGTATTGGAATTGGCAGAGTTTAAAGCAGTAACCGTTGATACAGGGGTAAAACCGCTGCCAGCATTAAAGAACCTGTTTACTGGAGGCTCTTATCATATTGAACGCTTTATAAACAAGGGGTTTGAGGATTTAATAGTCGAGTATTTGGTTTCCCGGAAGTTTGACTTAGTGCAATGCGAGGGGCTTTATTTAGGGCCTTATGTTGATACTATAAGGAAACACTTTAAAGGCCCTATAGTAATGCGCTCTCATAATGTGGAGAGCGAGATATGGGAACGTTTGGCCGCCAACGAAAAGAACCTGCTAAAGAAGTTTTACCTGGGTTTGCAAGCTGGCAGATTGAAGCAATATGAACTTGCGCAGCTAACCCGCTATGATGCTATTGTGCCCATTAGCCCAGAAGATGAGGGTAAAATGAAAGCAATGGGTTCGCCGGTACGTATGTTTATAACACCCTGTGGCAGCGATTTGGATAGATACGAACTTTTTCAAAAAAGCCAACCTAAGCCCAATACCATTTTCTTTATCGGTGGACTAGATTGGTTACCCAACCAAGAAGGCTTAAAATGGTTTGTCAAGGAAGTTTGGCCTACTATTAAGGCAAAACACCCTGACATAGAATTTTATGTAGCAGGCAGGAACATGCCTAAATGGATGAATGAACTGAGCGGCAATGGAGTGCATATTTTAGGCGAGATTGACGATGCGCTAGGTTTTATTGCCGAAAATGGGATTATGATAGTGCCTTTATTCTCAGGTAGCGGCATGCGCATCAAGATAATTGAAGGCATGGCCATGAAAAAGGCTATCGTTTCTACTAGTATCGGGGCTGAGGGTATTGGCTACTCAGATGGGTTTAATATAAGTATCGCTAATGATAAACTGGAGTTTATTGATAAGTTGGAACATTTACTCATAGACCAAAGCAGGGTGTCTGCTCTTGGCGAAAATGCACGGGAGCTTATCGAAAGCCGATATAATAACCTTACCTTTGCTGAACAATTAATTGAGTTCTACCAGAGAGCCTTCGGGATATGATTGTTGCCCAAGTAATATTTTGGATTTGTGTTGCGGCAATACTTTACAGTTATATGTTCTATCCGTTGTTTGTCAAGTTGTTATCAAGCATACTTTCTATTAAAAATCCTTTGGTTTTTAAAGAAAACGACTCTCAATTACCCCAAGTACATATTCTGATAGCAGTATACAATGAGGAAAAGGTATTGGCTAGAAAAATAACTAGCTCTGTTATCTCTACCTACCCCAATCATAAGGTCCACGTGCATTTTGGTTCTGATGGCTCAACAGATGGCAGCAATGCTATGCTGGAAGCAGCAGCAGCACAATACCCCAATGTGCATTATACACTGTTCCCCGCCAAAACCGGTAAGATAGGTATGGTGAACAGCATGTATGCTGCCATTCCCGATGTTCAGCCTAACGATGTTTTGATTCTTACCGATGCCAATGTGTTTTTCGAACCCGACACCATCTATCAATTAGTAAAGCGTTTTGCCGACCCCAAAATGGGCCTGGTGGGAGGTAGCATCATTAACGAGGGCAAAAAACAGGATGGTATTTTCAAACAGGAGAAAAGTTACATCTCCATTGAGAACCAGATAAAACACTGGGAAGGCAATGTATTTGGTCATATTATGGGAGCGTTTGGCGCTTGCTATGCTGTTAAACAGCAGTTCTTTACCCCAGCTCCGGCCAATTTCCGTTCCGATGATTTTTATGTAAGCATGAAAGTGCTTCAAAATGGCGGAAAAAGCCATGTAGAGCCTGCTGCTATCTGCTACGAAAATGCCAGCGACGAATTACCTGTTGAGTTTCAACGCAAAGTGCGCATTAACATGGGCAACTATCAGAACTTGGGTATATTCTGGAAGATGTTATTACCTCCTGTAAGTAAGATGGCATTTACATTTTGGTCGCACAAGCTACTGCGCTGGTTGGGTCCATTCTTGCTTATCGGGGCATACATTGCCAATGCCTTTCTGTGGGAAATGAACTTGTTTTACTGTATAGCGTTTCTATGTCAGAATATTATTTTAATTCTAGTATTGGTGGATGTCGTGTTAAGCCGATTGCAAATGCAAATAGCTGTCTTGCGTTATCTATCGTACTTTTACCAAATGAACCTTGCCTTACTGATTGGCTGGTTTAAATCAATAAAGGGTGTGCAGCATGACGCTTGGCAGCCTACTAAACGAAACTGAACAAAACTCAATACCGTGCAACTGAATACCATAGAAGAAGCCATTGAAGACATTAAGAATGGCAAACTGATAATAGTAGTAGATGATGAGGACCGTGAAAATGAAGGCGACTTTTTAACTGCAGCCCGAAACGTTACCCCAGAGATAATCAATTTTATGGCTACACATGGACGTGGCCTTATTTGTGCTCCTATAGTGGAAGACCTTGCCGATACGTTGGAGTTATTGCCAATGGTAAATAGCAATACCGACATTCACAAAACGGCTTTTACAGTATCTATCGACTTAACTGGCCATGGCTGCACTACTGGTATTTCAGCAAGTGATCGTGCGAAGACGGTTCAGGCAATTATTAACCCTGATACCAAACCAGAAGATTTTAGTCGCCCTGGGCACATTTTCCCGCTACGGGCACGTAAAGGTGGCGTGTTGCGCCGTGCTGGGCATACCGAAGCAACTATTGATTTGGCTCGTTTGGCAGGCTTTGAACCAGCCGGGGTATTGGTGGAGATATTGAACGAAGACGGTACCATGGCTCGCATGCCACAACTGATGGAAATTGCGAAGAAATTCGATATGAAAATCATTTCAATCGAAGATCTCATTGCCTACCGCATGAGTAAAGAGCGTTTGATTGAGCGCGAGGTTGAAGTTGAAATGCCTACCAAATATGGCGATTTTAAATTGATAGCTTATAACCAAATAACTACCAACGAAACCCACCTTGCTATGGTAAAAGGTGAGTGGAAAGAAGGTGAGCCAGTGCTGGTGCGCGTGCATTCATCGTGCCTTACTGGCGATATTTTAGGCTCGCTGCGTTGCGATTGCGGAGACCAATTGCACGCTGCACTAGAGATGGTAGAGAAAGAGGGGAAAGGTGTAGTGCTCTACATGAATCAAGAGGGCAGGGGCATTGGGCTTTTGAACAAACTGAAGGCCTATAAATTGCAGGAAGAGGGCAAAGATACGGTTGAAGCTAACTTGGCACTTGGTTTCCAAAGCGACCAACGCGACTATGGCGTGGGTGCGCAAATACTTCGCGATTTGGGTGTAACTAAGCTACGCTTGATGAGCAATAACCCTAAAAAGCGAACTGGCCTAATCGGTTATGGTTTGGAGATTGTAGAGGCAGTAGGTATTGAGGTGTGCAGCAATCCTCACAACGAAAAATACCTCATGACCAAGCGCGACAAAATGGGACACAATCTAAAGCAGTGGGAGAAGTAAAGTCACCTAGTTTGACTACCCCAGTTTTTATGATGCTTTAACGATGCTTTTGTGCTGCGTAGAACCTTTTACTGTTTTGATCCTATTTACGGATTAACTGCGGAAAGGATATTGACATGATAGTTGAAGGCACTAGGCTTTTTAAATCGATAAAATCTGCGTTTCTACCCACTTTTCAATAGTTTCGTCGGCATAGCCAGCTTCCCTTAAAATGGAAAGCGTATCTGCACCCATGTTGGGCGCAGGCCAAGCAATAGCCCCTGGAGTGTTGCTAAACTTGAGTGGAATGCCGAATGATTTAAAATCAATTCCGTCACTAGTTTGCTCGGTTATTACCATTTTTCGGTGCTGCATGTGCTGCTCGTGTTCAATTTCATCCATGGTGATAACGGGGCTCAGGCAAAAATCGAATTTGGCCGATAGGCTTACCCAATAAGCCTGGGATTGTGAAGCGAATAAAGCAGAAACTTCGGCCTTTAGATTCGCCAACTCAATACCCTCATACAACAATACTTGTGCCCAATTTGGCCTATTTACAGCGCTACAGAATGCTTGCCAAAATTTTGGCTCGAGAGCCCCAAGAGCTATATATTTTCCATCGTTGCAACGGTAAACATTGTAGTTGGCCAATTTGCCGGAAAGTTCGTGATCTGAAGGTAACACTGGATGTTTGTCGGCTTGACTCCGGGCAAATGCAAAGGTGCTCAAAGGCATTACGGCATCCATCATGCTCACATCAACGTATTGCCCATGGCCAGTAACGCTTCTGCTCAGCAGTGCCGCCATAATGGCATTCATGGCCATGTAGCTGCCACCTGCAATATCTGCTATTTGGGCACCAGGAATTACAAGTTGCCCGCTTGTTGCGCCGTTAATACCCAATAAACCTGCCCTTGCAATATAATTTAGGTCGTGACCAGCTTCATGCGACCAAGGGCCTGTTTGTCCATAACCAGTTATTGAAACATACACCAACTTTGGGTTGATACTCTTCAAGGTGTCGTATCCGAGCCCTATTTTATCCATTACACCAGGTCTAAACTGCTCTACAAATACATCGGCATCTTTTACCAGCCTATATAGTATTTGCAGTCCTTCCTCCGTGTTATAATTAATTGCCAAACTGCGCTTGCTTCTGTTTACGGCAAGATAGTATGCGGCGGTTTCACCAATAAATGGCGGAAAGTTACGGATTTGGTCGGGCGACGCAGGGTCTTCAATTTTTATGACCTCGGCTCCCATATCTGCTAGTATCATTGTTGCCATTGGGCCTGGCAATAAGCGGCTCATATCAAGTATTCTTATACCTACCAACGGTCCGCTTTGGGGCTTTCGAGTACCTATTCCCGTTAAACTTTTTGATCTGTTTGTATCTTTAATTGTTGGGTCGAACTTTCTGAATAACTTGGTAAATTCTAGCATCTTGCCCAAGTTGCTTACCTTAATTTTGCCCATCATCAGGGCCATTTGCGGGTTGGTTTTCCCCAATTCTATCTGGGTGTATACCTCAGCTTTGGCTTTTATAATGCAATCGGCCTCACCGCTTAGTCCTAGGTTTAGTGTGCAGTTTCCCTCAACAATACCTACTGTATATGTGCCACCTTCTTCGCCGCTTATGTCAAAATGAACAATGAGTTTCTGGCCTCCCGCTTTTTCTGGCCTGAACCTGGCAGGAATACTCGTTATTACATCATGGAAGGTTACTATTTGCTGCATACCAAACTTGTTGAAGTTCTAAGTTACCAGCAATATTTGAGAAGTTACATTTTGTAGCAGATAACCTATGCTTAGTTTGCTGCTCCTTATGGTTCTCTTAATTTAAGATACCCTGTTAATGGGTTAAATGTATAATGAGCTATCTTTACAGCTAACTATGCCATCTATACACGCTTCGTTATATACTACTCTTAAAGGCCACACTAGCGCTATTTATACGCTGGCTGGCGGTGGCGATGACCTTTATACAACCGGTGGCGATGGACAGGTAGTAAAATGGAATTTAGCAAAGCCGATTGATGGTTTGCTTATGGCTCGAATGGGCATGCAAATATTTTCGATGGCCTTAATGCCTGACAAAAGGCATATGCTTTTAGGGCAAATGCATGGTGGTATACATATACTCGACTTAGACGACCAGCAAGAAGATAAGCACTTAGCCTTGCATACTCAAGGAGTGTTTGATTTAATTACCACTGATAACCATTTTATAGCAGCAGGGGGCGATGGGGCGCTATCGCTTTGGCGAACGATTGATTATTCGTTGGGGCTAAAAATTGCTTTATCGGATAGCAGTTTACGGGCATTGGCAATACATCCCAATGGTTTTCAATTGGCAGTGGGTAGCAGCGATAACAGCATATATGTGCTCTCCTTGCATGATTTTAAAGTTTCTCAGAAACTTGACGGTCATGAGAATTCAGTATTTACTGTTTGTTATTCGCCTGATGGGCGGTATTTGTTAAGTGGTAGCCGCGATGCGCATTTTATGGTTTGGGATGTTGTTGATGGTTATAAGCCAATTCACAGAATCCCTGCACATTTGTTTACCATTAATCACATAGTTTATAGTCCTGATGGTAAATTGTTTGCAACGGCCAGCAGGGATAAAGATGTGAAGATATGGGATGCTTGTACTTTTAGCTTATTGAAGGTACTAGATAGGCATAAATTTGAAGGGCATATAAACTCTGTTAACCGATTATACTGGAACAACAAATATTTGGTATCGGTGGGTGATGATAGGGTAATAAAACTGTGGTGTATAACTAACTCGGAAGGATAACAGAACCCAGTGCGGCTGCAATTTGCCGCTTCATGCCAATATATTGCTGAAAGAGCTGCATTTGCTCAACGAGCGCCAATTCATCGCCCTCATCTTGGGCTTTTTGCATGCTATTCCTGGTTTCATCAATTAATATTTTCAGACGCTCTAATTTTAGTCTGCATAACGAGGAGTGAATGTCCTTTCTATAAACAAACTGAGTATCTGTAATAGCTATGTCGTGCATTTTTATCCAGTTCTCACTCAGTTCATAAGGTTTTTGCAATATCTCAATCGCAAAATTGCTTATCTCAGGGTCTTCGTGGCTAACAAAATGATGTGTTTCGGGTATAAGGCTTTCCTCTTGAATAGACGTTCGATAGACATTTACTATCTTCTCCGAGATAGGGTCAACCATTCGTGTTTCGTCTTCATCCAATTCCATTAAAATGGCATGGGCAACTTTCCACTCGTCAGAGTAATCAAGGTGCGCATATTCTAATAGCAACCGTACTACGTCTCTTTCTTGCCTTGCCAGTGCCCCTATGCTTGCCGGCAGCATGGGCTCCTTTGTTTCTGGCACCTCCTCGTTTACATACCTTGGGCTGTCTTCAACAGGTGCGCCTGCTTTTTTGCTGTTTTTTTGATGCCTTATTTTGTTTACTTCGCTTACCAGAATCTGCTCTTGCATATCAAGCAAGTGAGAGCATTCTTTTACATATACCGAGCGCTTAATAGCATCTGGAATCAATGCAATTGAATCTACAATATCTTTAATAGCCTCGGCCCTTTTTACGGGGTCTCGCTTGCTTTCTTCTTGCAGAAAGCTTGCTTTAAAAAGGATAAAATCCTGAATGTGGCTATTGCGGTATTTAATAAAGCCATCGGCACCCTCACGCTTAACAAAACTATCGGGGTCGTCGTCGGGTGGTAAAAGTACTACCCGTACATTCATGTCTTCTTCCAATATTAAGTCAATACCGCGTATGGCTGCTTTTATACCAGCAGCATCTCCGTCATAGGTTACGGTTATGTTGGGCGTAAGGCGTTTAATCAAGCGAATCTGCTCAACGGTGAGCGATGTGCCCGAGGAAGCCACTACGTTTTCCACTCCGGCCTGCGAGAGCGAAATTACATCGGTATAGCCCTCAACCAATATACATTCATCTTCTTTTCTTACCGCGTTTTTAGCCTGGAATAAGCCATAAAGAATTCGGCTTTTGTTGTAAATATCCGTCTCGGGGGTATTTACATATTTGGGTACTTTTTTATCGCTGAGCAGTGTTCGCCCGCCAAACCCAACAACTTTTCCCATAAAATTGTGGATGGTAAACATAACCCTACCTCTAAAAAAATCGTAAGGTCTATCATATTTATCGCTAGCCAGACCTGCCTTTTGCAAGTATTCAACTAAATAGCCTTGAGCTTCGCTTGCTTTAACCAAGGCATCACCCTTCTCAGGTGAGTAGCCCAATTGGAAACGCTCAATGGTTTCTTTGCTAAAACCCCGCTCCTTGAAATAGGTAAGGCCTATGTTTTGTCCTTCTTCGGTTTCAAGTAGTTGCTCGCTGTAAAATCGTTGTGCAAAAGAGGAGACTATGTATAAGCTATCACGCTCATTTTTTTCTTCAATTTGCTTATCGCTGGGCGCCTCCGATTCTTCAATTTCAATGGAATACTTTTCCGCTAAATATCTGAGGGCCTCGGGGTAGGTTTTGTGTTCGTGCTCAATGATAAATTTTACTGAGTCGCCAGCAACCCCGCAACCGAAACACTTGTATATGCCTTTGGCAGGCGATACTGTAAATGAGGGTGTTTTTTCGTTATGAAAAGGGCAATTGCCCAACATATTGGCCCCGCGGCGCTTTAGTGTAATAAAGTCGCCCACAACCTCCTCAATACGGACGGCATCCATAATTCGGGTTATGGTATCGCGGGTAATCATAGTCAAAACTTAATGAGCAACTAAAGGTACAAAAATATAGGTGCATCAGTAAACTAACAAAGGCGAAAGAATGCTCTTTCGCCTTTGAAACATCTTTCTTATTATCTTATTAACTGGCCTTACGCAAGTATATCTGGTCTTTTTCCTTTTGGTAAAAACTTACCATGCCTTCTTCTGACTTCAGGTAGGCATTGTAAATATCCAAGTATATGGTGTCGCCGTTGATTTGTTCAATCTCGGCACTCGTGCTTAGGTAAATGTCGTTTTCGTTAGGGTCAATTGAGTTTACGTACTCATCGTCTACGGTAGTACTGCCAACCACATAAAAGTCAGTGTCCTCGGTGTAAATCTCGGCTTCTCCAACTGCTAAATCGAAGGTGCTCATTACAGCCTCACTGCTTCTGGTTACCACCTGCAAGACGGGTTCATTTGATTCATTTACAATTACCTTAATCATGTAAGTATTAAGGTTATAACCTGTTGGTGTTGATTTCATAATATTGGCTTTTTTGTCACTAAATCGTTTCCCATAATTTCCACTCGTGATACGCAGTTAATGGCAAAAATGTTTCATTTAATAGTTCCACTTTTGCCTCGAATAACCAAGGCACGGTGCTTTTCATAAATTCTAAGCAAGTCTGATGTAAATGGTTAATTGTTTAAATAGAAGTTGCTAATTTTAAAGTGTAATAAAATTTATTTGTTGTATTATGGCAGAAAAGATAAAGGAGGATAGCCTATTTCAGCTAATCCGCAGTATGACCAAAGCGGAGAAGCGATACTTTAAAGTAAACAGCACGCACACCATAGGTGAAAAGAACAACTATATGCGGTTGTTTGATGCTATGGATAAATTGGAGGAGTTTGATGACCTTAAGTTTAGGCAAAAATTTAAGAAAGAACCGTTTGTTAAATACCTAGCTGCCGAAAAGAATTATTTATACGAGCTGATTTTAAAAACATTGAGGGCTTTTCGCTCTGATAAGAGCAGATACATCAAGCTCTTAGGGCTTGTGCAGGATATTGATATGTTGCACGAAAAGCGGTTGTATGAAGATTGTGATAAGCGAATAAAAAAGGCGCAGAAATTAGCTAATGAGCTTAACTTTTTCCACATAAACGGCTTGTTAATCGATTGGAAGTTTTTGCTCGCATCCAAATTGGAAGAAGACACCCCTAAAGAATTGATAGATTCGTATCATGACGAAGTGAATAGAAATGCGAGGCTGCTCAAAAACTACTATGAGTATAAAAAGTTAAAAAATGATATTCAAATTATATCGAAAAAGAATTTAACCATTTTACAACCAGCTGACCAGAAAAAGTATAAGGAAATAGTAGAGTCGAATTATGTAAAAAACCCTGAATTGGCAGAGTCTTTTATTGCCAAACAAGAGTATTATACCATGATGGGAAGGGTTTATGGTATTGAAAAATCATTATTGGAACAGTATAAAGTTAGACTTCAACATGTACATCTATTTGATCAATATCCGGACATGAAAGAAGAGTACCCAAGTTACTATAAACACTCGCTGACCAATTTTCTAGTTATTGCCATTAGGGTCAATGATTTTGAAGGGTATGAGAAAACCATTGACAAGATGGGACTTGGTAACGGTCCTGATGATTTTAATGAGCTGAAAGTAGTAAAAATGGGCGGTAACCAAATGTTCTATCTTATGAACAATAGCCGCTGGGCGGAGGCGCTAAAACTCTCCAAGGTGTTGGAGGATATGATTGTAAGATACAAGTTAAGCATTCCATGGAGAGAGACCATAACCATGAAATACAACGTTGGCTGTTTGCATTTTATCATGGGTAATTTCAGTGAGGCTGCCGATAGGTTTGATTATGTAATAAATGAAAAAGAAGTAACCTATGTTGGTCAAATTTTAGCAAGCCGCATTCTGCACGTGGTTAGCCATTTTGAAATTTCCCCACCCACTGTAGTTGAATACCTATTGGGCTCAGCTATGCGTTTTTCGAACAAGCTACAACACAACAATCCATTCAACGACATTATTCTGAAAGGAATAAAAAGAATGCTTCGGGCCGCTGATAAAAAGGAGACCAAACACGGTATGACCTTGTTGCGAGACGAGTTATTGGCCATATTCGAAAAGTATCAATATGGATTGGCATTAGAAGAAACCATTTGTTGGCTGATAAGTAGGATTGAAAACCGACCTTTGGTGGAAGTTGTTGACGAACGCCTTGAAATTGAACGGCAAATGGCAATGGAACAACTTAAACAAGATGCCAACAAGTGATAACAACTAGTATCGTCAGGCGCAAGTAAAGTAGCCTTTCTCGGTTTTTCAATTCTTACATACACTTTAAAACGACTAAAAAGCCTAAGGCAATCAAAGCCACACAGTGCTTCTTGGGTTTTGAGAGCAAGGTTAAGCTTAGAGATTGATTTGTGGCTTAACTTTATTCACTTGCCTTACTTTAATTTTGGAACCATCTGTTTTTTGGGTAGTGGACAATTTAAAAGTCAAATTAAAGCAGCTAATTGATAAGAAACAGAATTATAGCGCACGTCTGAATAATGTATTGACTCATTGATTCAAAAAAGCTAACACCGCATTACCATTTTGTGGCAGTGTGCCATGTTGATAATTATTAAAACCTTATCGCAACAACGTTGTTGTGTATTATATTACTAGCTAAAGCTCTGGTCTTTTTTATTTTAGGGTACTGGATAACTTAATGCCACAATGCGTTGAAAACGTAAAATGGTTTAAGTAGCTTTGCACAACAAAAGAAACCTGTCGTATGCCGAATTCTATTGATTACTTGGCGATATTAATCCAGTTTCTTGTAGGTGCCGGTTTTGTGGTTACTACAATGGTTGTGTCACATGCAATTGGTCCTAAACGCAAAACGAGCGACAAGCTTGAAGCTTTTGAGTGCGGTATAGATTCTCAGGGTAATGCCCGCTTGCCATTTTCTATCAAGTATTTCCTTATTGCCATTCTATTTGTAATGTTCGATGTGGAGATTATTTTTATGTATCCTTGGGCGGTTAATTTTCACGAGCTAGGTGCCGATGGTTTCTTGCAGATGTTACTTTTTATCGGGACTTTGTTATTGGGCTTTGTTTACGTCATTAAGAAAGGAGTTTTCAAATGGGAATAGCAATTGACACCGGAGCAATACCCGGTACTAGAGTTACGGAGAGAGGATTGGAGGGAGAAGGCTTTATGGCTACCTCTTTGGATAAGTTTGTAGGCATGGCTAGGGCTAATTCACTATGGCCATTACCTTTTGCCACGTCGTGCTGTGGTATCGAGTTTATGTCCACTATGGCTTCCGATTTTGATTTGGCACGTTTTGGTTCAGAGCGTATAAGTTTCTCACCTCGCCAAGCAGATATGCTTTTGGTAGCTGGTACCATCGCCAAAAAGATGGGCCCTGTATTAAAACAAGTATACCTACAAATGGCCGAGCCCCGTTGGGTAATAGCTATAGGTGCTTGCGCAAGTAGCGGTGGTATTTTTGATACTTACAGCGTATTGCAAGGCATTGATAAGGTAATACCAGTTGATGTGTATGTGCCAGGCTGCCCACCGCGCCCAGAGCAGATATTGGATGGCGTAATGAGATTGCAAGAGCTGGTAAAAAAGGAATCGATACACAGAAGGAATTCACCAGAATATAAAGCACTGTTGGCTAGCTACGGAATTGAATAAGACATGGCGGAGATAACAAACACCTACATCTTAGAAAAGCTGCAGCAACATTTCGGTGCTGATGTACTATCCTCGGAGGAATCTTACGGTATGTTGTCGGTTACCCTCAACAAAGAGCGCAACGTAGATGTAATCAAGTTTTTGAGGGACGATAGCGAGTTACAGTTCAACTTCCTTACAGACCTTTGTGCGGTACACTATCCTGATAATGTTGGCAATGAGCTATGCATGGTGTACCATATGCATAGTTTCTATACCAACTTGCGCATTCGGTTGAAGTTTTTTATACCTATCAGCCATCCTCATATTGCTACCATTACCGTTTTGTACGATGCGGCTAATTGGCAAGAGCGCGAAACATTTGATTTCTATGGGGTAGTCTTTGACGGGCACCCTAACCTGAAGCGAATAGTAAACGTAGACGAAATGGATTACTTTCCACTAAGGCGCGAGTATCCCTTGGAAGATGGTACCCGTAATGATAAGGCTGACGAATATTTTGGAAGATAGAAATGGAGATGCAAGACCCAATAACACCAGAACTGCTTAAAGATTATACAACCCTTAATCTTGGCCCTACGCATCCGGCAACGCATGGTATTTTCCAAAACGTGCTGAAGTTGGATGGTGAGGTCATTGTAGATACTGAGCAAACTGTTGGTTACATTCATCGTGCCTTTGAGAAAATTGCCGAGCGCCGTCCGTTCTACCAAGTTACAACGCTTACCGATAGGATGAACTATTGTTCATCGCCTATTAATAACATTGGTTGGCATATGACGGTAGAGAAGTTGATACAGGTAGAGATACCAAAGCGTGCGCAGTACATTCGCGTCATCATCATGGAGCTTGCCCGTATTGCCGACCATATTATTTGCAATGCGGTTATAGGAGTGGATACCGGTGCTTTGACAGGCTTCACCTATATGTTCCAGTGGAGGGAGAAAATTTACGACATTTACGAACAGATTTGCGGTGCTAGGTTGACTACCAACATTGGCCGCATAGGTGGTATGGAACGCGACCTGAACGAAACTGCCATACGCCTGATAAATGAGTTTTTGAGAGATTTTCCTAAGGTATTTGGCCAGTTTCGCAGTTTACTAGAGCGCAACCGCATATTTATGGATCGCGTTATTGGCACCGGCCCTATAAGCGCTGAGCGTGCCCTAAACTATGGTTTTACTGGGCCCAACTTACGTGCTGCTGGTGTAGATTATGATGTAAGGGTAATGAATCCGTACAGTTCATATCAAGATTTCGATTTCAATATACCCATTGGCACCAGTGGAGATACTTACGATCGTTTTATGGTGCGCAATGAGGAGATGGTGGAGAGTATGAAAATCATTAGGCAGGCATTGGATAATCTACCTGAAGGTAGGCACTTTGCCGATGTGCCGGAGTTCTATCTCCCTCCGAAAGAGGATGTATATACTAAGATGGAAGCGCTTATATGGCACTTCAAGATAGTGATGGGCGAGCAAGATGTGCCAATTGGCGAAGTATACCATAGTGTAGAGGGCGGCAATGGCGAGCTAGGATATTACCTAGTAAGTGATGGCGGCCGCGCAGCATACCGCTTGCACTTCCGTAGGCCATGCTTCATTTACTACCAAGCATACCCCGAAATGATTAAAGGCAGCATGTTGAGTGATGCCATATTAACAATGAGTAGCATGAACGTAATTGCTGGCGAACTCGACGGCTGATTATAAAATCAATTTGGAACACGTACAACGATGTCGGAAGTAAAGTTTAACGATGAAACGCTTGCGGTGGTGCACAACCTCATGAGGCGCTATCCTGAAGGTAGGCACAAGTCAGCCCTGCTGCCCATATTGCACTTAGCACAAGCTGAGTTTGGCGGTTGGTTAAGCCCAGCTACTATGGATTACGTGGCGTCGATATTGAATATAAAGCCTGTAGAGGTATATGAGGTAGCATCTTTTTACTCGATGTACAACCTTAACCCAGTGGGTAAATGTATGTTGGAGGTATGCCGCACCAGCTCGTGCTGGTTGCGCGGTGCCGACGACGTGATAAGGCATATTGAAAAACGCCTTGAAATCAAAGTAGGGGAGACTACTGCCGACGGCATGTTCAGCCTTAAAGCGGTGGAATGCCTAGGTTCTTGCGGCACAGCCCCGATGATGCAGGTGGGTAAGGATTATCATGAGAATTTAACACTTGAGAAAGTAGATGAACTGCTCACACAGTTTACCAATGAAGATAAGCACAGCAGATATTGCGATGCTAATACGTATCGCAAAAATTAAGTACTGGCAAGATTTAAGTAATGGGTAAGAAACTATTATTACAGAACGATAACGTACCAGGCATAGATACCTATGAGGTTTATCGCCAGCACGGGGGCTATACCTCGGTTGAGAAGGCATTTAAGATGACTTCTGACGAGGTAGTGGAAGAAGTTAAGAAATCAGGCTTGCGTGGCCGCGGTGGCGCGGGTTTTCCTACCGGCATGAAGTGGAGTTTTTTGGCCAAGCCTGAAGGTGTGCCTCGCTATTTGGTGTGTAATGCTGATGAAAGTGAGCCGGGTACGTTTAAAGATCGTTACCTAATGCAGCGCCACCCTCATTTGCTTATTGAGGGTATGATTGCCGCTAGTTATGCTTTGGGAGCCAATACAGCTTACATTTACATCCGTGGAGAGTATTTTTATATTGTAAATATTCTTGAGAAAGCCATTGAAGAAGCCTATACCGCAGGTTGGTTGGGCGATAATATACAAGGCAGTGGTTATTCGCTTAACATGTATGTGCACCCCGGCGCTGGTGCGTATATTTGCGGAGAAGAGACCGCCTTGCTAGAATCATTAGAAGGCAAGCGTGGCAACCCACGTATCAAACCACCGTTCCCAGCAGTAAAAGGTTTGTATGCCTGCCCAACAGTGGTAAACAATGTAGAGACCATTGCAGCAGTGGTACCTATCTTGAATATGGGTGGTGATGAGTATGCTAAAATCGGAATCGGTAAATCGACAGGTACTAAATTAATTTCTGCATCAGGCCATATCAAAAAGCCAGGTGTTTACGAAATTGAATTGGGGTTGCCAGTTGAAGAGTTCATATACTCCGAAGAGTACTGCGGTGGTATCCTAAATGATAAAAAATTGAAAGCAGTAGTGCCGGGTGGCTCATCTGTACCTATATTGCCAGCTGAATTGTCATTAAAGACACCAACAGGCGAACCTCGCTTAATGAGTTACGAATCATTGAGTGAAGGTGGCTTTGTTAGCGGTAGTATGTTGGGATCAGGCGGCTTTATTGTAATGGATGAAACCACCAGCATTGTTCGCAACTTGCATACATTCAATCGCTTTTATCATCACGAAAGCTGCGGACAATGTAGCCCTTGCCGCGAAGGAACCGGCTGGATGGAGAAGATAACGCATAAAATACTGGATGGACACGGCACTTTAGCAGATATAGACCTACTATGGGATATACAGCGTAAGATAGAAGGTAACACCATTTGCCCGTTGGGCGATGCCGCTGCTTGGCCCGTAGCTGCGGCTATACGCCATTTCCGCGAAGAGTTTGAAGAGTATGTTTCTAATCCATCTTCTATAGTGGATGTGAAACATTATTATAATATTCACAATTTGGTTGAAGCATAACTGATATGGCAAAAGTAACCATAGATGGCATAGAAATAGAAGTACCAGATGGAACATCCATCTTGCAGGCTGCTCGTATGATAGGACCAACGGTGGCACCACCTGCTATGTGCTTTTATACTAACCTGCCTAGTAGTGGCGGGTATTGCCGTACTTGCATGGTAGAGGTTACCAAGGGATCGGAAAAAGACCCAAGGCCCATGCCAAAGTTGGTGGCCAGCTGCCGCACACAGGTAATGGATGGCATGGTAGTTGGAAACCGCACTAGCGAAAAGGCCGTGGATGCCCGTAAAGGCGTGGTGGAGTTTTTGCTGTTGAACCACCCGCTGGATTGCCCCATTTGCGACCAAGCTGGAGAATGCCATTTGCAGGATTTGAGCTACGAGAATGGTTCGGCCAAAACACGTACCGACTTTGAGCGTCGTACGTTTGATAAGATAGATATTGGCGACAAGATACAACTGCACATGAACCGCTGTATTCTGTGCTACCGTTGTGTGAAGGTTGCCGATCAGCTAACCCCTGAGCGCGTGCACGGTGTAATGAACCGCGGCGACCATAGCGAGATTTCGACTTACATTACCAAAGCGGTAGATAACGAGTTTTCAGGTAACATGATTGATGTATGCCCAGTAGGAGCTCTTACAGATAAAACCTTTAGATTTAAAAGCCGTGTTTGGTTTACTAAGCCAGTAACTGCCCACCGCGATTGTGATAAGTGCTGCGGTAAAGTGGTGCTTTGGTATAAAGGCGAGGATGTATTGCGCGTAACTGGCCGTAAAGACCAATGGGGCGAGGTTGAAGAGTTTATCTGCAACACTTGTCGTTTCGATAAGAAACGTACCAGTGACTGGGTTGTAGAAGGTCCTACTAATCTTAGCCGGCACTCTGTAATCTCTGCCAACCACTACGAAAAGTTGGTGGTACCCAATGAATTGACACTTAACGATATTAAACCGCTCAACCCATAATGGAATGGTTGCCCTTAATAGATAAGTCGGTTTTAATACTGATTATATTCCTGATAAGCTTAGGAATAGCCGCATACAGCACGTATGCAGAGCGGAAAGTGGCTGCTTTTTTGCAAGATAGGATTGGCCCCAACCGCGCGGGACCGTTCGGTTTGCTTCAGCCAATTGCAGATGGAGTGAAGATGTTTATGAAGGAAGAAATCATCCCTTCAGCAGCGGATAAGTTCCTTTTTATGTTGGGGCCGTGCATATTTATGATGACGGCATTAATGACCAGTGCCGTAATACCTTGGGGTAAACCATTAGATATCGGTGGCTACCAAATGAATCTGCAAGTTGCTGATATCAATATTGGTGTGCTATATATTGTTGCTACAGCTTCAGTTGGCGTTTATGGCATCATGCTCGGCGGTTGGGCATCCAACAATAAGTTCTCGCTATTGGGTGCTGTGCGCGCTTCTTCGCAAATGATTAGTTATGAGTTGGCCATGGGCCTCTCTATCATAGGCGTGCTGCTAATCTCAAACTCGTTGAGCCTTAGTGATATTGTAAAAGGGCAAGAAGGTTTCAATTGGAACATAATCTATCAACCCTTGGGTTTCTTGATTTTTCTCATTTGTGCCTTTGCTGAGTGTAATCGTGCTCCATTCGACCTTGCCGAATGCGAAACCGAGCTCGTAGGTGGCTATCATACAGAATACAGCTCTATGAAATTGGGTATGTTTTTGTTTGCGGAGTATGTAAACATGTTTATATCCTCAGCCTTGATAGTTTGCCTTTTCTTTGGCGGCTACAACTTTCCAGGTATCGATAACTTAGATTTGCCACAGAACGTAGCCTCTATCATTAGCGTGGTTATCTTTTTCGCTAAAACCTTCTTTTTTATTTTCTTTTTTATGTGGATTCGTTGGACCATTCCTCGCTTCCGCTACGATCAATTGATGAAACTTGGCTGGCAGATACTGTTACCTTTGTCCATATTTAATGTGGTAGCAACGGCTGCTTGGCTAACATTTGTAAAATAAACAGTGATGAAGCTTACGAACCGTTCAGTAGTTGTTTCGAAAAAGGAGCTTACCTGGAGTGAGAAACTTTATCTGCCTGCTATTACGCAAGGCCTTGGTATTACGATAAGCCATTTTTTCAAAAAGAAAGCTACCGTGCAATACCCTGAAGTGGAGAAGCCACGTACCGAGATATGGCGCGGCCGTCACGTGCTAAAACGCGATGAAGAAGGCCGTGAGAACTGCACCGCTTGTGGTCTTTGCGCTGTTGCTTGCCCAGCGGAGGCTATTACCATGGAAGCAGCCGAGCGCATGAAAGGGGAAGAGCACCTTTACCGAGAAGAAAAGTATGCGGCAACTTACGAGATAAACATGCTTCGTTGCATTTTTTGTGGACTTTGTGAAGAAGCCTGCCCAAAAGATGCAATTTACCTTACCGACCGTTTAGTTTCACCAGAGTATGATCGTCAAGATTTTATCTATGGCAAAAATAAGTTGGTGGAAAAAATAGATGACCGCATTGATATTGTACCACGTAAAAAGTAACATAAATTGTAAATCTTTGCGGTTTAGAAACAAGTATAATCACAAACACAACTAGCAACCACAATACGTTCATGGCACAATACATTTTTTACGCACTTTCCATAGTCACTATACTTAGTGCCTTATACGTGGTATTTGCCAAAAGCCCCATGTATAGCGTAATAGCGATGATTGTGTGCTTCTTTTCAATAGCTGGACACTACGTTTTGTTAAATGCCCAATTCTTAGCTATTGTGCACGTTATAGTTTATGCCGGCGCTATTATGGTGTTATTCCTGTTTGTAGTAATGTTGCTCAACCTAAACCAAGAACCCGATAAATCTCACGGAAAACTCTTACGGGTGGCTGCCGCAATATCAGGCGGTATGCTGTTTTTGGTGCTGTTGCTCTCACTTAATACATCAGAAACTGGCACCTTTATTTTGCCAGAGAAATCAGATATTGGGCTGGTAGAGCATGTAGGCAAAAAGCTATTTAACGAATACGTATTGCCATTCGAGATATCATCTGTATTGTTGCTTTCAGCAATCATTGGTTCGGTAGTTTTGGCTAAAAAAGAATCATAACCATGGAAAACGCATTAGTTTCTGTTCCGCACAACTGGTACCTGCTTTTAAGCAGCCTACTATTTTGTATAGGGGTTATGGGTGTGCTGTTTCGCAGGAATGTAATTGTGATACTGATGTGCATTGAGCTGATGCTTAACTCGGTAAACTTGCTGCTGGTATCATTTTCGGCCTATGCGCAGAATGCCGATGGGCAAGTTTTTGTATTTTTTGTGATGGTAGTAGCAGCCGCTGAAGTAGCGGTAGGATTGGCTTTAATTGTGAGTATTTACAGAAACGTGGCCAGTACGGACATAGATAGCATGAAAAAATTAAAATGGTAATCGTCGGCAAATTGTTTGTTTGACTTAAAGATTTTGTTTCAGTGAACGACCAGATAACCAACTCTTCATTACTAACCATACTCAGTATACTGATACCGGTATTTCCATTGGTGGGTTTCCTCATTAATGGCCTTCTTGGTAAAAGGGTGCCTGAGCCCATTGCTGGCTGGATAGGCAGCATTGCAGTTTTGGCATCATTTGTTTGTGCGGCTGCCATTTTCTTTACCTTGCCTGCTACCGAATCGCTTAGCTTCAACCTGTTCAATTGGATAGCTTACGCCAATTTAAACATCTCCTTCGGTTTCTTAATCGATCCTTTAACCATTACGATGCTATTGGTTATTACAGGCATCGGATTCCTAATCCACCTATACTCCATCAGCTACATGCATGGTGATGAGGGATTTACACGTTTCTTTACCTATCTCAACCTGTTTATTTTCTTTATGTTGTTGCTGGTAATGGGCAACAACTATTTGGTAATGTTTATCGGCTGGGAAGGTGTTGGGCTTTGCTCTTACTTGTTAATTGGTTTCTGGTTCAAAGAGCACGAAAACAATAATGCTGCTAAGAAAGCATTTATTATGAATAGGGTAGGAGACTTGGGTTTCCTGCTAGGTATGTTTGCCTTGTTGATGCTTTTCGGCACATTAGATTATGCTTCCGTTGCTCAAGCAGTGCAAGGCTATCCGATTAATGATGGATTGATTGTAGGCATTACGCTTCTGCTATTTATTGGTGCCATGGGTAAGTCGGCACAGATTCCATTGTACACCTGGCTGCCGGATGCAATGGCTGGTCCAACACCGGTTTCGGCTTTGATACACGCTGCCACCATGGTTACCGCTGGCATTTACATGATAGTGCGTTCCAACGTATTGTTTGCTATGGCACCTGCTACTTTGGATGTGATATTGATTGTGGGCGTTGCAACCTGTGTAATGGCCGCCATCATCGGCCTCATGCAGAATGACATTAAAAAAGTATTGGCTTACTCCACTGTTTCGCAGTTGGGATTGATGTTTGTGGCTTTGGGCTTGGGTGCTTTCAGCAGCGGCATGTTTCATGTAGTTACACACGCTTTCTTCAAGGCTTTGTTGTTCTTGGGCTCAGGTAGTGTTATCCATGCCCTTCATGGAGAGCAAGACATCCGCAAGATGGGTGGCCTAGGCAAGTACATCAAGATTACGTTTATAACCTTTATGATTGGCTCTTTGGCCATATCGGGTATTCCGCCGTTTGCAGGTTTCTTCTCTAAAGACGAAATTCTTGCCAAGACCTTTGAGCATAGCCCAGCAATCTGGATTATCGTATCCCTAAGTTCGGCTTTAACGGCCTTTTATATGTTCCGTTTGGTGTACATTACCTTTTCTGGTAACTACCGTGGTACCGAAGAAACTCGCTCAAAAATCCATGAGTCACCGGCTTTGATTACCATTCCATTGATTATCCTAGCCATCCTATCCATCATCGGTGGCTTTATGGGCTTGCCAGCCATTACGGGCCTTACCCACAAGTTTAGTACTTACTTGAGCAGCGTTACTGGTGCCTCTGCGGGTATTTTGCCAGATGCGCACCACCTTAGCCATGCCACGGAGTATGTGTTGATTGGAGTTGCCGTGTTGGCGGCTATAGTAAGCATTTTGATAGCTCGATACATGTATGTTACCAAAGGCCAATTGCCAGCTAATAGCGATGCTGAACTGAATGGCTTACAGAAACTGGTGTCGAATAAGTTTTATGTGGATGAAGTGTACAATGCCGTTTTCGTGAAGCCAGTGGTGAAACTATCCACCCTAATTTATGAATACGTAGATAAGCTAGTTGTGGATAATGTGGTGAACGGTGTAGCAAAGGTAACCGACTTATCTGGCCGTACTTTGCGATTGATGCAAACTGGTAGCACTACCTTTTATTTACTAGCCATGGTGTGTGGTATTGTTGTACTATTTGTAATCCGTTTACTCATATAAGGCCATGTTGACGTTACTGCTTTTATTGTTTCCTTTAGTAGCCTCGTTGGTGGTTTTGGCGTCGGGCAATAAGCTCGCGGCAAAGCTGGCCTTGTTGTTTGCCGTGGTGGAGCTTGGCCTTACCGGCTATGGTCTTAGCGTTTTTCTACTAAGCGGCCCCGAGTTGTTCACGGTGTTCCAAGAATGGATTACCGACCCGAAGATCAGCCTTAACTTAGGCTTGGATGGCTTGAGCATGTTGATGGTATTGTTGACCAACTTCTTGCTACCCGTCATTATACTTACTAGCTTCAATCGCGTAATAGATAATGCCAAAGCATATTTTTCGCTGATATTAATGATGCAGTTCGCACTTTTGGGTGTATTTATGGCCAACGACGGTTTGCTGTACTATATCTTCTGGGAATTGGCGCTGATACCTATCTACTTCATTGCGCTTAATTGGGGTGGGCCGAATCGGGTTCCAGTTACGCTGAAGTTCTTTATCTACACCTTGGCTGGCAGCCTGTTTATGTTGTTCGGTTTCATTGCATTATACCACCTTAATCCAGGCAAGTCTTTCAACATTACCGAGCTATATAGTATGGTAATCTCTAAAGAAAACCAGGCTTGGCTCTTCTGGATGTTCTTTGTGGCATTTGCTATTAAAATACCGATTATCCCTTTCCATACTTGGCAGGCCGATACCTATAAAGAATCTCCAACTCAAGGCACCATGTTGCTTTCGGGTATTATGTTGAAAATGGGCACTTACAGCCTGCTCCGCTGGTTGCTACCAGTATTTCCCGAAGGCGTGGCTATGTGGACACCATTGATAATGGGCCTGTGTATCGCAGGTATTGTATATGCCTCCATCATCGCCATTATGCAAAAGGACTTGAAGCGCGTGTTGGCTTATTCGTCCGTAGCACACGTAGGGCTGATATCTGCCGGTATATTTACTTTAAACATAACTGGCCTAGAAGGTAGTGTTGTACAAATGCTATCTCACGGTGTGGTTGTGGTAGGCCTGTTCTTTGCAGCGGATATCATTTATCACCGCACCAATACTTTCGAGATTGATAAACTAGGAGGTATTCGAACAGCAGCGCCGCAGTTTAATACCTTATTTTTAATTATAGTATTGGCTAGTGTTGGCTTGCCGCTCACTAACAGCTTTATTGGCGAGTTCTTGTTGCTGTTGGGTGTGTTTCAATACAACTATATCGCAGCAGGTGTAGGCGGACTTACTATCATCCTAAGTGCAGTGTATATGTTCCGCATGTTCCAAAGGGTAATGCTCGGTAAAACCAACGAGGTTACCGTAAACTTTGCCGACTTGCACTGGAATGAGAAAGTAGTACTTTGGATATTGGTAATTGTCATTATCGCTGCGGGTATTTACCCACAACCGATTTTGGCTATTGCCGAACCCGCATTGAGAATTATTTTGGATAACGCAGTATTGAACTAACCCTGTGAACACGATTATATATACATCAGTATTGGGTTTTATCTGCATGGTTGCGGAAATACTCAACCTGCGCAAGGTTATCATACCGGTGGCAGTAATTGGCTTAGCTGCTATTTTAGCCCTTACGATTACAGATTGGGGCACCACTGTCGCCCACTATAACGATATGGTGCGCACCGATAATTTTTCGGTGGCGTTTGGCTCCTTGGCCATCATCATTACTGGCTTGGTAATCGCTCTATCATCCGATTACTATAAGAACGAACAGAATCACATCAGCGATTACATGGCCATCATCATCTTCACCTTGGTGGGTGGTTTGGTGCTGCTTTCGTATTCCAACATGGCGATGCTTTTCTTGGGTATTGAGATACTCTCCTTATCACTTTATGTAATGGCGGGAAGCCGCAAGTATGATACTAGCAGCAACGAAGCGGGCCTCAAGTATTTCTTGATGGGCTCATTTGCCTCGGGCTTTTTATTGTTTGGCATTGCATTGATTTATGGTGTTACTGGCTCTTTTCATTTGGAAGCCATTAATACTTACCTAGCTTCTGCTACCACTGTTAGCCCTCTGTTTTATTTAGGTGTTTTGATGCTGTTGGTGGCCATCCTTTTTAAAGTATCTGCGGCGCCTTTCCATTTTTGGAGCCCCGATGTATATGAAGGCTCTCCAGCGCTGATTACTGCTTTGATGGCTACGCTGGTTAAGGTAGTAATGTTCGGTGCATTCTATCGCTTGTTTAGCACAGCCTTTGGCAATTTGGGTGACTATACCAACTGGTTAATAGCTCTAGTAGCAGCACTTACTATGGTAGTAGGTAACTTGACCGCTCTTCAACAGGTAAATGTGAAGCGCCTATTAGCCTTCTCTGGTATTGCCCACGCGGGTTATTTGTTGCTGGGTATTTTAAGTATCTCTACCGATGCTACTTCGGCATTGTTCTATTACAGCGCTGCATATGCACTGGCCACCATTGCCGCTTTTGCAGTAGCAATACCGGTATTTCAGGCTTCCGGTAGCGAATTGGTTTCAGCCTTCAACGGTTTAGGCAAGCGTAAACCTTTTATGGCTGCTATGCTAACCATGGCATTATTGTCTTTGGCTGGTATACCCCCGTTTGCAGGTTTCTTGGCTAAGTATTACATTTTCAGCGAGGCTATGTCCAACGGCTTTTTTGCCTTGCTATTGATAGCCATCGTAAGCTCCATTATTGGAGTTTATTACTACTTCAAATTAATCTTGGCGATGTATACCGAACCAACCGACGAAGCGGTAGTGGTTAAATTCCCTTGGGTATATATTGTGGTGGCTAGCTTCTGTGTGCTACTTAGCCTCATCTTGGGCTTGTATCCAAACCCCGTGATACAGTTGTTCTAAAAATCTAGTTTACAGCATCCTAAACACAATCGAAAACTAACCACTTTACAGTGGAGTTATTGGTGCGAGGATCCAATAGCCTGTTCGTTTAAGCTTATATGCAGGTAGGAAGACGCCTATTCAAATTAAGAGAAAACTTGCTTTGAATTCATGTGCGCGTGAAAATGCGTGCAGTAAATGGCTAAAACAAACAAGGCGCTGAAATTCAGCGCCTTGTACTTTACTTTGGTAGCCCGTAGGGGTACATGGATAATTTTTCTACAATGCGCCTAGCTATTGTGTTGTGGGTTGTTTAGTTAGGGTTCGGGAAACGGATGGGGAACTAACTGCCATTAATCAGGTATCAATACGCCTTTGCTAGCCATTACTTTTACCAGCTTTATTTCGCGTTTAAGACAGTGCTCCAACTCCTGGTGCAGCTTATCTATCTTACGATAGGCTTGAATTAATTCTTCTTTGGTGTTTAAATACTCAGTGCGAGGTTCGCCTATTACCGTAGTAGGGTCAAAGTAACCACCGAAATAGGTTTCAAAGTCTACTTCAAAATATTTAGCCAAAGCCGTCGCTTCATGGGCCATAAACTTTTCAGTTCTCATTCGATTGAAAAACGTTTGTCTTTTCAATCCAATGCTTTCATAAACTTGCTCAAGTGTTACGCCCTTTTTCTCTTGGAGCTCCCTTACGAGGTCTGCAATAGATTTTTTTCTCTCTGACATTCAGATAGTTGCGTTAGAAGTCCATATAAAGTACAAATTATAAGTACAATATTTGAACTAAAGTTTTACTTTTAAATTCAGTTACTATTTGTAACGCAAAGTAACGGGTTGAATCGTAAATGTCAAGTTTATTATGAGCGCATCAAAAGAATTAGAAATCATTAAAAAGTTGGAAAA
>CAMDKI010000006.1 GCA_945901065.1 Chitinophaga pinensis
CAAAGCGATTGGCCGCTACTGCGCGAGCATTATGATACGCCTTTCTTTTTTAGCAGTGCGGCTTACAAGGAGCTGGACCCCGTGAACATTGAACTGACAACAGTGTACCGCCAGCAAGACGAGCGCTTTGTGAACCTGCTGAACCGCATACGCAACAATGAAATGGACGAGGACTCGATGGAGGAACTGAACCGCCGTGCCATTGGTTCGCCCATTGACGATGATATGTACATTACGCTTTGCGCCACGCGCCAAGCCGCCCAGCAAACCAATGATTTTAAACTGGCCAGTCTTAACGAGCAAGAGCGCACGCTTACGGGCAAAACCTCGGGCATTTTCGGGCCCGAACTGATGCCTACCGAAATGGACCTAAAACTGAAGGTGGGCGCACAAGTTATGATGGTAAAAAACGACTTAGAGAAGAAATGGGTAAACGGCAGCATAGGCAAAATACTGGCCATAAACAACGAGGAGCTGCTAATTGAAATTGAGGGCAAGGAGCAAAAAGTAACCACCGTAACCTGGGACAACACCCGCTACGACTACGACAACCTAAAGAGTGCCATTAAGGAGCAGATTGTGGGCACGTTTACGCAGTTTCCGGTGAAGTTGGCTTGGGGCATAACCATACACAAAAGCCAAGGCCTTACGTTCCATAAAGTGATTATTGACCTCGGCAATGGGGCTTTTGCGGCAGGGCAGGTATATGTGGCGTTGAGCCGCTGCACTACGCTAGAGGGTCTGGTGCTGCGCCGTCCGCTTACGCCGCGCGACATTTTTGTGCGCCCCATGGTGGTGGAGTTTTACCAAAACATGAACAATAGCCGCAGGATTGAGCAGGCGCTGAAGGCGAATTTCTAATTTGGAAATTAGGCAATTTGAAAATTTGAAAATGGTGGCTTGGATGTGCTATTTTTTTTATTTATCGGTGTTTCGTTGCCCTCACCTAACCTACTTCGATCTCGTTTCAAACGAGACTCAGCAAAGGTCTCCCATTGGGAGAGGGACTTACATAGTTTGTACTTTTCAAATATCTCATTTGATATTTCTCATTTGATATTTCTTATTTCTCATCTCTCATCTCTCATCTCAAATCTCTATTTTTGAACCTTGTAATGCCCACGGGTGTTATGCTTTTTTAGAACAAATACACTGCCCTACCATGAGCGTAATAACAGCTACCGATGCCGATTTTGATGCATTGTTGAAGGATAACGAGAAAGTAATTGTAAAGTACTATGCCGACTGGTGCGGTAGCTGCCGCTTGTTTACCCCAAAGTTTAAGCGCCTAAGCGATGACGAGCGTTTTAGTGGCGTGGCCTTCGTGGAAGTAAATGCCGAGAAAAGCCCGAATGCCCGTAAGTTGGCAAACGTGGATAATCTGCCGTTTATAGCCGTGTTCAAAAACGGGGAATTGGTGGAAGGCGCCAGCACCAGCAAAGAGGATTATGTAACCGGAATGATTGATAAACTGAACTGAGATGAAACTACCGGTTATAAAGCTATTAGTAGAAACCTACACCCTAGAGCAGCTTACCGCTGCCGAGGAGGCCATATTGAACGAAGAAACCCCTGCCATAGCAATTGAGGGTAGCGACGAAGGCGAGCAGCTTACACACGCCATAGCTGCCATTGAGATACTGAAGGATGTGGCCGAAAACGGCACCGATGTGCGTACCGCTATGCGCAACTACACGCAACGGGTACGGAATTCTATTTCGTAGTTCTTGTTTGCCTCTGTATTTAGGTTCTAGTTTGTGTTAAATTTAATGCTCCGAATTACACCACCCCTACCCCTTCCTTCGATCTCGTTTCAAACGAGACTCAGGACAAGCTCTTTCTAGGAGGGAAGTGCTATGTTTTATTGCTATTTATCTTTTGCAACGGCTCGCTTATCTAACCAGCGGATGAGGAGGATTAGGCTGATGACGATGAGCACTTCCCATAGGAAACCGAGTTTGTCGTCGGTGCGGTCGGGCAGGTATTGGTGGAGTAACGAAAAGGGTGGCACAGCGTCGGTGATGGTGTGCAGAAACTGATGAATGTGGCCCGTTTGGTACCAACTGGGGTGCTCGCCCAAAATAGCCTTACTGCCGTGCAGTATTACCCAATCAAAATCAGGAAGAATAGAGAACGTAATACCGATGGGGTATTTGCGCCAGTATTTTACCAGCATATATATGGTGGCAGTATAGACTATTAAATGGTAGCCCACCCAAAACGGGTCGGTGTAGCGGGCGTCGGGCGGATGGTAGGTAATGCGAGCAATACGGTCGAATACGCTATGCAGAAACAAGGCAATGACGGCTATCACTACAAACCTTACCACGGGCTGCATGCGTTTCTTAGAGAAAATCTTCTCTAGGCTAATGCCAACTAGAATGTGAGTAGGGCCTTGCATGCGATTGTTTGAGACACAAGATACAAAAGAAGATAGTTGCGAGTTACGGGTTACGAGTTGCGAGTTTTGTTTTTAAATGCAGAGTGCACAAATTAATAACGCAAAGGACACTAGGATATGTGAAGGACGGGGGCTGGATGATAACTATATAAAGTATTGCAATTAGCACATTGGTACATCAGCACATTAGCACATCGGTATGCTATTCTTCATCTTCCAACGGCAGGCCGTCGTAGTCGTCAACGTTTTCGTCAAACTCAAAATCGCGGCCCCAATGCTCTTCGCCCATGGCATCTTCGGCAGGGGCTTTGTATAGGCTCATTATCCCTTCTGATAGCACCAAGTATATCTCCTTGTAAGCATCGTGGCCTTGCAGGTAGTTCATGTGCTCGCCAATGGTGCGGTAGTCGCCACGCTTAGCAGGGCCAGTTTGCACTTGCATTGGTGTATGGGTTTTAAGTTTTGCCATGGTCTCTTCCATGAGCGGGTAAAGCAACTTAAAATCAATATGCTCCTTTTGCAGAATTTCGCTAGAGATGTGGTACAAATAGTTGGTAAAGTTATTGGCAAACACTGCAGCCACATGCAAGGCACGGCGCTTGTGGCTATCTAGCTTGTGTACACTATTGCTTATGCTTTTAGCTAGGGCCGTTAGTTCCTCTTCTACCCTAGTGCTGGAGCCTTCAATAAAAATAGGTACCTGCTTAAAATCAACATGCGTGCCTTTGGTAAGCGTTTGCAAAGGATAGAAAATACCGTGGTTCAGGCTAATGCGCTCCATGCCCGTCATAGGCACGGCACCGCTGGTGTGCGCTACAATTTGCTTATCTAGTTGCAGGGTAAGGATAATGTCGTCAATACCATGGTCGCTAACGGCAACAATGTAAATGTCGGCTGTGCGGGTAATTTGTTCGGGTTTGCTCGCAAAAGCTGCATCCAGCTCTTCGGCCAATGCCACGCCTTCAATTTTACTGCGGTTGTAAACTTCCACCACTTTATGCCCAGCCTTAATAAACTGATGCCCTAAGTGCCAGGCCATATTACCGGCACCGATAATTACAATATTCTTATGCTGCACGAGATTCTTCTTTCTTGTTTTCGATGCGGCGGCGCCTAATGCTGATAATAAAGCCTGCCGTAGTAATCAATATACCTATCCACAATAGGTTTATCCAAGGGAAAACGATGGCCTTCATTACAATAAAATCGCTACCACTATCCCGTTGCGCCACCCCTATGGCAAACTTATTCTCTTCAATCAGAATTTTCTCGATCCTAAACTTCACGCCTAATGCGGGCACTTCAGTTACTTGCGGTACCACTTCCCTACCTCTAATCAAATAGATAGGTTCAGCCTTGGTTTCAACACCTGTAATTGGATTAAAGATGGCCAACTTTAAACCGATAGCAATATCACCTGCTTGAGCATCGGGTATAACAGGGGCTTTATTAACATCCTGCACCACCACAAAAGCCTTGGCAATGAAAAAGGTATCGCCAACACCTGCAATACTTACATTAAATGAGTCTGGTGCTTCTTTAATGGCATCTTTATTTGGCACCGAGGTTACGTGTGTGTATATGTCTTTGTAAAAATAATGGCGCGTGTCGGGGTGGGCCACGATGCCCATGCGCGGGGTTATCTCGGCATTCGGCATTAGCATAAACTGCTCCAGCGTATCGCCTTCTGGGCTGGTGCGAATATAATCGACCATATAGAAATTCTTGCCTTCGTAAATACTATCGCCAATATAGGTTACCCAATAATTATCCATTCGTATTGGGTCGTTTAAGCGCAATAGAACGTTATTTGAGCTTTCTTCTTCGGTAAAATCGCCCAAGCGCACATCGCCTTTAGATATTACCTCCTGCTTGTAGTTGGAGATAAGGATACCCACCAACATCAACCCAAAACCAATATGCGCTACCGAACCGCCTGATACATTTACCTTGCCTTTAAGCACCCTGATAATATAATCAAGATTCGATACTGAAGCATACAAAGCAGCATAAAGCATCAAAATGTATTGCCATTGGTCAATCTCGGTGGTAATGGCCACAAGAGCCGTTAAACCCGCTGATACAAACAAACTCAGCAATATATTTTTGAAGAACTTAGTGGTATCCGAAGTTTTAAACCTCAACCATTGCACTGCACCGGAAAGTAAGCCCAAAAGAATAGCAATCCATACGTGGGTATCGTTGTAATACTTTATAGCCGGAGGTGATATCTTGGATTGGTTTTCGAGGATACCCATACTTTGAATGGCGGCAAGAGCTTTGTTCCAGATAGGCACGCAAGTAGCTATAACCACTATCAATGCCGAAAGCAAGAAAACCAACGAGCCTACAAACATCCAAAACTCTCGGCTTGAGGTGTTCTCTTCACGCTGCGGCGATGGAATACTCTTGCCACTTCGCACAAACAAAAAGGCAGACAAGGCAATATAGAACAACATGAAAATGAGCAACTGGCCGCTCATGCCCAAATCGGTAAAGGCATGCACCGAGGTATCGCCCAATATACCGCTGCGAGTAAGGAAGGTAGACAGCAATATAAATAAGAACGTGAGAATAAAGAACACGAACGTTGCCACTAAACCATAACCGCTATGGCGATAGGCAACCATAGTATGCAGGCCCGCCACAAGCGTAAGCCAAGGCACCAGCGATGCATTCTCAACTGGGTCCCAAGCCCAAAAGCCACCGAAGGTTAAGCTCTCGTAAGCCCAAGCGCCACCCATAAGAATGCCAATACCCAAAATGATGGTACTAAACAGCACCCAAGGTAAGGCTGGCTTTACCCAACCCACAAAATCGCGCACCCAGAGGCTGGCAATAGCAAAGGCAAAAGGTATTAGTGTAGATGAAAAACCCAAGAATAAAGTCGGCGGGTGAATGGTCATCCAATAGTTTTTCAACAATGGGTTAAGGCCATTACCATCCTTTATAAAACTAAGATAGTTGGGGTTGCTAAAAATAGGCGCTTGCATGTTATCACGGAGCAAGCCAAATGGGTTGCTGCCAATTTTTACATCGCCCACCCAAAGGCCCAGCAACATACTCATCAAAAACACCTGAGTAATAGCAAATACGGCCATAATGGGGCTTTCCCATTTCTTGCTCGTGAACATCATGATGGTGCCCAATACGGCGTGCCACAAGGCCCAAAGCATAAAACTTCCCTCTTGCCCTTCCCAGAAACACGAAAACAGGTAACGCACTGGTAGCCCCTCAGAAGAGTGCTGCCAAACGTACATATACTCAAAGCGGTGATGGTAAATGAGGTAAAACAACGACAGCACCACGCCCAAAATAGAGACACCATGCACCAAAAACAATATGCGGCCATACTTGCGCCAGTTGCTGGCTTCGGCTAGGTGGTCGCGCTTTTGGGTAGCAAAAAAGTAGGCTATAGATGCGGTAAAAGCACTTACAAAACCCAGTATCACAAGAAAACGCCCGAGATTCCCGGGCGCGGTCAATTCATTTAAATATTCTATGGGCTCCATTAAGTAGTTGCTGCGTTATATTCCTTTTCCTCTAGCTCGTCTTCAATATATTTACTCGGGCACTTGGTCAATATCTTGGTAGCCCTAAATTCGTCTCCAGTCATTTTACCTATTAGCACCACTTGCTCACTGCGTTCAAAATCTTGTGGCTTTGTACCCGGGAAAACAACTTTCTTCTGCACGCCCTCGTTATCAACCATATAAAAACTGAAGAAGTTGGGGTCAACTTCAGGGTCATAGTACATATCCATGTCGCGCGCCAACTTACCTACTACGTGGTACTCCTTATCGGGCTTAGCCGATGCGGTGGTAAAACTCTCGTAGGTGCTATAATCGCCAGTGCGGGCAATAATGACCCCTACACAAGCGGCGATAAACACCAAAAGAACGATGTGGGTCTTTTTCATAACAGGGTAATTGATACCAATAAATGCAACGTAAAGTTACGTCAAAATGTTCAGTTTGGCTCAGCCCAACCCCATTTTAACAAATAATAGCACGTTGACTTTTGTCATATTGAATTTAGACCCCCAACAACCTTGCCACCTGCACGGCTTGGTACTCTAACAGTTCGGCAGCATTGGCCACGCATTCGTTTAAGGTCATAGGGCGGTTGGGCAGGGCTATTACACCTTGAAACATGGGGTAATCCTCTGGCTTAAAACCAATGGGTACCGAGCCTGTAAAACATACAATCGGTTTGCCGTGCTCGTTAGCCAACAAAGCAAGCCCATGCGGACCTTTGCCCTTCAGGGTTTGCTCATCTAACCGACCTTCGGCCGTGAATACGAAATCGGCATTCGCTATCTTTTCGGTCATGCCTACTATTTCCATAAGGTATTGGGTGCCGTCAACCAGAGTAGCATTTAGGTAAGCTGCTAAGGTAGCGGCTACGCCACCAGCGGCAGCGCCATGCTTTATGCTCGGCAAATCGAATCCAAATAGCTTGTTGGATACTTTGGCGAAGTGCTCCATATTCTCTTCCAGCAAGCGTACTTGCTCGCCAGTTGCTCCTTTTTGCGGCGCGAACACATACGCAGCGCCTTCTTTGCCTAGCAGGGTATTCTCCACATCGCACAGCACAATAATCTCGGTATCGTGCAGGCGGTGGTCCATTTCGGCCATGTCAATGCTTACTATGCTATGTAGGTAGCTGCCACCGAGTGGTATAGCACTCTTGTTGCGCTCGGTAAGGCGCACACCCAAGGCTTTCAATATGCCAGTGCCCGCATCAACGGTGGCGCTATTGCCTAGGCCCAGTAGTATGCGTTTGCAACCTTGATCAAGTATAGCAGTTATCAATTGCCCGGTGCCAAATGTTGAGGCCCGCATAGGGTTCAGTTCGTCGGGTTTCAGTAGGCTCATGCCTGAAGCAGCTGCAAGTTCTAGCACGCCCGTTTTGCCATCATCTACGAGGCCATATTTAGCCTTAACGTTGCGGCCCAGTGGGTCTTTTACGGTTACCTCTTTCATTATACCACCGAGAGCAGTTACCAATATCTCGGTCGTGAGCTCGCCGCCATCAGCTATAGGCTGCTCTATAATTTTTACATTAGGCAAGCCCCGCTCAATACCTTTGCGTAAAGCTGCTGCAGCAGCAATGGCACTTACGCTACCCTTCATGGTGTTGGGAGCAACTAAAAATGTAAGTGCCTTTTTCTTAGTCATGGCTATTGGGTAATAACGAGCTTAACAGTCTGTTGGTATGTACCTGAGCGCAATACCCCAATGTAGGTACCCGCAGCTAGGCTATTGCCTTGTGAATCTTTGCCATCCCATTTAATGGTATGATTGCCAGCGGCCAGTTGTTGGTTCAACAATCGGTTCACTTGCTTGCCTTGCACATTATAAACATCCAAGGTTACCTTGTTGGTTGCATTGGTAACAAAACTAAAAATTGCTTCGTTCAACACTGGGTTTGGGTATACGCGCACGTTTAAACCAGGCTTTTGCACTTCGGCAACCGAAACATAGTCCTTATAGCGAGTGCTATATATACCCGCCCCATGCGTGGCTACTATAACTTTACCATCGTAGGCACGGGTTTGAATCATGTTTATAACCGAATTACCAAGGTTCTCCTCCCCTTCTAAGCGCCAATTGGTGCTAGCTCCGTTTAATGCAGTAGCACTGTATAAACCTGTTGTAGTGCCAGCGAAATAAACCGTGCTATCGTCCAACTCAATTCTACTAACCCACAATACCGCAGGGCCATTGCCGCTGCCATCGGGGTTCTCTTCAAGGTTACCACTAACATCTGTCCAGCTTTGTCCGCCATCGGTGCTAAGAAAAATGTTTACAATTTCGTAATTGCTCAAGCACACCAGCACATCATCGGCATCAGTATCGCTTACGCTTATAGCCGCCAAGTATCCGGCGGGAAAATTGCTACCAGTAATAATGCTTTTGGTAACTGTACCGCCTCCTTGCAAACTATCTAACCTGAACATTTTGCCTGTGCTCGAGCCATAGTATAGAACGGAATTATCGCTTTTGCTCATGCCAAAAGCCGTAACCGAGCCATCAAAATTAGGATTGCCGGTGTTGGATGCATCAATACGTACCCAACCCACACTGGTACTATTGTACTCATCGCCTACAACAGGGATGGATGCCAAATCGAGATTGCGCCAAACATAGGAGCCAGCCGATAAATACATCTGGTTGCCCGTTACCGGATCGAGTATAAATGGGTTGATGAACTGAAAGCCTGTAGCCCCAGGTGGGTCAATGCGGGTAAGGCCTGTTACAGTGCCATTATCGGCTATAGTACACTTAAAGGTTTTGCCCGTTTGCCAAGAAAGATAGTAGTTGCCGCGCCCTTCGGTTAATGCGCAATAGGCACCATCGCCATACAACACGCTCGCCCAAGGCTGCGCGGCGCTGCCCGAATTGGTAAATGCCGTGCCGTTGTCTTGCATACCGCCTACAATATAATTACTGTTGGTTTGTCCAGGCTCCATGGCGGCAGTGTAAAACTGAGTGGTAATGTAGTTATTGTTCAACGAAATCCAATCCACAGAATCCTTAAGCACATCAGTGGTTTTGTGCAGGCCACCATCGCTTCCCGTGAAAAAAGTATTGGCATTTGATGGCAAAAATGCAAAATGGTGCTGGTCGGGATGGTGGTTGGCATATACATAATCGGATGGAGTAATCGAATCGCAACGGTAGCCGCCTATCCAATCGGTATTGGTGCTTGTCGCAAATCCATCGGTTGAACGATAAACATTTGTTCCGCCTAGCATTACCAAATTGCTATCTGTAGGGCTAATGGCCATGCACATATCATAGCCACCTTGCGAACTATATGGCGCAAAATCGAAGTCGTAGAAAAACTGGCATTGCCCGCCGGGCAAGTTTGCGGTGAGGTTGGTCCAATTACCCCCAAAAAAACTACCATCGCCCGATAGGTAGTTGTATTTCCAAAGTTGGTGTGTGTTTTGCAGTGCCAAAAAATACAAACGGTTCTCATCTTGAGGGGTTACCGCTATCACTACCCTACCGAAGTTATTAAAGAAGTTAACAGGCTTAATTTGTGTCCAAGTATCACCTTGGTCGGCACTGCGCCAAATGCCACTATACGAGCGGTTGCCGCTAACTGCAGCATACAAAATGCCCGATGGCGTAATGCTAACACTCGTATAGCGCGCCATTTGCCCTGTCGATACAGTAGTGTCGCCACCAAGCACCGGCTCCCAGGTAGCACCGCCGTCTTTGCTGCGGTAAATGCCATTTATTACGGCAGCAAATACTACATCATTAATATAATCGGTGTGGTCAACAACCACATCCCAAACAAAATCGAAATCGTTATTGGCGTAAAGGGTAGTTGGTGAATTGGATACGGTTGAGGGCAACAACTGCCAGCTTTGGCCACTATCAGTGCTCTTATAAATACCATTGCCACTTGCCTGCACCGTAGATGCACTAACAATAGCATAATACTCGCCCGTGCCATGGTACCAAATATTAGTTTTGCCCGTTCGGGTATCTTGGGCTATTGAAGTTACGCTTTGCAACTGCTCTGGCGTGGTGGTCTTGCTCCATGTTTGCCCAGCGTTGGCGGTGCGGTAAATACCCCCGGTAACACCGCCGGCAACTATTACATTCTCATTGTTTACATCAAAAGCAAAATCGCGAGTGCGGCCGCCAATATTACCTGGCCCTCGTTGGTTCCAAATGGTACCTGTTGATGATGCATTTTTACTAGCTATTGATTGGGCAAATGCCAATTCCTTGGCTCTTATATTATTTGGTATAGTGCCCGTAATAGGATTTACCAACCGGCTCTTCTCCCAATTCAATCGCGCATACCGGTCTTCGATGGTGCCAATACCTGATGGCACATGGGGCTCATTACTGTGACGTTTTTTTTTATGCTTTTGAGGCATCAACTCCGAAGTTTGGCTGCCCAGCACATGGTAGGTGCTTAATATGGCCTTATTGTAGGCTACCCAAATGGTGCCAATTATAAGCAACGCCCAAAAAATGACTACAGCTATACGTTGTTTCATAGGCAAACAAGAGGGACTATGGAATATAGGGTGTGCATAGTAAGTTAAAAAACTGCTCAATAATAACTATAAAACTAAGCATTTTTAAAGAATCTTCGCTGCTGAATAAGCCCACATAGCTGGCTTAACAAAGAATTATTGAACCCCGCCCCAAACTTTTTTATCGATGGCGTAACCTTCCCTGTATCGATGCCGTAAAAGAGGGTAAGTTTTTAACAGCAAAATCTGGAACCCATGATACTGACTTCTACCGAAAACGTTTTTAAGGGTTACACTACAAGCAAAAATATGATTTCTCGATTTAAAATAGCTGCCCTATTGGTTGCAGCACTATTCAGCCTTAGCTTTTCAGCATCGGCCACTACCCATACTATTTCAGGAAACGGAGATTATAATGATACCAAGCTTTGGAGCGCAGGCTACCAAGGCAACGTCATTTTCGAAGGCGATACCGTTATGCTCTATGGCAACATTACCATGAACGTGGATGTAGTTGTCAAGGGAGCAATTTTTATAAAGAGCCAAGCGCGTTTTACCGGAAACAAAAACCTAGTAGTGATGGACGAAGGTTTAGTAATGAACAACGGCATGACCATTGTTGATGCTATAAGCAACCGTGGAACAGTATACAACAAAAGCATACTTGAAACGCACAAAGACTTTATAAATACTGGCAAGGTTTTCAATAACCAAAGCATGGTGGTTGGTAATATTCTGGACAATGTAGGTAGCATATCTGGAAATGGTGGCCAACTGATTGCCAATGCTAAGTTTGTAAACAGCAAGTCAGGCCAAATACAAGGCAATATCGATGTTTGCTCTGCTAACTTTATGAACGTTGACGGTGGCAGCATCGACTCTACATTTGTAAGCTTCTGCGGCGCCCGAATATTCAGCGAGGTATACCTTACTGCAAGCATTCGCAAAGAGCAAGTAGTACTGAGCCTTTTAAATAGCGAGAACAAAAAATTCCAGAAATACGAAATTGAGAAAAGTGTAGATGGCTTAAATTTTACCACTATCGCTTCGGTTGAAGGCAATAACATAGAAGATGTATCAAAAGCTTTCCGATACAGCGATATCGATTTGAGCGCATCGGGCAAAGTAACTTACCGCATGACATTAACTAGCGAAGATGGTTCAGTGAAAATGATTCCAGCTGTAGAAATTGGAAACAACACACTGGCCGGACATTAAACGGCTTACCGTATACGTAAACCAGCCCCTGACAGATTGTGTAGATGGATGAGGGGATAAGAACTGTGAAGAACGATCGTGGAAGAACGATGTGAAGAAAGGATTTGAGGAGAAAACAGAGGTTGGTTTTGAGCGACAAAAGCCGTTTCCTATTTAGGAACGGCTTTTGTCGTTTGCCTACAGCACGCAACATATCGAGTTAAAAAAACAGTGCAATGCTAATTTTATACTGAGCCAGAGGCGCAAGCCTTTGGTTTTTTAGTCTTAAGTAAGGCCATTATCAACTTACCATTTACCATGCGTTGAAAGTTTAATGAAACCCCAATTAAAATACCTAGTAACACGGGTATGCTTGGATATTTTAAATGGTAATTTTACGCTGTTAAAGTGCTACATTGCGTATAGGTTTGGTTAAATTAGCATTTCTGCAAACCAACTGATACGGGAGTTAACAAAAAACTACAGCTTTTACTATGGGTAATTTCACACAAGACGATGTATTTGGAGGTCGTTACAAGCTAACCCGAAAACTAGGCATTGGCGGCTTTTCAGAAGTTTGGCAAGCAGAAGACGAAATGACAGAGGGTACTGTAGTTGCTGTAAAAATATATGCTCCCGAAAAAGGGCTCGACGAATATGGCCTGAAACAGTTTCGCAGGGAATACTCGCTTACACAGCCACTCAACCACCCGCACCTACTTAAAGCATCGTATTTTGACATTGCCGACGGTTCACCGTTCTTAGTAATGCCCTATTGCTCGAAAGGTTCGGTAGGGCATAAACTAATGGAGCACCAAGTGCTTGCCGAGCAAGAAATTGGTGAAATTGTTGCCCAAGTGGGCGATGGTTTGGCTTATCTGCACAGCAAGGATATAGTGCACCAAGATATTAAACCCGACAATATCTTAATTGACAACGATAACGATTACTTACTTACCGACTTTGGTATCAGCAGCCGTATGCGCAGCACCCTGCGCAAGGCTACCACTACCAGTGGAGCACTCACCGTGGCTTATGCACCACCTGAAAGGTTCGACCAAAATCCTCAGAACACTGCTGCTGGCGATGTATTCTCCATGGGCGTAATGCTATACGAACTATGTGAAGGCGACGTGCCTTGGATGGGTTCGGGCGGCGTGTCGTTACTTTCTGGCTCAAAGCCACCTATTATCAGCGACAAATTTAGCGCTGAGCTAGCTAAATTGATTCAATCCTGTTTAGCGCTTCGTATGCAAGACCGCCCAACGGCAGCTCAATTGGCAGCCAGCGCCAAGCAATACTTGCACACTGGCAAATGGGATATATCTTTTATAAAAGACAATATTGAAGCGGATGCCCCTGCTTTTGCATCGAGTGGCAGGCGCACTGAGCGACTGGATAGCATCCCTAGCATTTCGGCAACTGATGCGCCCAACACTGGTAACGTGCAAAAAGAAGCACCAATAAGCCAATCTGCACCCCAAAAACCTACCTCTGGCTCGGCCACCCGTGCCGACTTTGCTCCTACAGCGGAGAAAAAGAAAAGCAAAACTCCGCTTATTATAGGTGCCGTGGTTGCACTGCTGCTTATAGTTGGCGTTGGCGGATATTTCTTTATGCAGCAGCAAAAATCCGCAAAACTTAAAGCCCAATACGACCAATCTATTAACGATGCTAATACTGCATTGAGCAGCGATAAATTTGCCGATGCCAGAACTGCTTTCTTAGCCGCCTTGGAAGTGTACCCTGACGATGCAACAGCCAAAAGTGGTTTGCAATCAGTTGAAGATAAAATCAAAGTTAAGTACGATGAAGCTTTCAGTGCAGGCAATACCTTACTCGAAGCCAAAAAGTATGCCGAGGCTATTGATAAATTTAACTTGGCACTCACCTTCAAACCTGAAGATAAAGAGGCTAGCGATAAAGTAGCTCTGGCCAATTATAGCATTGAGTTGGAAAAAGGTGATGCTTACCTTGCTGCCAAGGATTTTTTAAGTGCTAAAAATGCCTTTGAAAAAGCTTTAGGTTCTAAGCCTAACGATGCGTTAGCTCAAGGCAAGTTTGATGAAGCAAACAGGCAAGAAAAAGCAATTAGGCTTGCCAAAGTAAATGCCGAATTGATTGCTGGCGTAAAAAACGGCTCACCATCTCAAGTGAAGGATGCCTTAGCCGCTGGTGCCGATGCAACTGCGCATGATGGTAAAACGCCGATATTGTTTATTGCCATAAAAGCAGGCAACCTGCAAATGGTAAAGGACCTAGTAGCTGCTGGCGCAAAGTGCAATGATAGGAGCGGTAGTTTGGTTGTTAGCTCAACCAGTTATGGTAGCCCGGCCGTATTAGCAGCTGGCACAAACAAAATGGACATATTGAAGTATCTAATTGAGAGCTGCAAAGCCCCTATAAACGATCAGGAATTTAACGCCCCAACTAATTCTTATAATGGTTGGAGCCCTCTGGGAGCAGCCGCTTCGTCGGGCTACTTGGATGTGGTGAAGTATTTGGTTGGCAAAGGTGCCGACAAAAACGTAATACAAGGCGCAGCAGGCTATACCCCACTTTTAGAAGCAGCAGAAAATGGCCACTACGATGTAGTTAAGTACCTAGTAGACAACAAGGCCGATATAACAATTGCTACCAAAAATGGTAAAGATGCTTATGAGCTTGCCAAAAGCTCAACCATCAAATCGTTACTTAAGGAAAACGGATTGGGTAAGTTCACTGTTACAGATAATTTTAACAGCTACTCTAGCAGCGTGTTCTTCCCTGACCAAGAAAAGTATACCGATAGCAACCGCGATGTGTACATTGCAGGAGGTAAATTGATATTCTTCTTGAAGGAAGATGTAGGCTCAAGCTATACTGAAGACTTGAACAATGTGGATGCGTTGCAAGATTATATCGTTGAGGCCGAATTTAGCCAAACGGGCACACAAGATCCACATGGCCTTGTGTTTGGCGGTAAAGGCAGTGGCGATAGTTACAGGGTGCTTATCGACCCAAATGGCGGATATGTGGCCTTGAAAAAATACGCAAACGGGGACTGGAAGACCATAGTTGACTATAAGCAAACCAGTGCTGTAAACCAACGCAATGGTGCTACCAACGTTATAAAAGTTGAGAAAAAAGGCACCTCAGTTGACATTTCGATAAATGGTACCAAGATTATTACCAACCAAAACTTACCACGATTAAATGGCAACACCTTTGGCTTCTTTTGCCAAACCATTGATACTAAGCTGACGGTTGATAACTTTAAGTTGGTTGGGGCTAGGAAATAAGCCGCTTAACGCACTTAAAAAAAGAAAGGGGGCGAAGTTCATACTTCACCCCCTTTCTTTTTATGTTATATTCTATAAGGTATGACTACACTTTTACGGCTTAGTAGTTTATGAGTTCACACTGCTCACACATTGCCCCCAATTAACCTGCTACTTAGATTACAGTTCAGCATAAGCTCCTAAAAAATGGGGAGGAGCTTACTTATTAAACCAATCAACCAATAACCAATTAACGAATCAACCAAATTAACTAAAAGCATTAAACCCAGTAATATCTTGCCCAGTGATGAGCAAGTGAATGTCGTGGGTACCTTCATAGGTTATAACAGATTCTAGGTTCATGCTGTGGCGCATAATGCTGTAGTCGCCACTGATGCCCATACCGCCGAGTATCTGGCGGGCTTCGCGGGCTATTTTAATGGCCATTTCAACGTTGTTGCGCTTCGCCATGCTTATCTGTGCAGGGGTGGCTTTGCCTTCGTTTTTCAAAACACCCAAACGCCAAGCCAAAAGCTGTGCTTTGGTTATCTCGGTAATCATCTCGGCCAATTTCTTCTGCGTTAATTGGAAACCCGCTATAGGGCGGCCAAACTGCACACGCTCCTGCGCATAACGCAGTGCGGTGTCGTAGCAATCCAAAGCTGCACCAATGGCACCCCATGATATGCCGTAACGCGCCGATGATAGGCAGGAAAGCGGTCCGCGTAAACCTTCAACTTCAGGGAAAATATTTTCCTTGGGTACTTTCACATTATCAAACACCAACTCGCCAGTGGCGGATGCCCTAAGTGACCATTTGTTGTGTGTTGTTGGGGTACTGAAACCCTCCATACCACGCTCTACCACCAAACCACGTATTCGGCCTTGTTCATTTTTGGCCCATACTACGGCTATGTCGGCAAATGGGGCATTGCTTATCCACATTTTGGCACCGTTCAAAATCACATGGTCACCGGCATCCTTAAAGTGGGTTTCCATGCCGTTAGGGTTGCTACCGTGGTTAGGTTCGGTAAGTCCGAAACAGCCCATTAACTCACCAGTAGCTAATCTCGGTAACCACTTATGTTTTTGTTCTTCGCTGGCAAACTTGTAAATCGGGTACATTACCAACGAACCTTGAACGGAAGCGGTAGAGCGTATGCCCGAATCGCCACGCTCAATCTCTTGCATGATAATACCGTACGAAATCTCATCCAATCCACCACCGCCATACTCGGCAGGAATATGCGGACCAAAAGCACCAATTTCACCCAAACGCTTAATTAAATGGCTAGGGAAATCCGCACGTTGTGCATAATCATCTATAATTGGGGTAACCTCTTTCTTTACAAAGCTGCGGACAGCTTGGCGTATCAGCTTATGCTCTTCGGTAAGCAAATCATCTACACCATAATAATCATGGTGCTGGTATAAATCGTTAAAGGCTTTCTTTTGGTGTTCCAGGGTATCTGTCGCCATAACTTTGTTTGTTTAATAAAACAAAGTTAAGGAATTTTAGTTGCAGGCAACTAGTTAAGCCATTCAATTTGACTACTTACGTCCTTCAAACTATTGCTTTATCAACTTATGATATGCTCGTGCACCTTGGCTGTTTCGTACCTCAAGCACATATATGCCTGCAGCCAAATTATTTATTGAAACATGGTGAAACCTTGATGCACCTTGCGCAGCAACATCCATTATTAGTTTACCATCCAAGCTCAAAACCTTTACCAAAGCATTATCAGCATTCGGAAGTTGCAGCACAATTTCATCAACTGCTGGATTTGGATAGACTTGCAAATCAAATGTAGCAATTGACGATACACCTGTAGTTGGCGTTGTGTCTATTGGTTCGTCAGGGAAATACTCATACATTTTCTCTATTGCTCCAAACAAATTCAACCTACCACCGGTAACCGTTATATTCGCCAAACTAGCATTACTATCCACGCCCTCTAAAATAAACCGCTTAGCCCATAAAGCGGCACTATCAGGGTACATGGTTGCATAGTCGGCAAACTCTTGGTTGGGCACCGAGAAAAGCAATGCAATGGCCCCAGTAACATGAGGAGTAGCGCCGGATGTGCCACCAAACGCATCAAAATCGGAGTATGCATCAACGGTATAAGCATCCTCTCCAGGGGCACCTAGGTCAATACTTACAGTACCATAACCTGCGTACGTTTCTTTTACATCGTCTCTTTTGGTATTGGTTACTGCTATTAAGTAATCACTGGGGCAACTTGTAGGCATATCGCCTGTAACTTCAATATCCCAATTTTCATTAGCCGTTGCGCCTGCATTCAATATACCAGCTTTTCCCAATGAGTCGTAGAAGCTGCACCATAGGGGTGCGTCGGTATATAACAACTGATCTACGCCCCAAGAGGCATTAGTGGCTATCACATAAGCTCCTTTTGCCCCAGCTGTGCCATCATACAACTTGCGGTTATCCAATGCATATTCGTATGCAGCAAGTGCTTCTGCTTCATCGCCACCACCTGCAATAATCATCAATTTTATATTCCAGTTTACTCCAGAAACGCCATAGTTGTCATCTCCTTTAGCACCAACTATCCCTGCCACTGAGCTGCCATGCCAACCACCTGCTTCCCAAGATAAAGTGTTGTACATTTTATCATTTCCACTATAAGAGTTCCAACCCCTATAATCATCAATGTAGCCATTACCATCATCATCAATGGAGTTGTTAGGTACCTCCAGATTGTTTTTCCACCAATTTGATACCATATCGGGTATAGTTGTATCCATACCATCGTCAATAATAGCCACAACAAGGGTATCTCCTTTGGGTGTAACACCCCCAGTAGTAATATACCAAGCCAACTCTGCGCTTATATCAGCACCTGCTACTCCCCCATTTCCACCACTATTGGCATACTGCCATTGTAAGCTATAATAGGTATCGTTAGGTTGTTTACTGTTGGTACGCTTTTGAACTACATGATTGTACTGCACAATTTCCACTTCTGGCAATCGATAAAGTGCCATGAGTATCTCCTCTTGTGGAAGCAGCAAAGTATGGCCAATTAACCAGATATTCATAGTGTGCGCCACAGGCCGAACTACCGATAAACCGTATTGTTGAACCAACTCTGGATATAAAGCCAATAACTTTTCGGCATTTATACCAGATTTAAAGCTCACTAACAGTTCATTGGGTCTTACTTTTTGACTATTATCAACAGAACTTGAAGTGTTCAAGAAAGGACTGCTTTGACCTGTAACTAAGGTTGAAACAAAAAGCGAAAAGCTAACAAACAACAATAATCGTAAATTCTTCATAGGGAATTTAATAAGTAAGAAAACTACAAACCAATATGAACATCTTATAACTTCAGCCCTGAAAATAGACTAAAATCTTGAAGCTATTTCTTGTTCTCGTCTTCATTTTGGCTTGGCAACAAATAGATAACCACTGCCAATACTGCTGCAAATCCAAGAAAAGCTAAAACGAGGCTCTGAATCATGTGACTTATTATACGGCTCTAAAGTAGTGGATTTAAGGATTACTTCGCTATCTAGGGCAAGATTAAATCAAAAAAAAACAGGCGCAACTGTAAGTTGCGCCTGTTTAATACTTTAAAGCCCAATGCCTATTACCTGCTGATTACAACGCGGTGCACGCTGCTGTAATTATCCGATTGTATTTGCACAAGGTAAGTGCCAACGGCTAGTGTTGCCATATCTAATTGCAATGGGCTATTACTATCCACTTGATCGTACTGTTCTTTCATCAGCAATTGACCTTGAACACTGAATACCATTAGGTTTAAGGTATTGCCATCCAGCCCTTCAACTCCAAAATTGAGCACGCCCGTAGTTGGGTTAGGATAAAGGCCCACTGATACTTGCGCATCTAGTTCATCGATACCTGTACAAGAGCGCACGCTTACCGTGTAGCTAGTATAGCTTGTGCAGCCTTCGCTATTGGTAAACTCGTAGGTGAGCACATACTCGCCAAAACCAGCAGTTGAAGGATTGAAGCCTGTGCCTGAAATACCTGAGCCATACAAGGTACCACCTAATGGCGCTACGTTCAAAGCAATTTCAACGTCATCTTCAATGCAATACTCAGGGTTTAGGCCGCTAAGCAACAAGTTGGTAGCTGGTTTAATTCGGGTGCTTGCTGAAGTACTGGTTATACAACCATTTACATCGGTATAAGTGTAAGTAACCACATAAGGACCACCTGTGCCAGCGGTATCTGGCGAAAACACACCGCCAACTACACCGTTACCGCTAAACACTCCACCAGCAGGGAAACCAGAAAGCACTACCAACGGTGCATTTACGCAATAGGTGCTATCCAAATTATCGATACCGATTGGCAATACGTCGTTCACGGTTACCGGTGCATCCAAGGTTGCAGCACAACCGGCACCATCAGTATAGGTGTAGCTAATGGTTTGCGCACCAGCACCTGCAGTAGCAGGATTAAAGAAAGTTCCGCTTACTCCGTTTCCACTAAAAGTACCACCAGCAGGCAAGGCAACTAGGTTTATGGAGTCGCCATTTACGCAATAAGTGCTGCGCAAACCAACCCATTGCAATATTGGGTTGTTAACCACTTCGGTAAGCTGTACATTGTTATTGCTGCAGCCATTGCTATCTACAAAAGTATACGATAGGATGTACGGGCCACCCACACCAGCAGTGGTTGGGTTGAAAGAGGTTCCCGAAACACCAACACCAGCAAATGTGCCACCGGCAGGAGTTGCAACCAGCTCAACCGAATCTGATTGAACGCAATATTGTGTGGCAATAGGGTCGAAGGTTACGGTTGGCAAATCATAAACGGTGATGCTCACAGTATCTACGGCATCGCAGCCGCCTGTTATAGCTACCCTATATGCTAAATCGTGAACACCCACGCCAGCAAAGTAGGGCACAAATGTACCGTTGCTTATACCAGGACCTGTAAAGGTACCCCCTGCTGGCGTTGCCGTAAGCGTTACTGGCAAAGCACTTAGGCAATACGTACTATCGGCTAAAGTAAATTGTGCAGTTGGCGATAGTGATACGAACACGTCGTAAGTAGCAGTATCGGCGCAACCAAATGCATTACTTACCGCATAGCTTATCGTGTTTACAGCATTGGCAGTTGCTTGAGAAGGATCGAAAGTTGCGCCTGAAACACCATTACCAAAAAACACCCCACCCGATGGATTGCCAACTAGGTTAATCACTTCATCGCCAGAACAAATGGTGTCATTCAATCCGCTAAGGCTAGCATTTACCCCAGGGCGAACGTTAACCGTTGCCGATGCAGCAGAGGTACAAGCCCCATCGCTACCCGTTACGGTATACACTGTAGTATCAGCAGGCGCAACCGTAATAGCTGCCGTGGTGGGGCCATGGCTCCAAACATAACTGCTGGTGCCCGATGCGGTGATGGTTACGCTATCGCCTGAGCAGATGGTTGTATCGGTAATATCAAGGGATACGCCGCTAACCGTTACTTGTTGAATGGTAGTGAATGCGCAAGACGAAGGTATAAAGCGAACCGACGCACCAATTGAAGTCCAATCTGTATTGTTGCGGCCCGGCACTGCGAAGGCCTGCGTACCTGTGGCGTTTTCGATACCTTGGGTAGCCGAAGGGCCTCCATCATCGGCAATACAATTAATGCAATGAATCTCAATTTCGTTAGTGGTTTCTTGCAGTACAATCTGCGCTTGAACTGCGCTTGGGCTAAAGAAGTGAAAGGCATCGAAATTAATAACCATAGCACGGTTGGGCGCTGTACCCGTTACAAAATATTCGAAACCGGATAGCTCCAAATCATCCCACATAAAAGCAACCACCGCGTTAGGGACATTGTTATTAGGTAGGGTTTGATTTGAAAATGCGGAACCTGTGCTTGAAACATCGAAGGTTAAGAAACCATTGGTGCTTACTTTCAATTGGGTATAATCTTGCCCAAAGAAATTGAAACTGAATCCGATGGGTATGGCGTTTGACAATTCGTCGTCATTGTCGACGTAATTGTAGGTTACGGCACCTGCGCCAGTAGGTAGTATATTGTAGGTAAAATTGGTATCGACGGTGTATCCTAGCAATGAGTCGTAAACGTAGGCTATATCATGCACTCCTGCACCTGCAGCCGACGGGTCAAAATCATTGCCTGTAATACCCGGGCCACTAAAAGTACCACCTAAAGGGCTGCCAGTTAGCGTAACAGGGGTATTGCTCGATGCGCAATAAGTGCTGCCCAAACCACTAAACGATGGTGTAAAGTTAACCACGTTGTAAGTAATAGAAGTGCTGTTAGCACAACCTGCCGAGCTGGTGTAGTTGTATGTTACCGTGTGGCTGCCAACCCCTGCTGTAGCAGCAGAAAATACGCCACCACTTACACCAGGGCCACTAAAGGTGCCACCCGCTGGGGTAGCTACGAGCGTAAATGCAGGTTCATCAAAACAAATAAAGGTATTGGCAGTAGTAATTAAAACTGCCGGTATTGGGTTTACGGTAACTAATATGGTATCTCTGCCTGCGCAACCTAGGCCAGCATCAAAATACTCGTAAACTACATTGTGAGTCCCTGCGCCTGCATCGGATGGGTTAAAGTTGCTACCGGTTACGCCTGGGCCACTAAAGGTGCCACCTACAGGGGTGCCTGTTAGCGCATAATCAATGTTTACATTGGCACAATAGCTAGAGGCTATACCCGTAAGCGTAACCGCAGGCGACGTGTTAACGGTAACCGTAACCGTATCGGTTTTGGTGCAACCGTTTAGGTTTGCCGTAAGCACATAGCTAGTAGTGGTTAATGGCTGCGCGGTTGTTACGGGCGAGTTGGGGTCTGCAAGGCCGGTAGTTGGCGACCAAGAATAAATGCCAGCAGGAACACCGCCAATGGCAAAGTTGTCGATAGCTGCCCAATACTCCCATCCGCCTAAGTCATCGTAAACAAAACGAAGGCGCATATTAGCGTTTGCGTATGGCACAAGGTCAAACGTTACGTTCTGGAAATTGGTCAATGACGTTCCGTTGATGGTTGAGGTATACACGGCCAAGTTTTGATAAGCCGTTCCATCCCAAACCTGGATGCTGAATTGGCTGCCCAAATATTCGCGGAAATGAACATCCAAATTTACCAGCAAAACACCGTAAGTAGTGGCATCAAAGCTAGGCGACAACAATTCTACTCGGTTAACTTGGCCATTTCCGGCATCATCATCATTAAAACTGGCTAGGCAAGAACCATTGAAACCATTAGCTCCGCCATAACTAGGCACATTAAACAGCCAGTTGGCCGAGCCAGAAAGCGCATTTGCGGTCCAGCCAGAAGGCAAGCCACAACCATTAAAGTTTTGGGCTTGCACAAGCACCAAATTCACACTGTCAGCATCACCAATACTGGCAACATCACCAGCACAAATTACTGCATCGGCACCAGCACCCACAGGAGGCAGCGAGGTAAAGCTAACCACTGCATCTTCCGTACCATTGCAACCGCCACTGGTTACGGTAACACTATACGTTCCGGCAGCCGAAACAGTAATGGTTTGTTGTGTTGAGTTATTGCTCCAAAGGTAAGTAGCACCGGGGTAACCAGCATTTAGGGTTACACTGCCACCAGGGCAAATGGTGGTATCGTTTAAGGTAACCACCAAGTTACTTAAGATAGTAGCCGTTGCATTATCCGTATTAGCACAGCCAAACGCATCGGTAACGGTTACCGTGTAGCTGCCCGTAGTAGTAACGGTAGTAGTTTGGGTGGCGTCAGTATTGCTCCACAAGTACGACGCAAAGCCAGAGCCAGCATCTAACGTAGCCGAGCCAGTGCCACAAGTTGATACATCGGGCACATTTACTATTGGCAATGCCCTTACAATAACCTGCGCCGAATCAACACCTTTGCAGCCGTTACCATCGGTTACGGTTACCACTGCAGTGTATGTGCCAGCGGCAGGTATTACAGCAGTAATAGTTGCAGTGGTTTGGGTCGTATTCCATACATAACTTACACCACCAGTGGCAGTAAGCGAAGCCGGCTGGCCTAAGCAAACGGTATCGTTCACTCCGGCATCGGCAGTGGGCCTAGGGTTTACAAAAACCACCACATTATCGGTAGCGGTGCACGACCCAGAAGTGGCCGTTACGGTATAGGTGGTAGTGGTAAGAGGGCTTACGGTTACATTGGCACCTGAGCCGGCTCCGTTGCTCCAAGCATAGGTGGTGCCACCGGTAGCTCTTAAGCTTGCCGAACCGCCAGCGCAAATAGTGGTATCGCTTCCAGCATTGGCCGTTGGGGCCGAAACCACGGTTACTGTCTTTGTTTCCGTGTCGGTAAGTATGCCATCGCCTACCGTAAGGGTTATGGTTTTGGTACCAGTAGTGCTGTATGTTACACTATGTGGGCCAACCGAGCCTGCCGTTGCTGGTGATGCACCAGCACCAAAGTTCCAGTTATACGTAGTAATGGTACCTGTGCTACTATTGGTATAGGTAATGGCATCGCCAACGCAAACGGTGGTATTGTTGATAGTAAAATCGGCACTTAAGCTGGCAGGTTGGCCTTGGCCTGCAAAACGCAAGGTATCCAAGTACGTTTGGTCGCCTGTTACCGCGCCATCGTTATTGGCACCTAAGCCTGCAATGTAAAAAGTTACGGGGCCAACATAGCGAGTTGGTTTCCATTTAAATGCCCAAGCATTGGTAGAGTTGGCATTGTTGTGACCAACATACTGCCGGCTATTGCCGCCCGTGTTTAATGATGTGGTAGTAGTGCTGTTAAGTATAAAGTTACCAGCAGGGAATCCATTACCATCGACAGCAGTTACTTCAAAACCATAGGCAGGCGTGCCGGCGCTATTGTTTACAAACATGTTGTAAGTAACAGCAGTATCATAAGTTGCTGGGCGGCTAAGTATGTCAATTCTGAAAATGTTGCGGTTGGTAACCGGCGTGCTTACATGGCAGCCCGATGCGGAGCAATTGAGTTCTCCCGGGGCATTGGTATAGCCTGTAGGTGGTTGTGTGGCGTTGTTGAAAGCTTGCGGTGCAATCAATAGAATTAAAGACAGCAAAAAAGCTACGGTAAGTATACTTCCTTTACGCATGGTGGTTGTTGTGTGTTAAGCATTAAGTATATAGTGGCAAAAATAACCTATTAAAATGAAAAATGATTGATTTGCTCCTATTTTACTGTTTTGGCTTTTATTCTTCAGCCAAAAACGGATAGCGATAATCGTGCGGTGGGCTCAACGTCTCCTTGATGGTGCGCGCCGATACCCAACGATATAGGTTCAATATTGAACCGGCCTTGTCGTTAGTACCCGAACCTCGGGCACCGCCAAAGGGCTGCTGACCTACTACCGCACCCGTAGGTTTATCGTTGATGTAATAGTTGCCAGCAGCATGTTTCAGTTTGCGATTGGCTACTTCCAAGGCGTATCTATCTTGAGAAAACACTGCGCCCGTAAGCGCATATGGCGATGTGGTATTTACCAAATCCAAGGTTTCTTCCCACCTATCATCTTCGTATACATATAGGGTAAGTACCGGACCAAAAAGCTCTTCACACATAGTGGTGTACTTAGGGTCGTTGGCAACAATTACGGTTGGTTCAATGTAATAACCCTTCGTTTTATCATATCCGCCACCTACTATTATCTCTTGCCCATCGGCTTTGGCGTTATCAATATACTTGGCTAGTTTATCAAAAGCAATTTCATCAATAACGGCATTAATGAAATTATCAAACCGCTCCACGGTGCCTATCTTAAAGCTCTTTACATCGGCCACCAGCTTCTCTTTCACGGTAGGCCAAATGCTTTTGGGTATGTATGCTCTTGATGCTGCCGAGCATTTCTGTCCTTGATACTCAAAAGCTCCCCTTGCCAAAGCTACTGCCACTGCAATAGGGTCGGCACTAGGGTGGGCTATTACAAAATCTTTGCCTCCCGTCTCCCCTACTATGCGCGGGTAGCTCTTGTACTTACCCATGTTCTCGCCAATGGTCTTCCACATAAAGTTGAAGGTGCGTGTAGAACCCGTAAAGTGGATGCCCGCAAAATCGGGATGAGCGAAAACCACATTGCCGGCCACAGGGCCATCGGTATATATCAAATTGATTACCCCATCGGGCAAACCCGCTTCTTTCAATACTTTCATGGTAAACCAAGCGGAGTATATTTGGGTATTCGATGGTTTCCAAACCACAGTATTACCCATTAATGCTGGGGCTGTGGGCAGGTTGGCACCTATTGAGGTAAAGTTAAACGGTGTAACGGCAAACACAAACCCTTCCAGCGGGCGGAACTCCAATCGGTTCCATTGCCCCGGTGGCGAGTATGGTTGCTCGCTGTACATTTGCGTGGCATATGCTACATTAAATCGGTAGAAATCAACCAATTCGCAAACGGCATCTATTTCTGCTTGGTACACGTTTTTCGATTGGCCTAGCATGGTAGCCGCATTGGTAACAGCCCTATACTTGCTAGCCAACAAATCGGCAGCCTTTAAAAAGATGGCAGCGCGCTGCTCCCATGGGGTGTTTTCCCATTGGTCTTTGGCCGCTAGGGCTGCATTTATAGCATCGCGCACGTTCTGTTCATCGCCATGATGGAAATAGCCAAGCGTATGCGAAATTTCATGTGGTGGGTGTATGGCAACTTTATTATTGGTGCGCACTTCTTTCCCTCCTATAACCATTGGTATATCTACCTGCTGGCTTTTAAGGTCTTTCAAAGCCGCTTTCAGCTCAGCACGCTCTGGCGAGCCAGGCGCATAGTTCTTTACCGGTTCATTTACCGCCTTCGGCACACGAAAAATAGCATTAGCCATGGTGTAATATTTGGTTAAACAATAGCGCCGCTAAGATAGGAAATTTTGGCCTACGGCCTGAAGGTGGGTAAAGCTCGGATTACAAATCCTATGCTCGGTGCATTCGGATTGCAAATCCGAATGGGCGCTGTGAGCTAAAAAATAAATCCCGAAGGGATAAAAGTAACGTATGCCAATTCGGATTTGCAATCCGAATTCCATAGCCGCGGATTTGCAATCCGTTTTTTAACACACCCATCCTCCAATGTCAAACAATTGTAAACTCCCTCCATTTATCCCAAACCATCCATCGCAATCCACCCACATTTTCCTATTTTTGCGGCGGCAGGAACATTTTGCACCGACCGTGCGTTCTTGTCGGTGTTGCAACAATCAATACTAAACCTTAAAACCAGATAATTATGTCATTAGTAGGTAAATCTGCTCCTAAATTTAGCGCCACAGCAGTAATAAACGGTGGTGAGTTTGAAGAGAATTACTCATTGGATCAGTTCATCAGCAAAAAATTTGTGGTGTTCTTTTTCTACCCAATGGATTTCACTTTCGTTTGCCCAACTGAGTTGCTTGCGTTTCAAGCTAAATTGGAAGAGTTCAAGAAATTGGATACCGAAGTAGTTGCTTGCTCTGTTGATTCGCACTTTAGCCACTGGGCTTGGTTGAATACCCCAAAAGATAAAGGCGGTATCGAGGGTGTAACTTACCCAATAGTTGCCGATTTCAGCAAAACCATTGCTATGAATTATGGCGTATTGGCTGGCGAGTATGACTACAACGAAGAAGGACAATCAATGTTTACTGGCGAGCCTGTGGCTTACCGTGGTTTGTTCTTGATCGACAAAAAAGGTGTGGTACGCCACGAAACCATCAACGACCTACCACTAGGCCGTAACGTTGACGAGGCCATCCGTACCTTGAAAGCCCTGCAATTTGTAGAAGAGAAAGGTGAAGTTTGCCCTGCTAACTGGGAAGAAGGCAAAGACGGCATGGTAGCCGATCACGCTGGCGTGGCTTCATATTTGGCTACACACTAATTTGTTGGTCCACAGTCCACGGTCGATAGTCCATGGATAAATTATAAAAAGCCGCTTCTGGAAACAGTAGCGGCTTTTGTGTTTTAGGAGGGTATTTTTTTGCTCCTCCCCTTTTCAGGGAGAGGTTGGGTGGGGGTCGCTCCGGTGAGCACCACAATTGACATTTTGCAATGAAGTAATTACAAATAACTAAGACCCTTCGCTAAAAAATTTATCGATTGTAAAAGCTAGAGCTCGACCGTATACCCTCACCTAGCCTCTCCCAGAAAGAGAGGGACTAACAAGTTTCGAGAGAAAATCATAAATCTAAAATCTAGAATCTAAAATAGAAACATACTCCCCTACTCCATCCTCCAACGATTTGAAGGGTGCGGTGTAACCCGCCGCGCGCAGTTTCTCCATGTTAGCTTGGGTGAAGTATTGGTACTTGTCTCTTATGTCTTCGGGAGTATCCCTAAAATTGATTACCGGTTCAATGCCCATTGCTTTAAAGGTAGCTTTGGTAAGGTCGATAAACGTACGGGCTTGGCCGGTGCCCAAGTTGTAGATAGCCGAGGCGGGTTGGTTGTTCATTAACCAAAGAATAACGGCCACCAAATCAGTAACATAAATAAAGTCGCGTAGCTGCTCACCATCTTTATAGGCTGGGTTGTGCGAGCGGAACAAAGTCATTTGCCCTGTTTCCTTTATCTGCTTGTAGGCATGCAACACCACCGATGCCATGCGGCCCTTGTGGTACTCGTTGGGGCCATATACATTAAAGAACTTTAGCCCAGCCCAGAAGGGAGGTTGCGTTGTTTGTGCCAATGCCCACACATCAAAATCTTGTTTGCTTTGCCCGTAAGGGTTCAGTGGCTTTAACTGTGCAATGGTAGCGTGGTCGTCATCAAAACCATTTTCGCCCAAACCATAAGTAGCGGCAGAAGAAGCATAAATAAGCGGTATGCCCTTTTCGGTGCAAGTTTGCCAAATAGCTTTGCTGTAATTTAGGTTTAGTTCATCGAATATGGCAGTGTTAAACTCCGTAGTATCGGTACGGGCACCCAAGTGAATAATGAAATCAAGTTTGTGGGCATTGCCGATAAGCCAATCCAGAAACTCATGGCGGGCCATGCGGTTTTGCTGCTTAAGGCTGGCAAGGTTGGGCAATTTATCCTCACGTTCAAAATCATCAACCAACAACAAATCGTGCTGGCCCACAGCGTAAAGCTGGGCCGCTACACAACTACCAATAAATCCTGCTGCGCCAGTAATTGCAATCATTCCTTTTGTAGTATCAAGTAGTGAGTATCAAGTAGCAAGTATTTAGGCGAAAAGACTATTTACCTTCCATAGCGCCTGCTTGAGGTTACAAAAGTACGATTATTGAATAAGTGCGCTATAGAACTATAAACAACATCCGACAGTTTGTAAAAAATTTTAAAGAAAAACCACTTGCTACTTGATACTTGCTACTTGCTACTCACTACTTGATACTAATTCTTTTTAACTTTAGCCCTCGAAAGATTAATACTACAAAAAGCACCAATATCATGTATAAGTTTGAAGACGAAGAAGAAGACCCGAAAGAAGCTCTATTGAACCAGTTTAAGGACTTTGGCCGCTTCGATAAAAAATTCCTAGAAGAGCGTAAAATTTTCCTTTGGGGTGCCGTAACCGACGAAACCAGCAAATATGTGGTTGACCGCTTGCTATACCTAGAGGCTCAAGACCCGGGCAAAGAAATCAAATTCTACATCAATAGCCCTGGTGGCATTGTTACCAGCGGTATGGTAATGATGGATGTAATGCAAATGATTAGTTCTCCAGTATCAACCATTTGTATGGGCCTTGCGGCTTCTATGGGTTCGTTGCTATTGAGCCAAGGCGAAAAAGGCCGCCGTTTTATTTTCCCCAACGGCCGCGTAATGATTCACCAGCCCAGTATTGGTGGTGCACAAGGTAGCGCTAGCGACTTGGCCATTACTGCCCGAGAAATTAAACGTACCAAAGCACTTGGTGCTCAAATTTTGGCCGACAACTGCGGACAGACCTTTGAAAAGGTAATGAAAGACTTCGATCGCGATTATTGGATGACTGCCCAAGAATCGGTTGAATATGGTATTGTGGACGGAATTTTGAATAAATTGTAAGAAATACTAATTCCGCCTGCAACTGTTTATTAAGGGTAACCCGTCTTGTATAGGTTACCCTTATTTTTTTACTATGAGAAGATATACTATAGGCGCCCTTTTATTGGGCATTGTGCTCCTAACTGCCTGGAACCCAGAAGACGACTACAGTTTGCGCTACGGCAAATGGAAAAAGCAGTATGCCCAGCAACAAATTAAGGCCTTAAAAGATGGTGGGGTAATGCTGGTGCGCCTGCAAACGCGCAACAGGGCAATTGACCTGCACCGCAAAAACGGACAGCATGATATTGCCAACAAAATTGAAGACGAACAATACCAAGAAAACAAAGGCATACTTGCTGCTTTTGACCAATACTTCAACTTTGCCCCTGTATATTTCTTCTACTCCGACGATACCGAAAAGATAAAAACTGGTAAAACTGCAGGCGTGTTTTTAAATAACAAGCTAGTGGCGGCCGATAGCATTAAGCCGAACCTCGGCTTTTTTATGGTTGCTGAGTTTGGCCCACTAGAGGGCGAAACACGTGTTATACCCGGCGATACCTTAGTTGCACTGCCTGATTACGTGCCTGGCGAAGTGCTTGAGCGCGCGCTGGTAATAAGGGACCAAAACTTCATGCAAATGCGCGACCCATTTCCGTACTACTTAAGGGCCACTATTAAAAGCAAACCGGAGAAACAGGTAAACCGCATAAATGAACAATTGTATTCATACTACAAAAGTGCAACCAAATAACTATTTTGTCGTACTAGTGGGTACTAAACACCCAAACAGGTTATTATGAAAGCTAGCTGGATAATTTTACTCACCTTAATAATGATTGTGATGGGTGTAGTGGTAGGCTGCAAAGATGATATGACCTCTGATGAATGCCCGGTATCGTATAGCATTGATACTGAAAACACCTACTACCTGCATGGTAAGTGGCAGTTTGTTGGCTTTTACCACACCGAAACCGGAGAAATTGACCCTCCCCTATGCGGCAATGTAGAAAGCTGGATAGAATTTACCGACTCATCGCACACAGCCAGCGGCGCTGCTTATAAATACCCAGTGTTGTTTCGTGGCTCAGCCCTTATAAACTATTTCTCTGGCTCGTATTTGCCCGACACACAGAAGCAAGAAATACAGGTGAGCGAGACCGTAAAAACCAAAGTGAGGGGCTCAGATCAAATAGAAAACTTCGAAATCCGTTTCCACAATATACTTTCAGAGGTTATCAGCTACAAAATTGTACACAACGAGCTGTTTCTTGTACCCGAGTATGGCAACGTGCAGTTGCGCTTTGTAGCAACAAAATAAATTGTAAATAAGAGATGAGAAATAGGAAAAGAGAAATTAACTCTTGTTTCAATCGTAAGTCGTAAATCGTACTTTGTACATCCAGAATCAGTTGTCTTCAGGCCTGGTTTGCTTCAGCACCAAATCCATTTGTTTAATGTGCGTTTCTAAGTTGGGGTGTGTTTTGTACTTCATAGCCTTGTCAAGATATTCTCGCGCCACCACAAACGATGATAGGCTGAAATATATTTTCGCCAAATAAAAATTGGCCACCGCTATATCATCTTCCTTCTCCAATCCAAAATCAATAGCAAGGCTAAGTTCGCGCCCAGCATCTTCAAAGGCTGTTTTGTTCATGGCCACCATCCCTTTTGCAAAATGGTAGTATGCTTGCTGCTCCTTACTTAGGCTGGCTGCATTTTTTATCTTTTTAAGTTGTGCCTCGGCCAGCGCAAAGTCGCCACTTATTGCGTGCTTGTATATAAGTGCAATACGATTGTAACTAATGTGCCCATAAACCAATAACCCACCCACCATAAACAAGGCTATGCCTGGAAATACCTGCGCTTGCGTAAAGGAGTAGATGCCTACTGCTGCGCAAATGATAACAAAGGCAAATCGAACTTTTGGCGGAAACATAAAAAGGGTTTGATTAAAGATAAAATTTTTCGCCATCATTCAGGAATTCAAGTGAGTTAAGCGTTTGGCCATATTACAATATTATTTTTTCGTGAACTTATTGAGAATTAGAAGTTAAATGGCTAGATTAGAACAGTCTTCACAACTGCACCCTAACGCTGCCGACCATGCAAAACATTGTATACGTAGCTCATTCACGCAATCGGGACTTGAAACGGGCCCGTTTCAGCATTATCAATTTGCAACATTTTGCCAAAGAAATTGATCACAAACATCGCATCATCATTTATACCGACTCACCAAGCTATTTTACCGACTTGGATATAATGGTGGAGGAAATGGATAACATTACCATTTCGCTTTGGCAAGGCGACCATAACTCCGATGAACGAGTGCGCATTATGGCCGCTAAGGATGCATTTGCCACTTACCACGGCAATATAGTACTCATGCAAAACGAAATCTTTTATCTGGACAATCCTTCGCCGCTTTTTTTGGAGCTGGCCAACGGCAGCAGCTTAATGTATGAAGATGTTGGTCCATTTGCCAATATGGGCTTTAATTTGCCTGAAACAATTACGTACAAGGCTATTGAGCCTTATAATAAGGATGCGCAAAAAAGCTTGCCCACCCCCCATGCCAATACAACCTTGTACAACATGGGCCTTATTGGCATACACGAAAGCGACCGCAGTTTGTTAAAAAAAGTACTTTGCTACCACGATGCCCTGCTGGCATACCTACCCGATGCGTTGGCTGCTAGTTTGGCATTTTCGTTTGTACTTGGCAGTAACACGCTTATACAAGAAGCCAATGATTGGATAGACCAGTATGACAAATCAAAAAAGGCATTTGACACCATGATACAGGCTTTCTTCCGCGAAAATGAGCTGCTGCCTTTAGAAGTGCAACCGACAGAAGCTTGGCGCTTGGCTCATCAATTTGACGGGTCTTCAAAATTCTCCGAAAAAAACATCATGGACTTGGTGCGGGAAATAATACCATAACCCTTCAACACCAATTGATATAAAACAAGTACGGGAGGCAAATGGCCTCCCGTATTCGTTTTACAATGTCTTTATACTGTTTTTATAGCAGCTTACGCATTCAAAGCCCTATTGTCGGTTGCGGCCAAGCAAGCCTCCTTAAACGACTCAGAGTAAGTAGGGTGTGGGTGACACATACGGCCTACATCTTCGGCGCTAGCGCGGTACTCCATAGCGGCCATAGCCTCTGCAATCAAATCGGCAGCACGAGGGCCGATGATATGTACGCCCAAAATTTCGTCAGTTGATTTATCGGCCAATACTTTTACAAAACCATCGGTATCGCCACTGGCAGCAGCACGGCCGCTAGCCTTAAAACTAAAGGTGCCCTTCTTGAAACCAACACCCTTCTCGGTCAATTGATCTTCAGTAAGGCCTACTGATGATACTTCAGGCCATGTGTAGGCCACATTCGGTATCAGGTTATAATCAATGTGTGGTTTTTGCCCAGCAATGATTTCAGCAACTAATACCCCTTCATCTTCGGCTTTGTGTGCAAGCATTGGGCCGTCAATTACATCGCCAATAGCATATACGCCTGCTACTTTGGTTTGCAGTGTGTGTGGGTCAACTACTACTTTGCCGCGCTTATCGGCTTCTAGGCCAATCTTATCCAAGCCCAGGTTGTCAGTATAAGCTTTGCGGCCAACACATACTAGGCAATAATCGCCTTTAAACTCAACGGCAGCACCTTTGCTATCTTCGGCAGTAACGGTTACGGTTTTGCCCTTTACAGTGGCACCCGTTACTTTATGGCTCAAGAAAAACTCGACACCAGTTTTCTTCAATACCTTCAATAGCTCTTTGCCTAGGTCTTTGTCCATGGTGCCAATGATGCGGTCCATGTACTCAACCACTTGTACCTTCACACCCAAGCGAGCATAAACGCTACCCAGTTCAACACCAATAATACCGCCACCAATAACAACCATAGTTTTTGGCAACTCGGCAAGGGTAAGGGCCTCGGTAGAAGTAATGATGCGTTTCTTATCTATTGTAATACTAGGCAAGCTCATTGGCTTAGAACCGGTGGCAATAATTACGTTTTTTCCTTCAATTTCCTGAACCTCGCCTTTGTCGTTTTTAATCGAAACTTTGTTTTTGGTAACAAACGAACCGTGGCCGATAAACACATCTACCTTGTTCTTTTTCATCAAAAACTGTACACCTTTGGTTACGCCAGTTACCACATCGGTTTTGCGCTTTATCATCTGGCCAAAGTCAATCTTCAAACCACTTACTTGTATGCCGTGCTCATTAAAGTGATTAGCGGCATTATAGTAGTGCTCCGATGAATCGAGCAAAGCTTTGCTAGGTATACAACCCACATTTAGGCAAGTGCCGCCTAAGGTAGGGTAACGCTCAATGATTGCAGTTTTAAAACCTAATTGAGCACTACGAACGGCAGCAATATATCCGCCTGGCCCTGATCCGATAACTATAACGTCGTACATTTTTGTTGTTTGGTCCATGGTCCATGGTTGATGGTCCATGGTAGAAGTTAAAAAATAACCCAATACTTACCACACGCAATCATTCCTCGCGCGCAAAACAAAGTTATAACATTCAACAAAGAAAAAAGGGTCTGATAGGAGTTAATTTGTTTTGATGGTTGGCAACCGACGCCTAAAGTTGCAATGAGATAGCCTCTACTTCACCTCTTATACCTATATCTAAAACATTTGGCTGATGATGTAACCCTTATTACCCTAATGATGGTATTGCAGCCACAAATAAATGGGCTTACTTTCGCATCGTTATTTAAATTTAGTCTAAATAAGATACGCGCCACCAACTGCAATGAAACTAACCATCATTATAGCAAGCATAATGCTCTCTTTGGGGCTATTTGCCCAAAATGCTGCAATTAAAGGCATCGTTAAAGTTAAAAATGACACTATTAATGCCCCGTTTGCAAGCATCACGCTCAACAACACCAAAGGCGTGTATACTGATGAGGATGGCCGATTTTCGATTGTAAACCTAGTGCCCGGAAGCTATCAAATAGAAATAGGCACCATTGGTTTTGAGAAAATAGTATTCAATAACTTACTGATAACCAGCGGCAACCAAGTAGTAGAATTGGGGGAGATTGTGCTAACCGAAAAACTGGTGCAAATTAACGAGGTAACGGTAAGTGCACCTGGCACGCCGTTGTATAAAAAACAAGTGCTGAGCACCAGCAATGTAATGAACAAAAAAGAACTGGAACGCATACAGCCCATCGGCACCGAGGAGGCATTGAAGCGTCTACCGGGTATAAATGTAGCCGGCGACATGGGTATATCAAACCGCTTGAATGTGGGTATTCGCGGTTCGTATGCCCGACGCTCAGAGAAACTACTCGTGCTAGAGGATGGCATCCCTATTGCTCCGGCGCAATATTTGTCGCCAGAAATGTACTATAACCCTCCGAGCGACCGCCTTGATGGCATTGAGATAATAAAAGGTGCCGATGTGCTTACCTTGGGCAGCAACACCATGTATGGTGTAATCAATTACATTACCAAGCGCCCACCACTAAAACCCACCCTGGGCATTAACCTTACGTCAGGAAACAACGGCTACCACTCACAATATGTTACCTATGGTGGCACTTGGAAAAACGTGGGGGCCGAAATTCAGTTGCTCAATAAAAACTTCGGTGGGTTTATTGATAATAGCCGGTCGCACATTTTCAATACTACCGCAAAAATATATGCCGACTTGGGCCCCAAAGCATCGGTATATATGAAGGTGAACTACCACCAAGAAAACAGTATTGCTAGCTATAGCGCACTTACCCCGTTTGTGTACAATCTAAACCCTACCATAAACCCGTTTGATGCCGATGAACTTACCACTAGGCGCTATGCAGTAGATGTGGTATACAACCAGCAGCTGGCTAAGGGCATAGTATTGTCTAGTAAAATATATGCCAATCAGTTTCAACGAAACTGGTGGCGCCAAGAGAACACCTTAATACAAGCCGCCGATGCAGAAGCATACTTGGGCGAGGACATTTTTAATGACCGCTACAGTTTTTTGAGAGGCCAAACTTTTACCGACAATGATTGGATAAGGGTAGGCAAGGTAAACAACGGCCGCGAGCAAACCCGAGCCCGAAACCGCGCCTATAATACCTTTGGGTGGATGGAAACCCTAAAGTATGACTGGGCAAAAGGAAACTGGAACGGTGTATTGGAATTAGGCGCCAAACTGCATATGGAACAGTTTATGGACGTGGAGTTTTTAAACGATTCGTCTCGGTTTGCAAATAGTGGCCGCTTAGTAAAGGAGAACAAGTTTAACTTATTGGCGGGCTCTGCTTACATAAAGAAAACCTTGCGCTACAAAGGCTTGTCAGTGGCACCAGCCATTCGATTCGAATCGGTAACGATGCGTATGTTCGATTTGATGAAGATAGCCAAAGACCCCAATAACGATGGCAGCAAAAACTATGGGTCAACGAAAAACACCTTTATAGCAGTGCTGGCAGGCGGCTCAATCAGTTATGATATTCTTAACCGCAGCGCCAACTTCTTAAACATATATAGCAGCCTATACCAAGGCTACACGCCACCTACCGCTGGCTATGGTTTTTTAACTGTTGATGATGGCAACGTGAGCAGCCCTAGCACCAACGACCCTATAAACATTAAGCCCGAGCGCAGCATAAACTTTGAAGTAGGCACCCGTGCTAATCTTGCAAAAGAACTCATCAGCACACAGATTGTATACTTCAACAACAACTTCACCAACTTTTATTCCGCTGGCAGAAACGAGGCCTTCGAAACTTTAGGCGAAGTAAACATCCAAGGTTTAGAAATTGGCGCTGCCCTTAACTTACACAAGCTGTTTAAAATAACCAGCGGTCACGATTTAACCATTGGTGCCTCAATAACCTACATGACCTCTAAAATAACCGGAGGCGTATTGGCAGACTCGGACTTATTGAAAGCGAAACATACTGATGCCAGTAAAGCAGAGTTGATTGAAAAAATTAACAACGAACGAGGTGGGTTTGATGTGTATATAGCAGGAAGTGATGGCGACAGCCTTATTGATCGCAACCTTACCGTTGATGATTTTGATGATATTAAAGCACTTGGGCTAAAGTTTGGTGAGGGCGGAATAGAAAAAAATGCTGCCCCATATATACCCAACACCATCCTCAATTTTAGCGTTAATTATAGTTACAAGGGCATACAAGTAGGCCTTAATTTCAACATGGTGGGTGCGCAATACACCGACTATTTAAATACCAACAACGAAACTGGCGAAGGTGCCATAGGCAAACTAGCTGCATACAACACCGTTGATGCCAATATTGCTTACTCGTTTGAGCATGTAAAATATAAGTTGTTAAAAGGCCTTACCCTTTTTGTGGCCGGTAAAAACCTAGGCGGCGAAATTTTTGAAGCTTCTCGCCTGCACCGCGTATCGTCGGGTGTTATGCCAGGAGGCTTTAGGCAAATTAATGGCGGGTTACGATTTAATTGGTAATCGTCTCGGGATGCACTTGTTGCAAGATCCTTCTAACGCGAAAGCCTGAATGCCAACTTGAGCCTCGTTTCAAACGAGATCGAAGGGCATGTCATGGTGAGTCTCGTTTCAAACGAGATCGAATCCATGCGCGCGTGGGCTGCTGGTGCGTGCACTTAAGCCCAATATCTGCTGGATGTTAATACGTTGTTTTGATTGATGTTATGTGGGGCGTCTGGAGACGCGGGGTCCTTTTCATCCTCGTCAAAAAAAGACGAGGACGAGGGGGGGGGAGATGAAATGGACTTTGCGTCTCCAGACGCAAGTAACAACATAAGCCCTCCCTTAAATCCATTCTCGCCCGTTTAAAAAGTTAGCACCATATTGTTGGAGTACTCGAGCATTTTCTATTAGAACCTCATAATATTCTTCTCTACCACGACCCTCCATACTAAGTTTACTTATATCATAGTTGCTATCATGCCTTATTACTAAATGAGCCAATGGCTTTATGTTTACCCAGTATTCCTCATCCGAATAATACTGAGTGTCTTTGCCTCGCACCAAGTCAACCCTAAGATCGTTATCTCGATAGTCAAAAACAACTCCAACTTTAGCGTAATTATTTTGATAAATAAACATCAATCCCATATTACTATGATTTTGCGTAATCAATTTGCATCCATACTCAGTTATTAAAAACATAAACAACTTATACACCAAAGTTGGACTATCTGTCAATTTGTAAATCATATCTCTGTTTATCTCTTACCTAATCCTTTTCACTCCCCCTATTCCCGCTCCCTATCCGACACCTCAAACTTCTGGCTAATACTATACCCATTGCCATCAACCAAAGTAATAGTGTGCTTGCCCGGTGCAGGGTTGAAAATGAGTTGGTGTATTTGGCGGGTGACAGTTACAAATTCCTCGTCCAAGTGCCAATAAATAACCGCATCGGCTTGTCGGTGCGCGGCATCAAACACTACCCTACCGGGCTTGCCATCCAACTCAATGGGGATAAAGATTTTGGTATAGGTTTTTGGGTAAACCAACTCCATGGGGGCTGCCCCGGCTGTTGTTTGGCAGCCGCCACGCCACTGTGGCAAGGTTGCGTAGGTAGGGTCTTTGCGCTTATAATAATACTCTTCGGTGGGCGGCAGCACAAACCAAGGGCGGTGCTGCATAGTGCTCACGGGCTCGCAGGCATCGGTTACGCGGTATTGCCCAGTGGCATCTAAATGGATAAGTTGATGATAAGGGCAGGCATCGGAGTTTAACCCTTTAATCGGTATCCAAGCACTATCAACAGGCTCGCAATACGTGCCAGCCCTGTGGCCACTACGGCGGCAAATGGGCACTTGCACCAAATCGTCGAAAGGCATGCCAAACCATTGTGCTGCCGGCAATTGGTCGAACATATCAAACAGCACCGGCGCGGCGCTGCCAATCCCCGTAAGGTCGGGGCGGCCCTCGCCACCAGCATTGCCAACCCAAACACCCACCACATAGCGCGGGGTAACGCCAATGGCCCATGCATCGCGTCCACCAAAGCTGGTGCCCGTTTTCCAGGCTATGCGCCCCGAGCCAAACAACCGCCACGACGATTCTTCCTCAGGCCTATTCACTTCCACCATGGCATCGAACATATGATACAACACCCCCGCCGAAAGCAGACAGTTGTCCATCGGTTCGCCGAGGCTATCGTTACTCCATTTCATTTCTAGGTTGGGCGGCCTAAGGTCGTTGCTATAGTATCGGCTATTGTGCGCGGTATAGTGGCTCAAGGTGCGCGATAAGCTGCCATACATGCCGCATAAGTCCCACAGCGTAGCCTCGCCACCACCCAATATCAACGACAACCCATAGTGCCGCGCCGACTCAGAGAGCGTGCCTAACCCCAGCTTCTGTAACAAAGCCAAAAAACGCTCAACCTTATACTCCATCAACATGCTTACGGCAGGCACATTCAGCGAGCGCGATAAAGCCCGTTGGGCGGGCACCATACCGTCATATTGGCCATCGTAGTTTTTGGGCACATAGCCAAAGTAGTTAGAGGGTATATCGGGTACGAGGGTATTGGGCAATATTTCGCCATCGTGCAGCATACCGGCAAACAATAATGGCTTGAGAATGCTACCTGTGCTGCGTGGTGCCGTTATCACATCCACATACAGCCCATGCCCTTCAGCGCTGGGCTCAGGGTCGTTGCCCACATAGGCCAGCACATCGCCCGTCTCCACATCCATCACCATTAGGCCCAAGCTAAATATCTCATTGGCTCGCAAACTCTCCAGATGCTTAGATGCAATGTAATTGGCGCGTTTTTGTAGTTGGCTATTAATGGTAGTTTTTACTTGTGTACCGGGCCTATCGTTATAAAAACGGGTAAGCAAGTGCGGGGCAAGTTGCGGTATAGCTATTGGTTTATCAGGCAATGGCTCTAGCAGTGCCAGTTCAAACTCTTCGTTGGTAATAATGCTGCCCTCCAACATACGGGTAAGCAGCCTATCGCGCTTTTCAATCAATAGCTTGCGGTTGCGGCCCGGGTGAATAAGTGCTGGCGCGTTCGGCAACACCGCCAAGGTAGCCACTTCGGCCCATGACAGTTCTTCGGGCGAGCGGCCAAAATAGCGCCATGCTGCGGCTTCAATGCCCACCACATTGCCGCCAAATGGGGCATGGCTGGCATATAGTGCCAGTATTTCGTCTTTGGTGTACTTCAACTCCAAGCGAGAGGCAAGCACTACCTCAATCAACTTTTCGGCAATGTTACGCCCCTGCCCTTTCCTCGACATACGGATTACTTGCATGGTAAGCGTACTGCCGCCGCTCACTACCCTTCCCGTGCGGTAGTTTTGTACCATGGCGCGCCCCATAGCTAGTGGGTTTACGCCAGGGTGCTGGTAAAAATATTGGTCTTCGAAGCAAGTAATGGCCAAGGCAAATTTACTCGGCACTGTGTCTATCTGCGGGAAACGCCACTGGCCGTCGGCCGCAATTTTGGCACCGATGAGTTTACCATCCCTATCTTCAATTACGGTGCTGGTGGGGTCGTTGAACAAAGTGTTGGGCAATGCAAACCAAAACCAAACCAGCAAAGCGCCTATTACCGCCAACTTACCCTTATGCCGTAAGGCAAAGCGGCGCAGCTTGTAGCGATAAAAAGGGAATGGAACCATAATTGTGCTTGGAACGAAATTACGATGTACACCAGTATTTTAGACTCGAAAAATTAATTAATATTGGTAATGGGCAGAAAATAATTGGCTTTTAGTTTAAAAGCAGGTAACTTTTCACTTCTTAACCCAACTGCATGAACTCGCATCCAAACAAACCTAGTAGAAAAATTCCTTTGTCCGATATTGTATTGGCAGCTATCGTTATTCCTATACTATCCATTATGACTGTGGCTTTTAGCACCAGTGACGTAAAGCATGACCCTAAAACGGACCTTTATTGGATGATTGGCACTTGGCAAAACACGGCTGAGCCAAACACCTACGAGAAGTGGGATTATGGCTTAGATGCCCTAAATGGCAAAGCCTACACCTTAAAGGACGGCAAAGAAACCATTTTGGAGAACTTGTCTATTACCTCGCAAGGGCATAGCTTATTTTACCATACTACCGTGCTGGGCCAAAACGATGGTAAAACCGTTACTTTCAAGCTTACCCAAATGGGCAATAACAGCTTTACGTTTAGTAACCCCGAGCACGATTTCCCGAAAGAGATAACCTACATAAATGCCGGCAACAACGAGCTAAAAGCTATTGCAAGCGATGGACAACCAAACGGCAAAGGATTTACGGTAACGATGAAAAAGGTGGTAGACTGAGTGTTTTGACCTCAAACGCTACTTATTTGCCAATCAAATTTTTAGGGTTGAAAGGCTCAACGGTATAATCACCTGGTATTACAAAAAGGTCCTTACTTGGGTTTTTGTTGTCCAAACTAGTTGCGGTCATAATCATAGAGAAGCTTAGGCCCATTTGCTCAATTTCCATTTGAATCTTGAGCGGCATGCCCTTTATTTTGCTGGTGATAGAAGCCATAGCGCCCATACTGTTGGCATTTTTAGGCTTTACAGGCTCAAGAGCTTTAGTGGCCCATACAAATTGGGTCATTTCGGCATCTTCCATTTTCACTACCACTTTATATTTATTGCAAGTGTAGCCCAGTATGGTAGCGGTTTCGCCAGTTTCGGTTACGGTTACATTTGCTTCGTTATCTTCTGCTTCTTTTTGGGGCATTTCTTGGGCCTTTTTAGAGCTGCTGTTCATCACATAAGTCTTCTGGGTTTTGTCGATATACAATATATCACCTTGACCAGAAGCCATACCGCCCTTGGTTTCCATTCTGAAATTACCCTCCGAGTAGTGGTATACCTGTTTATTTGGCAACATACTGCGCAGCATATCCACCATATCGCCCTTGTAGTCTACATCAAAGAATACCGAGCCATTAAACTTGGTTTGTGCACCAGCAAACGTGCTGACAAACACAACGGACAAAATTAAGAAAGCACTTTTCATGAGAAGTCTGTTTAGGTATGGAACAAAAGTAACTGAAAACTTTAAGGTATCAAGTTAGACCTGTTTAAATAACTATAATTGCTAGAAGCATCTTCAATGTTTCAAAACCCAATAACTAAAACCATTGCATTTTTGGAATAGTTTTTGAATGCAACAATCTTGCCAATAACATCCACTACTTGCGACTAATTAATTACTTTTGCAGCACCTATGCACGAAAAGATACTCATCGTCGATTTCGGTTCGCAATACACCCAATTGATAGCCCGTAGGGTGCGCGAACTTAATGTTTACAGCGAAATTGTTCCCTATTCTAAGGTTCCGGTTTTGGATGACTCCATAAAAGGTGTAATTCTGTCGGGCAGCCCTTGTAGCGTAACGCAACCCAATGCACCCGATATTGATGCCGAATTGTTGCTAAACCACCGCCCTATATTGGCGGTATGTTATGGGGCGCAATTGCTTGCCAAAAAACTGGGTGGCGAAGTAACCCCTAGCACCACCCGCGAATACGGCCGTGCCAATTTGGACACCATACACAGCAAAGCAACCATTTTCAAAGGCATAAGCGATGGCACTCAAGTGTGGATGAGCCACGGCGATACCGTAACCCGCCTACCAGCGCAGTTTGAGCTTTTGGCCAGCACCCGCAGCATTAATGTAGCGGCTTACCAAAGCAAACCTGGCGCCTACCAGTACCCTATTTTTGGGTTGCAGTTTCACCCAGAGGTATATCACTCTTTGGAGGGTAGCATGTTGCTTAAGGATTTTGTAATTGACACTTGCGGTTGCAGCGGAGATTGGACCCCAGCATCATTTGCCGAAGATACTATTGCAAACATTAAAGCAACAGTTGGCAACGACAAAGTGGTACTTGGCCTTTCGGGCGGAGTAGATAGCACCGTAGCTGCCATACTATTGCACCGCGCCATTGGCAAAAACCTTTATTGCGTTTTCGTAAACAACGGCGTGCTACGCAAAGGCGAGTTTGATAGCGTATTGGAATCATATAAAGGTTTGGGGCTTAATGTAATAGGCTCTGATGCTTCCAACGATTTTATAGATGCATTGGAAGGCGTAAGCGACCCAGAACAGAAGCGCAAAATAATTGGTAAAACCTTTATCGATATATTTGATAAGGAGGCCAAGAGCATACAAGATGTAAAATGGTTAGGCCAAGGCACCATCTACCCCGATGTTATTGAGTCGGTATCGGTGCACGGGCCATCGGTAACCATCAAATCGCACCATAATGTGGGTGGCTTACCAGCTAGGTTGAATTTGAAAATTATTGAGCCGCTTCGTAACTTGTTTAAGGACGAAGTACGCCGCGTGGGCCGCGAACTAGGCATACCTGATAATATATTGAACCGCCATCCGTTCCCAGGACCAGGCTTAGCTATTCGTATTATTGGGGCCATTAGCCGCGAGAAAATTGCGATTCTTCAAGAGGCCGATGCAATTTTCATGAACAACTTGAAAAAGCACGACCTATACAACGATGTTTGGCAGGCGGGCGTAATGTTGTTGCCCGTGCAAAGCGTTGGCGTAATGGGCGATGAGCGCACCTACGAAAGCGTAGTGGCCCTGCGCGCAGTGGCCTCTACCGATGGCATGACGGCAGATTGGTGCCACTTGCCCTACGAGTTTTTGGCCGAGACCAGCAATGAGATTATCAATAAAGTAAAAGGAATAAACCGAGTAGTGTATGATATTAGCTCTAAACCGCCAGCAACTATTGAGTGGGAGTAAGCTGTGGCTAATGCTTCTGTGCCTACTTACCCTAAATGCATGTTTTGCGCAGCGAAAATCGCATGGCGCACCCAAGGGCTATGATATAATCGAAGACAATACAACTGCCCCACCGGCAACGGGCTATACCGCAAGCGATACTATCATACCAGTGGTGAACGCTGGCGCAGCGAAAAACACTGCTGCATTTACGCACAAGGCCGTTTATAATGTAGCCCTTGTATTGCCTTTTTACCTCGATTCTTTTCCGACAATTGACGGTGGCTTGTACCCGAAAGCACAAATAGGTATTGACTACTACAAAGGCGCACTTATGGCGCTTGATTCATTGCAAAAGCTTGGCTTAAGTGTGAAACTGCATGTGTTTGACAGCTACCCCGATACTTACCTCGAGATACTGACCACAGGTGGGAAACTCAAAGGAATGGACCTGATTATTGGCCCTGTTTTCAACTCATCTATGAAGTTGATGGCCAAATATGCTGTTGCAGCGGGTATACCAGTTTGGTCGCCTTTTTCGCCAGCGGCCGATATCACAAGCAAAAACCCATACTTTTTAATGGCAAACCCACGTGTGGAAACACACGCCCAAAAAATGATAGCGTTTGCGACTGATTCATTTAGCAATGTCAATTTAGTTACCTTATATCAGTTTACCGATCAAGAAAAAAGGTTTCTAGAAATTTATAGAACTCACATTGCCGCATTTAACCAGAAACTTAACGCCAGCACTGCCACATTCAAGCCACAACCCATTGTGCTGAAAGAAAAGTTTATTGATAATTATGGGTCTGGATTACCTAAAATATCAGCAACCGAAATCAAGGCGCTGTTGGTGGATGGCAAGCAAAATGTTGTATTGGTTCCGAGCATGAAAATTCCTTTTATATTGAACATTATCAGAGAGTTATACCCACTTGCAGACAACTATGATTTAACACTGGTTGGTACCACAACCATGGGCAATGAGGTAGATTTGCAACTGAACTATTTAAACGCCTTAAAGGTACATTACACCCAATCTTACTACGTCAATCCTGCTCTGTACGAAAGCGACTTTTACTCGGTTTATGTTACAAAGCATCATGCAGAACCATCGGAGTATGCGCTTAATGGCTATGATCAAATGATGTTTTTGGGAAGTGCTATCAAGAAATTTGGGACCAGTTTTGGGCAACAACTAAATAATCTTTCATTTGAAGGTTGGGCCACTGGTTACAAAATGAGCCCAGTGCATTTACAGCCCAGCGTAACTGATTCAGCAGTTACTATAGATTATTGGGACAACCAACATGTCTATATTTTGCGCTACAATAACTACACATTAGAGCGTGCCAAATAACTTCCCTTCCATTTTTGGCTATGTAATGATACCTTTACGGTAGATGAAACGCCACACCCTAACCGAACGATACCAAAACACGCTCATTATTGGCATTGGGTTTACCTTGCTGGGGCTTGGTTTTGGTTTTGAGCCATTCCTTTGGGTAGCTTTCATAATATCGCTTACTGGCCTGCTATCGGGCTGGGCTAGCGATAGGGTGATATTTGCTTGGCACAAATTGGGCCATGCGCTGGGTTATGTAAACAGCCGCATTATTCTCTCCATCATTTATATATTGGTACTAACCCCCATAGCGATATTGTACCGCCTTACCCGCAAAAAAGAGGCGGCTACCCAAACCTTTTTCATTACCCGCAACCACCTGTATACCCCCAAGGATATGGAGAAGGGTTGGTAAATTTGCGCTATGGGCATATCAAAACAACTCTCCATTGGCTGGGGCACTTATGCTGAAGCCCATCAGTTTATAAAACTTCATGGGCTGTTTAAGTTGTTTTTGTTGCCCGTAATGCTGAATATACTGCTCTTTTCAATTATGATGTGGCTAGGTATTACTTGGGCCGGTGTAACAGCCGATGCCATGTATCATTGGCTGGCTATTGACTCTGCCAACTGGGATAACTTCAATTGGCTTAAGGATGTGGTTTATTGGACTTTATCCATTTTGTTAAATGTCATAGTATTGGTGGTTTACCTTGCAACGTTCAGGTATCTCATGCTCATTCTAATTGCACCAATATTGGTCTATGTTTCAGAGAAAACCGAGGCGCTGGCAACCGGCAAATCATACCCATTTAGCTTTATCCAACTACTAAAAGATGCTTTACGCGGTATGACCCTTGCAGCGCGCAACGGGATTTTAGAATTATTGCTTACCGTTTTACTACTAATGCTTGGGTTTATACCTGTAATTGGTTGGATAGCACCGCTATTGCTATTTGCAGTGCAAAGTTATTTTTATGGTTTCAGCATGATGGACTACTACTGTGAGCGCCAACGTTTTACGGCCGCCGAAAGCCGAGTTGTTTTGTTTGAGAACAAATGGGTAGCCATAGGCAACGGGTCTTTATTTAATGGGGTGTTGTATGTGTTAACCGTTCTTACCGCTACCTTGCCTTTGGTATTGGCCTTTTTGGCAAAAGTGCTATTTGTTATTCCCATCATTTTTCTATCCATATTGCCAATATATAGTGCAGTTGCAGGCACTTTAGCTGCCATCAAAATCAATTCAAAAACTACAGAAAATGGCCTCCAAACTCGGTAAGCTATACCTAATACCTGCTCCACTTGGCGATAACGCGCTTGACCCAATACCCGAATATGTAAAGCCCGCAGTGGCCTCATTAACGCACTTTGTGGTAGAGCAGGAAAAAACCGCCCGCCGATATTTAAAAGCATACGGCTACTCGCACCCGCTAAATGAGTTGGTGCTTTACCCACTGAATAAGCACACTACCGATGATGAGATGATGGAGTACATAATGCCCATGTTGGCAGGTACTTCAATGGGTTTAATTAGTGAAGCTGGTATGCCTTGTATTGCCGACCCCGGTGCCACTATTGTTGAAATGGCACACCAAAGTAAAATACAGGTAGTGCCGCTCTCTGGGCCTTCCTCTATCCTACTGGCCTTGGTCGCATCGGGGTTCAATGGTCAAGAGTTTGCCTTCAACGGCTACTTACCCATTAAGCACCCCGAGCGCAAGCAAAAACTACAAGAACTGGAGCGCCTTGCTCAACGCGGCCAAACCCAAATATTTATGGACACGCCGTTTCGGAACAAGCAGCTTTTGGACGATTTAAATCAGTGCTGCCGGCCCGATACTCGACTTTGCATAGCTTGCGACTTGACATTGGAAACCGAGTATATACGAACGATGAGTTTAAACGATTGGAAAAAGAACAAGGAAAACCTGCACAAACGCCCTGCCATATTCATTTTAGGCAGATAAATAATTTAACTGCAAAACAACCTGCGACCTACAATTTAAGTCTTTTTATAGCTACATTCACATCTGCTTAATAATCATAAAATCGATAAAGACAATATGAAACGCACCTTTGCCACATGGAGTTTTTTGGTTACACTTACCCTACTTAGTTGGTGTGCATTTGCCCAAGCGCCCCAATCCATACAATACCAGGCCGTAGCGCGCAATCCTTCGGGAGCATTGATTACCAATAGCCCCATCGGTATTAGGGTAACTATTATTGACGGACCTGCCAATGGCACCTCGGTTTACACCGAGCAGCACACCGCTACAACCACCGATTATGGTGTATTTGCCCTGCAATTGGGACGGGGCAACAACCAAGTGGGCACCTTTGCCAATATAACTTGGGGAAGCGGCACCAAATGGCTTAAAATTGAAGTTGACCCTGCTGGCGGTAATAGCTACTTGGATATGGGTACCTATCAATTTTTGAGTGTACCGTATGCGCTATATGCAGCCAGCTCTGGAAACGGAGGCGGAGGCGGCACACAAACGCTTACCTTAACAGGCAATACCCTAACTATAAGTGGCGGTAATACTGTTGACCTATCAGGTGTTGGCAGTGGAACACAAGGTCCAACCGGCCCTGCTGGCCCTGCAGGTCCTGCTGGTGCTACGGGTGCTACTGGACCAGCCGGAGGCCCTGCTGGACCTACTGGCCCAACTGGCGCACAAGGAGCTGACGGTGCTACTGGCGCTGCTGGTGCCACCGGGGCAACAGGTGCAATAGGAGCAACAGGCGCAACAGGTGTTGGCGTAGCAGGTGCAACAGGAGCTACCGGTGCTGCAGGTGCAACGGGTGCTTCAGGAGCAACGGGCGCTACAGGAGCTACTGGTGCAACTGGAGCTACCGGAGTTGGTGGCGGAACCCTTGACCAAGCCTATGATTTTGGTAGTGCTGGTGGTGGCCGCACTATAACTGCCGATGCTGGAGCAGTAACCATAAATGCAACTGGTAGCGGTGTTTCTGCGCTAACGCTAAGCAATAGCGGCACGGGCACTGCCTTAAACGCTTCGGGTACCAATGCTAGCAATAGTTTCTCTATAGTACAAGCAACCACCAACGGGGCTACTGGCACCGCCGGTGTAATAGGCAACTCAAACGGGGCTGCTTATGGCCTTGTTGGTCAATTGGAAAGCACTGGCACAGCCGAGTCGGCTGTTTACGGCTCTAACTTGCGTACCACTGGTGGTCATGGCGTTTTGGGCCGCGGTTACAATGGTGTAGTTGGCGAAACTAGCAGAAACAACGGAAATGCCATGTTCGGTTTAAATTCAAGCACTGGTCCATTTAATGCAAGTGGCGGCTTAGTAGCGGCTGGTATTACTGGCCAAGGCTATTACGGTACTTTAGGTCAAACAACAGCTGATAACGGCATTGGTGTATATGGTTTGCACGGTGGACCAACCAATGGTACCAACGATAATCCTGGTGTATCTGGTTTAGGTTTTGTTGGATTGTTAGGAACTACTCGAGCACCGGGCGTTGGTTATGGTGTGCTTTCAGGTGATGATATTGGCGCTGTTGGCGATTTATTGGCCGTAGGTAACCTTACTGTTGGCGGTACCAAAAACTTCCGTATCGATTTGCCTGCTGACCCAGCCAACAAATACCTGTACCACTTTTCTATCGAATCGGATGAAGTAATGAACATATACCGTGGCAACATTGTATTGGATGCCAATGGCGAAGCAACGGTAACCTTGCCTGACTATGTAGCAGCTGTGAACACCAACTTTGGCTATAACCTTACCGCCATTGGTGGTGCTGCCCCAGGTTTGTATGTAGGTGCAGAGTTTAACAATGGCACTTTCAAAATCGCTGGTGGCAACCCTGGCCAGAAAGTATCTTGGCAGTTAACTGCAGAACGTAACGACTTACACTTGCAACAAAACCCACAAGAAAAACTAGCGGTTCGTAACAAGCCGGCCCACGAAGTTGGTTACTATGTTCACCCAGAGGTTTATGGGTTTGATGCTACCAAAAACATTATTCGTATTAGGAGCAACAACTTCCTTACCAACCCATTGGAAGTGCCTACACTGGCCCCACAAGCAAAACTTGGTTTGGCCAAATAATTGGCAAGCCCAGTTACTGAATAAACAACGGCCTCCAATATTGGAGGCCGTTGTTGTTAGTTAATAGCTTGTGAATTAGATGCTAAATGTATTGGATTGCCTAGGCAAAGCAGTTACAAATCCTTGTTCTTAAATTGATGTTTGGCCAGCATTTGGCGGAATTTTTTGTCTTTGAATGCCCCATGAATATACTGCAGGTGCTTCTCGCCATGCAAATCGCTGCCGAGATATGATATTAGCCCAGCTTCTACCATCTGGTAAGCAGCTTTTTGCAGCTTGGGTCCATATACACCCAAAAAAGTACCATAGTTTACCTGCAGCTCAACGCCCATGTTTACCAATTCCTCTAGCTCGCTCAAATCACGCTCATACAAATATGGGTAGCGCTCAACGTGGGCCAATACGGGTATAATATCCCTAATGGTAAGTGCAAAAACGGTATGCTTTAACATAGGCGGCTGGTGCATATTGGGCAACTCAAAAAAAAGATGGTTTCCACTAAACAGCATCAGCGAGGCATCCTTTGCCATTTCTTCAAAAGCCTCATCATAATAGTATTCGGCAGCTGCATCAAGGGTTACTCCCAAATGCTGGTCAGCTATCGCTTTTCTTACCAATGCCAACCCTGGTATAATTGTATCGGGCCCGTTGTTATACATACCAGGCAATATGTGGGGTGTGGTAATGAACTTGCGGTAGCCAAACTCCATCAATCCCTTTATCATGGCAATGGATTCCTCCACGGTAGCTACTCCATCATCAATTCCAGGAATGAGATGCGAGTGCAAATCAGTATGCAGGGCACTTAAGTCGTGCGCCTCGGGCAACTTAGCACCAAACAACTTTGAGAAGATGGACATAGTAGCGAAGATAAGAAATATACAAATGGGAAATTGGAAGATAGCTACACTGCAAACCAACAAACCATTTCAATCCATGGACTATCGACCTTGGTGGACCGTGGACCAATTATACCATTGCCAAAATATAAATAGCCACAATGGCCAAAACGATGCCCAAAATATTAAGCCCAGTGAGGTGCTCTTTAAAACCAAAATAAGCCACCACTGCGGCCGTTGTTACCACGCCAATATTCACCATCGGGAATACCACCGAGCTTTCCATGCCGGAGCGCTGCAAAGCTTTGATGAGAAAATATAAAGAAAAGTAATTGGGCACACCCAGTACGATACCAAAACCCAACTGACGCCAGCGCAAGGTTTCTTTGCCACGGAGTACTTGCACCAATAGCGCCAAGGTACCCGCAACTGCTGCCGTGAGAAACAAAACAGTGTTGAGCAAGTCGGTATCTTTAGGCAGCAGAAATTTCTTGTTGATAATGGTAACCACCGTATCGCAGCTACCAGAACCGAAAAACACTGCCAAAGGTAGCAGCAAGGCTAACGACATGGAGGTTTTTCCCGGCGATAAATCATCTTGCTCAATGAGCTTTTTAGGCTTGTAAGTGGTGAGCAATATAGAACCCAAAGCCAAGAGAATGCCCAGTACTTTCACTACCGAAAGTGATTCGCCAAAGAGGAAAACTGCTGCCAAAATGGGGATGGCCAGCGACATTTTTTGCGCAATGGCAGTAACCGCTATACCGCTGCGCAAGGTAGAAACGCCAATCATGTTAAACACCGTGATAAACATAACGCCTAACACCAAGGCCCAAGGCAACCAAGCCACTTGCAGCAAATAAGCTGCGCTGGGCATCTCTTCCCAGAGTAAAAATCCGCACAAAGCCGCTACCCAATAGTTGATAACTATCATCGGCATGGTGCGAACTTGTCGCTGCCCTGCAATTTTGAAAATAACAATTAGGCTGGCCGAAAAAATGATACACAGCAGTATATCCAACATAGGTTAGGGCTTAAAATAGGTATCTAATCGGTCAGGGCCAATGTTTTCGGTGGCAATGGGTACTACCGGTAAAATAGGTGCTGCAATGCCACTTGCAAAGTGTGCTACACCAGTAAACACCCTTGCCTCATCCCACCATCCTAATGTAATGAAAGCCTCCAAAGTGGCAACCCCACCCTCAATAATGACAGATTGGATGTTGCGCTCGTGTAGGATATGGAACAACTGTATAGGCAATTCATCCTTCCAAGGGCCAATTAATTGTTGCACTGGCATATCGGCTCTGTGCTTGGCACTGAGCAACAGCGTGGGCGCTGTATCGTTAAACACTTTGCTATCCATTGGCAGGGTATTATCCCTGTCCAATACAATGCGAATCGGGTGGTGTTGTGGTTCCCAATGGCGCACGGTCAGTTCAGGGTTATCGGCCAATACCGTTCTATAACCAACCAAAATGGCCTGCTCTTCGGCGCGCCAACGGTGCACTAATCGGCGGCTAAGCTCGCCTGTGATCCAATGTTGGTGGTGGTTGTCTTTTGTAAAAAAGCCATCGGCACTCTGCGCCCATTTTAAGATAATATAAGGGCGCTTTTGTTGATGGAAGGTAAAGAACCTGCGATTAAGAAAAAGTCCTTCGGCCTCCAATACACCTTCAATTACTTCAATGCCCGCATCGCGTAGTTTTTTGATGCCACGGCCTGCCACCATGGGGTTTGGGTCGGTATTGGCTACCACTACCCTTTTCACCTTTTGGGACACCAGCATATCAGCACAAGGTGGCGTTTTGCCAAAGTGGCTACAAGGCTCCAAGCTTACATACATAGTTGCTTCTGGAATCAAATGCTCGTCCTCGGACTTCACAGAGCACATGGCCACTACCTCGGCATGCGGACCACCAAAACGCTGGTGGTAGCCCTCGCCAATAATGCGACCCTCATGCATTATTACCGCACCCACCATGGGGTTGGGCGCTACCCTACCCGCCCCTTTTAAGGCTAGTTCGAAACAGCGTTGCATATAGTACTCGTGGGACATAGGGCAAAGATAACCTTGATTATCTTGATTTCGGGAATTGAAAAGGTTTCTTTTGGCAGGATCTCATTTTACGCACCTCATTTATACTTGTGCAATTGTGTTAAACTATCTTACCAAAACCTCTCCAAACCTCCACTCCCCGCTCCACTACCCCATCCCATTCATCCAAAGGCATTTTAACAGCTAGTTTAATAAACTCTCGGCCTAAAAAAAAACCTTTCCATTCATTGGCATCGACAACAACCTCATTAAACAACCTGTAATTGTCCTGCTCAAAATGGTGTTCCCATTGGGTGATGTTTACACAAAGGTAAAGGCCCGGTGTAGCAGCCAACTGATTATAACTGGCAATAAGCGCCACCTTATGCTCAGCCAAATAAATACCCGAAAGGTGCAGCGTAAAACTAAACTCGTGCCCCCAACGGCAAATGGTCCGGTAGGCAAATACGTCATCTTTAGCAAAACTAGCAGGATAATCGAGCACCCAATACGGCAAGCCTCGATAGTTTTCGCCCTTGCTTACTTTAGTCCGAATGGGCACCACAGACAGCGCATGAGGCTCATTGGCCAATTCGCTAGCGAGCTTTAAAAGCAAGGTTTGTACCTTTTCGTTAATAGCCCTTTTAGTGAGCAGAAAATCAGTATCCTGCAAACATACCAGTTCGTGCTTCGAAAACGTTATTTTTGTCTCTGAGTCCACAAGCATAAATATACGTGAAAAAGATAGATCAGCTGGTGCTACGCAATTTCGTAGGGCCGTTTTTACTCACCTTCCTCATTACGCTGTTCATCTTCGTGATGCAGTTTCTATGGATGTATATTGATGACCTAGTGGGTAAGGGCTTAGAGTGGCACATTGTTTTGGAGCTGATAAGCCTAGCCAGTGCCAGTTTTGTACCATTGGCACTACCCCTTGCAGTATTGTTAAGCAGCATCATGACCTATGGCAACCTAGGTGAGCATTACGAGCTGGTGGCCATGAAAGCTGCGGGTATGTCGTTGTACCGTTTTTTATTGCCGCTTATAATTGTAGCTATATTGATTAGCGGCACGGCTTTTTACTTTGCCAATAACATACTGCCCATAGCCAACCTAAAATTTGGCACGCTGCTAAGCACGGTGCGAAACCAAAAACCGGCTCTAAACATTAAGGAAGGCATTTTTTATACCGACATTGAGGGGTTTAGTATAAGGGTGAGCGATAAAGAAGAAGACAACCGCACCATACACGATGTGCTGATATATGACCATACGGATGGCAATAACGACAATGTGCTATCGGCCAAAACGGGCGAAATGTTTACGCAAAGCAACAACCGCTATTTGGTGCTACGCTTATACGATGGGCATAGGTATAGCGAGGGCAAACCGGGCATTGGTGGCAAACAATTGTATGAGCACTACAGTACCCACTTCAATGTTTTCGAGAAATGGTTTGATTTGTCAGACCTAGAGTTTCAGAAACAAGACGAAAGCAGTTGGAGTAACCACTACCGAATGCTGAACATGGCCCAGCTTCAAGCGGCTATCGATACGTTGGAGTTTAGTAAAAACAAGCGCTTAGGTGAGTACCAAAATAATGTATCGCAGTTTTTGAAAGTACGCGACCCATACCTTGACACCATAAAAACCGTGGTGGTAGATACTTGTTTGAAATACGATTGGAACCAGCAGCTAGTAGCATTTGACGATAAAGACCGGGAGCTACGCGCCTATGAAAAAGCCCTACAAGAAGCTCGAAACGTAAAAAGCTTCTCGGGTGTGGCCACACGTGACTTGGAGTACCGACTAAAAAACATACGCAAGCATAAAGTGGAGTGGCACAGAAAAATTGCCTTGTCGTTTGCCTGCTTGGTTATGTTTATGATAGGTGCGCCGCTGGGCGCCATAATTCGTAAGGGAGGATTGGGCCTGCCCTTGTTACTCTCCATTACATTGTTTGTGGTGTTTCACGTAACCTCCATGACTGGCGAAAAAATGGCCGAAAAGGGTGTATTGGAGCCTCTTGTGGGCATCTGGTTGCCCAACTTTGTGTTGCTGCCGTTAGGCATTTTCTTACTGATAAAAGCCCGAGACGATTCGCCTTTGTTTACCATGGACTGGTACTTTGGTATTATCAGGAAAATTAAAGAACTCAATACCAATCATGCAAAACCTTCGGCTTAATCCTTGGTTCTTTTTGCCCTATTTACTTGTGCTTGTTGCCGCTGGTTTATATCTATCAACGCATAACAAGGGCGATTTTTTGCTTTGGGTAAATAGCCATCATACTACTGTGTTGGATAACTTCTTTATGCTCACCAATGAACTTGGGGAGGGTACTTTTTTACTCGTAGCTGCAGGGGCAATGTTTATTTTCACTCGCTATGGCGATGTACTCGCTGGAGTACTCGCTTGGGTTGCAGCAGGATTGATTACCCAGTTTCTAAAGCGTCAAGTTTTTCCAGACTACCCAAGGCCCGCTCGCTTTTTCGAGGGCATTAAAGAACTCTACCTGGTACCTGGTGTAAAAATAAACGAGGACTTTAGCTTCCCCTCTGGGCATACCACGGTTGCTTTTGCCATATGCACCGTACTAGCACTTTCCGTAAAGAACCATCGATGGGGCTTGTTCTTTATTGTTATGGCAATCATTGCGGGCTTATCGCGCATATACTTGTCCCAGCACTTTTTAATGGATACCTTTTTGGGTTCTATCATCGGTACCATCATGGGTATCGTTATATTCAACCTGTTCCATCTGTATTTGGATAAAAGACCAAACCATTTACTCAATCGCAATTTGCTTAAAAGCTTAAAGGCTTGATAAAAGGTAAAGCTATATCGCCCTATTGGTTCATTGCCGCACTCGGTGCAATCTTGTTTCTGCCTTTACTTGGCAGTGTGCATTTATTCGATTGGGACGAAATCAACTTTGCCGAATCGGCGCGCGAAATGTTGATTACTAGCGATTACGGACGAGTAACCATCAACTTCCAGCCCTTTTGGGAAAAGCCGCCGCTGTTTATTTGGTTACAGGCCACTAGCATGAAAGTGCTTGGTGTAAACGAATATGCCGCCCGCTTGCCCAACGCCCTATGCGGCATCGCTACTTTGATGGTGTTGTTCCATTATGGCCGTATGTATCGCAATGCTACATTCGGTTGGTTTTGGGTGTTGGTATATGTGGGAACATGGCTGCCACACGCGTACTTCAAGTCGGGTATCATCGATCCGGTTTTCAATTTATTCATGCTTTCGGGCATGGTCCATTTAGCCTTATGGGCTGCGGCACAAGGAAACAGGCAATATCGGCACGCTGCATTGGCAGGTTTGTTTATCGGTTTGGCGGTACTTACAAAAGGGCCTGTTGGGCTTTTGCTGCCAGGGCTAGCGGCAATTGCATTCATGATAGTTAAGCGCCAATGGTTCCTACGCCCATTGCCGTTATTACTTGCTACAGGGGTATTTTTAGTTACCACCTTTGCTTGGTATGGCGTTGAAACGATGCGCAACGGTTGGTGGTTTTTGGGCGAATTTATTACCTACAACCTCCGCCTAGCCCAAACCGAGGATGCCGGCCATGGAGGTTTTCTGTTTTACCATTTTGTGGTGTTATTGTTGGGCTGTTTCCCGGCTTCACTCTTGATTTTCTATCAGCCCAAACAGCTACCCGAAAGCACGGATACACAAACCAAAAACATGCAACAACTCCATATTTGGATGTGGCTGGCCTTGGCCATAGTGCTGGTGGTGTTTACCATAGTGCAAACCAAAATTATCCACTACTCTTCGTTTGCATACTTTCCCATTACATTCTTGGCGTCTAGTGCGCTTTATCGCTGGCAAGAAATGGAGGTTAAGGTTCCCAAAAGCCTCGTGGTTGCCTTAGGTTGTGGGGTAGTATTAATAGGCTCTTCCTTAATGGTGGGGGCATTTGCTTTGAGCACTGCCACTGGTATGGCTGGGGTGCTGCGCAACATTACCCTTGCCAATGATGTACCCGATACCCAAACATGGCCCATCTATTTGGCCATTATTGGGCTACTATACCTAGTGGTTGCTTTTTCGGGTGTTGTTATTGCCTGGAAAAACCAATTGATGGCAGGGGTTGCCCGAATATTGATTGCTACTGCCGTTACCATCCAGTTGATATTCATTTTAATGTTACCTTATGTTGAGCAGTTAAGCCAAGGTCCTATGATTGCGTTTGTGCAAGAACAAGCAAAGCAAGATGTTTACATCTGTGCAATTGGCTTTAAGAGCTATGCCCAATACTATTATGGAGAAAAGCAGCCCGAAGACCTGGCCAGCCCTGAATTGCTAAAAGTAATTGCGGCATACAAAGACGAGTTTAAAACAGACTATATATCGCCTAAGCAATTTAATGAGTCGGAAATGTTTTGGTATTTATATGGCCAAATTGATAAACCAGTAGTATTTGTGGCAAAGCGCTATAAAAGCGATAAGATTATGCTCGAGTACCCGCAATTAAAACAAATAGGCGCAGCTGGTGGGTATGTGTTTTTTAGAAGACAACCCTTTTGAATGTACGAAGTACGATGTACGATGTACGATTTTAGATTTACGATTGAAGAAATTAGGGATTAAAAAAGAAATGCACCCCACAATCATAAACAATAAATTACCCATTCCACAAATCGTAAATCATCAATCTAAAATCAAAAGTAACCCTACCCTCAATCGTAAATCATAAATCTGAAATCGTAAATATTACCGTCCTTTCTTTGCCAAGGGGAAATTCATGCGATAGCTAACATCCACATCGCCTTTGCTTATCCTATCCAAGCGTTTCTTGAGCAATTGCTTTTTCAATGGCTTTAGCTTGTCGGTAAACAATACGCCTTCAATATGGTCGTATTCGTGTTGTATCACACGGGCAGTGAGGCCATCGTAGGTTTCGGTTATCAGTTCAAAGTTCTCGTTTTGGTACTCAATGGTCACCTTTTCGTGGCGCATTACCTCTTCGTGTATGCCAGGTATGCTCAAGCAACCCTCTTCGTAAGGCCACAGCTTGCCACCCTCTTCCAAAATGATAGGATTGATAAAGGCTTTGACAATGCCCGTTTCTTGCTCCTCTTTTGTGCTTTTTTTGCGTTTCTTTTTCGGCTTTTCTCCGTCCTCGTCTTCCTCAAACATCTGTACGGTATCCACCACAAACAAACGAATGGCCAACCCAATTTGGGGGGCAGCCAAACCAACGCCAGGGGCCTTGTACATGGTTTCGTACATATTGGCAATAAGTTCTTTCAGGTTCGGGTAGTCGTCCCCAATTTCTTCTGCTTCTTCCCGCAGCACCGGGTCTCCATAAGCTACTATTGGTAGTATCATTTTCCTATGCTTTCCATATAATCCTGCAAAATAATCGTAGCGCTAACTACATCCAAATTTTCCTTCTTTTGGCGGTCTTTCTTTTTCATGCCACTTTGCACCATACTCGCCGAAGCCCGTTTGCTGCTAAACGTCTCGTCTACCAACTCAACGGGTATGTTGGGGAACGTTTTTTTTAGAAACCGCACAAAATTGTACACCATCTCCGCGCTTTGCGACGGGGTATCATCTAACCGCAAAGGCTCACCAATAACGAACGTCTCCACGGTCTCCTTACTCAAATAATCTTTTAAGAACGGCATTAGTTCCTGAGTAGGCACTGTTTTTAGGCCCGTTGCAATAATCTGCATCGGGTCAGTTACCGCTATCCCGCATCTTTTACCCCCATAATCAATAGCCAATATGCGCGCCATAGTGGGTGCAAAGATAGGCATACTTTAATTTTCCATTACCAAACAAACAAAATCTGCTGGTTTGTGCCCCAAATTCAATATTTTTAAACATTAGCCGTTACTAGTGCATCATTCATCCTCAACCTCCTCATGAAATTTTTACAACCATTTTTGCTGATAGCTTTATTGCTATCAACTTCCCTCAGTCTTTTTGCAAAAACCACCACCCGAGACTACGCCAGTAATGTAACCATAGCCCGCGACAAGTGGGGTGTGCCGCACATTTATGGCAAAACCGACCCTGACGTAGCATATGGCCTTGCTTGGGCGCATGCCGAAGACGACTTTAAGACTATAGAAGAAACGGTGCTGATGACCAAAGGCATGAATGGCCTAATAAATGGTAAAGACGGTGCCACTACTGATTTTTTTGTGCACGCTATGGGCATCAATAAGTTGGTTGATAGCAAATATGAAACTGATATAACACCAGAGTTTAAACGATACTTGGATGGCTATGCCGCTGGATTAAACGCCTTTGTAGCTGCCCACCCCAAACAGGTACGAATTAAAAAGGCCTTCCCAGTTACGGGTAAGGATATGATAAAAGGCTATACACTGCGCATGATATTGATATCGAACGCACATGGCAAGGTAAAGGATATAGTGAAAGGTGAGTTTGATATACCGGAAGCCAAAGGCTCTAATGCCTTTGCACTGACAGCACCCAAAACCACTAATGGCAATACCATGCTTTGCGTAAATCCACATGTTCCCTTCGAAGGAGCTTTCTCGTGGTATGAGGCACACTTAAAAAGTGATGAAGGATTGGATATAATGGGCGCGCTTTTCCCAGGTGGTGTAACTATCTTCTTGGGAACGAATCAAAACCTCGGATGGGCGCATACTTGGAACGGCTTGTTCCTTACCGATGTATATTACCTAAAAATGAACCCCAACAAAAAGAACCAATATTGGTACAATGGCCAATGGGAAGAATTAGAATTGGCCAAAGCCAAACTAGTGGTAAAACTTAAAAAATTCTTGCCGAGAATACCCGTAGGCAAAAAAATATACTGGAGCAAATTCGGCCCAACATTTGAATCGCCGAATGGTGATTTTTACTCCATCCGCTTTGCGTCGAATATGGATATACGGGCTGCCGAGCAATGGTACCGAATGAACAAGGCCAGTAACAAAGAAGAATTTATGAATGCCGTAAAAATGAATGCCTTGTGCCGCTTTCATATCATATACGCCGATAAAGCAGGCAACGTAAGCTTTTTTGACAATGGCATGATACCGATGCGCGACAATAGCCTTGATTGGACATTGCCCCTACGCGGCGATACTAGCTTGTACCTTTGGAAAACTTGGTACCCTACCGACAGTTTACCCCAAGTGCACAACCCCAGTTGTGGCTGGGTATACAACACAAACAATTCAACGTACGATGCTACTTGCTCCGAAGAGAATATACCAGTGGGCACCTTCTCTAAAAACATGGGTTTCCGCACCGGGAACAACAATAGGGCCGACCGCTTTAAAGCACTCATGCAGCAATATACTAAGGTTAGTTTTGAGGATATGAAACTGATTAAATTCGACAATAGCTATCCGGCAAACAGTGAATTTGTAAAATCGGTTTTGAGCCAATTGAATGCCGATTTTGGCAAGCCGGAGCTAAACGCCCTGCGCGACAGAATGCTCAATTGGAACCTTGCAGCTACGCCTGACAACGAAGATGCAGTGCTGTTCTTGGTAGCTATTGAATACATCTTTAAGAAAAAAGACTACGACGATAATCAATTTCGCGGAGGCATTGAAATTGGTAAAGAACTCATGAGCGAAGCCTTAGCATATGCCCATACCAACCTAACCACCCACTTTGGTAGCACAAAAGTGCCGCTGAAGGATGTGCAGCGCATAAAACGCGGCATAGTAGATGTGCCAATGCCTGGTTTCCCAGATGCTATTGCCGCCAATTATAGCAAGCAAAATAAGGAAAACGGCAAATACTATGGGTACATTGGCGATTCATATACCATGCTTGTTGAGTATGGCCCCAATGGCCCTGTGCGTATAGAAACTTTGAGCCCTTATGGCAGCAGTGCAATGCCCGACAGCCCACATTATACTGACCAGTTGCCGTTGTTCTCGAAACAACAAACCAAGGTAATGACCCTGGATTGGGAACAGATTAAGAAGGATGCTGAACGCATTTACCAACCCGGTAAATAACTGCCTTTTTGAACTTGGAATAAAAAGGTTATCATCCTCTGCGTGATGAATAGGATTACATAACTTGACCTAATGGAGCAGCTATGCGGCACAATTTTCACCTCTCTTCATCAGCATGGGCTATTGACCAAGATATTTCCTTAATTTTGAAGGCATGAAGCATTTGGTAGCCCCTTCTATTCTTTCGGCCAACTTTGCTTGGTTGGGCCGAGACATCGAAATGTTGAACGAAAGCGAAGCCGATTGGGTGCACGTTGACGTAATGGATGGTCGTTTTGTGCCGAATATTTCCTTCGGCATCAGCGTGCTGAAAGACATTGCACCGCTATCTACCAAGTTTTTGGATGTGCACTTAATGATAGTGGAGCCCGAAAAGTATATCCAAGATTTTTATCAAGCTGGTGCACAGCAACTTACTATACATATTGAGGCTTGCTTGCACTTGCATAGCGCCATACAGCAAATAAAAGCTACTGGCATGAAAGCTGGCGTGGCCATTAATCCGCACACGCCTGTAAGCGCTTTGGAAGAAATTTTGCCTGAGTTGGACGTAGTATGCTTAATGAGCGTAAACCCCGGGTTTGGTGGGCAAAAGTTTATACAAGCTACGTTGCAAAAAATTGGCAAACTAAAAAAGCTGATAGCGGAAACCGGCTCGCATGCCCTGATAGAGATTGATGGTGGCGTAGATGCAAACAATGCAGCCATTATAGTAGGGGCTGGTGCCGATGTAATAGTTGCGGGCAGTGCCGTGTTTAAAGCACCCAACCCTAAGGCGATGATAAGCCAACTAAAAAATGTGTAAATAAATACCAAGTTCGCCTGAAATACGTTAATGCTTTGATGTTTCGAAACGCACTCCTAATTTCCATAATGCTCCTGCTAGGCCTTAGCCAAGTAGCTGCTCAAATAAGTTTTGCAACGTTATACGGCTCGGTTAAAGACCAACAAGGCGACCCGCTATATACGGCTCAAGTTTATTATTTAGTTAATGGACGTGCAATAGGAACAAATACCGATGAAAGGGGGCGGTTTACGTTAAAAATACCAGCCAAAGTTACCCTAACTATCATCACCAACTATCTGGGTTTTAATGCCGATTCAGTTAAAGTAAATCTGGAGCCAAACGAGTCGTTTGAACTAAATTTTTGGCTAAAACAGGGCATTAATATACCCATGGTCGAAATTGAGGCTTACAAGAAAGATACTGTTAAATATGGCGACACTAGAGATATACCAAGCACCATAGTAATAAACGTTAAAAACGCTTATGCGCTTCCAACTATATTACAAGACGACATTTCTGGATTGATAAAGTCACAAGCTGTTGTATCGAGTAATAATGAATTGAGTAGCTCATACAGTGTGCGCGGCGGCAATTATGATGAGAACTTAGTGTATGTGAACGGCTTTGAGGTGTATCGCCCGTTTTTGATTCGCAGCGGACAGCAAGAGGGGTTAAGTTTTGCCAATCCTCACATGGTCGATTCGTTGTTATTTTCGGCGGGTGGTTTCCAAGCCCAGTATGGCGATAAAATGTCGTCGGTGTTGGCAGCTTGGTACAAACAACCCGACTCGCTAAGCGTATCCATGGGCATTGGTTTGTTGGGAGGCTCATTGAACATTGGAGGCGCTATTAAGAATAAGGCAGGCGAAAAGAAGTTTACCTTTATAACTGGCATCAGATATAAGAGCAATCAATACATATTAAAAAGCCTCGAAACTCAAGGACAATACAACCCTTCCTTTCTTGATTTGCAAGGTTTCTTCACTTACAGATTCAATGATAAGTTGCGCATAGAGTATATCACCAACTTCGCTCGAAACCGCTTTGCGTTTAAGCCCGTAGATAGAGAAACTACCTTTGGAGTAGTAAACCAAGTGTTGCGCCTTAATATCTTTTTCGATGGGCAAGAAAGCGACAGTTACCAAACCTATATGAACGGGTTTGCAATAGTACAGAACCCAAATCCTAAGTTGGAGCTGCGCTGGATGGCATCGGCATATATAAGCCAAGAGAACGAGCGATTTGACATATTGGGCGAGTATTTTATAGGTGAAGTAGAAAACGACCTCGGAGACGAAAATTTTGGCCAAGTGCGGTATAGCCTTGGTGTAGGCGGCTTGCAAAACTTTGCCCGAAACCAATTGGACTGGACCGTGGTAAATGCCGAGCACAAGGGCACCAACACCCAAGGTAACCATACACTTGATTGGGGTCTGAAGTACCAGCGCGAAATAATAAAAGACAAAATAAACCAATGGGAGCGCATTGATAGCGCAGGCTACTCTTTGCCATACAGCAGCAGCGAAGTACTGATTGACAATGTACTAAAATCGTCGTTTAACCTTAGCTCAAACCGTTTCAGTGGCTACCTTCAAGATACTTGGTTAATTGATGCCAGTAGGGCCATACGCTTCAATTACGGTGCCCGATTTACGTATTGGGATGTAAATAAGGAGTTTGTAATAAGTCCAAGGGCCCAGTTCTCATACCGCCCCACTTTAAAAAACAGGAAACGCGAAATAATCATTACCGCTGCCAGTGGCTTGTATGCCCAACCGCCATTTTATCGAGAAATGCGCAACCTAGAAGGGGTGGTGAATACCGACCTCAAAGCCCAAAAATCGGTGCATGCGGTGTTGGGTTTCAATTATGGCTTTCAGGTGTTTAAGCGCCCGTTTAGGTTCATTACTGAGGTGTACTATAAATACCTGTACGATGTGGTGCCTTACGAATTTGATAATGTACTCATAAGGTACACTGGGCGCAACAATGCAACCGGCTATGTAGCTGGTGTTGATTTGCGTTTAGCTGGCCAGTTGGTTGAAGACTTGGAGTCGTACATTAGCTTGAGCGTATTGGGCACTTCAGAAAACATTCAAGGCGACTTTTACGACGTGTACCTAGATGCTCAAGGCAACCAGGTAACTGCCAACTCAAGCGATGTGGTAAAATCGGAGCGCCGCTACCCGGGCAACATACCGCGCCCTACCGACCAGCGAGTTATGTTCAATATGTTCTTTCAAGACTATTTGCCCAAGAACCGTAATTTTAAAATGCACTTAAATTTGGTGTTTGCCAGCGGCTTGCCCTTTGGACCGCCAGACAACGATCGCTACCGCGACACCCTGCGCATACCACCATACCGTAGGGTAGATATTGGTTTCAGCGCACAGTTATACAACCGTGCATCCTTCACTAAAAAGAAACGCGAACCTAAAAAAATAGGAAAAGCTTTCGAAGATGTTTGGGCAACCCTTGAGGTATTCAACCTATTAGGCATTAATAACACCATATCTTACTTATGGGTAAAAGACCTTAACAACACCACCTACGCAGTGCCCAACTACCTTACCGCCCGGCTGTTCAATTTCAGGCTGGTATTTAAGTTTAGTTAGCGGTTTCGTCAACTAACCTCTACCTCAGGGAGAGGAACTTACGTGTTTCGAAAGTTACCTCTTCCTTAAAATTCAGCATAATTTTGAATTTTAAATTTTAAATTTTTAATTCCCCACCCCAAATCTTGTGTCTTGCGTCTTATATCTTGTGTCTAAAAAGGGTAACTTTGCCATATGTACTACAACAACATACTGGAAACGATAGGCCACACGCCATTGGTGAAACTGAACAAAGTAGTAGGCGACATACCTGCTACTGTATTGGCAAAGGTAGATAGCTTTAACCCAGGCAACTCCATTAAAGACCGCATTGGCGTTAAGATGGTTGAAGTGGCTGAGCAACAAGGACTATTGAAACCGGGTGGCACCATAATTGAAGGCACCAGTGGCAACACAGGTATGGGCTTGGCGCTAGCTGCCATTATAAAAGGCTACAAGTGCATTTTTACCACCACCGATAAACAGAGCAAAGAAAAGGTAGACATATTGAAGGCCGTAGGTGCCGAAGTGATTGTGTGCCCCACCGATGTTGAACCTACCGACCCTCGCTCTTACTACAGTGTATCGCGCAGGTTGGCACAAGAAACACCTAACTCGTTTTATGTAAACCAATACGACAACCTGGCCAACCGACTGGCGCACTACGAAACCACCGGCCCCGAAATTTGGGAGCAAACGGAAGGCAAAATAACCCACTTGGTAGTGGGGGTTGGCACAGGCGGCACTGTAAGCGGCACGGGCAAATACTTGAAAGAGAAAAACCCGAACATTAAAATTTGGGGCATTGATACTTACGGCTCAACGCTGAAAGCATACCACGAAACAGGCAAAATTGACGAAAAGGAAATATACAGCTACATTACCGAAGGGATTGGCGAAGACATTATACCACAGAACATTGACTTTAGCCTAATTGATAAGTTTGAGAAAGTAACCGATAAAGACGGTGCCGTAATGGCTCGCCGCATAACCAAAGAGGAAGGCATATTTGTGGGCTACTCCGCGGGCAGTGCCGTAGCTGGTTTGATGCAATTGAAAGATACTTTGACCAAAGACGATTTGGTGGTGGTTATTTTCCATGATCATGGTAGCCGATATGTAGGTAAGCTATACAATGATGAGTGGATGCGCGACCGCCAATGGTTGGACGAAGCATCGAATGAAATTACGGCTGCCAGCATTGTGGGCCGCAAAGAGTTGAAGAAATTCTTAACCGTGAGCCCAGAGCAAACATTGGGCGAAGCTATTGCGCTTATGAAACAATTGGGTCTATCGCAGTTGCCGGTGATGAAAGAGCATGAAATGGTTGGTTCGGTTACCGACCACAGCCTGCTTACCCATTTGTTAGAAGGCGCCGAGCGCAACCAACAAGTAAGCACCGTTATGGGCAAACCTTTCCCATATATAGAGTGGGGTTCAACTAGCAAAGAAATATCGAGCCGCATCAACCGTGAAAACAGTGCAGTATTGGTAAAAGACATCAGCGGTGTAACGCACATCATCACCGAGTATGATTTAATTCAGGCGATAGCGGGGTAGTTTTTGAGGTACGATGTACGATTAAAAACACCCGTCATTGCGATGAGCCTGTGTTAATTTACAGGTTACTGAAATGCGTTATAGGAGAAGAAGCAACCCCCTAACCGATGGTTTGAATCGACAAACCTGTGTTATGCTATTGTACATAATACGCTAAGGTCAATAATTTCCAAACATCATGCTCCGGAGCAAGGGATTGCCACAGGCACCTAATGTTTATTGGTAACCTTTTAGATAAGGCTGTTGCTTCGCAATGACGGCAAATCTTGTGTCTTGTGTCTTGTGTCTTGTGTCTTATGTCTTGTGTCTAAATCAATTAAACAAAATTCCCATCCTTCATCACCAGCTTCCTATCGGCCATATCGGCTAGGTCGAGATTGTGGGTAACAATAACAAAGGTTTGGCCTAGTTCATCGCGCAGGCGGAAGAAGAGTTGGTGTAAGTCGCGAGAGTTATCACTATCCAGGTTACCGCTCGGTTCGTCGGCAAGTATAATAGAAGGGTTATTGATGAGCGCCCTGGCCACCGCCACGCGTTGTTGCTCGCCGCCCGATAGCTCATTGGGTTTATGTTGTGCCCTAGATGATAGCCCCAACATATCCAAAAGTTTATGTGCTTTACTTTCCGCTTCGGCCTTCGATACTTTAGCTAGATAGGCGGGAATACAAACATTCTCCAAAGCCGTAAACTCCGGTAACAAGTGGTGAAACTGGAACACAAACCCGATGTGCTTGTTACGGAAACGTGCCAAGGCATTACCCTTCAAGGTACTTATTTCCTCGCCGTTGATGTACAGTTTACCGCTATCTGGCTGGTCTAATGTGCCTAATATGTGCAGCAAAGTACTTTTCCCAGCCCCAGAAGAACCGACAATGGAAACTACTTCACCTTTTCCGATGTTGAGGTCAATACCTTTCAACACCTTGAGGCTTCCGTATGATTTCTGTATATTTTCGGTCTTTAGCATCAGGAACGCAGATTAATACGCAGTTTGCGCTGATTACGCAGATTGCTTGGCAAATTTAAAAGATTTAATGGATTAGCCGCATTGCTCAATACTTTTAAGAAAATACGTAGAACTTTGCTTCTCGCATCGTGCTAGATACTAACTACTTGATACTTGATACTAAATGCAATACCGCAAATACAAAAACAGCCAAAGCTACTTTAAGATTGTGGGCACCGAAGAAATGGAAGAACTGAAGCTGATGGGCAGGTATTTTAAGCTATACCACATAAAAGCAACCATACTGCCGGAGCGGGTTTTTATTGCCGATTTGTTGGAGCAATATCGCGAGTTTGCCGAAGCTATAACTGCCGAAGAATATGAGCAGCAACTGCAATGGTGCCGCGAAAACTTGGAGGAACTGAAATAAAAAGGCCAGCAACTTACAGTCACTGGCCTTGTTATAAATTCTATCCCTTAATTAGTTAGAACCACTCAAAGCAAAGCTGTTCAAAAATCGGGCAATTTCTGGGTTGCTTTTGTTAGTGGTAAGTGACGATGCCGAAAGCATGTAGTAGTTGTTGTTCAACACAATTACGCGATAGGCGTATGTATATTCGCCAATTACAAAACTAGCAGAAAAACCTGTCGCACCAGTGACACCCATTAGTGGTTGTTTATCGTAAGTAAAGTCTTTCTTGGTTTGATCTTTAACATAGTTAACTTGATCGGCAATCAATTTCAAGAAACGGTCTTCAACCATATCGTCCATTTTATCGCTCCTCAAAGTTGGAAACACTGTAGTAACGGCCAAGTTATAAAGCAAGCCTTGCTCGTAAGCCACTGCCATGCGTTTGCCATCAGCCGATTTCTGTTCGCTAGTGGTATAGCCTTTCAAAAATTCGACTTTAACCGAATTAGCGGCAGGCTCGTAAGTAGTGCTGGTAAACGATTTGGTTTGCGCATTTAGCAGTTGGGTAAAGCCCAAAAGTAGGGTAAGCAAAAGAATATTTATTTTCATAGGGATAATATTAGAAGGGGTTTGCAACTTTATACGTGTAATATTACAATTTGGCTGCAACTTTAGCAATGAAAATTTTCAAAGACCAACTAAACCGAACTATTCAATTACCCTATTCGCCCCAGCGAATAATCTCTGTAGTGCCCTCTCAGACTGAATTGTTGCATTATCTGGGCCTAAAAAAGGAAGTAATAGGTATTACAAAATTTTGTGTTCATCCTAATAATTGGTTCCGCAGTAAAACGCGGGTTGGCGGCACCAAGACCCTAAACTTGGATAAAATACGCAGCCTGCAGCCCGACCTCATCATTGCCAACAAAGAAGAAAACGACCAAAACCAGATTGAAACCTTAACCAAAGAGTTTCCGGTTTGGATAAGCGACATTAACAATGTAACCGACGCATTGGATATGATTAAGCAAGTGGGTGAAATAACCAACACCACTCCCCCAGCCCAACAGCTCATTAGTGAGGTAAGCAAAGGGTTTGCAAGCATTCAGCCTTTGACTGGCATCCGCACCGCCTACTTTATTTGGCGCGCACCTTGGATGGTGGCAGGCCAAACTACTTATATAAATGACCTAATGCAACGCTGCGGCATGGTAAATGTCTTTGCCGACCAAGATAGCCGCTACCCAGAAGTAAGTAATGAAGCCATAGCCGCCGCAAACCCGCAATTGATATTGCTTTCCTCCGAGCCCTACCCTTTTAAAGATGCACATATTACCGAGCTGCAAGCCCTCTGCCCAAAAGCACAAATACTATTGGTAGACGGCGAGATGTTCAGTTGGTACGGGAGTAGAATTATTGAGGCGGCAGGGTATTTAGAGGGGTTGGTTGCCTCTGTATGATTTATAGCGCTATGCTAAAACTGTCGAGTGAAGATAACAATAGTCAAGTTTAGAAACGAAACAAGGGGAACATACAGCCATTAGTATTAACATACCGTTAAGTAAAACCTTTGCGTGTAGTTATTTCATTTTCAAATTAGCACATTTCCAAATTAGCCTTCCTATATTTGCACCTGATTTACCAAAGACAAAACCACTTACGCATGTCATTAAGCAAAATACAGGAGTTATTGGGCGATCAAGCCAGCTACCTTTTGGAGCACGAGAGCAAGACCGTTAGCAAAGATTTGTTGCACCTGCCTGGCCCCGATTTTATCGATCGTGTATGGAAAGATAGCAACCGCAGTCCGCAAGTATTGCGCAACTTGGCTGCCATAAACAATCATGGCCGCTTGGCTGGTACTGGCTACGTTTCTATTTTGCCTGTCGACCAAGGCATTGAGCACACTGCTGGTGCATCGTTTGCCCCTAACCCTATCTATTTTGACTCGGAGAACATCGTGAAATTGGCCATCGAAGGTGGTTGCAATGCTGTGGCTTCAACGTATGGTGTGTTGGGTAGCGTGGCGCGTAAGTATTCGCACAAAATCCCTTTTATTGTTAAAATAAACCACAACGAGCTACTTACTTACCCTAATAAGTTCGACCAGATAATGTTCGGCACCGTGAAAAGTGCTTACGATATGGGTGCTGCCGCTGTGGGTGCTACTATATACTTCGGTTCGGAAGAATCGACCCGCCAGATACAAGAAGTGGCCGAGGCGTTTGAATATGCCCACGAGCTAGGTATGGCTACTGTGCTTTGGTGCTACTTGCGCAACAATGGCTTTAAGGTTGGTGATAAGGATTTCCACGTTTCGGCTGACATTACTGGGCAAGCAAACCACTTGGGTGTTACTATTCAAGCAGATATCATCAAACAAAAACTACCAGAAAACAACGGCGGTTTTAACGAAATTAAATTCGGCAAAACCCACAAGAAGGTTTATAGCGATTTGAGCACCGACCACCCTATCGACCTTTGCCGCTACCAAGTGGTAAATTGCTACATGGGTCGAAATGGTTTGATTAACTCTGGTGGTGCTTCTAGTGGCGCTAGCGATTTGTCAGAAGCAGTTGCTACAGCCGTTATCAATAAGCGTGCTGGTGGTATGGGCCTTATTAGTGGTCGCAAAGCCTTCCAACGTCCAATGAACGAAGGAGTTGGCATTTTGAACGCGATACAGGATGTTTACTTAGAGAAAGGTGTTACGATTGCCTAGTCTTGGTATCAAGATTTGAGTATCAAGTATCAAGTACTTTAAATAATAGAAACGGCTCGCAGGTTGCGGGCCGTTTTTGTTATAATGCTACCCGTGGTGTCCATACCATCTCGCCTGGAGCGAGGTCGCGAAGGACCATCCAGATATAACAATAAGCTTGAAGTACCAACAACCCCAAAAGCAGCAGTAAGAATCATTTAGCCCCTCATCGCAACAAGTTTCCTTGCGAAATGGCACGGAATGACACGCTAATTATTAGCCACTACGACAAAAACAAAAAAGGCCCCGCCGAAAATACGGCGAGGCCAATTAAAGTGCCTGAAAGCGTGCCCGGAACAAGATTCGAACTTGCACGTGCGTAAGCACACAACACCCTCAATGTTGCTTGTCTACCAATTTCAACACCCGGGCAGGGTGACAAAAGTAATAAGGTATAAACGATGTAGATAGTGCAATTCGTTTAACCGAAAAATTGTCAACGAAAAAAGGCAGCTTTTTACAACTGCCTTGACTTTCCGTGATTTCGCTGGGATTCGAACCCAGGGCCCGTACATTAAAAGTGTACTGCTCTACCAGCTGAGCTACGAAATCATTAATAGGCCTTTTTTCAAAAGCCCTGCAAATATAGGCCAATAAAGGGGGGATGCCAAATAATGTTTGTCTTTTTTCAGAAAAAATTGTCACTACAACATTACGGCAATATTATTAGAGTGCATTACTCTTTGATAATGACACCAGTAGCTTCAAAAGCCAATACAGGTTCTGGCATCGTAATAGCATCAATTTCAGCCTCAGTTTTGCCGGCGTCCTCTGCATAGTGCTTCAATTCCTCAACTGTCAGGGTTTCGTAGTAAGCCTTACCTTCCATAATTACAGGTTTACCTGCACTTTCTAATGGCACAAAAAAACCATAGTCTTTAAAGGTTACTTTCATTTCTTTGCCATCTGCCAGGGCTACGCGCATCCAACAACCTTTCTTTTTGCAGCAAGAGTTAATAACGGTCTCAACCTTTCCAGTGAATGTGCTGTCGGTTTGCATTTTTGCTACCAGCTCGGCGGTAGTTATGGCACCATCAACGGTTATGGTATCTCCGTGGTATGTTGCGGTTTCAACGGTTTCGGCAGTGGTAGGCTCTGTTGCAGGCGCTTCGCCACTGGTACAACTGTTTAGAAACATTACTGCCACTGAGGTAGCAAGGATTAATAGCTTCTTCATTTTTGAGTAACTAGTGATTAGTAAATAGTGAATAATGAAAGTCAGCGTTTATTTAAAATCGTACTTCGTACTTTGTACATTGACTTTATTTATTGAGCAATAAATTTACGTAAAAGCTTGGTTGTTTCAATCGTTCACGCATGTCCATATCCTCAAACATGCACGATATGGTTTCTTGCAATGTTTTGCTTTTTTGGGCTTTGTTTACCACCAAATTAAACAACCAAGGCACTGTAACCAGTTGTTGCATTTTTCGGCTCAACGATAGCTCGCTCCACAAGCGGCGGTAAACCGTGGTATCATAATCTGCTAAGTTCGCTTTGGTGAAGTTGCTGCTTGCAATAGCCTGCTGCGCAGCCAGCAAACCCGTCATCATGGCATTACCTATACCTTCGCCCGTAAATGGATCAATGAGCGACGCGGCATCGCCAATAAGCATATAGTTATCTCCGGAGATAGGCCGTTTCTTTGAGCCTAACGGCAAACCATAGCCGCGCACCTCATCTACCAGCGTTGCCTTTTCAAAGCGCTTTTTAAGCACTGGGTTGCCTTCAATAACTTGCGGCAGCAATTGCTTTAGGTTTAGCTTTCGTTTGCTTATGTAATCACTGCGCACGCCAAGGCCCACATTAGCGCCACCATTGGGCAGCGGAAAAATCCAAAAATAGCCTGGCAGCAAATCCTTTATAAAATGAAGCTCGATAAAGTTATCGGCGTCCATACCCTGCACACCTTCATAATACGCCCTTATGCCAGCGCAATAATGCTTTGGTTCCATTTGTATACCGCCGTGGTGCCGTGCAAACGATGATTGCGCCCCATCGGCCACCAATAGTAATTTGGTGCTAATGGTAATTGTACCATCCTTATCGGCGGCAGTATAACCATCAGTGGTTTTGGTATATTTTTCAAGCTTTAGATTAGGCACATAAGTTACTGATGGGTACTTCAATGCCTCTTGAAGCAGAAAGTGGTCAAAATCAAAGCGCTTGATAATAAAACCTGGCGCTGCATCGCTGGCCTTGTTTATACTTGTTTTAAAAGGTACTCTAAGCGCTTTACCATTGGGCGCTATAAAGTTTACGCCCCACGAACCTACCTGTGTTGGCTCGGCTGCCAATCGTTGAGCAATACTTGGGTCTATTTTTTTGAGGACCTCTACTACCTTGCCACTTAAGGCATCACCACATATCTTATCTCGCGGAAAATCGGCTTTATCAACCAGCAAACATGGCACCCCTGCCCTACCTAACACCAAAGCTGCCGTAGCCCCGCCAGGGCCAGCGCCAACTATACATATCTCGGTGGTATGGTTTGTCATTAATTCACAAGGTAATTAGTTTATTAAATTAAGAAAGCGGGCTATCGACCCGCTTTCTTTTATACTATTTGTTAACCTAAAGATTAGCGTTGTACGCCCAATGCCTGCAAGGTTTCTAAGCTGATAACCTTGGTAATTGGTAAGTTCTTCTCGCCTTGAAATTTATTCATAGCATCCAAAGATTTACCGCCCCAAGCCCCATCAACCGGTCCTGCGTCGTATCCTTTGTCAGTAAGGGCTTTTTGTACTTTTTTCACTAATTCTATATTAATCTGGTCGCTGCAAATCACTTCTTTCCAATCAATAAAGCCTTTCTTTACCAATTGGCGCTTCATTACCGTTTTATAAGTAGCAGGCACCTCATACTCCATTACTCCAGCAGGAGTTTTAAGAATGCGTTTGGTAGCAATTTTTATTTCGGCAGGAATATTCACCTCGCGAGTATAAGATGGAGTCTCTAGTACCTTGCGGCTGTATGTTGTATATTTTGCTGGCACTTCAACCAAACAAACTACGCGGCAATCGGCAGGATTAGTAGAAAGGCAATTAGGATCAATCTTACCGGTTTCCCAGCGGGTAGTTGGTGGGGCCACCAATACCGTTTCGATAACGGTTGTGTAAGTTTCGGCTACTACTTCCAACCTTTTCTCGGCTGGGCGCAATACCAATGTATCATATACATATTCGTAAATGGCAGGTATGCTTATAGATTTGGAATAAGCCGGACGATCAATCTCGGTTACTTCCTTGTATTCGTACTCATTGGGAGTATAAACTTGCAAGTAACAGGTACCTGGCTTCGCACTTGGTGGATATTCGTCTTGAGCATTTACTTGCACACATACAAAAGAAACAAGTAAAAGCAAGATGTACTTTTTGGCGCTCTGCATTATCATTGGTAAGTTTTGTTTAAAACAAACTACTATACGAAAGTACAAATTTAAATGTTACTATTCGAAATAGAAATAAAAAGGTTTTTTTTAATAGTTATTTACTGAATTATTATCCACAACAATTGCTCCCAAGGCACTCAACTGTATTAATATTAATCCAAATACTAGAACCAGCCTAGCTTTTTAGCAGCATTAGCATTGTCCAACCAATTGCACGTTGGTTTTGAGCAAATAAAATAATGGAGTAAAGACGGGCCTTTTACGCACTATTTTTTTAGTTTAAATAAAAAGCATCCAATATGTTTGGCTTATTGAAATCAGACCAACGCAACAAACTAATAAAAGCAAATGCTGCAAAGCTAGTTTAAGTGCGCCGTGCCCGAACAGCTGTGAACATTAAGTTATACAGAAAGTTAACTACCGAGGCCGTAGAAATTTTGAAATAGAAAGAATCGTTTTCCAACATCAAAAAACTGTTATTTTTATCAACGAAGAGGGGCAACACCATGTGCTGCCCCTTTTGTTTATTGTAGTAATTATTCTAGCGATTTTACTTTTTCTTAATGGTTACCATTCCAGAGTTTATCCAAACTTCGTCGGCATTGTACACTGAAAATTTGTATTCGCCTGCATCGTAAAAAGTGTAGGTGAAATATGGGCGATCCCAAGTTTCTTTTATATCGTACCTTTTAGTTTCAACAAACTCGGTGTAGTCATCGCCGCCACGTGGTTTTTTGTAAATATCAACCACCAACTGGATGGTTTTTAGTGCCTTACCGTTATCCACCTGCAAAGTAAGGTATCCACCATCTTTAGGTATTGTAAACTCAGTAGATTCATTTGAAGGCTCATTGTCAATTACTTCTTCGCAGAACACAATTTTAGAATCAGAGTAATAATATGTATCTACTTTTGTAACACCGGTGCTACGTGGGTTGGGAGCAGTTGTGTTGGTTGTAGAGCCTTTCAACTTCATTATCACGGTTCCAGCGCCAATAAATACCTCGTCGGCAGTGTACACATAGAATTTGTAATCGCCTACTCCTGCAAAAGTATACTCAAAGTAAGGCTTGTTCCAAGTTTCTTTAATGTCGTAATTCTTGGTTTCAACAAATTCAGTGTAATCAGACCCGCCAGCAGGTTTTTTGTAAATATCCACTATCATTTGGGTAGTTTTCAATGGCTTGCTGCCATTGTTTACTTGAACCGTTAAGCTACCCCCTGTGCTAGGTATAATAAATGAAGTGGCATCGTTTACCGGTTCGTTATCGACAACCTCTTCGCAAAAAATAATTCTTGCATCGGAGAAATAATAGGTATCTACCTGAGCCAACAGTTGGCTAGCAGTGGCAAATAGTAGCAATACCACTGTAAAAGAAATAATTTTTTTCATGCTTGGCTGTTTAGTAGTTGTGAACTTGGGTTAAAATTAATTAAAGGGAATCAACAAATCATTATTAATACTATCATTTGCTACTGTTAGCGCCAAAAATACCCATCACTACGTACAGCTAGGCAAGCTATACATCAGTGTAATTCGGTAGTTTTAAGCAGCAACAACTGATTTAGGGCAAAAAATTACTTTGCCTCAATCTCCATTGAAATACACCATAATCCAACCTTGTGCCAACATTGATAAAGCGATTTAGGCAACAACCAAAATAGTTGAAAACCAATATAAACCTCGCTTTGCTTATGGATATTGGCACGCTGGAAATGTACATCATTATGTACAATCTGTAAATAAACACTATACAGCTGGGCAAACAAAAAGGGCCTTGTGTTTCCACAAAGCCCTCTGGGTACTTACAGTCATTCGGCAAAAGCTTATTCAGCAAAAACCTCGAAGTTCAATTCCACTTTCAAATCCTTGTGAAGATCAACCACTGCTACAAAAGCACCAAGGGTTTTAACTTCTTCAGGCATTTGGATTTTCTTACGATCGATAGGAATATTCAGTTGTTTTTTAATTGCATCGGCCAATTGGAGGCTGGTAACGGTACCAAACAATTTCTCGTTAGTACCTGCTTTAGCGCCCACCTTAACGGTAGCAGCTTGCAGCTTGCCCACAACTGATTGCAATTCTTTCATGAGCTTGTCCTCGCGGCGAGCATCTTGGCGTTTCATGTCTTCCCAAGCTCTTTTGTTAGAGTCATTGGCAACAATAGCCAAACCTTGCGGGATTAGATAGTTACGTCCGTATCCGGGTTTCACTTTCACTAGGTCGTTTTTGTCGCCTAGCTTGTCTACGTCATTTGTTAGGATAACTTCCATCTTCGCTTATTTTAAAAGGTCAGCTACATAAGGCATTAGGGCCAAGTGGCGCGCACGCTTCACAGCGGTAGAAACTTTACGTTGAAATTTCAACGAGTTACCTGTTAGGCGACGTGGCAATATCTTACCTTGTTCGTTAATGAACTTGAGCAAAAACTCAGCGTCCTTATAATCTACGTGACGTATGCCAGACTTCTTGAAGCGGCAATACTTTTTTTTCTGAACGCCAATCTTTGGCGAAGTCAGAAATTTGATGTCTTTGTTCTGTGCCATTGATCTTAAGCTTTTTCAGTTTCTACTGATTTGGAGTCTTTCCTCTTCTTGCCTACTAGGCCTTGACGTTTACGGTCGTTGAAATCTTGAGCAAAACTGTCCAATTTCACCGATAAGAAGCGTAGGATACTTTCGTCCCTACGGTAAAGCAACTCCAGCTTGTCAATCAGGTCACCTTCGGCTTTAAATTCTACTGCATAGTAGAAGCCCGAAGTTTTCTTCTTAATAGGGTAAGCCAATTGCTTCATGCCCCAAAAGTCTTCGTGAACGATTTCCGCACCATTACTTTTCAAAAAATCGATGTAACCGGAAAGCAGTTGCTTTAGTTCCGTGTCCGTCAACACAGGAGTTACAATCACTGTTGATTCGTACTGTTTAATCATGTACTTATTTTGCGGTTAATAAATTAAAACGGACTGCAAAGATATGTTTTACTATCGAAACAAACAATAGTGTTTTGCTCCTTGTTTTACAAGCTAATGGCAAGACTAAGACGCAAAAATATTTGCTTCCGATAAAAGTGGCAACAATCAAGTTACGTGTAATACTTAAATTACTGCGTTACGCTAAACTCCAAGATGGTGACAAAGCAGCCATAGCTGCCACCCAATTGAAGTAGGCTTTCAGGGTGTCTGGCCCTTCCCATTTAACCGCCATACCGTAAGTTACTTCGCTATAATGTAAGCTCAAAAAGCGCCACTCCTCCCCTTCTGGCACGGTTATGCTACCACCTGCCATTGTAGTACGCTGCAACGTATCGCCAACCGCCTTTTGTGCTTGAACGCTATTGGCTGCAAACAACAGCGCAAACGAGCAAAACGTATATAGAAAAGTATGCCTCATTTTTTACAGGCTGCAAGATACCAAAGTGCCTTTGAAAAGCGACATCAAGAAAAATTTATTTAGCGGGGTAAATTACATTTCCAAGAGCTTGGAAAACACTATCAAAACACTGGTGAGGTGCAGTTGTAACACTATATCAAAAACTCATCACACGCCCTCAATCAAGGTCCAAGCTTCGGGTTTGGCATCGAAATAATTTTTCGCTTTGCCCCAAACCTGCTCAAACAACTCCGATTGGCGGTAGTTTTCTAGAGCTTCCTCGCTTTCCCATTCGCTGATGGTGAAGAATATGTTTTGGTGGGCAGCATCCCGAAACACCTTTACCCCATTGCAACCTTCAAAAGCATTAATGCGGCTTTGGGTGGCGTTAAATATGCCAATAAAATCATCCGCCGCATCGGGGCGAAAGGTCATTTTCACAATCCTTGTAATCATATAAACTCAATTAAAATCTGGTCTCCGTATGTAAGCCCAAGCAAACTGGCCGCTTGCCCGCCATTAATGGCTATCTCTAAATAGCCTGCGGTATTGAAAATACACAATTTTTCGCCAAACGGAACTTCATAGTAAAACCTGCTTATCTCTTGTATCCGCTCCCTGCGAAACTGAATTATGAAAGTGCGTCCGTTGCGTCTTTGCTCAAACATTTCGCGGGTAACATTGGTTACTACGTTCTTAAACGAATCGATATACAACACCGCACCTTTAATAGACGACGGCTGCACTTGCGGCCTTAGGGCGGTAATCCGCCTTATCTCTTGCACAGGGCGGCCAATCTCACGCAGTGGCTTACCCGAATTGATAAACGCACACAATTTGGCATACAATTCGGTTAAACCTATTTTGCCCGCACGTTGTTCTTGAGCTAAGTTAGGCTCAAAAGTCAGTTCAGGTTCCATGTCGAATGCGAGGCTAAACAGCCCAGTATCGGCACCCAGAAAAAAGTGATCGTTATGCTGAATGGCCAAAAAACGGGAGGCTTCGTCGGCCTCATCGTTTATGCTCACAATGTGGATAGTACCTTTAGGGAAATGATGATAAGCGCTGCGCAGCGCAAAAGCCGCTTCAGAAAAATTGCCTTGGGCAATATCGTGGCTCACGTCCACCAAGTGCACGTCGCCACAAGCCTTTAAAATAGCGCCCTTAAGCGCCCCGGCATAAAAATCGCGGTAGCCAAAATCGGTAATAAGGCTTACGGTGCGCGCCATTGAAAAATTGTATATTTGAGAGTATCACAGCAAAAATAGATAAAAAGTTGAGCGAGGTTATTATAAATATCGACGGGGTGAACCCATTAGCGTTCTATGGAGTGAACAACTCGAAGCTAAACCTATTAAAAAAGGCATTTCCGAAGCTAAAAATAGTATCGAGGGGCACCAAAGTAAAATTGGCTGGCAACGAAGACGATATACAAACCGTGCAGGAAAAGATAAACCTCATGCTGCGTTTGCTGGAACGCGACGGGCACCTGAGCGATAACAGCGTAGAGGAAATGTTGAGCGAGGAACAAAATTTTGAGATAACGGAACCTAGTGGCTCTAGGGAAGTGCTAGTGCATGGCCGAAACGGCTTGCAAGTGAAGCCCCGAACCATGAACCAAAAACGCATGGTAGAGGCGAGCGAGCGCAGCGACATTGTTTTTGCCATCGGCCCTGCCGGAACGGGCAAAACATACACGGCTGTAGCATTGGCAGTACGGGCGCTCAAAAACAAGTTGGTAAAGAAAATCATCCTTACCCGACCAGCGGTAGAAGCGGGTGAAAGCCTAGGATTTTTGCCTGGCGACCTAAAGGAGAAGATTGACCCTTACTTGCGCCCACTATATGATGCGCTGGATGATATGATACCCATAGAGAAGCTAAACTACTACATGGAGAACCGTGTGATTGAGGTGGCACCGCTGGCATTTATGCGCGGCCGTACCCTCGATCATGCCTTTATTATTTTGGACGAGGCGCAAAATACTACGCACTCGCAATTAAAGATGTTCCTTACCCGCATAGGGCCATCGGCAAAGTGTATGATTACGGGCGACCTTACGCAAATTGACCTGCCGCGTAACCAAGAGAGCGGCCTGCGCAGGGGCATTAGCCTACTGGGCGATATTGATGGCATTGATGTAATATACCTAAATGAGCACGATGTTATCCGCCATAAGTTGGTGAAACAGATTATACAAGCCTATAACAAAGACGCCGAAGCCAATGGCGACCTGGGCAACGATAACTTGCGTAGCAAAAATAACGGAAAGCGGAGGGATTAGTTTTTGGTGGTCCACAGACGACGGTCGTCAGTCCACAGTTACTTATTTGGGGCAATACTCGTCCTCGCTTTCAGCGAGGATGGTTTACCACCGAGCTTGCAGCTCGCACGCAACAGTTATTTGCCCGCATGATGTGCCGAGCTGGAAGCTCGCGGTTAGTAAATCCTCGTTGGAAACGAGGACTAATTATACGCTAAGCCGTTTTCAACAAATCATCAATAACCTTGGCTGCTCGGCTTTTTCATGGGGTGCACGGTGCACACAAGGCAGCACAGGGCTTCCGGGATAATCGACAGCCAAACGCCATAAATTGCCAAGCCCTAAATTGATGGGCTGGGCATTGGGCTTTGCTTGATAGTGCAAATCGAAGAAATACTCGGTCAAAAATGCTTCAAAACCGTCATCCTCGCCATCATACAGCTCTTTGAGCGCTGCACGTATTTCGGGCACCAGTATCTTCTGCACACATTGCGCATTGGGTATTATTTCGCTTGGCTCGCCATAGTAGGTGCACAAAAAAGTAGCAGTTGGTATGGGCGAGCGATCAACATGAAAAGAATATACATCGGTTGGGAAAAACGGAAAGTCCTCGTCCCTATCATAGTATTCAATTACATTTAGCAACGGCGATGCGCCATGCGCTTCCAACAACTTCCAATCGTTTAAAATAATGTCGCGGGCCAGTTGCCCCTGCTCGCTCAATTCCAGCGCCAGCAATTGGCTTTGTTCCACCACAGTTACATTCCCGTTGCGTGCTATCTTCGCTACTAGCTCCGCAAAATCCCCTATCAGCTTACGCTCCCAGCCAATGGCGTTAATGGCTCCTTGAAATGGCGTATCTACCAAATCTTGGAAGTTGGTGACGTGGAGGGATTGGGGGTGGGCTGTCATGTGGAGTGCAAGTATACGGGGTATGCGGCGAAATGTGATGTGGGGGTTGAAATAAAATGTTGGTTGTAGAACCTTTAACTCGCCGCGTCGGATTTATAAATTCGACGTAGCTGAGCTGTGGATTTGCAATCCCCGTTTTGTCTGAACCATGATTTCAAAAGGATTGCAGGATTTGAAAAGGATTTTTACATAATGTGTGCAATTATTTGCAACAACTAATTGATTATCAATCAATTAGTTGGCTTATAAGTACTGTGATTAATTGACAATCAATCCATTACGCATTTCCGCTTGATAATCTAGTTAAGCTCTAGAACTCGCGCCAAATCTCACTTATTGGACGACAAAACCCCATTATAAATATGAAATGGGAAATTTGAAATAAGAAACTAAAATTGGAAAACCTCACCCCACAAGCCCTCGCCCAAGGCGATGCAAGCTGCATGAAATCTCACTTCGTGGACGACAAAACCCCATTATAAATATGAAATGGGAAATTTGAAATGAGAAACTAAAATTGAAAAACCTCAGCCCATAAGCCCTCGCCCAAGGCGATGCAAGCCTCATGAAACCTCACTTCCTGGACGACAAAACTCGGTATTCAGCAACTTATCAAATGCTTATAAATCCCCAAATAAATGCATCGTTAAAAATGGCTTTCAATCGTACATCGTAAATCGTACATCGTACATAAAAGAAGTCTTGTGTCTAATAACTAACTTTGCACCCGATGCTGGATACGGACAAATTTTGGATAAAAGACCTGGTGAACATCTGCGCGCGCAAAAGGTTGCGGTATGTGGTTTTTTCGCCGGGCTCGCGGTGCGCACCGCTGGTTATTAGCTTCAACCAACACCCTGGCATTAAGTGCATCAGTATTATCGATGAGCGCAGTGCGGCGTTCTTTGCCTTGGGCATGGCGCAGCAGTTGCAGCAGCCAGTTGGGTTGGTATGTACCAGTGGCTCGGCTACGTTGAACTACGCCCCTGCCGTGGCCGAGGCCTTTTATAGCAAGGTACCGTTGGTGCTGTTTACCGCCGACCGCCCCAACGAATGGATAGGCCAGGCCGATGGGCAGGCAATCAGGCAGTTCGAGATATATCGCAACTACATCAAGAAAAGCTACGAGCTGCCCAACGACATTAAAAACGATGACAAGCTGTGGTATAGCAACCGTATGGTAAGCGAGGCCCTGAACGCGGCCATGATACCCGATATGGGCCCAGTGCACATCAATGTGCCGCTAAGCGAACCGCTATATAACCTTGCTGAATATGAGAGCTACGACGAGCCGCGCATCATTGACAGCACGCCTGTAAAGCATTACCTAAGCCCCGAGGCTGAAGAACGATTGGTAAAAAGCTGGAACCAATACCAGCGCATATTGATTGTTGCCGGCTCATTGACTCCCGACCATAGGCTGCAAAGCTTAATAAACCGCATTAGCGACAAAGGCTATGTGCCCGTGCTGGCCGAAATAACCAGCAACCTGAACGGCCCCAACCTGATAAAGGTGCTAGACCCTGCGCTAGAGGTAATACCGAAGGACCAAAAAGAGATCTTTCAGCCCGATTTACTGATAACCTTTGGCGGCGCGGTGGTTTCCAAAAAACTAAAGCGATACTTGCGCCAGTACCAACCCGCTGAGCATTGGTACATTGACGAAAGTGGCGACCATACCGATACTTACCAAACGCTTACCAACGTTATACGCCTGCACCCGGCCGACTTTATTGAAATGATGCTGGACGGGGCTACCATGCCCAACCCCGACTATTGGCGCCTTTGGCAACAAGCCTATGACCGAGCGCTTGATAGGCACGAGGAAATATTGGATGCGGCCCCTTTTTGCGACCTGCTGGTGTTTGATCAAATACTGAAACACCTGCCCGAGGGCACCAACCTACAACTGGCCAACAGCACCCCTGTGCGGTATGTGGGTTTGTTTGATACCAATAAGCTCCTCAATTCCACCATCAACTGCAACCGCGGTACCAGCGGCATTGATGGCACCGTAAGCACTGCTGCAGGTGCTGCCTATGTAAATGGCAAGCCCACTACGGTAGTTACTGGCGACCTCTCGTTTCTATACGACAGCAATGCGTTATGGAACAAGCACCTAAGCGGCAATTTGCGCATTATCGTTATCAACAATGGCGGGGGCAATATTTTCCGCATTATACCAGGGCCTGCAGGGCTTGGCAAGGAAATATTGGAGAACTTTTTTGAGACCAAACACAATGCTGATATTAGTCACCTTGCCCAAGCATTCGGCATTCCTTATTACATTTGCGATAGTTTGGAAGGGCTTGTGGAAACATTACCTACTTTTTATCAACCACACGATAACAAATGTGTTATACTAGAGGTAAAGACCCCAAACGATACGAGTGCAAACATTCTTAAAAAATACCTCAACATATAATAGGCATGAGCGAACGTAATTGGACCACCATTAAAGAGTATAACGAAATCCTGTTCGATTTTTACGAAGGCATTGCCAAAATAACCATTAACCGCCCGCGCTACCGCAACGCATTTACACCGCAAACCAATCAAGAAATGATTGATGCGATGCACATTTGCCGCGAAAACCCAGACATTAACGTTGTGATATTGACGGGTGCTGGCGACAAGGCTTTTTGCAGCGGTGGCGACCAAAACCTGAAAGGGGTTGGTGGTTATATGGGCACCGATAAAGTACCGCGCCTAAACGTGCTCGACCTGCAAAAAATGATACGTAGCCTACCTAAACCTGTAATAGCCATGGTAAATGGCTATGCCATAGGTGGTGGCCACGTGCTACACGTAGTATGCGACCTTACCCTAGCCAGCGACAATGCCATTTTTGGCCAAACGGGCCCTAAAGTAGGCAGCTTTGATGGTGGCTTTGGCTCATCATTCTTAGCGCGCCACGTGGGCCAAAAGAAAGCCCGCGAGATATGGTTCCTGTGCGAGCAATACACCGCCCAAGAAGCCTTAGATATGGGAATGGTAAACAAAGTAGTGCCTTTGGCTGAGCTAGAAAACGAAACTGTACGTTGGTGCAAAACCATTATGAAACGCAGCCCGTTAGCCTTGCGTATGCTTAAGTCGGCGTTTAATGCCGAGTTGGACGGACAGGCAGGTATACAAGAGTTGGCCGGCAACGCTACCCTACTCTATTACTTTACCGAAGAGGCGCAAGAAGGCAAAAATGCTTTCTTGGAGAAACGCGACCCTGACTTTAGCAAGTATCCGAAGTTTCCTTAACCCAGACAGAAGACGCAAAAAATGTCATCCTGAGCGTAGTCGAAGGACACAAGATTTGCTTCAGTTGCCGAGTTAAGATTTGCGGGTTTAAACTGAATTACGGTAGCTCCTCCTACTTTTCAGGGGGAGGTTGGGAGGGGGTTGTTCGGGCGAGCACTAAACTTGAAATTTTGAACAAAATATAAACGTGAACAAATCACCCATAAAACTTTGGCTTGAGGCATTTCGCCTTCGCACCCTGCCGCTAGCATTGAGCACCATAGTTATGGGTACGTTTTTGGCCGCTGATGCCTTTGCGTTTAGATGGCCAGTATTCATTTTAGCTGTTACCACTACCCTATTTCTACAAATACTCAGCAACCTTGCCAACGACTACGGCGACCACCAACACGGTGCCGATAACGCCGAGCGGGTTGGCCCTAAACGCAGTGTGCAAAGCGGTGCCATTAGTGCTACCAATATGCGCGTGGCTATGATAGTATTTGCATTGCTAGCGCTTGCTAGCGGAATAGCCTTGCTAGCAGTTTCGTTTAACGATTGGGCCAAAATACTGCTCTTTCTGGGTTTGGGGCTAGCGGCTATTGCCGCTGCCGTGAAATATACAGCTGGCAGTAATCCTTATGGCTACCGCGGCATGGGAGATATTTTTGTGTTTGTTTTTTTTGGTTTGGTGGGTACCGCTGGCACCTACTATTTATATGCCAACTCTTTGGCTGAAGACCCATTAGGGTTTCTGGTGTTTCTGCCCGCCATCAGTATGGGTTGCCTTAGCACGGGCGTATTGAACTTGAACAACATGCGCGACCACGTGCCCGACAAAAAAGCCGGCAAAATAACCCTCGTAGTGCGCTTAGGCTATGCCAAAGCCAAGCAATACCATCAAATACTCATTCTTTCGGCGTTTGGCGCAGCGTTGCTTTTTACCTTTGCACATTATCAGAGCATTTGGCAGTTTTCGTTTATGCTCACTGCTCCAATATTTGTGAAGCATTTGCGTGATGTGTCTCAAACCCAAGAGCCAGCTCTACTTGACCCTCAATTAAAGATATTGGCGTTGAGCACACTACTTTTCAGCGTTTTGTTTGGGGTTGGACTATTTTTCTCTATCGGTTGAAAGGCTAACGTAGGAATTAACCCATCAACTTATTAGCCAATATCCCATCCTTTTACTTATTTTCGACAATAAGCCACACAAATTGGCGTTTCTGAATCGAAAAAACCGACAAATGAAATCTATCTATACTTTTGCATTATCAGCATTTTTGCTGTTTGCCACTTCTTGTGAAACCAAGCCCGCCTTTGATACGGCCTTATTTGAAGGGGCATGGAAATGCGCCGTAATGGTTACTGACGGCACTGAAGACCTCAACCCGCAAAATATTGTTTTCGATTTTAAGAAAGATAGCACCTACAGCTACGCTGGTGGCAGTTATACCGAAGCAGGCAAATGGTATCTGGAAGGCGACAAACTGGTGACAATAGCCAACAACGATTTGGAAAAGAAAGTACAGATAGAAAAAATAAATGCCGATACCCTGATAATGAACATGAACGACCGTGGCACCGAAGTGAAGCTCATTCTTCTGGCACAATAATTTTGGTAGAGATTAACGCAGTAATTGCAATTATTGCAGTGAAAATAATTTTACCTCCACTTGCATTATTATCGTCGTTATTTCCTTAAATTTGCACTCCATTACATGGTAGTTGTAGCTCAGTCGGTTAGAGCGCCTGATTGTGGTTCAGGAGGTCGCCGGTTCGAACCCGGTCTTCTACCCTACCGAAGGGCAATCCCGTAAAGCGTGGTTGCCCTTTTTTATTGTTATTAATGCTAGTTGCGAGTTAATTACCCTACTGTAAATTTCCCGCAACGAATTGCACCTGCACTACCCCTTCCTTCAGCTACGGCTTAGGACGGGCTCTTTTTAGGAGGGAGGGGATTTGTGGTTATATTTGCTTAGGTTTTGGAACTGAACACCGTTCCTAAAGGTTAGTACCTCAATTGTAAATGTGTCTAATTCCTTGGCACAATTCAAAGTCCAAGTCTTGTATCTTGTGTCTTGTGTCTTGTGTCTTGTGTCTCAATACTTGAAAAGTGAAAAAAGGAAAAGTTTTAGTAGCCATGAGCGGCGGTATTGATAGTACCGTAGCTGCCGTTATGCTCCACCAGCAAGGATATGAGGTAATTGGCATCACCATGAAAACATGGGACTACGCAACTTCTGGCGGCAGCAAAAAGGAAACCGGCTGTTGCAGCTTGGATAGTATAAACGATGCCCGCCAAGTGGCTGTTGAAGTTGGCTTCCCACATTACATCATCGATATCCGCAACGAGTTTGGTGATTATGTGATTGACAACTTTGTAGAGGAATACCTAGCTGGCCGCACGCCTAACCCTTGCGTGCTATGCAATACCCACATTAAATGGGAAGCCTTGCTAAAGCGTGCCGATGCCATGGGCTGCGATTTTATTGCCACAGGCCACTACGCCCGCCTGCGGTACGAAAATGGACGTCACATCATTAGCAAAGCCAAAGACCTAGGTAAAGACCAGAGCTATGTGCTTTGGGGCGTGAGCCAAAAGTGCTTAGCGCGCACTATTTTCCCGTTGGCTGAGTTTATGAAGCCCGACATCAGGAAAATGTGTGAAGAGTGGGGCTATAGCGAATTGGCCAAAAAAGCGGAGAGCTACGAAATTTGCTTTGTACCCGATAACGATTACCGTGGTTTCTTAAAACGCCGTGTTCCTAACTTGCAGGAGGAAGTAAATGGCGGCTTGTTTGTCGATACGCAAGGTAACATCCTTGGTAAGCACGAAGGTTATCCATTCTATACCATTGGCCAACGCAAAGGCTTGGGCATTGCGCTGGGCGAACCAATGTATGTAACCGAAATACACCCTGCTACCAATACAGTAGTATTGGGCCGCGACGAAGATTTACAAAAAACTACCATGGTTGTGGGCGGTCTGAACCTAATTAAGTATGCCGAAGTGCCTGAGGGTATTGAGTCGGTAACCAAAATACGGTACAAAGATGCTGGTGCCATAAGCACCCTGCACCCACAACCCGATGGCAAAATAGTAGTTGAATTTGAGGCCGTGGTAAGAGCCATTGCCCCAGGCCAATCGGCGGTATTTTACGAAGGAAATGATTTGATTGGCGGGGGCATTATACATGCGCCAGTGGCGGCTATGGTGTAGTGCATTCCTACAAATTAAAAAAGGTGAACCAGTGCAAGTTTGCCATCCATTTTAGATTTGAACATGTTACACCCCTCACCTACCCTCTCCCACAGGAAAAGGGACTCTTACCTTTTGATAAAAAAAATAAATACTGCCATCCTAATCCGTATTTAATTTGTTTCATTTTCAATCGTACATCGTAAATCGTACTTCGTACATTGATTGTCTTGTGTCTAAAATTCCATAACTTTAAGCTATGAAGAACACTTGGGGCTTTTTGTGTGCCATTTTGCTAACTAGCATCGTTGTTTTGCCTTCCTGCAACAAGGATGATTCGTTTGTAGCTGACTTCAAATATGAGTATTTCCCTACCGATAGTGGCCGATATGTTATTTACGATGTTGATTCTATTATTTTCAATTCGTTTTTTACCCCACCGCTAAAAGACACTATCCGGTTTCAAGTACGCGAGGTATATGGCGAAACTTTTATTGATGGGGAAGGCAACCGATTGAGGCGCATTGAGCGTTTCCGCCGCAACGATACTATAGGCAACTGGGGCCTTACCGACGTGTGGTATGCTGGTATAATTAATAATCAAGCCATTTGGGTCGAAGAGAACCTTCGTTTCCTAAAATTCGTTTTTCCTCCCAGAGCTACCTCTAAATGGAATGGCAACCAATATATTGAAATAACCGAGGGCATAGAGTTTATGGCCGATTGGGAGTATACTATGTCGGAACTAGATGTACCTAAAAGCATAAATAGCCTAAACTTTGATTCGACGGCAACGGTAATACTTGCATACGATACGGCTTCGAAGATAGAAAGAATAACGGCTACTGAAACCTATGCCAAGGGAGTTGGGTTAATATACAAAGATTGGGCCTGGCTAAGGAAACAAAACGTTATTGCTCAGTTTCCCCAAGGCACCGAGGATGGATTCATAGTCCGCATGTGGGTTAAAGAATATGGTAACTTATGACAAAGGCTTTTACTACTGTAACCTTGTTTACCTTGCTGCTGTTGGCAGCCAGTGCGTTTGCTCAAGGCGATGGCAAGTATTATAACAAATACTGGGTGCATTTTGCCGATAAACAAGACAATGGATACTCTATTGAAAACCCGAGTGATTATTTATCGCCTAGGGCACTTGAGCGCAGGGAGAAGTTTGGTATCGTAATTGACTCAACCGATTTGCCTATTACCGAAGCCTATATTGAACAAATAAAACTAGCAGGGGGCATCGTGCTGCACCGCAGCAAATGGTTCAATGCCATAAGTGTGGAAGTGGACGATAGCAACGAAGTAAATGCCATACGCGAGCTGCCCTTTGTAATACAAATGCAACCCGTAGCCGCCACAAAAATTCAATGCTTCCAGGGCGAATCAGATGGACCCGAAAGCCGTAAAAGTGAAGTGCGCTCTGTTGCTTACGGACAAAGCACTACCCAAACCACTATGGTAAAAGGCCATTACTTGCACGAATTGGGTTATAAAGGCGAAGGCATGTATATTGCCGTGCTCGATGCCGGTTTTGAGCGGGTTGACCAAATTTCGGCCTTTGATAGTTTAAGACACCACAACCGCATACTTGGTACCTATGATTTTGTTCGAGTGCAAGAAAACGTTTATGACCTTGGCAGCCACGGCCGCAACGTATTTTCTATAATGGCCGGAAACTTGCCTAACGAGTTTTTAGGCAGTGCGCCCAATGCCTCTTACTTCCTTTTCAGAACTGAAGAAGGTGCTACCGAATATAAAATTGAGGAAGACAACTGGGTAGCCGCCGTTGAACGCGCCGATAGCCTTGGTGTTGATTTAGTAAACACCTCGCTTGGCTATACCGACTACGACGACCCAACCATGAGCTACACCTATAGCGACATGACCGGAAGGGTTGCCCGCATTAGCATTTCGGCCACAATTGCTGCCCGTAAAGGCATGATAATAGTAAGTAGCGCTGGCAATATGGGCAACAGCAGTTGGCGTTATATTTCAGCACCAGGCGATGCTGATAGCATACTTACTATTGGGGCAGTAAACGGCTCTGGCTCGTTTGCCAGGTTTAGTTCTTACGGCCCAACAGCCGATGGTCGAGTAAAACCAGATATAGTGGGTATGGGGCAGGGCACCTCTTACATTGGTGTTTCAGGAACCGTTGAACAGGGCAATGGCACCTCTTACTCAGCACCTTTACTCGCAGGGTTTGTAGCCTGCCTTTGGCAAAGCAACCCAACCTTGCAACCGCAGCGACTCATTCAATTGGTACGGGAATCGGCAAGTAGCTTCAGTAACCCTACCGACTCTATTGGTTATGGCATACCTGATTTTCAGAAAGCTCATTATGAGATGCTGAAAAGCCAAAATCCTGTGTATGGCAACATGATGCCGGTAGTATACCCAAACCCATTTGTTGACAAGGTAGATATTGTATTGAATGCCGAGATAACTGGCAACTACAAGCTGGAAATGGTTGATTTAATGGGTAGCAGGGTGTACACTGAAGACAGAAACGTAAGTGTAGCCTCTTATCAAACCTATACTTTAACAGACCTCGGCAGATTGGCATCTGGCCTTTATGTGGTGCGCATAACTTATCCAGCAGGTACTATTAAGCTCAAAATACTGAAATACTAGCCCATCAATTTTTCCAAAGGAAATTGGAACAGGTTTGGTAACACTACTTGGGCACCTGCCTTAGCCAATACTCCGGTACCTGCATAGTCTACCCCAACAAAATCAATACCCAATTCATTGGATACTTGCCAGTCGTAAACCCTATCGCCCACATACACCACTTGCTGGTATGTTTGATGGCCGTATTGCTTTTGGGCTAACTCAATTACCTCTTTTATCGAGTCTACTTTAGAGTATGACTTGTCAGCCCCAACAAACGGTACCTCATTGGCTGGTATGCCTATAACCTCGAGCTTAAATTGCGCCGGATGACGCCAAGCCCCAGTAGCTATGCCCAAATGCACATCGGAAAGCGACAACAAATGATTGAAAGTGGCGCTGGCACCTGGTATTTCTTCAAAATACTGGGGGTGCGATTGGTACCGTTGTTCAAGTTTTTGCCTAAAGCCCAATTTCAATGCCTCCACCTCTTCTACAAAAGCATTGCGCTGGTGCAATTGTTGAAAGAAGTGATCAGTAACGGCTGAATCAGTTACGTGCTTGCAACTTAAAAAATCGAGCCCAAGCAAACTGTGCCCAGTTACTTCTTGAAACGCCTCGGCATAGCAAAGGTCCTTTTCGTAATCAGTATTGGCCAGAGTGCCATCAATATCAAAAATGATTAACCGCATAGTGCTATTATAAAAAAAAGCGGGCAAACCACAAAACATGGTTTGCCCGCCTTCTATAAATTATCTATTATTTAGAAACCACAAACTGCCGGGTAATAACGCCCGTTGGGGTTTCGATGGCTACAATGTATGTACCCGATGACAATTGGCTTACATCGGCAGCAAGCAAGCTTTGGCCTACTGACTTATTACCAAATTGCTGGCTATATACTTCGCGGCCCATTATATCTACTATGTGAACTGTTACCTTACCGGCTTTGGTCAAACTAATATCAACATTCAAGTTGCTACTTGCTGGGTTTGGATACAAACTAACAGTAGTATTCACTGCTGCTTTAGGTTTGGTTGGCAATATGCTGCTAACCAAATTACAGGTAGAGTTGTTCTTTTCGGTAAGCGTAGTGCTACGGAACATACCGCGACCATATGAGGCAACGTACAACACGTAGCAATCTTCATTGTAAAGGCCTCTTTGCTTTAACGAATAGATAGGTGTGTTGTATAAGCCACCATCAACCTCTTGCGTCCAACTTGTACCGCCATCGCTGCTCGACCATACACCAAAATCAGTACCCACGATTAGGTTGTTAGGGTCGTAGAAATCGATTACTGAACTGTAAACAGGCATGTTTGGCAAATCGCCTTGAGCGCTAGTAAATACTGGTGTTGAGGCAAGTGCATCATTGCTCACAAAAACGTTGTTTGGCAGGCCATAACCACCAAAGGTAACTACAATGTGTGCTGAGTTTTTAGGGTCAACACCTATAGATGACAAGTAACGAGCGTTGGTGGTACCTGGCCATTGTGAGCCAGAGCGCAATTGCCTTACGGTAACACCAGTAACGGTGTTCGTTGGCCTGTCGTAAGTAGCAGTTCTAAGTCCGGTTACAATGTATAAATTACCGCTAGTAGTGCCGATATAAAAATCACCTTCAGGTGTTGGGCTAACTGCGCTTACCGCGCCAGCAACGGTACGGCTGTACCAGTAAATACCACCTGCATCTAGCGCATCGGGTGTAATCATAATGCGGCTGTTAGCGCCAAAAATCATGTACCCTTTGTTATCTAACGACCTAAAGGTATCAGCAATTGAGGTAACGCTATCTACTACTATGCTGTCAACTACAGATACTTGCTCTTCCCACATATCGTATGGCGCAATAAATTGGCTTGAGCCTTCACTGCCCATGCCCAAACTTGTGGCATAGCTATCCCAAACGCTACCAAAGCCATCTCCGCGATTCAAGGAACGACTAACGGCGCCATATTGAACTTCAGAGAAAATAACATTTGGCTCGAGTCTCGAAATAACACAATATCCTCCATCACCGCCTCTCAAATCAGTACCAGTAGCTACGGTGTTTCCTTGGTAATCGATATATATCGTTCCATTATCTTGTGCACCTGCCATTACTTCGCCGCTAGGGCTGGCTGCTATATCGTAAAACTGAGTGGTAACATAATTTTTGTTACGAGGCGTAAACGTAGGGAACTGTTGCGAAGCGTTGGTAGACTTACTTATACCACCATCAGAGCAAACGTACAATATATCGGGGTTGTTGTTGTCATAAACAGCAAAGTGCATGTCGGCATGGATGTAGTAAGGGTTGTTAGGCGTTTCTGGTATCCAGTAAGCTACCAAATCCCAGCCAACATCCAATCCACCTTTCCACATCTCCAACTGACCGCCAATAACCACTTCATTCTTGTTTGAAGGGCTTACCGCAAACGAAATATTGTAAGAACCCTGTTGGCCTAACGGATTAAACACTGAAGAATTTTCTTGTGAATAAGGCACCCAAGAAATACCTGCATCAATTGATTTGTAAATACCTCTTAATCCGTTGCTGCTGTTGCAAATTGCTGCGTAAACATAGTTAGGATCTTGAGGGGTAACACCAAACTCAATGCGGTTAACATTGGTTGCGGGGAAACCATTAGTGCCCGAAATCAAAGTAAAGGCAGCGCCATCTGTAGAGCGATAGTATTTCCTGTTAATTTCAGCGAAAACAACACCATCACTATTTACTTTTACGTCTCTCGACTCCCTACCTGCATCGGCAGGGGCAATACCTTGAGCGGCTATCCAATTGCTACCACCATCTAAGGTATAATACAAACCGCCATTAGAAGCAGCGTAAATCTTGTTCGGGTCATAAGGGTCTGCAGCCAATTTGCTCACATACGACCAAGTGCTGTTTGCATTGTTTGGGGCCGGCTCTGTAGATGACAACAAATTAAAGCTAACGCCATTATCAACCGATTTATAAATACCACCGCCAATATGTCCATCAGTATTTTGTTGGGTAAACACAAAAGTTTCACCGGTTCCCACATAAATATCTCCATTAGAGGATTGAATGATACTGCTAATAGAAGTTGATAGGAACTTACTATTATCAGGGTGTTCGGTCCAGTTCAACGCACCATCGTTAGAGACAAACAGACCACCAGTTACGCTTCCAGCTATCAATCGGTTACTGTTGTTTTTGTCAATCAACAAAGCACGGGTGCGTCCACCTACGTTATCAGGACCTAAGCTTTCCCATTTTAAACCAAGCGTTTGTTGCTTATTGGCGGAATTGTTGCGCATTTGCATAGCCTGCCTGCGCGCCTTGATTACATCGTTTATATCTAGCAAACCAGTAGCAGGGTTTACGCGCATTTGAGACATCCACAGCATGGCCTCTTTAATTCCTTCTTCATGTTCCTTTTTAGGACCGAATGCTTCGTGCTGCTCTTTATGATACTGAGCACTAAGCTTAGGAGCCTCTTGCTGTTGAGAGCAAGAGCCGAAAAACAAAACAAGCGATAAAATAGCCAGAATACCGCTAGCCTTTACTGAAGCCGATTTAATCATTTTGAAGTTTGTTAAGTAGCCTTATAAAAATTGTTAGCCAAAAATGAAGACAAATATAACCCCTGAATAGTTGCAGGAGAAATTAATTTTAACATCACATGTTCATTACTCTAACACCAGTTTGTGCACAAATGTTTGTTGAGCGCTGCGCACCACCACCAGATAAGTACCCGATGGATGAGTTGATATGTCCAACGGCTCATTGAGATTGATTACGCTAGCCACCTTTTGCTGGTGCAACAATACTCCGAGCATATTATACACATCAATAGTTATATCCGAAGGCTGGTAAAACAAGCCTCGCAATAATACCTGTCCTTTTGTAGGGTTAGGGTATAAGGTTACGTAAGATTTCGGTCCATCAACTTCACCAACAGCGGTGGTATCTCGTATTGGCTCTGTGCATATATCCTTCAACGGAAACTGGCCAACGCCGTAACCTACCATAAATTGGTGGGTAAACTTTTCGCCAAAGTTTGGTTCGAAAACTTTTATGGCTGTGTTATTGGCATAATTCCTAAAACGCACTGTTCCGTTACCATCGTTGCTTAAAAAGAAATTTAAACCGTCTTCTTGCGAATCGAAAAAAGTAAGTTCATAACACCCTGGATTAAAGCTAAAGGTATCGTTTACAGTGGTATTGTTTGGGAAATTATCGCCAGCATAAACAATGCTGTCGTTCTCGTCGGTAATATTAAAAGAAGTTGCAGCCCCGGCAGCATTGGTTTTAGTGGCCATTATAAATACTGAATCATAAATTGGCACCATCTGGAATGCACTGCTGGCGGTGTTATTTGTTTTGTTTTGGTCGGCACGACCATTCGGGTAATCAACCGTTACGTGAAAACGCGGATTGCTAATGTCTAAACCGTTCCAATCAAAAGTCGGCAAGGTAACGTCTGTCTCTTCTAAAAACCCAAGGCTGCCGGTCCAAGTATAGTAGCAATCAAAGCCGCCATCAACTCCGAATGAAAAATCGGCTTGGGTAAGCGTTTCGGAACCATTGTTGCGTATACGAACCACTGGGTAGTTGCATACAGGGTTGTAGCGGGTATACTCGTCGGTAGTACTTGGCGATACAATGTCCATTAGCTCAACATCGCGTTCAAAATTTGGCTCGCCATAGCTTACCAACTGTATGTGTAGTATGTTATAACCATAGTCGTCAGATTCCACGGTGTACAATAGTTCAGCACTGCTGCTGCCTTCGGCAATATAGGGCGTAAGCTCGTGGTCGTATTGGTCAACGGGTTCGCCTGGGCACCACCCTGCCCTATCAAACAACCAAGAGCCTCCTTGCGGGAATACGGGAATCTGGCCGCAATCGGTCCAGTTTTGCCAACTGCTCACCTGTATACCATTGGCGTATACTTGGTGTGTTTTAGGACAAAACTCGGCACAATTAGTCGGGTTATCCCAGTGGTGACCACTGGCGCGCGTTTTGAGCCTAAAAGTGCTCGCTGCTGGGTCGAGGGTAATGGTTTTGGGCAGCAAGGTTTGGTCGGTATTGCTTAGGTAATAATCGCCTTTCCAAACATTCTCCACCTTTATCACATCGCGTGCTGGCGTACCGTGGATGAAAATAAACTTCAAGTCCAACAGCTCCTGCCAGTTGCCCGCCGATAAGTGCACCGAATCGGATAACAAAGGGCGGTAATCGGTTACATCGTAAGTCCAAGTAAAACCATCGCCTAAATCCAAGCCATTGCCATACGGGGTAATAAATCGGCCTATTTCATATTGTTCAACCACTTCAAATCGCTCATAATAAGGCAAGGTAGTTTTTATTAAACTATCCACCGCTGTAACAAGCGTAGAGTCGGTGGCATTGCCATTGGCATCGTACACATAGCTATTGTAGTAGGGAGGCCAATAATAGAAAGTATCCGTAGGAGATGTTGGGTTTGCTGCATTGGTAAATACCTGAACCGTAAGTGGAGCCTGCTCAATAGTATCCACAACAACCACCGTAACAGTATCTTGCAAAAAGCTACCTTGCTCAAAAACTATTTGCGGGCGCAAATCATTATATTGATAATTGCGGTAACCTTCATTATCAAACAAAGTACTCCACCGCGGTGCACCCCACATTTGGCCATCAAATCCGTTGGGGCTTGCATCGGTAGCTACTAGTCCGGTTCCTTCATCAAACTTATAGTAGGCGCGCAAGTTTTGATAGTTGGGGTGCGTGGCGTCAAGGTCTTTATACATCCATTGTTTCACAGTATTTACATCCAACGCCTTATCCCAAATCTGAAACTCATTTATCAGTCCATCATAAAACAGTCCGCCATTCGCACCTGAGCCGATTCTGAATTTAACAATACCGTCCATTAAGGCAGTTTTGTTATTAAAGCTCAACCAAACGTTACCGTTCAAATATATGCGCATTAAACCCGTGGCCACATCCTTTGTAAAGGCCCAGTGGTTCCATTTACCTTCAAAAAGCGATGCATTAGCTGCTTTGCTAGCCCTATCGCCTAAGGTGCCGTTTGTACCTGCATCCCAATAAACTTTGGCATCGCCCCAAGGCAAATGACAGTTCAAAACTCTAATGCCATCGGCATTGATACCTTCAAAAATGATATCGTTCTGGGGTTGCAGGGCGGCATCGCCATACTGCCAAAAGCTAATGGTTATCTGGCTATCAACGGAATTAAACACAGCTGCCGGTATCTCTATGTAGTCGGCCCCTTCAAAATCGAGCACCTTATCATTTCCAGTTGCCTCTTTGGTGCTTTCAAAGCCACAATTGTCGGCAGCCAAGGTGTAATCGGCGCCATTGGTACTGTTGTCGAAACTAAAGCGCACTAATATATTCGAAGTGCCATCCCAATTGAAAGGCGCTACAAAAGCCAACGAATTGAAACCGCTAGTAAGTGCTTGGCTGAATTGATAAACCGTAGTATAGCTATTAGGTAATGCAGTATTAGCAGTAAGTGTATCGGCAGCAGTAGGTGCAAAATCGACCCTCAATTTATTCAAAAAGCTACCGGGTACGTTTACATTCAACCTAAGGCCTGTAATGTTTCCGGTGGTAAGCCCAGCTGCGGTCAACTCGCTTGCACGCCATAGATAATAAGCCTCACCATCGGTTTGGCTGCTGCGCAAAGTTGCACTGGTGTTGCTAGCCGCTGCACCCACGGTTGCTGTGGTAAGCGAAAGCGTATCGGTATAGTTTATAGTGGTTTCTAGCCTAGGTATATACAAGTATGATGGGCTGGTGATATAGCCAAACGTATCGGGACTGGCGCCATCTACAATAAAGCTTGGCTGTTGTTTCAATGTTGAGTCGTAAATACCCAAGTGGTCGTATAGGAAAGTATGGGTAGTATAGTCCCACTCGCCGCAGGCAGGGCTCTGTGCAGGGTTGCACTTCAGGGTATATTGCATCAATATTTTCTGGTACCGCTCGGTTGCTGCCGGAAAATTGAACCAATAATCTTGTTTGCTACCAAAAGTAAACGTTTGCAGCACGGTAGTGTCAGCAGCCGTTTGCCCAGACATGAAATTGAAGCCAAACAACAAAGCGAGGAGGATTAATAAACGCATAATGGGCATGTTTTCAATGGGATAGATGGCTAAAATAACCTTTTTTAACCTTAAGTTAAAGTTAATTGAAGCTTTTTATAAACTAGCCCAAAGCTAGGCCCCAAGCCAATAACCACGAAAAATGGACTACACGACAAAACCAGCATAAAAAGCCGTATTTTTGCAAAATGGAAAGTAGTGCTCCACACCGTGCTGGTTTTATTAATATCATAGGGAGGCCCAATGTGGGCAAGAGTACCTTAATGAACGCACTGGTAGGTGAGCACTTGTCTGTTATCAGCCCAAAGGCGCAAACTACAAGGCACCGTATTTTGGGTCTGGTAAATGGCGATGACTACCAACTAGTGTTCAGCGATACGCCTGGCATTATTCACGAACCCAAATATGCCTTGCATAAGGCCATGAACGAGTTTGTGAAAATATCTTTGGAAGATGCGGATGTGCTGCTCTTTATCTCGGAAATATACGAGCACCCCACAGACCTAGCCAATGTATTGACTGCTTTGCAAGGCGTAACTGCCCGAAAACTGCTATTGCTAAACAAAGTAGACCAAGCCAAAGGCGACCGAGTAGCCGAGCTTACCCAAGCCTGGAAGGATACAGAACTGTTTGAAGAAATTATCCCCATTTCGGCACAAGAAAACCTTGGGTTGGATGTGGTGATGGCTAGGATAGTGGAGAACCTACCCGAAAGCCCACCGTACTATGCTAAGGATGAACTGACAGATAAGCCTGAACGCTTTTTTGTATCGGAGATAATAAGGGGGAAAATATTTACTACTTACAGCAAAGAGATACCATACTGTACCGAAGTAATCATTGAGAGCTTTAAGGATGAGCCTGATATTACACGAATAAGCGCCGTTATCTTTGTGGAGAGAAATTCACAAAAACCAATAGTAATAGGTAAAGGCGGAGATAAGTTGAAAAAAGTAGGCACCGAATCGCGATTGGAGATGGAGGAGTTTTTGGGCCGAAAGGTATTTTTAGAACTGTTTGTAAAAGTAAAAGAAAACTGGCGCAACGACCCTCGGCTGCTTAAAAGCCTCGGGTATGACCAAAGTAAATGATAAGGCAATTTGAAAATTCGGGAATTTGAAAATGAATTTCAATATGACCAGTCTTCAAATCAACAACAATAAAATTTGAACCATACGGCAAACAATGGAAATAAAGCCATGATGCCATTCTCAAATTTTCAAATTAACGAATTTCCAAATTAAAAGTAATGGGTTTTACAGTAGCTATAGTCGGACGACCAAACGTAGGTAAGTCGACATTTTTTAACCGCTTAGTGGGCGATAGACAAGCCATTGTTGAGAACATTAGTGGCGTTACCCGCGATCGCCAATATGGCACCTCGTACTGGAACGGTCGTAACTTTGATGTGGTAGATACTGGAGGATTTGTGAAACACAGCGAAGATGTGTTTGAGAAAGCAATACGCACCCAAGTTGAAATTGCCATACAAGAAGCATCTGCCATTATTTTTTTGGTTGATACTACCACCGGTGTAACAGATTTGGACCAAGAAATGGCCAACATGTTGCGCAAATCGCCAAAGCGGGTGTTTTTGGCTGTAAATAAATGTGACAACCAACAGCGCCTGCTAGACGCAAATGAATTTTACAGCTTGGGTTTTAAAGATTTGTATCCGCTGGCCGCAATTAGTGGTGCAGGTACTGGCGAGTTATTAGATGCATTGACCCAACTAATAACTGAAGACCAACCAGAAGATCAATTTGAGGGCATGCCCAAAATTGCTATCGTTGGCCAACCAAACGTGGGCAAATCATCATTATTGAATGCTTTAATTGGCCAAGAGCGTAATATTGTTACCCCTATTGCCGGCACCACTCGCGATGCCACGCATACACATTACAACATGTATGGCAAAGACTTGGTGCTTTTGGATACCGCTGGTATTCGTAAAAAAAGCAAGGTGTTTGAGCAGCTAGAGTTTTACAGCGTTATCCGCGCCATAAAGGCAATTGACGAATCTGACGTGTGTATAGTAGTTTTGGATGCTACCCTCGGCATTGAAGGTCAGGATTTGAGCATCATTGGGCAAGTTGAGCGCAAAAAGAAAGGATTAGTGATAGCCGTAAACAAATGGGATTTGGTAGAAGACAAAGACACCAACACCAGCAAAAAGTTTGAAGAAGCCATTTTGCACCGCCTGCAACCATTTACCGATGTGCCAATTCTGTTTATCTCGGTATTAGAGAAACAGCGAATTCACAAAGTACTAGATACTGCCCTTGAAGTATACAAAAACCGCACCCGCCGCATCCCAGGTAGCCAATTGAACGACGTTATGCTGGATGCAATCGAGAAAAACCACCCACCAGCATACAAAGGCAAGTTTATAAAGATAAAGTATGTGAGCCAGTTGCCTACCCCTTCGCCTAACTTTGCATTTTTTGGCAATAACGTTAAATATATACGCGAAAACTACAAAAACTATCTGGAGAACAAATTACGGGAGTCGTTTGATTTTAATGGAGTACCCATAATATTGGTATTCAGAGACAAAGCAAACTAACAACTGTTGGTATCCCTTTTAGTAAAATGGTGATAATAACATTAATATTGCGAATGCCGCATCGCTGCCACTGCAACATTCAGATGGCTCCCTTGCAGCAAACGTATCATCATACAACCTAAAATTATCTTCCAAATGAAAAAAATCATGCAATTTTCGTTTGCCGTTATTTGCGCGGCAGTAATGCTAGCAAGCTGTAGCGGAGACACTCTAGAGGCCGATGTAGCCAAAACCAAAGCTTACCTTTGCAAAGGCATGGAGCTTGGCAAAAAAGCCCAAGCTGGCGACGAAGCCGCTATGGCCGAAATTGAAACATTGGGCAAAGAATTGGAAACCTACATGGCAACCCTTAAAGAAAAATACCCTGAAGGCTCTGAACAAGCCGATGCTTTTGAAGTAGAAATGAAAAAAATAATGGCCGATCCAGAAGGCTCTTGCAAATAAGCGGCCTTATATTGACCAAAAATTAAAATGCCTGCCAAGTTAGTCACTAGGCAGGCATTTTTATGTGCGAGTGCGATTGTAGACAAAAAAATAGCCCACACAGTATAAAACAGGGTTTTCGAAAAAACCTCTAAAAATCAGGGTTGAAGGAGCTGCCAAAGTTTTGTAATCCCGTTGTCTCACTAAGAGAATCAACAACCAAGGTTGTTAATTCGGGCCCGCCATTACCTTTACAAACCGACCTCCATGTGATAAAATGTTAAGTTTTCGAACCAAAAAATTTATACCGAGTGGGCCGACGCAAAGCGTCTAGATTTTATACAAAGAACGTTGTTCAAAATTGTCTCTAATTCAACTAAAGTACAAAACGGCCTACCAAAAGGCAATTAATAGCAAGGGTATTTTGATTTTTGTTGATAACTTTTCCGACATGTCACTTTCAATAAATGTGTACACGCCATCAGTCAATTACAACAAATGCAGCCATATAGTGTTTAACATCCTATACACCGGCTCTAATTTTTTTGTGGCCGCATACCCACTAAGAATTCATGTATTGTAAGGATTTTCTTATTTTGGCAGTAGATACGCGAAGGAAGTTTATGAATGAAGTTTTCAAATTAAATTTTAGGGTTTTAGTAAGTTTTATACTACTAGTGTTTTGTTCAGTCAACGCTCAGTCACAAGATCTAGAGGGCGAGGAAGATGATACTACTGTTTTGGCGGTAACAGTAGATGTGACTCCACTTTTGGAGAAAGCAAAACTGAACTTCGAATCGGAGAACTACAACAAGGCAATCGAATACCTCGATTCTGCCGTGTTAAAAATGAACAATACCAATCTCGAGATACAATATTGGCTAGCCAAAAGCAATTATGCCCTTGGTCGCTACAAACAAGCTAGGGTTGATGCGGTTAAGTTTTTGGAGTTTGCTGATGCCAATGTACACTTAGGCTACCTTGAAATAACCCAGATTAAAGCCAATGTAGATGCAAAGATAGGCGTAGAGGATACGGTTGTTCGCGATGTGTCAAATTTGGTGGGGGGTGGCTTCACTGAAAGCGAGACTTGGGATTTTGCCCGAAAAACAGGCAACTTACAAGCATACCGAAACTACATTAAATTCTACCCCGATGGCCCCCATGCGGCAGAGGCTAAATCAACAGTTGAGTTTCAAGAAAAGCTAAACCAAGAACCCAGCAAACTACTGGCAGAGGCCGTAAAACGCGGTGACATGAAAATGGTGCGCGACTTGTTGGACAGGGGTGCTGATGTAAACTATGCCGAAAACTATACCCGCATATTTGAGCGTTCCGAAGGTAAAGTATACGAAATAAACTTTGAGATGCCACTGTACGCGGCAGTAATGAAAATGGACTACGCCATGACCAAGTTTTTACTTGAAAATGGTGCCGACCCTAACCGTTTTGTTTATCGCAAAGTTTATACCTACCAATCTGGAGGAAAGAGCAAAACTATATTGGAAAGTCTTATCATTGCTACTTCGCAAAACGGCCGCTACCCCAATCACGATGATCAACTGATTGAATTGATAGACCTAATGCTGAAACATGGTTTAGATATTAACTTTTATAATGGCTCACCACTAAGCACTGCTGTATACTACCACGATGCAAAAAAATATAGACGCACCAAACTGATTAGGTACTTGTTAAGAAAAGGAGCCGACCCGAAACTGTTTGGCTGGAACGATGGCGAACGCAGCGCCTTGGATATTGCTAAAGAGCGCGAAGACAAGCGCATGCTGCAAACCCTTAAGGAAAAACGATATAAAACAATCAGAAAAGAACTTGCTAAAAAGCAGCTCGAAAAACTTAAACAATACCGTAAAGAGCAGATAAAACTCGAAAAGCAGGCCAAAGAGAAGGCCAAGCAAGAAAAGTTACTGCAACAGCAAAACGAAAACAATACTGCGCCAAGTACCCCCAAACCTTAGGAATTATTTGGCCCCGCAATGGGTTATGCTTGTATAGCAACAAACATAACGATGACTGAAAAATACGACCCAATTGCCTGTGGACTTTATGACCGTTTGGAAGCTGAAGCCACTTTAAAACATACCGTGCGCCTTACTGTCAAAGAAGATGATGGCGCGGTGCACCAAGTTATAGGCCTTATTAGTACTTTCAGTGCACACAATGGTGTGGAACACCTAATTATGGAAGACAATACCAAAATTATGCTCGATAAAGTAACACACTTAAACGGTCAGTTGTTTGTAGCGGATATGGCCTAAATAGCACTGCCCATAACCCAATACCAAAACAGTAAGGTAACAAAAGCTAAAGGTATGCCTATGCCAACAAACAAGCTGGCAAGCCGTGGGTTGAGGTTGTATTGCGATGCTAGTATAGCACCCGTAATCATAGGTGCCATTGCCGCCTCCATAACACTTACTTGTGCCGGAATGCCCTGCATATTAATGCCAATTACAAAAATGGCGTAAATACTAGCAGGTGCGAGCAACAGTTTGTAAGTTAGCCCAACCCCAAGCGCTTTGCCCAAACCAGTAAGTTTCTCAAACTTTAGCTGCATACCTACCGATACCAACGCCAATGGCGTTATAGTGCGCCCCAAGGGCTCCAATATGTCGCGGGTTAGCTCAGTATGATGGAAGTCGATAGCTTTTAACAATAGCGCAGCAATAAATGCCAACATGGGCGGAAAAGTGAATAATTTACGGGCCATTGCCGCTATTGAAGGGATGCCCGAACTGTACCAAACCGCAACCCAAATGCCAAGGGTACTCAATACTAAAAACGAACCTGGTTGATCGACCAACAGTGCTTGCTGCAAGCCATCCTTGCCATAGAGCGCTTCTATGATAGGGAAACCGATAAATGAGGAATTGAAAAGCCCGCAACATAAAATAATGCAGCCAATGGTAGCTTTGTCAAAGCCCAGCAGCTTTCCCCCTAGCCCAAAAATAATCCAAGCTAACACGAATACTATCCAAGCCGTAGATATGGGGGCCAAACTAGTTAAGTTCCATTCCATTTCGGGCAAATACAAGAGGCCAAGGGCTGGTAGCGATACACCCAACACAAATTGGTTGAGCGCTAAGTGCGCATCTTTGCCAAACCAACCGGCACGGCGCAAGAAAATGCCTAAAACCAGACTTACGAATATGAGTAACAAATTGGCCATATAGATACAAACCTAGCCAATTAAAACAAGGCAGATAACGGTAGTCAAAAAAAATGTGGTTTTGCTAAAAATAATCTTGAATCTTTAGCATGGCTTCACTATATTACCTGTGCAACAAGAACGGAACTATAATATGAAGAGACTTTCGCAGACAATCTTTTTGCTAGGAACTGTTATTTGCTTCAGCGCTTTTATCGACAACAAGGCTCCTGCCATTAACAGGCAAGAGCTAACCGCGCCGAGCATGATGCCCAAGAAGCCAAGTTTTGCGCTCAATAAGCAGGAGCCACTGCACCCATTGCTTACCGAAGTATTGCTTCCTAATAAAGGTGGTTTAATACGCGGCGTTGATTTTGGCATGACTAAGCTGCAGATAAACCAATTAGAAGATGCCTGCGAAGAAGCTGCTGGCGACTTTAGGTCTAAATATTCAATCGCTTGCTCAATACCAGAAATGGCTGCCTTCGCCGATGTTGTCTACGACTTTCACGCAAATGGCCAAATGGATATGATAACCATTGACTATTACCTGCAAGATGCTTACATAGCCAAAGCCATTTTCCACGATTTGCTAAAATACTACAGCAGCCAATTCGGGCAAAAGTATTATACCGATAGCGATGGTTATGTTATATGGGAAGCCAAACGCAATGCAACAGATGGCGAGCCACAAGGCCTTACCGTGTACCTGAAAAAAATCGGCCGTGGCGAAGACTCTGGAGTAAGCTTGCAGTTTGTAAAAAAGTAAACTTACTACTGTCCAAACTCAATACCTACACGCACCCCAAACTCTCGGGTGCGGTTGCTGCTAAAACCTGATACAAAATCAATACGCAGTATCCTAAAAATATTCTCAATGCCCACGTTTACCTCGCCATAGTGGCCATATTCTGGGGTATATACGTAGTGGCCTCCCGCTACCAATTGCCATTTTAGCTTACGAATGCCTGGTATTTTATTAAACAAAAAACCATCGAAATGGTGCACATAGTGGCCCTCTACAAACCAATTATTGGTGCTGTTTATATAGTACCGTAATAGTTGGAAACCATCCAAGTAGTTCTTTCCAAAAATGGTCCTATCGCCATAAAAGTGACGATAATCTTGAAAAGGTACTAACTTATTGTTTGGGAAACCACCCACTTTCACTATCAACCGGGTAGTGCCTGTAATGCCAAGTTTTATCTCTTCCGATATTTCAAACTCCAAATAGTCGTAGTTGGTTATGCTGCCGCCCACATTGGGTATACCTTTTCGATATGACAAATAGAAGGTTGGAAACTTACTACCCAATACAATCTTTTGGTCGGGCCGGGTGATATACTTGCTACCTGGGGTCCACCGCAGCCTTACGTTAAACGAAAGCGAGCGGTGCGTGCCATAATTGGCCCTTTCGTATTCAGGGTTTTGTGGTTGATTGGGTTCAAAATCGCGACGCTTTATTTTAAAAAGCGAGAGCAAATGGGTATTCTCCAAGTTCCTGCGCTCTGTGAAGCCACCACCTGCCCAAACCATCAAACCATTAACCACTTCAATACGATGCGAAAAGCGAACGAAGCGTTCTTCGTATGCTTTCAAAAAATTACGCTTGATAAACAAGGTATAAAAAGTGTTCATCAAATCACTAATAGCCTCGTCGCGGTTAAATTGGTAAACATACTGCCCCACCTCAAAACCCACAGAAGCATATTTACTTCGGTTGTAGTAGTATGTGCTGGCTAAATAACCATTCCAATGTCGATTGGTAAACCCATAACGCAGCGCTGGGTCAACAATAAGCAGTCTACGCTTAGAAAACTCTTTAGTAATAGTGGGTTTAAAACGCAGGTTCCAACCCTCCATGGTATTGAAATGGATTAAATCGTTAGTGATAGAGTTAGTTCTGATGGAAAATTTTCGATAAAAATTATTCCAAGTATACCCTAGCAATAAATCGAGTGGCTTAAACTTATTTGATTTGCGACTCAACGAATCAAGATAGGGCTTTGAGTTCATTAACACTTCTAAACTGTCTTTCCGCACATAATCATTCATCTCGGTTTCGGTAAGTGGCACTGGTCGATTGGCGTCCCAGTAGCTGCTATCCTTTTCATTTGATTCTTTAGATACCGACAGCACCTCATTACTAAAGTCCTTTTTGCTTACCGGAGGGTTCAGTATATAATCTCTGTAAACTGCGACGAAATAGCCAGCGCCATTAATGCCCAATATACTAAACGTGAAATCGATGTACTGCGATACTGGCATCCAAACGCTATCGTTTACGGGCACATAGGTATAGTTGAAATTAAGCGTATCCAAATAGTTTATTTGCGACTCTTTAACGAGCGTAAGTTCGGTGCTATGTATTCGCCAATCGTTTTCTACTATATAAATATACCCCCTAAAAACAGGCTCTGATGGCCGCTTGGGTATAACGGCTATTTTATTGATTAACTTGCCATCTTCGCTAAAAACCCCTTCTAGCCTAAATTTGTAGTAGTTAAATGCATTATCTGATAGTGGCGAAATGAATATACGTTCACTTAAAAAATCTATCCGTAGGCTCGAAAGGTAAAAATCAAATTCTGCCAAATCGCTGGCCCGGTTCCAGCTAAAGGTTCTGCTATCGCCACTCACTTTGCTCGATATCATTACCTCCTTTACCTTGTCGGGCTTCATTACCGTAAGATCTGATATTGACTCGGACAAGTATACAATACCCGCATTGTTGCTGTCTAAGGTGCCATCAAAATTAACCTCAAACCCAAACACCTTGTCGGGTGCACTGGTTAGGCGCTGCATGCCCTTTACATATGCCTGGCAATTAAAGGCTTGCACTTGGTTATAATATTCGTCGCGCTTGGCTATAGCCTTTCGCATAACCGGATACGCTGCGTCTTCCGATCCGCTTACCACCACTTCATCTAGCTTAAAGTCTTCGGCCTCCAGGGTGATGTCTTGCCGAACCGTTTGGCTACCGATAACAATTTCAATAACCTGCTTTTTGTACCCAATAAACTGGTAAACAATTTGATGTGTGCCCGCAGTAAGTTCAAGCTTGTAATTACCTTCTTCGTTGGTAGTAGTACCTAAAGTGGTGCCCTGCTCATATACGTTGGCGAAAGGCAGCGGCTGACCTTCTGCACTAGTTACTTTACCGGTTAAATCGCCTCCATGGAGCCCCAACGAAATACAACACAGCGCAATAAAAAATATCAGCTCTTTTTTCATTAAGTGGGTTTAAAACGCAGGTAGGTTACGCTAAATTATAAAAATGGTTGGTAAGGTAACAGAAAATAATAATTCGACACCAAAACCCGCTCACCTGTGCGCTATCAAACAAAAGCCCAATCTTGTACTATTATAGATAGCGCTTGTAAGTTGATAATATTGATTAAGTTTTTAACCTCAGGCCTTAAGTGCAATAACTGCATTAACAAAAATTTTGCCGTGACTTAACTAAAGGCTTGCACCAAACCTTTTAGAAAAAAAGTACTCTGCACCTGATTTAAAACCAACGAAGAGCATAACTGAAATGTCTACACACACCAATTTGTTGAGTAATATATCAAGTCAACCTCTTACGATAGAGCATAAAATCAAGCTCACTTTAACTTTATGTTAATGCTACTTTCAATAAATGATTTAACAAAATCGGGTCGCTTAGTGACGAAATGAATTAACCTCTTTTATTTTGCTCGGCTAGCAAGTAAAGCACTGCCATACGAATGGCTACGCCGTTCTCAACTTGTTGAAGGATTATGGACTGGTCGCTATCTGCCGCATCACTGCTTAACTCCACTCCCCTATTAATGGGGCCTGGGTGCATAATGGTAATTTTCTTTGAAAGGCTATCCAGCAACTCTTTATTCACCCCGTAATACAAACTGTATTCGCGTAAACTAGGGAAGTACTTAATATCTTGTCGCTCCAATTGTATGCGCAGCACGTTTGCCACATCGCACCAGTTAAGGGCTTCTTTTACATTGTGCGTTACACGCACTCCAAGCGCTTCTATATGCTTCGGTATTAAAGTTGGTGGTCCGCAAAGTAGCACCTCGGCGCCAAGTTTGGTTAGGCAAAAGATATTAGACAACGCCACACGTGAATGAGTAATGTCGCCCAATATAGCTACCCGTAAGCCTTTAAAGTCTGTCAATTTCAGTTTCTCGCGCATCGAGAACGCATCTAAAAGGGCCTGCGTGGGATGCTCGTGGGTTCCATCGCCCGCATTTATAATCTGGGCGTTGATGTGCCTAGCTAAAAAAACACAAGCCCCTGGGCTGGCATGGCGCATAACCACCATATCCACTTTCATAGCCAGTATGTTGTTCACAGTATCTATCAGCGTCTCGCCCTTTTTGGTTGACGAGGTTGAGGCAGAGAAGTTAATGGTATCAGCCGAGAGGCGTTTTTCTGCCAGCTCAAATGAAATGCGGGTCCGAGTTGAGTTCTCGAAAAACAGGTTAGCAATGGTGATATCGCGCAGGGATGGTACCTTCTTAATGGGCCTGTTCAATACATCCTTAAATTGGTCGGCTGTTTTGAATATGAGTTCAATGTCTTCGGTGTTGAGGTTCTTTATACCTAGAAGATGATTTACACTCAGGGCTGCCATCAATTATCTTTATTAGTGGTTAATATCCAAACTTTGTCGGCTCCATCTTGGTCGTTCCACTCAACGCGCACCACCTCCGAAGCAATAGAATCAATTTTTTTGCCTACATAGTTGGCCTCAATGGGTAAGTGGCGTGTAAAGCGTCTATCAATTAACGTTAGCAGCTCTACTTGCCGTGGTCGTCCAAAATCCAGCAGAGCATCCATAGCTGCGCGAATGGTACGACCAGTGTACAACACATCATCTACCAATACTACTTTTTTACCTTCGATGCTAAAGTTAAGCTCCGTTTCGTTGGCAGCCAATGGTGTCTCGCGCCTGCGAAAATCGTCGCGATAAAAAGTAATATCTAGCTTGCCATAATCCAGTTTCAAACTTGGCTTAAGCTCCTTCAGGCGCTGGTATATGCGGTTGCTAAGATGGATACCTCTTGGCTGCACGCCAATTAAAACTGTGTCAGTAAAGTTGTTGTGATTTTCAATCAATTGGTAGCACAGCCTATCAATGGTAAGGGCAAACTGGGGTGTATCAAGTATTACACGTGGTTGCATAAGCAGAGGCTATCGGTACAAATATACGAAAGGCAATTTGAAAATTCGGGAATTTGAAAATTTGAAAATTGAACAGATCACTTTTGCACAAAACAAAAACCATTTCCAAATTTTCAAATTAGCACATTTCCAAAATTATCGCCCCCAACTCTCAGGTGCTTTGCGCCAATCTTGTAAAAGGGTCAATTGGTCTTGCTTTACTAAACCTTGCTCAACCGCTATTGGCAACAAATACTCATAGTTGCTCAAGGTATAATAGGGCACTTTTGCTTCGGCAAAGTTCTTTTCGGCAACGCCAAAACCATAATCGAATATAGCTACTACGCCCAGTACTTCGCAACCAGCGTCGCGCACTGCTTTTACGGCTTTTAGCGAGCTTCCTCCTGTGGATACCAAATCTTCCACCAGCACCACTTTTTGGCCTTTCTCCATACGACCCTCTATTTGCTGTCCGGTACCGTGGCCCTTAGGTTCTGGGCGCACATAGGCATACGGTAGGTTCATCAAATCGGCAATCATTGCTCCCTGGGCTACACCCGCCGTTGCTACACCCGCTATTACATCTACTTCTTCGAAACGCTCTTGAACCAAATCGACCAAACTTTCTTTGATAAAAGTTCGGATACCTTGGTCAGATAAGGTAACCCGGTTGTCGCAGTATATAGGCGATTTCCAGCCCGACGACCATGTGAACGGTTCTTGCGGTTGTAGTTTGATTGCTTTAATTTGCAACAGTTTTAAAGCAATTTGATTTGCGATAGCTTGTTTTATGACCATACCACTAAATTATACAATATTCAGCAATACCAATAGGCTGGTACTGCTCCAAAACGATAATTTACCCTTTTTTAACGGTGAACTGGCCGATGTTGTGCGGGAGTTTGAAGAGGGTTTGGAGGAGGAAATAATCCTCAACTTCGCTAGCTTAGATGCTGGGCTTAACCTTGTGAAGGCCTGCTACCATCAGGTAATATTTGCCGCTGGCGGATTGGTAAAAACACCCCAAGGCAAGCTGCTGGTAATAAACCGCTTGGGCTGCTGGGACCTACCCAAAGGCAAAGTAGAAGCGGGTGAAACCATGGACCTTGCCGCCCTGCGCGAAGTAGAAGAAGAAACTGGTTTGCAAAACATTTCCCTTGGCTCGATACTCATCAGAACCTTCCACACCTACCCACTAAAGGGGCACCAAGTGTTTAAAGAAACGCATTGGTACGCCATGACCGCCCCTGAACAAAAGCTAACCGCTCAAACCGAAGAAGACATTACCCAGGCCATCTGGATTAGCCCCACCGAGCTACCCGGAATATTGCAGGATACTTATGGGAATGTTAAGTTGGTTATTGAGGCGGGTGCGAAATAGCAACAATATCGCACTTTATGGTGTTACCCTAGGTAAGTTATGAAAACCCACCACATACTCATAGAAACCAAAGTAGAGCAAGACTACACCACGGTGTTCAATCAATTTGATGAACGGCTTTTTAAGGCCTTGCAGCCGCCGTTTCCGCCATCGGAGTTATTGCGATTTGATGGCAGCGAAGTGGGCAATGAGGTGCACATCAAACTGTTCACAGGTTTTAAGTGGCAGGTTTGGAAAAGTATTATCACGGAGCGCACTTATGGCGAAACGGAGCATGTGTTTATTGATAAGGGCATACAGTTACCCTTCTTTTTGAAACACTGGGAGCACCGCCACCGTGTGCGCAAAGAAGCCAATGGCAGCACTATAATTGATGATATTACCTTGGCGTTTAGTTCGCCGGTTTTGTTCCCTTTATTCTATCCAGCAACTTATGCGCAGTTTGCATTGCGAGTATCCACTTACAAAAAAGTGTTCAAAAAAAAATGAGGATAAGCTCTGCCTATCCTCATTCCATATCTACATGGTTAGCAGTTATTGCTATTAATCTTCGTTGAGTTTAAGTACCGCCATAAACGCTGCTTGTGGCACTTCTACGTTGCCCACTTGGCGCATGCGTTTCTTACCTTTTTTCTGCTTTTCCAATAGCTTACGCTTACGCGATATGTCACCACCATAACACTTGGCGGTTACGTCTTTGCGCATGGCGCTAATGGTTTCGCGGGCAATAATTTTGGCGCCAATAGCTGCTTGTATTGCAATTACGAACTGTTGCTTCGGTACCAAGTCTTTCAACTTGGCGCATAAGCGACGACCAAAGTCATATGCCTTATCGCGGTGTATAAGCGATGAAAACGCATCCACGTTTTCACTATTAAGCTTTATGTCCATCTTCACCATATCGCCCACTTCATAGCCACTCATATGGTAATCGAAGGAAGCATAACCTTTTGAAATAGATTTCAAACGGTCATAAAAGTCGAACACAATTTCGGCCAACGGCATATGGAAGGTAAGCTCTACGCGGGTTGGGGTAAGATAGCTTTGGTTTCGAAGAATACCACGCTTGTCCATACACAACTTCATGATGCTGCCGATGTACTCAGGCTTGGTAATCACTTGTGCCTTGATGTAAGGTTCCTCAACATGGTCCAAGGTAGTTGGGTCCGGTAGGTCGCTCGGGTTGTTTACTATCAGCTTTTCGCCTTTGGTAGTAAAGGCATAGTATGATACGTTGGGTACGGTAGTAATTACCGTCATATCAAACTCACGCTCTAGGCGCTCCTGCACAATATCCAAATGCAACATACCTAAGAAACCGCAACGGAAACCGAAACCTAGGGCAACGGAGCTTTCCGGTTCAAATATCAACGAGGCGTCGTTCAATTGCAACTTCTCTAACGATTCGCGAAGTTCCTCAAAATCGTCATTATCAATTGGGTAAATACCCGCAAATACCATCGGTTTCACATCCTCAAAACCCTTGATACTTGGGGCCGAGCTAGAAAAGTGCGTTATAGTATCACCTACTTTAATCTCCCTTGAAACCTTTATGCCAGTAATAATGTAACCTACGTTTCCCGCACTGATGCTTTCTTTGGGTTCGTCTTTAAAACGAAGGATACCTACCTCATCGGCTACGTATACTTTGCCCGTATTCACAAATTTTACCTTGTCAAACTTCTTTAGTGTGCCGTTTATGATTCTAAAATAAGCCACCACCCCACGGAAAGGGTTGAAGAACGAATCAAAAATCAAGGCTTGCAATGGGGCTTCTGGGTCGCCTTTAGGGGCCGGAATGCGCTCTACAATGGCCGCCAAAATACCTTCCATGCCTATACCCGTTTTGCCGCTAGCCAACAATATATCTTCGGCTTTGCAACCCACAAGGTCAACAATTTGGTCGGTTACTTCCTCTATCATCGCACCGTCCATATCAATCTTGTTGATCACCGGAATGATTTCAAGGTTGTTTTCGATGGCAAGGTATAGGTTACTAATGGTTTGTGCCTGTATGCCCTGTGAGGCATCCACCAGCAACAAAGCACCCTCGCAGGCAGCCAAGGCACGTGATACTTCATAAGAGAAATCGACGTGGCCGGGAGTATCTATCAGGTTAAAGGTGTACTCCTCGCCATTGTGGGGGTAGTACATTTGTATGGCATGGCTCTTAATAGTGATGCCACGCTCCCGCTCTAAATCCATGTTATCGAGCACCTGGTCTTGCATTTCGCGCTCTCCCACCGTTTTGGTAAGGGTAAGCAATCGGTCGGCCAAAGTGCTCTTGCCATGGTCAATGTGCGCTATTATACAGAAGTTGCGAATGTTCTTCATAGACTGCAAAATTAGCGTTTTTTGGCTGAAAAAATCACCTTAAAATTGGGGTTTACTGGTTGATTCAAATTATGGTCTGGATGCATAGCTACCAACCTTAAGGTGCCGCTTGAGCGTTTGGATGCAGTTGTTATTGCCGTAACACTTGTTTGTTTATGATTATTTCATTCAAATTAAACACATTGCCAATTTATGGACACCTCAAAAAATGGATAAACCACCAACGATGTGCATAAATATATTTTTGGTTATCAACAGTTGTTGAAAAACCAATCGGCGCAAAAGCTTAAGCTCTCAATATCAATGCATAATGACTGTAAGCGTAAGGTTGATTTTGTGGGTAAATGCGTGGAGAAATATTGCACATTTTTAATCGCGTTTGCGTTCTTCTAAATAGGAATGATGGTGGTATCTTTGAACCCCTTGCAAAAACAACTAACACTCACTTAACAATGGCCGACCAACCAAATACTACCCGAAGAGGCTCTTTTACCGACCGCAAAAAGAATTTCGAGACATCGGAATTTGGAAAGGTGCCGCCGCAGGCCCGCGATTTGGAAGAGGCCGTATTGGGTGCTTTGATGTTGGAAAAAGATGCAGTGAGTACCGTAATTGATATTCTGAAACCAGATAGCTTTTACGTTAACAGCCACCAGCACATATACCGCGCCATATTGAGCTTGTTTGGTGCCTCGCAGCCTATTGACATGCTTACTGTAAGCGAAGAGCTTAAGAAGCTTGGTGTGATGGAAGAGGCGGGCGGATTGATGTACATAACTGGGCTTACCAACAAGGTAGCCTCGGCTGCCAACGTAGAGCACCACGCTCGCATTATCAGTCAAAAACACATTCAACGTGAACTGATTCGCATCAGCAGCGAAATCATCCGCGACTCATATGAAGATACCACCGACGTTTTCCAGCTATTGGACAAGGCAGAGCAAAACCTATTTTCGGTAGCGGAGCAAAACTTGAGCCGCAGCTACGATAGCATGAGCAGCCTATTGAGCCAAGCCATTAAACAAATAGAAGACCTTCGCGACCAAGAAGACGGCCTTACTGGTGTGCCTACTGGTTTCACGGCCTTGGATAGGTTGACGGGTGGATGGCAAAAATCGGATTTGATTATCACGGCGGCCCGCCCAGGTATGGGTAAAACCTCGTTTGTATTGGCCATTGCCCGTAATGCGGCAGTCGACTTTAAGAAACCAGTAGCGTTGTTCTCACTAGAGATGAGCTCGTTGCAGTTGGTAAATAGGTTAATAAGCATGGAGGCCGAAATACCTGGCGACAAATTGCGCCGCGGTACGCTGGAAAAGTGGGAATGGGAACAATTGACCCATAAGATTGACTGCCTGAGCGATGCGCCGATATTTATTGACGATACCCCTGCCATCAACATTTTTGAGCTACGCGCCAAATGCCGCCGTTTGAAAATGCAGCACGATATACAAATGGTTATTGTAGATTACTTGCAGCTAATGACCGGCGGTAGCGGCGATGGTAAAGGCGGTGGCAACCGTGAGCAAGAGATTAGCTCCATATCGCGTGGCTTAAAGGCCTTGGCGAAGGAGTTGCAGATACCGGTAATAGCCCTGTCGCAGTTGAGTCGTGCCGTGGAAACCCGTGGCGGCGACAAACGCCCGCAATTGAGTGACCTTCGTGAATCGGGTGCGATTGAGCAAGATGCGGATTTGGTAATTTTCCTATACCGCCCCGAGTACTATGGTATGGATACTGACGAGAATGGCATGAGCCTGAAAGGCGTGGGCGAAGTAATCATAGCCAAGCACCGAAATGGTGCGCTAGAAACGGTACGTACCAAGTTCGTGAGCAAGTTTGCCAAATTTATGGACCTAGAGGACGATAGCTTCAATGCTATGGGAAGTGGCCCTATACCCCGCCCTAGCGAAGAAGACTTCAACGATTTCAACTCTAACGCCATCGTTCGCCAAAGCAAAATGAACCGGCCGGCGGAAGATGATGATGTGCCGTTCTAATTTGGTTACTGGTTGATTTGTTTTTGGTTGATTGGTTCTGCTATAAATTTAATCCGCACATTGGTAAATCTGCACAACGTTACATCATTTTCAAATTAGCACATTTTCAAATTGCCTAATTCCTTCTCCATCCCCTTTCCGAAATACAACCTAAAGTTCCGCGTAGTGGAGCAGCGTAGGGAGGTATGGGATATTATCCGTAAAAAATATGTTGTGCTTACACCCGAAGAGTGGGTGCGGCAGTTGCTTATCCATTATTTGGTGGAGGAGAAAGGTTACACAGCTAGCTTGCTGGCTATAGAGAAGGGCATAAACCTGAACGGTACCCAAAAGCGCTGCGACATAGTAGCCTATAACACAACCGGGGCTCCGCAACTCATAGTAGAGTGCAAAGCCCCGGAAGTATTGTTAACGGATGCCGCTATGGAACAAGCGGCGCGTTATAATCTCGTTTTGCGGGTTCCGTATCTGTTGGTTGGTAACGGGAACGATTTTTACTGTGTAGCCCTGGATCTAGCTAAAAGTACCTACCGTTTCCTCCCTAGTATTCCGGAGCTTAACAATTTGTAGAATTACGAGGTACGAGGTCAGAGTAAGTGATAATTAGTTTACCTCAATCGTCATTCGTAAATCGTACTTCGTACTTAATTTACTTATGGGAAAATGCCCATAGCCATGTATGATTCAGATATTTTTTGAATGGCTACCACAAATGCTGCGGTACGCATACTCTTCATATCCTTATGCTTTTTGGCTACTTCGCGTATTTGCCTGTAGGCCTCAATCATGGTTTCTTCCAAGCCTGAGTTTACAATGTCAATCTCATCGGCACCACGAGTAATCATACCACGTTCTTTTTCGCCCAACTGACGACCAGTAAGACGCTCAACGGTGCTAATAATGTTGTTGTAAGTGCTTTCGTCGGCACGCTTTTGCATACGGCCAAAGCGCACGTGCGATAGGTTTTTCAACCACTCAAAGTAAGAAACCGTAACACCTCCTGCATTCAGGTACATGTCAGGTATGATCAAACAACCTTTCTCCAGCAAAATCTCCTCACCCATCGGTGTTACAGGGCCATTGGCCGCTTCGGCAATAATTTTAGCCTTAATTCGGGATGCGTTCTCTTCTGTAATCTGATTCTCCAAAGCTGCTGGAATCAAAATGTCACACTCCAATTCGAGGGCAGCAGCACTAATAGCAATGTTGGTAGCCCCAGGGAAGTTAAGAATTGAGCCAGTTTCCTTACGGTGCTTAACCAATTTCATTACATCTAAACCGTTAGGGTCGTGTATGGCACCTTCAAGCTCGGCAATGGCGATAATTTTGCAGCCTTCTTCTTCCATGAATTTGGCAGCATAATAACCTACGTTACCCAAACCTTGAATTACCACGGTTTTGTCTTTCAGGCCCACAGTCATGCCAATGGCTTTCATGTCGTCCTTATAACTCACAATCTCGCGGAGGCCAAACATCACACCTCGGCCAGTAGCCTCGGTACGCCCGCGTATGCCACCTTGGCTTACGGGTTTACCAGTTACACAACCATAGCCATCAATTTGGCCTGGGTGGTAACTCATGTACGTATCCAAAATCCAAGCCATTTCTCGCTCACCGGTACCGTAATCGGGCGCTGGTACATCAATACCAGGGCCAATAAAGTTTTTCTTAATCAGCTCCACGGTGTAGCGGCGGGTTATACGCTCCAATTGTTTTGCGGTCGTATTACGTGGACTGATTTTGATACCTCCTTTTGCACCTCCAAAAGGTACATCCACAATAGCACACTTGTAAGTCATAAGGGCGGCCAAGGCCATTACCTCATCTTGATTTACATGGATACTGTAGCGGATACCACCTTTGGTGGGCATGCGGTGATGACTGTGTTGGGCACGGTAAGCTTCAATTACTTGGTATTCGTTTCCCATTTTCACGGGAAAATGCATCGTGTAAACAGAGTTACACACTTTAATCTGCTCGAGCAGACCTTTAGGCAGCTTGGTAAAAACAGCCGCCTTGTCAAAGTACATCTCTACGTTTTGGTAAAAGCTGTACTTGGCAATCTTCGCATTAGGATCATTTGCCATAATTGTTGTTTTTGTTCATAATATCCCCTTCTAGGCGGGAAATTCTTGACTCCAAATGTAGGAGAAATGCAGTGATTCCAAAAAAGATTAGTGCTAATACCGAAATCACGACAAATATCTTACCTGTGTTCCACAGGTTTTCATTGTTTATTGTGTACTTGCCGGTATTGGCCAAATACAATGCAGTAGCGGCTAATGCGATAAACGCTGCACCCAAAATTATCTTAGGAAACCATGCTTTCATATGGGGTATCTATTTGTTCTTGCTGTTTTTCCAGCAATAAAGTATATCGAATGCGCAAACTCATAATCCAGTAGCCAATGCCTGTAAAGCCGATAACGGCCGCGTAAAAAACAGGGCGCAACCGGTTATCCAAATCATAATTGCTAAATGCAGGGTTGCCGCCATTGCCTGGGTGCAACGAGTCGCTTAGGCGCGGCAGCACAAATATGAAGATAATGTAAATAATAAAGGCAAAAATACCATACACCGCCGATACTTTGGCGCGTTGATCGCGCTGGGTAAGCGAACCACGTAGCACAAAGTAGGCCAAATAGGTAAGCATACCCACAGCAGCACCGTTTAGTTTAGGGTCGTTGGTCCAAGGGGTGCCCCAAGTGAAGTTAGCCCAGGTCATGCCCGTTACTATACCCAATGCACCAAACAGCATGGCTACAAATGCCGCTTCTTTGGCAAACACATCGTAAAGCATATTATTGCTGTTGAGGTAGGCAATACTGCTACCAAAAGAACATACCAACAAGAGCAACATTGCAAACCACAGTGGTACGTGGTAAAACAGGTTACGGATGCTCTCGTATAATATCTCCCTATATGGATAGCTCATATTAGCGCTAGCATGTATCTCCAAATCTTTAGCACAAGTATGGGTTGCGCCGTTGGAGGGGTTGCTACCCGCCAAAACAACAGCACTACGCAAGAAAAAAGTGCCGCCTACTGCATCGTCAATGACAACATTGAAAGGCTTGGTGCCATTAATGCCCAAGGAATCGGGTATATTGAAAACAGCCGTTAAATTAACGGGTGACAAAATAGTAACCGCATTGGCACAAAAAAACAACTCATTGCCCCTCAAATAAACCTTGGGTACCTTATTGTTTTCAAAATTTGTGTTGTAAGTAGTTATGGCAAGCGAAAGTGTTTGGCCTTCAGTTGCTTTTTCGGGCCCAACGGCTGTGATACCTGAGCTTAATGGAAAGTACATTCCGGCTACCAGAGCGACTAGCAAAAAAGCTACCGATACAAATTTCCACCAACGTTTCCTGAGCAAGTTCAGCATAATTTTCTCAGTCTCTCCAGAGATATGGGAATAAAATAAATGATAAAGCCACCAACATGGCATCCAAAGCTAGCAAAGTTACCAGCAATCCCGAAACATCATCAAAAGAAGCTTCGGCCACGAATGCAAAGCGCGACAATTTTAACAATATCAATATCAAAGGTAGTATAACTGGGAAACTTAAAATAGCCATGAGGGTAGCATTGTTGCCAGCCTTGGCCGCAATGGCCGAAATCATGCTCAATAAAAAAGAAAAACCCAGCCCACCCAAAAGCACCACCACACTGAATATGGCCCACTGCCCTACTGGCGAACCCAACATAACCGTGAACACAGCCAAAGCTATAACGGTGAGTAAAATCATCAGCCCAGCATTGTATACCATCTTACTAAGTATTACAGCTTGCGGGCTCATGAGGGTATAATAATAGAGGTTGCGTTCCCTATTTTCTTGCGTAAAACTTTTGGCTATGGCATTAACGGCCGTAAACAGCAGTGTAATCCAAAAAAGTACGTTCCAAGTCGTTTTTGCTAGCTCTTCGTTGCCTTGGTTGAGGCTGGTGTAGATAACAAACACCGTAGACACTACGTACAAAGCAATACCCCCTAGGGCATATTTCTGCCTCCATTCCAGCAGCAACTCTTTGGCTACCAAGTACCGTACTTCTTGTGCGAGGTTCATCTTATAGCAAAGATAGCAACAGTTACGAGTTGCGAGTTGCGGGTTGCGGGTTAATTTGAAAATAGCTTAGCTAAACTTATCTGAAACTGCCTATCAATTTAATGGTTCGTTACCAATCGTACCTCGTAAATCGCACTTCGTAAATCAATATTACCGCAACATTAATTCCTGGCCCCCTTGCAACCAATTGCCACATATAGTTTTCTAGTAACCGAACCGCTACCAATCTAAATTAACCTAATCAATGATACCCCAGCTACCTTGTTTTCGCGCAGCAATGCTCGCAATGCTTTTATTTATAACCCTTCCAACTTTTGCCTTTCTACCAGGCGATAAAAACACCCCAGAAAAAGTAAGCAAGGTGGGTGTTTACCAAGGTTATACCGAGGCTGCTTATAATGGCTTTAGCTATAGTTCGCTTTACCTGCCCATGCGCGATAGCGTGCAAATTGCCACCGACATTTTCTTGCCGAAGGGATTGAAAGACGGAGAAAAAATACCTACTATATTATACATTACCCGCTATGGACGGTCGTTAAAAGCCAAATGGCCGATGAGTTGGCTTAAAAACCCGATACTAGTAGTAGTGGATGAAAAAGAAGTACAATATTTCACATCACATGGCTATGCGGTATTGATAGTGGATGCCCGTGGCACCGGAGCCTCCAGCAGCCGCCGCACCATGGAGTTTAGCCCCGAAGAAGTGGCCGATGGTGGAGAAATTGTGGATTGGATCATATCTCAACCTTGGAGCAACGGTAAGGTAGGCACGTCGGGCATATCGTATGGCGCCACCACCGCCGAACAACTGCTATTTAATCAGCACCCTGCTGTGAAGGCCTGCATACCTCGCTCAGGTATATTCGATTTGTATAACCACCTGATGTTCCCTGGTGGGGTGCGCCAAGCACAGTTTATCGATATTTGGGGTTACACCACCCGCTCGCTTGACCAAAACAACCTGAGTGTATTCGGCAAAAAAGCCAAGCGATTGATTAAGGGTATTCAACCTGTACAAGGAGATAAGGGCGGAAAAATACAGAAGCACAATATTGAGGTGCACAAAGGCAATTTTGATGTGTATGAAGGTATATATGGGGTAGTTTGCCGCGAAGACAAACACCCTGAAATGCTGCGCAGCAGTGATGTATACAGCAACCACTGCAATGCCGATAGAATTGGCAGCTGCGGTGCGGGCATTTACCGCATGGGTGGTTGGTATGATGGCGGATTGGCTAAATCGTTGATAGAAGGTTTTTGGAACACCCCCAATACGGAGAAAGTTTTGATAGGCCCGTGGGACCATGGCCCAGCAGACAACGCAAGCCCCTTCTCACCTACTACCGACCTTGAATTTGATATTTATGCCGAAATGCTGCGCTACTTTGATTACCACTTGAAGGGCATCGAAAATGAAGTATTGAACGACGATAAACTATACTACTACGTGGTTGGGGCTGAAACTTGGAAGAGCACTAATGTATGGCCACCGGCTTATGTGGAAGACCAACCGCTATACTTATCCGCTAACAACACCTTGGTTAGCCAAGCTGGTGAAATGCAAACCGGTACAAACATATACCCTATCAACTTTGAAGCAAACACCGATAGCCATAGCCGCTGGAACAGTGTAACCGCCCTATACAAGCACGGCCCTACCACTTACGGAAATAGAAAGGATGCTAGTGCTGCATTGTTGCATTATGATTTTGCCCCCTTTACAGCCGACGTGGAAATGACTGGTAGTCCAATTGCCCACCTATTTGTAAGCGCCAACAACAAAAACGCGGATGTGTTTGTGTACATTGAAGATGTACACCCCGATGGCACGGTTTATATGGTAACCGAAGGCATGCTGCGTGGCGTACACCGTAAGGTGTCAGAAGATACCGATAAATACAAACAAATTGGCCCCTACCATAGCTATGCAAGGGAAGATATGGAATACTTAGCCCCTGGCGAGGTTACCGAGTTTGCTTTGGATTTATTGCCAATTGCCTACCAATTTAAGAAAGGACACCAGTTACGTATCTCTATTGCAGGTACCGATAACCTACATTTCGATTTGCCGAAAGAAGATGTATCTACTGAGCTACAATTGCACTGCTCGCCGCAATACCCATCAAGGATTGTGTTGCCGCTAACTAAAGGCAGCTTGTAATAATCAGCTGTAAGTTGAACAACTTATTAAATGCACTGATGAACTTATGGCATTGGTGTATTCACTTAATCACCATTAAGGGTACAAATATTGCCTTTTAACCTTAGTATTTATTTTACTTTACAAACATCTTTACTGCATAAATCAACGCATGATATACGCCGCTAATTAAGAAGTATTTGGGCAAAGGAAGTTAACTTTTAAATTACTGAACCTCATTAAAAGTCGCACCAGCAGCTAATGTTTTGGCATAAAACGAGCAACCGGTATGATGCGCACCAGGCAAATAGCCTGTGCTCATTAAAAATTCATTTACTATTTCGCCGCCCGTAAATTTGAAGGTCTTTTTGAAGATTTTCACCCATTCGGCTTTGGTTTTGGGATGGTGGTGCTCAATCCATTTTTTGAATGAGCCGTGCTCGGTTTGCAGCCCTTGTATCATTTGGGCATTGTGTATAGCAGCATTTATTTTCAATCGGTTGCGGATGATACCCGCATCGCCCATTAAGCGATTGAAATCTGCCTCGCCATAAGCTGCTACCTTATCAATATTAAACCCATCATAAGCCTTGCGGAAGTTATCTTGCTTTAGCAAAATGGTATTCCAACTTAGGCCTGCTTGGTTAATCTCTAATATCAATCGACCAAATAGCTCATTATCATCTTCAATAGGGAAGCCGTATTGGGTGTCGTGGTATACAACATGTACGTTTTGAGGTTGGCTATCACGGATGCTATCCACGTAATGGCAGTATGTTTTAGGTGGTGGGTTCATTGGATAAATTTTCAATCGGGAATCGCAAATCGCACCTCATACCAACCCCTGCATACTTTTTAAATGATGCCTATTGTGATATAGGGTAAAATAAGCCAGCTCTCGCAAGGTAAGTTTGCCCAGCAAAGGGTGTTTTACCTGCAAAGTATCCAATTCCTTTTCGGTTTTGGTGGCAGCGGCAGCTAGGTAGTTTTCACCGGCCTTATTAAACGATACTATAAGTCGCTCTTTATCCACGGTACCATTCGTTTTGGGTTCATACTCCGCTGGAGCTTTGGCTCCGTTATTCAAGTGGGCTTGGTATGCCGCTACTATCTCTTCATAGCTTCGCGATACGCCGCTAGCCCGCTTGCCATATAGCAAGCCAACGGCAAAGCCTGGCACTTTGTACGCCACCGTGGTCGATTTTTGGGAAATAACCAGATGCAACGCTTGCTGCGCACAGCTCCACTTACCAGTAGGGGCCTTCAATAAGTCAGCATCGGTTTTATTGGCCAGCAACTTACTTATATCGGTAAGTACGGCTTTGGTTTGGGCTAAGGTTTCGTTTATATACACGGCGGCAGATGTTAGATTTGAAATATCAGATAACAAACTGAAAAATACAAAAAATACCGTTCGGTTTATTCATTTCCAATCCACTATTTCATATCCAACATCTCCAATTTTAAAAAGTCTTGTGTCTTGTGTCTTATGTCTTATGTCTTGTGTCTCACAAAATGGCTATCTTTAGCATTGCTTTGAAAACCTTTTTGGCCATACTGCTCATGCTCACTTTTTTGCTTCCCTTTGTGGGGCGGTATGCCAGTATTGAGTATCAAACCTATAAAACCAAAAAAGAGGTAAAACATAAGCTCTTAGCTGGCATTGATTGCAAAGAGCTGGTATCATTAACCATATCGAAACAAGACGCAGCCGATAAACTAAACTGGCACCACAGCAAGGAATTTGGCTACCAAGGCGAAATGTACGATATCGTTTTCACCGATACGATTAGCACCGATAGCTTGAAGTATTGGTTGTATTGGGATAACAAAGAGACCCACCTTAACCAGCAATTGGCGGTATTAGTGGCCAACGCTTTGGGTCATGACCCTACCCAAAAAGAGCAGAGCAGTATGTTCAATCAATTTACCAAGGATATTTACTGTATCGATATTTCCACCCTACAACAACCGTTGCCTACCAGCAGCGTGTTAAGATATTCCCTAGCAGGGGCATCTCTAAACCAGCCAGCAATACCGCTGGCCCCTCCACCAGAATTTATGAGAGCGTAATTTTTCGCGCAATTGAAGCATCATTGTCCGCACCTAAATACGGTGTGTTGGCAATCTATTCCGCTTCGTCGCAAAAACCTTTTTCGTTTTCTCATAAAACCAATCTGCATGAATAAAATTTGTGCTTTGGTACCATTGCTAATGGTACCAATACTGTTTTTTGCACAAACCCTGACTTTGAAAGACCAGGAAACGCTTCAGCCGCTAGAAGCGGTTACGCTGAGCAGCAGCAAGCCAGATGTCTTTGCTACCACCAACCAACAAGGCCAAGTAGATGTAATCGCATTTGTAGGTGCCGATTCTATTATCGTTCGTTCGTTGGGGTATGCCGTTCAGGTATTGAGCTACAAAGAGCTTACCAAATCGGAGAGCCTGTTTCTGTTGGCTACCGACGTGGCTATTGACCGGGTAGTGGTTACCGCATCGCGATGGCAACAAACCCAACGCGACGTGCCCAACAAAGTAACCGTTATTGGTAGTAAAACCACTGCGCTGCAACAGCCCCAAACCACAGCCGATTTGTTGGCATTGAGCGGTGAAGTGTTTATACAAAAAAGCCAATATGGCGGTGGTAGCCCCATGATACGGGGCTTTGCCACCAACCGATTACTCATCACCATAGACGGGGTGCGCATGAACACGGCCATTTTCCGCAGCGGTAACGTGCAGAACCTAATTTCACTAGATGCTTTTGCCACTGAGCGCACCGAGGTGCTTTTTGGCCCAGGCTCGGTAAATTATGGCAGCGATGCTATTGCCGGTGTAATGAGTTTTTACACGCTTACCCCTAAACTATCCACCACCGATAATCCATTGGTAACGGGTGGTGCAACAGCCCGTTACTCATCGGCAGCCAACGAAATGACAGGCCACTTTGACATAGGCGTGGGTTGGAAAAAGTTTGCCATGCTCACCAGCTTCACGTATTCAAACTTTGGCGACCTACGCATGGGCAGCCATGGCCCCGACGAATACTTGCGCAATGAGTATGTAGTGCGTTTGGATAGCGTGGACCGTGTGATTACCAATGACGACCCAATGGTGCAGCGCAAAACGGGCTACAGCCAGATAAACCTGTTACAAAAACTGCGCTACAAGCCTAGCGATAAATGGGAATTGGGCTATACTTTTCAATACAGCACTACCAGCAACTTCAACCGCTACGACCGCCTTCTGCGCTACCGCAATGGCTTGCCACGCAGCGCTGAGTGGTACTATGGCCCTCAAGAGTGGATGATGAACCTGCTTAATGTAACCCACACGGGCAACAATGCCGCTTATGACCAAATGACCATTCGCCTAGCACACCAGCGCTTTGCCGAAAGCCGCCACGATAGGGATTTTAACAAACCAACTTTATTTAATAGGTATGAAGAGGTGATAGCGCTATCGGCCAATATTGATTTTGCGAAATCCATTGGACAAAAGCAAAAGTTATTCTATGGTGTTGAAGGCATATTTAACGATGTAACCTCTACCGGAACAGATGAAAACATTGCTACTGGAGATGTTGCAAATGGCCCTGCCCGATACCCTAGGAGCACCTGGCAGAGCTATGCTGTTTATGCAAACTACCAGTACAAGCCTGTACAAAAACTGACCTTGGCCGCTGGGGTGCGATACAACCATTATATATTGGATGCTAAGTTTGATACCACGTTTTATCCTTTTCCCTTCACTACCGCCAACATAAGCAAAGGCGCGATATCAGGTAGCGTGGGTGCGGTGTATAACCCAACCCCTAAATGGTCCGTGAGCCTTAACTTTTCAACCGGTTTTCGCTCGCCGAATGTGGATGACCTAGGCAAGGTATTCGATTCTGAGCCAGGCTCAGTGGTGGTTCCTAACCCTGATTTAAACACCGAGTATGCTTACAACTTTGAGGTGGGTGGTGCCAAAGTATTTGGCGATTTTTTGGAGGTAGATGCCACGGCTTTTTACACCATTTTGGACAATGCCTTGGTGCGCCGCGATTACACCCTAAACGGCCTGGATAGCATTGTGTATGCTGGCGAATTGAGCCAAGTGCAAGCGGTGCAAAATGCAGCTTATGCTACCGTTTATGGCGTGCAAGCCGGCTTTAGGCTTAAATTGCCGAAAGGGTTCGGATTGAGTAGCCGTATCAATTGGCAGAAAGGTAAAGAAGAACTGGACAACGGCGATGTGGCCCCACTGCGCCACGCGGCCCCATTATTCGGTATTACGCACGTTACCTTTACCGCCAAGCGCGTAAATATCGACCTATATGCCATGTACAATAGTGAGGTAAGTTTTGCCGATATGGCCCCCGAAGAGCAGGGCAAGGATTACATATATGCTATGGACAAGGATGGTAACCCATACTCGCCAGCTTGGTACACACTCAACTTTAAGGTCAGCTATCAAATCACCGATTATTTGGGCGTAACGGCAGGCGTTGAAAACCTAACCGATGTGCGCTACCGCCCCTACAGCTCAGGTTTAGTGGCAGCAGGTAGAAATTTCATCTTGTCGCTTCGGGCTAATTTCTAGAGCGTAAATTGTTGTACCTTTATTTCTTTTTTCCGCCACGGCCTTCGGGTTGTGGCGGTTTTATTTTGGGCTGTTTCTGAACCAATTTTCTATTATCTTTGCTACACATCAAGCATCCAACAATGAAATCAAGGCTTATCCTTTTAGCGGCAGTAGTAATGGTAACTGTTTTTGCATCATGCAAAAAGGATATTTGCGTAAGTGTGGTTGACCCACAAGGCAACATTTGCTGCGAACGCTGCTTTGATACCCAAGAAGAGTTGGATGTATTCAATGCTACTTATACCAGCACCACTTGCGCACAGAAGTGTGCAAATTGATAGGGGAAGGCAGTTTTATTTAAATGGGTTACGCTGTTTCCAAGGCTCTGTGCGGCTCAGTATTTTCACCATCGGTGCGATAATCCTGCTTTTCCAACCCGAAACGTGGCGGGTATATAAATACATATCGTGTGGCTTGGCTCCTACCGAGCTCTTTATCTCCATAGCCGTGCGCCCAAAAACCGATTGCCTAGCACCATGCTCAATACCCCTACGAGCAACCAATAACAGCACATTTAGGTAAAGGTCGTATTGCTTTTGTGCCTCCCTATCCATACCCATCATACCTGCTACAATTTGGCCGTTGTGCTGATAAAAAGAGATGAACGACAGTAGTTTACCTTCCAACCAAAACCCATCTATCCAAAACGACTCAGGCATTTGATGCATCAAATACTGCACGTGCTGAAGCCTGAATGTGGCAAGTTTAAAATCAGAAGTGTCAACCACTTCTTGATACAGGCGTTCCATTTCTGGCATATGAGCCGCTATCTCATTCACGGTCATTCGGCGAATTTCAATGCCATTCATATCCTTAACAGCCTTGCGCATACGCACTCGATACTTAGAGGACATGGCCGAAAGGTATCCGTCAAAGGTTTTCCATTCGGGGTCAATATCCAAAATCATATCGGGCTGCACTTGAAACTGCAAATAGCCAGCCTTTTGAAATTCTGGAAATGCACCCAATTTATCGGCAAACACTTCTTTAACCAGTAAACCGCTTACAGGCTTTTTACTTGCTTTGGCCTCTTTAACCAATTGATTAACAACCAATTGCAACGCCGATACTTCTTCAACGCCTGGCGCTTTTACATCGGTAAAGTACCAACCATACTCACCCGTCATAAAGGTATTGCCTAGCACTAACAGTCGCATTTTCATGCGGCTAACTAGGCTGTTTAAAAGCCTTGGCCAAAAGCCTAGTTCCTTCCTACTCTCTTCGGTACCCACATTATTACCATCAAACAATATGGTTTGAAAAGTAGCTACACCAGCCAATCGGCCATCTTTGCGAAACACCACATACTTGAAACCCATATTGACGCTGCAACAGGCTTCAAAAGCAACTAAATAATCATAATTAAGGAAAGTATGCTCTTGGGGTACTATTTGCTGCCACATGGCTTGCGGCACATCGGCAATGCTACTATATGTTTGGGTAGTATATGCTGTAGTAGTTGTCAATGCGATGCTCCCCCCGAAGCAATTGGTAATAGTACAGCTATTTTCCATTGAGCGTAATTAATTGCCTTTACGGAACGGTAAAAATTACCCCTCCCAACACAGGCATTTGCCAAGTATGACGAGTGTCGAGAACAAATATTGCAATTGCGCCTGTGCACTAGTCAAGTATTTGGAACTTCCTGAACAGCCATCTGCCTGAATTGGTTTCCACTTTTAGCAAATACAAACCTATTGGCAATTTCTCCACAATGAGCCCATAATCAAAATCGGGTGAAATAGTTTTTAGTAACAGCTCGCTGCCGCTCAAGCTATATACCCCAATTGCAGTAATAAGATCTGAACATGAAATGTGCATCATTTCCTTTGCAGGATTTGGGTAAATGTTTAAACCAATATCCAAATCGGTTTCGATAATGAAATTGGGTATAGAATCGTAAATAGTATCAAAACGCACCACCAGCGCTTCGGGTAAAACGGGGAATGCATTAGTATACCCTGTCAATAAAAACTGGCCAGGCTGGGGTTCGTTAACATTGCGGAGCAACCCATCCCAGCTTTTAGCCCAGGTAAAATCGCCGTCGGTATTGAGCTTAAACAAATGACTATTGCAGCCTGTTGCCCCATCTAAACAAGCCAAAAAACCAAAGTTTCGGTCTTGCATCTCAAATGCTCTAAAATATACCCCTCCTGATTGTATACCCAAGCTCCGCTCCCACTCCAACGCAAAGTTGCTATCAAATTTACGAGCATAGATACTATCGCTGTAGCTAATGGTAATAAACCCACCATCGTGCGTAAGGTCGAATCCATAACCCGAGCCATTTCCAAGCACCGCACCAAAATGGCTGGTAAGAGAGTCGCCATTGCTATCTGTAATTAGCAACCATGGCTGAACTATGCTAGAATCGCGTTTCCAGCCATAAAACCAAAGCTGGCCGTTGGTTTTTTCTTTAACTACAAACAATTCATCGTCATCGTTGGGCCCGCCATAGGATTGCTGCCATAATACCTGTCCACCCAAATCAAGCTTTGCGGCAAACGATTGAAAAGAGGTACCAATGCTGCAAAGCGTTTCTGAGAAAATACCCGTTACTACATAGCCATCGGCTACTTCGGTAGCACTGTAAATCTGGTTATTGCATTCGGGAAAGAAAAGGTGAGCAGTCCAAATAGTATCCAATTGCTGATTTACTTTGGCAACTACCATAGTATCATAAGCCAAGCCTGCGCGGTTGCCACCAAGGTAAAGGTAGTTTCCATCAGTTGTGGGCTCAACATAGCCGTTAAAAGGGGTAGCATTGTAAGCATCAATAGAGTCGCCATTAGCATCTAGTAACAGCATGCGGCTTTGCCATCCAGCATTGCAGAGGTATGCAGTACTTACAAGGTAACCAGTACCCATAGGTAAAATACCATATCCTTCGTCGTAGCAAGCCAAGTCACCAAAAACCTCCCTAAAAACTGTTTGACTGTGCGCAGCCTGGCCCCAAACCAGCACTACCATCCACAATAATAGCCGTTGCCACATATTGCGCTAAAATAACAAGAATTAGACACATTAAATGATGTGTAAGGTACGATTTACGAGGTACAATGTAAAGCAACCCTTGGATTAGCAAATTAGCACATCAATCAAAACACCTTTTGGTACAGTTCTTTGCTTGGTTCTTCAGCAACTGGTTTGCGAGTTTCCAGTATTTCGAGCACGTTGTTTTTGATGTTGTGCGCTATGTCGCCAGTAGGTAAATCATTACAATCTAGACCAAAAGGGTCTTCAATTTCGGCGGCCATCATCTCTAAGCCGATAAAGGCAAAGAACACAATCATTACAATTGGAATGGTGAAATACCCAAAATCTTGCACCAACCCAAAAGGCAAAAACGCCCCATAAAGCATTATAAAGATTTTGATGTAAACGGCATAAGAGAACGGTATCGGGGTTTTGCGGATACGCTCGCAAGCTCCCATTACATCAAGTAAATGGGTAATGGGTGGTTTAAGGTTCAGTAGGTCCTCAGCAGTTATGTCTCCCTTTTTAAAAGCATCCTGTATGCGGCCAAACATTAAGGATACGATATGGTTGGGTATATGATTCTTGGTTTTGTATTGCTCCCTTTCTTCTGGTTGCAGCAAAATCAAGTCATCAATATTCACGCCCGTGCGCAAGTGGTCGCGCAAGGCAATGCAAAAATTGGCCATGTGCTTGGCAAAGAATTTACGGCTCTCTTCGTCCTCCTTCGGGAAGGTAGCGTGAACGGTAATGGCCAGATCGCGACAGGTGTTTACCAAAGCTCCCCACTGCTTACGTCCTTCCCACCAGCGTTCGTAGGCTGTATTGGTGCGGTAAACCAGCACTATACTCAGGGCTACGCCCAATAGAGAATATACACCAGTATTAGTGCCTACATGCTCCAACAGCCCAAAATGCAATACCACAAAACAGAATATGCCCGCAAACAAGCCCATTAGCATTACCGCACGCACTATTTTTTGTAGAGTCCAGCTGCGGTGCAGGTGCACCACGTCCTTCATCCAGTTCTTGTTGGGTTCGTATATTACCATTTTGTCAATTTGAAAATTTGAGAATGTGCTAATTTGAAAATGCCCTATAACAACCCCTCGCTACTTTAATCGACAACTTTTGATAGAGTAAATATCCAAAAATGGTAAAAATCCATTTTCAAATTTTCAAATTGGCTCACTTCCAAATTAATTAGTGTATATCATTATAATCTGTTGCAGTCTTGCTATCCACCACCGGGTTGCGCGCCTCCAATATTTCAAATACATTGTTCTTAATGGTATGCGCTATGTTGGCGGTTGGTAAATCGTTGTTATCATTGCCAAAAGGTTCTTCTATTTCTTCGGCCATTAACTCTAGCCCTACAAACGCAAAAAATACAATCATGGTCATGGGTATGGTCCAGTATCCGAAGTCTTCAACCAACCCCAAGGGCAAAAACAAGCCGTAAAAAATGATAAACATTTTAATATAGATTGCGTACGAAAACGGAATAGGGGTTTTCTTTATTCGCTCACAGGCACCCAAAATATCGAGCAAGGCCGTTATTTGCGGCTTAATATTGAGAAAATCCATGTCCTTGATTTCGCCATTACGGTAAGCCTGCTCAACCCTGTTGTAAAGCACGAAGGTGATGTAATTAGGAATGTGATTTTTGGTTGCATACAACGCCCGCTCTTCCGGTTTCATGAGTATTAGTTCTTGCACCTGCGCACCATCTCGCAAATGCTCTTTGAAGGCAATACAAAAATTTGAAATATGCTTAGCGAAAAACTTTCGGGTTTCCTTATCCTCTTCGGGCAATGCGGCGTGAAGCATAATAGCCAAATTGCGGCAGTTGTTTACCAACGAACCCCATTGTTTGCGGCCTTCCCACCACCTATCATAAGCAGTATTGGTTCGAAAAGCTAGCACAATACTAAGTGCTATACCCAACAATGAATAAACACCAGAACCCATTCTCAACGCGCCATGTAAATCAAAATAATCAACAATAACGCAAAGCAAGGCGGTAGCCAAACCAATGCCTGCTACCGCCAGCAAAATTTTGCGCATGGTGGTATTTTCGTAAATGTGCGATAAATCGCGGAGCCAGTTTTTATTGGGTTGGTAGTTAATCATCGTTGCAAAGATTCAAAATTGATTGCGCATTGTTTATTTAAAAAATCGAAACTTTTTAAAACAACTTTGTCAAAATATGGGTTAGATTGCTAGGAATTCAGCGGTAATTGCGTACGGTCTAAATTTCATTTTTTAAAAAACCACTGTCATTTTTGAATGACAAATATCACTTATTGCCCTCAAACATTCTCTCATTGCAATTGTTAACTTTACGCTACCCTGATTAAGTGAGTATTTAGACACAATCTAAATTAGTACAAAAATGCAATTAGTGTTTTGTAAATGGCGGAACTTATTGCATCCTTAAGTACATTTGCAGCATATTCTGGTTAAACGGTTAAAGGTACATGAGCACACAAACTACAAACTCTTTCTTCCTGAGTTCTTTGTCGAAAAAATATTTTATGGCTGCTACCGGCCTTTTCCTGTGTATATTTCTACTAGGACACTTAGCCGGTAACCTTCAATTATTCATGACCGACGAGGCAGGTAAATTGCAATTTAACGAGTATGCTAAGTTTATGACCACCTTCCCGGCCGTAAAAATACTTTCTTACCTAACCTACTTTAGCATTGTGTTTCATGCTATCGATGGCCTTTTGCTTACTTTAAAAAATCGCAAAGCCAGACCTGTGGGATACGCTTACAGCCGCCCCGATAAAAATTCTAGCTTCCCTGCCCGCAATATGGCTATTTTAGGTTCTCTGATGCTGGTGTTTATAGTATTGCACATGAGCAACTTTTGGGTAAAAATGCACTGGGGCGAATTAAATGTGGACATATGGCTAGATGCTAATGGCAATAGAGATTTGCACTCCGTTGTTATGCATTCTTTCAAACAACTATGGTACGTAATCGTTTATGTGTTGTGTATGGTTGCTATTGGTTTCCACCTATGGCATGGTTTCCAAAGTGGATTTCAATCATTAGGTCTAAACCACCCACGTTACACTCCTATCGTCGAGAAAACTGGATATGCATTCGCAGTAATAGTTCCTGCCTTGTTTGGTATTATTCCGGTTTACATTTATTTCTTTGGATAAGCGCTAATACATAATTTATATGTCAGAATTTAGGGAAAAAACATCGATAGTTGATGCTAGGGTACCGGAAGGGCCATTAGCGGATAAATGGGTGGAGCATAAAAACCATGTAAGGTTAGTAAGCCCTGGTAACAAACGCCGCATTGATGTGATAGTAGTTGGTACCGGCTTGGCTGGCGCATCAGCAGCCGCTTCATTGGCCGAAATGGGATATAACGTTAAATCGTTTTGCTTTCAGGATAGCCCACGCCGTGCGCACTCTATTGCAGCACAAGGAGGTATAAATGCAGCCAAAAATTACCAGAACGACGGTGATAGTACTTACCGACTTTTTTACGATACAATTAAAGGTGGGGATTACCGCTCTCGCGAAGCTAACGTATACCGTTTGGCCGAAGTGTCAGCAAGTATTATTGACCAATGTGTAGCTCAAGGTGTGCCTTTTGCACGCGATTATGGTGGCTTGCTAGATAACCGTTCTTTTGGGGGCGTGCAAGTAAGTCGTACTTTTTATGCACGGGGCCAAACAGGACAACAATTACTTTTGGGCGCATACTCGGCTATGAGTCGTATGATTGCCAAAGGTGGTATAAAAATGTACAACCGCCACGAAATGCTTGATGTGGTTTTGGTTGAAGGTAAAGCGCGTGGTATAATTGCCCGCAACTTGCAAACCGGCGAAATAGAACGCCACTCGGCACATGCCGTGGTGTTGGCTACAGGTGGCTATGGCAACGTGTTCTTTTTGAGCACCAATGCTATGGGCAGCAACGTAACGGCGGCTTGGAAAGCGCACAAAAAAGGTGCGTTGTTTGCCAACCCTTGTTTTACCCAAATCCACCCGACGTGCATACCAGTAAGCGGCGATCACCAATCGAAACTGACTTTGATGTCGGAATCGTTGCGCAACGATGGACGCATTTGGGTGCCTAAAAAGAAAGGCGATACCCGAAAACCAATAGACATACCTGAGGAAGAGCGCGATTATTACCTAGAGCGCCGCTACCCAGCCTTTGGCAACCTAGTGCCACGTGACGTGGCCAGCCGTGCCGCCAAAGAGCGTTGTGATGCAGGATATGGTGTTGGTGCTAGTAAGATGGCAGTTTATCTCGATTTTAAAGATGCCATCAATCGCATGGGCGAAGATGTGGTAGCCTCTAAATACGGTAACTTGTTCCAGATGTATGAAAAGATTACCGACGAGAACCCATACAAAACCCCAATGCGCATATACCCTGCAGTGCACTATACTATGGGTGGCCTATGGGTTGATTATAACTTAATGAGCAACGTGGAAGGGTTGTTTGTGCTTGGAGAGGCTAACTTCTCTGACCACGGAGCTAACCGTCTTGGTGCTTCGGCTTTGATGCAAGGCCTTGCTGATGGTTACTTTGTATTGCCATATACTATTGGCGACTACCTAGCCGACGATATCCGCACAGGTGCCATATCTACCCAATCAAGCGAGTTTGATGCTGCTGAGAAGGAAGTAAAAAATCGTTTGCATCAATTAATGAATAATGGAGGAACCAAACCTGTGGATTACTACCACAAAAAGTTAGGTAAAATCATTTGGGAGCAATGCGGCATGTCGCGCAACGCCGAAGGTTTGAAACAAGCCATTGCCGACATTAATGCCATACGCGAAGACTTCTGGAAAAATGTACGTGTACCAGGCACTGAAGGCGAGCTAAACCAAGAGCTAGAAAAAGCGGGCCGTGTAGCCGACTTTATAGAACTTGGTGCGCTTATGTGCCAGGATGCGTTAGATCGTAACGAATCTTGCGGTGGTCACTTCCGCGAAGAATTCCAAACCCCAGAGGGCGAGGCTTTGCGAGATGACGACAACTATGCTTACGTAGCAGCTTGGGAATACCAAGGTGCAGGTATGCCAGCTAGATTGCACAAAGAAGAGCTGCACTACGAGAACATTAAAATGGTACAGAGGAGTTATAAATAATTTGGAAGTTTGAAAATGTGCCAATTTTAAAATGGTGCTTTTCGATAGATAAAACAACTGTTTTTCGATTTCCAAATTTTCAAATTACCAAATTTTCAAATTGGTTACAATGAATTTAAAGCTAAAAATATGGCGCCAAAAGGGGCCGAAGGATAATGGCAAAATGGTTGACTACCCTATTAGTGGTATATCTCCAGACATGTCGTTTCTGGAAATGATGGATGTGTTAAACGACCAGCTAGTAGAAAAAGGTGATTTGCCGGTTGCTTTTGACCACGATTGCCGAGAAGGTATTTGCGGTAGTTGCAGCATGTATATCAACGGTGAGCCCCATGGCCCCGGCCGCGGCATTACCACTTGCCAATTGCACATGCGCTCTTTTGCTGATGGCGATACCATCCATATTGAGCCATGGCGTGCAGCGGCTTTCCCGGTAATCAAAGATTTGGTTACCGACCGCTCCGCATTCGACCGCATCATACAGGCCGGCGGATTTATTTCCGTTAACTCTGGATCGCCAGTAGATGCCAATGCAATACCGATTGACAAACATGACTCAGATAGAGCATTTGATGCAGCAACATGCATTGGTTGCGGTGCCTGCGTAGCTGCCTGTAAAAATGCATCGGCTATGTTGTTTACCTCGGCAAAAGTTTCGCATTTGAGCCTATTGCCACAAGGGCAAGTAGAATCTCGAGACCGCGTACTGGCTATGATTAACCAGATGGACGAAGAAGGCTTCGGCAACTGTACTAACACTGGCGCTTGCGAAGTAGAATGTCCTAAAGGCATCAGCATCGAAAACATTGCTCGTATGAACCGTCAATATTTGGGCGCCGCTATAAGCTATTCTCCGCCTAAAGCAACAGGCGGCGGCGATTGATGCAACCTTGCAATCTTTTTTAACCTCATAACGTTTAAAAATACCGAGACTCTTCTCGGTATTTTTTTGTTATTTTTACCTTATTGCGTATTTCAATTTTCTACCAATGATGCACCGGGTACTGGTAATGTTCTTTTTGCTATTGAGCCTCAATGCATCGGCAACGCATTATCGGGCAGGTGAGCTTACCTTTCGCCAGTTAGGGTATTTATCTTATGAGGTTACCGTAACTACTTACACTACTGCCCTAGCAAACCTTGAACCACCAGATACTGATACCCTACCCGTAGATTGGGGCGATGGTACCATAACCATGGCAGGCAGGGTAAACGCCAACTTCCCTAACTCCGACTACAAAATCAACGTATACAAAACTACGCATACCTACGCAGGCCCACTGCCCTATTACCTTATATCGATGGCCGACCCCAATCGAATCGGAGGAATTGAGAACATGAACAACAGCATCGGTACGCTGTTTTACATTGAAGATACTTTGCGCATTTACAATCCTTCTTTTATTGGCGGCAATAGTTCACCAATACTGCTTACTCCCCCTATCGATTATGCCAACCTGAACGATACCTTTTTCCATAACCCAGGAGCATTTGACCCTGATGGTGATAGCCTAACTTTTGAGCTAGTAGTTCCTTTGCAGGGTACAGCAACTCCTGTATCATTGTACCGGCTACCCGATTTAATAAACCCAGGCATTGACAATAACTTCACACTAGATAACGCCACTGGCGAAATAACGTGGGCCGTGCCTAAAAAAGCTGGAATTTACAATATTGCCATTTTGGTTCGTGAATACCGAGAAGGTACTTTGCTGGGAACTGTGCTACGTGACATGCAAATTATTGTGCGCGATTACATAAACGATCCGCCCGTGTTTGCCGAAATAAGGGACACCTGCATTATTGCGGGCACGCTGCTAAACTTTCAAGTAAGTGCCACCGACCCCAATGTGCAAACCGTAAACATTGCTGCATATGGCGGACCATTAAATTTAGACCCAACGAATAGCCCTGCCGATTTTGTGAGCAACACCGGTAACCCAGCTTTCGGAACCTTCCAGTGGCAATCTATCTGCAACCATATACGCCGAGACCCTTATCAAGTAGTGTTCCGCGCCGTGGATAATTATGTGGCCCCCGGCGGCCAGAGCGTGCCACTTACCGATGTGGAAACCATGCTGATTCGCATAGTTGGCCCTCCCCCACAAAACGTGATTGCAATACCGAATGTAAGCAATGATAATATTGATGTTTCATGGCAAGACCCCTATGCCTGCGGCCTGCAAGAAACCGACCGTTTCCTTGGGTTTACGGTATGGCGTCGTATCGGATCTAACCCGTTCCCTATTGATACCTGTACGGTGGGCCTAGCTGGAAGAGGCTATACCCAGATTTCGGACATGCAAATGGGCTTCACATTTTCTGATAGCACTGCTACTATTGGACAAACATACTGCTACCGTATTTTGGCCCATTTTGGCGACCGCACCAGCTTTGGTATTGTTTACAACCAAGTAGAAAGCTTACCTTCGGAAGAAGCTTGTACCCAACTTGCACGGAAGTTGCCCATAATTACCAATGTAGATGTAAATAGCACCGATGCTGCTACAGGTCAAATGTTTGTGCGCTGGGTAAACCCAATTGCATCGCCACAAGATTTAGACACAATTCTTTACCCAGGACCTTTCGAGTACAGGTTAATTCGGGGTGAAGGGCTGGATGGGGCCGCTAACCGCGTGCAGGTGGTAAACTACACCAGCAATACCTTTACCGGCCTTGACGATACCACCTTTACCGACAATGGTTTGAATACTTCTGGTATTCCATATGCCTACGAAGTAGAATTCTATACCCAAGGGGGCATATTGCTTGGTTCCAGCGGACGGGCTTCTTCTATTTTCTTGAACACGATAGGCAACGACCGCAGGGTAGATATGACTTTTGAATATCAAGTACCTTGGATTAATGCCCGCTTCGAAATAAACCGCAAAATTGGCGGCGTATTTACACCCATTGATACGGTAGATGTACCCGAATATGTTGACCGTAACTTGGTAAACGGCGACGAGTATTGCTACATGGTGCGCGGTTTTGGTGTATACACTATCCCATCGTTGCCCGATACGTTGTTTAACAAATCGCAAGAAAGTTGTGCAGTGCCACAAGATTCGGTAGCACCTTGCGTGCCCGTGCTTATGGTAGCTAATAATTGTGGCAGCATTGAAAAAGGCGAGAATTGTGATGCGGAGGCAAATTCATTGAATAACAATCTGTCATGGAACAACGTAAACATTAGTTGCGACGAAAAAGATGCGCTTAAATACCGGATATATTATGCCGTGCCAGGTACTAGCGAGTTTAATTTGATTGATAGTGTGGCAAGTGCATCGGACACTACCTTTAGCCATAGGCCAATTGAAAGCACGCTTGCAGGTTGCTATGCCGTAACGGCCATTGATACGGTTGGAAACGAGAGTGCCTTCAGCAACATCATGTGCGTTGACAACTGCCCATGCTACATATTACCCAACGTGTTTACGCCTAACAATGATGGCGACAATGATTTATACACCCCACGCAAACCCTATCTATTTGTTTACCAAGTAGATATGAAGATATATAACCGTTGGGGCTATTTAGTGTTCGAAACCACTGATCCTAATGTAAACTGGGATGGGAACGATAGCAATGGCAAACCGCTGGGCGAAGATGTTTATTACTACGTATGCCGTGTATTAGAGCTTCGCGATGCAGGTGTGGTCGAAAATCCTGAAATACTGAACGGCTACATCCATCTAATAAGGGGTAATGGAGGCAATAATTAATTTGGAAATGCGACAATTTGAAAATTTGAAAATGTTGATTTAAACTTTTATCACCTCACTTTCACTTATCATTAACAGCTATTTTCAAATCGGCACATTTTCAAATTTCCAAATTAAAACCCAATGTTTACAGGCATTATAGAGACCCTTGGTACCGTAACCGACATACAACACGAAGGCACCAATGTGCATTTCAAAGTAAGGTCTTTTATCACTCCAGAGTTAAAAATTGACCAGAGCGTTTCGCACAACGGCGTATGTCTTACCGTAGTAGCGTTAGATGGCGATGTGCATACCGTAACCGCAATATTAGAAACCCTTAACCGCACCAACTTAGGCAGCTTGTCTGTTGGTAGTGTAGTAAACTTGGAGCGCGCCATGAGTGCCCATGCTCGGTTTGATGGCCATATGGTACAAGGACATGTAGACCAAACCGCCGAATGCTATCAAAAAGACACCTTGGGTGGTAGCTGGAAGTATTGGTTCAGGTACACTCCTTCAATAGATTTGTTGGTAGTGGAGAAAGGCTCTATTTGCGTTAATGGTGTGAGCTTAACCGTGGCTGATGTTGGCGAAGACCATTTTTCGGTGGCCATTATACCATATACCTATGAAAATACTACCTTTTATACCTTGCAAGAAGGCGACCAAGTAAACTTAGAGTTCGATATTATCGGAAAGTATTTAGCCAAGCAAATGAAGGCGTACCAATCACTCATTAAATAACCAACACCAAAAAAGGGCAACTATGGAACCAATACTCGACAGCAGTGAATTTTTGCAACCAATAAACATTGTAAAATACCGCCGCAGCCTGCTACCTTGGTGGATTAAAGGTTTCAGTTGGTTGTTTATGATATTTGGAATAATGATTTTTCCGATAAGTATCATGTCAATATTTGGAGTGCCAACAGAGTTGAGTTTATATGGAATTGAATCAACCTCCATCTTAAACCTAAATGGGGCTTTGGTAACTATTATGTTTTTAATTTCAGGTATAGTAGGGTTTGCTTTGTTTTATGGCAAAGATTGGGCACTAAATGCGGGGCTTGTACTTTGCGCTGCGCATATAGTGCTGGTAGTACTTGTTTATGCACTGCAGTTGGCCACACACGGGAGCAATTTAAGGTTTGAGTTTATTCTAGTTGTTCCGTTTTTTATTAAACTCTTGAAATTGAGACCACTGTGGCACGGCCCGCAAAATAATGTATCGATATAGGTACCAACCTATAATTTACCTCGAAATAATCTTTATTTTCAGCTATTATATTTGGAGGTAGTTACTATCAAAAGATAGTAAAAAGAGAAACCTAACAACACGATGCAGGTAAAACTAAATGGAAAAATACTGGAGCTGATAAAAGGCAACATAGTAGAACAACCCGATGTTGATGTAATAGTAAATGCCGCTAATGCAGAGCTTCGCGCGGGTAGCGGGGTTGCTGGTGCAATACACGCTGCTGCGGGCCCTCAACTTTATCAAGCTTGCTTGCCATCTGCCCCTATCGTTCATGGAGATGCCATTATTACACCTGGCTTCAACTTGCCCAATAAGTATGTAATACATACACTGGGGCCCATTTACGGAATCGATAAGCCTTCTGATTATATTTTGGCCCGCTGCTACGAGCACTCGCTGCGTTTAGCCGACGAAAACGGATTGAAAAGCATCGCTTTCCCAGCAATTTCAACTGGCATTTTTGGCTATCCAATGCGCGATGCCGCCGAAGTTGCGCTTAGTACTATAAAGCGAACACTGCAGCACATTCAGCATATTCAGTTGGTGCGTATTGTGCTTTTTTCGGCACAAGAACTAGAAATTAATGTAGATGTTTTGAACGATGTAGTAGAACAGTAGTATAAGCTTATACCAACTTGTTTTCTATAGCCAGCTTTATCAAACCCACTATAGTTTTCACCTGCGTTTTCTGGATGATATGCTTCCGGTGCGTTTCTACGGTTCGAGGGCTGATGTACAGTTTCTGAGAAATTTCGGCAGTTGATAATTCTTCGCAAATCAATTGCAATATTTCTAGTTCGCGTGGGGTTAGGTCTTTTACGCGGTCGTTTTCTTGCTTAGGCGGCTTGTTACTATCTTTTATATTTTCAAGTATAATGTTCATTACTTCGTTGCTATAATACGTGCCATCGTCGGCCAATCGATTGATAGCAGTAATGAGCTCTTGCTTACCAGTATTTTTAAGAATATACCCTTCGGCTTCAGCAAGTAGTATTTCATTTATTATCTCACGGTCGTTGTACATGGTAAGAACCAGCACCTTCACCTCCGGAAAATCGCGCTTCACAATTCTAGTAAGTTCAGTGCCGCTAATACCTGGCATATTAATATCGGTAATGAGCAAATCAATACCTCCTTCCTTCAGTATTGCGAGGGCTTCTTGTCCATCGTGCGCTTCTGCCACAATTTCTGCCTTGTCAAATTTACGCAACAATGATTTAATGCCGTCAATAAACATGGCGTGGTCATCGGCAATCAGTATTTTGGTAATATTAGGTGCTACAAACTCTTCCATCTTATCCCAATTTCGAAACCTTTTCGGTTGTAAAGGTAGCTACTTTTAGCATAGATAGTGTTTAATTTCTAAGTGATTGGTAGTTAGCCTAAAAGACTACTTAGCATGCCTATTTTGCAGCACTTTTACCACATCGGTAATGCCATAGCCTCGGTGCGAAAGTAATATCATATAGTGAAACATAAGGTCGGCAGCCTCATTAAGAAACAACTGGTCATTATCGCTCTTAGCTTCAATTACCAACTCCACTGCCTCTTCGCCTACCTTCTGGGCAATCTTATTGGTGCCTTTAGCAAACAGACTGGCTGTGTACGAACTTTCAGGTGCTGCATTTTTTCTTCCTTCAATTAATTGCTGCAGAAACTCCAGAAAATGCACGCTATCAGTATTTTTTTCAAAAAAGCAGGTATCGGAGCCTGTATGGCAGATTGGACCCTTGGGCTTGGCCTTCACCAGCAACGTGTCAGAGTCGCAATCTAAGGTTAACGATTCTACTACCAAAAAATTTCCAGATGTTTCGCCCTTGGTCCATTGCCGCTCTTTAGTCCGGCTATAAAAAGTAACCAAACCACTTTCAACAGTAGTATTGTATGCCTCTTGGTCCATAAAGCCTAGCATCAGCACTTTAGCTGTTTCGGCATCCTGAACAATGGCTGGCAATAAACCACCGCCTTTATCAAAGTCTGGTTGGCTCATCTTATCGGTATGTTTTGTTGCTTTAAATAAGATTTTAACTCTGGTATACTTACTTGGCCAAAATGGAATATGCTGGCTGCTAGTGCTGCATCGGCACGTCCGTTTTTAAACACATCTTCAAAATGTTTGGCCGAGCCAGCACCACCAGAGGCAATAATAGGTATGTTTACCACGTCGCTAATGTAGGCAGTGGCAGCTACTGCAAAACCATGCTTGGTGCCATCATGGTCCATGCTAGTAAATAAAATTTCGCCAGCACCCAAGTCTTCAACTTGCCGCGCCCAATCAAACAAATCGATATTGGTAGGCAACCGCCCACCGTTAAGGTGCACTATCCAGCGTCCGTCAATCACTTTGGCATCAATAGCAACAACAATGCACTGGCTGCCAAAAGCCTTTGCTAGCTCAGTAATCAGTTCGGGCCTGCGCACCGCTGCCGAATTGATGCTAATTTTATCGGCACCTGCATAAAGCATCTTATTTACATCGTCAATAGTGCGTATGCCACCACCAACCGTAAAAGGTATATTCACTTGCCTAGCAACTTCTTCAACCAAACCAACCATGGTTTTGCGTCGGTCGCTAGTAGCAGTTATATCCAAAAACACAAGCTCATCGGCACCTTGGGCAGCATACAGGGCTGCCTGCTCCACAGGGTTGCCGGCATCTTGCAGGTCCACGAAGTTCACGCCCTTTACAGTGCGGCCATCCTTTACGTCAAGGCATGGTATAATACGTTTGGTAAGCATTGAGGCGGTAAAAGTACAGGGCATTGGTGTTATGTCATAACGATTGTAGGGATTTATTTGTTTTAAAGTTAGTTGCAGCCACTGCAACCCTTTGCAAAACACGATGTAGACATTTAACAGCACCTACCTAACAAAATAGGAAGCTAAAATGTGCTGGTACCCTAATTGTCCACTTTGCTTAGTCAACATCTAAAATTAATTGTTACCTTTTTACAACTTACCGCAAATTGTAGCGTTCTTTGTGTCATATGCGTTGTTACCTGCTAATTATGCTGCTCAGTTTGGTTGGTTTTGCGGCCTCGGCACAAACCCCACAAGCAGTGCTTATCTCGGGCCGAATTTTGGACGTTGGCGATAGCATGGGTTTACCTTATGTAAACATGTGGGGAAAACAAAGCAAAATAGGTGGCACTAGCAACGTGGATGGTAGTTTTGCTATTTATGTATTGCCTGGCGACACGATGCGCATTACCTCTATTGGGTTTGTAACAAAGGACTGGAAAGTGCCTTTGGATATTGCCTTAAACCCCAAGATTACTTTGGTAATGTACCGTGAGGTGTACGATATTGATGAGGTAACCATTATGCCCCGAGATATTCGCAACGATATTATGAACGTGCCCCCCCCAGGCGGGCCACCTGTAAGTCCCCATTTTCCGCACACGCCTAGGTTCGGGGTTAGTCCGGGTGGTGGCATTACCTTTGGTTTTGATAGCAAAGCTAAGCACATGCGCGAGCAACAAGAGCATATTGCCCAATGGGACTATGAAGAAGCCATGCGCGAATACATCGCTTTTAGGTACAACCCTACATTCATCCAACAATTTGTACCCCTGCCCGATGAGCAGATGGAAAGTTTTATGCATTTCTGCAATCTGCCAGCCGATTTTATAGTATCGAGCAATGATTACGATTTGGCAAAGGCCATTAAAGACTGCTATGGTGCTTTCGTGAGCAAGTGATACGCCTTTCTACTTAAATTTTTCCCAACTAATCTTATCAGCCCGTAACTATTGTTTGGCTATTTCGTAATAGTGGTTAAAATATTGCGGAATGAGACAACTAAAAATCACCAATCAGATTACACAGCGCGATAGCCAAGCTTTGGAGAAATATCTGCAAGAGATAGCCAAAGTAAAACTATTGACTGTGGAACAGGAGGTGCAGCTAGCACAGAGGATTAAGGAGGGAGACAGTGATGCGTTGGAGAGCTTGGTAAAAGCAAACCTTAGGTTTGTTGTATCGGTAGCAAAGCAGTATCAGAACCAAGGTTTACCACTTAGCGATTTAGTAAATGAAGGCAATTTAGGCCTTATAAAAGCTGCTCAAAAATTTGACGAAACCCGAGGCTTTAAGTTCATTTCTTATGCCGTGTGGTGGATTAGACAAAGTATATTGCAAGGGTTGGTTGAGCAATCTAGAATTGTGCGTATGCCCATGAACAAAGTAGGCTCGTACAATAAGATAACTCAAGCCATGAGCATTTTTGAACAGGAGTTTCAGCGCGAACCAACTCACGAGGAGCTAGAAGACTTGCTTGAGATAAGCAGCAAAGAAATTGAAGAATTGATAAAAGGCGCTAGCCACCACATAAGCATGGATGCGCCAATGGGCGAAGAAGGCGATAGTGGAAGCCTATACGATGTGCTGGTTGATGACGATGCCAGCGACACCGAGCGAAAAATGATGAAAGAATCATTGAAAAAGGAGATAAACAAAGTACTAGCAATGCTACCAGCGCGAGATGCTGACATTGTATGCTACTATTATGGTCTAAAAGGCGAGGGTTATATGACCTTGGAAGAAATCGGTAATATTTTTGACCTAACCCGCGAACGGGTGCGCCAGATCAAAGAGCGGGCTTTGCGCCGATTGCGCAAAACCACCAATTCGCGCTCATTGAAACATTACTTAGGCCATTAATCAACATTGAGGTTTTTTGGGATTGTCAATAACGGCACAGCCGAACGGGGGTTCGGCTGTGTCATTTTTATTTATGTCTGAATCAGAATTTAGAGAATTCTAACATTATAGAATTGAGTTTAAAGGTAAGGGCAATCTCTTAAAATCAGGATACTATCAATTTGCCTTCACCAACTTCTGTATGTGCCTCGCGCCATCTTGCTCAATTTGTACCATGTACATGCCTTCAGGCCAAGCAGCAGTTGAAATACGTTGGTTACTCTCAGTAGTTTCAAACTGATAAACAACCTGACCAACCATATTAAACACCGTAATACCCACCGGAGCAGAACCTTGATTGCTTAACTCAATAGTTACTTCGCTTTGAGTTGGGTTAGGGTACAATTTAAATGCAGCCAAACCTTTAACATCGTTTGTTGAATTTATCAGGCTATCAACGCCCCACGCATAGTCAATGGTTATGGTATCAACAGTTATGGACGCATAATACACCGATTGTGAGGTGGTACTATCATAATACCATGAATCAGTAAACTGCGACTGAGAAATTAACGATTCGAAATTATTAAAGCTTCCGTACATCGAAGAGTCGCCCACTACAATTACCCAAGTTTGACCACGTTCAATATTACAAGCCCTAACATTATTCACCTCACCTATGCAATAGCGGCGCACTGCTACATAGCTGTTTTCTTGGCGACCAAGCAACCATAAGCTGTCGTTCCTAACTTCATCATACTCGCTATCTTCAAAAAACACTGCAACGTCTTTACTCTTCAGTAATATGTTGTTTGCTTCGGCTCTGTACATAATAAGTGCCACATTGCTTTTTTGAGCTACAAAAGGCAAATGATCGTTTTGATTGTTTGGCGATCTATCATCCCAATTTTGTTTTACTCTTCCCGAACCAGTAAACACTGCTGTAGTGCCAACATTTGCCATAATCGGGTATTGCTGGAAACCCACTTTACCTTTCCAAAAATCGTATAAAGAAGTAAGTGTTACTGCATTTCGTTTAAACACCGATACTTGCTGCCCACAAATTACCGAACTCATAGAAATGGCTGGCAAAGACTCTGCAATTAATTGAATATCGGTAGGACCGAAAGTGCGAAAATCTCTAAACTCAGCAAAATCAACATGCCCCCACAAAGCAGAGTCAATGATTAAACTACCCGTTTCGTAGGCCACTTTTGGGTGGAAATACAAGCCTGAGCTCCACTGGCTTATAACTTTATCTAATGGCCTAAGTACGCTATTAATAGCCAAGCTACTGTCTATAGAATGTCCAATGTAAAAAGTTGTATCCACCGAAAAGTTAAGCGTAGAAACTATACTATCCACTTCTAGCGAAGATGTGCTTAGAAACGATCCTGAATGCGACGGGGAACCGGGTCTTTCGCCCAAACCAGTTAGCAGATAAATAAGATTGGTGTGGTTTTGATAGGGGCTTTTGTATTTGGCAGGATATGCCCTGCCTGCCACTGCAAACATTACGCCCTTATTATTGGTCATGAGCAACAAATCTCTTAGCAACCGCACCGATGCTTTGGTAGCCAAATCCTTTATTTGAGGGTCTTGGGCAAAATCTGATAGGTTTATTAACCCACTAAGGCAATATGGCGCATAGGTAGGAGAATAAAACTCGTAGAACCCATATTTTACTTTAAGGTCTAGATAATGCACCAAACGGGTACGAAGGGCGGTGTCAATGGCGCGTCCATATTTCTCATGTAGCAACCAATCGCTAGACATCCACATGATAGTGTGGTTCTCCGACCAGTAACCCCGAATCGTGTCAGCTTTAGTTAGCCAAAACGGAACCGTATCAATAGCAGGAAGAATGATGTTATCGTAATCGCCATTAGTCAAATACAATACTCTAATAAGTTTCACCAACTGAAAATCGAAAGTTGAGCCGCCCTCAATCCTACTCAGAATGTCCCTCAACAAAACAGTATCCACAATGCCATTCTTGTATGCTTGAATTGCCACCAAATCAATACTATTGGTATACTGCAGCGCCGTATCAATATAAGCCTGTCGACGGTTTTCGTAAATGCTGTCGTTGGCAAACAAAGATTGAGAGAATAACAATACAATTAACAGGCAAAAGCCTCTAAGCGAGTAAGCAAACGGCATAAATAGAAAACTTAGATGAGGAGTAAATATTTTTCAGTGACAATTTAGCAACTTTAAACTAGAGCTTGTATTTTTTTTTCAAAAAAATTAAAATCGCATAACAACAAATAGTATGTAAACAATGGCGTTTGATACACTATCGACCCCTAGAAGTACAACCCAAAAACAGGATAACGTCAAACAAGCGGCGCAACGAGCACTAAGCTTATTCTACTTTTTCTTTTGCAATTCGTACCTTTATGGCACAAATGTCTTGGTATAACACATTTAAAGAGTACTTTTTCCGGCGGAGTCTAAGTCGCGAAACTGCCCAACAAGAACGTTTGGGCGAAATAAGAAATTATACAAACTCAAGGTATATTGGCATTTGGTTTGACGGCAGCAACCGCGAAAATTTTACGGTCATTGATGCTTTAGCCCGCAAACTGGCCAGTAAAGGCAAAAAAGTTGAAATATTGGGTTATGTTGGCAAAGTAAAAAAAGAAGAGAAAATTAAGTTTGATTATATAGAGCCACATAGAATTAGCTGGGCTGGTGTACCCGATGCCAATACGCAAGAAATATGGGCCAAAATACCTTACGATTTATTACTTTGCCTGCATAGCAAGCCATGCAAACCGCTGGAGTACTTGGCAAGCCTGAGTGGTGCAAAATGCAGGGTGGGAAGATATGCAAGCGATACAATTGACTGTTATGATCTGATGGTATCTTTGCAGCCCGAAAATGACTTGCCACAAATGATAAAACAAGTAGACCAATTGCTTACCGAAATAAACAAAAACCAACAACAAAATGTCGCAGCAATTTAGAGGCACCGGAATAGCGCTGGTAACGCCTTTCAACGAGGATGGAAGCATTGATTTTGATGGACTTAGGAAAGTAATTGAGCACGACATAAAGGGAGGTGTAGAGTATTTAGTTTCGTTGGGCACTACCGGCGAGACTGCAACCTTAAATAAAGACGAAAAATTACAAGTACTGCGCTTTACCGCCGAAGTGGTAAACAAACGCGTGCCATTGGTAGCAGGTTTCGGTGGCAATGACACCCGCGAATTGGTAGAGGCAATTAAAGGATTTGATTTTGTTGGCTACGACGCCCTTCTCTCGGCTAGCCCATATTACAATAAGCCAACGCAAGAGGGTATTTACCAACATTACAAAGCAGTGGCTGAAGCATCGCCAGTGCCAGTAATTTTGTATAACGTACCTGGCCGAACTTCCTCTAACGTAACTGCTGAAACAACGCTGCGCTTAGGTCGCGATTTTAAAAACATTATTGCTGTAAAAGAAGCATCGGGCAACTTTGACCAAGTAATGCAGATTATCAAAAATAAACCCGATGGCTTTTTAGTAATTAGCGGAGATGACCTAATTACGCTGCCATTAATAGCCTGTGGTGCAGATGGAGTTATTTCGGTAGTAGGCAACGCTATGCCAGCCTACTTTTCGGAAATGGTGCGACTGGCGTTAAAGGGTGACTTTATAGCTGCACGCAAACTTCATTATAAACTAACCGATCTAACCAATTTATTGTTTGTTGAAGGAAATCCGGGTGGCGTAAAAACAGTGCTGCAACTTAAAGGAATATGCACCAACCAAGTAAGGTTGCCGCTTTGGCGCATAAGTAATGAGCTTATCAAAAAGTTAGAAGCTGAGCTACATATAATAAATCAAGCACAATAACCGTTAGGTTGCAACCCAAGAGCCCAAATCTCTTTTTACGCTCTGAAGAAAATACGCTAATTTTGCAAACTGTGGTGAACAAAAGTATATACGCCTTATTGCTTTCAGTATTTATACTGCTTGGCTCGTCGTGTGCCGATAGCTACCAAAAGGTAGTAAAAAGTACCGATTTCAATTACAAGCTTAGCAAAGCAAACGAGTACTACGAGAAGGGAGCATACTCCAAAGCCATCCCTATTTACGAGGAGTTGATCCCGGTATTTAAAGGCACCAAAAATATTGATGAGTTGTACTTTAAGTACGCCATGAGTCATTATAACGAGGCCAATTTCTTGATTGCTGGCTTCCATTTCAAAAACATCAGCGATAATTACGGTCTTAGCCCTTTTGCCGAAGAATGCTTGTATATGACCGCACAGTGTGATTATCAAATGTCGGCCGAAGTACCTTTAGACCAAACTTATACTGACAAGGCAATACAATCATTTCAATTGTATATCAATAGCTACCCAAATACCACAAGGCTTGACGATTGTAACCTGAAGATTGGGCAAATGAGGCGCAAACTAGAGCTCAAAGCACTTAGTGCTGCTGAACTTTATTTACGAACCAGACATTACAAAGCAGCAGCAGTTTCGTTTTCAAACATTCTAGTTGATTTTCCGGACACAAAAGATGCTGAAAAGATTTCATACAGTATCGTTAAAAGTTACTTTCTGTATGCCGAAAACAGTATCAACGAAAAACAAAAGGAGCGCTACGAAGCAGTTTTAGAGAGCTATAACAATTTGGCGCGCCGATACGCAAATAGTGTGTACCTTAACGATGCAAAAAAATATTACGACCAAGCAACCATTAAACTAGAAGAAATTAGAAAGGCGCTTGAGTCGGCTAAATCCTGAGTTATGAAGAAGAACCAATTGATGGGCATACAGCCTAACGTAGAAACCCGCGACCTAAACCAAATTGCCGCTCAAAGCGGAGGCAATCTTTTTGAGTCGCTGGTAATTATTGCAAAACGCTCTAACCAGATCAATGCCAAGTTGAAAGAAGAGTTGCACGCAAAGCTTAATGAATTTGCGAGCAGCAACGATAACTTGGAAGAGGTGTTTGAAAACCGCGAGCAAATTGAAATAAGCAAATACTACGAGAAGTTGCCTAACCCGGTTATTATTGCTTTGGACGAATTTAAGAACGACGAGATTTACTACCGTCGTGCTGACGAACAAGCCTAATAGTACCCTATGCTGGCGGGAAAAAACATATTGCTGTGCGTAACTGGCAGCATTGCCGCCTACAAATCGGCCATATTGGTGCGTTTGTTGGTTAAGCAAGGGGCTAATGTTAAGGTTATAATGACCCAAGCAGCACAGCAATTTATTTCCCCGTTAACACTGTCCACGCTAAGCAAAAACCCAGTGCTTACCCAATATGCCGACGAAAAAGGCAATTGGAACAGTCACGTAGAACTTGGCTTATGGGCCCATGTAATATTGGTAGCCCCTTCCTCAGCCAACACTTTGGCTAAAATGGCCAATGGCATTTGCGACAACTTACTAACAGCCACCTACTTATCAGCTCGCTGCCCAGTTGCGGTATCTCCAGCAATGGATTTGGATATGTACCAGCACCCAACTACACTGAACAACCTTGCTAAGCTTCGTAGCTATGGCAATTTGGTTGTTCCAGCGAGATTTGGAGAGTTAGCCAGTGGATTGGTAGGCGAAGGCCGTATGGCCGAACCTGAAGAAATCATTGCCTTTTTGGAAGAAGAAGTTTTCGCTCCTGAACAAGAAACCCTAAAAGGCAAGACCGTATTGATTACCGCTGGTCCAACTATGGAGCCCATTGACCCTGTGCGGTACATAAGCAACCACTCAACAGGTAAAATGGGATTCGCATTAGCGCAGCAATTTTTGCGCTTCGGGGCCAAAGTTACCCTCATCAAAGGTCCTACAACTGCCCAACCTACTTTTAACGGTAACCTAAATGTTATTGAAGTAAGCACGGCATCGGAAATGTTTGATGCAGTTACCCGCGAGTTTGAAGGAAAAGATATTACCGTTATGGCCGCTGCCGTGGCAGACTATACTCCGGCGGAGGTATCGGGCAAGAAAATTAAAAAAGACGGCCACGTACTTGAGCTTCAACTGGTAAAAACCCGCGATATATTGGCTGAAATTGGCAGAATCAAAAAAACAGGGCAAATACTGGTAGGTTTTGCTCTGGAAACCAATGACGAAGAGAAACACGCGCTGGAAAAACTTAAAAAGAAAAACCTCGATATCATTGTGCTCAATTCGCTTCGCGATAGCGGTGCGGGATTTGGCCACGATACCAACCAAGTAACTTTGCTGGACAATAAAGGCGGCAAAAAACAGTTTGAGTTAAAAAATAAAACAGCAGTAGCATTAGATATTGTTAAAGCCATTACTGAGCAACTATAACTATGGGAAAGTTTCTAGGCATTTTTTGGCTGTTGATTATATCCGTTAGCGCACAAGCCCAAGAATTGAACTGCAAAGTTCAAGTGGTGGCCTCTAAAATTACCACCACCGACCCTAAAGTATTTAAAAACCTAGAGACCACCATCTACGAGTTTTTAAACAACCGAAAATGGACCGGAGATAACTTCAAACCTGAAGAGCGCATTGATTGTAGCTTGATCATAAACATTACCGAAGACTTAGGAGGTAACAACTATAAGGCTACTGCTAATATTGCACTTTCTCGAACGGCCTACAGCACAAGCTACAACTCACCTTTGTTGAACTACGCCGATGGTAACTTCAATTTTACCTTTGCCGAATTTGAGCCTGTGCAGTTCAACGATAATGTATTTAACAGCAACCTAGCTTCGCTATTGGCTTACTGGTCGTATATATTAATCGGTATGGACTATGATACCTATTCGCCAAAAGGGGGTACGCCATATTTCAACAAAGCGCTCACTATACTCAACAATGTACCCCAAAGCCTTGCCGGCGACCAAGGTACCGGTTGGAAACCATTTGACGGAAACCGAAACCGCAGTATTCTATTGGATGAGATATTGAAACCGAGGTTGGAAGTGATACGTGAAGTGGCTTACGAATACCACCGCAAAGGCATTGATGTAATGTTCGAAAACGCCAACGGTGGCCGTGCGACCATTTTGGCTGCCTTGAAAAAAATGGAACGCCTGGCCGAAAGCGACCCAAACTCAATGGTCTTGCAACTGTTTTTCGACGCAAAACGTGCCGAGCTTATCAGCATGTTTACCAAAGCCCCTCCAGCAGAGCGCAACGATGCCTACAACGTATTGGTAAAACTAGATGGCAAGAAAACCGAAATGTACAACCAAATGAAGAAAGGGTAGTTAATTTGAAAATTACCCAATTTGGAAATTTAAAAATGAAATAACTGCTGCACTAATCATTTTCAAGTTAGCACATTTCCAAATTTTCAGATTTAGTTTGTCAACCGCTTGGTTAGTAAGGTAAACCTTACAAAGAAAGCTACTCCTGCCAAGGTGAGCCCAGTTAAATACCCATACCATATACCCGGTGGGCCAAAACCCAATACAAAGGCAAAAATGTAACTGCTTGGTAATGCTATAACCCAGTAACATACAAATGCCATCCACATGGGTTTCTCCACATCGCCTAGGCCACGCAGGCACGATATACCCACCATTTGCAACCCATCGCTCAACTGAAACAAAGCAGCTACCACCAACAGCCCTGAGGCTATGGCAGCCACCTCAGTGTCATTCTCGTTAATAAAGTAGGTGGGCAGTACATCCCTAAAAACGGCAAAGCCAATGGCGGTGAAGCCCATAAACACCAACACCAACCTAAAAGCCGCGTAACCTGCCTTGCGTAGTTGTCCATATTGTTGCTGCCCTTTAAGATTACTAAGTATAATAGTAGCAGCAGTACCTATACCGCTGGCCGCCAAAAATGTGGTGGCTGCCAATGTAATGGCTATCTGGTGTGCCGATTGGGGCACTTTACCCAACCAACCCATCATGATAGCACCGAGTGCAAAGGTGGCTACCTCCATAAAAAACTGCAATCCGATGGGTAAACCAACCCTGCCCAACTCACTAAGTACTGCCCAATCTGGTTTAAACTTGGAGAAACCCTGAAAATAGAAGCGCAACTCGGTATGCCAATACATATACAGCGCTAGGCCAACGAACATAAATATGCGGGCAATTAAAGTGGCCAAACCTGCCCCTTCAGCTCCCATTGGCTCTATGCCCCAAGCACCAAAAATGAATACATAATTGAGGCCAACGTTGAGTAAGTTGCCCAACAAGCTTACCAACATTGGCGGAACGGTTTTGCCCATGCCCTCTAAAAACTGCTTTAAACCAGAAAAGGCCATTACCGGAAGCGTCGAGCAGGCAATGTAAAAATAAAAAGGGGCAGCAACCTTTACCACATCGGCCTCTTGCCCCATGTAAGGCATTAAAGGAATCAAGGCCAAGTTGAGTACTGTAAGCAGTGCACCCACCAAAACATAAAACAACAAACCCTGCTGTAACAAACTGCGACACTTGGTAAGGTTGTTGCTGCCATAGGCTTGACCAACCATAGTAGTTATACCCAAGCTAAGCCCAATGCCGAAAATAAACAGGAACATAAACACGTTGGTAGCAAACGCCACACCCGCCAACTCGGTTTTGCCCAACTGGCCTACCATAGCAGTATCGGCCATACCCGTCATCATATGGCCCACCTGCCCCAAGCTGATAGGAACGGCCAACAAAATGAGCTTTTTGTAATAATTTCTGCTTTCGGCGGAGAACATAGGTATAGGTAGTCGTTGATAAATTTAAATGGGTTGCCAACGGCAAAAACAAATTTTTCTGGCGGGCAAAGTTATTACTTTCATGCGGGATTAAACCACCCAAAGCCCAAGACTTAAATAAACCACAATGTTGCAAGCAGATTGGACGCCGCAAGAACCCTCGTTTTAAACGAGACAAGCAATCGACCACCCGAGTTTTGTCGTCCAGAAAGTGAGGTTTGGTGAGGGTTGTAAAAGGATGTACAAAGTACAATGTACAAAGTACGATGTGTTTAAATGACTATGGACTATCGAATTTAGACCCTCGTTTTAAACGAGACAAGCAATCGACCAACGGAGTTTTGTCGTCCACGAAGTGAGGTTTGGTGCGGGTTTCAGAAAGCCAGTTTGCAGCCGAATACTAAATAAGCAATTACCTGAATATCAATCAATTAAATTTTAATTATACTGTTTAGCTATTTGGTAAACAAACTATTATCTTCTGATGCGAGCTTTACGTATTATGTGCTGGATTGAAAATCCAGAGCTCGGGCATTCGGATGAGAACACCCGAAAGGGCGGGGGTGAAAATCTGTCGGAGCAGTACCGAGAAGACCTTGAAGGTTTCAAGAAAGACCTTACCCAAGCCACTGCTAATTTTATGGCTTTGAGAAAGCAATCTAAATTGTCTGAAAAGCGCAAACGCGCTTAACAAAAAAACACCCCGCTACGTATCCAAAACATAACGGGGTGCTTATAATATATCAGCAAAAAGCTTACTTCAACTGCTGCGTCACCTGTGGCTCTAGCGCCAGCTCCAGCACCTCTTCCATTTTTTCCACATAATGGAAAGTCAAGCCTTCCAAGTACTCGGCAGGTATTTCGGCAATGTCGCGCAGGTTGGTTTTGCAAAGGATAATTTCTTTTAGACCAGAACGCTTAGCGGCCAAAATCTTCTCTTTAATACCTCCCACTGGCAATACCTTTCCGCGAAGGGTTATCTCGCCCGTCATAGCCACATACGGCTTAATGGCCCTGCCCGTAAAAGCAGAGGTAAGCGCAGTAAGCATGGTTATGCCCGCCGATGGACCATCTTTCGGGATAGCACCTTCAGGCACGTGTATGTGCACGTTCCAGGTAGTGAAATCTTCCACATCAACCCCTAGGGCGTTGGCATGGGCGTGTATATAGCTCAGGGCCGTGGTAGCACTTTCTTTCATCACATCGCCCAAGTTGCCAGTAAGGGTAAGTACGCCCTTGCCTTTACTCAAGCTGGCCTCAATAAAGAGGATGTCGCCACCCACCGAAGTCCACGCTAGGCCGATAGCCACGCCTGCAGGCTGCTTCTCGGTAAATATGTCGCGGTCGAACCGCTCGGCACCTAGTATTTTGTGCAACTGGTCTTTGGTAATGTTTACGTTGTATTCCTCTTTCATTACCACATGTTTGGCCACATGGCGCATGATGCCCGCCAATTGACGATCCAAATCACGCACCCCAGCTTCGCGGGTATATTTATCGATAATGGCCTCCAACACTTTATCGCTAATCTTCACCTGATTGGCTTTTATGCCGTGGTCGGTGCGGGTTTTGGGTATCAGGTGGCGCTTGGCTATCTCTATCTTCTCCTCTACGCTATAGCCGCCCAATTGTATAATCTCCATACGGTCGCGCAGGGCAGGTTGTATGGTGCTTAGGCTATTGGCAGTGGCTATAAACAGCACTTTGCTTAGGTCATATTCCAGCTCTAGGTAGTTGTCATAAAAGGCATTGTTTTGCTCCGGGTCAAGCACCTCAAGCAATGCGCTCGATGGGTCGCCACGGAAATCGGTACCTACCTTATCCACCTCATCCAGTATAAACACAGGGTTGCCGGTCTTCACTTTTTTGATGCTCTGTATCACCCTACCTGGCATGGCGCCAATGTACGTTTTACGGTGGCCGCGTATCTCGCTCTCATCGTGCAGTCCGCCCAAGCTCATGCGTACATATTTGCGGTTAAGCGATTGCGCAATGCTGCGACCCAACGAGGTTTTACCAACCCCCGGAGGGCCCACGAAACATAGAATCGGCGATTTCATGTCGCCCTTCAGTTTCAATACGGCCAAGTACTCCAGTATACGGTCTTTAATCTTATCTAGCCCGTAGTGGTCTTTATCCAAAATCTTGCGGGCCTTAGTTAGGTCAAAGTTGTCTTTGGTATAATCTTCCCAAGGTAACTCAAGCAACAAATCAAGATAATTAAGGCTCACCGAATACTCAGCAGCGGCAGCGTTCATACGCTCCAATTTCTCCAACTCTTTGGTAAAGGTATCACTAGCGGCTTTGCTCCACTTTTTGTTGCGGGCCTTGTCTTTCAGACGTTTGATATCGGGGTTAAACTCATCAGAACCCAACTCTTCTTGTATGGTTTTGAGCTGCTGGTGCAGGAAATAATCCTTTTGCTGCTTCTCAATATCAGACTTTACTTTAGTATGGATGCGGTTTCGCAACTCAAGCATTTGCAGCTCTTTATTGAGGTGCGTTAGCACCATTTGCGCGCGCTTAAACAAATCGTTCTCCTCCAATATGGCTTGCTTATCGGGCAACTCGTTGTTGAGGTTAGAGGAGATAAAATGCATCAAAAAGGTAGGGCTCTCAATGTTCTTAAGCACTATGGATGCCTCTGAAGGAATGTTGGGCGCCAAGCGGATAATCTCGCCAGCCAACTCTTTAATGTTGGCTACAGTGGCATTAAACTCCTCTAGGTTGCTGGGCTGCTCTTCATTTATATACTCAACCTTAGCACGTATGTAAGGGTCTTCTTTAGTAAACTCTTTTATCTGAAAACGCTGCTTGCCTTGTATAATAACGGTATTGCTGCCGTCGGGCATTTTTAGCAGTTTCACAATACGGGCCAAAGTGCCAATTTGACTTAGGTCCTTAGTCTCGGGGTCTTCAACGCGCGCATCGCGCTGCGCCACCACACCAATTATCTTGTCAGCCTTGTATGCTTCTTTCACGGCTTTCAACGACTTATCCCTACCCACCGTGATGGGTATAACCACGCCCGGATAGAGCACCGTGTTGCGCAGTGGCAGTATAGGCAAGCTTTCTTTATAGGTTTCCTTTTTGTTATCGTCTTCCTCTTCTATCGACATCATTGGTAAAAATTCCACCTCATCATCTCCAAATGGTAAATTGAACATCTTCTAACCTCATGGTTTGTAGACACCCAGCACAAGGCTAGCAATAGCAGTGTGGCAAATGCCGCATTAAAAATTAATCTGCGCAAGGAACCTCAATGCAGACGAACGAACAAATTAATAATTGTTTCGCTGTTTTCAGTCAACTTGTCACGCAAGCGCATTAAAAGGGTAGTATTCAAGTATTGTGCCAAGGCATTTTTTGATTTACGATTTACGAGGTACGATTTACGATTTCCTAAAATTATACTATCCATCTTCGCGAAAACCAATGCTGAAACTCACACTCCAATAAATCCTAACGGTTTGTACTTCACTCAGGGATGGGCCATATCCTAAAAGTATTTATCCGCTCTGAGGTTAGCCACAATACGTAAACGCCCCAATGGGGCTTAATACTAATACCCGGGGGCATCGCCCTCGGCACAAAATGCGAGTTTTACATGCTTAATAGATCTACTTGTAATCCAATATACTCAACTGCTCATCGCAGAAGCTATATTCTTCAGGACGGTTAGAACTTACAATAACGAGACGACTTAGGCGGTGCTGAACCAAAAGATTAAGGTACCAGTTAAGGCCTGCATCATCGAGGTTGGTAGCAGGCTCATCAAGCAATAAAATTGGGGTATCGGATAATATACTAAGGGCGAGCTTCACACGCTGTTTCATGCCCGAAGAAAAATTTCTCACTTGTCGGTCGGCATGGTGCGAAAGCCCTGTTAGTGCCAATATGTCATTTTCGTGCAAATTTTGGCGGAAGGGCTTAAACTGCTTATGGAAACGAATATGCTCCATCAGGGTCATTTCCTCTACCAACTGAATATACGGACCAGAATAACTCACTTGGCGAAAGATATTTTCGACAGGGATATTCTTATTGTCAAAGGAATATGAGATAGTGCCGACAGATGGCGAAACTGCCCCCGAAATGAGCTGCATCAGCGTACTTTTGCCCGAACCGTTTGGGCCCAGTATAGCATATGCCTTGCCGCTGGTGAAGGTAAAAGTGAGGTCTTTAATAACCCACTCGTGCTCAAAGCGTTTTCGTACCTTATCGAGCTTAACTATCATTGCCACTACGCTGACGGAATCCTTTCATAATACCACGCACCGAATCGCGAATGAAACTGATAATATGGTCGCGCTCGGGAGTGGCAGGCACTTGTGCTTCAATAATGTTAAGGGCAATACTCACGTTGCTGTGCTGCACAAACAATATGCGATAAATATCGAGGATGTGGTTAATCTGCTCGGTACTGTAGCCGCGGCGGCGCAAACCTACAGAGTTAACACCCACGTAGCTTAGCGGGAAACGACCAGCCTTTACATAAGGCGGTATATCTTTACCTACCAATGCACCACCGGATAAGAATGCATGAGCACCGATTTTTACAAACTGATGAATGGCGCTCATGCCACCAATAATAGCATAATCGTCAATCTCAATATGGCCAGCAAGGTTTACACAATTGGCTAGTACCACATTGTTGCCAATGTAGCAGTCGTGGGCAATGTGCACGTAAGCCATCAATAGGCAGTTGTTGCCAATAACGGTTTTATTGGTATGCTGGGTGCCACGGTTAATGGTTACGCATTCGCGAATAATTACATTGTCGCCAATTTCCACTACCGACGATTCGCCACGGAACTTTAGGTCTTGTGGCACCGCCGAAATAACCGCCCCCGGAAAAATCTTGCAATTTTTACCGATTCGGGCACCTTCCATGATGGTCACGTTGCTGCCTATCCAAGTACCTTCGCCTATCTGCACATCTTTGTGGATGGTGGTAAACGGTTCAATTACCACATTGTCCGCAATCTGCGCCGATGGGTGTATATATGCTAACGGTTGATTCATGGTTGCTCCCTCCGCATGATCCGGGCCATTAATATCGCTTCAGATGCTATTTTATCGCCAATATAGGCAGTACCTTTCATTTCGCAAATTCCGCGACGAATTGGGCTGATCAATTCCATTTTCAGTATCAGTGTATCGCCAGGGCCAACTTTGTTTTTAAAGCGTGCCTGATCAATTTTCAAGAAATAAGTATCATAGTTTTCTGGGTCACTCACCGTACTCAAAGCCAATATACCACCCGCTTGCGCCAAAGCCTCCAGTTGCAAAACACCCGGCATTACGGGGTTTCCGGGAAAGTGCCCTTGAAAAAATGGCTCGTTGAAGGTGACATTCTTAATACCCACCACATGCTTATCGCTCATTTCCACAATTTTATCCACTAGCAAAAACGGATATTTGTGAGGCAATATTCTTTCTATCTGCTTAATATCGTAAACAGGTATTTTAGTCGGGTCGTATTTAGGTATATCTTCCTTGTTACGATTCTCTTTAATATATGCCTTAATAATCTTGGCCATCTGCACATTGCTGGCGTGGCCCGGGCGGTTGGCAACTATCCTGCCCTTTATAGGGCGACCCACTAAGGCCAAATCGCCTAACAAATCCAGCAACTTATGGCGCGCAGGTTCGTTTTCGTGGCGAAGTTCAATATTGCTTAATATACCCGTTTTTTCAACCCTTACTTTGGGCTTGTTTAGCACAGCACTAAGCTTGTCCAGTTCCGCTTCAGTAACGTCCCTATCAACCACCACTATGGCATTACTCAAATCGCCGCCTTTTATCAAATCTTGCTGCACTAGGTACTCTATCTCGTGCAGAAAGCAAAAAGTACGTGCTCCGCTAGCGTATTGTTCAAAGTCTTCTACCTTATCTAAATGCGCATGCTGCGTTCCCAGCACCTTCGAATTGTAATCAATCATTACTGTCAAGCGATAACCGTTATCAGGCACTGCAACTATCTCTACTTGGTTTTTAGTGTCTTTGAATTCCAATATGGTATCCAGTACAAAGTAGTTTCGGGGCGAATCTTGTGTTTCGATGCCAGCCTCGTGCAATGCTTTGATGTAAGGCATGGCGCTACCATCTAAAATTGGGGCTTCTACGCCATCCATTTGCACCAGTATATTATCAATTTGAAGCCCCACCAAAGCCGCCAAAAGGTGCTCAATGGTTGATACCCTGCCACCGTTTTGCTCTAGTGTTGTACCACGGCTAGTATCCACCACTAAATCCGCATCGGCATTTATGGTAGGTTGCTCCGGCAAATCTATCCGCTGAAAACGGATACCATGATTTGGGGCGGCGGGTTTAAAGGTTACGGTAACTTGTTGGCCGGTATGCAACCCAATGCCTGAAAGGCTTACAGGTTGTTTTATGGTCTGTTGCTTATCGTTCATTCATCAGCAGGTTTCGTCAGTGCAGCCAGTTTGTTTTCCAGCTCTCTAAGCCGGCGTTCCATTTCCGGCAAGTTGCGTAAAGTTATGAAAGTTTTTATCTGCTTGTTGTAATCATGCGCCGGACTTCCAGCATAAGCACCATTTGGTGTTTTAATTGATTGTGCCACACCAGTTTGCGCTTGAAATTTAGTGCCGTCGGCTATAGTTAAATGGCCCGCAAAACCCACTTGGCCGCCCACCATAACGTGCTTGCCCAACTTAGTACTACCCGATATGCCCGCTTGTGAGGCTATAACAGTATGCTCGCCTATCTCTACATTGTGGGCTACTTGTATCAAATTATCCAATTTCACGCCCTTGCGAATGACGGTTGAACCCAAAGTAGCGCGGTCGATAACCGTATTGGCACCTATCTCTACATCATCTTCTATTACTACATTACCCGTTTGGGGCACCTTCTTAAAACTACCATCGGGTTGCGGCGCAAAACCAAATCCATCGGAGCCGATAACAGTACCCGCATGTATCATTACCCTTTTACCAATGCTGCAATTGTAGTACACTATCACACTGGGATACAACGTACTTCCCTCCCCTATTTCAACATTTGCTCCAACGTAGCAACCAGGGTAAATTTTAACCTTATTGCCAATCACAGCGCCTTCAGCAATGTAGCTATGGGCACCAATATATACCTCACTGCCTACTTTGGCGGTGTCGGCAATAAAGCACGGTTGCTCTATTTTGCTTTCCTGCACCGCTGCCGTCATACTGGCGTATTTCTCTAGCAATTGTGCAAAGGCCGCATAAGGATCGGCTACCCTTACCAGAGTGGCTTTTACTTCGTCATTGCTGGCAAAGTCATTGCCCACAATCAATACCGAAGCGCCGGTTTTGTTAGCAAAGTGTATGTACTTGGGGTTGGCAATAAAGCTCAAATCGCCTGATTTGGCTTCCTCTATTTTGGCGAGATTGTTTACGGTAATATGTGGGTCGCCATCAACGGTTCCATTGAGCCAGCCAGCGAGTTCCTGTGCGGTAATTTGCATAGCTGTAAAGGTAGTTTTTTTAGTCGATGGTCCATAGTCTATGGACGATGGATTTTAGTTACGAGTTACGAGTTGCGAGTTACGGGTTGCGAGTTTGTAAAATAGCTTAATCAATTGCACTAATCCTTGCATTTAATCTTCAATATTAACAATCGTAACACCTAAATCAATAAACCTCACATTAAACAATTGGCACTTTTAAAGTAAACAGCCCCTCCGCTCTGGTGATTTTTATGTGTGCCTTGGTCTGAAAACCTGACCGATTTACGATTAAAATCACTTAAATTGCAAATCAATATTTTTGATAAAATAAAGGGTTATTTATGAATAACGGAAAGGCAAAAGTGGAAGATATTGGAAGTGGCATCATGGTTGAAGTGCCGTCTAAAAAGAATTGGTTTTTATTAATTTTCGGCACCTTCTGGCTATGTGGCTGGGCATTTGGGGCAATAATGGTACTTGGTACTTTGGGTATTTTTAGCGGAGCAACTGGTGTTGGAGGCCCATTTATGTTTATGGTATTTTGGTTGTGTGCATGGACAGCGGGTGGACTTTTTATCATGACCACGATACTTTGGGGTTACTTTGGCAAAGAAAAATTGATGGCCAGCCAAGGGGAGGTTGTTTTTGAAAAAACTGTTTTCAATATTGGTATCAAAAAGAGATTGAATGCCAGTTCGGTAACCAATTTTAGGATACAACATATAGATGATAGCTTGTTTGGAGGGAGCCGCATGGCCATTTACGGCTTAGGACCAGGCAGAATTAAGTTTGATTACGGATTTAAAACCTATTCATTTGGACTAGCACTCGACGAAGCCGAGGCCCAATATTTAGTTGATTTGCTCAACAAAAAAATAGTTAAACAATCAAGCAATCCAATTTCCTAACAATGCTCCAGCCTACTCTTTCTTGCTTCCAGCTAGGGTAAGCAGGACAGAAACTATGCATGAACAAACATCTGCACTCGTAGTTGCTTTTAGTAAGGATGCATTAACCCTGAGCCTTCGCCTTACCCTAAATAAAACTTGCAGTATGTGGAGAGCTGGAAGCTCTCAGTTATTTTATCCTCGCTGGAAGCGAGGACAAGTTGGGGAGAGTTAGAAGCTCTCTGTTATCTTATCGTCGATGCAAGACAAGACAAGTTTCCCGAATCACTCAAACAGTTTGTGGTAGTGCCAAAACATTTATACCACCCCATTGTTACAAAACGTAATTTTGCACCTATGCAGCAAAAAGCAGCAATTATTGGTTCTGGTATGGCGGGGTTGGCGGCAGCTATTAGGCTAGGCGTACAGGGTTATGCCGTTACAGTTTTTGAGGCCAACGGCTACCCGGGTGGTAAAGTAACCGAGCTACGTGCCAAGGGCTATCGTTTTGATGCTGGCCCATCGTTGTTTACACTACCACAATTGGTTGATGAGTTGTTTACGCTTGCAGACAAAGACCCTCGGCAGTATTTCCAATACAAGCAATTGCCTGTAATTACAAAATACTTTTACCCCGATGGCACAATTATCAATGCTTATAAAGAGCCTATTGATTTTGCCCAAGAAATTCAGCAACAAACGGGAGAGCCTGCCGAGAGTGTAATGCGTTTTTTAGCCAAAAGCAAAGAACTGTATGACCTTACGGCACATATCTTTCTATTTGCATCGCTGCACCAATGGAGTACTTACCTCAACTTAAAGGCCCTTAAAACCAGCCTAAAACTGCACAAATTGGATGCCTTCCGTAGCGTGGACAAGGCCAATAGGGGTTGGTTCATGGATGCGCGGGTGGTGCAATTATTTAACCGTTACGCAACATACAATGGCAGCGACCCTTACCAAGCGCCCGCCACGCTCAATATCATTCCGCATTTGGAGCATAACATTGGAGCCTATTTGGCCGAGGGTGGTATGCACAGCGTTACCAAAGCGCTATACCAATTGGCACTGGAGGTTGGGGTAACATTTGAGTTCGGAGCTGCCGTGACTAAGATAGTGACTGAGGGCAAGCGTGCGGTTGGAGTGGAATTGAAGTACGAGGCACGAGGTACGAAGGACGATTGCATTGAAGGGGTAAATGAAAAAAATAATTTTCGCAGTGGTTACGACATCATAGTAAGCAATATGGATGTAGTGAACACATACCGCAAACTATTGCCCGACCTAAAAGAGCCCACCCGTATCACGCACCAGCCACGAAGCAGTTCGGCCATGATATTTTATTGGGGCATTAAAAAGCAGTTTCCAAAGCTGGATGTGCACAACATACTGTTTGCAAAGGACTACCCAGCTGAGTTTAAGGCCTTGTTTACGGAAGGAACCGTTTACAACGACCCAACCACGTACCTATACATAAGCAGCAAAGAAAACCCTACGGATGCGCCAGAGGGTTGCGAAAACTGGTTTGTAATGGTAAACGCCCCCAACAACACTGGGCAGGATTGGGAAAGCTTACGCCAAACTACCCGAAAAAACATCCTCGCCAAATTGAAAGCTAAACTAGGCGAAGATATTGAGCCCCTTATTGAAACCGAAGATGTGCTAGACCCTGTGCTGATTGAGCAGCGCACCAGCTCATACCAAGGCTCACTGTACGGCAGCAGCAGCAACAATATGTTTGCCGCCTTTATGCGCCACGCCAATTACAGTAGTCAGCTCAACAACTTGTATTTTTGTGGCGGCAGCGCACACCCTGGCGGTGGCATACCGCTGTGCTTGCTTTCGGGCCGCATAGTTGCCGACCTTGTAAAACGCCGAAGCCAGCCATGAAACCCACCGCTCCAGCCATTGCCATTATAGTTACCACCATCATCTATGCCGTGGGGCTTGCTGGCTTTTTGCTGCCTGAGTGGCTGCCCTTGTTCGAAAAGCTTACCCCTGCCAACCTCATTTTTGCCTCCATCATGGTTTTTGCGTTCCATCGTCCCTATAGCCGTGTTTTTTTGGCTTTTACAGCGGCAGTGTTTTTGACTGGTTGGTCGGTTGAGTGGCTAGGCGTAAACACTAAGGTTATTTTTGGTGCATATAGTTATGACGATGGGCTCGGTTTTAAGCTTTTTGACATTCCCTTAATTATTGGCCTCAATTGGGTATTGCTCATTTACTGCACAGGCACCATAGCCTCTTACACGCCCCTGCCCAACTGGGCTAAGGCAATACTGGGCGCAATGCTCATGGTTGTTATAGATTTGCTGATAGAACCCTTCGCTATTGCCCACGGCCTCTGGAGCTGGGAAACCCCCACCGTGCCGCTACGTAACTACCTAGCGTGGTTTTTGGTATCATTTATCATGCTGTTGCCCTTTTTCCATTACCGTTTTAGCAACCACAACCCAGTTGCTGTGGCGGTGTATGTGTTGCAGGTATTGTTTTTTGGGGTGCTTTTGTTTTAATGTGCTAATGTGCTAATTGTGGTCTGGCATAATGAGTGGTCTGACGAGTATTTTGGTGCGAAAAATAATATCGATATTCAGGTACGAAACCCAATATCAGGCCTCGTCCGACCACTAAACTCAATACCAAAAAATCAAAATTGCAGTCATTTTATGTATACTACAATAGTGTTCGGACGGCGGGGTTGCAGTAACCTCATATGAAACCGCAATGAATCCACCCAAACCTAAATAGCCGTCAGACCCACTTGCAACATTTTTTCCCATCGCCCCTCGACTATCGACCATTGATCAACCCCGTGCAACTTTACCCCACTTTCAAACGTTTTATTCTCAAAGCGCTTGCGTAACTTTGCCTTATGGGAAACAATACACTTACCAGCACATACAAACCGGTTACCCCGGCCATTATCGATCGTTTGGCCGAAATAGTGGGCATTGGCCAGTTGATACACGACCAAGCAGCCATGAAAGGCTATGACCACGACGAAACCGAAGACTTTAGTTTTTACCCAGAAGTAGTGGTAAAACCCGCCAACTCCGAGGAAATAAGCAAGGTAATGCGCCTTTGCAACGATGAGCATATACCCGTAACACCGCGTGGTGCAGGCACTGGCCTAAGTGGTGGTGCGTTGGCGATTCATGGTGGTGTAGTATTGAGCACCGAGCGCTTAAACAAGATTTTGCACTTGGATGAGCGCAACCTACAAGTTACTACCGAGCCAGGCGTTATAACCCAAGTATTACAAGAAGCCGTGCAGGCTGTTGGCTTGTTCTATCCGCCCGACCCATCGAGCCGTGGAACTTGCTTTATAGGTGGTAATGTTGCCGAAAACTCTGGTGGCCCAAAAGCCGTGAAATATGGGGTAGTAAAGGATTATGTGCTGAACCTTGAAATGGTATTGCCTAATGGCGAGATTGTTTGGACAGGTGCTAACGTGCTTAAAAACTCCACTGGATATAACCTTACCCAACTGATGGTGGGCAGCGAGGGCACTCTAGGCATCGTAACCAAAATAGTGCTGCGCTTGATACCTTACCCGCAATATAACTTAGTAATGTTGGTGCCGTTTAAGAGTCCCGAAAAGGCTTGCGAGGCGGTTTCAGCCATCTTTCGTAGTGGTGTTACTCCGTCGGCATTGGAGTTTATGGAGCGCGATGCCATCGATTTGGGACTAAGCTACCTTGGTGACCAAGTGACTATACCCGTTGCCGATGAGGACAATGCGCACCTGCTGATAGAAGTAGACGGCAATAACCTAGATGTGATGATGGGCGACTGCGAAAAGATAACCGAAGTAGTAGAGCAGTTTGGAGCTGGAGAGATACTATTTGCCGATGGCGAAACCCAAAAGAAAGAACTTTGGTTTTTGCGCCGCAACGTGCCACACGGCGTGAGGGCTACCTCCATTTACAAAGAAGAAGATACCGTAGTGCCGCGTGCAGAACTGGCTTTGCTGTTGCGAGGTGTAAAAGACCTCGGAAGGGAATATGGGTTTAAGAGCATTTGCTACGGCCATGCTGGCGATGGCAACTTGCACATAAACATTGTGAAAGGCGACCTTACCGACCAAGAATGGGAAGAAATATTGCCTCAAGGCATCCGAAAGATATTTCAGCTCGTTGTATCCTTGGGTGGTACCCTATCGGGCGAGCATGGTATCGGTTATGTGCAGCGGCCGTATATGGATATTGCCTTTAATGAAGTGCAACTGGAACTGATGCGCGGCATCAAACGAGTATTTGACCCGAACGGCATTTTAAACCCAGGGAAAATTTTTTAGTTACGGGTTGATAGTTAAGAGTTTCGAGTTAAAATTAAAAAATTACAACTCGTAACCCGAAACTCGTAACTCGGAACTAGATTAATTGAACAAAAAAGGCTTAAATTCAATTATTAGTATATCAAGTCATCATAATCATGGGCACATTCATCCGCTTAACCCTTGTTACAATAGCCTTAGTGCTGCTGTCGCTGGCAGCCGGTGCACAAATTGTGACCGACGATAAACCGCAGACTGCAGAAAGACCCCAAAAACCTGTTGAAGAAAAAATTTGGAAACGAGACCGCTTTTATGTGGGCGGTTTTCCGAGTTTTGGTATTGGCGGCGGCAGTGGCGGAACCTCCATTTCAGCTGGCCTATCGGCTGAAGCAGGATATTTTGTGCACGACCGAATTGCAATAGGAGCTCGTACTTCGTACTTGTTTGGAAGCGTAAAGTACAACAACAACTATTCTTGGAAATACCACCTTATTGGCGGCAGCCCTTATGTGAGGGGATACATTTGGAAAGGTTTTTTCGGGCAGGCTGAGTACCAGTTCACCAACTTCCTAAACAAAATTGACGACCCAAGTATTAATGCCACATTTACACTCCGCAATAGTGCATTGCTTGTTGGTGCTGGCTACCATGATAATTTTGAAGCTGGCTTTGGATATTATTTTGCAGTGCTGTTTAATGTAGTAAATAGTGGCTACTACCCATACCCTAACCCCGATTTTCGCATCGGTTTGACTTACCGTTTCCCTGAAAAGAACTAGTTGTTAAGTAGCAAGTACCGAGTACCGAGTACCGAGTATCAAGTAGCAAGTATCAAGTAATAAGTATAAAGAAAAAAAACTAAAAGCGAGAGCCGCTCCAAATCGGGGCGGCTCTCGCTTTTTACCACTTATATTACGAATTGGAAGCCAATCGAACCATGCATTTATTAAAGTACCTGATACTCGGTACTTGCTACTTGATACTTCTCAAAGTATAAATCCTATCAATCATATCCACCACAGCTAGGCCTTCTTCAGGAGTAGCGGTGGCAGCCGTTTCGCCTCTAAGCGAGCGAATAACATTATCAACCATTTGTAAGTGATTTGAGGCACTGCCTTGGTAGCCGTTGGGATATAAATTGGGTGGCTGAGAGGCAGGTATTTCTGGCATGGTGTAGTCCTTAATATTGCAATGCTCCACCCTATCCATATACTGTCCGCTTACCTTTATGGTTCCTTTATCAGCTAAGATGGTAATGCTACTCTCCAAGTTTTTATCAAAGCATGAGGTAGAGTAATTAATAGCCCCAGCCCCACCCTTTTTGAATTTAAACTGCACCAGTCCACTATCCTCAAACTCGGTATTGGTTTGGTGGTTGAAATTGTAAAACTGGGCTTTGATATCTTCAATATCGCCAAAAAGCCAGTACAGCAAATCGACAAAATGGCTAAACTGGGTAAACAATGGCCCGCCATCCAAGTCGAGCGTGCCGCGCCAACCTTCAGGGGTGTAGTAGCGATGGTCACGGTTCCAGAAAAGGTCAATCTTTACCATTAACACCTCGCCCAATACGCCCTGCTCAACTACACTCTTTAGCCATTGGCTGGGGGGACTATAGCGGTTTTGCATTACGCAAAATATCTGGCGGTCCACTTCCTTCGCCAAATCAATCATGGCTTGGCAATCCGCAGGCTTTAGGGCCATTGGCTTTTCGCACACTACATGGGTATAAAAATTCAACGCTTGCAGGCTCAAAGGAGCGTGAAACCCGTTGGGGGTGCAAATGCTCACTACATCGGCCTCAAACGGAGAAAGCATAAATGCATCCAAAGAATTAAAGAATGGCACGGGATACGTTTTCCAAGCCTCTTTTTCTTTGGTTTCGTCAACATCGCATATAGCAACCAGCTTGGCACCAGGGTGGCGCACAATCTCCTCACAGTGGCGTTTGCCAATGTTCCCAAAGCCAACTACTACAAATTTGATGGGGGACATTTTGGTTGCGGGTTGCGGGTTACGGGTTGCGAGTTAATAAAAAATTATTACTGCTCAAAGATTGTATCAATAACGGTGTTTACAGTTTATTATAATATCGGATGACTAGCACTCACTAACACACTGGTTTTAAAACTCGCAACTCGCAACTCGTAACCCGCAACTATCCTAGCAAACCACAAAGTACGGGTTCAGTAAGTTTTCTTTGTTGTAGGTTAATGGTTCTGCGGTATTAGCTTTAAACACTTGGCGGCCAGCTCCTAATGCAACAGCATGTGCCGCAGCGGTATCCCACTCCATAGTAGGGCCAAAGCGCGGGTACACATCTGCTTTACCTTCAGCCACCAAACAGAACTTCAACGAACTGCCTGACGATAAGTAATCAACGGTTTTGCCTTTGGCTTTCAAATCGGCTACAAAATCTTCGGTCTCTTGGGTAAGGTGTGAGCGGCTGGCCACCACCACTACGTGAGCCTTATCGGTATACGGTATTAGGTTATGCTCCATTTTTTGGGGCTCCTTGCCGCGCTGCACACAGTACGAGCCTTTTTCGTGGCCGCCATAATAGCTCACTCCAGTAGCAGGCACATGCACCACGCCAAACGTTGGTTTTCCGTGCTCTATCAAGGCTATATTTACGGTAAACTCACCATTCTTCTTAATGAACTCCTTGGTACCATCCAGCGGGTCAACCAACCAGAAAGCATCCCATTGCTTGCGCACCTCGTAAGGCACCATCTTGTTCTCCTCAGATATGATAGGAATGTGCGGATAGTGCTCCTTCAATGCCTTTACGATAATCTCATTGGCCTTTTGGTCGGCTTCCGTTAATGGGCTTTTGTCTTCTTTGGTTACTACCTCAAAATCTTGAACATAAATCTCCATAATAGCTTCGCCGGCACGTGAGGCTATATCCACCAACAACTCTTCATCAACAGTATATTTCATATCAAGGGTATTTATGCAGGTCAATAGGCTATCGCGCCAATTAGGAATAGATGCGCCGAAAGTTTCCTTAAACTTGCGCTTATCCAACACGCTGTAATGCGGTCGTTTGGCGGGTGTAGGGTATTCAAAAGTGTTAATAGGGTTTACTTTGCAATCAAGGCCACTAAGCTCCATTACTGCTGCAGCAAAATCGTACCAACTAGCTGCACCTTCGTTGCTATAATGATATAAACCTGCAATAGTATTTACCTTGCCCGATGCAATACTTTCCAAAATAGCTTTTGCCAAATCGCGAGCATAGGTTGGGGTGCCCACCTGGTCGAAGATAACATTTAAGCTTGGTCTATCCGCTCCCAAACGACGCATGGTTTTCACAAAGTTATTACCATAGGTTGAGTACAACCAAGAAGTTCTGAAGATTAAGCTACTTGGGTTTGCTTCTAAAGCCAATTGCTCACCTTGTAACTTACTGGCACCGTACACGCCTAAGGGCGCTACTGCATCGGTTTCTTGATACGGGCGATGGTTGGTACCATCAAACACAAAATCAGTGGAGATGTGGATGTACTTAACACCGTGCCTTGCGCAAGCTGCAGCCAACAAACCAGAAGCGGTACCATTTATCTTATGAGCCAGCTCTTGGTCGGTCTCAGCCTTATCAACAGCAGTATAGGCTGCACAATTTATTAGGTATTGATAACTGCCAGCTGCTAAGGTATCTTCAATAGCTTGCTCATTGGTTATATCTAAATCGTGCGCATCGCTGTAGCGAAATTGCAGCTTAGGATAATGTACTGAAAAGTGCTTAAACTCACTGCCAAGCTGACCGCTAGCGCCAGTTATCAAAATATTACTAGTTGCGCTCATGGTTGAAAGATGAAATTGTTCCTCGAATCGCCAAAAGCCGGCAGCACCTTATCCTTATCAGAAAGCTGTATTTGGCTAAGGTCGAAATTCCAATTGACCCCCAATTCTGGGTCGTCAAACTGTATTCCGCCTTCCGATTCTTTGTTATACAAGTTATCGCACTTGTAGGTAAACTCAGCCGACTCGGTTATAACTACAAAACCGTGCGCAAAGCCACGCGGCACCAACAATTGCTTGTTATTTTCGGCACTCAATTCTTCTGCGTGCCACTTACCAAAAGTTGGCGAACCTTGGCGAATATCAACGGCCACATCGAGCACTGCCCCGCGAATAACGCGTACCAGCTTAGCTTGGCTGTAAGGATTCAGCTGATAGTGCAAGCCACGCAACACGCCATAGGCCGACTGCGATTGGTTGTCTTGCACCCAATCGTAAAAAAGCCCATGCTCTTCGAAGCGCTGCTTGTTGTAGCTCTCAAAAAAGTACCCGCGGCTATCGCGAAACACGGTTGGTTCAATTACTACCAAGCCTTCTATACCAGTTTGTGTTACTTTCATAGTGTGGCAAAAATAGCAAAAAATAGTTGCGAGTTGCGAGTTACGGGTTAGGAGTTCTTAACGCTTAACAATCAAAAACAAACACCACGATTTGAGACCTTAAAACTATGCCACAAAAGCAGAATTAAATCAGGTTACAAAGCAAATTCAACTCGCAACCCGTAACTCGCAACCCGTAACTAACTATACCTTATCGTTTACCACATTAAAAGTAGCGTCTTGGCATTGGTTTACTTCAATTATAGCGCTAGCCTTATCATCCATTTTGAGGCAGTCTTGGCTCAAGTGCCACACTAGAAATGTTTTAGCAGCTTATGGTAAACCTGTAGGAATAACCGAACCATGCTACTTAAAACCGCAGCTTACAAACTACTGGTAAATGGTCGGATGGATAGTGCCCGTTTCTTGACTCGGTTATAACCTTGTACGATTTTACGCTAGTTGCATAATCAACTAGTATGTAGTCAATCCTTGAACATGGTTTGCCATTTACCTCAAAACCACAACAAGTAAGTTCCCCATCCTTTTGTATGGCCTTTTCATAACTATCATACATCGCTGGGCCACCAGCATCGGTATCTATCAAAGTATAAGGTTTGCTATCGGGTCTGAAATTAAAATCGCCTGCAACTATTACTCTAAAACCTTTAGCTGTTGCATATAGGTGCTCCTTCAAAACCAACATAGCTTGATAGCGAGCTAGCTCCCCTTTGTGGTCGAAATGGGTATTATAAAAATAAAACTCTCTGCCAGAAGCCTTTTCCCTAAACTTTGCCCAACTGGCTATGCGAGTAATGGCAGCATCCCAACTTTTACTTCCTGGCACGTTGGGCGTTTCTGATAACCAGAAGGTTCCGCTATCTAACAGTTCATATAGGCTTTCCTTATACAATATCAGGCAGTGCTCCCCTTTATTACTGCCATTGTCGCGGCCAACACCATAGTTTCCGTAACCTTTCATGGCCCTTGCCAAATACTTCTTTTGCTCGGGAGTTACTTCTTGCAACCCGATGATTCCTGCCCCCGATTGAGTAATAACATCTACCACCCATTCCTTGCGCTTAGGCCAGGCATTTGGGCCATCGGTAGGAGTATTCATCCGGATGTTGTAACTCATCGCGGTTACATCAATACTATCGGCCCAAGATACTATGGGCAGCAATAAGAGCAAATAAAGCAGGCACTTTGTCATCGGTAAGAGGAGTTGTTGTATAAACTTAAGAACAACGGCTACAATAAATAAAGGAAATTGCAGAGCTTAACAATATCTTACTATTGTGATTATCACACCACATTCACCTCTGGCACGATGGTTATCCCAAATTTTTCCTTCACGGAGGCTTGTATGTCGAGTGCCAGTTGATATATTTCTTGGCCGGTTGCCCCACCGTAGTTCACCAACACCAAGGCCTGCTGCGCATGCGAGCCAGTATTGCCCACGCGCTTGCCCTTCCAGCCGGCTTGCTCAATGAGCCAACCAGCGGGAACTTTTACCAACCCGTTGGGTGCCGGGTAATTGGGTATGAGTGGATAATATTGTTGCAAGGCCTCAAACTGAGCTTTGGGTATTTCGGGGTTTTTGAAAAAGCTGCCAGAGTTGCCCAATACCTTTGGGTCGGGTAATTTGCTCTGGCGTATTTTTATCACGGCATCGCTCACGGCTTTTACGGTCGGCTCCCATATTTGCATGTCATCCAGAATACGCTTAATGTCGCCATAACTGATGTTGAAAGCTGGCTGCTTATTGAGTCTAAACGTAACCGAAACGATGCAATACTGGCCTTTTAAGGTAGTCTTAAAAACACTCTCACGATAGCCGAAATGGCACTCTTCTTTGTTAAAGGTGCGCATTTGAGTGGTTTGCATATCCACTGCCTCTAGGCTTTCAAAGGTAGCCTCCAGCTCTACACCATAAGCCCCAATGTTCTGCATTGGTGCCGCGCCCACTTGGCCTGGGATAAGTGACAAGTTCTCAATTCCTCCCCAGCCTTGGTTGATGGCATAGAGCACCAACTCATGCCATACCTCACCACTACCTACCTTTAGCCAAACGTGCTTATCATCTTCACGCAGCAGCTCAATTCCTTTAATGCTGTTCTTAATAACCAACCCATCAAAATCGTTGGTTAGCAATATATTACTGCCGCCACCTAAAATAAAGCGTGGCAACCCCTTCAACTCTTCGTGCTTTAATACCTCCTCAAGCTCGCCTACAGTATTCACCTCCACAAAATAGCGGGCTGTAGCTTCGAGGCCAAAGGTATTGTAAGGTTTAAGTGAGTGGTTTTGTAGAACAGTCATTGACACCAATTTGAAAATTTGGGAATTTGAGAATTTGGAAATTAGTTTACTTGTTTGGTCGTCATTGCACAATTATAGCATTTCTCTTTTACTTATGGGCATTTCCAAATTGGCTCATTTTGAAATTTTCCAATTAATCCAGCCTTCCAAGTCCGGATTTTGCTTTTTGGCTAAGCCCTGAGTAATACTCATGGTCTTTTAGGTTGATGCAAAGGTTGTAATAATAGCGCGCTTGGGTTTTGTCGTGTACTTTTTCGTAAATAAAACCCAGGTTTAAAGCTGCATTAGCGGCAAAATATAACGGCTCGCGCTCCCCTAGCTTTATGGTCTCTTTGTAGTTGGTTATAGCTTCGGTTTGCTTACCCATGGCATCATAAATGCGGCCCTTGCGGTAAACCAGCTCTAGTTGTAAGGGTTTTGTCGTATAGTTTGCAGGGGTTTTGTTATGTATCATTGCCAGCGCTTTTTCAAAGTAGCCGCCGTCAAATAGCAGCCTAGCTTTGAGCAGTGGTACATCAGGCATTTGGCCGCTATCGGCTTCCTTTTGAGCTTGTTTATCGGCGTCCAACTCACTTATACCTTTAGTTTTTACCAGCGCTATTTGCTTCTTGTATTGTGCCGTATCGCCCACTATCAAATAACTCCAAGCAAGTTTCTGGTACGCATTTTTGATATTGTTTTGGTTGCGGCTTTGCAACAAATATTTATTGAAATGTGCCCTGCAATTCGTATCCAAACTATTTATCAATGCCAGCCCATGTAAGTACTCCATAAACGGAAACCCAGCATAAGCTTCGCCTTTGGGCCTATTGGCCAGCATAGCCAGTGCATTCTCGTTGTGCTTGCTATAAATGGCCGCATTCGCAGCCGTGTAGTACGTAAACAGATTACCTGCCAATGGATACCCAGCCCTACCGATGGCTTGCCAAGCCTCGTCATGCTTGCCCTCCAAATGAATCAATAGAGAAGTGTAAATTAACATCGTCTCTAACCTGAACTCAAATGGGGTGCTCGATAGTTGCCTCAATCGTTCCATACCCCCTTTCAAATCGCCCTCCAAGCCCAATAAACTTACGCCCCACTGGTATTGCGAAGGAATAATGCCCATAATGGCCTTGAGCGTGGCAATGCCCTTAAGGTTAGGCTTGAATTGAGGGAATCGCTCCCGATTGGCATGATATAGTTTCCACGCTTTGCGGCAGCCCATAAAACCATCGTAGTAGTTTTTCATTTTCAATGAGGCCAAAGCAAAATGCAGGCTCATTTCGGCCTGCACATACAAGTGCCACGGCGATTTGCCGTCTCCATTTTTGACAGCAGCAAACCGCTTTTCCTGTCCTAATTCAAACCGATCAAACACTTGCTCATCTTCGGATAGGAATACCTCTAAAAAGCCAATGTAATCATCTAGTAAATAATTATTGAGGTTGGTATATTCTTCGGAAGCTATTGCCCGCTTGGCGCTGGTGATCTTTAAACTGATTATGTTATTGTAAAGCGAGTCGGTGTGTTCATTCCAAATATAGGTAGCAGCAGCTAGATTGCTATTAGCGCCTATAACCAGCGCTATTAGAACTGCCAGTAGGTAACAATTACAAATTCTCATTTTTAATAAATGAAGTAGCAGACGGTTGGGCAGATTGAGTATGACGTTAAAGATAATGGTTTCTACCAATTGCAGTCGGGAGGTTTTAAAACAAAAATCCCCACGGCAGCGCCGCAGGGATTTTCGGGTGGTTTATACCTTTATGGGTTACAGTTTTACTGATTCCCTAACTTCTTCAATCAATGCTGGGTCAACCAAAATACGACCGCAGTGCTCGCAAACAATAACTTTTTTGCGCTGGCTGATTTCGCTTTGGCGTTGTGGCGGTATGCGGTTGAAACAACCACCGCATGAGTTACGCTCAATAGGCACTACTGCCATACCGTTCACGTAGTTTTTACGTACACGGGCGTATGCTTTCAATAGGCGCTCCTCAATATTAACCTTAGCCTTGTCCGAATCTTTACGAAGTACTTCTTCCTCTTTGCTGGTTTCGTTTACAATGCGCTCCAGTTCTTCCTTTTTCAATACCAAGTCTTTCTTCTTGTTTTCGATAAGCGCTTCGCTGTCCTTCAAAAAGTCTTTCTTGGCATCAATGCTATGGTGGGCTTCTTTAATTTTCTTCTCGCTCAACTGAATTTCCAAGTTTTGCAATTCAATCTCCTTACTCAAAGCATCAAACTCACGGTTGTTTTTAACGTTGTTTTGTTGCTCTTGGTACCTTTGGATAAGGGTTTCGGCCTGTTTAGCTGCCAATTTACGATTGGCAATCTCGTCGGTGTATTCCTTCATCTCGTCATTGATTTTACCAATGCGAGTATTTAGGCCTGCCAGCTCATCTTCCAAATCGTTCACTTCAATAGGCAGCTCCCCACGTAGGGTTTCAATCTCGTCAATTTTCGAATCTATGATTTGCAGTTTTGCTAGGGCTACTAGCTTTTCTTCTACGGTGAGTTCCTTCACTGCCATATTTAAACGTAGTTTATTGGGTTCGTGTTGACTTGGGTAAAATAGAGTGCAAAATTACTGAATTTTTTTTGCAAAATGGAATGTATAATCTCCGGTGTAAATTGTTCGCTTTCGTAGTGTCCTACATCAGCAATTACAATCTTATTTTCGGCATCGAAAAACTCGTGGTATTTAAAATCTCCTGTTATATAAACCTGTGCGCCAGCCCTAATGGCATCTTGCAACAAAAAGCTCCCCGAACCGCCACACCATGCCACTTTGGTTACGGTTTTGCCTAGCAAAGCCGTATGCCTAATCATTGGGGTGTTGAGGCGCTGCTTAATGTGCTGCAAAAAAGCAACCTCCTCTGAGGGGCTGGCCAACTCGCCCACCATGCCAGCGCCTACTTGTGCATTTTCGTTTTCCAGCACGAAAATGTCGTAGGCCACCTCTTCGTAAGGGTGGGCCTCCTTTAAAGCTTGGATCACTTTACCTTCTAAATGAGATGGAAAAATGGTTTCTATTCTGGTCTCAGGTTCTTGGTGGCGTTCACCTTTATTGCCAACGTGTGGGTTGCTGTTATCGCTGCCTTTAAAAGTGCCTGTGCCAGCCAAGTTAAAGCTTGCCTCGCTATACTCGCCAATATGGCCAGCACCAGCATCAAAGAGCGCATTACGCACCTTATCGGCATCGGCATGTGGGGCAAAAGTTACCAGCTTGCGCAGCAGTTGCCGTTTGGGTGATAATATTTGCAAGTTTTGCAATCCCAACTTTTCCCCTATTTTGGCATTTACGCCATTATGAACATGGTCGAGGTTGGTGTGGATGGCATATATAGCCACATCATTTTTAATGGCTTTGATAACGGTGCGCTCTACATAGTTGCGACCATTAAACTTCTTCAACCCTTTAAACACTATGGGGTGGTGCGCTATTACAAGATTGCAACCCTTTTCAATGGCTTCATCAATAACCGCTTCGGTGCTATCCAAGCAAAGCATCACGCCCGTTACTTCTGCATTGGGATTGCCCACTATCAGCCCACAATTGTCATACCCCTCCTGATAGCTTAGCGGGGCTATGCTTTCTAGGTGCTGGGTGATGTGTTTTATCTGGGTCAAAATCTTAATTTGAAAATTTGAAAGTGTGCTAACCTGCCAGCCGGCAGGCGGGTTTGAAAATTTTAAAAACTAGTATTCGAGCGAGAAGTCAATAATTCATTTCCAAATTTTCAAATTTTCTCATTTTCAAATTAACGCAAAAGCGCTGCCTTAGTTTCCTCCAGCATTTGCGTAACACGCTCGGGCGTTGCCGCTTCGGCATATACGCGCAATACCGGCTCAGTGCCGCTTGGGCGAATCATGATGGTTTCGTCGTCGCCCAGGTAGTATTTAAAACCGTCCAAATCTTCTAAACCAGTTATTGGAGAACCAGCAAAAGCCTTGTAAAAGCTATTTTGGCAATTGCTGATGATGCTCTGTTTCTTCTCTTCGGTAAGGTGCAAATCGTAGCGATTGTAGGAGAATGGCCCAACCACAGCATATACTTCTTGTATTAGCTCAGTTAGTTTTTTGCCGGTTTTGGCCATATATTCCAGTAGCACCAAACCATCCCAAATACCGTCGCGCTCTGGTATGTGGCCCTTCACAGCTATACCGCCCGATTCTTCGCCACCAACCAACACGTCTTCCTTCACCATAATTTCGCTAATGTACTTGAAGCCGATTTTGGTTACTTCTACTTCCAAGCCATAGGCTTTGCAAAGCTTTTTAATTTTGTTGGATACCGAGAAAGCAATAACCACCTTACCATTAAGGCCTTTGTACTTGTGCAGGTAGTGCACCAGCAACAATAGTATGTGGTGCGAATCGACAAACTCACCATTCTCGTCGTACATACCAATACGGTCGGCATCGCCATCAGTGGCAAGGCCTGCATCAATAGATACGTCAGATTTAATTAAATCAGAGAGTTCTTGCAAGTTGCGGTGCAATGGCTCTGGAGCGCGACCATGGAAGCCAGGGTTGTAATCGCAGTGCAATAAGGCCGCATTAGGCAGCAAGCGGCGGATTACGTTTTGCCCAGCACCATACATGGCATCGTAAGCCAATGATATGCCCGACTCTTCAATTGCCTTAAAATCAAAGTTGGCTTTCACATGGTCGATGTACATATCTTCCAAGTTAATCCACTCCAACAGGCCTTGCTTTTCTAAGCTAATTAAGTCGCCATTAATATCTGGGGCTGTATCGGGTATCAAGTCTTCTACTTCGGCAATTACAGCTGGGCTGCTTGGGCCTCCTGCATTGCTTTTTAGTTTAAAACCATTGTAGCTTGGTGGGTTGTGGCTAGCGGTAATAATAACACCAATATCGGCACCCAGTTTGTTCGCTCCAAAAGATATCATTGGTGTGCTCACAAAGCCTTTGGCCATTTTTACTTTAATGCCATGCGCTGCAACCACCAAAGCAGTGGTTTCAGCAAACAACTCACCACCAAAGCGGCAGTCGTGGCCCAATATAATGGCGTTGTGCGTGTTATGTTGTTTTACCCATAGGGCGGTAGCCTCTGCCACGCGTGCTACATTCTCAACGGTATAGTCTTTTGCAATAATAGCTCTCCAGCCGTCGGTACCGAATTTTATCTTACTCATGTTAGGTTTGTCGTCTTTTGTGGTAATGGAGCGTAAAAATAAAACAATTAGTCCATGGTCCATAGTCGATAGTCCATGGATATTGATTTGTTAAAGGATTGGATTAGGTTGATATAAAATATTGGTGTTGCTAAAAGGATAGTTAAACGGGAAAACAAACAACGCCACCCAATTTAAATTTTCAATTTTGAATTTTTAATCCCTTCATAAAGCCACACGTTCATCAACAGAAGCAGTAGCGAGTACATGGTATCTTCGATGGGAATGGTATATAGGCGGATGCCTAAGTTGTGGGCATTATTGTACCAAACCACGGGCAGGCTGGTAAGTATACCATTAACGATAAGAAACGGCACCAACGAAACGAAATAAGCCAAATAAAACCAGCCCATCCATTTTACTTTAAAAACGAACTGCGCCAGCACTAAAAATGCTGCCGCCAGCAAAAATGTAACGGACGTGTACAATGCCCCAATATGAAACAAGGCTATTATTGGCAGCGCTATTGCCAACACCGCTGAAATATACGGTGCTGCGGGTTGCAAATAATCTTTAGGAATGTAATAGCGAAAGCACTGGTAGATAAAAATACAGGCAAAAGGCACTACCACAAAAAATAGCATCTCCTCAATTGGCATGTTGGCTAGGTGTATACCGATTAGGTATTCTTCATTGAAACCCCAAACCCCCCAAGCGGTAAAAAAATAATCCCACACCAAAAAAAATGTTGCCACCGGTAGCATAGCCATAAAAAAGGCAGGCCAATATTGTACAAACCTCACGCGCTTATCAAACGATAGCACCAATGGAAAAAAGGTCGTGAAAATAATGAGGTAGAGATAAACGGGCATAAGAATGTACGAAGTACGATTTACGATGTACGATTTAACAATATGGAATTTACTACTTCAATTCCAGCAATCCAATTTCATTAGCACATTGGTATATCAGCACATTAGCACATTTACAATATATTGAGACTGCTTTTTACGTAGGTTTTCACGAGCAATCCAATTTTTCGCCTATCAGACACGCGTATTCGCTCGCTTTTTACTACCTCAGCTGCTGATTGCTTTATTTTGTTAAACAACGAAATATAGTATATGTAGGCCAAGTAAACGCCCATTTTTGCACCTTTAGGAAGCTCCATAATGCCTTTGTACGCTTCGTCAAAATCAGCTTGAATGTTGGCTTCTACTTGTTTTTTAGCCTCCTCATCAAAGGTGGCGAAATTCATACCCGGAAAATAAACCCTACCACGCTCCGTATAATCGCTCTTCATGTCGCGTAGGAAGTTTACCTTTTGGAAAGCTGAACCTAGGCTTTTAGCCGATGCCTTCAATCTATCGTATTCGGCGTCGTTGCCCTCGCAAAAAACCCTTAGGCACATAAGACCCACCACTTCGGCCGAACCGTAAATGTAGGCATCGTACATACTTGTCTCGTAACGGTCATATTGCAGGTCCATTTCCATACTCTTCAAAAAGGAATCGATCAAATCCCATTCAATATGGTATTGGTTTACTACCAGTTGAAAAGCATGGAGCACTGGATTTAAACTTATTTTTTCATCGATGGCTCGAACGGTATCTTCTCTAAACCTTGCCAGCAATGCCTTTTTATCGTGGTCATGAAACGTGTCTACAATCTCGTCAGCAAAACGCACATAACCATATATACCGTAAATAGCATCGTGGAAACGATTGTCGAGGGTTTGAATGCCGAGGGTAAAAGAAGTACTATACGCCTTGGTAATGAGGCGGCTACATCCGAAACTGGTTTTATCAAACAGGGTTAGCATAACAAATTAACAGGCATTATGGTTGTTTGTTTAATGAAAGTGCAACTTTATTGCTAGATTTTGGAATTTGGTGAATAGATTTATTTTACTGCCATAATTGGTTTCAACTACTACCAACATGATTACTGGGCATTAATTAATTACCGCTGGAATACCATTTTGTTGAAAAAATACCACCTACTACCAAACTCTCATTACACGCCAAATTCTCTTACTACCTCCTTTGCAACCACTTCGCCCGAAATGATGGATGGCGGTACACCTGGCCCCGGAACAGTCAATTGGCCAGCAAAGTACAGGTTTTTTATTTTGGAGTTTTTGAGCGAAGGTTTGAATATGGCCGTCTGCATTAAGGTGTTTGCCAAACCATAGGCATTGCCTTTAAAAGAGTTATAGCGGCTCATAAAATCGTTGTGGGCAAAACTGCGCTTATAAATTACGTGCTCACGAATGCTCTGGCCTGTTAGTTTTTCCAACCGCTGCATTATCAGTTCGTAATAGTGCGCTCGCGTAACTTCATTATCGTCTAACCCTGGAGCTACCGGAATTAAGATAAACAGATTTTCTTTCCCTTCGGGCGCCACGGTATGGTCGGTTATGCTTGGGGCGCAAACATAAAACAAGGGGTTCTCGGGCCACTTTGGATGGGTGTATATCTCATCGGCAAATTGCTCAAAACTTTGATCGAAAAATAAGTTGTGATGCAATAGGTTATTCAGCTTTTTATCTACACCCAAATAGAATATCAACGACGAGGGAGCCATTATACGGCTGTCCCAGTAGCTTTCGCTGTATTGTCGGTATGGTTTTGGAATTAGGTTTTGTTCTACGTGGTTGTAATCGGCACCTGCAACTATAATATCGGCAAACAAAGTGCCTTCGGCGGTATTAACCGAACCAGCACGCCCAGCGTGTATGTTTATCTCGGTAACAGCGGCATTGTATTTAAACTTAACGCCCAGCTCTTCGGCCAACTTTACCATGCCGCCAATAATCTCATACATGCCACCTTTGGGGTACCAAGTGCCCAATACTAGGTCGGCATAGTTCATTAAGCTATATAGAGCTGGAGTATTTTCGGGCAAAGCGCCTAGAAAATAAACAGGGAACTCCAATAACTTAACCAGCTTTTCGTTTTTAAACAAGCCCTTTACATGCTTGCGTATACTGGTAAACAGCTGCAGCCTGAACAATGCCGTTAGCAGTTTTGGGTCGGCAAATTCCCAAATGGAGCGGCTTGGGCGATGAACCAAATCATTAATGCCTGCCTCATATTTCTCGGCGGCTTCTTTTAGGAAACGCTTAAGGTTGGGTGTGCTGCCCGGTTCAAGTTTCTCGAACATGGCATACAAATCGTCTAACGACGCAGGCACATCCATTATGTCATCTTGGCCATAGTATATTCGGTAGCCTGGGTCAAGGCGCACTAACTCATAATAATCGCTTACTTTTTTACCAAAGTGGGCAAAAAACTGCTCAAACACATCGGGCATCCAATACCAGCTTGGGCCCATATCAAACACAAACCCTTCGGCCTCAAACTTTGAAGCCCTGCCACCTGCCGATTCGTTTTTCTCTAGCACAGTTACTTCAAATCCCTCTTTTGCCAAATGGCACGCCGCCGATAAACCCGCAAAACCGCTACCAATAACTATTACTTTCTTCTTATTTGCCACGTTGGTGCATTTTCTTTAGCCAAAGGTACAAAACATAAGAGGCACTGCTTTGTTCAAGCAGTGCCTCTTAAATTTAAATTTTAAACAACTTGGATTGTTTAATCTGGTTTGTATTGTTCCAATTTACCTTTCAACTCTTTACGGGCAAAAAATATGCGACTTTTTACGGTACCTAATGGCAAACGAAGTTCGTCGGCTATTTCATGATATTTGTAGCCTTCAAAATGCATCATAAAAGGTACACGAAACTCTTCAGACAATTCGCGAATGGCAACTTTCATGTCGTCCATTACAAATTTTGCCGTTGCGGCATTTTCTGTCAATGCCTCGCTTGAGTTGATATAATACAGATTATCGGTAGTATCGATAATAGTATTACGCTTTACTTTACGACGATAGTTGTTGATGAAGATATTTTTCATGATAGTAAACAACCATGCTTTCAGGTTGGTACCGTCTTGAAATTTATCCTTGTTCGACAATGCCCTGAACATGGTATCCTGTATCAAGTCATTTGCTTCTTCCATGTTTTTAGTCAGGTTCAAAGCAAATGGACGCAATGAGCTAGAAAAGCCTGTTACTACAGTATCGAATTCGTGATTGGTCATTGTGTTATTGTTTGGTTAGTCAAATATAACACCAGCAATCCACAAAAGCAAACTATTTGTTTAATCTTTTCCCTTAATCGTTAAACAAAATCATTTTCAACGATGCGAGCATTACACAACTGTTTAGGCTAGCCATTTCGGTAGCGAAAAGGTTACCAAAACTTTTTTACTTTGCCTCAACAGCACATAGGGTATCCAATTTAGCATGGGCCTGCTGCAAGTTTTGCAACAATTGGACATTGGAACCAAAATGAAAATGCTGCTTCGAAAACTGACCGCCAGCAAGCCAAATTTCGCTTTCAGGAAAACTTCTGGCCAACACGTTTACGTACTGCTGAAGAGCATCACCAGCAGGTGTGGTGGTAACATAACATACCATATACTTGTTTTTGTGCCGCTTATGTATAGCAACAATATCAGCAAAAGGCATATTAGCCCCCAGGTATAGAACCTTCATGTTTCGGGCTCTAATTAGGTAACACATAAACAGCAAACCTATTTCATGCAATTCGCCTTCGGGGCCGAACAACAAAAAAGTATCATCAGCGCTGCTATGTGACACTAGTTGTCCATCGATAGCCACTATGAGCTTTTGCCTAACCATATTACTTACAAAATGCTCATGGGCAGGATTTATAGCTCCCGTAATCCATAAATAACCAATACGCTCCATAAAAGGAAAAATAATATTGGTCATGGTTTTCTCAAACCCCATGCGCAGAACGCTATTGGCCAGCAGTTTCTCGAAATGCTCTTCATTTAGCTCAAGCATTGCTAACGTAAGTGCCGCAAACTGCTTATCGGTATCGTCTGTTATGTTAGTTACCTTCTTTACCTCTTGGTGCAACTCATCAGTAGTAAGCTGCGCAATGCGAGAAATTTTGTAACCATGATCGTTTAGCAAACTAACATTTAGCAGCTTCCGCAAGTCGGCGTCATTGTATGTTCTAATATTCGTAACGGTTCGCTGGGGCTCAATAATATGGTAGCGCTGCTCCCAAATACGTATAGTATGGGCTTTTACTCCAGACAAATGCTCTAAATCTTTAATGGAATAGTTGGCCATAACCTTTTGCTCAAATAAGTTTAACTATACCGATTGATATTAAAGACAATCGAGCCCAACAAACTGTTTAACAATTAAACACTATCGTTAAACAACTGCTAAAGTATAGAAAATTTTATAAAGAGTATAGCGAAATAAAAGAAACTGCAAAAAACTACTCTATCGCAAACATAACCTAAAGGCAATAACACTTAACTGCGCTTGCATTTTGAGTTTATTTACCTTAAGCTATCAGTAATATCGATAACAGCACTAAGCCTAAACTTACAACGATAGTTGTTGATGAAAGCATGCACACTTCATGATGGTAAACAACCATGCTTTCAGGATCAAGCCAGAGAGCCTTCCTAAGTCTGTAACGATTAATAAAGTCCGCCTAGTAATAATAGTTCCCTCTGCTTTTTGCGAAAGCGCTACTTAGCTAGGCTAAAACAGCCCCATTGCAACCATAAACAGAAACGGTTTAGAATTTAACTGGTCAGTTAAATTCTAAACCGCTATGGATAAAAATAATCTTAGAAAAGGAAAAAAAGCTGCTTACTTCGCGTTTTTCAAGAACTCATCTGCCTTGGCGTTTGCTGGGTCTAGCTCTTTTACTTTCAACCAGGCCGTTTTGGCTTTAGCACTATCTTTTTTAAGGAAGTAGTAGTAGCCCAAGTATGAATTTGCCTCTATGAGTTCCTTTTTATACTTGGTAGCATCAACCGCTAGCTCAACAAATTTTTCGTAGTGAGGCAAAGCCAACCCTGCGGTTGATTCTGGATCAAGCTGCGAGGCAACTCGTGCGCGCCACAAGAAACCGATAGCGGCAGTTGGCTGCAACTCGTTCACTTTGGCAAAGGCACTATCGGCTCCTTGGTAATTAGCGCCGTAATAGTAAGCCCTGCCTATTTGGAAGTAATCTTGTGAAGTTGACTTACCAAATACTAGCATTTTTTGCTTGTAGGCTTCGGCAGACTCAAAATACCTTTTTTGGGTCATCAACAAAACCGCCAGTTCGTCATAAAGCTCAGGTTCTGGCTCTCCTTCCAGGATGGCTTTATTGAAATTATCTACGGCTAAAGAGTCCTTGCCTGTTTTTGATAGCAGGCGGGCGTAGTAGGTATAGTCACTAGCAATTACCTTGCTGGTATCTACCTTGGCAAAAAAGTTTTCCAATTGCGCCAAGCCTTCAGGATATTTGCCTTGCTCGTAGTATGAGTATCCAATCAAGCGGCTCCATATTACATTGGAGTTGTCCTTGCGCATCAATTCTTCAATCAAGCTGATAGTTTTAGGATAGTCTTTAGCAAGAAACACGAACGAAGCATAACGAGATTGGGTTTCCAAATCGTTATTTCCTGATAGGGCCAAGTATTGGTCCATCATCTTTACCGCTTCTTCGTGCTGTTTGGCCAAGTGATATAGCTCGGCCAATTCGCGGTATACTGGTATAAAGGCAGGGTCTATCTCATTGGCCTTTTTAAAGTGTTCCCTAGCCTCGTTGTAGTTACGCGAAGTGATGTAGATTTTGCCAATATTGTTGTAGGCCACCGCCAGTTTACCATGCTTCTCGTAGGCAAACTCATAGTTGGTAATGGCAGTACCAGCGTTGTTGCTTGCCAAGTAAGCATCACCTAGTAATAGGTAAGCCTCAATGCTGTTCTTGTCTAACACAAGAGCCTTCTTAAATGTGGTTACTGCTAGGTCGGTTTGTTTTTTTGAAGCGTTTAAATACGCCTCGCCAACAAAAATGAATGCTTTGGCATCCTTAGTTTTATCTTTTACTGTAAGTTTGTTAAAGTAGTCAATGGCGGCGGTAGTGTTGCCTTCGTCCAAAGCTAACTTGCCAAGGCCGGCAAAATTGTAGTTTACCTTGTCTTCTGGTTTAATGCCCTTATTATAATATATGCGAGCAGAATCTTTTTTGCCTTCGCTGTATAGCAAGTTGCCCATGCGATAGTTCAGTTCTGCATCGGCAGGGTTGCCAGCTACTAAAGCCTTAAGGGTTTCTTTGGCCTTATCGTTCTGTTCGTTCCAAAGTAGGTTTTGCACGTCGTCCCAAGTTTGGGCGGTAGCGGCCGGAGCCATGCCTAGAAACAAAAGGGCAATCAATACACAATTCTTAAAAGGAAGCATCGGTTTCATTACTATAGTTGTTTTAGTTCTTAAATTCCACAATCCTTACTGGCATCGTGGCCGGCACCAACCCTGATTTCAGTACAATGCGTTGGCCCTTATCACTGGCCATGAAGGATGCAAATCCCGTGCCTAATCCGGCACGTGCCTCTCGGCTTACAATATATAGGCTTCTTATTAAAGGATAGCTACTATCGGCAATATAGGCTTGGTAGGGCTGCAAGCCACGTGGGCCAGTGGTTTCAGAGCTTATGCGCAACACCTTTACCTTGCTTAAGAAATCGTAGCTAACGGAGTCATCGGTATCGCTAATCCAGTTTACGCCAATGATACCAACCGCCCTAGGATTGTTGGCCACGTAGTTGATTACCTCTGGGTTAGTGTTAACTGCAAAACAATATGGTGCAAAATCGGGCGAAAATTTTTCTTTTAAGTATCGCACTGTGCTGGAGTTCGAATTATCGAACACTACCTGTATACTATTTGAGTCAGTTGCACCAACTTTCCAAGCCGTAGGGTTACCAGCCAACAGTTGGCGAAGTTGATCTAACGATATGATCGTATCGGGGTTATCCGGGTGAACAATCAAGGCGACTGCATCAATGGCTACTTTAGTGATGCGCGGAATGAGCTTGCGTTGATCGAAATATGCCTGTTCGGCTTCGGTGAGCGTGCGGGTTACTATTGCTAGCCTTACGCTATCTGATAATAGTAGTTGCATCGCTTCGGTCTCGGGCAGGTACTGGGCCTCTATCGCTGCATACTTATAAAAGCCGTGGAACACATCTAACTCCGTTTTCACGAGGGGATAGTACGTTTCATCAACACTTATTTGTATTTGGCCCGAGGTAGTATTATCCTGTTCGGTGGTGCTGCTGTTATTGCAACTAGATACTGCAAATGCCAGTAGTGCTATCATTACAATCGTTCTCATAAAATAACGGGGTTAATGCGTAAATTAATCCTTGCCGGTAGTTTTATAGAAACTATAGTAGCGGTAGGCCCTAAAGAAGCCATAAAGAATTACGGTAACACCGAAAACAATTCGCGCTACTGGATGTACTTCAGGCATTATTATTTGCCCTGCAACCAGTACACCAATGCCTAAGGTGACAAACAAAATAACCATTAAGACACCAAACCCGAAAAAGAAGCGCTGAAACATAGCCTGGTTACTTATTGCAACACAAACTTAATGGGCACTGTGTAAGTTACCGATACTTCTTTACCGTTCTGCTTGCCTGGTTTCCATTGTGGCATGGCTTTTACCACGCGCAAGGCTTCTTTGTCAAGGTAGCTATCTACGCCCCTAACCACCTTTGCTTTGGTCACGCTTCCTAGTTTGTCGATAACAAACTCCACGTAAACGGTACCTTCAATATCGTTTTCTCGTGCCACGGCAGGATACTTGGTATTGTTGGCTAGGTACTTTTGCAATTCGCCATCACCACCCGGGAAAACCGGCATTTGCTCAACGATACGGAATACTTGCTCTACTTCTGGCTCATCAATTACTTTATCGCCAGTACCTTCAAGCAAACTCAAATCAACACCATCAGGGTCGCCTTCAACGGTCGTTTCGGCCGATGTCTTATCTACAAACTCCTCTTGTGCCGGCGGTATTTCATCAGGCTCAACCTCTTCCACAATTACCGGAGCTACAAATTTAATGGTGCTCTGCAAAGGCGGCGGTGGTGGTGGCGGTGGTGGTGGTGGTGCAGTAGGGTCAATTGGCTCTGGTGGCGGCAACGCTTCGTTTTCGAAGTCCATTGGCACTACCACTTCGGGTGCTTCTGCCAATAGGCTGGCAATATATGGGGCACTTACTCCAATTGCAAAAAACGAAACACCGATACCACAGGCAATCAATACGTTGCGGGCAGAGTTTCTGCGAAGCTCAAAAGCTCCGTACTCCTGGTTTCTACCAGAAAAAACGATATCGGTCCAATTTTCACTAAAAATAGAAGCCATATTATCTATGCTTTCTTACAATGAAACATTAAATTATTAAGGTGCAGGGTCAACAGGCGGTGCTGCATTATTCGTGCCATTAATCATATCCAACTCAATAGGGTCGATATCAACTATGGCATACTTACCTACTTGGTTGATGAGTAACTCATCCAATATATCAATAAGGTTAGCATAAGTTGCATCCTCATCAGCCTTTACAAAAACGAACATAGCATCTTTGGCACTGCGTATTTTGCTTACTTCCTGCTTATACTCATCAGCATTTATCTCCTTACTCCTAAGCCTGGTTCTTTGCTTTTCGATGTCAGCAATATGCTTTGCATTCTTTTCGCGCAAAACTTTCCTGATTCCCTCGTTAGGATCAAAGTCAGTTTGCTTTACATCAGGGTTATCACCCAACCCACTGTAGTAGTATATCTTATTTTTGTCTGATAGTATAATGGTCAAAGCCAAGTCGTCATCTACTTTAGTAGAATCGATTGGTTTGTCCTCCTTATCCGGCATTACTATAGGCAAGGCTTGTGGCTTGCTCAGGGTAGTAGTTAACATGAAAAACGTGATCAGAAGAAAACCAAGATCTACCATTGGGGTAAGATCTATTCTGGTTGACATTTTCTTTGACCTGGTTTTCCCTCCTTTACCACCACCCCCACCGGTATTAATTTCTGCCATGGGTATGTTGTTTTACTGTATTAACAAAATTAGGTAACAGGTTATTTAAACGGGTCGGCTTCTAGGTCAGTAACGAAGTTAAAGTCGTTCACGTTTTTGTCCTGAATGATGTCGAACACGCGCTTTACTACCGGGTATTCCGTTTCTTGGTCGCCTTTAATGGCAATCTTGAATTTTGGATTCGATTGACGGGCAGCCAAAATCCAATCGCCCAACTCATTGTTTAATGAGTCGATAGGAACTCCTGGTTGCTCAACCTTGCCTCTCTCTGAGCCTGACATAGCCAAGTAAGGCTTCAACTGACCAATAGGAATACCCACGTTGGATACCAATGAAAATTGGGCTTTCTCTACATCGGTAAACGTAATGTTACGTTTGCTACCGATACGCTCCAGCATCTGTACACGGGTCTCTTGTCCATCAATGCCAAAAAACACCCTACCCTCTTTGTCAATCATAATTTGAAGGACATTGGTTTCCGGTACTTTGAGTTCCGAGATAGAAGAGGGGGTATCAACCACCACTGCTTCGTCGGGTTTAAATTTGGTAGTGAGGATGAAGAACGTAAGCAACAGGAACGCTACGTCGCACATAGCGGTCATGTCAACTGACGTACTTTTCCTCGGTATTTTTGCCTTAGCCATAACTATTGCTGTTTTGTACGATAAAACTCACTTATTACTTCTTCTCGGTAGAAGAGTAGGTGCGGATGATAGTGAAACCAGCCTCATCAATGCTATAAGTAAGCTTGTCGATTTTAGTAGTAAAGTAGTTGTAGGCAATAATGGCTAGCGCAGAAGCGAAGATACCTAGGGCTGTGTTAATCAAAGCCTCAGAGATACCGTTTGCCAAACCTACTGAATCTGGAGCACCTGCTTGTGCAAGAGCCGCAAACGCCTTGATCATACCTACTACGGTACCCAATAGACCTACAAGTGTAGCTACAGAAGCAATGGTAGCGATGATAACCAAGTTATTCTCCAAAGAAGGCAATTCCAATTCGGTAGCTTCTTCAAGGTCTTTTTGGATAGCTAGAACCTTTTGATCTTTATCGCCAGTAGTTTCGGATTGTACTGCTTTGTATTTGTACAGGCCAGCTTTAACTACATTGCCCAAAGAACCTTTTTGTTTGTCGCACTCAGCAATGGCTTGGTCAACATTGTTGCTCATCAACAAAGAGCGAATTTTTGCCAAGAAATCGTCAGAGCTACCTTTTCCGCTAGCAGCAGCAATTGTAATGAAGCGCTCGATAGCGAAAATAACTACCAAAACCACTAGTGACATAAGAATAGGTACGATAACGCCACCTTTGTAGATGATACCAAGATAGTTGCCTGGTAGTGGGTGATTGGCATTATCCCCTTCTTCGAAGTTGGTGCCGGCACCAAATATAGTGTAGAACACTACATAGCTAATGACAATAACCAATGGAATAACGATAAGCGCAAACCATGATTGAATTGGACTTTTTTTCTTCTGGGACAAAAGTTGATCTTTCATACTTACTGGGTTTTGAAACGAAGTTTTTTTCTGTTTTGAGTTACTTGATTACTAATTTTAGAGTACCAAACGCCAAATATAACAATGCTAGGTAACAAATTTCATAGTCCTTCGTGTTAATTATAGCGGATGGGGTAGCAAGATAGTATTTTTTAGTTAGCGGATAACGGTGAGGTCGGAGATAATATTGCGCTCAATAAATTGATTTTCAATTAATTGAATGGGTATACCAGTAAATTTTCCACAATCGAAAAAAAAACTTGTGGAAAGGCATCTTTTGCCTTCCCTATTACTTTAACCCAAACATTACTTGCAGGCAATCCCACAAATAACGCTTGCGCTTCGGGTCGGCACGCAGGGTTTCTAAGCTATCGGAAAACAAAATGCGCACGCCTTGCATGGGCAGTTCAACATACCGTTTGGCAGCCACTAGCATGCCCATATCGGCAGGTGTAGCGCCAAACACAAGCATATAGGTGCAATTTAGCTGTTTGGCTAAGTTGGTAAACGCAGGTGCAGCCACATCCGATAAATTTACCAGCCCTACGGCAGTCGGGTCCAGTTTCAGGGCACCTAATATTTTAAATAGCTGGTCGCGGTCATCGTTGGCCAGCGGCGTTAAACTGCTATAAATAATGGCCACCTTATTGCCATTGGTTCCTTCAATAGGAAACTGACTCGGTAAATTGGCTTGCTTGAGTATGTACAAGTCGTTTCCGTCAAATAATTTAGCAATGGCCCCGTTATCTATACCCAATTCGTTTACCATAGCCTGCATCTACTTTTATTTTTGATTATAGCCTTTATTTTGCTTCCTTTGCCCATATATTCAACAATTAATTGTATCTTAAGCGTAGGGCACTAAAACCTTAAAAACTTGATGAAATACGATATCAAAGTTACAAAAACCAACCAATCGCACATCAGCGAAGTTGATTTCGAGAACCTACCGTTCGGAAGGGTATTCTCGGATCATATGTTTATTGCTGATTACAAAAATGGCGTTTGGGGTGACTTGCGTATCGTGCCTTTCGATAATATACCTACACACCCGGCCACTTCGGCGTTGCACTATGGCCAATCAATATTTGAGGGATTAAAAGCATTTCGAAACAGCAATGGCGAAATCCAGATTTTCCGCCCTACTAAAAATTTGGAACGATTAAACCTTTCTGCTGCCCGAATGGCCATGCCCGCACTGCCCCAAGACCTGTTTATGCAGGCACTGGATACGCTGGTATTGCTAGACCAAAAATGGGTGCCTACATCGGCAGGCAGCTCCTTATACATACGCCCATTTATGTTTGCTACCGATGAGTATGTGGGCATTAAGGCATCCGACAACTATAGATTTATCATATTTACGTGCCCGGTACAATCGTACTACAGCGCACCCGTAAAAGTACTCATCGCTGATAAACATGTACGGGCATTTCCGGGCGGAACTGGCGAAGCAAAGGCCGCCGGCAACTATGCTGCAACATTACAACCGGTGCAAGAGGCACGGGCCAATGGTTTCGACCAGATATTGTGGACAGATGGAATAGAGTTTAAATACCTACAAGAGATTGGTACCATGAATGTATTTCTCCAAATAGATGGACAAATACTAACGCCTGCCTTGAACGGTTGCATACTCAACGGCATTACCCGCAACAGTATACTGCAATTGCTAGCCGATAGGGGAATTGTTGCTATTGAGCGCAACATAACTGTTGACGAGCTTGTTGAAGCACACCAAAAAGGCACACTAGAAGATGCCTTTGGGGCCGGAACCGCTGCCACTATTAGCCATATTTCGCACATTGGGTATAAAGGTACTACCCTAACCCTGCCTGATATTGAAGGACGAACCTTGAGCCAAGAACTGAAGCAGGAATTGGAAGACATTAAACACGACCGTATACCCGACCGCCACGGCTGGGTGCATAAAATAGCAGTGAATGTGCTAATTTGAAAATTTGGAAATTTGAAAATGTAGGATTACTTTCTGAAAGCCTGCAATTTTCATTTCAAACATTCCGCTAGTAAATTGGTATATCCACATATTGGTCGATACCTTTACCATTTCCAAATTTTCAAATTCCCAAATTTTCAAATTAACATCCCAATGCTCGACCTCTCCGAAGCCGTGATATCGCGCTTAGCCATCCACCGGGTGGGCAACAAAGCGCAAGATGAAGACCCGATAATATCGGCCAAACTGGCTGACGTAACCCCAGAACTGGAAGCTGCTTTGCTAACGTTTTTTATGAAACCATTTAAGGGCGATGCTTACTACAAATTTACCCACCCATCGGGCCTTGACCTTAACGAGGTATACACCTACGCCAAGAGCATGTTTATGGATGAGGGCAGCACACACCTGCAATCCATCAATATCCTAAAGCACTTGCACCACAACTCATCGCACCCGAACATTAAAAGTGGCGAGGTGTATGTGGCATACCTGCGCAATTGTATGTTGGATGATGAGCCGCTGGACGCTGTGGGCATTTTCAAGTCGGAAAACAAGGATACCTTCCTAGCCTTCCACAATGAACGTGACGGCTTAGAAGTAGACGCTTTGATGGGTGTTAACATTAAAAAACTAGATAAGGGCTGTATCATTTTCAATACCGAGGATGAGACGGGCTACAGGGTGGTTACGCTAGATGCATCGGGCAAGGATACCGTGTATTGGATGGACGATTTCCTTCAAGTAGTGGAAGATAGCGACGAGAATTTTTATACCCGCGATGCCCTGAACCTTTGCAATGCCTTTGCGAAGGATATGCTCACCCCGCAGCACGGCAAAAAAGACGAAGTGCTGTTTATGAAGAGCACCTTGGACTATTTCAGCAAAGCAGAGTCGTTTGAAATGGGTGAGTTTGCAGAGCATGTAATTAAAGACGAGGAATACACCAAAGCCTTCACCACGTACCTCGACACCTACGAAACCCGCATCGGCCGGAAGATTGAGAACGATTTCGGGATAAGCAAACCTGCCTTAAATAGTGCCAAAAAGAAGTTTAAAGACCTCATTAAACTAGATACCAACATCCACATCAAACTCAATTTTGATAACCTGGAAAGTGGCCGCCGCTTTATTGAGCGTGGCTACGATGAAGGCACGCAAATGAGCTATTATAAGGTTTATTTTAATGAGGAGTTGGAGTAGAAAATCTGGAATAGAAGCGTTACTAAAAAGAAAGCAGCATGATGGTGGTCATGCTGCTTTCTTTTTCTATATCGTACCCTCAGATTCTAAAACCCAATCAAGGCATTTTATCGCCTTCCATAATATTCTCCAGCGCCGTGTTGTATGCCTCATCGAATTGGCTCAATGGGCCCCAGTTGGTGCCGTTGATGGTCAAATCGGTGTTGGCGGTTACGGTACCCAAAGCACGGAACGGCAAGCCCAATGCACCTGCGCGTTGCTCAAAGGCAGCTTGTTGGGCAGGGGTAATGGTTACCACTACCCTACTCTGTGCTTCGCCAAAAAGGTAAGCATCGGTGCGGAAGTTGGCATCAGTAGTAATGTTGAAACCTAGGCCACCAGCCATAGCACTTTCCAAAAGATTGATGAACAATCCACCTTCAGAAATATCGTGTGCCGATTGTAGTAAACCTTCTTTAATGATGGTCAATACGCCTTTTTGCAAATGCGCTTCAGCTTCTAAACTAAAGAATGGGCCGCTACTCTTGGTTTCATTGTGCCAACGCACTAAGTACTCACTGCTATTAATGTCGTTCTTCGAATCGCCCAACAAGTATATCAAGTTGCCGTCGGCCTTAAAGTTAAGCGTGGTGTGGTGCGCTGGCTTATCCAATATACCTAACATGCCAATGGTAGGCGTTGGGAACACGGGGCCGCTATCGCTGCTCTGGTTATAGAAACTCACGTTTCCGCCCGTTACTGGGGTTTCCAGTTTACGACAAGCATCGCCCATGCCTTTAATGGCGTTCACAAACTGCCAGTATACTTCTGGGTTGTATGGATTGCCAAAGTTCAGGCAGTTAGTTATGGCAACTGGCTCTGCACCCGTGCACACAATGTTGCGGGCTGCCTCACAAACGGCAATGGCAGCACCTTTATATGGGTCAACGTTTACATAGCGACTGTTGCAATCAACAGTTACCGCCAACGATTTATCAGACTCCGTTAAACGTATAACCGCCGCATCGCTTGGGTGGTTGGTTTGCAAGTTGTTAAGGCCTACCATACTATCGTATTGGCGGTATACCCAACGCTTGCTGGCAATGTTTGGCTGCGCGGCCAAAAACAAACCAACTGCTTTCAAATCGGCAGGTTGTTGTACACTATCAATACTAAACTGCTGGTATTCTTGAAAATAAGCGGGCTCGCGGAACTCACGGTCGTATACCGGTGCACCACCACCAAGCACTAAGCTCTCGGCAGGCACTTGGGCCACCAGCTCGCCGTGCATGTAGTATTCAATAAGGCCACCCTCGGTTACCTCGCCTATTTTCACGCAACTAACATCCCACTTATCATACACGGCTTGTATATCGGCTTCGCGGCCGGGCTTCACCACTATCAACATACGCTCTTGCGACTCCGACAATAGAATCTCAAACGGACGCATGTTTTGCTGACGCGTAGGTACTTTATCCAAATCAATGCGCATGCCGTGCTCGCCTTTAGCGCTCATTTCGCAGGTAGAGCAGGTTATGCCCGCCGCACCCATATCTTGCATACCAATAATGGCATCCAGCTCAATCAGTTCCAAAGTAGCCTCAAGCAATAACTTTTCTTGGAAAGGGTCCCCCACTTGTACGCTAGGCAATTTATCGGCAGAGTCTTCGGTAATTTCTTCCGATGCAAAGGTAGCACCGTGTATACCATCTTTACCAGTAGCCGAACCAACTATATACACTGAATTGCCAGCACCATGTGAGGTAGCCGAAACGGTTTTGTTGGCATGCACTATACCCACCGACATGGCATTTACCAACGGATTCACTTCATAGCACTCATCAAAATATACTTCGCCAGCAACGGTTGGTACGCCAAATGCGTTACCGTAGCCACCAATACCGTGCACCACGCCTTTAAGCAAGTGGCGGGTTTTGGCACTCTCCAAACTACCGAAACGCAATGAGTTCAATGAGGCAATGGGGCGCGCGCCCATGGTAAAAATATCGCGGTGTATACCACCAACACCCGTAGCAGCTCCTTGGTAAGGCTCAATAGCCGATGGGTGGTTGTGGCTCTCAATTTTGAACGCACAAGCTAAGCCGTTACCAATATCCACCAATCCAGCGTTCTCTTCGCCTGCTTCCACTAAAAGGCGGCTGCCTTTGCGCGGTAGGGTTTTAAGGTATTTTATAGAGTTTTTGTATGAGCAGTGTTCGCTCCACATTACCGAGTACACGCTCAGTTCGGTAAAATTAGGCACCCGGCCTAGTATCTGTTTGATTTTTTCAAATTCTTCGGGCAAAAGGCCCAAGGTTTTTGCAATCTCAACAGTAGCTAGTGGTTCGGCAGTGTGGGTGCTCATAGGAAGGCTTTAAAGTTGGCGCAAAGATAGGAATGCTATTTTGAAAATGTGCCAATTTGGAAATTTGAAAATGAAAGAATAGTAACAACATGTTAACAATTTTCAATTTCTCAAATTTTCAAATTGCCAAACTCAGCTACTGCCCCAGCCAGTTTTTAAAATCGGCCACCCGCTCGCGGCTAACTATCACTTCATGCTCATCGCCTTTAATCAGTTCAAGCTTTAGGCGGCTATTAAACCAAGTGTGTATTTTTTGGATAGAGGCGATATGAACAATAAACTTACGGTTTACCCTAAAAAAATCATTAGGATCTAACATACCTTGCAACTCCTCAATTTTATGGTCGATGTTGTGCTTTTTACCGTCACTATTAATCAAAAAAACCAATCCTTCCTCGGCAAATGCAAACAATATGTCGCCCGACTGCACATACCCTAAGTTTTGGCCATTCTTAACCATAAACCGTTCCCGGTAGTTGGGCTTCGATAGGCTTTTAATCAACTCTTCTATAACGGTGGCGCTGTACTCCATTTTTTTGCCGTGCAACAGCTTATACTTTTCAATAGCTGTATTAAGTTCTCCGACATCAATGGGTTTCAATAAATAATCAAGACTATTCACCTTAAACGCCTTTAAGGCATACTGATCGAAAGCGGTGGTAAAAATTATCGGGGTAGTAATATTCAGCTTCTTTATCACATCAAAGCTCAACCCATCCGAAAGCTGTATATCCATGAAAATAAGGTCGGGCTGATCGTTTTCTTCAAACCAAGCCAAGGCACTTTTTACGCTATGCAAACTACCCAATACTTCAATGTAGGGGTATTTATCCGTGAAAATATCTTGCAGTAGGTGCGCCGAAATCTGCTCGTCCTCAATAATCAGTACCTTCATATATATGGGTAGTATATCTCTGACAAAACTAACACAAAAAACATACTATGAGAAAATGATAACTTTGAGAACTACTCCGTTTAACAATGCAAACGATAACGTCTAAGGAGTGCTTGATTACTCATTTCGTTTGCTGTAGGATGTAAATTGAATGCAATAAAATTTGGGCACCGGCATTGTCATTAAAAATAAAAACAACCCGGCGCCCGAACAAACTAAAAAGCTGCTAAGCAAATATGACTGCCGATTTTTAATTAAAAAAGGCAAACAATGCCTAACTAATTATTACCTATATGGAACGTGCTATTATCGAAATGAGTTGTAAACGGTCAGTTAATAATTTGAACTAGTTGTAAACGATTTTGTTAATGAATAAACCTTTTTCTATGAGCACATTGATAACATATGCAATTGCTACCGTTGCTTTCTTTGCCATCGATATGGTTTGGTTAGGGCTTATTGCTAAAAATTTCTATCGCACCAAACTGTCGCATGTGTTATCACCAGATGTGGTATGGCCTGCGGCCATTGTGTTCTACCTTACATACATAGCGGGCATTGTGTACTTTGCAATTAACCCTGCCTTGAAAGATGCTAGCTGGCAAGATGCACTGCTTAAAGGTGCATTGTTAGGGGGCCTCTGCTATGCCACATATGACTTAACCAACATGGCAACTATCGCCAAATGGCCTATCGAAATTGTAATAGTTGATATTATTTGGGGCGTAGTACTTACAGGCTCGGTGTCGCTCATTACGTTTTTAATAGCAAACGCTATAAAATAAATAGCGGGCGGGTTATTAATTAACAAAAGTACTTCGCACTGCGAAGCTATCTACGCCGAGAAGCCAAATATCTTGAAAACCCTTGATACTGTAATAATTGCCAGGGTAAAACTCTAGTTCTTGTACCGATTGGTAAAAAACATTCTTGGTTTCTAAGCGAGCCTCAATGTAAGAAGGCTCAAGCTGTCCAGGTTGAAAATATAAATGAACGTATCTGGTGCGCAACTTATCATCTTGTGCTATATAACTTACCCTTGTAAACGAGTCAGTTTCAACAAACAAGGTATCAACTAAGTATTTTCCGTTCAAGGCAGCCTTGTCAATATCAGCTTCCCTGAAGGCCGTAAACTCGGCCTCCCATCTTACACCATCGAGGGTAACCACTTGCTGCTCTTCCTTCCCGTTTAAGTAAACGTACTTATTTACAATAGCGCCCGATTGTGCATAAGCATCCAATCGTTGGTTAATTAGGGCATTCAGGCAATAATGTACCCCGGCGCATTCAGCACTTGGGGCATTACCCTGTTTGCCGCAGCTCAAAAGCACAACAACTATCCAAAACGTTACTATAACTGAAAAGAGGCGATTTAGCATTTTATTTTGCAAATAGAATTATACTATCTTTATCCACTGTAGGCCACTTGCGTGGTTTGCGAAATTACAGGTTATAACCCGTATTAAAGCGAAAGAGTTTGGCATAATTTTAGCCCTATAGAAGCAAATCAGTACAAACTACGATGAGAAAATCCGTAAAAGCTGTTATTCTGTTTATGTTGGTAAGTGTGGTAGCTACTGCTGCATACTTTCCAGCCGTGTTGGATGACATAAGCCTTGCCATACGATCTGGCAATGCTCGTGAAGTGGCAAAATATTTCGACACTAGTGTAGAGATTACCATTCACAACGAGAGCAAAGTATATAGCAAGCAACAGGCCGAAATGGTGTTAAAAGATTTTTTTACAAAAAACCCGGTTACTTCTTTCAATATAATTCATAAAGGAAGCAGTAACGAAGGCTCGCAATATGGCATTGGTACCCTGGTTACCAGTGCTGGTAGTTTCCGTACTTATGTTTACATAAAGCAAAAAGGCGATGCCTTTTTTGTTCAAGAAATGCGCTTCGAAAAAGATTAACGTCTTAAATTTTTCCCCGTTTTGGATTTAAATAAGTTTGTAGAACTCGCTATTGCGGAAGACATCCGCGACGGCGACCATACCTCGCTAGCCTGTATTCCTGCTGGGCAAACATCGAGAGCTAAACTGCTGGTAAAAGATAATGGCATATTAGCTGGTGTAGAAGTTGCTGAGGCCTTGTTTCGTGGTATCGACCCAGAATTGCAGCTTGAAATATTGTTGAAAGATGGCGCCGAAGTAAAGTACGGCGATGTGGCTTTTTACGTAACGGGCAGCGCGCGGAACATACTCATGGCCGAGCGGTTGGTGCTGAACATGATGCAGCGCATGAGTGGCGTGGCCACCGTAACTAATAAGTTTGTGAAGGCAGTAGAAGGCACCAAAGCCAAAATACTAGATACCCGGAAAACCACCCCGTTGCTGCGCCAGTTTGAAAAAATAGCCGTGCGCATTGGCGGAGGCGTAAACCACCGTTTTGGGCTGTTTGATATGATTATGATAAAAGACAACCACATAGCCTATGCTGGTGGTGTTGAACAGGCTATAACTAGCGTACAAAAATACCTAAACGATAACAACCTGCGCCTAAAAATTGAGATTGAAGCAGGCAGCCTAGAGCAAGTGCAACAGATATTAGACATTGGCGGTATCGACCGCATAATGATTGACAACTTTAGCCCACAAGGCGCTAAAGAAGCGGTAGCTCTTATTGGCGGCCGTTATGAAACCGAGGTTTCAGGAGGCATCGTACTCGACAATGTACGCAGCTATGCTGAAAGTGGCTGCGACTTTATATCGGTTGGTTCGCTTACCCACTCCGTTAAGAGTCTAGATTTAAGCTTAAAAGCTGTTTAGAGTTGGTTATTTGATATTAGTTACTAGTTTTTGGTTGTAAGTTGTTGCCCATTGTGCTATATTGGTAGTAATAATAGGTTTACCAATAACCAATTAACAAATCAACCAGTTAACCAATTAACCAACACCCATGCGAATACTAGGTATTATACCCGCTCGTTATGCATCAACTCGTTTCCCTGGTAAGCCCTTGGTAGACATTGGTGGCAAGAGTATGATACAGCGCGTGTATGAACAAGTGCTCAAAAGTGGCGTGCTGGATGCAGTTGTGGTAGCTACCGACGATGAACGCATTGCTAGCGAGCTAGAGCAAATTGGAGCCAAGTATGTAATGACCGACCCGGAGCACCTAAACGGCACTATGCGATGCGCCGAGGTAATGACTTTTCCGGCATTTAAGGGTTTTGATGCCGCTATAAACATACAAGGGGATGAGCCTTTCATTAACCCCGAACAGATAGAACTGGTAGCCGAAACCCTAGAAGACCACCCCGATGGCATTGCTACCCTGGTGCGCAGCCTAACCGACCGGGAAATGTATTATGATAAAAATGTGGTAAAAGCCGTTTTGTCTAACAATGGCCGTGCTTTGTACTTCAGCCGAGCACCGCTGCCATTTTACCGGTCGGGCAACTTTGAGCATGCCTACCAGCACTTGGGCATATATGGCTACCCTACCAAGGTATTGGCGCACCTGGCCACCCTTGAGGCTACCCCGCTTGAGCTAGCCGAAAACTTAGAGCAACTGCGCTGGCTAGAAAACGATATTGACATATATGCAGCCGTTACCCAACATGCCACCCATGCAGTGGATACCCCTGAAGATTTGGAAAGATTGAGGGGATTGGTAAACGAAGATTAATAAATTTACCGCACCGCCTTGAAAGACAGCGTTTCAAACAATTAAAATCTTTTTCTGCGGGGCAAAAGCAGTTTATCGGCGTGGCGAGACATAAAAGTTTCGTATCTTTGAATGCGTTATTCATTAGCGCAATCCCCCCTTTGCCATGACCAAGTATATCTTCGTGACCGGCGGTGTAACTTCCTCTTTGGGGAAGGGTATCTTCGCCGCTTCACTAGCCAAACTATTGCAAGCCCGTGGTTACCGGGTAACCATACAAAAGTTCGACCCCTACATTAACGTAGATCCGGGTACTTTGAACCCTTATGAACATGGCGAGTGCTACGTGACCGAAGACGGTGCCGAAACCGATCTTGACCTTGGCCACTACGAGCGCTTTTTGAGCGTACCTACTAGTCAAGCCAATAACATTACTACCGGCAGGGTATACCAATACGTAATAAACCAAGAGCGTGCGGGGGCATTCTTGGGCAAAACGGTTCAGGTTATCCCTCACATTACCGACGAGATAAAGCGCCGCGCCAAACTTTTGGGCGAAACTGGTGAATACGATATTGTTATTACTGAATTAGGTGGCACAGTAGGCGATATAGAATCGCTGCCATACATTGAGAGCTTACGCCAATTGCGCTGGGAACTGGGCCAAAACAACTGCTTGGTTATTCACCTTACGCTTATACCATACTTAAGTGCCGCAAAAGAGCTTAAAACTAAACCTACACAGCACTCCGTAAAGGAGCTTTTGAAAAATGGTGTGCAGCCTGATATTTTGGTTTGCCGAACCGAGCATGACTTATCTGCGGACATTCGCGAAAAGCTGGCTTTGTTTTGCAACGTCGACCGCAAATCGGTGGTGCAAGCCATGGATTGCGACAGCATTTATGAAGTGCCCTTGCAACAGCTTAAGGAGGATTTGGACGTAACGGTATTGAACAAACTAAACCTGTCAACCGAAGGCACGCCCGACATGAGCACCTGGCGCGACTTTGTTCACACCCTATACAACCCCAAACATCAAGTAAAAATAGGCCTCATTGGCAAATACATTGAGCTGCAAGATGCTTATAAATCGATACTCGAATCGTTTATACACGCTGGTGTTGCCAACGAATGCAAAGTAAAAATTGAAAGCGTTCACTCTGAGAATATTACCGACGAAAATGCAGCGCAAAAGCTAGGTCATTTTGATGCCATATTGGTAGCCCCGGGCTTTGGCCCACGCGGCATTGAAGGCAAAATAAGTGCCATACGCTATGCCCGAGAAAACAACTTGCCATTTTTTGGCATTTGCTTAGGCATGCAATGCGCAGTAATAGAATACGCCCGCAATGTATTGGGCCTTGAAGGAGCGCACTCATCAGAAATGAACCCGAACGCCCCCCACCATGTAATAGCCATGATGGAAGAGCAGAAAAAAGTAGTGAACAAGGGCGGCACTATGCGTTTGGGCGCTTTCCCTTGCCAATTAAAAGAAAACTCAAAAGCTGCCGAGGCCTACGGCAATACAATAATAAGCGAACGGCACCGTCATAGGTATGAGTTTAACAATGCCTATTTGAAAGCCTTTGAAGATAGCGGAATGGTAATGTCGGGCATAAATCCAGAAACAAGCCTGGTTGAAATTATAGAGCTGCCAAATCACTCGTGGTTTGTGGGCGTTCAATTCCACCCCGAATTAAAGAGCACAGTTAGCCATCCGCATCCTTTATTTGTAGGCCTTGTAAAGGCCGCCTTACAACACAAACAGGTTAAGGAACTGGCCGATGAGGGTAAAACCCAAAAAAATATCATTTCTTATTCGTAAAATTGCAGCCCCTTTACCTCAATTGAATGTTATAATTAAATGGACAGAAATAATGTAATTGGGCTGGTGCTCATAGCCTTCATTTTAGTTGGCTATTCAATTTATACCTTCAACACCGCCCCAAAGCCCTCGCTAAAACCGATTACAGAGCAAACGCAAACCAATGATGCGCTTGATACAAATGCAGTTGATACCGCTTTAGCCAGTATTGATGGCGCAACCGACAGTAGCCTAACCAATGCAATTGACTCAGCTTTGGTAAACGCCGATAGCTTGAAAGCTACCGAACTAGTAAAACGTTTTGGCTCGTTTGCAACTGCCGCTTCGGGCGAAGCTGATACCCTAGTGCTTGAGAATGAAAACCTGCGCATAGTATTATCTACTTACGGTGCCAATATTGAAAGCATAGAGCTGAAAAACTTTAAAACCTACGATCAGAAACCCCTTTTCTTGAGCAATCCGGGCGACCAAAAACTGAAGTTTGACCTAGGTAATAGCTTTAACACTGCCGACCTTTACTATACTACCAATGGTATTGAAACCATTGCCGACGGGCAAAAAGTAGTACTTTCGGCCACAACAGCTAATGGCGGCAAGCTACAGCACGTTTTTACCCTTCTATCAAAAGGTTTTTTGCTTGATTATAATTTAGTACTTGACAACCTTGGTAAAGATTTGCCACGCAATACCAACTATTTATTCGGCACTTGGAGCAGAAATGTACCACAAGCAGAGAAAAAGAAAGACCTTGAAAACGGTAAAACAAAACTGTTCTATAAGGATGATATTGATGGGGTGGAGGGACTTTCAGAGTCAGAGGACGAAGCAAAAACCTCAGATGGCAATGCCAGCTGGATAAGCTACAGCCAAGCATTCTTTAATACCACTTTAATTGCTGGAGCTGACAATCAGTTTGATGATTTAAAATTCTCATCAACCTTGTTAAAAAGGGAAGGTTATTTAAAAGAGCTTTCTGCATCAATTAGCGTGCCTCACAACGGCACCGGAACTCAAACTTACAACTTACAATACTACCTTGGGCCCAATAGCTACCAAACGCTCAAGAAAATGGATATAGACCTTGAGGAAACCATTAACCTCGGTGTTGGTATTTTTGCTTGGGTAGCTATCTTCAACAAGTGGATTATCATCCCAATTTTCAATTTCCTTGAAGGTTTTATAAGCAATTACGGTATCATTATCTTGATTCTTACCTTGATAATTAAAGTGGTATTGTTCCCGCTTACCTACAAGTCGTACCTTTCTCAAGCCAAAATGAAGGTGTTGAAACCTGAGTTAGACGAACTGAAAGAAAAATATAAAGACGACCAAGCGAAATTTACGCAAGAGCAAATGAAGCTTTGGGGCAAAGCCGGTGTAAACCCACTGGGCGGTTGCCTCCCTACCCTATTGCAAATGCCCATATTGGTAGCTATGTATAGCTTCTTCCCTTCATCAATTGAGTTGAGGCAGGAAAAGTTTTTGTGGGCCGATGACTTGAGCACTTACGACTCCATTTGGAATTTGCCTTTTGACATTCCGTTTTATGGCGACCACGTGAGTTTGTTTACTTTGCTTATGACCATTACTTCAATAATATATGCCGTAAGCAATGCCCGTTTGACAGGCCAACAAGAAGGCCCGTTGAAGTATATGCCTTATATTTTCCCTATTATGCTTTTGGGCATATTCAACAGTTTTCCGGCGGCACTTACCTACTATTATTTCCTTGCAAACGTTATCAGCTATTTGCAACAGTGGATTATCAGACAGTTCTTTATTGATGAGGCCAAGTTGCACCAGCAAATGCAAGACAAAAAAGCCAAACCAGAGAACCCGAATAGTTTTGGCAATAGGTTCAGGAAAGCCATGGAACAAGCACAAAACGCTCAGGCTGAACAAAAAAAACCAATAAACAAGAAAAAATAAACCGTATCTTGGTACAATGCTCAATTTAAGGCTCCTCACTTATTTGTTGCCCATAATACTGTTATCAGCTTGCAACCGACACGTAACCACGCCAGCTGGCAACGATGGGTATAACTATACCCCTACCAAACCGACAGATCCGTTTGTGTATAACACAAAGCCTTTGGATACAGTGCCGGTGGCGATAACGAGCCCTCCCGATACCGTTATTATAGTGGTGGAGCAACCAAGAGTGGATACAGTCGTCATAAACAACACTAATACTATCACTACCAATACCGATCCGTTTGCTCAACCAGAACCTTGGATGCGGCCAACGCCAGGCTCATATTTGATAGCTAAAATAAAACGCACCGGTTGCTACGGCACCTGCCCAATATATGTTGGAGCCATATTTTCTGACGGGAAGGCATTTTACTATGGCGAGCGATTTGTAGAAAAACTGGGCTATTTTGAGGGTAACGTAAATCTGGTACAACTTAACAGTTTGGTAAAACTGAGCTACCAGAGCAGTTTTTACGATTTGGCACCCGTTTACCCAACCGACGGCAGGTATATTGTTGACCTACCAACCAGCACCATTCATTTCAATTCGGGCATTAACCAAAAAACAGTTATTAACAAAGGCAACGCTCCCGAAGAATTATCACTCTTACAAGAATCGTTGCACACTCTATTAAATAGTATTACTTGGATGCCAATTAAGTATTAATACAGATTGGTTATTCGCCATAAAAGATTATTTTTGTCAATTCACCAAAAACGCAAATCGACAGGCTTATGAAAAGGTTAATTTTTTCAGCATTGCTCGGTAGCATTGTAACTCTCTCTTTCGGACAAGGATCCACCAATTTGGTGCCCATGAAAATGAAACAGCCCGTTTGTGTGGGTGATGGTTACAACACTACAGGAGTAAGTAATGCTAACAACTCCAATCAAGTGAACAACAACGGACAAAGTTCGTCAGTAGGTGGTTCGCGCGCTGTAACTACCACCACCATTGGTAGTGCAGGAAATATGTTTACCATTCTTGATGGTGCAGTAAACCGCGTTGCGGCTAACAACGCGATTAATTCAGTAGTATTTATTCACCGTGCTGACCCTACTGTGTTCCCAGCGACCAACATCGGCCAGTTTCAATACGACCTATCAACCGACGGTGGCGCAACTTGGAACACCAACTTTGGTGTACTTAACCCAAGCGGAAACAACCAAACAACTGCTGGTCGTTATCCTAACGCGGTAATTTATAACCCACAAGGCAACACCACTGCAGCCAATGCATTTTTGGGTTACCTAGGTTCATGGTTGCCGTTTGCTGCTTCGGCTGCCGATTGGGATGGTTTTTTTGCAGGTGTAGCTAAGTTGAACAACAACGCTGCAACCTTTACCGAAACCAGCTATACCCCAAACAACTCAAACGTGAGCATTGCCCGCGGTTTGTGCAACGGCATACCAGGTGTATTCTGGGCAGTAGATTGGGATTTTGACGGAACTCAAAACGGCGACGTACTATTGTACCGCGGTGTTTGGAGCTCTAGCGCTAACGATATTTCTTGGAGCTTGTACCGTAAGTTTGCTACCCCGCACGACCCAACCATTTTGTCGGTAGCTGCACCAACTGGTTTGAATATGGCTTTTGACCCATCTGGTCGTTATGGCTATATCGTATTTGCCGGCGATATTATCTCTGGAGGAGATGATGTACTGGAGCCAGTTTATTACAAAACCAATGACGGTGGTGCAACTTGGACCGGTCCGGAGCAAATTTCTTTGTCTTCTATCGACGTTATCCAAAGCAACCTACTTGACCCAACTGTTGATATTCCTACTTGCGCATTCGATCTTGATTTGGGTGTTGATGTAAACGGCAACCTGCATATTGAAGTAGTAGTAGGTTCATCAGGTGGCGCTGGCGATTATTCAATTGCTACTGGTACTGGTGCCGGATTGGCTATTTATGACATTACCCAAGGTAATGACCCTTGTCCTTGGACTGCAATTCGTTTGTCAGATATTGCTACTTTCCGTGGCACTTGGGGCGACGTAAACGAAGATAACCGTCCACAAGTTTCAGTTTCTGCTGATGGAACACGTTTGACCTTTGGATGGCTTGACTCTGATGCAGCCGTTACTTCAGGTACCAACGACCAACCGAACCTATTGACTCGTGGATTGGATGTTACTACTGGCTTGGCTACTGTGGTAACCAACTGGACCGCTGGCGATGCAACTTGGGATGGTAGCGCATTGTTTTCATCTTTTGCACCAACTAGTTTGCAATCGGGTAACACTACTAAAGTACCTACCGTATTTGCTACTTTCGATCCGCTCACTTTGGATCCAGGAAATCCAGCTACTTTCCACTACGTTCAAAATATTTCTTATACCACTGCCGATTATACTGAAGACGTTCAAGCCCCTGTTATTAGCTTAAACGGTAGCAACCCACTTACCGTGGTACAAAATACTGCTTACAATGAGCCAGGTGCTACAGTAAGTGATAACGTTGGAGCTCCTGCTGTTACTGTTAGCGGTACTGTAAACACTGCAGCTGTTGGTGCTTATACGGTAACTTACACCGTATCTGACAACGCTGGCAACCTAGCTTGTACAGTAACACGCACTGTAAACGTAGTTGCAGCACCTGACAATACCGCCCCAGTAGTTACCCTTAACGGTGCAAGCACAGTGGTTGTTGACCTTTGCGGATACTACAACGAACTTGGTGCAACTGCAACTGATAACGTAGACGGTAACATTACTGCAAACGTAACCAACGACGGAAACTTGGTGCCTTTCGGTACTTTGCTTACCGCAGGAACCGCTGGTACTTACACTATTACTTACTCAGTAACTGATGGTGCTGGTAACACTGGTACCGCAACACGTACTGTTATCATCCAAGACAATGGTCCGGTAATTACTGTTGATGGTGGTAATACCTTGACTATCGAAGTTTGTGATGCTTACACCAACCCAGGTGCGAGTGCATTTGACAACTGTGATGGTTTTGTGTCAGTTACCGCAACTGGTGCAGTTGACAACCTAACGGCTGGCAGTTACACTATTATTTACACCGCTACCGACGGCAACAGCAACATCAGCAGAGATACATTGATTGTTACTGTAAACGCCGACCAAACACCTCCAGTGGTAACCCTAACAGGTTCTTCAACTACCTACGTATACCTTAGCGATCCTTATACCGACCAATTGCCAACTGCAACTGATTGCTCAGGTATTGCGAGTATTACTAGCAACGCAGCAAGCGTAGTAAACGTAACTACTGCTGGTTCTTACACAGTTACTTACACTGTAACCGACAACAATGGTTTGGTAACTACTGTTACCCGTAACGTAATTGTTGGTTCTGAGCCAGATCCTCGTTTTACATATACCAACAATAGCTTGACCTACTCGTTCACCGAGAGTTCGCTATACAACCCAACCGCTTGGTTGTGGGAGTTTGGTGATGGCCTAACCAGCACTGCACGCAATCCTACTTATACTTACACTGCTGCAGGAACTTACGAAGTTTGTTTAACTGCGCGTAACTTGTTTAACAACGCTCCTTACAGCAAGCCTGCTAAGAAGACTTGCGAAACAGTTGTTGTAACTGTTGGTATCAATGATATTGCTTTGGAGCGTTCAATTAACGTATATCCAAACCCAACTACTGGTAATCTTACCATCAACGTTAAAGACCTTAGCTTCGAAACTATGAATGTTACTGTATTTAACGTACTTGGTGAGCGTGTATTGGCTAACGAATACAATAAAGTACAAGCGCAAAGCCTTATCAACTTAAATATTGCTGGTAACGCTGCTGGTATTTACATGATTCAAATTTCAACTGAGCAAGGTGTTGTTACCAAACGCATTAATTTGCAAAGCGGTAACTAATATCAGCTACAGTCGATATAGTAAAAGGCCTTCGTTGAAAAACGAGGGCCTTTTGTTATTTTAGACCTGCCAATGATAAAGCCTATTCAGCCAAAAAGAATTTTTGTAAAAGCGCTGTTACCCTACCTAGTGGGTATAGGCTTGGCCATAGGGTTGCCCATTGGTGGTATGTTGTGGCAATTGGGTGCAATGCTGTTGGTAATTTCAATTTTACTAGTATTAGCACATAACAAAATAAAACCCCTTTTAAACTCCAACTTAACTATTTGGGGATTGTTGTTTTTTGGATGGGTTGCGTACGTAGGTGTGTTGAATGTGCACTGGGCAAACCCCAAGCTGCACCATCAGCACTACACCCACACGGCCAATACACCAGGGCTGCTGATTGTGCAAATTGAAGAATTGCCCTTTGAAATGCCGAACACTTTCCGTGTGGTAGCCAACATAAAGGCTCGAAAACAAGGAGATAACTTAGTGCCAATTACCGGAAAGGTAATGCTGTTGTTACCTTTAGATAGTGCATCGGCTAAACTTAAATATGGAGACGAACTGGCAATAAACAGTAAACTACAACCTATTCCGCCAAGCTTAAATCCTTACGAATTTAATTATAGCCAATATTTGGCCAACAAGCACATATACCATCAATTGGCACCAAAACCAACCCGCTGGTACGCTACCGGAAACAATGCACAAAATAGTCCATTTGCTTGGTTATATGCTATTAGAAACCAAGCGCTAACTACCCTCAAAAACCGAATACCCGACCAGGCTCTTAATGGCGTTGCTGCAGCCATACTGTTAGGCTATAACCACAATTTAGACAACGAAACCCGCCAGCGGTATACGCTCACCGGCAGCATGCACGTTTTGGCCGTTTCGGGTATGCATGTTGGGCTGTTGTGCTTTATGCTTTGGGGCTTGCTGCAACCTTTAAAAGCCATGAACAAACTTTGGCTTCGGCTTACGCTGCTTTTAATAGTAGTATGGTTTTATGCCTTGATAACAGGCATGTCGGCATCGGTTTTGCGAGCGGCCCTAATGTTCAGCTTGTACGCTATTGGCGAAACCATAAAACGAAAGCCCGATAGCCTGAATATTGTGGCAGCTTCGGCGTTAATGCTATTGCTTTGGCAACCCATGCATATTTTAGATGTAGGCTTCCAACTATCTTATTTGGCCGTTTTGGGTATCATATTCTTCTATAACCCATTGCGCAATTTGTGGGCCATAAAGCAACCAGCACTGCGCTTTCTTTGGGAAGGCACTTGCATTTCGATTGCCGCTCAGTTGGCTACACTGCCAATGATACTATATTATTTCCATCAATTGCCGCTGTATGCGTTGGTGGCAAATGCAGGAATGCTGGTTTTAGCACCAGCAGCAATGATAAGCGGTTTGTTATTACTGCTATTCAATTGGGTGCCGGGCTTAGGATGGTTGCTGGGCAAACTGCTTTTTATCTCTCTTTGGCTAATGAACGAAACACTAGGTTTGATAGCGCAATGGCCCTATGTAGTTTGGAACGCTATATACACTAAGCCTGCTGAAATGGCCCTCATGATGGGTTTAGTGGTATGCACCATGCTAACAACCCAAATGCGCTTGGTAAAGCCAATGCTGGGCTTTGGCTGCCTACTGGTAGTTTTGTTAGCAGGAAACAACTTGAAGCTTTACCAGCAAAAAACGCAACAACAACTTATAGTATACCAATACCCAGACTTTACAACGGTAGCCAATTTAAACGGACTGGAAGGTAAAATATGGGCAGACTGTGAGGCTTTAGAGGACACCACAAAAATGGAGAGAAGCGTTTTCCCTTTTTTATATGCTAACGGAAATAAAAAACTAGAGATAATTGGGCTTAACAAAACAGATACCAACGAATATGGCGAGTTAGGCGGAAAAAGAATTGCTCTATTGCGGAGGTACAGGCGCCGCAATGTACCGAACATTCCGCTTAAGGTGGATTATTTGGTAGTGGCCAATAACCCAAGTATTAGCATGATTCAGGTAAAAAAAGTTTATCAGGCCAAAACCATAATACTGGATGGCAGTAACAACATAAAAGCTGCCGAAAGGTGGATGCAAGAATGCAAAGTACTCGGCTTGGATTGCCACAACACCCGCAATGGGGCCTTTATTGCCAGTTGGTAAGATCGGATAGTAAACTTTCAATGCAACTGTAAACGGTATCCAATTCTGCATCGGTAATGCAATAGGGTGGTAGGATATATACAGTATTGCCCAATGGCCTAAGCAACACGCCCCGCTCTATAAAGTAATCGTACATTCTATCGCGGAGGTTGTGGAAATAACTACCGCCCTCGCCAACTTCAAAGGCAATTACAGTGCCTAACACACGAACCGCCGATACTTGCTTGTATGCGGCTATTCGTTTGGCAAATGCCTCGTGCCGGGTTTGTATATGCCCTATTTTGGATAAGGTGTCTTCTTGTTTAAAAACCGCTAAACTAGCTAAACCCGCAGCACAACCCAGCGGATTGGCCGTGTATGAATGACCATGAAAAAAGGTTTTCATCTTGTCATCGGAAAGGAAGGCATCATAAACGTCTTCGGTACTGGTCGTCAGCCCCATGGGTAAAAAACCGCCCGTTAAGCCCTTACTAAAGCACATTATATCAGGTTGAGCCGTGAGGTAATCGCTGGCAAACATTTTACCCGTGCGACCAAAGCCGGTGAGCACCTCATCTAGTATTACCAAGGTATCGTACTTTTGGCAAAGCGATATAATGCTATCTAGCGTATCTGGAGTATACATGAGCATGCCTGCCGTACCAAGCAACAATGGCTCAGCAATAAAGGCTGCTACCTCGCCACTTCGCAGTAGGGTTTCAAGCTGACTGAACGTTTCCTCTTCGTTACCTGGCACTGGCACATCTACAAACTCAACCCTAAACAACATATCGGCAAAGGGAAGGGTAAAGGCGCTGCGCGCGCTTATTGACATGGCCCCAAATGTATCGCCGTGGTAGCTATCGCGAAAGGCAATAATGGTTTGCTTTTCGGCACCGTGGTTGTACCAATACTGTAAAGCCATTTTAATGGCCACTTCGCAGGCGGTAGAGCCATTATCGGAGAAAAATACCCGGTTTTGATTATCGGGCAGCAAGGCCAATAGTTGCTCGGCTAGTTCAACGGCAGGTGCGTGGGTAAAACCTGCAAAAATTACCTGCTCTAACTGCAAAGCTTGCTGGGCAATACGGCTGGCAATAAATGGATGCCCGTGACCATGAAGGTTAGTCCACCAACTGCTAATGGCATCAATATAAACCTTTCCTTGGTCGTCAACCAACTCGGTACCCTGCCCTTTTACAATAGCAATAGGGGCCTTTGCTGTCTTCATTTGGGTATACGGATGCCAAATGTGTTTTTGGTCGCGCTGGGAAAGGTTGTGTTGGTTCATAGGGTAAAGATAAGAAAGGAGGAACTTGATTTGCCCAATTTCAAATCACCAAACAACACTAATTTTACCCACCCACCTCTTCATAATACTTCAAATACCGTTTAAACTTTCGATAGGTTTCGAATACCTTGCCATAAGGGGCGCCTTTAAGGTGGTTGGCGCGCGCTATTTGATAAACTATACCCCAATGCTGTATGAGCACCCGCCAAGCAGTAAAGATGGAACAATTGGGGTCGTATACATGGCCTGGCTCGGCGGCAGCGCCATTTATCTCCATTACGCTAATATCTTCTCCACGGTAAAGGGCTTCAAGACTGCTGCACTTAATATCGTAGCGACCATAATATACTCCCTTAGAATGGCTGTTGATGCAATCGAATACCCTCATCAGCTCTTCATTTATTAAATGATTGCCATTTACAAATTTAGTGCCTCGGCTATGATTGCCTATCGGTTCTAACAGCACAAATTCGCCTTTAGCAGGCACTCTGTATACTTCATTGCCCAAGCGCTTGTATAATTTAGGTAATTGCAGCACTCCCCTATCATTCTTTAAGAGCAACTGCTCTAGGTTGTTAACCCCATCGCCAACAACCGAAAGAAACTCCTTAATAATAATAGAGCTAATTGTGCCCTTCTCTTCATCTGGATGGCGATAGTAAAACACCCCCAACTCTAACGGGAATTGAATAAACTCCTGTACCAAGAACCTAACCTTTACCCTATCAAGGTACATTTGCATTTCGGCATCGCTGCTTATCTTCTCTACCAATAAACCTCGTTCTCCAATATCTGGTTTGGCTACAACCGGGTAAGTCATGCCTTGTGCAGCTAGTAACCGATGAATATCGGCAATGGTGCAATTGGGTTCTGGGTAAATGGTTTTAGGTTTAAAATTATCGGGCAGCTCCTTTAGCATCGGGCTTTTGGTTTCACCAAAAAGGCCACCCATTTCCATACTAGGGTTTACGGCGCTTACAAATACCAGTGCACGGGCTTTAATAGCACAATACAGATAATATACCAACACTGGAAAATAAACTACTTGAGTGGGCCAAAACTCCCACTGCCTGAGCCTAATGAGCTTGCTCCGCCATTTTATACTAGCTGACTGCACATATGAGCTAGCACTTTGAACGGTATTACTGGCAGGAAGAGAAGGCATAGCGTAGATGTGAACTGCAAATATCCTAAATAAACTCAACCTACTACAGCAGTACGCGAGCGAATGGTTGAAGGTGCCACGCCAAAATCGGCGGGCAAATGCAGGTTTGGTAAGGTTATTTGAACTCCAATTTTTATGAGAGCCATGTGGTGTATGGCATGGTCAAGTAAATAATGGAGCTCGCGCGCCACGTTGGTAGTCATTTGCTGAGGTGCTGTATCTTGGTTGTGTGGGTTTACCTCAAGCACTAACTCCTTATCCAATTTTAGATTCTCAAGGCCCGACCAGATACCTTGCAATGCTGCTTTTGCCGCCAACGGGTTCAATTGTAACTCACTTTTACGCTCACGCAAATCGTAACTTACAAAACCGTTGGATGATTGTACCATTAGGCATTGGTAAAACTCTATTATATGCCGCGTATGTTCGCCTAACGATGACCCATTGAATATACTCAGCGGTTGCTGATAGTTTTCCTGAGGCATTTGCTGCACAAAGGCTATCAACCGATCAATAACGGTTCTATTTGCATCCAATAGTGCCATATTCAAGTTGTTAATATTAAAAGCCAATGGTTTGGAAAGCTTTACTTGCGACCAGTAAATTTAGCGATAACGGCCATCCACTGCGCGCGATGAATAAGCAGCAATAAAGCACTAAATATAAACACTACCACCGCTAGCCCAAACAGCAGCCCACCATCGCCCATAACTTCGATACCCAACTTGGTAAGATGGAAAAATATTGCGCCGCTAATAGTGCCCAGCGCCATAGCAGCACCCAACCAAACGGTTGACGGCACCAAAATCAAAATGGCTGCTATCAGCTCGCCCACCCCTGAACCGTATCGACCCCAAGGCTCCATACCAACAGTTTCGAAAATATATACCGACTCGGGTGCACCGGTAAATTTAAAATAAAGGGTTTGAACCAGAATGACAGCTACCGCCAATCGTAAAACCCAACTAATAATGGTTAATGGTGTGCTCATGGTTTTGGTTATTTGAAAGTGTTTTTCCAGTTAATGTCGCCAGCTTTTTTCAAATTTTGCTCATTGTTGTTCCACTTAGGTAGGGTGTTTGTGAAAAAAGCATTGTAAAACAGGTACAGCTTGCCATCCAATATCTTGTAGGTTTCTGGGTCCACCGAAACCTTTTCACCATAATCGCCCATGGCAAAGGCACACCAGCCTCCATATTGTGGCTCGTACCTAGCTGGGTCTTTTTTGAAGGCTTCCAAGTGCGCAGCGGTAGTAAAGTAGTACAATACCCCTTGGTGGCGAATGCTGTGCTTGGCGGAGCCTTCAGCTGGCTTTCCCTCAAAGTACGATACCGGGTCATAGCCCTCTATGGCTAGGCCATTTTGGCCAAGGTTAAAATGTTTGGTGCGTAATACCTCGGATTGAGCGCTGGCTGAAAGTGCAATTAAAACAGTAAAAACCAGTAATAAATATCTCATAATGATTTCATTTTTACGAAGTAACCACTAAGTCCAAACTTAAAATGTCGGCTGCCCGACAGTAATGAAAAGATTTTTCACCATTCCTTCCTTATCATTATCTCCTTTCGGTTGTAGGCAATGTTGCCCTGCTGCTCCAGCTCGCCAATTAGTTGTGCTACGGTTTGGCGGCTAGCACATACAATGCTAGCGATATCTTGCTGGGTTAGGTAGTTGTGGATGCGGTAGAAGCCATCGGCTTCTACCCCTTCGGCTTTGGCCCACTGAAATAAAAAATCGCGAAGGCGCTCTTTTACGTCTTTAAAAACCAGATTAGCGTAGCGGTTGCTGAGCTTTTTGAACTTGAGTCCCACTATTTTGGTATAGCTAACGGCCAGCTTCGGGTCAGATGCCAGTACGTTCTCAAAGTCAGTAGTTAGGAAGGAGCAGATGATTACCTTATCGGATATTACTTGCGCAAACTCCGATGCCACCGCATCGGTGCCATTAAGGTCGAGCGCTCCAAAAAGGTCACCGGTTTGCAATATATCCTTGATGTTCTCCTTATCGCCATTGCGCTCTGAGATGCGAATTATGCCCTTTTTAAGGAAATAGATGCGTGAAGTGCCCTCGCTACCAAAGTATATGTATTCTCCTTTGGCTGCGGTTTTGTAACGGGTAATGATACAGAGCTTATTGATGTCGGAATTGCTGAGGGTGCGAAAGAGTTTGTGCTCGCGCAAATACCAATACTTAACTTCAGTCTGCTCCACCGCAATTACGATTATCTACTCAAATATAGGAAAATTAAGCGAGTGTTATATTTTGATATTGCAGTGCTACTTCACTAAACTTACTTCTGCCGCATATCTCAAAATCACTTCGGCATTTAACACTTCTTCATCGTTTACACGGAGGATTACGGGTAGGTTGGTATGCTTTAGAATAATGCTTTCGGTAGATGGATTTGGGGGGCCGTTGAACACGATTCCGGCTATGTAAACATTTCGATTTCGGAGCACATCGTACGATAAAAGGGTGTGGTTGATGCTGCCCAAATAGATGCCCGAAACCAAAATAACCGGTAGCTCCAAATGCAAAATCAAATCTAATATCAAGTCCTTTTCGTTGATCGGAACCATCAATCCACCAGCTCCTTCTACTATCAAAATACGGTCAGTTTTGGGTAAACTAAAGTCCTCTAAGGCTAGCCGTACCCCATCTATCTCAGCAGCAGAATGCGGCGATGCAGGAGTGGTCAATCGGTACTGTTCTGGGTGCACCTTGCTATTATCATTTGATAAATTATTGAGCACAAAGTCCGTATCCGTATCGTCCAGGTTTCCGGCTTGTATGGGCTTCCAATAATCGGCCTCAAGCGCCTCTGTGAGTATGGTTGATACAATAGTTTTGCCGATGCCGGTACCTATGCCAGTTACAAAATATCCTCTCATGCTAATGCTGCTTTAATGGTGTTACACAAACCTAAAACTTCTTCTGTAGTATTGAACTGATGGACACAAATCCTTAACCTTTCTTTACCACGCGGCACGGTTGGATAAAGTATGGCTTTGGCATAAAAACCAGCCTGCGCCAGTGCCGCCGACACCTGCTTTGCACGCCCGTTTCCGGGGATAATGAGGCTCTGAATAGGCCCTTCATTGCTGCTCATGACAGCACCTGACAAACCCTTTAAGTTTTCTTGAAGTAAATTTATCAAAAACCTGATTTCTAATTCTTTATAGCATCCTTTTGACAAAATGTCATACGCATTTTTAACCCACAAAAGACTATACAATGGCAAGGCAGTGGTGTAAATAAACGAGCGAGCAAAGTTGATTAAAAACTCACGCAACACCCTTGAGCCCAACACCACGGCACCATGCCCACCTAGTGCTTTTCCGAAAGTATGTACCCGGGCATACACCCTATTTTGCAAGCCCAGTTGCACTACCCTACCCTCCCCTTTCGGGCCGAAGATACCAGTGGCATGCGCCTCATCGACTACTAGGTTTGCTCCATACTTTTCGGCCAGTTCAACCAACTCCAACAAAGGTGCAAAATCACCGTCCATAGAGTAGATACTCTCTACGGCAATAAACTTGTTGCCCTCGTGTTTTTGCATCTGGGTTTCCAAATCAATCAAGTCGTTATGCGAAAAATATGAGCAAGCTGCTCGGGTCATTTTCAGACCATCCCGTATACTGGCATGCACCAGTTCATCGGCGTAGACTATATCGCCAGGCTGGGGCACTGCGCTAAAGAAACCCACGTTGGCATCGTACCCCGAATTGAAGATTAAACCTGCCTCAGCTTGGTGATAATCGGCAACGAAATGTTCCAGTTCTTCGTACAATTTATGGTTGCCGCTGATTAGCCGAGAGCCGGTAGCGCCATGTGCAAATTGTGTGTACTTTGCATACGACTCATCGGTAATTCGGCGCAACTCCGCGGACCTTGCCAAGCCCAAATAATCGTTACTAGCAAAGTCGACTAAATGGCCGTTTTGCTCCAAGCGTCGGAGGGTTAAATCATCGGCACGGGCATTTAAAATGGCCTTCAGTTTTTCGTCGACGGATGGTTCTTGATGGTTCATAGGTAACGGCAAGTTACAGGTAAAACGATGAACCATGGGGTGGCAGTATTCCACAGGGCGTTAGTATTAAAAACTAGCGCATAGCATTGCAGGGAACATTTGAAAGGTCATTTTGTGTTATCATTGCAAACACGCCCAACTCCATGAGCTGCTCCAACCCATTCGATCAACACCTGAAAGATGCTGCCAATCGCAACGAGGACTTGCTAAAACGCAATCTGCCCGCGGAAGACCCACAGGCAGATTTGGCTGACAAACTGTTGCTGGATAAAATGAAACTGGAGCTGGAAAAACTCCGCCAGAAAAACGCCTAACGGAAACCTAATCGGCCTGTGCCTTTTAAACGTAAAGTGTCGGCAGGCGGCTGTTGTTGCAATAGCAAATCGTAGCTGAACTGAATAGTACAATAGGGCAAATATGCCCCGCTAAATGGGCTTTGGCTTACAATGCCATCATTAGAGGTTATCACAAAGCTGCTATCGTTCACGGCATTTATTATGGGCGTCCACGATGCCCCAGTGGAATCTATATAACGCACTAAAAATGCATTGCTATTATTTTGCTGTGCCTCGCTATAATACAGGTAGTGCCTGCCTAGTTTCATTACATTGCAGATATTGTTTGCTGATACACTAAAGGTTGTGTCTCCATTGCTTATGGTAGTATCAATCATTTGATTAGGTACGTCAGCATTTATGGAGACTTGAAACTCCCCTTTGCTAGCCCTTAAGCTATCCTTAATAACTTGTTGGCTAGTAAACACAAATCCTAGTGGTGACGATTGGGTTACCGCTACCTGAATCAGCCTTAAATTGCCGCAAGGTACGCTGGTTTCAAATGCTTGGTCATTAATCGTGCCGTCCAACCAAAACTCGCGCGTTTCGGAGCAAGTAGTATCAATAACGGCATCGCCATTATCATCTTTCTTGCAAGACGATGCAAAAAGAACGAATAGCGTAATTAGTGCTAAAAAGAATTGGTTGCGCATTGTTGCTTTTTGTTTGCCCATATAAACCAATTTGTAGGGCAATTATTGTATTGGTAAAAGCAAAAATATTGCAAATGCAAAGATTAGCTCAAGAATGCAACGACTCCATCACGAAAAAATCCAATCAACTGATTAACCAATCAACTGATTAACCAACTCTTCACCGTGCTTATGGTCGTGGCTGCAACCACCTTCGTTTTTGTATGCTTCGCGAGGCGTAAGACCCAATACTTTGAACATATCCATATCCTTTTTGAAATCAGGATTCGGGGTGGTCAACAAAGTATCGCCACTGAAAATAGAGTTAGCGCCAGCCATAAAGCAAAGGGCTTGGTCTTCGGTGGTCATCATTTCGCGACCCGCCGATAGGCGCACCATAGCTTTAGGCATTAATATACGGGCAGTGGCTATCATGCGCACCATTTCCCATACCGATACACGAGGCTGGTCGGCCAACGGTGTACCTTCAACGGGCACCAGGGCGTTTACCGGCACGCTCTCTGGGTGAATGGCCAAGTTGGAAAGGGTGAATAACATTCCAATACGGTCGGCATCGGTTTCGCCCATACCAATAATACCCCCGCTGCAAACACTTATGTTGGCATTGCTAATGCTATTGATGGTTTTAAGCCTATCGTTGTAAGTACGGGTAGAGATAATGTCATCGTAAAACTCTTCTGATGTATCTAAGTTGTGGTTGTAGGCATACAGACCAGCATCCTTCAATTTTGCAGCTTGGTCGTCGTTGAGCATACCTAGGGTACAGCATACCTCCATGCCAATACCGCTTACGCCGCGCACCATATCCAGTACCTTGTCAAAATCGCGATTGTCGCGCACCTCGCGCCAAGCGGCACCCATGCAAAAACGGGTTGCGCCGGCATTTTTAGCTTTTTGGGCTGCATCTAGCACCACTTTGGTATCCAGCAACTTGTGCACTTGCACATCGGTATTGTAGCGTGCTGCTTGAGGGCAATAGGCACAGTCTTCAGGGCAGCCGCCGGTTTTAATAGAGAGCAGCGTACATACTTGCACCTCGCCTGTAGCATGATACTCGCGGTGCACCGTTGCGGCACGATACATCAATTCCAACACTGGAGAATTGTATATTGCGCTTATCTCATCCAAAGTCCAGTCGTGCCTAATAGTGCTCATAATTACTTCGTTGTTTCTGTTTTCAAAAATACTACAAAGAATCCAATTGGTGCACAAAGGTCGATAGTTGAAAAAACCATCGCTAGCATTTTAGCACTCCATTGTGGCAGTGTAAAATTTTATATTACGCGGTAAGTTCCCAAAAGCAAAAAGCCAGCCCGGATCATAACCCCGTCTGGCAAATTTTGCTCTCAAAACTCAAAACCTCTTAACTCAATCGCACCATGTTTTGATAATATCTTGTTTATAGCCTCTAATTGCTATTTCCTTTCTCTCATTTCATATTTCTTATTCCCTATTTACAATAAGCTTTACTCTATCAACATTTGCTTAATGAAAGTATCCTTGCCCGTATCCACTTTTACGAAGTAAATACCTGTGGCCAATACATCGCCCAAGTCGAGCTGGGTTTTGGTTTTACCGGTAGTGTTCACCAATTCGTTTATGTACACCATTTGCCCCATAGCGTTCAATACCATTACATTGGTCCTGTCAAACGGAGTATCAAGGCTTATGGTAAAGCTGCCTTTATTGGGGTTAGGGTAAATATCAAAGCTTGTGCTTGCCGTGCTGGTCATCATTACCGATACCATATCGTAAACCTTGAATTGACCGTCAAAGTCGGTTTGTCTCAATCGGTAGTATGATAGTCCCATTTCGGGGTTCTCATCGTAGGTTTGGTAGTCGGTTTCAATAGAGTGGTTGCCGCCACCTTGCACTACGGCAACTGGTTCAAAATCAACCCCATCCAAGGAGCGCTCAATGGTAAAGTAATCGTTGTTAACTTCCATAGATACGGTCCAATCCAACCGAACCCTGGTTCCATCGGGCTGCGCACCAAAGCTCACTAGATCGATAGGTAAACTTTCACCACCGCCCTGTGCTACACCAAACTCTGAGAACGAGGTCAATCCGCCTAACGAGGTTAAACCCGCTGACACCAGCCTATCTGCGGCTCCCAAGATAGAAAGTAGCCCATTTCCATTGCTCCATGAACCTATACCCATGCCATTTGGGCGTTTTATTACCCTGAACATATTGTCCATCAATCCACTAAAGTTTTCGGTGCCTACTGTTATACTATAAGAGCCTAACAAGGGTTGGGTATTGGGGTCAATGGTCCAAATACCTTCCTGTTTGAGTTCGGTATACGTCATCGTTGCATCCGAAACAAGGATGGCATTGCCTCGCTCCTGTGCTGGCAGAGCTCCAAACGAAGCGGTTAAGTAACTCGGCCCAACCATAAAGTTGTTGGTTATGCGAGCCCAATAGTACTCACTAGGCCCGCCATACCCTAGCGGGAAATCGTATGATGCATTGTTAGAAGCAATATACCTTCTCAAAGTACCAACTATATAGCTGTTTGCGTTGTGCCCGGAAATTGCATTGGCGCTAGTGCTACTTATAATAAGCATGTTGTTGCCGGTGCCTACATTACCATCTTCGAATGCAAGGGTACTGGTAACAGTTACATCACCGTTGAGTAACACTTGCGGCGATGCAGCAGCTGTGTTGCGAATAATAATCGATTTATAGGTATTATTATCGGTATTGCCCGTAGTTCCTTCCCAAATTTGCTGATGGGAACCTGCAAATATTAATGATGACGTGCTATTCATGGTTATTTTTCCAAACTTACTTGGCGAGGCCTTCCTTATGATTGAGCCACTCAGTTCGAGTATGCTACTATTGTTTAGTATTAATTCCATGTTTTGATTCCTTACCCCATTAAAATCAATATCGCCACCAACTAAAAGTATGCTGCTGCTTGCCATAGTAATGATCATATCAGAGCCACTGGAAGTGTTGTTGTTCTTGAACAAAATGTTGCCAATAATCTGAATTGTATCAAAGGCTGCATAAGTATTGATAAACAAATCGCCAGAGCCGGTAGCCATAGTCATATCCAAGTTTCCGTTTACCCTAAACTTTGCATTGTTGCCATTATTGGCATTAAGCTTAATGGTTACGTTAGTGCCCCTAGCATGGTTTATATAAAAATCGCCATCTACAATCATTTCAGCCGAGCCATCAATATCTATTTCCACGTTATTTCCAGTAGAAATAGTATTGAGGTTAAAGTCATTTAAAATATCAAGACTATTGCTGTTAGTGTACGACAACTTAGTAATACCCGAAGCACTTTCCCGCAATACTAGAGATTTTACGGTATGCGTGCTATCTACCACTACTTGAAAACCTTTAATCTCTATGTCATCTAAATATCCTGCATATTGCCCATGGCCACCTGAGCAGTTTCCGCTCCAAACCGATGGATTAGTCCAGTTGCCCGAAGCGATACAAACACATGGCACAGGAGCAGCAAGCACCACCGAACGCGTAGCGGTGCATCCGCTAGCATCGGTTACGGTTACGCTATAAGTACCATCGCCTAAAGCAGTCAAATCTTCAACCCTAAGGCCATTGCTCCAATTATACGCATAAGGCGCTGTGCCGCCTGCAACGGTTAGGTTTATAGAGCCATTGTTTCCGGCCGAAGTGGGGTTAATGCTAGTGCTTGATAGGCTTATGGCTGCGGCGGGTTGGGTAATGCTTACCGAACCAGATACCGTGCAACCACTAGCTGCCGTTACGGTAACGGTGTAGCTTCCTGCGGCTAAACCTGTACGGTTTTGGGTGGTTACTCCCCCGCCCCAGTTATAGCTATATGGAGTGGTGCCACCTGTTACAGTAGTATTGGCAGCACCAGTTGTTGCACCATAACACAGTACATTGGTACCTGAAACTGAAACGCTTGGCCTAGTATTGAATGTTACTAATACGCTATCTACTGCCGCGCAGCCCGATGCATTAGTAACTGTAACAGCATAAGCAGTAGTTGCCGTTGGCGATACAGTGGTACTAGCCGTAGTTGCTCCATTTGACCACAAATAACTGCCTCCAGAACCGCCACCTGTGGCTGTAAGTGTAGCACTTTCGCCAGTGCAAATACTTACATCGCTTCCAGCATTAGCGGTAGGCCGTGGGCTTACGTTAACCGTTATACTGCCATAATTTACATTACAAACAGTAGTAAAGTTGATATCATCTAAGCCATAATCGTTTCCGCCCGCAGCAGCATTTTCGTTTACAATCGAGATAACTGCCGATGTTGCGCTGCCCGAGTTCCAAGTGGTGTTGAACTGTACCCAAGTATTCAAGGTGCTGGGAGCCGTGATTACAGGCCCTAGCAATACGCCGTTAATCTCGAAACGCAGTTGTGCTGGCGAAGTGGTATTTACCGATGTAATCCAAGTTGAAAAGTTATAGTTAGTGTTTGAAGTAATATTTACCGTTTGAGACCAGATATCTTGACCAGCAAGGGTAGCACCGTTAATAATCATGTAATTTCCATTACCAGTGGTATGGTCGCGACCAAAAAAGTTACCATGGTACGTATTGGCATTGCTGTCAATAGCGTACAATCCTTCAGGATATAATTTACTGCCATTACCTGGTGGCGATACATATCCATAGGCACTTGTAAAACCAGTATTACCGTTGCTAAAATCGCCATTGGTTACCAATTGACCACTAGTAGCACCAACATTTAAGCTGTAAGTGGTTGTAACGGTTGGGTTAGCTATTGGGTTGGCAATACTTGCATTGCTAAGACCTGTTGATGGTGACCAACTATATACATCGGCACCGCTAGCGGTTAATTGTACTTGTTGGCCTTGGCAAATAGCTGCACTAGCAGGGCTAAGTGAAGCCACAATATTGGTGTTTGATATAACTACCGATTGTGTGGCAGTTACGCCGTTTGCATCAGTGCCGGTTACATGATAAGTGCCCGATACAAGGCTGCTTATAGTTGCTGTGGTAGCTCCTGTGCTCCAAACGAAGGTATATGGAGACGTGCCACCTATGCCCGAAGCTGTTGCGCTGCCAGAACCTGCGGTGCATGCACTTGCACCTGCTATCCTAATTTGCAAAGGTAAGTTTACGATTGCGCTACTTGTAATGGTACAACCTAAGTTATCGGTTATGGTTACGGTATATGTGCCAGGAGCGCGGCCTGTTATATTGCTTGTTATGGCACTTGTGCTCCACAAATAAGTGTATGGCGCTGTTCCACCGGTTACGTTTACTGAAGCTGACCCATCAGTACAAAAACCACAAGTTACACTAGTAGCCGATGAAGTGGCAGCTAATGCCATAGCTGGTTGCGAAATAGTTACTGATGCACTCGTAGTACAACCGCTTGCCGCAGTCACCGTGACGGTATAACTACCTGCAGCTAGGCTCGTGCGGTTTTGAGTAGTAACCCCACCGCCCCAATTGTAGGTATAGGGCGTAGTGCCACCAGTTGTAGTAAGTGTTGCTGCGCCAGTGGCTTGTCCGTGGCAGTTTACGTTGGTGCCTGTAATGCTAGCACTAGGTATTGTGTTTATCGTGAGGGTTCTGTTGGCCGTGGCAGTGCATCCGCTAGCATTGGTAACGGTAACGGTATAAGTTCCGGCAGTAGTTACCGAAACAGCGGCAGTAGTTGCTCCAGTGCTCCACAAATATGTACCACCGCCAGTTGCCGTAAACGTTGATGACCCACCAGTGCAAATAGCTTGTGTGCCCGAAATAGAAGCCGTTGGTAAAGTATTTACAGTAAGCGCTCGGCTAGCAGTGGCGGTGCAGCCTGAAGCATTAGTTACGGTAACAGTATAAGTTGCTGCGCTAGATACTGATATCGCAGCGCTGGTAGCTCCAGTGCTCCACAAATACGTGCCACCGCCAGTTGCGGTAAACGTTGATGAGCCACCTGCACAAATAGTCTGGGTGCCAGAAACTGAAGCTGATGGAACTGAATTTACTGTTAAGGCACGGCTAGCAGTAGCGGTACAGCCTGAAGCGTTAGTTACTGTTACAGTGTAAGTGCCTGCTGCACTCACTGATATGGCAGCGGTTGTAGCTCCAGTGCTCCACAAATACGTGCCACCGCCAGTTGCGGTAAACGTTGAAGAACCACCAGCACAAATAGTCTGGGTGCCAGAAACTGAAGCAGAAGGTGCTGAATTTACGGTCAAAGCGCGGTTTGCAGTAGCAGTGCAACCTGATGCATTAGTTACGGTAACAGTATAAGTTGCTGCGCTAGATACTGATATCGCAGCGGTTGTAGCACCTGTAC
>CAMDKI010000007.1 GCA_945901065.1 Chitinophaga pinensis
AGTTATAAGAAAGCGGCAAAAGGCTTATCTGATTCAGAACTGGCCGAAAAATACGACACTGGCGAAGATGTGGACTTTGGAAAGGCTATCGAAAAGATGGCAAAAAGCCCTAGCGACTTTAACACGGCCAAAAAGAAAAGCAATCAAACCACCCGTTAAAATCGGGCTTGGTACACTAAAGTATATCATTGCCTAATTATTTTCGGTTTGCTTTTGGCTATCAAAGGCTGGACACTCGGCACCAGTGGTGCAAATGCGGAGCACCCCGATGCCAGTGCCATTGATGGACTTAACTTTTTATGGACACCCCAATACGACTCGCTCACCAACCCTAAAGTGTGGTTAGCAGCGGCGGGGCAAATATTCTTTACCCTTTCGTTGGGTATGGGCTCTATTCAATGTTATGCCTCTTACCTTAAGTCGAAAGACGATATTGCCCTTAATGCAGTGTCGGCGGGCTTTGTAAATGGTTTTGTTGAAGTGGTATTGGGTGGTGCTATTGTTATTCCTATTGCTGCGGGCTATTTGGGCTTAGATTGGGTAAAAGAAAATGCGGGTTTTGGTATGGCGTTCCAAACCATGCCATATCTGTTCAATAACTGGGGCGTGGCGTTGGCAGCTATTGCTGGTGTTATGTGGTTTGGGTTGTTGTTTTTTGCTGGCATTACCTCCTCGTTGGCCATGGGTACCCCTTGGATGGGTTTTATGCGCGACGAATTTAACTGGAGCAGTAGCAAAGGTGCTTGGTCGTTTGGCCTAATTGTATTGATATTGGGCCTGCCAACGGTACTTTTCTATAATTATGGTGTGTTTGATGAGTACGATTATTGGGCGGGTACGGTTTCATTAGTAATTTTTGCAATGGTTGAGGTGCTCATATTTGTGCTGGTTTTTGGCGCTGACAGAGGCTTTAATGAGATAAATGAAGGTGGCGATATAAAGGTGCCTATAATCTTTAAGTACATTATAAAATACGTCACCCCTGTATTTATAACCGTGGTATTTTTAGGTGCTTTGGTTACGCCTGAAGGTAATGACTGGGCTGGGTCGTTCCAAGGGCTGTTTGCCGGCAATGGCTGGACATTTGACAACAGTTCCATCATTAAGCAAGCTACTTTGGCTGGTCTGAGGGCTGATATTGCAGCGGCCACGGATGCTTCAGTTTTGGACCACCTTGAAAAGAAACTTTTATATGTTACTGGTGCCCGAATATTATTGGTAAGCACATTTTTAGGTATAGCGGGGCTAGTATATTTGGCCTACACCCGTCGCGTAAAAGAAGGGAGGATATAAATTATGAATACATCAGCACTTGTAGTAATGTTGGGCTCAATGGCCTTTTTTACCTTCTATTGTGTGTACTTTTTCTATTTGGTGCTTAAAGCGCCTATGCGCGCCGAGCCTGATTCGTATGAAGAGAATAACGAAACGCCTCGTTAAGGGAGTTTAGTTTGCCTACTTAGGTTTTTGCGCTTCGCTTTCAGCCCTTTTTAGCCACACATCGGCTACTTGGAACATACCGAAAACAAACACCTGTGCCATATTGCTGGCGGTAGCTAGGCCCAAAGTGCGTGCCCAAAAGAAAAAGCCAAACACCAATAGCAAGTGACCACCTAGCGTAACCACCGATACCATCCGCATTAGTTGGGTAAAAAACGAAGGATCGTTCCCGATTCCGGTAAAGCTACTCCATGCCCAAATGCCTAATAGCCAAACCAAGGCTGTAAATGCCTTGCCTCCAAATATCATTGCTTGCAACATGGGGCTAAGTTACAGCAAAATTTGGCTCAGAGCTATGTGTTAATTAGCGAACAGTCTGCAATATTCTATCCTAGGCCTAGTGTTTGGTCTTCTGGTTGATTAGGATTTAGTAGCCCTTCGAACATAAAGATTTAATAGAAAATAAAAAATAGTTGACACGTTTGCCAATAAGTTGCATATTTGCCATATGAAGCATTTAATCATTTGTCTTTCGGTTTTTGGGTTGTTTTTCGTTTCCTCTTGTCAAAAGGACACGGACGAAGCTGTAATAAGCGCTACGCCTAGCGAGTTCGATGGTGAGTTTACTCGCGAATGGTTTAAATTGGAGTGCACGTTGGTAAAAGAAACACCCGGTATGTTTCCGCCACAAGCCTCTCGTGCATTTGGATACACGGGCATAACGCTCTACGAAACAATAGTGCAAGGCTGGCCCGATGCCCAAAGTTTGGCTGGGCAATTGAATGGGCTAAACAGTAGTATGCTGCCAATGGCCAATACCGCTGAGTATGAGTATAACTGGGCTTTGGCATCCAATGCAGCTTTTTCGGTTATTATTACCAAGATGTTCGACCGTACCATAAAGCCAGAATACCGTAGCGAAATATTGGCGCTGGAGGATAAATGGAAAGCTACGCTTAGCGAAGGGGTTGACCCTGATGTTAGGGAGCGCTCTATCACTTTTGGGCAGGCTATGGCCAATGCCATTTATGAGTACTCTAAAACTGATGGTGGGCACGAGCAGTATGTTGATCCTTTCCAATTGCCATATACCTGGCCAACTAAAGATGGTGCTTGGGTACCTACTGGCGCTGCGGCCAATCCGCTTGCTCCTCGTTGGGCCAACAACCGTCCTTTTTTGACGGTGAATGTTACCGATTGCCAGCCTAATGCACACTGTGCTTACTCTACCATTTCGAGTGATGAGTTTTATAAAGAGGCCTTAAATGTATACAATGTAGTTACGAATGCCACCGCCGAGGAAGTAGAGATTGCCAAGTTTTGGGCAGATGACCCATTCAATACTTGCACCCCAACTGGGCACACGTTCAATATTATGGTACAACTGCTTGAAGAGAACGATGCAAATTTGGCAATGAGTGCCGTGGGTTTTGCCAAATTGGCTATTGCCGAGAACGATGCCTTTATTGCCTGCTGGAAAGCGAAGTATGATTATTTCTTGATTCGCCCGGTAACTTACATCAGGCAGAACATCGACGCGAATTTTAATACCCTTATCGGTACCCCACCTTTCCCAGCCTATACTTCGGGCCACGCTACTGAGGCAGCGGCAGGTTCGCGTATATTCACCAACATGTTTACTAGTGGCGATGGTTACTATCAGTTTACCGATAGAAGCCAACTGCAATTTGGTTTCTCAGTGCGCAATTACAGCAACTTTGACGATATGGCCACAGAGTGTGCCAACTCTCGTTTGTATGGTGGCATCCATTACAATATGGACAATAGCAATGGTCTTAAAATGGGCAAAGCCGTTGGCGACAATGTAAATACCCGCATCCGTTGGCCTAAGTCATTTTAATAGTAACTCACTACATGAGATTATTTGTTTTGCTTTTAGCCGTTACTGGCATGCTATCTTCGTGCAATGGCCACAAAATAACCGATGAAACCTTAAAGGTTGATGGTGCTTATTTGGCCACGCTGCAATGCGAGGCTAAGAAGTTACAAGAAGAACGCTTTAAACTTGCCCAAGATATTCGTGAGCTAGAAGATTCGGTAATGTATAGCCTTGACAGTATAGCCAAACTAGGTTTTCAAGCCAAGCTTGACCAATTGGTGGCATCAAAAGAGGATATGCATTCAAGGACAAAGGCCATGGCCGATAGTATAACCCATGTGCTTAATGGCTTTTACGAAGGCACGTATAAAGACACTGCCGACCGCAGATTGCTAGATGTAGCCCTTTCTGCTGCTTACCAAAGCAATTGTAAATAACGATTAGTTGCGCAGGCGCTTACAGCAGTTTGCGTATAATGTCGTCGGTAGAGATTCCTTCAGCCTCGGCTTTATAGTTTTTTACTACCCTGTGGCGCAATATAGGCAATGCTACGGCTTTTACATCCTCAATATCGGGTGAGTACTTGCCATGCAGCACCGCGTGGCATTTAGCGCCTAATACAAGAAACTGCGATGCCCTAGGGCCAGCGCCCCAACTTAGGTAGTTGTTTACGGTATCGGGTGCCAAGGCAGTACCTGGGCGGGTTTTGTGCACCAAGGTTACGGCATACTCCAAAACGTTATCGGCAATAGGTACTTTGCGTATCAACTGTTGGAAAGCCACGATCTCTTCGGCGGTAAGTTGTTTTTCAACTTTTACGTTCCGGTTGCTGGTGGTATTTTTTACCACTTCTACCTCTTCTGCATAAGTAGGGTAGTCTACCACAATATTGAACATAAAACGGTCGAGCTGGGCCTCTGGCAACGGGTAGGTACCTTCCTGCTCAATAGGGTTTTGAGTAGCTAGTACAAAAAAGGGTCTATCCAATTTATAATTGTGCCCTGCGGCGGTTACTGCGCGCTCTTGCATGGCCTCAAGCAAAGCAGCTTGGGTTTTGGGCGGTGTACGGTTTATCTCATCTGCCAAAATAATATTGGAAAAGATGGGGCCTTTGATGAATTTAAACCCATGGCCTTGCTCATAAATTTCTGAACCGGTAATATCCGATGGCATTAAATCGGGTGTAAACTGTATACGCTTAAACTGCAAATCCAGCGCCTCTGCTATGGTGTTTACCAGCAAAGTTTTGGCCAAACCCGGTACCCCAACCAACAGGCTGTGCCCATCGCTAAATATGGCAATGAGAATGGTTTCTATTACCTTGTCTTGCCCTACTATTATTTTCGAAATCTCTTGGCGTAGCACTTTATACTTGGCCGATAGCGCATCTACTGCCTCAACATCAGAGTTATACTTACTCATAATTATTATTGCTTGAGTTATCTTCTTTAAACCATTTCTTTAATGATAGGCAGCCCGAATAATCAGGCGAAAGCCATACATACGTACCTTTTATCCTATCTTCTAGCCACATACCAAGAGCCTCGTCTTGTTTCTTTTTCAATGCGGCTGCCTGTATTTTATAGTAGTCTTCGGTAAGGTTGGCTACGTGCGGTTGGGTTTCGCTTTTTAAAAACAAAATGCGATAAGCAGGTTGGCCGTTTGGCAACTGCATGGATAGCGGTATTGAGTATTCGCCGGGTTTTAAGCCTTCAAGCCCGAAGTAAATGGTTTTATCAAGCTGCCCTATTTCAAAATAACTGCTACCTGTGGCGGGGTTTGAAAGAATGCCACCTTGGTGTTTAGTTTCGTCGTCTTCAGAGTATTTTTTCACTGCATATGCAAACGACATGGTGCCGTTAACCAGTGAGTCGCGAATACCGTCGAGCTTACTTTTTACTAACTCATGATCAGAGCCCAAAACGGCTGGAACAATAAGTATGTGACGCACCGTAATGCGGTTACCTTTTTTCTTCACCATTTGTATAATGTGGAAACCGTATTTGGTCTCTACTATCCCTGAGTGCTCACCTTCTTCCAAAGCAAAGGCTGCCGCCTCAAATTCGGTTACAAACTCGCCACGGCCAACGGTACCAAGGTCACCGCATTTATCTTGCGTGCCGGGGTCGTTGGAGTATCGACTAACCAAAAAGCAAAAATCGGCATCTGGGTCGGTCTCCAAAAGGGTTAAAACCTCCTCTGCTTTTTTGCGTGCAATCTCTTTCGAAAACTCAGAGGCTATCGGGCTCATTATCACATGCCCAACTTCTACTTCGGCATTGAAATAGGGCAAGCTATCGGTAGGTATTAGGTTGAAAAACTTCTTTACATCCGATGGGCCAACTTTTACGTTACTGTAAATTTTTCCCTGCATTCGTTGCGATAGTAACTGCTCTCTAATATCGGTGCGAAACTCGTTTTTTATCTCCAAAATGCTCTTGCCATAGTATTCTTCCAACTGTTCTTGCCCACCCAGCATTGATACGAAGTAACCTACACGGCGGTCGAGTTCGGTTTCCACTTCATCGTCGCTTACAGCTACACTATCTTGTAGGGCAGCTTCTAAAAACAACTTTGAGGTAAGGATGCTGTTCAACAGCTCGCATTTGGCACTAAGTGGCACATCCTGTTCCAATTTAAGCTGCTCGTATTGCAGTTCAACATCCGATAACAGGATAACTTTATCTCCAACTACGGCAATAACTTTATCAACGAGTATGGTATCGGCTTTTGTGCTGGTAAAGGCTGCCAAAAAGCAAAATAAAACAATAATTGTGCGCATGTTAGTATGTCTTGAAGCTGCCGTTTTCAAGGGCATCTTTGTATAAATTTTCATAGGTTTTATTCACCAGTTCCATCTTCCTTTTGTTGAGAATGATTTTAACTATATCCTCACGGATGTAGTTAATTGGAGCAGGCTCTTGTTGCTCTTTAAAGTCGTTTACCTTGAGTAGATAAATATACAGTGAATCTTCCACTTCTCCTGAAAGCCTGTTTTTGCTTAACGTTCTTAGCTGCAATTGATCAATGGGTATTTGCTTGTAAATACCACTCAGTTCGTACCAAATACTGTCTTTCAGGTAAAAATCGGTTGCATAAGTTACGCAGTATCCTAGAAGTTGCTCCTTGTCTTCCGTTCTGTTTGAGCGAAACATTTCTCGGGTGGCATCAATTTTTGGGGCATCTTTGGCCAGTTTTACATAGTAAAATTGGGCAATGTCTTCAGTGAGCAAAAAATTTTCTTCGTATTGCTGGTAGTAAGCTTCAATCTCATCTTGGCTTACCACCGTATCTAATTTTTGCTGTATCAGTTCGTTTTCGTAGCTATATATTATCAACGACTCTTTGTAGTCTTGCACCCTTCGTTCTATATCCAATTGCTCGGCGGTAAGGTACTTTTCGGCTACTTGCAATATTAGTTGGCGCTTTATCCAGTTGTCAATGTAGTTTTTGGCTACTTCTGCGCTGTCTTCGGCGGTAGCATCTTTTACCATCACCTCGTTAACATCTGATTGGTACAATTTTTTTTCGGCCACTGTGGCAACAATTGGGTCGTTTTTGCGGTCGTTTTTATCAAACCAATTGCATGAGGTTGCCCATACCATGAATGCCATGGAAACAATAAACCCATATGTCAATTTGAATTTGATACCCTAAACAGTTATTGTTTCTCTGAAAATAGTAAAGACGTTGCACGCAACGTCTCCACTTTATATTACTACTCAAATTAAACTCGAGCGCTTGTTTTATCTCTTGTACATGCTTTCCAATACTGAGTTGTAAACTACTACTGGGTAGCGCTGTTGCAACTCTTCTATCCATTTTTTCTCCAAGAAGTCTTGGTACTCCGACACCACAAAACCCTTAACCTCCTGCAAAGGCTTCGGCGCTGGCGTAAGCAATTCGGTTACATCAACAAACTTGCTACTGCCATCGGCAGCAGTGGTTAAGTTGCCCAATCCTATTTTCCAGCCAGTGGCATCTGCCAAGGCGTTTTGTCCTTTCTCAAAAGTGCCTTCGGAAGTAGAAACGATGGTTGCCCCGTTTTTGTTGTATTTGGCCAAGGTAGCTGCAGCACCTTTTTTAGCCATGTACTTTTTAACCTTCTCAGCAGTTTTGGCATCGGCTATAGTATAAATGGTGGCCTTTACTCTTTCTGGGTACATGTATTTGCCCTTCACACCTTCGTAAAAAGCGGTTAGGCCAGTGGTATCTTTCACGGCACGACTCCAAACTTTTTTATCAGTAAGATCAAATAGCAAAATACCATCCCTGTACTCGCGCATTAGGTTCTTAAAGTCGGGGTATTTGCGCTCTAGCTGGCTCTCTTCATAGGCCATGAGCATTTCTTCTTGGTATATATCGAAATACTGATCGAATACCACTTGTGCGGCATCGGCGCGTTTCTTTTTCTGTTTGCTCTCTAGGTAGGTTACAAAGTCGGCTTGGGTATATGTTTTATCGCCAATAGAGAACAACACTTTAGTAAGCGCGCTTTTGTCTTCCCAAACAAATTTACCCTCTGGCAATTTTTCACCAATTAGTTTAAACAGCTCTTGGCGGGCCTTTATGTTTTCTTTGTAGTTATACTCAAGCTTAATCCCATCCAGCAATTTCGATTTGGCAATTTCTGAACGGCTGTCGCGCTCAATTTTCTTTTTCAGCTCGCCTTTGGCTTCTTCAAAAGTAGGCTGGGCCTTTTTGCTGATGCGCTTGATAATGTGGAAACCATAATCGGTTTGTACGGGTTTGGCTAGGTCGCCGTCTTTTTTCAAATTAAACGCGGCTAACTCAAATTCTTCAACCATGCGGCCGGTTCCAAACGGAGGCAATAGCCCAGCTTTGTTTTTGGTGGTTTTGTCGTCGCTGTACAGGGCTACCAGTTCATCAAAAGTTTGTTCGCCTTTAAGAGCCAAGTTGTAGATGTTTTCGGCTTGAAGCCTTACTTGCTCAATGCCTTCTTTATCGGCCCCAGTAGGAATTTTAAGCAAAATGTGGGCCACGGTTATTTCTCCTTGCGCTTCTCGGGCATCGTTTACTTTTACCAAGTGGTAGCCAAAGCGGGTGCGCACGGGCATTGATATATCGCCTTTTTTGGTTTCATAAGCTACGGTCTCAAACGGATAAACGGTTTGTAGCACGGTAAAGTAGCCAATGTTGCCACCGTTGGTTTGTGCCGATGGATCTTTAGAATATTTTTTAGCTAGTTCGGCAAAATCTTCACCTTTCAATATCCTGTTGCGCAGCTGCACGGCGGTTTTGTACGCTTTCAAGGTATCAGCAGGCAAACCTGGCTCATCAATACCAATAAGTATGTGGCTAGCGTTTACTTCAAGTTTTGAGCGCTCATAGGCTTCTTCTAATAATTTTTCGCTTACCTCACGGTCGTACAAATATTGTTTAGATAATTGCTTACGGTACGTTTCCAACTCAACGCTCAACGAGCTTAGCGTATCCATACCCAGATTTTCGGCTTCTTTTACTTTTAGTCGGAACTTGATGTACAGATCAAGGTAGTCGTTCAGCGATTCTTTAGTATAGCCGTTTTTGTCGTCGACGTTATTTTTGTTGTATACATAAGCAAACTCTGACAGGTATACCGGCTGGCCGCCAATGGTAAACAACACCTCGCCATTGTTGGCAGAAGTATTGTTAACTGAGCTGCTGTTGTTGTTGTTGTTGTTGTCGGCGGTATTGGTTAATGCGCTGTTGTTTTTATTTGAAGGTTGGCCGCTCCTGGTTTGCACCGGTGTATTTGCCTTTACGCCCGAAAGGGTGCTAGACGGGACAGGCTTGGTGGGCGGCTTAATAGTTTTATCGGGTTGTGCTACTAGGTTAGTGGCAAACAATAAACAAAGGATAAACAAAGAAAACTGACTAAAATTGGAAGTTGATCTCATGACCGATTTTTCGCTTTATATAACGAATAGATTTGCAATCTACGGATAAAGTTGTATCCGGCTGGCAAATTTAGAGATTATTTGAGAATATACTGAAGTGAAAATTAACTATTACCCAATGTGAGAGCAATATTGGGGGATAATTTAACAGCTTTTAAGCATTTGTGGCCATGCAACCTAGCGCAACGTGCTAAAGGGTCATGTCAATTACTTCTTTTTGGCCTAAAAACTTGGGGGTAGTACCCAGTAGTTTACAGTCGAGTAAGGCCATAGCACGGGCCATTATTTCGCGAGCAAAGAGCTTATTGCTAGTATGTATAGGGTCTTTGGCAACATAGCCTATAACATCCATTTTTTTGGCAAGACCAATGTATAGTGCCCTTTCAAGATGAAATTTCTGACTAACTACTATAAAGCTTTGCTGGCCAAACACCTCGTTGGCGCGAACCATGGAGTCGAAAGTGCGGAAACCGGCATAATCAAGCACTATATCCTTACGAGGTATACCGCGATTAATAAGGGCTTTGAGCATATCAAATGGCTCGTTGTACTCACGCAACGAATTATCGCCACTTACTAGTATTTTTTTAACCTTGCCATTGGTATAGAGGTCAACGGCAGCATCAATGCGGTGATAAAAGTACATATTGCGGGTGCCGTTGCGGTTGTATTTTGATGTACCGAGCACCAAGGCCACGTCATATTGGCCAATTTGGTCGATATCGGTATAGATGTGTGTGTCCGAGACATGGCCTATATACCAGTACCCAGCATTGCAGAAAAGCAACATGGCCAAGGCACCTAACAACGATATGGAGAAAAACCTTTTCACACCTATATATCTATTATAAAGATAACGTAGGTTTTTGATAAAACGTTATTCAGGTGTTTGTATTTCTTTCAACAGAAGTGGAAGGTTATCCACAAAAGGGAAAGTGAAGCAGCCATAAACCGCACGTAACACTAGGATAATAAAGTAAAAGGCACACGATTCCCGATATTGCCGAGGGGGGCAAAAAAGCATTTAGTCACGCGCTGGCAACAACCAGAAAAACAGCACTACGAAAAACATGAAAATGCTGCTCAAAACGAGTAAACTGAAGGAAAATAGTGCTTTCACTGTTATGGGTTTATAAATTAAATATTTATGCCTCTTGTTTAAGAGAGTGCAAAAATAAGGATAAGATTGCGCATCTCCAAACTTTACTCCTTAAATGGTATCATTTTGACAATATTTTTTTGTTAAGAAGCCGAAAATGGATATTAACACCCTTTTTCACTTCGCGATTTTGGAAAAAAGTACACCTTCTTCGCTTCTTTCTCGTGATTCCTTTTTTTTTGGCGAAAATTTGTCACCTCAAAGCAGACAAACTCCGAATGCTTTCATTATAATGTATAATTCACTTTTTTAGTTCGATTAGTCAAGAATAATGTCAAATAATCAGAGTTTATTTTCAAAAGCCGACTTTTTGCCCATTTGTTTTGTCCAGAACTTGAAAAAGGAATAAAAAAATTGCTTTTTGTAAAATATGTAGGTTTATATAAATTATTTCCTCCGTTTTCAGCTATTAGGTAGGCTTTGATACTTTTCGGTTAATGATTCATGTTAGCCCCAATCGATTTTGTATTTTTACCGCAAAACCATTTCAATGTTCAATAGCCTGCTATACACCGTTGCCGATAAGGTAGCTACCATAAGCCTGAATAGGCCTGATGTGTTTAATGCTTTTAACGATGAGCTCACTTATGAGTTGCAGGAGGCCCTAAAGAAAGCGGAACGTGATGCTGAGGTAAGCGCGGTGGTGCTTACTGGCGAGGGTAAGGCATTTTGCTCAGGCCAAGATTTGAAAGCCGCTATGGCACAACCCAACCGTAGTTTCTCCGAATCGATACACAAGCGTTACAATCCAATCATTAGGGCTATCCGCAATATGCCCAAGCCAGTTATCTGCCGATTGAATGGTGTGGCTGCAGGTGCGGGCTGTTCGTTGGCATTGTCCTGCGATTTTATTGTAGCTAGCGAAAACGCTACCCTGATTGAGGTGTTTGTTAATATTGGTTTGGTGCTTGATTCAGGTTCTTCGTATTTCTTGCCTCGTTTGGTGGGTTCAGCCAAGGCTTTTGAGCTGTCAACCATGGGTAGCCGGGTAAAGGCCGCAGAGGCTTTGCAATTGGGCTTAGTGAACCGCGTAGTGCCTGCCGATGAGTTAGATGCTATGGTGAAGAGCATTACGGACTACTACGCCAATGCGCCTACCAAATCGATTGCTCTGATGAAGCGGATGCTCAATAAATCATTCCATAGCGATTTGGATACGATGCTTGATTACGAGGCCCAGTGCCAAGACATTGCAGGTGCCACACATGATTACAAAGAGGGTGTTACGGCATTTTTAGAGAAACGCCCCGCTGTGTTTAAGGGCAATTGAGTTTGATTTACAGCTTTTTCCATTCTTTTAACGAGGCTTCCAACTGTTCCTTAACGGAGGCATAATATTCCTTTTCCTCGTTGTTGATGGCACTCAGGGCTTTGGCCTTTTCAGTAGCGGCAATGGCAGCGGCATAGTTTTGTTTCCAAGCTAGTGCCCTAGCTTTGCCCCAATAACCTCTAACGGTTGGTTTAAGTTTTATGCTGGTATTGGTGTGTTCCAGGGCTAAACCTACATTACAATAATGGTCAAGTTGCAATTCGGCAGCCTCCATATGCAACCACCATTTGTCGTCGTTTTTGGCTGTTTTTAGTGCTTTCTCGATGTTATCCATTGACTGGTTAATGGCATCGGTGGCAAACGGAATAATCACTTGCTTGCGCTCCCATTCCATTATAATTTTGCCGTTTTCAATATCTTTTTCAGTTATGCGGTAATGCAGGTGTTCAATCACCTCGGTCAGGTTATTGGCCTCAACAGTTATGCGCAGGGCATCTTTAGTTTCATCGTAACTATAGGCACCCCATTGGTCCCATACTTTGTTAAAAATGGCGGTCCAACTGCCCTCTTTGCTTGGTATCAAAAAGAACCCATATTTACCCTTAGGCAATATCACGTTACCAATAATTATATCGGTGCTAAACTCTGCGGTAGTAGCCTCGTTGGCGCCTGCTCGCCATACTTTGTCATAGGGCACTAGCTTGCCCCAAATACCCCTGCCGCGTGCAGCAGGGCTGCAGTAGTTTATGCTTACATCGGTGAGGCCTACTCTAAATGAGATGTTGGCTTTAGGACTTTTTTGTGGAACATCGAGTTGTGCCTGCAGCGGGTTTAAGCTAAGCAAACAAACAACCAACATAAAACCGATTGCAATGGCTAGGCGTTTCATGCAGCTAGTATTTTACCGCAATTTGCGAATTTTTCGCTTACGGATTGGTAACACCTTCTTTAAGAGCGCCTTCGCTAGGGTCTTTTAGTAGAAAATCGTCGTATTTGCGCAGTATTTTGCCAAATACATATTGCTGCACCACGCCAAAATCGGTACCATTATTAAATAATGCATAATAATGGTCGGGGTCGAACTCAATTGCATTGCCACCTTTATCGTATAATAACTTAGTACGGCGGTTGGCGTGCATGCGGTACATGATCATTTCTTGGGTGCTGCCATCTTTGCCCTTTACAGTTAGGGTTGCAAACTTGGGTCCATTGGTTACGCTGTCTTTGTACAAGAAATTATTCTCAACCGACTCGGCGTTTAGGTCGGCAAACGAATCGAGAAACTTATTGATGCCCGCTTTAAACAAGGATGCTGCGGGTGCAGCCGTTTTGTTTGCCAAATTTTGCAAGGTGTATTGGTCGTCGCCTTCAGTGGTCAATTTAAAAGATGCCTCAGGGTATTCGTTATACATGAAATTGACCTCCTGTATTTCGTCGAGTTTGTAGGTAAACACGCTCAAATCTCTCCAATCGCTGGTATTTAGCAAGAAACGGGTTTGCAAATTGCCAACAAAACCAGGTATGTGCACCAAGTATGGTTTCCGTGCCGATTTGCCGTCAATTTGCATGAGCATGCTATTGGCATCTTGGCCTTGGTTAGGCTTGCCCAAAAAGTAAACTTTAAAAGGGGCCCCATCGGCATCTTTATACAACTCAACTTTGATGGAGTGCGTGGCAAGTTCTTTTATTGCTGTGCCCTCTGCGGCCTCTGGCACTGGCGAGTATATAGTAAGTCCTTTTAGGGTGCTTAGCAACAAATCAACTTTGGCTTGCATGGCCTTAAACGAATCGTTTACCATCCAATAGTCGTCCTGCTTGTCCAACTTTACCGTTCTGCCATCTTTGGCGGCAAGAAAAATGCGCTCTAGGTCGTCAACTTCGGCGGTACTGAAGTCTTGGTCGTTGCCAACGGCATATTTGTTGTTTTCTTGGTACACCAAATAACCCACAACACCCGCCAATACTAAGGCAATTATAATATAAACCAGGTTTTTTTTCATCAGTTGCGGGCATATTTACGTCGGCGAATAAAATTATAAACCAGCCCGAATATCGCTATTAAAACTACTGGCAAAGCCATATTCAACACTTGCCACATCAGCTTTTGCTCACGGGCTTTTACTTTATCCAACAGCCTGAGTTTTATTTCCTTGTTCCGGGTTTCAATCAACTGGGCATCATCGGTAAGGTATTCAATGCAATTCAGTATAAAGTCTTTGTTGGCAAAGGTTTGCTGCGAGTATGGGTAGTAGCCGAGCAAGTAAGGGTTGCCGTCGCTGGCTATAGCATTGGCAATTACATCACCATCACCTATAACTATCATTTTGGCGTAGTTTCCGGCATCCTTAAACCCGATGTTGTTCAACGAATCGTTCAGGGTTTTAATGGTCTCGGCCGATAGTCGGTTTTTGAATACCGAAGTAAAATTACCCTCAAGCAACCAAGCCACCGGCATGTACGATTTGGTGTAGTTTTTCGGGTCGGGTTGTTCTTTTAGTATGGCAAAGTGAATGCGCGCCGGAGTAAGGATGGCCTTACTATACCGCGAGCTAAACAGCAGCGGCGTTTTCTTTACACCAGGCACCTTAATGGTATCAATAGTGCTGATGAACTGCGTAGCAATGGCATCTAAATTGCGCACTATGGTGTGGGGCTTAGGCAGGCGTGTATCGTTCGGGTCGCTGCTATACGAGGTAAGCACCGGAAAGTATGGCCAAGGCATCATTTGGGTTTGTGGCGGGTTGCCTTCGCCTACTACAATAGGTATTACGTTGCTCTGTATATCCTGCACCAAATCGTTATTGAAACGTACGCCATAGCGGAAAAGCTGGTCGTCGAGGTTCAAATCCCTTGCACCGGCCATTTGAAACGGCTGGCCTTTAAGGCTGTCCATATCGGCATTCGTGGCATCAATCAGCCACAGAATGCTTCCGCCGTTCATCACAAACTGGTCGAGCTTGAACTTGTCTTGCTCCGAAAATGGCGTGGTTGGTTTTGCTATAATCAAGGTTTCGAAACGCTTGGCCACCGATAAGGTATTGGGCAGATTTACCCGCTTTACGTCGTATTTTAGGTCGGTAAGGGTGGTAATAATATCGGCCATGCGCAGGGTGTCCAATTCGCCGTGGCCTTGCACTATGCCTATACGCGGCTGGCTGCGCTGGCTTACTTTCTTGATGCCATTGGCTAGCTTGTACTCCAGCAACTCAACAGATATATTCAAGGCTTGGTCGGGACCGAAGCCTGGTCGGTTTTCCAATAAATTAACGGGCACTTCTTGCCCACGGTAGCGCATCAACAGACCTGGGAAAATAATTTGCTGGCTAGTACCATCGTTTTCTTTTACCTGTAAGTTGGTGGGCAGTAGGCCTTTGTCGTACAGGTTTTTGTATAGGGTTTCTTTTTGCGCATATTCTCCTGCCGATGGGTCGACAAAACGGTATTGCACCTTGCCGCCTGAAACATTGGCAAACTCGTACAACATTTCTTCGGTGGCGTTGCGCAGGCGCTTAAAACCTGCAGGGAATTTACCCTCCAAATATACCTGCACATATATCACATCATCCAAGTCGCGGAGCAGGGTGGTGGTGGCTTTGGCCAGCGTGTAGCGTTTCTCGGTGGTAAGATCAAGGCGGGTATATACCCGTTGGCTAATAATATTTAGCAAGACCACTATGAGCAGCAAAACGCCCAAGCGCACAAACGACCGTATTTTTAGCGACGTATTTTTCATTTCCATTTCCTGCTCTCCAGCACCGTTTTGGTTAACAGGATAAATATGGCCGTGAAGCTGATAAAGTAGACCAAATCGCGGGTATCGACCACGCCACGGCTGATGCTTATATAGTGGGCATTAATGCCTATTGCTTCAATGATATCGTCAATTTTGGCATAGAACAACTCCAAGCCGCTTAAAAAATCGAACGACCAATGGAAGAAGAAGCAAAGGAATGCGGCCAAAACAAATGATACTATTTGGTTGCTGGTAATGGATGAAGCAAACAACCCAATAGATACAAACGCCGAGCCCAAAAACAACAAACCGATATAGGAGCCCCAAATAGCGCCGCTATCCAAATTGCCTTTAGGTGCGCCTAGCTGATAAATAGCTATGTAATAGATAAGGGTGGGCAACAAGGAGAAAAATACCAACGTAAGTGCTGCAAAGTACTTGCCCAGTATTATGTCAATTTCGCGAAGCGGCTTGGTAACTAGCATTTCAATAGTGCCGTTGCTTATCTCTTCGGCAAACGAACGCATGGTAATGGCCGGTATTAGGAACAAATAAACCCAAGGGGCTACAAAAAACAGGCTCTCCAATGAGGCGTAGCCATAATCGAGCACGTTGGTATCAGGGAAAACCCAAACAATGAGGCCCGTAATAACCAGAAATACCACAATAGCGATATACCCTATCAGCGAACTGAAGAAGGCATTGATCTCTTTGCGGTATATACTCAGCATCCTTGTGGTCCTTATTTATTCGTCAATTCTTGGAAAACATTCTCTAACGACGATTGCTCCTTATTCAATGTCAACAGAGTCAATCCTTTATCAGCAGCAAATCGGAAAATTTCCTCCCTAGGGTCTTTGCCCGGCTGAGAGTATACCAACCATTGGTTGTCCTTTTCTTTCTTCACGGTTTTCACCCCACATATTGCCGAAAGCAATTTTAACTCAGGCGTTTCCTTAAATTCCACCCTCACAATGGTTTCTCCGGCAGTGCGCTGCTGCAAGTGCTCTGGCGTATCGTCGGCTACCAGTTTACCTTTGTTAATGATGATAACCCTATCGCACATAGCTTGCACTTCCTGCATTATGTGGGTAGAGAGTATTACCGTCTTTTCTTTGCCCAGGTTCTTTATCAGGCTCCTTATTTCCACTAATTGGTTCGGGTCGAGGCCGCTGGTAGGTTCATCCAGTATCAGTACATCGGGGTTGTGCAGCATGGCTTGCGCTATGCCTACCCGTTGTTTGTAGCCCTTACTTAGTTGTCCTATTTTTTTGTGGCGTTCGCGGGTAAGGCCGGTCATGTCCACCATCTCGTCAATGCGCTTGCCAATGTTGCTTAGCTTGTGTACCCGGCCGATAAACTCCAAGTACTCGCGCACGTACATATCATAGTACAACGGGTTGCTTTCGGGCAGGTAGCCAATTTTACGGCGCACCTCCATGGGGCTGTTCATGGTATCGAACCCACAAACGGTTGCTTTGCCACTGCTTTGTGGTACAAAACAGGTCACCATTTTCATGGTGGTGCTTTTGCCGGCGCCATTTGGCCCCAGAAAACCCAACACCTCGCCCGTGCGCACTTCGAACGAAATATCGTCCACCGCACGCTGGGCGCCATATAGCTTGGTAAGATGTTCTACTTTAACCGACATGGGAGGCTGTTCCTACAAAAGAAGCACGAAGTTAATAAAAGGTTGCGAGGGTTAACGCTTGCAACTAAAGTTAAGGTATGGCGTTAACAGATTTTTACGTTTACTGACGTTTTGGGTAGATAGAATCACTATCGTTTATTTGTTAGTTACTGTGAAGGATGTTGGCTTTATCCTACATTAAACCTGCTTTTGGAGCATAATGATGAATAATGCCTGCATAAATGTACATTTCGCGGGCATTTGGAGGCGTCCTAACTTCTCGTTAATGCTTCAACCAGTAGTACACAATTTTAATATACTCGTTGTTGAGCGAAATGAGCCCGTATTCGTTATCCCACCATGTTTCTTCGCTGTAGGCGGTTGCATTGGCCCCGAAGATAAACACCTCAATGCCCGAACCTGCGAATTTTTTGTCAAATACCCTCCGTATTCGCCGAGTGTGAAACTGGGTAGAAACGATGCCGATTTTCTTGATGCCATTTTGCTTGCAATAAGCCAATATAACTTCCGATTCCTCGAGCGTACTGGTGCCTTGTTCCAGCAGTTTTACTTTGTCATCGGGCACTCCGTTTTCCACTACAAACCTTCTGGTTATCTCACCTTCGCTGTAGGGTAGTCCAATGGCCATCAAGTCGTGCGGCACACTTTGCCCTGTGCAAACTACCGTGTCGGTGTATCCTTCCAAGTAAACACTGGCGCCTTTGGGTGCCCTGTCAAACGCACCGCCCGAAAGCACAAACACATGTGATACCTTTTGTAGCTCGTCGGATGAAATCAAAAAATGGCCAAACCCCCGCATAATAGGGTAGCGAAAAACAAAAAGGCAGATTAGCAAGACTAGCAAAACACCTGCAACGCGTATTTTTTTACCGGGCATATTTATAGGCATAGGGCAAATATAAGTTTATAATACTCCGAAGGATTATCTGGTTCGAGCTTCAGTTCGTTAAGGTAAATATTGTTTGGCAAATGCAGCAAAAGCCACACAATATGCGATAGCAAATGTAAATCAACTAAATTTGTCTATCATGCAAAAAAAGGAAAACGCCTTTGCGTATTGGGTGCTGGCACTCCTTGTTTTATTCCCAGTGGTGGCGTATTGGCAGGTAAGCTTTATGGTTTTTACCATGAAATGGGATGCCATGGACCAATTTTTCCAACACCAATCTTTTATCTGCGACTGTATTAGCACGGGCCATTTGCCTTTGTGGAACCCTTTTCAATATTTTGGTTCTCCTTTTTACGCCGACCCGCAAGGGGGTTATTGGTATCCGGTTTCGTGGCTATTGGGGGCCATAATGCCTTGCGATGCGCGTATTATCAATGTTTCTTTTATCCTGCATGTTATTATCGGTGGTTTAGGCATGTATGGCTTGCTCAGGGTACTTGGCATAAGCAGTTTTGTGGCTGTTTGCTTTGCATTGGCTTATGAGTGCAATGGTGTTTTTGTGGGCAATGCGCAACATATACCTTATGTGGTTTCGGCTGCTTGGGTGCCATTTGTCTTGGGTGCGTTTTTTAGGTTGATGCAAAAGCCTTCCTTTTACACTGCGTTGCTATTGGGTGGTTTTGCTGCCCTATTGCTCACGGGGGGCTATCCTGCATTTGTTATCATTCTTGGCTACTTTATAGTAGTAGCTGCGTTTCTAGGTATTGTAAATAAGTTAGTAAAGAAAGCATACCCAGAGGCAGCAAGTTTAATGGGCTATAGTCTGTTTGCCTTGTTGGTATCGTTTATACTATCGGCAGGGTACGTATACTCCTTGGTTGAGGTATTCCCTGAAACGGCCAGGAGCAAGCCACTTACCATTGCCCAAATACTGTTTGGGCCATACTCGCCTAAAAGTTTGGTATCCAGTGTTTTGCCTTATGCCGTAAGTGCCGATACTGGTCATTACAAGAGCAATATTGCTATGATAAACGGCTATATGGGCCTCATTACGGTGGTTTTTTTGCTGCCGGGTCTAGTATATGGAAAGGTCAGGTATAAGTTGTTCTTTGTTGCCATGGCAATTATTGCGCTGTCGGCAGCTTTGGGCGAGGCATTACCCGTAAGAGCGTGGATGGCAACCTATTTACCTGCATTGGATAAATTTCGTTTCCCGAGCATTTTCAGGCTTTATTGGATAGTTGGGGCCATGGTTGTAGCGGCCAGCGGCTTGCAGTATTTTATGGTCTTTCTCAACTCAAATCAAAAAGCATCAATGCCCTTTAGGGTCATTGCCCTTTTGATAGCAGGTATTTCAATACTATTGGGCTTTGAGGTTTCGCAAGGTAATGGCCTTACTTTCCCGCCATTGTTCAACATGCGTGAGTTTCCGGCTTATTACGAAGGGCTTAAGTTTAGCCACCTATTGTTTACGCAAGGGTTGTTGGTGATTGGGTTGTTGCTTTTGTTATACTGGTTATTTAGGCAACGCAGCAGGCCAATACCCGCACTGTTGCTGCTTTGGGTAGTGGTTGAGCTGTTAGTAAGTACGCAGTTTAATGTGCCGGCAAGTATTATCTCTCACCGAAAAATGCATCGTTATTTGGCCGAAGAGTGCAAGTTGCCTGAGGGTTTCCCGCTGCCAACCGATAGGGAGTTGGGTACCGCCTTTGATGTTGAAGCGGCTTTGTGGCCTACCTATTACAATCACCATACGCTGTATAAGCAAGTAGGGCACTTGGGTTTCAATCCTTTTCAGCTAAAGCAAACCGCTTTGTTTAACGAAAGCGCTTGTTTAGAGGTGGCCTTGGCTAATCCGTTGGCGTTTTTTGAAGCGGGCAATGGGCAAGTAAGCTGGCAGCAATGGGGGCCAGGCAGTGCACTGCTCAGTGCCGAAAGCCAAACTGGCGGCAAGCTAGTGCTGAGCCAGGCTAACTTTTTGGGTTGGGAAGCTACCGTTGACGGAAACAAAGCGCCTATTGTCCCTTTTTGTGAAACGTTAGTTGCTGTAAATTTACCACTAGGTAAACATCAGGTAAGTTTCGTGTTCAATAAACCAGCTTTACGCTATTTATCGTGGTTTGGGTTTGGTGCTTTTGGGTTGTGGGCAATTATGGCCTTGGTGGGCTGGCGGCAGCGCTAAGCACTTCCCTAAGTATCTCCCAAGATCTTATTTCCCCAAAATTATCGATGTGAAGGGTGTAAAAGTACAGTAGCTTTTCGAGCAACGACCGCCTTTCGGTAATGTCCAAAGGGCTATTGAGATATTCATTGAAAAAAAATGCGGTTTGCCTAGCGGTCAAGTAATTACTGTGGTTAGGCGCTAGTGCATAACTAAGGCCTTCTTTCAAATCAAAATAAGGGGTGCTGTGCTCAAATTTCCCGCCCGGATGGAAACCAAGTTGCATGGCCAGCATACCAAGAAATCGTAAATGGAAAGTGCCTAAATCAACATCGGTAGTGTCAAGCCCTATGAAGGAGCCTTCAATAAAGTCGTACAGTTCAGGGTTGGGGTCTTCTTCGCTCAATACTTTATTCAAAACCTCAATTATAAAGAGGGCCAATGAGCTCTTGATAATATGAAACGGTAATTGCTGATACACAACTCCAAAGTTGAACTCCTTCAATCGCTGTAGGCCCTTGTGCTCCCGTTTGAAATAGGAAACCAGCTCAAGTATGTTGCCTGGCCTGAATAATGCAGCTTTGTTGCCCTTGGTGCTGCGCACACCGTTTACCATATACGACTGCAGCCCTAGCTCTCGCGTGAAAATACGGCTTACGATACTCGTTTCGGAGTACTTAAGCGTGTGCAATACCAAACCATGGGTTTTTACCAGCATTCAAGCCTAAAGATACTGGTTTTGTTACTTGATAAATAGCAACTTGGTGGGTTGCGATGCGGTACCCTCCTCGTTGATGGAGAACACCAAGTAAACACCGGTTTTAGGCTTACGGCCCGTGTAGTCTCTTCCGTCCCATACGGCTTGACCGCCAAAGGCAGTTGTTTGGTATACCAACTCGCCTGTTATATCAGTTATCCTTACTTCGGCATTGGCGGGCAATCCTTTTATGGCAATGGTGCCATTGTAGGTTTCACGCACGGGGTTTGGATAAACTTCAATCGGATCAAGATAGGCATCGGTTGCTTCGGTTGCTTCGGTGCGCAACGACATTAGGCCCCTGCCAGTGCTGATATACATAATGCCATGCTCGCCATCGTATCCCAGCTTTATCACGTTGTTTGATAGCAGTGGGCTGTTTTCTTCGTTATAGTAGGCAAGCTCTTCAGTTCCGTCGGGCGAAAATACCCACAGGCCGCTGTTGGTGGCTACCCATTTTCTATCGGCACCATCTACCAAAATGTCGTTTATCCGTTCGTTTTCAAGCAAATAGCCATTAAACCCATCTCGGCTTACTATTATCCTTTGTGCATCGCAACCTTGTGTAAGTACCGAACCTGCGCAATAAAACACGGCAATACCCTCAGTGGTACCAACCCATATTTGCCCAGATTTATCATTGGCTAGGGCTATTACATCGTTGTTGGGCAAGGCGCCGTTGCCTACTTGGCTAGTTAATATTTTCGTTTGGTCGTCTGAGGTATTAGCCACATCAGCTCCGTGGTCATAAACCAGAATGCCTTGGGCGCTGCTTTGGGGCAAGGCTACCCATTTGCGGCCAAAATCGTCAATCACAATATCCGAAACAGAGCCCAAGGAAATTTGCGGCGTTCTCAACTTGGTCATTACACCATCGGGCGATAATACATGCAGCGGCGAAACCGCCCCATGGTTTGCAATCCATAAATTGCCGGCCTCATCTAGTTTCAAGGCGCTTATGCGGGTGCGCTGTTCATCGCCAACGGCTCCTTCGAGGGTACTATTGGTTTGGTTGTATTTTGCAAGCGTTGTTCCGTCCCAAACCAACAGGCCATCCCAAAACGAACCAAAATACACGTTACTGGTGCTTGGGTCCGTTTCAACGGTAAATATATTGAGTACCCCCGCCAACTGTGGAATATAAAACTGATTATACTGTCCCCAAAAATTGTTATCTAACGAAAGGAAACCGCCATTGTTGTAGTTATAGTCCCAGTTGGCATCGGCGCCACCAGGTGCCGCCCAAAGTACACCGCCTTTGTAGCTCATGCCGGTTATAGAGAAAGAGTTGGGGCCATTGGGTACAATAGGCTTTATATCTGCCGCTGAAACATACTTTACTAAGCCCTGAAATTCATCAGATACCCAAAGTGTTCCATCCGCATCCCACACTACATCGGACGGGATATTGAAATTGGGGGCGGTTATGTTTTGCCAAACACCCGATTCGTTTTTATAACTAAGCCTGCCCTGAAGGTTTGGGTTGGTTTGCAAAACCATAAGGTGGTTGCCAGTGCTTTTTATAGCGGTTATGGTAAAGTTGGTATCCACAAAATATTCGTTCCAAACGCCGTTCAATCCTTTATAAACCTTGTTGCCAAACAAGGCAAAAATGGAGTCGTTCAGCATCTCAATATTTTTGCCATTTGCGGTAGGCATTCCGCTGGGGGTACCGATGTTCTGCCAGTTTTGATAGTTGGCTAGGTTTACACCCGAAAGGGTGGCTACTTTTAAGCCTTCCGAAGAAATAGCATAAATGCTATCGGTAGTAAGGGCTAAATCTATTACCGATACTTGGCCACCATTATCGCCAACAATATAGGTATCGCTAAATTCTTCCTTCTCTATATTGAATACTACAATGCCAAAGGTTGTGGCAAAGTATGCCGTGTTGCCAGCTATTACTATTTGGTTTATTTCTTTGATACCGCTAATGCTCTTTCTTAAAATATCGGATACGTTGATAATGATGTTGCCTTCTAAAATCAAATCGATATTGGTATTGCGATAAGCTACAATCAGGGCTTTGTTATTTGCTGCGTATGCTAAGTGGTCAACTTGCACGTCGCTCAGGCCCCAAACCTTGTCGTACAGGTTCACTTCGCCTGAATTTTTGTCCACCGAAAAATAGTATACATCGGTAAGGGTAAAAATTTCATCTCCAGTATCAACCAGCTGCCTAGCATTGCGCTGAGGTAAATGTGTGTACCATTGGCCAATGGCAAGCTTTTGCGACCATGCTTGGCTTGTACCCAATGTTACAATAAGCAGAAAAAGAATGCTATACCTCATCTTGGAGTTCAAAAATTTTGTGGTCGCGCTATAAACGCTCGTATGCTGGGGCTTATTATTAAACGCCAAAATAGAGCCGTTATTTGCAAAGATAACAATGCGTTTGCTGTATTTCTTACACAAAGTACTAACTTTAACGCTCTTCTATGATGCCATGTGGTACCCTATAGCTAAATATATTCTCCGTTACCGTATAGTTTTGGCAATACTGCTGGTATTGTCAACGGTAGTTATGGGGGTGCTTGGCACAAAGATACAGACCGACTATGAGATAAGCCGGGTAATACCCGAAGACCACCAGAGCTTGAAGGATTTGCGTAGTTTTTTGGCCGAATTTGGCCAACAAGGCAACCTCATGGTGTTGGCTGTTGAGCACAAGCCATTGTTCGACTTAAAGTTTTATAACCAATGGAAAACATTAGGCGATAGCATCCAATTATTGCCCGGGGTAGGGCAGTTGTTAAGCGTGGCGCATGGCATTACGCTGGGTAAAGATACAGCGGCCAGAAAATTTGTGGTACAGAAGTTTCCTGCCCAGGCACCTACAACCGATGCGGAAGTAGCCGCTATTGAGGAAGAATGGAAACGCATGCCTTTCTACCATGGTTTGGTATATAACGAAGGTTCGGATGTGACGGTAATGGTAATACCACTGCAAGAGAAAAAACTGGAACTGAAGGCCAAACTGGCATTGGAAAAGCGAATTGAGGCCATGGCCGATGGTTTTGAGGCTCGCACCAAAACGACCGTACACCGTAGTGGGTTGCCAGTAATACGCACGTTTAGGCTAGAACTCATCCAGCGCGAGCTGGTTCAAGTGCTGATTGTTGCAGTAATTGTGCTGATTGCGGTACTTCTGTTTCTCTTTAGGTCGGTTACGGTGGTGTTTTTCTCCATGGTGGTGGTAGGTATCGGTGTAGTTTGGACAATGGGTTTCTTGGTAATATTCGGTTATAAAATCAACATCCTTACGGCCCTTATTCCCAACCTAATCATCATCACGGGCATACCCAACTGTATCTACCTCATCAACAAGTATCACAGCGAGTTTGCCAAGCATGGCAATAAGGTGCGTGCTTTAGCCAACATGATTCAACGCATCGGGTATACAACTTTCTTCGTAAACCTAACTACGGCTATTGGGTTTTGGGTGTTCTGTTTTACCGGTAGCAAAATGCTGGAAGAGTTTGGTTTGATAGCAGGCATTATGACAGCATTGCTATTTTTTATTTCAATCATCGCCATCCCTGTAATTTTTAGTTTTCTATCTGTGCCAAAAGATCGGCACATCAAGCATTTGGATAGAAAAGCACTGCAGGGCACGCTCAACCAGCTAGATAATGCAACACAAAAATACCCTAAGGTCATCTTTGCCGTTTCTATTGTAATTATTTTATTGTCGTCATTTGGAGTGACATTATTAGAAACGCGAGGATACATTTTAGATGATGTGCCTAAGTCATCGGCAGCTTACCGCGATTTAAAATTTTTAGAAGAGCACTATACTGGCGTAATGCCTTTGGAGATATTGATAGATACGAAGGAAAAGGGTGGCGTAATGAAGCCCGCTAACCTTAGGAAGATTGAAGAGGCACAAGATTTAATGGGGCAAAGCGAGTTTTTTGGTAAGCCAATGTCGGTAGTTAACGGGTTAAAGTTTATTACTCAAGCTTATTATAACGGCAACCCTGATCGTTATCGCCTGCCAAAAACAAGCGGCCTAGCGCCTGAAGGCACCTTCATTCTTACTTACCTTCAGAATACAGGGAAGGACACAACTGGCAATGGACAGGGTGACATCATTAATAACTTTATGGATAGTACCCGAAGTATTGCACGCATAAGCGTACAGATACCGGATATTGGTTCCAATCGTTTACCGGAGCTATATGCTGCCATAGATAGCATCTTCTTGCCTATTTTCCCAGAAGAGGATTATACAGTAAGCTATACGGGCACCAGCATAGTGGTTATGGAAGGCAACGCCTATCTTACTCAAGGTTTGGTAAGCAGTGTTATTGGCGCTTTGGCGCTTATTGCAGCTATTATGGCTTTTATGTTCCGCACGCCCCTGATGTTGATTATTGCATTGGTGCCCAACCTTATTCCTTTGCTCTTTACTGCTGGGCTAATGGGTTACTGGAACATTCCACTCAAACCCTCTACCGTGCTAGTATTTAGCGTAGCTTTTGGTATTTCGGTAGATAACACTATACATTTCCTTGCAAAGTACCGTCTTGATTTGGAACGGCACTTATGGAACATACCACACACAGTATCCTATACCCTTCGAGAAAGTGGAGTAAGTATTATTTACACTTCGCTTATTCTATTCTTTGGCTTCAGTACGTTTATTGCCTCCAATTTTGATGGCACCAAGTATATGGGGTTGCTTATCTCCATTACGTTAATAGCCTCCTTGTTTGCCAACCTGCTGCTGTTACCCGCACTGTTGCTCACATTTGATAGGGTGCCAAAGAGAAAGCGGCATTTGATAGACAAGGTGGGAAAGTAGATTGATGGAAATTGATGATTGTCCTGTAAATTTTTTCTTTTGTTTTCGAATTTGTATAAAAATTGATTGATGCAGGCATTAAAGCGTTAGAAGTAAAAAACTGGAGAAACCTTTAATTACACCCCTTTCATATCTCCTTGAGCAGCGTTATCTTTACACCGCATGAAACCCCAAGTATCCATATTCTCCTTGATACGAATTAGCTGAGAGGCGTTTATCTAAAAAACGTCTCGCCCATTTCCCGTGTGTTTCATATTTTCGCAATTCATTCCATCCATTCCAATGAAAAATTACCCCGAACATAAGGGCCTTAACCTGCCCGAGATAGATAAAGCCATCCTTAAATTTTGGCAAGACGAGAAGGTTTTTGAACGCAGCATAACCAATCGAGAGGGTTCGCCCAACTTTGTGTTTTACGAAGGACCGCCATCGGCCAACGGTATGCCGGGCATCCACCACGTAATGTCGCGCACTATTAAGGATTTGTTTTGCCGTTACAAAACCCTGAAAGGCTACAAAGTAGACCGCAAAGGTGGATGGGATACCCATGGCTTGCCAGTTGAGTTGGGCGTGGAGAAACAGTTGGGCATTACCAAAGACGATATCGGGGTGAAAATATCGGTGGCCGACTACAACGATGCTTGCCGCAAAGATGTGATGAAGTTTACCGAATCGTGGGACCGATTGACCCAGAATATGGGCTATTGGGTTGATTTGGATGACCCATACATTACCTACAAGCCCGATTACATGGAGACCCTTTGGTGGATTCTGAAGGAGCTTTACAAAAAAGACCTGCTATACAAAGGTTACACCATACAGCCATACAGCCCTGCGGCTGGCACGGGACTTAGCTCGCATGAGCTGAACTTGCCTGGTTGTTATAAGAATGTGAAAGACACCTCGGCCGTAGCGCAGTTTAAGGTAGTAAGGAATGAAAATTCGGAGCGTTTGTTTAGTGCTGTCAACGAACAACTATACTTTTTGGCATGGACTACCACGCCTTGGACCCTTCCAAGTAACACTGCTTTGGCCGTTGGCGGAAATGTGACTTATGTGAAGGTTAAAACCTTTAATCCTTATACGTACCAGCCCGTTTCGGTTGTTTTAGCTAAAGAGCTTTTTGGTAAATACTTTAAGGCTGATAATGCCAGCCTAACATTGGATAGCTACGAGGCTGGGCAAAAAGAACTGCCTTATGAGGTAATACTTGAGTTGACTGGTAAAGACCTCGCAGGCATCCGCTACGAGCAGCTATTGCCTTATGCCCAGCCTACCGATGGCGATGCATTCCGGGTTATTATTGGCGACTTTGTAACCACCGAAGATGGAACGGGTATAGTGCATATAGCCCCTAGCTTTGGTGCCGACGATATGCGTGTGGCCAAGCAAAATGGCATCGGCAGCCTTACTTTGGTAAACAAACAAGGCCGTTTTACCGCCGAGGTAACCGACCTTGCTGGCGAATATGTAAAGGCCGACTACTATACTACCGAAGAACTGGAGCAAGAGCTTGCACGCCAAAAAGCGAGGTATAGCGAAATAGCGCTTACCAAATACATGAGCGCCGACGAACAAATTACTTATCGCTTAAAGCTGGACAATAAAGCCTTTAAGGTAGAAAAATACGAGCACAACTACCCGCACTGCTGGCGAACTGATAAGCCAGTATTGTATTATCCGTTGGATAGTTGGTTCATCCGCACCACGGCCGTGAAAGACCGCTTGGTGGAGCTAAATAAAACCATCAACTGGAAGCCTGCTGCCACTGGTACAGGTCGTTTTGGTAATTGGCTAGAAAACTTGGTTGACTGGAACTTGAGCCGGAGTCGCTACTGGGGTACCCCATTGCCTATTTGGCGCACCGAGGATGGCACCGAGGAAATGTGCATCGGTTCAGTAGCAGAACTACGCGCAGAAGCTGACAAAGCCGTTACTGCCGGTTTTATGGATAAAACATTGCCCGCTGAGCTTGACTTGCATAAGCCGTATGTTGACGAGGTAGTGCTGGTATCGCCATCGGGCAAGCCCATGCGCCGCGAAGCCGATTTGATTGACGTTTGGTTTGAGAGCGGTGCCATGCCGTATGCGCAATGGCACTATCCGTTTGAAAATGTAGAGACATTCAAAAACAGTTTCCCTGCCGATTTCATCAGTGAGGGCGTTGACCAAACCCGTGGCTGGTTTTTTACCCTGCATGTATTGGGTACGTTATTGTTCGATTCGGTTGCTTACAAAAACGTGGTTTCCAACGGCCTAGTGCTGGATAAGGAAGGTAATAAAATGAGCAAGCGCTTGGGCAACACCATCGATCCATTTGCTACTATTGAGCAATATGGCGCCGACGCCACACGCTGGTACATGATGAGCAATGCCCAGCCGTGGGACAATCTGAAATTTGACATTGCCGGCATTGGAGAAACGCAACGCAAATTCTTCGGAACGCTATACAATACCTATGCTTTCTTTAGCCTGTATGCCAATATTGATGGCTTTGTGCTGGACGAGCAGAATGTAACCTCAGTAAAAGACCGCAAAGAAATTGACCGTTGGATTATATCTAAACTGCACAGTTTGGTGCGCGAAGTAGATGCCAACTATGCCGATTATGAGCCTACCAAAGCTGCTAGGTTGATACAAGATTTTGTAGACCAGCACTTAAGCAACTGGTACGTGCGGTTGTGTCGCAAACGTTTTTGGCGTGGCGAAATGAGCGCCGATAAAAAGGCCGCTTACGAGACTTTGTTTGAGTGCCTATTGGTTACTGCTCAATTGATAAGCCCTATTGCGCCTTTCTTTGGCGAGTGGCTGTATAAGAACTTAACCGATAGCATCCGTGAGAAAGCGAAAGCATTAGGTAGTGCGTTGCAATTCGATTCGGTGCACCTGACTGCATTCATCACTCCAGATGCTGCTGTATTGGACTTGGACTTAGAGACCTCGATGCAAATGGCTCAAGATGCTTCGTCGTTGGTACTTTCATTGCGCAAAAAGGAGAACATCCGAGTACGCCAGCCATTACAACGCATATTGGTGCCGGTATTAAACGATGCTTTCGAAGAACACTTCAAGCGCATTGAGAGTTTGGTTTTGGCCGAAGTGAACATCAAAGAGGTACAATACATCCGTGATACGGATGGATTCATCAAAAAGAGAATTAAACCCAACTTCAAGTCATTGGGCAGCAAGCTGGGTCCTAAAATGAAGGACGTAAGCAATGCGGTAAATGCCTTTACCCAAGAAGACATCTCGAAAATTGAGCGCGACGGTAAATACACCTTGCCTGTTGGCGACGAAATGTTTGATTTGTTGCTTGCCGATGTGGAAATAAGCAGCGAAGACATTCCGGGTTGGTTGGTAGCTTCGCAGGGTAATATTACGGTAGCTTTAGACATTACCATAACCGATGATTTGCGCAACGAAGGTAATGCCCGTGAGTTGGTAAACCGGATACAGAACCTCCGTAAGGACAAGGATTTTAATGTCACTGACCGCATTAAGGTTATGGTTGAAAGCCAAGCCGAAATCGATAATGCCATAGTTAATTTTAAAGATTATATTTGCACGGAAGTTTTGGCCGAGGAACTTTCTTTGGCTGGTAACCTTTCTGATGCCGACACCATAGAGGTAAATGGCATAGAACTTAAAGTGCTGATTGAAAAAATAAGGTAAAAATGTCTGACAACAAGGAAAAATCTCGTTACAGCGACGCCGAACTCCAAGAGTTCAAGGAGTTGATTACCGATAAGTTGGAAAACTCACGTAGCGAACTGAAGTATTTGCAAGAGCAAATAAACCGTTCTGGCGATATGGGCGACGATTCAGACACCCGGTTTTCGGGCTTGGAGGATGGTTCGGCCACTATGGAGCGCGAGTATTTGAACCAAATGGCCAGCCGCCAAATTCAATACATTCAACATTTAGAGAAGGCCTTGATTCGTATTGAGAACAAAACATACGGCATTTGCCGCGATACAGGTAAGCTTATCAGTGCAGAGCGTTTGCGTGCTGTGCCGCATGCTACGCTAAGTATCGAAGCCAAAAAAGCGCAGAATAAATAACGTGTTGTACAAGTACCGTTTACCCATCATTATTGCATTCTTGGTACTGTTTTTCGACCAGGCCCTAAAGTTTTATATAAAGCTTAATTTTTATCATGGGGAGGAGTATGAGGTTTTTGGCGAAGCCTTCAAGCTTTATTTTGTTGAGAATGAAGGTATGGCTTTCGGTTGGAAACTGGACGGGGTGTATGGCAAAATTATTCTTACCACTTTTCGCATTGCGGCGGTTTGTTTTATAGGCTATTACTTATACGTCCTCACCAACAAAAAGGCTGCAAGGGGTTTGATTGTCAGCATCTCGCTGATATTGGCAGGTGCGCTAGGCAATATTATTGATAGCGTATTTTATGGCGTTATTTTCTCTGCCAGCTCACACACCACTACCGAACTGGCGCAGCTTTTCCCTGCCGAAGGTGGTTATGCTCCTTGGTTGCACGGTAAGGTGGTCGATATGCTCTCTTTCAATTTATTTACAGTTAATATTCCCCATGCTATTCCCTTTTTAGGCGGTAAATCATTTACTTTTTTTGGCCCTATTTTTAACATCGCTGATGCCGCCATTACGGGAGGCGTAATATTGATACTCATTTTCCAGAAGCGTTTTTTTAAGGAAGACGAAGAATTGGATAGAGAGATTGTTGAAACTTCCCCTGTAATATAAATTGCGCCCGAATCGGCTACAAGAACCGGCATCAACGCCCGTGAGCACTGGGCTTGCCGAGGAATCAGAACCTTATGGCTCCCAGCCCAACAAGGCCGATGAAAGCGATGATATATCGCCAGACCGGATTAGCATTGGTTGATTTTACTTGAGCGTGTAATTTACGCCAGGGCCTAATCCGTGTCTTTCCACTAAATTCTTATTATATAGCTCTGAGAGGGCCCTCTTGGTTGATAGATTAGGGATTCCTAATTTTTCGGAGATTTCTCCTGATTTACTACCAGGGTGATGCTCAATAAAAGTTAGTATTGCCTTATCGCGAGCTGACAATTTAGACTCACTCCCATTTTGGGCTAATTTTTGAAGTAATTGTCCTTGAATTTTTAATAGCACATCAAAGAAGAAAACAACCCATTCACTTACGTTTTCATTTGGACGTTGGGCTTGACAGGTTCTCAATACCCGGTAATACTCCGTTTTCCTACTTTCAATCTCATGTTCTGCGCTTACATACTGTACCCACTTATAACCTTCCTTTAGCAGCAATAGATTAATTAACAATCTGCTTAATCTGCCATTTCCATCTTGAAAAGGATGAATAGTAACGAACTCATACGAAAATAGCGCGCACTTCACCAGAGGGTGTGTATCAGTATCGGCCATGTACCAATCCATAAGTTTTTGCATGGCGTTGATAGTAGAAAAACCGGGCTCTGTAGTGTGGAAAATTATTTGCTTGCTCCCATCTGGATATGTGGCTTCAACTGAATTGCTATGCTGCTTATAGTCGCCCCTATGCCATTCGTCCTTACTACTATATCTGAGTAAAATATTGTGCAGGTTCTTGATACTGCTTTCAGAAATATCAATTTCAGCGAAAGACTCCGCTATTATATCCATTGCTTCAAAATAGCCTACCACTTCTTGCGCATCCCTATCCTCAAGCTTAGTAATATCTATATTAGCAAGCAGCAACTCCACTTCATTATCACTCATTTTTGACCCTTCAATACGGGTAGAAGCTCCCACACTTCTCACGGTAGCTATGGCTTTAAGCTGACGTAAGCTTTGCCCTTCTTTTTTTTCAATTGTCGTCCACGAAGCATCAAATCTATCCACGTCGCTTATGGATTTAACTAGCTTCCAATCAAGGTCTAGGTTAAGTGTGTGTACCTTTTGTTTCATTATATAAAGCTACTAAATTATCGCCATTGATACGATATGATACGATATGACACGATAATGATACGATAAGCCAATAATTAAGGACCCCTTCATCCCAATTATGCCCCCAAAATCGTAATTTGCAACCAATCAAATTGGTATGGTGGTGAAACGAGCAACAATCATTGGCGCTGGGCTGGTAGGCTCACTTTGGGCATTGTTTATGGCTAAGCGTGGCTACGAGGTAAACGTGTACGAGCGCCGCCCCGATATGCGCAAGTCGAATACAGGCGGTGGCCGCTCCATTAACCTTGCCTTAAGCGATAGGGGCTTAAAGGCTCTGAAGACATTAGGGTTGGAGTCGAAAATAAGGGATATGGCCATACCTATGCACGGTAGGCTTATCCATTTGCCCGATGGCAGCCTTGGTGGGTTGCAACCCTATGGCGAGCATGGGCAATATATCAATTCCATTTCGCGGGGCGGGTTAAACGAACTGCTCATGAACGAAGCCGAACAACAGGGCAATGTTACTTTCCATTTCAATACCCGCAGCCTTGATATTGACAAAGGAAATAGCGAAGTGCTGCTGGAGAATACCAAAACGGGCGAGCAGTTTACCACCCAAAGCGAGGTGATATTTGCCACTGATGGGGCCTTCTCTGCAATACGGGGCAGCATGGAAAAAACCGATAGGTTTGATTATAGCCAGTACTACTTGCCCCATGGCTATAAAGAGCTGAGCATACCCCCTGCAGATGGCGGTGGCTTTCGCATGGACCCTAGCGCCTTGCATATATGGCCCCGCAAAAGCTTTATGCTTATTGCATTACCCAATTTAGATGGCAGTTTTACTTGCACTCTTTTCTTGGCCTATGAGGGCGAAGTAGCCTTTGAAAACCTGAAATCCGAAGAACAGGTAAAGGCATTTTTTGCAGCGTATTTTCCAGATGTGGTAACACTGATGCCGAATTATGTAGAGGAGTTCTTTTCAAATCCTACCTCGTCGTTGGTTACGGTTAAGTGCTACCCTTGGGTATTTGGCAACAAAATAGCCCTGATGGGTGATGCTGCCCACGCCATTGTACCGTTTTATGGCCAAGGCATGAATGCTGGCTTTGAAGATTGCTCGGTGCTGGATGAGCTGGCTACTGAGCTCAGTGAAGATTGGCCAGCAGTATTGGAGGCATACCAGCGAAGCCGCAAACCCAATGCTGATGGTATAGCCGAACTGGCAGTGCGCAATTTTATCGAAATGCGCGATTTGGTATCCGATCCGTTCTTTCAGTTGCAAAAGCAGGTAGAGAAACAATTACACCGCAAGCACCCCGAAAGGTATGTGCCGTTGTATACTATGGTAACTTTTAGCAATCTGCCTTATGCAGAGGCCCTCAGGAGGGCACAGGTGCACGATAGCTTCTTTATTGAAGCAGAGCAAGCTAACATGGCTTTGGTGGCTACAGCGCCCGATAAAGAGGCTTCACAGACATTGATGGATGCTTGGGTAGATGAGATAGAAAAAAGGTATTGATGGAGCGCTTTGAACGTTTTGTAGATGCATTAAAAAAAGCTGCTGCGGCTGAGTTGCCAGGGTGGCAGGCGCAGCAACAAATGGCCCCAGCACAGCGCATGAAACCCGAAACTTGGGCCGAGTATTACCAAAATGCACGCTTAGGAGCTGTTTTGATATTGTTTTACCCTCACAATGGCGGGGTACTTACGGTTTTTATCCAACGGCCGACTTATGAAGGGGTGCACAGTGGGCAAGTAGCTTTCCCCGGGGGCAAAAAAGAAGATGACGATGCCGATTTGATACAAACCGCACTGCGCGAAGCTTGGGAGGAAGTAGGTATAAAGCCTGAACAGGTTGAAGTTATAAGACCCTTGAGTGAGCTGTACATTCCGCCCAGTAATTTTTTAGTAACCCCAGTGATGGGCATAAGCTATGAGCGGCCCTCTTTTGTGCCCCAGTTGACCGAAGTGGCCGAGATATTGGAAATTGACATACAACTGCTATCCGACCCAGCTATAGCAGCTACCCGACGCATTGTTATCCGTGAGGGTATCGAGGTCGATTCGCCGTCGTTTGACATTGGAGGGCGCATTATCTGGGGCGCTACTGCCATGATGATAAGTGAACTGAACGCGGTATTGAAAAAAGTGGAGTGGTAATTTTAGTTGATTATAATTATCTTGGGGTAAGAATTAAGGTTATGGATAAGGAAGCAATTTTGAAAAGAATATCGGAAACAGATGACGATGAGCTTTTAAATCAGATTGAGCAATTGCTTGATTTTGCAAAAGAAGAGCATGATTTTTGGAGTGAGTTGACTGAGCCACAAAAAAAGGATATTCAGGCTGGAATAAATGATTTAGATGCAGGCCGATCAAAGAAATTTGAAGAATTACTCCGGCGCTTGTTATGAGAAATCTGGAAGTAATTATTTCTGAAAGAGCCGAATATCGCCTAGATGAGATTCTTCAATATCTTGATACAGAATTTCCGCCAGCGGCTAGAAAAACGTTTCTAAAAAAGCTTTACAAAGTAATACGATTGATTTCACGGATGCCTGAAATGTTTCCTGTTTCAGTTGAGTTTCCTGATTTACGCAAATGTGTATTAACTAAGCAAACCGTTATTTTTTACAGAGTTAAAAATAATTTTCTCGAAATAGTAACATTTCACGATACCCGAACTGAGCTAACAGATATTGGTGTATAAACCATAATTTTGATTTGTTGTTTATTGAACAAAACATTCACAATGAGAACCATCCTTTTTATCATTTTCGCTTTTTCAAGTGTTGCCCTTATGGCACAAAATAAAATGTCGTGCTGCAGCATGACTGCCACCCAAGAATTCTCTTCGCTTACTGCCGATGCCAGTTTCAACGCATCGCATGCCGAACCATTGCCCTTCGTGTTTAACGAGGATGTTGGTCAAATGGTGGGCTTCAAAACTCCCGATGGGCGCAAATCGCAGGCGTTTCAAATACTTACCCCATACAAAACCAACAAGTGGTTATTTGTATTCCATGAGTGGTGGGGCTTGAACGACCACATCAAAAAAGAGGCCGTAAAATACTTCGAGTCGTTGAAAGATGTAAACGTATTGGTCATTGACCTATACGATGGTAACCTTGCCACCACCAGAGAAGATGCCGCTAAATTTATGGGCGCTGTTGAAGATGCCCGTGCACGCAGCATTATACAAGGCGCAATAAGCTACGTAGGCAAACAAGCAATTATTGGCACTGTGGGTTGGTGCTTTGGCGGTGGTTGGTCGTTGCAGGCAACAATAATGGCAGGTAAGCAAGCCACTGGGGCAGTAATGTATTACGGTATGCCCGAAAAAGACGTAGAGAAGCTAAAAACCTTGAAGGCCGATGTGCTCTTTATACTGGCCAAAAAGGATGAATGGATAACTCCGGAGCTGGTTGTGCAGTTTGAAGCCGATATGAAAGCCGCTGGCAAAACGCTCACCGTAGAAGCCTACGATGCCGTGCATGCCTTTGCAAACCCGAGCAACCCGAATTTTGATGTAAAAGCAGCATCCGATGCTTATAGCCAAAGCATTAAATTTTTGGCTAAGCAGTTTTTTCAAAAAGGTGGTTGATTTACATACCCAGACCAGGGAAACCCGGTAGCATGTCTTTGCCCATAGCGGTACTTTCTGCTTCGGCTACTTTCTCGGCTTGCTCTAGTGCGCGGTTTACGGCCACGGTTACCAAATCTTCAATGGCTTCGGTGTCGTTGTCTTTAATCAGTTCGGGAGATATCTGAAGGTTTACCAGTTTGCGGTTTCCGGTTACGGTGGCTTTTACCAAGCCGCTGCCAGCTTCGCCAATAACGGTAATGGTATCCAAGCGCTTTTTCATGTCTTCCATACGCTGCTGCATCTCGCCCAGCTTACCCATTAAATCTCCGAACATAGTTAATCGTTTTGCTGCAAATATAGCAAAACAAGCACCGATTAATAGGTTGTTGGCCATTAATTGAAACATGAATAATAACCCAAATCCTATCATGGTAAGCGGGTCGTTTTATTTATCTTTGCCCCATGAAATTGAGCCTGCCTTTTATAGGCATTATTTTTTTATCCATTTTTTTGACTTTTTGCGGCAGCAATCGCAAGGCAGAGGGCTCGTTTACCGAAGAGGAGTTGAGTTGGTTGGTATATAAAAACGGCGACAACATTCTGTTTCAAAACCCTGACTCCGTTGGCGACGAGGTAACCTTGTTTATTTCGGGCCAGAAAGACCCTGCCCAATTGCGAAACTATTATCCTATAGAAGCTGAAGTGACCGTTGGTAATCCTGAAATAGGCGAATACTTTAAGGTGTACCTATTAAAGGATGAGTTGGAATTTAAACGATACCTGAAATTTGGCGAAGTATACCGTGCCTTCGATTTAGTAGAGCCGTTGGCTGAGTATAAGGTAGGCGACATTATTTACAAGGATGTATACATTTTTAAAGAGGATAGTACCAGCACCGAAAGCAAAATTAGTGAAGTATATTTTGCAAAGGGATATGGAGTGGTGCAATACAACACCAGAGAGGGGGGTAGTTTTCAGCTCCTGAACAACCAAACAATAGATACTAAAAAGTAATGAAAGCCTCACCAAAGCCACGTTTGTTGCTTACAGGTGCCAGCGGCTTTTTAGGCCATAACATTATTCAGCAGGCCCAGCAGCATTATCAAATAATAGGCATCGCACAAAAGCATACCGTAAACTTATCTGGTTTGCAGTTGGTACAAATGGACATTACCGACCATATTGCCCTGCGCAACATAGTGCGCGAAGTGCAGGCCGATGCCATAATACACACCGCTGCAATTGGCGACATAAATAGGTGTGAGCAATTTCCCGCGGAAACAGAGATATTGAACGTAAGCACTAGCATATACTTGGCTAAACTAGCTGCTGAGATGCAGATACCATACGTTTTCACCTCTACCGATTTGGTGTTTGATGGAGAAAAAGGTGGGTACCATGAGACCGATGCCGTAAACCCCATAAACCACTACGGTGAGCAAAAAGTAAAGGCCGAAGAGGGTGTTAGAGTAGCCTATCCGCAAGCGGCTATTTGCCGCATGCCGCTTATGTTTGGGGTAGGTGGGGAAGGGTCAAAAAACTTCTTTTTACCCCTTTTGCAAAAGATAAGGGCCAATGACGAAATAGGCCTATTTACCGATGAATATCGTTCGGCTTTAGGAGCCATCTCAGCCGCCAAAGGTTTGTTGAAGGCAGTTTCCGCATTTAATGGAACGTATCATTTGGGCGGACCCGACAAAACCAACCGGTATACCTTAGGTAAACTAATGGCCCAAGCGGCTGGTGTAACCCAGCCCAACATTAAGGCTATACTGCAAGCCGATGTGCCCATGCCCGCACCAAGGCCCAAAGATGTAACCTTGGATAGTAGCAAGGCCATAGCAGCAGGCTTTGTACCTATGCAAAACCAAGCTGAAATTGAGCTTATATTGCGCAGCGGCATATAACTTTCTTTAACAAGAATTTACAAAACCATAAGCTAATTGAACATTTTTAAGACCACTGAAGTTAACTCAATGCGCTATATTTGAAACCTGATTCAATTCTGTTTACTTACAAAAAACCTAATACTATGGCTTTTACATTACCAGATTTACCATACGCTTTTAATGCCCTTGAGCCTCATATTGATGCTCGTACCATGGAAATTCACCACGGAAAGCACCATGCGGCATACACCACCAACTTAAACAAAGCGTTGGAAGGAACTGCCGATGCCGATAAGACTATCGAAGAAATTCTTGCCAATATTTCTAAGTTTGGGGCGGCCGTTCGCAACAATGGCGGTGGCTTTTACAACCACAATTTGTTTTGGACCGTTATGGCCCCAAATGCTGGCGGAGCCCCAACAGGCGCGCTTGCCGAAGCTATTAATCAAGCTTTTGGCTCATTCGATAAGTTCAAAGAAGAGTTTGCTGCAGCAGCGGCTACCCGCTTTGGCTCAGGTTGGGCTTGGCTTATAGTTGCTGATGGAAAATTAAAGATAACGAGCACCCCAAACCAAGATAATCCTTTGATGGATATTGCTGAGGTAAAAGGTACCCCAGTGCTAGGTTTGGATGTGTGGGAGCACGCCTATTACCTTAACTATCAAAACCGCCGCCCCGATTACGTAGGTGCGTTCTGGAACGTGGTTAATTGGAAACAAGTAGCGGCATATTACGAGGCTACCTTGTAAGCAATTAATGTAAAAAACGAAGGCCCGATTTGGTATTCCAAATCGGGCCTTCGTTTTTTATAATGAGCGGTTGTGTTTATTTCGATTCGCTCATATCATAGGCTATATTGCCAAATTGCTCAATAAGGGTATAAAGGCTATTGTGGCCGTTTGGTTTTAGTTTAACCGAAACCACTGCAGTGTAATTTTCCTTGTTGTACATTTCAATTTTGTCGAAAATGCCAAACAGTTTCTTAGCCGCTGCCGTCTCTTCAGTATCGTCGCTTTCGTCAATAACATCTTGCACCGCTTTAGGGTATTGGGTCATATCTAGGTTGGCATAAACATACACACCGTGGCTTGCAGCGCCTTTGGCCATTGCACAATCGTTGTTGCCTTTGTAAGTGCCGCCAACTATTGCTTCAATGCTGGCTTTATCATTGCCTACTACCAGCATTTTGTCTTTAATAGTGGTGTAAATTTCATAATCGCCCAAGCTGGTAGTGGTGAGCTTGTCTACTTTTGGTTTGTCGTCGCCCAACATCAAGCCCAAAAAGCCAAACGACTCGTCATTCACGGTAGTGGCTGCCAAAAATATGGGGGTAGTTACACTTTTGGTATAGGTAGTATCTTGGTATTCTACATCCCAATCAAACTCATAATCGTCGGCACTGGCATATAGGTTGTCGTCTTCCGCAACCTTCGATACTGGTACCTGTTCGGTTACGGTCTTTTCAGTAACCCTTACGTCGGCCAAAGTAATCAACAAATCGCCATCGAAAGGAGCGGTAAACTGCTGCGCAGCGGCAACATATTGCTTCATTGTTTCGTTGGTTTTGTCGTCAAATGCTGGGTTGTCGCTCATCAACTTCAAGTAGTTTTTCAAGTTCAACGACATTGAAACAACGCCCAAATCGGTGCTCTTAATCAAATCCGACATTTTAGAGGGTACGCCCGCGCGCAAAATCTCATCGCTGTACATTTTTTGCAAATCGCTAGGCAAATCGGTTATATACTCGGTATATATCTCATCATCGTTGAAGGTAACGTGAAACTGAAAGCTCGAGCCTTTCAATTTCTCCATTTGCTCATTGTAGTTTTTTAAAGTTGGATCGTCGGCCAAATCTGGCGAAAACTCTTTAGCGGCATCCATTATGGTGGCTATTACATCCATGCTTATCCAACCACTTATATCCTGGCTCTTTTTGTAGTAAGATTTAAAGCCGGGCATGTCAACCACCGAGCCGCCATCTTCTTTCTCAGCAAAAATGCTTGCAAACACCTTGGTAGGGTCGTTAAGCGAATCTTTGCTTATAGCCGGTAAAACAATCAACGTTCCTTCGCTCCAGCCAAAACTGGCTTCCGGCGTTTTTAGATAGTTGTATCCGGTAGCGGTTTCAATGGCATATCCGTTTTCTTCGGCCTTCAATACCTTGGTTATAAAGGTTTTAAACTTATCAGCATCTCCTAAGGCTATGCTAAGGCCCACATTGGGATCCTCACCAGCGCCTTTGTAGGTTACAAAAAGATAAACCGGTTCTAGAAAGTTGATGCCATAGTTCAACGGGTTTTTCATAAACTCGTCGGTTTGTTTGGCGGTTTCGGCATCCTTTTCGCCCATTTTAGCCTGCAGCTTCTTGTAGAACTCGGCATTCTGGAGTTGGTCCAAATCGCCTTTGGCGGCCATACCTGCTAGGTCAAAACTTACCACAGCCACAGTTTCTTTGGGCAGGGTTTTCAAGTGATCAGGATATCCGCACGATGCCATCAATATAGCGCAAACAGCAATGGTTAAAAAGTAGCGTAATGTTTTCATTTTCAATCCCTTTGGGTGTTTTTGAGTTTTTACAGATTGCAAAAATAATATTATTTATGGCGTTTTAGCCATTGCATAATCAAAATCTTACACATTATTACCTGCATCCTTATCAGGATGTGCCTAAGTTGCTGATAGATATAGAACTTGTTACTTTACCGTAACACCATAAGTACCTGTAAAGCTTTCGCCAGGCTTTAGGGTAATGAGGCCCATGCCATTGTTAAACGCATCGGGGGCGCAGGTCATAGGCTCAATGGCTATCGATTGGCGGTCTTCGGGTATGTACAATTGGAAGTAATTGTATTTTTCTTTCCCAATTTCTTGCCATAGGGTAATTTGGAAATTACGGTCGGCATCGTACAGCTGCACGTAGGCAGTGTCTTCGCGGGCGTTTACTTTTATCGCAAATGGCGTATCAAATTCTGTTTTGCCTATGGTTTCCAGCTCAGTAAATCGGGTGTAGGGCTTGCGTTTTCCGGTCGGTATCAGGTTTTCGTCTACTTCAAGTTCTTCGCAGTCGGGCAAAATAAGCTGAAGCCTATCAACCAAAGTACCGGTTTTAAAGTATGGATGCCAGCCATCGCCTACCGGCATAGGCTCAAGGCCGATATTTTTAATGGTAGTTACGCACTCAAACCCATCCTCCGAAAGCGCATAGATAATGTTCATGCGGAAAGGGAACGGATAGCCATCGTGCTTACCATTGTGGGTATATTCAAACTCAACATTGCCTTCGGTGCTACTTTCTGAGTGGCTGATAAGGTCGAATGGCTTGTTGAACATAAAACCATGCAACGAGTTTTTCTTGTTTGATTCGTTTCTGGGCAGCACGTAATCTTTGCCATTGAAACTATACTTGCCATCTTTTATTCGGTTCGGAAACGGCGCAAGCTTGGCTCCTTTGAACCACTGCTTTTTCGACATGTCCTTACTATCGTTGGTGCCACGCAACAAAGGAATATTTTTCTTATTGGCTTGCAGCACCAATTCGTTGGTGTTGGTGCCATAGTCGTGTATTATGGTCACGTACTCACCCGATAGAACGTTGTTTATCTCTAACTGTGTAAGGTTCCCAAAAGAATCTTCCTGAATTTTGAACATGGCGGTAAGATATGAAAAAAGTTATTTCCCCGAAAAAAAGAAGCAGTAAAATCACTTTTACCTCATCAATTACGGGCGCAATAATAACACGACTGCACTGAACGGTCAAATATTCCTCTGTTTTTTCTTGGGTAAATAGTACGGATAAATTTTGATAAAAATTTAATTACCTGCAAATCAATAATTTGCAGTTTAATACATAAACATTGCTTATTTTTTAGTCAAAATTGTTTGCGTAAAATAAAATACACTTATATCTTAGCATTGTTCGGTTTATAATTGAACCGACCAGTATAAAAGATGATAGACGTAACTAAAATATCCATTGCCCAATTCATTGATTATTGCAAGCTATTAGAAACCCTTCAGCCAGAGTTAGATAAGCGTTTTGATGATAAGGCGAAAATTACTGGACTCGATTTATTTACCCGTTATCCAGAATATGTAGGGGCGGTTGTAAAATTTTGGACCGGATGGGATACCGTAAAAGACAAAGACCCCGATTTGGTGCTGGGCATATTTGCCGTGGCCGATAAACTTACCGTGCTACCCGAGCCAAGAGAATTGAAGGCATTTGAGCACGAAGGCGCATTTTACCATGCTCCTGCCGATTTGCAATTGTTGAACAAACTGGCTCCCATGGGCAAAGCTACCTTTGGGCAAGCATTAGAGGCATTGCAAATTGAGCAGTTGATGCACGGCAAGTACGAAATGATACCTTATGTATTGGCTACCCTGTTTTTGAAAGAAGGCGAAACCCTAGATGATATTGATATAAGCGAGCGGGCTGCTACCATGGGCAGGTTGCCGCTTACCCAAGCCATGAATGCCTATTTTTTTTTAGCTCGTTCCGCGAGTACTTGGTTAAAACGTATCAACCGCTATTTAGAGGCGAAAGTAATGCCCAAGCCAGCAAAGCCGGAGTTGGTGCACTGAACCAATTTGGGTGGTACAACCTACTGTATACTGCCGCTGCCGGTCAGTTATGGCAGCTAGCGCATATTAAAAACCTGAACGTACATACCGTTTTCCAGTTCCTCACGCGGCAACGTGAAGAGCAGTGCTTTAATGAGCGCTTGCAAAAAGTATATGCCGATGAGGCAAAGGCAAAACGGAGAAAATAAAAAATGTGAGATATGAAATGCGAAATAGCAAACCCTCAAACAACAAACGACCAAGCCAACGCGGTTTCAAGTTTCCCATTTCATGTCTCACATTTTAATACTACCCTTCCTCGTGTGCTGTTGGCCGCTCCTATTTCCCGAAACAAGGAGTACATTCTCCGCGATTGGCTGCAGCACATTTCCGGGCTTACTTACCCGGCTTACGACATCTTTCTGGTGGACAATAGCCCCGACGAGGGTTTCCACCAGGAAGTATGGTCGTGGGGGTATAAGTGCGGCTATTGCCCACCAAAGGGTAAGCGTGCCCCGGTATTTATTGCTGAAAGCCAGAACATGCTGCGCGAGCATTTTCTGCAAAACGATTATGATTACTACTTCAGCTTGGAGTGCGATAATTTTCCGCCATTGAATATTATTGAGCTATTGCTAAGTTATAGGGCCGATAACATTAACGTACCCTATTTTTTGAAACAAGGCGCCCATACCACGCTGGGGGTGCAGCTATCGGTTATTAATTACCAAGGTTGGTGCGCCAACAGGGTAATGGCACCCTCCGAGAGTATTGCGGCATTTGATGGGCGCGTGAAACGATATTTCGCCCCTTCAATTGGGTGCTCGCTATTTAGTCGGCGATTGATGCAACGCCTGCAGTTTAGGATTGATGCCAGCAACCCTATGGCCTTTAGTGACAGCTTTTGGCACATGGATAGCAACCGTATAGGTATTAAGCCCCTGGTGCACATGGGCGTGCTATGCGAGCACCGCCGTTTTACCTGGAAATATAATAAGGACCTTTAAAAATTGAGGTTGCGGGTTACGAGTTACTAGTTGCGAGTTGAAAACTTGCCCTTATGACTATTGAATGAAAACCCGTAACCCGCAACTCGTAACCTAAAACCATTTTTACCATGATTACCCTTTCCAAATTAAAGCCCCTATTGTTGGTACTATCGGTACCCTTATTACTCATTATTGCCTTTGCCTTGGCTGCTAAAGGGGGCTGGCCACAACTCTGGAATTTCATTTTTGGCTATGGCGTAGGCGCCTTTTATGCCTGGATAAATTGGACCCAGAAAACCAGAAACGCCTAAACGCAACATGCAAAAACTTGAACTACCCCAAGCGCTGGACGATATACGGGCCAAAATAGCTCTGCTAGACCAACGCATAAAACTGATTGCCGAAGGCATTGAGCTATATGATACACTGGCCCAGCAAGAAACCGACCCAGCGAAGAACTATAACTACCGAGAGCAAGCCAGCAAAAAGCGTGAGGAACTGATGGTGTATACCGAGCAATGGCGCTCGCAGCAAGTGTACCTTGCCGAATTTGAGAACGACCTAAAGCAACAACAGGCGCTGCGGCAAAAGCAGCTGGCTCATTTAAAAGAGCATAAGCAGCAGGTGCTTGAAGTGGCCAAAGACCGGTTAAAAAACGGCCAATTGCCCGAGCCAGAGCGTATGCAGCTAAAAGCCTTGCGCGATCTATTTATCAGAGACCAATTTACCACCGATGAAGAGCGCCTAATGCGCTTCAGGGAATTGGTGAACCTATTGCAAAACAAGTAATTGCCCCAACCCCATGTTTACACTTATTACTAGTTGGTACCACGAGCCCGATGCAGGGCGCAGGGCTGAGCTATTGTATTGCTTGGCCCGAAACCTAGAGCACCCATTGATTAAAAAGGTGTGGCTTGTGTTTGATGGCGAGCCAGATATACCCTACCACCCGAAAATAAGGGTGAGGCAAGTGGGTCATAGGGCTTTGTTTAAAGACTTAATAAAACTTGGCAACGAGTTGCAAGGCATTGTTATACTTGCCAATACTGACATTTACTTTGACGAGTCGCTGGCGGAGGCACAATACCTAAAACCCAACGATTGCTACGCCCTTACGCGCTGGGATGTGACTAAAGCAAGAGGTCTGAAGTTTTACAATAAAGACTGCAGCCAAGATGCTTGGATATACCGGCCTAAGTTGAGGGGCATTGAAGGTAACTATTGCCCGGGTAAACCTGGATGCGACAACCGCTTGGCATATGAACTGACCGAAGCGGGCATAAGGGTTACCAACCCTTCTAAAACCATTAAGGCTTGCCACTTGCACCTTACCAATTTGCGCAGGTATAGCCGCCACGAAACCGTTCCAGAACCTTATTTAATCATTAACCCTACACTGCTATGAACGTGCTATATGTAAGCCTTGGTGACCACCAGCATGCACTGCTTAAAGCACTTGGGGGCCTTGGGCAACTCACGGAAGTAAATTGGCGCAAAGACCCTAACGTAAATGCCACCTTGCAAAAACTGGCACACCAACAGCAATTCGATTTGTGCTTTTTTCAGTTGCAAACACCCGGTATTATTCGCATCGAGACCTTAAAAGGGTTGAGTGGATACAAAGTAAACTGGACCGGCGATGTGCGTTTCCCGACACCGAAATGGTACTTGGATATGGCACCGCACTTTGATATTACCTTGTTTACCAACGAGTATGATGTGGCAGTGCTTCGCAAGCAAGGCTTGAATGCGGGCTATTTGCCCATGGGTTTTGAGGACGAAATATTTGTACCTAACGGCCCAGCCGAACACTTGGCAGAGGTGGTTTTTATGGCGAATAACTACGGCAGCACTTTTCCGCTAAGCAGCTACCGGATGGAGTTGGTGAAGACCTTGCACCAACAGCGCGACTTTTCGTTTGCCGTATGCGGCACGGGTTGGCCTTTTGCCACCGAAAACCTGAACAAACGGCCAGCGCGCGAAGCCGCTATATACCGCGGCGCCAAAATGGCCATTAACCTCAGTCATTTCGATTACCCAAGGTACAGCAGCGGCCGCATGTTCAATATGCTGGGCGCGGGTGCGCTGTGCTTATCGCATCACTACCAAAGCATTGAAGACGATTTTAGGGTAGGAACACACCTTGATACTTTTAGAAGCATACCGGAGCTATTGGAAATGATTAGGTACTACTTACGCAACGATATGGCACGCATGCGCATAGCTGCCAACGGCTGCGACCTTGCCCATAGCCAACTCACTTGGCAAAAGCGGCTAGAAGCACTGACTTCAAATTATTACCAACTCGAAACCCGTAACTGATAACCCGTAACCCAATTATGTCTTTAGCCGCTATATACAACACTTTTGATGGGGAAGAACTACTCGAAGGTAGCATTGCCCAGATAGTTGACCAGGTGGACGAAGTGCTGATTATATATCAATTGCAATCGAACATTGGAGAGCACTACCCCGAATTATTGACCACGCTAGCTGCCATTAAACAACGTTGGCAGAAGGTACGGCTGCGCAAGTACGAGCCAGACTTTAACCTCACCCCGAGCAATAACGAGCGCATAAAAAGACAGATTGGCCTTGATTGGGCATTGCAGCTGGGTTGTACCCATTACTTGTTTTTAGACAACGATGAATATTACGACACCCAGGCCTTTGCTGCCGCTAAGGCCAAATTGGAGCTGGGCGAATACGATGCATCTGCCTGCAGGCTCTACACCTACTATAAGCAGCCCACCTATCGGTTGCAGCCCATTGAAAATTATTGGGTGCCTTTTATGGGCAGGCTAAAACCAGGTATGAAAGCAGGAGGCAAATTCCCGGTGCTGGTGGACCCAACCAGAGGTGTAAAGCCTATTGAGCGGTGCTACCTTTTTGCCGAGCACGACCTAGTGACGCACCACTATAGCTACGTCCGAAAGGATATTGGCCGAAAGCTGCGCAATAGCAGCGCCGCCCGAAATTTTGGCAACATTGCCCAAAAGGTTGAGCAGTTTAATGCTTGGCTTCCCGGGCAGCCGTTGGTTCACTTTAGCAATTATGGTATAGTTGAAGTACCCAACCTTTTTGGGATAGGAGGAAAAGTTGATTGCTAGGAACCTATTGCCCTTTTGCAGCCACCGATTAACCAATTGTCCAATAACCAATCAACCAAATCATGACTATAACCCAACTGATAAGCGAAATAGAAACTATTGCCCAGGCACAAGCAGGGCTCAATGGCCTGATTTATGGCGAGCCTTTTGAAATTAACAACCAACGCAACAAGGACTATCCGCTGCTATTTATCGATCGTAATGTGCGCATTGAGGGCATGAACATGAAAACCCGACAACGGGTGTATCAGCTCAAATTGTCGTTTTTCGATAGGTACCCAAGGCCCGAAGAGATGGCCACTGCTAGCCAAACCAAGCAGCGCGACCTGGAAGTATTGGCTGAGCAATTTCTCTTTGAATTTAAAGCCCGCTACAAAGCCAATGGCTTCCCTTGGAAAATAGAAAACGAGGAGAAAGTTGCCGGCAATTGGCAGTACCGAAAACATCAAGACCGATTGATTGAACTCACCTACACGCTGCAAATACGCTGCCAAGGCGAGTGCCTAGCAGGAACCTTTAACTACCCAACGCTATGAAAAACCTAGAACTAGCCCTGCAAGAAGCCGCCGCCCGATTGGATGCGGCCATAAAACGCGAATTGGAACTGCGTCAACACAACAAAACAGGGAAGCTGAGCGGCTCGGTGCAAACCGAATTGAAAAGTGTAACCAACGGATACCAGCTAAACACGCGCATGGAAGATTATGGTCGCAAAGTGAACGAGCGTAGCGGGTTTTTAGATGCTGCCATCAGCAGCGAGGAAGCAGCCATCAACCGAATGATTGAAGAGGCTGTGCAGCAAGATTTGAACGATTTTTTGGATCAAGAATTATAACCCAACATGGCTATTTCCTTATCAATAGTTGGCCAACCTGCTAGCATAGTGGCGGCCTATAACCCCATTGAGTATAAAATACGCGTTTCGCCTGCGGGCGCTTCGCAATCGGTAAGTATGGCCATATATCATGCCGATAGCACCACGCTTATTGCCCAATGGAGCCAGCAAATAGATTTTGGAAGTGCGGACACGTTCACGTTTAGGCTAGAGCAAGTATTGCAAGACAAACTGGCTTACAACCTGCACCAGCCCAGCGAATTTGGCGTGCTCGAAGCCCCGGATGCTAGTGTAAAGGTGTTTTGTGTGTTTTTGAACGACGACCAAACGGCGTTTCAAATCAGTACGCCTATAACTGCTATAAATGGCGGTTTGCAGCTAGATGTTGAGCCCAGCTTGTCGCCTTACATTATGGATGGCAATGGCGCCAAGCGGTTTCTTACCAGCTCCATGCCCGAAAAAGAAGTACAGATTGACGAATATGAAACACTAGCCATAGTTGCAGATACGACAACTAGCCTAGTGGCTAACATTAAAAGCTATTTGCCGGGCAACCCAGCACCCACCATTACCAATAATATTGCGATACCATCGACATTGGTTGGTAAAAAGCGCTTTGATGTGGCAATTGGGCCGCGCAATTTGAATTTGGCGCAAGCCCTAACCATTACCGAGGCCCACAGCCACTATGATGTGACTATTACCTCTAGCGGTAATGAGAACTTTTTTTTGGATATGGATGGCGGCACTATGGAAGCCAGTATTAATGGGTTTTTGGCTGGGCCAGGCTTCACTTCGGGCCAGCAAAGCAATGCGTTTGCCCATACAGGAACAAAATCATTAAAAGTCAATTTTTCCGATGGGCCAGGCAGTGGTAGTTTTCACAATGGATGGAAATCAGCATCGGTGTTGCCCTTGGCGCAATATACCACCTACACTTTCTCGTGCTGGGTGTATTGTACGGGCACGAAATCGACTAGCCAACCGCCCAGCATGCGTATAGGGGTGGAGGGATTAACCGATGCCACCATTACCTACACCAACTCTTGGAATGCAGGCATTTTAAATCAATGGATACTGATGACCACGCAAGTAGTTACCGAGCAAGATACTGCCGCAAGATTGGTGGTTGATAAGGCTGGCATATGGTCGGGGTTAACGGTTTATTTTGATGATGTCAACGTTTCGGGTATTCGAGTTTTTAGTGAAACCAAGCGCTATCGCTTGACCAAAAACAACTGCCACGCTACTCGAGTGCATTTCTTGAACCGTTTGGGCGGCATGGATAGCTACACGTTTGCCGGTGCCGAAAAAAGCAGCATAAAGACCGAAAGCAGCAGTTTTGAAAAACTGAAGCCTACTTGGTTTAATGCTACCAACCGGGGTAGGCAGGTGTTGCATAAGCAAGGAGCTGTGCGGCTATCGTGCTCCAGCGATGCATTGCGGCCCGATGAAATGCTGTGGCTGCAGGAATTGCTTACCAGCCCTGCCGTGTATGTGCAGCAAGGCGATAAGCTGCTGCCCGTGTTGCTCCGCGATGGGGAGTTTGAAATACTCGACCCAGTTAAAAACATACTGCGCCTTAGGGTTGAATTGGAATATGCCAATGATATGATTTTGCAGCGCAATTGATACCCAACCAAATGGAAACTAAACTCAACGAATACCTGCACATAACCCGTGGGCAAGAACAAATGCTGCTGCATTTGGAGGCCGAGATTGATGATTTTCTGGACCTATTGAATGCCTTGCGCGGCCGGGGCTTTCGCTTTAAAGTAATTGCCCAGCAGGAATACTATTACCTAAAAGACACCCTGAAAATAGCAGGCTACGCCGCTAAATAAACTGAACCATGAACCCGCAAATCAGCCTCAACATATACTCCGAAGATTTTACCCAACCGTTGGGTACTTTGGAACTTACTGACCATGCCGATTTTCCGCTAGCGTTAACCTGGTCTACCGGCGATTTTACCGACATCACCAAGCGCAGCGGTAGCTTCTCCAAAACCTTTAAGGTGCCGGCAAGCAAGCTCAACAATCGTTTACTGGAGTTTATCTATCAAATCGGCATCAATTTTTACCAAAAGCATGCATCGTGCCGCGCCGAGGTTTTGTACAATGGTATTCCGTTTTTTAGCGGCAAACTCAAAATCAATAATGTATCGCAACACAGCCGCCCTGCCGAATATGATTTGGAGCTGATTGGCGATAACCTCGATTGGATTGAGTACATGAAGGACCATACCATCAGGGATATTGACTATGGCAACCGTACCGCTACCTATTACAACGATGAACTCTCCGAAGGCTTTGGCTACAACCCGCTGCAAGTGGCGGCAACCACCAAATCGCACCCCTATACCGAGGCTTATGCTTTGGCTAGTTGGGCTAATTTCCCTGATAAGTTTGATTTTGTGTACGGCCTGAAAAGCTACGGTGCTTGGAAATCGGGCAACAAAGTGGTGATGGAAGATTTGCGACCCGATGTTTCTATTGCCCACATACTGCGCGAGGCTTTTAGCAAGGCTGGCTATGCGCTTGAGAGTGATTTTTGCGAATCGATTTTCTTTAAAAAACTAGTTTTGGCTTTCACTGGCGATGCCTTTACCAAAGCTGCCAATGCCAATGATGCAATGCTTTTTAAGTCGGTACTATGCCAGCCTAAGGCATTTGCCAACCTTCCCAAAAACAGCACCATTGGCCCAAGTTTATTGCCGTTGAGCGACTGTGCCGGGTATTTTGACAACGGCAATAACTACAATACGCAAGTTTATACCGTGCCTAGCAGCAGTATGCAACAATTTGTAATTGCTGCGAGCATTAAAATAACCCATTGGCACCAAAACCTGAAGTATCTGGGCATTGGTGTGGGCAGGTTGGTGGGCGGTAATTTAGTGCCCATAACCGAGGAGGCGGTAGCGTTTACCGGCAATGGGCAAACCGTAAATGTAACCGTTGATACCCAATTTTTGCCCTTTACTCAAGGGGAACAGATATGTGTTTATACAATCGTAAAGACCCACAATTGGGGCTTATCAAACTTCAATTTGCAAAACAAGAGCCCTCGTTTCGAAATACAGCAACTCGAGTTTAGTAATGCCATAACGGGCGATATTGTGGAAGGGGCCACCTATGAGGTTTCGCAGGTGCTAACCGATGTAAAGTTGATTGATGTGCTCACGGGCATTATGAACATGTTTAACTTATACTTTCGCACCGATACCATTACCAAGAGGGTTTATTGTGAGCCTAGGGATCAGTTCTTAATGCCGCTCACAGAAGCGCAAGATTGGACGGCTAAGTTTGATTTGTCTAGAGAAGCCGAAATACAGTATATAGACGATTATAAGCGGGATGTAACGTTTCAATATAAGCTCGATACCAAAGATGCTTTTTTGAAAGAGCGTGCCGAAACCACCAATAAACAACCGGGTTCGTTGGCGCATAAGTTGCCCATAAAATACAACCCCGGCAACCAAGAGTTGGGCACTAAAAACTTTGCTTACACCCTTACGTTCCAAGATTGGAACATTTTCAATCCCTTTAACCAATCAAACGCCGCCCCCGAGATACCGCGGTTGTGGAAAGACCTTGCACCATACCCCGATGTGAGCTATGATTTTGCGCCACGGGTACTATACTACGAGGGCTATAAAGCTAAAACGTTGCCCAACAGGTTAGGGCAACCCAAAACCTCGGCTTGGTTGTTTGGCCGTAACCCTTCCTTTAGGTTGAAATACCCGGTGTTGAGTAGCGATGTGTTAGCCTATGGTGGCGCGCAGGGTTTGGTAAACAATTATTACAAAAACACCATAGCCCAAATTGAGGATGGCAGGCAGGTTATCGCCTATTTCAAGCTCGATATAACAGATGTATTGCAACTCAATTTGCAACGGCCCATTTACATCAACCACCCAACCATTAGGGGTTATTACTACATCACCACCATTGCCGATTATAGGCCAGCATTGGGTTTGCCAGTAAAGGTTACGTTGCTGCCCGTGCTGGCATCGAACAACATCGAGCTCGATTTAACCACCCAAGCCGAATACGCATCTGTTAGCCAAATGGCGCCCACACTGGGGCGCGGCACGGGTAGGGCTTCGCAATACGGCAATGAACATTTAGGGTCATTTACTGATACGCCCTCGGCAGTGCTGCACAACGGCACTGGCAACTGGGCGCCAGCAGGCTCGGCTTCGGTGGCCCTGGGGCAAGGCGCTATTGCTGCTGCACGCAACCAAACCGTGCTGGGCGCTTACAATGTGGTTAGCCCCGACGACATTATACAAGTGGGCGGCGGTACCTCCAATACCGACCGATACAGGGCCTTCACCTTCACCCAAGATGGCAACTTTTTGGTGCAAGGCGGCTACCTGTATACCACTGATGGTCGCGAAATTATGTTCGCATCGCAGCGAAACGAACAGGGCCGACCAAAACGATTTGATAAGCTGCATTTAAAAGGAAACCAATAAGAACATGGCAAAGGAAATAGCACTTCAAATATCGGTGGAGAATGCCGAGTTCCAGCAATTGCTCAAGGACCTTGGGGCAATGTTGACCCTTTACGATAATCTAGCCAAAAGCCAAGCTACGTTAAGCGGCGCAAGCAGTCAGTTGGCTGCTACGCAACAGAAAATCTTGAAACTGGAACGGCAAATCGTACAAGGGCAAAGCGAAGCCATAGCCGCAACCTTGGATACGGCAACGGATAGTGCTTGTAGATTTGAAGTAAGTTTTAACAGCGCTTTAAAGGGCCTGCAAAAAACGGCAATGCAAACAGCCACCGTATTAAACGAGCTGAAACAAGCAGCCGATTTGGTGGGGCTTGATGCACTGGCCAAAGGAATGGAGACGATTAACAACTACGTAAAACCATCAACCACTAGCGCACCCGATGATGGCACCGATAAGGTTGCCGTGGCCGAGGCGCTGAGGGGTAAGGCGCAGGCCGCCTCAAATGCCTTTACGGCCATGAACGATGCTTTGAACCTTGCCGACCAACTAAGCGAGGTGCGCTTGCAAAACGAGCTGGCACGAATTGATCAGAAACGCCAAGCAGAGATTGATGCCGTAAATGAAAGTGTGCTTTCTGAAGAGGGTAAAAAGGCTCAGTTGGATAGCATCAATGCCAAGTATGATAAGGAGGCCGAAGAAAAGAAAAAAGCCGCCGCCAGGCGCGAAAAGGCATTTGCCATTACTAAAGCTATTATTGCCGGCGCGCAGGCGGTGGTGCAAGGTATTGCGCAGTTTGGCCCACCTCCCAGCCCGGCAGGTATAGCCGCCATTGCGGCCGCTGCCGTAACCACCGCCGCCCAAGTGGCCTTAATAGCCAAGCAAAAGTTTGCCAAAGGCGGCTACATACCTTTCGAAATGGGTGGTTTGGTAGAAGGTGCGGCGCATAGTCAAGGTGGTGTGCCGTTTCTTTCAGGTGGCAACTTGATGGAAGCCGAGGGTGGCGAGCTGATAGTGAACCGCAATATTTGGAGCAGGCCCGATTTTGTAAAAAGCATTTCGGAGATGAATGCCATTACAGGTGGAAAACGGTTCTTTGCTTCGGGTGGTATGGTGCCCACGGTTGCGCCACCAACATACTTCAACACGGCAACTGCGCCAATTGATGGAATGGATAGCGAAGCGCTGGTAAAAGGCCTTCGCGGGGTAATAGCCGATGAGGTGGGTAGCCTGAAAATAGTGAACAACGTGGTAGATACCACTAGCCAACAACAACGGCTACTGAATATTCAATCGGATGCTAGCTTTTGATGGAAACGCTACTGGCTACACCAACACTGAAGCAGCAACGCTGGCAGCAATGCCAAGCTTGCCCGCACCTCAAAAACAAGCTATTGCACTTGTGGATTTTTAAACCCCTTGCGCGCTGCGGTATGTGCGGTTGTTTCTTGAAAGCGAAAATTGCCCTTAAACCCATGAAATGCCCACTAGCAAAATGGTAAGGAACAAACAATATAAAGGCCTGGAAAACATTTCGGCCGAAGACCAAAAACGAATACAGGAATGCTTTGCCCGATGGCAACAAAACAGGCATCAGCCAAACAAAGAGGATGTGAAAACCTTATTTGCCAAGTACCACGAATACATCTACAAAAGCCCCAGCGATATGGCCTGCCCAAGCTGTGTGCAGTTTGTGTTCGACTATTGGAAAAGCGTGATTGAGCAATGGGAGCAGAGTCCAAAACCAATCAACCAATAACCAATTAACTAATAAACCATTCTACGGCTGAACGCACTTAAAGGCGCGTATCAAATAGTCGGCCCTAAGGGGTGTGGTATCGTCAAAAGGAATGCCGTATATACTCTCGCGAATGTTCACTATCGGCGATTTGGTGAGTATCGCCATATCCTCTGCAGTTATAAACGCTGAGCCGCCAATGGTGTATTTGTAGGCATAGCGCACCTGTTTGGCCCCACTGCCCGGTATGTATTCTTCCACGGTAATAACGTGGCTGCTGCCATCCTTGAAAAAGAAGGTAAGCAAGATTGGTTTCTTAGGCTCGAATTTTTCGGTAGCATCCAATGCCTTTAGCCCGATGGTCCAATCGAATACCATTTGCATGGAGCCGTTGCGGTTTTGCACAAAGATGCCGAAGGAGCGATTGGGCACATTGTAGATAGTTTCTCGGCGGGTCGATTTTACAAACTCGTCTTTGATGCTCTTGTGTATGAGCAAGTTGCAACTATCCGTTTGGGCAAAAATGCCAGTGCTAGACAGCAGCAACAGCAATAATATGGGCAAGTTTTTCATGGGTGTTGCAAAGTTAAGAATTAGACGCAAGACTTGATGAATATTATGAAAGACTGAAACAACCATGCCAAACTTTAAAATTGAATCATCCCCAAACAAACAACTACATGGACCAAACGCCATCAGCCAACAAAAGTTGGTACAACATTAAAAGCGGCTTGCCCGAGACCGGGCCTATTGAAGTGTACATTGATAATGAAATTGGCGAGTTTGGTATCTCGGCGCGCCAATTTCTCAATGAGCTTAAGCCGCACGTGGGCAAACCAGTGCGCCTGCACATCAATAGCCCGGGTGGCAGCCTAATCGATGCATTTGCTATTTACGATTTTGTGAAACTGCAAGGCTACCACCTGAGCGCCTATATCAGTGGCATAGCGGCCAGCGCTGCTACCGTCGTGGCTGCAGCGGCTAAGGAGAGTTTTATTGGCGAGCACAGCTATTTTTTCATCCACAACCCCTATTACGCAGGGGGTAAAAGCGGTGTACAAACCGACTTGGATAAGATGAAAAATGACCTGTTGGACATTTACCACCGCAAAACGGGCCTCGACAAAAAGCGCATAAGCGCCATGATGGATGCCGAAACACTATTGAACGCCGAAGAGGCCCTTGAAATGGGCTTTGTAGATGGCATTGTTCGCGAGTTGCAAGTAGCGGCCCTGTTACTCGACGAAAGCCTGAAGCGCATACCCGATGCTGCCGTGGCCAATCGTTTGGCCTTCCGCCTAGGGCTGGGGGAGGTGCAGCCACAGGCGTCAACCAAATTAATTGATAGGGCTGTGGATGCCATCGGCGTACTAGACCAGCGCATCAAACAGCGCCTTTACCCGCAAAATACTTTCAATTCTAATATTTCTAAACAATCAAAACCCAAACCAAACATGGAGAACATCCAAGCATTGGAGCAGCAGCTAGCGGACCTTATCCAACAGCTAAACGAACTGCTCGCTCAACTGGCAAGCCCTGCCAAAGAAACCCCTCAAGCGGCACAAGGTAAGGCCGACCCACAAAAAACCGCAGAGAACTTGGAGCGTGAGTTGCAGCGCCTAAAAGCCCGCCGCATTGATACCGGCAACCCCGGTGCCGACACCGACCCAGCCCGCACCGAGCGCGACCGCAAAAACGGCTGGAACTACGTGAGCAGCTACTTGCAGAACCGATTTTAAGGTACGAGGTGCGATTTACGAGGTACGATTTTATTAGCTCGGCGATATCTTTTAGTCAACTCGTAACCCGCAACCCGCAACCAATTTTCAAATTTTCAAATTTTCAAACCCGCCTGCCGGCTGGCAGGTTCCCAAATTAAAAACATGGCAAACGCTATTACTATTGTGGAAACTTGGGCTACGGAGCACGTAGCCGAAATTTTTCTTAAACCCGTGTTCACGGCCGAAAACATTGTGGACACTTATTCGGTAGACCCTACCGTAAACCGCTCTAAAACCATTACCCTAGCTAATGAGTTGAAGCGCATAATCCAGAAAAAAGAAAGTTGTGGCTTTAACCCAGTGGGTACTTTTGCGCTCGGCGAGAAAACCATCCGCACCGAGCCCTGCGCTATAAACTTAGAACAATGCGCTGTCGATTTTTACGACACTATTTTCAAGCAAAACCTCAAACGCGGCAGCGATATTTACGACCTAGGCGGCACCGTGCTTGAGAAGGCTATGGTTGATCGTATCAACACTGCTATTACCAACGACATTTTCGAGCTTTGCTGGTTTGGCAATACGGCCCACAGCACCAACTTTTTCAAAACCTTCGACGGCTGGTTTAAGCTTTTGGAAGCAGGTAGCTGCACTAAGGTAGACATAAGCACCACTGGTGAGTTGGCCCCCGATGAGGCCATTGATATACTGCGCCAAATGTACAAAGGCTCTGCCCCGTTGCGCGCCGTAAAACCCACCGACAAGGTTTTCTTGGTAACCGATACCGTGTATTGCAACTTGATTGAGACCTACGAAAACATGGATACTGATACTGGCTTATCTCGCTTAGCCGATGGCGGTCCGCTTACGTTCCGTGGTATTGCCGTTGAGCCGCAATTGGTTTGGGATGCCTCCATTGCCTCACAAACCCTGCCCGACCCGCACCGCGTGGTGTACACCAAAAAAGAGAACCTGATTATTGGTACCGATGTGAAAACCCCAGGTAGCGATGCCAAGCTTTTCTTGGACGAATTGGAAGAGAAGTTCTATTTCAAAGCCAACTTCGACCTAGGCGTGCAGTACTTGTTCGATGAATACGTGGTGTATGCGCGTTGAGTTACGGGTTAATTGGTTTCGAGTTGCGAGTTAAAATAACAACTCGCAACCCGTAACTCGAAACTCGCAACAATTTTCAAATTTTCAAATTCCCCAAATCATGTCATTTCTCACCCAAGGCTATGCCCTTACCTGCGACGATAATAGCACCATTGGTGGTGTGCGCAGGCTGTTTTTAGTAAACCGTGATAAAGTGGATAGCTTCTTAGCCTCCACTGCCGATCACTCCTATACTGAAGTAACCGTTGACAATACCGCCGATGCCGAAAGCCAATGGCACCAGTTTGATTTTGCTGACTATACCTTGAACGCTACATTCCAGAACTCGTTGGAAGACAACGGTACCAACTTTGTTTCGTACACCATTACGGGCTTTGTGCCGCGCCAAGAGAAGGTGAAGGCCGACCGCTTGCAGAAGGCCATAAAATCGTGCAAGCTGATTGCCATTGTAGAGAATAACCAAGGCGAGGCCTTTGTATATGGTTACGATGAACGCCTAAAAACCAGTGCCGCCTTGCGCGCCGCCGCCAATGGCGAAACCGGTGCCGACCTGGCCGACCGCAACGGCTATGAGTTTCGCCTCGAAGGCCGGGGCAGCGATATCCCGCGCCAATATGTGGGCGATATTGTAGCTACCGGAGGCGTAGTGCTAACATTTGTGTAATCCAGAACCCTATTTTTGAGTGTTTATGCGCTTTTCAACTTTGCATATTCGGAATTCAATTCCGAATATGCAAAGTAAAATGTGTAACTTTGCTATCTGCTTAACGTACATTAGCACGAAAATAACTTTGCATATTCGGAACTAAACTCCTAATTTACAAACATGATTGAGCGTAAAAAATATGAAGAAGTAAGCGAATTGCTGGATACTTTTCCGGCAGTGGCTTTGCTTGGGCCACGCCAAGTGGGCAAAACCACCTTGGCTATGGACCTAGCGCGCACGCATAATACGCTCTATCTGGATTTAGAAAGCGAGGAAGACCGGGCAAAGTTGGCAAACCCTGCCTACTACCTAGCCAGCCACCAAGATAAGTTGGTGATAATGGACGAAGTGCAGCGCATGCCGCAACTGTTTCAAGAGCTAAGGGGCATTATTGACAAAAACCGCAGGGCGGGCCGCAAAACCGGTCAGTTCCTGTTGTTGGGCTCTGCCTCCATGGATTTATTGAAACAGTCGGGCGAGAGCTTGGCCGGCCGTATCGCTTATTGCGAATTGTTTCCCTTGAACCTTACCGAATACCCCAGGGATATGGATAAGCTATGGGTTCGGGGTGGCTTTCCGGATAGCGTGATGGCTGCCAGCGATGTTAAAAGCATGTTGTGGCGCAAAAACTTTATACGCACCTATCTTGAGCGCGATATACCCCAATTGGGCCCGCGCATACCTGCCGAAACCCTGCGACGGTTCTGGACCATGCTGGCCCACCTGCAAGGCACTACGCTCAATGCATCGCAACTGGCGGGCTCATTGGGTGTAGATGGCAAAACGGTAATGAGCTATCTTGATTTGTTGGTCGATTTGCTGTTGGTGCGCAAACTGCGGCCTTACCATGGCAACCACGGCAAACGCCTCATTAAATCGCCAAAAGTATATGTGCGCGATAGCGGATTACTGCACGCCTTGCTGGGTATCGAAAACAAAGAGGCGTTATTGTCGCACCCCATTGTTGGTATGAGCTGGGAAGGTTTTGTGATAGAGAACATTTGCAGCTTACTCGACGAAAACCAATCTGGCGTTTATTTCTACCGTACTTCGTCGGGCAATGAGATTGATTTGCTAGTGGAGCGCCCGAACAAAGAAATATGGGCCGTAGAAGTTAAACGCAGCATGGCACCCAAATTTTTGAAAGGGTACGCTATTTCGGCCAACGAAATAAACACAGCCAAAAACTTCATCATCTACCCCGGCACAGAGCGCTATGCCATTAACGAAAACACCGAAGCAATAAGTCTTGCTGCGTTTTTGGAGCTATTATAGTTGATGTGCCGATGTATCGATGTGCTGATGTACCAATGTGCCGATTTGCTGATGTACCAATGTACCGATATCCAAAGTGCTAAAAGGCACTAGCTATTTGGAAAATCTATGTACAAGTATAATCGAATAGATTTTACAAATTCATCAGTAGATTGATACATCCATTTCGTATCCGCACATTAATTTTCAAATTTTCAAATTTCCAAATTTCCAAATTTTCAAATTCCCACCATGCAACCACCCAAAAAACCTGGGCAAATACTGGGCTATCAAGTGCTGAACCCCAAGCGGCCTGCCAAGTCTGTTGAAAGTGCCGTGCCCGACATCCGGACCCCGTGGATTCCGTTTTTTGATGACAGCAACAACCTGTTTATCAATCAATTGGTTTACCACTACGAAAACAGCAGCACGCACCGCACCGCCATCAATACCAAACTGGTGTATACCGTTGGCGATGGATTTATGGTAAACCGAAAAGATGGTCAGCCCTACAAAAAGGACGAAAAGCTGGAGCATTGGCTGGCCGAAGTAAACGCTGAGGGCGAAAGCCTGCAAGAACTGTTTGGCCGCTGGGCGTTGGACTATATCTTGACGGGCAACTTTGCCATCGAAACAGCCGAAGAAGGCAGCCGATTGAACCTTTACCACCGCGATGTAACCGAGGTGCGATTGGGCAAACCGACTGGTGCGAGCATTAAAAAAGCGCACCTTAGCCAACATTGGGGGCAGGTACTCAATGGTCGCAACGCAAGCAGTAAGTATGAGGTAAAGGAAATACCCATCTTCCAATTTGATGCCCCGCAAGAACATGCCCTACTATATGTGCGCGATTATCGCACGGGTCGCCGCTTTTACGGCCTGCCCGATTATTATACCTTGGGCGGCATGAAATGGGTAAACATTGAGTACAAAATACCGGCCTTTAACTTGGATCGGATGGAGAATAAGTTTGTGCCGTCAGGCCTGCTGACGTTGTTTGGCGAACCGCCAAAAGGCTTAAAAACGGACGAGTACCTCAATAGTTTTATCCGCAGCTTTACGGGTGAGGGCAACAACAGCAAGCTCATAGCCCAAATAGTAAGCAACGAGACCCAAGCGCCGCAATATGTGCAGGTAAACGACGAGCCCGAGGGTATTTTCCGCGAGCTGCAGGAGCTGGCCGTGCAAAACCTATTGCGCGCCCACCGCACGCATCCGGCCCTGTTAGTTGAAACCAGCGGCAAACTAAGCAGCAGCAGCGAGGTGCGCACTTTGTTCGAGATTTACATGAACACCGTAATTGTAAACTACCAAAATACGTTGCTCAAACCCCTAAACAAGCTACTGGCCTATGCTGGCTTTGCCGACTATGAACTGGCCATAAGCAATGTAGTACCCATCAGTTTTATAGGCAGTGTTGATGTAAATGCCGTAATACAAGCCAACGAAGCCCGCAAAGAGCTGGGCCTGGAAGCATTGCCGGAACTAGAAGGGCGGAGTGTGGGGAATGTGCCAATTTGAAAATTAAAACCTAAATCAAATAGGCATACTTTTCTAGGCAATAATTTCCCGCCTCATTTCCAAACCCGCCTGCCGGCTGGCAGGTTAACCCATTCCCAAATTTTCAAATTGAAATCATGTCCCTACTCACCCCTACGGAAGTGATAGCCCTTGCTATGCCCGGTAAAAACCTCGACACGGCCCTCGTGGCAGATAGCATCCCAATTGCTTCGCTTAAATACATCAAGCCATTGTTGGGCAATGCGCTGTACAATACCCTCATGGCCGAATCGGTGGCGCAAACCTTTACGGGCCTTAACCAAACGCTCGTTAACGATTATCTCAAAGATGCCCTGGCCCGTTTTGTGTTGTACGAGGCATTGCCGCTAATGAAGGCCGAGATAACCTCCAACGGCATCCAAACCCCGAGCATCGACTACCACTTGCCGGTAAACGATACCGACTTTGCCATGCTGCGCAACAAAATGCTCAGCGATGCCGAACTGTTGGCTACTGAAATGACGGATTATATCAAAAGCAACCGCACCTCCTTCCCCGATTACCCCACCTGCCCCGATGATCGCTCGCACGGTAGTTTGCCGTTTCTGTATTAGTTACGAGTTACGGGTTGCGAGTTGCGAGTTGAATATGACAATCAAAACCCAACAATCAATAACCCGTAACTAATGTCATACTGAGCTTAGCCGAAGTACGTAACCCGCAACCCAATTTCCAAATTTTCAAATTGACACATTTTCAAATTAATCCCCCATGCCAACCTTCTCAAATGTTCACGCTGAGCTAGAAAATAGCGAACTGCACCCGCCGCGCGATTTTAGCTTGGCAGAAAACGATACGCTTTTATCCAAAAACCCATTGGGCGACATTCAGTGGTACGATACCTACTGGCAGCGGCCCGTGCTGGGTTTTGCCGATGCCACTTTTCCGCCGCTCACCTTGCAGCAAGGCGATAGATACATCTTGTTTGGCAACACCAGCATCGGTTCTACGGCGATTGATACGTCAATGGATGCTTCTATAGATACCAGTATCGATACTTCGGGCGAAGTAGTTTTTACGGAACCCGATAATACCGTGCATCCTGCTTGGGGCGATGCGGCCATGGGCGAAATTGCCGAGTATTTCAGAACCAATAGCCAAGGCCAATCGGTATTTGAGTGGCGGACCGTTACCCCGCAATCGGGCTACCAGGTATTCAATTTGGCCGATAGGCATACCTACTATTTTTCGGGCTCAAATTGGGTAAAGCAAACCACCCAACCTACGGTGCCGCAAGTGGCAGCCACCTATGAACAGCTTTCTGAAATGATTGCCACCGCTACTTTGGTGCCAGGGCAAAGGTATTTGGTTACCGATAGGGATATGATTCTTACGGCCACCTCGGTATCAGCATTCAGTATCGAGGGCGATTATACCCAGGCTTTGCCTGCACATGGTTATCTGCAGCTTACATCGGGTGCCGCTGGTAGCATCGATGCGGTTACTGTTAATGGCGCACAATTGCTGCCAACACCCATTGGCTTCGCTTCCAACCTCATCAATATGGCAGCCTTGGTTTCCGATGCCATTAATGATGGCACGCTCGTGCACGGCTTTGGAGCCATCAATATTGGCTCATTTGTGTACCTCACTGATGCCAATGGCCGTGGTGCGGTTTTAAATGGCGCTGCCATAACCGTTGCTGCCACTGGCATTGGGGTTAGCACGGTTTCACTAGCCATGGGTGCCAACAAAGGCGCGCATTGGTTTAAAGTTAAATACCGCTTTGCCGACGATTGGATAGCTGAAATGGCTGATAGCAAAGGTAATGTGGTGAGTTGCCAGCCCGAGCTGATTGATCTGGTAGGCATCAACCCATACCAAGCATTCCCATGGGCGTATGATGTGGTTAATGGCAATACCGTTACCGATAGTGTTTTCATTGCCTATCCGAACGGCGGAGTTATTGCTAAAAATACTATTTCGGGCCGCACTTTTATGGTTTGCAGCCTCACCGAAACCGACAGTATAGCCGAGAACAACATTGGCAATCAAAGTTTTGTGAAGGTGGTTGCTTCGGGTAATTGCTCGTTGGCTGATAACACTATATCCTTATCTGGCTTCGATTTGCACCTCGCAAGCGGCGAACTGGCTGCCAATAGTATCGTTGCCTCTAATTTGCTTGGACAAAGCGTGGTTTGCAACAATCTGTCCATGAACCATTTCAGCGGGGTCAATCTGTTTTTGTCCAATGCCACCCTGAATAGCATGGCGCAAAACAACCTTACTGATGGCGAATACCTGTTTAGTGGCGCTACGGTTACTATGAACAACAACAACTTGACCACTACCGATGTAACTGCTACCAATGCTTCGTTTCAGCTTTCTGAAAACCAGATTTCGGGAACGGTGTTAGATATAAGCGAAGCCACGGCAGGTTATATTTTTTCGCATAACCACATTTCAGGCAGCAGCGAAATTGACTTGCAGCGTGCGCAGGGACAGTTTGCGTATAATGTTATGGCCAACTCGCAATTGCATGCCAACGATACCGACGTTTATTTTCAAAATAACCAGATAAACAACCAAAGCGAACTAACCCTTACTAATTATACAGGCGGACAATTCTTAGGCAATACCCTATCGGCTACCACCCTCGACTTGACCGATAGCACGGGCGAGTTTACCCGAAACAAGGTGCAAAACAGTACTATTACCATGCAGCGCCACAGCGGCAATTGCAATCAAAACGTTTTTGCCGAAGCCACCATCACCAGCAACGATTCGGGCAGCGAAATTGACAACAACCACATCGACAAAAGCACCGTCAACCTCTCCAACACCAACGGCCAATTCTCTTCTAACCGCGCCAGCTTTTATTCTACCTATGATTTGGATGGGTATTTGGGGGCCGGAATCACGATAAATAAGATTGATAGCGGATCTAAGTTGATAGCAAATAGCAATACTTCAACAATTGGCGGCATCATAATTGGAGAGGACACCAAACTGGATGTGTCAAATCAATCCAATTTGCTTTACGATTGTTTTTTTAAGACCCCATCAAAGACCATTTTTCTAACGGAAAACCAAGTTTCAAGGTTTTATAATTTCAATGAAAGCACTTTAGAATCATCTTTATCGATTGACTCTAGTGGAGTTCTTGATTTAGGAATGTTTGATGCCGCATATTCTGGAAGTATTTGGATAAGCAATACTGAGACCTTGGAAGAAATTCACAGCCTCGCACATTCGCCTAATACCATTACACTTCGCCCAATTTCTGGACATACATTAACATTAAGTGGAACCAGCAGCCAAATTAAGTTCGCTTCAGGAATTGTAAATCAGCCGATAGATGGCATTAATGGAGGGTTTGTTGTTTTTCAAAAAGGGGCATCATTAGTTGTTACACAGTTATATCCTGGATAACCCCCTAAACCCCAAAAAATCCAAATGCACAAGGTCACTATTTTTCTCCGGGAGCACCCGGGGTGGGGGATGTTTTCGTCGGTGGGTGGGGCGCTGCAAACGCTTATGGATACTTCCACCCCCGTATTGCAATACTTGGCGCTTATTATCGGTATCGGTATTGGCATCATTACTTTGATTACCAAAATCAAAGAGCTCCGCCGCAACTCAACCCGCAACTCGTAACTCGCAACTCGCAACTCGCAACCCGAAACCCGCAACTCGTAACTCGCAACCCGCAACCCGTAACCAAACATGTCTATTATACCCAAACTGATAGCTGGGGCCGCTACCGAATTGGTAGATGCCACTGGCAATGCACTAGATAAACTCATTACCAACGAACCCGAGCGCCTTGCTGCCCGAAAGGAGATAAGCGAGGTGATATTGAAAAACCTAGGCGAACTAGCCAGCTACCAGCGCGATGTGCTGAACACGGAGCTGCAAGGCACCAAACTACAGCGCAACTGGCGCCCACTAGTTATGTTGGCGTTTGCGTTTATTATCGTGTTTCATTACTTTATACAGCCCGTGCTGGGGTTTTGGTTTGCCATGCCCACCATTGAGTTGCCCGAGCGTTTTTGGGGCCTACTAGAGCTGGGCTTGGGCGGCTACGTTATTGGCCGTTCCATTGAGAAAGTAGCAACTACCGTTACCGATAACTTGGATTTGTCTAAAATGACGAGGCGGCAACGAAGAAGGCAGGAGCAAAATAAGGCATAAAAAAACCGGCGCGATGACCAATCGCGCCGGTGCAAACAACCAAACGTAATGAAACCAGATATGAAGGTGTGCTCGCCGGAGTGGTCTTATTCTCCTTTGGGCAGGTCTTTAACGCATCTACAGCTCAAGCCACGGTCAACTGCCGCATAGCCTTCAATCACCATGGGGCTAAAGCTCTTTATTTCTCTTATAAACACTTGTTTTGGGTTCATTGGGCTTGAGGTCCAGTAAGCGGTTTCGCTGCCTTCGGCCTTAAACTCTTCGGTGTTCTCCACCTTAAAACCGCCATACACGGCATTAAAACCAATATCGCCGCCTGGTTTTAGTTTTAGTGCGGCAAGTTTTACGCTGCCCAGTGTGGCAACCATAGTCTCCCAATCGGCGTTAGTGGGCAAGCGCCAACCTTCGCCAATGCGCGAGCAGGCAAGCGTGGCCAACTCGTAATTATATAGGCGGCCATATTTTTTGCAGTTCAAAGGGTCGTTGTTGTAGCACCACGAGCCGGCATAGGGCACGTTTACGTTTTCGGCAAGCCAAAGTTGGTTGCCAATTTGTATGGTTTTAGGTGCTGGCTTGTTTTGCGGCGCAAACGACGCAATAAGCAATGCCAAAGTGCTGATAACAGCCAAACTCATCAATCGCAACATAACTGTGTAAGGGTTCAGTTGCATCAAATATCGCTATACAAATGGCGTACATGCAAGCTTTGCTCGCAGTAGATGCCAACGGATGGCATGGTTTTTTCGTTAAAGTGTAGGGTATTTTATACAGTTTAGGCTGCAAAGGTATGTACTGCCTCTGTTTGGCTCGGTTGGAAACGTCCGCTCCAATGCAAAGCGCCCTCTGGCGAATTGAAATAGCGGGTTGGGCAACCCGGGTGTTGGAACAAAAGTGATAGGTTGGCCACCATTTTGCCATACGGCGAGGCAATAATCATGGCCATGCAAAGGTTGTGGTTATCGGTTCGGGTACTAATGAAATGTAGCTTGGCACTGGTTTCAATGCTTGCTATTTGGGTTAGGTCAACCACTACGGGGCGGCTGGTATACCGCGACAGGCCACTGATGGTCTCCATCAATTTTTGGGCTTCGCGGTACCGAATGTGGGTGCCGTTGTCAATGGTTACTTGTACTATGCCATCGTCGCGTAGCCAAATGCGGCCAAACTCAAGCAATACTTCAATGCGCGAAACGTTTTCCATAGCCATCGGGTTTGTATTCAATATATACGCAAACAATGGGTTTTAGTTTATTGTTTTTGCTAATCGTCCTTTTGCCTTACTTTTATGCTATAAGCGTGCAACTATGAATAATGATTTTGAAGATTTTGAGGAAGAGCAAGAAGCAGAGGAGTTCCCGAAGCTGGTAGCTATACCCAAAGAGTTTTATTCGGAAGCCACGGGCAAGCCATTTGAGTGCTGCAGCGTATGCGAGAAGGGCTTGTTGCAGCCCGAAACCTGGTATATGGTAGAGAAGGCCGTGAAACGCTATGTGAAGTACAACGTGCAGGACATTATTTTTGAGTACGCCATTTGTATGGAGTGCCATGCCGAAATGGAAGCACGCCTCTCCACGGAATCGAAGCAGAACATGCAGGAGTATATGCGCACCCATGCCGATTTAGAAGCCCGTGCCGATGCTTTTTACGACCGCGAAGACTTTGATGTGAATAGCTGGATAGGGCAATGCGCCGTTACCGGTGTGCCACGCGCCGAGCTTACCGAATACCAAATGGTGGCATCGTTTAACGGCGATAAAATGGCCTATACCTTAATGCCTCTAATTTTAGGCATGAAGGCGCTGGACGAGATGGTGCAGCTACTATCCAACAAGAGCTTGGATGAGCTAAACGACTTTAAAGACCGCATAACCGGTATGCCACCCGATTTGCGGGAACTATTTAAGGAAAGCAAGTTTGTAATGATTTAAGCAATTTGCTTAACAATCTTAGATTTGAACCCACCCTAACATGAAAACACTACTTTATACTTTTGCCATACTGGCTATGGCTTTTGCTGCGTGCAACTTTGGGGGCAATGGCGCCGATGCGCCAGTTGCTGCCAACCAAACCGATACCTCGGCGGCTCAGGGCACCGGTGCAGGCACCAACGATCCAAACGAGCTGCCAGTTGCCAAGCTTTCAGGAACAAAACAGGAAGAAGTAGCTAGCCTAGAATTGATAGTAACCACCACGCCCGGCATGAAGGTGGAAGACCTGGAAACCTTTCTGCTGGTATGCGATAGCGAGGTGGTAAAAGATGCCAAGTGCTTTACCATGGCCGAGTTTAAGGGCATACCCATAACCGATGGCAAAACCAAAGTAAAACTCAATGGCCGCCCGTTCCATTACGAGCAATTGTTTAATGGGAAAATATTTGTGCTAAAAGGTTTTCTGAAACTTGGCAGCAAATGGTACCGTATTGAGGCCGAAGATACCGACCCCACCTGGATTTTCCCATACTTAGCCGTTATGGAGCCTAAAGCTTCGGTATAATGCAATAGCCGCTTAGGCATCCAGAAATCTTACATTTTCATGCTCCCCTTTTGGCGCGTTTTTGCAGCCATCGGCCTGTGTATTGTCCCTATCCCCAAAACCAATTTGCCTTATCATGACCGAACACATACTTACCAAATATCACCCAGCTTTTACCAACCAAAGCCGCTACCTAATGTTAATGGGCGGGGCGGGTAGTGGCAAAAGTTTTTTCGCAGCCCAAAAAATACTCTACCGCATGAAGGAGGAAACCGGCCATCGGTTTGTGGTGGTGCGTAAGGTGGCCCGCACCATTCGCAATAGCGTTTATCAGCAATTGAAGGATGTAATTTATTTCCATGGCTGGCAAGACGAGTTTAAATTTTCCGAAAGCAGGCTAGAAATTGAATGTTTGAAAAACGGCAATACCCTTATAACTACAGGCGTAGACGACCCCGAAAAACTGAAAAGTCTGGCACAACCTACGGGCATGTGGGTAGAGGAGGCCACTGAGTTGAGCGCAAGGGATTTTAGGCAGCTTGATTTAAGGCTTCGCGGCGAAACGGAAACTTATTTGCAAATTATCTGCACCTTCAACCCCATCAGCAAAAAGAATTTTGTCTACCAACAGTTTTATGCACGCGAACCCATAAATACCTTTAAGTTGATAACTGTTCATTCTGATAACACCAAAGTTGGTGCGGCATTTGGCGAAATGCTGGCCGAAATGAAGGAACTTGACCCCGAATACTACAAAATATACGCGCTAGCCGAGTGGGGCGAAAACAGCAATGCCATTATTTACGACTACAAAATCATTAGCCGGATACCCGAAAACGTCACCGAAACGCTGTATGGCCTCGATTTTGGCTACAACAACCCCTGCGCTATGGTACGCGTGGCTTACTACGAAAAAGACATTTACCTAGAGGAGGCGTTTTACAAGCGCCGACTTACCACACCGGCAATGATTGATTTAATGGATAGGCTAGAAATAAGCAAAACCGACAATATATATGCCGATAGTGCCAGCCCCGAAAAGATAAAGGAGATACAACAGGCCGGATACCACGTAAAGGGTGCCGAAAAGAGCGTGTTTAGTGGCATCGGTAAGGTGAAGGAGTACCGCATACATGTGGTGCAAAATAGTGTGAACGTGCTGAATGAACTGGATAATTACACCTGGAAGACCGATGCCGAAGGCAACTTGCTCGACGACCCCGTTAAGGACAACGACCACGCCTGCGATGCTATACGCTATGCCATTTACTCGCACCTGGGCAAACGAAAACCTACTATTTATGGGCACTCGGGGTAGCCTAAGTTTGGCTACCGAGTAAACCCCAAACAGCTTGGCATTAACTACCTTATCGGCCCCTATGACATATAATAATTGCACTACCTTGGGGCTGCAATCCACCATCTGTCTAATTTATTATCCTTGTGTGCAATATTACGTTGTAGTGCACTGTTAAAATGTGTTATCAAAATTTTACCTTTGCCCTGTCTAATTTCAAACTGCCAATGATTGCTTACATAAAAGGTAAGCTTACTGTAAAAACACCCGTATACCTCATTGTTGAGTCTGGCGGAATTGGTTATCAGGTATTTATAAGCCTAAATACCTTCGGCCAGTTGCAAGACAAAGACGAAGCATTGGTGCATACGTACCTCCATATTACCGAAACAAGCCATACCCTGTATGGTTTTGCCGACGAATTGGAGAAGCAGGTGTTTACCCACTTAATTTCGGTATCGGGCATTGGCCCGTCTACCGCTAGGTTGGCATTGTCGTCAATGGTGCCGGGCGAGGTGCAGAAGGCCATCATGCAGGGCAATGTGGTACAGTTGCAAAAAATAAAAGGCGTTGGGGCCAAGTCTGCACAACGTATTATCTTGGAACTCAAAGACAAGATGATAAAAACCGTTGATGGGGCCGAAATTTTAATGACCAGTGTAGGCAATACCAATAGAGATGAGGCGTTATCTGCCTTGGTCGCACTAGGTTTCCAGCGCAACCAAGCCGAAAAGGCTGTAGATAAAGTAATAGCAGCGGAGGGAAAAGACGCTGCCGTAGAGGTTATCATTAAACTAGCACTAAAGGCTTTATAGGAATCAGGAAGGGATAAGTGATAAGAAGAAGCTACATACTTTCACTCAGTGCAGTGCTTTTATTTGCCACAGCGGCCATTGGCGCTGGAGGTGCTGTATTGTTATTGGACCCTCCCGGGCCCAACGAGTACTTATTCCCCAATCAATGGATAACTTTTGCTGTTGATAGCCCCGACCCAGTAGCCCCGGTAGTGCCCAACGACCCAATAGCCCCAGCAACCACCCCTGGCGATACCAGCAAGCCCATTGACTTGGTTTACCCCATCGACGACCGCCAAGGCGACCACCTAACAGGGAACAACCCAAACCCGTTTTTGTTGAACGACCCTGCGGCCATAGAAAAGAATGTGGAGTACGACACCGAAACGGATAGGTTTATCATTACCGAAACCGTAAACGGCATTGCGGTTCGCCCACCGGTGTACATGACCTTTGAAGAGTACTTGAAATATGAAGAAGAGCAAACCCGTCGCGAGTACTACCGCGAAAGGGTTAACTCCATTCAGTTGGTTGAGAAGGACGGTATTATCCCGAAAATCATCCCGAACAAGGACAAAAAAGGTTTCGGTTTCGGACCCATAGAAATTAAGCCAAGCGGAAACGTAGATATTACCCTGGGCGGCAACGTGCAGAAAATTGATAACCCCATACTTACCCAACAGGCCCGTAAGCAAGGTGGTTTCGATTTTGACATGAACATTAACATGAGCGTTACGGGCAACATTGCCGACCTCTTGAAAATTAATTTGAACTACAACACGGGTGCCACTTTCGATTTTGAGAACCAAATAAAGCTGAAATACGAAGGCGAGGAAGATGACATTATCAGGAGCATTGAGGCGGGTAACGTAAGTTGGTCGTTGCCAACATCTTTGATACAGGGCACGCAGAGCTTATTTGGGGTAGCTACCAAATTCCAGTTTGGCCGCTTAACCATCAGCAACGTATTCTCGCAACAAAAATCGCGCTCACAGAATTTACAGATACAAAACGGGGCGCAAGTGCAGAACTTTGAGGTGTTCAGCGACGAGTATGACGAAAACCGCCACTATTTCTTAGCTCAATCTTTCCGAGAAAATTACAACGCGGCTTTGGCCACGCTGCCCAACATTAGCTCTCAAGTACAAGTAACCCGTTTAGAGGTTTGGGTAACCAACCGCACCGGGGCTACCCAGAACGTAAGAGATATTGTGGCTTTCCAAGATTTGGCGGAGCCTACCCGTATATTCAACCCATTGGTGCTCCCCAATGCCGGTAGCGGGCAGCCCAACAACAACTCCAACACGCTTTATGGCACCCTTACCCAAGCGCCGGGTTTCAGAAACATTGACCAAGTAAGTCCCAACCTAATAAGCGCGGGCCTAGAACCAACTGTAGACTATGAAAAGGTTTACGCTAGGCAGTTAACCGCATCAGAATATACCTACAACCCAGTACTGGGTTATGTATCGCTCAACCAAGCCTTGTATCCTGACGAGGTGTTGGCCGTAGCGTTTGAGTACACGTTCAACGGCGAGCTATATAAGGTAGGTGAGTTTGCACAAGACATTCCGCCCGATTCCATTTCGGCTAGTAAGGTATTGTTCCTTAAAATGTTGAAGGCCACGTCCGTTAGGCCTACCGTGCCTATTTGGGATTTGATGATGAAAAACATCTACTCCATCGGGGCTTTCCAGGTAAACCAGGAGGACTTTAGGTTGGAGGTTTTTTATCAAGACCCAGGTGGCGGTTTGAAGCGTTATTTGCCAGTAGGAAGCCTACAGGGGCAGCCATTGGTGCGTGTGGTAGGGTTAGATAAATTTAACAACCAAGGCGACCCGCAACCCGATGGAGTGTTCGATTTCAGGTCTGGTATTACCATCAATCCGCTCAATGGGCGTATTATTTTCCCGGTGTTGGAGCCTTTCGGGCAAGATTTGAGAGAGCAGTTTCCGGCCGATGAGCAAACCACGGTAGCCGATAACGTAATTTATGATGAGCTTTACGACTCCATAAAAGTAATAGCCCAGCAATACCCACAATACAACCGTTTTGTGCTGAAGGGGCAGTACAAATCGTCGGTTTCGTCCGAAATTTCGTTAGGGGCATTCAACGTGCCACAGGGCTCGGTGGTGGTAACCGCTGGTGGCCAGCGCTTGGTCGAGGGGCAAGACTATACGGTCGATTATTCGCTGGGCAGGGTAAAAATTATAAACGAAGGCGTGCTAAACTCAGGGGTGCCTATCAACGTATCGTTTGAGAACAATACCTTGTTTGGTTTCCAGCAGCGCACCTTGTTTGGTACTCGTTTAGATTATTGGGTATCCGATAAGTTTTCTATCGGTGCTACCCACATGTTCCTCAAAGAACGCCCTTTTACGCAAAAAGTAAACATTGGCGACGACCCGATTGCCAACAACATATTCGGGCTCGATTTTAAGTACAACACCGAGTCGCAGTTTCTTACATGGTTGGTTGATAAGTTGCCGTTTTACAGTACCAAAGAGGTTTCCAGCTTTAGTATTACTGGCGAAATGGCCCACCTGAAACCAGGCCACTCCAAGGCAATTGGTGCTGCCGGTTTGGTATACATCGACGATTTTGAGGGCAGCAGCAGCAGCTACGATTTGAAGTTTCCTGCTATCAACTGGCGCATGAGCAGCACGCCGTTGGGCGCTAGCAACAACTTTGAGAGCGATCTTTTTCCAGAAGCACGATTATTCAACGATTTAGCATACGGATACAACCGCGCCAAATTTGCCTGGTACAACCTCGACCCCGTTTTCTCAAGCAACATACAAAGCACACCAAGCCACCTTACCAACGACGACAAGAGCAATCATTACGTAAGAGTAGTTATTGAGCAAGAGGTTTTCCCTAACCGCACACCTACGGTTTCCAACTTCCAGCAAAACCTCGTAACGTTTGACCTTGCTTATTTCCCGAGCGAACGTGGGCAATACAACTTTGAGTTTCAGCCAAACGGCCTACCGGGCGTTTCGAGTGGTGTAAACCCCAATGGTACCCTTAAAAACCCTCGCAGCCGCTGGGGTGGCATCATGCGGTCAATTGACAATAACAACTTTGAGGCTGCCAATATTGAGTTTATTGAGATTTGGATGATGGACCCCTTCATCTACAACCAAAACTCGAACGGTGGCGATATGTACATAAACCTGGGCAACATATCGGAGGATATATTGAAGGACTCTCGTTTCTTTTATGAAAACGGTTTGCCGCCTCCAGGAAGCCCCGTGCAAGTGGATGTGTCGGCGTGGGGCAAAGTGCCGCGCGTACCGCCCATCGTAAATGCCTTTGACAACGACCCAGCCGTGCGCGGCGTGCAGGATATTGGGTTGGATGGCTATAACGACGAAGAGGAACGTATTGCCAATGACACTTTCTTGAGCAACCTACAAGGGTATCTTGACCCGGCTGCTTATGCGGCTTTGCAGGAAGATCCGGCATCAGACAACTACCACTACTACCTAGGTAGCGACTATGACGATATTGAGCTGGGTGTAATTGACCGCTATAAAAAATACAACAGCCCGCAAGGCAACTCGCCTGCGCAAACTGGCAACGCACAGTCGTCGTCGGGTACCAACCAACCCGATTCGGAGGATTTGAACCGCGACAATACGGTAAACGAAAACGAACAGTATTTTCAATATCGTTTGGCGTTGCGCCCTAACATGCAAGTGGGCGAAAGTTATATTGTAAACATACAAGAGCCTACCGTAAAACTGGCCAATGGTACCGACGAAACCGTGAAGTGGTACCAGATGAAAATACCTATCAACGAGTTCGAATCACGGGTGGGCAATATTCCCGATTTCAAATCCATCCGTTTTATACGCATGTTCCTTACCGGCTGGGACGACCCAGTGGTGGTACGTTTGGGCCGTTTTGAGTTGGTGCGCAACCAGTGGCGCAGGTATTTGCAATCGTTGCAAGAGCCGGGCGAGTATATACCCGAGGACAACGTATCGAGTACATTTTTTAACGTAATTGCCGTAAACATTGAAGAGAACGGCAAACGCCAACCGATACCGTATGTATTGCCACCGGGCATTATCAGGGAGCAAAACCTGAACACCCAAAACTCCAATGCGGTACAAAACGAGCAATCGGTGAGCGTGCAGGTATGCGGGTTGCAAGATGGCGATGCTAGGGCCATATACAAAAACCTGAATCTCGATATAAGGCAATACAAACGCATGCGCATGTTCATCCATGCAGAGTCGTTGGTGGGTGCCGAGCCTATAAACGATGGCGATGTAACGGCATTTATCCGTATAGGCTCAGATTTTACACAGAACTACTACGAGTACGAAATACCCCTTATTCTTACCCCCACCACCTTTACTGATACAGCCGAAATTTGGCAGGAACTGAACGAGCTGAACCTGAACCTGGACAGCTTGATTGACCTGAAGCTGGAACGAAACGCCAACACTGGAAACCTGACCAACCCATATAAAATAATTGATGCCAAGGGCAACCAGCTTACCATAGTGGGTAACCCCGATTTGGGCGTGGTGCGTACCGTAATGTTGGGAATCCGGAATCCGAAGAAGGTAAACATTGAATCGGCAGACGATGCCAAGCCCAAGTGCGTGGAGGTATGGTTTAATGAGTTACGATTGGAGGGCTTTGCCGAAGAAGGCGGTTGGGCCGCTATGATGCGCATGGAAACCCGCCTGGCCGATTTAGGAAACCTCGTGTTTTCGGCCAATATGCATACCATAGGTTTCGGGCAGATAGAAATGAAAAACGACCAGCGTTTTAGAGACCAGTTGTGGCAATACGACTTTTCGGCAAACCTGGAGTTGAGCAAGTTTTTCCCTAAGAAATGGGGGCTGCGCATTCCGTTTTATGGTGGCGTGTCGCAAACCTTCAGTACCCCGCAATACGACCCTTACCAGCTCGATGTGCCATTGGAATCGCAGTTGCAGTTGCTAAGCGGTGAAGATAAGCGCGACTATAAGCGCAGATCGCAGACGTTAAGTACCATTAAGGGCTATAACTTTAGCAATGTAAGGGTGATAAACCAAAACACAGAAAAGAAGCCGAGAGTATGGGATGTTTACAACCTGAATGCTACCTGGGCTTACTCTGAAATACTAAGAAGTGATCCGTTTATTGAGAGCGACTTTACCAAACGCTATCGCGCATCGTTGGGCTACAATTTTGCTCCGCAGGAGAAGAGCCTCTATCCGTTTAAGAACATCATCAAGAGCCGAAGTAAGTATTTGGCAATAGTAAAGGATATTAACTTTAACCCAGTACCCAACAGCCTCAGCTTTAATACCGACTTTAACAGGCAGTATGGCGAAGTGCAGCAGCGCAGGCTAGGCACCGATGAGTACGAAGTGCCGGCTACCTTCAATAAATTCTTTACCTGGGATAGGATGTATGGCATTAAGTGGAACCCGTTCAAATCGGTTAACCTTGATTTTAGCGCCATAAACAATGCCCGTATCGACGAGCCAACCGGGCGCTTGAATACTGCTGCCGAGAAAGACACCCTATGGGATAATATTCTCGATTTTGGCCGTACTACCCGCTACCAGCATAGCTTTAATGCCAGCTACAACTTGCCTATCGATAAAATCCCAATTTTTGATTGGATGCAGGTGCGCACTGGCTACGGCACTACTTATAGCTGGGTGGCAGCGCCGTTGGTACTCGATGACGAGGGCAGGTTTACAAGCAACCCGCTTGGTAATACCATTAACAACTCCAATAACATCCGCATTAACGGGGAGTTTAACATCAAGAACCTATACGACAAGGTTAAGTTCTTAAAACCGTATAATAGCAACCGCTCTCGCCAAGGCGATACTAAAGAGAAACGGGCTTCTACTATTGCCAGCAACCAGAAAAGGTTAGATAAAATAGAAGATGATATTAAGCGCCAAAAAGAGGAAATGGTGAAAACCAAGGCCGACATGAAAGAAATGAAGGCCAGCGATGATGAACAGAAGAAGGAGAAGCTGAAACAATTGAAGCAACTTAAGAAGAGTATTAAAGAGCGCATCAATAAACTGAAGGCCGACAGAGAGCGCATTCAGAGCCCAGAGAACCCAGCATTGAGCCCATTAATCAGGCCACTGATAAGTATTAAGCGCTTATCAGTAAACTATACCGAAAGCCGCACTACTACCTTGCCCGGCTACTTGCCCAATACCCGTTTCTTTGGTCAGGATAAGGGCTTTGATACCCCTGGTTTGAAGTTTGCTTTTGGCCAACAGCCAGCTAGCAAAGATTTGGATAGATATGCCGAGAACGGCTGGATAAGCAGCGACACGTTGCTCAACTACCAGTTTTTGCAAACTACCTCTAAAAACCTAAACATCAGGGGCGTAGTAGAGCCTTTCCGCGATTTTAGGGTCGATTTGACGCTTACCAAAACTACCTCTGAAAATTATAGCGAGTTCTTTAAAGTGATAACCGATGGCGGCCAGCATTTACACTTGAGCCCTATAACCACCGGTAGCTACAGTATCTCGTTTATTACGATTAAAACATTCTTCCAGAAGCCGAACGACATTGGTATTACCCAGGCATTTACCGATTTCGAAAACGGCAGGGAAACCATTGCGCAGCGCTTGGCCAACGGCAACCCTAACTCTGGCCTGCCATATTTTGTACAGAACACCGAGCAAGGCGATACGTTGTTTAACTACCGCGAAGGCTATGGCCCATACTCGCAAGATGTAATGATACCTGCCTTTATCGCAGCTTACACAGGCAAAGAACTTAATAGCGTTACGCTCAATCCGTTTAAGATGGTGCCATTGCCAAACTGGCGCATAACCTACAACGGTTTCAGTAAAATGAAGGGAATGGATAAGATTTTTGACAACTTTACCATTACCCACGCCTACAGCTCTACCTTTACCATGAGTGGCTACATCAGTAACCTGAACTTTGAAGGTGGCGGCTATTTCCAACCATCGCGTACCGATACGCTTACCAACAACTACTACCCACAAAAAAACATACCAGTAATTGTTATCTCGGAGCAGTTTGCACCGTTAATCGGTGTTGATATTACTTGGAAAAACGGTATCACTACCAAGTTCGATTACAAAAAATCGAGGAACCTGAGTATGAGCTTTGTGAGCTACCAGTTGAGTGAAAGCCGCACCGAGGAGTTTACCTTCGGCTTCGGGTACCGATTGAAGGGCCTTACCATACCGAACCCGTTTAACAAGAAGAAAAAGATGAAGCTGAAGAACGACATCAACTTTAGGGTAGATGTGAGTTACCGCGACAACGTGACACTAAACAATCGACTAGACCAAGACATAAGCGAGCCCACTGCCGGTATGAAAACCATCCGTGTAGCGCCGTCCATCGATTATATCATCAGCCAGCGCTTGAACATCCGTATTTTCTTAGATCGCACCCGCTCCATACCGGCCACTTCGGCATCGTTCCCTATTACCAATACCCGTGCAGGCATCACTTTGAGGTTTACGTTGTAAAATATAGTTGTCTATTTTACACGGCGACATCTTACACTTATAACCCCGTAAAGTTGCCAGTCTGCCAAATTGGGGTTTAATTTGTATGTGAGCTACACACTAGCACGCCAACTACTGCCATGGGAAAGAAGAGTGCACAAAAACGACCTACCGAAACCGAACCAATTAAAGCCGCAACGTTGCCGCTAAACCAAGCAGCAGGCAGTAAGAATTGGTTGAAGATTCAATGTCTAGGCATTTTCTTAACCGTCTTTGTATTGTATGCCAACACCCTAGGCAATGCCTACGCCTTGGATGATATGATAGTGCTCACCAAAAACACCTTTACCCAACAGGGCATAGCGGGCATTGACGAGATAATGACCACCGATGCTTTTGAAGGTTTTTTTGGCAAAAACTTTGCTTTTGTGGTGGGTGGTAGGTACAGGCCGCTATCAATTGCCACTTTTGCCATTGAATATGAGCTTTTTGGGCTGGAGCACCCATGGATATACCATTTCAACAACATTGTGCTTTATGGGCTTACCTGTGTGCTTATATTGCTCACGTTACAAAAGCTATTTAAGGCAAAGTTTGAGGGCGAATACCCGTGGCTTACGGTGCCTTTCATAGCCGCCTTAATATATGCAGCCCACCCCATACACACCGAGGCGGTAGCCAACATTAAAGGCCGCGATGAGATAATGGGCATGATAGGCGCTATAGGCACGTTGTACCTTTGCATCCGCTATTTCGAAACCAGCAAGCTGGGCTATGTTTTGTTGGCCTTGCCGGTTTTTGTATTGGCCATATTGAGCAAAGAGAACGCCATTACTTTTTTAGCCATTATACCGCTGGTTTATTACTTCTTTTATAGCGACAAGGGTATTGTAAAAGGTGTAATAAGTGCCTTGGTCTTGGTGGTTTCGGCAGGCTTGTATTTTGCTATCCGCACGCACTATCTTTCAGCGCCCGAAATAGGCGGCAAAACCTACGAAATACTCAACGACCCATTTGCCTTTAGCAACCAAGCCGATAGGTTGGCCACAGTAGCGTTTACGTTTGGCAAGTACTTGCAATTGCTGCTGTTTCCGCACCCGCTTACCCATGATTACTACCCTTGGCAAGTGCCCATTTACAAGTGGAGCAATTGGCAGGCCTTGTTGCCTACCGTATTCTATCTGGGTGTTGGGGCCTATACCATTTTCGGCATTTTCAGAAAAGACCCGATAGCCTTTGCGGTGCTGTACTTCTTCATCACTATTTCCATTGTAAGTAATATATTGTTTAGCGTAGGCATAGCCATGAACGAGCGTTTTGTGTTTATGCCATCGTTTGGCTTTGCCATCATTGCCGCCATATTGCTGGTTAAGGTTACCAACTATGCCAAAACCAAAAATTGGAGCTACGCTAAAGTGCTCAACTCAAAAACATTATTGATAGTGCTAGGCGTAATCATGTTGGGCTATTCGGTAAAAACCATTTCGCGCAACCCGGTTTGGAAAAACGACATGACCCTGTTCAGTACCGACGTGAAACTATCGCCCAATAGCGCCAAAGTGGCTAATGCCTACGGTGGCGAGTTGGCTACCGCCGCTGATACCGCCGCTACGCCAGCCCAGCAAAAGGAGTATTTGAATGACGCAGAGAAGACCCTAAAGCGTGCCTTAGAAATTTACCCGCAGTATAGCAATGCGTGGTTGTTGCTAGGCAACGTGTACTATAAGCGCGATACCGATTTTACCAAAGCGATGGAGTGTTACTCAAAAGCCAAGGAGTTTAACCCTAACTCGTTTGATGCCCATTACAATTTGGCTATTGCCTACCGCGATATGAACAAGTACAAGGATGCCTTGCTATACTTGGATTTGGCCCTGCAGCTAAAACCCGAAAAAGCGGAGAGCGTGCGCCAAAACCGCGGGGAGGTGTATTATCGTTGGGGTAAATTTGCAGGCCAGCAGCAGAACAACCTGCCATTGGCTATTGAAAAAATAAACGAGGCCATTAAAATAAACCCCAGCACCGTATATTACTATGAAGACCTCGGGGTGGCCTACGGCTTAATGCAGGACTATGATAACGCCATAAAAACCTGTTTGAAGGGCTTGGCAATCGACCCCAAGTATAGGCCATTCTATCAGAACCTAGTAAATAGCTACACCGCACTAGGCCAAGCCGATAAGGTACAAGAGTACCAAACCAAGCTGAACCAGTTAGGTGCTGCTAAGTAGGGGACGTGACCACTGTTAACGCATTTGTTCGGTCGAATGTTTTAGCCTTTCTTCGAAACAAGGTAGTCCCTCTCCCTTTGGGAGAGGCTAGGTGAGGGTGATGGTGCAAGTCATTATCTTAAGGTTTTAAATGCCTCACATTTGTAACGGAATACTAGTTTTAACTGCAAGTTCGGTGCTAAACTGGGCGAACCCTCACCCAACCTATCCCAGAGGGAGAGGGGCATCACCCAGCGCCCATTATAGCGGTATTTATAGTTTACCACATCGCCGCAAGAAGATCCCGCCCGAATTAAAATCCTGTTAAATAAAACCTTTTTATGCCGATTGTGGCACTAATCTGGCTGTGTTATCCGTTGATACTCTTGATGGTTGCATAGTAGTGCTATAGGGCTATGCACTAATTGCGTAATAATTAGTGCTCTTTTAACGGTCGGTTTCCGCGTTGGTACGTACAAATACAGGTATCAACAATGCAGCGTTAACACAAATTGGCACCATTATTACACTATTACCACAATAAGGGAATAGATTTATACCGATGAAGATGCGTATAGTACTACTGTTGTTATTGATTGTGAGCACATTGGCTCCGGTGGTTGCCCAAAACAACCCGGTGGTTGATAGTGCTTTGTCGGTGCAGCCGGTGCCAGATAAGCAAGCTTGGATAGACTCGGTGTACAATTCACTGAACATCAATGAGCGCATCGGGCAGTTTTTTATGGTGGCTGCCTACAGCAACAAAGACGAGGCCCACGTTAAGGAAATAGAACGCCTGATAATAGATTATAAAATTGGCGGGCTCATTTTTATGCAAGGCGGCCCGGCTAGGGAGATTATATTGACGAACCGCTACCAAGCCCTTGCGAAAACGAAACTGCTGATAGCCATTGACGGCGAGTGGGGCGTGGCCATGCGATTGAAGGATAGTACCCTTACCTTCCCGTACCAACTTACGCTAGGCGCAATACAGGACAATAAACTGATTGAGCGCATGGGCAATGAGGTGGCCAAGCAGTGCCGCCGCTTGGGCATACACGTAAACTTTGCACCCGATGTGGATGTAAACAACAACCCCAAGAACCCGGTTATCAATTTCCGTTCGTTTGGCGAGGATATACACAACGTAGCCGATAAGGGCGTGGCCTACATGAAAGGTATGCAAAATGAAGGCGTAATGGCCTGTGCTAAACACTTTCCTGGCCATGGCGATACCGATTCTGATTCGCATTTAAGTTTGCCGGTTATCAATCACAACCGCAAGCGATTGGATTCGTTGGAGATGTACCCGTTTAAGAAACTCATTGAAAACGGTGTGGGTAGCATCATGGCGGCGCACTTGTTTATACCTGCACTGGACAATACCCCCCAAATGCCCACCTCGCTGTCGAGGAAAGTGGTTACGGGTATTTTGAAACAAGAAATGGGATTTAAGGGTCTCGTGTTTTCGGATGCCCTGAATATGAAAGGTGCTGCAGGTGCGGGCGACCCAAGTAAGGTTTGCTTAATGGCGTTTTTGGCAGGCAACGATGTGCTGCTGTTTGCCGAAGACATACCCAAGAGTATTGAATTGATTAAGACCGCGTTGAAAAACGGCGACATCAGCCAAGCGGAGTTTGAGCAGCGTTGTAAGCTACTGCTGGCCGCTAAATACGATGCGGGCTTATACAACTGGAGGCCCATACCGCTAGCCAACCTGCAAAAAGAACTGAACACCCCTGTTGCCAAACAGCTTATACAAGACCTCTACGCTAGTGCCCTTACTTTAGTTGCCAACAAAGGCAATTTGCTGCCTTTCAAAACCTTGGATAAGGATTCGTTTGCATCCGTTTCAATAGGTGCCACAAAGCAAACCAAGTTTCAAGAGAGCTTGTCGCTGTATAATCGTTTCGATCATTACCAAATAAGCAAATCAGCCGATGCGGCAGGCTACCAAACATTGTTGGCCAAGTTGGGCAAGTACACCAAAGTGGTGGTGGGTTTTCATGATATGAGCCAATATGCCAGCAAAAACTTCGGTATTGAGCCAGCCAGCATGAATTTTTTGAAAGAACTATCTGCCAAAACCCAAGTGGTAGTGGTAATATTTGGCAACCCCTATAGCTTAAAATATTTCGAAGGGCAAGACTGGGTGTTGGTGGCATACGAAGAAAATAGCAATACCCAGCACTTGGCTGCCGAGGTGCTGTTTGGTGCGCGCCCGGCATTGGGCAAATTGCCGGTTACGGTTAGTACCAAGTATGCTTACGGTATTGGCATGAACACTAATCCGCTTGGCCGCTTGCAATATACCCTGCCCGAAGCCGTGGGCATTGCTAGTGTCGATTTGGAGAAAGTAGATAGCTTAGCATTGCAGGCCATTAAAGACGGCGCTACCCCAGGATGCCAAGTATTGGTAGTAAAAAACGGTAAGGTAATATACAACAAAGCCTTTGGCTACCACACTTACGATACCACGCGCCCAGTGCTTACCACCGATTTGTACGATTTGGCATCGATCACCAAAGTGGCGGCCACTGCAATAGCGTTGATGCACCAGCACGATGCTAACAAGTTTTTCATCAATCGCAGGTTATCGGAGTTTATACCCGCACTTGAGGGGCAAGACCTGGGCAATACGTATGCCCGCGATGTGCTTACGCACTATGCCGGATTGAAGCCCTACATCCCTTTTTATGCACAAACCCTTAAGGATAGCATGTTTGCTATTTGCTACCGGGTAAATGCCGATAGCGTGTATTGCTTGAAAGTAACCGACAAGCTATTCATGCGTGTCGATTATAAAGATTCCATCATCAATACCATTTACACAACCAAGCTCACCAAAGACCCCACTTATGTATATAGCGATTTGGGTTTTATATTGATGAAGGATGTGATTGAAGACCAAGTGCAGGATAACTATCCACACTTTTTAGATACCACTTTTTATGCCAAGCTAGGGTTGCCAACTATGGGCTATATGCCTACGGAGCGTTTCCCGCTGTCGCGTATTACGCCTACTGAAGACGACAAAGTTTACCGTAAAACCTTGGTACACGGCTACGTGCACGACCAAGGTGCCGCCATGATGGGCGGGGTAGGAGGCCATGCGGGCTTGTTTTCAAGCGCCAACGATTTGGCCATTCTGTTTCAGATGCTGATAAACCGTGGCGAGTATGCGGGTGTGCGCTACCTTAACCCAACTACCATATCGGAGTTTACGAAACAATGGGATACCCGAAGCCGCCGTGGTTTGGGCTTTGATAAGCCAGAGCCATCGGGGGTTGGGGGGCCTACCAGCAATATGGCATCTAAATACACATTTGGGCATACCGGCTTTACAGGCACTGGCGTGTGGGCCGACCCCGAAAACGACCTTATTTATGTGTTCCTTTCTAACCGCGTTTACCCAGATGCCGAAAACCGCAAGTTACTTACCAGCGGTATCCGCACCACCATACACGACGCCATATACGATGCCGTGCGCAAAGCCAATTCAGATAACGTGGCCATGGAGCATGAGAAGTAGCAATTTGGTTGCGGGTTATGCACTTTCTCGCCTCAGGCGAGATCCAATGTGACAATGGTTTGATGATAGTTGCACCCTAAAAACTGTTTGTGAATGCAGTTTTGATATTTATGCAAGGTAGAGCAAGGGGCTTTAAATAGGCAGTTTCTTAATCCTAATTTTTTCTTCTTCAATAATTATAACTGATCCATCAATCAAAGATTGCTCCAGCAGATGCCAATTGGAAAGTAACAGGCGCTCAAACATACCAGCATTGATTTGGTGGATGCGAAAGATGACCACAGAGGGATGCCTGTACCCTGTAAAGGCAAGTAACTGGCCAAAATCTAAGTCATGTGTTAATATAACTTCATTTTCAAGTTTAGCAATTTCCAGCAACTCAAAATCGCTGGCTTTAGGAAACCCCTCCAATGATACATGTCTTGCTTCGTGCCCAATCTTTGAGAGAGATGCAGCTAATTGAGGAGGCATATTTACATCTAGCAAAAACTTCATGATGCCTTGCCAAAAGGAATGTATCGCTCCTGCATTGCTTCAGAGGCAAAAGCCAAGGCTTGGTATATATCTTCTCGCTCCAGAAAGTCAAAATCAAGGAGAATCTCATCTAATCCCATACCGCTGGCCAAATAGTCAAGTATTGATGATACGGGCATGCGCATACCCCGAATGCACGGTTTCCCAAAGCACAAGTCAGGGTCAATTGTTATGCGGTTGTATTTTGGATGTACCAGTTGCATATGGTAAAAATACCAAGAATAAAAATGATAGCAAACTGCACCACGTTAATCAACGCAAAATCAAGGTTTACACAAAAACCCTACACCCCACGCTCAAAAACATCCTTCAGCGCTGGTACCAATTGCGCAAAATGGAAGGCAAAGCCTGCATCTTGTATTTTCTTACTACTGGTGCGCTGGCCGCCCAATACGGCAATGGCCATTTCGCCCATGGCTAGTTTCAATACAAAAGCCGGGGCAGGGGTGTTAATGGTTTTTTTACCCAGGGCATCGCCAATACTATCGGTAAACTCTTTGTTGGTAACTGGTTGCGGGGCCGCGGCATTGTATACGCCCTTCATTTTTTCGTTCTGTATGGCATATATGTATTGGCGGCAGAGGTCGTCAATGTGTATCCAAGGCACATATTGGGTACCATCGCCAAGGGTAGCACCAATGCCAAACTTAACCGGTGCAGCGGTTTTAGGCAGCGCCCCGCCTTTGGTTGATAGCACAATGCCGGTGCGCAGCATAACCACGCGCGAGCCAATTTCTTCGAACTGTTTGGCGGCATTTTCCCAAGCAGTACATACCTCCGCCAAAAAATCATTGCCTGGCTCGGCATCTTCCGCTACTAAGGCCGAACCTGTATTGCCATAATACCCCACTGCCGACGATGACACAAAGGTTATGGGTTTTAGTTGCATTTTTTTAAGCTCGGCCAATAGCAAATTGGCACTATCAACGCGGCTGCTCACAATTTCTTTTTTACGCTCATCGGTCCAGCGCGAGTCAACCACGCCCGCTCCGGCTAGGTGAATAATATGGTCGGCGCGCAACAGGGCCTCCACTTCAATGGTACCTTTCTTCATGTCCCATTGGTAGGTAAGTATGCTGCCACTGCGAGATTTTTTGCGCCCCAAGTGTATCACTTGGTAGCCTGCGTCCAACAATAATTGGCTCAAACGAGTACCAACTAAGCCCGATCCACCGGTTATTAATACTGTCTCTTTAGTGCTCATACTTACCATTGTATTGGTTATTTTGTAAAGCTATTCAATTTAAGGGTAGAAGTCTTATATTTGCTCTCTGTCTTATCAAGCCATTAAACTTATTAGCAAAACTTAACAAATCCAAGAGTTGCTTTTTAAGTTCGCGGCCCAATTTGACCCATAACTTTGTAAAACCTGTATAAAACCACATATCGCCATGTCAATTAAACAAGTTGCCAAATATACCTTACTAATGGCTTTTGCCATTTTTGTAGCGGGTTGCAAACCCAAAGTAAGAACCAATGTGGTGGTGCACGAGCTCTCGGATACCGACATGTTGAACCCTACCAATTACCAAAGCGCAGAAGCTGGGTATTATCTAGGCAAATTGTTTTCGACAGCACTTACCGTTGATCCAGTAACCTTGGAGTTGGTGCCATCATTGGTTACCGAGTTGCCGGTTGTGGGCTACGACTCAACCACTGGTTTTACGAGCTATACCTACGAAATTCGCCCAGAGGCCAAATGGGATAATGGCACCCCTATTACCGCTAAAGATGCGCTGTTCAGCTTGAAGGTGTACAAATGCCCTCGCGTGGACAATGAGCAAATTAAGCCCTACTTTGAGTCGATTGACAACGTGATTTTGTACCCAGAAAACGAACGCAAATACACTATTGTTTGCAACAAGGTGTACCACATCAACCTTGAAATGAGCGGCCAGTTCATCTTCATCCCATCGTATGTATACGACCCGAAGGGATTGTTGGAAGAATTCTCGTTGCCCGATTTTAATGCCAAAGCAGCCGAGTTGGCCGAGAATGCCAAAATCAAAGAATTTGCCACCGATTACAATTCAGAAAAATTTCAACGCGAGAAAGGTTTTATCATTGGCAGCGGCCCTTACGAGTTTGATGTTTGGGAGCCAGGGATTAAAGTAGTATTGAAGAAAAAGAAAGACTGGTGGGGCGATGCCTTGGCCGAAAAAGGGCTAACCCAGTTTGAAGCCAATATTGATGAGTTGGTGTATAAAGTGGTTAATGACCAAACTGGTGCCATTGTAGCATTAAAAGGTTTGAAGCTAGATGTAATGCACGGTATTAAACCAAAAGATTGGGTAACCGATTTGACGGTAAACGAAAAACTGAAAGAAAACTTCTGGCTTTCGACCCCACCGAGCATGAGCTACAGCTACTTTGGCCTGAACTTGCGCAACCCTAAGTTTACGGACAAAAACGTGCGCAAAGCATTGGCGCACTTGGTTGATGTAAACAAGATTATTGATGTAATACAATACAATCTTGCCGAAAGGGTTAACGGCTTTATGCACCCAAGCAAAAAGATTTTTTATAACGACACCATTACCCACTACGACTACAACATTGAGAAAGCACGCCAGCTTTTGGCCGATGCTGGTTGGAACGATAGCAACGGCAACGGAACCATTGATAAAATGATAGATGGCCAGTTAACGGAATTCAACATTACTTTTACTTATAACAACGGTAACGATTCGCGCAGGGACGCTGCCCTTATTTTTAAAGAAGCCGCTCGCGAAGTTGGTATAAATGTAGATGTGGTGCCACAAGAGTGGAGCATATATATTGATAACCAGAAGAAGCACGACTTTGAAATGTTCTACGGTGCATGGATAAGCGGTGTTGGCGAAAGCGACCCTAAACAGATTTTCCATACCGAATCAATAAACGGTGGTAGTAACTATGGTTTCTTTGGCAATGCCGAAAGCGATGCCCTGATAGATGCGCTGCGTGGCGAATTGGATATTAATAAACGTGCCGTTTATTACAAGCAGCTTCAGGCAATTATTCACGACGAAGTGCCTTACATTTTCTTGTTTGCACCGCTTGAGCGTATTGCCATTAGCAAAAAATTTGAAGAGGTTAAAACCACTCCGTTGCGCCCAGGTTACCAAGAGGAGACTTTCCGTTTCAAACAAGTTGACTAAACACTGATGGTGCCCTTGGGCAAGCATCGTGTATGTTTGCAACAGGAAAAGCCCAATATTGAGTAACATGGCTAAGTATATTTTAAAGAGGATACTGTTCTTTATACCCACCATTTTCGTCATTTCGATATTGACCTTCGTGTTGATGTCGAGTGCGCCGGGTGACCCTGCCGAATTGATGCTGAACAAGGCATCGAGTGGTGATAGTGGCCAAGCGAGCGATAAATTGGCGGGTGATAAAGCGTATAGAGAGGTGAGGAAAAAGCTAGGGCTTGACTTACCGATGTTCTATTTTTCGATTGGCAGTATCTCAGAACCCGATACCCTGTACAAAATTGGTAAGGTAGACCATAGGAAAAACCTTGGCCGATTGATTGACATGTACGGCAACTGGCCTCAAATTGAGGCATACTATCATGCGCTTACTGAAATGGAGTTGGCTTTTCTCGATTTACCGAAAGACTCCGCTACCACTGCCCCGCTTATTACGCTGCGTAGCGCTGTTACCGATTTGTTTACCAACTACAAAGAGAGCGTAATACAATCTAAGTTCGGCGATATTAAAGATCGCTTAACAATGTATCCGCAACTTGCTTCGGCTATGCCGCAATACGAAAAGGTAGTAAGCGCATACAACGAAGTAAAAGCCACCCCAACCACTTGGAAAAACTATGTGCCCACCGTGCACATGAACTTTACCCACAACCAATACCACCGCTGGCTATTTGGCGATGCGCCTTGGTTTGGCAAAAGCGATGACCCAACGCTTACAGGGGGCTTTATCCGTGGCGATTTTGGTATCTCTTATTTTGCTAAACGCCCTGTGGGCAGCATTGTTTGGGATAGTATCGGCTACACTATGACCATAAGCTTGGTGTCTATTTTGATTACGTATCTTATCTCCATTCCTTTAGGCGTATTTTCGGCTATAAATAAAGATACCCTTGTTGACCAAGGCTTAACCACGGGTTTGTTCATCTTGTATTCGTTGCCCAGTTTCTGGATAGCGACCATGATGATTATATTTTTGGGTGGTGGCGATTATTTGGATTTGTTTCCGCCAACGGGCGTGGCCGATGTGGAGGATGATGATCCGTTCTTTTACCGTTTCGGCGCCCAAGCCTATCACTTAGCCTTGCCTTTAATTTGTTGGACCTATGGCTCGTTTGCTTACCTATCAAGGCAAATGCGCGGCGGTATGCTATCGGTGCTTAGGCAAGATTTTATCCGCACGGCCCGCTCCAAGGGTTTGAGCAATAATTCTGTTATCTGGAAACATGCTTTCCGCAACTCATTATTCCCTGTTATTACCATTTTTAGTTCGGTTTTCCCGGCCATGATTGGTGGCTCTATCATTTTGGAGTTCTTGTTTAGCATACCCGGCATGGGCAAGGTAAGCTTAGAGGCAGTGTTTAGGAGAGATTATCCAGTAGTGCTAACCGTTACCATGTTTTCGGCCATTCTTACGCTGGTAGGTTACTTGGTTTCCGATATATTGTATGCCGTGGTTGACCCTAGGATAACGTACGGTAAAAAATAAGCCCGATTTGATTGCCCTAAACAGTGGCACGAAGAACAACGACAGTATGAGTTCAAAAGATACATTGAATAAGCAAAAAAACCAGAGCTACTGGGCTACCGTTGGGCGGCAGTTTAGGCAGAAAAAAACCGCCATGGTTTCTTTCTACATTACATTGTTCTTGGCTTTTGTGGCAGTTACCGCTCCTTTTTTGGCCAACGAAAAGCCCATATTTTGCAAATACGAAGGCAAAATGTACTTTCCGGTAGTGAAACAAATTGGCGTTGATTTGGGCATTGGGCAGTTTCCGAAAGAGTTGCTGAACGTGAAATGGAAAGACTTGAATTATGATTTTGCGGTGTGGCCTTTGATTCCTTATTTGCCACTGAATCAAGATGAAAAAAACTCAAAATCGGTTAGCCCTTTAGCCAAACAAGACGTTCAGTCAACCTATTGGACGCATTGGTTCGGTACCGATGAACTGGGTCGCGATGTGCTTTCGGGTATGATACATGGCACCAAAACCGCCTTTACGGTGGGCATCGTTTCCATGTTTATCGCATCCGTTATTGGTATATTCTTTGGCTCGTTGGCTGGCTTTTTTGGCGATACTAACTTGAAGATGAGCCGCATCAGAATGTGGCTTAATCTTTTGTTTTTCTTTTTTGCCCTTTTTTATGCTTTTGGGGTACGGTCGTATATTCTCTCCGATTCGCTAGCTAACGGCTTCGCTAGCTTTTTGGGTCAGTTTTTATTGAGTTTGGCCATATTTGGGGCTATTATTGGGCTTGCAAATTTAATGGCCATGCCACTTAAGAAGATACCATTCTTAGCTGAGCAAGTTGCGTTCCCAGTTGATATGCTGATTTCGAGGAGCATGGAAGTTTTGGTAAGCATTCCTACTTTCTTCTTGATTTTGTTAGTGTTGGCGGTTATCAAAAAGCCTAACATTTATGTAATCATGGTTATTATCGGGTTCACGTCGTGGACCGGTATAGCCCGTTACATTAGGGCCGAGCTATTGCGCATTCGTTCACTTGAGTATATTGAGGCCGCCAAAGCGTTGGGCTACTCAAACTGGCGAACCATGGTAAAGCATGCCATACCTAATGCACTGGCACCTGTATTGATAGCTATCGCTTTTGGTATTGCTTCGGCTATTTTGATTGAGTCTTCCCTTTCGTTTCTAGGTTTTGGCAGTGGCGAAGATGTAACTTGGGGCGGCTTGCTCAATGCGGCCCGCTCGGCACCAAAGGCTTGGTGGTTGGCTATTTTCCCGGGCTTTGCCATCTTTATTACGGTTACCATTTTCAACTTGATTGGCGAAGGTCTTACAGATGCCATGGACCCACGCTTGAGAAAGTAAAGATACCAATGGGTGTTTTAGCTCGTTTCATGCGGATAGTGTAAATACCTTTTCACGGAATTTTGCGTTAGCTTTATATGGTTCTACTCTCATGAAGCATTGTGCCTATATTTTGTTATTTGCATTGGCCCTAATCTTGGGCATGGGCAACCTGCGCGCGCAAGACGTGGTGCTAAGCGATGCCCAAAAGTTGAGCAGCAGAACCCCCAACCTGCGCATCCTGGGTAAAAACAACGAGGGTATCATCATTTACAAGTTTGGCAAGGATGAGGACATTATTGAGGCTTACAACAGCAACCTGATGCTAAAGTGGAGCCAGAGCCTGAATATAAAGCAAGAGAACTCTAACATTGAAGAGATTTTTTTGTATCCTGAATATTCATTGGCGTTTTTCAAAACCCAAGAAAAAACCAATATCGTAGTATTTGCTCAGCGATTGTCTGCTAAGTTTAAGGGCGATGGGCAGTTTATGGTAATGGATACGCTCAATGAGGAGAAATATAATGTCGATTCGCGAATGAAGATTATCCATTCGCAGAACAAGGCGCATGTGGCGTTAATTTACCCTGCTATTGACGGAAGCGGCAAAATAGAGCACATAAGGGCGGTAGGCATCAACCAAAACATGGAGCTGCTGTATAGGCAAAATATCGTGTTCCCTGAGGTGACGCAAGATTTTGGCTTGGTAAGCGTAAAGGCACTTAACGATAACCAGCTCATTTTCTTGTTTGAGAACTACAACCGCGGCAAAAAACGCTATGCGGATGAAAAGGAATACTTAGTATACCTGTATAATGGGAATAATGGAGACCTTACCAGCATCGATTTTGGTTTTAGCAAGCCCATTTATGGCCTATTGCGTTTGGAGGTGGATAATGTAAACAACCAACTCACTGTAGCCGGATTTTATACCGATGAAGAGCGCACAGAGGCTATCGGTTATTTTGTACAGAGCTATAATATGGCTAGAAAAGCCATAGCGGTAAACCACTCGCAGCCGTTTGGCAACGAAATGTTGTTTCAGGCGCAAGGCGGCGATACCACCCGAAACATTACAGGACTGCAATCATTTAAGCCCAAGGAGCTTATTTTGCGGTTTGATGGGGGCGTGGTATTGGTGGCCGAATCGGAGTTTACGAACATGGAAAACCAGAACATGCCGACTTTTATGCCATCGGCCGGGCCCAGCTACCGCAGCGTAAACGTGTATTATTTCAACGATATACTTACCATATCTACCAAGGCCGATGGCACTATGGATTGGTTTAACGTGCTGCGCAAAAAACAGATATCGGAAGACGACGAGGGTTTCTTTTCGTCGTACAGCATACTCACCGACGATGGAAAGCTGCACTTTGTGTACAACGAGGAGATTTTTTATAAAACCAATGTAAACGAATACATTGTAGATGCTACCGGCAAATCGGGCCGTAACTACCTGTTTAATGCGGGCACCAAAGACTTAATGTTGGCCCCGGGCATTGCGAAACAAATTTCAGGGCGAGAACTTTTAATTCCTAGTTTCCGCAATCGTTCTATTAAATTTGTAAAAATCACCTTCTAGCCCCGCTGTTGCATGCTTATTGGCTCATTTAATGCCAACAAACCCTTACTGATACCGCTGCTACTGATAATAACGGCGGTGTTGTACTTGCCTGCAATATTGCACCCCGAGGCGTTCCCTGTTATTACGGACAGTGCCCCGTTGAGTAAATGGCTGCTACCTACCATATATTGGAACCACTATGTGGCTATGGGTGTGGGCATGGCATTGGTGATATTGCAGGCGCTACTCATAAACCGGTTACTCAATCGCATCAAGTTTTTTCAGCGCATCAATTTTGTGCCAGCCCTTATGTACGTGGTGGTAAGCGCCATGTTCGTCGATTTTTTGATGCCTGGTCCACAGATGTTTGCCAATACACTAGTTATACTAGTGCTGGGTAGGCTCTTCGATATTTATAAACTGCAGCGTTGCTATGCCGAGATATTCGATGTAGGCTTTTTGGTGGCGGTGGCATCGCTGTTTAGCTTGCCTGCCATATCGCTGTCGTTGTTTTTATTCATCGGTTTGGGCTCGCTAAGGGCCTTTAACATACGCGAGTATATCATTGGCTTACTAGGTATTCTTACCCCGTACTTCCTAATCATTACTTACTATTTCTGGATTGATAAGTTGCCCGACTTTTTAGGCGAGCACTTTGGTAGCGTTGCCTTGCAAACCAAATTGCCAAATGGTTTCGGTTTGGCGTTTCAGGTTATTGGCCCAGCGGTGCTGCTTATGTTACTGGCTGCCGCCTACTATTTACAGGCCAATTACCTAAAAAGCAACATACAAGTGCGCAAGTACATTTTGCTCATCACTTGGTGCTTACTGTTGCTGGGCGGTAGTTTCGTGCTCGATGATGGCGTTACGGTCAAGCATTTCACAATTATTAACGTACCTTTGTCAATAATTCTAAGTTACTTTATGTTGCATATCAGGAAGCGCAAGCCGGCGGAGATTATCTTCACTTTGTTCTTGCTGCTCATCTTGGTATTTCAATATTTACCTGGCATACTAAACCTATAAATAGCGATGAAATTTGGCGTTGTTGTTTTCCCTGGCTCTAATTGCGACCGCGACACTATTCATGTTTTGCAAAACGTAATGGGTTTCGAGACCAAATCGATTTTCCATAAAGAAACCAGCTTGGAAGGCTTCGGCCCTGGCGATTGTATCGTTTTGCCCGGTGGCTTCTCTTACGGCGATTATTTGCGCAGCGGAGCCATTGCCCGTTTTTCGCCGATAATGGATGCCGTAATCAAGTTTGCTGGCGAGGGTGGCTATGTATTGGGTATTTGCAACGGTTTTCAGGTGCTTTGCGAGGCAGGTTTGTTGCCCGGCGCCCTATTGCGCAACCGCAACCAGCAGTTTATTTGCCAGAACATATACATGCGCACCGAAACCACCAATAGCGCCGTAACCAGCGTATTGAACCCTGGCCAAGTACTGAAAGTGCCTATTGCACATGCCGAAGGCAGGTACTATGCCGATGCCGATACCATGGCAGCGATTGTGAAGAACGACCAAGTGCTTTTCCGCTACAGCGATAAAGACGGCAACGTAAACGACAGCACCAATATTAACGGTGCTACTGATAATATTGCGGGCATTACCAACCATACCCGAAACGTGTTTGGTATGATGCCACACCCAGAGCGCGCCAGTGAAGAACAATTGGGCAACACCGATGGCCGTGCTATTTTCGAATCTTTGAAGGCTACGGTGCTGCAAATGGTGTAACCTTTTTTTATGAATACACTCCCTATTTTTTAATTGCTTCAACTGCCAAATAATGAAGTTGTTTCGCGTATTAATACTTTTTCTAGGGTTTATCGCTGTGGCCTTCAATCCATCGAAAGCCGATGATATTGAGGACCCAACCGATTGGACGGTGGCGCTTAAGCAAACCAGCGATGGGGGTTTTGAACTTGTATACCAAGTAAAAATTGAAAAGGGCTGGTATTTGTACAGTTCTTTCCTCGACCCTAATATTGGCCCAGTGCCTACGGGTTTCTTTTACGAAGACTCAACAGGAACAAAATTCACTTTTGATGGCGCCCCAACCGAAACGGGCGAGAAGATATATGATGAGCTAGACCCTATGTGGGAAGCCCAAGTAAAGAAATTCTCGCTGGGTGCCACCTTCACGCAAAAAGTAAAAGCCATTGACCCCAATGCCATAGTGAAAGGCTATTTGGAGTTTATGACCTGCAACCACGAGAAGTGCCTGCCACCGGAGAGTATTGATTTTACCTTCGACCTAGGTAAAAAAACCGCAACCATTGCAGGTGCTGATGTACCTGTTGTATTGCCTACTGGCGGCGGCACCGATGCCGAAAAATTTGGCGCACCCATAAGCCAATGCGGCGAAAGCCAAGATGCCCAAGGATTGTTGACCATCTTCATTTTAGGTTTTTTGGGTGGTTTGGTAGCCTTAATTACGCCATGTGTTTTCCCGATGATACCGCTTACCGTAACCTTTTTTACCAAGGGTGGTAAAAGTGGTAAAAAGGGCATTTTCGATGCCTTGTTTTACGGGTTTAGCATTGTGTTGATCTACTTTTTGTTTAGCGTACCGTTTTTGGTTTTCGATATACCGCCCGATATACTCAACGCCTTTGCTACCAACCCGTGGGTCAATTTGGTTTTCTTTGTGGTGTTTGTGGTGTTTGCTATCTCTTTCTTCGGCTACTTCGAAATCACTTTACCATCCTCCATTGCCAACCGCGCTGATAAAGCCTCTGATTTAGGTGGATTATTGGGTATCTTTTTCATGGCTGTAACGCTGGTAGTGGTATCTTTTTCTTGCACTGGCCCCATATTGGGCAGTTTGCTTGTAGGCGCCGCTACTACTGATGGTGGGCAGTACAATTTGGTAGCGGGTATGCTGGGTTTTGGCGTTGCACTGGGTTTTCCATTTGCTTTGTTTGCCATGTTCCCGGGTTTCTTGGCCAAGTTACCAAAATCGGGCGGCTGGTTGGCTACCGTTAAGCACGTGTTAGGTTTTGTAGAGATAGCTTTTGCCATTAAGTTTTTGAGCAACGTTGATTTAGTGTTGCAACTAGGTTTGGTAAAGCGGGAGTTGTTCCTCGCCTTGTGGATTTTGTTAGGTATTGCGCTAGTTCTATATCTTTTTGGCCTCATACCGATGCCCCACGAGCCAAGGCCCGAAAAGGTGAGTATGGGTCGCAAAGTAAGCGGTTTAGCATTTTTGGCCTTTACCATATACCTTATACCGGGCCTTTGGGGCACCAACCTGAAACTATTGAGCGGTTTCCCGCCACCGATGTTTTATAGTTATATTGACCATAATGAAGGTCATGTAGAAACCATCTTTAACGATTACGAAGCAGCCAAAGCCAAAGCCGCGGCTGAGGGTAAACCGCTCTTGCTCGATTTTACGGGCTGGGCCTGCGTAAACTGCCGTAAAATGGAAGAGACCGTTTGGGTAGAGCCGGCAGTGCGTAAGCTAATGGAAGAAGAGTATGTGGTAGTATCGTTGTATGTAGATGAGGATATCAAATTGTCGGCAGATGAGCAATATATATCAGATGCTACGGGTAAGAAAATCAGAACCGTGGGCAATTTGTGGAGCGACATGCAGATTAAGTACTTCAAGGCCAATGCTCAACCTTGGTATGTATTGGTAAGTGCCGATGAACAGTTATTGTCAAACGCTTTAGGTACTGCCTCGGCAGAGCGCTACGAAACTTATTTGCGTTGCGGACTGGATGCTTACAAGAAGCACACCAATGGCCCAACCGCTTTGGCCCAATAACATGCCTACCATCACCATCATTGGCGGTGGCATTACGGGGCTGGCAACGGCATATCAGCTATTGCGCTTGAACCCAAAGCTACAAGTAACGGTGCTGGAAAAGGAGCAACAAATAGCTCAGCACCAAACGGGTCATAACAGTGGCGTTATTCATTCGGGTATATACTACACCCCCGGCAGCTTGAAGGCGCAAAACTGCATTAGGGGCTACCATCAGCTTATCGATTTTTGCAAAGAGCATAACGTTCCTTACGAGCTGTGCGGCAAAATTATTGTAGCCACTAATGACGACGAATTGCCACGCTTGCAAGCCTTGTATGAGCGCGGCCAACAAAACGGCCTAGAGGGGCTGCAATGGCTTGACAAAGCAGCTATCCATGAGCGCGAGCCGCATGTAAATGGCTTAGCGGGCATTTTTGTACCCCAAACGGGTATTGTTGACTATAAGCTAGTCGCTCAAAAACTGCAGGAGGCTATTGAGAAAATGGGCGGCAAAGTACTTACTGGCCATGCTGTTACTGGCATCCAAAATGAATCCAACCAAATAGTAATAACCACAACCCAACAACAATATACCACCGACTTATTGATAAACTGCGCAGGTTTGTACAGCGATAAAATTGCCACCATGGCGGGCTTAAAGCTCGATGTGCAGATTATCCCTTTCCGTGGGGAGTATTGGTTGGTGAAGCCTGAAAAGGAATATTTGGTAAAAGACCTCGTGTACCCCGTGCCCGACCCTGCGTTTCCGTTTTTGGGTGTGCACTTTACGCGCATGGCAGGCGGTGGGCTAGAGGCTGGGCCGAATGCCGTTTTGGCATTTAAGCGCGAAGGGTATAGCCGCACTTCCTTTCAAACCAATGAATTTATAGAAATCCTAAGCTGGCCAGGGTTGCACAGCATTGTGAAGCGCTATTGGCGCACTGGCATGGGCGAAATGTACCGTTCGTGGAATAAGGCTGCATTTACCAAAGCCCTCCAAAAACTCGTGCCCGAAATACAAGCCGATGATCTGTTGCCTGGTGGTGCCGGCGTGCGCGCCCAAGCGTGCAGCAAAGACGGCAAGTTGCTGGATGATTTCTATATCGTAGAGCAAGAAAATGCTATCCACCTGCTCAATGCCCCTTCGCCAGCGGCTACCTCGTCGTTGTCTATTGGCTTAACGTTGGCTGAGAGGGCGGTGGGGAAACTTGAACCATGATTTAGCTTGATTGCCATGATTGGAAAAGGATTTGTACATAATACGGTAAAATCCTTTTCCAATCTTTAACTAGTCCTCGTTTCCAACGAGGATTAACTAACCGCGAGCATTCTGCTCGTTACATAACACATACGCAATACGAAAATGAGCTGAAAGCTCAACGTTAGGACGTCCTCGCTGGAAGCGAGGACGATACAAGCAATCTAGGCCGTAACCTTCTTCTCCGCCACCAACGAACAACAAAAAAACAATAAAAAAGCCAAGTTAAATCCTGCTGGTATCAGCACATTACCAACCACAGGTATTACCAAATAGCAAACCGCAAACAGCACATAAAACGCCCCTGGGTTGCACCAGGCCATCCATTTGGGGTAGAGGGTTTCTTTTTTGAGAATAACATACACCATGATACCAGCCACTATGCCACCACCCACGGCTAAGGCACCGCCAACAGGCTCCGATAGCATACGAACGCGCTCTAGTGCCGCGGCATCCATTGTACCTTGCTGTATCATTTGATGGATAAAGGCCACCATACCATGATAAGCAATACCCGGGTAGCCAATAAACAGCGCCCCGATGACCACTGCCCAAGGCATCCAGCCACCAGCGGGCTTCAGGCAACGGTATACCTGAAACAGCCCCAGCATCTCCAAAGGAATAAAAAAGATACCGAGGTAGTGGCCAATCATTATGCGGTTGGCGCTAATGCCTTGCAAAAATTGGTAGTCGCCTACTTCGTAGCCGCCTGTTGGGCTGTACAATAAAAGCAAATCGGCCACAGTACCCAAAAAGGCAGCTACAATGGCCAGTTTGGCGGCAAGCCGAGGGTAATCGGTGGTGGTAGTGGTGCTCATAGTTGTCAATTCCTAATGGGCTTGTTAATATCTGCTTAAAGATGATAAAATTAATGCGTTATTTTTAGGCCATTAGCCAAACAACTCCCACTATGCTCGCTACTCTCGATTGGATTATCATCATCGCTTTTTTGGCCCTATCAATGGCTATTGGCTTATATTATCGCAAGCGTGCCTCGGGCAATCTATCCGATTTCTTCCTCGGCGGGCGCAATTTGCCTTGGCACATTGCTGGCATTAGTATGGTGGCTACCACCTTTGCTGCCGACACACCATTGGCTGTTACGGGTTTAGTAGTCAAAAATGGCATCAGTGGCAACTGGCTTTGGTGGAATATGCTGGCAGGCGGCATGCTCACCACCTTCTTTTTTGCTAGGCTTTGGCGTCGCTCGGGTGTAATTACGGAAGTAGAACTCATTGAGCTACGCTATAGCGGTACTGAAGCGGCTTTTTTGCGCGGACTACGTGCTATATATCTCGGCTTGTTTATGAACGTGCTCGTAATCGGTTGGGTAAACGTAGCCTTAGCGAGCATTTTAGTAGGTATGTTCGGCATTCCTCAAGAGCAGGTTATTTGGTATGTGGCTTTTGCTATGGCCGTAGCGGTTATTTATACCACTATTTCGGGCCTATGGGGTGTAGCGGTAACAGATGTAGTGCAGTTTACCATTGCCATGATAGGCACAACGGTGCTAGCTTATGTGGTGGTAACTTCAGAAGCAATTGGCGGTATTAGTGGTTTGCAAGAAAAACTAGCCGATAAGCCCTGGGCATTTGAGTTTTTCCCTTCTATTGGCAACAGTGTTGCCGATGTGGGCAGCACGCTTACTATAACGGTCGGGGCATTTTTGGCTTTTATTGGCGTACAGTGGTGGAGCAGCTGGTACCCCGGTGCCGAGCCGGGCGGCGGCGGCTACGTGGCCCAGCGCATGATGAGTGCTAAAGACGAAAATCAGGCTGTGTATGCCACATTGTTGTTTCAAGTATGTCACTATGCCTTGCGTCCGTGGCCTTGGATATTGGTAGCGCTGTGCACGATAGTATTGTACCCTGGGCTAGAAAACCCTGGTATGGGCTACATCTATGCCATGAACGACTTTTTGCCCGTAGGCTTGAAGGGCCTTTTAGTGGTGGCGTTTTTGGCGGCTTACCTTAGTACTATATCCACGCAACTTAATTGGGGTGCTGGCTATTTGGTAAATGATGTGTACAAACGCTTTAGCGCCAAAAACAGCACCGATAAAGAATTGATTACCGCTTCGCGCTTGGCTACAGTTTTCTTGTGTTTGTTAGGCATTGCCGTTACCCCCATGATAACCAGCATTGAGGATACTTGGAAATTTATCATGGAGTGCGGTGCAGGCTTGGGCTTGGTGTTGATATTGCGTTGGTATTGGTGGCGCATTAATGCTTGGAGCGAGATAGCGGCTACCGTAGCGCCGTTTATTGGCTATGCCATTAGCAAATTTTACCTCGGCTGGGAGTTTCCGAATAGCTTTTTCCTTACCGTAGGCTTTACAACAGTATCGTGGTTATTGGTTACGTTTATCACCAAGCCAACCGAAAAACAAACGCTTATCTCGTTCTACAACAAAGTACAGCCGGGTGGTTGGTGGGCGCCCATTAGCGCTACGCAGCCTGAAGGCTTTAAGCCTGGTTATTTGGCATTGTGTTGGTTGTCGGGCATTACGTTTACGTATGCCATGCTATTTGGGGTGGGTAAGTTTATCTTCGGCGAATACTCTTTAGCCGCCATCTGGCTAGTAACGGCAGTGGTGGCGCTGGGTTTATTGCGGTTTGGTATGGGCAAGACGAAAGTGTTGTAATCAGATATGAGATATGAAATGAGAGATGTGAAATTAATATGCTCCTTACTGGTTACTTTAGTTTTGGGGTTATCCACCCACGCTCAAGCCATCCGCTACCAGCAAACGGAAACGGCGCTGCATATTTATTACCAAGACAGCACCAAACCGGCCATCAGTTTCCCGTTGGGTGAAACGTTCCTGACCATTGGAAGTGGCAAAGAAAAGGTGGAGTTTAAGATGGGGAGTTTTAAGTTTAAAGGGAAGGTAAAGGTTATTGATAAAGCTAAGGGCATTCCAACGCCAGTTTACGGCGGAGATACTTTGGTGTTTAGAAATTATGACCCTAAAGTTGAGTATGAGTATGCTCACTTTTGGGATTTATTAATTTTTCCAGGACCTAACAATTCAATCGGCATTCAACTCAATACCAACTATTCAAATACCAGCAACCGCATCACCCTTACCTTCCAATCCAATGCCCAAGAGCGCATATTGGGTATGGGCGAGCAGTTTTCGTACGTGGATTTGAAGGTTCATAAAGTGCCCGTTTGGGTGGAAGAGCAAGGCCTTGGCCGTGGTGATAAGGGCATCAGTTTCTTTACGGGTTTGGCGGGCGTAAAAGGCAACCACTATACCACCTATGCCCCCATACCATGGCTAATGACTACCGATGGGCGGGGCATTCTTTGCCAGAACACCGAGTTTCAAGAGTTCGATTTTAGAACAGCCGATAAGATAACCTTGGAGGTTTGGAGCGACACGCTAAGCCTACTTATCTGGCAAGCGCCTAAGCCACTGGATTTGCTTGAAAAATATACCGAGCACACAGGCCGCATGCCCAAGTTACCCGATTGGGCGCTGGGAACTATCCTAGGTCTGCAAGGAGGCGATGAAAAGGTGATGGATGCCACGCGTGGAGCCATTAAAGCGGGTAACCCCGTTACTGCAGTTTGGATACAAGACTGGGTGGGCCGCCGACCGACCAAATACGGCGACCGCCTTTGGTGGAACTGGATACCTGACACCGTGCGCTACGGCAATATGAAGGAGTTTACTGGCGATTTGGCGGACATGAACATCAAAACGCTGGGCTACATCAACTCGTTTATGGTGCCTGGCACCGCCATGACGGATACGGCCATTGCCAAAGGTTATCTGGTAAAAACCCAAGAAGGCGAACCGTACCTGATGCCCGCTGGTGGTTTCGATGCTTATTTGGTGGATTTGAGCAATCCTGAGGCTTTTGAATGGTTAAAAGGCATCATCAAAACCAACCTCATTGGCAATGGCTTTAGCGGTTGGATGGCCGACTTCTGCGAATGGCTGCCGTGGGATGCCAAAATATACAGCGGTGAGGCTGCTCCTACTTTCCATAACCGATACCCCGTGGAGTGGGCAAGGTTGAATCGCGAAGCCATTAAGGAAGCCGGCAAAGAAGGCGAAGTGGTGTTTTTTAATCGTGCAGGCTATACGGGCTCGGCTAAGTACAGCACCATGTTTTGGGCAGGCGACCAACTGCATACTTATGGCCCCAACGATGGTATGCGCTCGGCCATTACGGCCTTGTTATCGTCTGGTTTGAGCGGTATTAGCCTAAACCATGCCGATGCGGGTGGGTATACTACGGTAAATACCCCGTTTTATAAATCGCGCCGCGATTGGGATTTGTTTTGCCGCTGGAACGAGTGGGCCATTTTTACGCCTGTGTTCCGTACCCACGAGGGTCTAAGACCCAAAGAGAATGTGCAGTTTTACGACGATACCACCACCCAGCGTATGTTTGCGCAATATGGCCGCATACATCAAGCATTGAAGCCCTACTTTCAATTCCTGAACAATGAGGCTAACGAAAAAGGCTACCCTATAGTGCGGCACTTATACCTGCATTACCCCAACGACCCCGAGATATGGAAAGCTCCATACCAGTTTATGCTCGGTGAGGATATTTTGGTAGCGCCTGTAACAGCTAAAAAGGAGTTTAAGGTAAAAGTGTACCTACCCGCTGGCGAATGGGAGCATTTATTCTTCAAAACCAAATACATGGGTGGCCAATGGCACGAAGTGGCAGTGCCATACGGTCAGCCAGCCGCTTTTGTGCGGGTGGGTAGTAAGTGGGCCAAAGAGTTTAATGGGAAGTTTTAAAACGGATACAAATTAACCCCCAGCCAAATCATGATCGGAAAAAAGGCACTGGATACGGTGTTGGCAATGGTACTAATAGCCAGCGCTTTGGCGGGTTTTATGATCCAGAAAAAGTAAATACCCACCGCCTCGATAGCAATGGTAAGGCCAAAAACCGCCCAACCGTTCATACCAACCTTGTTAAACAACAACAGTCCCAATGATAGGGTAATGGCGTTCATCAGTGCCGAAAATTGCAGAATTGGCCAATACTCTTTCCTAAAAAAGAACAACATTACCAGATACTCCAGGACTATGATAATGGCCAAATTGAACAGGATAATCTTCACTTCGGGCGTGCTGGGTTAAGGTTCGGTTAAGTTGGGTACGGAAACTATTTCATGCCAAACCAAGGTTCGCTGTTCAGTTCCGCTAAAAAAAGATCCTTATCGTTGGTTTCACTTATTTGGTCTGCAGCTTTAAGGGCCAGCACGTAGTACTGTTCAAAATCAATCTTGTTACCGTTCATGGCATTGGCACGCGCCATGGCCTCCAGTGCAAAAGCCAAGTCAAAGTCGCCAAGCCGTTGCTCTTGGGTTACCTCAAAGCAGCGGCGGGCGTAGTGCAAGGCTTGTGCCTTATCGCCAACGTTGGTGTACACCCGGCTCAGCTGCCATTCGCTGCGCTGCAATTGCTCGGGTTCACCTACTTGCGACCAGTGGAAAGCTGCAGCGTGGGCGGCATGTATCATCAATTCATCTTGCAAACGGTCACGTTCGGGGCGGTCCAGCATATCCCACACCAAGTTGTACAATTCCATAGCAAAATGCTGGTGGGCTTCGGCTATATCAAAGTCCTCTGCTTCATTGTTAGTAGACATAGTGCAAAGATAGGAGTTTGTTGATTAGTTGATTGGTTAATTAGTTTTTGTGAAAAAACTAACTTCTATATTTTGGCACAGGTACCAATAAAAATCAAAGTTGCATCGCTAATCAACCTATTAACCAATAACCGATTAACCAATCAACCAATGAGCACCTTTTTCAACATTCTTACGTCTATAAGACAATACCTGCAAACCGTGCAATAACCCTTGGGTATATGTAATTTCGAAAGGAATAGAACCGAACAGATTATGCTGAAAATAGGCGTTTTAGGGGCAGGGCATTTGGGCCGCATTCACCTGAAACTATTGAAGGGTATTGAAGGGTACGAGTTGGTTGGGTTTTACGACCCCGACGATACTAATGCCAACAAGGCCATTACCGAGCTTGGCGTAACCCGCTTTGCCACCGCCGAAGACTTAATAGATGCAGTGGATGTGGTTGATGTAGTAACCCCGACCCTGGCACATTTTGAGAGCGCTGTTAAAGCCATCAAACGCAGTAAGCACGTGTTTATCGAAAAGCCTGTAACCGCCACTGCCGAAGAGGCGCGCAACTTGATAAACCTAGCCAACGAAGCTGATGTAAAAGTAATGGTGGGCCATGTAGAGCGCTTTAACCCAGCTTACCTTGCCGTAAAGGACCGAACCGTGAACCCGATGTTTATTGAGGCCCACCGTTTGGCGCAATTTAACCCACGGGGTACTGATGTGTCTGTTATTCTAGACCTGATGATTCACGACATTGACATTATACTGAGCATGGTAAAAGCCAATGTGAAACGTATAAGTGCCAGTGGCGTAGCAGTGCTAAGTCGCAACCCCGATATTGCCAATGCGCGCATTGAGTTTGATAACGGATGTGTGGCCAACATTACGGCTAGCCGCATCAGTATGAAACAGATGCGCAAAATCAGGCTCTTTCAGCCGAATAATTATTTGAGCATTGATTTACTGGAAAAGAAAACGGAGATATTCTCGCTAAGCGACGAACCACCAACCGATGAAAGCCCCGCGCTGGAACTGGAAACGGGAAATGCGGGCGAAACCAAGTATATTCGCTATGAAGAACCGGCCGTAGGAGAGGTAAATGCGATAAAAATGGAGCTGGAACTGTTTAGGGATGCCATAGTGAACGATACCGAGCCACCTGTAACCCTTACCGATGGCTATAATGCGCTGGATGTGGCCCTGCAAGTGATGCGCAAGATTGAGAAAAATTCTTTGGGCATAGTACAATAAATTGATTGGTGAAGCATTAAGTGTTTAGTTTGAAACCATACCTGCCATATTTGTTCTTGCTTTTGTTGGTGGCTTCGTGCAAGCCCGGCACCGATGAAGTGCCAAGTTACGTGCATATACCGGCCATGTCGGTGCTGGTAACCGACCCGCTGCAAGGCACCACTTCGCAAAAAATTACCGATGTGTGGCTGTATGCCGATGACGAGATACTAGGGGTGTACCCATTGCCAGTAACCATTCCAGTGCTAAAAACGGGTACTACCAAGCTAACATTTTCGCCGGGTATATTGGCCAATGGTATCAGCACTACGCGCGTGCAGTACCCGTTTTACACCGATACTATCATGTATGTTGATTTAGTGGCTGGCCAAACGGATACCATAACCCCATACGTGACTTACCGCGCAGCCACTCAGTTTTTGTTGAACGAGGATTTTGAGAACGGAAACGAGTTTAGCAACGTGGAGCGCGTAACCGATGCTGGTAGTGTTTTTGAAGGCAATAACAGTGGGCGTATATTAGTAGACACCACGCGATATGTAAGGATGGTAACCAATACCAAGTTTCAGGTAAACCAAGACGATGGGGTTATCGTTTTCGTTGAGCTCGATTACAAATCTACGCACGTGATGAAGGCGGGAATCATAGGCAGTAGCAATACGCAGGGTACCTTTGTGATAAGTAAGGTGTTTATCGCGCCGCAAGACGATTGGAATAAAATATACCTCAACTTCACGCCCGAAATTAATAATACACTGGCCTACGAGTTCCAATTTTTTCTGGAAGTAAATGAGCAAAGCACCACCGACGACATCAATAATTATATTGATAACGTAAAAATTCTGCTCGACGAATGAGGGCGCGTACCCGTATAGGTATTCTCTTATATGCTCTGGCCGATTTGATTGCCGCAGCTACCTCTTGGGCGGGCTTGTTTATGTACCGCAAGCTTACCTTTGATGGCTATACTTGGGAGGTAAGCATTGATGAGCTGTTTGATGATAATTTTCTGCCAGGGGTAATAGGGGTTACCGCGTTTTGGATGGCGCTGCATTTTATGGCCGGTGCCTATACTGATATTTACCGCAAAAGCCGATTGAGCGACATATACGATACCATCAGGGTGAGCTTGGTTGGCACCGTGGTGCTGTTTTTTGTGTTGTTGCTCGACGACAATATCTCCAACGACTTTAAAAACTACTACCGCACCTTGGGCATGTTGCTGTTGCTGCACTTTACCCTTACGGTTGTGGGGCGGCAGGTTATATTGGCCTATGCCAAAACCATGATAAACACGGGCCGTGTGGCTTACAATACTATATTGATAGGCAGCGGCGAGCGTGCTTGGCAGCTTTACCAGGAAATAAACAAGAGCAAAAAACCGCTGGGCTATAACCTCCTAGGTTATGTAGAAACCAACGGCAACCACCCCACCGAACTCGCCCAAACCTTGCTCCAATTGGGTAGCTGGCAGCAGCTGGAAACCATAATGGCCAGCCGTCAAGTGGATGAGGTAATCATTGCCATTGAATCGGAAGACCGCAAGAAGGTGAACAAGATACTGGATGCCTTGGTAAACCACCAAGTAGTGATAAAAATAACCCCGGGTATGACGGAGATCCTCTCCGGTTCGGTGCGTATGAGCCACGTAATTGGTGCCATCCTCATCGAAATCAATCCGCAATTGATGCCTGTTTGGCAGCGAGTACTAAAACGGGCCATGGATATACTAGCATCGGGCTTGGTGCTGCTGGGTATATGGCCGTTGCTGGCGTTGGTGGCTGTTATGGTAAAACGTAGCTCGCATGGGCCGGTATTTTATAAGCAAGAACGCGTAGGGCTGCATGGGCGCCCGTTTTATATTTACAAGTTCCGCTCCATGTTTATTGATGCTGAGCAGCAAGGGCCCGCGCTTTCGTCGGACGACGACCCACGCATAACCCGTTGGGGCAAAGTAATGCGGAAATACCGATTAGACGAATTGCCGCAGTTTTGGAACGTATTGAAAGGCGATATGTCGCTAGTTGGCCCGCGCCCCGAGCGCCAGTTCTTCATCGATCAGATATTGCCCATTGCCCCAGCCTACAAGCACCTACAAAAAGCCAAACCTGGTATAACCTCTTGGGGCATGGTGAAATTTGGCTACGCCGAGAACGTGGACCAAATGGTAGAGCGCATGAAATACGACATACTGTATGTAGAAAACATGTCGCTCGCCCTCGATTTCAAAATACTCATCTATACCGTGCTGATATTGGTGCAGGGTAAGGGGAAGTGAGTTAGCCTCTCTTGAAAGCGATTAGTGCAAGGTGGTTTGTTACATCAGCTAGAAACGATTTTGCCGTTTTTCGCTAATTTCATAACATACCAATATTGCCAGTTGCCATGTCATTAGCCAACCACATACCCTACGTTCGCTCCACTTATGCCCCTGCCGAAATGCTGGAGCGGGCGCAACAATACTATCAGCAATTGGATGCTCGGCGCACTGTGCGCGAGTTTGCCGATACACCCGTGGCTAAAGCAGTGATAGAGCAACTGATTTTAGCCGCATCATCGGCACCATCGGGGGCACATAAGCAACCGTGGACGTTTTGTGTAGTGGGGGATGCGGAGATGAAACGCAAAATACGGGAGGCTGCCGAAGAAGAGGAGCGCCGCAACTATGCCGGCCGCATGAGCGACGAATGGCTGCAGGATTTGGCGCAATTTGGTACCGATGCCAATAAGCCTTTCTTAGAGGTTGCCCCGTGGCTCATTATCGTCTTCCGCAAAAGCTACGACCTTACCGAAGAGGGTAAACGCAACAACTACTATGTGCAAGAATCGGTGGGCATAGCCTGTGGCTTTTTGCTTACCGCTATACATCAAGCGGGTTTGGTGGCGCTTACGCATACGCCTAGCCCCATGAATTTTTTGTGCGACATTTTGCAACGCCCCGCCAACGAAAAGCCGTTTCTTTTAATACCCGTTGGCTACCCCGCCCCCAACGCCCAAGTGCCCGACATAAAGCGTAAGGGTTTGGAGGATGTGGCGGTGTTTTATTGATTGGTTACCACCTAATCAACGCAGAGCCCCAGGTAAAGCCGCTGCCGAAGGCCGCTACGCAAACTAGGTCGCCATCTTTAATGCGGCCTGCTTGTAGCGCTTCGCTAAAGGCTAACGGTATGCTGGCGGCGGTGGTGTTGCCGTATTTGTGTATGTTGTTAAACACTTGGTCATTGGTAAGGCCAAGGTCGTTTTGCACATACTCGGCTATGCGCAGGTTGGCTTGGTGCGGTATCAGTAAGTCTAAGTCGGCAAGGGTAAGGCCGTTGTGGTTTAGGGCCTCGTGTATCACTTCCGGAAAGCGCACAATGGCGTGCTTAAATACTAGTTTACCGTTCATGTGTGGCAGTAAGTCGCCATTCGTCAGCATTTCGGTAGTAATGCGCTCTTTTCGGTTGCTGCCTGGGTGTTGCAGCATTAATTCTTCGGCAAATTCGCCATCGCTGTGTATGTGTGTAGAGAGAATGCCCTTGCTGGTATCGTCGGTTGCTTGTATTACTATTGCCGCCGCCCCGTCGCCAAATATTACGGCCATATTGCGGCCACGGTCGCTCAGCTCCATCACATTGCTCTGTATTTCGCCGCAGGCCAACAACACATTTTTGTACATACCCGAGCGTATATAAGCATCAGCTACCGATAGGCCATAGATAAAGCCCGAGCACTGCTGCCTAATATCAATAGCGGGTATGTTTTTGATACCCAATTGGCGCTGCATGAGCACGCCGCAACCCGGAAAGTTGTAATCGGGGCTAAGGGTGGCAAATATAATCAGGTCGATATCTTGGGCGGTGATGCCAGCATTTTTCAAGGCAATTTCGGCGGCTCGTGTACCCATTTTCGATACGGTGTCGTCGCCTTCCTTAAAAAAGCGCCTTTCTTTGATGCCCGTGCGCTCCACAATCCACTCCGAAGAGGTATCCATATAGGTGGTAAGTTCCTCGTTGGTAACTATTTGCTCTGGCAAATAGTGCCCTACACCGGTTATGCGTGCTCTTTTCATATGCTCACTTTGCGGTTTTCATCAATTAGCGGTTACTTTATCATCTGCAACCTTTGGGGGCTAAATTACCAACATTCGCGTTAAACAAGTAAACTTCTTTTTGCAATGACTAATAGAACCAATATTGGCAGCGGTGCCCCATGGGAAAACATAGTTGGCTACTCGCGAGCCGTAAAAACCGGGCCTTTGATTGAAATTAGCGGTACCACGGCCATTGATGCCGAAGGCAATGTAGTTGGCATGGGCGATGCGTATGCCCAAACCCGGTTTATTATTCAGAAAGCGGCGGAGGCATTGGCGCAATTAGGCACTGGCCTGCATAGTGTGGTGCGCACACGCATGTTTGTTACCGATATTGCTCAATGGGAGCAGATAGGCAAAGCGCATGGCGAGTTTTTCAAAGAGATTAAACCAGCCGCTACTATGGTAGAAGTAAAGGCTTTAATTGACCCTAAACTATTGGTGGAGATAGAATTTACGGCTTGGGTAGGCTAATTAAAGCACGCGTTTGGCAAAAAGAAAGCGCTTTTCCCAATAATCCCAGCTTGCCGACTGTGGATCGTCAATAACCACCCCTTGCGACGTAGAGGAGTGTATAAATGCAAGCTTTCCGTTGGTGTTGCTATATACCATGGCCACATGCTGTGTGCGGTAAGAGCTGCCTTTACGGGTGCCATAAAACAATAAATCGCCGGGCTTAACCATAGCCAATGGCACTGGCGAACCTACATATGAAAGCTCTTGCGAGCTATGCGGTAATTTAATATTCAGCATTTTATACAAATAGCTCACAAACCCTGAGCAGTCGAACCCAGTAGAAGGCTCGCAGCCCGCGTACCGATAAGGCAAGCCTAGAAAATTGGTGCTGTAGAGTATTAGCTTGTCAACTAACGATGAGTTGGCACTATGGTCAGGGTCAAGGGTGGGGGCATCATTTACCAGCACGTTGGCCCCAGCAATAGTTATCTTGGTAGCGTTTTTAGATGAAGGGTAAAGCCACGTGTACTCTTCGGTAGTATCTTTATATACGGCAGCCAAGTAGCCGTAAAGTGCTTTGGCACCATCATTATCCCCTGCTCTCAACAACCCGGGGCCTATTTGTATGGCAGCAACGTGTATTTGTTTCTGTTCGGCTGCAAACTTGCCTATTTTTTTACCATAAAGGTCATGTGCCGCTTTAAGCTGCGCAAGTGCATTCATTAAATTGCTAGTTGCTTTGTCGGTTTTGTATAGTTGCCAATAACAGGCAGCAACATATAACGGGAACTGGTACTTTTTGGGGTAAGTTTCGGTGTATTTCTGGGCCTTTTTAATGCACTTTTCGTAGCTGCCATCTATGTACAAATCGTTCAATTGCTCAGCTTCTTTCTGCTGGGCAAAGGCTGTTAGCGATACGCATAACAGCACCAAAATCCATATTTGCTTAAGGCAATTCACAGGGCAAAGATAAGAATGTGAACGAGAGTAGGAAATTTGGAAGCTTTAGGCAAAGGTTAAAGATTCTTAAATTGAGAGCCGTCTATACCCTATCGGGGCTATTTTGTTTTTTTGCACTTACTTTATACCCTAAAGGGACTATTTTACGTTATTGAATATAATTTATACCCGATAGGGATTATTGTTGATTAAATTGTTATTTTTATACCCAAACGGGTATAGGTATGGACGGAATAGGAAACTATATTAAGATAAAAAGGGCGGAGCTAAATTTAACCCAAGAGAAACTTGCTTTGAAAGCGGGTGTTGGTTTGCGCTTTTTGCGGGAACTAGAGCAAGGTAAAAGCACTTTGCGAATGGATAAAGTGAATCAAGTATTGCAGTTGTTTGGCCAAGAGTTGGGACCAGTACCCATCAATAGAAACGTACCAGAATGAGAGTAGCTAAAGTTTACATGCACGATGTTGAAGCGGGCAGGCTGCTGGAAACAGAGGATGGGTATGAGTTTCAGTACTTGGCACAATACCTATTGCTTAAGCATGCTGAGCCAGTTAGCCTGACTTTACCATTGCAGGAAAAGCCCTATACCAATCGGTACCTATTTCCATTTTTTGATGGATTGATACCCGAAGGATGGTTATTGGATATTGCAACCAGAAATTGGAAGATTAACCCACGAGACCGGATGGGCCTGCTACTGCAGTGCTGCCACGATTGTATAGGTGCCGTTAGTGTTTTTGCCGAGGAGGCGGCCGAAGATGAGTAATCAATGTTTGTATTGTTATCATTTGCTCGATGGTGGAGCGCTAGATTATCACCCTGCTTGCAGCAAGAAACTATTTGGTGTAGCCGTGCCGCCGGTTTTGCCATACAGCGAAGCGCAAATACAAGAACTTGCGGTTGAAGTGGTGCGCAGCCAGTTTGCACTAACGGGTGTTCAAGCAAAACTCTCTTTGGATATAGTTTCAGGTGAAAACAAACAAGCGCCTAAGCGATTTACAATTGTCGGTTTATGGGGTCAGTTTATTCTTAAGCCCCCATCTGACCATTACCCTTCGTTACCCGAATTGGAAGACCTTACCATGCATTTGGCCGAATTGAGCGATATAAAAACAGTGCCTCATGGTTTGATACGGTTAGGCCAAAGTTTGGCTTACATAACTAAACGGGTGGATAGGGTAAACGGCAAAAAACTACACATGGAGGACATGTGCCAAATAACCGATAAGCTGACTGAGGATAAATACAGGGGCTCGTATGAACAAATAGCAAAAGCAATAAATAGTTATGCTGATAACCCAGGCTTGGACGTAATTGAATTTTATGAACAAGTTTTATTCTCTTTTTTAACGGGCAATGCCGATATGCATCTCAAGAATTTTTCGTTGTTGAAGAAAGCGTCTAACAGCTATTTGCTATGCCCTGCATACGATATGGTTGCAACGGCTTTGGTAGTGCCAAATGATAAAGAGGAGTTGGCGTTGAATTTGAATGGTAAGAAAAGGAAAATAAAACGGGGTGATTTTCTTGTGGCTATGCAGCGGGCAGGGATACCAGCCAAAGCAATAGAGAATATCTTCAGCAAGTTTGCAACATCTATACCTTCGTGGCAACCATTTATAGCCAAAAGCTTTCTTCCATTAGAAATGAAAGAGCAGTTTTGGGCGCTTGTACAAAATAAGGCTCGACAAATAGAGTTATAATTGTACCATGAAGCACCTCGCATATATCGTACTTTGCATAGCCCTTATGGGCAGTGCCTGCACCAAGCAGCAGCCAGAGTACCCGGTGCAGTATTATGTCAGCGTGCAGAATATTTGGGGAGTCGATTCGCACCCGACCGATTACCCGGCTTATGCCAGGCTCGATCCATTTTTGGCTGTGAGCCATCGCGAAACGACCAACTTGTTCAATCTCTTGTTTCCGGCCACCGATGGCATCAGACAGATGGCCGAATCAGGGGTAATGGTAAAATTGGAACAAGAAGTGGACGAGCAGCGTGGGGGCGACTTAGCGCTTGACCGGTCGTTAGGCGATAGATTGACTTTTTTTGAAACGAGTACTGTTTTTCTCGGTTTCAACGATGTAAACACCTACCTAACCCTTATTGCACACATTAGCCCTAGCCCCGATTGGTTTATAAGCGCTTACAAAGTAAACCTAAAACCCAATGGTGTTTGGATGGACAGTGTAGTAATATACCCCGGTGCATACGATGCGGGCATTGACTTGTCGCAAACTTTTACCGGCGATGCTATACCTGCCAACCCTGCCCAGCCCGTATCGGTTATTGCTACTGTTCCGCTAGCCAATAATGGGGTGGTGGCTCCCCTGGCCAAAATTACCTTAGTGCGCATTAAATAGCGGCAACAGGCGCAAGTTGCCTAGGCCAATACCAAAAGCGCATTGCTAGCTTGCGGCACACCGGTTCGTACGTGTGTAAATTATTATCTCATTTACGCATTTCTTCATTTTGGCTTAATACTATTAAGTTTATTTTTGTGTCTTAATTATAAAGAGATTGGCAAAAAGCCAGCTATATATTATAAAAATAAACATTTACACTAGTGGCCGGTAACGGCAACTATGAAACAACCAACTGACCTTTTATGAAACAAAATTTTTTACTCTCCATTGTATTTATTGTCTTGCTGCTGTCGGTTCAGTCGGCCTATACCAACAGGTCAGTGCCGCCAACGGGTCATACGGGTGCCCCAAGCGAAAACACTTGTAATACCGCAGGCTGCCATACGGGTAGCGCGGTGGTTACCAACTCAAGTTTCTTGGCTGTTACTTCTGCAACGAGCACTTTGTTTACTGACGGATATACCCCAGGGCAAACGTATGACATGATTATCAACCTTAGTTCAAGCACCCCGCGTTACGGGTTTGAGTTGACGGTACTAGATAATTTAAACGATAATGCAGCAGGTACTTTATCTTTAACGCCAAGTACTACTACAACAACATTGAACAGCAATGGCGGTAGGCAGTACGTTAGTCATTTAAATGCGAATAGCACTGCTGCTTGGACGTTTAAATGGCAAGCGCCTGCTGCTGGTACCGATACCGTAGTATTTTATGTAGCTGGCAATGCATCAAACGCCAATGGTAATACCCAGGGCGATGTGATACACAGCAATAGTTTCAAGCTGCATGAGCGTGTACAGCAACCAGTAACGGGTTGCAATGAAATTTTCATATCGGAGTATGTAGAGGGTAGCGGATTCAACAAAGCCTTAGAGCTTTACAACCCAACTGCAAACCCAATTGACTTGAGCGGCTATCGTTTGGCGCAGTACAACAATGGTTCGGCAACTCCTGGTGTTTTTTCTACGCTTTCAGGTATTATTCAGCCATATGACACCCGAGTGCTGGTATTGGACAAGCGCACCGGCAACCCTGCTACCGATCCGGCTCTAGTAGCAAAGGCAGATACCTTTATGAACCCTACCAACACTGCAGAGGTGTTGTACTTTAACGGAGATGATGCCATTGTGTTGCAGCGCTTGAACGGTACCGTGGTAGATATTTTTGGCAAAATTGGCCAAGACCCTGGCACAGGTTGGAGCAGCAGTGGAACCATCTATACCCTTAACCACACATTGGTGCGCAGGCCTACCGTAACACAAGGGGTTACAACCAGCCCTGCAACCTTCGACCCGCAATTGGAGTGGATACTATATGCATCTGATTTCTTTGACTCTTTAGGCACGCATACCAGCGTTTGTAGCCCAACCTTTTGCACTACCTTGCAACTAACAGCTACCCCTACCAATGCACTTTGCAATGGCGGTAACACTGGTTCGGTTGCGCTAAATGCCATAGGAGGCACGGGGGTTTATACTTTCAATAGCACCCCAACTAGCAACCTTGCAGCAAATTCTTACACCTACATTGTAACCGATGATTTTGGCTGTGCAGATACTACTACTGCTACGGTAACTCAACCTACCGCCCTGGCACTGAACGTTGCCGGTCAGAACCTTAGTTGTGGCGTAAACAACAGTGGCAAGGCCTTTGCCGCATTGAGTGGCGGTACCCCACCATATACTTTTGCTTGGAGCGGTGGTACTCCTAACGGTGCGGGCGATACTATTACCGGCTTGGCCGCAGGCGCTTACACCGTAACAGCTACCGATGATAATGGCTGCACGGCCACTGGTAGTGCTACCCTTACTGCACCTGTAGTAGCGCAACAGCCTGCCAGCATTACCGGCAGTGCCGCAGTGTGTTTAGGTTCAGAAACATATTCGGTACCGACCCAATCGGGAGTAGTGTTTACTTGGGCTGTTTCGGGCGGTGGTACTATTACCCCTAGCGCCAACCAAGCCAACATTAACTGGACAGTCGCCGGTACCTATACCGTATCGGTTACGGCTAGCAGCGTTGCTTGTGGCAATGCCCCGGTACAAACTTTGCAAGTTACGGTAAGTGCTACCCCAACTGTTCCTGTAGTTTCTGGCGATGCGGTGGCTTGCCTACCTGCAACCGAAACCTACACCGTGCCAACGGTAAACGGTGTTACGTACAACTGGAGCTTGAGCACTGGTGGCACACTAACCCCGAACACGAACAGCGCAACCGTTATTTGGGCAACGGCAGGAAGTCACACGATAAGCGTAACTGCTACCAACCAATGTGGCACTAGCGCTGCTGGTACTTTTGCTGTAAACGTTGGCAACCCAACCGTTAGCTTGGGCAACGATACTGCCGTATGTGGCCAATATGGTTTAAGCACTTCAGGCTTTACCAGCACTAGCTGGAGCACTGGCGCCAATACCAGCCAAATTAGCGTTACTCAATCGGGTAATGTGGGTGTAACCGTAACCGATAACCTAGGTTGCACGGCCATCGATGCCGTGAATGTTACGATCAATACAATACCCACCTTGACCTTGCCGGCTACCGCTAGCGATTGCGATACTGCAGTGGTTACTGCCCCAGGCACTTTCACTACTTATATTTGGAGCAACGGACAGAACACAGCTGTGGGCAGCTTTACTCAAAACGGCACCTATACCCTCACCGCTACCGATGCCAACGGTTGCAGCGCTAGCGATGATGTAACGGTTACTATTTTTGCCGAACCGGTTACAGGTTTGCCAGCAACGGCTAGCAATTGTAATACCGTAAGTGTATCGGCTGCGGCTGGCTTTGCAAGCTATTTGTGGAGCGACGGACAGACCACCCAAACGGCTTCGTTTACTACTGCGGGCACATATAGCCTTACCGTAACCGATGGCAATGGTTGCCAAGGTGTAGGTTCGGTGGTGGTTACTTTATTGAGCAACAATCCTGTGGCGGGCTTTACTTTCGTGGCCAATCAATTGGATGTTGATTTTACTTCAACCGGTACGGGTGCCAGCAGCTATGCTTGGGATTTTGGCGATGGCACTAGCTCAACCGACCAAAACCCATCGGTAACGTATACTGCCGATGGTAGCTATGTGGTAACCCTTACTGCCACCAACAACTGCGGCAGCGATACCTTTACCGATACCGTAACCGTATTAACCATAGGTGTTACTGAATTGGCGGGTGTAAATGCCCTTGAGGTATACCCTAACCCAACCAATAGCCAACTACAAGTGCTTTGGGGCGCTACCCAAGGCACCGCAACTATTGAGGTTTGGAACACCTTAGGCATGCGCATACAAACCATTGAGACCAACGCCGCAGCCGCAGCGCACACTTTGAATGTACATGACCTTGCCAGCGGCATATACCTGCTTCGCATACAATTGGGTACCGAAAGCAAGTTGGTAAAATTTGTGAAAGAATAATTGATTTAGGAGATTGATAGATACACAACGGCCCCGAGCAATGCGCTCGGGGCCGTTGTGGTTTAATGAAAGAGTTGTGGAAAAATTATCTTGGTTAGAGTGATAGCCGCCGTGTCATGGTGAGCGGATGTCATAGTGAGCGTAGTCGAACTACGAACCATGGCGGCATAAAGCTCACTAGCGCGCTTTTTCTTCGGGTGGGTTGTAATTCTGATGGGTGCTTTCATTGTTACAAGCGGCCAATCCATTTAACTGCTCCCAACGCTCTTTAATCAAAGCCTCCTTTTTTATCCTACTCCATTTTTTGATTTGTTTTTCACGAGCGATTGCTTGCAATACTTCGGTAAACATTTCGCTGTAAACCAATTCAACAGGCCTTCTCGTGTAGGTGTAAGATTGGTGGTCATATCCCTCGTTATGTTGCGCTACTCTTTGATCTACGTTGTTGGTTATGCCTATGTAGTAGGAGTTGTCAGAGCATTTGAGGATATAGACGTAGTATAATTTCATTTGAGTCTGGGGGCTTTGTTTATGTTCAGGAGGGGAACGCTTAGCCGCCATGGTTCGGCTCCGCTCACCATGACACGGAGGAGGTCACCTTAACAATGAATGACTAACTTTGTTTTCTTGTTCTACCCTCACTCCCCACCAGCCGTCAATTCCTTTTCAACACCAGCTCTATCCAACAGCCCTTGCGGTAGTGATTTGGTGGTTTTGGCGCCCATTTCTTTTAGGCGTTCTACTCGGCCAATGAGGTTGCCTTTGCCTTCGGTAAGTTTGCCCATGGCATCCACATATTCGCTTTTGCTCTCGTCAATTTTCTTGCCCACTTTAATTAGGTTGTCGGCAAGGCCAACGAACTTATCGTATAGGGCACCGCTTTGTTGGGCAATTTCTAAAGCATTTTTGTTCTGGTTATCATGCCTCCAAATGTTGGCAATGGTTTTAAGCGTAGCCAACAGCGTTGATGGCGTCACCAATACAATATTCCTATCCAAGGCATAGGTATAAAGCTCGCTATCTTGTTGCACGGCTATGCTAAAGGCAGGCTCAATGGGTATAAACAGGAGTACAAAATCTAGCCCGCTCAGTTCATAAATGTTTTGGTATTGCTTTTCGCTAAGGCCTTTGATGTGGCTACGCAGAGAGTTGATGTGCGCTTTGAGGTAGATAATGCGGTCATCATCATTTTCGGCGGCTCCACAACGTTCGTAGTCAATCAGCGATACTTTGCTATCCACCACCACATTGCGCCCTTCGGGCAGTTTCACTATCACATCGGGTTGGTAGCGTTTGCCATCTTCGGTAGTGTAAGAGGTTTGTATGAAGTACTCGCGGTCTTTTACCAGGCCTGAGCGCTCCAACACCTTCTCCAAAATCATTTCGCCCCAATTGCCTTGCGCCTTGTTATCGCCTTTAAGGGCTTTTGTAAGGTTCTCGGTTTCTTTGGTCATGGTTTTGTTCAGGTCGTGCAGCATTTTCAGCTCGTTGCGTAGCTCGGCACTGGTTACAATGCTGGCTTTGTGCGTATCGTCCACCTTCCGTTCAAACTCCTTAATTTTCTCTTGCAAAGGGTTTAGTATCTCGCCAATATTGGTTTTGTTGGTTTCCGTAAAGCGGCGGCTCTTATCCTCTAATATCTCGTTGGCAATGTTCTTAAACTCGATGGCAAATTTCTGTTGTAGTTGCTCTACCTCTGCTTTCTGCTCGTCCAAGCGTTGGCGCAGGTTGGTTAGGTCCGTTTCGCGGGCCGTCAGTTGGGTGCTTAACTCTAGCACTTGCTGGCGCTTGCCGTTTAGCTCGTGCTTATATTCCTCTTGCTGAATAGCCAATTGGCTGGCGCGCTCTTCGCTGCGGCTCAAGTTATTTTGCAGGTTTTGGTTTTGCTGGCGTAAGTTGTCCAGCTCGGTGGTATCCAAGGGCCCATTGTTTTGGGTTTTGGTGTAAAAGAATATAACCACGGCGCCCAATACAAGGCCTATTGCAAGAAATAAAAAGTCCATTTTGCTGAAATTGTTAGCTAAATTAATGGAAAATTACCAAAAATAATAGTTTCCTTTTCATTCTATTACTAAGATAAAATAATTGACTGATTACCTTAGTTTTCGCAATCAAACCTACCCTTTATTGTAGCTGCTGAATAAGCCGTATTTTTACGGCTATGCGCACCCTCTTGCTTTTCACCCTCGTATTGTTATCGTTTATGCCGGCCATTATAGCCCAAAACCTGCTCACGCAACAACCGTTTACGGTAGCGGTGCGCTACCTAAAGGGCGAGGAAGAGGTAACCCTGCGCAGCAAGAACCAAAACTATACCGAGAACAATGAAATATCGTTGAACATTGGCACCATACCCACTACGGGCGGACAAAAATTAGCCATTTCGATCAGGCCCTATTTCAATATTGAGGTGCTCGATGTGAGCATTACCTTCGATTGGCAGCCCGATAGCGTGGAGCGCGTGTTTGTAAACGGTTACCAATGCTGGACCAATAGCCAAGAGTTTGAGAAGGACGCTAAAATAACCTCGCTGAGCTGGCTGGGCCGTGGCTTTGCACAGCACTATGGCGACTATAATTTTGTGGGCTACAAGCCCGCCAAGGGCATACAACACGGCTGGACGTATGCCTACACGCGCCTACCTAATGGGCAAATGCACCTGTATGCTTCGTTGGATGAGAGTGAGGGCTACACCCAGTGGCGGTTTGATAGCAAGCTGGGCAAACTTACCATGACCAAACAACTAGATGGCAAGCTGCTACTGGAAAACAAAAACTACGAGTACATATCATTGTTAGAGTTGCAAGGTAATGACGATGCCGTGTTTGACGCTTATGCCAAGTTGCAATTGGAGGCAACCACCGAAACCATGCGCCGCAGCATAAACCGAGAGCCCAGCAGCACCGCCACGGCACAAACGGGCTGGACGAGCTGGTATAACTACTACACCAAAATTGACGAAGGGATTATACTGGAAAACCTTCGGGCGTTTTCGTCGCGGAGTATTCCTATTGGTATGTTCCAGATTGACGATGGCTACCAGAAATCGGTGGGCGACTGGACTACCACCAACGCCAAATTTCCGAACGGCATGAAGCACATTGCCGATAGTATACACGCTGCTGGTTATAAGGCTGGGCTGTGGTTGGCGCCGTTTATCTGCGAAAAGAACTCTGACATATACCGCAACCACTTTGATTGGATAGTGAAGGACGATAAGGGCAAACCCATAACCGCTGGCGTAAACCCCGGCTGGAGTGGCAAGTATTATGCCTTGGATATTTACCACACAGAGGTGCAAAACTACCTGCGTGGCGTGTTTGATACGGTGCTGAACGTATGGGGCTATGATATGGTAAAGCTCGATTTTCTGTTTGCCGCCAGTATTAAGCCACAATACCGCAAAAGCCGTGGCGAAATGATGACCGATGGCATGATAATGCTGCGCAACTGGGTGGGCGATAAATGGATATTGGGTTGCGGCGTTCCCTTGGGCCCAAGCATGAATGTGGTAGATTATTGCCGCGTGAGCAGCGATGTGCACATGAAATGGGAGATGAAAATACTGAAGGCCCTACACGCCCGCGAACGCCTAAGCGTGTGGAACACCCTAACCACCAACATTGCCCGCAGGCATTTGGGAGGCCGCTTTATATACAACGACCCGGACGTGTATGTGCTTCGCGAAGAGAACAACAAACTTACGGCGGCGCAAAAGCATACTATGTTTTTTGTAAACAACCTGTTTGGGCAATTGGTATTTACTTCCGATAATATCAATAACTACGATGCGAAAACCATGGGCCAGTATCTGTCGGGTTTTCCGTTGCTGCCGAAGCGCGAAATGGCCGTAACCAAGCGCGGCGATGCGTATGAGGTTGCTTTTGCCATTGGCAAACGGCATTACTTGGCTTACATTAACCTCAGTGGCAAAAAGCAAACTTGGACACTGCCCGCTGGCGAGTACTTCGACCCGAATACAGGGCAGATACTATCGGGCAGCGAAGTAACGTTAGCGCCCTACACCAGCATTTGCTATTACAAATTGGAGGGTAAGGGCTTTCAATTGCTGGGTGGCAAGGGCCACCTGTTCCCGGGCAGCGAGGTGAAGGATTTTCTGCTCACGAGCGAGAAAAACGCCAACATCTTTTACCACGCAGGTGCCAATCAAAAAGAAACGCTCTACATTTTGTTGCCGCCCGGTTTTAAGGGCTTGAACGTAAATAACCAGCCCGTGGAGACGGTTCAACAAAACGGGTATACGTTGGCGGTATATAGGCCGTGAAAACAGCTTAAAATAGTTTCTAAAATTTTGGTATATTGGTATTGTTAAAACCATTAACAATTACAAAAGCGGCACATGAAATCCCTTCTTCCACTGTTATTGCTTGCGTTATTTTCCGCTCAGCTTTCCGCTCAAGTCCAGCTTGGCCGTAAATGGGACGCGCGCTTTGGGGGTACTAATGATGATTTTGTCTCAAAGGTTTTTAGGATGCCCGATGGCGGTTATGCTATTGGGGGCTTTTCAAAATCAGGGGCTGACGGAGACAAGACCGAAGCAAGCCAAGGTTATGGGGATTATTATATAGTTCGCACCGACTCAGTAGGTACTAAATTGTGGGACAAAAGATATGGTGGCAGTGGATCTGAAGTAATGTTCAGTATGTGCGTCACCCATGATGGGGGCTTTCTGCTTGCCGGGCATTCCAGCAGTGGATTAAATGGCGACAGGACCTGGCCCAACCGAGGAGGGGGCGACTATTGGGTAGTGAGGCTTGATGCGCAGGGAAATAAGTTATGGGACCATGGATATGGCGGCACCAACACCGAGATACTGGGTGATGCGCGACCTTGCGCAGATGGTGGATTTATCCTTACAGGTTTCAGTGGATCTAACGCTAGTTGGGATAAAAGTGAGGATAACAAAAGCCGGGACAACGGTTGGGTGGTGCGCATTGATTCGGTAGGCAATCTGATGTGGGAGGAGACATACCAGAGCGCTGCTGACATGTTGTTGTGGACAGGCATGGAGCTACCAGATGGGGGCTTCCTGTTTGGTGGACATGCTTTGCTGGATAGTACCTATGATATTAGCGAGTACGGATATGGTGGCAAAGGTACTTGGCTTGCGCGGACGGATGCGCTAGGGAATATAATATGGGACAAGCGTTATTACGGGGGAGGGATAAGATATATGGAGCAGCTTCTGGACGGTGGTTTTGTAATGTTGGGCGGGGACGGAGCACCCCTAACCAGGATAGATAGCACAGGCAACGTTCTTTGGGAAAAGTTTTATGGCGGCGGAGGCATTGGCACAGGGCTTAGCCTTACCATCGACGGCGGTTTCCTGATTTCGGAATATACCAGTATTCGAATGCCGGACCAAGACAAAACGGAAGTGAGCTTGGGTAGCACCCAAACATGGGTGCTGAAAATTGACTCGCTAGGACAAAAGCAATGGGACAAAACCATCTTTACCTATGAAACCAATGCGGGTTATGTAATTGAATCCAAGCCGGGGTGTATCTTGGTTGGAACAGAATGCCGAGGTGGCATTGGAGGCTATAAAACCCAACCCAACTGGGATACGACACTTACCACTGCCGACTTTTGGCTGGTGGAGTTGTGTGAGGGATATATTGATACCACCCTATGCCCACAACAGCCCTGTACCGGCATCACCGAAACCACCACCCTACAAGCCCGCATCTACCCTAACCCCACCACGGGCACGCTCACCATTGAGCTGCCCAATGGGCAAGGCGGCAGCATGGCGCTGTATAACCTCTTGGGACAAAACGTGTACCAAGCCACCCTTGCGGGCGGGCAAACCACCCTAGCCTTAAACCTACCCCCCGGCCTATACCTTTTCCGCATTGGCAGCGGCGGCAAGGCCGTTAATGGCAAGCTGCTGGTAGAGTAGGGGTTATTTACGATTTTAGATTTTAGATTTACGATTGGAAAAAGCTGGTGTTGCTGAGCACCTTGGGCGATAAGTTCCGCTTTCAGGCAAGTTTTAGTCAGTGGTAATGGGGTACTGTTGGCTCATGGCTTGCTAAAGATTGCCTTGCCTGTTACCTGCCCGTGTTTATATGGTTAATGATGCATTTCTGATAATCATATAAAACCCAACGCCATGTTACCTTCAAATGACATTTTCGGCTCCGGCTGGACAGGGATTGTATTCTCCGGACGCAACCAAGCTTATGGTGCATTCCAGCTACGCCAATCGCAGGAAAAGACCCTGCTCATTGCCTTTCTATTTACCATCATGCTTTTCTCTAGCCTTAGCGGCTATGCACTCTACCGGGTAAGCAGCGCTGAGATGGCCGAGGTAGAAATACCCGAGGTGGGTGGCATTAATATCTTTCCTCCTCCCATCAAAGACGAAGTAATAATTCCTAAAATAGAAAAGCCTGCACAAACCAAGCAAGAGGTGCTTACTAAAACTATTGCACACGTGCCAGTAATAGTAAAGGATGACTTAGTAGATGACACCAAAACGCAAGACGAACTCAGGGGCCTTAATACAGGCAGCGTTAATATTGAAGGCCCGGAAGGACCGCCAGCAATAGACAAGCCGGTGTTTGACGGATCGGATGTGTTGGGCACGGATGTAGTAGATAAACCCTTTATAACCGTAGAGCAGATGCCCAAGTTTCGAGGTGGAGATGCCGACTTGCTAAACTACTTGGGCAGTGAGACTCGTTATCCTGAGATTGCCAGGGAATATGATTTGGAAGGGGTAGTGTACGTATCCTTTGTAATAGATAAAACCGGCAAGATAAAAGACGTTAAAATAGCCCGCAGTGTTGATTATCATTTGGATAAAGAGGCCTTGCGCGTAATCAAGTCCATGCCCGATTGGAAACCCGGCAAACAAAACGGGCAGCCTGTATCGGTACAGTTTACCGTACCCATCAAGTTTGTGTTAAGGGCATAAGCATCATAATAGGGCGATTTTTTTCACGCAATCCATGATATAGCCGTATCATGGATTGCCTCATTTGTGCTCTTCTGCTTTTGATGAGGATGAAACTTGCCCAACGGCTCCGGACGCCCCATTATACCATAACCACTTAGGCCAAGATAAGGTGAGGTAGGATGTTCGTCATAAGATGTCCTAATCTCTACGCTTTAGCCGCTGCAATAGCTTCGTCCTTATCGCTAGCGGGGTCTTGCTGAAAAACTTTTTGGAGTAGGTCGTAAAGGTGTGGGTGCTTGTCGCGTAGCAAGCGCGGGCGGTTAAAGAAATATTCGCTTACTACGGGCAAAAACTCCGTTTCGCTTACGCCACCGTATGGGTTTATGTCCGACTTGCCTTCTTGTATCGCCTCTATTTTGGCCTTAATCATTGCCACCCAAGGGATGGTATATTGATGTGCCAACAAGGCTTCGGGTATGCCGTCGGTAGCACCATGGGCATAGTCTAGCAAGTGCACAAACTCGTGTATGCCCACGTTGCTTTTCGTGCTTTCGTTCTCAAACCCCTGCCTGAGCGATGGTCTGGAGAGCAACATTTTGCCACTCATATAGCCCGAGCCCACCATGCCCAATATGTTGCGCTCGTTGGTGGTGCCTTCGGTTTCGTGCTGGTGGTTAAAGCTCTGGGGGTATAGTATCACCTCATCCAAGTTGCTATAATGCCATTCCGGGAAACCAAAGATGGGTATAACGCCGCTGCTGGCCACCAGCAGGCGGTCTTCGTCGGTTACTTCGGTATCAATGCCCGTTATTTTGTGGTGGCTTAGAAAGTAAAGAATATCCGCTTCATATTGCTTACGCGCTTCGGCATCCAAGGCTTGATAAAACTTAACTTCCTGAAGCAAATACTTACGCCATTTGGCCGGGAAAGCGTCAGGTACTGGCAACAGCCGTTTCCGGAAAACGAAGAATAGCGCTACCGCCACGATCAATGCTATTAAGAATATTTTTAAAATCATGGTAAGCTAAAGGTAGTCCTTTTCGAGGGGGTTATGTGATAAACGAAAAAGCCCTTCCTGCAGGGCAGAAAGGGCTTTTGATATCAACGGGGGTGAAGGGTTATTTTGCTTTTTTCACATCAACCAACTCCACATCAAATACCAAAGTAGATTTTGGCGGAATTACTGGCGGATATCCTTGCTCGCCATAGGCCAAAGCGTAAGGGATAATCAATTTGGCTTTGCCACCAACTTTTAGTAGGCTGATGCCTTCGTCCCAGCCACGGATAACTTGGCCAGTGCCTAGTACAAATGGTAGAGGTTGGCCACGGTCGCGTGAGCTATCAAATTTGCTGCCATCCAACAAAAAGCCATCATAGTGCACCAAAACGGTATCGCCAGCAACAGGGGCTACGCCAGTGCCTAGGTTGTCGCTTATGTACATTAGGCCCGATGCAGTGCTTTGGGCAGTAGCTTTAAATTCTTCCAATTTAGCGGCTTCTAAAGCAGCACGCTCTTGCTCTTTACGTATTTTCTCGGCCAAGTAGTCGTTAAACACCTTAGGGGCGTCAAAAGCTTCGGCATTGGCACCTTTGCGTACAATGGTTACTTTGCTCATCAAGTCGCCTTGTTGAATAGAGTCAACCACGTTTTGGCCAATTACCACATTTCCGAACACCGAGTGGCGGTTGTTCAAGTGCGGGGTAGCAGTGTGTGTAATAAAGAACTGGCTACCGTTGGTGCCAGGGCCTGCATTGGCCATAGACAAAATGCCTGGGCCGCTGTGGGTCAAATCGGCATTAAACTCGTCATCGAATTGGTAGCCTGGGCCGCCAGTTCCGTTTCCAAGTGGGTCGCCACCTTGAACCATGAAGTTGGCCACTACACGGTGAAAAGTAAGGCTATCATAAAAAGGCTGACCCAATGGGCGGATGTCGTTTTTGATAGTACCTTCTGCAAGGCCTACAAAGTTGGCAACCGTAACGGGTACTTTCTCAAATTCCAATTTCAAGGCAATGTCGCCTTTTGAGGTGTTGATAACGGCATATAAGCCATCAGGTTGTTCTTTTACCACAGCAGCTGGGTCGTTTTTCTCCTTGCAACCAGTAAAGGCCAGTACAAGGGCGGTTAGTAAAATAAAGGGGATAGAATGTTTCATATCTGTGGGGGTGGTTTTAAAGCTGCTCAAAATAACGAATAATCTGTTTTTTCAACAAATATTCCTGGTCTTCGGCGGCGAGTTTGGGTATCGATTTTACGGCAACCCAGTGCGGCCAGCCATCTTTATCAAGCCCTTCCAGCTCATAAAAGCCTTCCTCGCTTAGCAGGCGGCACACTGCAATGTGCATCAAGTCTTGTTTTTCTTCTTTTTTGAACTTGCCGGGCAACAAACCCGCCTCGCGGATGCCGATAAGAAATAATATCGCATCCAAGTCCGGATTTTTTTTGAATTGGCGGTAAACCCGCTGTTTTATTTTGATGAAGTCGGCATCAATGGCCTCTCTATCTATGGATATGGTCATTTTGGGTTCGGTGCTTTTGGAGCCATGGCAGTAACTAGCTACGGCTAAATACAAACTACGAGGGTAATTGGTTCGGGCAAAGGTAGTTGGTTTTGGGGTATAGTCCACAGTCCACGGTCGATAGTCGATGGATTACTGCAAAAAACAAGACTTAGTGCCTAGCAAGGACAATTGGCGCTCAGTATACCATGTCAATTATACATTTATCGACGATATACAATTTGTCTCCCCGATTTTGTGTTTTCCCTTTCGCAAAGGCTCGTGAAATATACATTTGTGGACAACAAAATGACTTCATTAGCACATCAGCACATCAGCACATTTGTCTATGGACCATCGTCTATCGACCATGGATCTCAAACGCATCCCCATCATCCAAAAACCTAAACTTATCCCTTATCTCGGTAAGGTGCGCGTAGCTGAGGGTGAAGGTTTCGGCAAAAGGCTCGTGCGCTTTGGTAAAGAGCACTTCACCCAGTGGGTCGATGAGCGCGCTATCGCCGCTGTGGGCTATTTGGTTGCCGTCGTAGCCTATGCGGTTTACGGCTGCCACATAGCTTTGGTTTTCGATGGCGCGGGCAATGAGCAATTGTTTCCAGGCGTAGTTGCGGCGCTCGGGCCAGTTGGCTGCATATAACAGCAAGTCATAGTCTTTTCGGTTGCGGCTCCATACGGGGAAACGCAGGTCATAGCATACTAATGGGCATACACGCCAGCCTTTCAATTCTACAATTAAGCGCTCTTTGCCAGCGGTGTAGTGCTTTTCCTCGCTAGCCAGCGAGAATAGGTGGCGCTTGTCGTATGTAGCATGCGTGCCATCGGGGCGCATCCACACTAGGCGGTTGTAGTATTGCCCATGTTCTTGTATGATAATGCTGCCAGTAATAACCGTATCTAATTCCACGGCCTTTTGGAGCATCCAAAGCACGGTGGGGCCTTCCATGGTTTCGGCCAATACATCGGGCTGCATACTAAAGCCCGTAGTGAACATTTCGGGCAGCACAATCAAATCGGTGCTGCCGGGCTTTATTTCCGACAACACCGCGTCAAAGTGCTTCCGGTTTTCGGTAGCATTTTCCCAGTGCAGGGTAGTTTGTATCAATGTTATCCTTAAATCTTGCATAGCTTTTCTGCTGCAGCCTCCAACACGTCATCTGATTTAGCAAAACAAAACCGCAGCACTTTGCTTTGCACTGCTGGGTCGTAAAATACGGAAACTGGTATAGATGCTACACCAATTTCTTTCGTCCAGCGCTCGGCCAAGGCCGTATCGGGCTCATCGGTTATATTTTCATATCCCAACAGCTGGAAATAGGTTCCTTGGCTGGGGCGTATGGTAAACCTAGAGCCTTGTAAATGCTTGATAAACAAATCTCGCTTGCGCTGGTAAAACTGTGGCAGTTCTTGCCACAACTTCGGCTGGGTTTCCATTATCTCGCCAAAGGCCAACTGAGCAGGGTGGTTTACACTAAAAACCAAGTACTGGTGCACCTTGCGGAACTCGCGCATCAAGGCTTCGGGGGCAATGCAATAACCCATTTTCCAGCCCGTTACGTGGTAGGTTTTGCCAAAAGAGTACACCACAAAACTCCGCGCAGCTAGCTCGGGGAAGCGCAGTGCACTTTCGTGGCGCGCGCCATCAAACACAATGTGCTCATATACCTCGTCGCTGAGTATCAAAATATTGGTATCTCTCACCAGATCTTGCAAGGTTCTCATGTCCGCAGCTGTCATTACCGTTCCCGATGGGTTGTGCGGGGTATTGATAATAATCATGCGGGTGCGAGGCGTAGTGGCATCTTTTACTTGCTGCCAAGGAATTTGATAACTCGGGTGTTGTAGCTCAATAGCTATGGGCTTGCCTCCTTGCAGCAATATTGCTGGGGCATAGCTATCGTAGGCAGGGGTAAAGTATATCACTTCGTCGCCAGTATGCACTGTAGCTGCAATGGCCGTAAATATTGCTTGTGTGCCGCCTGCGGTAACGGTTACATCGGTTTCGGGGTTGATGGTGGCCCCGTATGTAAGTGCAACTTTATTGGCTATGGCCTGCCTTAGCGATATGGCCCCGGCCATGTGCGCATATTGATTGAAGCCTTCCTCAATGTACCGCTCCAAGGCAGCTTGTAAGGCAGGCGGGCAGGGAAAATCGGGAAAGCCCTGCGACAGGTTAATGGCGCCATGCTCTTTAGCCAAGGCGCTCATTACAGTAAATATGGTGGTGCCGGTGGCCGGTAGTTTGGAGGTTATCATAAGCTAGTTGCTTGATGCAAAATAGTAGTTTCTGCCTTTTGCTTCAACTAACCTTAGGTTGAATTTGTTAATAGCCTATTGTTGATTTCTTTCCATTACTGGATTTTCATCTTTCAGGAAGGAGTGATTTTTAACAATGCTTTAGTTGCATATTGCTTTTTTATTTTGAAAATAGGAATTACCAATTGGCTGGAATGCCCTAGGGCTCTTGACAGCAGTGCTATTTGTTTTATTAGCTTTAAGTGAGAAATAGCAAAAAGATTGCTTTAGTCATCCTTTTGTGCGTATATTTATCTGGAATGAATCTAGTTAGTGGCTTATGGTTAAGTCATTTACGAGGATATAAATTAAATTAGCATTATGAAAGTTACTTTCGTTGCAATGGGTACCGAGCAGCTGCCAATCAGCTTGCTCTCGGCTATACTAAAGCGTGATGGGCACGAAGTAGGGCTTGCATTCAGTGCATCGTTATTCAATGATCGTTTCAACCTAGAGATAGAGTCACTTGGTAAGTTTTTTGATGACCGCAATGAGGTTATCAAAGCCATAGTGAAGCAGAAGCCCGACGTGTTGGCGTTTTCGCCACTTACCTCCACATACCAATGGATGTTGGGCATTGCCCGAGAAGCAAAAGTGCTGTTCCCGGAGATAACTACCGTTTGGGGCGGGGTGCATGTGTCGGCAGTGCCTGAGCGAGTATTGGCAAAGCCTGAAGTAGATTATGTGGTTGTAGGCGAAGGCGAAATTGCCTTGCCCGAAATATTGAAACGCATTGAAACCGGCTATACCGAAGAACCCATTGTAAATACCCGTTTCCGCGCCAAAGATGGTCGCATTATCCGAGGGGTGCAGTCAGGTTTTATTCAAGATTTGGAGTCGTTACCAGCTTTCGATAAATCGCTGTGGGAAGAGCATGTGCGCATAGGCGACTTGTGGCTTACTATGGCATCGCGTGGTTGCCCTTATCGGTGCACCTTTTGTTTCAACAACTTTTTTGCAGAATTACCTGAAAACAAAAAGGAAAAAGGCAAGTATGTGCGCCAGCGCAGTGTAGAGCATATGATGAATGAACTACTTGAGGCCAAGCGCAAGTATAAGATTAAAATGGTCGACTTTCAAGATGATGTATTCACGGTAAACAAGCCTTGGCTAAAAGAGTTCCTTACCCGATACAAAAACGAAATCAACCTCCCGTTCCAGTGCCTTACTCACCCGCGCTACATTGACGATGAGGTGGCCAAGTGGCTTTATGATGCCGGTTGTCGATGGATACAGATGGGCGTACAGACCATGGATGAAGACTTGAAACGTGGCTCACTGAAACGCTACGAAAGCTCTGACCATATACAGAAGGCACTTACCGCAATGAACAAAGCTGGGTTGCTACCAAAAGTAGACCACATGTTTGGGTTGCCCAATGAGCCTATTTCGGCTCAGGATACGGCCAAAAAACTATATGCTAGCGATGCCTGCCCTAAACGTATCCAAACATTTTGGACTTGCTATTTGCCAGGCACCGAGATGATGAAGGATGCCATAGCCGCAGGCGAAATATCGCCAGAGCAGGAGGAACGCCTTAATGAGGGATTGGATTTTTATTTCTTCCGGAATGAAGAGAATATTAAGGACCCCGAAATGGTGGCTAAATACAGGGCTTATGAACTGATGTTCAGGCTATTCCCGATTATGCCGAAGAGCTGGAGGGAGAAAATGGAACCGCGTCATGTAAGATGGTTGCCAAAAACGCCGAGTCGTATTGTTGCCTCGGTGTTTGATGTAATGACAGGCTTTACGCACAATAACCCAGAGTTTGCAGCTTATGCCATGCACTACCTTTACCACTTGTATGCTTTCTTTGCTCGCAAAGTAGGTCTTAAGCCCCGCGCTACCAAGATTCGCAAGGGATATGTGCCTACCCCACCGACGCAAAAAGTAGCCGAATACAACCAGCATGAAAGGTTGGCCGAAGCTTCTTAACTTCGCTGCAATATACTGCCACAATAAATGACCAGCGCAACCAACACTGCCCTTGCCCAAACTAACCAGGATTTAAAGATAGTGTTGGTGAACCCACCAGTGCTGGCGGTGTTTGAGCCGTGGTACGATACTCCCGATTTTGGCCGCGTAGCCCTCGCTTGCTTGGCAGCATACCTGCGCCAGCACGGATATAGCAACATTAGAATAGTAGATGCCAAATTTGAGCGGATGGGCTTTGATAAATGCCTAGCCGAAATTTTAGCGTTTGAGCCCGATATAGTGGGTTACACGGCGTTTACTAACGAGATAAAGCCAGCAGCATATGTGGCTGCTAAACTAAAACAGGTTAAGCCCCATATACTCAATATTATTGGTGGGGTGCATCTTACCTCAATTCCTGCCAAAACCATGCAGGAGTTTGCCATGTTCGATATTGGGGTAATTGGTGAGGGCGAAGAAACCCTTTTGGAAATAGTACGAGCTTATGAGGCAAAGCTGCCTTTGATTGATATTGCGGGTACTATTTACCGTACCGCTGATGGTGGCCTGCAACAAGGCCCCGTACGCGAGCGCATTATGGACCAAGATAGTTTGCCCATGCCTGCTTGGGATTTAATGAAGCCTGCCGGAACCTACTATGTGCAAACGCTTCGCGGCTGCCCTTTTAATTGCCTGTTCTGCATGAACCCCAATGGGCGCATAGCTCGCAAGCGCTCAGTAAGTTTGATTATGGAGGAGTTGGAGTACATTATCAATACCTTCCACCCAGAGCGTATTTCGTTTGGCGATGAGTTGTTTTCTGTTGATATGCCTCGTACCCATGCCCTGCTAGATGCCATGATAGAGAAAGGCATCGGACAAAAAGTGAAATGGGATGTACAAACCCATGTGCGCTATGTAGATGCTGCAATGTTCAAAAAGTTTAGGTTGGCGAATGTGGATAGGGTAGAAATGGGCATTGAAACGGGCGATGAGGGCTCATTGAAAAAAATGGGCAAAGGTACCAACCTTAAAATGATTGAGGATGCGTATAAAGCCGCCCGTGCCGAGAAGGTAAAAATAGGCACGTTCTTTATTCTTGGCCAACCAAACGAATCGTCCGAAAGCATAAAGAACACCATAAAGCTTGCCGTAAAAATTAACCCAGAGTTGCCCATGTTTGGCCTCATGACCCCATACCCCGGCACTGCTATTGCCGACATGGCTGCCAAGGCAGAAGGTGGTTACAAGTTGCTAAGCACCGACTGGGACGAATACAACAAGCAGATTGGTGGTGCGTTGGCGTTTAAAAACATTAGCCGCAGGCAATTGGAATTTTACCAGAGCTATGCCTACTTAATGGTTTACATTAAGAATTTTAGGCTCGGGGCGCTATTTTCCTTTATACTTACCTACCGGGTAGGTATCTATAAGTTTATAAAGAAGGTAATAGGCGGCAAGCAGAAAATGATGCACGGGGTAAACAAACCAAAGGATTACGATACCCTTACAACTTCGACTTTGGTTAACGAAGGCGATATGATAGAATCTTATAAGGCTTGGAGCAAGTACCAGAAAGATAGCATGGTGTCGTTGCGCAGCAAAACAAGTGTTGAAATAGAAGAGGCTTAATTTTTAAGGCGATACTTATTTACGCTATACACCAGTTTCAAAAACTCCTTAGCCGCAGCCGCAAGAGTTTTTAAGGAGCCCCCTTTCGGCTCGCCCGATTCTCGGCGCAAATACTCTGAAGGGTATTCTTTAAAATCCCTTTTTTGGTGTTTCAGTTTAGCACAAATCTCGCTTTCTAGCAACGAACTTTTAAGGCTAAGTGGCAAGCTTTGCACCTGCTCTCGTTTGTACACCTTTACCCAATTCACATCTTTCATTTGCAAGCCAAGTAATAGCTTATTCAAAAAGGAATTGAGCCATGTAAGCACTTGACGGTACAGTTCATAACCCGTTTTTTCGGGTCGGTAAAAGGCTATTACTTCGTTGCTGCCAAAGGTTGCAAAAGGATAAAGCTCTTTTATTTCGAATTGCCCATCGGCAGGTATGGCGCATATATTCTCGTATTGTGCACTCTGATAGCCCGATATAAGAGCGGGGCCTATACCCCGATTTTTTGGGTGGCGCACAATGCGTATCAATGAATTTTGTTGTGCCAGCGCATCCATAATTGGGCCACTGCCGTCTTGGCTGCCGTCGTCAACCACTAGCACCTCGTAGGGTTGTTGTTGAGCCAAGTGTTGGCCAGCGGCAAGGGCATCGGTTATTACGCGGGCTATGGTACCCGCTTCATTGTAACAAAATATTACTAAAGACCAGCTCTGCCCCACCATGCTCATAATGCTACCATTTGACCGTCCTGCTTCAACGATTGTTCAGCGGCTATCAATGTCCGAGTTACATCAATGCTTAGTTGCGGGCTACAAAGTGGTGTGCCATTGTTGGCTACTACGTTGTAGAAATCATCAACCAAACCGGCAAGGGCTTCTTGCAACGAAAACTTAGGGATGCTCACATCTCCTAGGCGATAATCGACCAAGGCATTTCGACGATACTCATCTGTAATCATGGAGTAGCCGTAGTCGTATATTTTAAGCTTATCAGTAGGCTCAATATCATCATAGATGATCATCTTCTTGTCTCCGCCAATAATCATCTTCCTTATTTTAACTGGCGATGCCCACGAACAATTGAGATGCACAATAAGGCCCGACCGGTAGCGCAGTGTCACATAGGCTATGTTTTCAACACCGTTGCCCATGTGTGCGGCTCCAATGGCCTGTACTTGGTAGGGGCGCTCGTCAATTAAGTGGTAGATGATTGAAAGGTCGTGTGTGGCAAGGTCCCAAAGCACGTTGGTGTCGTATTGAAACACACCTAGATTGATGCGGGTAGAATCAATATAGTGTATTTGCCCAAAATCTTGATTCTGCAGGGTTTTCTTAATCTTCTGTACCGAGCCCGTATAAAGGAATGTGTAATCTACCATCAATTTTAACCCATGTTTTTCGGCTAGGGCAAAAAGTTCGGCAACTTCTTCGTTTTTGGTGGCCAAGGGTTTCTCCACCAAAACGTGCTTACCATTTTCAATGGCTTTTTTGGCAAATGCGTAGTGAGTGCTGGCAGGTGTGGCAATAACTATTGTATCAATCTCGGGGTGGGTAAGTAGGTCGTTAGCCTCGCGAGTAAGCAGTATACCCCTGAAACTCTTGTTCGCAATTTTCAAACGGTCTTCGCGCAAATCGGCAAGCCCGAATACAGTAATACCTTCCTTCTGCATGAAGTTGCGCACCAAGTTCGGCCCCCAATACCCATATCCCAATACGCCTACATTCATGCTTGTTTGTTCCCCGTTGTGCGTATAAATATAGACTGGTTGTATATCATTGTCAAATGCGCTGTTTAATATCTGGTATTAGTAGCGCTAGCAGCTTCTTGGTTTACTACGGCATTTACAACCTCGGCCACCTGTTTTATCTCCTCCTCAGTTAACTCTGCATACATGGGCAGCGATATGATTTTGGAATGGAAAGCATGTGCCACTGGGAAATCGGAAGCAACATGACCCCAACTAGCATAAGCGGGTAAAAACGGTAACGAAACCGGATAGTGTATGCCCGCAAATATGTTATTGGCCTTTAACTCTTCCAGCAGTTTATCCCTATCAGGCACCTGCACTACATACAAGTGAAACACGTGCTTGCTATTGGGCCTTGCCGCTGGCAGTCCGGTAAAGTTTAAATATTGATCGTAGGTCGCCGCGTTGTTTATTCGTGCATCGGTCCATTGGTCAAGGTACTTTAGCTTTACTGATAGTATGGCGGCTTGTATGCCATCCAGTTTGCTGTTGCGGCCAATAAGTTGATGATTGTGTTTGCCTGCTTGCCCATGGTTGGCTATCATACGGCATTGGGCGGCTATGTTATCATCGTTGGTAACTATACCACCTGCATCGCCATAGGCGCCCAAGTTTTTGCCTGGGTAAAAACTAAAGCTGGCCGAGTGGCCCCAAGTTCCGGCTTTTTTACCGTTTAGTTCGGCACCATGGGCTTGGGCACAATCTTCAATTACTACTAGTTTGTGCTTGGCGGCCGTTTCCATTATGGCAGCCATATTGGCCATGTTGCCATAAAAATGCACGGGTATTATTGCCTTGGTTTGTGGCGAAATATGTTGCTCAATAAGGTTCTCGTCAATGGTATAGTAGGTTGGGTCAATATCTACGAACACTACTTTGGCACCTACCGCATTTACCGCCGATGCTGTCGATATCCAAGTCATGGCAGGCACCAATACTTCATCGCCAGGGCCAATGCCATGAGCACGCAGCAAAATTTCAATTGAGTCGGTGCCGTTGGCACATCCAATGCAATGTTTGGTGCCTATATAGGCTGCAAAGTCTGACTCAAACTGACCCACAAAACGATTGCCCGGGTCGCCAATAAAAGCGGTTTCGTCAATCACCTGCATTATGGCAGCATTTATTTCTTCTCGTATTTTTAGGTACTGCTTCTTGAGGTCCACCAAGGGTATGCGATTCGACATGGTTGGTATGTTTTCTTAAAAACAGCAATGCCTAAAGGAAAGCATCGGCAATAGCCCAAAGGTAAATGTTCTGGGGCAATTTATTAATACAAAAGGATGTGCACAACACCAACTTGCTGCTATTTTGCGCTATTTTGCAGTACACATCGCTTCTATTCCATTGAATATTAAACCAAATCAATCATCAATAGGTGATGGCAATAGTGCTTTACCAAACTCGGCAAAACTGCCATGGGTATTGGCAGGCTTTATGTTATTTGTATTGGTTTATAAGGTGGTAATGGCTTTTGTTATATCCAATAAGGGTTTCGATCTTACCGATGAGGGTTGCTATATGCTTTGGTATACCTACCCCGATAAAGACCCCAATCCATTCTATTACTTCCATAAAATCGTTTTGGGATTTTTGCCTTTTATCGATTGGAACATTATTAGCCTTCGTATATTGAAAATAGTATCCGATTTGGCTGTCGTAGGGCTGGTTTCGGCAGTATTATACCGCAATTTACCTAGCAACCTAAAGGGGTTTGGCCATGCGGTATTTTTGCTTGGCGCTTCGGGGCTGGGGTTTTACTCTATCATCTATTCCCGCATTTTTTATGAGGGCGACATGAGCTATTTGTTTGCCGTTATGGCATTAGGCGTACCGATGTTATATCTCCAGCCCGAAAAGCGGAAACAGTTATTGGTCGCTTTATTGGTGTCGGGCATTTTTATTGGCTTGCAGTTCTTCAATAAGTTTTCGGCCAGTGCGGTTTCGTTGGCAGTAGTTGGGGCCTTGTCCATTTACCTTACCCGCAAGATATGGGGTGCGCTGGTTTTGTTGGTTGGTATTGCTGCGGGTGTAGCACTGTTTTTCGTTGCTACGGGCTACTCCCCTGCAGCCTGGTATCAAGAGTATCAAGATGGGTATAGGTACGTTATTGAGCCGCTTGGTTACAATCCGTTGCATTTGCTCGTTTTTTATGCAATTGATGGATTGGTGTTGCTCCTTTTGGCATTATTGCCCTTGGGTGCTTTTGCGCTATTGCGTTTTGTTGGCACTAGGTTAAACAATTGGGGCGCTCCACACTTGATATTTACAGCTCTGGTTTGTGTTTTTTATGGACTGTACTACCTGTTGTTGCCTCACCCTTATTCCGATGCACACTACCAGTATCAAAGTATGCTCCTCAATTATTGGTATGTGCCTGCGGTGTCGTTAGCACTTTACCTTCTTTTTATGTTTGAGGGTATTAAGGGTTATACTAAGCAAGAGTGGCTTGTAATACTGTTGTTGCTGTTAATGCCATTGGTTTCGATGGTGGGCACGGGCACCTCGCTGGCAGTGTCAGCATCGGCATATTTGGTGCCATGGTTTGGCATACTTGGGTTGTTGTTGGTTAAACATTTTACCCGTAGCCTAGGCCCAGCAATTATGCTACTTGGGGTAATGATAATTGGCGCCTTTACTTATTTCCATTTTACCCGTCCGTTTAGGCTAAATGCTACAATCAATCAACAGCAAGTGCCTTTAACGGGTCCGAACGAAGAAATTTTGGTGGACAGTACTTTGGCGGCCTTTGTGACTAGCACTAAAGCAGTGTTGCAACAAAGGGGCATACCCAATGGCTACCCAATAGTGGCCCTGCACAACTTGCCGGGGTTGGTGTATTTGGTTGGTGGTTATTCGCCAGCTACCCCGTGGTACTTTGACGCAGCGTGGCTAAACGACCCCGAGTATAACCAGAAGCTACACAATACCAATTGCCTCAATATTGGCCGCATCAAACTGTTCGAGAGCCACCCGCCAGTGTTTATAATTAATGCTTATGCACTTAATGAGGTAACACCTTGTTTAATTGAGCATGGTTTTGATTTGTCTTCCCATAATTATTCCTCCCAACAAGTACTTAATCCTTATATCGAAAAGGAGCAGCGAGTATTCGATCAAGTAGTGTCCGATTCAGTACTGATTTTTGTTCCAAATCGTTAATTTTAAATTATATGTATATTTTAATCGTCGACTATTGTTTTGGTCAAAATAATTATTTATTTGTGTTATTATTGCCTAATCAAGTAATGATGGTTTACGAAATTATAAATTAGGGCAAGATGGCTATAATTGAGTCGCCATTGCATGATACCAGAAAGACTCAACGAATATTTGAGCCGCCAGTTTGGCTTACGTTTTTGTTGCTATTACTATTGTTGGGGAAGGTATTTGCAACGGTTTATTTTTCGCAAAGAACATTTGATTTCACCGATGAAGGGGGATATATGCTTTGGTATGCCCATCCTGAAAAGGACCCTCATCCATTCTATTATTTCCATAAAATAATACTGGGGCTTACACCATTTATCGATTGGAATATTGTATCGCTGCGCTGGTTAAAAATGGCTTCTGAGGTTGTGGTAATCATGGTTATGTCGTTTGCCGTGTATCAAAATGTTAAAGAGTTTGCAATTAAAGGCGCGAAAACCTTTCTGTTCATACTCAGCTTTATCGGTTTAGCTTACTTCTCTACGTGGTTTTCGTGGATTTTTTATGAGAACGACATGACCTATTTGCTTGCAGTAGTAGCAATATCGCTGGTTTTAGGTACTATAAACACACAGCGAAAAGGCTTATTTGCCGCAGTTCTTTTAGTGGCAGGGGCCATTACCGGAATCCAGTTTTTTAATAAATTTTCAACTTGCATTCTGCTGCTCATCGCTATACCTATCATAGTGCAGCTGATAAGGAAAGGATGGAAAAATCATGTTGTATATTTTAGTGGCGTTGTTACTGGTGTGGGAGCTTTCTTTTTGATAACGGGCTACTCCCCTGATAAGTGGTGGCAAGAGTACCAAGATGGTTATACTTACTACATGGAACCATTGGGCTATCACCCGCTAAGGCTCATTTGGATGTATATACTCATACTGTGGCCATTGCCGCTAATTGCCTTAACGCCAATCGTTGCACAAAAAACCTTAGAAAGGGCCTTTAAGTTTGAAAGGGTTAATATTGCGTCTCCCGCGGTTTTTGCAGGTTTGTTGGCGGTTATATCGGTATTGTTTTATTGTACCTTCCCTACTCGTTTTTTAAATCACGACAACCCAGCAGTGAGCAAGCTGTTTTACTATTGGTATTTTCCCTTGCTGTCATTTTTGTTGTTTTTTGTATTGCACAACATAAAATTTGGACAACTAAGCAGAAGGCAGTGGATTTTAATAATCGTTTGGTTTGCTTTGCCAGCGTTGATATTTGTAGGCACTTCTACCCCTGCAGCATTATCATTGGCTTCCTTTTTGGCGCCGTGGTATGGTTTGGTTTGTTATTTCATACTGAAGTATTACACCCCCAAATTTAGTTATGCGGTGGTTGTTATCGCTTTTGTGTCATGTTTTGTGTTTTTCGCAAATCATATACAACGCCCTTATTGGGCCAGTAAACCTATTTACCATCCTCACGTGGAGGTAATAGGGCCCAACGAGACCATTCTTTTAGATACAACCACGGCCCTGTTTGTAAACACAACCAAGCAAATATTGACTGATGCCAATATTGAGCCCGGCTACCCAATGGTAGCTCTTCACGATTTGCCGGGCTTGGTTTACTTGGTCGGTGGTTATTCACCAGCCACACCTTGGTATTTCAATGTATTGGATGCCCAACAAAGCGAACTGAAAGGAATGATGAAAAAATTCAATTGCCTGCATATAGGCCGCATAAAGCTCTTTGAAGAGCGTGAGCCTGTGTTTATGATTAACGAAATATCTTATTACGGTGTATTGCCTTGTCTTAAAGAACACGGATATTATTTGGAGGAAGACTATGAAACGCCCAAAAAAGTATCGAACCCCACCATCCGAGATCAAATCTATCAATTTAGTAGAGGGTCATCCGATTCGTTGTTGATTTTTGTTCCCAAGCGCCCGTATACTCAAACCAGCATTAATTAGTTTGGTTGGGTATCCAAATGTATAGTGAGTCGTTGTTGTAGTCTTCGTGCTCGTATACGGCATCGTATGGGTCAAAAATGGTTTGTTCACTGTACCCTTTTATGTTGTGCCATATACCCTTTTTTATGCAAGTAAAGTGCCTAGGAAAAGCAAAGGTGGAGGTGCGGTAAAGTATTATGGGCGGCTGCTGTATGGTTTCGCCAGCAGTCTTTAGAAAATGGCAGTTGTAGCGCACAAAATCGTTTCCGTATAGGTAAAATGGTGCCCCAGGTGAATAACCTTGAGCCAGGTAAACCAAACCAGGCATGTAGTTAAAGGCAACTATCGGGGTGTTGGGTTTCACGTTTTTTGCATCGAGTGCAGCCTGAAATGATTGGAAATACTCTACTAAGTCAGGGCTTAGCATTAAGTTATCTTTGCCTGCCAGCAGTGTTGTTTGGTCCCAAATGCTTTGGTTGTTGGGCACACCAAAAGGACGCAGCACCTTTGAGTAATGGAACTGCATACTAGTAGCCAAAACCGTTGCGCCTAGCAAAACATAATACTTTACTGCCGAGAAACCAACAGATGCCAACCATTGCAAGCAAATGGCCGCAAGGCCAAACCACGGTATCCAGAAAGCAAACAGGGTTTCGGTAATGAAGCCATTGGTGCCGCCAATCATAGCAAAGGGTAGGGCTATTAGGAATAGCATGAGTATAAAAACCTCTTTGCGAACTTGTGGGGCTATTTGTTTGTACGCATTATACACCAACACTATCAGCACATTTATTACCACCCACAAATAAAAGTAAACGGGTTGTTCTTCGCGAATCAGCAATTGTTTTAAACCGATAATAGCACCATAACATACTGCGGTGCTAATGGCGCCCGAAAATAGAAAAGCCAATAGTGTTCTATTGGGCGCTACTGATTTTATCATGGTATAGCACAACCAGTATATCCCAATGCCCAAGCCAATAAATACCAAATTGGGTGTGCCGTCGTATATCACATACATCAGCACCAAATCAATGGGGCGGTAGTTGAGCAAGTCGGCAGTTGCTTTTACATGGCTAATTACATCTGTCCACCCTAAGCCGTTGTATAGTATGGTGTAGGCTATCATTGTTAGTGCGGCTCCCACAACCCAAGCCGCTGCTGCCTTTGCAAGCTTTGGCAGCTTTTTACCGGGTCCATAAAAGATAGCCATCCCAAAATACAGTATGCTTAAGCTAATGGTGACCGGAGCTTTGAATAGGGTGCAGAACGTGAGCAAAAAGGCGCTAAGCACCCAAAGTAGGGTTTGTTTTTTAACACTTTCGAACGAAAACGAGGCGAGCAACACGCCAGCTGAGGTAAGCCCCAAGAAGTTGATCAAATCGTTGTAAGACACGCAGCGCGCCAATATGCTTTGAAAAGAACCGATGAGTACCAATGCCCAAATAGCCCAAAAACTGACGCCAGATAAGCGACTGGCAAGCCAGCGGTAGACACCCCAGCTAAAAACTATCCCACCTGCTAGCTCCAAACAAATGCTAATGATACGCGAAATGGGAATAGTAAACTCGCCGATGAGCAAAACCTTATTAAGGAAATAACCATGAGCCAGCACTTTGTAGTGTTCGGGGTCGCTTAGGCTCAGCATGTACAGTCCTTCGTCGCCTAGGTCGAACCCTTTATTAGTTGACCATAGCATAACACCTAGCTTGGCGGCAGCTAAAACGAAAAGTAGGGCGTAAGTTATGGTACGCCAAAGTTGGGAAGGTGCAGTTATGGTGTTGCTTTGGCCCAAGTTTAGATAAAATCTTTTCGATTAGAGTGTTGAGGCAAAACAATAAACTTCAACAGTTTTAAGGCACTTGTGATAGTTTCAGTCGGTTTTGATATTGCCCTAGCCATGCTGCGAGCAATGTATCTGGGCCTAAAGTAAAATTTGTAGTAAAACTCTTTCTCCCATTTATGGAATCGCTCTCGTAGTTCAGGATCTTTGTACTCATTTACATAGGGCATCAACGAAAAATTGATTTTGTCTTTCATCAACGGAAACAAGGGCGTGCCAGGATAGGGTATAAGCTCAAAAACAATGGCAAAGGTAAGGTCCGATTTAATAGCAAATTTCAAAGTTTGGTCAAAATCTTCCCGGGTTTCTTCGGGCATGCCTACTATAAAAAAGCCCATCGTTTCTACTCCAACCTTTTTGCATAGCTTAATATTGGCTAAGGCTTCTTCAACGTTTACCTTTTTCTTATAAAAGTCCAAAATACGCTGGCTGCCCGATTCCACCCCTATATAAACGCGCTTGCAACCTGCTTTTTTCATCCATATCAGCATCTCCTCGTTCAAGGTATCGGCACGGCTTAGGCAAGACCACTGCACCTCTACCTTTTCGTCAATCATCAATTTACAGATGGCGATAACCCTTGATGGGATAACGGTGAAAGTATCGTCAATAAATCGCAACGACTTAATGCCGAACAAGCGTTTTAGCTCTTTTATCTCATCAACAATTTGCTCGGGGGTGCGGGTAGTTAGCTTGGTGCCAAACGATTTTACGCAATAGTTGCACTGGTATGGGCAACCCCTTGCGGTCTGAATCATACCAAACGGCTTTGGCAAGAAGGGCTCAAAGTAAGCGTCTTTCTCCAACATATTGTAAGCGGGCATGGGTAGCACCGATGGGTCGGGTAGGCGCAAGTTACCTTGCTGAAGCACTATTTTACCATCTTTAGTGCGGTAAGCTATGCCTTTTACACCCTCTAGGCTTTCGCCTGCTTTTATCTTTTTATACGCTTCGGCAAATATCAAGTCGGGCTCACCTTGAATGATAATATCAACAGGCACGCGTTCCATTACCTCTTGGGTAAACTGGGTAGCATAGTGCCCGAACAGTACAATTTTTGAATTGGGGTTGTGCTCCTTTATGCCCCGTACCATGTTCATATCGTGTTCAAATATCTCAAAGCCCGTAATGGCAATAATTATATCGGGCTGGTATTGGGCAATGTATTCGTTGGTTTCCTTTAAATCGGCACCCTTAGCAATGGCATCGTAAAGCGCTACTTCATCTTTTTCCCATTCCTTTAATATAGCCCCCAACGAAATAAGCTCTAGAGGCGGAAAAAGGAAGTTCGGGGCATTGTATGAGCACATATAGCGCCTGATAATGCGGGTAGGGTAGGGCAGGTTCAATAGCAGCGTGCGCAAGCCTTTGCCCTCCACGGTTTTGGTCGTAGTTGGGTTAGTTTGGGTCAGTATATCCGCTATGTCAGGCTGAAACATAACTTGCAATTTACGGTAAAAGGAGATAAAAGTAAATGATTCTGTTTGAGGTGTTGTAGTTTATGCAAAAAGCCAACGGTATTTACCTTTTGCTTTTGAAAATATTTTACCTTTGAGTATAGATTATTACAATTCTAAATACAAGGCGGCGAAGTTGGGGGCTAAGAAATTAAACATTGCATTGGTTGGTTGTGGTTATTGGGGGAAACACTTCCTGCGCCTCTGTATGCAGCATCCGCAAATCAGGTTGTCGGGTATACTCGATTCTTCGGAGAGCCGGATAAGTGAATTACAGCAGCTTTACCCCGATCTGCATTTTTATGCAAGTCTTGAAAGTATTGCTACTGACCCAGAAGTGGCTGCAGTAATTGTAGCCACAGGCTTAAGTTCACATTTTGCCATTTGCCAGCGTTTGTTGCAAGCGGGTAAACACTTGCTTTGTGAAAAGCCCTTGACCCTAACCGCTAAGGAAAGCGAGGCACTGGGCCAAATGGCCGATGCCAATGGGCTAACTTTGTTGGTTGGGCATACTTTTGAGTACAACAGTGCTGTGCTGCATGCCAAACACGAAATTAATAGGGGAGCTTTAGGCGATTTGAAGTACCTATCGTTTAGGCGCTGTGGCAATGGACCCATTCGCGATGACGCTGATGTGGTATATGACCTTGCCACGCACGATGTATCAATAGCCAATTTACTGTTGAACAGCGTGCCCGAGGCAGTTAACGCCACAGGGTACAAATTGCTTGGTTCCAACCAATACGATTTAGCCAATATCGATTTGATATACCCTACAGGTTTGTCGGTTAACATCTGCGTGTCGTGGATGGAACTGGTAAAGCAGCGTGAAATGAAGGTTATTGGTTCAAAAGGCATGTTGCTTTTCAACGATGTGGTGGCTTCTGAAAAGATTAGGTTATACCATACCATTGCCCCAACTACCCAAACCCGTGGCGATTTCGGCGATTTTCAATTGTCGGTATCCAACAATGATGTGAGCATACCCAACATTAATTACAAAGAGCCTTTGCGGGAAGAGCTAGAACATTTTATGGCTTGTATTAATGGACAACAACAACCACGCACTGGCTGGCAAAATGCGGCTAATGTAGTGCGCGTGCTGGAGGCTATTGAGGAAAGCATTGGGCATCAAGGCCAGTCAATAAAGGTGGCAAAATGAGCGGTCCATTCTCCTTGTCAATAGTTATACCAGCCTACAACGAAGAGGAGATTATTGTATCGTCGGTGCAGCAAACTATGGATGCTGTGCAGGCTGCCGTGGCCGATTTTGAGATTATTATTGTTGACGATTGCAGCCGCGATAGCACCAAGGCGCTTATTGAAGCAAATTTGGATAAATGGCCTAGCACCCGTTTGGTGTGCAATGCCCAAAATGGTGGCTTTGGCGCTGCTGTGTGGACTGGCTTACAGGCCGCGACCAAAGAGTTTGTGCTGTGTGTGCCTGTTGATAGCCCTATGGATGCCGAAACATTGGCTCCTTTTATTGCCGCTGCCCCAACTACCGATGTTATATCAAGTTATAGGGTAAAGCGTGTTGGTTACACCAATCGTATGCGTTTTAACTCATGGGCATACCACAAGCTTATTGGATGGGTGTTTGGCCTCAAGCTTAAAGACTATAACTGGATTCACTTATACCGAAGGGCTATTTTTGATAAAGTGCATTATCAATCGCGGGGCATATTTATGATGGCCGAAGTGTTAGTTGAGGCTAATAAGCATGGCTACCGCATTGCTGAAATACCGGTTGGCCAAAAGCAACGCATGACGGGTATAGCCACTTCCGCCAAACTATCCACCATACTTTTTGTGCTGGAGGAAATGTACGCTTACTTGAAACGCAAAAAGGCCTAGCTCTTTATTGCCCTAGCACCATAAACTTACCTTGCCAATGTATTTCGTTGCTATTGATTTGCACCAAATAGGTGCCTGATGGTAGGTCGTTGGTATTGAAGGTTAACACGCTATCGTTTAATCCTTTCCATTCGTTTACCATTTGCCCCAAGGTATTAGTAATAGTAATATTGGCTTGAGTTAAATCTGTGCCAGATGGCAATGTAATATTAAGCAGGCCATTGGTTGGGTTGGGGTATATTTTTACTGAGCTTGCCAACGTTTCATTTATACCCACTGTAGTATCGCATGGGTTGGTCAGATTGGTTACATGTATCGTTTTCGAGCCTATCCAACCATAGCCGTTGTGTCCAAATACTTGGTAGCTTCCGGTGTCGGTTATAGTTACAGTGCTGCTGCTATCGGTATTGTGCAGCCAATAGTATTGTGCAAAGCCACTATCAACGGTTAAGGTAGTGTTGCCGCCGCTATAGCTACAAGTTATCTCGGGCCGGACAACCTCCCAAGGCAAATCAAAACAGAAAGCGCGGTAGCTGAAATATCCAGGGGGCAAGTTAATGCTAAGTACCTCTTCGAAATTATCGGTTACTTCAACAATCGGGCTAAAAAAGGCATTTATATCGGCCCCCCAATTAATCAACCTATTACCGTTGGGCAGCACTTGTTGGCTGCCAATGGAAATGCTTTCAATGTTGTTTTTATATTCCCAAACCAAGGTTGCGCTGCCATTTGTTTCGTCTAGGGCATACTCTATTGCACGGGCCACTGGCGGGTTGTGGTAGGTGCCATTATCTAGGATAGTGATATTGCCATTGGGCATAAGTTGTGCATGGTGTTGCAGTTTAAACCCGAACAAAGTGTCATCAACAAAGTTAAAATCGCTGTGCTTACCGCCCAAGCGCCAAATAATGCTGCTGTCTTGACGGTTAATTTTTACCACTTCGTTAAAGTTGCGCAGCGATACTATTAGGTTTCCATCATTATCCAAAACGATAGAGTTGGCGTGCATAAAGTCAACAAAATCGATAGTGGTTAAATTGGTATAGTCCATATCGGAGATATCGAAGTAGTCAAAACCACTCCATTGAAAAATGATGTTGTTATTACTATCGTAAATGAATATCACGCCCCCCTCAACGGTTGTTTGCGAGCTCATCTGGAACCCATCAACCGTAAATAAGGTATCTAGGTTCATGGTTTGGTATTCGTAGCCCATTACAATTTTTGAGCCGTCGGGTAGCAATAAAAGTTCATGGGAATCAGAAAAATTGGGAAACTGAACCTCAACAGAATCAACAATCCTTAAGGTGCTGTCTAATACATAGTGTTTAGTATTTGGTGATGCTTGGTTATGAAAACTCAATTGGCCGTTGGGCTGCAATTTAAAATCGAACACGAAATTGAAAAATTGGTTGGAGTTGCCGGGTAACCCTTTAAAAAACAGCGATTCACCGTTTTTGTCAAAAATCATCAATGCCGAACGGAACAAAGGGTCAACCAAATTAAACCCATCATGCGGGGCAATCATGTAATACTCGCAACCGGAGGTGTGGTTTGGACTTACCGTTAATATCTGCTTGGCGTCAATCGGGTATATGGTATCCGTTTGCGCAGTCAGGTTAGCGCAAAATGCTAAAAAAAGTATACCCAGTATTTGCGTCTTCATGGTATAAAATTAAGCAATCCTTTTATTTGGGTTCGCTAAAGGTAACTTGGTAGTAGTTAAGTAACAAAGGTACTTCGTAAAAACTGTGGTCTAGCTGCTCTATTTTATAATCACCTTCAAGCGGTAAAAAGTTAAGTTCAACCCCTTTAACCAGTTTAAGATAGGATTTAATTAGGTCAATACGATGCTGTGACATAACCAATACCACTTTATCGGGGTTGCTGGCGCAATATTTAAAAAACGACACAAAGTCGCTTGTTCCGGTAAGCGCTTCTAAGTGTTGCTTATTGGTAGGGAAGAGGCTCATGTAAAAATCGCCGAACATGGTGGCCTCTGGCAGCAATTCTCGGGTGCTATTGTCAGCACCAATTTCATGTTCCAATACTACTTCTGAAAAAAAATCGAACACCAATAATTTGTCAGGGAATATTTGGTTCATTTCTGTAACTATTTCCTGTTTCAACAATAAGCCTTCTTGGCGGTCAGCTTTAATGCTAGCGTAAGTTTTTAACTGAAACCCTACAATACTAATCAGCACAACGAAACTAGCTACAATGGCAAAAGTGGTTCTATCAGTGGGTGCATTATTTCTATCTCGCCATATCTGTAAGGCAAGGTAAACAAAGCTAAATTGGAAGAAAAAGGTCAATGGTGCCGCTAGTTTGTATATCATTTTAACGGCAACACCTAACGATACAAAGTAGCACCAAACGAATAGCGTCCACAGCAGGGCTTTCCAAATCCATGTTTTGTTAGGGGCTAACAAAATAGCCCATAACAAAAATGCCAGATTTGCAGCCAGCATATACCACAGAAAGCGGTTGTAGCCTTGATAAGCCATGGGGCCATCAACTTTTGTCCGCTCCCAGAACAAGCCCCATTTTATTGGTAAGCCAGCCAATACATCTCCCTCGAAAACTGACGGGTAAGTAATGTTTTTCATGTACGCCAGTGCCGTGTCGGTAGGCTCAGCAAAGTAGAAGGTATAGTAGGCTATAAGCTTTATGGAATCAACAGGGTCGGTTATGTCGTAGCTGCCTGGTTTTACTACCATGCCATCGCTAAAGGTATAAATGTAGCTGTCTAGCTCGGCTATTTTCTGCTCCTCGGGGGTAATGTTTTGGTCTTGCAAATGACTGGCTCCCATAAATATGCCAAAGGTGGTAGCAATAAGTAGTATGGCATATTTATACTTGTTTAGAAATTTGATGGGCGATAAATCTAATAGCCCCAACAGCGCTATAGCTGGCACCAAACCAACAAACATGCCTTGGTAGCGTATCTGCCAGCATAGCAACAATAGTAGGGTAAGTAAAAGGTATGCCCCAGCTTTAGCCCATTGGTGGTTGCAATAATGAGGCAGCAGCAAAACCAAAAGGGGAAGCATTAACGATGATGATAGTGGATCGTATAGTACGGTGCTTTCCGCAAATACTACGCCTAGCAAAGCACTAAAAATAGTTGCTGCAATTAGTACCCATTTACCGGAAAATGATTGCAGAATAGTAGTAAACAAGATGTAAAGTAACAGCAGCAGTGTAACAATACCTGGCACTAACTGCGAAACATCGAACCAATTGATTTGAGGAAAATGCTTGTATAGTTGTGCCATGGTAGCCAGCAAAAAACGGTTGCTGCCATTAGTAACCAGGTAAAACTTCTCAATAGGCGGAAAAAATAGCCCTTGCAACATTAACCCAGCAAAAATGCCATCGCCAATGGTTACGTATACTCCAATAAACCATATAAGGGCGAGGGGTATAGCTACCACAGCCAAATATGCGGCAATATGTTTGGTAGTTGTTGGTTTCATGGGCTCACTAACTGAACAAAGGCTTTGTGGCAAGCTGTTGCAAGTTAGGTAATTTTATACGCTAAAACCTTACCTGTATTTCGCTATGGTTAAACCTTGCGGTAATAAATGGTATTTTTACCAAATAGGCCAAAGATGTGCAGTCCGTGCTCCAAATCATAAGCAAGAAAAATCCACTGGTACTATCTTTTGTATGGGCAATTCTGCTCCATGCTTGCTGCTATGTTATTTGGGGCCTTTTTTTCGGAGAGTACACCGATAAGTTTTTGATGGCTTATGTTGATGGCAGTTTTAGTGGCGGTATAGCTAAGCCAGTGCATTACAATTATGGTATTCTTACAGGCATATCCAGTATTATGGCTTCCGGGTACAGCCTGCTTCCGCAATTTAACTGGTACGGCATTATTGGTCAAGGTATACTGCTAATGGCCACCACCGGGTTTGTTTGGCTGCTGCGAGCTTTTTGGCTCAGTTTGCAGGGTAGCAAATGGGCAGCTTTGGGTTTTATAGTTTTCTTATTGCCGTTTTGGTGCACCCACATTGTGTTTTACCATACAACCGAGCTCGGGTCGCTGGCTTGTGGCATAGGTATTTTGGGGCTTGTGGCCAGTTATTTGCCTCAATTAAAGGGGGTGATGCCAAGGTTAAAAGGCTCACGGATATTTTTTACGGTTTTAGTGATGCTATCCATATTTTGCCGAATGGAACCTGCTCTAATGTGTGCAGGAGTTATGTTGCCCTTTGGTCTTTGGGTAGTAGGTGATAGGGCGGCTCGTTTTGGTTTGTTTAAGATTTCGTTGGCGGTTTTGCCTGTGTTTGCTGGCGCATATTTACTATATATGGCAGCACCGTTGCCTGGCGATGTTTTGTTTAGGGATACTAGAGTATATACCCATACCCTTTGGGATTTTGGACAGGACGAGCGGTTGTACAAGCTAGCCACCCCAGCCGATAGTGTGAAACTGGAAGCTGCCCTGGCATATTTTATATCGGATGAGGTAGAGCTAAGCCCTGAGTTTTATGACAGCATTGGTGTGTTGCCATTGGAAAAATCATTGGGTTCGTTTGATAAGTATTTAGTGGGGTTTGACCTAAGGGTAGCAAGGGCCGTCGGTTTATTGCAGCAACTTAATGCCGCACAACCGGTATTTTTAATGGCCTATTTTATAGCATTTTGTGCAGCCATGCTGTTGCTAGTTTACAACCGAAGCAGGCATTGGTGGAAGTTGTTGCTGGTAAACATTTGGTTTATGCTGTTGCTTTTTGGGGTAACGGTTTTTATGAAAATGGAACTGCGAGTGCTGGCGCCATTGGTATTGTTAGAGCTTATTGGTCTTACTGCTTTTTGTACTTATTTGTTGCCACTGGGCTGGCAAAACGTAAAAGGTAATGCGGTGATATTAGTGCTAGCAGGGTTGTTATTCCTAGTTCCCATCGCAATTAAGTTTACTGAGCTGCATGGCGCTTCACAAAATTTTAAAATTGCCAGTAAAAATATGAAGGCCTTTAAGGCCGAGTTGGCTCAGCCTAGCTTCAAAAACCGCATAGTGGTTTTCCATAGTTTTGCTTGGCAAATGCTCTATGCCGATATTTTCGATATCAACCAATTTGCCGGCAATACCAATTTCTTGGCTATTGATAATGGTGAGCTGTATATGTATCCACAATTTAAAGAGGCAATGAATAAATGTTGTGGGGGCTATACCATAAATCATTTAGTCAACTACCTTTTGGAGCACAAAGAGCAGGTGGTTTTTGTGTCGGATGCAGGGCGGATGGATTTAATGGAGCGCTATATTGAAACCGTTTATGGTATTCCCTTTAATACACGACCTGCTTTTCCCGAGTCGGTATTGAGCCATCCTGTTAGCGGGGTAATGTTGCCTGGCTATGCCGACCACTTGGCCTTCTCTTACTTCGTGTTTGAATAGGACCTTGTTAATGGTGGTGATGATGTTCTTCGTCGTTGGCGTTTACAACAGGTTTTAACGATATTGCAATTACATTTCGGGTTTTAGGCGATTCATCTTTTTCGTTCCAAGTGTAATATTTGTTCAGGTCCAAATTCTTGGCTTCACTTTGTTTACCCGAGGGCCAAGTTATGCTCACGCTCATTATTCTTTGGGCATTTCCCAAACCAATGTGTTGTTCAAAAGGCGATGCACCATAGCTTCCGCCCGAGCTCACGGTGCGGGTTATGGTTTTCACTATACCTTGTTCGGTATAAGTAATGGCTATAGTGGCGCCTACGGCTGGCCGGTTGCTCTTGTCTCCAGTAAGCTTTAGGCTTAGCCAGTTAGCCTTATTGGTAAGGTTGTTTTCAAACAGGGCATTCCAAAAAAAGTCCCCCAAAAAAAGGGCTCCAAGTTCAACATACATATCTAAGTCGCCATCTCTATCTACATCGGCCATTGCAATGCCGTGGCACTTTTGCAAATGACCTGTGCGCGAGGTAGTTGTTACATCGGCCCATCGCTTACCTTCCACGTTTTTGAGCATAATATTTGGAAACAACGAGGTAAGCATACCGGCACCAGTACCAAGATATATATCAACAAATCCATCGTTGTCTAAGTCTCCCGCATTCAAACTCATAGCCATTATACTTTGGGGCAGCAAAAAGCTAGGCTCGGCTTTAAAGGTGCCGTCTTTTTGGTTGATGTAAGTATATGATGGATAAATAGGATCTATTTCGTTAAAATACTCTTTAGGTATCTCGGCTTGGTGTACATGGTATCCGGCAACAAAAATATCGGGCCAACCATCGTTATTAAAATCAGCCGAAACAGCTGGGAAGCTGAATTTAGGCTCTTGAATACCTGCAGTGGCCGATACATCTTTGAAAAGAATTTTGCCTGCGGTGCTGGTATTTAAAAATAAGCGATTGCTACCATTGAATATTGAGAAGAAAATATCTTGCTTGCCATCTTTATCAGAATCCAAGGCAATTACTCCTTTTACCCATTCCACGACATCAAGGCCCGAACTTTTTGTTACATCAGTAAAGGTTTCGTTGCCATTATTTCGGTACACTTTTGTTGGATGCTTGGGTATTTTGCCATCCCAGTTGGGTACATCAAATTGGTCTAAAGAACCGGTTTCGTGCCCAACTATTAAATCTAGCCAGCCATCATTATCTAAATCAGACCATACTGCCGAGTGGCTTGGGCTAAACCTCAATAGTCCGGCTTTAATAGTAATATCGGTAAACGTACCATCGCCATTGTTGCGTAATAGCGATGTTGGTTGATTGCCGCCAGCGGTTAGCCAGCCGCCGCGCACTATAAAAACATCGGCCCAACCATCATTGTTAAAATCGGTTTGCATGGCATTTGCTCCACCTGTTATTCCTTTCAAGCCTGCCGTTTCGCTGGTATTTTTAAAGGTTCCATTAGGTTGCCTAATGTGCAGTCCTACGCCTTCGTTCAAGGGGCTATTGGTATCAAACAAATCGAGAAGCCCATCGTTATTGAAGTCCTCTATAATAGCACCGCCATAATGGCTGGGCTTATCAATTCCCAAACCTTGGGCAACGTCCATAAAAATTGGGAAAGTGGCAACAGTATCCTTGAATTTTTCAAAATCAACCAGCCATGCTGCGGGCACATCATTTGGATAGCGCCCAAGCGTCATCGCCGCTAGGTTATACATCCACCTAGCAATAGGATCATTTGGGTTAAATTCCAATAGTTTGGCATATAGCCTCATTGCACCTACTGAGCCTAGTGGTTTAACGTGCTGAGCTTGCTTATTAATAGGCATTATGCATGAGCTTTGGGTATGGTTTTCTTGGCAATTGGTAACTTCTCCGAACCTAAAATTTGCCAAGGCAAGCCAATGGATAATGCTCGCAGACTCAGGGGCATTAATGATAGTATCATTGCCCATATTATTTATTACAAAGTTGTAGAGTGTTTCCAATCCTTCTTTTTCACGGCCTGCCATAACCAATTGTAAGCCCAACTCGAATTTAGCATTTGTGTCGCCCTTGGCTATTTTATCTTCTAGCTGAATCACATATAGGTCGTTCCTGGTAAAGTTTAAGTCAGGGTCTTCACTTAGGTACATTTCATACAACAATTCCTTCATGTCCGTCTGCTTGGTTTGAGTTTGACGGGGCGCATTGCTACAAGAGAACCAGACAAAGATGGTGAATACAAAAAGTAAATACTTACATGCCATTGCAATAACCTGAATTAGAGTATAAGTTAAATCTAAAATTAACACTTTCAGTGAAATCTTTAACTGCAAAAAACTAGTTTCTTCAAAATGGTTTATTTTGCAGCATCTTTAGTTGATACGTGGTAGTTATTAGGCGTGCAGTATTGACTTTTTATAAATAATGGATAAACAGTTAAAATATTCGGTTGTATTGCCTGTTTTTCAGGCTAAGCGCTATATTCAGTTATCGGTGCAGCGTATTATCGAGGTAATGGATTCCATTGGCGCTCCATACGAAATTATACTTGCCGATGATCACAGCACTGACGGTACTTGGGAGGTGCTGAAAAATATTAAAGCCCAACACGAGCAAATTCGCATTATTAGGCTGAGCCAAAATATTGGGCAAACGCCCACCACTATGGCTGGTGCACAACAAGCAAAAGGTCAATTTATCATTACCCTTGACGATGACTTGCAGCATCCGCCAGAAGAAATACCTGAGCTAATAGCCGCCATAAATGCGAATGATGTAGACGTTGTTTTTGGCGACCCTAAGCAACGCCATCATCCTAGTAAGCAGCACCCCGTGCTGGTTGCAATAGGCGGATTTATGTTCCATTGGGTGTTTATGCGGCGCTATCGAAAGATAAATTTCTTTACCACGTTCCGTATATTTAAAGCAGGCTTGCTAAGCTCTAATGGTGGCATATGGAGTCATTTGTTTTTTATTTGGCAATTGAACCCCGGCAGGGCCATTCATACCCCAACCAAGCACGAGCCACGCAAACAAGGCAAATCAAACCATACTGTATTACGCCTAATTAGGCACTTTTCGCCATTTCTTTGGTACTTTGCGTTGCGCACGGCAGTGGTGTTGCAAATATTGTTGTTACTTGGTGCTTTGGCTTATTATGGCTACCAATATCAAGGGGAGGATTTAGACTTGAGCAACGGATACTGGATACTGGCGTTTGCGGTTATAGTATTTGTGGCTAAACAAGCTGTGTTTGCCAAGTTGAGAAAGCTTGAAAACTTAAATAGCACCATAACCGAAGGATAAAGGAAAGCAGATGATAACTTTTTCGGCAAAAGAGAGTGAAGTATTGGGTGTGCGCATTGCACGTGGGGTATTGAACCAAAGTTGGCAGCCTAGCCAGTTGCAGCAAGCTGCTTTGGCAGGGGAGTATGATTTTTTGCGATTGAAGTTGCCCTCAAACGATGAGCAGGTGTTTACAAAGCTCGATGCGCTGGGTATGCACTATTGCTTGCACAGTATATTGGTGCGTAATAGTGTGGCTATAAACGAGGCGCACAATACACTGCAAAGAGATTTGAGGGTAACCTTTGAGCTATTTGACGGTAGCAACGAACTGGCCATGAAACAGCTGGTAAAAGATTCGTGGGGTGCGCGCACTGCGGTAAATTACCACAACACAAACTTTAGGCATTGGGTAAGTTATGAGCAAGAAATGGAAGGCTCGGCGGCATATGCTTGCGAGTTTAATTATAGCGTAAACCCTAGTATGCCTAATTGGATAGTGAAGTTGGATGGTAAACCTATCGGGTTTGTTCTAGGTAAGGCAAGCAACGAAGGGTTTGAAGGTATTATGTACAGCATTTTGCCTGAGTATAGAGGGCATAACTACGCTGAAGATATTATGATTTTTTTGAAAAAATGGTGCTTTGAGCAGGGCATTACAACGTTTTTCAATGATGTAGTTTTTCAAAACATGCCAAGCCTTAAGAGCATTGTTACTGAATCAATTGTTCCCATTGAGACTTATTTGAACGTTACAATAAGCAGCTTGCTATCAGCATCGAGAAGTGAAGTGGTAATGCTAGATCCAAGCGCTTGTATTGGCCTTGGTGACACTATTAGTTGGGTTTCGGCAAATGAACATCTATGGCAGCAAGACGGGTTTAAGCTACAATCCATCAATGTTTCAAAAGGAAGTGATTGGACCACTGAAGTATCCAAAGTACAAGTATCGGTGCCAATTACGAATAATGGTCAGCAAGTAATTGCCGTAAAACCATATCATAAAAATATGTTGTTAGGGTCGGTATATCTTAATTACCGCAAATTGTAACTGCTCTTTAAAATCTATTGTGCATTATGGTGCGATAGCGTAATTTGCAGTACTGTGAATAGTCAATGATCGATAGACTTCGACAATTGCTATTTTTACTTATTAATTCGATGGATAGTGTTTTACAAACTCAATATTATGCATTTTTCAAGTGTTAGTTATATAGTCGCTATATTGTTTTTGTTTCTGTTGGTTTCTTGTCAACCCAAGCAAATATTATCGGTTGCCGAACCTGAAAAGACTTTGTTGGAAACGGTTTCGCCAGAGGAATCAGGTATTAAGCATACCAATATGCTAGTGGAAACAGAGGACTGGAACTACCTGTATTACTTTTACTTTTACAATGGTGCCGGAGTAGCTACGGGCGATATTAATAACGATGGTTTGGTAGATGTTTTTCTTACCTCAAACCAAACTCCTGCTTCATTGTATTTAAATAAAGGCAATTTTACTTTTGAGGATATTACCGTCCCTTCGGGCATAAATACCACAGAAGGTTGGAAGACCGGAACGGTTATGGCCGATATAAATAGCGATGGTTTCTTAGACATTTTTGTTTGCAGGGCCGGTGCTGGTGTAGGAAGTGAGCGCACCAATTTAGTGTTTATGAATAATGGCGACTTAACTTTTAGTGAGCGCTCTGCCGAATTGGGGCTTATTGATAGTAACCAGACTATTAATGTGGCGGTGCTAGACTATGACCTTGATGGCGACTTGGACATATTTACGGTAAATCATTCACGCGATTTTGACCTAGTAAGCGCCATGTTTTGGATGAAGGACCCCTTAAAGCCAAGGTTTGGTGATAATCACCTTTTTCAACAACAGAGTGATGGTACATTCAGAAACGTATCTAAAGAAGCGGGCATTTCTAGTGAGCCAGACTTTAGCTTAAGCGCAACCATTTTTGATTTTAACCGCGATGGTTGGCCCGATATTTATGTGTGTAACGATTTTTGGCCCGATGATAACTTCTATATTAATAACGGCGACGGCACTTTTACCGATATTACCAAAAGGATTATGCCGCGAAACTCTTTGTTCTCAATGGGCTCGGATGCGGCTGATTTGAACAACGATGGTTGGCCTGATTTAATAACGGTGGATATGATGCCGGAGGATAATGTTAGGCAAAAAACAAAATACAATCAGTTTCCGAAGCAAACTTTGGATATGCTTAAAACCTATGATCACAAAAACCAATTTAGCCGCAATATGCTGTATTTTGGCGATGGTGGTAAAGGTTTTGTTGAGGCAGCTTTTGTTGGTGGCATAGAAGCTACTGATTGGAGTTGGTCGGTATTATGCGAAGATTTGGATAATGATGGTTGGAGGGATGTGATGATTACAAACGGAATAAAGAGGGATATCGAAGACCTTGACTATACCCGTAAAGTGTTTGGTGAAAGCGATCAGTCGGGAGTTTCTCGTTTCGTAGAAAATAAGCTAACCACTATCGAAAAAATTCCAATTGAATGGTTGCCCAACTACATTTATAGAAACAATGGCGACCTGACTTTTGAAAACGTTTCGAGTAAATGGGGTTTTACGCAGCCCTTGTGCAGCCAAGGTATGGCCGTTGCCGATTTTGATAATGATGGGTACCTTGACGTAATTATAAACAACACCGATACAATAGCATCATTATACCGTAATACAGGTAAAGCAGTACTTAAAAACAATTTTTTACAACTTAAATTTAAGGGCGCTGGCAAAAACAAGGATGGCTTGGGTGTAAAGGCAACATTATATGCCAATGGCACCAAACAATATAGAGAGTTGTATGCCAGCCGAGGCTATCAATCTTCATCGCAACCGATATTGAACTTTGGGTTAGGTAAAATTGTCAAAATAGATAGCGTAGTAGTTGTATGGCCTAGCAATCTAAAGCAGACAATAACTAATGCACAAATAAACACCTTAGCAGTGGTGGATGAAGCTGATGCAAAGCCTTTTGCTAATAATTCCATAGCTGAGAATTCTGCTAAGTTATTTACACCTATTGAGGCTCCGCTGCCCATGCTAACCCACAAGGAAAACAATTTCTCCGATTTTAATGTAGATAGGTTGATACCCAGAATGCACTCGGCCGAGGGCCCTGCCTTGGTTGCCGCAGATATAAATAAGGATGGCGACGACGATATCTTTATTTCGGGAAGCAAAGGCAACAAATCGTCTCTTTGGGTTTCTAGCCCTAAGGGCTATGTTTTGGCCAAGAGCCAGCCTTGGAACAACGACCTTAGTTATGAAGTGATAAATGCTGTTTTTTTTGATGCCAACGGCGATGGATTGTTGGATTTGTATTTAGCCTCAGGTAGTAATGAGTATAATGTTGATGACGCTTGCCAGCAAGATAGGTTGTTTATTAATACGGATAATGATGGATTTAAATACGACCCTGCTGCATTGCCGCAAATGTATACCAGCACAAAAGCCATCGCAGTAAATGATATTGACAATGACGGCGACATGGACCTATTTGTGGGAGGATTAATAGTACCTCGGTCATATGGTATATCGCCTCGTAGCTATTTGTTGGTAAACGAAAACGGTAGGTTTACCGATGCTACCAAGGCCCTGGCACCCGATCTGGTAAACCCTGGGTTGATAACCTCGGCCATTTGGGCCGATATGGATGGCGATAAGGTGCCTGATTTGGTTTTGGGTGGCGAGTATATGCCGATTAGCATCTTTACCAATAAAATGGGCAAACTAGCGCCAATTAAAGTAGCCGACAATGGTTTGGAAGGTGAAAATGGCTGGTGGCATAGCTTAGCTGCTCACGATTTTGATAACGATGGCGATATGGATATTATAGCTGGTAACCATGGCCTTAACGTTATTTTCGATTGTAGCAAAGAGGCTCCAACTATACTATACCTGAACGATTTCGACAAAAATGGCTCACTTGACCCTGTACTTACCTGTGATATTAAAGGTGTGCGAGCCCCGTTTTTGAATAGGGATGTATTTTGTGAGCAAATGCCAGAGTATAACAACAAGTTTTTGACCAATACTAAGTATGCTACTACCCCTTTCGATAGCATGTTTACCGCCGATTTGCTGGCAGGTGCCCAAAAGCTTGTTTTATCGCAGCTACGAAGTGGCTATTTTGAAAACCTGGGTGCCGGAAAGTTTCACTTTAAACCATTTGAAAACATAGCGCAACTAGGGCCCATATATGGAATACAATTGCTTGATGCCAATAATGATGGGCTTATTGATGTTTTAGTGGCAGGCAACTCCAATACCGATCATTACCTGTATGGCAATGCCGATGCCTCAAGCGGCCTGTTGTTGCTAAACGACGGGAAGGGCAGTTTCACCTGCAAGCAACATAGCGAAACCGGATTTGAAGCCATAAAAAAAGGCAGAGGTATAGTCAAGGCCAAAATAAGTGGCGAGACTTATTACATTGTGCCCAACAATAACGATACTGCCCAAGTGTTTAGGTTTGAGCCGGTATTATTGAACTAACTCTTCTTTCCTGATTTTTATCTTTGAAAGGAGGTTTTGGGCCACTTTGCCACCTTGCTCCAAGCCCATCTCAAATGCTGGGCGATAATGTATGCCAGCATACAGTCGGCTTCTACCAGCCTCTGAAGCTGCTTCTTTAAAAGAGTTAAAGCTGCGTGGTGGGCGGTTGTAAGGTACGTTGGTAGAGTCAACGTAAGAGAAAGGCTCCCCAAACTCCATGGTAAGTATGGTAGCAGCCGACATAGAAATTACACTATGCGCACTAGTATTCTCAGGAAACATTGGGGTCTCAATTAGTGGCCTCCAGGTTGAGTCGATGTATCTGTTGATGTATGTTTCGGGGCGGATTAGATTGGTGGTGTATTTCTCGTCCCAAGCGCTTATAAAGCCATCGGCTATAGCTATTGATACCAGTACGTATGCTTCCATACTTTTAGGCAAATCGGCTTTACTTAAGTCGCAGGCCTTGCGGGTTATATTTATCCAATGTGCCCCAGGCGAAAATTGCCTGCGCAAAGCCATATAGTGGCCAGAGTTTTCTGATACAAGCGGGTTACAGTCCCAAAACAATGCAATAGGCAAATGGTCTGGTTGGGTGTTGTTTACCGTTTCGTAAACTTCCAAAGCAAGATTATAAAAGTCAGAACCTTTCTCCGCACTAAAGGGTACCTTCAGGCCAGGCGAAAACTCCGATGCACTGCTCATACTAAAGGGTCTTACTTTGTTCCAATGGGGCTCTAGTGCAGCTATGAACTTTGGCGGGGTGGGTATCCAAGCACTAGGGTCGTCATATTTCACTTCATATCGAGGCATGTTTCGGGTTTCCTTAAAGTGGTCCTTTTTGGCCCAAGCAATAATAAATGCCCCAACTTTAGTGCCCCAGCTTATTGAGCTATCAACCACCGCTTTATCCAGTGTAGCACTTAGCTCTGCTATCAAAGTATCAGCAGCAGCATCCATAATATGGTCGCGATAAACAATACTGTTAGCAGCATCTCTAAATGCTATTACCATTGAAACAGTAGCATCAATTTTTACATTAGGGTCGGGTTTTGGTAGTGTGCCCAGTTCGTTTAGCTGGCCGCCCAACGATACTCGTGTAGTATCGGCTGGCAAAAGTGCTTCGTAAGCGGCAATGTTGCTATATACAAATGCCCTACTCGCTACAGGAGGTGCAAACCCATCGTACATAAGGGTTTCGGTAAGCGCCCAGTTGAGCCTTTTTATTACATCTGGGTTATCCGTATAAGAAATATTCTTTTCGGATGCATGGCTGTTGGTGCAGGCATAGTATGTACTTATAATACCTGTAGCCATGATACATGCCAGCGACACTCTAAAAACATTAAACACCTTCATTACTTAGATATTAGTGATTACCAAATTTATAGTTTATTGACGGCATGGTCAACTCTTGGAATGTTGCATTTAAGTAAAGTAAGCAATTTAGCCCATTAGCGGTACTAGCCTTTTTGATTGACGGCCCACTGATACGTTTTATAAAGACCATCATGAAGATTGGTAGTAGCCTTCCATCCAATGGCTTCATATATTTTTGATACTTGAGGTACTCGGCGCATTATGTCTTCAAATGCATCACCAAAATTATTGGCAGTATCAACGGATTCAATGGTCAAGGATTTACCCGATACTTCTATAATGGCGTTCAAAACCTCCTGCACAGTATGCTCCGTATTGGTACCTACGTTAAACACCTCGCCGTTGGTTTTAGCTTCTTCAACTAGCTTTATGCAAGCGGTAACGGCATCGTCAATGTAGGTAAAACAGCGCGTTTGTGTTCCAGAGTTGTGCATTATAAGGGGTTGGCCTTTGGCGGCCAATAGTATGTTTCGAGATACAACAAAAGCCTCTGATTGGCCCGGACCATATATGTTGAAGAACCGCACAATGCAGCCCTTTAGGTTTTGCTGCTTGAAGGCACCACGCACGGCATGCTCGGCAGCGCTTTTTGAGCTGCTATAACTCCAACGCTCAAAACTAGTGGAGCCCAGCACACGGTCGTCATCCTCGGCCCACGGCACGTTTGGGTTTTTGCCATATACTTCGCTGGTGCTGCTAAAAAATAGGTAACAATTGTGCCTTATTGCGGCTTCCAGTACATTCAGCGTACCCACTACATTGGTGCGCACTACATCAATTGGGTTTTCCATGTAGCGCTCAATACCAACGCGGGCTGCAAGGTGAAAAACTTTGGAGTAAGAAGCATCAATAACACTATCAATTAACGCTTTATCGGTTACATCGCCAGAAAGGTATTTGAAGTTGGAGTTATTGCTAATTGATTGAATGTTGAGCGCTTCGGTTGGGGGTAAAATATCAAGGCCTACTACTTGGTAACCTGCATGAAGCAACTGCAAAGTGAGGTGACTACCTATGAAACCATTACAACCAGTTACCAATACTTTTTCGCCGTTCATATATTAGGAAGTGTGCGCCTCGTGCAGTTGCAAATTAGGCAAAAAATCAATTAAATCTCAATGAGCGACATATCACAAGCGTTCAGTGGCATCGAAAAAACGATAAACCTCGTTGCAAACCGTGGTTACTTGTTCTTCAGTCATGCCCACCCAAATCGGCAACGAAAGGGTTTCTTGGGCCAGCAATTCTGCCTCGGGTAAGCTTTTTTGAGCCCATGGTAGCGAAGTATATGCAGGCATTTGATGTATAGGGGTAGGGTAATGGATGCCACAGCCTATTTGGCGCTCTGTAAGGTGTTGTTTAAGGGCGTCTCTGTGTGCAGTGCGCACTACAAACAAGTTGGTGGCCGACTCTAGGTCAGGCTCAATTACCGGTAACTGTAGTGGTGTGCCCTTTAGCTTTTGAGTGTACAATTCCGCTAAATGCCTTCGCTCTTGCAAAAAACTATCAAAATGGGCGAGTTTGAGTTTCAGCACTGCGGCTAGCAAATCGTCCATTCGGCCGGTAGTGCCGCAGTATTGATGCACTTGATAACCGCTTTGGCCATGATTACGCAAGGCTTTGCATTTTTGGGCATAATCTTCATTGTTCGTGAAAATGATACCCGCATCTCCATTGGCCGATAGGTTTTTGGTTGGGTAAAGGCTTACAGCCGTTATTGGCGCAAAAGTACCTAGTAGCCTCCCATTTAACCGTGCCCCAAACGATTGCGAAGCATCTTCCATCAATAACTTGGTGTTGGAATTGATGGCAGCCGAAGCATTACCATACAAGTGCGAAGCCAGTACTATATTGCTGGTGGCCACTTTGGGCATTTGCCAATTGTTGGGGTCAGTATCTACTAAGTCGGGCGTGCCACCAGCAGCATTTATAGCTTCGGCAACTGCTACAAAGGTATTTGCGTTAATAGTTACGGGCTCCTTAGGCGATAAGCCAATGGCTTTTAGGCCAAGTTCTAGCGCCATAGTGCCTGATGAAACGGCAATGGCGTACTTAGTACCCATATACTCCGCTGCTGCCTCTTCAAATGCTACAACTCCAGGGCCACTTATATAGGTGCCGCTTTTAAGCACCTTTTCCATTTCCCGCTGTATGTTATCGTACCCAATTCGCTCTAGCTCTTTAGTAGGACTAAACATAGGTATTGCTTGCCCAGTTTGGGCTGTTGAAGTGGGCAAATTGGATTGGGTGTTGCTCATATAAGCGGCTTTTTGGTGCCGAGGGCTAAATAAAGGTACAAAACAACCTTAATATCAAGTAGTGGTGCTATTGCGCTTGGTGGTAAGCTGCCAAATAACCGCGGCATAGGCGGCCATTAATGCGGTTATGCCAACCACCAATTTGTAGTCGAGGCCCAATAAATCGGTTGCCAATAACAACGGACTAGGTGCTAAGGTGGTCGGTTGTAAGGTGTTTTCTTGTGCCAGTATGTACAGTGGTATATACAGCAGTGCTAAAACAATCAAGCCTTTTATGTTTATCAGCTTATTGGTGAGCGTTTGAAATCGCTGATAGAAACTAGGGGTTATTTTACCCCAATCGATAAACAAAAGGTAAACGATGTATTGGAAATGGAACGAGATATTGAAAAGGAGGAACGTAGTAGTGTGGAAACCTATTGAAAGTAAGAGCCAAAATCTAAACCATTTTGGTTTGATGATGGCTGCCAGAAACAAAATCTCGAAAAGCACCGCCCCCCAATCCATGGCTTCCCAAAAGAATGGATTGGTGATATTTATTGCCCATGAAGAAAGCAACTTCAAATTGCCGATAACATAGTATTGCGTAAAAAAGTGGCCACGAGTGGCATGAGTACCCAAATCAAGCCAGCCGCCCATTAGTTTTGGCACACCAGCGCTAAACATGCCAAAGCCAAGTAAAAGGGCCATCATGGTTATAGGCCATGAGCTATTTACCAATGGTGCACTGCTGCGCCTTGCATCAATGGAATATTTGCTACCCCAGTTGCTGAACGACATTAGTAAAGGCACTAGCCATACGATTAAGTCTTGGCCTATTAACCCATACGAGAACGAAAAGGACTTACCAATTACAATGGCAATACAAAGCGCGATAGAGACCCAGCGGGTAAACCAACCAAACAATAGTAGCATGGTTAATGCTAGTATAAATAAACTTAAACCCTGCAAGAACCAATATGGCGGAAAACCGTTAAACAGTGCTCCCAGCGAATAGGTAGGTGGGTTGAAAAACGAATTGGGGCTATCGGCTATCCACTCGAAGTTGGGTACGCCCCAAACAAGTAGGTATAAGGCAAACAATATGCGGTAAAGCCCCAAGGCCTCAGCGCTCATTGGAAATGAGGTGAAAATCCAGCGGTCAAGCCAGTTGTTATATATGGGCTTTGGGCTACTCATCAAAGTTCAAATACAAAGTGTATTGCAGTGTAGCGACAATGTTTTGCGGGTTGTTTTTATCATGCTGGTAGCCAAAAGTATCTACTTCCAATGCTTTTATTTTGGTTTTTCCAGTCAATACCAGCAACCGCGAATACAATATTCTTTTGGTTTCGGCATCTAGTGATATCGTATCGGCCCCATTATCACCCAAGAAAAGGCGGTTCATGGTGTGGCGGCCAAAAAATTCGGGCAATATGTCGAATAGCTCGGTGTATAATAATGGTATGCGCTCCTTGTTATCGTCTATGGCAAACAATTTTCGGTCAGTGTAATAAAGGTTCTTTTCATCGTCCAACACCGGTTGAAAGCCAGGCAGGTGCACACAAGGATACATGTTGCCCTTGGCAACTACCACATATAGCTGCAACGGCAGCAGTAATGCCACCACTATAAAGGCTATCCTTACTCGCTTAGTATATTGGTTTACTGCTTCGGAGCCCATACTTCCATTTCGCATTTGCAATAGGTATTGTACACGGTGCCGGCCTTTAAATAGTTGGCCGGAAAATTGAGTTTGCTTGAAGATAAGCAATTAGCTACATCAGGGTGAACGGTAACGGGTTTTACCACAAACACGTTAGTCTCTTTTATTTCGCTTATGTGCCAACAGGTATTGTCTACGGCCTCTTTTACGGTAGCACGGGTGGTTTCGCCAAAATACCACGGCACCTGTGGCGAATACCCTTGCATCAAATAAACCAGACCCGGCAAATCATAAAGGGCAAGCAGGTAATTACCTGGCTTAAACCCATTTAATGTTAGTAGTTGTTCGGTTTCGTTTACAAATTTGGCAGTAGGGGCATCCAGTTTTATTGGGTCGTAGGCAACGGCTTGTTCCGTTTGAGCAGCCATAAATGCAGCCATGCCATGTGGCAGATAGTTGGGGTAAAGAAACACTTGTAAAAAGATAAGGAAGCTGCCTATAATGATACTATACTGCACTATTCCAGCCCAAACGCGCATACCTGTTTGCTTTCCAATGCAGTGCCAAAGGATTATTACTAGCATTATCCACGCAGGTAGATAAGAGAATAATGACATAGCCCAATTTATGGCAGAACCTATGGCGCAGACAAAAGGTAAGGCAAACAATACAAGAGACAATATAAACACCGCCCTGCTCGCAGTATTAAATTGCCAAGCCACATAACTACCACTGATAATAAGCAGCAATAACAGATCAATAAATCGATAATGCCATTGAGGGAAATAGTTGGTAGGGAGCAAGAATGCTTGCATTGCAAACACCACCAAACCTAATGCCATGGCCCAAGTTATGCGCTTGCCAGATTCTTCGTTTTTGAAGGCAAAAAATGCCCCTAGCATAACTAGCAATGCTGGGCCGATATTCAGCGCAAAGTGGACCGTATCTTTAGCTAGATAAGTTTTGAGCACAATATCTATAGGTGAATACCCTAGTTGCGAAATGCGCTCATAGCTGATGCGGTAATACTCTAAAAACGTGGAGAGGCTTATTTGGGTACCAAATAAACCCGTGAATAAAAGCCCCATACCTAGCAGGGTGCTTAAAGTGGCTAAAACAATAGTGCCTCTTTTTCGCTTTGCCAACAACGAAACACTCGCCCACAACCCTGCTAATAGAATAGCACTAGAGAATTTTACAATGAATTGCCCGGCTAAAATAATGCCCAATAAGGTAAAAAAGCCAATCAATTGCCAGCCCTTGGGCTTTTCATTAAACGACAGCCAAGCCAAAAGCAAACCACCGCCCATTGCCATTAATAAATGCGTAACCGAGTCGTATGACAAGCTGCGTGGGTGCTCGGCTGTAAATAGTGCCGCAAAACCACCTATTAAAAGTACAGTTACAAATGCTGGCGAATACAGTTCAGGTAGTCTGGCTTTTAGGTATTTGCTCAGGCCCCAACCCAAGGCCAGCACAGCACCCACTTCGGTAACGATACCGCCTATGCGCATGGCGGTTATATCCCAATCAACCCAACCAAAAAGCAATTGTACTAAGTAGTAGTAGTTCAAGTGCATATCGGGCGCATACAAATGGGCGCTATGAAACCAGAGCAGGTAGTAGCCCTCGTCAGTCATTTCAAACCCCTTATCAACCGACCATACCAATATTGCCAGCTTGATTGCAGCTAACAGTAGCAACAGTATAATGGCTATGCTGGTTTTGGTCTTCGGCATTGAGGTATATTACACCAAATTTAGGTTTTTAACAAAAGAATATGGCTACTGCCCAGGCAACTCCCATTGCATGGGTACCCATACCGCTAAACTTTCTTGGGCATACGGGTTGAAAATAGTGCTTTCGAGATAGTATGCTTCAGGGAAAGGTACCTCGCTATTCGATAAGCAATCAATTACCTGTTGGTTTATGCCGCTATTGATATAAACAAGGGGCAAGCGTAAGTGCTCTGTTATTCGCAAATTGCTGAGGTGTATGCAACTGAAATTGCGAGAGTGCTCTGGTGATATGGCATTCTCATCGCTGAAGTACCAGAAGGTTTCGGGTATATATCCACCCATGGCAGTTGCAGTGCCGCATAAGTCGCCTAAGGCTAATATGGGGCCACCTTTTTGGTATCCAGACTTCACGGTTGCATCTTTCAACTCCTCAAAGAAAGTGGCTGTAGGTTTATCAAACGAGATGCCGTTCAAGTACTCCAAACCATTTGCCGTGGTATTTTGCTCCGTTAGTGGGGCATTCAATCCGTAAGGGTTGTACACTTGCACCACTATATAGTTTACCCCCGAAAAAGTGATTAAAAACAGCAACATGCCAATAAATGCCTTCTTGTCTTCTTTTAACTGATAGCCCAAAAACAACATAATGACAGCAAACCAAGGGGCAAGGTAGCGCGTAAGCGTTTGAGTAGCGGTGTTGCTGCTGCCCAATAATGACATAAACGGAAGGGCTAAGAGTAAACCCAAAAGCAGCAACCACTGCCATTGCTTTTGTTGTAAAAGGTGTCTAAACACAGGTATGCCCCAATACAGTAGTGTGAATATATGCAGGGCAATAAACCGATAATGGAATTCGCCTAAAAAACCTTGCGGAATGGTTAATGAGCAAACCAGCCAAGTAACTGTGCCTGCTGCATAAGCCATTAGGTGCTGCATAGTTTTGCTTCCCGTGTTCCTCTTGTTTAAGCTCTTGAAGGCAAAGAATGCTATCACCAACGGGGCAATAAAATAAACGCCATTTAATACCAAATCAACATATAGGTAGCCCTTCACTATGATGTAATAAGGCTCATAAGCCAATTTGCGGAGCAACGCAACTCCTTCGTTGAGGTTGTGCAGCCATGCTGCGAAGTTTTGGTAGCTGCCAAACAACAATGCTATGAAAGCAGCAAAGCCTGCAACCGTGGCTGTTAGCATTGCAGCAATATACCCTTTCAATTGCTTTGAAAGTACTGTAATGAAAATGAACACCCAAACTGCCAGCAAAAGGCAAGTACTAAACTTAACAACAAGCTGTGCACCCAGAAAACCTCCAATTACAAACAACAGCAACAGGCCCGTAACTTTTTTGGTACTAGATAATGATGTACCGTCTTTGAAAAACCACATCAATGAACCAGTGACAACTAAGGTAGTAAAGTAGCTAAAATCGTTGTAGGAGAAGGCTCTTGGGTAAACCGATAAAAATGCAGCACATAAAAAGGTAAACAAAATGAACTGAATAGCCGAGATGGGAATGCGAAAAGGTACACTTGGCCTAGTAAACCAAAAGCGATGCAGGCTGTAAGCAAAGAAAATAATGCCCGTGGTTTCAATACCTATAGCCAATAGCCTCAACGTTAGCAACCCATAATCCTTTAATGGCAAAAGTAGGGCCATTACATAGCTGTAGTAGTTGTGTGGCTCGGTTGGGTATTGGTCATAAAAATTGAGCATGAGGATATAGAGCCCTTCATCCCAAATGTCAAAACCTTTATTGGCTCCCCAAATCTGCAGACCAAGCTTAATTGCAGCCAACAATAGCATCACCATTACCAACAACGCAGGTAGTTGGCCTGTGCCGTTTTGGTTGAGTTGCATTGCTGGGTTTTTCGCTTGCATTTCGTGAAAATAAGCAATTGGGCGGTTAGCTTTGTATTTTGGTTATCTTTGGCAAAGCGGGTTTTTATATTTGTTGAAGTACTCGTGCCCAAGCAACTATGGTAGCAGCTTTCAAACCGTCTTCCGTTACACTCAAGGTGTTTTGCTTATTCTTGCTATTTTTTGGTTTGCTGTTTGTGCAGTTTCCACTAGCAGGTTCACTGCCGGGCTATGTTGATACTTGGCTTTACCTTGCGCTATTCAACGATTATGGTAATCATATTGGAAGCTTTTTTACTGGTGAGGCGTTAGGTCACTGCCTTTATCCTGCAGGTGCCCCATATGCATATTTAGAGCCTTCCTTTGCTTCTGCGGCCTTCTTTTTGCTTTTTAAGTTGCTTCGGTTCGATGATTTATGGGCGTATTATGGCTTTTTGGTAAGCATATTTACCCTAAATGCCACTGCTGCTTTTGTATTGGCCCGCCAATATTTAAAGCAGCTAGTGCCGGCAATATTTACAGCATTGGCTTTCGCCGCAAGTAGCTTTGCGTTTGGCAATATTGAGAATCAGAACACCCTCACCTACTTTCCAGCCATTATCTGTGTCTATCATTTTAGGGAGTATTTATTGCAGCGCAACAGTATTAACCTCATTTTGGCAATGGTTGTGGGCGGTTTGCAGATATATTTTGGCACCTATACTTTTATCTTCCAGTCGTTTGTGCTGCTGATTATTGGGTTGGTGCATTACCGCGAGGTGTTTTTGGCTAATGGTTGGGTAAAAGTGTTACTGGCCTTACCAGTTTATGTATTGTTGGCTTTGCCATATATGGTCATGTATTTGTCGAACCCCGAGTTGAACGATTTTTACAATCCTTCGCGTGGCGACATGAGTGCCCTTGAGGCCTTGAGCTTAAATGTAAACGACCTTTACCGTGTGCTGCCCAATAACCTGCTTTATGGCATTCAACATGATTTGCCACAGATATTTGTCTATAACCTAAGGTCGGCATCACTAGGGTTTACCTTTTATTTCTTAGCCATTATGGGTATTTTGGCTCGCCCATCATTCCGATGGGAGGTCGTTATTATAGCCCTGGTTTCGTTCGTTATTGCCTTGGGCCCATACATTACCATTGATGGGCAATTGATCACCATGCCTATGGGCTGGCTATATCAGGTAACTGATTTGGGGGCCTTTATGCGTCACTCGGCGCGGATGTTTTTTATCACTAGCCTTATGCTGGGGCTGTTTGCAGGATATGGTATCATGGCCATTGCTGCCCGAACCAGGATGCCTGCGCTCTTAGTTTTGTTAATGGCTGGAGGGATGTTTATAATCGAAAATATTCCTTTTCCATTCGAGAAATACGAATCGAGCCAGTTTATTGTTGATGGCAACCCGTACCCAGAAGTTGTAAGCAGCGATAGCTTGGCTGTTGTGCTTGATTTGCCTTCTACGCTTAATTTTGATAACGATGATTTGGGCAAACCGTTCAATCAATTTTCTCGCGAATATATTTACATGTACTGGCAGAGCAAGCATATGCAACATAGCCTCAATGGCGCTGTGGCTTTCTTTCCACCGCAGCGTTTGACCAATGCAAACTTGACCGAAAAATTGCCAAATGACGACGCATTGCGCGAAGTGGTATTCAGTAATGGTGTAAACTACATTGTATATCACACTAGGTTAGAGCTATCTGGCGAAGTTTCTTCGCTGGACTTGTTGAACAATACTGAGTATCTTGAACGGATAGCTATTACTGATAGCTATCAGATATTTAAGGTTATAGCCCGAAATTGACCACGAAGCCTTATTTTTAATATCTATTGTTGAACAGTGTAACCCACCCATATTGAAAGCATTAGTTACCGGAGCATCTAAAGGCATTGGTATGGCACTGGTTCGTGAACTGGTGCATGCGGGGCACGAAGTGTGGGGTATAGCTCGCTCGGGCAATACTTTGCAATCGTTGAAAGATGAGCTGGGCGATAAGTTTAATTACATAGCTGCTGATTTAACGAGCGATAAAGGCTTAGAGACCATTATTTCGGCGCTAGACGGGGCAGCCTTTTTTCCGAAGAAGGTATTTTTAGTAGCAGGGGTTTATAGCACTGATGACGAAACTTTCAATACGCCCCAGCACCGGCAAATGATGCTGGATTGTAACTATACCGCACCAGTAAAACTATACGATTTATTGGTGCTAAGGGCCCATTCACCAGCTTGTTTTGTGGCTATATCATCCATATTTGCGTTGTTGCCCGATCCGCTAAATCCATCATACGCTGCTGCGAAAACGGAATTGGCTGACTTTTTTATCCAAGTAAATGGTAACGGCGGTATCGAAACCAAGGTGGTATATCTGGGGCCCGTAAATACTGCCATTAACCGATATGCGAAGCGTAAAAAGAGCCTTATGGCCATTGAGCCCACCCAGGTGGCCCGATTTTTAAGTCATTTGCCCAAAAAAACGGGAGTTACCCATATTTATCCATTTAGTAGCAGTGTTATTTACCAAATTTTGCGCTACCTTCCCAATAGCATGTACACCGCCTTAATGAACAAAGCCCGCCGTTGATGCCCCATTCAGTTACATCTGTGCCCGAATTGTCGGTAGTAGTACTTTGCTACCGAGCAGGTTATTACATTAAAGATTTTGTAGCACAGCTTGAAAAAGAGCTGGAAGACGATCAAATTGATTACGAACTGATTTTGGTGGCCAATTACGACACGGGAAGCACTGACAATACCCCAACTATAGTAACCCAAATGGTTGAAAACAAGCCAAGGTTTAGGGTGGTGTCGAAAGAAAAGAAGGGCCGTATGGGTTGGGATATGCGCTCTGGACTTGAAAGTGCTAGGGGCAAGCACATAGCAGTAATTGACGGAGATGGGCAAATGCCTATTAGCGATGTGGTGAAAGTATACCGTATGCTGCATGCTGGCAATTACGATTTGGTGAAAACATACCGTGCTCAACGCCACGATGGTTATTACCGAACTGCCTTATCGTCTGTTTACAATTTGCTTTTTAAAGTGTTGTACATGCCGGGTTACCCATTGCATGATATCAATTCCAAGCCTAAAGTAATGACAAGAGAGTGTTATGAAAAATTTAACCTCGTTTCGAGCGACTGGTTTACTGATGCGGAGATAATGATTGAGGCCTTGAACAACAAACTTAAAATAGGGGAGTTATCTACCATTTTTTATGAAAATGAGCGCCGCAAAACATTAGTAGGTTACGACACGGTAGTAGAGTTTATCTATAACTTATTTTATTACCGTTTTTTTAAAAAGAAATAAGTTGACCAATAGAATCAATTCATGGGTTTTTGTCATCAACCTTGCCTTCTCGGTTTTGATATGGGCGTACGTCTTTTTTTTAATGCCGGTTTCTATTTTATCTAGGCTGGTTATGAGTTTTGTGCTGGTTTCGGCCTTAGCACAAGTGTGGCTTTTTAGGTCGGATAGTGCAACGGTACAAAAGCGATATTTTTATATTATAATGTTGCACGTGTTATATCTTTTTGCCGAAGTGCTGGTTTACGTGCTGTTTACATTAAACGTGGTGCGCACCGATGCCCAATTTTTAGATAACAGGTTTGAAGCAAACACCAAACCTTGGGCACAATACGATAGTGTTATTGGCTACAGGGGCATTCCGGGTAGTTTTAGGAACGTAAAGTGCAGCAACGGGGCACTAGAGTATGATCACATATCGCATATCAATAATCAAGGTTGGTTTAGCAGCACTGACTATATTCCTCAGAAAAGAGCTGGTATAAAAAGATATGCTGTTTTAGGGGATTCTTTTTCAGCAGGGTTTAATGTTGCAAATGCCTGGCCCGATTTGGTCATGGGTATGTTGGATTCTGTTGAGCTATACAATTTTGCTTTAGAAGGAATCGGCATAAACAATTGGTACCGAATCTATTTCAATGAAATATTGAAGTACGAGTTTGATGGGCTTATAATTGCCACCAGCAATGAGCGGTTTGGCATCTCAGACTTGGATAGGAAGCTTATGATTATGCATGCTGCCAACGAGGCAACCTTAATAGGTCAGTATGATACCATGCCACTACCCGAATATTTTTACCGCCAGTTACCGCAAATGACCAGGGGTTACACCTTGATCCCTGACAATGAAATGGATGAGGTTATCTGTACTTACCAACCGAATTGTAACAGAAAATTCGCACTTCAACCGATTGATTTGTATTTCTTGCACACTTCCATTCTTATCTTTAAGCAATTGGGGACCTATTTTAAGCTGGAACATGATTTTGAAGCCCATAAGCTCAAAGTTGCCGAACAGTTTCCGGAGAATAAGAAAGTGACAAGTTTGGTTGATTTAAAACAAAAATACCTATACATAAACCTGCTTGAACAAATTGTTGTGCATTGCCAGCAAACCGGTAAAGAAGTAATACTTGCGGGCATACCAGATGTATCGGGTGTAAGAGATACGGCATGGGCTAACCGCACTCATGCTGAAATGCAAGTGCTTGCCCAATCGTTCAATATCTCATATTTTAATGGGTTTAGCTGCTTCAACGGCATGCCTCAAGAGGACGCTGAACAATACTACTATCAATACGATTTGCACTGGAATCAAAAAGGGGCCATTTTGTTTGGGGAGCGTTTTTCTTCTTGGCTCAAAAAACAAAGCCCTCTGTAATGAAAAGAAATGCTTTCCTTCTTGTTTTAATAGCTTTAACGGGCATACTGCTTTACGGTGTTTGGTTTGCTTACTTATGGCAAGTTTCTATGCCCATTTACCATTTTACAAAGGAAGCCAATAGCTATACTTCTAGTTTATATGCCGCTGATGAAAGCTTGGGCCATACCATGATAACCAATACCCAAGGGCATTATATTTGGGGCCATGGCGACTCAGTGGAAATAAAAACAGATAGTAGGGGTTTTAGGATAAGGTCGGGCATTGCGCCCGCCGAGGGGGGGCTGCTGTTTTTAGGCGATTCATTTACACTTTGTGAGGAGTTGGATTATAGCCAATCGTATCCGTATTTAATCGGGGATGTCCTATGTCAGCCAGTTCAGAATGCTGCTGTGAGCGGTTATGGCTATGCTCAAATGATTTTAAAGGCGCGCACTTATATTAAGCAGGTACAGCCTAGTGCTGTGGTTTTCCAAGTGTCGCCATGGTTAGCCGAACGAGCTGTAACGCCTTATATGCCGGCCTTGTTTTTCAAAGTTCCCTCACCTTACTACAATCAAAGCGGTGCAATTGTTCCTCCTTTGTATAACACCCCAATTTTTGAGCTTACTCAAAATCGCTTACTCGATAAGTATAGGCAAAGCCCGATATCATTTTTTGATAAGTTTGAGTTTGTTTGGCATTTTGCACGCTTGGTCTTCCAGAAACAATATTGGGAAGAATTGAAACTCAACTTTTCTTTTGCAAGCGATAATGCAATCCCTTTAAACACTGCTGAAAAGGCCACCGCTTTGGCAGTAGAGGAAATAATCTCGCTTAGCCAAGACCGTAAATTGGTGCTCTTGGTGATGGGGTTTGAAAAAGACCAAATTGGACGATTTGGACAACTTTTCTCGCAAGTATTGAACGAAAATGTATTGTTGGTAGATGCCGATGAAGTGCTTTGGGCGCAACCAAGCATTACCGATAAAAGTGCATACGAGCGTGCATATTGTTTTTGGCACGGCAACCCACCAGTGCTAGTTGATTATCATTTCAATGCCCATGCAAATCAACTGATAAAGCAAGCCATGCAACAAGCGCTAGGTCCGCAGCTTTCGGCTTGCCATTAGTGCATTACCAAAAATTTAAATCGCTTAACCAGCTTGCCTTCTGAGCTAGTAACTACACCTATATAACTGCCATTCGGTAGTTCGGCAACATTTATTGGGTCACCCTCAACAGCTAATGGTTGGCTAAAAACAACAGCCCCTAAAGCGTTATACAGCGTTATATGCTCTTGGCCTGAATGACCATAATTTGCCAATGTAATACTGTTTTGTGCAGGATTCGGGTACCATTTAAATTGAATTGACGGCTCAAACGGGTTAAAAATGGAAGTTGTATCGGTAGTGGTGTCAGGCACAAAACACGGGTTCGATAAGTCTTCAATCGTTTTCATCCGAGAGCCAAAATAACCTTTCTCGTCAAAGTTGCTCACCATTACATAATAGTTGCCCAATTGGTTTACGGTTATGGTTTGTGTGGTGTCTCCAGTATTCCACAAATAGTTACCATATCCAGCTGTTGCGGTAAGCGTTGTTGCCCCTTGAGAGGTATCACAGGTAATTGCTGGCCTCAATGCTTCCAAACTCCAAATAGGGGTGCGCTTGTAAGCCTTGTATGCAAAATAGTCTTGCGGCCAATCAAATTCCGAAACTAGGTCGCCATCATAGGTTACTTCAACAATGTCATTCTCGAAACCTGGGTTATATCCTGCCCCCCAATTGATAATGCTATTACCATTAGTTCCAATTCTATCCATACTGCCTAGTGAGTAGCTAAACCTGCTGGTATCATTAGCGTACTCCCAAACATTGGTGGCGGTCATATTGGCTATGTTCAGTTCATATTCAATCCCTCTTGGTCTGGGTGTTGTGCCCAGTTCGCTATTGTCGTATAAGGTCAAATTGCCATTGGGCAATATAGTACAATGGTGCTGGGTGGTAAATGGCTGAGCATCGTTTACAAAAGTAAAATCGTTGCTTTTTCCTCCCAAGCGCCAAACAATGCTCGAGTCGGCGCGGTTTATTTTGGTTATTTCGTTAAAAAACCGGAGCGACATGAGTATGTTTCCATCCAAATCAATGGTCAGTGCATTTGGGTGGCCAAAATCAAGAAAATCCGGGTCCAAGAAAAAATAAGTATTTACATCTGCAAAGGTGTAATACTCCAATCCGTGCCAGCCAAACACTACATTTCTGCTCGCATCAAGCTCTTGTATAACTGGCGCAACAACAGTACCATTGGCCAAACCCGGAAAGCCATCGTCGGTGGTGAGCGAGCGCAGGTCCATTATTTTTTCCTCAAGGCAAAGGATCAAGTAGTTACCATTTTCGAGTATAAGCATGTCGTGCCCATCGGTTTTAAGACCATTGGCACATTCTACCGAGTCGATAATGGTAAAGGTTGAATCCATTACCATGTACTTACCCTTGTCTGTAAGTTCGTCATATCTGTAGTACGACATTAAGCCGTTGTCATAAACTCTAATGTCTGCAAGTAAACCTTGGCCCAATGTGCGTTCCTTAACAAAAGCCGGGGCTCCATCCTCATCAATAATTAAAATAGTGGAAGGGAAGTTGGCCGCCAACGAAAACCGATAAGAGCCAATAAAAGTATAGCCAGCCACGGGCCTTTTATGCTCAGTAAAGGTATAGCTTGGGCCAACTGGTAAGGTAAAATTTCTAATGGTTTGCGCTAGCAGTGCACTGTGGCTAAAAATCGCCACGTGCAACATGATGATAAATAATTGCTTCAATTTGTGTGGCATTTGGGTATTTTAGCAATTCCAAATGAATATACAAACTCACTTCCAAAAATCCATACTTTTCTTAGGGCTATACCTAATATTTTTCGCTATTGTATTTCTACAGTACCCGCTCAATGAATCTTTAACAGGCAATACCGATAGTTGGTTTTATGTAGGGGCATTTAAATTATACGAGTCGTATGTTTTGTCGCTTTTTGTTGATGTGCCCATTGGTGAGGCATTGTACCCCAGCGGACCAGGTTTTATGTATGGCGACCCATGCTTTTTCGGCGCTCTGCTTTATCGGCCATTCTGCTGGCTAGGTATGAACGAGCTTTGGGCTTGGTGCAGCATGTTGATTGTGGTATATGCTACCAATGCATTTGGAGCCTATCTGTTTTTTGGCAATTGGGCTAAAAAGAACCTAACCGCTTTTTGGGCTGGACTTGCGCTAGGCGCATCTGTGTTTAGTTTCGGTAATATGGATAGCCCTAATGCCTTTTATTTGGGCACCATGTTTTTTTGCCTGCATTATTCCAATAAGTTCTTAAATGCAGGTCAATGGAAACATTTGATTATAGCGGTGTTATTTGGGGCCAGCACGTTATATTTTTCGGCTTACATTTTCGTGTTTCAAGCGTTATTACTACTATTTCTTTGGGTATACTACTATAGTAAAGTTTTGGCTGTTGAAGGGTTAATAAAGAAACTGGCAAGCGCTAATGTTTTGGCCACTTTACTGGTTGCGCCTTATTTGTTTGGGTTTCTGTGGGCTGCTGGGGGCATATCAACAGCCTGGAACCCAGTGGATAGCTTTAATATGATTGACAAGCTAAGTTTGGATTTGCCCGACTTAGTGCGGCCGCTAGAGGGTAATTTAATTTATCCGACGTTGAAAGATGGATTGCAAGACCATCCGTTTTTTTACGCCCAACACGCTGTGTTTCCGGGTATTTTGTTTTTTGTGCTGGCCGTGGCGGGTTACATTATGGCTCCAGAACGCAGTAAGGTTTGGCTGGTTTTGTCTGTAATTGGTTTTATTATGGCTGTTGGGCCGTGCATTCACGTTGCTGGCGTGCGCATACCCATGCCCATGGAAATATTGTATAAGTATGCAGGGCTCAATGGCTCAATTCGCAACCCTGTGCGCCTATGGTATTTGGTGCTTATTGGTCTCATTGGGCTAACGCTACCTGCTATCGATAAGCTGTTGGATAGGCCAAAGGGCATTTTGCTTCTGCTATTGGTTGTTGGTATATATATTATTGAAAACGTACCAATTAATGCGCCCAAATACAATGCAACAGCTTATGTGTATCCCGATAAAGGTTATATGGATGTGCTGGCCATCGAACCTGATGCTGTATTGCTAGAGCTGCCATCGGCAGTTTATACCCGTGGCGAATGGCCGAGGGGGCTCAATGAATTTTCGAGAGAATACATCTACATGTTTTGGCAAACCAAGCACCACCTGAATTTGGTGAATGGATGTAACGGATTTTTACCAGTAACCCGTTTGATGCTGGATGATATGCTTTGTCGGTTGGTTGATGACAATACTTTAAGTCAATTGGCACAACAATTTGGTGTAAGTGTGGTTATTTTTCATAAAAACTTAACTTTGCTTGAAGACGACAAGCGAATAGAGGCTTATATTAGAAACCACCAAGGCTTGCAACAAGAGCTTGAAACGCCCAATACCATCATCTACCGAATAAAACCGCTACCATGAGTAAGGCGCTAGTGTGCCTACCTACTTTGAATGAGAAGCAAAGCATTGCCCTCATGATTGACCAAATTAAGGCGCTTGGCCTCGATTTGGTTGTTTGTGATGCAGGTTCGACAGACGGAACGGTAGAGATTGCAAAAGAGAAGGGCATAACGGTGCTATACCGCGATGCACCAGGCAAAGGCTCGGGTATGCAGAAAGCTTTGCAATATGGCAATGATGAAGGATATGATTCGATCTTGTTTATTGATTGCGATGAGACGTACCCGGTAAATGACATACCAAAACTATTATCGAACATGGGCGAATACAAAATGGTAGTGGGAGCCCGCAGCCAAAAGCAAGTTGCTTTCATAAATGGCTTGGGCAACCATGGCTTCAATTTTTTGATTAATACCTTGTTTTGGGGTAGATTGAAAGACATCAATTCGGGCATGCGTGCGCTAGATGTAAAAACGTATTTGCCACTTATTGATGCTAATAACTTTGATGTGGAAACCCAGATAAGCTGCCTTACCTTGAAGCACCGCATCAAGTATTTGGAGATACCGATACAATATGCCGAGCGTAATGGACAAAGCAAGGTTCAGTATCGCGATGGCTTTTCGATACTTTGGCGCATAGCCCGCGAACGCTTCAAGTGAGTAGTTGCAGTATATTTTAGCTATATTAGCACTATACATCATCAAGATGTTGATATGAAGGTACTGATACTGGCAGGTGGCAAAGGCACACGGCTACTGGAAGAAACTGGCGTAATGCCGAAGCCCATGGTGCAAATTGGTGATAAGCCTATCTTATGGCATATCATGAAGTATTACTCCACGTTTGGTTTCAACGAGTTTGTAATTCTTTTGGGTTACAAGGGCTATCAAATTAAAGAATACTTCGCCAACTACTCATTGCACCAAAACGATGTTTCAATCGATTTAGGCAGCAACGAACTCAGCACTTTTAAAAACAATACTGAACCTTGGAAAGTGACCCTGCTTGAAACAGGCCTTGAAACCATGACCGGCGCTCGTATAAAAATGGCCGAGGAACATGTTGGCAACCAGACCTTTATGCTTACTTATGGCGATGGATTGGCCGATGTTGACCTGGCAGCCTTGTTAACTAGCCACAAGCAAAGTGGCAAGGCACTTACTGTTACGGCAGTGCAGCCCGAAAGCCGCTTTGGGGTGCTTACCATGGACGAAGATGGCAATGTGTCTTCGTTTACGGAAAAGCCAGCCGATAATGGAAGTTGGATAAACGGGGGTTTTTTTGTGTGCGAGCCCGAGGTGTTTGATTATATTGGTGATGGTCCAGAGGTTGTTTTTGAACAGCAGCCAATGCGCAACCTTGCTCACGAAGGCAAAATGCACGCTCGGAAACATTATGGCAGCTGGAAGTGTATGGATACACAACGCGACAATATTCAGCTTAATGATATTTGGAACAACCAGGGGGCCTTTTGGAAAGTATGGAAATGATGTTCGGTGGAAAATATAAAGGTGCCAAAGTACTAGTTACTGGTAACACAGGTTTTAAAGGAAGCTGGTTATGCTTGTGGCTGCAACAGCTAGGTGCCAATGTAGTAGGCTTGGCCGATGCCATACCTACTAGTCCGGCAATGTATGACCTGCTAAAGCTTGAAAAGACTATAAAACAATATTGGGTTGATGTGCGTAACGCCGATGGCGTTCTAGAGGCATTGCGCGCCGAAGCTCCCGATATTGTATTTCACATGGCAGCGCGCTCGGTAGTGCGCCATGGTTTTATCGACCCATTGGGTACCCTTGCCGTAAATGCTATGGGCACTGCCAATGTATTGGAGGCGGTGCGCCAAATAGCCAAGCCGTGCAGCGTGGTAGTGGTAACCAGCGACAAATGCTATGATAACAAAGAATGGCCTTGGGGCTATCGCGAAACTGATGCCCTCGGTGGTCGGGATATATACAGCGCCAGCAAGGCAAGTGCCGAGCACATTACCCATGCTTACGTGGCTTCATTTTTCGGTAATAATGATGATATTAAAGTGGTAACGGCTCGTTCTGGCAATGTTATAGGTGGTGGCGATTGGTCCGACCATCGCATTGTTCCCGATTTTATTAGGGCTGTAGAGGCTAAAACTAAAATGGAGCTTCGCCACCCGGAAGCTACAAGACCTTGGCAGTTTGTACTTGAGCCAGTAAGCGCTTATCTGCGTTTGGGGCAGGTATTACAAACGGGCACCGATATACATGGAGAGGCATTTAATTTTGGGCCTGGGTACGCTAACAGCATAACCGTTGCAACCCTGCTCGAAACGCTTAACAAGCGCATGACTGACAAACCGCTCTCTGAAGTAGTTACCCAAAGCGAAGACAAAGACCACCGTGAAGCAGGCCTATTGAAATTGACTTGGGATAAGGCGCATGCTCAATTGCAGTGGGCACCCGTATTGTCGTTTAACGAAACTATAGACCTTACCGCCGATTGGTATCGTGCGTATTTAGCTGGCGAAGAAATGCTAGCAGTTACGCAGCAACAAATTGAAGGGTATTACCAAAAAGCTGTTAACCAAAAGCTTACATGGGCGAGCTAAGCATACCTGGCCTATTATTGTCGGCTGCCAGCCGCATACCGGTAGAGGCTGGCGATGCCATTACCTTTATCAAAGAAGGCGAACGCGGCTATATGGGTATTGCCGAGGTGTATGGCTCGTTTATAAAACAGGGTGAAAAAAAAGGTTGGCGTAGGCACAATGAAATTACGATGAATATTGTGGTGCCCGTGGGGCAAATACGCTTTGTGCTATATGACAACCGCATAGGCAGTGCTGGGTTTGGCTTGTTTGAAAATATTATATTAGGGACGGACAATTACCAAAGGCTAACTGTTCCGCCGGGCATTTGGATGGCGTTTGAGGGCCTGTCAGAAGGGGAGAATTTACTTTGGAATGCCATAAACCAAGTTCATAACCCGGCTGAAGCCGATACCAAAGAACTTTCAGCGATTGAGTATGCGTGGTAAAGTATTGATAACCGGTGGCACGGGCTACGTTGGTGGCTGGGTGCTAGAATCATTGCTGAATGCTGGCTATGAGGTGACCAATCTAGGTTGGAAGGCGCACTCAAATCCAAATGTTGAAAGTTTGATAGCCAGCATAACGGACCAAGAGGCAATTCATCAAGCCCTATCCAATCGATACTTTGATACCGTATTGCACCTAGCGGCTGCAAACCAACTGGCAGATGAAGAAACGATAGAACTTGTAAATGTTAAGGGCACTCAAAACCTGATTGTTGCGCTGCAACGTGCTAGGCCACAACAATTCATCTATTTATCCACGATAAAAGTATATGGCCCAGTTAATGGCCATATAACGGAGCTGTCAGTACCAAATTTAATTGGGTCAAGTGCTTATGGACGTTCAAAGTTGGCGGCTGAAAAACTCCTACTAGGCCTTCCCGTCGAATGGGATAATACCCGAAAAGTGGTCCTGCGCTTAAGCAATGCCTATGGTACTCCCAAAAACATGGATGTGGATACTTGGCACTTGCTGTTAAACGATTTATGCAGTAGTGCATACCAAAAGGGCGAGATTGTCCTCAAATCGGCACCCAATAGCCAACTGGATATGATTTGGTTGGGCAGTGTAGGTCAAGTAATTGTAGAAACCATTGCAAATCCGACAATTGATGGGGTGTATAATTTAGGTTCTGGTAAAAGCATAACCCTTGCAGGAGTGGCCGAAGCTGTGGCAACCGCATACCAAGAATATTTTGGGATGCCAGCCAAGTTGCAAATGCCCGATGCGAAGGGCGATTTAGTGAATCTAGAATTTGATTGCCAAAAGCTGAAGGCCCATGTGCCTTTCGATGCTTCAAACCATTTGATGGATGAAGCCAAGAAATTGTTTACACTTCTGGCAAGCTAATTAGCTATTAAATCTCACGTTTACTTCGTGCAGCAAGCGCTCCGTGCTAAACTCCATAATGGTTTCTAGCAATTGATCGGGCCGCATGCGTATCAACTCGCTTGCTATAAATTCATAGCGCAGCTCGGGTGTAAGAATTGATTTCAACGTCAACATTTTGTCTTTCAGTTCTTCACTTTCCTTACCGGTAAAGGAGGTATATAGCCACTCCAACTGTTCGAAATAGGCCATAACAAATTGCTGAGCGCCTTGTTGGGCTAATATTTGTTCAAGTTGTTGCTCTAGGGCGGTGCCGCTATTGTTGTTAAGGTGAGCAAGGGTGGTTTCACACATATTTATCTGCCAAGGCTCTGCCATTACAGAAGCTTTTATACTGCTCCAGTGCTCAAAAGTATTAGGGGATATTTTAAAAGGTTTTGATTGTGCCTGTACCAGCCACGCCTCCAATTGGTTCACCAAGTCATTAAATACCGAAGCATTGTGGCGGGCTATTTCGGTATCGTTAGGCAAGGAAGTTCTTTTGTATAAATCAATCAGCGATTCCAACTCATCAACTGGCAAGAATTTCAAACTATATATCTCAGGTTGAAAAACGGTATTGAAAAACAATCTGATGCCCTCTTTATTGGCATACTGCATCATAGCTGGTAGCTCATCCTTGTTTAAGGTCATTGGGCATACAGCAAAGCTCAATTGGGTACCTTTCTCTTGGCAATATGCCCTCAATTGCCCAACGTTTTCCATCACCCTGATAAATGATGCATTCTTGCGAATTACGTTATACGTGCCCTCCACCAAGCTATCAATGGATATAACAGGGTTTACTTTTAGCCTATTTAAAAGAGCACGCACTTTGTTGTTGTACACGGTGGCATTAGTAGTAATGTAAATATTTATGTTCGGGTTTACTTCTGCAATAGCCTCCCATATTTGGTAATAAATGTCAATCAAAAACGGCTCTCCGCCCAAAAATTTGGCCTCTTGGAGATAAGGCAAAAAAGATTTTAATTGCTCCACAAACCCACCATCATAGGGTTGGTGGATAGGGGGCAGGTGCTCTCTGTTTTTGCGAATGGTAGACGAGAAATAACCGTGGCACATTACGCACTCTAGGTTGCAAGTGTTGCTAAGCTCAAACTCCATACTGCTAGGCATTTTCTGCCATTGGCCGTGTTTAAGTTTGTTTCGCAGTTTTTCAGGTATATTTTCCCATTTGCCGCTGGCGTTTTCATCAAACCCTCGGGCGCGGCTGCCCATAAAGTTGTGAGCTAAAAGCTGCTTGGCACATATTTCGCAACCACCACCTAAGTCGTTGGCATTAATATAGTTTCGCAATTCATCGGCCTTACTGCTAAACCAAATATCTACTAGGCTCGTTTTGGGGTAGCTACCCAATACATGTGTGCGATTGAAGCAACAAGCAGTAACATCGCCATTTTGCTCAAAATTCATATTCACAAACGGCGCATGGCAGAGCTTCTCCGTGGCTTTAATGGCTCGGGTGGCATTATATGCATTTATCAATTTTGGCTCTATCATAGCATTGTCAAACACTAAATTACACAAATAGGCACGTTTGTTAGCGCTAAGGGCTTTTTAACCAACTTAATCGGCTGCTGGAGTCAATTTGCTTGCCGTATTCAGGGCATTGTTGAGCAATCATTTTGTTTGTGCCAATATTTAAGATTGCCGTCCCGATTTTTTCCGTTATTTTTGAGAATAAAATAGAGAATAATGAGCAACTATCCTGCTAACCTGAAGTATAGCAAAGAACATGAGTGGGTTCGTGTTGAAGGTGACGAAGCCTACATTGGTATTACATACTTTGCACAGCGCGAGTTGGGCGACATTGTGTATGTAGACGTAGCAACCGTTGGCGACCAGATTGAAAAAGATGCCGTGTTTGGAACCGTAGAAGCTGTTAAAACCGTTTCTGACCTGTTTATGCCTGTATCTGGCAAAGTATTGGAGTTTAACGAAGACCTCAACAACGAGCCCGAGCAAGTGAACACTGACCCTTATGGAAAAGGTTGGATGATTAAAATTGCGCTTACCAACAAAGCAGAGTTGGATGAGTTGTTTGACAACGCCGCGTACGAGGCACAATTGTAACAAACCAATATGCTGCTGAAATTTAGCATTCCAGCTATACTTTGGGCAGCATTTATTTTGTTTGCTTGTGTTTTGCCCCTCGGAGAAACGAAGCAAACTAACTTATTTGGTTTTTTACCAGTAGATAGTGCGGTGCATATTACGTTTTATTCGGTTTTGGTGTTTTTGTTGATGGTAGGCTTTAGTAAGCAACATTCGCAACCAATGCTTCGGTATTATCCCGCTAAGTTTGCTATTACCTTGTCGTGTTTATACGGACTAGTAATAGAACTCTTACAGGAATCTGATATGGTACAGAGGCATTTTGACATTTACGACCTTGTTGCAAATTTCTCGGGTGCCTTAATCGGCTATGGGTTGTTTCGGTTGGTTTATTTCAAATTGCAGTAATGTTTTTTGATGTAGCAATCTTTTGTTTTTTGGCCATCGGATATATCCGATTGTAAATGTTCAACAAATAGCCTGAAACTGCAGTTGATGCAAATGCCAGCAAAGAGGAAAGCAATTTTGGTAATCAACAAAAGTGGTAAAATTAGAGACACTTACATTGCTCGTTCATCTGGTAATAAAACTTTGGAAGATATAGTTTTGCGCACCTTAAAACCATTCTAAGTGGGGAGCCAGGTTAGCATGCAAATGGCGGTGCCAATCAAATTTATATTGAGCTAAATTATCGGCGTGCAACACTTTTTTCGTAACCCCCGCGTTAACTCTTGCAGGTGAGATACATGAAAGTCATATTTATACTACTCATAGCCTGCACCTTTACGGTGCAGGCACAAGTAGGTACTGACCAAAGCCTAGCTTTGCAGTACTATCAAAATAGCGAATACGAGAAAGCTGCCGAGCTTTACGAAAAACTGTACGATAAAAATCCCCAATCAGACATCTATTACCGTTACCTCTACAATTGTTGGCTCAAAACAAAAGAGTACGACAAGCTAGAGAAGGTAGTGAAGCGCAATATCAAAAAACATCCCGAAATACTATTTTACCTTGTCGACCTTGGTTACCTGTACAAGGAAACCGGAAATATTGCCGGTAGCCAAGCCGAATATGGCAAGGCTTTGGACAAATTGATACCCGACGAGCGAACCACAAGGGAGCTTGCCAATGCCTTCATTTCTTATGGCGAAAACGAGCAAGCAGCGCAGGCTTACCTAAGAGGGCGCAAGTTGTTGGTAAGCAACGGTGCCGACCCAGCATTATTTACATTCGATTTGGCGGATTTATACCAACGAATGATTAAGAAGCCTGAAGCCATTGAAAGCTACTTGGATTTTATCAAGTTCAACCCGCACCTCATGCAAGATGTGCAGAGCCGGCTGCAAGACCTTATCCAAGAAGATGCTTGGTACGATGAGTTGCAGCTTCAGTTGCTAGGGCGCATACAGAAAGCAGGCGATGTGGTGTATTCGGAAATGCTTATTTGGCAATACATACAGCGCAACAATTATAAGGCGGCCTTTATTCAAACCAAGGCGCTTGACAAACGCTTTAAGGAAAACGGTTTTAGGGTAATAACGTTGGCAAGGGCAGCCAAAGGTAGTGGTGAACTTGATGCTGCTATTGAAGCATATCAATACATTATTGAAAAGGGAAACATCAGTGCCCTTTACCAAGTAAGCAAGCAGGAACTACTGGATACCCGAAAATTGAAGGTGACCAAAGGTTTTAACTATACCGATGACGACTTGAGTCAACTGCTACTGGGCTACAACTCGTTTATTGATGAGTTTGGCTTAAACAAACAAACGGTGCAAGTAATGCTTGATAAGGCCCAGTTGAAGGCATTTTATATGCACGATATTGATTCGGCAATACTTATAGTAGAGCGCTTGATACTGATACCTGGGCTTGATAATACCGTAAACAGCAAAGCAAAACTGGAACTAGGAGATTATTACCTACTTAAAGGCGAGGTATGGGAAAGTACGTTGCTATACAGCCAAGTTGACAAAGCCATGAAAGATGACCCCTTGGGCGAGTTGGCACGGTACAAAAACGCCCAGTTGAGCTACTATATGGCCGATTTTGAATGGGCACAGGCACAGTTGAATATTTTGAAAGGTGCTACAACGCATCTCATATCAAACGATGCCATATCACTATCCACCTTTATTATGGATAATATGGGACTAGATACTACGCTTTATCCAATGCAAAAGTATGCTGAGGCGGAGCTTTTAGTATTTCAAAATGAATTTGATAAGGCCATGTCTTCATTAGATAGCATCAGTATGATATATCCGCAGCATACTTTGGCCGATGATATTGTAATGATGCGCGCCAAAATTGAGTTAAAGCGAAGGGACTATACCAAAGCTGCAGAATATTTCACTACCATTCGCACCAAATATGGGGAAGATATACTAGCCGACGACGCCACCTTTATGTTGGCTGAGCTATACGAAACCGTATTGGATGATAAGGCCAAGGCAATGGAACTTTACCAAGATATATTGGTTACCTACAAAAGCAGTGTTTTAGTTGTCGAAGCCCGCAAACGTTTCAGAATTTTGCGCGGCGACGAACTATAATTTTGCAATAAGACCTTATTATCAGCTCACCTATATGATTATTTACAACGTAACCATTAAAATTGACCTAGACGTTCATGACGAATGGCTGGCTTGGATGAAATTGGAACACATACCCCGTGTGTTGGCCACTGGCTATTTTCACGACCACCGTATGCTGCGTATTTTGGAAGAAGACCAAAGGGATGGCATATCATATGCAGTGCAATACACTGCCAAAAACCTGCAAGATTACTTTACCTATGAAGCCGACCATGCCCCGGCGCTTAGGCAAGAAGTTTCCGACCGCTACCCCGATAAATTCGTGGCGTTTAGAACCTTGCTGAAGGTGGTTTGATAACTACTGAACTTCCTTTGCAAGCACCGTTTCGCCATCATAAACCCTATCGCCGGGTTTGGCAATAACCTCAACACCTTCAGGAAAAATAACCGTTACTTGGCTACCAAGTTTTATTACCCCAATTACATCGCCTTGGGCTACCTCTTTAGTGCCACCAGCTACCATAAAATCTTCGATACGACGAGCAGCAAAACCGGCTAATTGAATGATTTTGTATTTGGTACCTTTCGTCGATTCGAATAGCATGGTGTTGTGCTCGTTTTCATAGCGCATCCCATAATCGTTTTCATGCACTAGTGCGTTGTGAAACTCCCCTTTGGTATATACACTGCTTAGGTATTTACCTGCAATCATACTTCGCTGGTAGTGTATGTTGTGCAGGTTGAGGGTAATGGATACCAAAGTACCACGAGTAGCACCCATACCGTCGGTCATTACCTGTATGGCACCGTTAAGGTCTTTAGGCACAATTTCCACATCCTTATCCCATTCTTTTACGGCATAAACCAAGCCATCGGCTGGGCTCACAAATACGGTAGGGTCATTGGGTATGTTCCTGTCAGGTAAACGCAGAAAATATAGTTGGTGAAACGCTTGATAGGCGCCAAAAAGCACTACCAATACTATTGCAAGACGAATGAGCCACTTCTTCATGGTGCAAAGCTACACAAAAACGCCCGTTTACGATAGGCAGCAGTAAGCAACCATTATACAAAAACAAGTATCTTAGTATCTCGAACGGGGGTTAAGTTCCTATCACTCCCAAATGACTACGTTAAATTAGATACCCATGAAAAAATTAACTGCCACATTAATTTTTACCATGCTGGTTGTTGTCTATTGCACCGCCAGTGTTGCCATTAGCAATTTAAGCTACAATGTACAAGCAGCCAATGTGTTGCGCTACGATGTTAGTTTCAGCGTATCGCCAGATTCAAGGGCATATGTGGAGTATTACTATTTAGATGGCACCGATACTATTTGGGGCTATACCGAAATACAAGATTCTGCCGCCACGCACGATTTTACGCTAGTTGGGTTGGTATCATCAACGGCCTATCGTTTCCGCCCAGCGGCATTTGATGCTTCGGGTATTAGTTATGGTACTTGGACGAGCTTTACCACTGCAGCCTTGCCAAATGCTTTACCATCCATCACTTCGTTACCGGTGCCTAATACCTCAACTACTGAGGGTTACATTTTTACGAATACAGCAAGGGCTGGTTTGTTTTTCAATAATGAAGGTGAAACTGCTCAAATCTTTGACCGCAAAGGTAACTTAGTTTGGTACCAGTTTATTGATGCGGTTACTGCGCCAGGATTTTACCAATGCAAATACGCTTACCCAAGTGGCGAGCAGCGTGTAGTGCTTACCAGCTGCCACGAGTTGGTAGAAATATCATTAGCCGGTGAGGAGATTACCCGTATTGCGCTTCAAGGTGCCGATACCAATTATTACTTTCACCACGATGTAATCAAAAAGCCAAACGGTAATTATTTGGCCATTGCTGCCAATCCTATTCGTTTAGATTTTAGTGGCACTGGCGGTGCAGCGGATAGCTTGGTAATATCAGAGAGCATTTTGGAGTTTACCCCAGCGGGCAGCTTGGTGTGGCAGTGGGATGCTAAGAACCAATTGGATACTACAAGTTTTGTGGAAAACGCACAAGGCAACTACTGGTTTAACAAGTTCCCAGGTTCGTATAGTTGGTTGCATACCAATTCGTTGGATATTGATTTGGATGGGGGCATATTACTTTCTGCCCGTAAATCGAGCCAGGTTTTCAAAATCAATCCAAATAATAAGAGCATCATTTTTACAGCGGGTAACCCAGGCTCATTTGATATATACCCAGTGAGCAACAGGTTTAAAGGTCAGCATTGCGTAACCGTTACAGGAGGCAACCGATATATGGTATACGACAATTTGAGTAAGGATACCGTAAGCCGAGTGGTGGAGTACTTTGCAAGTGGTTATGATAACTCATTTAGGCAGCAATGGGAGTATGTACTTCCGCTTTATAGCCCAGTGTTGGGCAGTGCCTACCAGTTGGACAATGATAACATATTGATAGGTACGGGCACGGGTAGTTCTATTATAGAACTAGATGCTACCAGGCAAAACAAAGTACTTGAAATGAACCATAGTGAAGTGCTTTATCGCGCCTATAGCATAGCCTCGTTGTATGCAGCACCACCTGCTATATCTTTTGCAGTGGTTGATACCTTTTGTGGCAGCAATTTACAACCCGTAACCCTTACCGCAACCCCTGCACCGGGTTTTTTTACTGGCCCAGGTGTAACTGGCAATGTGTTTGACCCCGTAGCTGCAGGCCCCGGCGCACACGAGCTGGTTTACCACTATGGCTGGGCAACTAAAACCATAACGGTAGGCTGTGTGGGCATTGAGGATGTAAATGGCCTTAGCGTTGATTTAAAGCTATATCCTAACCCATCAACGGGTTTGGTAAACTTTAGTTACCAGTTGCAACAAAACCATCAGGCGCACTGGTCGGTGGTAGACCTAACAGGTAAGTTGGTTGCCGAAGGCAATACTGGCACCATGAGCGGTCAGGTTGAATTTTCGGTTGACTTGTCTAGCTTGAGTAAGGGCTTTTATGTAGCCCAGCTAGAAGTTAACGGACAGCGCACTTACACTAGGTTGGCTTTGCAATAAGAATTCAATGGGGATTGGGGTTTTGTATTAATTATCCTTCGACACCCAATTGTAGCTTTTTCTTTTCTAAATCTACGTCTTCCATCCAGTTGCCATCTTTCTGCTTGGGCGGCAGTATTAGTGGGTTTCCCAAATAATCAACTCGCTTGCCTGGGTATATATGCGTTGCCCAAAGGTAGCCAGCCAACGATTCTTGGTTAAGATTTGGGTGGATGTATGGTGCTATTTCTTTTTCGTGGTATTCGGGCAGCAAGCTCCAGTGAAGCCCGGGCTTTTCGTGGTGTATGCCATGGAAACCATTGTTGAAAGCAAAAAAGTTAAGGAAGGGCGAAACGAAATTGCGCGAATGGTTATACTCATGGGTTTCGTCGCAGCCATCGTGTTGCCAGTAGTTGGTACCCACTATGCCCCAAGCAGCATAAAAGTGCGGTATAACCAATAGCATCAATGCTTTTGGCCAATCAATTATTAGTAAGGCTATTTTTACGCCCATCACTATCACCATTTCTAGTACATATTGCCGATACCAATTAGGGCGCTCCTTGCGCATCATGTTGCTAAAAACTTGCTCGTCCTTCATGATGCCCGGCGCCATGATAAAAAAGAACAACAGCTGATTAAGCAAGTTCCACTTGAAACGAGCCTTTTGGGTACGTATGCGGTCTTTATCGGTTTGGGTGTGGTTGTGGTGGCTAAAGTTATGCCCTGGCACGTAAGCGCTAACGCTATGGCCGTAAGTAAAGCTCATAAGCACTTGGAAGGCTTTGTTCCAGCCCCGACTGCGGAAAATAGGGTGGTGAATGGTGTTGTGCACGATAACCGCACAAAAGAACGACCACACCGACAAAAACATAATTATAGGCACCCGCAGATACCACTGTTCCGGAAAAAAGAACCAAGCTGCAATGGTTGCGGCGAAGTAAATAAACACAAACGCCAAGGTGCGTCTGTCGGCTTTGTAGCGAAGTTCAGGAAACATATAGGGTAAAGGTAAAAGAAAGTTGGATTATTGCCTACAATTAAATAAAATGCGCATGTGTAATCGTTGAGTCAATTCTTTAATTGCAATAAGAAGTGATGGCCAAATAAACTGCTGCCATGTTTAAACGCACTGATGAATCTTAGGCTTGAGCATGATAATAAATACAAGATTTGAATTATAATAGTTGTAAATTGACAAAAATGGATACCATGAACCAAACAGATAAAAGCAATAAAGAAGATAGCGGAGCCGATAAAAAATTTCTTGGCTACCCGCACTACGATAGCAAAAACGACATTTACAATAACGAAGACGAGCTTGAAAATATAGACCCAAGCGACCTTGCACACAGGAAGAGCAAAAACGTTCCTACCAACCAGCTCAATGAGATGGAATCGGATGGTGAGTTTATGGGCGAAGACTTAGACGTTCCCGGCGCCGAGTTGGACAATGCCCAAGAAGACATCGGCAGCGAAGACGAGGAAAATAACTACTACAGTTTGGGTGGCGATAACCATGATGATTAGACCTACTAACTACAATTGCATTTTACCACCGTGTATTATTCAGCAAATCGGGGCTGCTGTTGCCGGGGCCTGGGGCTTGGTCAGTGTTTGCCTTTAGGAATTTATCCATGCGGTCTGGGTCGAGGGAGCCATTCGGCAATATAAAACCAGAAAGGTACATTTCCTTCAAAAGGTCTTTGGGGTCTCTTAGTGTTATAAAATCTTTGTTTACTAATGAGAACTGCACCATGTAGTAATACGCAGGTAGGCTTTTTTCTACCCAAGTATTGCCTTCACGCACCTGTATGCTTTTACTGTAAGCGTATGGCACTATCACAAAAAGCGGTTGTTTGCCATCGGCAGTAGTAAACGCGCAAGGGTCGTGCAATACCTTTTTGCACTCCTTTTTAACGAATGCCGAGTCGTCAACAAACACTATATCGCCTTTCTCTTTTACTTTTTGCCCCATCAAGGTAAGGGCAAATAAGAGTATCGTTGAGGTGAAAAACAATTTCATGGGTAGTTTTTTATTTCAATCTCACTTCTAGTTTCACAGGCTGGTGGTCGCTGTAAGCAAACTGCATATCAATAGTTTGCACATTCAGCATTTCCACATTAGGGCTTAAAAGGTAGTAGTCAATAAGGTCGGTGGTGGTTTCACCAGCAATGTATGCCTTTACCAAGTTACGGTTGGTTGGGTGGCTCATGTCGTAGGCAAAAGTCCAACCTTCGGGCATAAAGTCTTTGGCAATAATGCCTTGGTCGTAAGTGTCCTTGCCTTGATTAAAGTGGTTCTGCGGGAAATCGGGTGGGTTTTGGTTCCAGTCGCCACCAACTACAACGTAATTGCCTTTTTCGTATTCAGTGGTTACAAATTTCTTGAGGTACGCCATCTCCTCTCCCTTAAGTTTGCCATCGCTATCGTAGGCACTATTGTGCGTGTTTATTACCAATAGTTCTTTGCCACTTGCCAATGGGTAACGCATTACTAGCATACACCTATCCAAAAAGAAAACCTTGGTAGGCCAAGAAAACTCTCCAGGGTATTGCAATCGGGTAGCGCTGCTCGGGGTGTATTTACTGTAGGTGCCCAAGCCCGCTTCTACCTTGCCCAAGGCATTGGCTGGGTTGCCCAATGGCATAGGCACAAATCCTACATGATAGTTGGTGGCATAAGTATATACGTATCCTGGGAGGCTGGCGGCTACCCGGTGCAGTTCGTTGTTATAATAGCTGCGCTTGCTGTTAGTGTCAATTTCTTGTATCAATATAAAGTCGGTTCCTGCATATTCGGCCAAAGTGCGTTCAATGCCACCCATATAAACTTCATGTTGTTCTTGGCTGGGGCGCACTTTTTCGCCTCCGTCGTAAAAGAAGTCCTCTTTTTCTCCCAAACCGCCGTAACCAATATTCCAGATAAGGAAAGAAAAATTATTGCTGGCGATAGTTTCCTCGCTGTTACCCCAAAAGGTAAGCGGAATGGTCTCTTCAGGCTGATAATCGGTAGCCGTGCCGTAGGCGATAACACCCCCTATATAGAGCCCAAAAATTAAAATCGGGATAATTAGCACTAGTAGTACCCTAATTATTGTTTTTTTCATGCCAGATTTTATAAATTTAACAACGAGGTCTTTATATCGAGGCCTAAATTAGAAAGAATATCGGCAGAATGCGAAATGCTATATCTTTGTACCTTATGTACACACCATATCCTATTGTTAACGAAACTCTCGTTGCATGAGCACGCGGGAGTTTTCGTGGAAAACCATTGATGGCCTAAAAATATATGGCAAGTATTGGTCGCCAGATAATGGCATTAAAGGAGTTGTATGCCTTGTTCATGGCATGGGTGAGCATATTAACCGCTACGAGCATGTTGCCGAAATGCTTACCGACCATGGTTATGCCCTAATTGGCTACGATCACCGCGGCCACGGGCAAAGCGAAGGGCAACGGGGTCATACTCCCTCTTACGACTATTTATTAAACTCAGTGGATGACTTACTGAGTAAAGCACAAGAGTATTTTCCGGAAATACCCCAAATACTTTATGGCCATAGTATGGGCGGTGGCTTGGTACTTAACTATGCTTTGCAGTGGCAGCCACAAATAGCAGGCGTTATAGCCTCATCGCCTTGGTTGAAGCTAGCATTTGAGCCGCCCAAAGCATTGGTAACCCTGGCCAAAGTGGTTAATAAGGTTTTGCCTAGTTTTAGCCAAAGCACTAAGCTGGATGCTAAAGCCATTTCGCGAGACCAAGCCGTGGTGAAAGCCTATGAAGACGACCCACTAGTGCATGATAAAATAAGCAGTGGGTTCTACCTCTCTACATATCAGGCAGGCCTTTGGGCCCTGGACCATGCCGATGAATTGCATTTACCTTTACTACTGTTTCATGGAACCGAAGACCAGCTAACTTCGTATGAAGCTAGCAAGGAATTTGCCAAGAAAGCAGGCGATTTAGTTACCTTCCGCTTGTTTAATGGTGCCTATCATGAAATACACAACGACCTATGCAAACAAGAATTGTTTGATTTGATGATAAACTGGTTGGACTCCAGAGTAGGTAACGAAGAAGAGGAGTAAGCCAATCGGCTACGTGATTATGTTTGCTATAATAGATACAGAAACTACGGGCGGTAATCCTGCCAAAGATAAAGTGATGGAAATTGCCATCATTGTGCACGACGGAACTCGAGTGGTGGAGGAATTTTCTACCCTTATCAACCCAAAAGTGCCCATTGCGCCATTTATCAAAAAACTTACGGGCATAAATGATGCGATGGTGAAAAACTCCCCAACATTTGAGGAGGTAGCCGAGCGAATATTGGAAATGACCAAGGGCCGCATTTTTGTAGCCCACAACGTAAGCTTCGATTATGGAGTGCTGCGCAACGAGTTTAGGCGCATGGGCGTGAGGTTCGACCGCAAACAACTGTGTACCGTAAAATTTAGCCGCAGGGTGTTGCCTGGTTGCCAAAGTTATAGCCTAGGCAAGCTTTGCCGCGAGATAGGCATCAACCTAGAAGGGCGGCACCGCGCATACGGCGATGCGGCTGCCACTGCCGAGTTGTTTACGCGCTTGTTGCATGAAGATAAAGACAAGGTGCTGCACAATATGCTGGAGTTGGAGTTGACTGGGCTAGAAGAGGTGCCTAACCTTAACTTTGAGATTGTGGAAGACTTACCGGAAGATACAGGTGTGTTTACGCTGCATGACAAGGATGGCAAGGTGCTTTACCTTGGCAAAGGGCGCAACCTGCGCAAGCGCATAGTTGAGCTGCTCACCAAAGATTTGGCCGACCATAAGTATAGTGCTTTGCGAAGTGCCATTGCCGATATATCGTATGACGTAACGGGTAGCGAGCTAGTAGCGCAATTGATTGAAACGGAAGAGGTAATAAGGCAACAACCCATTTACAACCCTGCACAGCGCCGCCGAAACTACAGGTATGGGGTATATCATTTTACCGATGACTACGGCTACGTGAACCTTCATGTAGATGCTATTGCCAACCGCAGCGAAGAGCGTCCGTTGGTAGAGTTTACTACCCGTAAAAGCGCTGTAGCGGTACTAAAGCGCATGGTTAGCCGCAATGGCTTGTATAGCGCACTGTGTGGTTTTATTGAAAACGGCGAAAGTAAATTGCCCGACATTCCGCCAGTGTTGTACAACAACAAGCTGAACCGGTTGCTGAGCAAATACCAATACAATAACCCCAATTTCTTTATTGTTGGCGAAGGCCGCTCGCACCACGAACAAAGCATTGTTTGGATAGAGAACCACCGCTTTATGGGTATTGGCTACTTTGAGCCGGAGTACATTGAAAATGATGTAGACTCGCTTAAAGAAGCCGTAAACCGCAAGCCCGATACCCCAGATGCCCACCGCATCATCCGCAATTGGATGGGCCGCAAAAACCAGGACACGGTGATTGTGTACTAGTATATAGCACATAACTCGCTTCCCTCCTTGGCTCGGCTTTTTTGAGCGATTGGGAAAGGAGGGGGTAGGGGGAGGTTAGCACGCAACATGGTACCACACTATCTGACCTTTGCTTCTATTGGAGTAACAACCGATTTTCGACAAGAGAAGCCCGCCATATTTACAATTTTCCCTATCTTGCCCTATCGATATTTGCCAAACATATAAACCTGCTGCTATGAGCAATGTGCCAAGACCCGAAGGCTTTAACCGAGTAATACCCTATTTGATATTGGAAAACGGAGCTGCGTTTCTTGATTTTGCTGAAACCGTTTTAGGTGCCGAGAAAGCTGAAATACATTACAAAGAAGATGGTAAAACCTTAATGCACGGTGAGCTGCGCTTGGATGATAGTTATATAATGGTTGGCGAGGCCACCGACCAGTGGAAGGTGGCTAATGCGGGCATGTTTATCTATGTAGCCAATACCGATGAAACGTACCAAAAAGCATTGGACAATGGCGCTACCAGCGTAATGCCCATTAGCAACCAACCCTATGGTCGCACCTGCGGCGTTACCGACCCTTGGGGCAATACTTGGTGGATAACACAGCAGTTAGGATAAAAGAAGTCTATTAACGCTGGTTTGATGCTTGCAACCAAGCTGAAATGCTATCTGCATTTTCATCGGTAAGATATGCCCAATGCTTGATTGCAGAGTCTTCCATCAAGAAAAAATAGTTTTCCTTGTGGAACAATCCATATTTACTATAATTTCCTTCATCATAATAAACACAGTTATGGCTGATTGTTGAATCTATTTTTTCGGCACCAGATAATTTTGAGGTAAACACAACATAGCCATCATTACTTAGCTCCAATACCTTTTCAAGTAATCTTAAGGTTCTGATATCACAGTTCCCACAGTTAGCGGCTTGAATAATTATCGTCCATGTAGCATCAATAGCGGCCTTACAGCCGGTATTTTTAACTTCTTGCTTCAAATAACGAACTAAGTATTTCTCCTTGTCAAATGGCTTCTCATCGACAATTGTTTTTTCTTGCGTTTGCTGGTTACAAGAAACCAATAATAAAAGTATCGCCCCAAAATAAATGCCTTGCATATTATTGGATGATTTTAAATCCGTCAAACAATAAACTGGTTTCATCATATTCCTTGTTGTTGGGAGACATTTTAGACACCATAAATCCCTCTGGAGTTACAAATGCCCAAGGTAGATACGTTGTACCTACGTGTATTTCACCAAGCAATTGCAAATCAGAGTTAAACACCATCAAGTATAGCTCTTTGTCAGATATGCCGTTAAACTCATCATTTTCGTTTATCAGCGGCTGCTGAGCTTTAAAAAAGCGAAAAATCAAATTTTGATAGGGGTCGTACCATAAACCTACATATTGATGGCTGCGCATGTACATATCCAATATCTCTTGCATCTCCATTTCCTTCTCATACGTTCGATATAGTGTATCACCTACCTGAAACTTACTTTGGGCATTAACAACATCTATCTTTTCGGTTTGAAGATTAAGTTTATATAAATTAGGGTCACTCTCAAAAGAAAAGATATGGTTGCCATCAACCTCTACTCTGGATATTTCTCGGTGTTGTCCATAGTTTCGAGTTTTGTATAGTGAGGAAAACTTAATCGGTAATGTGTCAAAAGAGCCTGTCGTTATATCAAACACAGATTCAACGCTATATTCAGGACATTGTGCAAAATTTTCCCCGCCACATGCTGCATGCATCCTCTGCATGTAAACTTTTCCCTGTGGTTTAAATACTATAGGGAAATTTGAATACCACTGACCGTGCCCAAATTGCACATCCTCAACATCTGGATCTTCTGTTTTCCATTCATTTAGCAAGTCGCCATTGCCATTAACCAATACTAAACGATAGTCTTGAACTACCATGATAGAATCTCTTCCGATAATCAAAGCATTATGTACCTTACCGGGGAAAGAACCATTTTTGTTCACCAAATGAGCCAAACTAATCGAGCCTAAATGAGAGTTTGACCTCCAATTAAACAATAATACTACATTGCCGTTTTGGTCGTGAAGATATAAGGTATCACCATAAACTTGGAAAGTGTAATAGCTAAGAGGTTTGCCTTGATGATTGAAAGGGATTTCGATAGCGTTCTTTTCATATCCTAAATCACGATACCAAGTATAATTAGTAGTTTCCACCTTTTCTAAAGTATCGCTAGGGGTATCATTAGACACACAGCCAGAAACAAATACTGTTATAAAAATTAACTGTAAGATTCTTTGATGCATATTGACGGTTTGCTATTTAGTTTAGGGAATTAAAGTTTGTATCTTATGCTTAACAGAAAACTTAGAGTAATACATTATTCAAATTAAAAGGGTTCGAGCTATTGTTTAAAGACTCTAACCCTTCTATTTGAGTATTTATTCAAAAAAATATGCTTCTTCCTGCTCGTCTAAATAGTTTAATAGTGCAATGTTATTCTCAGGGTCCTCTAGCTCAATTTCTTCAATCTCCATTTCAGGGAAAAACAAATCCAACTCAGTCTGTCCAAGTGCCACAACTAAGCCGGAATTAAGTTTACATTTATTTCCAATAACATCGCACCTCATTTCAACTTCGCCGCCTACTATCCAAATGCGCCACGTGCCGTTTTTAACATAACTGATATAGTAATCTTCCTCCTCTGCCAAAAAGTCAAGTAAATCCTGATTAGATGCTGGGTCTTCTACTTCAATTTCCTCAAGTGTTAATCCAGGAAAATAAGTTTCTTGAAGCTCTTCATTAAGCCCAATTACTAGACCTGAGTTTAATTTGCAAGTGTTTCCTATAACATCGCACTTGAATTTGGATTGGCCTCCTTCAATCCAAATGCGCCAGTTACCATCTTTTTTAAGTGTCGTGCTTAAAGAAACAGTTAACTCTTCCTTAGGCTCTTCTTTTGCGCAGCCGGCAAACAACATTGCTATGCATCCTACAATAGCAACGATAAGAAAATTGTTTTTCATACAGTTAAGTTATTAGTTCATTATAAATAAAAGCAATTTTATTATAACAACAACATTATAAGATGTTAAAATATTTACATCATGTTTAAATACTACATTTACGACATTACCCACCCTTGGGGCAATACTTGGTGGATAACGCAGCAGTTGTAACTACCAGTTTGGTTAAACAAGGTTAGTTAATACCATTTTAACCACACCCAACGCTCCAATTCCGTATTTTTACCGCAAACATAAAAGCGAATGCAGATACCTTTACTGCAAGAGGTGGTAATTATTTTGGGCCTTTCGGTGCTGGTAATATTGATTTTCCAGCGATTGAAGCTGCCTACCATTTTGGGCTTTCTGCTCACTGGTGTGCTAATAGGCCCGTATGGCTTTAGCCTAATACAAGCCACCCACGAGGTAGAGGTGTTGGCGGAGATTGGTGTAATACTGCTATTGTTCGTTATTGGGTTGGAGTTTTCGCTCAAGAGTTTGATGGCCATCAAAAAGACCGTTTTTGTGGGTGGCTCGGTGCAGGTGTTTGTAACTATAGGGGTTACAGCACTTAGCTTCTATCTTACGGGCCAGGCGCTTACCTCTTCCATATTCATGGGCTTTTTGTTTGCGCTCAGTAGCACTGCCATTGTACTAAAGCTATTGCAAGAAAGCGGTGCAATGAATACCCCACACGGTAAAATATCGTTGGCCATTCTTATCTATCAAGATATTATTGTGGTGCCCATGATGTTGGTAACGCCCCTCATGGTTGGTGATGGCGGCAATTTATGGGAAGCTATATTAATACTCGTTGGTAAAGCCCTTGCCGTAATATTGGCAGTAATACTGGGTTCCCGTTATATAGTGCCTCGCCTACTTTATGCCGTGGCTCGCACCAAAAGTAAAGAGTTGTTTGTGCTTACCGTTGTGGTGCTTTGCTTTTCGGTAGCATGGATGACGTCAATAGCCGGCTTATCGCTGGCACTGGGTGCTTTTATGGCGGGGTTAATTATCTCCGAAAGCGAATATAGCCATCAGGCCACTGCCAACATTTTACCTTTCCGCGAGATATTTACCAGTTTCTTTTTTGTATCAATAGGGATGCTATTGGATGTACAATTTTTTGTGAGCCACTTGGGCTGGGTGCTTTTGTTTGCTTTTATGGTAATGATGGCCAAAGCGCTGATTGCCTCCTTGGCGGCATTGGTGCTGCGCTACCCCATACGCACGGTGCTACTTACTGGTTTGGCGTTGTTTCAGGTGGGCGAGTTTGCCTTTATCCTCAGCAAAACTGGTTTGGAGTATAACTTGTTGAGCGACGAGTTGTACCAGTATTTCCTCGCCATATCGCTAATGACCATGGCTGTTACGCCATTTGTGTTTAAATACTCCGATGTTATATTGGCCGTGCTGGTTAAAACCCCATTGCCAAAGAATTTTAGCCGTATCATGTACCATCCTAGGCATGCATCAGATGCCGAACAAGCAGCGTATGACTTTAATGATCACCTAGTTATAATTGGTTACGGCATCAACGGTAAAAACGTGGCCAAGGCCGCCCGATTTGCCAACATCCCCTATGTAATATTAGAACTTAACCCCGACACCGTACGCGAAGAACGTGCCAAGGGCGAACCCATTTACTTTGGCGATGCCACGCAAGAGCCTATACTCACGCACATTAACATACAGTTGGCAAGGGTAGTAGTAGTAGCCATTAGCGACCCAGAAGCAACAAAACGCATTATTGTAAGCATCCGTGGCATATCACAAAAACCACACATCATTATCCGCACGAGGTTTATTCAAGAAATGGCCGATAATTATAGCTTAGGCGCCAATGAGGTGATACCTGAAGAATTCGAGACCTCTATAGAAATTTTCTCAAGGGTATTGAGCAAGTATTTGGTGCCACAAGATGAAGTGGAGCAGTTTATTGGGCAAATTAGAGAGGGCAGCTATAGAATGTTTCGACCAGTGGCAAACGGTAATGAGAAAAAGGGTACTGCTCTGCAAATACCTGATATTGAAATATCTACTCTAAAAGTTACCAGCAATAGCAACGAGGTTGTAGGCAAAAGTATTGCCGATTGCCAGTTGCGCAAGAAGTATCACGTAACTTTATTAGCTATTAAGCGAAATGAGGTGTACCTTACCGACATTGACATTGCAACCCAAATAGAAACCTACGACATACTGTTTGTGTTTGGCAGACCTGAGCACATTGCAGCGTTTAATCAACTTATCGAAGCCTAGGCATTTTTATTAGTTCCTTTATTTTCAACTAAATACCAAAAACACATTAATAATTGAGGATAAATGACTAAATTGAACCTATACAGGAACCAAATAGGTGTCTGTTAGGTTAATAATAGGAATTTAAGTCTGTTGTACAATATATCGGATGCATTGCACGTTAACTTTAGTATGCAACAAATACCCCGAAGCATTATCCACTCCATGTGGATATTTAGAGATGCGCTTTATAAAACTTGTTTGCCATATTTAACAGCGCCCAACCGGTACCTTATTGATAGGGCAAGACTTTAATCATTGCGAATACCACATTATTCGTTCACTAAACGTAGTTGAATGCGACAGTTAAAAATTACAAAATCTATCACTAACCGTGATAGCCAATCCATTGAAAAGTATCTCCAAGAAATCGGACGTGTAGACATGGTGACTCCTGAAGAGGAAGTTGAACTTGCGCGCCGTATTCGCATGGGAGACCAACAATCTCTGGAGAGATTGGTTAGTGCCAACTTACGTTTCGTAGTATCTGTAGCCAAAAAATACCAAAACTTGGGCTTGCCGCTCAACGACCTAATTAATGAGGGCAACCTTGGCTTGGTAAAAGCTGCACAGCGTTTCGACGAAACCCGCGGTTTCAAATTCATCTCTTATGCTGTATGGTGGATTCGACAAAGCATTATCCAAGCTATTGCCGAAAACAGCCGTTTGGTGCGCTTGCCGCTTAATAAAGTGGGCTCGCTTACTAAAATTAACAAAGCTTTCTCTGCACTAGAACAGGAGTTTGAGCGTGAACCAACCGCCGAAGAATTGGCAAATAGCCTTGACATTGGCGAGGATGAAGTGAAAACCACTTTGGCAGTAGCTTCTCGTCACGTATCAATGGATGCTCCTTTTGAAGAAGGCGAGAGCAACTCATTGATTGACGTATTGGAAAACCCAGATGCTCAGAACGCCGACTTTGAAATGGACTACACTTACTCGTTGAGCGTAGAAACCGAGCGCAGTCTTTCATTGCTTACTGAGCGCGAGCGCGAAGTATTGAAATTGTTCTATGGTATTGGTGTTGACAATGCAATGACGCTTAGCGACATTGGCGAGACCCTTGGTCTTACCCGTGAGCGCGTACGTCAAATTAAAGACAAATCAATTAACAAGCTACGTGCCGAGGCCCGCAGCGGATCGTTGAAAGAATACCTTTGCCAATAACACGGCCTGAATAGGTTATGGTTATAAAAATCCCCGTCTCGTTCAAAACGAGACGGGGATTTTTTGTTTTATGGCTTTAGTAACTTTGCCTTATTGCCTTATTGCCTTATTGCCTTATTGCATGCAGTCTGCGTGTGGTATGTATTTATTTGTCAGCGGCAGACCGTGTATACTGTTATAGCATGACAGACACATCGGAAAACGCATAGGGATGTAAAAAAAAGCCCCGCCAACATCGCTTGGCAGGGCTTTTTTTGGTATTATATGTCTTATTGCTTCACAAACTTACCAGCTCCTTTGGTGCCCTCGGCACTGGTGTAGGTGAGGTGGTAAATGCCCGCGGCCAACTCATTGATAGCAATGGTGGTGCGGCTATCGGTTATAGTTATTTCCTTAACCAACATACCCAAGTTGTTAATGATGGCCAATTTGCCGCCTTGCGTGCCGGTAGGCATCACCACAGTCAGTTGGTTTTGGGCTGGGTTAGGGTATATTTGCAAGCTAATGTTATTTACGGTGCCAATGCCAATAGTAACACAAGTATCAACGGTAATGCTGTAGCAAGTGTTATCGGTGCCAGTAGCGCCATTTACGGTCACGCAGGCAAGGTAGGTGCCAGCTTCGGCATAATCATGCGTTGCAGTTTCGCCAATGCTGTTGCTGCCGTCGCCAAATGTCCAAGCCACTAAGCCAGTATAGCCGGTCGAAGTATTGGTAAATTCTACAGTAAGGCAAGTATCGGTGTAGTTAAAGTCTGCAAATGCAGGCGAAGGCAATACTGTTACATAAACAGTTGCAGTGTCGCATAAGCTTGGGGTGGCATTATCGCAAAGGGTATACTGGAATGTAGCTTGCCCGCTAAAGCCAGCAGTTGGTGTAAAATCAACCGTACCATTACCATTGTTGCTCGCAGTGCCGTTAGTAGCGCCAAATACGCTGCTTACGCTAATTACGTCACCAGCATTTGGGTCAAGGTCATTATTAATTACATTAACTGTTACTAGTGTTTCGAATGGGGTAGTGATGCTGTCATTTACAGCTACAGGAGCACTATTGCCTGCCACAAAGTTGGTAACTACAACATTCTTGCAAACAGTATCGCTGCCAGTAACGTTGGTGGCAGTAAGGCATACATTATAGGTGCCATTTGCCGCATAAATGTGTGAAGGGTTTTGGGTAGTGCCCAGAGCCGAGGCATCATCATAGTTCCAGCTCCAAGCATTAGGATTGTTGGTGGTTAGGTCGGTAAACTGCACCAAGCCGCCCGATGGGTTGGTCCATGAGAAATCGGCAACTGGCGCTGGCGGAATAAGCGAGTAGGTAATGCGGCTAATAGCACCTGATGTGCTATTGTAGGCAATAGTCAAAACGGGGCCTTTGCTTTCCTTGGCCAACCAAGTGTAAGTGGTGGTGGTGTCCCTGATGTCGTCGGCCGTTGACCAAGGGCTAATGGCGGTCAATTTAAACTCGATTAAAGTACGGCTTTGCTCAATACGTTCTTGGCGCAAGCTGTTATAGCTTCCAACTGGGGTAATTACAGTGCCCCAGCCGTCGATACTATCAAAAAAAGTAGAGGTAAAGGTAACCCTTACTTGGTAAACTGGGATAGGAGAGCCCGGTACCGTTACGTTGTTAGCAGATTGAACAAAACCGTAGTTACTAGAAAATGCACCACCAAATTGGGTAGGGAAACGGTACAAGTCAAATGTAGGGCTAAATTGTACTGAAATTGGAGTGCCAGTTCCAAGTAGGTCGCCTGCTAATCCTTTGCAATTAAAAGCACTTGAGCTGTTGGTAAAATAACCATAATTGGCGTTATCTGGCGTAACAGCATTAGTGGTGCCTGGGTAGTTGCTACCTAATGGGGTGCTTGAAGGCACTGCATGGGTCGATGTTTCGGCAATGTCTTGCACTAGGCCAGCAAAATTCCAGGTTTGGTTGGCACCTTTTGGGCCGGCAGAAAAGCCAACCGGAACAGTATCAACTGCATTGTTTAGCACTCTTGGAGCCGTTGGCAAATCGGTGCTTAAAATGGTTATTTGGGCATTTGCAAAAAACAAAAAGTTGCAGCAAAGCAACACGAGGAGTAAACGAACCATTTGTCGAGCTTGTGTTTTAAGAGACGGTTAAAGGTAAAAGTTATCGGGTGTTTGGCACTAGTTACTTGTAAGATGGGTCTGCGGTGCTTTATGTTGCTTTTTAATTGGCAGTTTGTAAAAAAAGCACTCAGAACCACCGTTTACAGGCAATGTTAATGGTCAAAAAAATAGTTTTAGCTGGTCTCTTTTTTAAAACGTTTGGTGGTAACAACTATTACGAATTCAACATCACTGGCATTACCAACATTAGTATATCCTCGTTGTCATCTTTTTCGGTTGGTAGTATAATGCCTGCACGAGTTGGGCCACTCAATTCAAATACCACTTCGTCGCTTTCCAAAACGTTCAATATTTCTATCAAAAATTTGGCATTGAAACCAATTTCCACATCCCCACCGTCGTAAGTGCAATTTAGGCGCTCATTGGCTTCGTTGCTAAAGTCCAAATCTTGGGCAGAAACTTGCAACTCGCTGCCACTGATTTTCAGTACAACTTGGTTGGTAGTTTTGTTAGAGTAAATGGAGATACGACGTAATGAACCTTGAAGCTCGCTGCGATCGATGTTTAGTTTGCTATTGTTATTTACCGGTATTACAGCGTTGTAATCTGGGTAGCGGGCATCAATCAATCTGCAGATTAGGTTGATGTTGTTGAACTCAAAAAATGCGTTTGAATTGTTATAGCTAATGTTTACTGAGTTATCGTCGTTTGGTAGGGCCGATTTCAACAGGTTTAAAGCTTTCTTCGGTACAATAAACGAAGTGGCCTTTTCGCTACGCGCATCGGTGCGGCTGTAGCGTACCAGTTTGTGTGCATCGGTGGCCACAAACGTGGTACCTTCGGGGCTTAGTTGAAAAAACACCCCCGTCATGGCTGGGCGCAGCTCATCGTTACTTACCGCAAACAAGGTTTTGGTAATAGCTTTAAGCAAGACATTGGTAGGCAGTTGCAAACTAGTTACATCTTCTGCAACTGGTATTTTAGGAAAATCGTCCCCATTTTCGCCGGCCAAACGGTATTTACCGTTTTCGCTGGTTATTTCCACGCCGAAGTTTTTGTCATCCACGGTAAAGGTTAGTGGCTGATCGGGTAAGGTTTTCAAGGTATCCAACAAAATTTTGGCAGGTATAGCCACTCGTCCATTTTGCTTGGCTTCAACACTAAGGCTAGTGCTCATGCTAGTTTCCAAATCAGTGGAGAAGGCAGTTAGCTTGCCGTCCTTAATCTCGAAAAGGAAGTTTTCGAGAATAGGCAGTACAGAGCTGGAAGCAATAACCCCGCTGATGGTTTGCAATTGTTTTAGCAGGGCTTGGGTGGATACGATGAACTTCATTTTGTCTACAACTTTAAGCTAGCAAATATAGTGTATTGCGTTTTAAATTGAGAAAGGTGTGGAGAACTAAACAGTAGACACCTGTAATTAACCGCCTGCAGTGCTTGAAAACATGGTTTAGTTGTGGCAGGTTAGTAACAAATCAATTTATTCTTGGCTAAGGGTTTCGATGTTGATGCTCCAAAGGTGAACTTTAAGTATAGCAGTGATTGCTATTTTGTAGATAAAAATTTTAATTTTAAAAAAAATCTACTCCCTATGATGCCCAATTTTTTGTTTGTTGCCCTTGCGGCACTAATACCACTAGCTGTAGGCTTTGTGTGGTACAATCCTAAAATCGGTTTCGGTAATGCTTGGATGAAGGCAGCCGAGATAAACGAGGATAAGATAAAAGGGGCCAACATGATCCTTATTGCTGGTTTAACCTATCTTTTCAGTTTCTTTATCAGTGCTGCACTATTGAGTATCACTATCCATCAAATGGGTTTTTACTCAACGTTAGCCAGTGAGCCTGGTTTTCTTACCGACCCGAATGCGGAGGTTACCACTTACTTTAACAACTTTATGGCTACCTATGGCGATCGCTTCCGCACCTTTAAACATGGGGCACTGCATGGCACCATTGCTGGTATCACTTTAGCGTTGCCTATTGTTGCAATCAACGCTTTGCTTGAGCGCCGAGGCTTTAAGTATATTGCCATCCACGTTGGCTATTGGGTAATAAGCCTTGCGCTAATGGGCGGAGTTATTTGCCAGTTTGCTTAAAAGCTCTTGCTTGGCCAGCTTCGGTTTCGCCTCGGATAAATTTCTTCTGTAGAGCGAAGAATTTACGGATTTCGTTAAAAATGAACGCCGCGCAAAACTTGCGCGGCGTTCTTTTTTGTCATCTGTAGCTTAGGTATCAATGCCCGTGCCCACTATGCAAATCACCGCTCAACTCGCCTAGACCTTCCAAATCGTCGCAGTGCCAAAGCTTTTGCACTTTCTTAACTGGCCTTTGGGTTGGTGCACCACCGTTTTTGGCCGATAGCATATCCTGTATTAATCGGTTGCGTTCGGTGGCAAGGGTTTGACGCAATTGCTCGTCGTGCTCTTGGCTATAGAATATAGTACCATCAATTAGCGTATACTCCACTTTAGCGTAAACCGATAGCGGGTTTTCACTCCACAATACCACATCACCGTCTTTACCTGGCTCAATTGTACCCAAAGTAGCATCCAAATGAAGCATTTTGGCTGGGTTCAGGGTTACCATTTTCCACGCTTCCTCTTCTGTCATGCCGCCATATTTCACACCTTTGGCAGCCTCTTGATTCAGGCGGCGGCCCATTTCAGCATCATCGCTATTGATGGCCGTAACTACGCCTACCATACTTAGCAGGGCGGCATTGTAAGGGATGGCATCTTGTACTTCCATTTTGTAGGCCCACCAATCGGCAAAAGTGCTCGCAAAAGCGCCATGTTTAAGCATTTTGTCGGCTACTTTATATCCTTCTAGTATGTGTGTAAACGTATTGATGTGGAAACCAAACTGCTCGGCCACCTTCATCAGCATATTTATTTCGCTTTGTACATAGCTGTGGCAAGATATAAAGCGCTCGCTGTTTAATATTTCCAGCAAGGTTTCCATCTCCAAATCGCGGCGTGGCGGTGTGGCACCAACTTTTAATTTGGCCGATAGACCGTTATATGCTTTCCAAGCGGCTTCATATTCGCGGGCTTGCGTAAAATGGTCAATAAATACTTGCTCAACGCCCATTCGGGTTTGCGGGAAACGGATGGTGTTATCTTCGCCCCAGTTGGCCTGTTTCACGTTTTCGCCAAGGGCAAACTTGATGAATTTGGGCATATTGGCAATCTTCATCTGCTCAGGTGTATAGCCCCAGCGTAGCTTTATTAATGCTGATTGGCCACCAATAGGGTTTGCCGAACCATGCAGCAATTGTGCAGAAGTTACTCCACCGCTCAATTGGCGGTATATGTTGATGTCTTCGGAGTTTACTACATCGGCGATGCTTACTTCGGCACTGCTGGCTTCTGTCCATTCGTTTACACCCGCCGAAATGGCAATATGCGAGTGCTCATCAATAATTCCGTTGGTAAGGTGCTTGCCTTTGCCATCAATTACTTTATCAACTCCAGCGGTAGGCAGGTTGTTGCCCACTTGAGCTATTTTACCGCCCTTGATTAGTACATCTGTGTTTTTTAAGATGCCTTTACTTGTATTGGTCCATACTGTTACGTTCTGTATCAGTACGGTTTGCTGCTTGGGCAACACCGGCGAGCCAAAAGCCAAAAAGGGATAGATAATATCCTCTTGCGAAAACAACATCACTTTTAAGCTATCTTTTTCGGCAGGTTTGCTCGTATCGGGTATGGCTGCAGTATACTCAACGGCCCAGTTGGTCCACATACCACCTGGCAACTCTGCTTTGCCGCTCCATTTTTGGCCTTCCATCAAGCCGCTCAAGCGGGTTACCAAAGTACTATCGTTGGTGAGGCTGTACGTAAGGGTAACCAACTGATCCTTTTTAACAAAACCCACCTTGGTTTTAGCAGTATCGGCCTCATTGGTTTTAATGATGAATTTTGGTGCAGTGGGTTCTCCTTTTACTTCAAGAATATAAGTTTGGGCACCCACGGTAAGTTTGTACTTGCCATTAATGCTCTCAGGTTTTTTGGGGTTGATGGTATATTTGTTGCCCTGCACCCAGTTTTCTAATATTTGTGTTTCTTTATTGAATATAGGCCCGTCAGTAACCAAAAAATTAGCCCACTTGCCTTTCTCCAAGCTACCCACTACATCGGTTACACCCAGCAATTGGGCTGGGGTGGTGGTAAGTGCTTTCAATGCATCGGCTTCGGTTAGGCCATGTTCAAGGGCTTTGTATATCTGTTCCAAAAATTTGCCTTGGTCTTCCAATCCATTGGCCGTAAATACAAACGGAATGCCCTCTTTTTGCAAAAAATAGGGGTTAGCTGGGGCTAATTCCCAATGTTTCATTTCGCCAAAACTAACATTAAGAGCATCAAAGGGGTCCTCAACATCAAACGGTTTTGGGAAATCGACGGGGATGATAACGGTGGCATTGGTAGCCTTTAAGTCTTTTAAACGCTGGTACTCGGTGCCATTGCCCAGCAAAATATATTGCACCCCAAAGGCATCGCCTAGCAAATCGGCCCTAAGGTTGTTTAAAATACCTTGGGCATCTATTATTTGTGGCAATTGCTGCAGTTTGTTCCAAGCCTCCAATGAGATGTTATACTCCTTAGGATTCTTTTGGCTAGCATACCATTTAGCATCTAAATAAGTCTGCTTCAACAAGGCAATTACACCCATCAACGAGCCAGGGTAGTCTTGGGTTGACGTACCCTTGTCAAACGAATAGTGCGCCGATGCTTGGTTTTTGATAATTACTTCGTTGTCTTTGCTGCTAGCAGTAGATACTAAAGTGCCCGAACCACGGGCAATGCCATCATTTTGGTGGGTAAGCACTAGGCCAAACCCAATATCGCGAAGGCTTTTTGCGGCCTTGCCGTCTACATGGAACAAATCAATAGCGCTTGTTTCGGGCTTTATGGCTTGGTTCCAACCGTAAGCACCTTTTTTGTTGGTTTCCAATTGCGGGCCGCGGTCATAGTCGTTCCCTGGTTTTACGGGCGAAATGCCGTATTCGCTTTGCAAATCGATAAATGAAGGGTAAATATGGTGCCCAGCGAGGTCGTAAGTAACCACGCCTTTTGGTAAGGTTACGGTTTTGCCCGCTTGCTCAATCTTACCATCGCGTACTAGAAGGGTAGCATCTTCAATTACGGTTTTGTAATCAATGTGAAGCGTTACCCCAGTAAGGGCATATAGGCCCGGGCGCTCGTCTTGTACCCCGTTGGTGTGAAACGTGGTTTGGGCCGATAGCGAAACGATTGAGATAAGACCAACAGACAAAATAAGCAATAAACTTTTCATATTTCTACGTAACTTAGACTAACGAAAATAACACAAATTTTATCACAGCCCTACTTTTGGGAAAGTTACCAGTGCACAATGGCATTAGCATACACAATAAAAGGCAATGGGGCGGTAGTGCTGTGGCTCCATGGCTTAGCCTTGGACGGTACCATGTGGGATGAGTTTACCCACAATTTCGCTAGTAAATACAAGCACTTATGTATTGATATGCCGGGCTTTGGTAAAAGTGCTAAATTACCGGCGCCTGAAAACCTTGAGGATATAGCACGCAGCATAAAGGCCTTGTTGGATGAGTTGGGTGTGGCGCAGGTAAGCGTTGTAGGCCACTCTATGGGCGGTTATGTAGCCTTGGCATTAATGGAGCTTTACCCAGGTTTGGTTACTCGGTTGTGCATGTTCCACTCGCAGCCTTTTGCTGATGATGTCCCCAAAAAGGCCGACCGTAAAAAATTGATAACCTTTATCGAAAAAAACGGCACAGCGGCATGGATGAAAGATTTTTATATGGGCCTCTTTGCCGAAGAAAATCGCGATAAGTTATCGGGAACGATTAAACTTTTGTTTGACCAAGGCATCCAAATTGACCAAAATAACGTCATTAACACCATAAAGGCTTTAATCAACCGCAGCGATAGGGCAGCAGTGCTGGAACAATTTAAAGGGCCAGTGTTGTTTATTGTGGGAAATGAAGATGCTGCCATATCATCAAAAAACAGTTTGGCGCAGTTGGATATACCCGATATTTCGTTTGTGGAAATGCTTGATGGTGTAGCACATATGGGTATCTTTGAAGCTCCCGCCGAAACAAAAAAGGCTATTGAAGAGTTACTTGATTACCCTATTGATTGAAAAATGCGCACGCTGCTGATATATCTATTCCTTGTTGTCTTGGTGCCAATGGCTGCTAGGGGTGCGCATATCGTTGGCGGCGACATGTACTATGAGTGTTTGGGCAACAATGAGTATAGGATTACACTTAAGGTATATCGTGACTGTTTCTCTAACGGCCCTAACGTTGCCGACTATGACGACCCCGCCTTTATTGGCATCTTTGATGCATCTGGCAATGAGGTGGATATGCTGGATGTTATATATCAAAACCGCCGAAATGTACCCCCCGAAACCAGCAACCCCTGTTTGTCTCCGCCGTCGAATGTTTGCGTAGAAGAGGCTAGCTATGTTTTTGATTATTTCTTAACTCCACAAAGCGGGGGCTACGATATTGTATACATGCGCTGTTGCCGCAATTCTACCATAGGCAATGTGGTGGCTCCAGGCACGGTTGGGGCAACTTATACGGTGCGCATTGATCCATTAGGCACTCCTTGCAACAATAGCCCTGAATACAACGATTTTCCTCCCATTGTAATTTGTGCTGGCGAACCGTTGGTTTTTGACCATTCTGCAACCGACCCCGATGGTGATGTGATTGTGTATGAACTTTGCACCCCGTTTACGGGTGGTGACCAAAACGACCCCAAACCAATACCTACCCCACCACCTTTTGGAAACGTAGTGTGGCAAAGCCCATACTCGCTTAACAACTTGCTGGGCGGCGTTGCTTTAAGTATCGACCCGAATACTGGCATACTTACTGGCACGCCGCAATTGCAAGGGCAATATGTTGTGGGTGTTTGTGCCAACGAGTATAGAAATGGGGTGCTGATAGGCACTATACGCAGAGATTTTCAGTTCAACGTGGTAAGTTGTATAATCGATTTAGAGGCCAAAGTGCCAGTTATTGACACTACAGGTGCGGGTGCAACTGGTACATCGGGGCTTTATACCTATGCTTGCAAGGGTTTCGATGTTTCTTTTACAAACCTTAGCCGCAATGCTACAACTTACCTCTGGAATTTTGGGGATAACACTACTAATACCGATACTTCTACAATTAGAAATCCAACGTATTTGTACCCCGATACAGGCCAATATATTGTAACGCTGGTAGCTAACCCTGGCCTCTTTTGTGCCGATACAACCAAGGTTTATATTAGGGTTTATCCTGGTTTTGATGTTGATTATGCATTTCAGCCCGTTTGCGAGGGGCTACCGATTCAGTTTAATGACCAATCGAGTGCTCAATATGGTTCTATAGTTTCATGGACATGGCAGTTTGGCGACAATACTTCCAGCAGCAATCAAAGCCCAGCGAAATTATACGCGCAAGATGGTATTTACACCGTTAAGTTTATTGCCCAAGACTCCAATGGATGCCGAGACTCTTTGACCCAATCAGTAACGGTTTACTCAAAGCCTGATGTAGATTTTACCATTTCGCCAGCTTGTTTGAATGAAAGCGTTCTTATAGCTGACCAAACCCTCATAAACTTTGGTAGTTTTGGCAGTAGGCAATGGTATTTGAACGGACAGCCTTCGGGTAACGACCCTATTTTCAGTTACGTTGATTCGGTATTAGGTGCAAAAACCATGAAGTTGGTGGTGCAGTCATCCTTTGGCTGTATTGATTCTCTCGAGAAAAGTTTTACGGTGTTTCCATTACCAACGGTAACACTTTCGCCAGACACGTCGCTTTGTATTTTCGATACCATTCAACTTACGGCTAGCGGCGGCAACCAATATTTTTGGGCACCCAGTAATGGGCTTTCGGCAAATAACGTTTCTAATCCTTTAGCTTCGCCAGCACAAAACACTAGTTATGTGGTAAATGTTACCGATAGCAATGGTTGCAGCAATGCTGGGAACATAAACGTAACGGTAAACCCACTTCCCAATACCGATGCCGGGCCCGATGATTTTTTGTGTTTGGGCTCGTCTTACCAGCTTACAGGGCAGAACGGTATCAGTTTCTTTTGGGAACCCGATAGTTTGGTCTCCAATCCTAATATTGCAAACCCAACCACTAACCTAGATAGTGCTACCACATTTTATCTTACCACATTCAATAGCTTTGGGTGTGACAACGTGGATAGCGTTTTTATTGAAGTGCAATATCCCATCAATGCATCGCTAAGCGGTCCGCCCGATGTTTGTATTTACGATACCATTCAATTAGAAGTGCAAGATGGCAAGTACTACTTGTGGGTGCCTGCCGATGGCTTAAGCAGCGATACCATTTACAATCCAACCGCATCGCCACTGCAAAACACTAGCTACACGGTATATGTTACCAACGACTGTCCGCAGTTTGCCGATACCTTAGAGGTGGACATAGTGGTGCACCCATTGCCGTTGGTTAATGCTGGATTGGATACTACCGTTTATAGAGACGAGTCTACTATGCTTATGGGCAACAGCAACGGAGTTTCGTTTGCTTGGACGCCAGTTGATTATCTCGATGACCCAACCATTCTCAATCCGATTAGCTTTCCATTTAACTCAGTTAACTACGTGTTGACCGCCACAACTGAGTTTGGCTGCGTGGCTAGCGATACGGTACGCGTAAATGTAGAGGTTAAAACGCTAATTCTGGTGCCTAATGCCTTTACCCCCAACCAAGATGGCCTGAACGATGTGTTCCGCATTATTAAAACCTTGAACATAGAGCGGGTTGATGATGTTTTCGTGTTTAACCGTTGGGGTCAAAAAGTGTTTGAAGGGCACAACAGTGCTGTGTTTTGGGACGGTACCGTTGGCAGTAGCCAAGCAGATCTTGGCGTTTATGTGTATGTTATTAAGGCCCTTACTCGCGATGGAGATGAAATAACCGAAACAGGTAACGTAACTTTGCTGCGATAGTGCCATTTACGTTTTGCGATTGACGAGGTACGATTTAGGGTGAAAAGTTTATTCTTGAACGCTCATTGCTAGAAAATGAAAAATAACCTTTTACTTGTTGCGTTTGGCTTAACGATTTTGATGCTATCCTTATATAGTTGCAACGATAACTCTGGCAGCACCTCATCATCGGCGCCTGCAGCACTTGGAGCATCTACTTTTAAAAAATATTGCACTAGTTGCCATGGTGCTGATGGAAAAATGGGACTAAATGGAGCCGCCAATTTGGCCATTAGCACCCTCACCAAAGAGGAGGCCATGCAAGTTATTACCAACGGGCGAAAGCTTATGGCTCCCTACAAATCGATTTTGAGTGCTGAGGAGATAGATGC
>CAMDKI010000008.1 GCA_945901065.1 Chitinophaga pinensis
AAATCGGTAGCGGTTACGCGGTACAAACCGGCACATAGGCCTGTAATGGTAGCTGTAGTGCCGCCATTCGACCATAAATAACTATATGGGGTAGTTCCGCCAGAAACGGTAACACTAGCTTGCCCGTTGCAAGTGCCAAAGCAGGTTACGTCTACTTTGCCCATAGTTAGGCCAAGGGCAGGCGGATTGGCAAGCGTTCTGCTATTGGTAACTGTACAGCCGTTTGCATCCCTAGCTACTATTGAATACACCCCTGCTCCTAGGCCCGCTTGTGTGTTGCTGGTTGACACACTTGGAGTCCATGTATAGGTATAGGGTGCTCCTGTTCCAAAAGGCGTTCCACCTGAAACCGAGATAGTTACACTGCCGTTGGTGCCGTTATTACATAACGGATTAACACCGCTAATGGTACTGGTAAGCGCAGTTGGAGCCGTAATGGTACCCGTTACGGTTATACCACAACCAGCGGCATCGTCAACGGTAATAGAATAAGGCCCAGCAGCCAAACCCGTTCTAACCGAATCGGGAGTATTGGTTTGCGTGCCTGTGCTCCAAGTATAGGTAAACGGGGGCGTACCGCCAGAATTAGTAACCCATACTTTACCATTGGTTAGGCCGTTGCAGGTAATATCACTATCGTTAACCGCAACCACGGCTGCATTTACCACATTAATAAAGCAAGGGAAGGTATCGCGCAATGTGCCACCGGCATATGTTCCTTCCAAAATAACGGTTTTGCAGCCTAGGGTACTGTATAGTATGTTGGTTGGGTTGGTAGCTGTAGATGAGCTTGGCGTGCCGCCTGGAAAAAACCACTGGCTAGTGGCTGGTGCTGGCACGTTACCGTCAAAGAAATTAACCGCCGTTCCGAGACAAATAATCGTATCACTTGAGCTGATGCGAAGATCGGGCAACTCCGGATCGACAATGGTAAACGGTGTAAAAGTATTTTGGTTTGGTATGGTTACGGTGTTGGCCGCATTGTTTCGGGTGCTAGTTCCATTTGGCAATTGCCAAGCAGCAGTTCCAGGCAGCCAACGGTGAGCCTCTATCCTACTCTCAACTATAGCGTTTTGTGACAAGTTAAAGTCAACATCCCTGTAGGTGAAGGTCAATCTACCTATAGGATTTGTGGTAAAACCTGATTCTTCGGGAATCCAATAACGGTCCATTTCCCTTGAGTAGTTATTGGCTCCCAATATATTATTGATATTGGTAACCGAAGTAGGGAACGGCAAGTTATTTGGGGTAAGCGTATAGTCGGTAGGATAAGTAGCCAAGGCCAATTTGCCGCCCGCACTGCCAGCAGTTTGTACTTCGAATGTAAAAGGGATATAGGTTCCGGTAGATCCTGCAAACGGATAGGTAAAAGTATTTCCTGCTGCGGCATTTCCAATAGCCCATTCAAACCTTCCGTAGCCCGATGCAGGCACGTTTTCACTTATCACATAACCGGTGGTCCTTACCAAATTGGCGGACACCGAGCTATTCATAGATAACTTGAAGTTGTTAAGGCTCACTCTTCCATCGCTCAGCAAAAAGCGATTGTTTATGCCCACGCTGCCAGTCATGTTCCTATTTACGGTACCCACTATGGTAAGGTCGTAAAAAGACATGGTACCCGCGCCACTTTCCATATCCAAATTGAAACCTGTGTTGTGCAAGAAAATGTTCGAGCCTGTCGCAGCCGTTACAGTACCATTCAACAGTGTCCAGTTTCTGGCTACCGAGATGGTATCAATCAAAGTTAGGGTTCCGCTGGGTTTGTCAATCGTTACGTTGGGCAAGAAACCACCAGTGCCATTTTGCTGTGGCAAGGTAAAGTAGTTGCTCGAAAACGTAGCGTTGCCGGCACCTTTAATAGTAATAGTGCCGGTACCGCCTGTTCCAAAACCATTATTCATGGCATATACGCTACCCGTTACATCGGTTTGCCCGTTAATGAGCAACTGCCCCGAACCATTGGTAAACAAAGTATCACGTGCGGTTAGCGTTGCAGTAGGGCTCTTTATCGAGCCGGCTGAGCCAGTAGGCGCATGGTATGAAATGTTAGGGAGCGTATGGGCGTTGGTTATGACATTGGTACCGTTGGTGCTATTGAAACAAACAATGCCATTACCAGAAATAGTACCACTGTTGTAAGTCCACTGGGCGGCGTTACTTAGGTATTTCGCATCCAACGAGCGGGTACCGCAAAACGCAGGATAACTAGTTCTGGTTATTACCAAGTTGCCAGCGGCATTCAATCGCACTTCGGGCAAGGTACCTTCGCCTAACAATGCATTGCAATACATGGTTTGGGTGCCTGTGCCGCCTACGTTGAGCACAGCAGTTCCGCCACCGGTAGATCCAAGAGACATAACCACTACATCTCGTCGAGCTGTAATGGCGGGAGTCACATTGGATAGTAGAGTTGGATTGTTTCCAACCCATAATACTGCAGAATCGGAGGTAAGGGTAGTATTAAAGGTTATGGATCCGCCCGAAACCCCAAAATTGGAGATAGTGTGGGCCGGTCCGTTAATAGTTGAATAAACTCCAGGAGCACCACAAAAAACCAAAATACCAGTTGATTTGGTTTTGATGACACCGCTTACATAGGTGTAGTTGCCAATGATATTGAATATACCCTCCACCTTTACCGTATCGGTTGCAGCTTTTTCTATTCTTAGGTTGGGAATAATGGCGCGGGTAAAGCTATTGTCATCAATACAGCTTCCAGCAGGGGTACAACCGGCAGCGCCTGTGGTAGTAAAGCCATACAAGAATTGGGTGCCTGTGCCGTTAAGTACAAAAAGGGTAGTACCTATATTAATGTTACCCCCACCTTGGTGCCCTAAACAAACACATCCGCGCAAGTTTACCCTTCCACCATTGTAGAATATCCTTGAGCCCCCAGAATTTGAAAAACAGCCTACTACTTCAATAGTATCGTTGGTTTGAAATGAAAATCCGCAAACGGGGGTTTGGCCTAACACCGAACTATAAGTAACGTTATGGAATGTAATAGCGCCATTAATTTGAAAATCAACTGCACAACTTACATCGTCAAAAAACACTACACTTCCATTATTAGCGTTAAATACACCCGTGCCCGACAACGTAAATGGCCCTGTGTTTACTGTCATGGTGCCGGCAGTGGCGTTAAAAGTGCCGCCTGAAACCACCCACGGACCCGTGACGGTAATGCTGCCTGTTCCCCCATTAAAAGTACCACCAGCTTGGTTATACCCTACTGAAAGTGTTATTGAGTTGGTGGTGTTGGTTATGGCGCCAGTATATGCGGCTGTAATATTTATCTGCTGCAAAGTAAGAGCTGGTATATCTTGCGTGCAGTTTGCAGTGCCAGTGCCGTTAAATATTGCCACGTCGTTTGAGCCAGGCACGCCAACAGGGCTCCAGTTGGCGGCAGTGCTAAAATTGCCAGCTGCCCCATTCTTTACCCAAGTATAGTTGGCCGCGCTACAATAATCAACGAAAAGTAGGAAAATACTGAACAAAGCAAGGTGCTTTGCGTTTTTTAGCAATGTGCCCATCATGGTACGTTTTTTCGAAAAACCCGTAAAAATTAACAAATTAACTTGGAAGTTTTAGCTCCAACTGCTGTTTTTAGCCTATCCCAAATTTGTTATTCCTCAATTATCAGCAAATAATACTGACGGGCACCAGTACTTTTCTTAAATTTTTTATCACTGAACATTATAGTTTTATTCTAATTTATAGCTTTCGTAACGCTATATTTTTTTACCTAAAATCTATTTGCAATAGCAATATAGGGCATTTAAGGTTAAAAACAAACTGCCAAATCCAAACCCAGCGTCCATCGGACATACAATGCCAAAGGCAAAAATTTGAAATTTCTGTTTTCACTATTATTACAACGGAAAACCAAGCATAAAAATTGCTTGAAACCGCTATAGCCAATGCTGTGCAAACTGTTAGAATCCTAGCACTTAAAAACTGGGCATATTAAGTTACGTAAGCGGCTGAAGGAACTATAGCGGTGTTTCTTGCAATGCAATATGCTTATGTGAGTCTAAATTATGATTATTTTTTGGTTCAAAGCCCATGCAGCACTATATTTTAGGCTTTATAGCAATTGGCGTTTCAATATAGCTAAACTGCGCCTCGTAAACAGTTCTCTTACATCCAACTTAACAGCCTTGGTAAAATATGCCCAAGCATCATTTTTTTGTTGGCTAAGCTGCAGGTGTAAGGCTATGTATGACAGCATGTGCGCCTCAATGCGCCCCAAATAATGACCATAAACAGCCATGAATTTATCATCGGCTTTTAGGCCCTGCATCAATAAATTTGTGCGGGTAAGCATGGCTTGCTCGTCAAAGTTGAGCACGCTGCGGCTATCATGGTTTATCATACAAGCCGTAATGGTATTGGAGTAGTGAAATTTGTACCTAGCAGCAAGGCGCAACCAAAGCAACCAATCTTCGGTACCCGAAAGGGTTCTGTTCTCGCTAAATAGCAAATCGTCAGCCAATATTCCCTGCTTGATAAAAATACCAATACAGCTAATGATGTTGCCTCGGATTAATTGTTCATTAAAATTGCGCCAGTGTTTTTTGGTATCCAACAAATTGGCATCAGTGTCACGGTATTCGTAGGCCAAATGAAACACCTCTGCTGTTGGGTTTGCTTTGAGCAGCTTTATAGCCTCTTCAAAATGATTAGGATAAAGCACATCATCCGAGTCGATGAAAGTAACAAAATCGCCCTTGGCCCTAGCAATACCAAAATTGCGGGCCGCGCCGCGCTCTCCGTTCTCTTTGCGGTAGTAGGCAATGCGTTTATCATCAATTGCCTTTACTACTGCTTCGGTATTATCCTTGCTACCATCGTCGGCAATAATAATTTCGAAATGCGGATACGTTTGCGCCAATATCGACCTTATCGTTTTTTCTATAAACGTCTCCCGGTTGTAGGTGGGCACAATGATGCTAAACAGGATATCTTTATTGGGCATGCGGAGCGTGTTTTATTTTACCAATGCCCAAATTATTCTTCACCAAAGTCTTCAGCTTACCCAAAAGATACCCCTCGCCCAACGACTGTATAATCAATCGGTTGGTGTTGGCTATACGGCCGCGAGTGTATTCTTGTTCAATGTAGCTGTTTAGGTACTCCTGCAGCAACTTTGCTTCCTGCTCTTTTGGCCATGCCGCGTAGGCAGGGTAAAAAGCATCTTCGGGATTGTGGTAAACCTTCAGTTGCTTCAGTTGAGCCAATAGCTTTCCATTGGGCAACGACCTAGCTATGCGCGATATTACCCTTCGGTAATCGTCGTACAAGCCAATGGGGTTTTTGCCTGTTTTGGCACTATCGTGCACCCTAAACCTTGACAAAGTTTTGCTGATTCGTTGCGATGGGACGTTAAAGAATATCCTCGCCCAAAAATCATAATCCATGAGGTAGTAAAAGCTCTCGTCAATATAGCCGAACGTTTCATGCAGTTCTCTTTTCCAGAAAACGGCTGGTTGATGTATGGATACCCGCCTAAAAAAGTCAGCTGGCTCAAAGTTATTGATCCACAATTCGGTTCGTCCATCTGGGAAAAAGCTCTCCACATCGCCGTACACAATACCGGCCTTGGGGTTAGCCGCAAATGCATCAGCTATGGTTTGCAATACGCCTGGCTCATATACATCGTCGCTGTTTAGCCAAGCCACAATATCGCCAGTGGCCATTTTCAGCCCTTTGTTTATGGCATCGCTCTGCCCTTTGTCTTTTTCGCTTACCCAATAGGTAATTTTCGAAGCATATTTTTTAATTACTTCAACAGTATTATCGGTACTTCCACCATCAATAATAATATACTCAAGGTTGGCATAGCCTTGCCCAATGATGGAAAGTATGGTTTCCTCAATATAATGACCCTGATTGAACGAGGGCGTGATAATGGATATTTTAGGTTGCGCGCTCAAGGTTAAAACTTGTAATCGAATAAGTCGATATCCTCTTTGAAATGCACCGCAACCAACTCGCGCGTTTCGGGCGTGTAATAGTCTTGGTAATGCTTGTGACTGCTCTTATTAGAGTGAGGCAAAACGGCATCGATGCCTATATGCTTGGTTATATGCTTAAAGCCGCTTTCTATTGCTTCCATTTTGCCAATGTAATCTACCAAGCAGTTGCCTTGGGCATCGTACATAAAGTTCTTTTGCAACCTTACCTCATGGTTTACCCGCCAAAGAATATACTCTTCAAAGCTCATGGCCATGGTCATGGCATGCTGGTGGTGGTCTTTTTGCTGACGGGCATAATGGTAAAGAGACACTTGCCAATCCCACGGATTACGCACGAATGAAAACTTGTAATACTTATCAAAATACTTGGGAGCTAACTTAGCTTGCAGTTGAGGAGCCGAAATGTGATCAGGAAAATCGCTGCTTTGGGGCAATAGGTGTAGCTTCTGCCTTATCCAGTTAGGATAACTTTCTTTTGGCGGAATGGTGTATACCTGCAATGCCTCTCGTACACTGGTACCCGCAACTTTGTAGTTGTGTATAAAAATGAATTGGTAGCCGTGCGATATAACCATACAAGTTTTTGTTTTGTAAAAATAAAGAAAGGCAGTCAACTTTGGCCCTTGTTGGGTAAATGCTCTAAATTAATTGCTTGAACAGGGCAACATAACGGTTTGCTTGTACATCTTGGTTATATTTTTCAAAGGCCTTCTGTCTTATGATGTCTTTATCAAACACCTCCGCTCCTAGTAAAAATCTTTCCATTGCCTTGCTCAGTGCTTCGGCATTTATCTCGGTTACCAAATAACCGTTTTGCCCATCTTCTATCATATCCTTAATGCCGCCCAACGCAAAACCGATAACAGGCGTACCAGTCATAAGCGACTCCATAACGGTATTAGGTAAATTATCTTCCAACGATGGTATCACAAACACATCGGCGGCAGCATATACCATGCTCATCAACAATTCATCGTTTATTACGCCTAGTCTTTTCACTGCAAAATCATCCCAAGTTTCGCTAGTACTTTCGTTGCCTATTTGAACCAGCATCACCTGTTCTCTATTGGTTAAGCCCTTAATGGCATCCACCAAAATTGCGTATCCTTTTCTATGGTTGTGCACATTGTCGGCCACAAAAAGAATTATCTTTTTATCAACTGGCAACCCTAGCATTTCCCTACAATGTTGTTTGCTCTTTGGGCTAAAAACTTCCGCGTCTAATGAATTGGGTATGTGATAATGAGGCCTGCTGCCCAAAAGCATGCTTTTTTGCGAATTTTCTTGCATCCATCGCGATAATGTTACGATGCTCAGTTTGTTAAAACCCTTTAGCGCTTTTAGTTTCGTAGCAAATATTTTTGCAGAATATTCAGGGTCAATCGTTCCTGATAATTGGGGGCACACCTGGCACGATGCCGTGAATTTGTTACAAGAACCTGCATAATGGCAACCTCCCGTAAATGGGTTCATATCGTGTAGCACCCATACTACAGGTTTATCGATATTCCGGAAAAACGACTGATAGTCAAGAAAACTATTTACCCAATGCAATACAATAATGTCTGCTTGCTTTGCTATTTCCAGATTATGGATTCGGTATGGCGACCCTGCCTCTGAAAACATTTCGAAATGCTTTGGCCTACCCGCTAAATGCTTTGAGTGCTTTTGAAAAACTATTCGCTCCTTTATGCGCAAACCAACACGCTGTATGGTAGATGGAGAAGCCTCATCCATATACCCAAATTCATTTTTATCTCGCTTAGTATTGCCATGAAGGAACAAAAAACTTGAATGGATACCGAGTTTCAACAACCCTTTGTGCAGCCTATAACCAGCTTTGGTAGCCCCGCCTGTAGGATATGTTGAAATATGCAGAATTTTCATGCAAGTTGAGGTTATAGGTATCTATAGTTGGTTGTGCCTATGCACGATAGGCAAATATGTTAAGCTGCAAATCCATTCCAGCTTCTACCTTATGCTCAATAAAAGGGGCTCTGAGTAAATAGAGGCTTTGGATAAAGTATTTGAAACCTGCCCTAGTTAAAATATCCAGCAATTCGTTGAGCCGCTGAGGTTGACCTTGGAAAGAATGATACTCGATAAAAGCGTTTTTTACATGATGAAGTGAAGATTCGGCTTCTTTAATTACCTCCAGTTCCGCTCCCTCGATATCTAGTTTTAGTAAATCAATAGGTCGGTTTATGATACTAGAAAGTGTAAAGGTTTCAACTTGAACACCACCTGCTTTATCCAGGTGCCCACCATCGGCACCATCCGAAGAAAAGCTAAGCGTACCCGCCTCTTTCCACAATGCCTTATTCACTGCTTTTATATCTTTATACCCAAGGCTACTGAAGTTTTCAGTCAAAATTTTATAAATCTTTGGATCTGCTTCTATGGCCAAAATTTCGCTATTAGGGTATAACCTTTTCAAATAAATACTGGCCAACCCAATGTTTGCCCCTCCATCAATAATAATTGGCTTGGCACTATCGGCGCTAAACTTGAATATCTCTGACTTGAAAATATCATAATACATATTGTGGAACGACAATGAGTCGGTATAGCAGATGGAAGCCCCCAATATACTCGAATGCCCAACTTGGAATCGAGATAAACTTTTGATGCGCTGCAACTCCCTGTATTCGGCAGAAATAAACTTTTTTGCTAAATGTTGGGCGTTCTGGTTAAAATTTGAGAGTATGCTCATTTAAACTTCTGTATTAACTTTTTGATTTGATATTGTATGTATCCTTTGGTGCTCGGATAAAGGTTAAGATAGTATTTTTGCATGGCTTTGCGTGCATCCTCATGCTCCGTAATCGGAATTCTTTCAACTTTAACTACCTCTGTTATTGTTTGACTGTCGAATTTTTGGGTAATGCTAGAGTTTATACCGCTCCCATCATGTCCTATGTTTCGCACCAAACTTTTACCGGGGTGTAAGGCAAAGCCATTGGCAAGCACAATACTGGCATACCATTTAACGGCCCAAGTGCTTATATCGCCCGAGCAGTTTTTCAATAACTGGGTATAGAAATCCAAGTGGGTTCCCTCAATGTTAAATTTCCAAACCAACTTTTTTTCTTCAATTGTTTTGGCCAGCTTGCAAGCATCGTTATTATACAAGTTCCACGCTCTTTTCCAAGTAGCCCAGCCCCAACATGATGCGGTATTGTAAAACATGGTAGCAGGCAATTCGCTTTCAACAGGGAACATGTAACCCGAAATATGCATTACCTTTTCATCATTCTGGTATAGTTCAAGTGCATCGTTCATATAGCGCAAGAAGCCTGGCGACAGATATAAATCATCCTCAAGCACAATGATACGTCCGTGCTCATTTAATACTTTGGTTACGCCCTGCACGATGCTGCCGGCAAGGCCTTTGTTCACGTCGGAGGCGATAAGGGTTACTTTGCCGCACCATTTGCGTTCGGCAATCAGCTCCCGCGTCTTTTGAATATTGGCCAGCGTTTCGGCCGAGGCATTTGCCTTGGGGCCGTCGGCAAACACAATCAGCTCGCTATCTTGAGCCAAATCGTTAGCGGCCAAGCTTTCCAGTGTTTGGCGCGTATGCTCGGGGCGGGCATATACAAACAATGTAATAGGGGCCAGTTTCATAGTTTACTTTTCGTGGGCCATTTTGCAGGCCTATTGTTTTACTTCGGCAACCAACGCTACCAACCTTTGTGAAACAGCCTTGGGGCTATAGTGCTGCAGTGCCCATTGGCGGCCTTGTTGCGCAATTTGTTTTAGCTTCTCGTCGCCCAACTGTTTAATCTGTAACGCAGCGGCTTCGAAGTTAAATCCATCAACCGCAATATAGTGTATGCCTGGCTCGGGCTTTACAGGCAGGGTTATACCAAATTGGCTACAATCGGAAAACACAGGGCATGTATTACTGGCAAAACTCTCCCACAGCCTCCAGCTATCATATTGTATTAGGGTGTAGTGCTTGGCCGGTATATTACTGCCATATACTAGTTTCAACAACTCTCTTTTTGCTTTGCCCAATACCCTGCTGGGTTTGTTAAGTGGCAAAGGTGGTATTATTGGCGTTCCGCCGAACGAAAGATTAAGCAAAGAGCTGTTAAGCTCCACAAAATAATCAGGATCGTAACGCCTGCCGGTTTGTGACCAAAGAGACAATGGGTCGTTGGTAATGCTATCTGATGGCTGCTGACTCTCAAAATTGAATATCTCGTATTGCTTTGCAAGCAACGGTACCAGCCTTTCATTGCTAAGCTTGCGTATATCGTGTAGCTTCCGGTAACTAATCATTACCCGCGGCTTTATTGGCTGATTGATAGTACTGTTGATGCTATCAATCATGGTTTGGGTTAAGCCGAACGCCCAGGGCTTTACATTTACCCTGTAGTGCATTTTGGGATTGTAGTGGGTGCGCAGTATAAGGTTGAATTTTATGTACTTATCCTCAAGCGCAGGGGTAAACAAGCGGTCGTTATGGTCTATAAGAATGTTTATTTTAGAGTAGTCGACCTGTTTCAAAGCAGCATCGTTTCCTTCAAAGAAACGGCTTTCGTAAATGTTTACATCGCCAACCTGGTCGGTTTTCCCAAACAGGAAACTGTTTTTGTCCGTTTGCCACCAATAATCAATATTGGCACCATAAGCTATCCCCAATTCATTAAACCCTTCGGCAAGCGCAATACTCAAAAATTGGTACGAGCTATTTAAAGGACTTACATAAGGAACCAGAAAAAACTTATACTGCAGTGCCATAGCCAGCTATACCTTTGTATTATGATGCTTTGAGTACTCAATTGCTTGCGCTATAATCTTTCCTAATCCTTCGTCGAGCCCAATTTCGCTTTTCAAAAACGATGGGGTTTTGGTGGGGTCAAGTTTCTTGTTGTATCCTTTAATGTCGCCTAGGGTTAGCTTAGCGCCTAGTTTGTTGGCAATAATACCTGCTAGATCCTTTATTTTCACCCAATTGCCATTGGTTAGGTCCACATCCGTTTCGTTGGAGTCTCTAATCCGCACTAGATTGGCGGCACAATCTTCCATGTAAATGAATTGGCGTTCTTCCTCGCCGGTGGTCATTAACGAAATGTGCTTTTGGGTAAGGGCTTGAATCACTAAATCGGGTATCACGTGCGAGCGTTCGCCTGGCTCTTCCCATCCGTATACGTTCCAGAAACGGGCCGTTTTGCCACCCAACAATCGGGTCCACTCCTCGCCCAATAACTTGGTTACGCCGTAGGTATTGTTTGGGTCGGCCAATTGGGTGGTAGCAAACAAAAATGGCAAACCCGTTTCTTCTAAAAAGCCAAAAACCCGCTCGCAAAGCAAGGTATTGTTTTTAAGAATGTTCAACAGGTTTTTTGATTGGGTAAGGTATTTGGCACCGCCCACGTCCCAAGCCAGAAACCATACATAATCAACGTTAGTGTATGGGGCGAGGTCCATAGTGCGTAGGTCGAACTCAGAACCGTTTTTAATATCGATATTGATTACCTCTTCGCCCAGCGACTCCAGGTGCTTGCACAATCCTTTGCCAACCAGCCCGCTGCCACCTAGTACTAAATTTCTTTTAGCTGCCATACGTTTGCCGATAGTTGTACCTTTTCAAATTTCTGCAATCCCCAATCCTTTGGGTTTTGGAATGGAATGTTATTAAACCCAGCAATATTAAAATTGCCATGAGTAGTGGTATTGATACCCTTGATTCTTGATTCGTTATGGTCGAGGTGGTAGTGGTCGCCCAACACCATTGACTTTACGCCCTTATGCAATAGCTGGTAAAGGCCATTGGTATCAACGCCCAACCTGCTATCGGCCAGGGCCTCGTCGTAACCACCCGAGAGCATCCAATTGTCTTTGTGGGTAAGTATAAAATTACCCACTACGGCTTTCAATTTATTGTCCGTCGAAAAAAGGTTAATGGTATACTTGGGGTCGTTAATGTACTTCTCGGTTATTTGGCCACCGTCCCACTGTATGTTTTTGTAGTGGGTGCCGTATACATACTCTTTGTTTAAGCGGGTCATGTTTTTAACGGTATTCAATCCCAGAAACACATCCGCATTAACCACAAATACCCAATCGTTGGTGGCTTCCCTTATGCCCATATTTTTGGCAAAATACTCCATCATGGGTATTTTGGGGTTGGTGCTATACAGCATATGTATGCTATTGGGCACTATAAAACACTTGCTATTGGGGTAGCGTTTGCTTATCCATTCGGTATCGCTGGGCCTATCCTCTATGCGGTTCCACTCCACGTATATCAGTTCGCAGCCTGGTACATGGTTGTAGTTCCAATCAATGGTGGCCTTTAGTCTTTCTGAAAAATCGCCGCCATAGTTGTCGTTTCTGCCCACCACTACCATGCTAAACTTACTAACCGTTTCTAGGTTTTTATGTTTAAAGGCACGCTTAAGCTCCCACTTCAGTCGCTTTAAATTACGATCTGCTTGACGAACCCGCCAGTGCATGTTTCTATTGTCCAATAACTTATCAAATATTCCCATAAGAAAGCTATGCCTTTATTGATCAACCGTTTCGAAAGGCAAGTGCTTCATTTCTTCAAAAATCTGCATTTGCTTAATGTTGCGAGGGTGTGCCAATACCTCTTCTACCGATATTTCGGGTAAGTAAGGCGAGGCCAAATCGTTGCGCAGGTAAAAAGTATTGAAACCATACCAGTTTACGGCCACCAAATGGTAGCCCTTGCGCTTGGCTAGCTTGTTATAAGCTATTGGCGATGCACCATTATAGTGCTTATGCTTTTGGGCAAAAGTATATTCAGGGTCGTAAGGCGCTACAATATTGTTACGACCAAACTCCACATTATTCTCAATGAGTATTACCCTAGGGCTTATCACGTCAATGGCATCCCAAATCCAATAATCGATACCGTCAATATCCAACGACATAAAGTCGATTTCGCCTACAATGCCTTTATCCTTAAGTACTTGGTTTATGTTCTCTTTGGTTACGCCACTGCCATGAAACTCTGGCGGAAAAATGGACGTGAACATGTAGTGATTATAAAATTTCTTGGCTCGGGTATGGTAGTTTTGGTTGATGTCGATAAACAACCCATGAAAGCCAAAGTTGGTAACCAAGTTGGCCGTGTTGCTGGCATACAGGCAATCGCCACTGCCTATATCCACAAACTTGTATGTTTTGAACCCGATAATGCCAAAAATATAAAGGGCAATTCCGTCCTCATCGTATTGCGAATACACACTAAAGCCCGCCTCCTTATAGCTTGGCAAGGCTTTACCATCGGCTACCCTGTTTCTATAGTCAAGATATAACTGCTTAAGCGGCACCCTTACTTCGGGGGTATGGTTGGTGTAATAATAATGGCGTTGGTCGTAAAATTTTTTGATGGTTCTTTCAAAAGCAGCCTCAATAAATTCGGCAAATCTTTTCTTTAGACTATTCAGCATTTTTAAGGCTTTAAAGATTTTGCCCCGAAGATAGCACTTTCTGCATCAAAAATGCTTTATGCGCAACTGTTTCAAGGTTTTGCAGCGTCAATAATAGCTTGTAATAGGGCTACGCGCTTTTGCGTAGATAATTTCAACTCAAAATAATCATATACGTATTGATGGCTGGCCGAAACGATTTGATTGTAAAGCTCAGTATTGGTATACAGCTTGCTTACCGCTTGTGCAAACGCCTGTGCGCCATCGGCAAGTATTAGGTGCCTGTTGTTAATGGCCCCTATGCCCTCTGCGGCCATGGTAGTTGAAACCACCGGCGCACCAAGTGCCATCGACTCCAATATTTTCACCCTTATACCACTGCCTAACCTGATAGGTACTACCGATATGGCTCCATTCATTAAGCTCGACAAATCGGGCACGAAACCTAACCAATTGACGCCACTAACGTGCTCAAATTCGGCTAAAAACGCTTCTTCGTACTTACCAGTGATCAATAGGGTAAGTTGGGGGTGCTTGCTTTGCACTATGGGCCAAATCTCAAGCAAAAAATACCTGATGCCATCAAGGTTTGGATGGTGCTTGCCACTTCCTAAAAACACTAGTTTATCGGCCCTTTGGGACAACTGCCCAACCCTAACAGGCAATTCAAGACCCATACAAGAGGTATAAACCTTATTGCCCATGCCCAATCGTTTCCATTCCGCCTCTTCCACATCGGTGAGGGTTAGCACGGCATCAAATTTGGCACCCAAGCTTGCCTCAAAGTGTTTGCTGCGCTCCGCCAAATGGGTTTTGCCTTCGCGGGCTTGAAGCACAAACTTGGCCTCATGCGATACGAACACTTTAGGAATACCTTTGGGCAAGTAATCTACCACATTCATCATCCACGGAAAATCGACTTGCGCCACATCTATTTGCACGTCTTTTAAAGCAGCGCCTAATGCTGCGCCAAGCCATGCAAAATCGCGCATAAAATACCTTTCCTGCGCATCAATAGTTGGTTTTTTTGAAGCCAACAACACTTTTACTTTGGCCACTACCTTATGGTGTACCGGTTTTTGGGCGTGCTGCCTATCCTTCAAATCGGGCAAATACCAGGTATTTGGCTCTTCGGCAGCCTTGCGTGGGTCGCTGTCGGCACTAGTATAATAAAATAGGTAAACGCTGTGCCCTTGCCTTTTAAGTTCTTGCACGTATGCCCACATAAGATAACTGCCACCCGAAGCGGGCTTGGTATCATATAAGCCGGTAAGTAGCAAAATATTCAAGATGCGCTATTTTATAAGTTTACCAACCAAAGGCATTGCGGCCCAATATTGCTTAAAGCAAACACTTTTGGGGTACTTTAACAAGGTACTGAGCAACCATTTTAACTTTAAGCCCTTGTTTGAGAATTGCTTGCCGTGGCTGTAAAAGTAGGTTCGGTAGTAAAACCTGATGGCAGCATTCATGTTGCTGGCAGCCAATGGCTTGGTGCAGGCCCAGCGCAAAAGCACCTCGCCTTCTTTAAACTTTGCCTTGTCGGTATCTTTAAAACTTGAAAAGCTGATGTTGGTATCGTGAATGCGTCGGGCACTTACTGGCTGGGTTAAGTGGCCTAAGTATAAATTGCCTACTGCTGCCATTTTCTTTATCAGTAGCATATCTTCAAATACCCTAAACTCAGGGTCGAATAGGCCCGACTTGTCAAAAATCGATTTTTTAACACAAAGGCCCTGCAACATAACAATGCCTACTGGGTCGTCAATCAGTTGGGTCAACACCTCGCTGGGGCCAACGGCCTTGCGCACCATATGTATATCGGGCGTGCCCTCAAGGCTTACGGTATTGCTGTAGGATTGTGCTTTGTCGGTTATAACGTTCACTACCGCCTCGCATACGCCATCGGAATCGGGGTACTGGCCAAATAGTTGCTTGGTGCGCGCAAATCGGTTGGGCAAAAACCAATCGTCGGCATCAATAAAAGCGATATACTCTTGCGTTGCGGCCCTAATGCCTACATTACGGGTTTCTGCACTGCCTTTGTTGCTACCATTGGGGTGGGTGAGTACTAATACCCTGCTGCTTTCTTGGGCAAGCGCCTTGGCCACTTCAAGCGAATGGTCTTTACTGCCATCATCAACCAATAGTACCTCCACAACCTCGGGCTGGGCTAGGGCCGAAGCCACTGCCTCTCGCAGGTATTCGGCAGCATTGTATACCGGTATGATGATAGAAACCTTCATTATCGCTTATGGAACCAATTTTATCATATTTTCTACCACCTCAACACTTCTTGTCGCTGAATGCACTTCAATTATTCGCTTTGCGTTTTCGGCAATGGTTTCCGGGTCTTCGGGCTGCATCAACAGCTCCATCGAAAACTCATCAATTGCATTTACTTTCACGCCTATTCGCTTTAAATAGGCATAAGCAAGCATTTCGCGCTTAATAAACACCCGCTTCCCTAGCAATAACAAGGTAAGTATGTTGCCCATAGCCTTAGCCGTGTTAAGGCTAATAAACATGCCTTGGCAGGACATAAGTAAGTTGAGATACTCATTAAACGACATATAGTCCTTTAAAGGCACCATGCGGGCTGCAAAGAGCCGTTTACCTTGGGCTATTACCTCCTCAATATACGGTTGCTCGCCGTAAGATAGCGGCACTATTACGTTCACCCCATTTATCTTATCCTTTAGGTAATCGAAGCTATCGAGGTGATTTATGTAAGGGTAACCACAATTGCCCACCAATAAGTTTGGCTCGTTTATATTCAACGGGGAGCGTTCAGGCTTTGCCTTTTTACCCAGCTCATATATCTCGTCATAAGACATGTTTTGGTTGTAAAAAAAGTAGTTGAACTTAGCCTTAAAGGGTATCATTTGCTTTACCAGCGCATATTCTTCTTCGATGTAATGGTGGAATACCGAAATTTTGCTTGATGCAGCATCGCGCATTTGCTCGAAACTTAGTTGCCTTGCAGCTACCTTTTTATTCAATTGACACTTCCGATACCAGTGCAGCAGCTTAAACCTGGATAGCGGAACGTTGCGGTGCCTATTCAAAAACGCAAGCGTTATGGGGTCATAATCGGGGTAGTCAAGGTACATGCATGTGTAAAAGTCGCTGCTCCAAAAAACCCACTCTACCGATGCTTCGGTGTTAAAACCAGCCAGCCAATTTCTCACAGTAGGGTTCAGGAAATGGATAATGATTCTATCGCCTTTGCCCGCAGCACCCATTACACGCTCAAACTCTGGCGAACCTACTGGTGAGTTTTGCAAAAAATCGGCATCAACAGGTAAATATTTATATGGCTTGGGGTCTCTTACCAAAAACAACTGCTCCATTTCGCTAACAGGTACATTGCGAGCAGCAGTGCAAAAGGTGAAAACATATTTATCGTCAGGCAATAGGTGTATTACCATTATAAGTACATTTTGGGTTCAATCTGCCACCAATAGCCCCTTAAACAAGTAGCGGTTAGCCTTTTAGATTTTTTTGCAAGGGCTGCCAACATAAGTTCCTGGCTCAACAATGTTCTTTACTACCACTGCGCCCGCTCCAATTACCACATCATCGCAAATCTGTATTTTCTCCCTAATTACGGCATTGGTACCAATATAACACCTTTTGCCAATGGCAGTATTGCCCGAAATGTTGGCCCCAGGGCTAATGGTGGTATAATCTCCGATAACGCTATCGTGGCCAATGGTTGAATTGAGGTTGACAATGACACAACAGCCCAATTCTACATTCACCGTTATTACCACCCCGTGGCAAATGATGCTACCTGGCGAAATGGGTGAGTAGCTTATCCCTTTGTTTACAGTAGCCAACTCAATATTGTACTGTTTGTGCAGTCTTTCTTTCAAAACCGGGTCGCCAATGGCTATCAATGCCGGTCCTTTGCATTCATTTATGTCCAATACGCCTTCGGCACCTAAGTATGCAGGTTCTATATAATGCTTTACCTCGTTAAAGTAGGCGGCTACTTCGCTCGCAAAACCACCTTTTCCTATTATGTTCATACTTGTTGCTTAAATCAAAACCAACAAAAAACCGCATTGGTTGAGCCCGCTAGATAGACTTATACCTACTCAATTGCGGCTGAGTGTATCTTTTATTACCCTGGTTACCATGTCCACCTCTTCAACGGTCAACGTAAAATACAAAGGTAGGCAAAGCACTCGGGTACAAATATCTTCGCTTACGGGGCAAGGCACTTGGTCAACATAGTTAATGGTATTCAAACTAGGGTAAAAATACCTTCGAGAGTAAATCTGGTGTTTTTCCAAATCCTTCATTACCTGCAACAGTACTTGCTCACTCGGGAAAAGCACCGGATAATAAGCGTAATTGTAAGTAGTATTGGCTTTATCAAAAATGACCGGGCGCTTTACAACTGTTCCAGCTAGTTTATCCGTATATCTATCTGATAGTTCCTTTCGTTTGGCAATTATCTGGCTGATATCTTTTAGCACCAGCAAACCCATGGCTGCATGAAACTCCGATGTTTTGCCATTAATACCTGCTCCGTCAAACGAATAGGGCGAGGTGTGCCCAAAATTGCGCAACAAGCCCATTTTAGCCGACAATGCGGCATTTTCGGTTATCACGGCTCCACCCTCTATGGTATGAAACAGCTTGGTAGCATGGAAACTGGCCGTTGAAATATCGCCATACGCATACAACGATTTGCCTTTGTACATGGTGCCAAAAGCATGGGCCGCATCATAAATTACCTTTAGGTTGTGCTTTTTGGCAATGGCATCAATTTTCTCTACATCGCAGGGGTTGCCATACACGTGCGTTGCTAAAATAGCTCGCGTGTTGGGCGTAATGGCTGCCTCAATCTTATTCGGGTCGAGGTTCAGGGTTTCTGGGTCAATATCAACAAACACGGGCTTGCTGCCTTCCCAAGCAATACTGCTGGTAGTGGCCACGTAAGAAAAAGGAGTAGTAATGACCTCTCCTTTTATATCCAAAGCCTTTAGGGCTATTTGAAGGGCTATAGTACCATTGTTGAGCAACAGCACATTGGGTATGCCCAAATAGGTGCTTAGGTTGGCCTCTAGCTCGTTTACCAGTGGGCCACTATTAGTAAGCCATCCTCGCTGCCAAATATCTTTCACATAAGCCTCGTAGGCCTCGCGATTGGGTAAATACGGTTTGGTTACTGGTATCATTTCTCAACAATATAAAGCACTGAACGATGATAAATACCTGCTTTGCTAAACGCCTCAGCGCCAAAGTAATTCTTATCCAATTCTTGAATTTTGAATCCTGTGTCCTTTAAGCGCTGCAAAAAGCCTTGCTTTGAGTAAAGCCTTACGTGGTCGTTTTGGCCAAAGTACTTCCAACGGTCGTTTTCGTTGGTAATGTTGGGGTCCTCAAACACGTCGGTTCTCGCCAAATCAATAGGCACCATGGCTACACCTTTGCCTCCCGGCTTCAATATGCGGTATAGCTCGCTCATGGCCTTCCTATCATCGGGCACATGCTCAAGCATGTGGCTGCAAATGAAGTAGTCTACCGAGTTATCGGCATATATCTTCATATCCTGCAAGTCCACGGTATCGTCTACGTTGGGCATAAACAAATCGGCCGAACGATAATCTAAAAATGGCTGAGACTTTATATAGTTCGCCAAACTACCAGTTTCGGGGGCAAAATCGATGAATCGATATTTTTTGGCCTTGTCAAGCTTCGCAAATTCCTTCCTGAAGTACATGGCATATAGCCTGTCGCGGTCGTTGGCTTTACAATTTGAGCACCAATATTGCTGAAAATTAAAGGTTTCCATATGGAACGCCGAAACTTGAGTAAGGCTGTCAATGTAGCGCTCAAAGTTGTTGTACGGTACAAACTCCCTTATTTGCTGTTGGCAAACCGGGCAGTAATATGGCTTAAACCGAAAACGCTCAGCTTTATCGTTCATGCTATCGGCAAACGATACAAAGGCCTCGGCCATTGTTATTTTTAGTTTTGAAAGCATCAGTCGGATTCTTTTTCGAAGGTAGTTTCAAATTTAGGCCTTACCGCTCCTATCCATTTGCCATACCATGCCTTTTCCCTTGGGGCATCGTGTACCTCAAAGCTAACGGCATTTTCAATCAAGCAAATGGTTTCTTTCAAGTTTTTAATAAAATAAAGGTCGATGGAATAAACGTTGTCGTTCAATAGGTCGGCCGGCACCAAAAACTTGGCAACATGCAGCCCTTGGCCTATTGGTTTGTCGTCGGTAACTACGTTAAATATCACTTCGCCTTTTACCGTATTCAATACGATGCTCAAATTTAGATGCACGCTTGGCTCGAAACTCCAAAATGCGAACTCAAATACAAGGGCATTATTTACGTACATTATTTGCCCCTCGCTTGCCTCGCTACCCTGCTTATACACAATGGCACGCTGCAGCTTTACTCGGTCGTTTCCGGGCGCTTCTGCAGGGGTGTCGAATACCCTCATGGAGCCGCCGGTCATTTGCTTCGATAGGTAGAAGTTTATCACCTCGTCGGTTCCGCCATCCATAACCAGCCTGCCGTTTTCCATCATGATGCACCTAGTGCACAGGCTTTGAACGGCTTGCATATTATGGCTCACAAACAGAACCGTACGTCCTTGTTGCGATACGTCTTTCATTTTGCCTAGGCAACGTTTCTGAAAATCGGCATCGCCCACGGCCAGCACCTCGTCAATAATCATTATCTCGGGCTCAAGGTGTGCTGCCACCGAAAACGCCAAGCGCACCTGCATGCCGCTGCTGTAGCGTTTTACAGGCGTATCAATAAACCGCTCCACGCCCGAAAAGTCTACAATCTCGTCAAACTTACGGTCTATTTCCTTTCGGGTCATACCCAAAATAGTGCCGTTCATGTATATATTCTCTCTACCTGAAAGCTCTTTATGGAAACCGGTACCCACCTCTAGCAAACTCACTACGCGGCCACTTATTTCGATACTACCGCTTGAGGGTAGCGAAATACGCGATAACAGTTTCAACAAGGTGCTTTTACCTGCACCGTTTTTGCCAACCACGCCCAACACTTCACCTTCGCGAACCTCAAAGCTCACATCGCGGAGGGCCCAAAGTACGCTTTCGTCATCTTTATCCTTAAAATCGGAAAGGCTTTGCAGTTTGCGAAAGTTCTTAAATGGTGCCTTTATTGCCGCACTAATAGCCCCGCCCAACGAATCGTGCATGGCATCGGCCACACCCAAACGATAAAGCTTGCTAAGATGGTCTACTTTGATATACGTTTCTGACATAAGAGGCTATCAACTAAAAGCTATACCACGTCCGCAAAAATGTTCTCGCGGGAGCGGAAATACAAAATACCAGTTATCATTAAAATAGTGGCGGTTATAAAGCCTGCTCCAATCATATCCCAAGGCATGGCCGATTGGCCAATAAGCGATGCCCTAAATCCCTCAATAACGCCTGCCATCGGATAAAAACCATACACAAACCTGTACCCTTCGGGCACCAATGTTATGGGCCATATTACCGGTGCAGCATACATAAGCAACTGTGCAAAAAACTGCATAAACTGCGACACATCGCGATATTGTATGGCTAGTGCCGAAAGCCAAAGGCTCATGCCCAGCGCCGTCATCATCATTAACAATACCAATAAGGGCAAAAACACTATTTGGTAGTTGGGTACTATACCATAGGCAAACAACATTACCACCAACACCACAAATGCAATTACAAAATCGAGCAGTTTGGATAAAATTGGGGTAATAGGTATGATAATACGTGGGAAATATACCTTGGTAATAAACTGCTGGTTGCCTATTAAACTGCCAGTAGAGCTGTTGAGCGCTACGGCAAAGTAGGTCCAGGGCACCAAGGCTGTAAACGAAAACACGGCATAAGGTACATCCGTGCCAATCATGGATTGCATATTGACTAACTTGCCAAAAATGACCGTAAAAATAACCATTTGCACTACAGGCCTAAAGATGGCCCATGCAAAACCCAATACCGTTTGCTTATACAATACCGATACCTCGCGGCCCACCAGCATGTAAAGCAAATCTTTATACTGCAGCAGTTCCCTGAGGTCTTCAGCGGTAAAAAAGTGCCAGCCTTTCCGCGGATTGATTTTAGTAATCATAGGCTAGTTTACACCTTTTAGTTGGGCATGTTGCAAAAATGCTTCATTGTATGTGCGTTGCAAACCTTCTTTCAATCCAATTTTATGTTTCCAGCCTAGGCCATGCAATTTGGCCACATCCATCAATTTGCGGGGTGTGCCATCAGGTTTGGTGCTGTCAAAAGTTAACTGTCCTTTATATTCGGTCACTGCCGCAACAATTTCGGCAAGCTCTTTAATGCTCACTTCGTCGCCCGAGCCAATGTTCACAATCTCGGTGCCTTCGTATGTTTCCATTAGGTGCAGGCAAGCCTCTGCCAAATCATCCACGTGCAAAAATTCGCGGAACGGACTGCCCGTGCCCCATATAACCACTTCGGGTGCATTTTGCTCGGTTGCATCGTGAAACTTGCGCAACAACGCTGGTATTACATGCGAGTTTTGCAAATCGTAATTATCGTTGGGGCCATACAAGTTGGTAGGCATGGCGGCTATAAAGTTGCGGTTATATTGGCGACTGTAGTTTTCACAAAGTTTAATGCCGGCAATTTTAGCAATGGCATAAGGCTCGTTTGTTGGCTCAAGGTAGCCAGCCAGCAATTGGTCTTCGCTCATAGGTTGCTTGGCAAACTTGGGGTATATGCAACTTGAGCCTAAAAACAACAATTTCTTCACATCGTTAACATGCGAGGCATGGATGATATTGCACTCAATCATCAAATTCTCGTAGATAAAATCGGCACGGTAAACGTTGTTGGCCACAATGCCACCCACTTTGGCGGCAGCCAGAAAAACATATTCGGGCTTTTCGGCAGCAAAAAAATCGTTTACGGCTTGTTGGTTCCTCAGATCGAGCTCTTTGGATGTGCGAAAAACGATATTGTTAAAACCCTTGGCTTTCAACAAACGCACAATTGCCGAACCCACCATACCAGTATGCCCTGCTACGTATATTTTAGCACTTTGCTCCATTGCTTTTATATTGTTTGCTTACTAAAAGGGGCTGTTTGCTTATTCGAAATAGTTAAGAATTTTGTGTCCGCCCTCTTTAAGATATTGGTCGCGCTTAAACAATTTCATATCGGCCGCTACCATTTCACTTACCAGCATTTGCAGAGTGTAACGCGGTTTCCAGCCCAACTCAGTATTTGCCTTGGTTGGATTGCCGATCAACAAATCCACCTCGGTAGGGCGGAAATAACGTGGGTCGATGGACACTACTTGCTGCCCGATAGCAATTTGGTATTCAGGGTTGTTGCAAGCTACCACAATGGCGGTTTCGTCAACACCACTGCCGCTAAACTTAAGCTCAACGCCAATTTCGGCAAAAGCCATGATAATAAAATCGCGCACCGAAGTGGTTTCACCAGTAGCAATTACAAAATCTTGTGCTTTATCTTGCTGCAACATCAACCACATAGCCTCTACATAATCTTTAGCGTGGCCCCAATCGCGCTTGGCATCTATGTTTCCGATAAAAATCTGGTCTTGTAGGCCAAGGGCTATTTTGGCAACTGCTCGGGTTATTTTGCGCGTAACGAAAGTTTCCCCACGTACCGGGCTTTCATGGTTAAACAAGATACCGTTGCAAGCGTACATGTTGTAAGCCTCGCGGTAGTTTACGGTTATCCAGTAAGCGTACATTTTAGCTACGGCATACGGCGAGCGTGGGTAAAACGGAGTGGTTTCGGATTGTGGAACTTCTTGAACCAAACCGTATAGCTCTGATGTAGACGCTTGGTAAAACCTTACCTCTTTGGTCATGTTCAAAAGCCTAATTGCTTCTAGCATACGCAATGCGCCAATACCATCGGCATTGGCGGTGTATTCGGGCGTTTCGAAACTTACCTTCACATGCGACATGGCTGCAAGATTATAAATCTCGTCGGGCCTCACTTCTTGTATAATGCGTATCAAGTTGGTAGAGTCTGTCATATCGCCGTAGTGCATACGGAAACGCTTGTTGGCAGACTGCTCTTCCAAATACAAATGGTCAATACGGTCGGTATTGAACAAGGAGCTTCTTCGCTTAATGCCGTGCACGGTGTAGCCTTTGGCCAAAAGAAACTCTGCTAGGTATGAACCATCTTGGCCGGTTATACCTGTAATTAATGCAACTTTAGACACCAGTTCTTAGTTTAAAATTCGGGTCAAATATAGGTATTTCTACCCAATATAGCATTGAAATTGCGCTGAATAACCCTTTGTTTTATATTTCATAACATGAGCTGTTGCATGCGCTTTATCATGCCAACCCAATCATCCAGCTTTATTGCTAATACAAGGTTTCTGCCTTAGCATTAGATTGTGCAGCCAAAGTTAATTCCTGGCTCTATTGGCTGAGTATGCTTTTGCCAAATTTTACTATCCCCCAATTACCAACAAAGAGCCATACAACACACCACCTATACACGCGCGGCTTTACCGCAAATGCATCCTTCTGCCACCGCTGTCAGTCATATATTAAAGGGGATGTCTTATGCCGTTTTTGCAGCTAGAACAAAGATTGTAACCTCAAATATAAAACGTAAATTACAGTGTGCACTTAATATTACAATACAAAATGGCTGTTGGTTAATTGGCAAACTAAGCAAGGTCTTTTATCATTAAATTTGTGTTGGGCAATACCTCGTCGATATGAGAATATACATTACAACAATAGCCACGCTAATATTTTCAGTAATCAGTGTGGGTCTTTTCGCACAAGTATTGATACCTGCACCTTATTTGCCACGCCAGAATGTAATTGTTCAAAACACCGTTACCCTTAGGTGGAATACTGTGCCCACGGCCACTACCTACGACGTAGAATATGCCAACAACGCTGCCTTTACCTCGTCTACCACTGTTACGGCACTTGCCCAGCCAAACCTTGCTTTGCCAACACTTACCGGCGGTAGATATTACTTTTGGCGGGTACGCGCTAACACGCCCGGCGGAACATCGGCATGGAGCGCTACTTGGAGTTTTGGGCTGTTTTCGCCGCCCGATTTCCCAGACTTGGTATTTTGGATTAGCGCCGATGGCCCAATAAACGTGGATGCAAACAATAGGGTTACCCAGTGGACCGATAGGAGTGGCCTGAACAATAACGTAAGCCAAGCGAACCCAGCCAAACAGCCCTTATTTGTAGCCAGCGGCTTTAATGGTAGGCCCGTGGTAAGGTTTGATGGTAGCGATGCACTCTCGGGAGGGGATGTATTGGATATTAATACCAATAGCCGCACGGCAGTAATTTTCGGAAAATCAAACACCAACACGGGTGCCTACTATGCCAAAGCAATAGCTGGCGCGCAAGGGATGAGGTATGGGTTGTTTTACGAATCGCCGAGGCTTAAGTTTTTCAACCATGGCAATATTTTAAAAGAGACCAACTTGGTGCGCGCGGGTGGTGCTACCGAACTGATAATGACCGTGGTGGACCGCTCGGCCCTGATATTGAACCTGAGAATTAATGGGTTTAACGTGGGTAGTCCGGCTACAGGTATTGATGCTGCAACCGTTACCATTAACTCAACATTCCGCTTTTTGGTAGGAGCATACAATGATGCCTCGGATGTAAACGAAGTGATACCCCTAAATGGCGACATAGCCGAAATGTTCTTTTACGATCGCGCTTTTACTGACTCAATAAGGCAGATACAGGAGAAATACGTAATGGACAAGTATTACCCGCCGGTAACCCTTGGCGCCGATACGGCCTTTGCTTATGGCTTTTGCGGCACTACCCTAAGGGCAGGAACAGGCTACAGCACTTACAGTTGGTCTGGTGGGGGCAGCACGGCTACAAAAGTGATTACCTCCCCCGGAACTTACGCCGTAACGGTAACCGATATTTTCGGCCGTGTATCGGCGGATACCATTATCGTAAAAATGCCTGACCCCAATTTTGGCGGTAACCCAATTATTTGCCTAGGCGGCAGCACTACCTGGAACACCGGCCTTTCATCTGGCAACTATACCTTTAACTGGAGCCCAGCAGCCAATACCAGCTCCATAACCATAAGCACACCCGGAACTTACCGTGTAACCGTAACCGACACAAGCGGTTGTAGCCTAGTTTCTAGCCCAGTTACCTTCAGTATCGATTCGTTTCAAAACAAAGTAGCCCTGCTTTCAGGCCCTGATACCTCGCTTTGCTCAGGCAACAGCCTTGGCTTATCGGCGGGTGCTGGTTTGGTGAGCAGTTACCTTTGGTCAACAAATGCCAACACACCTACCATAATTCTGGATACTACTGGTACTTATCAAGTAACGGTAACCAACACCAACAACTGCACGGCAAGCCTTACGGCACCTGTAAACATTACCGGTAGCGGGCCTATTTCAAACTTTTCGTTTGATACAATTTGCCTGGGCACCCCTACCCAGTTTACCGACCTGAGCACCATACCGCTGCCCTACACGGTAAACAATTGGCAATGGAGTTTTGGCGACACCGATACCGCTACGGCACAAAACCCAGCGCACACTTACTTAGCAGCCGGCACTTACAATGCCACACTAATCTCAACATCCGACAGTGGTTGTATCAGCTCGCCTATAACGAAACAAGTAATAGTAAGGCCAGCTATTACGGCCAGGTTTAACGATACCTTAGCATGCATTAATGCCCCTGCACTGTTTTTTGATGCCAGCACCGCCGTATCGCCAGACCAGATAACCTCATGGAGCTGGGATTTTGCTAACACAACCACCTCAAACCTCAACAATCCGCAAACAACCTATACTACTTTGGGTACTTACCCAGTAAGCTTAACGGTTGGCTCACAATTAGGCTGCTCGGCAACCATAGTTAAAAACGTAACGGTAAGCAACACCGCTCCGCTTCCGGGCCCTTTTGATTTTACCGCCCCACAACCAAACGGCCTTAATATAATCGCACCAACCATAGTTTTCCAGTGGCAAACCTCGGCCAATGCGGTAAGGTATAGGCTGCAGGTATCAACCAACAGCAATTTTACCAACCCAATAGTAAACACGGTATTAACCCAAACGAGCTATAGCACGGCCGCCATACCATATTCGCAAAACACCTACTATTACATGGTAAGCGCCTTTAACGTTTGCAACGATAGCATCACGAGCAACGTTTTGCAGTTTTATCGATTTACGCCATCGGTATTGCCAAACGTAACCCAGTTGTGGGTAATGGCCGACGGGCAAGTGGTGAAGAACGGCTCGAACTTGGTAAGTAGCTGGATTGACCAAAGTGGCAACGGAAACAGCTTAAACCAAAACGGTAGCGGCCAACAACCACTATGGGTAGATAGCATTGCTTTGATTAACAACAAGCCTGCCTTTAGGTTTGATGGCAGTGATTTCTTGAACGGTGGCGACATACTTTCGCTGGGAAACAGTTCATGGCACTTTTTCTTAGTGGGCCGCATGAACGCCAATGACAATACCTATTTTGCAAAGTCGCTTTTTGCAAATGCCACCAACCGCTATGCACTCTTGCGCACGGCAAACCAAATAAACTACTTCGTTCACGACATAGCGGCCATACAAGCAACTTCGCCAACCACTTTCGGTAAATTCGAGTTGGTACGCACCAGCCTAAGCCGATTGAGCGGTATTATCGAGCTATACCGTAATAGTGCCCTAATTTCGCAAAGCGGTGGGCTATTCCCTAGCTACAACAATACCAGTACCAACCGCTTCTTGGTAGGAGCCTATAACGGTACCGTTGACAACATACAAACGTTCTACCTTGACGGAAACATTGCCGAAATTATCGGCATAGACTCAACCCTCACCCAAACACAAGTTGGGCTTATTGAACGATATCTGTACCATAAATACAGTGGTCCAGTTTGGTTAGGGCCCGACATTAAAATCGATTACGGTTTTTGCGATACGGTAATACTGAATGCAACCGATAGATACGCAAAATACCTTTGGAGCACCGGCGACTCGACACGCACCTTACGCATCAACAAATCAGGTACTTATTGGGTGCAAGTAACCGATGTTTTCGACCAAGTATACCGAGACACCATAAATATTACATTACCGTCAGTAGCGTTACCCACTGTAAGCAGCATCTGCCTTGGCGATTCGATAGTATGGAATGCCAACTTAGGGCCTAACTACACTTATCAATGGAACGTGGGCGACACAACCAGCAGCTTGGCCATCACCAGCCCTGGCATTTACTTCATTAGTATATCTGATACCAACAACCCTCAATGTACCTACATTTCGGATCTGCATACCGTAACCCTCGACTCGTTTGCTTTAACTACCACCCTTGGGCTAGATACTACAGTATGCGGCGGAGCAACCATTGGGCTACAAAGCAGCACGCAAAATATTATTGCCTACAACTGGTCTGACAACAGCAACACGAGCACTATATTGGTAAACAACCCGGGCACCTATTGGGTAAATGTGCTAAATGTAACTGGCTGCCAAGCCAGCGACACCATTGAGGTTAACATTGCCGGTGTGCTGGCCAATGTTAACTTTACTGTACCCAACGCATTCTGTTTGGGCGATACCAGCTACTTTACCAATACTAGCAATGTACAAAGCCCATACAATATAACGGGCTACCAATGGAATTTTGGCTCAAGCATCGATACCTCAACATTGCAAAACCCTAGCTACTATTTTGATAGCGCGGCTACTTACACTGTGAGCCTAGAGATAACCGCCGACTCAGGCTGCGTATCAAGTTTGGCCAAAACCGTGCAAGTATTTAACAAACCTACTACCAAGTTTAGCTACCAAATTGGCTGTGCAGGTGCGCTCATCAGTTTCTCAGACCAAAGCGTAGGTGTCGCCAACGATGCCATAAACCAATGGTTGTGGACCTTTGGCGACGATAGCACCTCAACCCAGCGAAACACAAGCCATGTATACGCACAGGCTGGTATTTACGCGGTGAGCCTTACGGTTACATCAGCCACCGGCTGTCAGTCCACTTTTACGGATACATTGGAGGTCTATCCTGAGTTAATAGTGGATATTGAAGCCGAAAATCTTTGTTTTGGCGAAACTACCCAGTTTACCGATGCCAGTCCGGGCTTCTCCAACATCTCCCATATTTGGGATTTTGGCGACTTTACTGGCATCAGCACCCAACAGAACCCCACACACAATTACACCCAAACGGGTTCTTTCTTGGTGAGTTTAACCGTTAAAAACGCATTGGGCTGCGAAACAACCACCTTCGATACCATTAGCATTGTACAGTCGCCAACGGCCAACTTTACCTACAATGTGGCTTGTGAGAGCTCCAACTTTAGATTGAATGATGCAAGCACCGTGGCCGGAAACGACCCGATAACCACATGGCTATGGGAGTTTAACGATGGCGGGCTGCCCTCAAACGCCCCTAACCCAGTGCGCACCTACGATACCATAGGCACCTTTGATGTAACCTTGAGCATTGAATCGGCAAACGGATGCCCTGCAACAATTACCAAACCGGTAACCATTGCACCTGCCCCAACCGCATCGTTTACCTTTACGCCTGATTATGGTGCAGCGCCGCTGCCAGTAACGTATACCAACACTAGTACCGGTGCGCTAAGTTACCAGTGGTATTTCAGCGACGGCGCCTACACCACCGACCAAGACCCAGTGTACACCTTTCCTTACAACAGCGATTTTACAACCACTTTGGTAGCCACCGGCCCTGGAGGATGCAAGGATACGTTTAGCAGTAATATTACAGTTAACATCTCGACACTGGACATAGCGGTGGTAGAAATTGATGTGCAAAACGTAAATGGCCGTGTACGTCCATTTGCAACCATTATTAACCAAGGTACGCGCAACGTAGACCACTATTTCCTTACTGCTACGCTGGGCGATGGTTCGCGCATTACGGAGCGCGTAGATTCGTTCTTGGCATCGGGCACGGGCATGATATACTATTTTGTAGCAGGCTACGAGGCTACCGAGTACCAAGCAAACTCGTACCTATGCATACAAGCATCGCAGCCCAACGATGAGATAGACGACAATGCCCTGAACGATAGGCTTTGCAAACCGTTGGAAAATGATATACGTATAGTGCCGCCATACCCTAACCCTACCAATGGCTCGGTATCCTTCGAAATATTGATGCCACGGGAGGCCAAACTTAAAGTGGAAATGTACGATGTGCTTGGACACAAGCTAATGGATGTTTACAACGCTACGGCACCTAAAGGCACCCAAACGTTTAAACTCGATATGGCTGGCTATGCCCTCGGCGTATACATTTTGAAAGTACGCTTTAACGATACTGATGACTACATATTTAAGTTTGTGGCAGAGTAAAACTTAAGTTAAGAGTTACGAGTTAGTAGTTGCTAGTTATTAATTCTGTCGGGTTACATTTCTGACAGCAACAATTGGTACATTTGCCACTTGGAAAACCCTATTCATTTTCAAATTAGCTCATTTTCAAATTTTCAAATTAACCAGTGATCAACATTGCCATTTTTGCATCGGGAACCGGCAGCAATGCCCAAAATATTTTTAACCAATTTAAGGCCGAACCCAAAGCGCATATAGCGCTAATAGTGAGCAATAAAGACGATGCAGGGGTGTTGGAATTTGCCGAACAGCACGAAATACCGTATGCCATATTGGGCAAAGACGAAATGGATGATGAGGAAACCGTAATGGCTACGCTGGAATACCATAAAATAGATTTCATTGTGCTGGCCGGTTATTTATTGCTGGTGCCACAGTATTTGATAAAAGCATTCCCAAGCCGGATAGTGAACATTCACCCAGCGTTGCTGCCGGCACATGGTGGTAAGGGTATGTACGGCATGAAAGTGCACGAGGCCGTAAAAGCAGCTGGTGATGACGAAACGGGCATAACCATGCATTACGTTAACGAACATTTCGATGAAGGCGAAACCATAGCCCAAATGCGCTGCGATATAGCCCCTAATGACACTGCCGACGACATCCGCCGAAAAGTGCAAGCGCTAGAGCATGAGCACTATCCACAGGTGATTAAGGATTTAGTTAAAAAGCTCTCGAAGTAACAAATTGACTTTTTTGTCGACAATTTCGGGTAAGTTTTGTCGACAGAAAAAGGCAAAACGTAAAACTGTTGAGTATTGAAGTTGGTTTCGGCACTAAAATACCTCTCTGGCTTTTTGGGTTCCTGTACTGACCTTTGCCCTTATCCACACGATGTAAAAAACCTGTTGAAACAATTCTAGATAAGGGCAATAAAAAGCATTTTTGTTCGTAGTTTGTGTGGGTAGGTTTTGATACTTTTGCAGTATCCAAGTCTCCACCCGCTAAATTCTATATTCTCGATTGTGAAGAAGATCAAATCCGCACTGGTATCCGTATTTTATAAAGACGAATTGGCCCCAATTGTACACGAAATGCACCGTTTGGGCATTACTATGTACTCTACTGGCGGCACACAAGCCTTTATCGAAAACGAAGGCCTGCCCGTTATTTCAGTTGAAAGCCTTACCTCCTACCCATCTATTTTGGGTGGCCGTGTAAAAACATTGCACCCTAAAGTATTTGGTGGCATATTGGCCCGCCGCGAAAACCAAAGCGATGCCGCTCAACTGGAAACCTACGAGATACCGGAAATTGATTTGGTGATTGTAGACCTATACCCTTTTGAGGAAACCGTAGCGCAAACCACCGACGAGGAAGAAATAATAGAGAAAATTGATATTGGCGGTGTATCGCTTATCCGTGCAGCGGCCAAAAACTACAACGATGTGCTGATAGTGGCAGCGCGTAACTACTACAGCGAGCTACTTGAGCTGTTGAAAGACAAACAAGGATTTACTACCCAAGAAGATCGACGCCTGTTTGCTGCCCGCGCATTTGACACCTGCAGCCACTACGATACCCAAATTTTCAAATACCTAGCCGAGGGCCAAGGCCTATCAGGTTTCCGCCAGAGCTATACCGGTGGGCGCACCTTGCGCTACGGTGAAAACCCGCACCAACAAGCCAAATTTTATGGCGAATTGGAAGATGCATTTGAAGTATTGGGTGGTAAAGAACTGAGCTACAATAACCTAGTGGATTTAGATGCGGCCGTGAACCTAGTGGCTGAATTTTCGGAACCTACCTTTGTGGTTATAAAGCACACCAACGCCTGTGGCGTTGCATCGCGACCAACCGTATTGGAGGCTTGGAAAGCAGCTTTAGCAGGCGACCCAGTTTCGGCATTTGGTGGTATACTGGCTACCAATACCAAAATTGACAAAGCCACTGCCGAGGCCATCAACGAAATTTTCTTTGAAGTATTAATTGCGCCTGATTTTGACGAAGAGGCCATACAGGTATTCGCCAGCAAAAAGAACCGCACCCTCATCAAGCAAAAGAAAGCCATTACGCCGGGTAAGCAGTTTAAGAACCTGCTGAACGGTGTAATTGAGCAAGACCCAGACTGGAAAACCGAAACCGCTGCCGACCTTACCCCGGTAACCACTACCCTGCCAACCGAGGCACAGATACAAGATATGTTGTTTGCCAACAAACTGGTAAAACACCTGAAATCGAATACCATTGTGTTGGCCAAAAATGGCCAGCTATTGGCTATGGGCTGCGGTCAAACCAGCCGTGTAGATGCCTTGGAACAAGCTATTGCCAAAGCGAAGAAATTCGGATTCGATATTACTGGAGCTGCTATGGCCAGCGATGCCTTCTTTCCTTTCCCTGATTGTGTGGAGATAGCCGACAAAGCGGGCATTAAGGCCGTTATACAGCCTGGGGGCTCCATAAAAGACAAAGATTCAATAGATTACTGCAATCAACATGGCATGGCAATGGTAACCACCGGCACCAGGCATTTTAAACACTAACAAAAAACGCTGGATAAATTTTAATATTTTAACAGCATAGAAAACATATATGGCGCTGTTCAATTTTTTCAACCAAGAAATAGCTATTGACCTAGGGACGGCCAATACCCTCATCATTCACGACAACAAAGTGGTAGTGGATGAGCCGTCGATCGTAGCTATCGACCGAACCACCAATAAGGTGATTGCCGTGGGCAAGCGTGCAATGCAAATGCACGAGAAAACCCACGAAAATATCAAGACCGTTCGTCCGCTAAAGGACGGTGTAATAGCCGACTTTAACGCAGCCGAAAACATGATACGCGAAATGATAAAGATGATTTACAAGAGCAAGCCGCTCTTTAGTCCATCTTATACCATGGTTATTTGTATCCCGTCGGGCATTACAGAAGTAGAGAAACGTGCAGTAAAAGATTCTGCCGAGCAAGCAGGGGCCCGCGAAGTGTGGTTAATATATGAGCCAATGGCTGCTGCCATCGGTATCGGTATTGATGTGGAGGAGCCCGTAGGCAACATGATTATTGACATAGGCGGTGGCACAACAGAAATTGCCGTTATAGCCCTTTCGGGTATCGTTTGCGACCAATCTATCCGTGTTGCGGGTGATGAGTTTACGTTAGATATTATCGACTTTATGCGCCGCCAGCACAATATGATGATTGGGGAGCGTACTGCCGAAAATATTAAAATACACGTAGGTTCTGCCTTGACTGAGTTGGACAATCCGCCGGATGATTTTGCTGTAAACGGTCGCGATTTGATGACGGGTATACCAAAACAGATCATGGTATCCTACTCAGAGATTGCCCATGCCATTGATAAATCAATCTCTAAGATTGAGGAGGCGGTATTGAAAGGCTTGGAGACTACTCCACCAGAGTTGGCAGCCGACATATACAAAACCGGCTTATACCTTACTGGTGGCGGAGCTTTGATTCGTGGATTGGACAAACGTCTTTCGCAAAAAACAAAACTGCCCGTGCACGTAGCCGAAGACCCGCTAAGGGCCGTAGTGCGCGGTACTGGCAAAGCTTTGAAAAACATTGGTAAGTTCTCGTTCTTGATGGGCTAATAATAAAATATTGGAGGCCAGTTGAATGCGTAACCTTTTATCATTTTTTTTACGGTACAACTCGCTTTTCATCTTTGTTATTCTGGAGGTGATATGCCTAACATTGGTATTTAGGCTCAACTACTACCATAAGGTTTCGTTTGTAAGTGCTACCAATAATTTTACGGGCGGCATATACAGCTCGTATACCAGCTTTACCGACTACTTAAACCTTGCCCAAGTAAATGATAGCCTAAGCCGCGAAAACGCACTACTGCGCAGTAAGCTGCTTAGTTCATATTGGGATACCGAAGTACGGAAAGACGTGGCTTGCGACGTAAACATGGTGCAAGCCTACCAGTTTTTTGATGCCAAAGTTATAAGTAACTCTACCAATAAGGCCAGCAACTATTTGGTAATAAACAAAGGCTATAAACACGGTGTGCGCGAAAACATGGGTGTGGTGGTAGCCAATGGGGTAGTAGGTATTATAATGGATGTATCGGAAAACTTTGCTACGGTGCTATCAGTGTTGCACAAAGACAACAAAGTAAGCGTGAAGCTGAAGGGGCCCGAAGGCAGAGCAGGAAGCCTCACCTGGCCAGGTGGCGATAGCCGGTATGCCGTGGTAAAAGAAATACCCAAACACGTAAAACTGCATGCAGGCGATACAATAGTAACCAGTGGCTACTCGGCCATTTTTCCGGAAAATATAATGGTAGGCACTATTGAGAGTGTAGAGGTGCCATCGGGTAGCAATTGGTATGACATTAACATACTGCTATCAACCAATTTCGAGACCATTGAGTACGTATATGTGGTAAATTATCTTTTCAGCGAAGAGCAAGATAAACTAGAGGAAAAAAGATGAGCGTCGGTATTCGCATATTATCCTTTATAGTTGGCTATTTTGGGCTAGTGCTTTTTCAAGTGCTGGTGCTCAATAGGCTCGATTTGAGTTTCTACATCAATCCGTATATATACTTGTTCTTCATTTTAGTGTTGCCTTTCCGTATGCAACACTGGGTGCTTATGTTGGTTGCTTTCGTTTCTGGTTTATTAATGGATGCGTTCAGCGGCACGGCTGGTTTGCATGCAGCTTCGCTAGTGTTTTTGGCCTTTGTAAGGCCACACTGGATAAACGTTATTACCCCAAAAGGCGGCTACGAGGCCGAAGACCGGCCTAGTATAAGGGCACAAGGCTTTAGCTGGTTTTTGCTCTACTCAATCGTATTGGTGTTCTTGCATCATTTTTTTTATTTCTTTTTGGAAGTCTTTTCGCTCACTTCTGCGTTCTCAACATTAGGAAAGACTTTGCTGAGCACAATAGTATCAACCATTTTGATAGTATTGATGGCATATCTTTTCTCTAGAGAAAGAAAACGAGCATAGGGTATGGATATTTTTAAGAACCGGCGGTTTATTATATTGGGCATATTTGCGTCCTTTTTTGTCGTGTTTGCCCTCCATCTTTTCTATATCCAAATTATAGACGACAGCTATGAGGCATTGGCTAACCAAAACGTAATACGCAACGTAACAGTGTACCCAAACCGCGGACTGATATACGACCGCAACGGTATGCTGATAGTTGAAAATGATGCAACTTACGAGATTTTCGTTATCCCGAAACAGGTAAAGGATATTGATACCGCGCTTTTTTGCCAGCTACTGGCCATTGAGCCGCAATACTTTATCGATCAAATGACCAAAGCGAAGAATTACTCTCGCTACGTACCCTCGTCGTTTCTCAAAAACCTTTCCGTTGAGCAGTATGCTTCGTTTCAGGAGCACTTGTATATGTTTCCAGGTTTTTATGGCGATATAAGGCTGGTGCGTAAATATCCCCAACACTCGGCAGCCCATGTATTGGGTTACACTGGCGAGATAAGCCAAAAAAAGCTTGATGCCCAAAGCTATTATAAATCGGGCGACTATATAGGCATTAGCGGCCTAGAAGCTACTTACGAGCCCTTTTTAAGAGGCCACAAAGGCAGTAAGCTAATACTGGTAGATAAGTTTAATAGAGAGCAGGGTTCTTTTAAGGATGGCATATATGATACCGCAGCCATTTCGGGGCACAACCTCACTGTTACGCTTGATATTGAACTGCAAGTATATGCTGAGCAGCTTATGCAAAACAAGCGTGGCTGTGTAGTAGCCATTGAGCCCTCTACGGGCGAAATATTGGTTATGGTAAGCGCACCCAGTTACGACCCAAACCTACTAACAGGCAGGCAGCGGGGCAACAACTATGTAATGTTGCAAAAAGATACGCTAAAACCATTGTTTAACCGGGCAATTTCTGGAGGTTCTTATCCTCCCGGGTCAACGTTTAAGTCCATAATGGCATTAATGGGCCTACAAGAGGGCACCTTACAGCCATACGATGTGTACCCATGCTTTGGTGGCTTCAGGTTAGGCTCGCATACGGTGGGTTGCCATGACCACGTGCAATTAACAGATCTTTCGTCGGCAATACAACACTCTTGCAATGCCTATTTTTGCTACGTATTCAAAAACATAATTGATCAAAGTAAATTCGCAACCTCAGATGAGGCCCTTGCTAAATGGGATAGCTACCTATACAGCTTTGGCCTAGGCAATAAATTGGGTGTAGATATACCTGGCGAAAACTCAGGGCATGTGCCTACACCAAAGTACTACAATAACATTTATCAAAAGGGTCATTGGAAATCATCAACCATTATCTCTTTGGCTATAGGGCAGGGTGAGCTGGGTATTACGCCACTGCAAATGGCCAATATGACCTGCGCAATTGCTAATAGGGGCTATTATTTTACGCCGCACTTTGTAAAATTTATTGAAAACGACACCACAAATTTCGTAAAACACTATTCTGGCAAAAATAAAACCAAGGTAGAGCAACGCTATTTTGACGAAGTAGTTGAAGGGCTATACCAAACCGTGCAAGCGGGTACAGGCCGAATTGCCCAAATTGAAGGCTATGAAGTTTGTGGCAAAACAGGAACCGTTGAAAACCCTCACGGAAAAGACCACTCTGCTTTTATAACCTTTGCGCCAAAAGTAAACCCGCGCATTGTGGTACTTGCTTTTGTAGAAAACTCAGGTTTTGGGGCCACTTATGCCGCACCAATAGCCAGCTTGGTAATGGAAAAATACTTAAACGATACCATTGCAGCCAATAGGCTGTTCCTAGAAAAACGCATGATAGAAACCGATCTGATTCATCCTAAAGTAATAAGCAGCAATGAGGCGCCGTAGCTTATGGGCAGATATGGATTGGTTGAGCGTATTGCTCTATGCACTGCTGGTTTCAGTTGGTTGGATATCGATATATGCTGCCGATTTTGACGGTCTGCGCACCGGAATGTTCGACTTAAGCACCAGCCACGGCAAGCAGATACTTTGGGTAACTGTAGCGCTGGTTTTAGCAATTCTTATTGTCATCATCGACAACAAATTCTACACCACGTTTGCCTACCTCATTTACGGGCTAGTTATGGTCATGCTCGTCATGATTTTCTTTATCGGGTCTGAAGTAAAGGGCAATAAATCGTGGTTTGTGCTGGGGGGGTTCTCTATTCAGCCCTCCGAGTTTGCTAAGTTTGCCACGGCCTTGGCGGTGGCAAAATACCTCAGTTCGCAGGGTGCGAACATGAAATATTGGAGCACGCGTTTTATTGTAGGGGCCATTATTTTGCTACCCATGATGTTGATACTTTACCAAGGCGATGCTGGCTCTGCTTTGGTGTTTTTATCTTTTGTGCTGGTGCTGTACCGCGAAGGCCTGTCGTCGTGGGTGTTGGTAGGCGGGGGGTTGTTTGTTGCCCTATCGCTGCTTTCCTTAGCGATCGATGAAAAGCTATACCTGGTAGTAGGCATAGTGCTTGTAACGACCGTTATTATTTATTTACTGCGAAAACACATACGCATTGCGATGCTGGTTGGGGCTATCGCAGTTAGCAGCATTGGATACATTTATGCTGTAAGCTATTTCTTTGGCAAGCTTAAACCGCACCAAAAAGACCGTATTGAGGTAGTGCTTGGCAAACTTGAAGATAAAAAAGGAGCCGGCTACAACCTCGATCAATCAAAAATTGCCATCGGTTCAGGCGGGTTTAGTGGTAAGGGGTTTCTTAATGGTACCCAAACCAAAGGCAACTTTGTGCCGGAGCAAACCACCGACTTTATATTCTGCACTGTTGGCGAAGAGCATGGCTTTATTGGCACCATGATAGTATTAGGGCTTTTTATGGCCCTATTGGCGCGCATTATTTACATAAGCGAACGGCAGCGTAGCAAATTTACGCGCTTATACGGATATGGAGTAGCCAGCATTCTATTCTTTCACATTATCATCAACATCGGCATGACCATTGGCTTAGTGCCCGTTATTGGCATACCACTGCCATTCTTGAGCTATGGTGGTTCGTCCATACTATCCTTTACCATCCTGCTCTTTATATTGCTTAAATTAGATAGCGATAGGTTGGCGGTATTGCGATAGGGATAGACAGGCATTTAAAGCAGCCCTTATCTATTACATTTGTAAGTATGGTTCATGATAATATACTAGAGCTTCCCACCAACCCGTTGCAAAACCCTCTTTATCTCCATACAAGTTGGGAATTGGCTTTGGTACTGTAAATGCTGTAATTTGGATATTGTCTTTTGCTTTTCTTCGCGAAAGGCTGCCCCAAGGCACCAACCTCTTTACTGGGTTAATTATTCTATCCCCTGTTTTGGGGTTAGTGGGTATGGTCGCCATCTGTTTCATTGGCGATAGTACCAAGCTATTTTGGAATATTTTTAAAACAGGCTTCACTTACTTCGAATTGTCCATTGCCATAGGGTTTGTGGCAATCTTTGTATCAACCTTTTATAAAGCCCAATCTTTACCTAATGAGATACTATTGATGCCTGTTTACCTCCAAATCCTAATAATTCCGATACTAATAATCGCTTCAATCATTTGGCTCATACCAGGCCACCTAGTTTTCTATCTACAATTTATTAGGGACTACAAGGAGAAAATGTTTAAATAGCTTAATTGCTAGTCTTGGCCCAAGTATCCTTAAGTGTAACCGTACGGTTGAATACCAAATGCTTACCGCTAGAATCTTTATCTAAGGCAAAATAGCCCTTGCGCATAAACTGGTACCTATCGGTGGCTTTATCATCCAGCAAAGCAGGTTCGGCCAGTGCATTTTCTATTACGTGCAAGCTATCGGGGTTCAATAAGGTTCTAAAATCTTCGTCCGATGCGCCTACGTTCTCAATATTAAATAGACGGTCGTACTCACGAATGGTCACTGGCACAGCATGGGAAGCACTTACGCAGTGCAACGTGCCTTGCGCTTTGATGCCACTAGTATCTTCGCCGCTTCGGCTCTCGGGCACATAGGTGCAGTGCACTTCGGTTATGTTGCCTTGCTCGTCCTTTAATACCGATTCGCCTTTGATTATGTAGCCAGCCTTCAAGCGCACATAATTGCCCACGCTCAACCTAAAGAATTTTTTAGGTGGGTCTTCCATAAAATCGTCCTGCTCAATGTATAGCTCGCCACTAAAAGGCACCAGGCGTGTACCTGCCGATTCGTCTTCGGGGTTGTTCTCGCTTTCAATCATATCCACCTTACCCGCTGGCCAGTTGGTTATCAATACCTTCAACGGATTGAACACCACCATACGGCGCAAGGCGGTCTTGTTCAAATCTTCACGAATACAGAATTCCAACAACGATACATCAATCAAGTTTTCGCGTTGCGCCACACCAATTTTATCTGCAAACATGCGAATGGATGCTGGGGTATAGCCTCGCCTGCGCAGACCAGAAATGGTAGGCATACGCGGGTCGTCCCAGCCAGTTACGTGCTTTTCGTTTACCAGTTGTAGCAACTTGCGCTTGCTCATAACTGTATAGGTAAGGTTTAGACGTGCAAACTCATATTGGGTTGTTGGAAACAAAGCAAGTTGCTCAATAAACCAATTGTACAAAGGCCTATGGCTGCTAAACTCTAAGGTGCAGATAGAATGGGTTATGTGCTCAATGGCATCGCTTTGCCCGTGGGCAAAATCGTACATGGGGTATATGCACCATTTATCGCCAGTGCGGTGGTGATGCGCAAACTTAATACGGTACATCAGCGGGTCGCGTAGTTGCATGTTCGGCGACGCCATATCCACCTTCGCACGTAGCGTGCGACTACCTTCTTTAAACTCGCCATGTTTCATGCGCTCAAAAAGATCCAGGTTTTCCTCAACGCTGCGGCTGCGGCATGGGCTGTTGGTGCCGGGTTCGGTTGGGGTACCCTTCATGGCAGCTATCTCTTCGGGGCTGGCATCCTCTACGTAGGCCAAGCCTTTCTTAATCAACTCAACAGCAAAGGCATATAGTTGGTCAAAATAGTCGCTAGCATAAAACTCTTCAGTCCATTCAAAACCCAACCATTTAATGTCGTTTTTAATGCTCTCTACATACTCGGTATCCTCGGTTACGGGGTTGGTATCGTCAAAGCGTAAGTTGGTTTTGCCATTATAGCGCTTAGCCAAACCAAAGTTGAGGCAAATGGACTTAGCGTGCCCAATGTGCAGGTAGCCGTTAGGCTCCGGCGGAAAACGGGTGAGCACTGTTTGGTGCTTGCCCGATGCTAGGTCTTTGGCAACAATCTCTTCTAAAAAATTAAGTGGTTTGGCCTCTTCCATGTTACAATACGTTGTAGTGCTGCAAAGTTAACACAAAACCCGTGTTGCACCGTATCGAACTTTGGGAATGGTATTTTTTGTTAAATCTTGAAAGTAAAAATGAACTAGCCTAAGCAGATTTTTCGTTAACTTAGTTCAACACAATATTATCACATGTCTATTCAAGAAATTAAGGAACAGCTTCATCTACTAGTTGATGATTCTGAGAATTCGGAATTGTTGGAACGAATAATTAAGATAATGAAGATGGAAGATAGCGGCCGCCATACGCTAGATGGGTTAACCCTAAAGCAAAGGGAGCGATTGGAAAAGTCAGTAGAGCAAAGTATGTACCCCGAGCAATGCATCCCACATAGCCTAGTAAAAGAAGAAGCTGCCAAATGGGGGAAATCGAAATAATTTGGTCTCCCGAAGCAAGAGCGAGGTTTGAAGAGATTTATAACTATCTATGGGAAAAATGGTCTTTGAGGGTTGCTAATAACTTTAAAGAAGAAACTTTATCCCAGGTCGATTTGCTAGCATTGTATCCCTATATGGGTATTCCTATTGAATATAGGCTTGATTTATACAAGCGGCTATTAACCTCTCATAATTATCTTTATTACCTAATTCATGATGGCAGGATTATAATAATTGATATTATTGATACCCGCCAAGAGCCTGCTACCAGTGATAAAGAAGATGAATGAAAACCCCGCATCAGTATCTTCAAAAGAAGAGTTAACGGAACGCTTAATTTATGGTTTGGAGCGAATAAAAAATGGCAAAACGTTAACCCTTGAAGAGGTTGTAGCGTTCATCCAGAAACTCAAAACCAGTACCTCTCGCCAAGCCGATGACACCAACCCTATCCCCCTTCACAACTCTTAACGCTTTATTCACCTAGTGCCCCATAAAATAATTGGCTAAAACCGCTAAAAGGTTAACTTTGTGTAGTTTCGGCTGTTTCGAAACAGATTGATAATGAACCCCACTAAATAGCTTTATATGAGCGGACAAAAAATCACCATCTCGAATGGTAAACTAACAGTACCCAATAACCCCATTATTCCTTTTATCGAAGGTGACGGAACCGGACCAGATATCTGGGCATCATCGGTGCGCGTGCTAGATGCGGCTGTGGAAAAAGCCTATGGCGGCACCCGCAAAATTGAATGGAAAGAAGTATTGGCCGGCGAAAAAGCCTTTAACCAAACCAACAACTGGCTTCCGCAAGAAACCTTGGACATTATCAACGAATACCTAGTGGCCATTAAAGGCCCTTTGACCACTCCAGTAGGTGGTGGTATCCGTTCATTGAACGTGGCCCTGCGCCAGCAACTTGACCTTTACGCTTGCGTGCGCCCCGTGCGTTGGTTTAAAGGCGTGCCTAGCCCGGTTAAAGAGCCTTGGTTGGTGGATATGGTTATCTATCGCGAAAACACCGAGGATATTTACGCCGGTATCGAGTTTCAAGAAGGAACTGCCGATGCTGCTAAGTTTGCCGACTTTTTGAAAACTAACTTCCCTGATCGTTTCAAGAAAGTACGTTTCCCTGAAACTTCTGCCTACGGTATTAAGCCAGTATCAAAAGACGGCACCGATAGGTTGGTGCGCGCTGCGTTGGATTATGCTTTCGAGCAAAAGAAACCTTCACTTACTTTGGTACACAAGGGCAACATCATGAAATTTACCGAAGGCGCTTTCCGCGACTGGGGTTATGAAGTGGCCAAAACCGAATTCAACGGTATTGAATTGGATGGTGGCCCTTGGTTGACTGCTGAGCGCGACGGCCACAAAATCATTGTAAAAGACGTAATTGCGGATGCTTTCTTGCAACAAATATTGCTTCGCCCAGCCGAGTATAGCGTTATTGCTACCTTAAACCTTAATGGCGACTATGTGAGCGATGCTTTGGCTGCTGCTGTGGGCGGTATCGGTATTGCACCGGGTGCCAACATAAACTACCTTACTGGCCACGCCATTTTTGAAGCTACCCACGGCACTGCGCCCAAGTATGCTGGCTTAGACAAAGTAAACCCTTCTTCTGTTATCCTTTCTGGCGTAATGATGCTTGAGTACATGGGTTGGCAAGAAGCGGCTGACATGATTGTAGCTGGTATTGAAAGTGCCATACATGGCAAGCGTGTAACCTACGATTTTGCCCGCCTAATGGAAGGTGCTACTGAGTTGAAATGCTCTGAGTTTGGTACCGAAATCATTAAGCACATGGTACCCGTTGCCGCTGTGTAATTGAAGTAACCTTATCGTAGTTATTGAAATAGGCCCTGCTTGATGTGGGGCCTATTTTGTTTTAGTGGATTTATACCTGCAACACGTGTATTTTAACTGCAAGCTAAATTTAATTCGAAACCCGCAACCAATGTCATACTGAACGGAGTCGAAGTATATAACTCGTAAGTGGCTTTATCATTCTGCCACGGCGATGGTGGCAATGCTTACCCTTACGCCAGGTATTTGCAGCAGCTTTTGCGCACAAGCCTCCAGCGTAGCACCGGTGGTTACTACATCGTCAACGAGCAATATATGCTGGCCTTGGTATTTTTTAGGGCTATTAAGGGCGAATACATCCTTTACGTTAAGCCAGCGCTCCTCTCGGGTCTTTTTGGTTTGTGTTTGGGTATTTGTGGCGCGCTGCAATAGATTGCTACTAGTTTCAATGCCCATTTCGGCAGCTATACCTTGGGCAAAGCAGGCGCTTTGGTTGTAGCCGCGCTTCAGCTTCTTGCGCCAGTGCAGTGGCACCGGCACCACCAAGGCCACATCGCTAAAGGCTTCAGCATGCTTTAAATGCTTGCCCATGATCTCGCCCAAATACACGCCTACATCGTCGCGTTGGTTATACTTTAGTTGATGCACCAGTTGCTGTACCTTGTTGCCTTTTTGAAAGTGAAGCAATGCCGTGGCCGCATGCACCTCAACCCTACCCCAAAAACGCTTGACTATTACATTATCGTCTTGCAAATGAAAATCGGTAAACGGCATATCGTGCAGGCAGGTAAGGCATAGTATGCACTCACCTTTTACTAAGTGATTGCCACAGCCGCAACAGGTATTCGGGAAAAACAGTCCCCAAAAGTCGGCCAGGTAGTTACTTACCACATGCCTAATCGAAGTATTGCGCAATACCTTCATTTATATAAAAGTAATGATACTAGCGGATAAAAATAAAACGGCCCTGCTTTTTCAAGCAAGGCCGTTATTAATATCATACTAAACCCGCTTAGCGATTAACCGCAATGCGCTTAGTAGTGGTTTCGTTCAACGAGGTAATGGTAACATTGTAAATACCTTCGGCCCATTTGCTTACATCAAGCAATAGGTTGTGGCTTTGCAATGCTTTGCCAGATACTTCGTGTACCAATCCACCTTTCATGTCAAATATTTTAACCGTTACTGGTGCCACTTCTGGCAAGGTAACGTTAATGCTCATGTTGGTGCTAGCAGGGTTAGGGTAAATGCTAACAGCACCTTCCTTATCCAACACGCTAATGCCTACTGGGCCACCAACTACAAAAGTAGCTGCATCAATACAACCGTTAAAGTCGGTTACAGTAACAACATAAGTACCTTTTACCACACCAGTAATATCTTCGGTAGTAGCACCGTTGCTCCAATCAATGGTGTAAGGGGCAGTACCACCAGATACCACTGCATTCACAGCACCATCAGCAGATCCTGCAGCAGTTGCATTGGTAATGATAGCTTGGATGCTAATAGTATCAGGCTCAGTTACTGCAAAACCAGTAGGTGAGCTCAAAGTACAACCATTGGCATCAGTAATAGTACCGTTGTAATTACCTGCACATAGGCCAGTTACATCTGGTGTTGTAGCACCGTTGCTCCAGCTATAAGTGTATGGTGTAACACCACCTGTAGGCACCAAACCGGTTACGCTACCGTCGCAAGAACCATTACAAGAAATGTCGCCAACTGTTGGGAAACCATTTAGGCTAAGCGCTGTAGCAGGCTGAGTAATAGTAAAGCCTGTTGGAGAGCTCAATGTGCAACCATTAGCATCGGTAACAGTACCGTTGTACGTACCCGCTGGTAGGCCAGTGATACTCTGGGTAGTAGCACCATTGCTCCATAGGTAAGTGTATGGTGGTGTGCCGCCTGTTGGGTTCAAACCAGTTACTGAACCAGTGCTATCGCCAAAGCAATTTACATTAGTTGCAGTAGGGAAACCACTTAAACCCAATGCTGTTGGCTGAGTAATAGTTCCTGAAGCACTTGCAGTACATCCGTTGGCATCAGTTACCGATACGGTATAAGTACCAGTGGGCAAGCCGCTAGCAGTAGCCGCTGTACCACCTGCTGGAGACCAAACGTAAGTATAAGGCGCAGTGCCACCAGTAGGGGCAACAGTAATTGAACCATTGGTTAAACCGTTACAGGTAATGTTGTTAACTGTAGGGGTAGGAACAGCCAAAACAGCTGGTTGGGTAATGGTAATAGCGATAGGCAAAGTAAATGAGCAGCCTCCGTTATCGGTTACGGTAAGGGTATAGCTACCTGCACACAAGTTGCTCAAGTTGGCAGTTGATGCGCCATTGCTCCATGCATAAGTGTATGGTGCAGTACCACCTGTAATTGCAACACCAGATATAGAACCATTACACAAACCGTTACAAGTAATGTTGGTAGCGGTTGGAGTGCCTGTAAGGGCAATAGAGCCAGCCGCGCTGATAGTGATAGCAGGGCTAACAAAAGTACAACCATTTGCATCGGTTACAGTACCGGTGTAAGCACCTGGGCACAAACTAGTAATGTTAGCGGTTGTAGCGCCGTTGCTCCACAAGTAGGTATATGGGGCAGTACCACCAACAATAACTACGTTAGTAATGGCTCCGTCGCAAGAACCACCGCACGATGCGTTGGTTACCGTTGGCAATCCGCCAAGCGAAATGGCAGCAGCAGGCTGTGTAATGGTTACGGTTGTAACACCTGTGCAACCCAATCCATCGGTAGCTGTTACGGTATAGGTACCAGCAGCAACACCTGTAATGCTAGCCGTGTTGGCACCGTTCGACCACAAATAGGTATACGGAGCAGCTCCGCCAGCGGCAGCAACTGTTGCAGCACCAGTGCTTGCACCACGACATCCTACGTTAGTTTGGGTGGTAGCAGTAACTGTAATAGCACCACAAAAGATAGGGCGTATTACAAAAGAACGAGAAAATTGGGCACCAAAATCTTCGTTATTAGCCCAACCACCAGCTGGGCTACTAGGCCAGTTAAGCCAAGTACGCCCAAGCGTAAAGATAGAATCGGTGTTGCCTAATTGAAGGGTTGAGTCGTTTGGAAACTCTACGGCAGTAAATGCATAACGGCCTGCAGCCAAGTTAAGTGGTGGATTGAACTCCAAGATATAGAAACGAGCTGAATCGTCTGGGTACAAAATAGTATCAGTAGAACCAACAATAGTGCTAGGTACGCCAGCAGCAAAGTTCCATACCGTAAGAGCCAAAGGACGACCTGTGTAGCCACGAGTAATGTAAACACCTGCACCTATCGCAGTAGAAGGAACGTTTACATCATAATCTTGGCCAAGGTAGCCACCATCGCCTGCACCAATGCCCAAGGCACCTATAACGTTTCCATTATCGCGGGCGTAAACGTTAGCATCTACTGAGTAAGTAATAGAAGTATCAACGTTATTAGCTGGTACTTGGTCGGTTTGGGCGCTTTGCACTGAGTAAGTTACGTAGTAGTCGCCAACAACGGTTGGGGTGAAACCAGTTACAGTAAGGTTTTGGGTAGCACCAGAGGCCAAAGAGGCTACAGGAGTGCTGCTAGCACTATATACTGATGCACCTGCACCGTCACGAACGGTAGCAGTTAAAGTTACGTTGGTTTGGGCATTGATACCATTGTTCCTAACAGTGCCGCCTAGTGTAAAAGCTTGGCCTTGTGGGGCGTGCAATATAGTGTATTGGTTTGGCAAGGTTGTAGAAACCAATTCAACATCGTTGTTTACTTGTATTTCTACCGAAACGTCATCAATAGCCAACACAAATTGATCTACTGAATTATTTCGAAATCCGATATAAACCGTTTGTCCAGAATATGCTGATAAGTTTTGTGTTCTTGCTGTCCAAACGTCGTTTTCTGAAGCAATAGTTTGCAACACGGTTGAGCTAGCAATGTTGCCTGAAGCTGGAGCTACAGTCATAATGCGCACTTGGTAGCCATCAGCGTAAGAAGCATCATAGGCGAGAGCATTCCATTTCAATATAGCATTGGCAGGTACCGAAATGGCTGGGGTAAACATCCAATCATCAGCTGCTCCTGCAGGTGTGTACCAAGATGTACTGATTGCGACAGAGTCGGTTGGATTAGATATATCCCCCCTATTTATCCAGGCAGCTGTAACATATGCCACATTTGTATTAGGAGTGCGACCGTCGACATTGAATATAGTCCAACCAGCTGGCAAGGCTACTCCTGGGGCTGCATTCTCAAAATCTTCAGAGAAAACAATCTGGGCATTTACCGAAGAGGCAAACAAACAGACAAAAAAACTGGCTATAAATAGCCATCGTTGGGTGTAGTTAAACTTCATAATAGGTTTTTTGGTGAATTGCTCCCTTTTTTTAGCAAAAGGTGCTGCAAGATAGTGATTTATAACAAGAAGTAGGATAAAATTGGCTTACAAAAAAGCAAAAAGCCTTCAAAAAAGAAGGCTTTTTGTCTTAATCCAAGGCTTGGCGTTATTTTTCTGTTATTCTACGGTTACCGATTTGGCCAAATTTCGAGGCTGATCGATATTACAGCCCCTCAATACGGCAATGTGGTAAGCCAGTAACTGAAGTGGTATTGAAGATAGCAAAGGCGTAAGCGCCTCCTCCGTGGCCGGAATCTCAATGGTAAACTCGGCGATATTTTTTATTACTTCGTCGCCTTCGGTTACAATCGCTATCACACGGCCTTTTCGGGCTTTCACTTCTTGTATGTTGCTGATGATTTTGTCATAAGCACTCATGTTAGTGGCTAGCACCACCACAGGCATTTCTTCATCGATAAGGGCAATAGGGCCGTGCTTCATTTCGGCAGCTGGGTAGCCCTCAGCGTGTATGTAGCTTATCTCTTTCAATTTCAAGGCACCCTCTAAGGCCACTGGGAAATTGTATCCACGGCCTAGGTATAGGAAATTGCGAACGTCTTTAAACGTTTGGGCAATGTGCTTTATTTGCACATCCGATTTCAGCACCTGGGCTATTTTCTCAGGTATCAAGCTCAACTCTTGCACCAACTCGCGGTAGCGCGTTTCGGATATTGAACCCTTTTTGTGCGCCAATGCCAACGATATCAAGCTCAATACCGTTACCTGAGCAGTAAACGCCTTGGTTGATGCTACACCAATTTCAGGCCCTGCGTGGGTATAAACTCCAGCATGTGTTAAACGAGGTATTGATGAACCCACCACATTGCAAATACCCAAAATAGTAGCGCCTTTAGCTTTTGCCAGTTCTAGGGCTGCAAGCGTATCTGCGGTTTCGCCACTTTGCGAAATGGCTATTACCACATCCTTTTCTGTAATTATCGGGTTGCGATAGCGAAACTCAGAGGCATACTCTACTTCAACGTTTATTCGTGCAAGGTCTTCAAGCAAATACTCGCCTACTAGGCCCGCAATCCAACTGGTACCGCAAGCCACTATTATTACCCTGTCGGCGTTTACAAGCTTCTGGAAATAGTCTTTTATACCGCCCAGCACCACTTCGCCCTGCTTCACGTTCAGACGGCCGCGCATACTGTCAAGCACGCTATTGGGCTGCTCGTAAATCTCCTTAAGCATAAAGTGCTCATAGCCGCCCTTCTCTAGCATTTCAATCTGCAGCTCTAACTCTTGTATGCTATATGGCTTCTCTTTGTTCTGTATGGTCTTGATGTTTAGCTCACCATTGCGGCTAAGCACGGCAATCTCCTCATCGTTTAAATAAACCACGTTTTTGGTGTGCTCTACAATCGGAGTCGCATCCGACGCGATGAAGAACTCATCTTTACCAATACCTATAACCAATGGGCTGCCTTTGCGGGCTGCAATGAGTTGGTTTGGGTCGTTTCTATCCATTATTACAATGGCATAAGCACCTACTACTTGGTTTAGTGCCAAGCGCACGGCCTCCAGCAAATCTAAATTGTCCAGTTGCTGGATATAGTCTATTAAATTTACCAATACTTCTGTATCGGTTTCGCTAGTAAACTTGTATCCACGTTGGGTCAATCCTTCCTTTAACGGGGCGTAGTTTTCGATAATACCGTTGTGTATCATCGTTATATTGCCCGACTGCGAAAGATGTGGGTGCGCGTTGGTGTCGTTTGGCTCGCCATGGGTTGCCCACCTAGTGTGGCCAATACCAATAGTACCAGTTAGGTCTTCGCCTTCGATAAAAGCTTCCAAGTCGCTTACTTTGCCCGCACGTTTAAAAATATGGAGGCCACCATTAATCAATGCTATACCAGCACTATCATAACCCCTATACTCTAGGCGCTTCAATCCGCTTATTAGTATGGGGTGGGCCGGACGATTTCCTATATATCCTACTATGCCACACATCGCTTATTCTATTTTGGTGTAGGTTAAACGAAGTTTTAATGGCGACTGACCATGGGTACTGCCACCTAAAACCACCCGGTTTGCTTGCCGAGCCGTTGGGAAAGGTAGTAGATTTAATCCATATTGCACGCCTGAATTCAACACTTTTTGCAAGTAACGCGGTATATTTAACTTATACACCGAGTTTACATTACCTTGCCCATCGGTTTCGGTGGCGCGCACACCGCCAGCAAAATTAGTACTTACATACAAATCGGCTATCAAATCTTGGCCACCACCTTCCAGGGTCTCCGTAAAAATAAGCTGCGTTGGGGCTGCAAATACCGTTGTATCCCCAATATCAGTAAAAACCAATTCAGCTTTATTGATGGCAATATCTTGTCCCAAGTTACCTATATACGGAATAGTAACCTTCACGTTTACACCAGCCATGGGCTGCACGTAAAGCACGTTGTCGTTATTATTACCATCGGTTGCGGCAGCCAATACCGGCGTACCAATGTAATCGTGCTTAAACTGATTTACAGAGCCTGAGTTGCTATTGATTAAAAAGTCGAAGCTCTGACCATTGTTGTAGTAAACGGTAAGTTTGCTGTTAGCTGTAAACAAATTGAAATAAACCAATCCTTTGCCCGGCGCATTGGTATCGGGGGCTAAATACAAGCCATTGAAAAACGCTTTGAAAGCCGCATCGCTGGCCAGATTGTTTTCGCCAGAATTGGCCAATATATCGTCGCCAAGCGCATCATCAAGCCTTACCCGCAAGCCAGGTGCATATTTTACGCTGTCGTTTATGGTTAAGCTATCCGTAAAATTGGGCACAAAGCCGTTTAGGGTAGCCAATGGGGTAGCATCGGTAAGAAATGCATCGAACTGGTGATAGCCTGTATCTTTAAAAAACTGCTCCGTAACACGGTATATATTCATATTCTGTGCAACTGTTAAATCGCCATAACCCTTACCGCTATACAACAAGGTAAGCACTACCGAGTCTAAGGTCAGGTTGTCGCCAAAATCAATGTTGTTTCTATCCGTCGACATTTGAAAGTAAATACCTCCATAGCTTTTACCAAAAATTGGGTCGTTCATGGCGCCCCATAGGTTCACGGCCAGTTCATCGGCTCTAACGGAGTCGTCTAGCACCACTTCGGATATTACGGTAAGGGTATCGGTATAGGTCAAGCCCAATTGGTCGTCGGGCAGTAAGCCCTCATCATCCAATGTTGGTTTATTGCAGGCAAACAAAACAGAAAGCCCTAAAAAGAGCAGGGTAAGTAGTTTATAGGGGGAGGTCATCCGTTGAAAATAACTTAGTCGTTCAATAACTCTTTATAAAAAGCCTCATAAGCAACAGGCACTGCGTCGTCTTCTTGATAGTCAAGCACTGGCTTGCCGTTTTGGTTGAGCACCGCTTGCACCAACGCAGGCACAACGGCACTGGCTTTTATTATTGCATCGGCAAATGACGCTCCACCAACGCTCAAGCTAGTGTTGTCTCCTTTCTCAAACAATTCGAAATTTAAGCCACTGGCCGCCTTTTTGGCAAACTCATTGGGCAGCGCGCCTTCAAAACTATTTTCATAAACGGAGTAAACTACTTTGGTATTTTGGAAAACCGGGTCGTTTTTGTAATTATTTTTCAAGTAGTAAGGTATCAGGCTTGTCATCCAGCCGTGGCAATGGATAATGTGCGGGGGCCATCCAAACTTACGAACGGTTTCTATCACTCCTTTACAGAAGAAAATCATTCGCTCGGTATTGTCGGCAAAAAACGGCTCCGTCTCATCGCCAAATACAGATTTGCGCTTAAAAAAATCTTCGTTATCCAAGAAATAAACCTGCATGCGGGCACCTGGCAACGAAGCTACTTTAATCAAAAGTGGGTAGTCATCATCATCAACCTGTATATTGATGCCCGACAGGCGCACAACTTCGTGCAAGCGATGCCTGCGCTCATTGATGCTTCCAAAGCGGGGCATTAAAACCCTTATTTCTAAACCGTGCTCCTGAATGTATTGCGGGTAGCTACCTATAACTTTAGAAACCTCAGATTGGATCAGGTAAGGCTCCATTTCCTGCGTTACGATAAGCACTCTCTTTTTTTCCATGATCCCTAAAAAGTTAGTGATACAAAAACTTTGTTTCAGGCAAGATGCCTAAATTTGAAGGGCGAAGATAAGAAATTTTAGGCAAATTACTGATATTCAAATCTGTCGCACCCGCCTTTACCTTGTACATTAAAGCATTAGCCACTTGATTATACTTAAAACCATAGCCGCCACGCAACAGTTCATTTTAGCCGAAAAGCAAACTGGCAAAACTATTGGGTTTGTACCTACTATGGGCGCCTTGCATGCCGGCCATATATCGCTGGTGCAGCAAGCCAAAAGCGAGACCAACTTGGTGGTGGTGAGCATATTTGTAAACCCTGCCCAGTTTAACGACCCCAAAGACCTTGAAAAATACCCGGTAACTATTGAGGCGGATACCGAAAAACTTATTGCCGCTGGGGTTGATGCACTTTTTCTGCCATCGGTGGCCGAAATGTACCCCGATGCTGCTAGCCGACAAATGCACTATGACCTTGGGTATATTGATACCGTGCTAGAGGCGGCAGCCCGCCCAGGGCACTTTAAAGGGGTGGCCCTAGTGGTAAAAAAACTACTCGATATTGTTACGCCTCATAAACTATATATGGGCCAAAAAGACTACCAGCAGTTGCAGGTAGTGCGCAAACTGATAGCTGACTTCGATTTAGATATTGAGCTGGTTTCATGCCCGATAATAAGAGAGCCCGATGGTTTAGCCATGAGTAGCCGCAATGTGCGCTTGACTGGGGCGCACCGCATAGTAGCCACCGAACTTAGCAAGGCGTTGTTTCAAATCAAGGAAGATATAATCAAACAAACTTTACCTGCAGCCAAAGCAACTGCGCAGCAACATCTGAACTCGCACCTGCTGATCGATGTTGTTTACCTTGAAATAGTAAACGGGCATACGTTAGTGCCAGTTGACAACGTTAATGAAGTTACTAACATTACTGCCTTGCTGGCTGCTAAGGTTGGTGGGGTGCATTTGTTGGACAATATCATACTAAAACCCTAATTTTGCGGCGTCATGCAAATACAGGTACTAAAATCGAAAATACACCGCGTTCGCGTTACCCAAGCGGAGCTAGACTATGTAGGTAGCATCACCATTGACGAAGATTTGATGGATGCCGCCAACATGATTGAGTTTGAGAAGGTGCAAATTGTAAACGTAAACAACGGTGAACGTTTCGAAACGTACATTATCAAAGGGGAGCGCACCAGTGGCGTAATTTGCCTTAATGGCCCTGCTGCCCGTAGGGTGCAAGTAAACGATATTATTATTATCATTACTTACTGCACATTGCCATTTGAAGAGGCGAAAAAGCATAAACCCGTTACCATCTTCCCCGTAGATAACCGCATCTAACCACCTCCCTTTGTTTTGAAAGATAAAATCATCCAAGGCTTAAAGTTTCTCGTTTTCCTGGGCCTTGGGGTGTTTTTGATATGGTGGGTACTTAAAGATTTTACCGAAGAGCAGCGCAACGAAGTATTGGCTGCCATGAAAAGGGCCAATTTTGTTTGGTTGGGCATATCAATGGCACTGGGCGCAATAGCCCAATTTAGCAGAACCATTCGTTGGCAGATATTGATAAAACCCCTAGGATATAGGCCCGGGTTTGTAAACATGCTATTGGCTGTTATGGTAAGCTATGGTGCCAATATGCTTTTCCCGCGGTTAGGCGAAGTAAGCCGCTGCGCAATTGTAAATAAGTATGAGAAAGTGCCCGTGCAGCACTTGCTAGGCACCGTTATCACCGAACGGATACTGGACTTAGTAGCATTGGCCTTTATCTTGTTTTTGGGTTTTGTTATCGAGTTTGAAAAAATTACGCTGTACTTTAACAATGAACTTGCTGGTGCTTTTAGGGAAAAGATACAGAATATGTTGCCATCAGGCTATGGCATTGTAATAGCGGCGCTAAGTGTAGCAACTGGTATTGCAGCATTTGTGCTACTACGCCGTACGGTAATGAAGCTTCGGTTTTACCACAAAGTACGCAATGCTGCTATGGGTTTGTTAGATGGCATCAAATCAATCCGCAACGTAGATAAGCCCTTTACCTTGGTATTCCACTCAGTATTTATTTGGATGTGCTACTACGCTATGCTACACGTTTGCATATTTAGCCTGCCAGAAACCAGTAGTTTGAGCGTGGGCGCCGTAATTACGGCATTTGTAGCCGGGGCATTGGCCATGATTATTACCCCGGGGGGCATTGGCTCTTACCCTGCTTTTGTAATGGCGGCTCTAGCGCTTTATGGAATTGAGCCTACTATTGGCACTGCCTTTGGCTGGCTGGCGTGGAGCTCCCAACAAGTATCAATTGTAGTAGGTGCGGTAGTTGCGCTTGTTTTACTGCCCATTATCAATCGCAATAGCGATACCGCAAATGCCTAGCACTAAGTACATACAAGCTAAAATACTGTCGCTGGATGCCCTACAGCACAAGGCTGCCCTTTGGCGGTTTAAAGGCATGCGTGTAGTGTTTACCAATGGTTGCTTTGACTTGTTGCACCTTGGGCATCTGCACTCGTTGAGCGAGGCCAAAGCCTTGGGCGATGTGCTGGTAGTGGGCTTAAACACCGATGCCAGCGTGAAGCGCCTAAAAGGCCCTACCCGCCCTATACAAGACGAAACAACCCGCGCCGAAATACTGGCCAACCTATTGCTGGTGGATGCCGTGGTATTGTTCGATGAAGATACTCCGCTTAACCTTATACAAACCCTTACGCCCAATGTACTGGCCAAAGGCGGCGACTACCAACCTGAAACCATTGTTGGCTACCAGTGGGTAACCCAGCACGGCGGCCAAGTGGCCATTGTTCCATTATTGGAGGGGCATAGCACTACTGGGATTGTAGGGCGAATGGCGTAGCCAATTGAAAAACACTCAGGACTTTTGATTTGCCTTTTCGCTTTTTATGTTTTTTTCTGTACAATACGGCTTATTGAATTTATACCCACTCTAAAACAAGGTTTGGTTTCTTTCGGGGAAACTAAATAGTGCCTTGTTCCTTTTTGCCCTTAGTAAAAGAGTTTATGAAGCCTTATTTCTCGTAACGATTGTAATGGTTTACACGAATCTGCAACCGAGGAATATCTTGATTGGTAGGTTTTGCCGTTTTTGTTTCAATAATTACAAAGCTTTTTAACAATCGGTCGTAATATACCAAATCCATAAAAAACTCATCTCCCTCTTCATGTAATCGTTTTTGTCGGGTTACGAAGGTAAAGTCATTACCTATTTCAAGCAGAAAATCTTGTAAGCGAGCAATGATAGCTTGTTCCAAATTTTTCTCGCAAAGAAATGTGCTATGATCTAGCCCAATAAATTCCAAGTATACTGTTTCTTTATTGAGCTCCTTGGTATTTGCAGGCATGCTTTCATCGCTGGCGAGAGCTAATACATTTTCACCTTCAGTGCTCAAAAACAATGTTTCCCACAAACCGCTATAGATATGGTGATCTAATTGACGAGCAGTCCAATTATTCTTGATAGTTTCTGAAATGTAAAAATCCCTTTTTTCGGTAGATTCTATCCTAATCAATATTTTGTAGTGAATCCATTCTAATTGCGGATACAGTGTATTACCAAGTGGGAAAGTATGGTAAAACTGACGAAACAATTCAATTTGACGTTTTGAGAATCCAATACCAAACTCAGGCTCTAGTTGTGCAGAAACATACTTTGTTAAATACTCACCATAAGCCTCCCTATCTTTTCCTTGCTGTTCTTCTTCAAATAAGCACTTACCAATGTGCCAATACATCAACGTGCGTTCATGATCCACCGAGCTTTTTGCTTTTTCTCGTGTGCTAATTATTATTGTCTTTATATCAGCAACAATGGATTGGTTAACAAGCATTGTATAAAATTATTAAAAAGATTGCGAACGCGTTGAATTACCATTTAAAAAACGAAACCTAAAAGTAAGCATTTTGATACAAGAAGCTCATCGCATAGTTCAACAGCCCACCAATCAAAATAACATTTATTCATCGTATCTATTGGCACATACTCATGCAAATGCGTAATTTGTGCTAAGATTAATAGGATTCAGGGCAGTATTTTCCTGTCTCTTATCTCACATTTATCATCTCTTATCTAAGCCTTGTTCGCTATCATCGATATAGAAACCACGGGCGGCAACAGCCGCAACGACCGGATAACCGAGATAGCCATTTTTGTGCACGACGGTGAAAAGGTGGTGGCCGAGTACGATACGCTCATCAACCCAGAATGCAAAATACCTTATTACATTTCAGAGCTAACGGGCATATACGACCACATGGTAGCTAATGCGCCTAAGTTTTACCAAGTAGCCAAAAAGATTGTAGAGATAACCGAAGGCTGCACCTTTGTGGCCCATAATGCCAAATTTGATTACAATTTCATTCGCAACGAGTTTAAAAGTCTTGGGTTTGACTATACCAAGACTACCTTGTGCACCGTGCAGCTCAGCCGAAAACTATTGCCTGGCCATACCTCGTATAGCTTGGGCAAACTAACCAGAGACTTAGGCATAGACTTGCACATGCGCCACCGCGCTGGTGGCGATGCAGCAGCAACCGTTAAGCTATTTGAATTACTTCTTCAAAAGGACGGCAATGGTTTTAGAAAACTGCGCAGCAAAGCCACACCTGGCATAGCAAGGGAATGGGAACAGCACCATTTGCGGCCTATTGTTGAATCATTGCCTGAAAAAACGGGCGTGTACTATTTTTTTAACGATGCGGGCGAGCTGGTATACGTGGGCAAAAGTCTGAACATACGGAGCCGTGTGACCACGCATATGGCCAATTACACCACCCAAAAATCGGTGAATATGCGCAATGCCGTGGCCAGCATTAAATATGAGCTTACGGGCAGCGAACTGGTGGCCTTACTTATGGAGAGTGCCGAGATAAAACGCCACCAACCCATATACAACCAAGCGCAACGCCGCGCCAGCTATGAGTTTGGCTTACTAGCCAGCATAGAACTGGATGGCTACATACGACTGCGCGTGGACAGGGTGACGAAACAAACACCCTTGACCACTTTTACTACCCGAGACGAGAGCAAGGTATTTGTTGAACGATTGATAGAGGAATTTAGCCTTTGCCCCAAGCTTACCGCGCTGGAGTTTGGCGGGGGGCCGTGTTTTAATCATAGCATACATAAGTGCTTTGGCGCCTGTGTGGGTCTTGAAAGCCCCGAAGTGTACAACAAGCGCGTGGAAGACGCCCTGCGCATTGTGCGCTACGACCATGAAGATTTTTTGGTAATTGACCAAGGCCGCTACACCGACGAACGCTCGGTAGTGTTTATTGAGGGCGGTCGTTATATGGGCTTCGGTTTTGTGCCAGAAACGCAGGTAAAAAAGGGTATTGAACACCTAAAAAGCTGCATCAACCCGCAACAAAACAACCGCAACGTACAAAGCATCATTAAAGGTTACCTAGAACGTAACGCAGTACAGAAGTTGATTCCATTGTGAGTTTGGTTGAGGAGGAGTGACTCTTTTACATTCCAAAAACCAATATCTTTATAATAACATGCCAGCACCCAAGTCACATAACCGCAACGGTATCTATTCCAGTATTATCTTTTTCGTAAGTTTTGGTTGCTATATAACGGCTATTTGGGTAGCAGCCAACTATGCTGGCAATCCCGCCAGCTTCGAAACCGCCTTTAAATGGATTGACAACCTCAGTGTTATTCCTTTTGGCGTGGGCGCTTACCTTGGCATTCGCGCACTATACCAACCAGGCACCAATCCGTTGTTCCCGTTTTTGGGCTTTGCGCTCAACGGCATTATGGTGTTCAAGGTAGTTTATGCTTGGCTCGGTTGGGCGTTTGCGTGGTAAAAAATTCGTGCCCTCTATTTTTAAAATTTTACAACTCCCCTTTATCTTCCCTCACCACCACCGTCAATACGGTTTGTCCAACGGCTTTGAGGGTAGTGGGGTCAATAACGCTCATGTCGTCTTGCATAGTGTGCCAGCTACTGTGAAACGTTTGGTAGCCATTGTTCTCTAGGTGAATGATGTCAACGGTTGGGATGCCCTTCAGGGTGTTTACATAATAATGGTCATCTTGTATCGGCGGACCCATTTCCATCGGAAAGAACGAACCAAATCCCAAGTCGTTGGCGGTGCTCCAAACCTTCTGCACCACGCTCGGCGCAAACTGATTGCTAAACCCTTCTATCCTAAAACGGCTATTGGCGGCTCCTACCATATCCAACAAAATGCCATACTTGGCTTGGTAGCCAGGTACATGGGGGTTTTTACTCCAATATTGGCTACCCAGCGCATAACTATCAGTTTGTTTAGGGCCCTTTGCAAATTCGGGCTGGCCGTAATCTTCTAGATCGAACAATACTATATCCACACCAATGTTTACTGGGTTGCTTTTCAACAAGCGGGCTATCTCAAGCAACACGCCTACCCCGCTGCCGCCATCGTTTGCACCGGCTATAGCTGTTTGGTGGTTGGCGGGGTCTTTGTCTTGGTCGGCAAATGGGCGGGTATCCCAGTGCGCGCAAAGCAAAATACGGTTGCCTTGCTCTGGGTTGAAGCTGGCAATAATGTTCGTGAATTTGAACTGCTTACCAGTGTAAATAGGCATGGAGCCTTCTTGGCTTATCACCTTATCGGCATAGCCCTCCAGGGTGCTCACTAACCAATTGCGGCAAGCACTGTGGGCATCGCTGCCTGGCACGCGTGGACCAAAATCAACCTGCTTCTGCACAAAGGCATAAGCACTATCTGCGTTAAACTCGGGCGCTTGGCTTTTGGGTTTGGTGGGGGTAACTGTGGTATTCCCAACATTGCCAGTGCCATTGTCGGCGGGCTTGGTATCGCAAGAGTTGTAAGCCATGAGGCAACCTAGGCACGCCAACAGGAAATAATAGCGTAAGTGTTCCATAATTATTATAAATGAGACCAGCCGGTACCGTCCTTGCCGTCGTTCAATTGAATTTTGAGTGCTGCCAATGCATCGCGAATCTTATCGCTGGTGGCATAGTCTTTCTTTTCCCTGCTTCCTTTTCTAATGTCGATTACCAATTGCATCAAGCCATCGGTTACACCATTGTCACTGGCAGCGTCTTCGTCCTTCAGGCCCAACACTTCTTCCACAAATACCACAAATTTTTCCTTCAGCAAGGCAAATTTTTCGGCTGATAGGGTGTTGGCGGCAATATGTCCGTCTTTAAGGCTGTTCAATTTTGCGGTTAGCTCAAACAATGCCGCCAAGGTTTGTGCGGTATTGAAATCGTCGCTCATGTACTCGTCTAGTTGGGCGCAAACCTTTGCTATTTCGGCATCCAAATCGGTGTTTATAGGGCCGGTATCAGCGGGGTAAACCATCATTTTGGCATACTTGTTTGCAGCCATTAATCGGTTATATCCTTTCTCGCTGGCTTGCAGCGCCTCGTTGGTAAAATCCAACGTACTGCGGTAGTGGCTTTGCAAAACAAAGAAACGGATGGTCATGGGGCTGTAGGCACGCTCCAGCAGCGGGTGAGTACCCGTAAAAAACTGATGCAAATCAATGGCATTGCCCAACGATTTGCCCATCTTTTGGCCATTTAGGGTAATCATGTTGTTGTGCATCCAATACTTGGCAGGCTCGTGGCCACATGCTGCTACCGATTGCGCAATTTCGCACTCATGATGCGGAAAAAGCAAATCCATGCCGCCGCCATGTATATCAAAGGTTTCGCCCAAATACTTGCTGCTCATGGCCGAACACTCAATGTGCCAGCCTGGGAAACCCTCGCCCCAAGGGCTAGGCCAGCGCATAATGTGCTGTGGCTCGGCTTTTTTCCATAGGGCAAAGTCGGCTTTGTTGCGTTTAATATCCTGTCCCTCTAAGCTCCGCTCGCTGGCTTGCAAATCTTCCAACACGCGGCCCGAAAGCTTACCATAGTGATGCTGCTCATTATATTTCATTACATCAAAGTACACTGAACCTTCTACCTCATATGCCAAACCAGCATCCATAATGGTTTGGGTCATTTTTAGCTGCTCAATGATATGCCCCGATGCCTGCGGCTCAATGCTAGGTGGCAGGGTGTTGAGCGCACCGATGTATTCGTGATACTTATTGGCGTAATGTTGCGCCACTTCCATGGGCTCTAATTGCTCTAGGCGGGCTTTTTTGGCAATTTTATCTTCACCCTCATCAGCATCGTTTACTAGGTGGCCCACATCGGTTATGTTGCGCACATAGCGAACTTTGTAGCCTTTGTGGCGCAGGTAGCGCACCACCACATCAAAAGTAAGGGCAGAACGGGCGTGGCCCAAATGCGGCTCGCCGTATACGGTGGGCCCGCACAAGTATAAACCCACAAACGGTGGTTTAATGGGCTTAAATTCCTCTTTCTGCCTGCTAAGGCTATTGTAGATGTAAATTCCCGTGCTCATAGCCCATAAAGATAAGCAAGGTTTTGCACCTAGCGGCGAAGTAGGTGGATGATTTTAATATGTTTAACAGATGGGTGGGTGGATGAGAAGCTCCATTGTGTTTCGTACGTCGGGCAGTGCCCGACGCTAACAATATGATGCCCCTTTGGGGCGTGCCCAATTATCTACCAACATATTATCGCTACCCGACTTTAAGCCATCCCAAATTGTGGCACGAAAACAACCCAACAAATCCTACACCTCAGCCGCCAACCTCGATGCTTGGTCGATGGCGCGTTTGGCATCCAACTCCGATGCTACCGATGCCCCACCAATGAGGGTAACCTTAACCCCAGCAGCCACCAACGGATCAAACAAGGTTTTATCTGATACTTGCCCGGCACAGATAATTACGTTGTCCACTTCAATTACTGCTTTATCCTTACCCTGGTTTAAGGTGATGTGTAAACCTTCGTCGTCTATCTTTTCGTAGGTGGCACCAGTCATCATTTTCACCTGCTTTTTCTTCAGGGTAGCGCGGTGTATCCAGCCCGAGGTTTTGCCCAGGCCAGCGCCCATTTTACCTTCGGTGCGTTGCAACATGAATATCTCTCTTGGCGATTTTTCAAACTCCTCAACTATGCCTTCAATGCCGCCGCGCACCTCGTTGTGTGGGTCAACACCCCACTCTTTTAAGAACGCCAAAGTGTTTAACGCTGTGCTTTCGCCACTATGGCTTATGTATTCGGCCACATCAAAACCAATACCACCGGCACCTATAATAGCCACCTTTTTGCCCACTGGCTTTTTATCTTTCAATACTTCAATGTAGCTCAACACCTTGGGGTGGTCAATGCCCGGTATGGCCGGTGTACGCGGCAAAATGCCCGTAGCAAGGTACACCTCATCGTATCCGCTCTTCAAATCATTTACCGATACGCGGGTATTTAATTTCAGCTCTACACCTGTTAGCTCAATTTGCTTTTTGAAATAGCGAATGGTTTCGTAAAACTCTTCCTTCCCTGGTATCTGTTTTGCCATATCAAACTGGCCACCGATTTCGCTGGCGCCGTCAAACAGGGTCACTTGGTGGCCTCGCTCTGCGGCGCGGGTAGCAAAGGCCAACCCAGCTGGACCAGCACCTACTACGGCTAGTTTCTTTTTGTTTTTGGTGGGCAGAAAATTCAATTCGGTTTCGTGACAAGCGCGAGGGTTTACCAAGCAGCTGGTCATTTTGTTCTGGAAGACATGATCCAAGCAGGCTTGGTTACAGCCAATACAGGTATTAATCTCATCTTCGCGGCCTTGTTCCGATTTTAATACCAACTCTGGGTCGGCCAAAAACGGTCTGGCCATCGAAACCATGTCGGCATCGCCATCGGCTAGTATCTTCTCTGCCACATCGGGCATATTTATGCGGTTGGTAGTTATCAGCGGTATGTTCACCTCGCCCTTCAGCTTTTTGGTAACCCAACTAAAGCCACCGCGTGGCACCATGGTTACTATGGTAGGTATGCGCGCTTCGTGCCAACCAATACCAGTATTGATGATGGTTACACCTGCTTTCTCTAGTTCTTTAGCCAGATAAACCACCTCTTCCCAATTGCTACCGCCCGGCACTAGGTCGAGCATGCTCAATCGGAAAATAATGATAAAGTTAGGTCCCACGACTTTGCGGGTAGCGCGTACTATCTCTAGCGCCAGGCGTATGCGGTTTTCGTAAGAGCCGCCCCATTGGTCGGTGCGCTTGTTGGTTTGGGCAGCAATAAATTGATTGATTAGGTATCCTTCAGAACCCATTATCTCCACGCCATCATAACCCGCCTCTTTAGCCCAATAGGCGCTGTTGGCAAAGTCTTTAATGGTGCTGCGTATGCCGCGCTCGCTCAATTCCCAAGGTTTAAAGGGCGTAATGGGCGATTTGATGGCCGATGGCGCCACGTTCAGTGGGTGGTAGCCATAGCGGCCTGCATGCAATATTTGCATACAAATTTTGCCTCCGTTGGCGTGCACACGGTCGGTTACAATTTTATGTTTCTCGGCATGGGCGCGCTTGGTCATACGGCCCGAAAAGGGTTTTACCCAACCGGAACGGTTGGGCGCTACGCCGCCCGTAACAATAAGCCCCACGCCGCCTGCCGCGCGTTCGCCAAAAAACACGGCCATTTTTTCGTAGCCGTTTTTGGCTTCTTCTAAGCCTGTGTGCATAGAGCCCATCAGGGTGCGGTTGCGAATGGTGGTAAAGCCCAAATCTAGAGGCTCGAACAGGTGCGGGTATTTAGGGTGTGCCATGAGGAGGTAGTGTATATTGTTAGCAAATCACTAACATGCGTACAAATATAATGTTCTGTTTTTTAATCGCTTGACCGAGGGTAGATAACGGGGGTTTAATCGCTTTTTGATGGTCTCTGGTGAAAATTATTCACCGCACACTTTGCGGCGAATAGCCACCGTATTCACCGCAGAAGGCCGTGGGCACCCAGCGAAACGGCCAAAAACAAAAAACCCTTGAAAGCATTGCCTTCAAGGGTTTGTGTGGTGCGAGACGGGATCGAACCGCCGACACAGGGATTTTCAGTCCCTTGCTCTACCATCTGAGCTACCGCACCATCTCGTTAAGAGTGCACGAAGGTAAATCGTTTTTGGCGTATTTGCAATTATCACGCTATTAATTTGTTTTTAGCCCATTGCGCGAGTATATAAAGTAGTTGTTGTACAGCACCGTATCGGCATTATCGGTTGGTTTATAGGCAGTAGCTTCCGCGGGCAGTATCATAAATTGATCGGCTGTTTGGTAATGACCTTTGAGCAACAAATCCAATTTGGCTGGGGCTTTGGTTGGGTTAAGCTTTACCGATACGCGCAACCACCCACTGTATGCATCCCAAAACTTGCTTGGGTTTAGGTAAATGCTTTGCTCCGTTCCCTCACCCGAAAGCAACCCAAACACCTCGCCCATGCCCCAGAATTTAGGGTCAATTTTTATCCAAAAACTGGCCTCCAGGGTATCTTCGCTTGCTGCAACATCCAAGCCCTTAGCCATCCAAATAGTATCGTTTACTGAGGTTAGTCCACCCGATTGAAACATACCTAACTGGTTTGCTTGATCATCGTAATCTTGTTCATAATAATAACCCCCTTGGCTTACAAGCAGTTCGCCTTGGGTCAATAATGAGTCTTTGACTGCTTCAAACTGTGCGTAATAGTCCTGACCCTTAGGTTGTAAAGCAGTAAGTGGCAAGTTGTAAAAAGAAGTATTACCAACGGTAAAGAGTAGTTCGGCAGCTTGCAGCATGGTTTGTTCGCCACTGCTCAGTTCTGCTCCGTTATATATCAATAGAAATGGCCGGATATCGCCATTTAAATCGGCTGTATAAGTGCGCTCAATAGTTGGCGCGGCAAACAACTGCCATACCTTTGCTGTTTGCGAAAGCGAGGTGCGCGACATGTTGCAGCCCACCATAGGCAGGTGCAACTGAAAAGAAGTTTGTATACACCTGTAAAACAGCCCACCATCAACATTGGTACCCAGCTTTTCGGAGCCAGCCATAAAAAACGGCAACGGCATAATGGCTTGGTACTTATTGTTCAGTAAGTCATGTTTTGCAAGGTCTTCTGCTGAAATTATATCGGTAAGCAGGTCATTTGCAGTACCATACTTATAGTTTTCAACAACTGTTTTTTGTATCGGGCGCAAAAACAATTGCACCTCGTAACCCCATATGCAAATGGCCATTAACAATATATAGGTGCCAACTTTCCGGGCCTTTTTTATGCCCAAATACCGATACAATTGGTATAAGGTAAAAGCGCTCAAAGTAGTATAAACGTAATAAAACACCCACGCAAAACGCCCCAACGAGCGAAACTGCTTTACGCCATCGGGCAGCCAATCGAGTAGCAGTATAATCGGAAACCCTGTAGAAAACAACATGATGATAACCGACGGCCAAACGGCTGTTTGCAATGGGGCGGGCAGCACCAACCGGCCTATGACCCTAAACCGATACTTGGCTGCATAGCCCGAAAACTTGAACAGGAAAAACCCGATTATGGGCAACCCCAAGAAGCCAACGTAGGCGATGCCTTCCCAGTTGGCGTTTTTCCCGAAAATTAGCGGCTTATACGAGGGCAAAAATAGGCTTTGGAAATTGGCCTTATAACCCCCAATGCCGTATGGTATGGCCACGCGGTCTGCTACCTCGCTGCTACTTGCTAGCCATAACTGAAACACCATAAACGATACCCCAACCGCCACCACAATGGCACCAGCACGCAACATATAACTGCGCCACTGTTTCAAATTCAATAGAAAACCAAATACCGCCAAAAGCCCTGCAAACATGCCACACACAAACAGGTAGTAAACGTGCAAAAACTCAAGCGAAATGAGCGAAACGGCAAGCAATGCAGCCCAAAGTAGGTAATACTTTCGAGTAAGGGTATAGTGGCTCAATAGCCAAACTAATGGTACTGCAAAAGCGTAGCTTAACCCATAATGCCCCTGAAACCTCATTATTTGTGGCGACATGAGGGTTATTAAAACAGCCACACCCAGCGCAAACACCCACGGCAGGTTGTTGGCCCTGAGCAGTAAGTACATAAACAATGCACAGAGCACCAAACTGACCACCATTGCCAGATTGAGCACTGCCACTACGTGATATCCGGTTAGGACGCCAACATGGCTATGATACCACTGCATGGCGGAGGCAAGCAGTGGCTGCGCATCGGCAAAAACGTAGTTGTCGCCGTAGGGGTAAAGCATGCCCGTAAAATGTGCCGAGCTATCGTGCAGGGTATACCAAATAGGTGTATAATAGTTCTTTATGCCATCACCACCGTTGCTAACAAGCGTATCGCCGGGGTGCTGCCATAGGGTAGTAAAGGCCAAAAACGAACTTAACCAACTTACTAAAACAACTATTACAATGCGATACTTGGCCATACACCTACGGGAGATATTGAATAATTGATTTCCGCTAAATTCGGCACTTATTGCCACATTACCGCAAAAACAGTATCCTTAAAAAATTTAAGCCCTCGGTAGCAAGCACCCGCCAGTTCATGTGAGAAAATACCACGCCATCCCGTAAGTGCACCGGCTGGCAGTATATTTTCAGTTTTTGGCGCGCCGAAAGGTAAATAAACTCCATATCGAACAGGTACCGCTTAATGGTAGTTTGCAAAAACACGGCCTTGCCCTTTTCATTAAAGCCCTTAATGCCTGCTTGGGTATCGGTAGTAGGTATGCGCATAAAAAGTTTGATAAAAAACCGCAGCACCTTTGATATGGCTCTTCGAGCAGGCGGTACTTTATCGTAATAGCTCATGGGCCTAACGCCTATTGCTACATCATTGCTACCTGACACTAACTGGCTATAAATGGCCAAAAGACTTTCCTGTTGATATGGGAAATCAATATCGGTGTAGATAACGATAGGGGCTGTACTCTTGGCCACGCCCACACGCAGGGCATTGCCTTTTCCTTGGTTGAGTTGGTAAGGGAGGTAAACCAGGCTCGGGATTTGTTGCTTAATGAGGGCTATATCGGCATCAACGTGCTGGCTGGTTGAGCCATCGTTTACAATATACAGTCCGATTTGTATTTCATTCAACTGCTGTTTTATACTTGCATAAGCAGTTATTATTTGCTCTACCCAACCTTTTTGAGGATTGTAGCATGGCAAAACTATATCAAAATCGACCTTTTTCATTTTGGGAATGCTAACATAAGTTTTTTTCGAGAAAAACACCCACTAGTTAATCCAAAGCAGCAGCGCTGGACGCCTCTTTCGGCCACCACTCATACAACTTGTACCTTAGGGTTTCTTGCACTACTTTAAGTGCACAAACGTCAATGGCCCAATCTTCGGGTTTTTCACTACTATCGCCACAAGGGCTGTTGGCTTGTTTACGCACCATAATCAAAACTGGGCGATCATCCATCAACTCAACCATATCAGCATCTATACCACGCCCTTGAAACAGACCAGTAAGGTTCAAGGCTTGGTACTCGGCCGTACGCGACATTTGGCAGGCCATGAGGGGTAGTTTCCAAGCCAGCGAAAACTGCATACTTTCGCGTGCGACTTCTTCCTGAGGGTCCATGGTTATCGGATAGTTTTCGCTACCCACATGGTAAAACGGTATGGGCAATATGGCCTGGTACCGCGCCGCATCAACGGCATCAAACTCTTGAGTAGCGGCTTTCAATTGGCTTTCGGCAAAAGGGTTAGGGGTATAAATGTTGTTGTAAAACCGCAACATATCTGATACATCTACCAACATCAAGAAAAACACTAGCAGTGGCACAAAGGCAGGTACACTGCCGCGCCGGCGGGCCAAATACCACAACAAAAACAAATTTACCACCCAGATAAAGGGCCATACAAACCTACCTAAGCCTCGAAACTGGGTAATGCGTGGGTATAGGTGCTTTAAATGACTAAAAAGGCTCATAAAGTTGTACATCGACCTTTTGCCGCCTAAGGGAATGTGCTCATTGAGTGCAATAAATAGCAGCATAACGGCACCAACCCCAAAAAACAACCAAAACCAACCGATGCTTGTGGTTATTCTAAAACTAGGCCATTGCCGTTTTTGGTAACTTTTGTAACCGCCCCAAACCAACAACATCAAAAAACCATACAGGGCACCTGCCCCCCAATACGAGTGGGACTCTAACCCCCCGCTAAACTCAATATTGAAAACAAACTGGAAACTATTGAACCAATATGGGGCAAACATATCGGTAAAGCGCAGCGCCCAGCCGCTAACCCCGTAGCCATTGTTGGCTACTAACCTAAAATCATAGTACCCATCGGTAAGCCTTATCAACCCAAATACCGCCACAACCGAAACACCTGCTACCAGCGCGCCCGACAACATAGGCAGCCACGGAATTTGGCGCTTAAATACACTATAGATACAATGACCTGCCAAGTAAAAGCCCACCCAAAGCAGCAGCATTACCAAAAAATACAAATGACAAAAGGCCGATACTATGACCACCAGAGCTATAATAAGACTACAGATAAGTACCTCACGCAGTTTACGGGCCAATAGATGGCTGTGTAAATGCAACATGCCCAAAACCAACAACAACAATGCCCAGCTAAAGCCCAAATTGCTGCACCCCAGCGCATAGCGCATTATTTGTGGATGAAGCCAAACTAAACACAACGAGCCTAAAAACACCCACAGGGCTGGCAGCCCCAACTTGCGCAAAATAAAAAAAAGCGTAATAGTGGATAGCCAAATACCCGCAAATATTACCCAATGGAAAACAGCCGTAAAATATCCCTCGAGATTAACCACATTTAAGTGCACCCAGCGCACGGCAGCGGCTATAATGGGTGTGTTATCGGTATAGTAAATGTAATCGCCATAAGGGTGGTTCATACCGGTAAAAAATCGGTATTCAACGGTATCGGGCTGGTTAACGTACCAATTGTAGGTGTAATAATTCTTTACGCCATCCCAATTGTTTACAAAAGTGTTCTGCTCTGGGTGGGTAATTATCTTGTTGAACGCGACCAACATCAACAGCCCTTGTATCACAAGCAACAAGGCCAGCTGCCGCCATTTATGCTCGTGTAATAGGTTAATTGCCGAGTATAATCGGTTGAAGGTAGCTTTCATCCCTTTTAATAAGACCGCAAATATACTACTTTGGCAATTCTATGGCGTACTTCTTACCTATGGCATTGGTAAGCTTGTTACTGCGCAGCCAAGGGTTTAGCAATTTTACCATTTTGTAATTGGTGCCCTGCTCAATAGCAAATGTAGCCAAATCGTTTACCGCAGTATCAACTACTACCGTGCGGGTAGGTATGGCATCATAAAGGTCTTCACTTTCCAGATAGAAACCGTATTGCTTAGGGCTATTAAAAATTTCTTTTAACGCAATAATCCTAAACACATACCTAGAGGTTTCTTCATTTAGGTATAAATCAAAGTAACTGGTCATTTTTTGGCCTTCCATTATCTTTCTCAGACCGTTGTTGCCCATATTGTAGGCTGCAGCGGCCAATGCCCAGCTACCAAACTCTGCTTTAGTGGTTTTAAGGTAAGTGCATGCGGCACGTGTGGCTTTCTCCAAATGAAAGCGCTCGTCAACCTCTTCATTTATTTCGAGGCCAAAATTAGAGCCAGTACCTTCCAAAAACTGCCATACCCCGGCCGCCTTACTTGGCGAAATCACGTTTTTCAATCCACTCTCGGCCAATGCCAAGTACTTAAAATCTTCAGGTAGCCCTTCTTCCTTTAATATCCGTTCTATTAAAGGAAACGAGCGGTTCTTAAGCTTAAACATGGCCAACGAGTTGGAGTGCCAAAAAGCATTTACCTGCATTTCCCTATCCAACCGTTCGCGCACATCAAATATATCCAAGGGCACCACTTCGCCTGCAAAATCTACATATTTGGGTAGTTTCACTGGCAGTATTTTAATTGATACAGGACCAGGTTTTACATCATCGGCATTGTTGGCAGCATTGGCATCGGTGCTACCAATATTAGAAGCTAAAATGAAGCTCAGCAATACAATATTGAGCACCACCAGTGCAATAGATGCTGGTTGTTTCATAGTATTCAATTTTACTTTGGTTGTTTATATATTGGCACCGTTGAGCATGGCTCGCCATACATTAAACTCTTTACCACTGGCAATAATTGTGTACTAATGGCTAAATATGCCTCGGCTGGTATGTCCCTATCGCCGCATCCTTTAATTACTAATCGGGCCCCTTCGTATTGCTTTGGGTCTATTTTTGCAATCGCGCTGAGCAAAAGGGCATTTTCCGCATCCGCAGCGCTACCATATACTACCTGCTTAGCAACGGGCTGCAAATAGCTTGCCAACAACATGTATGCCCACTTGGGTATCAATGCATCGGCCGAACAGTATACCGCCACAACCTGGTCTTGGTACAATTGCCAATCGGTTTGTTTCAAATACTCCCTAAAGGGCTTCTCCATCAATACCAAGCCTTGCACTAGCAACGGCTTCATATCAAACACCAAAATAGGTTGCTTGGGTAGCAAATCGGCTAGGTCCAAGGTAGTCAACCCGCTTTCGGCAACTCGGTTTATCAATGGTGTCTCTTGCGTCATAAACTATCAATACCGCTCTATAATAAACGAAAAGGGCAGCTAAAAAAGCCGCCCTTTTGCTATAGCAAACAACAAATATGCTGTTATAAGTTCAAATTGCAATTAATAAAACTTGTAGCGCTCATCAACCACCTCGGCATTTTTCTCCAAGGCATTGAAGAACAAAGATTCTACTTGGCTTTGTAAGCTAAATCCTTGCATTTGTTTTTCCATGCCCAATGCATCTTCGGCAAGCGTACCAGGTGTGGTGCTGGTAATCTTGATAACGTACACGCCACTTTTGCCTACAATAGGCTTAGAAACCTGACCTTGTGCCAAACCCAACGAAGCACCTGCAACGCTAGGCTCGCTAACCGAACCAACAGTGTTGTTGTTTAAGTTTAGGTTTTGGGCTTGGTTTACGGTAGTGCCGTTTTTATTGGCAATACTGGTCAAGTCCTTATCCGAGCCAATTTTCTCTTTCAACAAATCGGCTTTCTTCTGGGTCTTAACGGCTAATTCCAGTTGGGTTCGTACCTCGTCAATAGTAGGCACACCGCCTGATACTGCTTCTTTTACCAAGGCTACCACATACTTGCCATCCAATACTACTGGAGGCAACACGTCGCCTTTTTCGGCATTGTAAGCTGATTTTACCAACTCGCGAGCACTTCCTATACCTACAATAACATTATCACTCTTCTTAATTTTTACGCTAGTTTGAATGCTTACGCCTTTTTCGGCACTGAATAAGGCGGCAGTATTGTGCGCTGCAAAAAATTCGTTGGCCTGATCGTAGTAAATCTTCTCTGTCTCTTTGCCTGCAAGTATTGGCTTGGTCAAAAATGCTACGTTAACGGCAACCTTAGTTGGTGTAGAAGTTTTAGCGTAAGCTATTTGAACTAAACCGGTGTTATCGTAGAATAATACGGCTTTATCTTGCGATTGATAGAACAACAATTGGCCTTGAACGTAAGGAGACACCAGTGTGGTTTCGCCTGGTTTAACCCAACCCAGCACGCCGTTAGTTGCTGCATTTACAATATTCACTGAGTCAGAACCGTAAGTTGCATACAAATCGGCAAACTTAAGGGTGCCTTCATTTATCTGCTTCACCAAGGTATCTGCCATTTTCACTAAGCTATCCATTTGCTCATTGCTGGTAGCCCTAAAATTTACCACGGCCACTTCTACCGAATCGGGAAGCATTTTGCGGTCGACCAACTTGGCAACGGTAAACAAGCCTTTTTCAAGATAAGGGCCAATATAACTGGCAGTATCAACTACAAAAAAGGTATCGGCGATAGCCGATTTAGCTGCTAACTCTTCACGGGTAAGGTATTCGCCCAAGTATTTAGTTTCAGAGTTGCGGTTTATGAATGCCGAATCGTTTTTAGACGTCTTAAGCAAGCTGAACATTGTATCTAGTTCCTCGGCGGCCTTGGCAGTATCTATAGCAGAAGGCACTACAGTATAGGTCACATAATCAACCACACGGTATTCGTCTTGCTCAAACTCGGCTTGGTGCTCATTTAAATAACTCTTCAAATCACTATCCGTAATCTTAATTTGGTCATCGGATACGCTAGAAAACGGCAAATAAACATACTCTACGTTTACGCTTGCATTTTTAAATCCGGCAAGAGCTGTGGCATACCACTTAGGTACATACACCGATTGTTTTAATAAGGTGGTGTATTTACTTTCCAAACGCTCTTTAATAAGGGCTTGCTCAAAATTGGTCCAACGGGAACGTTTCTCTTCGGCAGTTCCATTGGCATCGGCCACATCTAGGTTGTCGATGTAATTTTGAACAGCCAAGCCATTGAATTGTCCGGTGCTAGGGTCGGTAAAATTTTGGGCAATATAAGGGTGTGGGTTTGGGCCAAAGAACATTTGATAAATTTCATCTTTGGTAACCGCTAGTCCTAATTTTTCAAATTCGCGAGATAAAAGCTTTTCGCGAACCAATTCGTTCCAGGTTTGCTCTCGCAAGGTACCCATTTCTTCTTCGCTCACATCGGTTTTACCGTTTTGAAGCGAATAGCTTTGCATGTTCTTATCGAGCTTAATACTAAACTCATTGTAAGAAATAGCTTCGCCATCAACCGAACCTGCATCGTTGCTAGTAGCCTGAAACATACTGTTGCCGGTGCCTAAGGCATCGCCCAACAAGAAAAGAACAATGGCAAATGCGATTCCGCCCACCAAAACGTATCCGAATCTTTCGCGGATAGTCATTATAACTCCCATGTGTACCGTGGATTTTTAAACAAAGTGCAAATTAAACTGATTATCATGTAAAAACAAAATAAGTGCTTGGCGCCTAGGCGTCTGATTTAAGCACCTTAAGCTTCACAGTATTAATGCGCGTGTCGCTAACGCTGATCATTTTGAACTGAAAACGGCCGATAATAATCAATTCATCCATCTCTGGTATGTCTTCGTGGTTTGATACCACAAACCCCGAAAGTGTTTCGTAATCGCCTTCTGGTAGGTCGAGGTCATACTTTTCGTTTAGGTAATCTATTTCTAGCCTGCCCGAGAAAATATATTCGTCGCCGGCTATTTGGCGCTCAATAAAATCCTCTGAATCGTGCTCGTCATTTATTTCCCCAAATATTTCTTCCAAAATATCTTCGAGAGTAACTATGCCTGCCGTGCCGCCAAACTCATCGACCACCCAAGCAATGCTTTTATGCTCCTTGGTAAAATGGTTGAGCAAGCTGCGTGCGCCCATGCTTTCCGGTATCACTTTTATCGGAAAAAGTAGCTCGCGTATGCTATCTGGGCCCTTTAGCAAATCGAAGTGATGCACGTATCCTAAAATGTGATCTATATCCTCCTCATAAACAATCAGTTTAGAGTGCTTTGATTGCAAGAATTTGTCCTTGAGATCTTCAATAGTATCTGATACCTCTACGGCCTCAATTTCGGTGCGGGGCACCATGCACTCGCGCACTTTTACCTCGGTAAGCGACATGGCACGTTCAAATATATCAGTATTTAGTTGCTCATCATCTTCTTCTTTGTCGTTGCGAACAAACTGCTTTATAAAGTCTTCTAAATCAACTTTGCCGTAAATTGGCACATTGTTCTTGGTATTTACTTTTAGTAGCTTTTCTAAGAACAAATGCGACAACCAAGTGATGAACATAACTGGCCACCGGAGCAAAAAATCGACCACTAGCATGGGTAAGGCCATAACTTGAAGTGCACCCTCGGGGTTGATTCGAAAAACGGTTTTGGGCAAAAACTCTCCGAAAATAAGTACCAATATGGTAGTAAAAATGGTTTGTATTATCAGCACCAACGCTTGGTAATCATGCCCAGCTGCCCCAAACCATGATTGCAATTGGGCTTCAATACTTGGCTCTAACAATGGTGCGGTTATCATACCAAGGAAGATAAGTGCAATATTGTTGCCCAATAGGGTCATTCCCAAAAAGCGAGATGGGTCGTTTACGAATTTGGCAATAGTACCGCTAGCAAATCCCCCTTGCGATTTCAAGAGCTCCAATTTGAGCTTATTGGCACTGATAAAAGCCATCTCAACACCCGAAAAAAAGGCCGAGAACAATAGGGCTATGATAATTAGTACTATGTCGATTTCCAAAGTGGTGTTAAGATACAAGTTAAAACTAACTCTTTAAGTTTACTTTTCGTCTCTGTTTGCACGGTCTTGAAAACGCCTGCTGCGCCGCGCTCCAAAAATAAACATTACCACAAACAATGAGCAAATTATATAAAACATAGGGCTATTGCCCGTTTCAGCAGGTTGTTCGCTGCGTAGCATACCCAACATACCATAGGCAAACAAGCCGATAGCAAGCAAATAGGCTGGTATATCAAATATCCTATTCCACATTGGGGTCGTCAATAGTGGTTATCATTTTCACGTTTCGCACGGTGTATTCGCTAAAGTCTTCGTTGGCATCAAAGCCATAGCCAATAATTTCCTCGTCAATGGTGGTTACTTTTACAAACTTATCGGAAGTAATTTTTTTCGATTTTCGGCTCCACCATAGCTCCTCGCTATTCAACTTCTCGCCTTTGATGTTAATGAGCACCACATTGTCGCGCACCATAACTTCTTCCTTCTTTTCGTGCGAAATGCCATACTTGGCACTCATTTTACTCTCAATTTCCATTTGGGCGTTGTAGTTGTATACCGTTAGCCCTTCTGGGTATTCCATAAAGTCATCGTTGTCTTTAGTGCCTCTAATCAGCATTGGGGCAATAATTCGGGCCTTAATTTGGCCCATTTCGCTATACACTACTTCTACTTCGCGGGCTATTTCTAGGTTAGCCGCTTCATTGGGCACTAGCTCTTCTATTTTGGTATCTTCGGCACTACAGCCCACCAACAAGCCTGCCAATGTTAGCATGCAACAAAAAGACAAAAATCGACTGTTTTTGAAGCGTATCAAGTAATGAGTATCTAGTATCAAGTACAAAATAATGAATCCCTTTAAAATAAAAGGCAAAAACACAATGCATCCATGTGCTTTGTGCCTCTACGATTTATAAATAACGTTACCAAAAATGGGTATCTAGTATCTATTTTCTCTTGAAGCAATCTTGTGCTACTTTATACTAAACTTAGTCGTTCAAGCAGCGCACTATGGTAGTTTCGTTTATCCAACAACCTACTTTAAATGCGTCTCCGTCTTTCAAGTTGCGGAAAAAACATTCGCCTTTAGCGGGCATATCCTGCTTGGCATCGGTAATTTTTTTATTCGCTTCAGCGGTTACGGAAGGGTCAATTGATTTTGCTTTCTCATACATATCAAGAGCAACCCAAACAATTACTTGACTCTCGAAACCGGTACCTGAGCTGCAAAGCTTACCGCTAGCCTGATACAAGTCGCCGATAAACAAATACGGATTACCACTAGGCTTCAATTGCACCGACTTAATGGCACTAGCGCGGGCACTACTAAAGTCGCCGTTACGTTGCTGTATTTTGGCAATCTCCAAGTAGTATTTGGCCTTACTTTCGTTATCAGATGATAGTTCGAGCGCTTTGTTGGCATACGTCAATGCCTCGTCGTACTTTCCATCGTTGTAAGCACTATAGTATAGTATGCGATAAATGCTTTCGCTAGGCTTTTGCAACAACAATTTCTCGGCTACTTCCAAAAACAAAGGGTCGCTGGTGCAACGGAGGCTATACAATTGCTTAAACAACTTGCCAATAACCGCTGTGTCATTCGGGCTGGCATCGTATTGTTTTCGCAGAATAGGCTTAATCACTTCGCAACTCAAAAACGGGCCCATCCGCTCAGTTATTTGGGCAAGTGCGGCATTGTATTTAGCGGCTTTGTTGCTTGCGGCGTTGCGTTCTACCAATTCTACCACTTTCATGTACCTATTAACCATGGCAATGGTATCCAATTCACCCTTTATCAGCGACTTTTCTACAGTAATCATGTACGGGAACAGCAACAAATCTTCGATTTTGTCGCCTTCTTTCTCCAAAGCGGTGTCAAAAGCTTTCAAGGTGCCAGATACATTGGCAGGGGTAAGCGAGTACATGTCGTAAGCCTTACGACCATAGCCTGCGCCAAAACAACGGATACGGCCATCGTACATTTTAAGGATTGCATTTACATACTCTTGCTTCTGGGCAGCATCGGTGCTTTTGCTAAGCAAGTCTTTGTAAATATATACCCCATCAACATAGGTGGTTTGACGTGCACCAGGTGCAAGGTCTATTAAGGTTTTTAAATACGGCAAGGCACCTTTATAATTACCTTGTTTCATAAATTCGCGGTACAACGTGTAAGCTTCTTGAGCCTTATCGGGCTCAGCGCCCCACTCGGGAGTACATGGCACTTCGTTTTGTGCCAAAGCAGCATGGAAACCCATCGTTCCCAATATCATTACTACAGCAATTACAAAATGTTTCAAAGCTGTTGTTTTACTCAAAATTGAGTTTTAGTGTTTACTGGTATTTCGATTTCTTAAACCAGTTGTCGTATCCAGCGCTTGCGTTTAGCAAAATGCCAATAGATACCTTTACAAAAGTTTCCTGTAGCAGTCCATTACTTGTTGTGCCCCGAGAGCCGGCCGCAAAGCCAATGTTCAGTCTTTCTTCACCTTTTCCTTTTGGTTTCAATGGTATACCTAAACCAAAAGTCATGCCGTATTCTACAATGCTCTTATTGCTTATACTTAAATGCCCGCTATCGTAGTATCCGCCTAGGCGGTACCTAGTGCGCCTCACAAAGCCTTTGCCACTTATATTGGGACACAGCTCAATACCACCACCAAAACGGAAACTGTTTTGCAATGGTTCGCCACCCGAAAGACTATTAAAGCCGTTCCAGAAAGTATATTTTAGGTCCAAACCAACGGTCCATCTAATATCGTCGCCCAAAGTTGCACCTAACCCAAACTGCGCAGGTAGCCGTAATTTCAGCTTTGTATCGTCGGTGCTGCTTACCGTATCTACAGTCACTACGCTGCTGCCCGAAATATAAAACCTGTCGAATGTGCTGCTAATATTGCTGCTAATGTTGCTAGGCGAACCGCCATATGCGCCCACGGTTAGGTACAAATGCTTTTTGTTCTGCTCGGCTTCAATTTGTATTGGGTCGGTTAACAACGTATCGGGGCAAGAAAAGCAAGTTCTATATTGGGCACCCACTGTTACTACCACATCGCTTACCCTTAGGGTGCTATTACGCCTTGCGCTTAAAGAGTTGCCCCCATCTGATAGGGTCAACACTTCGCCATATCGCAACTGACCAAAGCGGTAGGCCACATTAGTACCAAATGACAAAACATTGCGGAAATTGATAATAGTGGCTTTTGAATAACCCAAATAGAAATCGTAGGTACGGCCTTTGCCGCTATACAACCGGGTATAGTCGTTGCCCAACGAGTCGGTGGTGCTCGATTGTAAATCGTAGCGCATGCTGCTAAATGGCACTAAACCAAAACTGATACCTTGGTTTTTGCCCAATGGGAACGCCATAGCTACATAATCCAAGAAAGCATCGCCGGTTTGGTATTTGCTATTTGTTGTTTGCAACCACTTGGTAGTGGAGTTTAAACCGATCTCGAAAGTGGCATACCGAATAAAGGAATATGAAGCCGGGTTAACTGCGTTGATGTTATACTTATCGCGATATGCTGCTGATAATCCACCCAATGACCGTGAGGCCGCGAAGTCTGGCGAAGAAATATCGCCAATGCCATACCTAGAGTATGGCGAAACCTCTTGTGCCTGAGCGCTGATGCTGACTATAGCCAACAACATTAAAGCCCAAAATTTAATGGCGCAAGCCTGCATTATAGAGTAGGATTTTGTTTAAACCGAATAAAACTAGGTTCGGGACGACAAAGATGGGACTTTTCAAATAAGATTCAAAGAATCGCGCATCACCGCCCGTAACCAATACCCGCAAATCAGGATACATCTCTCTGTAACGGGAAATAATATGGTTTATTTCGCCAGCCGTGCCATTTATAACACCGCTAAGCATACTTTCGGTGGTATTGCCCCCTATAAGGTAGTCTATATCCTGTTTTTTGAGGTATGGCAGCTTGCCCGTGTACTTGCGCAATGCCTTAAAACGGATACGCATACCTGGTGAAATACCTCCCCCAAAATATTCCAAATCTTTATTTACCCATTCGTAAGTAATGCAAGTTCCAGCATCAATTACCAATATGTCTTCCCCCGGGTATAAGGCAGTAGCGCCTGCTACGGCTGCTAGCCTATCTAAGCCCAAGGTTTTTGGGGTCTTATATCGGTTAACAATAGGTGTTGGCGTATCGTGGTTGAGCACCATATAGTTCGAGCGCTCACGAATGTAGTGTTCCGTTTTGGGTATATCTCCCGAAACGTCGCTCATAATTACATCAGTTATTTGCGGGTAGCGGGCATAAATATCTTTCAAATTATCCAAGTGGAAATGCTTATAAGCATAGCTCCACAATTGCTCTTCGCCATCAAACACGGCCACTTTGGTGTACTTGTTGCCAATATCAATAGCTAAGTTCATGCTTGGGCGTGTTTGTCGTGTAAGGCCTGTATGGCATCGCTTAGGTGTGTTTGGATACCATGTTGCTGTTCGGTGGCCAACTGCACCATGGCAAAAGCAACGGCATCGGCTTCAATGGCTCTGTACTTTTTCAACGGACCTTGCATTAAAAAGCTTAACGCAGTCATAACTGTTTCGCCAACCTTTTCTCCTAATCGGCTTTCATTGCGGTTGCCCAGCAATAAGCTAGGTTGTAAAATGTACAGGGTAGGGTAGCCCAGCGCTTTTAGGTCGCGCTCCACCTCGCCTTTGGTTTTGCTGTAAAATACTGGCGAGTTTTTATCGGCACCCAACGAGCTTACCAGCAAGTATTGCGTAGCACCCTGTTGTAAAGCTATTTTACCCGCAGCCAAAGGATAATAATAATCTACCTTCTTGAAGTTCTCTTTAGTTTTTGCCACCTTAATGGTAGTACCTAAGCAGCAAAACACATCGTCGCCTTTTAAGGCTTCGGCATAATCTTCCAAATGGTCGAAATCAACTAATATCTGCGCAAGCTTTTCGTTTATGATGGGCAATTTTTTGCGAACCAAGCACACTACCTTGCTGTAACGAGGGCTTTTGAGCAAATACTGCAAGCAATGCCCACCTATGAGGCCTGTAGCGCCCAGTAGTATTGCGGTTTTACCCATAACGGTATTGGTCATGTATTGTATCCAATGGTTGGGGCAAAGGTAATTATTTTAGTTGCGGGTTGCGAGTTACGGGTTTACAGTTCAATATTAAGGCTAAAAAACAGCTTCAGCCAACAACTCGGAACCCGTAACTCCTAACTAGCAACTGGTTTAAACCGTTGCCATATCAATTACAAACCTATAGCGCACATCGCTTTTCAATACACGCTCGTATGCCTCGTTGATGTAGTTGATGGGGATGATTTCGCTGTCGGAAACAATGCCATGCTCGGCGCAATAGTCCAACATTTCTTGGGTTTCCTTGATACCTCCTATTAATGAGCCCACCAAACGGCGACGTTTCATTACCAAAGCACCACTCGGTATTGGAGATGGCACCGGTGGTATACCTAATAATATCATGGTACCATCTACTTTCAACAGTTGCAGGTAGCTAGCTATGTCGTGCTGTGCACTTACTGTATCGATAATAAAATCGAAGCTATTTTTCAAACTGGCAAACTGCGCCGCATCCTTGGTTACTGCAAAATGATGTGCCCCGAGGTCTTTGGCGTCCTGCTCTTTGCTTGGCGAAGTACTTAAAACAGTTACTTCAGCACCTAACGATACGCCTAACTTAACTGCCATGTGGCCCAAACCACCCAAACCAACAACGGCCAGTTTGTGTCCGTTGCCTACTTTCCACTCCTGTAACGGCGACCAAGTGGTAATGCCTGCACAAAGCAGTGGCGCTACCCTTGCCAAATCAAGCTTAGCCGATACCTTGAGGGTGTATTGCTCATCAATGGTAATGAAGTTGCTGTAGCCACCGTAAGTGGGGTTGCCTTGCTTGTCTTTGCTATTGTAAGTGCCCACCATACCTACTTCGCAGTATTGCTCAAGCCCTTTTTGACAACTTGGGCATGTACGGCAACTATCCACAAAACAGCCTACTCCGGCCAAATCGCCTAAAGCAAACTTGGTTACTTCGCTACCTACTTTGGTTATTTGGCCTACAATTTCATGGCCTGGCACCATCGGGTAAATACCTTTGCCCCACTCGTCGCGTACTTGGTGTATATCGCTATGGCATACGCCGCAATATTTTATGTCAATCAACACTTCCTTTGGTCCTGGCTCACGGCGCTCAAAACTAAATGGTTGTAAAGGCACACTTGGTGCTGGGGCTGCAAATCCTTTAGCTGGTATCATGGTATAGGGTATTATTGGTCTGCTGTGCCAACAATGATACAGTTTTTTTGTTTTAACTGCTCAAATCATTGCAGGCTTGTAAAGCAACTCAGCCTATAATGCAGCCCAATAAATAACTGAACCTTTAGCTGCCATGGGCAGCATACCTAAAACAAACGAATTAAAGCATATTTAATTTTCAAGGCCCCTACAGTCTTCGCGTTACAATGGTAACATTGACATAAAAAATCAAGTGCGATTGTTAATCGTAATGTTCTACTGGTTATCTCCATAAAAAGCTATTTAAGGCATATCCAACTAGTCTCCCTATCTTTACCCCACAAAAAACATTCATCCTAGATGAAACGCTGGCACTATATTGCCGTTGGCCTGAGTGTGGCTATCATTACGTTGTCGCTTATTGGCTTTTTGTTGCCCAATAGCTACCGTGTTGAGCGGGCCATATCTATTAACGCACCTACCGAAACGGTGTATGCAACCATTAGCGACCTGAATACTTGGCCCGATTGGAGCCCATGGCAAAAAGGCGACGACACTACGCTTGTTTTCACCTTTACAGGCGAAGTGGGTACGGTAGGCAGCAACCTCAGCTGGCAAGGCGATAAAGTAGGTGCTGCCGATATTGCCTTAACCAGAACGAATCCTTTGGACGGTGTAGCGTATACCCTTTCGACAGATGGAATACCATTGGCGGAAGGTAAAATTCGCTTTTTGGACAAAGGAACCGAGCGCACCCGTGTAGCATTTGAATATAGTGCCACCTTGGGCTGGAACCCCGTGCTGCGATTTGCGGGCCTTTTTGCCGAAGGAAAAATTGGCCCAGAATTTGAAACGGCCCTCTTACGATTGAAAACCCAATTGGAAACTCAACCTTAACCCAGCCTTATGGCCTATCTTAAATTAGTCTTTTTGATTTTGGTTGCTAATGTTGCCATCGCACAAACCAAACCCGTTTTGCGCATGGTAGAACTTTACGAAAAAAAGGTAACGATAATGCTACCCGACGATTTTACGCCGATGCATTATGCGCAAGTTGCGTTGCGCTATGACCCTAAAAGCCCACCTGACTATGTTTACAGCGGGATTGATAAGAATGTAAATATTGCCTTTAGCAATAGCTACCAAATAGCCCCTACCGATGAGGCAGGGATGAAAGAACTAATAAACAACTTAAAGGGTAGTTTAGAAAAAACGCATCCAGCTTTATTTTGGATAGGAACCAGTACCTCTATCCAAAGCGGCAAACCTGTGGGCAAGCTAGAATTTAAATCCCTATCGCCCGACAACTTACTGGTATACAACATACTTTACCTGCTCAATGTGAAAGACCAAGTAGTGGTAGCCAATTTCAGTTGTGAATGTAGCAGTGCAGATGCACTAGTAGCTACAGGTAAGCAAGTAATGGCGAGCATTAAATTATTAAAGTAAGCGCTACACCAGCCTTGCAAATGGGGTAAATTTCTCAAAAACCCTTTCAGTGTGCGGAGCATCTTTTAGCTCGTCGGTAAGATCTTGCCCTGCCCAATGCTCATAATGCTTGCCATTGCGCCAAAGGCGGCTATCGGTAAGGTCATAAATCAATCCCTTATAGGCAACCCATATTTGGTCCTTATCTTGCCCGTTGCGCAGGGCTAGTTGATTCTTAGTATAGGTAGGCAAGGCATCTAAGCTCACAACAGACCTTTTTCTGCCAAGTACTCTGCTATTTGTATGGCATTGGTAGCAGCGCCTTTGCGTAGGTTATCGCTTACTACCCACATATTAAGCGTGTTTGGCTGGCTCTCATCGCGCCTGATGCGGCCCACATACACATCATCGGTGTTGTATGCATGTATCAGCGGCATAGGGTATTGCAGGTTTTTCACGTCATCAATCACCGTTACACCAGGGGCATTTTCTAGCAGCGTGCGCACTTCGGCAAGGTCAAAATCCTTGGCAAACTCAACATTTACGGCTTCGCTGTGGCCGCCCACGACCGGTATGCGCACGGTAGTGCTGGTTAATCGAATAGTGTCGTCGCCCATAATCTTGCAGGTTTCGTTCACCATCTTCATTTCCTCCTTGGTATAGCCGTTTTCCAAAAACACATCAATGTGGGGTATGGCGTTCATATCAATGGTATAGGCGTAGGCCTTAGGCCCAGTGTAAGTTTCGCCGGCCGAGGCGGCTTGGCGCTCGCCGTTCAGTTGGTCCACGGCCTTTACACCCGTACCCGTTACCGATTGATAAGTGCTTACCACTACCCTTTTTACTTGGTAACGCTCGTGCAATGGTTTCAAGGCCACTACTAGCTGTATAGTACTGCAATTAGGGTTGGCAATAATTTTATCTTCTTTGGTAAGCACGTGTGCATTAACCTCAGGTACTACCAGTTTATTAATAGGGTTCATGCGCCAAGCGCTGCTGTTGTCGATAACCGTAATGCCTGCTTTAGCAAACTTAGGAGCCCACTCCAACGAAGTATTACCACCAGCCGAAAACAAGGCCACGGCTGGCTTAGCGGCTATGGCATCTTCCATGCTTACTACCTTGTAGCCCTTGCCTTTGTATTGTACCAGTTTGCCAATACTACGCTCAGAGGCAACAGGTATCAACTCAGTTACAGGGAAATTGCGCTCTGCTAATACTTCCAGCATTTTGGTACCTACTAGTCCGGTGGCACCTACAACGGCTACTTTCATAATGATGCGTAGTTTGGAGGCAAAGATAAGGTGCTTTTCAGTATCAAGATATGAGTATCAAGTATCAAGACCAAAAAGGTACGATTTACGAGGTACGATTTACGATTGAATAAAAAGTGAATGTTTAAAATGAGCTTTCTAAGCAGAACATACTTGATACTTGATACTATCTCACTGTTTCAAATAAAAATACTGTCCGAGGCCCACGGTAAATATCCAATTGCCGATGAGCCCATGCACGATGGAAGCTATCAAAATGGATTTGTAACGATAATACAGCCCAGCATAAATAAAGCCACCTAATGTTGAGAGAAACACCGTAAGCCAATGGCCAAACATAAGGTGGGCCAAACCAAACAAAACACCGTTTACGAATATGAGCATATTAGGACTGGCAAATAGGTGCTTATACCGCTCCATGAAAAAGCCTCGAAATAACAATTCTTGCGTAACACCCGAAAAAACGGGATAGAAACCCATAACGGCCAGCCACCGCAAGGGTTCTTGCCTTGGCATGATAAACAATTGATCGGGCGTGGTGAGGTAAACAAAGAGGGTGCTGCCTATTGCAAACAAAGCAAACAAACCCCACAGATAACGCCAATCGTTAAAACCATTGAGGCCAAACACCCAGTTGCTTACCGCTGGGTGCCGAATAATGTAAGTAACGGCCACTGCCGACAATAGCAGCATGGTAACGATAAAATGGAAAGGCAATATTTTATAATAATGCAGAAACGGAATGCCGCCAAAAAGCATTAGCATTTCGGCCCAAAGAAGTGTTCTGCGGGAGTTGGAAAGGTTATTAGGGGTAAGCATAGTATTACTCATAATCGGTTCAGACCCTGAAACAATAAAATCCGTTGCATTGGTCCGCGAAACTTAATCTAGAACCAACTCCGAAACCACTACTTCGCGGGTGCTTCGCTTAATGCTGTACAACTGATTGCCATACCATGCAATACCCTGCCCTTCACACTCCAAAGGGTAAGTGGCCTCAAGCCCTAGCAACGTGCCTTCTTTTGGGAAACTTACTTTGTAAACCTCCGCAGCGTCATGGCCTGTGAGGTATAACATTCCATCGGGTCCAAAAGCCCCGCCTGAGATGCTCTTAGGTTCCATTTTGGCAATCAACTCGTTGGGCAAATAGTAGCTATCCGTGCGCTCCCAACCTACATTGAACTTATCCAACCGCGTATCAGCCGAAGTTCGCCCAGGCTCAGCCTTGTCGCCGCTATAGTGCGCAAACAGCACCCACCAAGCATTATTGTGCCAAACTACAATATTAGCCGCCCCGTCAAAAGCTCCAAACTCCAACGTGCGATAGTGCTCCATGGTTTTGGTATCTAATATCTCTATAGAGCTTAACCTCGGTAAAGCTGGGTAATTGCTGTGTGCCATATACAGCAAGCCATTCTTTACAAAGCCGCTATTGAGGTGCTTGATATGGCTATCGGGCTTCGGTTGCCATACCGCTACCTTTTCACCTTGCAAATCGTACTTGGCCACCAGTGCATCGTCAATGGCGTAAAAGTACTTTCCATCCGCAGCTACGGCTTGTTTGGCTTCGGGGGCTTGATAGGTTTTGATGGCTTTGAACGAACCATCAACTGCCCAAAACAACGTAATGAGGATGGTGATAAATGCAAATACTTTCATGGTTCAATAGTACCGTTTAGAAAGTTAAAATCCATTGCACGTGCACTCATTTTGCAAAATCTTAACATTGGAAGGGATTGGTGCTTTATGTCAAGTTGAAAGCTCGAAGTTAGGGTATCCACGCTGGAAGCGAGGACAAGACGTCATACATTATCTGCACCCGTTCCCCATTTATTTCCGAAATTTGCCCCAGCAACAAGCAAATAGCATGAAGTATTTGATAGCAGGACTAGGGAACATTGGTAGCGATTATGAGCATACCCGGCACAACATTGGGTTCGATGTATTGGATTACATAGTCCGCAAAGAGGGCACTATTTTCCGTACCGAAAGGCATGGCGACTTGGCCGAGATTAAGCACAAGGGCCGCACCTTTTATCTGCTAAAACCCAACACTTACATGAACCTTAGCGGCAAAGCCATCCGCTACTGGTTGCAAACGCTGCGCATACTGCCTTTTGATTTGCTAGTAATAACCGACGATATAGCCCTGCCCACTGGCAAGCTGCGCTTGCGCAAACAAGGTAGCGAGGGCGGCCATAATGGCCTAAAAAGTACCACCGAAATGTTGCTTACGCAAGACTATCCGCGCCTGCGCATTGGGGTAGGCAACGATTTTCCGAAGGGTCGTCAAGCCGAGTATGTATTGGGTAAATGGAAAAAAGACGAAGAACCATTGGTGGTAGCCGCCATTGAAAAAGCTGCTGAAGCTGTGTTTGCATTCGGCACCATTGGCATTGAGCGCACCATGAACGAGTATAATACTAAGTAGTGGCTAGCAATACCTGTTCGACAATAAAACTAGTGCTATTACCCAAAGATTTTTTCGCAATACGGAATTCCCCAACGGGGTTATATACTACTAAATTAGGGCATCGCCCTAAAAACGAATTGCGTTTCCGGAAACACATTATGTACATCGGGCGGTGCCCGACGCTATTAATATAATGCCCCTTTGGGGCGAGATAATACTTAGAAAGGGTATTTACCTTCTTTAATCATATAGTTGGCTATTTCGCGGCGCAGGTGCTGCGGGTTGATGCGGTTGCTGATGCTGAAGCGGTACGCGGTGCGCAACATCAATTTTTGCTCAAAACCATCGGTATAACTCAATATGGCATCTTTGGCCGCCTTGAAAATCTTTTGGTTAGCCTCATAAACATAAAGCTGGGCCATATTTACCTGCTGTTGCAGTTTTTCAGCATCGGCGCTGCTCTTGCTTATCAACAATGCTTTCTCGGTGCGCAAAACTGTAGATTCGGCCACATAAATTTCAATCATCATATCGGCCACGTTCATCAAAATCTCTTGCTCATCGGTTAGTTTCAAACCAAACTTTTGGGCAGCACGGCCAGCAACTAGCAAGCAAAGTTTCTTGTGGTTATCAAGCGTTGCCAACTCTTTACCAAAACGGCCACCATACGATTTTTTGAATAACTGCGAGAACAGCGCCAATGGTACTTGTTTTATAGGCGCGGTAATATCGTAGTCCTTGTCTTTAAACGCTTTTTTGAACAGCGTACCTACCGCCAACATGCGGTTAATTTCATTGGTGCCCTCATAAATACGTGTTATACGGGCATCGCGATAACCCTTCTCCACAGGCAATTCTGCCGAAAAGCCCATGCCACCATGTATTTGCAAAGACTCATCAACCACAAAATCCAACACTTCTGAGCCATGTACTTTACAAAGCGCACACTCAATAGCAAACTGCTCTACAGCTTTCAGCTTCGCTTCGGCCTTGTCCATGCCTGTTGCTAATAAGTGTTCAAACTCATCATCAATATTCTGCCCAGCGCGGTAGCTAGCCGACTCAATAGCGTATGTTTTCATAGCCATTTCGGCCAGCTTGTGCTTAATGGCACCAAATTCGGCAATGGGGGTTTCAAACTGTTTTCGCCCCTTAGCATATTCAATAGTGCCGTCAATACCCATTTTGCAACCACCCAACGCTGCTGTGGCTAACTTAATACGACCAATATTGAGTATGTTCAAAGCAATTTTGAAACCATTGCCACGATTGCTCAATAGGTTCTCAACTGGCACTGGGCAATCGTTAAGAAAAACCTGCACAGTACTTGAGCCTTTAATACCCAGTTTCTTTTCCTCAGCACCAATACTTAAACCACCAAAAGCTTTTTCTACAATAAATGCAGATAGGTTTTTGTCATCATCTATTTTAGCAAACACAATAAACAAATCGGCAAAGCCACCATTGGTAATCCACATCTTCTGTCCGTTAAGCAGGTAGTGCGTACCTTCCGCGTTCAGTTTAGCTTTGGTTTTGCCGCTGTTAGCATCGCTGCCCGCGCTAGGCTCGGTAAGTGCATAGCTCACTTTGGTGCTGCCATCGGCCAAGCCAGGCAAATATTTGGCTTTTTGCGCTGCATTGCCGTAGTAAACAATAGGAAGCATACCTATACCCGTATGAGCCCCATAAGTAGTGCCAAACGAAAACCCATAAGCCGATTTCTCGGCCACCAACATACTGGTATTGAACGACATATCGAATCCACCATATTCCTCTGGCACCGAAGTGCCCAACAAGCCCAATTCGCCAGCTTTTTCTACTAAACGCGGCATCAAGGTTTTATCGGCCATGCTGTCAATCTCATCAAGGTAAGGATGGATTTCCTGCTTCGTGAAATCAATCATCGATTGTGCTATCATCCGTTGCTCTTCATTCCACTCTTCAGGAATAAAAATATCTTCAGGGCGCGTTTGCTTCAACAAAAATTCGCCGCCTTTTAAGGTTGTCTTTGAGTTGCTCATGGTTAATTTCTTATGCTTCAGTTGTTTTCAAAGATACTAAAATGAGTTGTTTGTTTCCCTTTTGAATCCTGTTTCTTGTCACTCCTGAAAAAAATATTTCCTTCAAAAAACTAACAATCCCTATTATTTTATCCAAATTTGCCTCTGATAAGACCATCCTGCTACATTTACCTGCAAGCAGCCTCTCAGGATCTTATCGAAAACTTATTAGTAAAATGAACCATAGCAGTAGCGCCCACAGGCTTTCGGCCGCAGGATTACTGATTACTTTAGGCATTATTTATGGCGACATAGGAACCTCCCCGCTGTACGTTATGAAGGCCATTATAGGACATGGCGCCAATAATGATCCAAACCCAATAAACGCACTGGTAGTGCTTGGTGGGCTCTCGGCCATTTTTTGGACGATTACTATGCAGACTACCATAAAGTATGTTTACCTTACCCTGCAAGCGGACAACAAAGGAGAAGGCGGTATATTCTCATTGTATACCTTGGTGCGAAGAACTAAAAAGAAATGGTTGATGATACCTGCTATTATTGGTGGCAGTACTTTGTTGGCCGATGGTATTATTACCCCGCCCATTTCCGTCTCGTCGGCTATTGAGGGTTTAAAGAGCTTACCTTGGCTCGGTGAGTTCAATACCGTGCCTTACGTAATAGCCATTTTGGTTGGCTTATTTATTATTCAGCAATTTGGCACCAGCAAAATAGGCAAGTTGTTTGGCCCCGTGATGCTGGTTTGGTTTGTAATGTTGGCTGTATTAGGTAGTGTTCAACTAGCAGGAAATGTGAGTGTTTTAAAAGCCTTGAACCCTTATTATGCTTATCAACTGTTGGTAGAGCACCCAGGGGGTTTTTGGCTATTAGGCGCGGTATTTTTGTGCACTACTGGTGCCGAAGCGCTATATTCAGATTTGGGCCACTGTGGCAAACAAAATATTAGAGTATCGTGGGGTTTCGTAAAAATCGCTTTGCTGCTCAACTACTTTGGCCAAGGGGCCTGGTTACTTCAATTTGATGGACAGGTACTCGAGAAAGGCATCAACCCATTTTATGCCATCATGCCCGAATGGTTTTTGCTACCAGGTATTGTTATTGCCACGCTTGCAGCCATTATAGCCAGCCAAGCGTTAATTACCGGCTCATTTACACTCATAAACGAGGCTATACGTCTTAATTTTTGGCCGAAAGTACGGATTGATTACCCTAGTTTGGCGAAAGGACAGATATACATTCCATTTGTCAATTGGATGTTGATGATAGGCTGTATAGCTGTAGTGCTTTACTTTGAGGAGTCGAGTGCCATGGAGGCCGCATATGGGTTGGCTATTGTGCTTACTATGCTCATGACCAGCATATTGGTGGTGTACTATATGTACCTCAAACATTTCCACAAAATCCTCATTTTCGGATTTATAGTGGTGCATGGCTCTATTGAGATTGCATTTTTGGTAGCCAATTTGGATAAGTTTGCTCATGGTGGTTTCATTACCCTTATCATTGGGCTATTCCTACTCACTATTATGTGGGTATGGTACAATGCCCGCCGCATTCGCAACCGCTATGTGGAGTTTACCAAACTTGACGAGTATTTGCCATTGCTAGAGCAGTTAAGCACCGACCAATCTATAAACAAATACGCTACGCATTTGGTGTACCTAACCAGTGCCGATAGAAAGGATGAGATTGAGACCAAAATCATCTACTCAATCATGCAGAAACAGCCCAAACGAGCCGATATTTATTGGTTTGTGCACGTGGAAGTAATGGATGAGCCAAATACCATGTCGTACAAAATAGACCACATTGTGCAGAATGATGTGATAAGGGTTGACTTTAAGCTCGGTTTCCGTGTGGCACCACGCATCAACCTATTTTTCCGTAAAGTGGTTGAAGATTTGGTGAAGGAGAAAGAGGTAGATATCAGTAGCCGATACGAATCGCTAAATAAGCTCAACGTAATAGGCGATTTCCGCTTTGTGGTAATCGAAAAAATCCTTTCCAACGATAACGAATTGCCTATCTATGAGCAAATTATCTTGGATATATACAACCTACTGCGTAATATAAGCTTACCCGAGCACAAAGCTTTTGGCCTAGATACCAGCTCCGTTGAAACGGAGAAGGTTCCTTTGGTTATTACCCCCGCCAATGATATTAAGCTGAAACGGATACATTAACGGAAAATTTCCATTCTTCCCTTATAACCACCAACGTCGTTGAGCTAGCTAAATCCTTAGCAATGCGATATGAAAAGCTTTGGGATGCATAGCACCCACCTGCGGCATTTCAACTAAAATCAATATGACTTGCTGGTTTCTGCAGCATGTTTTCCACTTATTCGGTTTTACCGCGGTGCGATTAATGCTATCTATTTCGACGGTTGTGTTGCAGTAACACCTGCTGTTCAAGCCTTTTCAAATCAAGTTTCAAACTCCCTGCACAAACATAAAACTCGCTCTTAATCAAACTAATAGTAGATACTCTTCAACAAAATTTGCCATTTACACGTTGTTCTTATATCTTTGCTAACGAACGTTAGTTTAAGCAATCCGACAACTGCCCAGTTTTATGAGTATCGAAACCTTGAGCCGTAAGGATCAGATAAACCAAGTAGCCCAAAACTTATTCAGGGAGAAGGGGTATTCGGCTACCAGCATGAGAGATTTGGCCAAGGCCATTGGAATTGAAGCTGCAAGCCTATATAGTCACATAAAAAGCAAGGAAGAGTTGCTGCAAAACATCTGTTTCCGTATTGCTGCTGAGTTCTTTGATGAGTATGATAGGGTGCAAAATGGCACTACCGACCCAAAGCTCCGTTTCCGCCACGCGGTTACTGCCCACACCCGTGTGGTGGCTAGTAACTTAGATGCATCATCGGTATTTTTTAACGAATGGAGGCACCTTAATGAGCCGTCGCTTTCAGAGTTTAAGGCCCAACGTGCCGCCTACGAAGACCGTTTTAAGAATCTTTTGAGGGAAGGTATTGAGGCTGGTGTTTTTCGCAAAGTGCAGGTGAGTTTTGCTATGCGATTGGTGTTTAGCACACTCAACGGCATACCGACCTGGTACCGCAACGATGGCGCCCTTAGCCCTGACCAAATTGCAGAACAAATTGCAGACTTCCTTTTGGAAGGACTGTTGAAAAAATAATTGATTGGCAAATTGTCAATCTAAAATCTTAAATCAGGAATACTATGTACGGAGGAGGATTTTTACCAGAAGAGAACCCTAAAAAGCAAACCGAAACAGTAGCCGAAGACCCAGCATTGTTGGCTGATTTTCAAGCGCGCATTGATAGGGGCGAGAAGATTGAGCCACATGACTGGATGCCGGCCATGTACCGCAAGCAGCTCATTCGCATGATTGAGCAGCACGCGCATAGCGAAATAATAGGCGCTCTACCAGAGGGCACATGGATTACCCGCGCACCAGGCTTTAGGCGCAAAATGGCGCTTATTGCCAAGGTGCAGGATGAGATTGGCCACGGTCATCTGCTATATACCGCAGCCGAAACCCTCGGCAAACCGCGTGAGCAAATGATTAATGACCTACTGAGCGGTAAAAGTAAATACAGCAATGTGTTTAACTACCCAGCCATTACTTGGGCCGATGTAACCGTTATTGGATTTTTGATTGATGCAGCCGCCATTGTAAACCAATTGGCCAACAGCAAAGGCTCGTATGGCCCGTACTGTCGTGCTTTGGAAAGGATTTGTGCCGAAGAAGCTTTCCACCTAAAGCAAGGTCACGATGCATTTGTGTACCTAGCTACTGGCACACCGCAGCAGCACGAAATGCTTCAAGCGGCCGTAAACCGTTGGTACAAACCTATCATCCACTTTTTTGGCCCAAGCGACAAAGAATCGGTGCACAGTGAGCAGTTGATGCGTTGGAAAGTGAAAATGGCCAGCAACGACGATATGCGCAACCAGTTTTTAGATATGTACGTGCCTAAAGTGCGCGAAGTAGGTATCGATTTCCCAGACCCGAACTTGAAGAAAGACCCTGAAACCGGTAAGTGGAACTTTAGCGACCCAGATTGGGACGAGTTTTATGAAGTAATAAATGGCAATGGCCCATGCAATGCCGAGCGCCTAGCCGTGCGTAAATGGGCTGAACAAAAAGGCCGTTGGGTGCGCCAAGCATTGGCTACGCCATACACCAAGAGTACTGTGCCATTGGCATAATTGATATTGTGCATTCGCAAAAGAGCTAACCCGCTGTTAGAAAGTCCCGTAGAGCCAAAACTTTTTGTCTCTGCGGGATGGATGCGAATATGTTGTAATTAATTTTGAATTTTCAATCTTAAATTTTGAATTTATTCCCGCCATGAGCGACCAAAATAAATCTCTCGACCCCCGCATAGCCCGTCTGGAGCTTCCTCAAGGCGAAAGCATTGTAAAACCCGATGAATACTGGGGCACGTTTGAAGTGTTTTTGCAAGAAAAACGAGGTAAGTTCCACCAGCATGTAGGCAGTGTGCACGCACCAGAACAGGAAATGGCTCTAGTGTTTGCCAAAGAGCAATATGCCCGCCGCGGCAAATGCGTAAATATGTGGGTTGTAAAAACCACCGACATTTTCGCCTTCCAATTGGCCGACGAAGATATGTTTGCCACCACCCCCGATAAGCAGCACCGCGAAGCTGGAATGTATAAAGTAAGGGATAGGATACAGGAATATCAGAACCGCCAAAAATAGTTGCGGGTTGCGAGTTACGGGTTGCGAGTTAAATTAATAATGAAATGGCTACAATTAATAATTTTGAAGAACTTAAAGTATGGCAAAAGGCCATAGATATAGCTTCAAGAGTTTATGTTCTGACCAAAGGTATTAAAGACTATTACCTACGCGACCAAATTAACCGTGCCGCTCTTTCTATTTCAAACAACATAGCCGAAGGATTTGAATATAGCAATGCTGCTGATTTTAATCGGTTTTTAGCCATTGCTAAAGGTAGTTGTGGTGAAGTAAGGAGTATGCTCTTCTTTTTAGAGTGCAACCAGTTAGTATCAGATGCAATTAGCGCACAGATAAAACAAGATTGTGCAGAATTGGGCAGACAAATTGGAAGTTTGAAAACGTACTTGGTAAAATACCGCCAAACATCAAAAAATAACATTGTTAAAGAAAGTGCCGCTCCATATGGAGCCGACAAAGAAGAAGACCAATTTTCAAATATAGCATTTGCGGCAAATGAGATTTTAAACTCGTAACCCGTAACTCGTAACTCGCAACCAAATATGCAAAGCCTAAAAAATTTCCTCTACACCATAGCCGACGACAACCTAATCCTGGGCCACCGAAACAGTGAATGGACGGGCCTAGGGCCGATGCTGGAAGAAGATATTGCCTTCTCATCCATGGCGCAGGATAAAGTTGGATTGGCATACCAGCTATACCAACTGTTGCACACCGATATGGGTGAAGGCCACCCCGACAAGGTAGCGTTTGCACGCACCGAAACGGAATTTAAGTGCTGCCAATTGGTGGAGTACCCCATTGGCGAATACGACTTTAGCCTGGTGCGTCACTTTTTGTTCGATCATGCCATGTATGAGTTGTTTAGCATGCTCACTACTTCGGCATACCCAGCTTTGGCACAATTGGCTGTAAAGGTTCGTGGCGAGCTGAAATACCACGTACTGCATGCCGATACTTGGATGAAGAAACTGGGTAATGGCTCTGAAGAAAGTAAAGCCCGCATGCAATCGGCACTGAACTATGCATACCCATTGGCACTTGGCATCTTTGAACCTCTGGAAGGGGAACAAGAATTGGTGCAATATGGTTATTTCGAAGGAATGGCCGTATTGCAAGAACGTTGGCTAGCGAGTATTATGCCCGTGTTGGAAACAGCAGGATTGAAGTTGCCCGTAAACGCGGAAGCTACCTTCGGCGGCCGTAAAGGTTACCACACTGAATACCTAGCGCCGCTACTTAAAGAAATGACCGAAGTGTTTGCCATCGACCCAGAAGCGGAATGGTAAAACTTTAGTTGCGGGTTGTGAGTTACGAGTTGCGGGTTAGCAATTCGGATTCACTCATATGGTAAAACATTTAACTCGTAACCCGCAACCCGTAACTCGTAACTATGATTTCAGAAGCGCAGATTTTACTAGCCCTCCAAGAGGTGAAAGACCCCGAGATACCGGTGATTTCGGTGGTGGATTTGGGAATTATTACCAAAATTGAAGTGGGTGAAGAAAATAGCGCTAAAGTTACCATGACGCCTACCTTCGTGGGTTGCCCCGCCATAAAACACATGCAACACGAAGTACAGTTGGCAGTTGAAGCCCTCGGCTTTGATACTGTTGAGGTAGTGGTAGACTATACCATACCTTGGAACTCGAATATGGTAAGCGAACGCGGCCTGCAACAACTCAAAGATTTCCGGCTATCTCCTCCTAAGCGCCACTGCGGCACCATCAGCATGGCAGACCTAGAACATGCCCAATGCCCCAACTGCTTCGGCACCGAAACTACCCTATTATCCCCCTTCGGCCCCACCCTTTGCCGCGCCATGTTTAAGTGCAACACTTGCGGCGAAGGCTTTGAGCAGTTTAAGGCGGTGTAGGGTTGTAATGCTTCTCCATTTTTTTTTAATTTTATATCATGGAGCTTATTAACCAAAACATAAAACAGATAAGGGCATTGTGTGCAAAACACAGCGTAGAAGTCCTCTCTGTATTTGGCTCTATGGCAAGCGGTGCAGCTACCGCTGATAGCGACGTGGACCTGCTGGTAACATTTGGGGAAGTAGTTGTTGAGCAGTACGCCGATAACTATTACGACCTAACGGTATCTCTTGAAAACCTATTGGGTCGCAAAGTTGACCTCATAACCGAAAAGACGATTACAAATCCTTATCTCCTTAACTCCATCAATCGCAACAAGGTAAGCATCTATGAAAGAGGAAATCCTAGTTTGGCTGCATGACATACATACCGAGATTGTAGCTATTGAGGATTACTTCGTCAGCACTGGCGGTAAATCGTTTGCCACTTTCTCCAACAATCGGATGCTTAAAAAGGCAGTGGAGCGCAGCTTTGAAATTATTGGCGAAGCGATGAAAAGGGTTTTGCATGTAGATGCAGAAGTCACAGTGAGAAATGCGAATAAGATTGTTGCTTTCCGAAACAAGATTTCACACGAATACGATAAGCTGGATGATGAAACCCTATATAGCATTGTAATTAGGTACTTACCCGATCTAAAGGAAGACGTTGCTAAAATTTTGGAGCAAAATAAACCTTAAGTCCAGCCCTCTGCCGCGCCATGTTCAAGTGCAACGATTGTGGCGAGGGTTTTGAGCAGTTTAAGGCGGTGTGAATGGATTATAGCCGCCAAAAAAACTTTCCCTACCAACTAAACCGCATTTTAGGTATTTTTGTTAATTAATAAAGGTAAATCCCTTTATTGTCATACAAACTCTAACTATACCATGCTATTTCAGCTATCCGAAGAACACTTGATGATTCAAAAGGCCGCGCGCGATTTCGCCCAAAACGATTGCAAGCCTGGCGTAATTGAACGCGACGAAACCCAAGCTTACCCTACCGAACAGGTAAAGCAAATGGCCGGACTAGGCTTTTTGGGTATGATGGTACCGCCGGAATACGGCGGCAGTGGCTTGGATACCATTAGCTATGTATTGGCTATGGAAGAGATAAGCAAAGTGGATGCGAGCAGCTCGGTTATCATGTCGGTAAACAACTCGCTGGTTTGCTGGGGCTTGGAACACTATGGCACCGAAGCGCAAAAACAGAAGTACTTGGTGCCATTGGCTAAGGGTGATGTATTGGGTGCCTTTTGCCTAAGCGAACCAGAGGCCGGCAGCGATGCCACCAGCCAGCGCACCACCGCTATTGATATGGGCGACCATTACCTAGTAAATGGTACAAAAAACTGGATAACGAATGGGGGCAAAGCGTCTATTTATTTGGTCATAGCACAAACCGATAGAGAGAAGGGCCACCGCGGTATAAATGTGCTGATTGTAGATGCGAATGCACCCGGTGTAAGCCGCGGCGTGAAGGAAAACAAGCTGGGCATCCGTAGCAGCGATACACACTCCATCATGTTCCAAGATGTAGTGGTGCCAAAGGAAGACCGCATTGGCGAGGATGGTTTTGGTTTTAAATTTGCGATGAAAACTTTGGATGGTGGCCGCATTGGTATTGCCAGCCAAGCATTGGGCATTGCCAGTGGTGCTTACGAATTGGCATTGGCATATAGCAAACAGCGCAAAGCATTTGGCAAGGAAATTGCTCAGCACCAAATAATTCAATTTAAACTGGCCGATATGGCTACTAAAATTGAAACAGCAAGGTTGCTGATATATAAAGCAGCTTGGATGAAAGACCAAGGTATGGATTACCAAAGAGCTGCAGCGCAGGCGAAAGTAGTAGCCAGCGAAGTAGCGATGTGGGTGACGGTAGAAGCCGTACAAATACACGGGGGGTATGGTTATGTGAAGGAGTACCATGTGGAGCGTTTGATGCGTGATGCAAAAATTACGCAGATATATGAGGGTACCTCCGAGGTGCAGCGCATTGTAATATCACGTGATATACTTCGATAGTTGGTGTGTGGTTGATTAGTTACTCGTTAACTAGTTATTGGTAAGAGGGATTGGATAGCAAAACCAACAGGCTTTTATAACAATACTTTTAACCAATAAAAGATTAACCGCTTAACCGATAAACCATTAAATAACCATAATCTAAACTAAATGAAAAAAGCAATTTTTACTCTACTAGTAGCTTTTTACGCAGTAAGTGCCTTTGCCCAAGGCAGCAACTACATTTTCTTTGCCGAGCAAGGAGAACAGTTTTTCGTAATCATCAATGGCATCCGCCAAAACGAGACACCACAAACCAACGTGAAGGTTCAGAACGTGAACGCCATGTTGTTGAAGGTGAAAATCATTTTTGCGGATAAAGCCCTTGGCGAAGTGGACAAAACCTTGCCAGTACCTGAAGAAACATCGGAGTTAACTTATAACGTTAGGAAGGATAAGAACGGCCAATATGTTGTAAAATGGATGGGGCAAGTGCCTATTGCACAAGCACCGCCAACGCCGCCGGCTACTACGGTAATAACTTACCACACCACACCAGCTCCGGCACCGGCACCTGTTACCAGCACTACTATATCTACCACCACTACCACGGTAGGCTCTACCCCCGCTCCTGGTGGCGTAAATGTAAACGTGGGTGTTGGCGTACCGGGTTTCGGCATGAATGTGAATATAAACGATGGTACAGGGGTATTTTATGAAGAGAACACCTCAATTACCACCACTACCACCACCACTACCACCGGTACACCAGTAGCCCCAACCCCAGCACCAGTGCCAGTGCCCAACAACGACCACTACATCATGCCGGGCTACAACGGCCCAATTGGTTGCCCTTGGCCTATGAGCCCTGGAGACTTTGAAGGCGCTAAAGCCAGCATCAGAAATCAAAGTTTTAGCGATACTCAATTGAAAATTGCGAAACAGATTTTCACCAGCAATTGCCTAACCAGCGCCCAGGTGAAAGACATTATGCTTATTTTCGATTTTGAGGGCACACGCCTAGATTTTGCCAAATTTGCTTACGGCCGCACCTTCGATTTGGGTAACTATTACAAAGTAAACGATGCCTTTACCTTCTCTTCATCGGTTGATGAGCTGAACGAATATATTACAGGGCAATAAGCCTTTCCTTACGTTTTCAAGAGGCGGCCCGCATTTGCGAGCCGCCTCTTTTTATTTAGGCTGCCAGTTATTTTGTTACTTTACAAATAAAAGCCCATGAGCCGCTACCTATGGTTACTAGCATTGCCTGTTGCAGCATTTATGGTATCGTGTGGTTCGGCTAACGAAGGCGAGGATGGAAATTGGGCCGCAGCACCCACCATTACGCTACCCGACAGCTTGCCTGTTCTAGATTCGATACCGAAACCCAGTGAATTAGCAGGCTACGCCTGGACCAACGCTGAAAAAGCCCTAAATGAACAAAACTGCGAAGAAGAAGCCTGCAGTAAAATATCGTGGCACTGGTTTACCCTTAACCCAGAAGCCAACCAACGCTTGCACGACTCCGTGTTGGCATTTAATTGGTACTACCTCACAGGTATTGCAGGAGCCCGTGAACAAGATTTAGATAGCATAGGCGCTACCTTTTTTGGGGAAGCTAAAAAAGATGTACCCCTGGGCGAAGAAGTGCGCGGTTGGAGCGAAGAAAACAGCGTATGGCCAGCAGCAGCCACCAAAGAAACTTTTACACTTGGTGGTTGGGTATTCTTTTTCAACGGTGGGGCGCACGGCAATTATGCTAGCCACCTTGAAAACTTCGATGCCTCGACCGGTAGCCACTTAAAACTAAACAATATCGTAGCTGAACCTTACAAACTATTTGCACTTGGTGAGCAAATTTTTAGAAAGCAAAAGGGAATAGCCGAGGGCATGAACCTATCAGATGCTGGGTTTACGTTTAAAGAAGATGTATTTTATCTACCCGAAACGTTTGGTATTTTGCCAGAGGGGCTTTTGTTTATTTATGCTCCTTATGAAGTTGCTAGCTACAGCGAAGGAGAGCAATACTTATTGATACCTTATAGCCTATTTGCCGAAGAATTGACCACCAGCTACCAATATTTGGTCCAGTAGTTCAGTAAAATTGACTTTGAAGCAGTATCTCAAATTCCGAAACGAAAAGTATAAGTTTTTCAGCTTCGGCAAGTGCCAAGCCTTTATTTAGTGCATCTAGCGATTGAACCTTATCCTCAAGACCCCGGTAAGCTTTGCTCAAGCATAAGTAAAGCTTCGCATAAATCTCTGCATTCTCCAATTGTTTCTGCAATTACGAATGCTTTATTATCGTTGCTTAGTACCTAGTTGTGAGCTGCGATTAAATGTTAAGATTACGATGTAGGTCTTCAAAAACTGCATGCGTGTAAGGAAGCTTACGTTTTTTGGTAAGATCCATGCCTAACTTATACTTCCCTACGGCCAAATCAATTCGCTTTTCGGCAATGTATGCTATTGCTTGCGCCATATACAACTCGCAAAGCTCTTGGTCGTCGCCAGCAGCTATTGCCAACCCTTGCGCCTTTTCCAGATATTTATTAGCTTCTTTAAAGGCCTCCATTTTAACATATACATTTGCCAATCCTGTAAAGGCAGCTATCTCGGCCACCTTGTTATCAATGGACTTAAGTAATTTCAAAACACTCAAAAATTGGGTAAGAGCCAATGCATGTTCGCCAATGCTTAAGTTGCAGTTGGCTACAGTTACGGTGGCAATGGCAATACCGTTTTTATGGTTAGCTAACATAAAACCCTTCAAGGCTGCGTTCGCTAAGGCAAAACCCTCGCTGTGTTGACCTTCAACTAATTTTACTTTTGCCAAATTGTTTAGAAGCGTAAACCGCATGGTGCCTACTTCATACTCATCAACCAAACGTAATCCGCTAAGAAAGGCTTCCTCGGCTTTACTAAGCATATACATTTTTCGGTATGTAACACCAATATTGTTGTAGCAAACCACTTGGTACCGAAAAGCTGGCCTGGTATCAATTTGTTTATAAATGGCTAAGGCCTCTTGGCAGGCAGCAAGTGCTTCATCGTGCTGGTTTAGATAAGTGCAAAGTACGCCAAGACTATCATGGCACATCGCCTGGTCAAGCAAACTTGTTGTAAGTAGCGAAATCCTGAGGGATTCCTTAAACTCACGCTCGCAATCTTGATACATCAACTTTTGAAAAAAGACCCTCCCTCGTGATGAATGGCAGTAAACCCTGCCAATATTATTGTCTATCTCATCGGCAAAGGCTTTTATTTCATTAGCCACATCTAATGCCCGCTTGTGATCGAAATTGAGGAGGTTGGTTGCAATATCAAACATGATACGCAAGCGCACGTCATTGTTAGTGCAGGTTTCAAGCTCTTTGTAAAGCGCGTTTACTTCATCTAGCATTGACTCTTCACATTTTGTTTGACACTTATCAAGCTGAACAAAGATAACGATAGTTTGCTATTGAACCTCAAACTACCCATTGTGGCAAAATCGTTTGCACATGCACTAACAACATATTTTTAACTCGCAATCGGTAACATTTTCTCCTATCTTTGCGGTATGTGCGGCATAGCGGGTTTTTTTACTTCGGGTAAACACATTTCTAAGGATGAGCTGGTAGCCATGACTACCACCTTGCGCCACCGCGGGCCCGATGCAGATGGGTTTTTCTATAATGGGCATACAGGCTTGGGCCATAGGCGCTTAAGCATCATCGACCTATCAACAGGGGCCAACCAGCCCATGTACAGCGCAGATGGGCGGTACGTAATCATTTTTAACGGAGAAGTATACAATTTTCAAGAGATTGCGAAGGCCCTAAACGTTACCCTTAAAACTCACGGCGATACTGAAGTAATCCTGGAAGCATATGCACAATGGGGGCCAACGTTTGTGAACCGAATGAACGGCATGTTTGCCCTTGCCATATATGATACGCTAGAGAACACTGTTTTCCTTTGCCGCGATAGGCTGGGCATCAAGCCAATCTATTATTACCATAACGATGGCATTTTTGTCTTTGCTTCGGAACTGAAAGCACTAACCGCTTTGCTAGAGGTAAAAAACAAGCTTACTGTTGATTATAACTCGGTAAAGGAGTTCCTATACTTAGGCTACATTCCCACGCCTAACTCTATTTACAACGAGATAAAGAAGTTTCCGCAAGGGTACACAGGCCTGTTAAATAGCACCAACAAACTTGTACTGAAACCTTATTGGCAGGTTAATGAAAAAATAACACCACAAGTAATTACCAACGAGGCCGAGGCCAAAGCCAAATTGAAAGAACTGGTGACTAGTGCCGTGCAATACCGCTTGATTGCTGATGTGCCTTTCGGTACCTTTTTGAGCGGTGGTATTGATAGCAGCCTAGTTACTGCTGTGGCGCAAAGCATTAGCAGCGAACCGGTAAATACGTTCTCTATCGGTTTTAAAGAATCGAGCTTTAATGAGGCCGAACATGCCCGTAAAGTGGCCCAATACTTGGGCACCAAGCACCACGAATTTACGGTAAGCTACCAGGAGGCAATTGACCTATTTGAAGAAGTAATTGACGTATACGACGAACCGTTTGCCGATTCTTCGTCAGTGCCAACCATGCTGGTAAGCAAATTGGCCCGCCAACATGTAACCATGACCCTGAGCGGCGATGGCGGCGATGAGACTTATATGGGCTATGGCTTTTACAATTGGGCACAGCGGCTCAACAATCCATTGGTGAGTGCACTGCGCGCACCAATAGCCGCGGCACTATCCATGGGCGACAACCGCAAGCAGCGCGCTGCCTTAATGTTTAAGTATACCGATAAAGCTCGTTTAAAGTCACACATTTTCAGTCAGGAGCAATATTATTTTAGCGAGGGCGATTTTGGTCAATACTTTACCACCGATTTCAATAAAAAGAGCCACATAAGGTTGGATGAAGACAACCATGTAACTGGCCGCACCCTTAGCCCAGCCGAAGAGCAAGCGGTGTTTGATATGCGCTACTATTTGCCCGACGATTTACTGGTAAAGGTTGACCGTGCCAGTATGCGCTACAGCTTAGAAAGCCGTGTGCCGCTGCTGGATTACCGTTTAGTGGAGTTTGCCTTAAACGTGCACCCAAGCCTTAAAATGAAGGACGGCAACCTAAAGTACCTATTGAAACAGGTACTTTACGACTACGTGCCGAAGGAGTATTTTGATAGGCCTAAGTGGGGTTTTGGTATGCCGATAAACCAATGGTTAAAAAAAGAGTTGAGGCATTTGATTGACCAATATACCCACCCCGATTTGATAAAAAAGGCCGGATTAATGCAGCCAGAGGCGGTTAAAACATTGGTAGCACAATATTTATCGGGCAAAGATTATCTTTACAACCGTGTTTGGCTCACTATAATACTTCATCGCTGGTGGGAGAAAAACGAAATCAAATAAGAAATGTGGAATAGGAAATGTGAAAGACTGGAATTGAATGACAATGCATTGCACTTTTGCAAATTAGGAGCAATGTTTCCTATTTCAAATTTTATATTTCATACCTAATATGGCATATCACGTACTCATAACCGGTTGCGCAGGATTTATTGGCTCTCACCTTACGGAGCGCTTGTTAGCCGAAGGCCACACGGTAACGGGAATTGACAACTTTGATGATTTTTATCCCCGTGCAGCCAAAGAGGTGAACTTACAGTTATTGCTGCCTCACGCCAATTTCACCTTCATTGAACTTGACCTAGCCGATACCAATGCCGTAGTGGCGTTGGATGTAAAAGCAGATGTAATTATCCATTTAGCGGCCAAGGCAGGTGTATTGCCAAGCTTAAAAGCCCCTGTAGCATATATCAATACCAACATTACTGCCACTAATAATTTATTGGAATGGATGCGCACCAAGGGCATTAACAAAATGCTCTTTGCCTCTTCCTCATCAGTTTATGGCAACAATAAGAAGATACCCTTTGCCGAGACCGATAGCGTTGATGAACAGATTTCGCCGTATGCCTTTACCAAGCGCAGCTGCGAACTGATGAACTACAGCTACCACCATTTGTATGGTTTCGATGTGTTGAACTTGCGCCTATTTACGGTTTATGGTCCGCGCCAAAGGCCCGATTTGGCGATACACAAGTTCGTAAAAATGATTAAAGGTGGCCAGCCTATTACTATGTATGGCGACGGCAGTACAGCCCGCGACTATACCTTTGTAGCAGATACCGTTGATGGCTTTATGAAGGCCATGCAATATCTTATGACCCACAATAAGGTATATGACATAGTAAACCTTGGCAACAATGGCCCAGTGAAGTTGAAAGATTTAATAAATGCTATTTATGAAGGCTTAGGCGCTCAACCAAACATTATACCTATGCCTATGCAGCCTGGCGATGTAGATATCACCTATGCCGACATTACTAAAGCACAACAGCTATTTGGCTATCAGCCTAATACCACTTTACAAGAAGGGCTAAAGCAATTCATCAATTGGTACAATGAGCGCTAAACCAAGGGTTCTATATCTTTCGTACGATGGCATGACAGACCCATTGGGCCAGTCGCAAGTATTGAGCTATCAGCGCAAGCTATCGCAGCAAGGGTTCTCGTCGCATATATTAAGCTTCGATAAGCCCGATTTGTATGCCAAAGGCAAAGACGCCGTACTTAAATCACTTGAGGGATATGACGTTACTTGGCATTCATTGCCTTACACCAAAAGCCCACCTGTACTAAGTACCTTGAAAGACATTAGTGCCGGTTGGAGTAAAATACAGGCACTATACAAGCAATACGGCCACTTTGATATTGTGCATTGCCGCGGTTATATAACCCCCATACTAGGTCGCCGCTGCAAAAAAAAGTACGGTAGCAAATTCATTTTTGATATGCGTGGTTGGTGGCCCGATGAGAAGCTGGAAAGCGGATTGTGGAATTCGCCAGTATACAAGCCCGTATACAAATACTATAAACACCTAGAGCGTCAGTTTTTTCAAGATAGCGACTACTCCATATCGCTCACGGTAGCGGGGCAAGTAGAAGCCGAGAGGCTAGGCTACAAAAAGAAAGAACAAATTGGAGTTATACCCACTTGCGTCGATTTTAGTGTGTTCCCACCATTCAGCGAAACAACCCGAAACGAAGTCCGAAATGAATTGAATATTCAAAGCGATGCCAAAGTGCTGCTATACAGTGGTTCGCTGGGTGGCAACTACGGCACCGATATATTGCTAGAGATTTTTAGGGAGATGTTGCTATTAGAACCCAATGCTATACTGCTAGTTTTGAGCCGAACTGATAGAAGTGTATTGGATGCCGAGTTGGCTTTGTTTAACATACCGCTTGATAAAGTACGATTGGCTAGTGCCAACTACAACGGTGTATATCGTTACCTAATGGCAGGCGATATTGGTACTATTGTATACAAGCCCACCTATAGCGTAATTGGCCGCAGCCCAACCAAACTGGGCGAGTATTGGGCTTGTGGTTTACCAGCGGTGGCGTTAAGCGGTGTAGGCGATTTAGATTACCTAATTGAAACTTACCCAGAAGGCGGTGCGTTAATACCCCAAGCCGATGCGGCAGGATACCAAGTGGCGTTGAAGGCTTTGCTTGCTAAAACCTCCAACCCCGATTTATTGCGCAAGTATGCCTACGACTATTACGACCTAGAGCAAGGTGTATTGCGATACAAATCATTTTACCAAGCTTTATTGAAATGAAAATACTGTTCATAGTACCCTATCCGCACGGCGAGGCCCCCTCGCAACGGTTCCGGTTTGAGCAGTATTACCCAGCATTGTCCAAAGCAGGCCACGAGTACGAAATAGCCCCGTTTCTGGACGACAAAACCTGGCAGATACTTTATAAGCCCGGCCATAAACTTGCTAAAGTGATGGGCATACTAGCCGGTTTTATGCGGCGGAAGCTGTTGATGTTCCGGGTGCGGAAGTTTGATTACGTGTTTCTGCACCGCGAAGCTACGCCCATTGGGCCGCCCATATTTGAGTGGTTCATGGCTAAGGTTTTGGGTGCTAAAATAATCTATGATTTTGACGATGCCATTTGGCTTTCTAATACATCGGAGCACAACAAGATAGCGGCTGGTCTTAAATGGCACCAAAAGGTTGATAGTATTTGCAAGTGGGCCCACAAAGTATCGTGCGGAAACGAGTACCTGTGCGACCATGCTCGCCAATTCAATACCAATGTGGTACTCAACCCCACAACCATTGATACCGAACACCATCACAACCAGATTAAGAACCAACATACCCCAAAAGTTGTAATAGGTTGGACGGGCACACACTCAACGGTTGAGTATTTAGATGACTTAGTGCCCGTTTTGAGGAAACTTGAGCAAGAACTGGATTTCGAGTTCAGGGTAATTAGCAACCGCAAACCTGACTTTGAGCTTGAATCGATGGTATATGTACCGTGGCAAAAGGATACTGAAATTGCCGATTTGCTAAAATTCAATTTTGGGGTTATGCCACTAACCGATGATAAATGGGCAAAAGGCAAATGTGGTTTCAAGGCATTGCAATACATGAGCTTAGGCATGCCCTCTGTTGTATCGCCAGTGGGCGTAAACACCGAGATTGTAACTGAAGGTGTTGATGGTTTTTTGTGCAGCACGCCTGAAACTTGGGAAACTGCCCTGCGCAAATTGATTACCGATGAAACATTGAGGGTACAGATGGGTGCGGCAGCTCGGCAAAAAATAGAAGGTCAATTCTCGGTTTTATCCAATTCGGGTAACTTTTTGTCTTTGTTTGCTGCATAGTAGCGCAGTATATACAAAGCACATAAATACAGAGGTATTGCTGGTATTTTGTACCGCACCAATGCGCCAAAGTTGTTACTAGTAACCCCTACCCCAAAGGCATAAAGAATACCAAATGACAAGGCAAAAGCTAACATGGGGTCTTTGAGGGAGTAGCGCACAAAGCCTCCTGGCCCTACTTTAAACAAGGTAATGAGCGTAATAAAGAAAACCACGATACTTTCCAATGCAGCTTGAAGCATTATTGGGCCATTTATTTCCCAGATGTAAGGCCTGAAAAGGGTAACATTCACCGCCAACGGGAAACGCGCAGCTAAGCCAGGTATTGACGTTGTAGCCTCGCCCAATGAATAGCCCGATCCTTTATCTCCCTCTAGCTCCTGTACTTTATTGTGCCACCATTGCGTATCGTACGCTCTTTTTTCGAGCGTTTCTAAGCTATAGCGAGAGTTTACATTTGAGGTAAGGCTTATCACGCCTATAGAACCGATAGCCATAATGCTCAACAAAAATGGAGCCACAACAGTGCGCATGGCAGCGCTTTTTATCTTACTGCTGTATAATACATATAAGCTAAGCAATAATGTTGGGGCTAACGTAAAAAATACGAAAGACCGAATTTTGAGCATGATATAGGAGAACACAATAAGTGCGATGTAATACTTGATGCGCTTTTCTTTTTTGTAAAAAATCATGTAGAAAGAGTAGACCACTAGCCCCATTGAGCCTATCATCATCGTATCCTTCATAATGCCCGAGCCCCAAAAAAATACCGATGGCACAAACAATATAGCCGTAGCAAACTGCTTATGTAGTTCTGGTATCCGATCGTAAAACACCTTGAGCAGTTTCCACATTCCCCAAAACGAGAAAAGCGCAAAAAAGATGGAAATGATAGTATAACTACCAAAACTGAACAAACTAAACAGACCACCTAATTTAATAACCATGAAAGAGTTATCGTCTTTAAACCACCATATTTTACCGGTGTATTGGGCCGTATCGGGTGTCCATTCCCAAGCATTTAGAAACAAAATTTGCACAGCGGCTGCAGGGTCCTCTAAAAAAGTGGCAAAAATAACTTCTATGCCTTGGTAAAACCAGAAAGTATCGCCCCCACGGTAATAAAACTGGTATACCATACCAAACAAAATGGCTCCAAATATCTTAATAGTAAGACCTGGAATAAAGTAGGGCTCTAAAGGATGACCTTTATAGTGCTTGTTTTTGTGGCTATATGCAAGGGCATATATCACAATTAAGTATATCGGAGCTAAAAATAGGTCTAGGGTCGTCATTTTGTTGCCTCCTGTAAAAATACTAATTCATAAGCACTTACCTTTGCACTATGTGCGGTTTATCAGGTATCATCAGAAAAAATGGGTTGCGCGACACCGATATTACGAGTGTGCAGCAAACCCTTAAAGCGCTAAACCTTCGTGGGCCCGATTGCCAAGACTACTTTGCCGACGATAGCGTAGCACTTGGCCATGCTCGTTTATCCATTCTCGATACCTCTTCGGCCGGGCAACAACCCATGACCGACGATTCTGAGCGATATGTTATCGTTTTCAATGGCGAGATATTTAATTATCAAGAGCTCTCAGCTAAATACCTAGCCGACAAAAACATCCAGTTCCATTCTACTTCCGATACCGAAGTTATACTTTATCTGTATCGTTACTACGGCACCGAATTCGTGAAATGGCTCAATGGCTTTTTTGCCTTTGCCATATACGATAAGCAGGAAAATACGGTGTTTATTGCCCGCGATAGATATGGTATTAAGCCCCTATACTTTTATCACGACGAGGAACAAATTGCGTTCGCGTCCGAAATGAAGGCGCTTTTGGCGTTCAACATCAACAAAGAAATTGATACCGAAGCCTTACACGCATATTTACAGCTTAACTATATACCTGCCCCACGCACTATTTTTAGGCAAGTAAGCAAAGTAGAGCCAGGCACCCAACTAACCATTAGTGAAGCAGGCATAAAAATCGAACGCTATTATAGCCTGCCAAAACCTGGAGAAAACCGCGATGGCAGCACCTACACCTACGAGCAAGCTTGCGATAGGCTTAAAGAACTGCTGGACGCATCGGTAAAGCGCCGGCTGATATCCGATGTTCCACTGGGTGCTTTTCTCAGTGGGGGTATCGATTCGTCAGTAATAGTATCACTAGCCGCCAAGCACAGCCCCCACATCAACACCTTCTCTATTGGCTATGCCGATGAGCCGTTTTTTGATGAAACCAAGTATGCCGAGCTGGTAGCCAAAAAATTCAATACCAACCATACTACTTTTTCGCTCACCAACAACGACCTGTATAACCACCTTTTTGATATTCTGGATTATATTGACGAGCCTTTTGCCGATTCATCGGCTATAGCCGTGTATATTCTGTGCAAGCAAACCCGCCAAAAAGTAACCGTTGCACTTAGCGGCGATGGCGCCGATGAAATGATGGCCGGCTATAACAAGCACTTAGCCGAATACCGGTTGCGCAATTTAGGCGCAGCCAGCAACTTGTTGGCGGCAATAAAACCCATAACGGGTATCATGCCCAAGTCGAGACAAGGAAAACTGACCAACTTGATACGCCAAATAGATAGGTTTGCCGAAGGGGCAGCACTGGGCAACAAAGAGCGCTACTGGCGCTGGTGCGGCTATGCAGGCGAACAAGAGACATTGAGTATGCTTACCCCAACTTGGCAAGGCAAGTACCATGTGCAAAAATATACAGCCTTAAAACAGCACGGATTGCAAGTATTTGATGGCAACGATGGGCTAAACGATGTACTACGAGCCGATATGGGCTTAGTGCTACAAAGCGACATGTTGGTAAAAGTAGACCTGATGAGCATGGCCAATAGCTTGGAGGTGCGGGTGCCGTTTTTAGATGTGGAAGTAGTTGATTTTGTTTTTGCCCAACCCGCTGCTTACAAGTTGCGCAAAGGGAACCGAAAGGCCATGCTAAAAGATGCGTTCCGGGCCGACTTGCCAGAGGAGCTATTCAATCGCCCAAAACATGGTTTTGAAGTGCCCTTATTGAAATGGTTTAGGGGCGATTTGCGAGATTTAATAGAAAATGATTTGTTGAGCCCGGCATTTATAAAAGTTCAAGGTATTTTCGATCCCTCATCAATACAAGCACTCATTAAGCAACTCCACTCTAACGACCCAGGCGAAAGCCATGCACGCATTTGGGGTCTGTTGGTGTTCCAGTATTGGTGGAAAAAATATTTAGCCTAAATTTAAGCGTAAATACCTATTACGGTAACCACCCGCAACTAACTTTGCCCCATGTCGAAGCCCCGGATACTCCGTATTATCAATCGCCTCAACTTAGGGGGCCCTACTTACAATGCATCTTATCTATCAAGGTATTTAGATGGGGAATTTGAAACCCTGCTGCTTTCGGGCATGAAGGACGAAAGTGAGGAGAGTTCAGAGTTTATTGCCGAAAGCATGGGGCTTGAGCCAACCTATATACCCGATATGCACCGTAGCATAAACCCCCTGCGCGACCGAAAGGCTTATGGTATGGTGAAAGATATTATCAAAGATTTTAAGCCGCACATTGTACACACCCACGCAGCTAAAGCAGGCGCATTGGGGCGGCTGGCGGCCATAAATAATAATGTGCCAATTGTAATGCACACCTTTCATGGGCATGTATTCCATTCATACTTCAATCCCATGAAAACCAGGGTTTTCTTGGAGATAGAACGGTATTTGGCCAAGCGCAGCACCCGCATTATAGCCATAAGCGAGCTACAAAAAGAAGAGCTTACCCAAACCTTTAAAGTTTGTGACCCGAACAAGGTTGAGATTGTGCCTTTGGGTTTTGACCTGTCTCGGTTTCAACACGACAAGGATATAAAGCGCACTCATTTCAGGCAGCAATACCAAATAGCCGACAACGAAATAGCCATTGGCATAGTTGGCCGATTGGTACCGGTAAAAAACCATCCATTGTTTATTAAAGCCATCAAAGCAGTAGCCGAACAAACCAACAAAACCATCAGGGCATTTATTATAGGCGATGGAGAGGATAGGCCTAAATTGGAAGCATTGGTGCGCGAATTGAGCATAGATTGTAACTTTGAAGGGAAAAAGGACCCCAGAGCGCTCCTAACTTTTACCAGTTGGATAAAAGACGTGGATTATGCCTATGCTGGTTTAGATATCATTGCCCTTTGTTCGTTCAATGAAGGCACCCCAGTAAGCCTAATTGAGGCGCAAGCAGCCGATAAGCCCATTGTATCAACGGCAGTTGGTGGCATTAAAGATGTAGTAAAAGAAGGCCGAACGGCCTTGCTTTCGGCACGCGACGAACTTGACCCCTTTACCGCTAACCTACTTACACTGGTTAATGATGACGCTATGCGCGCCCGTATGAGCCACGATGCCCAATCGTTTGTGATGGAAAAATACCACTACACCCGATTGGTGCGCCAAATGGGCGATTTGTACTACAAATTGTTGCAGGAGAAACACAAGGAGGTATCGCTTATCCGTTAAATTCCTATTAATTTATGTAATTTTGGCCAACAACCATACAATGAGTCTGTTTCGCGTCGGTTTACTGCTGTTTTTTGTTTCGTTCTTGGCATCGTCATGCCAGGTGTTGTTTCCCAATTATTTGTTGCGGGAAGACAGAAAGTATAGCTACACAGAGTTGGTTGATACATCGGCCAATGCCCAAACCTTAATGCCTGGCGATATTATAACCTTCCAACTAGGTACTCGCGATGGATATGGTTTTATTGATGTGTTGGAGCGCGTAGGCGTAAGCGGGGCTGGGAACCAAAACCAAGGTAGCAACAATAGGATAAGCTATCCTGTTAGGCCCGATGGTATTGCCGATTTTCCGCTGATAGGAGAGCTAAATGTTTTGGGCATGACCCGCATTGAGCTTCAAGATTTGTTAGAAGAAAAATACTCCGTAATATACAAGGACCCCTTTATTGTGCTCACGGTAACCAATAGAAGGGCATTCGTATTTATTGGCAGGGGCAACGCACAAGTCATAAATCTACCTACCGAGAACACTACACTTATAGAGGTTATTGCCCTTGCAGGCGGTTTAACAACCGACTCGAAAGCACATAAAGTAAGGGTTATAAGAGGCGACTACAATAATCCCATGATTAAAAGGATTGATCTCTCTACCATTTCTGGGCTAAAAGATGCGGGTATGATTATTCAACCATACGATTTGGTAGTAGTGCAGCCTACCACCCAAATAGCCCCTGAGTTATTAAGGCAAATAACACCCGTACTTTCTTTGGTAACCACCCTAATTACGGTATTAGTACTGGTAAGACGATAACTGAGCATGCAGAACCAATCTTCCATATTAACAGTATTGCAAGGTGCCATCGGCAACGATTTCAACCTTGGCCTGTTCCTATCTATTGTTAGGCGCAGTTTAATATGGGTTTTTTTCCTTTTTGCCTTATCAATAGGTTTGGTGCTGTTATACTTACGCTATACACCACCCACATTTCAGGCAAATTCAACCTTAATGCTCAAAGCCGAAAAAACGGCAGATATATTAGGTCTTGATGAGCTATTGTCGGCCAATACCGATGACCTATTGCGCGAAATAGAGATTGTAAAATCTAGTTTGTTGCTCAACAGGGCGCTATCAAGAATGGAGCTGGATGTGAGCTATTATATTGAAGGACGCTCAGGCTTTTTATCAACCGAGGTATATCAAGGTTCCCCTTTTCATGTTGATGTAAAAAAAGTAAACGACCCTGGAATATACAACTCCGAAATACACATCAATTTTATTGATGCTACAAAATACACCTTGATATACACCTACCAAAACCAGCAACAAGCCGAAACATTTCTATTCAATGATTATTTCGAGAGCAAAACCGGTGCTTTCGAAATCAAAATATCTTTAATGCCTGGTTTAAAAGGCAATGTTACCGATTACTTAGGGAAACCTTATTTCTTTACCATCAACGATAAAAAATTATTAATCCAAAAGATATCATCTAACATTACCGTAGAGCCTCTAAGCACAACCACCAAAACGCTGCGCATTGGCTACATCGACCAAAACAAACTTAAAGCGCAGGATATAGTTTCGGTAGTTACCAGCGAGTTTATTAAGTACAATGTGGAGCGCAAAATGGAAAGCGCCGTAAACATATTGCAATATATTGAACAACAGATAGATACCTTCTCTATTCAGCTTGCCGATTTTCAAGACTCATTGAAAAAGTTTAGGGTTGAGAATGGGTTTATTGACCCAACCCAAACTATGGGGCAAATGGTTGACCAGATTTACGAATTAGAATCGCGCCAATATGAGCTCGACAGTCGAACCAAAACAGCACAATGGTATTTTGAGTACCTAGAAAGCCTTAAAGACCTTCGCAGCATTTCACCTTCCTTATTCAACAAAGAAACGAGTGAATTATACGGATTTATTGACGAGCTCAAGGAACTTGAAAAAGAACGCGACCAAATGCTGCTCGACGTTTCAGAGGCTCATCCCAAAGTAATAATGCTTACCAGAAGACTCGATGAAATACAAAACTACTTGTACAACGAGATTCAAAACCTGTTGATTAAACTAAAGTTTGAGAAAGAAAATGTTGACGCCCAACACGGCCGTTTCCTAAGCGATTTGTTGAGCATGCCCGAAAAAGAGGCCGAATTTATTCGCTTAAATAGGAGATACAAACTTACCGAAGAAATATACTTGAGCTTGCTTGATAAGCAAGCCCAATACAATATTGCCAGGGCAGGTATCATTTCCGATTACATAATATTAGATGGAGCCAGCACCAGTAATGTGCCTACCTCGCCCAAAAAAGCCGTCATTTGGCTTATTTCGATAGCCATTGCCTCCATTTTAAGTGTATTGATTATGGCGTTCCGCTATATGCTGCACACTACCATTACCTCGGTTGAGGATGTAAGGCGACGCACCAAGGCTATTATGCTGGGTATGGTACCTACCGTATATAGCGAAATACCTAGCACTTCAATTGTAGTGAACCAAAACCCTAAATCGATAGTATCAGAAGCGTTGCGCTCACTAAGGGCCAATATGCAATTTATATCGAAAGGAGACGACCCAAAAACTATAGCCATAACCTCTACCATATCGGGTGAGGGTAAAACATTTATTGCCATTAACCTCGGCGCTATCATCGCCTTCTTGAATAAAAAGGTAATAATACTCGACCTGGATATGCGCCGTCCGCGATTGAGCAAAATATTTAACGTGCCCAATGATAAAGGTATGAGCACCATGCTCATAAACAAGCATACCATTGAAGAGTGCGTGCACAGTACCGAAATTAGCACCTTAAAATTTATTACCTCTGGCCCTATACCGCCTAACCCTGCCGAGCTTATACTCAGCGACAAGCTGAAGGAAGTGGTAGAAGAACTTAAAAAACAATACGATTTTGTTTTGTTCGATACGCCGCCGTTGGGGCTGGTAACCGATGGATTAGAGGTAATAAAAGATGCCGACTACCCAATTTACATTTTCAGGGCCGATTACTCGGATAAAGCATTCATAACCAACCTAGATACGTTAATTGACGAGAACGGAGTTAAAAATTTATCAGTAATTTTAAACGACGTGGGTAGAGGCGTATCTGGCTACTACTACGGTTATGGTGGCTATGGGTATAGCTACGGTTACGGTTACGGTTTCGGCTATTACTCTGACGAGACCAAGCCACAACGTACATTCTTGAACAAAATATTCGGTAAGAAATAGCAATGGAGACTGAATTGGGATATAAGTACCTTTTCTATGGCATGTTCTTCGTCATTGCCATCTCTTTTTCTATACTTATCAACTTCTTAATACTGCGCTTCTCAAGTAATTTGGGCATGCGCGACCAAGGTGGCGGTCCCGGCCAAGTGCGTTGGGGTTTGGGTAGCAAGCCTTCTTTGGGCGGGTTTTCGTTCTACATTATCTTTCTGGTTTCGTTATCGGTGCTTGGGGTAGTTGGCGGCGGCGGCGGAGCGGATGGCTCTTATTTCAACAAGCAACTTATTGGCCTTATGGCTGCCAGCAGCTTAGGCTTTCTGATTGGCCTAGCCGACGATGCCTACAATACCAACCCTTTGGTTAAGTTCATTGGCCAGTTTACCTGTGCCAACCTACTCATACTTACCAGCTACACCATACCAGTAACCGAAAGCCTAGAGTTTAATTACATTTTCACCATCCTTTGGATTATTGGGTTGATGAATTCCATCAATATGCTAGATAACATGGATGCTATTACCAGCACCGTGAGCATAACCATATTGCTTGGGGCCATGGTACTTACCTTGCTCAATGGCACGGTCGACAATTCGTACATCGTAATCATGTTGGGCGTTTCGGGTGCATTAATAGGTTTCTTGTTCTTCAATTGGCACCCCTCGCGTATGTATATGGGCGACACGGGCAGCCAGTTTTTGGGCGTTTTTTTAGCCGCCATCAGTATCATGTTCTTCTGGAACATCCGCACACCGTACATCGGCATGTTCGATTTAAGGCAATTTATTATCCCGCTGCTGCTCTTTATTATACCCCTCTGCGATACCGGTACTGTAGTAATAAGGCGCTTGGCACGCCGCCAATCTCCATTTGTAGGTGGCAAAGACCACATAGCCCACCACTTGGCCTATCTGGGCATGAGCGATACTTGGGTGGCCGTTCTGTTGGGCAGCGTATCGTTGGCCTCGGTGGGCATAGTTATGTTTATCTACCCTTACTACGAAAACGATTGGAACTTTGGCTATACCTTATTGGCACTAGGCTACTTCTTGGCTGTGTTTTTAATTTTCCAGGTGCTGTACCAATTAGGTAAGCGCAAGCAAGCTGCCCGCGATAGACTGCGCCGCATTAAGGCCGTAAAAACGGCAAAGGTATAGCGACGGCCTTGATACCTGACCAAACTCAACTAACAATCGTTAGGCCATAATTTGCTATTTCACCCAGCAAATGCCATCTTTGAATGATGGAAATAACACCCGAACTAGAAGAGCGGTTAGTAAAACTGCAAGGTAAGTATGCTGTAATGGGGCAAGATATGCTCTCGTACATTGATGGGCTGCTGTATGCCGATTACCTTACCTACTGGGATTACATCCACTTAGATGTTTTGCTTAACCTGCAAACACCCCGCACACCGTTCCCTGATGAGAAGATTTTCATTATGTACCATCAGATAACGGAGTTATACATGAAACTCATCCGTCACGCTCTGGAACAAGTGGCTAAAGCAGAAGTGCTTACTGGTGAGCAATTGGTGGTACAACTAAAGCGAATCAACAGTTACTACAAAGCCTTGATATCGAGTTTCGAGATAATGGTGGATGGTATGGATAAGGACCAGTTCCTGAGTTTCCGTATGGCGTTGTTGCCAGCCAGTGGTTTCCAGAGCGCCCAATACCGCATGATAGAGATTGCCGCCACCGAGACCCGCTACCTGGCTTCATACGAAAGCCGCGAGGCCATGGCTAGTGCCACACCCGACGAGCTATACAACAACCTCTACTGGAAAAAAGGCGCTACCGAACTATCATCAGGAAAACAAACGCTTACCTTGCGCCAGTTTGAATTGAAGTATGCCGAGGAGTTTAAACGCCTATTGGCCGAATATAGAGATACCAATGTGCTAGAACGATACCACCGCCTACCCGAAGCAGACCAAAAGAACCCAGATGTAATTGCCGAAATGCGCGCCTTTGATCATGCCGCCAATGTGGAGTGGCCTAGCATGCACTACAAAAGCGCGGTGCGCTACCTCATGAAAAAGCCGCAAGATATTAAAGCCAGCGGCGGCACCAATTGGCAACAGTATTTGCCCGCACGGGCGCGCAGGGTTACCTTCTTTCCAGAGCTGTGGAGCGAGCAAGAACTACAAGATTGGGGCCGCAAAGCCACCGAGGAAGCTCTTAATCAATAGTAGCTATACACTTTAGCTCAATGCCAATCGGTGTAGGCAGGCTTTTTATCTCAACGGTAGTGCGGCAGGGCTGTGCATCTTTAAAGTACTCGGCATATACCTCGTTGTATTGCTTAAAGTCGGCCTTCATGTTGGTAAGAAACACAGTTACGTCTACCAAGTTCTCCCATTTGCTGCCGCTTTCTTCTAGCACGGTGCGCACGTTAGCGAAAACGCTATGGCACTCCGCCACAATATCATACTCCAATATATTACCCAGCTCATCCAGCTTTAGGCCGGGTATCTCGTTGGTGCCCGGTTTTCGCGGCCCTATGCCCGATAGGAACAGCAAATTGCCCACCCTACGGCTGTGCGGGTATGCACCCACTGGCGCTGGGGCTTTATCGGTGTAGGTTTTATTCGGCTCTGCCATTTTATTGCTTTTGGGATTGCACCAAATTTAAGGTATTTGGCCGAACCTTAACCAAGATAAAGCGTTTATTGCGATAGCAATTTGCCTAAATGTTTTTTGAAAAATCTGTTTAAGCACAAGGCTCTTAGAACTTTCATAATACCTACCTTTGTACTTATTCCTTTATTATCATGGCCCATCCACAATTATCATCCCTTAAAAGGGAAGAAACCATCCAAGAACTTCAACAGCAAACCTTTGACCTTTTAGTAATTGGAGGTGGCATAACGGGTGCCGGTATAGCACTAGATGCGGTGGCGCGTGGCATGACGGTGGCTTTAATAGAGAAGCACGATTTTGCCTCGGGCACCAGCAGCCGCAGCACCAAACTAATACACGGCGGCCTGCGCTACCTTAAGCAGTTTGAAATTGCTTTGGTGCGCGAAGTGGGCCGCGAGCGCGACATTATTTGGCGCAATGCCCCGCACGTAGTACACCCAGAAAATATGCTATTGCCCATTATCAAAGAAGGCTCGTTGGGCAAAGGTTCTACATCGGTTGGTTTGTATGTTTATGATGTATTGGCTGGCGTAAAACGCAGCGAGCGCCGCGTGATGCTAAGCAAAGAGCAAACCATGAAACAAGAGCCCCTGCTTCGCAACGAAGTAGTAGTTGGCGGCGGCCTGTACAAAGAATACCGCACCGACGATGCCCGCTTGGTAATTGAAGTATTGAAAACAGCCGTGGCAAAAGGCGCGGTGGCACTCAATTACCTGCAGGCCAATAGTTTTGTGTACGACAACCAAAAGGCCATAGGTGCCCATGTGGTAGATACCATTAGCGGCAAAACCTTTGCCATAAAAGCCCACAAAATAGTAAATGCTGCTGGTCCGTGGGTTGATGAGCTGCGCCAAAGCGACAACTCACTTAAAGGTAAGCGCCTACACCTAACTAAAGGCGTGCACATAGTAGTGCCTTATGATAGGTTGCCGCTTAAGCAAGCCATCTATTTTGATGTGGCCGGTGGCCGAATGATTTTTGCCATACCCCGCGACAAGGTAACCTACATAGGCACTACCGATACCAACTACAAGGGCGCTATTGATAAGCCAGAAACCAATAAAGCCGATGTTGAGTATTTGCTAAAGGCTATCAATTTTATAGTGCCTGGGCAAAACTTGGTTATGGCCGACGTAACCTCGAGCTGGGCAGGGTTAAGGCCATTGATTCACGAAGACGGCAAAGACCCCTCGGAATTGAGCCGTAAAGACGAGATTTTCCATAGCCCGAGTGGCGTTATTTCTATAGCAGGTGGCAAGCTTACGGGTTTCCGTAAAATGGCAGAGCGCACCGTTGATATTGTAGCCGACCAACTAACCAAAGAAAAGCAAAAGACCTACCAACCCTGCACCACCGATAAAATAAAACTGAGCGGTGGTGAATTTGCCAACCCCACCGAAGTAGCCCAACTGGTTACAAAAGTGCAGGAACAAACTAGCCTTGCACCCATTGAGGCGCGCATACTAGTTGAAAAATATGGTAGCAACACGCCAACCATACTCGCCAATGCCGAAACCAAAGAAGGCGATTGGGCCAACAAACTTTTGCTTGCTGAGCTGGATTATGCCATAGCCGAGGAACTAGTTTACGCCCCTGCCGACTTTTTGGTGCGCCGCACGGGCAGGTTGTATTTTGATAGGGACAGCATTGAGGCCATTTACCCAACCATTATCAATTACCTATTTACAAAGCTTAAATACAGCGAAGAGCAACACGCCAAGTTTGAGGCAGCATTTATGCACGAATATCGGCAGGTGGTGCTGTTTGAATAGGCGTTTCGGTGGGTGTTGGTTGTAGCGTTGCTGGCGCTATATATCTTATCAATACAATACAGGCTATAGATGCAGTAATAGCCACACCGCCCACATAGGCGTATTGCTCCAATTGGCCCAAGTCGTTTTTCACGATTATTAGCCCCGCCACAAACGCCGCTGCTGCAGAAGCTACGTTTTGTAGGCTGGTTACTATGGTCATAAATCCACCACGGTTTTGCGGCATAGCGGTTGAGGTAATTATGGTAAGGGCTGGTATCATGCGGCCACCTATAAAAATGAAGAACATGGTGGTGGGTATCAAAGCCACATAAATAGGCACTTGCGGCAAATTGGTTATTAAAGCAATGGGAATTAATGCCAACAAGCCCATAATGGTAAACATCTTCACATTGCCCACATTGTCGGCCCACCGGCCAATCAATGGCGAAGTGATAAGCGTAACCGCACCGCCCAGCAGGTATATGTAGGTCAATTGAAGCTCCGTAAAGCCTATATTGCTCACCATATACGGGGCTATGTAGGGCACTATACTAAACTGCCCGAACATTAAAAGTACCATTAACAACAGCGCCAATTGTTGGCTGCGTTTATTGTAGATATTTACCAAAAACTCAACAGGGCTGCGTCGGTTAACTTCATCTAAATGCGCCCGAAGGCTAGGAACCACAAATAGTATGGCTATAAAAATGGCAATACTAACACCACCCAGCAACATAAAAGGTGCCTGCCAATTGTAAATAGAAGCCATATAAAGACCAAACGGCACCCCCAACACCGATGCTGCCGAAAAAGCACCCATAATAACGCCCATAGCTGATGAACGGCGCTCGGCAGGAAATTGGTCGGCAACGATGGACAAAACCAATGCGCCTAATATACCACCAAAAGCACCTGTAAATATACGTGCTGCTATTAACCAATGATGGGTAGGGGCAAAAGCACACGATAGGGTACCAATAGTAAAGCCAGCAAACAGATAAACCAAGGCTACTTTCCGATCAAACTTATCGATGAAAAATGCACCAACAAAGCCAAAGACACCCGCGCTAAACCCATAGCTAGATACGATGGCACCAAACTGTGCTGGGCTGATGTTAAATGCCTTCATTAGCTGCGGCCCTAGGGGCATCATAATCATAAAATCCATGATGTGCACGAACTTGATGATGGCTAGTATAGACAGTAGAATTTTTTCCTTTCGGGTCATTGCGATGCAAAACTAGGCATAAAGATGCGCATAAAAATGTTTAAACATCGGTTTGCTGGGGAGGGTTCGGTATGGGGGCGATTTAAACAGGATACTAAAAAGAAAATTGAATTTCAGCAACTCAAACTCAATTCCACAATAAAATCAGCTACTTTATGCCGTTGGCTGGACATTTCAAACAAAATCAGCCAACATCGAAAACAATAATTTCCCTATTTTTGAAAGGCACACGAACACTTATGAAGGTAAAGATAGGTCTGGGGCAATTATTGGTAGAAGGCGGCGAGCCCTGGAGAAATTTTGAGCGCGCGCAAAAGATGATAACCAAGGCCGCCCAGCAGGGTTGCGACATTATCATTCTGCCCGAAACCATTGATTTTGCTTGGACCCACCCCAGCTCACTGAAAGAAAGCGAACCCATACCGGGGCCGTTTAGCGAAGTGTTTACCAACGCTGCCAAAGAACACAACATTTACATTTGTGTAGGCCTAACTGAAAAGGTAGGCGAACTGAACTACAACACCTCATTGCTTATTGACAACCACGGCACCATTATCGGCAAAGCCCAAAAGATAAACCTATTGGTGGTGGAGCATCCATACTACCAGGTGGGGCAAACGCTGAACGTAATTGATACGCCATTTGGCAAAATAGGCCTGAACATTTGCGCCGATAACTATAGCGACTCATTACACATTGGCCATACGCTAGCACGCATGGGTGCACAAATCATCCTTTCGCCTAGCTCATGGACGGTGGACTACCACATTACCGAAGAAGACGACCCCTACCGCGATAAGTGGGAAAAGCCCTTCTCGATACTGGCACGCCTACACAACCTAGTAGTGGTAAGCACTACCAGCGTGGGCTATATTGTGGGTGGTCCTTACGAAGGCAAAAAAATGGTAGGTTGCAGCTTGGTCGTGAGCAAAGATGGCGTATTAACCAAAGGGCAGTTTAATGAATTTGCCGGCGAATTGCGTACTATTGAGTTTGAAGTGCCTGAGCGTCCTGAAAAAGGAACCCAAATAGGCGAAATGCTTAAAAACAAAGGCTACCAGTTTGACGAACTCATTTAAAATAGGTGAAAAGGGAGTAGTGGTAAATGGTAAGTTGCACCCCGAACTTACCTACCAAATTTGCACTCGCTGTGTGCAAGACAGTACCGTGCCTGGTATTTCCTTTGATCATAATGGCGAATGCAACTTTTGCCACCTGTGGGACAAACTAGATGGAATGTTCCCGAATGGTGAAAAGGGCAAGGCCATTCTAGATAAAATATTTGCAGAGATAAAGGAAAAAGGCAAGGGACGCAAGTTTGATGTAGTAGTAGGCATTAGTGGCGGCAGAGATAGCATTTACTTGCTATGGAAAGTGGTAAAAGAATGGGGTTTGCGTGCCATTGCTGTTCATTTTAACGATGGTTTTGACAACCCTGTTGCTGGCGAGAACATGATAAATGCCTGCCGCATACTGGGCGTGGAACTACGCACCATTACCAGCGATTGGCGCGAGGGCAAACAACTGAAAATAGATTTCCTGAAAGCATCGTGTCCCGATTTGAATTTAGGTACCGATATCGGTATTGCGTCATCGCTATTCGGGGTGGCTGCTAAGGAAAACGTAAAGTATATATTGATTGGGCAATCGTTCCGTACAGAAGGCGTGAAACCGCTTTCTTGGGCTTACTTTGATGGCGACTACCTGCGGGCAGTGCACAAAATGCACAGCGACCTACCCCTGCGCCCCTGGACCCCCAACGACCCAGGCTTTAATATGGGCGTAAAGGAGATGTTCTATTACACTGTTCAGCGTGGCATCCGCACCTTTACCCCAATGTATTACAGCGATTATCATAGGCCAACGGCTGAAAAAATCATTACCGAAAATCTGGAGTGGGTTTATCCTGGTGCGCATTACTTTGACGACCTATACCACAGCTTGATTAAATATGTGCACCGCGTGAAGTTCAACATTGACATGAACATGAACAGCGACTCGGCACTGGTGCGCAATGGCGAATTGAAGCGAGAAGATGCTTTGGCGCGAGCCCATGGCATATATGCCATTGAAGACCCAAAGGTGATACAGCTTTGCATTAAGCGTTTGGGCATTACACAAGAAGAATTTGATAGCTACCTGGCCCTACCAGCTAAAGACTTTCACGACTTGCCTACCAGCTACCCATTGATTAAGCTAGCTAGGCCAATGGTATGGCTTATGTCGCAAATGAACCTATTGCCAAAAGTTGCTTATTTGAAGTACTACAAACACGGGCGCTAAGCATGTACATACTCGGTATAAATGGTGGTGTGCGCATGGGGTATCAAGATATCTCTGCCGTGCTGATGAAGGACGGCGAAGTAATTGCCGCCATTGAAGAGGAGCGCCTTAACCGGGTAAAAAACTCGCCCAACCAACTGCCTGAACGTGCTATTGTGGAAGTATTGAGCATTGGCGGCATTACCATACAAGACATTGACATAGTAGCCACCCACGGCAGCACTTGGGGCGACCAATACCAAGAGGTGCTGACGGGCTATTTTAAAAATACCTTTGGCTACGTGCCTGCTATACAGCGCTACCACCACCATGATTGCCACAGTGCCAGTGCCTTTTATGCGGCAGGATATGATGAGGCGTTAGTAATATCCATTGATGGTTCTGGTGATGGCGTTTGCACACAAGTTAGCATAGGTAATGCCGATGGATTGAAGCTATTGCACCGCTTTGAGCGACCCAACAGCTTGGGACTGTTTTACAGTTTGATTACCCAATATTGTGGCTTTAAGAAAGATAGCGACGAGTACAAACTGATGGGCCTATCGAGCTATGGCGATGGCGATAGCTACAATTTTGATTGGCTATTGTGCTTGCACGATGAAGGCCAATATACGCTGGATACTAGCTACCTAGTAGAAATAAAACCCGGACAACCACAACCCAGCAAACAGGAGATGTTTTTCAATCAGAAGTTGATGGACAAACTGGGCACCAACCGCCGCAAAGGCGAAGCGTTGGACGAACGGTTCAAGAACATTGGCGCCAGTGCACAACGGCATCTGGAAAAAGCTATTACCAATATCGTAAAGCATTACATTACCCAAACGGGCATAAAAAAGGTGTGCCTAGCGGGCGGTGTAGCGCTCAATTGTGTAGCCAACCAGAAGCTCATGGACCTGCCCGAAGTGGAGGCCCTGTTTATTCAACCCGCCAGCAGCGATGCGGGTATTTCGCTGGGCGCGGCCATGTTGGCTTCGGCAGCAGTAGGGCAAAAGCCAGTGCCTACCGATAATGTTTATTGGGGCCGAGGATACAGCAACCAGGAGATAAGCCATATACTTGACCAACTACACGCCACCTATGAGCGCGTGGCCGACCCTGCACTAGTGGCAGCCGAAGCCATACATGCGGGCAAAGTAGTGGGCTGGGTGCAGGGTAGGGATGAGTTTGGTCCACGCGCCTTGGGCTGCCGCAGCATATTGGCCGACCCAACCCGCGCGGATATGCAAGAGTTGGTAAACCTTAAAATCAAGTTCCGCGAATCGTTTAGGCCGTTTTGCCCATCAGTATTAGAGGAAGATTCAACGCTATATTTTGAGGGTGCACAAGCTGTAGCCCCCTATATGACCATCACCTACAACGTGAAACCCGCCGCAGCCAAGCAGTTGCCTGCTATTACGCACGTGGATGGCACTGCCCGCATACAGACCGTTAATACACGACAAAACCCGCTTTATTACCAGCTATTGCAGCATCTTAAAAAGCTCAACGGCCATGGCGTAGTGCTCAATACCAGTTTCAACCGCGACAACGAGCCCATCGTCCACTCCCCCATCGATGCCGTTTCGGCGTTCTATGGCTGCGGTATGGATGTATTGGTAATTGGGGATTGTGTGTTGCGGAAGTAGGATCTATATTAAAGTAAAATAGCAATCAATCAGTATGGACATATTTAAAAAACTATTCTCGGTCAACAAGATGAAACAGCATTACATAGGCACATGGGAGGTTGATCTTACCAATAAAGAAATGTTAGATGGCTTGCTGGAAACCCTAGTGATTACAAAAGAATGCGCGCAAAATCAATTTTGTTATACCTTGCTTGAGTATGATGAAAATGGCTTGTTAGAAAATGCCAGTACTTATGCAGATGGTAAACTGGATACTAATAAAAGGATGGGGTTAGAACATGCGAGAGGTTTATTGCAATATCGAGATGCACCAGTGCACCGCGTTTATCAATTTGCCGAGAAAGAAAATGGATTCCATCAATTTGGTGGCGAGGTGCCGAAAGAGCTGACTATGCCAAATGATTATTTTGTAGCCCCCATCCTTTATTTGGGCTACATTAATAGCCAAGATCCTATTTTTAGTTGGCTCAGGCATCCTTTGCATATTGTTTGCCCACTACACATGAATTTTGATGCCATTTATATGGACTATTCAAACCCCTTGGCACCGAGGTTTTTGAATTACAATGAACTTGACCCTGAAGATTGTCCATTTGATGGTTTCACTGCTGATAGTGATATTGTTTATCATCCGATACGATTTAATCTAGAACCATATAGCGATTATGGTACATCTTTGGGTCGGGCAGGAGCACCCAAATGGACTCAAAGGCCTGCTACACCACGATGCCCAAAGTCGGGTAAGTTTATGCGCTTTGTTTTCCAGTCACATTTTACAGGAGTTAATGCTATGCGTAACAATGTGATTCCAGAAAGCGAAGATTATAGGCAGTACTATGATGAGTTGTTTATCGATGGCTATCTCTACTTGTTTTTTGAGCCAGAAACCAACGTAGCTTGTTACATTGCACAATATGGCTGAATGAATTGAATACGTTGGCACACCAGCTATCTCAGCATTTTAAGGCTGCGGTATGGATGTATTGGTAATTGGGGATTGTGTGTTGCGGAAGTGATCGAGTCATCACTAAGTTTACTCACCCCCTAAACCGCTTCTCCCAAGGCAATTGCATATAAATCGGACTGCCCACTTTGCCATCCATTTTTAGGTTGTTGGGGTCGGTGTGGCGAAGGTGCATTTTAAAGGGCAGGTGGTTAGGGTGCTCGTGTATCAAGCGCTCGTTGTCTTTGATGAAGTGCAACCGCAAAAAGAACAATCCTTTATTGAAAAAGTTGGCTGGAAAATGGGCCGTCATCTCGTATTCGCCTATACCATCAGCCGTGGTTGAGGGCTCCAAAGGCATACTGTTGCCCGATAGTATAGGGCGGTGCATGGCATCAAACACCCAAATACTGGCATTGATGGTAGAATCGGGTTTTAGCTTACGATACCTAAGGGTTAAGTTTAGGGCCTTATCGGTATACAACTGCTCCGTTTCGCCATGCTGACTAAATTCAAAATGCGTGAGTTGGAGCCATTCGTTGGTGGGGAATTTGCTTAATTCTGCCTCATGATAAGCTAATGGTATTTGGCCTTTTTCCAGCTCGTAGCTATTGCTCCATATCTGCTCAATATACGCTTCCACCATTTGCTGTGGGTCGCCTTGGGCAATGAGTTTGCCTTGTTCAATCACCAAACATTCGGTACACAACTCAGCCACCGAACGCATGTTGTGCGTGCAAATAAGGATGGTATGCCCCTGCCCGGTAAGCTGCTTTAGTTTGTTGTAGCTCTTTATTTTGAAGGCTTCATCGCCCACTTCAATCACTTCGTCAATCAGTAGCACATCCATATCTAAATGCACGGCCAAAGAAAACGCCAAGCGCAAGTACATGCCACTGGAATAGTATTTTACGGGCACATCTATATAGTCGCCTATCTCGCTGAACAGCACAATCTCGTCCATACGCTGTCGGATAAGGTCATCATCCATGCCCATTAGGCTGCCTGCCATCATTACATTCTCGCGGCCCGTAAGGTCGGCAATGAAACCCGAACCGATATCAAGAATGCTGGTCACTTTGCCCCTCACCTCAATGCTACCCGATGTTGGTTCGGTTATGCCCGCCAACATGCGTAGCAACGTACTCTTACCCGAACCATTGCGGCCAATAATACCAACCGTGCTGCCTTTGGTTATGGCAAAAGAAACTTCATTAAGGGCTACCTTATCGCCTATCTTTTGCTTGCCATTACTGCCCAGTAAAGCACCTACCTTATCCTTCAGCGTTTCGGCAAGGCTCGCACGGTAGTTGGCATCCATGCGAAACCGCTTGGTTACCTTATCTACAATAATTACGTGCTCGGGTTGTTGGGTCATGGATACCTATTGGCCTGTAACACAAAAATAAACTAAATATAGGAGGGAATGGATTATTACCCCAAAGCACCAAACAGCCGCTTGATAAATGAAGGCTTTTGGGTGTAGGCTTTTTTTAGGTCGGCAATGGTTTGCTCGCGTAAGGTGTCATCCCAATGCCCAATAAGGCTTTCGGCAGGGGGGCGTTGGCCGTTGTGATTGAGCATGTAGTATTCGGGCTGCATTTTATACACCTCAATATCCCTGTGGTCGCGCGCTTCTTTTTCGGCCCAAAAATGCAATATATCCGCCTCTTGCGGTATGGCAACCATGCCTATGGCAATGCGCTGCTGTGGCAAGGTGTTGGGCCAGGCACCGTGTACTAGGCGCAAATCGAATACCAACGCCTCGCCCGCTTTAAGCGGCAGGGTTTGTACTTGGCTTTCATCTACCTTTCCATCCACATACCACATAGGGTTGGGGGTATTGTAGCCACGCAGTATTTTAATGTGCTTGTGGCTGCCCGGTATGGCAAAGAGGGCGCCGTTTTCTTTATTCACATCCACCAACGGGCACCACATATTAAAACCCACATATTGGCGCTCATCCACAAACTGCCAATCGAGGTGCAAATCTAAGGTCTCTGAGCCTTGCGATTTTACCAAATAGAAGCCAAACACGGGTTTGTAATCCTCAAAAATATCGCCCAACTTAGGCACCAGCACCGCTTTAATAGCTTGGTCTACTTTGGTTTTGTAGGCCACATCGCCACTGGTATGCGAGGTATAAAACTTGTTGCCTTCCAAACCTGAGTTTAGCTCGTTGTAAACGGTCAGCAAATCGGCAATCTCTTGGCTTGATAGCAAGGGGTAACGAATAAAACCATCGCGGTTGTATTGCTCTTGGTGGGCGCTATTTTTAAAAATGGTGCGCATTACTTAAAAACAGTCCTTTTTAGCTTTTGAAGCAATGAGGCATTATCCTCGGTTGTTGGTGCAACAGTCTCCTGTGCAGGCTCAACTACTTTATGGATTGGTTCCAAAAAGGCTTCCTCCAACAAACGGAACGTTTCTTTGCGACGTGTATCGCGTACCTTTTCAATGAACTTATACCCTACCGGTCGCTCCCGAATGTCGTGGTCGAAGTAGAATTGTTCGTCTACTTCATATACCTCCACATCTTCATCATGCATCTTCTCAGCTGGGGTATATACGTGTATGGGCGTTGCTTCATTAGGTATCATTACCAATCCTGCCGCCAACCTATCATGCTGGCTAGTATTCGGTGGTGTGCCGTGAATCAATCTATTATCGTATATCAATGCCTCGCCCGCTTTCATATTCAGCGTCAGAGCAGCACCAGCTTTAATGGTTCTGTTGTTGAAGAAGATAGAATCCAACGTATTTTGCCCACGCCAAGCATTTACCATATTGTGACTACGCGGCAATATCTGGAACGCACCATTAGTGGCATCTACATCAACCAAAGGCACCCACACGTGCATACTTGCATAGCGGCGCTCGTCCACAAACATCCAATCGAAATGCGTTACCAAGGCACTATCAGGGCTAGGGCGTTTCATGATGTATGCGCCACTTAGCGGCTTATAGTCTTTCAGTATGGTATTAAGCTTAGGGGTAAAAATGCGGCAAATTTCGGCGTGCAAATGCTCCCTAAAAGCTTTATTGGCGCTCATGGTTGTAGCCACCATGCTTTGGGTAAGTCCTGCCGTTTCTTGGTCCCATAAGCCTTGCATATACGCTATCTCTTGAGGCGAAAGGAAAGGCTTTATCACATACCCTCCCAGCTCCATAGCCTTTTCATCCGCCTCAGCTATCATCACTTTACGCTTAGCAATGGGTTTCTCTCGCATTTTCTCTACAAACAAAGGCCCATCGCCTTTGTCATACTCTGTTTTGAGATTGCTCACTACCCAATCCAAATTCTTATCCACTACTTCGCCCACCTTGTATTTTTCATCGGGTGGGAAGTTGAAATCATAATCGAGATAAAAATGCTCAGGCACCACATATTTGGTCATGGTGTTGCGCGCCTGTGTGGCAGGGTCCCGATAAAAATGTATCAGGTCCGCATCCACGGGGGCAATGGTGAGGGTCATGGCCAAGCGCGGCACAGTGGTAAAGTTCTCGCCCGAACCATGCAAAATGCGCTGGTCAAATATCACCGCTTCGCCAGGTGGTTGTTCAATGGTTACTACCCTATCGGCTTTCAATATCGGCTCAATAATGTCATAGGCGTTAACGGTATGTTGCCCGCGCAATAAGGCTGCATGTTTATGGCTGCCGGGTATGAACATCATAGCGCCATTCTCCTTGTTTACAGGCAACAGCGGCACCCAAACCGAGAAGCTCGGCTGCACGGTTTCGTCGGTATATTGCCAATCGCTGTGCATTTTTTTGATACCGCCTTCAGCAGGTGGTTTTATTACATACCCACCCACTATGGCACGGTAGCCCGGCAACAGTTTCTTTATTTTGCTGCCAATTACCTCCTTTACCATCGCGTTTACTTTGCGGCGGTATTCGGCATCTTGTATCTCAATAGTGGCCTGGAAGTTGCCCCCCGTATCGGGCTGGTTGGCATAAAACCAATCAGACAATTGTTTTACCTCATCGGCGCTTAGCAATGGCGTGGTTACGAAGCCCTGCTTATCGTAAGCCGCTTGCAGGTTGGCATCTATAAACTGCTTTTGGTTTTTGAAACGGTAGCTGGGTTTCCAGCACTTTATTTCCAACCAATCGGCATACGGAAAATCCAGCCCGCCTTCAAAAAGGTCAATACCAAATTTCGATTCAAAATCGGCACGCACCTCAATATCATGCTCAATGGGTACTGGGCGAATAAACTCCACCTCAAAACCCGCCCTGCGCATGGCTTTAAGCACCACGTTTAGGTCAAGCGTATTGTAGCTATAAGCAACGTTGATGTTGTTTACCAACCTGTCAATATACGCTTGGTATTCGGGGTTGTCGCTTTCTTTGGCGTAAAAGTCTTTGATATACACATAGCCACCCGGTTTCAACACATCAAAAGCACCTTTCAGTACTTTCTCCGGCTCTTTGGAATGGCCCAATGATTCCAGAAACAACACTTTATCAAACCGCTCTCGGTTAAAGTGCTCGGTAAGAGTATGGAAATCGGCTTTCTTTATCTTGATTTTATCGTCCAACCCAGCCGCAAGGTTTTTCTCTTTGGCAGTATCAACTTGTACTTGGCTAACGGTAACGCCCTCAACAGTTACACCGTTGTTTTGGGCAAAAAACCTTGCTGGGCCGCCTACCCCACAACCAGCATCCAATATATGCTCGCCGGGTTTGAAACCAATGCTATTGGCAATGCGACCAAGGGTGTCCTTATCGTCGGCACTACGGAACGCTTGAATCATGTCGCCATAAACCTCCAGATAACGGCCGGTCCACTCGTCATAATAGCGTTCCACCGCATCTACATCGTTCACCACTTTCATTGGTCGCTTTTTACTTTAGCATTTACTTCTTATCGATACCCTTGGCCTTAATCATAGCAATAAAGGTCTCCTTGTCAACGGTGCGGTCAATATACGGCTCTTCGGCAACCGACTTAAAGCCTGTTGGCGTAGCGCGCATATCGTAGTCCAAATAAAAATCCTTGTCCACTATCATAGTTTGCAGCACTTGTGGGCGCTCCGGATCTACGTAATAGTGCACTGCTTCTGTTTCAGCAGGGATGATAATATTTTGGATAACAATACGCTGCTCTTTGCTGTTGTTCGGGCTAGAGTAGTGTATCAAACTATCATCAAAAATAACCGCTTGGCCAGCTTTTACATTCAAGGGGCGGTGGTATTCTTTGATAACGAAATCGGAGAAATCTTTAAAATACCAAGGAATCCATGGGCTGCGAATGGCGTAATGGAAGTTTTGCGTGTGCGTACCTGGGATGATTTGCAGTGTACCGTTTTCGGCGTTAGTATCCATCAAAGGCACCCAAACCGAGAACGAACGGAATTTTTCCTCATCCACAAAGTTCCAGTTTTGGTGCACCGGTACTTCGCCATAGCCTGCATCCTTCAATACAAAGTTAACAATCAGCGGCTTGTAATCAATCATCCACTTATCAATGGCTGGTTGAAAAAACTGCATCACGGTATTAAACACCTCCTTTTTGTAAGGAATGTTAGTATCCAAAAACGTGAAGTGATAAGTAGCGTCTTCGGCATTGGTATTGAAGCGGTTATCGGGTCTGGTGCCGTTCTTAAAATCAAGCAATGCTTGGATTTCTTCTGGCTCCAAGAATTGAACTATTACATACCCATCTTCTTCAAATTGCTTTTGAAGCGCTGGGTCGCGGAAAATTTGACGGAACTTGCTGGCATCTTGCCCCAGCTTAGGCAATGGTTTTGGCGCAGGTGCTGCTGCTTTTAATGGTTCTTTCACGGCTGTATCTGCACCGCCACCGAAAAGTCTGCTTAAAAAGCCCATATATCAATCTTTATTTTGCGAATGAAAAAGGTTAACGGTGTAATGATAGCCAACACTGCACTCGTTGTCAATGATTTTTATCATACTACAAGTAGTCCGATACTATCGTTTCTGTTCTTCTAAAATACAAAAGGCCGCCCACAAAAGCAATCAAAACAAAAGGCCAGGGGTAGAGGTAGGCCATATCCCAATTGCCGGTGCCCAATAAACTATATCTAAAACCTTCAATAATGCCTGCCATTGGGTTCCAATGCAAATAAGGCTGTATTGGTTGCGGCACAACGCTTACAGGATAAAACACCGGAGTAACCCATATACCTAAATTGAGCAGGTAGGGCACCACGTTTTGCAAGTCTCTGAAACGGATAGTGAGCGCTGCCAACCATATACCTAGCGTAAGCGCCAATAACACCAACATGCCCAAAAAGACAGGTAAAAGTAGGATGGCTTTTCCGGGCAATTGACCGTAAAATACCGCCAATAGGGTATACAGGCCAAAAGCAATGCCCAAATCGACGAAAGCGGTAATGGATTTGGCCAATGGGAATATCAACCGAGGGAAATATAGCCGCTTGATGAGGTCTTGGTTATCGGCCAGCGAGTTGCCCGCCGACGATACCACATTGAGGAAATAAAACCAAGGCACAATGCCCGTTAGCGCCACCAAAGGGTATGCAATGCCACCCGTATCAATCTTGAAAATGTAAACAAAAAACAACGTAAACACCACCAACCCAATGGCAGGCTGTATGGCCGACCACAACACGCCCAGAAACGTTTGGGCATATTGTTTCTTGAGGTCGCGGCGCACGAGGGTGCGCACCATTTTGCGGTAGTGGTACACCTTGCCCAAGTAGGCGAAAAGGTTCAGTTTGGTATGGCTGGTTTGGTTGTTTGCCAAAGCGTGTTGCAAGCAATTAATGCCTATGGTAAAAGTAATGAATTAGCCTTGCGATTGAGTATACATTTTTAAGTTTCTATTTTACACACTTCACCGCACCTAAAAAAATTGGCCCTGCTGCACAAATCACCGGTTAATCTTCCGGATTACTCCTCTTTGGCCTGATTGACCAGCAAGCGGCGGTAGCTGCTGAATATTTTCGATTTGGATAGAAAGCCCACGTATTTGCCGTTCTCAACCACAGGCAGATTCCAAGCACCGGTTTCGTCAAAGGTGGCCATTACGGCTTCCATTTCATCGCCCACCTTAATCATGGCCGGTGGCGAGTGCGCTAAGTCTTTTACCCGCACGGTTTCATATTTATCGCGTTGGAACATGATTTCGCGCACATCGTCCAGCGTTATTATACCCGTAAGCAATTGGTCATCATCAACCACGGGGTATATGTTGCGGTGGCTATGGGCTATCACATCGGCCAGATGGCCCAAGGTGTCGTCGGGTTTCACGGTCACTAAATCCGTTTCTATTACCTTGCCCATCTGCAAAAAAGTAAGCACCTGCTTATCCTTATTACCACTGGTAAGGTGGCCCTTCATGGCCAACTGTTTGGTGTAAATAGAGTGCGGCTCAAAATAATGCACGGTGGCATACGCTATGCCCGATACTATCATCAGCGGTATTATCAACTCATACGAAGTAGTTATCTCCACCACCAGAAAGATGCCCGTAAGAGGCGCATGCATTACCCCACTGATGATGCCCGCCATACCCACCAGCCCAAAGTTGGTTTCCGATACGGTGTGCGAGGCACCCAACAGGTTGCTAAAACGGGCAAAGGCAAAACCCAGCAAACCACCCGTAAACAACGACGGGGCAAACACGCCCCCGTTGCCGCCACCGCCAATGGTAAGCGATGAAGCCACTACTTTGGCAAACATCAACACCAGCATAAAGCCCCAAACTACCCACACATTGTCTTGGAAATTGTGGAACAAACTGCCCTGTAACACCTGCTCGGGGTGGCCCGTGAATATTACTTTCAGGGTTTCGTAGCCCTCGCCGTACAGGGGTGGCAACAAAAATATCATAATGCCTAGTGCGCTGCCGCCTATGAGCGTGCGCTTATATCGGTTCTTTATTTTGAGCAACGGAAACTCAATGCGCCCTATCATCCGTGAGAAATAAACCGACACAAAACCCGCAATAACCCCCAACATTATGTATTGCGGTATATCCTTTATGGCAAAAGCCTCGTTCAGTTCAAAATTGAACAATATATCCTCGCCTATAAGCAACCGTGAGGTAACCGTGGCTGTAACTGCCGCCAACAGCAATGGTATCAATGAGGGCACGGTAAGCTCTATCATCAATACCTCCAAGGCAAATACCACACCCGTAATGGGCGAATTGAAGATGCCGGCTATGGCGCCCGCCGCGCCGCAACCAATAAGCAACACCCGCTTTTGGTAGCTCAAATGAAACAACTGTGCCAGGCTTGAACCAATGGCCGAGCCCGTGGTAACAATAGGCGCCTCTAGCCCCACCGAGCCACCAAACCCCACCGTAAGCGCACTGGTAAGCATATGCGAATAGGTTTTGTCGCGCTCAATGTAGGCGCCCTTTTTGGCTATGTTGTATATAATGTTGGTAAGGCCGTGGCCCAATTTGCCGCGGTTGAGGTACAGCACAAACAACGTAGTGAGCAACATGCCCACCAACGGATAGGCCAAGTAGAGGTAATTGAACGGATCAAAATTGTACTCGGCTGTGAGCAGTTTTTGTATAAAGTGGGTGGATGTTTTAAGTATTACCGCCGCCAAGCCCGAGGCCACGCCCACCAACACCCCTAGCATAAGGGTAAAATGGGTAAGGCTTAAATGCCGTGCGCGCCACACCAAAAATTTGTGCAGCATGTTTTGGGGCTTCATACCACAAATGTAGCGCAACGAGGGGAAACGGCAAGGTTTTGAGTGGCGAAGTTTGGAATTGGGGGGTAGGTTAGCGTAAAGCCAGGTACCACCAATGACATCTATCACTTTATCAAACTCCATATTTAACCCACAAAAACAATACCTTTGGGCGTATAGTAGATTTGCTTATAACCCGTAGAAAAGCCCCAGCGTTATGCCAGATGAAATGAAACCTTGCCCGCAATGCAAATCGCCATACGGATATGCCACTAACGACACGCAATATGCCTGCCCCGAGTGCGGACACGAATGGACGCCAAGCGAACAGAGCAGCAATGAAGGTATGGCTGCAGTGCTTGACTCCAATGGTAATGAACTACAAAACGGCGATTCGGTTATCGTTATCAAAAACCTACCCGTAAAAGGCTCTCCTATACCTATCAAAGCCGGTACCAAGGTAAAAAACATCAGGCTCACCGAGGGCGACCATAATGTAGATTGCAAAATACCAGGCTTTGGCGCCTTGGCCTTAAAATCGGAATTTTTGAAGAAGGCGTAAGCTTTTGGGGCATTTACTAAGCAAAACGAAAAATTTATCCCTCACTATCAACCATTTGCGTTTTTACCAAAAAATAAATGGAATTTATATTTTGCAAGAATAAAAACGCTCCGTAAATTAGTGTAAATGGTTGCGAAAGCAACTTGTGCACCGGTGGCTTACGTAAAGGCATAGCCCTTAAGCGGAGAACCAGAGGTTCTGGCCAATGAAAAACCAAGTGTATAAATTACCTTTTCGGTTTTGTGTTAATTAGCCATACTCCTTGTTAAGTGAGTAGCAATCGTGTTATGTATAGTGGTGCGCATTTTTATCATTTGCCATCTCAAATTTCTTATTTCTCATCTCACATCTGTCATTTCACGTTTCTTTCACTAAATTCACGTACCCGCTGCATTTACTATACCACCAACTATTGCTATGCAACCACCCAACCCGTTGGACGAACCAATAATTGAACCCCACGCTACCGGAGCACTGAAACGCACCCTTGGCCCATTGATGCTTTGGGGGCTGGGCGTGGGCTATGTTATATCGGGCATGTACTTCGGCTGGAACTTAGGCCTACCAGCAGGTGGCACGCTGGGGCTGGCTATTGCCACGGGGTTTATTATTGTTATGTACCTAACGTTTACGTTTAGCTATACCGAATTGGCCTGCGCTATACCCAGGGCTGGCGGTGCATTTGAGTATGCCACCCGAGCATTGGGGCCGCGTTGGGGCTTTTTGGGCGGCATGGCCCAAAACATTGAGTTTATTTTTGCGCCCCCCGCCATTGCCATAGCCATTGGCACCTATCTGCACGACTATGTACCCCTGCCAATTGAGGCCTTAGCGACAGCGGCATTTGTGGTTTTTACGCTGCTCAATATCTCAGGGGTGCGCAATGCGGCTATTTTTGAGCTGTTTGTAACCGTGATAGCGGTAGTAGAGCTGCTCATTTTCTGCGGTGCTACCTTGCCCAGTTTTGAGATGACAAACCTCACGCACAACCCGTTGCCCAATGGTTATGGGGGCATTTTTGCCGCCATTCCGTTTGCCATCTGGTTCTTTTTGGCCATTGAGGGCGTGGCCAACGTAGCCGAAGAAACCATCAACCCGCAGCGCAACGTGCTTATTGGTTTTGGTTCGGCCATATTTACGTTGGTGGTACTTTGTTTGCTGGTGTTTGTTTCGTCCATAGGGGTGGCCGGTTGGGAGGCCATTGTGTACGAGCCCGGCAGCACCGAAGCCTCCGATAAGCCCTTGCCCCTTGCGCTGGGCTTGATTTACGATAAAGACCACTGGCTTTACCATTTGCTCATTACCATAGGCTTGTTTGGTTTAGTGGCCTCATTTCACGGCATTATATTGGCAGCGGGTAGGTCTACATTTGAGTTTGGCCGAAAAGGCTTCGCACCCAAGGTTTTGGGCGAGGTTAATAGCAAGTATAGTACACCCGCCAATGCGCTTATCTTTAATATGGTAATTGGGGTAATAGCCTTGTTTACCGGCAAAACTGGCGATATTATTACCATTGCGGTTTTTGGGGCACTCACGCTTTACATAGTAAGCATGATAGCCCTGCTGCGCCTCCGCAAAACAGAGCCCAACCTAGAGCGCCCTTTCAAGGCACCGCTCTACCCGTTGTTTCCTATCATTGCGTTGGTTATTGCCACCGTATCGTTGGTTGCCATGACCATTTACAACCCCCAACTGGCGCTCATTTACGTTGGCCTTTTGGCTGTGGCGTATGTTTATTATTTTGTGTTCGTTGAATCGAAAAAGAATACCACCCACCCATGACCCACCCCAAACAAGAACAGGCAGTATTGTATGTAAACAACCATGCCGATGGCAAGGTGAAAGTAGCAGCTACCGACATTGACGGCATACTGCGCGGCAAAACCATGCGCCGTGACAAGTTTTTATCTATACTAGAGAAGGGCTTCGGATTTTGCGATGTGGTGTTGGGCTGGGACTCGCAAGATTCGGCTTACGACAATACCGAGTTTACGGGTTGGCATACAGGTTACCCCGATACCAATGCCAAAATTGACATGGGCACCTTCCGTAAAGTGCCTTGGGACAATGACCTACCGTTCTTTTTGGCTGATTTTTGCAGCGAAGACGACAAAATACTGCCCATTTGCCCACGTGGTTTGCTGAAACAGATAAAGCAACGTGCCATAGAAATGGGCTACACGGCGGCATTTGCCGAAGAATTTGAGTGGTTCAACTTTGCCGAAACCCCGCAGAGCTTAGAGGAAAAAGGCTACCGAAACGCACAGCCCATTACCCCGGGTATGTTTGGCTACTCTATGATTCGTAGCTCGCAAAACAAGGCATTCTTTAACGATTTGTTCGATTTGATGGAAAAATTCGATGTGCCGATTGAAGGTTTGCATACCGAGACTGGCCCCGGCGTTTACGAAGCCGCCATACTATACAGCGAAGATGTAGTAGAAGCTGCCGACCGTGCCGTATTGTTCAAAACCGGTGCCAAAGAGATTGGCTACAAGCATGGCATTATGCCGAGCTTTATGGCCAAGTGGCGCCACGATTTGCCGGGCTGCAGCGGGCACGTGCACCAAAGCCTTTGGCAAAACGGCGTAAATACCTTTTACGACCCTAACGCCGAGCACCACATGAGCGATGTTATGCGCAGCTACATGGCGGGCCAGTTGTATTGCTTGCCGCACATATTGCCCATGTTTGCCCCTACCATTAATAGCTACAAGCGTTTGGTTGAGGGCGCTTGGGCACCTACCACCGTTACTTGGGGGTTGGATAACCGCACTACCGCTCTGCGCGCATTGCCAGGCAGCCCTAAATCAACGCGCTTAGAGACACGAGTACCGGGCAGCGATGTAAACCCATACCTGTGCATGGCGGCCGCCTTAGCTTCGGGCTTGTATGGCATTAAACATGGCTTGAAGCTTGAGCAACCACATAGCGTGGGCAATGGCTACGCGGACAAGCGTTTCGGTACGTTGCCGCGCAACCTAGGCGAAGCTACTGCTGCTATGAAAAGCTCAGATGTGGCGGTGGAATTGTTCGGCAAACCGTTTGTTGACCACTTTACCGCTACCCGCGATTGGGAGTGGCGCCAGTTTGCCAAAGTAGTTACCGATTGGGAACTGAAAAGGTACTTTGAGATAATTTGATTTGATGTGCTAATTTACCGATGTGCTAATGTGCCAATGAAAAAATCCATCGGTACATAGGTACATTTACTAATCGGTATATTAAAATCTTACTCCGCAGCAGGAGCGCCGCCGCCAGTTAGGGCTTCAAGCTCTTTATCGATGTAGTAGCGGCCCATACCTTCGGTGCCGATTAGCTCAATGCGCTCTAGTATGTGATTGAACAACACTTCTTCTTCGCGCTGCTCATCGACATAAAACTGCATAAAGTTGTACGTGCCGTAGTCCTTTTCGTTTTGGGCCATTTCCGATAACTTATATACCGAAGCGGTAACCTTCTCCTCGTTGTGCAGGGCCTCTTTTACCATTTCTACTATGCCTTTAAACTTAAGGCTAGGTTGCTTAATGGCTGGTGCCAGGGCATGTCCTTTTACCGAATTGATGTAGTTGAATATCTTTAGCATGTGCGTGCGCTCTTCATCGCTTTGGGCAAAAAAGAACTTAGCAGCACCGTTCATACCTTGTTGTTCGCACCATGAGGCCATGGCCAAATAGGCAAACGAAGCATGACCTTCAATAGAAACTTGTTCGTTGAGTGCTTTCTCAAGTGATTTTGATAACATAGCCTTATTATTTTTTCTATTGCAAATATACCTAAATGAACACCGCCATAGCACCTTTAGTTGCTGCAAAAAGCAGATTTAGGCTAATTTATAAGCAGTCTAAATACTAAAATGACTTAAAATAGGCGCTGGGGCATTAAGTATGGCCTAAATACTACCTACTTGCCAATTTATTGGTTTTCTTTGCATTGAATCTAACAACTGCCTCAATACCATGGCCCACGAGAAAAAACTTTACGACAAGATTGACCGTAAAATCCTAAAGGCGATTCCTAACCCTGCAAAAGGAGCTTACGAAATCAAAATTAAAGTGCCTGAGTGCACGTTCCTAGGTGTGCATGAGCAGCCTGATTTTGCAACTTTGTACATGACTTTCTACCCTAAGAAGAAAGTAATTGAGCTAAAATCATTGAAGCAATATGTATATCAGTTGCGCGACATTATCGTGTCGTACGAGCGCTTGATAAACATAGTGTATGATGATATGATTGACGTATACGACCCAGAGCGCTTGCGCATTACCATGATTTTCAACCCTCGCGGTGGTATCAGTTCAAAACTGACCATTGATAGTGATTGGAAAGTACGTGGTGGCAACGAGCAGTTCCGCGATTGGGTGGGCAGCGAAGATACCTTTGATGTGATTATGTAATTACCACACATACCTTACAGAAACGGCCCTGAGCGATTGCTTTGGGCCGTTTTTTGTTTTTGTGGAAAATGGTGAAGTATATACTTTTTGCATGTCATCCTGTCTCGTTTGAAACGAGATCGAAGGGTGCGCGCGTTGGCCTGCCCGCCGCAGCATGTCATCCTGAGCCTGTCGAAGGGTGCGCGCGATTGCTTACCCGCCGCAGCTTTTTCAGCGGAGGTGGGCATCCTGGGATGAGTACCACCCTTGAAGCTTAACTATTTACTATTTTCATGGTTATGAAACTGTATTATGTTTATATAGTCCAATGTGCCGATGGTTCTTACTACACTGGCATTACCAATAATGTAGACAGAAGGGTGAATGAACATAATGCGGGTATCAACCCAAAAGCTTTTACTTATGGTAGGCGACCAGTATCATTAGTCTATCACGAGATTTTCAACGATATACTACAAGCAATTGCTTGGGAAAAGCAAATCAAGGGCTGGAACAGAAAAAGAAAGAGGCCGTAATTGCTGGCAACTGGGATTTATTGCCTGAGTTGGCTGCCTGTAAAGGCAATACTAAAACTGTGGAGGGTCCTGCAGACGAATTAGACGTTTGAGGTAGTTTGAGAGTTATCGCTCGTACAAGCAAGCCTACGCGCGCACCCTTCGACAGGCTCAGGATGACATGCCAAAAGCTAGGCCTACAAATAGTTTCGGCCATAAAACTACCAAACTTATTTTCCAAAAAAAGAGATTTCCACAGCCCTAAGCCTTGTGAAATAAGGCTTTTAAATCTTGTCCTATGGGGGTGTTGAAAAACATTTTTCAACCACCGTTTTGCTAAATGTAATTTTGGATCATTAACAAGAATTAAATCAGTAAAAAAAACCTCAAATAAGATGCGACTCATTTGAGGTTAACTGATTCATTGTGATTTGCCTCGGAGGTAGTTATTTATCCCTTCCATAAGGATAAGCAAGCCCTTCCAAAAGGTGCGAGAAATACTTCTCCCTACTTTCGAGGTAAATTTACTTAATTTTCGACATTAGGCCTAACAATTTATGTCACGCTACATTTTCCCTCTAAAAAACCAACCCTTACAACAGTGCGCTAAGTTCATCAAGCCTTCTGGAGTGTAGTACCCTTCCCAACATGCCCACCTCCGCTGAAAAAGCTATGGCGGGTAAGCAATCGCGCGCACCCTTCGACAGGCTCAGGATGACACGCCTTTTAAAAGGCTCAGAAACGTATGCTAAAACTGATAATGGCCGTTATATCAACCCTATAAAATCGTACCTCGTAAATCTAAAATCGTAAATAATCAGAGTTTCCCTTTCAAAAACTGACCGGTATAGGAGCGCTCTACGTTTACCAAGCCTTCCGGGGTGCCTTGGTATAGCAGTTCGCCGCCAGGGGCGCCACCTTCGGGGCCGAGGTCGATGACCCAATCGGCATTTTTGATAACCTCTACGTTGTGCTCGATAACAATGATGGTATGGCCAATATCTATCAAAGCATCAAAGGCTTTCATTAATATGGCAATATCATGGAAATGCAGACCTGTAGTAGGCTCATCGAAGATGAACAACACACGGTTGCCGCTATGGCCTTTGCCCAAAAACGAAGCGAGCTTAACCCTTTGCGCCTCACCACCCGATAGCGTGCTACTGCTCTGCCCCAACTTTACATAGCCCAAACCCACATCTTGCAACGGCTGCAATCGCTCGCGGATGTCTTTTTCTTTATCAAAAAACTCAATGGCCTCATCCACGCTCATTTCTAGCACATCAAATATGCTCTTGCCCCGGTATTGGGCCTCCAGTACTTCTTCTTTGAAGCGCTTGCCCCCACACTCTTCACAAACCAAGTGCACATCGGCCAGAAACTGCATTTCTACTACTATCTCGCCATCGCCTTTGCATACCTCGCAACGGCCACCCTCTACGTTAAACGAGAAGTGCTTAGGCTTAAAGCCACGCAAACGGGATAGTTGCACATGTGAGAACAATTCGCGAATAGCATCGTAAGCCTTAATGTACGTTACCGGGTTGCTTCGCGATGATTTACCAATCGGGTTTTGATCCACCAACTCTACTACATCAATCTGTTTCAAGTCGCCGGTAAGCTCCTCGTAGGCGCCCGGTTTCTCGCCCGCACCGCCCAAAAACTGGTTCAATGCTGGGTAAAACACCTGTTTTATCAAAGTCGTTTTGCCCGAGCCCGATACCCCCGTAACCACCGTAAGGGCGTTTAGCGGTATCTCAATGCTCACATCCTTCAGGTTGTGTTGGGTTACACCTGTCAGTTTTATCTTGTTGCTGCTTTTGCGGCGGGTAGTTGGGGTCGGTATTTGCAATATACCGTTCAAGTATTGGCTGGTAAGGCTTCGTTTGCTAGATGGCAAATCGGCATAATCGCCTTGAAAAACCACCTCGCCACCTAACCTACCCGCACGCGGACCCATATCTACTATATAATCTGCAGCACGCATCACTTCTTCTTCGTGCTCAACCACCACTACCGTATTACCTAGGTCGCGCAAGCGCTCTAGCACGCCCACCAAGCGTTTGGTATCGCGTGGGTGCAAGCCTACACTTGGCTCATCCAGAATGTACAATGAGTCGGTAAGGTTGCTACCCAACGTGCGCGTAAGGTTAATGCGCTGCGTTTCGCCTCCCGAAAGTGTGTTGCTCACGCGGTTCATGGTAAGGTAAGGCAAGCCCACCTCCAACATCAAACCCAAGCGGGTGTTCACTTCAATCAATATGCGTTTGCCAATCTGTTGGTCGTGTTGGCTAAGCTCCAAACCGTTAAACCACTCCCACAACTTATCCACGGGCATCAAAAGCAGTTCGGCAATGTTCCGGCCACCAATCTTCACGTACTGTGTATCCTTGCGCAAGCGAGAGCCACCGCACTCTGGGCACTTGGTGCGGCCACGGTAGCGGCTTAGCATTACGCGGTACTGAATTTTGTAGGCATTTTCTTCTAGGTAGGCAAAAAAGGCATCCAATCCTTCAAAGTACTTATTGCCTTTCCAAACCAATTGCTTCTCTTCGTCGGTAAGGAATTTGTACGAGCGGTGGATGGGGAAATCCATGGCCAACGCATTCTTCACTAGCGGCTTAAGCCACTCGCCCATCTTATCGCCACGCCAAGGGGCAATGGCCCCCTCGTATATCGACATGTTTTTATCGGGCACCACCAAATCTTCATCAATGCCCATTACCGAGCCAAAACCCTCGCAGGTTTTGCATGCCCCAAACGGACTATTGAAATTGAAAAAGTGCGGGGTGGGCTCTTCAAAGCGCATCCCATCCAACTCAAACAAGTTGTTAAACTCCCGCTTGCCCTGGCCCAATACCTCAATTACACAAATACCCAAGCTTTCAAAAAAGGCCGTTTGTGCCGAATCGCTAATGCGCATGCGGGTTTCGTCTTCCTCCTCGCCGTGTTTTACCACTAGGCGGTCAATCAATACAAACTTGGTATCCTTGTCTTTGTACGTTTTATAGAGGGCTTTATCTTCTAGTAGTTCGTCAATCTTATACACCACCGCTTCGTCGGCTACCCGGCTATAACCCTTTTGCACCAATAGTTGTAGCTCTTTTTCTAGGTTGGCTTTATCGTGGTGCGCCATCGGTATCAGTACCTGCACTTTGGCGCCTTCTTCTAAGCCCACTACGTAGCTGGCTACATCGTCCACGGTATGCTTCTTTACTTCCTCGCCCGAAATGGGCGAATAGGTGCGGCCCATGCGGGCAAACAACAAGCGCAGGTAATCGTATATCTCGGTAAGCGAACCCACCGTTGAGCGCGTGGTGCGGGTACTTACCTTCTGCTCAATGGCAATGGCCGGGCAAATGCCTTTTATATACTCCACATCGGGCTTGTTCATGCGGCCCAAAAACTGGCGCGCATAGCTGCTCAAGCTCTCCACATAGCGGCGCTGGCCCTCAGCAAAAAGGGTATCGATGGTAATAGACGACTTGCCCGAACCCGACACACCCGTAACCACTACCAGCTTGTTGCGGGGTATGGCCACATCAACATTGCGCAAGTTGTGCACCTTGGCGCCTTTGATGATGATGTACTTTTTAGGGTCTAAATCTATTACGGACGCGCCGCTCTGCAGGGTTTCTGTTTCAGCCATGGCACTTATAACATCGGTTGCTCAAAATCGGTTGCAAAGTTACGCAATTGAGATGGGTATAAGTATCAAGTATTGAGTATCAAGTATGAAGATTTGGGTGGAAGCAGCTATCAGTCTAATATTTAACATAGGTCAAAACGAATAACTCGTTAATTAGCTATTGGTAACCACTCGTCGCATCTACTATTAATCCAAACCCCTATCTTAGCACTATGCCCACCGAAGAAACCTACACCTGGAACCGCCTGTTTGAGCTTTGGGAGCTAGAGCAAATGTTTGCCAAGCGGCAAGTGCTAGCCCTTAAGATAGATGGCAAGCCCGTTTGCTTGGGTAAGGTGGATGGCGAATACTTTGCCCTGCACGATACTTGCCCCCACGCTGGCGCTTCATTGGGTAAGGGCTGGTGCGATGAGGCGGGCTATGTGGTGTGCCCTATACACCGCATTAAGTTTGATATGCGCACGGGCAAAAACACCACCGGAGAGGGCTACCGCGTACCCACTTACCCATTAATGGTAAAGGAGGACACCCTATACATCGGTTTCAGCAACAAAAAGTGGTGGAAATTTTGGGAGTAGTTTGGTTAATACCAATTCAACATTCGAGCTCGTTCAAAAAGAACATTACGCTCCTACGGAGCTGGTAGACTTTGGCTAGGGTTTTCTACAGACATTGCACTCCTACGGAGTTGCACTGTCCCAGAGGGACCCAACGTCTGTAGCAAACATCGAAGACCCTGCTTTGGCTCCATAGGAGCCCAACGTTCTTATGCTTAAATACAATTTGAAAGTCTAACAGTGATTACCTATCACTCCCCAACCAATGCCAATATCTCTTCTAAATAGGTGCGTTCGTTGCTTAGGCGTGGCACCTTGTGCTGGCCGCCCAACTTACCCTTACTGCGCAACCAATTAAAGAAAGTGCCCTTGGGTAGCACGTGCAATTTAATGGGCTGCAACACCATGTTTTTATAGCGCTTGGCTTCATAGTCGCTATTGAGTTGCTGCAAGTGGCGGTCAAGGGCCTCTTCAAAAGCAACCATATCACTCGGTGGGGTGTCAAACTCCACCAACCATTCGTGATAACCTTGTCCATCGGCGGTAAAAGCCGGGGCTGCGGTGTAGTCGGTTACTTGGGCACCTGTTTCGGCACAGGCCTTGGCTAGGGCTTGGTCGGTATTATCAACCATCACCTCCTCGCCAAAAGCATTAATGTAGTGCTTCACCCTCCCTGCTATCTGTATGCGGAAGGGTTGTAGGCTGGTCACGCGCACCGTATCGCCCAACAAATAGCGCCATAGGCCCGCATTGGTGCTTATTACCAGCGCGTATAAGGCATTTACCTCCACTTCATCAATGCCCAAGGTTCTTGGGTATTCGTTACCCAGTTCGTCCATCGGCACAAACTCAAAATAAACGCCATTGTCTAGTAGCAGGAGCATGTCGTTGCGTGTTGGGTCGTCTTGCAGCGCAAAGAAGCCCTCAGAGGCGTTGTACGTCTCCAGGTAGTGCATATCGGCATGCGGTATGGCATGCTGGTATTGGGTGCGGTAAGGTGCAAAGCTAACCCCACCATGCGAGAACAGTTCCAAGTCGGGCCAAACGGCACGAAGGTCGGTTTCGCCAGTAAGCTCAAATATCTTTTTAATGAGCACCATGGTCCACGACGGCACACCAGCAATTTGGGTTACGTGCTCGTTTATGGTAGCCAGCGCCATCTTTTCAATCTTGCTTTCCCATTCGTCCATAAGGGCTATAGAGCGCTCTGGCGTGCGGAAAACATCGGCTACAAAGGGTAAGTTCTCCAGCATTACCGCACTCACATCGCCATATCTCGAGCCGGAATCGAGGTGGTTGATTTTGTGGCTTCCGCCTAGTACTAAGGTTTTGCCCGTAAATATTTTGGTCTCGGGGTAATAGCTGCAATACACACTCATGGCATCGCGGCCACCTTTAAAGTGGCACTGGTCTAACGATGCTGGGCTTACGGGTATATACTTGCTCTTATCACTTGTGGTGCCCGACGACTTGGCAAACCATTGAATGCGCTCAGACCACATTACATTGGCATGGCCTTCCATCACCCTTTCAATCCAAGGTTTTATGGCATCATAGTCTTGCACGGGCACCCGCTGGGCGTATTCTTGGGTTGAGGCAATGCTACTGTAGTCATATTGCTTACCCCATTCGGTATCTTTTGCAGTATCTATCAGCTCTTTAAACAGGCGCCGCTGTGCTTCCGCCGGGTGCTCCATATACACCTGCATGTCCGCCAAGCGCCGCCTGATGAAGGCAGTAGTTACGGTATTAATGATGGTGCGAACGGGGGTCATGGCAGGTTAGCGTAGTTCTTCGTCGTTAAAAATACGCTTGCCGCGTAGCTCAAAATTCTGGCCGAGATACACTTTCCGCACCTGTTCATCTTGCGATAGCTCTTCGGCAGTACCCGATTTCAGTATCTTACCTTCAAACAGCAAATAGGCGCGGTCGGTAATAGAAAGGGTTTCCTGCACATTATGGTCGGTAATAAGTATACCTATGTTCTTTTGCCTAAGCCTAGCCACAATACGCTGAATATCTTCTACGGCTATGGGGTCAATGCCCGCAAAAGGCTCATCGAGCAATATAAACTTGGGGTCGGTGGCCAGGGCACGGGCAATTTCGCACCTCCTGCGCTCGCCACCTGATAATATCAAACCTTTGTTGTGCCTCACGTGGTTCAGGCCAAACTCCGAGATTAAGGTCTCAAGCCGAATTGCCTGTTCTGCTTTGCTCAACGGGGTCATTTCCAAAATGGCGCGTATGTTATTCTCAATTGAAAGGTCTCTAAAAACCGATGCTTCTTGAGGCAAATAGCCTATACCCAACTGCGCCCTGCGGTACATGGCCATTGAGGTAATATCTTCCCCATCTAGGGTTACCTTACCTTGTTCCGCTTTTATAAGCCCTACTACCATATAAAAACTAGTTGTCTTGCCGGCACCGTTTGGGCCAAGCAAACCAACAATCTCGCCTTGCTTTACCTCAAACGATACATCGTTCACTACCCTTCGGCCGCGATAGGTTTTTACCAGGTTATGTGCTTTTAACTCCATCATGCAGTTAATGTTGTAGGCTAAAATTAGGACATTTTTACGGACAGCACTCCACTAAAAACAAAAGCCCCTCCAAAAACTGGAAGGGCTCTGTATATATTGTGCAAAGCGGTTAGTCTAAAATCAACTTATCCCCTTTCTGTTTTAGCTTTCCATCGAGCACTTTAAACTCTGTGCGACGGTTCAAGGCCCTGCCTTCTGGGTTGTCCTTCTTGGCAATGGTGTTAGGCGCTACAGGCAATGTAAAACCGTAACCGATAGGAGTAACACGGCTACCATCTAGGCCTTTAGCTATTAAGTAGTCGGCACAACTTTGGGCACGTTGCTGCGATAGGTCCATGTTGTAACTAGCCGAACCGATGCTATCTGTGTGCGCGCTTAATTCAATGGTCAAATCAGGATTTTCTTTTAACAACGCATACAAAGTATCCAACGTAGCTTCTGATTCCGCTGTCAATTTAGCACTGTTGTATTCATAAAAAATCTTAGAAAGCTTATACGTTTTGTTCACGATAATCTTGTCCAAAGTAGCGGTATAGTTCATAGTATCATTAGCTTCCAAATCCATGGTGCTAATGGTATGGTGAGCGGTAAAGTGGTCCTTTTTGCTAAATTTAAGGCTGTACTTCTTATCCACTTCCAAAGGATAGAAGAACTCACTATTTCCTAATGAATCGGCATAAACCAACTTAGGTATGCCATCGGTAATATCATACACTTCTACACGGGCCCCAGTAAGCGGGTTCAGTTCGGCAGAGTCAATTCGCTCAAGGATATTGCCAGATACTGCCAAAGTAGGTTTAAAAATGTTCTCACCTTTAAAAATATCGTCGCAGCAAGTTTCGCTCTTATCACCTATAATTCCCACGCGATTCGAAACAAAGTAAAACAACTTCTTATCCTCGCCTGAGGCATAACCCATATCATCGGCCGATGAGTTAAGCGGAGCTCCTAGGTTTTCAGCTTCACTATATTTACCGTCTGCTGTAAGCGCTGATGAATAGTTATCGTAACCACCATATCCTAAACGACCATTAGAGCTAAAAAACAACTCATTTTTGCGCTCGTAGTAGAAGGGAGTAATCTCGTCCCACTCTGTATTTACCGAGGCATCTAAATTAATTGCGGTGCCAGCAGTACCGGTAAGCTTTACATCCACTTTATAAATATCAAATCCACCTTTGCCTCCTGCACGGTTACTGGCAAAATACAATACATCTGCACCATTCTCAGTTTTAGCCACCGAAGGGTGTGTGTTGTCGCTACCTTCATCGTTTACTGACTTGCCTAAGGCTTTAGGTTTGCTCCAAACTCCTTTATCTTCCAGCGTAGAAACGTAAATCTTGCAAGCTATTTTATTCTCGGCCATGGCTGCACAAATAGTAAAATACATGCGCTTACCATCAGCGGTAACCGATGCATTGCCGGTGTGTTTGCCAGCTTCATTAATAGGTTTTGGCAGTGGCGTTACATTGCTCCAACCATTACTTGACAAGGTAGCAGTATAAGCATGCGATTGCATTTGGCCAGCAACCCATAACCCTGAGTTCAGCAGCGAATCACTATTGATTGAAGAGAAGTATAGTGTACCACCCGAAACGCGAGGTGCGTAATCCGTTTTGTTACGGTTCACTGGCTCATTTAAGTGCTCAACTTTGTAAGTTGCTGGAGTGGCAGATAGGGCCCAAGCGCAGGCGTCAGATTGCAATTGCGCATACTTCAACAAAGCTTTATCACCTGATCCTGCCTTTTCGCTTTTGAACTTGTCAAATGCTGTTTTTGCATCGGCATACTTACCGTTCATTTGCAACATCAATGCGTAGTAATACCATGATTCTGGGTACTTAGCCTCATCGTTATCAATCACCAATTTGTAGCCAGCTTCTGCTGCTTTGTAATCCCTAGATAAGCGGTATGCTTCTGCTAGCTTGTACAATACTTTTAAATCGTTAGATTTTTTTGCATTAAGTCCTTGATAAAGGTCTTGCGCATCAAAGTAGTTTCCTGCATCTAATTGCTTGTCGGCATATTTCACTTTATGCTTGTAAGGCAACTTTATGGTATCAGCAGTTGTGCCTTTGTCTTGCGCATTTATCATCCCAGTAGAGACAAAAAAAAGGCTTAGCGCAATTAGAATCCCCTTCATGGTGGTTGGTTGGTAAGATGTGTTAAGTATAGTACCCTTAATTAAAAGCGTGGGCAGTAAAGGGCTGGATTAACACCTGGTAGCGCGATATAACGGCCAACGTACATCAAAGAAAACTCAACTGCTCCTACATTCTTCTTGTTCTCAATGCGATTCAAAGAAGAAGCGTTTATATCATAGCTCAAGCCAAGGCGGAAACCTTTGTAATCAGCTCCTAGATATGGTATTACCGCATCCTTCACACGATAGTATGCACCTGCAAACAATACAAAGTCTTTACTGAAATCAATAGCACCAGCCAAACCTAGGTTTGTTTCTTGTGCTTTGGCCTGGTTTTGATAAATTACCGATGGCATCAAGCTAAACTTGTCAGTCAAACGTACATCAACGCTAGCTGTACCAGTTATGCGGCGCATATTATCTTCACCAGCCGGATTGAATGTGTTATACGGGGTAATTAAGTTATAAGCCGAAACGCCTACTGAGAAATAAAATTTCTCACTTACTTTCGAACTCCAAGCCAAACCAGTGTTTACATCAAAATTGTTGGTTGAACGGCCGAAATTCTCTTGACTAGGTAAGCTTTGATCGAAACTATAACCATCAGATGCAAGCATGGTGCTAAAGTTCATACCTGCCCTATCAACCCTACGTTGATTAAAGCCTGCTTGGAAGCCCAAGGATAGTGAATGATTTTTATCTTCTCCGAAAGCTTTATGATACGCTCCAGCAACAACCACCTGCACACGGCTCAACAAACCACCGCTAGATCGGTCATTGATAAAGTATCCGCCAACACCAACTGCATCACCGTTTTTCAAGCGTATTGGCAAATCAAAAGATGCCATTGGCGTTGAAAAAGTAGTACGGTTGTTTGTACCGCCAAACCACTGGTTACGATAAATTACGCCAGCTCTGAAAGTACCGTTAATCTTGCCAGTATAAGCTGGATTGAGCAACAATGGAGCATTATAAAACTGAGAGAAATGCACATCTTGAGCGGCCAATGAGCCACCAATGAACATTACCAATATCAAACAGATAAGCCTGTTAAATTTCATGGCTATATTTTTATCTTATTAAAAGGAAATCACCAGAGTAATTAGAAGAAGTACCGTCAGGCAATTTGAAAACCACTTGGTACACATAAGTATCCATAGGTTGTTCTTTGTCCTTGTAGGTGCCGTTCCAATCGTTAGTTTCGTATACTAGCTCTCCCCAGCGGTTAAATATTTTCAACTCAACCAATTCTATAGCATCGCTATGGTGAACGGTAAATACATCATTAATACCATCACCATTTGGCGTAAAGCCATCAGGTATTGCTACTAAATCAAAGTCTACGCGAACAACCACTGTATCTTGTGCTTTACATCCATTGTCATCGGTACCAGTTACAAGGTAAGTTGTAGTTTCAGTAGGCGAAGCAGTAGTAGAAGCAGCAGTAGCATCCGCTAAGGTAACACCTGGAGTCCACTCATACGTTACAACACCTGTTCCACCAGTAGTAGAAAGCACTTCAACGGTTGCAGTATAAGTAGCTGGGATAACGGTGTCATTGCTAGCAATCAACGTAAGCAAATCTGGTTCGGTCACTACCAAGCCCGATAGGCTATCAGTGCAGCCATTGGCATCAGTAACTACTACGTCATAAGAACCAGCTCCTACACCACTAAGCGTTGCTAGTGTATCGTCAGCAGAGCTTGACCAAGAATAGTTGTAAGAGGCTGTTCCACCAGTTACATCCAACACAATTGAACCTGTTTGTTCAGCATTACAAGTAGCTGAAGTAATGGTAGGATCAACAACCAGAGCACTTGGCTCGGCAACTTGGATTGTGCTAAGCTTTTGGCAGCCATTATTATCTGTAACAGTTGCAGTGTAAGTACCAGCATTTAGACCAGTAATGCTTGCGCCAGTTTGGGTAGTACCAGTCCAGTTAATGCTACCTACACCACCACCAGCGTTGGTAACGGTAAGATTAATAGCACCTGTTGCAAGGCCATTACAGTTTGCATCAGTTACAACCGAATCAATTTGAATTTCCAAAGGTTGGTCAACTACAAAGGTGTAAGGCACCGCGCCACGGTTACAACCAGTAACCGAATCGGTAATAACCAGCGTATAAGTTCCGGCAGGTAGGTTGGTCGCACCTGGGCCAGCACCTACTGCTGGGGTGTAAGTGTACGTCAAATCTGTACCATCCAAAACGGTAAAGTCTATGGCACCATCGCTTAAACCAAAGCAAGAAACATCCGTTACAGTTGAGTTGGTATCAATTACAGGGTTGCCATTTGCAAGGGCAAATGCCTCTGGGCTAAATACATTCCAAGCTGGAACCGTAACCGAATTCAAACCACCGGATACACCTGCAGTTGTTGGTCCAATATCTTCCCATTGTGGCAAATTTTGCCAGTGTGCAGCTGTTTTGAAGGTACCATCAGCACCTAAATCATAATACAAAGCAAGTGCTACATCATCAGTTGCACCAGCACTATGACCAATAAGGTGGTAGTACAAGTCGTTAACTTCACAAAGATCTATCTCTTTGGTGTTAATATTGAAACCTTCGGTAGTGGCGTTCACGTTAGCCATCCTAACTTCCAATGTTTGAGCATTGGCAGTTGAAGGCGTAACCTCCAAAGGACGGTAGCGGGTAACACCAACATTTGATCCTGTAGGGAACAAATATAGGCCGTTGCTAGCCATATCGCGAGACAACCTACCAGCACCTAAGCTACTAACATAACCGGTTGAGCGAGTAATTGCACCAGTAGCGGTATTGGTAACGAACATCTTAAACACGCCGGTCGCCAATTCACGATCGTTCAATGCTAAGGTATCGGTAACTGTAGCATTTATCGTTTGGGTTTTAACGCCAGTACCTGTCAAAGTCAAATCATAGAAAGTAGTGGCATTTGCACCTGTAATCAATTGGTTGGCGCCATACAATTCTACCTCACTCTGATCGGCTTGAAAGCTTCCGTTGTTCACCCAGTCCTCTTGAACTTGGTAAAAACCCACTGTACCACCGCCATTGGCAGTATCTTGGTTAATAAAGTCACCTTCGATAATAAAGGTACCTCCGTTATCTACCAGTCCATCATTATCTACCGAACCGGTTTTTACGATAACCGTAGCACCTGGTTTAATGGCAATAATTGCACCGTTATTTTTCACCAAAACCTGTGCGTTTGCCGAACCCATGGCTCCACAAAGCAACACTGTTGTAAGCACTGCACCAGAGCAGGCTTTAAGCAAAGTGTTTTTGGTGATATTAAATGTCTTTTGGCTCATGTTCATTAGTTAATTAAATGCCAAATCAAATTATTCAATCTTCGCGTCAGCCGAGAAGCAATATTCTTTACAGTATTTCTGGCCAAGGGTTTTAGCCCTCGGCCAGAATTGATACTATTCGTCGTCTTTCTTTCCAGAAACTGTGTTGACCGTTGGCTCAGGTGAGGTAAACTCCACACGAGGGGCACCAACAGCAGCTGGATTGGTTGTTTTTATCACTTTAACAGTTGGCTCTGGACTAACATATTCCTCCCTATTGGCAGGGGTAGTGTTTGCCGGAGCATCTGCATTTACTTTTACAGTAGGCTCAGGCGAATCAAAAGTAACCGTGCGGGTATTATCCCCTGGTTTTTGCTGCGCCATAGCACCGAAAGTGATGCCTGCCATTAAAAGTGTTATAAATAAAGCTTTCATAAGCTAGTCCTCCTAATATTAATTACTCAACAATGATTAAGTTCCTGTTAGCCTGGTTTTGTGTTGCAGGGTTGCAGAAAACGGTATTGTTATACAAGCTATTGAAATCCCACTGCACTTTGATAGTGGTACCTACACCTACCGAAACTGGAACTACAACCGAAATCCCACCACCCCATAAGTTGTTGGCTTCTCCAAAGAAGTCGTTATAACCACCTACTAACGCTGCAGTACCTGCGCTTTGCACAGTTGCACCGTTTACAAGAATGCGGAATTGTATCCATTGTGCTTCGGTAAAAATACCAGCATAAGTACCCGCTGCAGAAAAGTGAACGATTACACTTGATTTAGTTGGGGTAAAGGTTAGGGTCATATCAGGCATATCAACATAGCCGCCAGCTTGATTCAACGATACGTCAGTTATACCTCTGGCGTTACGAATAGTAGCACCTGTTCCAGTGGCACCGGTAGCACCAGTTGCACCTGTAGCTCCAGCTGTGCCTGTGGCACCAGTAGCGCCAGCAGTGCCAGTTGCACCTGTCAAACCTGTGGCTCCTGTTGCGCCAGTAGCACCTGTTACGCCAGTAGCACCGGTCAAACCAGTAGCGCCTGTTGCGCCAGTAGCACCAGTTGCGCCTGTCAAACCAGTGGCACCAGTTGCGCCAGTAGCACCAGTTAAACCTGTAGGGCCTTGTGGACCTGTATCACCAGTTGCACCTGTAGCGCCTGTAGCACCAGTCAAACCTGTAGGGCCTTGTGGACCTGTATCACCAGTTGCACCGGTTGCGCCAGTAGCGCCTGTCAAACCAGTGGCACCAGTTGCACCTGTAGCACCAGTCAAACCTGTAGGGCCTTGTGGACCTGTATCACCAGTGGCACCTGTAGCGCCAGTAGCACCAGTTAAACCTGTAGGGCCTTGTGGACCTGTATCACCAGTAGCACCGGTTGCGCCAGTAGCACCAGTTAAACCTGTAGGACCTTGCGGACCTGTATCACCTGTAGCGCCAGTTGCGCCTGTCAAACCTGTATCACCAGTTGCACCTGTTAAACCTGTAGGGCCAGTTGCACCAGTAGCGCCTGTTAAACCTGTAGGACCTGTATCACCAGTTGCACCAGTAGCACCTGTTAAACCTGTAGGACCTGTATCACCAGTTGCACCTGTTAAACCTGTAGGGCCAGTTGCACCAGTAGCACCTGTTAAACCTGTAGGGCCTGTATCACCAGTTGCACCAGTAGCACCAGTAGCACCTGTTAAACCTGTAGGACCTGTATCACCAGTTGCACCAGTAGCACCTGTCAAACCAATTGGACCTGTATCACCAGTAGCGCCAGTTGCGCCTGTCAAACCAGTTGCACCGGTTGCGCCAGTAGCACCAGTTAAACCTGTAGGGCCTGTATCACCAGTTGCGCCAGTAGCACCAGTTAAACCTGTAGGGCCTGTATCACCAGTTGCACCAGTAGCGCCTGTTAAACCTGTAGGACCTTGAACACCAGTGGCACCAGTTGCGCCAGTAGCGCCAGTTAATCCTGTAGGACCTTGTGGACCTGTATCACCTGTAGCGCCAGTTGCACCAGTCAAGCCTGTAGGACCTTGTGGACCTGTATCACCTGTAGCGCCAGTAGCGCCTGTCAAACCTGTAGCACCTGTTGCGCCAGTTGCGCCAGTAGCACCAGTTAAACCTGTAGGGCCTTGTGGACCTGTATCACCTGTAGCGCCAGTTGCACCAGTTGCGCCAGTAGCACCAGTCAAGCCTGTAGGACCTTGAACGCCAGTGGCACCTGTTGCGCCAGTAGCACCTGTCAAACCTGTTGGGCCTTGAACACCAGTTGCACCAGTAGCGCCGGTAGCACCTGTCAAACCTGTAGGGCCTTGCGGACCTGTTGGGCCGTCAGCACCTGT
>CAMDKI010000009.1 GCA_945901065.1 Chitinophaga pinensis
TTCGCGCAACTGGTTGATGAAGATACAGATACAACCACTCTTGTTGATAGCACCAGTAAGTTTACGAAGTGCTTGCGACATCAAACGTGCCTGTAGGCCCATTTTGCTATCACCCATTTCGCCTTCCAACTCGCCGCGTGGTACTAGCGCTGCTACTGAGTCAATAACTATTACATCCAATGCACCAGAGCGGATAAGGTGCTCGGCAATATCCAATGCTTGCTCACCATTGTCTGGCTGAGAAATCAAAAGATTATCTACGTCAACGCCTAATGCTTCGGCATAAGATTTATCGAAAGCATGCTCGGCATCAATCACGGCACAAATACCACCTTTCTTTTGTGCTTCGGCAATTACGTGAATGGCCAAGGTAGTTTTACCTGACGATTCAGGGCCATAAATCTCTACAATACGGCCACGCGGGAAACCGCCAATGCCTAAGGCAATGTCTAAACCTAGTGAGCCGCTCGGTACTGTATCTACGGCTATCACGCGGTCATCGCCTAGTTTCATTATGGTACCTTTACCATATACTTTCTCCAGTTTGTCTACAGTTAGTTGTAGGGCTTTTAGCCTCTCAGCGCTGGTGTTCTGATCTTTTGGGTTTGCTGCCATTGCAAATTAGATTTTATCTTTTGAATTTAATTAAAAAACACGTGCTTTCTAAAGTCGCCACGTTATGGTTTGGTGATTAGTTATTGGTTAATCGGTTATTGTTTATCGGTTGATTAGTCTGTTGGTTTCTTGATGATATGGTGAAGCTACAGATTCAACACCATTCCCTGATTGACCAATTAACCGATAATTAGTAACTAAACTAACTAAGCCCAACAAAATTAGTATTATTTTTGCATTGACCTAATATTTTGAGCAAAATATTTACAAATTTCTGAAAGCCCACATTCCTCGCACTTCGGATTGCGCGCCACACATACATACCGGCCATGCAAAATGAGCCAATGGTGCGCATCGGGTATATCGTCTTGTGGTATGTGTCGCACCAGTTGTTTTTCGGTGAGCAACGGGTTGTGCCTAGCAGTGTTGGTAGTAAGCCCTATTCGATTGCTCACGCGCATCACGTGCGTATCAACGGCCATATTAGGTTGCCTATATAACACTGAGGTAACTACGTGCGCCGTTTTTCTGCCCACACCTTGCAACGATTGTAATTGACTAACTTCTTGCGGTACTTCGCCGTCAAACTCATCCACCAGCTTGCGTGCCATGGCCACTAAATGTTTGCTCTTATTGTTAGGATAACTAATGCTGCGGATGATGCGAAAAATATCTTCTGGCTCGGCTTTGGCCATACTATAGGCGTCGGGGTATTGCTCAAATAAGGCAGGTGTGGTTAGGTTTACGCGTTTATCGGTGCACTGCGCCGAGAGAATGACTGCAACCAGCAGCTCAAACGGGCTTTCGTAGTCCAGTTCAGTTTCGGCAAACCGAAACTCATTGCTTAGGTACTCCAATGTTTTTGTGTAAAGCTCCTTACGGGTCATAGTAAAGCTAAATTATCCTTTGCATTTGGCATTTCAGGTTTTAGGGTGCAACTTTGAACCAAATACCCCGCAACTTCTTTATACTATTAAATACTTTGCCATGCTCATAACCATGTTGCTTGCAGCTGCCTCCAAAAAAATAGCCTTTATCGGCGTTGCTATTGTGTTAGTGTTTGTAGTTTATGGTTATTACCTTGATATTAAAAAGAAGAACGAGCAGAACAGATAAAAGTTTGATTCTGGGACAAAAACAAAGGCCGATACATTTTCTAAATGAGTCGGCCTTTGTTTTTTATCTATTAGGGCTTATGGCATTAGACCATTTCTCAATCGTTAATCAAGAAATAGTAAGCGTTGCATGAAGTTGCCGTCTTCCGTTTTTACCTGGAAAATATAGCTGCCCGAAGCCAGGTTCAATTTAGTTGCATCCAATAAATATTCGTGCTGACCAGCTGTTTCAACTTTATTTTTTTGTAAGCGCCACATGCGGCCGTGCAAATCATACACTTCAAGAGATACGGTGCTATTGTGAGCTAAATAATAGCTAATAGTGGTTTGACCTGAGAACGGGTTAGGATAAACTTTAACATCGCGTACGGCGCTGTTTGGGTCTGGAAGTACGTTGGTGGTTGTATCTACTTTCAATATGGTAAAGCTATCCATAATCAAACCATCGGCCCGAAGAAATTGGGCATCTAATCGGTTACCATCAACCTCGATAATAAACGAACCAATTGTTGTATCGCCTCCAGCCGAGTAGCACATTGCTGGATGACCCAAGCTTGCACCGTCTTCGCTGCTACCCGAGCAGCCTACAACTGCATAAATGGTGCCTTTATTGGCTTCAGGGCCAAATAGATATTTTACGTAGGGCTCTCCAATTTGGTCATATCCGCATTGTGGACTCACAAGATGCACGGCTGGGTCCCAGGACGAGGATGTGCCATAATGGCCTTTTATTGGAAAAGATCTTTCGTAAACGTGGCTGTGGCCGTTTATCACCAAATCGACTCCGAATTCTTCTAAAACTGGTATAAAGTTTTCCCGCATGGCGGTCATATAAAGCTCCCAAAAATCGTCAGAGTCGTGCGAGCCTTTGCTGTAAGGCGGCTGGTGAAAATAGGCAACCACCCAGGGCTTGTCATTGGCCTCTAAATCAGCACGAAGCCAATCGTACATAGGCGAGCCATTAAAGCTGCCTAAAGATACGCCAGTCCAATCGTAAGCACCAATAACAGAACCAAGCTCAGAGTTGAGGGATATAAAATGCACATTGCCATAATCATACGAATAGTAGAGTTCGTAACCCGAAGGAACTCCACCTAATTCGCCTTGTGTAGGAACATTGATTATATCATAATAAGGTCCTGTATGATTGGCAGGATCAGAGCTGGCAGAAGGTGAAGAAATAACCTCATAATCGTGATTCCCAGGGCAAGGCATAAAAGGTAAATAGCGAAAAAGACTGTCGTAGCCAAAAGCAGCATCAAAAACATTCGCTTGGTACTCCGCGTCTGTGCCGTCGTAGTAGGTATTATCGCCAAGCCAAAGCCAAACGTCCGTATTTTTGCCTTGCGAATATTGATGGTAAGAGTCTCTTACTTTTCGTTGGTCAATGCTCGATCTACCAAAATCGCCAATGGCCCAAACCCGAATGGGTTGCGCGGTTCCTATTACTGGGCTTGTTTTGAAATGGTGATGGTCATCGCCACCTGCTAGCACGGCTGCACCGTTGCCAACAGCATAGTAATAAGTAGTATAGGGTTGCAGACCTGAAATTTGCACTTCGTGGTCGGTTACGGCATTAGTTTCGTCAAGTTGTTGGGTAAGGTTATTAGGGTCGGTGCCATACGTTACACGGCCAACACTTGCCGCATCGGTGCGCCAGCGCACTATTATACTGGTAGATGTAGGTAGTTGCAGGTAAGGCCCCCTAACTAAGCTCTGTGCCTCCAACGCTGGCGACAATATGCAACTTAACAGGGTAAGTAAAAGCACAAAGTATTTCATAATTAATGCAAGTTTATTAAGCTTTACTAAGCTACAAATTTCCTGCTTTTAATGTTAACCCTGCTTTAATATTTACGAGGCAACTTTGCTTTTGGTATTAAGTAAAAGTGCCTTCTTGGCCTTTAGCTTTTGGGTTTCCATATCCAACTTTCGTTTTTTTGATATTGTTAATCCTGCATCTAACATTTCAATAGCTTTGCTAACATCGTTCATGACTGCATATAGGTTTGCATAGTCTTCGTAAAACTCGCATATACCCGATGGATAATCAACGGCTTGCAGCAGCTCAAGTCCTTTATTAAAATGCTTTAAGGCGTCATCATATCCACCCAAGGCTACAAACACATTACCCAAGCCACGGTATGCCTCTGCCTCGGCTAGTTTGTGGTCGCTCTTTTTTAACTCTTTGAGCGCACGAGTATAGTAGGTCATGGCCGTTGCATATTCATTTAGCCCCATGTGGGCATGCCCAATCTGCACTAGCGTAAGTATCTCGCCACTATTATGGCCTATGGTTTTAAATCCTTCCAGCACGTGATTTAAAAACACCAAGGCTTTTTTGTACTCTTTTTTTCTCAGTTTAATTATACCTAAGTTGCCTTGTACATTATACAACATTCTTACATCGTCATTGCCCTTTAATATATCCCTGCCCTTTAGGTAAGCTTCTTCGGCTTGGTCGTATTTGCCCATGCGCTCATAAATGTTGCCTATGTTGTTGTAGCACATGGCTTCGTTACCGGTATGGTCGTCTTGGTTTTTAAAAAATTCCAACGATTTTAGCGACACAGCTAATGACTGTTCGAAGTTCCCTTCTTTCCAATATACCATACCTAAGCTATGGTAACAGTTGCTTACTAACGTTGCAGATTCGGCTTCTTGCGCATAGATAATGGCCTTATTAAAAGCTTTTTCAGCACCTCTGAATTTCGATTGTGCGAAACTGATACGGCCAAGGCCACTATAATAATAGGCAAATGCCTTTGGGTTGTTAAGTTTTTTTGCCAATTCTCCCAACTGCTCTACTACCTCGGCACATCGTTTTACATCGGTGTTCAAAAACGCTGCCGAAAGATTGGCCAGCAACTCAATGCGCTCTGTGTCGTTAGTGCTCTGTTCTAATTGCTGGTATAGTTCTTTTATTTTTTGCATTTTAAAACACTGTTACCGTTTTAGCATTTAACTCAACTTAAATAACTTACAAGGTTATGTGTTTATTTTGAAACAAGTGACAATATTTTATACTAAATTTTTTTTGGGAAATAAATAAATAAAAAGTTGTATTTCCTTAATTATAATGAATTAAATTAATCGATGGACAAATGTTCCGTTGGGTCCCAAAACAGGTTTTTAAAATCCTTCACTTGGTCGTGCATTACCTCAATACCTTCCTTTGCCAATAACTCTTCCATTTGCTCGGGGTAAGCAAAATGGTGCTTACCAGTCAGTAATCCGTTTCTATTAACTACCCTATGTGCTGGCACAACCGGAAACTGATTGTGGGCTTGGTTCATTGCCCAACCAACCATGCGTGCCGAGCCAGCTGCCCCCAAGTACTTTGCAATGGCGCCATAGCTAGTAACCCTGCCCCTAGGCACCAGCCGCGCAACCTGAAAAACTTGCTGAAAAAAGCCGTCATTTTTGCCAACCATAGCCAATTGTTAATGCTAAATTAGCACATTGTTGTAATGCTTGGCTCAACCATTGCATTAAAAACTCCGTTATTGGTATATAATCATTGCCTTTTGTCTGAATAAGTGTAAAAGGTTAGATTTGTTGACTAGTGTTAGAATGACAAGTGATAGTATGACCCAAGTAGATATGAAACAATATACGATTAAGGAAGAGGGCGGATTTAGATATCACGAGTCTGGCGAGGGCGAGGTGCTGCTTTTATTGCATGGGCTTTTTGGTGCGCTTAGTAATTTTCAGTTTCTGATCAATCATTTTTCGGCATCTTATAAGGTATGCATTCCTATATTACCCTTGTTCGATTTGCCTAAGGAAACTACTAGTGTTGTTGGGCTATTGAAACACGTTGAGGATTTTATAGAATATAAAGGTTATGAGCGTGTCATACTTATTGGTAACTCTTTAGGCGGGCACATAGCGCAATTGTATGCACTTGAGCATCCCCTTAAAACCAAGGCGCTGGTGCTCACGGCCAGCTCAGGTTTGTTTGAAGAATCGCTCGGAAACACCTACCCTAGAAAAGGAGATTACGAATTTATACGAGAACGCACTGCTAAAACGTTCTATGACCCAGCAATGGCCACTAAAGAGTTGGTTGATGAGGTTTTTGACATAGTAAACAATCGCGAAAAAGCGCTGAGTGTGCTTTACATTGCCAAGTCGGCAATGAGACATAACCTCCGCGAGGAAGTAGTGAATTTGAAAATGCCTGTATTGCTCATTTGGGGAGGCACTGACCATATTACCCCGCCCTTTGTTGGCGAGGAATATAAGCAGCTTATACCGCAAGCAGAATTGCACATTTTGGAGAACTGCGGCCATGCTCCCATGATGGAGGAGCCCGAACGGTTTAACGAATTGTTGGCACAATTCCTGCAGCACAACAAATTGTAAAGTAGGATAGGGTATGATAGCGAAAGAGATGATAAGTAACTTGGTGCCGCCCTTAAAAACGTCGGATACTGGTGATAAGGCACTTGTTTGGATGCACGAATTTGGTGTAAATCAGCTTCCCATTGTAAATGGTGAGGAATATCTTGGTTTGATAACGGAGGACGATATTATGGACCTCAGCGAGCCTAATGAGCCTATTGGTAGCTACGAGCTATCGCTCCAGAAAGCCAGTGTTGCCGAGAATGCCCATTTGTACGAGGTAATAAAAACTTTGGTAGAGAACCGCCTTACACTAGTGCCAGTAGTGGGGCCCGAAAATATATACGAAGGCGTAGTTACCCTCGAGAATATCATGAAACATTTTGCCGAGCTTAGTTCGGTAAATGAGAGTGGAGCAGTAATTGTGCTCAACTTAAACAAAAACGAGTACTCATTATCTGAAATAGCTCGTATTGTAGAGTCTAATGGGGCGCTTATTCTTAGCTCGCATGTGTTTAATAATAAAGCGGAGAGCCAATTGGAAGTGGTATTGAAACTCAACGTATCCGACATACGCAGCATAGTAGCAGCTTTTGAGCGTTTTGAGTATACCATTGGTGGTTTTTATCAAGAAGATGAATATCGCGACCAAATTCAAGACCGTTTCGATTCGTTGATGAACTACTTGAATATTTAGGTGTTTCTTTTAGACACAACCTGCCTGCCGGCAGGCAGGGACACAAGACACAAGACACAAGACACAAGACACAACCTGCCTGCCGGCAGGCAGGGACACAAGACACAAGACACAAGACACAAGACACAAGAGCCTTTCCTAGGTCTCGTTTCAAACGAGATCGAAAGAAGGGTTGTGGGTATCGCGCTGTACTTAAACACAGCACTTATTCTATCCCATTTCCCAAATCATTTTGTAATTTCATGGGTGCAATTAACAACCCAAATTCATCTCCCCATGAGCTACAAAACCGCCGACCTTAGCGATGACCACAGCGCAAACCTGAAAGTAGTGTACGATATTTTCCAGAGTTATGGCCTAAAGCCCGATTTTCATGGCGAAGTGGTTACGGTAAAAGTGTTTGAAGACAATGTTTTGGTAAAGGCTCAGCTTGAAACCGACGGACGCGGAAAGGTATTGGTGGTTGATGGTGGTGGCAGTGTGCGCTGTGCCCTGTTGGGAGACAATGTGGCGGCGCTGGCTGTTAAAAATGGTTGGGAAGGCGTTATCATTAACGGTGCCATTCGCGATGCGGCTGACATAGATGGCATGAACGTGGCCATTAAAGCTTTGGGCACGCATCCTTTTAAGAGTGTGAAGAAAGGGGAGGGCGACGTAAACATACCTGTAAGTTTTGGGGGTACAACCATTTTCCCTGGTGAGTATCTATATTCAGATGCCGATGGTATCATTATTTCGGCCAAAAAGCTACATTAAGGGCCTGTTAGTTGGTTATCGTCCTTCAAAAGCGGCATTATTGCTAACTTGCAAATGCTAAATGTGGATATGTGAAAAATATCTACCTGTTGGTTGGGTTTGATTTGAGTATTTTTATTTCGGCTAATATCAACCGACTATGCTACTGGAATTAATGAAGCCCCTTTCGCAGGAAATTACCGAGCATTTCCTCACTTTTCCTGCCAACAGTTGGGCACATAAGATATTCTTTGCCGACAAAGCAGGGGTTGATTTCGATCTTTTCGACCTGGCCATCATCGGTATCGAAGAAGACCGAAACTCCGTTAGCAACCAAGGTTGTGCCAAAGGCATTAACCTCGTAAGGCAAGAGCTCTATAAGTTGGTGGCGCAAAACGAGCAACTGACCATAGTTGATTTGGGAAATTTGCAACCTGGCGAAACCGTAACCGATACCTACTTTGGTTTGGCCGCTATAGTAAACGAGCTACTGTCAAAACAGGTATTACCCATTATTATTGGCGGTAGCCACGATCTTACTTTGGCGCAATACCACGGTTATCAAAACCTCGACCGCAAAGTTAACTTGGTAGTGGTGGATGAAAAAATTGACCTTACCAACCTTGATGGTGATGTAACGGACAATAACTACCTAGGAAGAATATTTTCTGATAAACCGAATATCTTGTTTGGCTTTAGTCACTTGGGCTACCAAAGTTACTTTGCCGACCCTAAGACGGTAAATACCTTAGAGAAACTCAATTTTGACTGCTACCGATTAGGCGATGTACGCAAGAACATGGAAGATGTAGAGCCAATTGTTCGCGATGCGGATATGTTGAGCTTTGACCTTACCGCCATTAAAATGAGCGATGCACCTGGTGTTGGTATGCCTAGCCCTCACGGCTTTTATGGTGAAGAGGCTTGCCAAATAATGCGATATGCGGGCCTCAGCGACCGTTTAACCTCATTGGGTATTTATGGCTACAATCCTGCTTTCGATAACCATACCCAAACGGCGCAGTTAGCGGCACAATTGATATGGTACTTTGTTGAAGGATACTACAACCGCAAAAAGGATTACCCGGATACCGAATCTCGTGATTACTTAAAATACATTGTCGACTTTAATGAAGGTGAGTACGAACTGGTTTTCTGGAAGAGCAAAAAGACTGAGCGCTGGTGGTTGCAGATTCCTAGGGTAACCCAAGAAGAAGAAAAGATAGACGTAGCCAATGCACTTATGTCGTGCTCATACAACGACTACAAACAAGCCTGCAAAGACGAACTGCCCGAGCGCTGGCTCAAGGCTTTCGAAAGAATCTAATTTTAGATGAGAGATGAAAAATAGGAAATTTGAAACATCTTCAGTGCTGTGTTTCAAATTTCTCATTTCAAATTCCATATTTATTTTCCAATAATTTTCTCCACCGCTATCCCTCTTGAGCCTTTAAGCAAAAATAAGGTATCCTCGTATTGCTGCTGATCAAACCACTCTTTTGCTTCACGTATGGTATCAAAGTGCATGCAGTCCAGCTTCTCCCTTACTTTGCCAAATTCGGGCCCAACCAATATAATTTGGTCAAGGTGCAGTTGCTTTAGCTTTAGCGCTATCAGCAGGTGCTCTTCATAGCTGGCAGTTCCCAGCTCCAGCATATCGCCCAATATGGCTACTTTATGTTTGGCATCCACTTGCTGCAGGTTATCCAAAGCCTCGCTCATGCTGCTAGGGTTGGCATTGTAGGCATCTAATATAAAATTGTTGCTGCCTGCAGTTAGTAGTTGCGACCGGTTGTTGGATGGCACATAGGCGGCCACGGCACGTTGTATCAGTTGGTTAGGTACATCAAGCACCTTGCCAATGGCTACCGCAGCCATAATGTTCTCAAAATTATACTTGCCAATCAATTGCGAAGGCACCACCAAGGTTTCGTCTCCATCTTGGTAGCTAACTTCCAAAAACGGGAACAAATTGCTTACATGGCCCGGATACTGCGCGCCTTGGCCTCCATAAGTTATTAATTGCTTTACCTCGGCAGCCTCCTCCAACAAATCTTTATAGGCCAAGTTTACAAAAGCAACGCCATCATTGGTAGCCAAGTATTCATAAAGCTCGGCGTTGGTTTTGCGGGTGTTTTCAAGTGTCAGAAACGTTTCCAAGTGGTCTTTGCCCGTATTGGTAATGATGCCGTGTGTTGGCTTGGCTATGGCGCATAGCTCAGCTATATCGCCACGCTTGCGGGCGCCCATTTCTAATACTGCTGCTTTGGTTTTGGGTTTAATCATCAATAGTGCCAGCGGCAAGCCTATTTCGTTATTAAAATTACCGGGTGTAGCAAAGGTGCTATAGGTGGTTTCCAATACGGCACGCAAAAGCTCTTTGGTGGTAGTTTTACCATTGCTGCCAGCTATAGCTATTATGGGTATATTCAGTTGGTCGCGATGATATGCAGCAAGGTTTTGCAGCGCCGCTAGCGCATTGGGTACCAATATATATCGCTCTGGGTCGGTACAGAATGGCTCTTCATCTACTACGGCATACGATGCTCCTTGCTCAAGGGCAAGGCGGGCATACTCATTACCGTTAAAGCTTGGGCCTTTGAGGGCAAAAAATAGGTTGCCGGGCTCAATTTTGCGCGTGTCGGTGTTTACGCCCGTGCTTTTTTGGAATAGTTGGTATAGCTCGTTGATTGGCACTTGGGGTTGGTTTATTGGTGTACTGGTTAACTGGTGTACTGGATAACTGGTTATTGGTTAACCAAAAACTAATTAACCAATAACTTAATCAACTAATCAACCAGCACCAAAGATAAACAAAAAGGCCCCTCCAAAAATGGAAGGGCCTTTGATATTTCGGCTCGCATTTGCGAGAATTATTTTTTCTTGAACTGGTTGCCGCCTGGCGTCTCGTTACCAGCTGGGCTACCCACACGGTCCATCGCGCAACGGAAACCTAGTGTAGCTGCAGACAAGTCTTGATCTAAGAAGCGACGGGCGCCTGGAGATAGCCAGAAAGGCATATCGGCCCATGAACCACCTTTGAATACACGCGCTTTGTCGCTTATCAAAGTAGTTTTGGCATAGTCGTAGGTTACTTCCGAAATTTCATCACCATCAAGGTAGTTAATTACGTCAGACTTTTTGTAGTTCCTGCGGTTTACCAAATCTTCGTCTTTTACCGGCTCGTATACAATGCGGCCCAAGCTATCCTTTTCTACCGGAATGCCATCAGGGTCTAATTGTTTCTGCATGTAAACGTTACCACGGTATGAGTTCAAATCCTCTTCGTCATAGCTGGTCATTGGGCGGTAAGCATCTGCTACCCACTCGTTAACGTTGCCAGCCATGTTAAATAGGCCAAAATCGTTCGGGAAGAAAGACTCAACTGGGGCTGTAACCGAAGCGTTATCGTTCAATTTACCAGCAAGACCCATGTAGTCACCAGAACCACGTTTAAAGTTCGCTAGGAACTCGCCTTGGTAAGCGCCAGCTTTAGGGTAGCGCAAGCTAGTACCATTCCAAGGGTAAATACGCTTGTCGGTGTAGCGCTCTTCGTTGCCATAAGGCTGGTTGCCAATTAGGCCAAGGGCTGCATATTCCCACTCAGCCTCAGTAGGCAAGCGGTAAGCAGGCAATAGGATACCATCCTCAAAACGCACTGGGCGCTCGCCAGAACCGTTAGGGTTCAAATCAGGAAGGTTCTTCTTAACCATGCCTTCGTATTGGCCAAGCAAGTATGCTTCCGTGTTAAAGTTGTCGCTATCCACTTGGTTAGGGTTCACGTCCAATACACCTTTGTCAATCAACATCAACTCGTTCACACGGTCAGTACGCCATTTGCAAAACTCAACAGCTTGCAACCAAGTTACACCTACCACTGGGTAGTTGTTGTACGCAGGGTGACGCAAGTAGTACTCTACCAATGGCTCATTGTAAGCCAACTCGCTGCGCCATACCAAAGTATCAGGCAATGCGTTGCGGTATACTTCTGGGTAGTTGGCACCAAACACACGGTCAATCCAGTATAGGTACTCCAAGTAGTTTAGGTTTGAAACCTCGGCTTTATCAATGTAAAACGAGCTAACCGTAATACGGCGCGGAATAGCGTTGTACATAAACATTACATCCTGTTCGGTTTGGCCCATTACAAAGGTACCACCTTCAACAAGCGTAAGACCCGGACCAGCAACCTGACCATCATAGTCGGTTACTTCAAAACCACCCCAATCGGAGTCGTTGTATTTCCAGCCAGTAACAGAAGAGCTGCCTTTGTCAGAACAGCTGCTTGCAAGTATTGCTACTGCGAATAAAGCCAATGAGGCCTTGGCGAAAGACGTGAATTGTTTCATTATGCGCGTCAAGTTTTAAGAGTAACCGCTAATATACTTCGATTATTTTAAAATCAAAAATTCAAAACACCAGGACACTCAAGTCTATTAGGCTTTCGTGTATGGTCAAAGGGTCCATCCTTGTCTCCAAGGTTAATGCTTAATGATATTTCGTGGGCACCACCAGTGTATCCTTGAAGCGTTGAAATGGTGTAATCGTAACTATATCCAAGCTTTACGAAATAAATTTTCAAACCAATCAACCCTATAACGGCATCGCTGTTAGAAAAATTGTTTCGGTAGAAAACTCCGCCAAAAACTTTTCCAAAATTTGCATACGTTCCGATATTTAATTGCGAAGCGGTGCCTTGTGTAATGAACATAGCATTGGGCGAAAGGAAATTTTCGCTGTTACGTTTCTTCGGGGTTAGATTGATTTGCCCACCTGCATGAACGGTTATTTTCATCGGCAGCTTATAATCGGTGTATTGGGTTATACTCTCTTTAGGGCTGGTAATGTGTTGCAACGCTATGCCACCAAATAGGTTTTTAGAGTAGGCTACCAAGCCGGTACCAAAATCGGCTATGTTTACGGCCAAGCTGTTGGGTACTTGCTCGCCCGAAAGGTTTGCCGAACCATTGGAATCGCTGAAACCAAAAATGGGATTGATTTGATCATTGAAAGTAAGTCTTGCCCAATCTACCTGTTTGCGAATGTATCCGCCCGATAAACCTACCTGTACTCCAACTTTTTTACCCAATTGAAATCGGAAGGCATAATTAAGTTTAATCGTGTAGTTATTTATCAATCCAGCTGCGGTGCGGTCATTCATAATAAATACGCCGAAACCGCTGCGGGCTTTCTCAAAATACTGGTCGTAGCCCACGGCGTAGGTTACAAAACCCTTTTCTAGGCCGGGCCACTGGTTGCGGTAGGTTGTATTGAAACGAGGACCCCAAGCCACACCTGCAAGCGCTGGGTTCAGATTCATGGGTGCAGCATAAAACTGACTAAACTCAGGGTCTTGTGCCATTACCGAACGGAAAGGCATCAATACCAAAGTGGCCAGGAAAAATAATATTATGCGATACATCGAACCTTCGTATTAGTTGATTGGTTTATTAGTAAATTGGTAAGCTGATCAACATTTTTGGCTTTACCCGTTTGCTTTTAGAACAGAATTTAGCAAGTTTGATAATATTTCTGCTCTGGCAGCGTTCTAGTTTGCAACTTTAAAGCATAATAGCTTCTCTTTGCAATAACTCATTATCCAGCATTCAAATTACTAACGTAAAGTAAAAACAAGGAGTCAAAGCTAAAAAAAAATTGGGATTACTTTATTTTTGACTAAAATAACGCGCCGCTGTGAAGTTTATTACCATCTCCATACTTTTTGTTGCCCTATTTTCATCAACTGCGCTAGTTGGTGGCTCTGCTCCCAGTTCGGTATTGTCATCGGGTAGTTGGTATAAAATGTCGGTGGGGCAAACAGGGGTGCATAAAATCGATTACAAACTTTTGCAATCGTTGGGTATCAACCCCGATAATATTGACCCTAGGAAAATAAGCATATACGGCAATGGTGGTGGCATGCTACCTGAGTTGAATAGTGTAAACCGCCATGATGACTTGGTTGAAAACCCGATTTTGGTAATTGGCGAGAGCGATGGAAAATTTGATCAAGGCGATTATATTTTGTTTTATGCCGAAGGGCCAAGTATCTGGAAATATGATGCAGCTGCTAATTTGTTTGACTATGAAATGAACGCTTATGCCGATGCCAACTACTATTTTATTACCGTAGGGCAGGGCAATGGCAAGCGCAACACCAATGTCGCATCATCGGGCACGGCTAATATTACCACAAGTACTTTCGACGAATTGCAGCAATATGAGTTGGAAGAGAAAAACCTTGGCTCTGCTGGCAGGGAGTGGTTCGGTGAGTTTTTCAACTTCAGCATTACTACCCGAAACTTTAGTTTTAATATACCGAATGTGGTAACTACCGAGCCGGTGAAAATATCAACCGAGTTTGCCGCAAATTCGGCAAACAATACCAGCACCGTAAATGTAAAAGCTAATGGTCAAAACATTTCAAGCTATAATATTGGCAATGTTGGTAATGGAAGCTACCCTAATTATGCCAATACGGGCCAAGGCGATGGCACTATAAACCTAAGCAGCCCAGCATTGAATGTTGAGGTGTTGTTTGGCAATACTTCGTCGTCGGCAGAAGGCTATTTAAATTACATTAAGGTGCAGGCACGCCGTAATCTGGTATTTGCGGGCGCGGTATTCAATTTCCGCGATAGTAGGGTGGTAGGAGCTGGCAATGTGGCTGAGTTTACGCTTCAGGGGGGAACGGGCAATACTTTAATTTGGGATGTAACAGACCCAACCAATGCCTTAAACCAGCCATATACCAATACTTCGGGCCAATTGAAATTTGCAGCCAGCAGTGACCAGCTCCGCGAATACGTTGTGTTTAGCACCACGGGCTCATTTCCAGCGCCAAACCCAGTAGGTTCTGTTGCCAACCAAAACCTGCATGGCCTAAACCAGCCCGATATGATTGTGGTGGTAACGCCAGCGCTGCGCCCCGAGGCGGAGCGTTTTGCCCAGTATCGCTCCGCAAAGAGTGGCTTGTATGTTCAAGTAGTATCTTTAGAGGAAGTGTATAATGAGTTTTCGAGTGGTAGGCCTGATATGTCTGCCATTCGTGATTTTATGCGCATGCTTTACCTAAACGCCAATGGCAATGCTACTGAGTTACCACAGTATTTACTGTTGTTTGGCAATGCAAGCTTCGATTATAAGGGCAAAGAGTTCAGCACCGAAACGGTTATACCCACTTATCAATCAAGAGAATCGTTAAACCAGGTGAACAACTTTGCAACTGATGATTATTTTGCCTTGTTGGGCGATAATGAAGGATCAATCACAGCAGCGAACCATACCTTGGATATTGCAGTGGGCCGTTTTCCAGTTAGGAATTCGGAACAAGCCAATGCCATGGTTGACAAGGTAATACATTACGAGAGCTTGGTAACCTTTGGCAGCTGGCGCAACAACTTAGCTTTTATTGGCGATGACGAAGACTCTAATATACACCTTAACGACTCGGAAGGGCATGCGCGCAACGTTGCCACACGCGAGCCAGTATACAACGTTGATAAAATATACCTAGACGCATACCAAAAGGAATCGACCCCGGCCGGATTGCGCTACCCAGGCGTAAACGATGCCATAAACGCAAAAATGTTTAATGGCTGCCTAATGATGAACTACACTGGCCATGGCGGGCCTATTGGGTGGGCAAAAGAAAGGGTTTTAACTATCGATGACATTCGCTCGTGGGATAACTATGATGCCATGCCGCTGTTTGTAACGGCTACTTGTGAGTTTACTCGCTATGATGACCCCTCTAGGCTTTCAGCCGGAGAAGAAATTGTACTGAACCCGAAAGGTGGAGCCATAGCGGCGGTAAGCACTTCTCGCTTGGTATACTCCAGTGCCAATGAGCGCACCAACCGAAATTTTCTCAACAATTTGTTTGCCCAATACAATGGTCGTTTTCCTACCATTGGCGAAGTGGTAATGCTTACCAAAAACGCTACCGCCGCCACCAGCAGCGATGTAACAAACGACCGCAAGTTTGGCCTTTACGGCGACCCTTCGTTGACATTGGCCTACCCTAAATATGAAGTTGTTACTACCGAAATAGATTCGCACTCAGTGTCTACGCAAACCGACACTTTGAAGGCCTTGCAAATGGTAACCATTAGTGGTGAGGTGCGCGAAGCCAGCGGTGCTTTAATGACCAGTTTCAACGGTGTGGTATACCCAACTATTTTCGATAAGCCCGTTACTTACGTTACGCTCGCTAACTCGAACGGTAGCAACAAAACCGATTTTGATGTACAGAACAATATTATATTTAGGGGCAAGGCCAGTGTTAAAGAAGGAAAATTTACCTTCACGTTTATAGTGCCTAAAGACATTGCCTATAACTATGGTAACGGCAAAATAAGCTACTATGCCGAGAACGGAGAGATAGATGCCCATGGCTACCAAGCCGATATATATGTGGGCGGCACCGCTACCGATATTGTAGCCGATACCAAAGGCCCGGATATTGAGGTGTTTATGAACGACGAGAAATTCAGGATGGGCGGCATAACCGATGCCAACCCTGAAATTTTGGTGAAACTGTATGATGTAAGCGGCATTAATACCGTGGGTAACGGCATTGGCCACGATTTGGTGGCCGTAATGAACGAGGATACGCGCAATACTTACGTACTCAATGATTACTATGAATCGAATACGGATGATTTTAGGAGCGGATATGCCCGTTATCCGTTGTTTAATTTGCCCGATGGGCGCTACAAAGTAGTTGCTAAGGCTTGGGATGTGCATAACAATTCGGCCGAAGACTATACCGAATTTGTAGTTGCATCCAATCCTTGCTTAGCTTTGGAGGATGTATTTAATTACCCTAATCCGTTTAATTACTCAACTAAATTTCAATTTCAGCACAATAAACCCGGAGAATTACTGTTTGTAGACTTGAAAATTTTCGATTATTCCGGTCGCTTGGTAAAGCAATTGACTAAAACAATTGATAGCCCAGGCTTTAGAATAGATGATTTGGAGTGGGACGGACAAACTGAAAATGGCATGAACCTCAGCAATGGAACTTACGTATACAGGCTCGAAGTGCGTACCGAAGAATGTTCACCTGTGCATCAAACCGAAAAATTGGTAATTTTGCGTTAATCTTGAACCAAGCTAAATGAAAATCACCCTGAAGAAATTACTTTTTGTCTGCCTTATGCTTACTGGTTCGCTGGTAGCATCGGCTCAAAATAACTGTTCCGGCCTCAATAGTTCACAGTGCGACATTGTAAATGCGCTTACTACAGCAGTTCCGTTCTTGCGCATTGCACCCGATGCTCGCGCAGGCGGCATGGGCGATGTAGGTATAGCTACCAGTCCCGACCCGAACTCCACGTTTCACAACCCAGCCAAGTTGGCCTTTATCAAAACCTTCGATACTAAGAGCGATAAAGAATACGATGGCAAAACTTTTGGAGTAAGCATGAGCTACACTCCTTGGTTGCGCTCTTTGGTAAACGACATTTACCTTGCCCACCTGACAGGATACTATAAGATAAACAAGATGCAGGCTGTAGCCATGAGCATCCGTTATTTCTCGTTGGGCCAAATACAATTTACCGATGCCAGCGGCAACAACCTACAGCAGTTTCGCCCCAACGAGTTTGCCATTGACGGCACCTATTCGCGTATCCTGGCCAAAGGCTTCTCAACCGGTATTACTTTGCGCTTTATTTACTCAAACTTGGCTAGCGGCCAAAGCGTAGGTGGCACCAGCATTAACCCAGGTATTGCAGCATCGGCCGATATCGGTTTCTACTACAATACCGATATTAAGATCAAAGACCGCAAATCAAATTTGGCGGTGGGCTTGGTGTTCTCAAACTTGGGCAGCAAAATATCGTACACCAACTCGGCTCGTAAAGATTTTATACCCATGAATATGGGCCTTGGTTTGGCTTACTCTATTGATATTGATAAGCACAACTCTTTTACCCTTGCCGCCGACGTGAACAAATTGCTAGTGCCAACTCCTGACCCATCAGATTCTACCCAAGCTTGGAGAGACAAATCGGTGCCAGGTGCTATTTTTGGCTCGTTTAGCGATGCCCCAGGCGGCGCTAAAGAAGAATTTAGAGAGTTTACCATTGGCGTAGGTGCCGAATACTGGTACGATAAGCAGTTTGCTGTGCGTGTTGGTTACTTCCACGAAGCCCCAACCAAAGGCAATCGTCGTTACCTTTCGGCTGGTTTAGGTTTGCGCTACAGCGTATTTGGCCTAGATTTCTCTTACCTAATACCAACCTCGGCGCAACGCAACCCGTTGGATAATACCTTGCGCTTTACTTTGGTGTTCAACTTTAAACAAGTGAAACAAGGCGAGGACGCTCCAGTTGAAGAAGGCGCTGGCGGCACTAGCAGGTTGTAATACCCAATACATAACCCTACAAAATATACAAGGCCCGCGCATCATTGATGCGCGGGCCTTTTTTTTATTCAAAGCGAATATCTCTTATTCTAACACCACTAACACTTGGCCTTTTTCAACGGGGTTGCCAATGTTTACTTTAATAGCCTTTACCACCGCATCGGCAGGGGCCTTTAGCACATTTTCCATTTTCATGGCCTCTAGCACCAATACGGGTTCGCCTTTGGTTATGTGTTGGCCTTCGGTTACGTTTATTTTAAGCACTAGGCCCGGCATAGGGGCTTTTATGTCGTTTATTTTGCTCGCCGCCAAGTTGCTCATGCCCAGTTGGTTTAGCAATACATCAAAGCGGTCTTTAACCTCCAGGTTGTAATCATTGCCATTTACGCGTATGGTCAGTTTTTTTTCGGCCGCATTTACCTCAATTACCCTAATGCGGTACGACTTATTATCATGCAATATATGGTAGGCATCGTTGCCAGTGCTTACAATATCCAACTCAACGCTTTTACCATCCAGCTCAAAGGTTTCCTTATCGCGATTAATGGCGTATTCAGCGGCTCCGTTTACTTTTACTTTATACATGATCACTTAATTTGAAAATTCGTCAATTTGAAAATTTGGAAATGATTTTTATCGAAATTTTGGTACGTATTTAATGAGCATTTTCAAATTAACTCATTTTCTCTTGCCTAAGGCAAGACCAAATTAAACTCCTCCACAAAATTATGGTTATTTTTGTCGCTTGCCCTATGGTATGTTCCTTTAGGGTGTTTATTATGCTTCATTCCCCACTATGAATAAGTTTCATTTTATTTTAGGGCTAGCCGTTTGGCTACTGATTGGTTCTTGTAAAACCGCCAAAGACACCGCTGCCGATTCCAGCGATCCACGGCGCGTGGCACTTGACGAGATATTGGTAAAACCGGCGCACTTGGGCTATCAAGAAACCGAAACCAAAGCGTTCGATTTGATACATACTACCCTAGAGGTAAGTTTCGATTACGAGAAGCAATATTTGTTTGGCAAAGCCGAAATAACCCTTTTACCTTGGTTTTATGCTACCGATAGTTTGGTGCTCGATGCAAGGGGCTTTGACATAAAAGAGGTGAGCTTGATTGAAAAAGGCAAAAAAGAGGCCCTTAAATACACCTACGATAGCACCCAAATACACATTCGCCTGCCTAGGCTGTTTACCGCCAAAGATACCGTAAAGGTATTTGTAGACTATACCGCCAAGCCCAATGAACTAGAGGCTGGCGGCAGTGCGGCCATTTCCAGCGACAAAGGCCTGTACTTTATTAACCCAACTGGCAACGAACCTGGTAAGCCCCGCCAAATTTGGACCCAAGGCGAAACCCAGAGTAGCTCTTGCTGGTTTCCTACTATTGATAGGCCTAACCAAAACATGACCCAAGACCTATATATAACCGCCGATAGCGGATATATTACCTTGTCGAATGGTTTATTAATTTCCTCAAAAAACAACGGCAACGGCACCCGCACCGACCACTGGCGTCAAAAGTTGCCCCATGCCCCATACTTGGTTATGATGACCATTGGCGACTTTGCCAAGGTAACCGACAAGTGGCGCGGTATGGAAGTAAGCTACTATGTAGAAAAAGCCTACGAAGAATACGCCCGCGATATTTTTGGCAACACGCCGGAAATGCTGGAGTTTTTTAGCACCAAGTTGGGCTTTAACTACCCTTGGGAAAAATACTCGCAAATTGTGGTGCGCGACTATGTGTCGGGTGCTATGGAAAACACTACCGCCAACGTTTACTTTGATGGCTTGCAGCGCACCCGAAAAGAGTTGGAAGACCTTAACTACGAATCGATAATTGCACACGAGTTGTTTCACCAATGGTTTGGCGATTTGCTTACCTGCGAGTCGTGGTCTAATTTGCCGCTCAACGAATCGTTTGCCAACTACGGCGAATACCTTTGGATAGAGCATAAATATGGCAAGCTAGAAGCCGAAGCGCACCGCTATACCGAGTGGTTGGGCTACTTGGGCGAATCGAAAACGAAGCAGGTGCCGCTCATTCGCTTCTATTACGACGATAAGGAGGATATGTTTGATGCGCATAGCTACAACAAAGGGGGGCTTACCCTGAACCTGTTGCGCGATTATATAGGCGACGAGGCCTTTTTTGCAGCGATAAAACTGTACCTAAATGCCCACCAATATACTGCTGTAGAAATAAACGACCTGCGTTTGGCTTTTGAGCAGGTTACGGGCCAAGATTTGAACTGGTTTTTCAACCAATGGTTTACGAAGCCTGGCCACCCCGTGCTAGAGCTTAACCGTAGCTTTGATGCCGAAAGGGGCCTGTATAAAATTGCCGTGAAACAGACCCAGCAAAACGAAGAGCGCCCTATTTACCGCATACCCGTGAAAGTGGATGTGCACTATGCCGACCGGGTAGACCGCTTGAGCTTTGTAATTGAAGATGCCGAACAAAACCTAGAGGTACGCACCAAGCAAATGCCGCTGCTGGTGGTGTTTGATGCCACGCACACCTTGCCTGCCGTTATTAAAGACGAGCTATCGGTGGCGGAGTATGCCTACCAATACAAAAATGGCAAAACCTACCGCGACCAATACGACGCATTGATTGCCCTGAGCAAGAAGTATAGCGAGCCCGGTGCCAAAGAAGTGTTTTATGACGCCCTTGCCAACCCTTTTTGGAACATACGTAAAGTGGCCATAAACAAAATGACCATTGAAAGCGGCCAAGCCGACTATGCCAAAGTGGTGGAAATACTTAAAGGAATTGCCCAAAACGACCCTAAGAGCGATGTGGCTGCCGAGGCCATACAAAAACTGGATAAGCTGGAAGATAAAAGCTTAGTTGGGTTTTTTAACGACATAGTGGTGAGCCAACGCTTTTATGCCACCACCGCCCGTGCCTTAGAGGCTTTAATGATAGTGGACGATGAGCTGGCCTACAAGTTGGCCGCTGGCTTGCGCAACGAGCGCAACGGCGATTTGATGACCACCGTATCGTATATATTTGCCGTTAAAGGCAATGCCGAAGACCAAAACTTTTACGAAACCCAATTGCCACCGGCAGCGGGTTACAACCGCTACGCTTTGCTTAAAGACTATGGCGACTTTTTGGTGCTACAAAAGCCCGCGGCCATGAAAACCGCCCTGCCTACCCTGCAAGCCTTTGCCAAATATGCCGAGGCCTGGTATGAGCGTTATGCCGCCGCACAAAGCATTTACAATGTAATAGAGGCCTACCGATTGATTTTGGCCCCCGAAGATGCAGCCGCCAAAGATGCCGACCGCAGTGGCGTAATTCTCACGCCCAATGAGCGCGCCGAATACACGGCCGTGCTAGAAACACTAACCAAAGCACTGGAAACCATTAAGCGCGAAGAAAAAAGCGAATCGGTGAAAAAACGCTATAAGGCGTTTGAGTAGGCGGTTGCCGTTACCTCTTTGGCTGTAGCCAGCATGTCATCCTGTCTCGTTTGAAACGAGACGAAGGGTGCGCGCGTGGGCCTGCCCGTATTGCGTGCTAACCACCCCCTACCGCCTCCTTGGCCAATCGCGCAAGGCCGTGCGAAAGAGGGGAGCTACCGTATTATGTTATCTTTTAAGTTTACCTACCCCACACGCTCCTCCACTATCCTAATCTCCTCAAGGGTGAGGTGGTAGAGCTGGCAATCATTTTTTGCGCCCTTTTTTTACTTGGGTTTGTTTCAAAACCTGCTTTTCGTCTGCTTCCAGCTTCCGCTGTAGCTTTTTTACATCTTCGGCAGCAGGCAGGTTTTCGGGTACTATACCTCTTTGGGTCAACATATTGCGCACGGCTATATTGTTGTCTATGTGTTCTTTTTCAATGTTGCCTTGTCCGTTCAAGTTTTTGCTCTGCACGTTCAGTCCCGTCATTTCGGCAGCAAGGTCTTTAGCTTTGATGCTGATGGTGGGCAGAAAATCTGCCACAGGCCGATTGTCGGGTATGCGCATCTTTTTCTTTAGCCTCTGGGTGTTCAACCTAAACAGGGCCTGGTCTCCTTTAGACCTAATGATGGCAAAACCTTGGCTATCAATGCCCCTTTCGTATAATATACCCGAAAGCTGTTTTTCAGTTTGGCTCAGTTTTTCGCGAGCTATTATCCTTTTATATTCCAAAAGCCTTTGCTCTACCAGCTCTGCCCTGCGGGTTTGTACCGCAAAGTAGTTTTGTGCAAAAGCAATTTCTTCCTTTCGTGCATCACCGTTTTGCGCCACCAAGTAGCAAGCGTACCGGGTAAGCAATATGTCGTTAATTTCCTTTTCGGCACCCGAACCAATGGGTACCATCTTCCTGACGTCAGGAAAATGGTTATTGACTTCTTCCCCCGCGGTGGTACAGGCGTTCTTTGCCTTTTGTATTACTTTTTCAAAGTTCTCCCATTTGTTATATCCTAAAAGGCCTTGAAGTTCTCTGGCGCTCCAGCACTCCACACCTTCTATTTCAACGGCAGCGGCCTCAAATTGCGCAAAAAGGTTTTTTATTTCTTCCGATTTCATGGGCTTTGCCTTTTATTCAATCAACAGTTTGTTTTAACGTTCTGCAATTTTACGCCATGCCTACCCCACACTTTCTTCCACTATTTTTATCTCCTCGGGGGTGAGGTTGTATAGTTGGTAAACCAGTTGGTCTATTTCTGCCTCCAGCGCCGTGGTATCCGCAGCGGGGTCGGCTTCTTTTGCGGCAAGGATTTGGGTCACATAAGATACTATCTTCTCACTATTAGTAACTTTTGGAATCGGCAAGGTTACTACATAAGAAATCTTTAAGCGCACAAAACCTCCTCTCACAAAATCACAAGTATTTCGTAGGTAAAAGTTTGAAGTTTTTGAGTTTAAAATACCCAATAATGCCAAATCATCTGTGACTATCAACTGATTGTTATCATTGCCATAAAACCCATTTGTGTCAAAAGCAAAAGGATTGATTTCTGAGCTAATACCTGGCCATAGAATTTTGGGTTTTTCAAATTCATCGTAATAATCACATGCCCTTAACTCCCACCAATAATCACCTTTATCCTGCCTAGCTTCTGCTTTACCTTTATATGGCAAGAGATATTTAGCTACTGCTGGAAAACTATTACTAAACCAATCCCATGCATCTGTCCGCTCCATATTACCATATCTTGGTGGGGGTTCGCTTACAGTGTAAGGATATTTTAACAAATTGCTTTTTATAGTAAAACCTTTGGGAATAAGGATAAGATAATTGTTAGAAGAAGGAGTATTATATTTCTTAACATCTCTACCAGCCAAAAAAGGCTTAATCAGTTCTTCACTCTTGGGGTCTTCGGCAATTAGTTTTGTCCTAGTAGACTCATCAATAACAAAGGCTTCATTTAATCCCGTCAGTACGCCTCTGTAAACTTTACCCTTTACATACTGACCAAGTGGCTTGCCATTAGCTTTTAATTTCGATAATAATGCCTGTACGGCTGTAGATGATAATGACCAGCCCTCGTCTTGCATAGCATCTACGCCAACTTTAAAGCGCCGGGTACTTAAGTATTCCTCAATGCCAATTTCGTATTCGAGGCTATCCAAATTTGCTGCAGCAAAAGACTCGGTAGGCGCGCTGCGCTGCAATTTTAAAATGGCGGGGTAGGTTGTGGCTTCTTCGAATACGGGTAAATCGCCAAAATCCTCAATGGCAACAATATTTTTCTTTTTGAGGTACTTGCGCAATCCAAGGCCATAGTTGGCCCGCATCCATTTATTGGGCAAAATGTAGGTAAAGTTGCCTTCCTGTTTTAGCAAATCCATGCCCAACTCAACAAAGTAAACATATAGGTCGGCAGTGCCTGCATAGGTTTCAAACCGTTTACCAAAATATTCCTTCCATTCTTTTAATTCTTCTTGCCTTATATAAGGTGGGTTGGCAATAATGGCATCAAATCCCACAAAATCCCCATTATCATCTAGCACTTCCGGAAACTCAAAGCGCCACTCAAAGGCGTTGCGGTATATCTTGTTGCCCTCAATGTCGTTTATCTCGCCTTCGCGTTGGGCTATCAATAGCTTTAGGCGGCGCATTTCCAGTTCCTTCTTGCTTTCGTCTATTTGTTTGTCGCCAAACAAGTCGGTGTTCAAGGTCTCTAGCAGCAAGTATTCGCCACGCAGCTTGCTCAGTTGCTTGCGGCGTGGGTCGCGGTTGCTTACACTGTCTTTAAACTGCTGCTTTATATCGTTTATAAAGCCCAGTAGCTCGTTCTTGGCTTCGCGGCTGGTGGTGTCTTTGTAGGCCGCCACGGCGTTGCGGTAGCTTTGTATGGTAAATTTGTCGCGCTTAAATACATCGGTAAGGTCTTCGTCCAGCGCAAACCTGCTTACCAAGCTATTGCCCTCTTTTATGTTTATGTCAATATTAGGCAGGGTCTCAAGGTCGGTGTAGCCACTTTCGGCATTGTAGTAGGCGTTTTTCAATAGCTCAATCCATAGGCGCAGGCGGCATATTTTTACACTATTGGGGTTTATATCTACGCCAAACAGGCAGTTTTCAATGATGGTCTGTTTCTCATTAAACAAGGCCTCTTGCAACTTTTGCAAACCATCAATGGGCTTGCCCGTGGCGCTCATGCGGTACTGAAAAAACGCCATATCCTCCTCGCGGTCGGTTATCATCAACTCGTCGTTCTCAATCTCTAGGCTCCAATCCTTGTCTACTCGCGCACCGTTGGCATAGCACAGCAGGTTCAGTTCATATTTTATGGCTATTACCTCATTGAGCGCACTTACCAAAAAGTGGCCACTGCCCACGGCAGGGTCACATATTTTCAGGCTGTTTATTACCTCGTTGTAGGCCTTGCGTTTTTTGGCATCGTGGTACTCTAGGTGCTCGTGCAGTTGGTCAAAGGTTTCCACCTTCCAGCCATAAGCATCGTTAAATTTTTGCACGGTGGCGCGGCGTATGGTTTCGCGGCACATGTACATGGTTATAAAGCCGGGTGTAAAAAAGGAGCCATCCTTATAACCGTTTATTTTCTCAAATATCAAACCCAGCACGCTGGCGTTTATTAGGCGTTTGTTTTGTTCCTGTATTTCTTCGGTGCCTTCGCTGCTAAAGTTATAGGCATCTAAAAAAGCAAACAGGTAGTGCATGGTGCGCTGCTCAGTGTTTTTGGGCAGCGGCTTGCCTTCTGGGCTTTTTAGCACGGTGCTGCTGTATAGCGGCATGGTGGCTAGGTCGTCCATATCGGTTATGCTCACTAGATCTTCTTCCAACCCAGTTTGCTCAAATAGGCTACTATTGAGGTAGGGTATGTGGGCAAATTTTTCTTTTACCTCGCTGCGCCTAGCTTCGGGGCGCTTGGCCAGTACATCAAAAAACAGTTTCTCTAGCTCGTCAAATTCAGGTATAAAAGCACTGTGCAAAAACTTGAACTGTGGGTTGCCGTGGTTGTAGGTAAGCAGCTGCGCTTCGAGTAGTTTAAGGAAAAGTACTCTGTTCATCCAAGTAATGCAAAGCTCCAAGGCTACGTTAAATACCCGCTCTTCATCATTATCGCCAAAGTGGCCTGGGTTGGTAAGCTTGGGTAGTTTGTTGCGGTCTTCGATGCGGCGAATGCACATCTCTAGCAAGCTGGCGGCATCGCGTTCACCTTGGGGTTTGCGCGAAATGAGTTTTTTGCCCTTGTCTTTAAACTCCACCAAGCCAACAATGTGCAATAGCTCGGCATAAAATGGCTTATCGAGTGAGTTGCTGTCGTTGGCAAAAGGCTGCTTAAGCAAGTGCTGCGGGCTCATGAGCTTGTACAGCGCCACCAGCTTATTATCGTCGGCTAGGTCGGTGTTGCGTATGGCCTTTTCGTAACTGCTGATGCTGAACCAAGCAAACTCTAACTGGTCGGCCACTGCGGCCACATACTTAGGGGCTATTTCCTTATAGAAAAGCGAAGTGTTGCCACTGGTTTTTTGCCCTGTACTCCAGCTACGGTATTCTTTTAATAGTGCTTTGTTTTCGTAAAACAGTTTCTCAAACAGCTTGGCATCAAAAACGTACCACTCTTGTACATTGGTTATTACTAAGTGTTTCAACTCGTTGTTGCCGCCATCGTCAACCCGCTCGCGCAGGTAGTATAGTAGCAGCTCGTACATGGCCTTGGCGTTCAGGTTGTCCTTAGTTACCATTTCGGCCTTGTTCTTGGGGGCTTTTACCTCAAACAATACTCCAATAGGGTCTTTGGCCGATTTGCCCGTGCGGATAACCAAATCGTAATACTCGTGTGGGGTAATGTCGTATTCCTGATAAAACACATCGCGCAAAAACTGCGAAACGTATGTTTTCTGTTTTTCCTCGTCGGTATCGCCCATTTTATCCAAAAGGGTAACAAAGGCCGCTTTGTAACGGTCCATCTCGTCGCGGGTAACAGATTGCTTGCGGTAGGCCTTGTTAAGCGCTTGCCCAATTTTGAGGATATTCATAGTACTCCAAAGCTAATAAAAAGACATGGCAGAAAAAGATATGGAGTAAAGTTTTTACGTGTTGTGTATTTTTCCCCTACTCGCGCGGAAGTTACTTCCGCGCCAGCAACGGTTATTAATCCCCCAAAAAAACAATTTCCCTCACGCTCAATCACTTGCATTTTTACATAAAAATAAATGGAGTTTATATTTGCGAGAAATAAAATCGGGTGGTAAATTAGTGTAAATAGTTGCCGAGGCACTGTTTGTATTCATGATGGCCTACGTGGGGGCGCCATGCCCCGAGCGGTGAACCAGAGGTTCAAGCCAACAGCTATTCCGTAGCATTTACAACGGATAGCAAGCAGTTATTTTTTACCCTTAACTAAGCAACTTTTTCCATGGACCATCGACCATGGACCCTCGTTTAAAACGAGGCAAGCTATCGACTTTTCCCTATCTTTACGCCTATGCGCAGTAATTATTTGGATGAGTTGAACGACATACAGCGGCAGGCTGTAACCAATACCAGTGGCCCTGTAATGGTAATAGCCGGGCCGGGCTCTGGCAAAACCAGGGTGCTTACTTACCGCATTGCCCATTTGATCGAAAAAGGGGTGGACCCGTTCCGCATCTTGTCGCTTACGTTTACCAACAAGGCTGCCAAGGAAATGCGCGAGCGCATTGAGCACGTAATTGGCGGCGAGGCCCGCAATGTGTGGATGGGTACGTTCCACAGCATTTTTGCGCGTATATTGAGGCAGGAAGCCACCAAAATTGGCTACCCCAGCAACTTTACCATTTACGACAGCAGCGATAGCAAAAACGTGGTAAAGCAGATTGTAAAAGAGCTGGAGCTGAACGATAAGCTGTATAAGCCATCGACGGTTTTTAATCGTATTTCGGCAGCTAAGAACAACCTGATTGGCCCGCAGAAATACCGGGAGGATAAGTATTTGGTGAGCGACGACAGCCAATCGGGCCGCCCGAAGATAGCCGAGATATACGCCCTGTACGCCAAAAAGTGTTTCCAGAGCGGTGCTATGGACTTTGACGACCTGCTGTTTAAGATGTACGAATTGCTGTCCACGCACCCCGAAGTGCTGCACAAGTACCAACACAAATTCAACTATATACTCGTGGATGAGTATCAAGATACCAACTTTGCCCAGTACTTGATTACCAAGCGATTAGCAGCGGTGCACGAGAACATAACCGTGGTGGGCGACGATGCGCAGAGCATCTACTCGTTCCGCGGTGCCGATATACAGAATATCCTCAATTTCGAGAAGGATTACCCGGATATGCGGACGTTTAAGTTGGAGCAAAACTACCGCAGCACCACGCATATTGTAGAGGCTGCCAACCAGATTATTGCCCTCAATAAAAACCAGTTGCCCAAAACCATCTGGACCGACCGCCAAGGTGGCGACAAGATTAAGGTGGTAAAGGCCGTAAGCGATAACGAGGAAGGGCGAATAGTAGCAGATACCATTTTTGAGTACCAAATGCGCCTGCACCTGCGCAGCGACGACTTTGCAATATTGTACCGCACTAATGCTCAGAGCCGCTCATTTGAGGAAGCCCTGCGCCGGCAGAACATCCCTTACAAGGTGTTTGGTGGGCTGTCGTTTTACCAACGCAAAGAGATTAAGGATTTGCTGGCGTACCTAAAACTAACGGTGAACCACAACGATGAAGAGGCGCTGCGCCGCATCATTAATTACCCCACGCGCGGTATTGGCGATACCACGCTGGATAGGGCCACGGTGCTGGCCTCGGAGCGCGGCACCAACTTATGGAGCATATTGAGCACCATACAGTTTCAGCCCGATTTTAATGCCAGGGCCAAGAACTTGATCGAAGAGTTTGTAATGATGATTAAGAGTTTTGCGACCATGCTGCAAACCATGAATGCCTATGATTTGGCCAGTCACATAGCCAAGCACACGGGCATTATGAAGGAGCTGTATACCGACAAAACCGTGGAGGGCATTAGTCGCTACGAGAACATACAGGAGCTACTGAACGGTATTAAGGAGTTTAGCGAAAGCGACGAAATAGCCGAGGGCGAAACCGTGAGCGACCGCAGTTTGGGCACCTACCTGCAAGACATTATGCTGCTTACCGACACTGAAAGCGACAAGGACGATACCAACCGCGTATCGCTGATGAGCATTCACTCGGCGAAGGGTTTGGAGTTTGAGTGCGTGTTTGCAGTGGGTTTGGAGGAAGGTCTTTTCCCGAACCAAATGAGTGTGAATAGTCGTGAGGAGTTGGAAGAGGAACGCCGCCTATATTATGTGGCCGTTACGAGGGCCAAGAGCCACCTTTTTCTTACTTACGCGCTACAACGCTACCGTTTTGGTAATTTGATATACAGCGAGCCGAGCCGTTTTATTGAAGAGTTGGACGAGAAGAACCTGGAGTTTATTGGCCACAAAGTGCGCCGTGCAGAGCCTACTAGCGGCCCTGATACCCCTTGGGAGCGCAGTGGAACGCGCACCACCAAAGAGACACCGGGCAAATCGTTGTACGAGCGCCCAGGTGCGGCACAACGCCAAGCTACGCCCAACTTTACCCCAGCAGCCCACACGCCATCAGCCGACTTTAAAGCCGACGACCCGAAAACCATTCAAGCGGGCATGGAAGTGGAGCACGAAAAGTTTGGTATCGGTAAGGTGGTGAGCTTGGAGGGCGACGGCAACAACCGCATTGCCACCCTGTTCTTTGCCGGCATTGGCCAAAAGCGCATTATGCTGAAGTATGCCAAGGTGCGGATAGTGAGTGGCGGGGCGGAGTGAAACCATTTTCCTTAAAATGGATGGCTAACCTTCTTTGCAAATTATTAATAAAATGAACATTGCAGTTATAGGTGCGGGTATAGTGGGTTTGGCTACGGCCAGGGCCGCAGCTATGGCAGGGCACAAGGTAAGCGTATTTGAGCGTTCGTCGCGGGCATTGGGGGCTTCGGTGCGCAACTTTGGTATGTTTTGGCCGCTGGGTCAATCGGGTGCCAATTTTCAGTTGGCTTTGCGTTCAGCAAGTGCTTGGAAACAGATTGCTTCTGATACCGGCTTATGGCTGCAGCAGCATGGGGCTCTGTTGCCGGCCTACGAAGTAAGTGAGCAAGAGTTGATGCACGAATTTATTGAAACCAAGAGTAGGCAGGATGGTTACCAATTGCAATGGCTGAGTGCTGCAGAAGCCTTGGCCTTTTCGCCCATGTTGCAAGCAAATGGCTTGTGCGGGGCTTTGCATTCGCAAACCGAAATGCTAATCAACCCCAGGGAGGCCATACCCCAAGTGCAAAATTGGATTGCGAGCAAGTACCAAGTTAACTTTCATTTTAGTACACCTGTGGTAAGCGTAGCTGGTCACCAGCTCCTTACCGCCTCTGGTGCCACCCATCATTTCGATCACGTTTTTGTTTGCAGTGGTGCCGATTTTGAATGGCTGTTTCCGGAGGAGCACCGTGCCAGCGGCATCCAAATTTGCAAATTGCAAATGATGCGCACTGCGCCTGTAAAACAGCACCTGGGCTTGCCCGTGGTGGGGCCGTTGTCGTTGGCATTTTATGATGCTTTTGCAACTTGCAAGAGCTGGCAACCGCTTCGCCAGCAAATGGAAGCGAAATACCCGGCTTATTTTCAACATGGCATACATGTAATGGCTGCCCAACACCATGACGGCAGCATCACCATCGGCGATTCGCACCAATACGCGCAAGAGCTCGGCCCCTTCGATGAAGTGCTCATCCGTAAGTTAATATTGGATTATCTGGGTGGGTTGCTGCAAATTCCGGATATGCAAATTGCCGAAACTTGGCAAGGGGTTTATGCCAAAATTCCCGGTAAATCGGCCTTGATTTCTTCCGTAAACCCTATTACCACCATTGTAAATGCGCTGGGTGGCAGTGGCATGACCCTCTCTTTTGCATTGGCCGAAGACGTGGTTGCCGATGTGCTGGCATAGCGCCCTACACCCAAAACAAATCACTAATCAACGAATCAGCAACTAATCGGCCGGGTGCAGTGAGTACTAGGTGGTTGTTAAGCAATGCTACTTTACCTTCGTTTATAAACGGCTGCACATCGGCTAGTAGTTGCTTTTGGGCGGCTTCGCCAAACTGGACGCCAACCGCAGCCAAAGGCACGCCCCAAATGGTGCGTAGGCGGGTCATGAGGTATTCGTTGTATTGGTCGTTGCGGGTTAGGGTTTCTGTTTCGTGAAACGATGTGCCAGCGTTTATGGCTTTTACGTATTTGGCGTTGTTCGCTACGTTCCAGCGGCGGTGTTGCCCGTTGTACGAGTGCGCGGCTGGGCCAATGCCCAAGTATGGGCTGCCATTCCAATAGCTGCTGTTATGCCGGGCGTAGTGGCCATTGCGGGCCAAGTTACTTATTTCGTAATGCTCATAGCCTGCGGCTTGGCTCATTTCGGTAAGCATCATAAACTGCCTTGCTGCCGCATCATCGTCCACGGCGGGGGCGGTGCCTTTTTTCACCATGTGGTTAAGCGCCGTGCCCGGCTCCACCGTTAGGCAATACGCCGAAAGGTGCTGCGGCCGCAGCACAAGCGCCGTATTTAGGTTCGTTTCCCAATCATTGTCCGTAGCGGTGGGCATGCCATAAATCAAATCGATGGACAGTGCCTCGAAACCCTTATCCTGTGCCAATTGCACGCAAGTTGACGCTTCTTGGGCATTGTGTGCACGGTTCATGTACTTCAAGTCGGCATCCCTAAACGATTGTATACCAATACTGAGCCTGTTTACGGGCGTTTGCCGCAGGGCGCTCAAGTACGCTGGCGTAAGGTCATCGGGGTTGGCCTCTAGGGTTGTTTCGGGGTTTTCGGCAATGGTGTAGTGCTGGTGCAGGGTCTCAAATATCCGACCCAAATCTTGCTCGGTGAGCATTGAGGGGGTACCGCCGCCAAAGTAAATGGTCTCCACGGTTTGGCCCGCCAGTTCACCTTTGCGCTGGGCTAGCTCCAGCAGCATAGCATCCACTAGGGCATCCTTCAATTGCAGGCTGGTGCTGAAATGGAAGTTGCAGTAGTGGCAAGCTTGCTTACAAAACGGAATATGGAGGTATATGCCAGACAAGGGTTAGATGTGAGATGACAGATGACAGATGAGAAATTAGAAATCAGAAATCAGAAATCAGAAATGTTTTTGTAGGTGCAAATTTAGGGAAATAATAGCAGGGGCAGTGTCGCAAGGCGCGGCCCTTTTTTGTTTACGGCATTTGCCATGGCATCTGGAGACGAGGGAGGGTGGCCCTGCTGCACACACCCGTTTCCGCTAAGGCGGAAAAGTAGGCAGAGCCTACTACTATCAATTGCTCGTAGGCTTGAAATAGCCTACGAGCAGAATGGGAGCCACGGATTTGCAACCAGGCTAACCAGATAGGTATATATGCTTATTTTTTGTTTTAGGGTGGATAATTAATTTTGAATATAACCCTAAAAAGTGCCGAATTTTATGAAACGTTTCATACTATCTCTTCTTTTGTTGGCCACTTGTGCTGTCGGTTTTGCTCAGGCACCCCGCATCACTTCCTTTACTCCCACCGCTGCCAAACCCGGCGATGTGGTAACCCTTACGGGCACGGGCTTTAATGCCACTGCCGCCAACAATGTGGTGTTTTTTGGGGCTACCCGGGCCACGGTAACGGCAGCCAGTGCCACCAGCGTTACGGTTGCGGTACCCACCGGTGCCACCTATGCTCCCATTAATCTGCTCAACACCGGCAGCGTGTTGGCTTGTGCCAGCCTAAGCAACTTTAACCCCATTTACGCCCCTGCCAAAAACAATATTACCGCAAGCGATTTTCTGCCCAACGTGGATTTTGCAAACGGAGGGGGGCCATTTTCGGTTGCCATAGGCGATCTGGACGGGGACGGTAAGCCTGACCTGGCGGTGGCGAATTTTAATTCCGACAACGTTTCGGTATATCGCAACACCTCCGCCAGCGGCAGCATCGCCGCGGGCAGCTTTGCACCCAAAGTGGATTTTGCAACGGAGGTGCAACCGCGGTCAGTTGCCATAGGCGACCTCGACGGGGACGGTAAGCCTGACCTGGTGGTGGCGAATGCTTCTTCCGACAACATTTCGGTATTGCGCAACACCTCTGCCAGCGGCAGCATCACCGCGGGCAGTTTTGCCCCCAAAGTGAATTTTGCAAACGGATTGCGCCCGACTTCAGTTGCCATAGGCGACCTAGACGGGGACGGCAAGCCCGACCTGGTGGTTGTGAATGAGTCTTCCAATACCGTTTCGGTGTTGCGCAACACCTCTTCCAGCGGCAGCATCACCGCGGGCAGCTTTGCCCCCCAAGTGGATTTTGCAACAGGAAATACGCCACGTTCGGTTGCCATAGGCGACCTGGATGGGGACGGCAAGCCCGACCTGGCGGTGGCGAATCTTTTTTCCAGTAACGTTTCGGTATATCGCAACACCTCCTCTAGCGGCAGCATCACCGCGGGTAGTTTTGCCCCTGCAGTAGATTTTGCAACATCAGTTGGTCCGGTTTCACTTGCCATAGGCGACCTGGACGGTGACGGCAAGCCCGACCTAGCGGTGGCGAATAGTAGTTCCATCTCCGTTTCGGTATTGCGCAACACCTCTTCTAGCGGCAGCATCACCGCGGGTAGTTTTGCCCCTATAGTGAATTTTGCAACGGGATTTGGCCCGCGTTCACTTGCCATAGGCGACCTCGATGGTGACGGCAAGCCCGACCTGGCGGTGACAAATGAGTATTCCAACACCGTTTCGGTATTGCGCAATACCTCCGCCAGCGGTAACATCACCGCGGGCAGCTTTGCCCCCAAAGTGGATTTTGCAACGGGAGTGGAACCATATTCGGTTGCCATAGGCGACCTGGACGGAGACGGCAAGCCCGACCTGGCGGTGGGGAATTTGAATTCCAGCAACGTTTCGGTATTGCGCAATGCTGATATTGTATCACCACTACCTGCCATCACCTCTTTTACGCCCACTTCAGGCTGCGCCTTGACGTCAAGTGTTACCATTACGGGCACAAACTTTACCGGCGCAACGGCCGTGAGCATAGGCGGCACGGCTGCCACTTCTTTCACGGTTAACTCCGCCACGCAAATAACAGCCACCGTGGGCACTGGCACCACCGGCACCATACAGGTTACCACACCTTCGGGCACTGGGGTAAGCAGCGGCACTTTCACGGTAAACACCCTAACCACGAGCATTACAGGAAATAATACTATCTGTTCAGGCGCAAGCAGCATCTTTACCGCCAGTGGCGGTGTATCGTATTTATGGAGCACGGGCGCTTCCACGGCGGCCATCACCGTTACCACAGCGGGCACTTATACCGTAACTGCCACTAGTGCATCGGGTTGCACCGCTACCGCCGACAGGACGCTTACCGTAAACACCAGCCCAACGGCGAGCATCGCAGGAAACAATACTATCTGTTCAGGCGCAAGCAGCACCTTTACCGCCAGTGGAGGCGCATCATATGCATGGAGCACGGGAGCTGGCACGGCAGCCATCACCGTTACCACAGTGGGCACATATACCGTAACCGTTACTAACGCATCGGGTTGTACCGCTACCGCCAACAGGACGCTTACGGTAAATGCCAGCCCAACGGCGAGCATTGCAGGAAACAATACTATCTGTTCAGGCGGAAGCAGCACCTTTACCGCCAGTGGTGGTGCATCATATAACTGGAGCACGGGAGCTAGCACAGCAGCCATAACCGTTACCACAGCGGGCACTTATACCGTAACCGTTACTAACGCATCGGGTTGCACCGCTACCGCCGACAGGACACTTACCGTAAATGCCAGCCCAACGGCGAGCATCGCAGGAAACAATACTATCTGTTCAGGCGGAAGCAGCACCTTTACCGCCAGTGGTGGTGCATCATATAACTGGAGCACGGGAGCTTCCACAGCAGCCATCACCGTTACCACAGCGGGCACATATACCGTAACCGTTACTAGCGCGTCGGGTTGCACCGCTACCGCCGACAGGACACTTACCGTAAACCCAATAAGCAATAGTGTAACCAACCAAACCGCCTGCAACAGCTTTACTTGGAATGGCAACACTTATACCCAGAGCGGGCAGTATACTTTCCAGTCCACCAACGGGGTGGGTTGCGATAGCACCGCCACGCTGAACCTGACAATCAACCGCACCGTTACCAGCACCGTTGCACAGACCATCTGCCCTGGGCAGAGCTTTGCGGGTTATACCGCCGCGGGAACCTATGTAGATACCTTTACCGCCGCCAACGGCTGCGACAGTATAAGAACGCTCAATCTGGCAGTAGGCCCTTACAACCAAGGGGTGGTTGATACGGCCATCTGCGCGGGCCAAAGCTATTTGGGCTACTCGGCAGCGGGCACTTACCGCGATACGTTTGCAACCCAGGGCTGCGACAGCATCAGGGTGCTTAACCTAACCATACTGCAACCAACTACCAGCAGCACGAGTATAACCGCCTGCAACAGCTACCAGTGGAACGGGCAGACCTATACCCAGAGCGGGCAATACACCTTCCAGACCACCAACGCGGTTGGCTGCGACAGCACCGCCACGCTGAACCTCACCATCAACCGCAGCACCACCAGCAGTGCGAGCTTCACCGCTTGCGACAGCTACCAGTGGAACGGGCAGACCTACACCCAGAGCGGGCAGTACACTTTCCAAACCACCAACGCGGTGGGTTGCGATAGCACTGCTACGCTGAACCTCACCATCAACCGCAGTAGCACCAGCAGTACGAGCTTCACCGCCTGCAACAGCTACCAGTGGAACGGGCAGACCTACACCCAAAGCGGGCAGTACACCTTCCAAACCACCAACGCCGCGGGTTGCGACAGCACCGCCACGCTGAACCTGACCATCAACCGCACCGTTACCAGTACCGTTGCACAGACTATCTGCCCCGGCCAGAGCTTTGCGGGTTATACTGCCGCAGGAACCTATGTTGATACCTTTACCGCCGCCAATGGCTGCGACAGTCTAAGAACGCTCAATCTGGCAGTAGGCCCTTACAACCAAGGGGTGGTTGATACAGCCATCTGCGCGGGCCAAAGCTACCTAGGCTACTCGGCAGCGGGCACTTACCGCGATACGTTTGCCACCCAGGGCTGCGACAGCATCAGGGTGCTTAACCTAACCATACTGCAACCAACTACCAGCAGCACGAGCTTCACCGCCTGCAACAGCTTCCAGTGGAACGGGCAGACCTACACCCAAAGCGGGCAGTATACTTTCCAGACCACCAACGCGGTGGGTTGCGACAGCACCGCCACGCTCGTGCTGACCATCAACCGCAGTAGCACCAGCAGCAACAGCTTCACCGCCTGCAACAGCTACCAGTGGAACGGGCAGACCTACACCCAGAGCGGGCAGTATACCTTCCAAACCACCAACGCGGTGGGTTGCGACAGCACCGCCACGCTGAACCTCACCATCAACCGCAGTAGCACCAGCAGCAACAGCTTCACCGCCTGCAACAGCTACCAGTGGAATGGGCAGACCTACACCCAGAGCGGGCAGTACACCTTCCAAACCACCAACGCCGTGGGTTGCGATAGCACCGCCACGCTGAACCTGACCATCAACCGCACCGTTACCAGTACCGTTGCACAGACTATCTGCCCCGGCCAGAGCTTTGCGGGCTATAGCATTGCAGGCACGTATGTGGATACCTTTACCGCCGCCAACGGCTGCGATAGCATACGCACGCTCAATTTAGCATTCCATGCCGCGCCAAGCACTGCGATAACGGGTACTTTGAATATTTGCACCGGGCAGACCACTACTTTGACAGCAGCAGGAAGCGGTACAGGCTACGAATGGAGCACAGGTGCCACTACCAACTTTATAACGGTAACGCCGCTGCAAAATCAATCCTATGTTGTGACCGTAACCGATGGCAATGGATGCACCGCATCGGCCAGCAGTACCGTAACGGTCTCGCAAGCACCTGTGGCAGTAGTTACTGGCTTTCTGTCCATTTGCGAGGGAAGTGCAACGGCCCTTTCGGCACTGGGCACCGGCACGGCTTACCAATGGAGCAATGGTGCAACCACGCAGACAATATTTGTTGGGCCTTTAAATAGCCAGGATTATTCCGTAACAGTATCAAACGGCAGTGGCTGTATCGCTGCCGATACGGTTACCGTGACCGTGCTGCCCAAACCGCAACTTCAGGTCAACGGTGGCGGAACGATATGCTTTGGGCAGACGGCCCTGCTGTCCGCAACAGGTGGCGCAGCCTATACTTGGTCTACCGGCGATACTGCTGCCCTGGTATCCGTTTCGCCTTCGCAAACAACAAACTACTCCGTTACGGCCACCAATGCCATTGGTTGTAGCGATACCGCGGACGTAACCGTAAATGTTGCATCTTCATCATCTGCAGCAGACACCCTAACCACCTGCAGCGCATACCAGTGGAACGGGCAGACCTACACCCAGAGCGGGCAATACACCTTCCAGACCACCAACGCCGCAGGTTGCGACAGTATCACCACGCTCGTGCTGACCGTGCTGCCGGGCTCCGTTGATACCGCGTATTATAACCTGTGCACTGGCAATAGCTTGGTTGCAGGAACCGATACCTTTATTGCGGGCGGCGTATATGCCGATACCCTTGTTTCCGTTGGTGGGTGCGACAGCATCCTGGTTTCCATAATCAGCGAAAGCCCAGCCATTGCCGCGCTGGACAGCATTTATGGCCCGCAGGTGGTAGATACCTTGCAGGATTACGCCTACTTCGTACCGATGGACCCCGCGGCCACTTATTACGACTGGTATAGCCCATGTGCCTCGGTGGTGTTTGGCCAGGGCACCAATGCCGTGAACGTGGAGTGGGACGGAACCGATACCTGCACCCTGTACGTTGCGGTGGGCAATAGCGGCTGCGCCGATACTGTATCGCTTACGGTGTACGTACTGGGCGCCACGGGCATAGCGGAGCTGCTGACCGAGGACCGTTTGGCACTGTACCCCAACCCTACAAGCGGCTTGGCAACGCTATCTTGGGGCGCGCCCCTGATCAAGCTCCCTACCGTTTACCTGGTGGATGCACTCGGTAAAAAGCTCACGGTGCCGATTGACTGCCGCCCCGACGGCTGCGGTATCGACACCCGGGGCATTGCGGCAGGGGTATACCAAGTAGTGATAACCCATGACGACAGTAATGCCGTATTGAAACTAGTAAAGAGCTTTGACTAGAAACATAGCCCTTACCCAATAACATACGTAGATATACTTTTGCTACAGGGGGGTGGAGTAATTTGTCATATTTACAGTGCAAAAAACATACAAAACCGCCGCATCATATGAAACGCCTCATCCTATCCCTCTTATTGCTTGCCAGCTTTACCAGTGGTTTTGCGCAGGTGCCCAGCATCACCTTCTTTACCCCTGCTGCGGCCAAACCCGGCGATGTGGTAACCCTTACCGGCACGGGCTTTAATGCCACGGCCGCCAACAACTTGGTGTTTTTTGGGGCAACCCGGGCCACGGTAACGGCGGCCAGTGCCACCAGCGTTACGGTAACGGTACCCGCCGGTGCCACCTATGCGCCCATTACCCTGCTCAACACCGGTAGCGTGCTGGCTTGCGCTAGCCTAAGCAACTTTAACCCCATTTACGCCCCTGCCAAAACCAACATTACCGCAAGCGATTTTCTGCCCAAAGTGGATTTTGCAACGGGAACGAATCCGTATTCAGTTGCCATAGGCGACCTGGACGGGGATGGCAAGCCCGATCTGGCGGTGGCGAATATTGTATCCAACACCGTTTCGGTATTGCGCAATACCTCTGCCAGCGGCAGCATCGCCGCGGGCAGCTTTGCCCCCAAAGTGGATTTTGCAACTGGAGCGTCACCGAATTCAGTTGCCATGGGCGACCTGGACGGGGACGGCAAGCCCGACCTGGCGGTGGCAAATGTTAATTCCAACAACGTTTCGGTACTACGCAACACCTCCTCCGTGGGCAGCATCACCGCGGGCAGTTTTGCCCCCAAAGTGGATTTTGCAACGGGAGCGTTACCGAATTCAGTTGCCATAGGCGACCTGGACGGGGACGGCAAGCATGACCTAGCTGTGTCGAATATTAATTCCAACAACGTTTCGGTATTGCGCAACACCTCTTCAGCGGGCAGTATCACCGCGGGCAGCTTTGCCCCTAAAGTGGATTTTGCAACGGGGGTGCAACCATATTCAGTTACCATAGGCGACCTGGACGGGGACGGCAAGCCCGACCTGGCGGCGGCAAATAGTGTATCCAACACCGTTTCGGTATTGCGCAACACCTCTGGCAGCGGCAGCATCACCGCGGGCAGCTTTGCCCCCAAAGTCGATTTTGCAACGGGAATAAATCCGCTTTCAGTTGCCATAGGCGACCTCGACGGGGACGGCAAGCCCGATCTGGCGTTGGCTAATGGTGGTTCCAACACCGTTTCGGTATATCGCAACACCTCTACAAGCGGCAGCATCACCGCGGGCAGCTTTGCCCCCAAAGTGGATTTTGCAACGGGAGGGGGCCCGTGGTCAGTTGCCATAGGCGACCTGGACGGGGACAGCAAGCCCGACCTAGCGGTGGCGAATTCTTTTTCTTCCGACAACGTTTCGGTATTGCGCAACACCTCTTCCAGCGGCAGCATCACCGCGGGCAGCTTTGCCCCCAAAGTGGATTTTGCAACGGGAGTGGAACCATATTCGGTTGCCATAGGCGACCTGGACGGAGACGGCAAGCCCGATCTGGCGGTGGCGAATATTGGTTCAAACACCGTTTCTGTATTGCGCAATGCTGATATTATACCAAGCCCAGCCATAACCTCCTTCACACCCGCCTCGGGCTGTGCTGGCACGGCCACGGTAACCATAACCGGCACAAACCTTACCGGGGCAACGGCGGTAAGCATAGGCGGCACGGCGGCCAGCTCGTTCACGGTTAACTCCGCCACGCAGATAACCGCCACCGTGGGCACCGGCACCACCGGCACCATACGGGTTACTACACCTTCGGGCACCGGGGTAAGCAACGGCAGTTTTACTGTGCTACCGGCACTTGCCGCCCCGTTAGCGGGCAGCAACAGCCCGGTAACGGCGGGGGGCAGCATCAACCTAACGGCCTCCGCCATTGCCGGGGCAACCTACTCGTGGACGGGGCCCAACGGATTTACCTCTTCACAACAAAACCCCGTTGTAACCAATGCCACACAGGCAAACGCGGGCACCTACACCGTGGTGGCAACCGTAAACGGCTGCAGGAGCAGCGGTTTCAGTACCGTGGTAGCGGTGGGCCCAACAAGCGGCGGTTCTTGCAATCCCAACCTTAATACGCCATTAGGTTCAATAATCCCAAATGGCACTGTTTTACCGGTTATTACGCCTAATGTAAATTACAACGAGGCCATTAACTTCCGTAATTGGGACAGCGTTACCATTTCTGGTATCAGGCTTAAGATAGAATACTTGGTTATAGATAGTATCATCAATCTACCATGTGGTATCGGTTGGGCTACCAGCCAAACGGGCAATAAGTTTTTGAACCAAGAATATGGATGCATATACTTGAATGGCACTACCAACAATGCTGCAGGTCAGTACAATTTAAAAGTATATGTAAATGCAAAAGTAACCTTGCTACCTAATCCGGCTCCTTTCGAACTAAGTAGTTTCGGATTTTTTATGGCGGTGAGGGTTTGCAATACAGGTGGTAATTGTCCGGCAATTGACACTGCTCTAACAGGACTAATTACTACTTGCAATATAGGAGCTATTACCCTTCCTACGATCACCTCCTTCACGCCCGCCTCGGGCTGTGCTGGCACGGCCACGGTAACCATAACCGGCACAAAATTTACCGGGGCAACAGCGGTAAGCATAGGCGGCACGGCTGCCACTTCTTTTACGGTGAACTCCGCCACTCAGATAACCGCCACCGTGGGCAGCGGCACTACCGGCACCATACGGGTTATCACACCTTCGGGCACTGCTACCAGTAGCAATGTTTTCACGGTACTGCCTATACCCGCCGCCCCGGTGGCGGGCAGCAACAGCCCGGTAACCGCGGGGGGCAGCATCAACCTCACGGCTTCTGCCGTAGCCGGGGCAACCTACTCATGGACGGGGCCAAACGGATTTGCCTCTACCCAGCAAAACCCCGTAATAACCAATGCCACCCTAGCAAACGCAGGAACCTACACCGTAGTAGCCACTGTAAACGGCTGCAGGAGCAGCGGTGCCAATACCAACGTGACTGTGGTAGTTATTGCTCCTACGATCACCTTCTTTACGCCCGCCTCGGGCTGCGCTGGCACGGCCACGGTAAGCATAACCGGCACAAACTTTACCGGTGCAACAGCCGTGAGCATAGGCGGCACGGCTGCCATTTCATTCACGGTCAACTCCGCCACGCAGATAACCGCCACCGTGGGCAGCGGCACTACCGGCACCATAAGGGTTACCACACCTTCGGGCATTGCGGTAAGCAGCGGTATTTTCACGGTTATACCGGTACCTGCCGCCCCAGTGGCGGGCAACAACAGCCCGGTAACCGCGGGGGGCAGCATCAACCTCACGGCCTCTGCCGTGGCCGGGGCAACCTATTCGTGGACGGGGCCAAACGGATTTACTTCGTCGCAACAAAACCCTATTGTAACCAATGCCACGCAGGCAAACTCGGGCACCTACACCGTGGTGGCAACCGTAAACGGCTGTGCGAGCAGTGGTGCCAGTACCACCGTTTCGGTAACTGCAAGCGGCGGTAACATACTTACCCTTTATATGGATACGGTAACCGGTATCACCGGGCAACAGGTAGTCGTAACGGTACGCGTAAAGAATTTTTCCCAAATCCTATCTGCACAAACCAGTTTGCAGTTCAACCCCGCGGTGCTCAGTTTCGTACAGGCAGAACAATTCGGCATCAGCAGCCTAGGCGGCGGAAGCTTCGGGACGACCCAAGTATCTAACGGTTTGTTAAACTTTGCGTGGAGCGACCCGCAGTTATTGGCAAGAACCCTTGCCGATGGCAGCGTTTTCTTCGCGCTGCGTTTCGACGTTGTGGGCACTGGCGGGCAGTTCAGCGCGGTGGACTTTACCAATACGCCCATACCGCAAGAATTCGTCGATGCCGGTTTTAACACTATAACCCCATACCAGCTAAACCCCGGCAGGGTTAATATTCCACTATCGGGCAACGTAACGGGCAGGATAGTTACCCCGACAGGTGCGGGCGTGCGCTCAGTTCAGGTGGATGCGCTGGGCCTTGCCAACTATACCGAGATTACCAACCCTAGCGGTAATTATGCCTTTACGCTGCCGCAAAACTCGCCGTACACCGTTACGCCGAGCAAAGCAAACGATACCGTGGTCACCAATGGCGTAACCACGCTTGACGTGTTGCTCATACAGCGCCATATCCTTGGCTCGCAGTTACTTCCAACACCTTACAGAATCATTGCCGCAGATGTGAATAGCTCATCTACCATTACCACGCTCGACGTGACCTTGGTAAATGCGCTTATTTTGGGCAACGTAACGAGCTTCCCGAACAGCAGGCTATGGTCGTTCGTTCCGAGCGACCATGTGTTTGCCAACCCGCAAAACCCGTTCCCTTACCCTGCTTCACGCACCTATGCCAACGTAACCAACCTGGCAAACCAGGATTTCATAGGTATGAAACTGGGGGATGTGAACAACACCTACAACCCATCGGTGGCAAAGACCGCAGCCTCCGACTCGCTGGTGTTTTACCTGCCGCAATTGCAGGCCGAAACGGGTGATACCGTTTCTATCCCCGTCAAGACCCGGCTGTTCGACCAGGTATCGGGGTTCCAGATGGCATTCCTGTGGGACACAACGGTGCTGCAGTACCTAGACTTGGCCGCCCTGCAGGGCGCCCTTCCGGTGAACGTGGGCGCGTCCAACGCATCGAATGGGGAGCTTTCCGTCAACTGGTTCGATATCAACGCCTCCTCCCTATCGCTTGACGACGACACCACGGTATTCGTGCTCCGCTTCAGGGTAAACGGTACACCTGGCAGCGAGACGCCGCTCACGTTAACCTCCCTGCCGTCGTTGCCTATGGAAGCTTATGACGATACCTTGGGATTGCTCTCGGTAACTACCATAGCGGGCAAGCTCACGGTGCAGCAACAGACATCGGTAAGGGAAGTTACCTTGCCGGACTTATCGATAACGGCCATGCCGAACCCTTACACTGATAAGCTAAACGTACACATCTATGGTAAATACCAAGGCGAGATAAAGCTACAGGTAAGCAACCTGTTGGGCCAGATTTCCGAGACCCGTTCGATTTACTTCGATGGCGCGGCCCAGTCCGTGCAGATGGGTGAGGGCTTGGCAGCGGGCACCTATTACATCAAGGTAACCGATGCCGCCGGACAGCTGCTCAACGTACTAAAGGTATTGAAGCAACAATAGGCCGATGGCGGCACCTTGGGTACCGCCACCGGGGCCAAAACCATGCAAACCAGATATATACGTACATATACTTATGCTACAGGGGGGGTAATTTGTTATATTTGGGCTGCGGTTTTGTTTACGCCGAATTCAAGTCACAAGTGCGACATTTAAATGCTGGTTAAAGAAATGAATAGGTTTCTGAAAGTTAATCTTTTTTCTCGGTCTGTGGTTTAGTTGTTTTTGCCATTGTGAGATTGTTTGGTCAGATATTAGGTTTAGGTCAGTTTTTCTATTTGCAAACTGTCTGATAAGGCCGTTCTGGTTTTCATTGCACCCCCTTTGCCAAGAGCTGTAAGGGTCGGCAAAATACCAGTCTACGTTTAATTCCCTGGCTATGTTCTGGTGGTTTACGAACTCTGTCCCGTTGTCAGTGGTAATGGTTTTGATACTGGCTTTTAAAGGGCTTAGCGTATCTATCATTGCACGTTCTACCGAGGCAGCGGATTTGTCGGGTATCTTCCTGATAAAATTAAAAAGGCTTTTACGGTCAGTAATGGTAAGCAAGTAGCCGTTAGTACACTTCATAAGATCCGCTTCTAAATCCCCCACACGCTCTTGCCGCTCAACTACCCCAGGCCTTTGATCTATGGATGTTTTGTTCTTGATGATAGACCTGGCTTGCTTGTCCAGCCGCCGTTTCCTTCGTTTACGGTGGTGCCTGCGTAGCAGGTGCAGGTATTCCCGGCCACATTCGTAAAGCCAAAGGTAAATGGCTTCTGTTGACAGCATGGGTATATCCCTTTGTTTACAGACGGTAGCTATCTGTTCGGGGCTCCAGGCATGTTTTAGCAGCCAGATAATCCTACGCCCTATGGCATAGCCGATTTTCTTATAACGGGGCCGCAATTCCTGCCTCTTGGAGCCCAGGCCCTGTGCAAAATCCGCCTTATAAACGTTACCTTTGGATTGCCGCTTGGCATTGCGGTTTATCTCGCGATATACCGTACTCCTGTCGATATTAAGCTGCTCCGCAATGGCTGGTTTGGATAGCCCTGCCTCCAGCAAGGCCTCCAACCGGTGCCTTTGCCCGATACCGAGGTGTGAATATTTTGTCATAAGCAACACTAATATTCGCATTATCAACCAAATTATCGCAGGTTTTAAAACCTGCGATAATTTGGCCTATAGTGTTGCACTTATGATTTGAACTTAGGAAAGCTCATAAATCCCAATAGATTACAAAAAATAATGAATGGTCTAGAAATTGTATTGAAGTCTTACAAAATAAGTGACAATATTTCGCGGTGGGCTTTTTCATCCATTGGAATTGCAAGTGCGTTAGCAACCTCTACCAACGCCACCTTTAGTTTGGCTTTAGCATCAGTATATGGTTCCAAAGCGATAATCTTGTTCGGTGTGGGCAGTAACTTGTTCATTGTAGCAGATGCAAGGGGTACCGGGTGAAGGTGGCGTATGGTCTGTCCCAATTTAATGTGCGACCAAGCAGTAAAAGCATATGATATACTAACCGAAACGGTATCAGATACAGTAGTGCCCATATGCGGAAACAAAGCCGGAATCCAAATCATTTCACCAGGGTTCAGTTCAATGTCCAGCATTGGGCCCACACTAGGCAATTGGGGCATTGTGCCCTGCTCCTTGGGGTTTTCCCTTAGTATGAAACCTGTTTCCTCATTGGTGAGCACGCTCCTATCCCATATGCGCCATCTTCTTTTGCCTGTTACTTGCAGTATCGCCACATAATAGTTGTCGGCATGGTACCCCAGGGTCGCATTATTTTTCGAGACAGTAGCCGTTATAGCTTTAAATGCCCACAAAATCTGAGGGTCAAAAAATTGCTTTAAATCGCTGATGTCCGGTTGAAAAAACGGGGCAATATCGGTAAAGTTTCTAATGGCCACTAAGGGTTTTGATAAACCATCAAATACCTTCGTTAATTGGCTTACCGATGATAAACTCTTGCCCGAGTGATTGGCAAAATTGGCTTCTGCTGTTTCATACAGTTCTCCCTTTAGGCTCTTGTGGAAGAGGTCATTAACCGTTAAATCCTTTATCAAGGGCGAGAAAGTGGTTACATTACTCAGCTTCAGGGGCAATTCATAGGGGCCATGGAAAATTTTACTGTTTTTATCTTCCATTATTACTCATTTATGGTCCAGTTGGCCTTTTTCGAATTTGTGAAGCAGAAGAGCTTCTCGGCCGTTCCATTTTCGGTTGTTTCCACCTCAAACTTTTGGCACCCACCATTACAAGTAACCACAATCGAGCGACCTTTGTAAACCCTGCCGAAAAACACCCCCTCGTGGTAAATATAGAGCACTTGGCTTGAGTTGTTGGTTATCTCCAACTCAAAATTCATTGATTTGGAGCTTTCTCTGCCAGAGTTTCCATTATAACCAGAAGCTGATTTTGGTTTATTTTTGCTCGGTGTATTGATTAGCATGTTATTAAGTATGTCTACTTCTTGCGCTGCATTTACTTTCTCACCAAGGCCTATTAGCAATTTCAAATCTATCTTACTCAACAACAGCGGGGAGCGTTTGCTCACCCAGGTATTGCCAACATGAAATAGTTGTGTGGCGCTTACCTTGTCACTAACTATACCCGACGACCTTTCCAGTGCCAGTAACTTATCAGCAATATTCACCAAGCTTGTAATATTTCTGTATAGCAAAACGGAGTCTATTTCCGCTCCCGAAATGTCAGGTTGGGGGGTGTTATATATTTCGCTGAAATTCAAATTGCTATACCTTACCACTGCCGTATTGGCATTTAAATCCGTTACCACTGTGTCGCCTACTTGTGCGGCGGTTGGCAACAACGATAAAAAAAACAAAACGGTGTGTGCAGCTATTGCAATTGATGTGCGCATAATGAGTTTTTTAGAAGGTATTTGGCGTGATCCAAGTTAGTTTTAAAGTTAATTAAAACTTGTAAATTTATCAACGAAAAAACCGTACAGGTTAGTATGCCGCGTTTCTTAATTAAGAACAAAGAACTGAAGCTGGGTAATCGACGCGAGGACATCGAACAAGCCCTCGCTATTATCAGACCTCAAACCATGTTTGCCATTCTAGCCATTTCTGTGCTGCTTGGCTTTTCCCTTTTATGGTGCTTTACTGGCAGCATACCATTGACTGTAAGTGGAGCGGGTATATTAACTAGCCAAGAAGGTATAAAATTGGTAAAAACACCCTTCAAGGGTACAATTAATTCCATTGAGATAAACATTGGCGACTTTGTGGAACAAGGCCAATTGCTTGCCACGGTAGAGCAGTTAGACTTGAAATTTGAGATTAAGAAGATAGAAGAAACCTTAAAATCTCAACGGGTAAAATATAAACGCCTTATTGCCTATATAGATGGCGGCAAGAAAAGCTTCTCCATAGCAGCTTTTAAGCGTGAGGCCAGCCAATGGAACGATTCTTTGAAAACCTATACGCTGCAACTACAAAAAGAGACCGATGAGGGAACAAGCTCGCTGCTTACATCAAAATCAATGATGGCATTACAAAAATTAGATGAGATTGAATTTTTGCTAGCCGAAGCAAGCACCTTCAACTCACCATATATTGTGGTGCTGAACGATAAGATAAAAGAAACGGAAATACTGCTAAACCAAAAGCGAAGTGAATACCAATTCAAAACGCAGTTAATTAGCCCCTATTCGGGCATGGTAGTGGAAATAACCCTAAACGATGGAGACGTTTTCGACGCCTCGCATCCTGTAATGACGATAGAGAACTACAACTCATCAAAAAGTGATATAAAAGCAACCATATTTGTGGATGCGATGTACGGTAAAAATATTGAAATAGGCATGGATGTATTGGTAAGCCCAACTTCGGTGGCTAGTGAAGAGTATGGTTACCTTACAGGCAAAGTGATAGAAGTAGGTAAGTACCCAGCCACAAAGGAAGGCCTGTTCCAAGTTTTGAAGAATGATGAGTTAGTGAACAAGATGGCCAAAGAGATTTCGCCTATATTTATTTCAGTTCAAATTAATACTGATAGCAGCACTTTTTCTGGTTTCAAATGGACATCGAAGAACGGGCCACAGATGAATATTGTTGTGGGCACTTTGGTTGATGCACAGATTATTGTTGAAGAAAAGAAACCGATACAGATTTTTATCCCGTCAATAAAACTGTAAACGTTGGTGCCAAAAGGATATAAACGGGTAAAAACACCTATGGTATTGCAAATGGAGGCCGCGGAGTGTGGAGCAGCTTCGCTTGGGATTATACTGGCCTATCACCATAAGTTTGTGCCAATAGAGGAGTTGAGAATGGAGTGCGGCGTATCTCGCGATGGCTCAAAGGCCAGTTACATAGTAAAAGCCGCCAACAAGTACGGACTAAAGCATACAGCAATAAGGAGAAAATACGAAGATGTTTTACTTCTGAAACCACCGTTTATTATCTTTTGGAAATCGAACCATTTTTTAGTTTTTGAAGGCGCAACTCCAAATTTCGTATACTTAAACGACCCAGCCAGCGGCCGGCGTAAAGTATCGCACCAAGAGTTTGAAAGCAGCTTTTCTGGTATAGTATTATCGTTTGTGCCTACCGATACATTTATGCCGGGTGGCAAAACATTCAATGGCATGCAATCATTACAAAAGTGGTTGTCCGTTGGCCGAAGGGAGTTTGCATGGCTATTTTTGTTGGGCTTTTTGGCCATTATACCCGCTATGGTGCTGCCTACGTTCTCCAAAGTGTTTGTAGACCAAGTGCTAATAAACAATATGAGCTCGTGGATTGCGCCATTGCTCTTGGCCATCGTGGTAGCAGTTGGCATTAAAACTTTATTGGAGCAGGTAAGCAGCAGCATATTAGAGAAACTAGACATTAAGCTGTCCACTTTGTTCAGTCATCAATTTTTTAGTAAATCCTTGAGCCTTTCACCTAGCTTTTATTTGAATAGAAGTGCCTCGGAAATCGCATCTAGAATATCGTATATTAAAGATATTTCAAGCTTCGCCACTGGCGAAATGGCTAAAATAATCTTAGGCACTATAGGTGTATTTTTTTATGTATTAGTTCTGTTTTGGTACGATGTGGAACTAACATTCCTATCAATACTATTGGCATTATGTAACTTTTTTATTTTGTTTCAGTTCGCAAAAAGAAGGAAAGAAATAAGCCAATTGATGGCACAAGACGAGGGTAACCTTATGGCCAACCTCATTAATGGCTTCTCAATGCTGGAAACAATTAAAGCCGGCGGGCGCGAAACAGAGTTTTATCAGAAAATTATTGGTCTCGACGCCAAGATCATTAACTCGGCCCAACATAATGCAAAAATGGGCAGCTACTTAAACGTGCTCCCGTTTTTTCTTTTTTCACTGAATATGTTAGCCATAGTATACATAGGCGGCCTTAAGGTAATTGATGGAGAAATGACTATGGGTATGCTACTGGCTTATATCATTTTTATCGGCTACTTTTACGACCCTATTTTATCTTTGGTGCGGGTAAGTACTAAGGTACAAGAGTTACAGGGTAAGCTTGTAAGGATTGATGAGCTGCTAGAAAAATCTGTAGCTGAAACCCCAGAAAATAACAGTTACGTTTCTCCAGGGGAAGCCAGCTTAACCATTGAAAACCTTACGTTTGGTTACAATAAAATGGCTCCGCCGCTTTTTAATGCGCTCAGCTTCTCTATTAAGCACGGCGAAAAGGTAGCTTTCGTAGGTCCATCAGGGTCGGGTAAATCGACATTGGTAAAGATAATAACCGGCATTTATGAGCCGTGGAGTGGTGAGATACTTTATGGCAACTACCCTTTGCAATCAATTCCACCTGATAATTTGTCGAAGGAATTGGCTGTGGTTGACCAACACATCTTCCTATTCGAAGGCAAACTTAAGGATGTTCTTACCCTTTGGGATCCTGAAATTGAACAGACCACTTTGGTTGAAGCGTGCAAAGATGCTTGTATACACAACGAGATAACAAAACGGAACAAGGGTTATTATACCCAAGTAAGTGAGGGTGGAAAAAACTTTAGCGGTGGTCAAATGCAACGGCTTGAAATAGCAAGGGCCTTAGCTCGTAAGCCTAGATTACTTATTTTGGATGAAAGTACAAGTGCGCTCGATCCACATACGGAAATGGAGATATACCGAAACATTTCTCGGCGTGGCTGCACAACCATATCTATTGCGCACCGTTTGAGCACAATAAGAGATTGCGACCGGATATTTGTAATGGATGCTGGCAAAATTGTGGAAGAAGGCAACCATGACGATTTGATAACATTAGACGGACTCTACGCTACTTTAGTAAAAACCGATGGATAAGCAAGATCGCCACTACATAGGTAAGCAGTATTTTAAGGATAAAGTCCTTGAAAACATGGGTGGTATTTTCCAAAACAACCATACTGTTGGTGGAAAAGAGTTCAGCTATCATGTTGATCCGCTGGCTGATTTGCTGGAAGTGGTATGTGCCAATATAAAAGTAAATGTCAACTACCCCCCAAATTGGCATACTATTGAATCGCTCGAAGAGAAAATCGCTTTGTTTTGCGACCTTTCGAATTGCTCTTTCCGTCATATTGTGTGCAATGAGAACACTTTAAAAAACGACTTAGGGCCTGTATTGTTTTTTGATACTTCTGGCAGCCCGTTTGTCATTACCCAAAAAAATGGCAAGAGCATTTTGATACGGTATAGCACTAGCCATCATCAATTTTGCTCTATAGAAGAGGTGTTGGCGAGGGTGCAGTTTGGCATCATGCTTATACCCTCGCTTCCAAACAAAGTAATTGACTTTAAAGATGTGCTTCGCATTGCCTATGAGCCTTACCAATATGAGGTTTACCGCATTGTTTTGTTCTCGTTTGTAGCTGGGCTCATCGCCTCACTTTTCCCCCTAGGCATAGGTGTGCTGTTTGGTACTATCATACCAGCGGCCAACAAACAGTTGCTTTACAGTTTGGTAGCCGCCTTGTTAGTTGTTACAATTTCGCGCGAGTTGTTTAGGCTTACTAATAATTTACTTACCAGTAGGCTACAAGGCTGGATAAGCTGGAATTTGCAATCGGCAATATTGCATCGGCTATTAAAGCTTCCTGTTTCGTTTCAGCACGATGACAATTCGGCGGCATTGGCAAGCAAAGTTATCGGTTTCAAGAGTGTGAGTGTGTTTTTGGCTTCGGGTGTTTCGGGTATAGTGTTCAACCTTTTCTTTGCCTTTTTCAATCTAGTGGCGCTGTATTATTTTGATACCACCATGGCCTTGATAGCTACTTTACCTATTTTGATCTACATAGTTATCCTTTACAAACTTATGGCCAAAGAGCTTAAAAGCCATTTGCTTATAAGTAGCAAAACAATCTGGCTCGATTCCATGGTGCTGCAATTTATTATGGGCCTAAACAAAGTTAAACAAGCCGCCGCCGAATGGCAGATAATAGCTTATTGGAGCCACCACTACACCCAATTAGCAAAACAACTCAATAGCTCTAGTAAAGACAGAATCGCGTATGATTTGCTTATTCAGAATGTGCCGTGGGTAGCCCAGGCATTTCTATTCGCCACATTTGTATATGCGGGCATCAACACATCTACGGCAAGCTTTCTAGGATTCAATGCCGCATTTTTTAATTTTTTCCTCTCCATGGCAGCCGTTGCAGGCTTTTCGAAACAACTAAAGGAAGTAATACCCGCTTACAATAATATTAAACCATACTTGCAAGGACTACCCGAAACAATAGACCCACTCAAAGATGGAATAGATTTGCATGGGGATATTGCCTTGGAGGGAGTGAACTTTAAATATGAGGATGATGGACCCCTTATTTTAAACGATTTATCATTTAGAGTAGAACAAGGTCAAAGCGTTGCCTTGGTTGGGTCGTCGGGGTCGGGCAAATCTACTATCCTTAGGCTGCTACTGGGTTTCGAAACGCCTCTGGCAGGGCAAGTGCTATACGATGGCCGAAACCTCTCTGAAATTAATGTCAAATCTCTGCGCAAACAATTAGGGGTAGTGCTGCAAAGCGATAGTTTGATGGCTGGCAGTATCCTCGACAACATATTGGGCACCAAGGATGTAGATGAGGAAAGCGCTTGGTTGGCAGCGGAAAGTGCAGCTATAAAAACAGATATTGAAAGCATGCCAATGGGCATGCATACCGTTATATCCGATCATGCGGCAACCTTATCTGGCGGACAGAAACAACGTTTGCTCATAGCGCGCGCCATTGTTGGAAGTCCCAAAGTACTTTTTTTTGATGAGGCTACCAGTGCTCTTGATAATCTTGCTCAAAAAGAAGTTGCCAATTCTTTGAACAAACTTAAAGCTACCCGTATCATAGTTGCTCACCGGCTTTCGACCATTAAAGAAGTGGACCAAATATTGTACATCGAAAATGGCACAGTGGTTGAAAAAGGAACCTATGATGAGCTTATGGAGAGCAACGGCAGATTCAAAAAACTTGCTGATAGGCAATTAATTTGATTTTTTGCCGTTTAAGCTAATAATTTTGATTCCATAATTTGTAATTTAAGTCCATTTAGCTATTTTGCTTACACAAAAAAACTCAAAGAACATGAGCAACTTGATCAGTGATTTTCTAAGTAAAGTATCTGCCGATAGCGCACTAGCAGGCCAGTACAAAGATGCCAAAGATTTAAAGGATGTATCAACCTTAGCATCCTCTTTGGGCTACAAAATTTCTCCTGCCGAACTGCAAGAGTATTTCTCTAACAATTTGAACGACGACGATCTTGATGGCATTTCAGGTGGCAACTCGGCTGTAGTAAAGCAAACGCACGGCGGTTGGTATAGCGGCGATTGAGCCTAGCAATGTTTTTTAAAAATACTTCACCATAATTAAAACTCAATATGAGCAATTTAATTAGTGCTTTTATAAGTAAAGTATCTGCCGATAGCGCATTAGCAGGCCAGTACAAAGATGCCAAAGATTTAAAGGATGTATCAACCTTAGCATCGTCTTTGGGCTACAAAATTTCTCCTGCCGAACTGCAAGAGTATTTCTCTAACAATTTGAACGACGATGAACTTGATGGTATTTCGGGTGGTAACTCGGCTGTGGTAAAGCAATCGCACGGCGGTTGGTATAGCGGCGATTGATTTGTTTACGGCATCGGTTAATATTATCTCTAGTTAATGAGCGATTGGTTTAGTTTCTTGCCTATCGAGGTGCAGTTTATGCTTGAAAAGGTGCCTGCTGATGATACTTACAGTATTACAAAAGTTAACGGCAACTTATACATAACGGGCTCGTTGGCGCTCAAGGAGGTATTGTTTGATAAGCAGTCCTTTTTTAACCGTGATACTGGCCTCACTCGTTGGAACTTGCTAAAAGAGCGATTCAACTCCACGGAATTAAACCTGTTTAAAAGCCTTGGCCGCCATAGTGCTACCACCAATAGCCCTAATTATTTGGTTGAATGGCCTGCAGAGTTAAGTGAAACGGCTTTAGCTGTTTCATTGCTGCGTTTTTTCTTATCGCCGTTTTCTGAGAAACTAGAAGATGAGTTGTTAGTAAGATTTCACAACGCAGGCATATATTTTGAGAATACACGTAGCGGTAAAGTAGTTCCTGCACTGCACTTAACGTTTTTTCATCAGCAATCGCGCGAGTTACTATCAAGAGCCATATATGACCAACTTAGCCCTAGTAATAGGGAGCATCAGGATGAGAAGCTATTGAGTGCGGTGATTCATTCGGCATACCGCTCATTATTGAATCTTTTGGGCTGGAGTATGTTCTTTCTATCGGAGCCAATGCCTTTTGTTGATGATTTGTATGCGGAAAAAGATGCCAATAAACAATCGCGAGACATCAGGCTATTCCTTTATGAAACCATGCGGTTGCTTCCATCTGCCTGGGTGCTCCATAGAAAGGTAGAGCAGCCAGTAATCATTAACAGCTTACAATTAAATAAGGGAGAAGATGTGTACATCCCCATTCTTAGTTTCCATAGGAGTGAAACCTTTTTTGGGGATTCGATGCGTTTTGAGCCATTTCGTTTTTTGAAGAAAGACATAAACCCTTGGGTTTACTTGCCATTTGGTAGGGGTGAGCATAGTTGCCCAGGAGCAAACGCCGGTCTTACGATTGCGCAGTTGTTTGTTTACCACTTGGTTTCAAAAGGCATAAGGCTGCAAAGGAAACAAATACAGTTTGAACCCGACAGCTCTATACCGATCTCATTAAATCCATTTTTCACCTGTGAGTTTAGTTCACGTTAGTATTTACTTTAAACACTGTGTATGTCTTTATTTTCTGATTACTGTGAATCGCCAGAGTTAGTGCGTCTCAACACGTTCGAATACGAAGATACCCGCTATTATTTATTACCAGATTATTTGGAGTGGTACTACCAAGACATAACAAAACCAGCAAGAAAATTTGTAAAGCCCAAGGGCTCAAAAACATTGGAATACGATTTCGGCAAATCAGAATTCGACCAATTGTTGATGTGTGTTACCAACCGCTGCAATATAGTTTGCAGCTATTGTTTTAGGGGGTATAATTTTAGCAAAACGAAAGAGGTACAGTTTGATGATTTCAAGAAAATTGCCGATCATTTTCTCGCAAATGCCAAGCACCGCCCAACAATTCAATTTACCGGCGGGGAGGTTTTTGTAAAAGAAGGAATTGAACATTGGTTTCAGTACATCCATGAAAATTTCAGGATATGGATGACAACGAATGGTGTACACAAGAAGATCAGAGAAAACAAGTTGATTACTGAGATATTTAGGGATAGCGGTAAAGTGCGTTATCGTATCGATAATCACCATATACGGGTATCATTGGATGGGCCAACCGCGGAGATACACGAACGTTTTAGGCAAAAAGGTTCTTTCGATAAGATTATTGAAAACATCAAATATCTAAAATCTATCAATGCATCTGTTTCTGTTAAGTCGGTTGTTACAAAGGAGAATATGCCTCATTTGGAAGAACTGTTGGAACTGTGCCATGAATTAGGATTGGATGGGTGGAATTATAATGTGATACGCTATACTGGTGCATTATCCGATACGCCACCAGAAGATTCAACTCCTAAGATAGATGAGAAGATTGATTATTTCGGGTACTTTGAACTTGGCCAAAAACTGGTTGACATTTTAACCCGCAAGCCGTATTTGGCGCCTTTGCTATCCATAAGTAGGTTTGGGAAGATATTGAACACCCTATATTTTGATAGGCCCAGCTCGGTGCCCATGTCGTATTACCTGCTTAAGTTTGATGGCAATGTATACTATAACGACAATTTACAGTATACCGATTATTCGGGGGGCAATATTTGGGAAAATGGCATTATTGAATCCTTTAATGGCTTAAAAGAATTTAGGCAAAAGTATGATTACGATTTACCGGCTTGCTCTAAATGTGTAATACATAGGTTTTGTTTTCAGAAAGGGGATTACGGTGAACTTTATGAAAAGGATCCCACCTTGGAGTCAGAATTTCCTAACTGCGATGACATAAGGAAACATTACTTTCATTTAATGAGCCTAAAGCATCGAGGGGCAGAATTAACAAGCTCAATATTTAACTTATGAGTATTAAGGAGCTTTATCAACAGCAAGGTTATATAGTATTGGAGAGTATGATAGAGCCTGCTGTAATGAAAGAATTAGACAAAGAAATAGATAGGCTTATAGCAGATTTCCCCGCTATTTGTACTTTCGAAGATTGGCAAAAAGGAAATCAGCGAAGAATCCTACACAAAATATCCCATTTTATTGAAATTTCACCTTTATTTTCGGTTATAGCTTCAAACACCAATATTACAAGTTTGGCTACCCAACTACTAGGTGGGAATTCCTTTTTGTGCACCGACAAAATTAATTTTAAACTCCCTGGAGCAAGAGGTTTCTATCCACATCAAGATATGAGCGGTACATGGAGCAGTTACGTTGATAATATGATTAACGTATTTGTAGCAATAGATGAAGCCGACGATGAAAATGGATGCCTATATGTTGCGCCTGGCAGACATAGAGAGGGCTTGCTGGGGCCTAAAATGAAACCTATGCTACCTGAGCATTTGGTAACCATGGATTTTGTTCCTATCTATCAAAAACCCGGGGATATATTGATGTTTGATGGTTTTTTGCCGCACAAGTCAGCGCCAAACAATTCCAACAAGCCAAGAAGGGTATTGCTGCTTACCTTTACGGTAGATGAAAAGCTAAGAACTGAGTTTTTTAGCGGCATAATACTAGATTAATAACTAGACTTATCGGTAAACAATACAATACCTGTAATAGCTCGCCTGCGGTGGGCAGAAATATTTGGAAAAGAACCATGTATGGCCAGTTCATTAAAGAGGATTACATCCCCTTTTTTCGCGGTAATAGTGATAAAGTTTTTGGTATCAGAAGGTATGGAAGCTATTTGCTTTGAAAAGTAATCTTGTATTAGGGCAGGGCTGTGCGGCTCAAGCTTATTGACAGCTTGCTTGTAAATTTTCAGGCAGCCCGATTGTTCATCAAAATCGTCCAGTGCTATCCAAATTCTCAACATTTGTTGCTCGCCCCAATAGGCACCGTCTTGGTGCCATGGTGTAAATTGAGAAGATAAAGCAGGCTTATGCACCAATCTATCAAGTTTGAATGCCACGTTCGGTGTGGTTTCATTACTCAATACGCGTGTAATACCTTCAGCTAGCTCACTTACGCCTAACTTATCCAATAATAGTAGCTTTAGCCGGTCGGTCGGCATACTTTGGTAGTAGGGGCTTACGTCCAAGGCCTCAATAAACATATCTAACAATGCCGGCTCTGCAAAAGGAAAGCGCACAAATGATACCGGCTGATTAAGTAATAATCGAATTTCTTCTTCGAGATTTTCTTTTTTGGTGTAAAGCATGACAATAAAGATAAAATATTACCAGAAATACTGCTATCCATCAATTTGTAAGCCGACTCCTTTCAGGATTAACAGAAGTTTCCCGACGCGTTCAAAGAGTTCATATGCACTTTCGGTTTTCCTTACTCTAATATTGTCGTATTCTGTCTTACTGTGTGGGTGCAGAATCTCAAGATTTGCTTTGCTTTAAGCATGATGGCTTATTGTACCGTGTGCTACTATAAGTAACTGTGCTATCTTTTCGCTTTGATAAACTACCATCCCCAAATGCTTGTAAAGCTACATTGTGAGGATTTTTATTTTTTGGAGTAGGTGGATTTTTATTGTTCAATTAGTTTGTATTTTAAGTTGACTTAATTTTGCTTTGGCTGTTAGTGCAGTTATGATGGCAGATGGGTGTCGCAGGTGTTTTAGTAGGCGGGTGAGGATTAACCGCCCGCATGTTTTTTCGCAAAGGCGGAAATTGAGGCACAGCCTTTTACCATAAAGGTCAGTGTGGAAGTAAGCGTTATATAAACTGACGGTAGAAAGGTTTTATTGGTATTTGCTGGTCCAAGAGTATTTTTCGAGCTATGCTCATTCCCCTGTCTCGGTTATGTTAAAGCACTCGGCTCACACTACCACACTTGCCCGGTTGCAATAGTTACCGAAAGTGCAGGTGTATCGCTCATTGTAAAAGACGCCCATAGGCTATAATTTAATAAGCGCCAAGTTCGTCTATTACTGTTATGCAAGACACAAATTTAAAGAAGTTGAGAATGAGGTTTCAAACTCCCGTAACCAACTCCGCATCCGACCTTAAAAGGTTCGAGTCAATTTCTTCCAACTTCACAGAGAAGTTAAATAATGCCAAGCCCTTCGAAATTCGGAGGGTTTTGTTTTTGTGGAAGATTCGAACCCGGGTTCGAACGGCGCAGTTCCATTTTGCTGTGTAGGAAACTATCGTAATTTTATAACTTGCACTTCCACCCAAACGCATAAACCATGACCTACCAGACCTTAAGCCTAACCATTGAGAACCACATTGCCACGGTGAGTTTCAATAGGCCAGACAAAGCCAATGCCTTGAACAAGCTGGCCTGGAACGAGCTGCAATCGGTTTTTGAAGACTTGGATACCAACCCCGATGCCCGAGTGATAATATTGCAAGGCGAAGGCAAACACTTTTGCGCAGGCATTGACCTAGAACTTTTGATGGCCATTAGGCAAGAAACCGCCGATGAATGCGAAGGCAGGGTGCGCGAAAAGATTAGAGCCTTTGTGAAGGTGCTGCAAGCTCCCATAAATGCTATTGAGCGTTGCAGCAAGCCGGTATTGGCTGCTATACATGGTGGCTGCATTGGTGGTGGATTGGATATTGTGGCGGCCTGCGATATGCGCTATTGCACCGAAGATGCTTACTTTACCATAAAAGAAATTGACATGGGTATGGTTGCCGACCTAGGCAGCCTGCAACGCTTGCCCAAGCTTATAAGCGACGGCATGGTGCGCGAAATGGCCTACACTGGCCGTAAGGTATTAGGCCCCGAGGCCAAAGCCTGCGGTTTGGTGAATAGTACCTACACCGATAGGGATAGCCTGCTAAAAGCTGTGATGGAAATTGCCGAACAAATTGCCTCCAAATCGCCATTATCCATAAGGGGAAGTAAGGAAATGATACGCTACAGCCGCGACCACTCTGTTGAAGATGGGCTGAACTACATTGCCACCTGGAATGCGGCCATGATACTCTCCAACGATTTGAACGAAGCCTTTATGAGCACCATGGAAAAGCGCAAAGGCAACTTTAAAGATTAAGGCCGTAGTAAGAAGTGGATATTGGAGCCGGTTAGTATTTTAACCAATGAAAACTGTCTCGCAAAACAGCCATTTCAGCGCAATATGCTAAGTATATTGTTAAAGGTTTCAACATCGGTTTTAAGCACTACTGCAGCTATTTTTACCTAACCAGTATCCATACCAATACTGATTTTACTCACCATCTATAGATTTTATTGTTATTAGTTTAGTAACATCAACCGCTATAGATGGACCTTAATGAATCTCCCTTTAAACATACTAAGCGCTACCGCCAAGTAATAAGCATATTAATTAAGTATGGCTTTGCCGATTTTGTATCGCATACCTACTTTAGTAAGCTGGTACCTAAAAACGAAAAGTGGGTGCCTACCCGCGAAGGACAATCGGTGTTTGATTTTACTAGATTTGAGCGCCTAAGGCTGGCTTTCGAGGAGTTGGGTACCTCGTACATTAAGTTTGGGCAAATAGCCAGCAACCGGCCCGATTTGTTGCCCCAAGGATTGATTGATGAGTTTGAGAAGTTCCAAGACCACGTAGCGCCCATTGATGCCGAACTGATAAGAACTACCCTGCAGGCCAACTACAAGCATCCTCTTGAAGAGCTTTTTGCCGAAATAAACTATACGCCCCTTGCCTCGGCAAGCATGGCGCAGGTGCACCGCGCTACACTAATTACCGGCGAGCAGGTGGTGCTAAAAGTGCAACGGCCCGATATTATTGACAACATTGAGGCCGATATATATATCCTTTACAACTTAGCTGGGTTTGTTGAGAAACATTTCCCCGAGAGCAAATCGTTTCAGCCGGTAGGGCTGGTGCGCATGTTTGAGCGCAGTATTATGAAAGAGCTCAATTTTCGCTCAGAGGCGGCCAACATACAGCGGTTTCAGCGCAATTTTGCCGGCAACGAGTTTATTTACGTACCCACCGCTTACCCTAAACTGTGCACTAAGCATGTGCTGTGCATGGAATACATTGACGGTTTTAAAGTAACCAACTTAGCGTTGCTTACCAAATATGGCATTGAGCGCAGCCAGTTGGCCCTCGATGGCATAAACCTATACTTTGAGCAGGTGTTCGACCACGGCTTTTTTCATGCCGACCCTCACCCAGGCAACTTTTTTGTGTTACCCAACAAAAAAGTATGCTTCATTGATTTTGGTATGATGGGCACCATTATTGAGAAAGACAAGATATTGTTAGGCGACATGATGTTGGCCCTAGCGCGCCGAGATAGTAAAACGCTGATAAAAGTATTACAGGAGTTTGCAGGCGGCGAAATACAAAACCTGAGCGACCTAGAGTACGACATAATGGACTTTTTCGAGGAATACCCCGATAAAAGTCTGGACGAGATAGAGCCAACCGAGGTAATGGATGGCCTAAACCGCATGTTTTTTACCTACAAAATAAAAGTTCCTCAAAACCTACTGCTGCTATTAAAGGCATTGGTAATGATTGAAGGTGTGGGCCTTTTCCTCGACCCGAAGTACAACATCATCAAAAACATGGAGCCGTATGTAGAGCGCCTCATTGCCCGCAAATACGAGCCAAAGAAACTACTCCGCAACGTGTACGAAACGTACATGGATTTTGCCGAAACCTTTGTTGCCTTGCCAAAGGACATTAGGGACATTATGCAGAAATTGAAAGCGGGTAAAGTGTACTTCGATGTAGAATCGCCATCTATCGACCGTTTTAACCACGACTTTAGCACCGTTGCCAACCGCATAGCCTTTTCAATAGTGGTGGCCGCCATGATACTAGGCAGCGCCCTTATCATCCATGCCGATATACCGCCGCACTACCAAAACGTGCCCGTGCTTGGCGTGGTGGCTTTTGTTATTGCGGCTTTTTTTGCCATTAGGCTGCTACTTGCCATTAGTAGGCATGGTAAGTTGTAGAAAAACTAGCTCGCCAACTTAATCTCAATCAGTTGCTTAATATCAGCAGCAACGTCGGCATTGCGTACCTCAAGACTGATACTGCGACCTTCTGGTTGCTCCTCTGCGGCTTGCAGTGCAGTTTTTATGCTGTCGGACACAGTGCTTGACAATATGGCTTCTTGCGCCTTGGCATTGAATACCATAGTTACGGTAAAAAACAACGCCCGTGGGTATAGGTAAATAATAACCCTGCGGCTATCGCTTATTCGGAAGCCCCAACCGAAGTTAACGCCGGCAAAATTCCATCCGCCAGCGGCTTGTGGCAACGATGACTTGGTAAAAGCGGCCAACTCAAGCCAATACGGAAAAGTAGCACCCAAAAAGATTTGAAGTTCTTCGGAAGTGGGTTGCTCTAGTTTGTCGGTAAAAATGCTCTGCATAATGCGAAAATAAGAAAAAGGACGCCTCTGATTGCAGATTTTTGCAAACCGAACTTTTCCAGCTACTTTGTCATACATTTTTAGGTGAAAACCAGTATTATTTTTTCCTAGTATTTTGATGGCACTGTTTGCTTTTAGCTAAAAGAATCCAATAAAAAAATTAAATTTGGCGGCATAGTATAACTGAGGATAGAGTAGTTAAAAGTGCTACTATTTTTTGACAGCGAATATGGCGCTGATATTTTATAGAACCCAGATTGAGATATAGAGAAATAAGCACAGACCACTATCCAATTGCTACAGTAATTACAACAACATAAAATTTGCACTAAAATCAATTTATGCTTTTTCATTCGATTGACTTTGCAATATTCGTACCCGTTGTTTTTGTGCTTTATTGGTTTGTGACCAACAAAAGCCTAAAAGCCCAAAATTGGCTCATAGTTGTTGCAAGCTACGTGTTTTATGGCTGGTGGGATTATCGATTTTTGTCTTTGATATTTTTTACTACGCTTCTCGATTATATTGTTGGCATAGGGTTATCAAAAGCTGAAAAACCAATTCATCGAAAACTCTTGCTGGCAACAAGTATGACTATCAACCTAGGCATGTTAGGTTTTTATAAATACTTCAATTTCTTTATCGACAATTTTATTACCGCCTTTACCTTTCTTGGCATGCCTATTCAGGCCAATACGCTTGATATAATATTACCTGTGGGCATTAGCTTTTATACGTTTCAAACCCTGAGCTATGTCATAGATGTGTACAGACGTCAATTAGAGCCCACTAAAAATTTAGCAGCTTTCATAGCGTTTGTAACTTTTTTCCCGCAGCTAGTAGCAGGGCCTATTGAGCGAGCAACTAACTTATTGCCCCAGTTTTACAAGCACCGCACGTTTGACTATGGCAAAGCGGTAGACGGCATGCGGCAAATACTATGGGGTTTGTTCAAAAAAATAGTAATCGCCGACAACTGCGCCGATTTTGCAAACAAGATATTTGGCAACTATGACGATCTGAACGGAAGTACCTTGGTTTTCGGGGCTATATTTTTTACATTCCAAATCTATTGCGATTTCTCAGGTTATTCTGATATTGCCATTGGCACTGCACGCTTGTTTGGTTTCGATTTGATGCGGAACTTCAGTTTCCCTTATTTTTCTAGGGACATAGCCGAATTCTGGAGAAGATGGCACATTTCGCTGTCAACCTGGTTTAGAGATTACGTTTATATTCCGCTTGGGGGTAGCAAAGGTGGTACCTGGATGAAAGTGAGAAATACTTTTATAATATTTTTATTGAGTGGATTTTGGCATGGTGCAAACTGGACTTTTATTGCGTGGGGTGCGCTAAACGCAATGTACTTTTTACCGCTATTACTTACCCAAAACAATAGAGCCAATTTGGATATAGTTGCCCAAGGTAAAAATGTGCCCAGTTTTAGAGAGTTTTCATCTATGCTTGTAACGTTTGGCTTAACAGTATTTGCATGGATTTTTTTTAGAGCCGATAATATGGGTCATGCTATGGGTTATATATCCGGCATTTTTTCTGCTTCGCTCTTTAAACTTCCAAACTTTACCACAGTCGGGTTGGTTGCTACCACAAACATGTTTTTAGTGCTCTTTGTGCTGCTGGAGTGGTTTGGAAGGCAAGATGAGTATGCAATTGAGAAATTGGGATTAAAGTGGAAGAGACCTTTCAGGCATGCATTTTATTATGCCCTAATTGCAGCTATAGTTTGGTTCGGAGGAAAAGAACAGGAGTTTATCTATTTTCAATTTTAGAACATGAGGAAATTTTTAATTAAGACCATACTGTTTACTTTACCTGTTTTGTTCATGACAATAGCAATGGAGCTGTTATTGAGAAACATACCCAACGACTATGAGCAAAAAAAAGCATACCTTGATAAGCATGCCGCTGAAATTGAAACATTGGTTTTAGGCAGTTCGCACTCATACTACGGCATTAACCCTGCATTTTTTACCAGTAATACTTTCAATGTAAGCCACGTTTCACAAACTTTTAAATACGATTACGCAATACTGAAAAAGTACCAGCCCAAGTTTAAAAGTTTAAGAACCATTGTTTTACCCTTATCCTATTTTACCCTTTACGGCAATATTGAAGAAGGTGCCGAATCGTGGAGGGTTAAAAATTACAATTTATATTACGGTTTAAATGTTTCTGGAAAGTTAAAGGACAACTTGGAAGTACTTGGCAACACCTTCAAGGTAAATAAAAAGAGATTGACCAACTACTACTTCGCTCACGAATCGGCCATTACTGCCACGGAGTTGGGTTGGTGTATGAAACGTGAAATAAAAAAGACTAATGATTTGGTTGAAACGGGAAAGGCGGCCGAACTAAGGCACACCGCCAAAGAAGCCGATACGGCCCTCGTGAATTACAACATTGCTATTTTGAAAAGCATTAGTGCTTGGTGTGCGGAGCAAAACATTAAGCTTGTATTGATTACTATGCCCGCTTACAAAACGTATAGCGAGCGTTTGAATATTGACCAGTTGAACCTTACCATTAATACCGCACAGCAGGTTGCAAACGAAAACGGTAATGGTATTTACCTAAATTTCTTAAACGACCCCAGGTTTGTGGAAGCAGATTTTTATGATGCCGACCACCTATCTGATATTGGTGCAGAAAAGTTTTCGAAGATATTGAACGACGAGATAAACAAATAGGCACAGCCTGTTTGTAAGGCCAATGGCTAGGCACCCAAGCTGCCCACTCTGCCCTGAAACAGCGAGCTTAACCTACGCCAAACTTTCCCTATTGGCATCCCAGTATTGCATGTTGTGTGCTTCAAACAGCTCCTCGAGATTTTCGGCTCCATGCTCTATTTTATAATCCCGTTCGGCACTCGTGATGGGCAGCAGCCAATAAAACTTAGTTATGCCAGCAACGGTCATTATCTCCATAAACTCTTGAGGCTCGGTGTAAGGCGGCGATACGATGGCATAATCGCACTTGGAATTGTCTTGCCAAGGTTTACCAAAGTTAATGGTGTGGTCTAGTCCCAAACCATCGCCAGTGCGGTGGTATTGTGCGGCGCTGTATAGCAACTCAACTATACTGGTATCCTGTTTACTGGAGAGCATAAATAGCTCCAGCTTGCCGCCGTCTTTTGGATTTGATGTGCCTACGGTGGCATAGCACCAAATATCGTCGGGCTGCTGGGGCTCAAACTCCAATACTTTAAAGTGCTTACCCAATTCGGCAGCTGGGCCATCTGTAAGGGTAAGCTCAGTGTACTTTTTACCCCAAAACTCAACGTAATGTTTTTTGATGGCCTCAAAGTATGGACCCTCTTTTATGTTTGCCATAGCACAAAATAACGCAATGGTTTTAGGAAATAAAAAAGGCCGCTTCGTAAAACGAAGCGGCCTTAGTACCCGAAGTCGGAATCGAACCGACACGACCTCACAGTCACAAGATTTTGAATCTAGCGCGTCTACCAGTTCCGCCATCCGGGCAATTTCCCATCAGCTTACTTTCATGCCCAAAGACACAAAACGCACAGCAATTAAAAACCTTTATTAAGAACGGGACGACAAAAGTAATTTAAACTTTGAAATAAGCGAAACGTTATCGCAAATTAATCTTGCTTTATCATGCTATTTGGCGCAACTGCATCATTACCAATGGTAGAATTATGTGGCAATTGGCCTTTTATGTAATCGGCTATTACCGGAAACTTCTCTTTGATGATTAAATCCAGGTTGTTGTTGTTGCTCGGCAGGTTCACTATAGCCACATCGCCAGCTATTTGCTTGCCGGTGTAATCAAACACTGAAAAGTGAATCATCACCTCACGCTCGAAAACGTTGTTGGCCCTGTCCAAGCAATGCTCAAAGTTGGTAACCAAATTAAATTGATTGATGAACAAAAACACCTCGGTGCCATACTTGTTGTGCAAATACTCTAGCATGGCCACGTTGTGTATTTTCACGTTCATGTAGTTGCGCGCTTCAATCTGGTTCGACGATTTGCTGTTGCTGGCATTGTCTTGGCCCTTATTGTTGGTGTTCTTTTTAAACACGCCGCCTATGATACCTTTGCCCGTTGGCTCTGGGTCTTCGCCAGTAACCGACGACGAGGCCATGCTCTTATCAGAAAAGTAGCTGATACCTTTGTAAATGGAGTACAAATCCTTGGCCAAATCGGCAGTGGTATCGGTCAGCATCGTTTTGGTGTTGTGCGCCGAAAGGATGCGGGCATTGAGGTTCATGTTGAGGCCATACCTAAACTGCTGGCGTACCTCTTTAACATTCAGTTTGTTGTAATCGGCTAAACCTTGGTCAGAATCGGAGAAGTACATATCCGGGTCGAAGGGAATAACCATTACCGAAGGACCTTGCGCCGCAACCGATAAACCCATAGCAACGCCCAAGAACAAAAACAGCAACTTTTTCATGTTTGGTGGTGGTTTTTAAATGCCAAATGATTTTAAAATATCGTTGCCGAATGCAAACAGCATCAAGCCCAAAATCAAAATAATACCCACTTTTTGGGCTCGCTCCATAAATTCTTGGCTCACGGGTTTGCCCTGTATTACCTCAATAACAATGAACATTACGTGGCCGCCATCCAAGGCGGGTATCGGCAGAAAGTTCATAAATGCGAGGATGAACGAGATAAGGCCCGTTATTTTCCAGAAATGGGCCCAATCCCACTCGCCGCCATAAATGCGGGCTATGCCAATGGGGCTTTGCACCGAATCGCGGGCAGGAACCCTACCCGTAGCTATCCACCAAAGGCCTTTGGCGTTGTAATACATAGCCTCTAAACCATCGCGGGTACCCCACGCCAGTGCTTGCCCAAAGGTATATGGCTTAGCGTATGGCTCGTATAGTTTTTTGGGGTCAGGTCCCGGTTGAAAGCCCAATGCACCACTTTCTATCGAGTCGGTGTGCAAGGTTACCAGTTGGCCATCGCGAAGCACTACTACATCGGCAGCCAAACTATCATACTCGGCAAGCAGTTGCTTCAAATCGCCGAATACCGTTACCGGCTTGCCGTTTATTGAGGTGATTACATCGCCCTTTTTTAAGCCCATTTTATAGGCTTGGGTTTCGTGGCCCTCGCCCACAAACTGCACCACACTATCCACGTAGCTTTCAAAGTTTTCAAGGCCTATTAAGCCCGTCCGCGATTGCTTTAGCTCTTCAAAAACGTTATTCGGAAACTGTATAGTAGGCAGCGTGTCGCCATCCCTTACCACGGTTATAGCCGGAGCAAACAATAGTTTTTGCGAAATCAAATCTTCTACCCTAATAATCGGATTGCCGTTGATGGCTACAATATGGTCGCCCGATTTGAGGCCGTACCGCTGCGCTAAATCGTAGGCGTAAATGCCCTGTGGTATAAGTGCAGGTTGTATGTACGTTTTTTTGAACTGCAACTGCACAAACGTAAATATGATGATGCCCAACAGCACGTTCATGATAATGCCGCCCATCATCACTATCAAACGCTGCCAGGCTGGCTTGGTGCGGAACTCCCAAGGCTGTGGCTCGCTGGCCAACTGCTCTAGGTCCATCGACTCATCTACCATACCGCTTATCTTCACATAGCCGCCCAAAGGGAACCAGCCTATGCCATACTCCGTATCGCCTATCTTTTTACTGAATAGCTTAATGCCGTTGAAATCGAAAAAAACGTAAAATTTCTCGACCCTAATACCAAAGGCACGTGCCGCCAAATAGTGGCCCAGCTCGTGTATAAAAACCAGTAGGCCCAAACCCAGTAGCAATTGTGCCACCATTATAACTATTCCCATATGCTACTTAATGCGTTATCATTAATTGTTGCAAAAATACCCTTTTTTGAGACACAAGACGCAAGACACAAGACACAAGACTTTTTGAGGTACGATGTACGAGGTACGAAGTACGATTGTGTTGAATGTTCAATGCCTAATTTTCAACGCGCCTGCCGGCGTGCAGGTTTTTAATTTTCAATTTTGAATTTTTAATTTATCCGCAATTCCGCGGTCATTGCTCAACCTCGGCACTTTGTTTTGTCCGCCCAGCTTACCTTGGCTCTTCATGTAATCAATAAAAGCCCCTTTTTGCAGTGGGGTTATTTTTAGTGGCTGCAATACGCTGCCGGTTATCAAATCTTTATAGTAAATGTTGAGGGCTTGCATTTGTTCGTCGAGTAGCTGCGCCAGATATTGCATATCCGCTGGCGGTTGCTCAAACTCTACCAACCACTCATGGTAGGGCAGCTCCGTGCCCGCATCCACCATCGGTGCCACGGTGTATTCGGTTATTTTGGCGCCTGTTTGCTGGGCGGCTTGCAGCATGGCTTGCTCCACCTCCTCCCCTATTACGTGCTCGCCAAATGCTGATATGTAGTGCTTTATGCGGCCCGTAACCACCAAGCGGTAAGGCTTAGTGCTCACAAACTTTACCGTATCGCCAATGCTGTAGCCCCACAGGCCAGCATTGCTATTAATAATGAGGGCATAGTTTACACCCAATTGCACATCCTTCAAACTTATTCGTGTTGGGCTTTCGTTGAAATATTCATTGGCGGGCACAAACTCAAAGAATATGCCAGAATTTACATTCAGCAGCAGACCGGGTTCGGTTTGGGTGTCTTGGTAGGCAATAAACCCCTCCGAAGCGGGGTACGTCTCCACCGAAGGCAACGATTTACCAATGCTCTGCTCCAGCTTGGCGCGGTACGGCTCGTAGTTTACGCCGCCATATACAAACACCTTAAAATTGGGGAAGATGTCCTTTATCGGTTTGCCCGTGCGCGCCTGTAGCCTATCAAAATACATCTGCACCCAGGGCGGTATGCCGCTTATTAGGGTAAGGTCTTTGCTTATGGTCTCTTCCACTATTTGGTCCAGCTTGGCCTCCCAATCGTCCATGCAATTGGTTTCCCAGCTCGGCACTTGGTTGCCCTTTAGGTAGGCCGGTATCTCGTGGTTTACAATGCCGCTCAGGCGGCCCGTATGTATACCGTTTACCACGGACAGCTCGGGGCTGCCCGAAAGGAAAATCAATTGCCCATCCATGATGTTGTATTGGCCCGTTTCGGCCATATATAGCATCATGGCCGTTTGTGCGCTATAAAAGTGGTTGCCCACGCTATCTTTGGTAATGGGTATGTACTTGGTGCCGCTGGTGGTGCCGCTGGTTTTGGCCAGGTACTTGGGCTTGCCCGGCCAAGTAACATCCGCCTCGCCGTGCTTAATGCGCTCAAAGTACGGCTTTAGTTGCTCGTAGTCGGCAATGGACACGCGCTGCTTAAAGTCTTCGTAGGTTTTGATACTTGCAAAATCGTGGTCTTTGCCGAACGCGGTGTATTGGGCCTTCTTTATTATTTGTTGAAAAATCGCCTCTTGGCTCTCAATAGGCCGCGCACTCCATTGCCGCACCTTGCGAGCGACGTAGTTAGCGTATGGACGGATAAGAAGTGCTTTTAAACCCAAGGTTGTTGATGTGCTGATGTGCTAATGTGCTAATGTACCGATTGTAAATATAGCTATCGCTGCCTTTGGGTGTGGTGGGGTTTATGCACGGGGGTGGTGTGGGAAAAGTGGGGGGATTGCTTGGTGTTATTTTGTAGTCTAGCCTAAGGCAAGACTGCAAAATAATTGGCTATAGCCATGAGGCTTTTGAAGAAATTTACTAAATGGTAACAGTAGCTGCTGGAGCAACTGCATTTAATGGCGGATGAGAATAATTAACAAGCATATCAATTATCAACCTTTCGAAAATTTCTACCAACCTTTCAATAGATTCTGTTTTCGCCACAATAGCGCGTAAACTGTGTGTAATTAAATTCCGGATATCATATATCAAATCCGCTAAAATTGAGTGAGACGACACAATGCCAATTTCCGTGTAAAGTATATTGCATTCTGCTCTAAAATCAAGTTGAATTCTTTCATCGATTATGGTCTTATTAAAAACTTCTCTAATTAAAACTCGTTCCTTAGAAAGATTATTGATGGATTCTTTGAAATCATTTTTAAAAAGTTTTTTATCAATGTACTTCGTTAGTTGGGATTCAAACTGAAAATCAAATTCTACTTGCATATATTGTTCAATAACTTGGTATAACAATACAAACCGCGCGATATGGCTTTCTGTTTGCAACAAGTGTTCATTGAATAAAGCATTGAGATAAGGATCACTAGTGATTTTTACTTGGGACTTTTGAAGGCTAACCCTCTTTCTCTCACAACGCATATGGTTAATAAATTCGGCTCGTTTATATACCTGCTTTGCGGCTATTGATTTCCTATGTAAATTATATCCATATGAATAAGATGACAAAAGGTAATTTTCTATATCAAAGTTTGTCAGTTTATCCGTAAAATCTTTCGAAAGTAAGCAAATCATAACGTTTCCAAACAAATCTGAGAGCTTATAATACTCAAGACTATATTGACCATTTATTGTAACTATAATTTCTTTTAGCATTTTTGAATACGCAATAAATTTATAGTTATTTAAATTTTTATAATTAGTGTAATCATTTTCATTTGATTCAAGAATTGCAATTGGAAAAATCCATCCAGCCCTTTCGGATAAGCCATCAAGAAAAATTTCAAAAACATCATTTTCAGCATTTAAATAAGGGTTTTCGAAAAGAAAAATTTGAAATCTATCAATATCCCACTTGGATGATGTAATTGGTATGTATTCAATGCGTAGTGAAATATCTCCACTGCTGCTCTTGACTTCAAAATATCGTTCTTCCGAACTCTCGACATATTCAAGAACATCCAAAACAATAGTTGCTGATGAATCACTTTCAATAAATTTAACAGGCATATCTTACTGAGTTTTTCTTTCGTATTGCTGATATGCTTCCGTTATTGCGTTTCCTATATTCAAATAAGCATCTGATTTTGAATCAAACAATTCTCGAAAAAACAAATGGAAGTATAATCGCTGGTCATTACCAATTTTTTTAGCGATTATTTTAATGCTATCCAATTTAATCAATAAATTATTTATATCTTCTTGGGCATTGTTAAAATTGATATCATTAATCAGGTCCCTAACTCCAGTAACATCTTTAACTCCTTTAAAATCAATTAATTTACCAATTGCCGAACCAAAACCTGTCATAACTTGTGACTTGTTGAAGATTTTCAATGTATTTTTCCCAAAGGGTTGTCCACTTAGTTTCCCGTCTAAATTAGTTTCGTCAAAAGTCAGATTCTCGCTTAAATTAACGATTTTTTTAACAAAGGAATCATATGCAGTTAAATATTCAATAAATAAATCTTTATCCTTATTTTCAACTGCTAGTTTCTCTAAACTTTTTATATTGTCAAGAATATCCGTCCTATCAATTGTTAAGAAGTCCCTATCCAAGTATGAGGTAAAACCTTGTATTATGTCTCTAAAATTATATTCTCCAAGCTCATTAGGTGTTTCCCCTTCAACCTCTTTAATCAATCTTATTCCGTTTACACCAGTATCAATATAGTCTGAATAAATTATTTCTATTTGATGCCTACTCGACATTGCGGTTTGTCCAGTATTCAAAGTTAACATGCGGTATAGAATACCTAATTTATTTATACCTATGTATATTTCAATCCTAAGTTTTCTGGCTAAAATGACATCCTTTTCCGGGTCCCCGAATTCGTTAATTTCATTTACTAATTCCCTAATCGTATAAGTTCTTTGTAGACCATCAAGAATGATAAGTTTATCATTATTTTCTACTACAATATCAATCAAGTCGCTATCTTCAACCTCTTCCTTTGGCCTTGCATCTATACTTAAAGCCAACACAATCGGTGGTACAACACAACCTAGCCTTAAGTCGGTTTTAAGTAAACTATAAACAGTCGAAGATGATTTAACTCTTCGTCTTTGAAAATGATTTTTATCTAATATTTTTGAAGAAAGAGCGAAATACTCTCCAATTGTTGTTTCAATAAGAAGGTTAAGTGAATCAATTCGATTATCGTAAATTTTATGTCTGATTTCCATGTTTTATTATTTATCTAAACTTATGACAAAATTATGCTTAGTCAATACAAATATAATTTTTCGTTTTGAACTATTTTCAATATTCTAAAAATACAGCTTCATTATTCAACATATACCCCACCCAACCTCGCGCAAGCATCTACTTATATATACCATGCAGCAAGCATCCGCTTGCATTTTTCGCCATAAACGGAAACAGTGTGGGAGATAAAATCTCAATTTCGCAAAAGTAGTTGAGCAGTCCAATAGACTTCAATGCTCGGCCCAGCAGCCCACGCGCGCACCCTTCGATCTCGTTTCAAACGAGACTCAGGATGAAATGCCCTCCTTTCTCGTTTCAAACGAGACAAGATGAAATGCTCTTATTCAAGCCCTTTGGCAACCCGCATGGTGCGCTAAGATTAATGTTACGTGCCACCACATTAAACCTAAAGGCTTAAGACAGCATAGAAGGATTGTCAACCGATCAACCCTCGCCCGAGGCGAGGCAAGCATTAACCCTCGCCCGAGGCGAGGCAAGCATCAACCAATTTACAACTTACTAAACGGCAACGCCTTTACCCAGCCATCGCCTTGCATAAATACGAGGTACATGCCCGCGCTTAGGTGGCTAATGGGCAGCGTGATAACCGATTGCCCTTGCACGTTTTTAGATAAAGTGCTTAAGTGGCTTAAGCGCTTGTAAGAGTGGAACTCAATGATGCTGATGCTTACCACCTCATCACCTGGTACGGTAAGGTCGATATTGATGGCATTGTCGGCTGGGTTGGGGTATAGCTTAACCAATGGCTCGTTAGTACCCAAAACCTCGTTAACTGAAACGGGGTTATAGGTTTGCCCATCGCGTTTCCAGTGGTTTACACCATTGTACACTACCAATTGTTTGCCAAGGGTTTCGGTATTGGCTATTTGGAAGATGTCGCTCCACCAAATGCTGGCGGTGGTGCTGTCTTCGCCAATATCCAACACACCATACCCATGCTCGGTAAACTCATTGTATAATAGGTGCGGGTTGCCTTGGTAGCTAAGGTCGTACAAGATACCAAGGAGGGCACTTGGCAGGCCCAGTTCGTCAAAATTACCGCGCGTAAGACTGGTTGGGCAAAACTCCACGCCCAGCCCGCCATCGCCAGTATTACCATCATACACGCTACCGTTGGTAGGGTCTTTTGATAAATCGCAAGCAACGGATAAGTGCGAGTCGCCGCTGATAACGATGACGTTCTCAATGTTGTTATCCTCAATTACATCTAGCACCAGCTCACGCTCAGCAGTAAAACCATCCCAAGTACCTTGGTTGAAACTGCTCGGGAAGGCCCCTGTAACACCCCAATAGCTGAACATCTTTTGGGTGCCTACAATCTTCCATTTGGCGGTGCTTTGTTGCAGCGCATCCAAAAACCAAGTTTGTTGCTCCGTGCCCAGTACACTAAACTCACCCGGCGATACCTCATCCACGTCGCGCCAAATCATAATATCGAGCATGATAATATCCACCAAATCGCCATAGCTGGCAGTGCGGTAAAAACGCTTCTTATCTTGTGTATTTACCACTCTGCTAGGTGTCCATTCAAAAAATGCTTGCGTAGTAATGTCGCGGTCGCCTGCAATGTCGTGGTTGTCCCACATGTGCATAAATGGGTGCATTTGACGCACCAAGCGCAAATCAGGGTCGTGCATATAGTAGCGGTGCCTTTCGCGCCATTCGTTAAGGTTGGTAGGTTTTACAGCATAGGGGTCGGGTACTCGTACTTCTTCCGCTTCATCAATAAAATCGTAAATATAGTCGCCTAGGTGAATCACCAAGTTAAGGTCGCTGCGCTCTGCAATGCGGCGGTATCCGTTGAAATAACCCGAGAACACACTGGTACAAGAGGTTACTGCAAACTTAAGGTTCGAGACATCGCCAACCGGAGCGGTAAGCGTGCGCCCTATAAGAGAGGTGTTGCCCTGCCCATCGCGAAAACGGTAATAGTAACGGGTATTAGCCGTAAGCCCAGCCGCATCCACTTTTACCGTCCAGTCAGTTGTAGAGTCGGTAGTTACCGTCCCAGAAGTTGCCAGGGTGGTAAAATTGCTATCCAAAGCCATTTCCCAAGTAAGGGTAACGGCTGGGTCGTTGTAGTTAGCGGGGGTATAATGCGTCCAAATAATAACCTTATCGGCCAGCGGATCGCCAGATGCCACTCCATAATAGAATGGGGCATTTACGGAATCGGCATACATATTACCGGGCAAAACCCATTGGGCATGTGCAGTAAAGCCAGCCAATAGGCAGATGAGTAAGAGCAGGTTTTTCATAAAATAAAGGTAAAGTGTTTCTAGTGTTGCGACAAGACTTTAGTTACCTCAACACAATACTTCACATTAAGGTAATGTTTGTTTAATGGCGGTTTAAACAACCAACTACGGTCTTGCTTGGTGACTATGGCTGATTGAAAACATAATCAGAAAGGCGTAACATTTAGACACCTCTTAAAACAACCCACACGATGGTGTTTAAAAATAAAAAAACATGCACCTATCGCCTACAACCCACACTGTAGCTCAATTTTAAATTTTCAATGTTGAATTTTTAATTGAAAATGCCCTTCAACGGAAGATTGTGCTAAATAGAGTTGTAATTTTTATGAAAGCACCGTATCTTTGCAGTCCGTTTAATTTTATCAATATCAGCAACGATGTACGCAATCGTAGAAATAGCAGGACAACAATTTAAAGTTCAAGGTGGGCAGAGCATTTTTGTTCACCGTTTGGAAGGCAATGTAGGCGACAAACTTGAGTTTGGCAACGTATTGCTTAAGGACGACAATGGCAGTATCGCTTTAGGTGCTCCGTTTTTGTCTGGTGCCAAAGTGGTAGCCACTATAGAAGAACATTTGAAAGGTGACAAAGTGATTATTTTCAAGAAAAAACGCCGCAAGGGTTACAAATTGAAAAAAGGGCACCGTCAGTACCTTACCAAAATTAAAGTTGACAACATTGCTTAATCACGGCTAACCGCCGCAATTATAAAAAAAACAAACAATGGCTCACAAGAAAGGCGCCGGTAGTTCGAATAACGGACGCGAATCGCATAGCAAACGCTTGGGCGTTAAAATTTATGGTGGTCAAGGTGCCATCGCTGGTAACATCATCATCCGCCAACGCGGTACCAAATTCCACCCTGGTGACGGTGTGGGTCTAGGTAAAGATCATACCATCTTCGCAATGGTTGACGGTGTTGTAACCTTCACCCGCAAGAAAAACGATAAGGTGTTCGTTCACGTACTACCTTTCGTTGACGAAACTGCAGCTCCTGCTGAAGTAGCAAAAACGGCCAAGAAAGCTGCCCCTAAAGCGCCTAAAGCAGAACCTGCTAAAGAAGAAGTGAAAGCTGAAGCTCCTGTAGTTGAAGAGGCTGCTGCCCCTGCTACCGAAGAGGCTGTTGCTGAAGCTCCTGCAACTGAAGAAGCTGCCTCAGAAGCAACTGAAACTGAAGAAGCAGCTGGCGAATAATCGCTAACCGCTTGTAACGATACTGAACCGCCTCGCTTTTGCGTGGCGGTTTTTGTTTTTGCCATAAGTTGATATTGAAACTAGCGGTTAACTAGTGGGCACAATCGTATCATGCCAGGGCACAGCGCACCAATGCGTAATAACTGATAAACACAGGTATTAAGTAAGCGAATAGTGCACTCGCTAGGCAAACGAAGCCATGAAATAGGACTTAAAAGTAGATGCCGTTTACAATGGAATATTACCGTGCTTCTTGCGAGGCATTGTTTCTACTTTGTTTTCGAGCATTTTAAAGGCGCGTATCAATTTATGGCGGGTCTCTTCAGGACGAATGACCTCATCTATAAAACCACGGGCCGCTGCGCGGTATGGATTGGCAAACTTTTCGGTGTAGTCGTCTACCTTTTCCTGTAACTTGGCTTCAGGGTTTTCGGCCGCGGCTATCTCGCTTTTGAAGATAATCTCCGCAGCGCCTTTAGCGCCCATTACGGCTATCTCGGCAGCTGGCCAAGCATAATTCATATCAGCGCCAATATGCTTGCTGCTCATTACATCATAGGCACCACCATAGGCTTTGCGGGTGATAACGGTAACCTTAGGTACTGTGGCTTCGCTAAAGGCATATAATAACTTAGCGCCGTTGGTAATAATGCCATGCCACTCTTGGTCGGTACCCGGCAAAAAGCCTGGTACATCAACCAATACCAAAAGCGGTATGTTAAAAGCATCGCAAAATCGTACAAATCGTGCTCCCTTGCGAGATGAATTGATATCCAACACGCCAGCTAAGTGAGCAGGTTGGTTGGCTATCAAGCCAATGCTCCGACCACCGATGCGGGCAAAGCCTACAATTATACTTTCGGCAAACTCTTTATGCACCTCTAAGAAACTACCTTCATCAACAGTTCCCTCAATTACCTCGCGCATATCGTAAGGTTGCTGCGGGTTGGCAGGTATAATGTTGGCCAAGTCAGGTCTTAATTCATTGCCCCCAGCCTCGTAAGCATATACAGGAGCATCTTCTTCACAGTTTTGTGGCATATAGCTCAACAACTGTTTCAGGTGATTGATGCACTCAATTTCGTTGGCACAGGCAAAGTGGGTAACGCCACTTTTGCTGGCATGGGTATGGGCACCGCCCAATTCTTCAGAAGTAACTTCTTCGTGGGTAACGGTTTTTACTACATTGGGGCCCGTAACAAACATGTAACTGCTTTGCTCTACCATCAATATAAAATCGGTAATGGCAGGCGAATAAACCGCACCCCCAGCGCATGGACCCATAATGGCCGACAACTGAGGTATCACACCACTTGCTTTTACATTACGCACAAAAATATCGGCATAACCGCCCAGCGATACCACACCCTCTTGTATACGAGCACCTCCACTATCATTAAGCCCGATAAGTGGCGCACCGTTTTTCAGGGCTAGGTCCATTATCTTCACTATCTTCTCAGCATGGGTTTCTGATAGTGAGCCACCAAATACCGTAAAATCTTGAGAAAAAACATATACCAACCTGCCATTTACGGTACCATAGCCCGTAACCACTCCATCGCCCAAAAACACTTGTTTCTGCATATCGAAATCTTGGGCACGATGGGTAACCAGCATACCAATCTCCTCAAAGCTTCCCTCGTCAAGCAAGAAATGAATGCGCTCACGAGCACTAAGTTTGCCTTTAGCATGCTGGGCATCAATACGCTTCTGGCCGCCACCAAGCATTGCCTCTTGGCGTTTGGCTTCTAATTGTTCAATTGGGTTTTTCATAGGGTACTGGTGCTTTTCGGCAATTACAAGTGGAGTATACAATAACTCCCAAAAACCTTGCAAGCCATTTTTATGGTGTACCAAAATTAGTAAAAAAGTGGCTTACCCCTGCCCTATGCACCCTCAAAAGCTAATTTATTGGGTTCATTAACTTTATTACCAAAAATGGGTCATGATTTTGGCGCGATTATTGAATCCGACTGCATTAAATCATAATTTGTAACCGCATATATCACTGCCCTATGTACAAACTTTACCCACTATTGTTGTTGCTAGTATCCGTTGCCAGTTGTGAAAGCGATAAAAGTAATGAAACCTTGGAGGAGCTGAAGGCCATAAGACAAGAAGTTGCTTCGCTTTCTGATTCTATATCGGTGTTGAAAGACTCAATGCAGGTGCTAAAAAAAGGCGATGTAAAGGATACGGTTATAGTTGATACAACCATAAAATTTACTCAAACCAAGGTAATTCCTCCAGCCAAAGAAAAGCCCAAGCCAACTACTAAACCCACTACAAAACCCGTTGCACCCAAGCCAGCCAATGAGACTATTTTGCATAAATATGTAAACGGTGCTGTTTCGGTGGAGATAACCCCGTGGGCTAATGACGAAAGGGATGTGATATTATATGACTTATATGGACAGGAAACCATTAGAATGGAAGAAGTACGGCATAGCTATACCATTAGGATTGACCTTGAATTTGCCCCAAACGGTTCGGTGAGTAAGGCTGTAGTGCATACCAATCCGGGGGCCAGCATGTATTGGTACGAGAGCGAAATTACATTTGATACTACCAATGGGCCCACTGGCAAAATAGACCATCAATATCCTCAATCGTTGGATGATATAATGAACGAGAAATGGCAATACTGGGATAAAAAAACCAAAACCTGGAAGGTGCAGGAAGTAATGGAATAAAAAAGTAAATATGCTAAAAAGAAGAAAGCCACACCGTTTCGGGTGTGGCTTCCATGAATTTGTTTGCTTTAAGTTATATGATGGTGGTTTAGGCCAACTTCACATTTACAGCATTCAATCCTTTGCGACCTTCTTGTAGTTCGAAAGTCACCTCGTCACCTTCGCGAACTTCGTCTTTCAAGCCGCTCACGTGTACGAAATACTCTGTGCTGCCATCAGCAGCCTTAATGAAACCAAAACCTTTAGTTTCATTGAAAAATTTAATTGTTCCTTGTTGCATTGTACTTAATTGAAAAATTATTGTTTTTAATACCACAAAGATACACTTTTATTACAAAAAAGGCTTGCAAAAGGATAAAAGCACAGAATAAATAATTTTTAGTCGCATTTATAGGTCGCCGAGCATAGGCCGCACCACCAAATCTTCTACAACTGTGCGGTACGATACCTTATAGCAATCGTAAATAAGCTGTGCCAAATCTTCCACATCTATAAACCGCTCCTTAGGTAAATCTACGCCCTCCCAAGATGCCGTAAGCACTGCACCCGGTATAACGTTAGTAACGCGCACATTCTGGGTTTTAAGCTCCTCGCGCAATGCCTTGGATAGGCCAGTCATGGCAAATTTGGAAATAGAATAAGACCCACCATTAGGGTAAGCCTTGGTGCCCGCAACCGAACTGATGTTGAAAATATGGCCCCTATCATTGGCCTGCAACAACGGTAAAATTTCCCTGCTCATATAATAGGCACTATACAAATTGGTTTCAATAAGCTTTTCAAGGGTACCATCTGCCTCGGTGGATACATTGCCCGGCAGAAACATACCCGCATTGTTTACCAAAACATCAGCGGTTTCCCATTTAGCCTTAATTGTTTCTGCAAACCTTAAAACGTCGGCTTTAATTGACATATCGGCGGCTAATGCAATCACTTCTATGTTCGAGAATTTATACTTCAGCTGGCTTTCCAATTGCTTCAAATCCGATTCATCTCTTGCGCAAATGGCAATATCGAAACCATTATTAGCAAAAACTTCAGTTACAGCACGTCCGATGCCTTTAGTGGCACCAGTAACAACTATTTTCATAAAACTTAGGTGTAGTGAGTGTTCCTTATAAAAATAGTTAAAATAACTCTATTTTTGGTGACATCTTAAAACAGCGAATGAACTTCTTTTACCATTTAGGACGATACACAAAAACGCTTTATAGCCTGTTCTCTAGGCCTGAGAAAGCCGCTATGTATTGGAAAGAGCTCTTCAGGCAAATGAACCTTATTGGCGTTGGCTCGGTGGGTATCATATCTATTATGACACTGTTTATCGGGGCGGTTACCTCTGTTCAGTTTGCCTATCAGCTGCAAGGAAACTTGATACCCATGTGGTACATTGGTATTATCGTGCGCGACTCATTAATGCTTGAGCTGGCGCCTACCCTTTCGGCGTTGCTTTTGGCGGGCAAGGTGGGTTCCAATATCTCTTCTGAGTTGGGCACCATGCGCATATCAGAGCAGATAGATGCTATGAAAATAATGGGGGTAAATACCACTTCATACCTTATTGGGCCTAAGGTTTTGGCATCAGTGCTGGTTATGCCATTGCTTATTATTTTTGGTGTTGCTTTTGGCATAGTTGGCGGTTTGCTGGTTGCTTTGGGAGGCACAAGCGGTTTTACCACTACCGAGTTCATCCGTGGTTTACAAGACCCTATCCGAGATTTTGACACCATTATTATGTTTATCAAATCATTGTCATTTGCCTTCATCATTACTTCCATTTCTGCATACCAAGGTTTTCATACCACCGGTGGTGTAGTTGGTGTAGGGCAGGCAAGCACCCGTGCTGTAGTATATAGCAGTATAGTAGTTATTATTGCTGACTTTTTAATTGCCGCGCTGCTACTATGATACAAGTTAAGGACCTCTATAAATCGTTTAATGGCAATGATGTGCTTAAGGGCATCAATGTTACCATGAACGAAGGAAAATGCAATCTGATAATAGGTAAAAGCGGCGCGGGTAAAACGGTGCTAATTAAATGCATGGTTGGCTTGTATGAACCTACAAAAGGCGAGATACTATATGACAATCGCGATTTTGTAAAGATGACCGATAAAGAGCGTAAACACTTACGCATGGAAATGGGTATGCTGTTTCAAGGTAATGCCCTATTCGATTCGATGACTGTAGAAGATAATGTGCGCTTTCCGTTGGATATGTTTACCAGCATGACCAAGAAGGAAAAAGTAGCCCGAGTAGACGAAATATTGTCTAGGGTTAACTTAAAGGGCGCCCATAAAAAATTTCCATCGGAAATAAGCGGTGGTATGATGAAACGAGTTGGTATAGCCCGAGCTATTGTACAAAAACCGCGCTATCTTTTTTGCGATGAACCAAACTCTGGCCTCGACCCTATTACCTCTATTGTAATAGATGAGTTGATTCAAGAAATTACCCTCGACTTAAATATTACAACGGTTATCAATACGCACGATATGAACTCGGTAATGGGTATTGGCGACAAAGTGATATATATACACGAAGGCGAGGTGCATTGGGAAGGCTCAGGCAAAGAAGTAATGACCTCTAAAGAAACCGAGTTGAACAATTTCGTGTTTGCCTCAAAATTCTGGAAAAGCATCAAAGAAGACCAGAAGTGATATTCTTCCTTAATACTTCATTACCAATACCTTCCTAGTTTCTACTCCTTTGGTGGCTGAGTAATAGTGCAACAAGTAAGTTCCTTGTGCAAACTCGCCAAGTGGTATGATGTATGCCATATTGGCCAATTGTTTTTGGCTAAAGCGCTGCACCTGCCTGCCGTTTATATCGGTTATGGTTACATAATCAGAGGCTTGCGGAATGTAACTATCGCTTAGTACCAACCGTATTTGATCCTTTGTAGGGTTCGGAAAAATCAAGGTTAAATACTCATCAGGCTTGCCAAAAACAGTTTCAACACCGGTTGGCTTTTTGCTGGAGTGTATTAAGGTCATACAACCGAGGGTTTGGTCCATTTCATCAACTACACATACGCGCAGGCTGTCATTGCCAAATACTTCAATTTGGGCATAGGTATCGCTAAAATTCCTGTTCCCTACGCCATTGCCACCACCGTTCCATACACTATCAATTACGGGTGGGAAGCCAATCAACTGCCCTACCGAATCAATATAGTAGTTCAAAAAACCTTCGTCGCCTGCAGCTAAACCACTTGAATTAACTTCCGGAATGCCTCCGTTGGTGCCATCATCTAATACCGAACTGTGGCTATCGCCGCTCATAAACAAAATGTCTTTAATGGTGCCATTGGCATAGCCATCAATAAGTGGTTGTTGGTCTTCAGGATAACCCACCCAGTTATAAGACATTTGAGAGGCAAGTGTACCCCCTGAGCCATTAACACCACCAAAGCTAAACTGTATGGCCTGCAGCAGCAGCCCAACATCTAATATGCGCTTGTATTGCCTATTAAATACTACGCCATTGCCAATCAGCTTCCAATCGGCATCAGAATTTTCTAGTCCATCAAGCAGCCATTGGCGCTGGGTTTCGCCAAGCATGCTATGCCCCGGAGGCGGATTAAACGACCATTTATTTTCTACGCTATCGTATACAAATGCCTCAAACTTAGGGTCGCGGTTCAGGCGGCCGTCGGTCATAAATATCTCCACATTCCCCAACGTAAATTCATGGTAAATGCCATGTACGCTATCCACTAACGGGTAACCGGGGAAAAAGTCGTGATAAGCTTCAATAGCACCGCGCCTAATATTTGAATCGAGCGGGTATGTTTCGAAACGATTAAAAACCTCACCACCTATTACCTCTACCCTGTCGCGGGGGTAAGTATAACCTTCCGAATCGTTTTCGGTATAATCATCATCGTAAGTATAAGTAATAGGGGTGTTTGGCAACACATAAGTACGCATCATTCGGTCATTAAATCTATTGGCAAACGACTCAGCGCGCTTCTGGGGGAAAAGATTATAATCGGTGCCTAAAGGATTAGGTGCCCAGTTCCAATCGCCGAGGTGCAAAAATACATCGGGGGCGAAGGCTTGTACACTCTCAAAAATAGGGTCGTTGTTATTGTAATTGCACGATGCCACTATAATTTTATAATGACCCTTGGTGCCAGGCACCGGAAAGGTTTTGAAACTACCCTTTACTGAATCGACCACGCCCCCAAAGTTGAAGCGATACCAATACTTGGTAGCCGCTTGCAACGAATCGAGATCGGTAATGCGGGTCAAAAAGCCTGCCGAGTCGGTACTTACCGAGCGAGAAAGCGAAGTTGCAAAAGTGCTGTCGGTGCTATACTCCAATTGAAATTGTTGTGGAGCCGAAGTGCGAATGTATATACGAGCCGAAGTATCGGTAACACCGCCAACCACAGGGCCTCTATCAATATTTTGAGAAAACACCCAGAGCGGGGCAAGGCAAAAAATAAAAAGGATACGTAGCATTAGCGGGTGGTATTTATGCCTTAAAGATAAGACTATCTCCCTTTCTAAAGTTTACCAACCAATTTTAATTTATCGCCAAAACAAAAAAAAGCCGGAACAAATGCTATGCATATACTCCGGCCCTAAGTAATAAACAGCTAAATTATTTCAACCAACTGTCAATTTGGTCCTTTACTTCTTGCTTGGTTTTTCCAATCTTAAGTTGGATGCGGCCTAGCACTTCTTCTTCCTTACCTTCGGCATACATCAAATCGTCCTCTGTAAGGTCGGCATAAGTCTGTTTCAACTTGCCTTTGATAACGTTCCAGTTACCCTTATAGCTTTCATGGCTCATAGTAATCCATTTTATAGTTCCAACAACACAATAATGCAATTGGTAATAAATGGATGCCCATTTTTATTGATGAGCATCTATTTCTAAGCACAACTTAAGCATTATTTAAATAGCAACTAGAATTAATTTTTTAAATTAAGACCATAATTAAAATTAAAAACCAACGCTCTAAACATTCTAACTATTAATAACAATTGTAGCGAGTAGCAATTTTCAGCTTAGTGGCGCACCAATAGCCACGCTTAGGGCTTATTGGCAAAAAACCAGGAAAATGGAAAAATTGCAACGTTACAGTTTTACCTTAAATTAATTAACTTAGAAGTTCATTACATTTAGTGAAAAGAAATTAAGATTGTTATACCCAAACCGCTATACATACTAACACCTCCACAACCCGCTATGCGCTACCTCCTCATTTTCGCCACCTTAATATTTGCAACCTCTTGTCACGATTGGAAAAACATAGAAAAAGATCTGCAAGAAAAATTTATCATGGCCGAAGATAATTCGGTAATTGAAATACCCGAAGGCTATTATAAGTTTACCAGCAGCCTATCGCTAGAAGGTAAAAACAATGTAACCATAAAAGGCGCTGGTAAAGATAAAACCTACCTTTCGTTTGCTGGCCAAACCGAAGGTGCCGAGGGTATTAGAGCCAACAACTGCACTAAAATTACTATTGAAGGATTGACCATTTGGGATGCCAAAGGTGATGCAATAAAAACACAAGAAGTGAATGGCCTTACCTTCAGGAACGTAAGAACCGAATGGACCCGTGGGCCTCACGAAAGCAATGGGTCGTATGGTTTTTACCCCGTAAACTGCGATAATGTATTGATTGAGGGCTGCGAAGCCATTGGTGCCAGCGATGCGGGCATATATGTAGGTCAAAGCCGCCATGTGATAGTGCGCAACAACCTAGCTTTCCAAAACGTGGCAGGCATTGAAATTGAAAACACTCTTTATGCCGATGTGTATGACAATGAAGCTACCCAAAACACGGGCGGTATTTTAGTATTTGATATGCCTGGCCTAGTGCAAACCAATGGCGGCTATATAAGGGTATACAACAACAACGTGCATGATAACAATTTAAGAAACTTTGCGCCCGAAGGCAATATCGTGGCCGAAGTGCCACCTGGCACGGGCGTATTGGTGCTGGGCACCAACCATGTAGAAATTTTTGACAACAAGATTCATTTTAACCGTACTATCGGTACTGGTGTTGTATGCTACCTAACGGTAAAAGAATTTACCGATTCCCTTTTCAACCCATACCCATCGGCCATACAGATATACAACAACGAGTATAAGCGCTCGTTTGGCTTGCCCTCAATGCAAAACAAAATGGGCCAGCTTATATTGTGGAAAAGCGCCTTTAATGTGCCAAGTATTATTTACGATGGGTACATTGACCCAAGCCTTGCCGTGAACGGAAAGCTACCCGCCGATAGGGCTATATGTGCTCGAAACAACAAAAACGCGAGTTTTGTGATGGTAGATGCAGCTAATGGGTTTAAAAACTTAAACCGTGATGCCAGTGCTTATAACTGTGAGTTGCCAAAACTTGAAACCGTTGTTTTACCATAATAGGTTAATTGCATGAGCCGGAATAATACCCTTTTATTATTGCTTTTGTTATTCGGTTTCTGGGCTTGTAACCAAGGTCAGCCAGAAGCTACACAATTGCCAGATAGTGGCGGCTCCAAGGTTTCACTAGGGCCTGAGAAACTTTCGGAATATGGTTTTTTTACGGGCAATATAGCTAGCCAAACCCCTGCCCCTGGCGTAATGCCTTACGACCTAGCCACTCCGTTGTTTTCAGATTATGCATACAAAGCACGCTTTATAAAGCTACCCGATGGAAGCCAGCCTGCGCCGTTTAATGATGAGGACGTGTTCGATTTTCCGGTTGGCACTACCATCATTAAAACCTTCTATTACCCACACGACATGCGCGATGAAAGCAAAGGCCGCCGATTGATGGAAACCCGCTTGCTAGTGCACGAAGAGAAAGGTTGGAAAGCCTTACCCTACATCTGGAACGATGAACAAACGGATGCTATACTTGAAGTTGCTGGTGCTCGTAAGGATGTAAGTTGGGTGCATACCGATGGCAGTAAGCGCAACCTAAATTATGTGATACCTAACATGAACCAATGCAAAGGCTGCCATATAAACAAAGGCAACATGACCCCCATTGGCCCAAAAGCGCGAAACCTAAACAAAGACTACGTGTATACCGATGGCAGTAAAAACCAGTTAGAGAAGTGGCACGAAGCGGGCATTATTGGCGAACTGCCCGACATGGCAACTATAAGCAAAGTACCTGTTTGGAATGAACCGAGCACTGGCAGCCTTAACGACAGGGCGCGTGCATACCTGGAAATAAACTGTGCTCACTGCCATCGCGATGGCTCACCAGCCAATACCTCTGGTTTATTGCTCGATTGGCATCAAAAAAATCCGGCCGCACTGGGTATAAATAAGTCGCCAGTGGCAGCTGGGCGTGGCTCAGGAGGACGCCTGTATGACATAGACCCAGGTAATCCGGATGCTTCAATTATGCTTTTCAGGATGGACTCAGATGACCCAGGTATTATGATGCCCGAATTGAGCCGCAAGTTGATACATACCGAAGGTGTTGCCCTAATAAAAGAATGGATAGCATCGCTGCCAACGAACGGCACAAAGTAAGTTTTTAAAAGTTATGTATTAGTCAAATTGAGCGTGCCTGTATTTGGGTAGGTATATTACATTTCGTACATTGTGAAATGTTTTGCATGTCAAGGTGCCCAATGCAAAACTTGACCATACCACTTGCACCTCACTGTCTGAAACTGTTTATATGAAAACTACTACTAAACTAAAGCTACCACCTGCCGTAAAAGGCAATTGGTTTTTCGGTGCTGGACTCGATTTTGCCCTCGATCCTATTAGTTTCTTAAACAAACACAGGGACACACAAGGTGGTATTTACATGGTACCATCTAGAGCCAAAAACATAATGGTGGTGCAAGACCCAGAGCTTGTAAAGTATATGTTGCAAGACAACAACAAAAACTTTATCAAAAGCTTTGGCTACGATGTACTGGCAATGCTTTTAGGCAAAGGCTTGCTTACCAGCGAGGGTGACTTTTGGCGTAAACAACGCCGTATGGCGCAACCTGCTTTTCATAAAGAGCGATTGAACTCTATGGTTAACGCCATGGTGAATTGTACTAACGAATTCATGGAAAAACTTGAGGCGAAACGCGGCCAAGTGGTGGACTTGAGCAAAGAAATGAGCCATGTAACCTTGCATATTGTAGCTACCTCCTTGTTTAGTAGCAATGTAGAAGATGTGGTAGATACCGTGGCCCAAGAAATGGATATTGCCCAAGGACTTGCAATTGAACGAATATCGAACCCATTTAAACTGCCTGCGTGGATACCTACCCCCGGCAACTTAAAGGAAAAAAAGTCTATTGCGCTGTTGGATAAGGTAATGATGGACATTATTGAAAAACGACGCAATGACCCCAACAAATATGACGACTTGTTGCAAATGCTCATGGAAGTAAAAGATGAGGATACTGGCGAACAAATGAGCGACCGCCAACTGCGCGATGAGTGTATGACCATTTTTTTGGCTGGGCACGAAACCACTGCGCTAGCGCTTACTTGGTTGTGGTATATACTTGATAATAACCCTACTGAAATAGACAAACTGCGAGAAGAGGCTGAGACTGTTTTGCAAGGCAACAACCCACAGGTAGAAGATGTGATGAAACTGGAGTATACCCGTATGGCCATTGACGAGGGCATGCGTTTGTTTCCGCCTGCTTGGGCTATTGGCCGCAGGGCAGTTGAAGATGATGAAATTGGCGGCTACCGTATACCCAAAGGCTACAATCTTATTGTTCCGGTATATCACATACATCACGACCCGAGAATTTGGGATGATGCAGAGCGCTTTATACCCGAACGTTTTCGCAAAGGAAACCTAAAAGACAAGCACCGCTTTGCCTACTTCCCGTTTGGCGGTGGGCCAAGGCTTTGTATTGGTAACAACTTTGCCCTCATGGAAATGCAAATAGTAGTGGCCATGATGGTTACCCGTTTCCGCTTTAAGCACGTTGAGGGTCATAAAGTAGTGCTTGACCCCTTAATTACCCTCCGAAGCAAGTTTGGCATGCAGATGAAGGTAGAGTGAGATTTAGATAGGAAAGTAGAAATGTCAGCTACCAAATCATAATAACTATATTTTATATATTTTTAGGTAAGATACCTCAAACAGTTTACCAAAAGTTATTATTGATGTATATTTACCACCAACTAACAGCAAATGAAAACCTCTTATAAATTTTTAGTGCTAGGTGCTTTATTCGGGTTGTGCTTTCCATTTATAGCCACACTACTTGAGCTTTTCTATCCCGTTAGCCGACCTGTGGGTAATACCATTTTGGATATACATACTACCGACCCGTTGATAATGATTATTGATACGGCTCCTTTTTTCTTGGGTTTTTTCGCCTATTTAATTGGGCAACGGCAAGAGCGAAACGAGAACATTAATAAAGAATTGATGAGTTCCTAACAAGAACTGCATAAAATGCAAAATCAACTTTTGGAGCAAGAACGCTTACGCTCTGAAATTGCATTGTCATCTCAAATTGCCCATGAGCTAAAAAACCCGCTCAACTTCATTATCAACTATACCGAAATAAGCATGGAGCTATTGCGCGAATGTGCTATTCCCGAAGGAAGCGGCCCAATGTATGAAGACCTTAACGGCATTAAAAAAAACATATCAGATAACTTGATGGTAATACACAAGCACGGTAAACGCTCAGGCTCCATACTCAGTGAGTTGTTGAAGGCTCAGCATGCTGCTGCCTAACCTAAATGGGTATTATGCTATACTTAGAAATAGAACAGGCGCGGAAATCCGCGCCTGCTTTGTTTAAATTGTTAACCAATAACCAATCAACCAATAACCAATGAACCAATAACCTACCGACTACTTAGCCGATCGGGTCATTTGCTCAATCATGTCCCACATTTCGGCAGGCACGGCGCTCATGGCATTAAACTGTCCAGCGCCTTTAAGCCACTCGCCACCATCAATGGTAATGCAATCGCCATTGATGTATGCCGAGAAATCGGACATTAGATACGCACAAAGGTTTGACAGCTCTTGGTGCTCGCCGGCGCGGCCAACCGGAACCTTGTTTTCAGGGTCAAACACCTTTTGCAAATCACCGGGCACTAAGCGGTCCCAAGCACCCTTGGTAGGGAACGGACCAGGAGCCACGGCATTCAAACGAATCTTATACTTGGCCCACTCCACTGCCAAAGAGCGGGTCATGGCCAGCACGCCGGCCTTAGCCGTTGCCGATGGCACCACAAATGCCGAACCGGTCCAAGCATAGGTGGTAACCACGCTCAACACCGTGCCCGGTTGTCCCTCTTTAATCCAACGCTTACCCAATGCAAGAGTATTGTTTATAGAACCTTGCAACACAATACCGATAACCGCCTCGAAAGCACCCGAAGAAAGGCGCTCAGTAGGGCTTATGAAATTGCCGGCAGCATTGTTCACCAACCCATCAATACGGCCAAAGTGCTCGTATCCTTTATTGATAACCGCTTCCACTTGGTCATATTTTCGTACATCCGATTGCAGGGCCAAAACCTTGCCACCGGTTTCGGCTTCCATTTCGCGCGCCGTTTCTTCCAGCACATCCAGCTTACGGCTGGTAATAATTACGTTAGCACCCAACTGCAAAAAGTAAGTACTCATAGAGCGGCCAAGACCAGTGCCTCCGCCGGTAACCAATATGGTTTTGCCCTTCATTGCATCATCGCGCAACATCGGATCTTTGTAAGTAAACATTAATTGAGATTTTTAGAGTTTATATACTGTTTGTAACACTCAAGATAAAGAGAAATAACTTGGAGGTATAAGTTTTGGAACAAAATTTGCCTTAAACATAAAATGAAGGGCACAGCACAAATATTACCTTACACTACCCTATCTTGCAACTGCAATGGAAGTAAAGTATAAACCACTTTGGAAAAAGATACTGCATGGCGCAGCAATATTTTTTTTGGCTGTGTTGCTAGCCGAGTTGGCTTTAGGCATATACTTCTCGGTAAAAGACGGCAACGAAATGGTGGAAACGGTTCACGATGAGCCATACCTATATTACCTATATGATGAGGGCGAAACAACCAACCAACATGGGTTTAAGACCAGCTACCCAATAGAAAAACCCATTGGCACGTATCGTATTATATTGATGGGCGGCAGTGTGGCACGTGGCAAAGAGGCAGAGCAATCCATTTCGCATTTTCTGGAAAAAGAACTCACCCAAAGGTATAATACCGATAAAATAGAAGTGCTTAATGCTGGTGTTTCGGGTTATGTGCTACAGCAAGAGTTTATATTAGTGCAATCGGTGCTGCAGCATTATAAACCCGACATGATTATAGGGCTTGATGGCTATAACGATTTGCTCACCTACTACCTCAACCAGTCTTTAGAAACCAATATAGCCTTGCCTCCCCACCAATGGAGAGATTTTAGGGTAATAAAGGACAATCGTTTCCGCAAAAAGCCATACTCACGGTTTGCCTATTTCTTTAAAAACTTCAATAGGGTTAAAGAATCTTTGATACGCACTAAGGACCTTAATAACGAAGAATGGTTAAAGACCCATACCGACAATCCTTGTGGCACGCTATGCACTAATTATTGGCAGCTTACCGACGATATTCAAGATTTTTGCCGAGCTAAAGGTATTTGGTACGTGCAGTTTCTGCAACCCATAAAGTTTGAAGCCGAAATGCCAATGCAAGGGCAAGCAAAAGAGATTTCGGAGCAATTGTATGCTGATGTCGATTCATCATCAGGGCCAAGGCCTTATGCCTTTAGTCTGTTGGAGGTTGTTAACGACGACAAAAGCTTGATATACGACGACTGCCATTTATTGCCTAAAGGCAATGAACGCGTAGCTAGGGCTATGGCCGATAGCTTGGCACCCGTGTTTTACCAAATCTTTCGTTAAGCACATGTTAACCCGAATGAGGTATAATTGAATTTTCCCTGTTTAGAATGAGTCTAAACGCTAAATTTTGCTTTACCTTTGCTTAGGTCTTTTAAAAAGTAGATTGTGGTAGAGAGTTTTATCATTTTGTTTAGGGAAGCGTTTGAGGCTGCCCTTGTTGTAGGCATTATACTTAGTTACCTAAAACGCACTGGAGCTACCAGCCAATATAACACAGTAGCATACGGCACTGCAGCAGCCATTGCTGCTAGCTTTGCTACGGCAGCGGCATTCAAGATGCTTGCAGTTAACTTTGAAGGGGCAAACGAAGAGATTTTTGAAGGAATAACTATGCTGGTAACGGCTGCGCTGCTATCAACCATGATCATTTGGATGATAAGGGTAAAACCAAGTGTAAAGCAAATTGAAAAAGAAACCAGCAGCACACTTACTGGTAATAAATGGGGGCTATTTTTCTTAGTGTTTGTTTCCATTTTCCGCGAAGGCCTTGAGGCCGTTTTATTTCTTTCAGGCCTTGATATTGAAGGAGCGAATGGCCTAATTGGCGGTTTCTTGGGTATAATGGTAGGTGTAGGCTTGGTTTATTTATTGTTTCGTGGTCTTATCCAGCTCAATTTCAAAGTATTGTTCAATGTTACCAATACCTTATTAGTACTGATAGCCGCAGGCTTGGTAGCCCATGGTTTCCATGAGTTGCAAGAAGCAGGGGTTGTTACCTTTTTGGGCAATGTAATATGGGATATTAACCCAGCCTTAAATGCCGATGGCACCTACCCTGCCCTTCACGACCACGGCAGCATTGGCGGCTTTTTATCAAGTGTATTTGGATACAACGGCAACCCTACTGCCCTTGAAGTACTTTCGTACCTGCTTTACATTGCCATTATTATATTAGGTGCTAAAATAGGTAAAGGCAGCAGTAAGGTTGTTGCATCATAACGCTACAGCCAACCAGCCTTTCTATAGCCGTCAACCGATTTTTGGGTACTGGCATCTAGGTCATTTTTGGGTTGCCAGCCAAGCTCGTCTTGCAATAATTGGCCCGAGCAGGCAAACGATTCCACGGTCATTTGTTTGTATTGCTTATCATCTAGCTGGTTAATGAAAGGTATCACCTTGGCGATACCAGTCATCGCCACCGAAAGGGTTTTCAATATCACCCTTGGCACTACAATTATGTTTACCTTTTTACCCAGAGCTTTACCCATTGATTTAAATAAGTCTTCCACCGTTACTAGCTCTGGCGAAGAAACATAGTACGTTTTATGCTTACTTCCCTTCATATCCATTTCTGCCATCAATATAATGGCATCGGCCAAATCTTCCACAAATACCGTTGACACTTGTTGCGGTCTGCCCGACGGGCGCATACCCAAACCTTTGCTCGCCATTTGGTATAGCGTAAACGTAGCCGAATCTTCTGGCCCAAGCACAATAGTGGGCCGAAAGGAAATAGTAGGAATATCAAGCGTTTTCAGATACTCGTCAGCCTTCATCTTCGAAATCCCGTAGGGCTCTATCGGCTTATCGGGCATACCTTCGTGAATGGGCATATCTCTAGTTGTTGGGCCACCAGCAGCCAATGAAGAGGCAAAAACAAAGCGCTCTGGTTTCCAATTTTGACGCTGCAAGCACTCCATTACATCCACCACCGAGTGGAAGTTGGTATTAATGTAGTCTGCTTCGTTTTTGCCAGCAATTACTGCCGCCAAATGAATAACCACATCGCATGCAGGTATTGTAAAATTTAGGTCTTTAAAAGAGCTCAAATCACCTTTCAGCAACTCTGTACCTGCAGGCAATACCGATGCCTTCTTTGGGTTGCGAATTAATGCCACCACTTGATGTCCTTGCTGTTGCAATTGTTGGCACAAATGCCTGCCTATAAACCCAGTAGCTCCTGTTACAAATACTTTCATACGGGTAAATATAAAGCTTACTGCAATTAATTTACAGCTTAAAAAATCACTTGTATTTTTTTGGCTACTTAGCCTATTGATAACAATTGCGTAAAACAAACTGATTTATCTGAGCAGTTTGGTTAATGTCAGCATTTTCGCTAATTTCCCATAAAAGAACCCTACCATGCGCTACGTTATCATTTTGTCTTGCTTTCTTTCCTTATTCAATACCCAAGCCTCAGCCCAAGGAGAAATTATTTCAATGGAAAAGTTGGCAACGTTTACCAAAGCCCAGCAAGACTCGTTGCAGGCCACCGTTACCTCTTTTGTGATACCTGCATTATACGACGTAGATTACTATAAAGTGCTTTACCTAACGCCATACCTGCATCCCGACTCGCTGGTGCAAGCCAGTATGGGCTTGGCAATACCGGTAAATACCGAGTGCGAGGTGCCCATTGCAGTGTATGGCCATGGCACCCAAATGGATACCCATGTATCGGCCAGCAGAATGAATTCTGGCCAATGGGAAGTAGGACTAATTTTTGCTGGCAGTGGCTATTCAGTAGCGTTGCCCGATTACCTTGGAATTGGCTTTTTTGATACTGCCAGAATTCCAATTCACCCATATACACATACCTTTTCGCAAGGCAATGACATGATCAATGCTGCCCGAGCCACCAGAAATGTGCTAGATAGCCTTGGTACTACCGATAACGATCAACTATTCTTATTCGGGTACTCGCAGGGTGGTCACGCTACTGCTGCGGCAGTAAAAATTTTGGAAGCTGAGTTTCCTGGCGAATTCAATATCGCGGGCTCTGCTCCAATGTCGGGCGCTTATGATACTAAAAACGCACAAGTAGATTTAATGGCGTCTTTTGACCCTTACCCAACACCGGGCTACTTGCCTTTCATTTTAATTGCGTACCAATCTATTTATGGCAACATATATACAGATATTCGTGACGTGATGAAGTCGCCATACGATACTGTTGTGCCAGCCCTTTTTGCTAATAGAGTAACGGGCAACGGAACAATTAGCAATGCTTGCAACCCTGTACCACGATTGATGATTGAAGACATCTACATCGATTCGTTTTTTAACGACCCAAACTTCAGTCTGCGAGTGGCTTTAGCCGACAATGACTTGGTGGATGGCTGGGCACCGCAATCGCCTATGCGCATGTTCTTTTGCACTGGCGACGACCAAGTATCCTATATGAATTCGGTAAACGCCTATACGGCTTGGTCAGCAGCAGGTGCACCAGCACTGGATACGGTTAATTTTGGCAACTACGACCATAATGGCTGTGCACCCTTTGCCTTTTTAAGTGCCAAAGGGTTTTTCGATGGTATAAAAACCAGTTGCCCAAACAGTATTCGCAATACCAAAAGCGCATTGACCACCAACGTTTATCCAAACCCAACGGCTGGCCTATTGATGATTGATGGCTTGCAGGCAACTGCTTTGGTGCAAGTATACAATATACAAGGCCAGTTGGTGAAAACGGTAAACACCGCTGGCAAAAGCTTTGAACAAATAGATTTAAGCGAAGTAGCCAAAGGTACCTACTTGGTGAAAGTAATTACTGAAATGGGCTTAAGCAACCATAAGGTTATCGTCAATTAAGCGATAACCTTATGCTATTAGCTTAACGAGCCGTTATACAAAATGTATTTCATGCGTTGCCTATACTCGTCTTCGTTTTTTTGACGAGGATGACACGGACACAGCGTCTCCAGACGCCAGTGTAATTGTCTGAAACAGAATTTCCCGATGTGTCATGGTGAGCGGAGCCGAACCATCCGTAGTGTAGGTGGCAAAACACTTTTGGGTATTGTTGTAATAAGGCTGTAATAATTTGTACTTATTATGTGTACATGTTGCGGATGGTTCGGCTCCGCTCACCATGACACGCTAGAGCAGCAGTCTGACGAATCATGCCCCCAATCGTCCTCGTCTGCTTTTTTTGACAAGGATGAAACGGACGCAGGGTTTTCAAACGCCAGTGCCATTGTCTGAAACAGAATTTGAGAATTAAAGAATTTTAGAATTGTGTTTCAAGTATTGATTCGGTAATTATAAAATTCTGCAAATTCTGATTCAGACAAACTCGCAATACGTAAGCTCGCCCCCACCTACCAATGAAGCCGGAACCTACAACAATAAAAACACCCCAACCGATGAATGCACACAAACAATGAGTAACCAGCTTAGTTGTTTGTTCAATTCAATACCGAAATTTCTAACCAATCGACCACCACCAAATACCCACATTCGGCAGTACAACAAATTTATAAACCGTTTTTATATTTTGCAAATACTAAATGGGCAAACGGGGTTTTGTCGTGTACAAACTATTGATTATCAATAAATTAATTTTTTATAAAAGATTTCAAGGCACAAGCTAGGATAGTTGCTCTGCGCATGCTTCAGGTACCCAATCTAGGTTATCAAAGTGGTGCTGTAAATGCCATTTTGCTAACACCCCAAAAGTGGCCAAAACCCCGCCATCACTATATAAAAGTACACGACAAAACCCTCGGGCAAAAAGGCTATTTTTACTTGACACCAACACCCAATGCCTTGAAACGAATGTGCCATTTACTATTATCCTTTATGTTGCTGGCCCAGGTAAATGGGCAGTCCCAAGATGGCGCCAAAGGCAAGCTATTGTACCAAAACAACTTGGCGACAGCAACAGACACTGCTGGCTGGAAGATGGAAGGCCCTGCCGAATTGACCTATACCGATGGATGGATGCATATGCAGTCGCCAAACGAGGCGGGCCATCATGTGCTGTGGTGCCCACAAGAGTTCCCTACCGACTTCGTGGCCGAATGGGAGGTGCAAAACCACCACCCCGAAGCGGGCCTGTGTATTGTGTTTTTTGCAGCTAAAGGATTGAACGGCGAGGATATATTGGATGCCTCGTTGCCAGCACGCAATGGCACGTTTACACAGTATACTAAAGGCGCCATGAACAACTACCACATAAGTTACTATGCCGATGGCGAAAACCAACCCGATAGAGGTACCGCCAACCTGCGCAAAAACAAGGGTTTTGATAAGGTGCAGACCGGCGAAGCAGGTATACCGCTCAATTCGGTGGCAGTGCATACGGTGCGCCTAACCAAGTACCAAGGCCACATTACGCTGTACATTGACAACCGCAAAATAATAGACTGGACCGACGATGGCCAAGAGCATGGGGCCGTGCTGGGCGATGGCAAAATAGGCTTCCGACAAATGAAATGGACACATTTTGCCTACCGCAACTTTAAAGTCTGGGAAGCCGTGCCGCAACCTTAACAGGCCGAAATATCCCTAGTAATTGGTATACCTAAGCCATTGCCGCCATGGTATTTTCACAGCATAACCAACCACAACTACCATGTTAAAGCATAGCTTAGCCTTTTTATTGGCAGTCCTCTTAGGTTTTAAGCGCTGCGGCGCAAACTATCGCAGCGCTTCATAGTGTATGGATAACTGGCAAATTCGGGTTTGTGGATGCATCGGGCAAAGTGGTGCTGCAACCTAAGTACTCGCTAGCTGGCCGTTGCAACGTGGGCCTTTGCCCTGTAGCCATTGGCGACAACGCATTGAATAGCAAATGGGGCTATAATGACCAAACAGTCAAGCTGGTTATCCCTGCCCAATTTGACCACGACGCCCGCTTTTGGTAGGGCTTGGCTTGAACAAGGCAACACACTTGGTTATATAAACCCTAAGGGCACTTGGGTTTGGAAAGGCACTAAGTAGAAAAACTGCACAATAAAAAGAAGAGTCCGCAACGAAACGCTGCGGACTCTTCTTTTTATTCGTAAATCTTGAATCTAAAATCAAAAATACCTAGGGCTTTTCAGTACCGACACTTTCTCTTGGAAGCCTTTGAATTTGGCAATGATGGTCAACTCATGCGAGCCGCTGTTGTTGGTGCGCAATGCGCCAAAGTTAAAATCATAAGAATAGCTTGCCAGCACGTTTTTAACAATATACACGCCTAACAAACCCGACACCGCATCAGTAGTGCGGTAGCTGGCACCTACCACTACACGCTTGTTCCAAGTAGCATTCAAGTTTACATCCACTTGCGAGATAAAGCCTGCACTGCGGAAAAATACGGCAGGGCTTAATTGCCATTTTTCGGCCACCTGCCAATCATACTTAGCATAAGCATAATAATGGCGAGGGGTTTTCCAAAGCGTTGAGTTGCCAAGCGATTGTTGCAAGTGAGAAAACGATACACCTAAGGTTAATCCTTTACCAACAAACTCCACACCAAGGCCAATATCTGGCTTGGTTTGGCTAATGCCGGTGTCAAACGAGGTTTCATCGCCGGTTTGCTGGTAGCGCAACTCACTGCCTCGCACATAATTGTTGGCAATACCCACGTTTATGCCCGCCGATAGGTACATCCTGTCGCCAAGGCGTTGGCGGTAGGCATAACCCAACCGCACGGTGGTGGTGCGTTGCTTGCCTATAATATCGTTCACCACAGTTAGGCCAACACCACCCTTTACCTTGGGTATGTAGCCATACGCATTCAGCAACTGCGATGAAGGGGCATCATCAAAACCTACCCATTGCTGGCGGGCCAACAAACCAACGGTTATGCCATCGTTATTGCCCGCAGTAGCTGGATTATACAAATTGGTATGGTACATAAAATGCGTAAACAGGGCGTCGTTTTGGGCATAACCCAAAAACGGCAAAAGGCTTAGTATAGTTAGCAGTATCCTGGTCTTCATGGCTCTTATTGGTTAACTACTTTAAAAGTGGTTCTGCGGTTCTGTTGGTGTTCTTCTTCGGTTTGGGCATTTTTTACGAGCAAGGCCGTTTCGCCCCAACCTTTGCTGGTTAAGCGGGTTGGATTAATGCCTTTACTTATTAAGTAATCCAACACCGATTTGGCGCGTTCTTCAGACAGCTTGAGGTTGTACAAATCATCGCCTCGTTCATCGCTATGCGAATTGATAAGCACCTGCACGTCCGGCGAGTCATCCAACAACTTCACTAGGTTATCTAAACTTCCCAAAGACTCCGACCTAAGCACTGCACTGTTATAGTCATAATAAATATCGTCGATGGTAATTTCGGTTTTAGGTATGCGCATCAAGGCAAAATCGAAATCGTAGCCAGTACCCTTCGAAAAGTCTTTGCTGTACAATTCACCTTGGGTGGTCATTTTCCTTGAGTCTCCAAAATACTCTGGCAAGCTTACGTTTATCTTATAATCCACGTTTTTATCCAGCACAAAGCTATAGTTACCGCTGGCATCGGTAAGGGTACTATCCAATGAGCCATCACTGCCAGTTAGGTAAACCTTTACACCTTTCAATGGTGTCAAACCATCTACATCCTTCACATTGCCGTTCAAGGTAAGGTTTATAGGTGTTGTAAAGAACGAATAAACATCATCGCTACCCTTACCACCATTGCGGTTTGATGAGAAATAACCTTCCGATTTGTCCTTGTTAAACACCATCAAAAAGTCATCGGCATTGGAGTTAAACGGTGACCTTAGGTTGCTTGGCTTGGTCCACTGTCCATCACGCTTTACCGATACAAACAAATCCAATCCTCCCATGCCCGTAAAGCCATTGGAGGAGAAGTACATAGTGGTATCGTTGAAATACACGGGATAAGCTTCGTCGTACTCGGTGTTGAATACTTGCACATTTACAGGCTCGCCCCAACCTAGTCCACGGCGCTCCAGCAACCAAATGTCGCTACCGCCCTTTCCATCAGCCTTACGGCTTACTACCCACATCCAATTGCCATCTTTGCTTACCGTTGGGTGCACCATCTCCACTTGTTCACCGGGGAAATTAATGGGCTCAGGCGAATTCCACAACTTGGTAGAAGCATTGTAGCTGCTCTGCATTATGCGGCATTTCTCGCCTTTTTCGCCGCTGCATTGGGTAAAATAGGCCATTTTGGTATCCGCGCTATATGTAAATACCCCATCGTTAAATGTGCTGCTGATGCCATCCAATTTGGTTGGCTTATCCCAGGTTTTGCCTTCGTTGTTGTAGTTAGCCAGAAAGAAGTTTGAAAAACCCTGGCCATCTACCATGTAGGTTTTATCGCTGCCACCATCTTCCATACGCGACGAGGTAAACACTACTTTATCTTCAAAATAGTAAGCCCCATAATCGCTCATTGAAGTATTGAGCAACTGTTCGTTTACAACAGTAAATAACGACGGTGGGTCGTTTTTTACGCTCAAAGCAAAGTCCACATTGGTCTTCAATCGCAGTCCATCTTTATCGTTTGGCTGCGTTTCCAGGAATTTGTCCAACGATTTTTTAGCCTCGCTGTAGTCACCAAGGTTTAACAATACCCTACCCTTCTGAAAGTGTAAGTTGGGTTGCTCATATTGGGCACCTTGAGCCTTATTGTACCATTCTAAAGCCTCTTTATACTCCAATATTTGGCGGTAGCATTCCGCTACATTAAAGTACACCTCGCCATTGTTGGCATTGTTGCGGTCTTTCTCCAAATGCTTATTATACAAATCAATGGCGGCAAAATACTCTTTGCGTTCAAAGGCTTTATCTGCCAGTTCTTTTCTCGATTGCCCCCAAGCCGTACCTACGGAAAGTAGCATCAATATGATGATAGTTGTCGATTTCATAGCTAGTTGCAAGATTAATAGTGTACCAATACCGATCCCTTCAATACTTTATCCGTGTCCGTTATATCTGGCACACGCACAATATAGAAGTAGGTACCTGGCGAAACCCGTTCTCCGTTGTAGTACCCATCCCAGCCATCAAAACCATTATAAAGCTCTTGGCCCCAACGGTTGATAATTACCAGTTCAAAACCTTTCAAGAAGTCGTCGTTGCGTCCATCGCCATTCGGGGTAAAGGCATTAGGTAGGTCGGTAACCCTAACCGTCAATTCCACTTCATTGCCTACACAGCCTCCATCAGTTACAATTACCGAAACAACATCTCCATCGTTGAAAGCACTGCTGCCCCATGTGTTGATGCTATCCAATTGCACCGAAGTACCGTTCAAGAAAAACTCGTACCTAGTATAGTCACTCGGCTCTACGGTTACAATAAGGGCTTGGTTAATAAAAATGCTGTTGTCAGGGGCATCGCTGGTTAATGTTGCAGTAGGCAATTGCGCCACATTTACCGTAACTGCCACCCTGCCCGTTAAACTACCGCAGCCGTTTGCGTTGGTAGCTTCAGCATAAAAGGTGGTGGTGTTGGTCAATGCGCCAGTGTTCAGGGTATTACCCGAACCTAATAACGTGCCGCCAGTTGCAGCATTCCACCAAGTAATAGTTGAGTTGGAAGAAGTTGCGGTAAGCGTTGCGCTTTCGTTGTAACAAACCCCGCCATTGCTGCCAGTTACAACTGGCGCTGCGGGTGCAGGAGCTACCACAATAGTAACTGGAACACGGCCACCACTATAGCGACAACCCAAATCGTTGATTACCTCTACATAGTAAGTAGTAGTTACAATAGGGCTAACGGTTAGTGGTGAAACACCCAATGAACTGCCGCCTGTTTGTGCGCTAAATATGTTGTAAGTAATAGCCCCACCCGTTGAACCGGTTGCCGTAATAGTTGCCGATTCGCCTTCGCAAATGGTATCGCCACTGGTAATAATGCTAGGTGCTGTTGGGCTGGCATTAACGGTTACATCAACGGTTTGGGCAGTTGAGTTCCCACAGGCATTGGTAGCTATTACAATTACTTGATAAGGGCCACCGCTGGTAGTCCAGTTTACGGTAATGCTATTGCTACCTTGTCCGGTGGCAATGGTACCGCCGCCGCTCAATGTCCAAGTATAGCCTGTTGCATTGGTTACTGCTCCTATGTTGTAAGGCTCAGCACCTGGGCAAACACTAGCAACCCCAGTTATGCTACCCGGTTGAGCGGGTGCACCTGGAGTAATGGTAACATTTAGGGTTGATGCAGTGCTAGTGCCGCAAGAATTGGTGGCAGTTACCGAAACCGTATAGTTGCCCGGAGTTCCTGTCCAATCGATAGTAGCATTGGTGGTACCTTGGCCCGATACTATGGTGCCTCCGCCACTTATACTCCAAGTGTAGTTAGTGGCATTGGTTACGCTGGCTATAGTATATGCCACGCCATTGGTATTTTGGCAAACACTGTTAGTACCTGCAATGGCACCAGGCGTAGCTGGTGGGCCAGGTTGCACGGTTACGTTGTAAGTTGCTGCCAAAGCACTGCTTCCGCAAGCATTGGTGGCGTTTACGCTAAGCGTATATGGTCCGCCAGATGTGGTCCAGTTAACCGCCACTGCAGCAGTGCCTTGACCACTAGTGATGGTTCCACCACCGCTCAATGTCCAAGTATAGCCTGTTGCATTAGATACCGAGCTAATGGAATAATTTTCGGTGCTTGGGCAAGGGTTGTTGTTGCCAGTAACGGTAGCTGCACCCAGCACTGGTGGGCCATCTACGGTTACATCAAAAGTATTGGATGTGCCGTTGCCACAAGCGTTTGAAGGGGTAACCTCAATGGTATAAGGGCCGCCAGTTGTTGTCCAATTGATAATAATGGTTCCAGTGCCTTGTCCCGTTTGAATGGTACCACCACCGCTAACCGTCCAAGTGTAATCGCTTGCGCCAGTAACACCACCAACGGTATAGGTTTGTGGGCCTGGGCAAGGCAAATCATTACCTGAAATAGTTGGAGTGCCTGTTGGTGCACCTGGGGTTAAGTTAACCTGTACCGATGAGGCGGTACTGCTGCCACACTGGTTTTCAGCAGTTACCGAAACGGTGTACGTACCAGAGGCCGAAGCCCAAGTAACATCAATGCTTTCGGTACCTTGCCCGCTGGTGATAGTGCCAGCAGCACCTACTGTCCAGGTATAGCCAGTTGCCCCCGGTATAGTAGGTATGCTATAAGTTACCGAACCAGGGCATACACCCAACGGACCAGTTATATTGCCTGGTGTTGGTGGGCTTGCAGGCAATACGGATACGCTATAGGTAGTAGCACTGCTACTACCACATTGGTTTTGGGCTGTAACTGAAACCGTCCAAGTTCCGGCTGTTGTCCAGTTAATACTTACCGTTTGGTTGCCATTGGTTGCAATGGTGCCTCCGCCGCTTACGCTCCAAGTATATCCAGAAGCTCCTGCTACTGCCGCTGCGGTATAGGTTTCGCTGCCAAAACAAACAGGCGTATTTCCTGTAATGCTGGCAGGTGCCGCAGGATTAGCTGGTAATACGGTTACTTGTAAATCAGATGAACTACTGCTGCCACAAATATTGGTAGCTACTACGGTTACAGTATAGGGTCCACCGGGGGTTGCCCAGTTAACAGCAATACTGTTGGTACCTTGCCCGCTAGTTATGCTACCACCATTGCTTACCGCCCAAGTATAGCCTGTGGCACCTGCCACAGTTGCAATACTATACAATTGGCTACCTGCACAAACGCTAGCTAAACCAGTTATAGCTCCTGGAACCGAAGGAACCGATTGAGAAACGGTAACCGAAGTAGTAGCCGCGCTGCTAGTGCCACAAGCATTGGTAGCAGTAACCGATACAGTATGCGTGCCTGATGTGGTCCAGTTTACGGTAAAGCTGGTGCTATTGGCACCTGATACTACCGAACCGCCACCACTAATGCTCCAAGTATAGCTATCGGCGCCTGCAACTGGTGGTATAGTATAGGTTTGGTTGCCCGTGCATGCAGTATTAGTGCCTGTTATTGGGCCTGGGGTTATAGGTGGCGCGCCGGCAACGGTTACGGTTATTGGCGTAGCATTTACGCTTCCACAGCCGTTTGAAGCAGTGATAGATACATTGTAAGTACCTGCAGAAGTCCAGTTAATAGTTGCGTTGCGCGTACCTTGACCACCAGTAATGCTGCCGCCACTGCTTACGCTCCATGTGTAAGTAGTAGCACCTGGTACTACTGGCACACTATAAGGTTGGCTACCCACGCACACATTGGTAAGGCCGGTAATGGCACCAATAGTAGTTGGTGGACCAGCTTGAACGTTTACTTGCAAAGTTTGTGCAGCACTGGTTCCGCAGCTGTTGGTGGCAGTTACCGATATGGTGTAAGGACCGCCTGATGTTGTCCAGCTTACGCTAGCCGATGTACCGCTGCCAGTTATAGTGCCTCCGCCACTTACGCTCCAAGTATAACTTGTTGCATTGGTTACTGCGGCTATAGTGTAGCTTTCGGTTCCTGGGCATGGATTTGTGTTGCCCGTAATTGCACCGGGTTGCGCTGGTTGAGGATTGCTTACGGTAACTGATAGCGTTCGCACAGGGCTGGTACCGCAACTATTGGTTGCAGTTACCGACACGGTATAAGTGCCCGGTGTGGTCCAGTTTACAGAGGCGGAAGTTCCGCTACCCGAAATAGTGCCACCTCCGCTTACGCTCCAAGTATAGCTGCTAGCATTGGTTACGGCACCAATAGTATAAGTTTGGCTACCAGGGCAAGCAGGGCTTGGGCCGCTAATAGTGCCCGGTTGCAACGGAGCAGCTGGCAAAACCGTAATAGTAACGGAAGGGCGGGTTGCACTTACGCAACCGGGGTTAGCCGTGTCCTCAGTTTCTACATAATAGGTAGTAGTTATGATTGGGCTAACGGTGAGTGGTGTGGTTCCTAATAAAGTACCACCCGTTGATGCTGTATATACTTTATATACCACGTTGCTACTTGTACCACTGGCATTTATTTGACTTGAACCTCCCGGGCAGAAGTTGTTGTTGGTAGCCGTTACGCTATTGGCAGCCTCTGGGCGGTTGCAAATAATAGTGCGGCATGCAACAGCCGATGTGGTGCTGGGTGTGGTAATAACCATGGTCAATGCACTTGCCGAAACAGCAGTGGTTGTGATAGGGGTAAAACTCGATAAGCCGGGCGTAAAACTTGCCCTAGATAGGTTTAAATTAGCCTCTGGACAACCCGTGTTATTGAGCAAACCGTTCTTATCTGCTTTAATCAATTCATAATCATATCCGCCACTTCCGCCAGAGCCAAAGCCTGTCGAAATCATCATATACGATGAGTCGGCAGCCTGAATGCCCTCTGGCAAAAGTGAGATGCTTAAAAAGGATGTAGAGGTAGGTGAGTAGTATTTCTGGAAAATCAAACTACCATTGGAAGGATTGATTTTAAGGATAAACGCTGAAAAAACAGGCGGAACATTGAAACCAATATAAGTACCAAACATCGCATAATTGCCGTCATTGGTTTGCACAATATCGGTGCCGAAAGCTTGATCAAAACTCAAGAAACCGAAGGAATATCTGCTTCCAGCCGTAACGCTGCCTGCCGAACTCATTCGAATATAATAGGGCCTGCCGTTATCACCACCTGAGATAAGCACCTCGCTTCCACTCAACGCTCTAATAGAAGAGCCATCTTGGCTATTACCCCCACCGTAACGATACGACCATTGGCGAGCACCCGATGTGTTTGTTTTGATAACCACCGCATCGGTAGGTCCATCGTTGCCACTCTCGTTCACAGAACCCGTAAAAATGTAACCATCCGATACTTCAGCTACATCAACCAACGAATGGTCGTCAACAAAGGCTGTGGTATAGAAAAACACATTGCCCCACTGTAAAGTACCGCTTGAGTTAACCTTTATACAGTACATATTGGTTGAGTCTTGCCTAACCAACGCACCTGCTCCATCAGGGTCAGCACCGGTAATGCTGCCAGCTACTACAAAACCGCCATCGGAAGTAGGTAAAACCCTATTACCAAAACTGCTAGTATTGGCTACTTGGTAGGTATTGGCCCACGTAACATTGCCAGCGGCATCGGTGCGCATCAACATCAAATCAGAGCCATTGGAGCCGGTAATGATGTACCCGCCCGAAGCTACCCGTTTAATATCTTGAAAATCGGTTGCTACCGATAGCGAATTATAGCGCTTTGACCATACCACAGTACCAATGTTGTTTACCTCAGTAAGGGTTCCAGATATTGGTATAAAACTGGTATTGGTGCCCGCAAACACCACGTTGCCCGATGAAGCTTGTACTAAGCCTCCTGGTAAATCAAACAGTGAAATATCGTAGTTGATGCGGTAAGTGGTTTGCTGGGCATGCAATGCAAAAGTGCACAACATTAGTAACGGCAGTACCCATGTTGCAAAGCCTCGTTGATAATAATGGGCCATTTTCATAACCTGGTCTTGTGATTCTGGTTGGTTAGTTTAATTAGTTCAGTTGTTGCCATTCACTTATTCAAGGTCAGGGCATTGGTCGATGTTAAGTTAAATTATTTTAGCAGCAATACACTACCTTTTGAGCGTTGTGCAGGTATTTGCAGGTTTAAAAACTCTACGTAAAGGTCCCATACATACACCCCGTCTTGCGCGTTAACGCCTTTGAGGGTTCCATCCCAACCTTTGTTCATATCGTCGGTTTCAAACACCTTCTCTCCCCATCGGTCGTGCACCCTGAAAACAAGGCGTCTTACACCTTTATGGTATACATACAGTATGTCGTTTGTTCCATCAGCATTTGGGCTGAAAGCATTGGGCACAATGGCTATATATTCACCCGGCAAAACCGTAATGGTTACACTATCGGATGCGGTGCAACCCAATGCATCGGTATATACGAGCACATAGGTAGTGGTGCTATCCGGCGAAAGTGAAGTTGTTTGGCAATTGTCGCAAGCCAAATAATCGCTTGGGGTCCATAAATAGCTACCGCCTGTCGAGCCGGTTACAGTGCCCGTAAGCTCCAACACACTTTCAAATTGAATGATTGTAGTGTCCTCACCTGCATCCACAGTAAATGGGGTCGCCACTGTTACCAAAATATCATCAGTAGCGGTGCAACCCCCAGCATTGGTGATGGTAACGCTATACGAGCCGCTAGCGGTAGCAGTAATACCTTGCGTAGTATCGCCCGTAGACCATATATAGGCACCTGCCAACCCGGCATCCAGGCTGATGGTTTGTCCATCGCATAGGTCTATATCATCGCCCAAGTTAACACTCGGAGGAGCCGGATTGGTTAATGTAATGCTCAAGAAAGCCGAGCAATTCGACACATCAGTAACCGTAACATTATAAGTACCTGCACCGAGGTTTAGCAAGGTATCGGTACTCGCACCTGTCGACCATGTGGTAACATTTGGTGGAGTGCCACCCGCTACATTAATACCTACCCAGCCATCAGTGCCTCCAGGGCAGGTTGGGTTGAAGCTGCTTGGGGTAAGTACTAAAGTATTGTTCGCTTCATTTACAGTCACTAACAAAGTGGTATCGCAGCCGTTTACATCGCGTGCAATAACGGTATAGTTCCCACCGCCAACAGTAAATACATTGCTCGAACCAAAGCTGCCACCGTTTAAGTTGTATTCAAATGGGGCAGTTCCAGTGGCCGCGTCAACTGTTACGGTTATGCTGCCATCGGCAGTGCCACAACTGGCTGGGGTGGCAGTTGCCGAAGCCGATAAGCTACAACATACCGGGCCAGTGCCTATAACCACTTGCCCAGTTACAGAGCACCCGTTGGCATCTGTTACTGTTACCGTATAAGTGCCGGGTGCTAAGCCAGTAATGCTGGCGCCTGTAGCTAAGTTGCTCCAAGTGTAGGTTAACGGCGCGGCACCACCAGCAGCAGTTACAGTTGCGGTGCCATTGCCAGCACCTGCACATGCTTCATCGGTGCCCGATATATTGCTAATAACAGGCGAACCAGCATTGCTAATGGTAATAGTGCTATCCAGTTGGCAGTTGGGTTGGCCGTTGTCAGTTACGGTTACGGTATACGTTCCAGCTGCTAGGTTATTAATTAATGCAGTAGATGCACCGTTGCTCCAGATATTGATAAACGGACCGGTGCCCGATACATTCGTTACCTCAATTGAGCCATTGTTTTGGCCACAGCTAGGGTCAATTACATCCAAATCGAATGCTAGATTACAGCAGTTTGGCCCCGCAGGTACGGCAATAAATCCTGAAACTTGGCAACCTAATGCATCTGTTACGGTCACGTTGTAAGTGCCCGGTGCAAGACCCGTTAAATCCTCCGTGGTTGCTGTATTGCTCCAACCAAAAACATAACCGCCTGCTCCACCACTTACGGTTAAATCTACAGTGCCATCATCATTACCCAAACAAGTTTCGGCAGTGGCTACTATATTATCAATTACCGGTGCATTAGGGTTACTCAACGATACAGTAGTATCCAACTGGCAGTTAGGGTAGGTGTTGTCGGTAATGGTAACGCTATAAGTTCCGGCACCAACGTTCAACAAATTTTGACCTGAAGAGTTATCGCTCCAAAGGAAAGTATAACTGCCCGAGCCGCCCAAGTTGGTAATATTTATCGAGCCATCGGTGTTACCGCAAGTTGGATTAGTGGTAGCAATGGTATAGCTCAAGTTACAACAGTTTGGCCCCGCTGCAACCACCACATTCGATACCGCTTGGCAACCCACTCCGTCAGTTACCGTTACGCTATAACTACCGGGTACAAGTGCGGTAGCAGTTGCTGTAGCCTGAGCTGGGGTTGTGTTCCAGTTGTAAGTTAAGGCTCCGGTACCACCTAAAGCAGTTACTGTTGCCGTGCCATCGCCGTCGCCTAAGCAAGTTTCAGCAGTACTGGCAATGTTACTAATAGTTGGTGCATTGGCGCTACTCAAAGTAATGGTAGTATCGCGGTTACAACCTTGTGTAACGTCGGTAACGGTTACGCTGTAGGTACCTGCACCAATATTTGTAAGAGTATTGGTAGCACTTACGCCACCTGTCCAAGCATATGTGTAGTTGCCACTTCCAGTGGTTACATTTATGGTTATGCTTCCATTGCTAGCGCCACAAGTAGGGCTTGCAGTGCTTGCCGAAATAGCCAAGTTACAACAAGGCGGGCCTGCAGCTACACTTGTGCTACCTGTAACAGAGCAGCCGCTCGCGTCAGTTACCGTTACGGTATAGTTGCCATCGGCAAGGTTATTGATGTTGGCACCCGTATTAGCTGGTGTCCAAGCATAAGTAAGTGCTCCGGTTCCGCCACTGGCGTTTACCGCAATACTGCCATCATTAAACCCAGCACAGGTTTCGGCGGTTGGGGTAATGCTGTTTATTACTGGCGAATTTGGAGAAGTTAGGGTAATAGTGGTATCCCTAAAACAGGTAGGCTGACCAGTATCGGTTATCCTTACGGTATAGGTGCCAGCGGTTAATCCGGTACGCGATGCACCTAATACACCGCCAGGCGTCCAAGTATAAGTATACGGACCTGTGCCCTGCGTTACGTTAATATTGATAGCGCCATTGCTAGCGCCACAAGCCGGGTTGGTAGCCGTGGCACCAATGGTTAGGTTGCAGCAACTAGGTAACACCGTAACGGTTACTTGGTCGGTAACGGTTACACAACCTGCTGTATCGCTGGCGCTAAGGGTATAGGTAGTTGTACCCGTTGGGCAAACTTGCGGGGTGAGGGTAGTTGAGCCCGTCATGTTGGTGGTGGGACTCCAGGTTATATCAGCAGGGTAGCTTATTTCTGGGTCGTTAAAAGTAATACGCCAGTTGTTAAAAAATCCTGTACCAAAAGCAGCCCCAGGTAAACTTACCCTCAACTTCCATACACCATTGGAGGTACAACCATTTAAGTTTGTAAAAGGCTGGTTGGGGCTAAAGCTTCCAGTGTATGGCGGGGAGCCTGTAGTTATTGCAGGTGCAGCTGGCACAAAACACAAATTAGATAAGGTATTGCCTTGGGTTATAATATTTTGAGGCAAAAGCAACAAAACGGTGCCGTCAGGGCAAATTAGCTCAAAACGCAGATTTCGGGCAGTTATGGTTACAGGTACTGGCGGAAAAACACTAAAATCCAACCCAGTACCAAAGTATGTGAGCGAACCGATGCAAACCGATTGTATAACAACCGGATTGATAGTAAGATTATTGAGCCCAGTTACGTTAATGTTAATCTCTGCTGGGCTACCTGGTGCTATCACCTGAAACTCATTGTTTGAATAAGTAGGCGTTTGCTGAGGGCTTTTTATCACTTTAGCCGTCGCATTCAAGTTGGCACATGTGCTCGGGCAAATGCTGGTATCGTTGCCAGCGTTAATGTCAATGGTTGGGTTTACCACTGTAAGCCTAACTGTATCTCGGCAGGTAGTAGTGCCATTAGTCATCAGCACAAAATAATCGGTAGTGGTTTGTGGGCAAACCCTGTTAGGGCTTGCACCACCAGAGTTGCCTTGTCCATAAGAATAACCATCGTGCTGCCAAGTAATATTGTAGGTTGGGTCGTTGTAATAAATAGCCACGTTATCTATGCCCCAGTGGTCAAAATCAGCACCCGAATCAGCATCTTGAAAAAAGCGAATTTGGGTATTAGGGCCCAGGGCGGCTGGGGGCAATTGAAAACACCAGTTGTTCCAATTCACCAAAGTTGGGTCATTGCCTCCATTAGGATCAAAATAGAAAATGGTCGTCCATGTAGCGCCGCCATTGGTAGAATATTGCAAAAATACGCCCTCTTGCGGCTCATCGGGTCCTTCGCAGGGTGCAGCGCCCCCTTGTTCGGCAAATAGCATATCAAAACAAACCGTAGCACCCGAGGTAGCAGTGGTAAAGTTATAAGATTGCGTAACCAACGAGCGCGGCACTGCCGATGCACTACCCATCCATAAATGGGTGGTGCCATTTACCCCACCCGGACTGCAGGGGTTGGTAAAGGTTGCTTGCTGGGTAAAGGCCCAGCCCGAAGGGCTGCCGCTATTGAACGTTTCGTTGAACACCTGCTGGCCTTGTCCACGACCAAAAGCAGTAAGCACAGCGCAGTCGCCACAAACACTATTACTGGGCGAAATAGATGCAGTAACCTCGCACTGGCCAAAAAGCTGCGTGCACCCAGCAAAAATTAATGAAACGAGAATTATGATTCTTGAAGCCATTGGTAGCAGTTTTTTAAGGTTGGGTCACTTTAATGTTCACCAATTCAAAAGAAGTCATTACTGATTGCGAAGTGCCGTCGAGCATTTTCACAAAAATGGCCAGCCTATTATCTTTTAGGCTGCAACTGCCTTCCAGTACTTCTGCGGGCTTCAAGGTAACTGCAAAGGTATTTTCGGCGCTGGGGGCAGCAGCCGGTTTGTTGTTGTACGATACTTTCTTTTGGCAACTTATTTGCTGGGTAGCCGCGGTAAGGTTTGTAAACCTAAAATGCACGTTCTGTTTGTGTATGCCGTCCTCGGGGCGGTGGCAATCGCTGTAGCGGTATTCGATGGCTACTTTCCCATCGTTATGCAGTGAGGTCCAATCGCCTTGGCCAAATGCGGCAAAAGCAGTAGCAAATACCCCAATATAGAGGGTGAGTAGCAGTTTCAACATAGCAGTAAGTTGGTTAATTAGGCTAAAACACCTAGTGCCAACTGTTAGCGGTTCGTTAGCACAAGGTTAATTTTGCGAGAAGTTAATTCATATTGCCAAAATATCCTAATGAGTGTTAGGCTACTTTGTACACAACATACTGCACCAATTTATTGAAACCATTTAAAACACTATACTTTAGGATAAAAATCATGTTAAAAATTATTTCACAAAAAGACCATAATCAACTGACATTAACCAAGCAATTTATTTTAAATACATTATTGTTTCACAAACTGCCTAATCATAGAACCCTCGGCTGTAGTTACCTGTATAATGTATATAGCAGGTTGAAGATTGCCTGTGTATATACGGTAAGTGGCGCCCCCGGCTGAGGTGTTCACCTCGGCAAGCTTAATGGCCTTGCCAGCAATATTGAACATTTTTACTTGGGCCGCCCCAGGATTTTCGCTTTCAATATCAAAGGCTATCCAATCGTTGGCTGGGTTTGGCCGTATAAACGATACAAACTCGGTGGGTGCAGTAGAAATTATAGGCGGCCTAACACTGGTGGGCAAGTCGCGCTTCCAATGCCCGGCCCCATCTTCCATCACCAGCCGTTGGCCTAAGGTTTCGGTAGTGGTTTCGGCCAAAATAGGCGAATACCAATACTCTGCCGTAATGCTGTCTTTATTGATGTTAAGCACCCCATAACCATGCTGCACCACCTCCATAAATACATGGTGCGGGTTGGCCCCCTTACTAATTTGCACGGCTGCCTCCACCAAATTTAGGGCAATACCCATTTCATCAAAATTACCACGGGTAACACTAGTAGGCAAAAACTCGGTACCTACCGCGCCTGCTCCTGTTCGGGCAGTATATTGCAAGCTATCAAATGGGTCAATGGCCAAATCCATAGCTATGGACATGTGCGCATCGCCGCTTATAAACATGTTGTTTCTCCTATCCAAAGAATCGAACAAACTAAACAAACGCCTGCGGTCTTCTACATAGCCATCCCAGCTATTGGTGCTGAAAAAATCGCCATCACGGGGTATTTGCGGTATTTGCGGTAAGCCACGGGCATACCAGCCGCCCACCATTTTCTGGCTGCCTAATAGGTTCCATTTGGTAGTTGAGGCCAGCCAAGAATTAATAAACCAATCGTGCTGCACTGTGCCCAAAATACTGGTTTCGCCGGGTGCAATGGTATCCCTATCTCTGAACAACAAAATATCCAACATGTGCAAATCGAACAAATCGCCGTACTGAAAGGCCCTATATATTATGGTAGGCTGTGAGGTATCGGGCATTCTAATCGGCACCCACTCCGTAAAGGCTATGCTACCATTCAAAGGATTGCTTTGGCTTAAATCATGGTTGTCCCAAAAAGTTACCCACGGCAACTGGGCACGGGCATCGCGCAAATCGGGGTCAAGCAAATAATACTCATGCCTATCCCTCCACTCATCAACCGTGTTTGGGCCAATGGGCCCTGGGCTGGGCACCCGCACTTGCTCATTAGGGTCAACAAAATCGTATATGTAGTCGCCCATGTGCACCACCAAGTTAATATCGGTTCGCTCCGCTAGGCGGGCATAGCCATTAAAGTAGCCCGAAAACACACTGCTGCAAGACAACACGGCCACCTTCATGCTATCAGTGCTGCCTTGCGGTGCGGTTTGGGTGCGCCCACGGCGCGAAGTAGCACCATTTGGCGACTCAAAACGATAATAATAAACCGTGTTAGGCGTAAGGCCTGTGGCATCTACCGTTAGGGTAAAATCGCGTATTGCCGAGGCAGTGCTGGAGCCATTGGCTACTACATTGGCAAAGCCCGTATCGGTAGCTATCTCCCAAGTAAGGGTTATAGGGGCTGCAGTAGCGCTATCAGGCGTTATGCGGGTCCAAAGCAAAACCGCGTTGGGCAGCGGGTCTCCGCTGGCTACACCATGGTAGAATGGAGCATTGGCGGTATCGCCAAACATACGTGGCGGGTATACGGTTTGTGCCTCAATTGAGCTCCAAAAAAACGAAATACAAACCCAAAATAGGGCAACTTGTAGCAGGGGTAGTTGATAGCGCATGCTCTAATATAAGCAAGGAATGAACAAATTGTTAAGGATTGAATGTTTTGGTATAAATTTTATTTTTCCGCAAGTTGTTTTAAACCCGACTGATAGCTATCTCGAATTTTCAATACGTACTTTTCCTTGCCATATTTGAAAAAGTTGCATTCCCAGCCCATTCGGATGTTCACATCCGAATGACCGAGCTGCGGATTTACAATCCGCCACATAATACGGTCATAAAATACACATCAAAACCCAAAATAAGCACGACTTTTGAAATACGCAGCTGCATCTATAAATTTATAACAAAGACAAAATGGAATAAAAGTAACAAGTGGATAATGGTGTTGCGTAACCGTGTTACGTGGCGGATTGCAAATCTGCTGCTCTGTTGCGACGGATTAAAAATCCGTCGCGGCACTTGAGTAACTCCCGCGCTAGCACATCTCAACATCAGCACATCGGTACATCAGCACATTAGCACATTAGCACATTTGCACATTTGCACATTTGCACATCGGTACATTAGCACATTGGTACATTTTTCACCAACTTTGCGGCAGCATAACCACCCCACCTTATGAGCATTCTCCGCACCCATTTCCAGTTGCCAGGCCAAGTAAGCGTTTACCACGGCAAAGTACGCGATGTGTACAATATCGATAACAAATACTTGGTAATGGTGGCCAGCGACCGTATATCGGCTTTTGATGTAATACTGCCCCGCCCGATACCGTACAAGGGCCAGGTGCTGAACCAAATTGCAGCCAAATTTTTGAAAAGCTGTGTGGATGTATGCCCCAACTGGTTTATTGAGTCGCCTGACCCGAATGTGGCCATTGGTAAAATTTGTGAGCCCATCCGTATTGAGATGGTAATTCGTGGCTACCTTACTGGCCATGCGTGGCGCACCTACAAAAGCGGCCTGCGCATCCTTTGCGGCATTACCTTACCTGAAGGATTGAAAGAGCACGACAAACTGCCAACCCCCATTATTACCCCAGCCGCCAAAGCTGCCGAAGGGCACGATGAGGACATTAGCCGCGAAGAGATTTTGGCCCAAGGCATAGTTAGCGAAAAGGACTACATAACCATGGAACGCTATACTTACGACCTATTTGACCGCGGCACCGAAATGGCCGCCGAACGTGGGTTAATTTTGGTGGATACGAAATATGAGTTCGGTTTCTATAATGGGCAGGTGACATTGATGGACGAGATACACACACCCGACTCATCGCGTTACTTTTATGCCGAAGGCTACGAGCAGCGCCAAGCCAACGGTGAGCCACAAAAGCAACTGAGCAAAGAGTTTGTACGCGAGTGGTTGATTGCCAATAACTTTCAAGGCAAAGAAGGCCAAACCGTGCCCGAAATGAGCGACGAATGGGTAGAAACTATTACTGGCCGCTACATTGAGTTGTATGAATTGCTACTAGGTCGTAAATTTCAGCGCACCGAAAACGACAACGTGCTCGAGCGCGTGGAAGGTAATATATTGAAATCGCTAGAGAAGCTGTGATTTGGATGTACAATGTACAATGTACTTTGTACGATGAAAATCTCTATGTAAGAGGTTTGACGCATCAGCAGGGATATTTGACCTTATATTGGTGAACGATTTATAGGAATTTGCTATTTTTATAACATGGCACTGAGATACCTTACCGACAGAATTACCGTAGATGAGGGGATTTGCAATGGCAAGCCCACTATACGTGGCACCAGGCTTACGGTGCAAACGGTATTGGAATATTTAGCGGCAGGCGATTCGGCTGCCGAAATATTGGATGCTTATCCTTTCGTGGAGCAAGCTGATATAGAGGCTAGCTTAAAATTTGCGGCAGACATGCTTTCGCATAGCTACACCATTAAAGATGTCGCTTAAGTATTTGATTGATGCAAATCTCCCCTTTAACTGCCCTCCATGGCAGAGCGAAGCGTTCATTCATGTATCTGACATTAACCCAAGTTGGAACGACACCGACATTTGGCTATATGCAATGGATAAAACGCTAACTATAATCTCTAAAGATTCTGACTTTTCGAATAGAATATTGTTTTCAGTACCGCCGCCTAGGGTAATTCATATAAAATGCGGTAATATGCGCCTTTACCATTTCAATAGGTTTGTGGAAACGAATTGGGAATAAATTGCGCAACTATCAGACAACCACAAATTAGTAAACGTGTTTCAGAACAAAATGGAAGGAATTGATTGATTTACTACTTCAACCGCTCCACCAACCCCTCCACATTTGCCTTCCAAAGCGGGTACAACTCTTCGTTTTCGGCCCAGAGTTCGTTAAGCTCCGATTTGTCGGAAAGTACCACCTGTAGCGCTTGCCGAGCAAAAGGTTTCAAGTCGATAACATTGAGGGCGATGTGCTTTTTGGCAAACGAGTTAAAATAATCGGCGTCCTCTGAGCCTTCAATGGGGTATTCGGTGCCGTTCAGCATCGCATCCATATAAGCTGCCGAGACAATAACGGCATGGCAACTATCGTAATCCAAATGCTCGGCAATAATGGCATCCTCAAATGCGTCGGCAAAAAACTCGTACGGATTTTCTTCATACTGCATCGCATCAACAGCATCCATTGCCGTGTCGTCGTCAAACAAACCATATCCCCAAGCACCCATCAGATTGTTTTTTTGCCAAAAATATAACTATACCCCTTAAGGCACAAACCCAATCATTACCAACCCTCGGGTTTGGTTGGTTTTTGTTCGGCCATATAACTGATAATCTTATCCAGACGCGCCACAAAAGCGGCACAGCGATCGGTATTGTAACCCAGCAGACTGGCTTGCTCAAAGCTGGACTTAGCTTCTGGGTATTGCCTAATATAGTATTGCGCCATGCCCCTATAAAACCAAGCCTTTGCATAACCCACATCGGCGTTAATGGCCTTATCGAAATAAAAAATAGACTCCTCGAACTCCCACAACAGCAAATACACAAAGCCCATGTTAAACAGCATGGCATTGTTGGGGTTATCGTCCGTGTTAATGATGGCATCTAAATCCTGCTTCGCCAAGTGAAGGTCGAAAAGGCTCGTTTCTTCCACATTTTGGTACAGCATGCGCACCACGGCTATGTTGTTGTATGCCGGGTAAAAATCTTGGTCGAGCCTGATGCACTGTAAATAATCGGTCAGCGCCAACCGGTATTTAGCGGCTTTTAAAAAGCAAGTACCCCGCATAAACAAAGCACCGGTATGGTTAGGGTCTATTTTGATGGCTTTGGCAAAATAAAGGGCCGCTTGATCGAAATACTGCTTATCGTAATTAAGGTAGCCCAATAAAATATAGCCATTGAAATAATCGGGCTGTTTTTTGGTTTCACGGTACAGCACCTTGGTAGCCTTACCAAAAAAACCTTTAGCATATAGTTCTTTTGCCTCATTCAGCACGGTATCTTGGCTGGGTGTGCTAGGCTTAAACAAATCATCTAGCTGCTGTTGGGCATGCCCAACCGTAGCAAAACACCATAGTAATATGACCAACCCAAAACGCATATACCCTATTATAACAATAAGATAAGTAGAAAGTTGGTTGGTTGCAAATGGAAGGGTGCAAAAAGGCCCCGCTGCAAACAAAGCCGGACAATATATCCCTGTGCTATTGGGAATTTTTACCTCGCATCCACCAGAAAATAACTATGCATAATGTCATAGTCTAGTTTGTAGCCTTTTTCTGCCATCAGTTTAAGTAGTTCCTGGTTTTTATGTTCTTCTTCAGGAACATGTTTTTCAACCACTATCAATTTTGGCCGATACTTTTCCCAATTATTTGAGCGAAGTACCTCAAGGTTTATACCTTCCACGTCAATAGAGAAAAAGTCGATGGATTTGCCTAAAGGCAAATGCTTGTCTAATATATTGGCAAGTGTATCAACTGGCAATTCAACTACTTGCTCGTTTAAGCCCGGTTCGTGTCTGATGTCAGCTTGGCTTTGTGAAAACGTATTTTCAAAAGGCTTGTCTGGAATCATGTGGTAGCTCAATGTTCCTGGGACTTCAGATACGCCCACTTGTAGGTTGATATCTAGCGGACGATACTTATTGAATGCAGCAATACCAGCAGGATTAGGCTCTACGTTAATGCCCCTCCAACCTTTTAAGTAAAAGTAATAGGTATTGGATAAAGAAACTGGCTGGTATGCCCCTACGTCAACAAAAACGCCATCTCGTTTACTTTTCGGAAAATAGCTTCTTATCAGCACATCTTCCCCAAACTGGGAGAAATAAGTTGATTCTAACCAGTTGTTGCCAATTAAAATAGCTTTTAGATTGTTTTTTAGATTAGCTGGCAATATACTCTTCAAGAATTGCAACATGGGGATTCAATTATGTTTGCGCCAAAGTTAAACATATTTAAGAACCTAAGCCATGATTATTGAAGCTAGTAGGAAAAGTGGATTTAACTTTTGCTACCCCCTTAAGCACTTTCCCTTATCTTTATGCCACTGGCAAAACAACCACAACAATGCATACCTCAAACCAAACCCTAAAAGCCGCTACCGGAACCCAACTAACCTGCAAAGGCTGGGTGCAGGAGGCTGCCCTGCGCATGTTGATGAATAATCTGGACCCCGCAGTGGCAGAGCGCCCCGAAGACCTGATAGTATATGGCGGCACTGGCAAAGCTGCCCGCAACTGGGAGGCATATGATTTGATAGTAAAGGCCCTGCAAGACCTTAATGAGGATGAAACCTTACTGGTGCAGAGCGGCAAACCAGTGGGCATATTGCCCACCCATAAAGATGCCCCGAGGGTGTTGATAGCCAATAGCAACCTAGTAGGCAAATGGGCCAATTGGGAGCACTTTAGAGAGCTTGAGGCTAAAGGCTTGATGATGTACGGCCAAATGACCGCTGGTAGCTGGATTTACATTGGCTCGCAAGGCATAGTGCAGGGCACTTACGAAACGTACCTTTCGCTGGCCAATAAGCATTTTGGTGGCAGCCTAAAGGGCAAACTTAACGTAACGGCAGGATTGGGTGGCATGGGTGGTGCGCAGCCGTTATCCATAACCATGAACGAGGGCGTTTGCCTAGCGGCCGAAATGGAAGAATGGCGTATACAAAAGCGCCTTGAAACTCGCTACATTGATGAAATGACGCACGATATTGATGCGGCCATAGATAGAGCACTGGAAGCTAAAGCCAACTGCGAAGCCGTATCGATAGGCGTGGTGTGCAATGCCGTTGATTTGTTACAACGACTGATAGACCGCAACATAACCCCCGATACCCTTACCGACCAAACCAGTGCGCACGACGAAATGGTGGGCTATTTCCCCGAAGGATTGTCGGTGGCAGCAGCCAAAACCCTACGCGAAAGCAACCCAAATGAATACCATAACCGCTCGTTGGATACGATGGTGAAACACGTGAGCCAAATGCTGGAATTGCAAAAACGAGGTGCCATTACCTTCGACTATGGCAACAACCTGCGCGGGCAAGCATTGGCGCATGGGTTAAAGGAGGCTTTTGGTTTCCCGGGGTTTGTGCCAACTTATATACGTCCGCTTTTTTGCGAGGGCAAAGGCCCGTTCCGTTTTGTGGCTTTAAGCGGCGACCCACAAGATATTTATACCCTCGATGAAGAACTAAAACGCCTTTTCCCTGCCGATAAAGGACTGCTGCGCTGGCTAGATATGGCCAAGGAGCGTATTGCCTTTCAAGGCCTGCCTGCGCGCATTTGTTGGCTAGGCATGGGCGATAGGGAAATAGCAGGTTTGGCATTTAACAAACTAGTAGCCGAAGGCAAAGTAAGTGCCCCGATAGTAATTGGCCGCGACCATTTGGATACCGGCTCGGTTGCCTCGCCCAACCGCGAAACGGAGGCCATGCTCGATGGCAGCGATGCCGTGGCCGATTGGCCGATATTGAATGCCCTCATCAATACAGCCGGTGGTGCCAGTTGGGTTAGCTACCACCATGGTGGCGGCGTAGGCATGGGCTACTCGCTGCATGCGGGCATGGTTATAGTGGCCGACGGCACCGCCGATGCTGAGCGCCGCCTAAAACGGGTGCTGCACAACGACCCAGCCATGGGTGTTATCCGACATGCCGATGCGGGCTATGATATTGCCCAAGACACTGCAAGGAAATATAGGTTGGATATTAAGGAACGGTTGGGTTAATCCTTTAGTGCAATAGGCTCTAATTGATTACAAAGCAGCAGCCACCTCTCAACTTTAAAAACCCAAGTACAATCGCTATCTTTGTACTGACCGAATAACCAAACAACCAGCATGAAAAAGACCGGATGGTTTTACACCATTTTAATGGGGGCTATTGGCCTCCTTATATGGTTTATGCTATCCAACGGGCCGCAAACGGCGTCACCAATACAGCCAACAGCCCCCTCCAATACAAACGTATATGAAGGCGTTTGGAACAACTTAGCTGATCAGTTTCACCATCCGTTAGCCATACTTTTACTACAAATCATCACCATAATATTGGCCGCCCGCGTGCTGGGTACCCTGTTCCGCAAAATTGGTCAGCCCGCCGTAATCGGCGAAATAGTAGCAGGCATTGCCCTAGGGCCATCATTGCTAGGTTGGGTATGGCCAGAGGCTATGGCCTTTTTGTTTCCAGCCAACTCGTTGGGCAACCTACAGTTTCTTAGCCAAATAGGGCTTTTGCTGTTTATGTTCGTCATCGGTATGGAGCTCGATACTAAATCCATCCGCAACAAGGCCCAAGAAGCCATAATTATTAGCCACGCCAGTATAGTAATACCTTTTGCGCTTGGTGTAGCCGTAAGCTACTGGCTATTCGACAACTTCGCCATGCCAGGTATATCCTTTGTCGCTTTTGCCCTGTTTATGGGCATAAGCATGAGTATTACGGCTTTTCCTGTACTGGCGCGCATCGTGCAAGAGCGAGGGCTTACACGCACACCGTTGGGCAACCTAGCGCTTACCTGCGCCGCTGCCGACGATGTAACGGCTTGGTGCCTGCTGGCTGGCGTAATAGCTTTGGTAAAAGCTGGCGGCATGGCCCCTGCAGTGGTTACCATAGGGCTATCGGTGGCTTTTATAGTATTCATGTTTTGGATAATTAAGCCTCTTTTGGCGCGTATAGCCAGTGGCCGCGAAAGCAAAGAAACCGTTAATAAACCGGTGGTTGCCATCATCTTCCTCACCCTGTTGGGCTCAGCGTACGTTTCAGAAATTGTGGGCATCCACGCCCTTTTCGGGGCTTTTTTGGCAGGCGTAATCATGCCCGATAGTTTTAGCTTTAAAAAGGTAATAACCGATAAGATAGAAGATGTGGCCTTGGTATTGCTGTTGCCGCTGTTTTTTGTGTTTACCGGCCTGCGCACCGAAATAGGCATGCTGAACACCACTGGTCTTTGGATTACCTGCTTCGGCGTAACAGCCGTTGCGGTGGCGGGCAAATTGGGGGGTAGTGCGCTGGCCGCTCGCTTTTTGGGGCAAACCTGGCACAACTCCCTTAGTATTGGTGTGTTAATGAACACAAGGGGTTTAATGGAATTGGTGGTGCTCAACATTGGGTACGATTTGGGCATCCTAGGGCCGCAAATATTCACCATGATGGTGTTTATGGCATTGTTTACCACCTTCATGACCGGCCCAGCTTTAAGCCTTGTTGATCGCTTTACCTTGGGCGAAGAACCCCTTACCGCTAAACCAACCGTGGGGCAAAACATCATGATATCTTTCGGTAGGCCAGGTATGGGCGCAAAGCTTTTGTGGTTTGCCCATGCTTTGGCAGGAAAAACAGGCGCCCATGTTTCGGCGCTGCACGTATCCCCTATTAGCGATATCTCGCCCGCCGATGCCCATATTTTTGAAAAAGAAAGTTTTACCGATATCCTCCAAGAATCGGCAAAGCTGCACTTGCCTGTGAGCACCTTATACCGAGCCAATGAAGATATTGACCAAGAAATAATGGAGCAACACCATCGCCTGCAGCCTTCGTTATTGCTCATGGGCGGGGCCGAAACCATGTTCAGGGCACAGCCTATGGGACTTAAGATACGGAAAGTACTAGGCCAGGTAGATTGCGACGTGCTATTATTAAGCGATCATCACTTGGTTTCGCCTAACCGCATAGTAATAGGCTACTACGACCACAACGATTTGCCCCTGTTGCGCTATGCGCACCTGCTGGCACAATCACTGGGCAGTGCGGTAACGGTGCTTTTGTTGGATACAGGACAACTAGATGCGGAGCGTGAAATAGCCAACCAAGGTTATAACTTTGCCAAAATAACTGGTCAAGGTTTGGATGCCAAGCTTTTAACCCGGTTCGAGTTGTTGCTGCTTACCGCGCCCCGTTGGCAGGAAATCTTCCATCAAGAAACCATAGAGATTGAGTCGCTGCCTTCTATATTGGTGCTACAAAAGGGCACTAAGGAGTTTCAATCGTCAGAAGTATTGAGCACCGCCAGCCAAGTGGCTTAGTGGGGGCGCTATAAAAGAAGTTGGTAGTACAATGGCCCCTGCGCTCTCGCCTCGGGCGAGACGAGACAAGCTACACCCGTTTCCGCTAAGGCGGAAAAGTAGACACAGCCTACCACTATCAGTTGCACGTAGGCCTGAAATAGCCTACGAGCAGAATGGGAAAGCCTTACGGTGCAGCTAACGCCAAAAGAGCAAGAACGAAATTCGAAGCAGGTTGATTAACCGTTCCAAATTTTCCAAGCGGCTTCGGCTTGAAGCTCCAGCATTTCTTGTCCGTTTTTAACAATAGCACCCTGAGCTTTGCCCTTTCGGAGAAACAGCGTTTCGGCGGGGTTGTACACCAAATCGAAAAGCAAATGCTTACTGGTGAGGTTCTGATAAGGTATTTCGGGTGCAGCTTCCACATTAGGATACATACCCAATGGGGTAGTATTTACAATAATGGTATACGCTTGTATCGTTTTTGCATTTATAGCCACATACCCTATTTCCGCATCCTTTGGCTCTCTTGATACCTGCTGCACCTCAATGCCCATTTGGGTTAAAGCAAACACCACTGCCTTGGATGAACCACCAGTACCTAGCACTAATGCTTTGGTATGCTGGGGCTGAAGCAAGGGCCTTATCGAATCGCGGAAGCCAATGTAATCGGTATTGTAGCCTTTGGTTTTGCCCTTGGTAAACTTTACAGTATTCACGGCCCTTATCATCAAAGCCGAGAAATCAATATCATCCAAAAAAGGAATAATGGATAGTTTGTAGGGTATAGTTACGTTCAGGCCCTTGAGGTTGGGGTGCGCTTGAAGCAACTGCGGAAACGCTTGGATATTTTCTATCTCAAAATTATCATAAACGGCATTGGCAATGCCCTCCAGCTCAAACTTGCGGGTAAAATACCCTTTCGAAAACGAATGCCCCAAAGGGTAACCAATCAACCCAAACTGCCTCATGCTCTCACTACTCTTGGGGGTTACTCAATATATTTTGACACACAACAATAACCAAAGTATGTTCCATAAAAAAGAACCAGTAAATAACCAATAGTAAGCTAAAGCTACTGTTTTCGGCTGGAATGAGCAACAATGGTATTTACCTTGCTTTTACATTAATTATCATTGGCGCTATAAGTTTGCAACTATTCGTGTTAGTTTTGTCGGCATGGAATCGATAAAAGAAATTTTAGACTTCTTCCTTCATTTAGATGTACATCTCAATGATTGGGTGGCGGCATATGGCACACTTACTTATGTCATCCTGTTCCTGATCATTTTCATTGAAACAGGGCTTGTGGTTATGCCATTTTTGCCTGGCGATTCATTACTATTTGCGTGTGGGGCATTAGCGGCTATTGATGGAAGCCCTTTGAATTTGTTTCTATTGTTCATTGTAATGCTAATAGCCGCTGTTTTGGGCGATGCAGTTAACTATTCCATCGGCAATTATTTAGGCCCTAAGGTTTTTAAGCTCGACTATCGTTTTCTTAAGAAAGAGTACTTACTCAAAACAGAGGCCTTTTACGAAAAGTATGGCGGCAAAACCATTATTATTGCGCGCTTTATGCCTATTATTCGCACGTTTGCCCCATTTGTGGCTGGTGTAGGATCTATGAAATATGGCCGTTTCTTTTCTTATAATGTTATTGGGGCATTTTTATGGGTTGCAGGTTTTTTAATAATTGGCTATTTGTTTGGCAACCTCCCAGCAGTTAAGAAAAACTTTACGCTGGTGGTATTCGGCATCATTTTTTTATCAGTGCTTCCACCCTTTCTCGAGTATTTCAGGAGCAGATACCTTAAGCCAAAAGCACAGTAATAAAGGCAATGGTTCCGCCCGAAACAACTGGCACCACATCGGCAGCGCCAATAGCCAACCCTTGTAATATGTACCCTATGTATTTTTCCGTTGGTGGCAATTGAGTTTGGTGCCAAACATAGGGATTTATCAATCCACAGCAGACGATGGTTCGTGGTGCATGGTTAAAAGGCATTAAAGTAAAAAAGGCACCCTTCCGAGTGCCTTTCCTTATTTCTTATATCTTTCGCTAGTTACTAACAACTATTTACGGTATTGCTCAATCAGCGCAGCTACGGTATCGTCGTGCTCCATGTATGGGGTAATTTCCCACATCAAATCGTGGCTATCAAAATCTTGCAGCAAGGCACGCTCTAGGTTAACCAAAGCTTCGTTACGGTTACCAATTTGATAGTAAAAGGCCGATTTCATGTAAAAGAAATTGGCATTGGTCTCGAAAAGCAGGATTGCTTTTTCCAATACATTCAAGGCCTCGCGGTATTCAACAGCTTCAAAATAAGCTCTAGAGAGCATTTCCCAGTTTTCTTCGCAATCACCTTCCATCTCCACTGCGCGACGAAAATACTCGATGCTCTTATCAAACTGGTCCATGTTGAAATACACAAAACCCAAAGCCACTACATAATCAGCACTGCTCTTGTCTAAGCGGTGAGCACGCTCATAGGCGGTAATAGCCGAGTCGAAACGCTCTTCCTCTTCGTAGCAGTAGCCAATTTTGTGAAAAGCATCCGCAAAGTAAGGGTCAAGGTTGGTAGCTTTACGATAATAGTAGCGAGCGCGGTTGTAGTTTTTCAACTGCTCAAAACACTCGCCAAGGCTGTAGTAAAGTTCTTTATATGGCTTGCCGATAATTGAAGCACGCAACAAATACTCCGCAGCTTTTTCGTACTCGCCCATGCGGTAAAGCACCTCGCCACAATCCTTGTGCGCGTATTCGTAATCTTCGTTAATGGCAATTACAAACTCAAACGCTTCAACGGCCTTTTCATACAAGTCCAAGCCTGAATAGGCATGAGCCAAGTTAAACCAAGCTAGGTAAGAATATGGGTGCTCGTCGATAAACCGCTTGTGGAAGGTAATACTCTGCTCAAACTTTTCGGTAAACTCCACACAAAACCACAGGCGGTTGAGGGCTTCTTCGTTTTCTGGGTCAAGCTCTAAGGCACGCACTAGGCAATCAAATACCTCGTCGTACTTTTCCCACTCTTCGTATACATCTGCTAGCTCAAGGTACAGGTCTGCTTTTTCGTCTTCGTCGGCAATGCCCATAGCCACTTGAATGGTCTGCAGTGCTTTATTGTATTTACCTTGCCAAGTGAAAATATCGCAACGCAATAAGTAAAGCGAAATGTCGCTACCATCCAAAGCTTCGGCCTTTTCAAGCAGGTCCATGGCCTCGTCCAAACGTTTTTGTTCAAACAACAGGTGCGCCTTTTTAATCAAGAAGCTAGCCACAAACGGATGCTGTTCCAGAGCGCGGTTTACCACGTCTAGGGCACGTTTCATGTCTAGTTTCTCTTCGTAATATTCGATAATTTGGTCAAACGATCCTTCCTCAAAGAAGTAGTTGGATTCGTCTTGCACCATCCGCTCGAAGGTCTCGATTAGCTCAGTGACATCCTCTCTCTCGTAATCCTCAAAATTCCTTTCGTACATAAGCAACGTTTTAGAGGTTAAGCAAAGGTACTCCTGTTAATTTCAATTAGCAATTTTTTTTAAGTAGCCAGTAGGTAGTAACGCTTAAACAAAAACACTTAATGCATTTACCACCACCCTATCACCACTCCACCGTTCATTGCTGCTTACTGCCAGTTATTAATTACAATAACTAGTTTACTAACTTAGCTCCCTGCTAACTCAACTATTATCGGCAATATGGTCAATTTGCACACTCAAGTCAAGTTTTTCTCCACGTTGGCAACCATCCTTTGTTGCGTTTCGTTCAGTTTTGGTCAAACCAATACCTATTGGCAGCAGGAAGTTGACTACAATATAGAAGTCACACTTGACGATAACAAGCATGAGCTGCAAGGAGTTATCAATATCAGTTATGTGAATAACTCCCCAGATACGCTCCAGTACTTGTATTTTCACCTTTGGCCTAACGCTTATAAAAATATCAACACTGCGTTCGCAAAACAACAGGTAGAAAATGGAGAAATTGACTTTCGCTTCTCCAATCGTGCCGACCAAGGCTATATCGATGGGCTCGATTTTTTGGTAAACAACCTGCCTGCACAGTTTATACCCGATAGCACGCACATTGACTATGGCGTATTGAAACTGAACAACCCGCTATACCCAGGTGTCAAGCTAACCATCAAAACCCCTTTCCGTGTAAAAATACCAGAATCGTATAGCCGATTGGGGCATGTGGAACAAAGCTACCAGATTACCCAATGGTACCCAAAGCCAGCGGTATATGACAAAACTGGGTGGCACCCGATGCCATACATGGACCAAGGAGAATTTTACAGCGAGTTTGGTACCTTCAATGTAAAAATAACCCTACCCGCAAACTATGTAGTGGGTGCCTCGGGCGATTTAAAGAGCACAAGCGAATCACTCTGGCTCGATTCATTGGCCAATGGCAGTACCAAAGCTTGGCAGGAGCAATCGTTCCCCGAATCATCGAAACAAACCAAAACACTCCATTACGAGCTAAAAAACGCCCACGACTTTGCTTGGTTTGCCGATAAGCGATTTAAAGTAAAAAAAGACCAAGCCTTGCTGGCTAACGGCGATACGGTTGTATGTTGGTCCATGTATACCAGCGATACTAAAAAAGGTGTTTGGAATGATGGTGCTAAGTATGTGGCCAATGCCATTGAGCACTACAGCAAATACTTGGGCTACTACCCTTACAAAGTAGCCACTGCAGTTGAAGGTGCCTTGAGCGCTGGTGGCGGCATGGAGTACCCAACCATAACTATTGTAGGCTCGGCCACCAACAAAAAACAATTGGAAACCATTACGGTGCACGAGGTGGGTCACTTTTGGCTTTATGGCATATTGGGCACCAACGAGCGCCGCTACCCGTGGATGGATGAGGGCATCAACTCGTTTTACGAAAACCTATACTTTGAGGAACGTTACCCCAACCAAACCCTGTTAAATATGCCAGGAGCCGACAAAGTATTGGATCTGGGCTGGGCCAAGCGCGCATACCAAAGCCAGCTTTTGTATTTATACTCGGCCACCAGAAACGAAGACCAAGCGCTGGGCCTAACTAGCGAAGATTATACAGCCCTCAATTACGGGGCTATAGTATATGGCAAAGGCGCCGTGGCTATGAAATACCTGCGCGGCTATTTGGGCGACAGTATTTATGATGCGGCCATGCACCGCTACTTTGACGAGTGGAAATTTAAACACCCACAACCAGAAGACTTGCAACAAGTGTTGGAAACCAGCACGGGTAAAAATTTGGGTTGGTTTTTTGACGAGGTAATCAATACCGATAAACGCTTGGATTACGCCATTACTAAGGCCCGTAAGCATCCCGATTATAGCCAGTATTACGAAATACAAGTAACCAACAAAGGCGGCATAAATGCCCCCTACTCTATTGCTGCCTTAAATGCTGATGGGAAGGTAGTAAAAACCATTTGGTATAATGGCGCGGCTAAAGATACCACAGTGCTTTTCCCTGTGGGTGAGTATTTGAACTTCCGGATTGATGCCCATATGGATATGCCGGAATATAACCGCTCAAACGATACTTACCGCGCTCGCGGGCTGATGCATAAGGTGGAGCCCGTGCGGTTCCAGTTTTTGGGCTCATTGGATAATCCATACAAAAGCCAACTGTTTATTGCGCCAGCCATTGCCTGGAACAACTACGATAAAACTATGGTGGGCATAGCGCTATACAACCACCTATTGCCCAATAAAAAACTGGAGTACGAACTAGTACCCATGATTGGCACCGCCTCAGTGCAATTTACGGGCACAGGTAGGATAGCCTATAACTGGCTACCTAAGGATAATAAAATAAAGCGTGTAACGCTCTCGATAGCTGGACAGCGTTTTTCACATCTATTAGAACCCGAAGTGCTCACCTGGAGCCGTTTGGTGCCTACTTTGCATGTCGACTTTAAGCCAAAGACACCCCGCAACGTAAACAGTTTTGCCCTCCATATGCGCAGCGTTAACATCTGGCAAGACTATTACTACAACAAAGAGGTGGTAAAAAGCCGCTATTATGTAAACGAAGCAGTAGTGGAGTATAACCACCGCAGCACCCTCAATCCGTTTGGCGCCGAAGTAGGTATTAGGCAAGCCAACACTTTTGCAGTGGCCTTTGCCGAAGCCAAATTCAAAATCCATTATTTGAAGGGCAAGGAGAGCATCAATATTCGCTTTTTTGCGGGCGGTTTCTTGTTCGATAACAAGAGCGGCAGCAACATAAACCCACCTAACCCCGTATTGCAACTAAGCGGCAGCGGCGGCAATGGCAGCGATAAGCTCACCATGTTCCAGCGCGACTATATGTTCGACCACTACTACCTAGACCGTAACGGCCTTGACCCAGTGTTTGCACAGCAAATTGTTACCAAAGACGGTGGCTTCCGCTCTCGAACCATTGTGGGCGATACCAAACAGTTCCTGACCAGTTTAACAGTGGATGTTACCGCCCCCAGCAAAATACCCGTGAAACTTTTTGCGGGCATGGCGGGTTTCATTGACGGAAGCAACGAATTTAACTTTGCCGCCGAATTGGGCTTGGCTGTAGTGGTTATCCCTGATTTGTTTGAGATAAATTTCCCGTTACTTACAACTGACAACATTAAGCAAAATCAAGAAACTGGCTTAGGATTGAGTAAGTTTTACCAAAAAATTACGTTTACTTTGAACATCCGGCAAATGGACCCTTTGGCCTTGATTCGGAACATGAAATTGCTTTAATACCCAACAAAAGATATCCAATACATGGAAACTACTAGTACCCGAACTGATTTGGCTTTTTTGAAAGCGCTTGGATTGAATGAATACAACGCTGGCGCCAGTACTGGCACCCAATGGCTTGATTATGGCACTGAATTGATAGAGAGCTACAGCCCCGTTGATGGGCAATTGATAGGCACCGTATATGCCGCCAGCAAAGACGATTATGAGCTAGTGGTAACAACCGCACAAGCCGCTTTTAAAGTATGGCGCACTTGGCCTGCACCTAGGCGCGGCGAAGTGGTACGCCAAATTGGTGAAGCCTTGCGGAAATATAAAGAGCCCCTAGGCAAACTGGTAAGCTATGAAATGGGCAAAAGCCTGCAAGAAGGTTACGGCGAAGTGCAAGAGATGATTGACATCTGCGATTTTGCAGTTGGCCTTTCGCGCCAATTGCATGGCCTTACCATGCACAGTGAGCGCCCTAAACACCGCATGTATGAGCAATACCATCCGCTAGGTTTGGTAGGCGTTATATCAGCATTCAATTTCCCAGTAGCCGTATGGTCTTGGAACTCGATGTTGGCTTGGGTTTGTGGTGATGTTTGTATCTGGAAACCATCAGAGAAAACACCGCTTTGCGCTATTGCTTGCCAAAACATAATTAACGAAGTATTGCGCAGCAACGATGTACCTGAAGGTGTATCGGGCATTGTTATCGCTGGCCGTGAGGCAGGCGAATGGATGAGCAACGATGGTCGCATTCCGTTGGTATCTGCCACCGGTAGTACCCGCATGGGCAAGGCCGTTGGTGCTGCGGTAGGTGCGCGCTTGGGCCGCGCCTTATTGGAATTGGGTGGCAACAATGCCATTACCATTACCCCGAATGCCGATTTGGATATGACTATTATCGGGGCTGTATTTGGTGCCGTGGGCACTTGTGGCCAGCGCTGCACCAGCACCCGCCGATTGATTATACATGAGAGTGTGTACGAAGAAGTGAAAAAGCGCTTGGTAAAAGCTTACGGCCAATTGCGCATTGGTGACCCATTGGACCAGCACAACCACGTAGGCCCGCTGATTGATAAGGATGCCGTGAACACGTACCTAAGAGCCTTGGATGCCGTGAAAGTGCAAGGTGGCAAATTTGCCGTTGAAGGTGGCGTGGTTGAGGGCGATGCCTATACTTCTGGCTGCTATGTGAAGCCTGCCATTGCCGAAGTGGAAAACCACTACGAAATAGTGCAACATGAAACCTTTGCCCCAATATTGTACATTATGAAATACCACACTATTGAAGAAGCCATTGAGCTACAAAACGGTGTGGTGCAAGGTTTGTCTTCGGCCATTATGACCACCAACTTACGCGAAGCTGAGCGTTTCCTATCTGTTGAAGGTAGCGATTGCGGCATAGCCAACGTGAACATTGGCACCAGCGGTGCCGAAATTGGCGGTGCCTTTGGTGGCGAAAAAGAAACCGGCGGTGGCCGCGAATCGGGCTCAGATGCTTGGAAGGTTTATATGCGCCGCCAAACCAACACTATTAACTATGGCAGCGATTTGCCATTGGCACAGGGCATTAAGTTTGATTTTTGATTTTAAGATTAAAGCAACTCCTCCTCCTTTTCAGGGGGAGGTTGGGAAGGGGTTGTTGAGGCGAGGAATTAGCTAGATGATAAGTTCTAACTTTTATCCGTAAGACAATCAACCCCGAAATAGGTATAAAGCCGAGTGACCTGATGTTGCTCGGCTTTTTTTGCTTTAAATCATTAGTATCGGACAATTAGCTTTCTCTTTTACTTCCTTCCCTTAGCTTGGGCCAACAATTTAGTTACCATTCCATTTATATCAGGCGATATATTGAATACCAAAAGCAATGGCACATATACACCAACCGCAAAAGTAGAGCGGATGATGATATCGAGGTAAACATTATCCCACCGAGGTAAAAAGTGATTGATAGCCAGCACCAAAAGCCCTATCAAGATGCAGTACACGGTTTTCATGCTGTAGGGCTGCATCCTGAATTTCCAATAGATAAAGATGCCTCTAAAGGTATTGAATAGGAATATGGATATGGCAGTTGCAATAGCAGCCCCTATAATACCGTGCATCGGTATTAGTATCAAATTAGTGCCAATAGCCAGCACGGCTAGGCAAAAGTTTAACAGTAAATCGTAACGGAAATACTTAGAGTTGAGAATAATATCGCCATTGGCGCCAGTGCCCATCTCTATTAGCTTTGATAGCCCAATAAACACCACTACATAATAGCCAGGGGCAAACTTTTCGGGCAAAATGGCAAAGATGTTGTCGAGATTTACGCACAAGCCAACGTATATAAGCAACCCAACCGCCAGTAAATTAATGGCAGATTTGCTATACACTCGGGCTATCTTTTCCATTTCGCCATCCTTCATAAATTGTGCAATAATGGGCGAAGCAATCATGAATAACGACTTAGCAGGAGCCACAATTACCGCACCAAAGAAGGCCGAAACCGCATATACACCCGTAGCATCCAAATCCACCATTCCCGTAATCATAATCTTATCCAGCTCGTTCAACAAAACCATTGATAGGCTCCCCATTGACACGAAGCAGCCGTAGATAAACATGGTTTTGAGATTTTCAAACGAACTGAAGCGGAAATTGATGGGCAAATTGTGCTTGCTTACTAAGTAGAGCAACAAAAACAGGGTGGGTATAGCGTAGGCAAAAGAGTATACCCAGATAAATTGATGGAAAGAGATAAGCTGGAAATGGAACGCAATAATGAGCGCAAATATTACCATTCGGAAAAGCACATCGCGGGCAAACCCTGCGGCAACGGTAAGTATATTGGCCCTACAAAACCCAAAGAACAACTCAAAAGCCAGCATAAAAAGGGTAAACGGAACCGCCAGTTGGCTATAACTGTCGAACAGCAGCGAGTCGCCCCGGAACCAACTTGCCAGCATTGGTTTAAACAAGCTGTACAGCAACACAAACAAGGCGCCACCAAGCGCCACCAAGAGTATTTGAAAACCAATGAATTGGGATAGTTTAACCTCATCATTTCGGAAAAAGGGCAAGTATCGCATAGCAATATTGGGCACCCCGAACCGAAACATATTACTACCCACTTGGCCTATTGCCGCTATTACAGCATACAGCCCTATTTGCTCAGTAGTAAGCACAAAGGGGAATAAGATACCCATATTGAGAAATCCTAAAAGGATACCCAGATAGGCAACCAAGCTGTTGTAAATACTCTGACGCTGAATTTCACCCATTAAACCAAACGGTTGTAACCGGGTTTAAAACTACGTTAAATCTGCAAAAAGGCCGTTAAACCAATAACAAACGACCCCAGCCGCTTAAGAAAATGGTAATAGTGTTAAAACTTGATTTTTATGCCTCCTAACACATTTATACCTGCCTGCGGGTAATAGTAGTTATAATCGGCGCGGCTATCATTGCCTGAGGTTCGATATACTTCACTGAAGGTGTAGCCATTGCTTTCGTACAAGGAATTGACAATATTGTTTACTAATAGGCTAAGCGTTACATCCTCCAAAATCCAAAACTTGAAACTATAGTTCACATTCAGGTTGGTAGTAAAATAAGCATCTAAACGGCGGTTTTCGTTTTGGGTATTATCTAGGTATTGCTTGCTTACATATTTACCAAGTAATGCCACACTCAGCCCTTTAACCGGAATAATGGTAAGGTTGATGGCACCAATCAAATTAGGCGAGAACGAAATATCGGTGTTATTGTATTCATTGCGTTGCTCGCCCAGAAACGCATAGTTCTCGTCATATACATACAGCACCTCTTCAAACCTGTTTATTTTGTTGATACTGTAGGTTAGGTTGGCGTTAATGTTCAACCACTTTAGCGGTTTCACCGAGCCCAACAACTCCAAACCCATTCGGTAGCTATTGTCAACATTGGTTCGCACTGCCGAGCCTACATCATTTAGCTCACCGGTAAGCACAAGCTGGTTTTTATAGTTCATCAGGTAATAATTAACGGTGAAGGCATACTTGGGGTGGGCAAATTGGTAGCCAACCTCCAGGTTGTACATTCTTTCGGCAGTAGGTGCCTCGCCGATAGGTGCATCAATAAAATCGCTGCGGGTAGGTTCGCGGTGGCCTACTGCAAATGTGCTATACACGGAGTTTTTATCATTAAAATCGAACGACAACCCAGCCTTTGGATTAAAGAAATTGAACGACTTATCGAGCTCCATAAAGCGTTGATCGTTATCAGTTCCATCCAATTTATGCAGCACGTTGCGGTATTGAAGATCGACGAAGAAGCGAAACTTTTCCTTAACGGTATAGGTCAATTTTGCATAAATGTTTCCATCATTTTTAATACCATCGCTGTAGTAATACTGGTGTTCAGTATCGCCATTGGCTGCAAATTGCGCCCAAATAACCTGACCATAGTGCGCGCCACGGTATTGGTTAAAGCCGCCACCAAAGGTAAGTCCCAAACTTTCGCCCTTGTAAATAGCCGAAAACACAGCACCATAAAAGTGGTTATCTAACCAACGGCGGCGCACCAAATCGGTATTGAGTATAGTATCAGCACCCACTGTCACGGGGCTAAGCAGGTAATCGGCCAATGTTTCATCAACCTTATATTCCTCAAAAAAGCCATAGCCACGGGTATAGTGCAAAGCGGGGTTTATGTACCACTTCTCTCCAATTTGCCGCGAGTAAATGAGCTGGAAATGATCTTGCCTGTAATTGTCTACTTGCTTATCGTAAGGGTCACCTGCTTTCTTAAAAAAGTCGGTACCAGCGCTGTTGTCTGTTCGGTTAGTTTGCAAGGTAGCCTCATCCACACCGTTCCAGCTTTGGTAGGTTATTTCTTTGCCTCCAAAAACATTCAGGCGCAGTATATCTTTATTGCCATAGTAGGCCCCGGCTAAAAAAAACGAGGTAAGATTACTGCTGGCCCTATCAACATACCCATCCGATTCAATTTTAGAAATTCGTCCTTGAAACGCAATTTTTTTGGCGATAAGTCCCGTGCCAAACTGCCCATTTAACCGATACGTATTGAATGACCCATAACTGACACCAACTTCGCCAAAAGCAATTTTGCTCGGGTCCATGGTTTGTACGTTTACAGTGCCACCAAATGCCCCTGCCCCATTGGTGCTGGTGCCAACGCCACGCTGTATCTGTATATTGCTAACAGAGCTTCCTAAATCGGGCATATTTACCCAAAACACCCCCTGGCTTTCTGCATCGTTATAGGGAATGCCATTGAGGGTTACATTTATGCGCGTTTGGTCGCTGCCCCTTATGCGAAGACTAGTATACCCCACCCCTGCCCCTGCATCGCTGGTGCTCACCAACGATGGGGTTTGATCGAGCAGTACGGGCAAATCTTGCCCCAAGTTGAGCTTCTCTAACTCACCTTTTTTTACGTTGGTATGGGTGGTGGGCACTTCCTTGCCAGCTCGGGTGCTTTTGATCAATGCTTCTTCTAAAAATTTAGGCACAACAATAGAATCAACAGGGATTGAATCAAGCTGCTGCGCTTGAGCACCACCAAAAACTATTAATAAAACCAGAATTACTAATGCAGACCTCATCGCAATCATTTGTTGGGTTATAGCCCGAGGCCTGCAAATGCAGATAAGCACTACCAAATGATGCTCAACATCACGCGCACGAACGCGTGAGTGCAAGACTCCCTCCGCCGGTATCAACCGGATCAGGTTCATTGGGTATAATCTCAGTCTCGATTATTACGAGACACCCCAGTCTTAATGATACAAAGTAACGGACAATTTTTTTTGATTAGGCAACGACCCAACAAATATTTTTATATCCATTTTCAAACTTGCTAAACGGCTAATTGCCGTTATTGCTTAAACCCGATTTTTTTGTGCGGGCTTACGTAGTTTTTATCGTTGAGGTGGTATATGTCGGCAAGGGTCATCGGTGCATCGGCCTTAATTTCGTGCCCAAGTTCGGTAATGAGTGCATTGGTTTTGTCTAGCTCCAGCTCCTTGAACTCATATTGAGCTATCAGCCTGCCTTTGCGCAATAAGGCATCGTCAATATCTGCCAGGTTGGTGTTGAAGGTACAAATAACCTGTATGTTGTAGCAATCCGAAATCAACCCATCGCTCAAATTGAGCAAATTGGCCACGGCACTACCTTCGCTCGATTTTCGGCTTTTGAGTATGCTCTCGGCATCCTCAATAATCAACACCGAATTTTCGTAACCGTCCAACAGCGACAAAAACTCTGGGCTAGCAATTTTTTTGCCCAACTCAACTGGTATAAACAATTTCTTTTTGTTCACCTGCGAGCATAAATAGCGTATGTAAGTAGTTTTGCCCGTGCCAGGCTTACCATGCAACAGCAATATGCCTTTTTCGTCTTTTCCGTTCAGGCGCTCCAAAATTTCTTGGTTCAGCGTGACCAAGTCATCATTATAATGGCGCTCTAAATCAATGGCTGCTATGTTGAGCTTGAATTTGTGAAAACCCAACCCATATTGAAATGTTTTGAGCAAATACAGGTTGTTGGCCTCATTTACGGCTTTATACGTCTGCCTATCCCTAAAAAGCTGGGTGAGTTTATCCAACAAATCCTTATCAACGGCCGCATTGTGCAGTATTATGGCCGTAGTTTCCTCTGGGTCAAATTCATTTACCGTCAAGCTTATGAGCAAACCCGCTTCCAACCAATACGTACCTGTTGGTGCCGTGCCTTCTTTGCTTTCGTTTGGGTACAGATAGGTGCCCAAAACCTGCGTTAAGCCCGGAAAAGATTCAGACAAGGTTTCGTGCACACCCGCCATTTCAATCCCTTCAATAATTATACGGTAGGGTATTTGCCCTGTTTTTACATAAAAATAATAGTAGGGCTGAAAGTAATCGGCCTTGGCAAACATATTTACTAAAGGGTCGGTCATGGCGGTGCAAGTGGTTTATTTTCTTACTCAACTTGAGCAAAAATGGGGTAGAAACTATCAGTACAATCTAGGTATCATGTTGCACGATGTACCAACCAACCTTACAAAGTTAAGTAAGTTATAGTTGGGTTGCCATTTGGTAGCCCTAAAGTAACGCCAACTAATAAAATTATTAGACCAATATACCTAGCCAATAGTAAACCAATATTTAAACTAAACCGTTAAATTTGTGGTTACATTAAGCGAATATTAACCCAATGATTGAACTGGATATAGTTGAGAAAAAAGAGCGCAGGGCTGGCAAGCCTACTTGGCTTAGGGTAAAGCTGCCAACTGGCGAAGGCTACCGTAAGGTTCGTGGGTTGGTTGACGAGTACAAACTGCACACCATTTGCGAAAGTGGCAACTGCCCCAATATGGGCGAGTGCTGGGGAGCTGGCACTGCTACATTCATGATTTTGGGTAATGTGTGCACCCGTTCATGTTCATTTTGCGCTGTAAAAACGGGCAGGCCTGCCGAAATTGACTGGGATGAGCCACGCCGAGTGGGCGAAGCAGTGCAACTAATGGGCGTAAAACATTGCGTACTCACCTCAGTTGATAGAGATGAATTGCACAATGGAGGATCAAAAATTTGGGCCGCAACCGTTAGGGCAGTAAGGGAAATGAGCCCAAGTACCACTATGGAAACATTAATTCCTGATTTCAAAGGCAACCAAAAGGCGATAAACGACATCATAGAAGTAGCACCCGAAGTAGTATCGCATAATATGGAGACGGTAAAACGCTTGTATCGCTTAGTACGCCCACAAGCCTTATACCAGCGTAGTTTGGATGTGATACAGCAATTGAAGGCAGGTGGCATGCGCACCAAAAGCGGCATTATGCTGGGCTTGGGCGAAACACACGAAGAAGTATTTGAACTGATGGACGACTTGGCAGCGCACGGTTGCGATGTTATGACCATTGGCCAATACTTGCAACCTACCAAACTGCACCTAGAGGTAAAAGAATATGTTACCCCTGAGGTTTTTGAAATGTATAAGGAAGAAGGATTGAAACGTGGCTTAAGTTATGTGGAAAGCGGCCCTCTGGTAAGGTCGTCGTACCACGCCGAAAGACACATCTGATTTTGATAAAATTTCGTATTTTCACGGCATAAATAACCATGGTTTTGTGCCATTAGTTGTTCATTCAAACTGTAATTTGAAGATGAAAAAAATCGCTTTCGTATTTGTATCTGCCCTCATTTTAGGTGCAATAGGATTTTGGGCCAATGGCACATTCTCTTCTGACCCAATGGCTGGGGTTAGCGACTCTCCCGCAATGCAATACAAAAAATCGTATGAAGCAAAGAACGGAGAGAAAAAGAAAAAAGGCATTTTAGGCGCAAAAGAATATTTGCACCTGATGCGCGCTAACCAAAACACTGGTATTGTATCCATGACTGATGTTTTGGCTGCCCGTAGCCAATGGTTAGCGTCTAAACAGCTAAAAGCACAAGGCGGCCGCTCGCTTGGCTTAACTTGGGAAGAGCTAGGTCCCGATAACGTAGGTGGCCGCACCCGTGCTATCGTTATTGACCCTGCAAACCCTGAAAGAATGTGGTGCGGCGGTGTAGCTGGTGGCCTTTTCTTTTCAGTTAACGGTGGTCTATCGTGGGAAATACACCCATGGACCAAGGAAAACGACCATGTGGGCATCAGCACCATGCGTATGGCACCCAACGGAGATATTTATATTGGCACCGGCGAAGGATTTGCACCTGTAATTGACGGTGTGCCAACTACTTTTGGCGCACCTGGATATATTGGAAGTGGTTTGTACCGCTCAACCAATGATGGAGCTACTTTTGATTTGATACCCGCCACTACTCCTGCTGCCAATAGCAACAACGACCGTTGGTCGTTTATTTACGAAATAGCCTTCGACCCGTTTGACAATGGCAAGTTTTATGTTGCTACGCACGAAGGAATAATGATGACCACTGATGGCGGTGCTACCTTTATAAGTCCAGCAGGCATTACACCTGCTTTGCAAACTGGCCCAGCACTTGAGGTAGCTGTTGATCCTGTTTTGGGCCATGTATATGCACAATCGGGCAACCACATATTCCGTTCCCTTGATAATGGCCTAACCTTTACTGATATTACAGGCTTAAATGGTTTTCCTGCCCAAAACAAAATTGGCCGCCTCGAGTTTGCGGTTACTAAGGGGCAACAAGGGTTAGTTTATGCTTGCGTTTCAACACCTGGATTCGCCGGAACTATGGACGGCATTTATCGCTCTGATGACAATGGTTCTACCTGGACCATTGTAGTTCGTGGTAGTACCAATGGTTTCAATCCACTTGGTGAACAAGGTTTCTGGGGCATTGCGTTTGCAATTGATCCTGCAAATCCTAACCGCTTGATTATTGGTGGGCAATTGGAACTATGGAGCGTAAACGTGAGTGGTGGCCGTGACTTGATTGCCTACTGGCAGCCTGATATACCGTCTAACCCATATTACGTTCATGCTGATATGCATGTGGTTCTTTTTCACCCTACCGACCCTAATATCATGTACGTTGGTACCGATGGCGGTGTATCAAGAAGTAACAATGCTCAAGACCAGTTCCCTAGGTTTACTCCGCGCAACAAAGGCCTAGGCATAACACAGTTCTATGGTTTTGCTACCGGGTTCGATGGCACGGTGATTGGTGGGACCCAAGACAATGGCACCCACTATAACGATTGTAAGAACAATGCACCCAAAACCTTCCGCGAAGTAAATGGCGGCGATGGTGGCGATGCTGCTATCTCTCGTTTGTATCCCAATATTTCCTTCTCTACGGTTTATAGTGGGGCGCTCTCTCGTTCGGTAAATTTCACCGACTCGTATAGCTGCGCATTGGACGATAATATCGATGCCAACACCGATTGTGCTCCAGATGATGGTACTTTGTTCTTAACACCGATTGCATTGTGGGAAGATGATAGTTTGGTAACCAACACGGTGTACCGCACCACTACCAAAATTGATAAAACAACCCAAGCCGTTATTTCGCAAGTAACAACGCCCGAATCTATTTCGGTTAAAAAGGAAAAAGCCTTTTTGTTTATCTGTACTAACAACGGCATCTGGTTTTCGCCAAACCCACTCAACCCATCTTTGAACCCAGTTTGGTTCAAAATTTCGGTTTCGGGTACCGCTACTGCTGTAACCGTTTCTGAACAAGGAGTTGCTTTTGTAGGTACACAAACGGGAAACGTATACCGTATTGATGGCTTGACCGATGGTTATGTGCTCGATTCACTTTTATCAGCCGTAAATATTGCAGCTGACCCGAACGATGCCAATATTGAAATAGTAGATTCTGTTTATGATTACTTCTACGTATCGCCACTTGATCGCAGTACTTGGACTTTCCCTAGTATAGCAAGTAACATTGCTACTAGCCAAGGAATAAGAAGGGTAAAACTAACCGTACCGGGTACTACTAACCGCTATGTAACCGGTTTTGCTATTAACCCAAGCGACCCTAATCAAGTAGTGGTAACCTACGGCCAATATGGTAACACTGATTATGTTTTCCAAACATCAAACGGTAACGACCCTCCGGTAGGTCAAACTACGCCATTACCAACCTTCCAATCGATACAAAACAACTTGCCACAAATGCCGGTGTATGATGCCGTATTTGATTACTACAACGGAAACAATCTTCTGTTGGGCACCGAGCTTGGTGTCTGGAGCACTAATAACTACTTAGATGGAGCAACTCAAATTTCTTGGTCGACTGAGAACGCACAAGATTTTGGCGCGGTTCCTACCTTCCAGTTGAATTTTGATAAACTGTACGATAAAGAGTGTAGGGTACTTTATGCCGCAACTCATGGCCGTGGTATTTTCCGTACCACCAGCCTCACGCCATCAACTTGCGACGTAACTCCTTGTAAAGAGATAGTTGGGGTAAATGAAGTGGCAAATAGCCAACCTACATCATTGAAATTGTACCCTAACCCAGTATCTGCTGCCGCCACCCTTGACTTGTACGTGAAACAAGGCCGCGAGGCAGTTGTAATGGTGTACGACATTACTGGCCGCGTGGTGTACAATCAAAAGTTGAGCTCATTGGTTACAGGCTTAAACAAAGTAAACCTTGAACTAAGCCAGTTGCAAAGTGGCAGCTATATTGTTGCCGCTCAAATACCAGGCGAAAAACTATTGACAACCAAGCTTATCAAGCAATAAGCCCTAGCAGGATCTTAAAAAGTGAGACTGCTGCGAATACAAAATAAGAGAGGCCGGTTCCGTTGGAACCAGCCTCTCTTATTTTAAAGCCTACGGAACTTTTACAACATAATGCACTAAAACTTTGCGTCTTGTGTCCCTGCCTGCCGGCAGGCAGGTTGTGTCTTAGTCGTACAGCTCACTAATATGCAATAAACCTTCAGAGTCTTTAATAATAATATTGCTTTTATCCGTTTCAATTAGGCCCTCATCTTTAAACTCTTTGAGCATACGGATAGCAGTTTCTTTTACTGTACCCACAAAGCTGGCCAAATCCTCTCGTCCTATGTTAATGATGCCATGGGGGTTTTGCTCATCTTTATAAAAGTTATGGAGAAAAAGCAGCGCTTCGGCTACACGACCCCTCACGGGTTTGTAAGCAATGTCGGCCATCTTGGTATAACTCTCGTCTAAAGTGCTGCACAGCGCGCTTAAAAGGCCTTTAGAGAAGCTCTCATTGGTACGAAACAGTTCCAAGAAAGTAGCTTTCGGAATCATACACACAGCAGTATCCTCCATGGCCGATGCCGAGAGTTTATACTTGGTGCCCGCCAACATGGAGCGGTATCCTAAAAAATCGCCGGGCTTAACAATCCGTATAATCTGCTCCTTACCATCGGATGCGTGCTTATACAGCTTTACCTTACCCGAATTGATACAGTACACGCCCAACGGGTTGGCCCCCTCTTCAAAAACTACTTGACCACGCTTATAACTGTTGCACGATTTGCTTTCGTTCAGTTCATCAATTTCGGCCATTTTGCAAAAACTGAAGAGCGAGTCGCGTCGACCATTACAATGTGCACAATCAGGTTGAGAGAATTTCATAATGTGCTTACTAGATATACAAATGTACACTAGAAGCACCAAAAGTGTTCAGTAAAAACCATTTATTTATGAAACACTATTAAAGGCACATCCGTTTTGTATGCCATTTGCTTGCTTAAGCTCCTATCAAACAGTTTCTCAAAAAAGTTGCGCTTGTGCGTTACCATTACAGCGATATCAATATCATTCACTTTACTAAATTTAGAAAGACCCTCCAGAATGTTGCTATAGGCTATGTTCTCAAAATGCACCTTACCCGCTCCAAGTTTTCCCTCGTAAATGGACCTGATGTTTAGAATGCGTATAATGTCATTCTCGTCAGGCTCGGTTTCTTGAATGTGAAGGCTATACAAAGTTGCATTCAGTTTAGCGGTAAAATCGAGCACACGGTTTATAGAGTGGATATCTTCACTATCATTAAACTCCGACGCAAACAGTATGTTTTTGATTGTTTTGTAATCAACATTCTCTGGTACAACTATTACAGGTACCTCGGCCTTTTCTAAAATAGTACCCAACACACTACCTAACAATATACGTTGTATTCTTTCACTATGCCTAGTGCCCATTACAATGGCATCCGCGCCTGTAGCATGGGCAACGGATAGAATCTCGTCGGCAGCAAAACCCATGGATATTTGATAGGCAATACTATCTTTCATATGGGGGAAAGCTTCTTGAAGGTCTTCGGCTTGTTGGCGAATACTATTTGCTGCGTTTTTTTCGGCACTGCTTGCCAACTCCATTAGGTACTCCGAAGGAACCAAAGGATCAATTACAGGTATGTGGTAGGTGTGGAAAAGCGTAACCCTGGCGTTATATTGTGCCGCCAACTGCACGGCGTACTCGGCCGCATTTACCGCATAATCAAGAAAGTTGGTGGGCACCAAAATGTGCTGTATCATGGTAGTTTGTTTTTATAGTTGTTGAAAATGTCTAGCAACCGGTATGTTGTGTTCTTATCTTTTACCACTAGCAATGGAATATCCATATCCACGCTGATTAATTTTTCGGCAATGCTGCCCAACAAAAGAGCCGAAAAATTGGTGTGCCCCATGCCACCAATAACAATAATACTGGCTTGCTGCTCCAATGCAAAATTGTAAATTGCCTCGTACGTATATTGCTCCCTTTTGCTAACAAAATAGGGTTTTAAATTAATTCCTTTTGTATTTATTTTGTTTAAAAATTGTGTGCATTTGCGTTCAGCATTCGCTCTGGCTATTTTATTAAACTCCGCTACTGTTTTACCGGTTTTGTAATATTTTAAAGGCAGCCAGAAAGTATTTAACACCGTAATGTCGCAATTACAGTGCAGTAAAGCGAGCTCAATGGCCTCTTCAACCGCTAGGCGGGAGTTGTGGGAAAAATCGACAGCGACCAATATTTTCTCTAACAATGGTTTGCCTCCTTCAGGCACAAAAAGGATAGAAGCAGGTACTTTATGTGCCAACTTTTGGGATATGATGCCACTACCTTTTAATCTGTTTTTACGACCCACAACCAACAGGTCAATCTGGTTTATTTGTACCTGTTGATTCAATTCTTTTACAACACTACCTTCCAATATCAGGATTTCAGTGCTAACCCCATCAACAGGTTCATAATGCAGTTTCAATTCCGCCTCAATCTCTTCCTTAAACTTTTCATCAATCGGGGCATCAAGCTCAGGGTACTCGGCAAACCATTCTTCCGCGTTTTCAAGCCCTTCTTGTGCATTTACAAAATATATCTTTTCTGGTTTCAATAAGTCCGCCAAAAACGAAGCCGTTTGCACAAGGGTTTTATCCATCGGCGTAAAATCGAGACCTACCATTATCCGCTTATACCTGTACATTTCCTTGCTATTGCTTCCCTTGCATTATTACAGAAAATAATCAACCAAAAAAACCTCCAGTGCAATCCTTACGCATTCACCTTTCGAAATTAAATTTAAATACGCCTATGAAAAGCAACATACATCATCCTTAACCCTGATTATTGTCAAATCAAAATCATGGTGCTGTATAATACCGTTACAAAAATTGATGAAATGCACCCACACAGCTAATCTGCTCAATAGACTGATTCGAGTACGATTGACATTTTTGTGTTTATATCATTTTTAGTCGTAGTTAAAGGCGTTTCCCTTTCCGCTTATAGGAAAGAAGAAACTAAAGGAGGCCATTTCTTGGCCGACAGAAAGCTCACTTGGTGGCTTATTATTATGCCGATTATTGTATAAAATTCAAACTCGACACCTAAATCAATCTATCGATTTCAGCAAAGCCAACAATTCGTGCTGAGTGCTTAGGGTTTTGTCTTTGGCATACCACAACTGTACATTTTTAACGAAATCAGCATGACTTTCGGTAGGGTTGGCTTTGTGGGCTGCCAGCAACTCTTGCGCACCTGCCGGCCTAGGACCCCAAGTAGCCAATTCGGTTAATGTTTCCGCATCAAGCATTATCAACTTAGGTATACCGCGGCCACCATTGGTTAGGTATTGGTCCATTAGCTCTGGGTTCTCATCTCGCAGTACAAGGTGCAGCTCAATATTGGAGTTTTGCTCTGCTATTTGGTGCAATATAGGCAAGTTTTGAGCCGCATCTCCACACCAAGCCTCAGTTATTACCAGCCAGATCTGTTTGCGTTTCAAGCGCTGCAAAGCCACCAGCACATCATCTTTCAGCACAATGGTTTTATCCAAGCGCTCCATGCGGATTACGTTAAGTTGCGTGTAGTTGATAAAATCAGCTGAGTGATTGGCACCAGTAGTTTTACCTTCCATTAAAAGGGTATCAATAAGGGCGCGATATTGAGGGTAAGAAAGGCTTTTATCCAAATACTTTTGGAAGGCAATTGAAGTCATGGCATTTATAATGGTTGCAATAGGAACGTATGGAAGGTGGAGAATGGTTCAATTCTTTGTTCGAACCATGATTTCACCCATTACACCCCTTACAAACCCCTTGCACCAAAAAGTTGGTTTCGGTGAGGGTATAGCCTTGTGGCAGTTTTACTTGGGGTATCGGTAGGTCGTCGAGGCACTGGGTATTGCCGCAAACGGTACATTTAAAGTGGATGTGGTTGTCTTCGTGCTGGTGGTGGTCGCAGTGGTCGCAAAGCGCATAACGGGTACTGCCATCGTCAACGGGTACTTTATGCAGCAGACCTTTCTCCATAAATGAAGTAAGGGTGCGGTATATGGTCACCCTATCAAACTGCTCCCCTACTTCGCGCTCAATATCGCCATGAGATAAGGCATGCGGCTGCACCATAAAGGTATTTAGCACCGCTACCCTAGCCTCGGTGTTACGCAGGTTATGTTCTTTAAGTAAGGAAACTGTGTTATTCATCAAAAAAATAGTTGCGGGTTACGAGTTTCGGGTTGCGAGTTTTGTTTGGCTTCGAAGTTATTTTTATTAATAACCCGTAACTATTAACTCGCAACTCGTAACTAACATTTAGTCAAACGATTGGTTGTGGTTGCTGCTTATTTCCAACATACGCTCAAACTCTTCAGGAGTTAAATCATTGAAGTAATAGTTTACCGGGTTTATTTTAATGCCGTTCTTAATTACCTCATAGTGCAAGTGCGGGCCTGTTGAAGTACCCGTATTGCCTACTGAGCCTAGCACTTCGCCACGCAATACTTTCTGGCCCCTTTTCACATTTACTTTGTACATGTGGCCATAAAGGGTTTGGTATCCAAATCCATGGTCAACTATTACATGTTTGCCATAACCACCGCTGCCATACTCCACTTCAACTACCGTTCCGCTGCCTGTTGAGTATATATCGGTACCCACTGGCGCGGTAAAGTCCATGCCCGTGTGCATTTTATAAGTTTTGTAGATTGGATGGATGCGCATACCGTAACCTGATGCCACGCGGGTTAGGTCTTTGTTGGCCACAGGCATAATTGCTGGTATTGATGAGAGCATCAGCTCTTTGTTCTTGATTAGTTCTGCCACCTCATCGTAACTTTTGCTCTGCACGTACATTTTCTTGCGGAGCCTATCCAATAGCATGGCCGTATTTTCCATTAGGTCGCTGTTCTCAAACCCTTCTAAGCTTTTATACTTTTGCGAACCGCCTGTGCCCGCCTCGCGCACCGAGGCTGGAATGGGCTCTGCCTCAAACACTACGCGGTAAATGTTCTCATCGCGGTATTCCAAGCCCTGCAGCACCTCGGTCATTTGCTCTAGTTTCTGGTCTAGAATACCATACTCTAGTTGCATCTTTTCAATTTCACGCTTCAAAATCTTTTCCTTCGGCGAATCGAAATAATAGAAACCCAGCATAGCCATACCCACGCCAAAAATGGCCGAGGTGATTAAAAAGCTCATGCCCAACAGGAGGTTTTTACTCCACGATGGTTTTATGCGCTCATAGCGCAGGGTTTGCTTGTTATAATGGTATTTTACTTTCTTCATTGGTTCTGGTCCACGGTCCACAGCGTTCGGTATACCGTTTCCCTTAATTTAACAAGGGTTACGGGTTGCGAGTTGCGGGTTACGAGTTTGAATAAAAAAACGGCACCCTAAGCAATTTTCAAGAGGTAATAGCGCATTCTCAATCGTACCTCGTCCCTCTAAAATCGTAAATACTTTTCAGTAATTTTGCACAGCCGTTTAGTAACGGTAGTAAACAAAGATAATTAATTCAGCCTCTTAGCAAAACCTAAATAAAGTTAATAGCCGTGCCAAAACAAATGACATCTGCCGAGATACGAGAAACGTTCATTAATTTTTTCAACTCCAAAGAGCACCGTATCGTTCCGTCAGCGCCAATTGTGGTGAAAGACGATCCTACTTTGATGTTCACCAATTCGGGCATGAACCAGTTTAAAGAGTTCTTCTTGGGCAACAAAACCCCAGAGAACCCGCGTATTGCCGATACCCAAAAATGCCTGCGCGTGAGCGGCAAGCACAACGACTTGGAAGAAGTAGGTATTGATACCTACCACCACACCATGTTTGAAATGTTGGGCAATTGGAGTTTTGGTGATTATTTTAAAAAAGAAGCCATCGAATGGAGTTGGAAATTGCTTACAGAAGTTTACGGTATTTCACCCGATAAATTATACATCACCATTTTTGAAGGAGATGTAGCTGAAAATATCCCAAAAGACGAAGAAGCTTTAATAGAATGGCGGAAATGGGTTGCAGAAGATCGTATTTTGTTGGGCAAAAAGAAAGATAATTTCTGGGAAATGGGCGATACTGGTCCTTGCGGACCTTGCTCTGAAATACATGTAGATTGCCGTTCAGAAGAAGAAAAATTTTTAATTCCAGGATCAACATTGGTAAATGCCGATCACCCTCAAGTTATAGAAATTTGGAACAATGTATTCATTCAATTCAATAGATTAAAAAACGGAACTTTAGAGCCACTTCCTGCAAAACATGTTGATACTGGAATGGGGCTAGAACGCCTAGTTAGGGTTTTACAAGGAAAACAATCAAATTATGACACCGATTTGTTTACCGGAACAATTGCTACAACAGAAAAAATAACTGGAAAACAATATCAATTTACTGATTCCAAAAAAGATATCGCTTTTAGAGTAATTGCAGATCATATTCGAGCCATTGCATTTACCATTGCTGATGGACAATTACCGGCTAATACAGGTGCTGGATATGTAATCAGACGAATTCTTAGAAGAGCGGTAAGGTATTATTTCTCTTACCTCGATTACAAACAGCCCTTGTTGTTTGCACTTATGCCTCAACTTGCCGAACAGTTTAAAGATGTTTTTCCAGAATTGATCCAACAAATAGATTTCGTAACCAAAGTGGTTAAAGAAGAAGAATTATCATTTTTAAATACGCTAGACAAAGGGTTAAAGAAAATTGGTGAATTAATCCAACCAGAATTAGAAGATAAAACCATTAAAGGTTCTTCAGCGTTTGAATTGTTGGATACTTATGGATTTCCAATAGATTTAACTCGATTGATTGCCCGTGAAAATGGATTTGACGTTGATGAGGCAGGTTTTGAAGAGGAAATGCTTCGCCAAAAATCTAGAAGCAGAGCTGCAACAGCAATAGATTCTGATGATTGGATTGTATTGGAAGATACAAATGCTTCAAGTTTTGTAGGTTACAATCAAACAGAAATCAATACATCCATTGTAAAATATCGAAAAGTAAAAGAAAAAGGAAAACAAAGTTTTCAAGTGGTTTTGAAAGAAACCCCTTTTTATTCAGAAAGCGGCGGACAAACAGGTGATAAAGGTTGGATTATAATTGGCGAAAAGTCTTACTCAGTTGTTGATACCAAAAAGGAAAACAACCTCAGTTTGCACATAATGCCGGATTTTCCGCCTGAACCGGAACTCAATGTGGTTGCAAAAATCAATACAGCTTTGCGGAAAGCCACAACATTGCACCATTCTGCAACACATTTGCTTCATGCTGCTTTAAGGCAGGTTTTAGGAAACCATGTTGCTCAAAAAGGCTCTATGGTAAATGACGAAACCCTACGTTTCGATTTCTCTCATTTTGCCAAAATGTCTGA
>CAMDKI010000010.1 GCA_945901065.1 Chitinophaga pinensis
GCAGGCAAGTTGATTTGGAATAACGGTCGCGTAGCTCAGCCGGATAGAGCATACCGATTTCAAATCGGGACGGTTTTGGGTTGCGGGGTCTCATGAAAGGAATTGAAATATAGAATAACGGTCGCGTAGCTCAGCTGGATAGAGCATCCCGATTTCAAATCGGGACGGTTTTGGGTTGCGGGGTCTCATGAAAGGAATTGAAATATAGAATAACGGTCGCGTAGCTCAGCTGGATAGAGCATCTGCCTTCTAAGCAGACGGTCATGGGTTCGAATCCCGTCGCGATCACAGCTTTGGTTTTCAGTTGAGTGATTTTAGGTATCTCAATAGGTAATTCATTTTGTGTTCATTTTTAACTACCGCACCATACAACCATAGGTCTGTATTCGGTTAGAATGGCCTGGCCTTCGTTCAACTTACCTACCGCGCTAGGTTACATTTACCCACCATTCCCATTTATCCAATATCTTTATAGTGTGTTGGTGCTCGCAATCCTCCTTTTTACCCTCCTAGTAGTGGCCGTTTACATGGGCCTCATGCAGTTTTATAGCTGGGGTTGGATATTGACGCCAATATTTGAACCAAAGAGTACTTATCTGCCACAAAGTAAAGTAACGGTGCTGGTGCCGGCGCGCAACGAAGCCAGCAATATAGCGCAAGTACTGCTATGTTTAAAGGCACAAAGTTATCCCGCATCATTGCATGAAATACTGGTAGTTGACGACCATAGCGATGATAGTACAGCTGCAATAGCCTTGGGCTTGAATGTAAAAACCATAACTCTACCCGAAGGTCTTCAAGGTAAAAAAGCAGCCATTACTTACGGTGTAGCTCTATCATCGGGCAACCTTATCATAACCACCGATGCCGATTGTCAGATGGGCACCAATTGGTTGAGCACCATAGTACAGTATTATGAGCAGCACAACCATAGGGTTGTTACTGGGCCGGTATCTTTCAATCGTGGTGCATCAGCTAGCAACAATTCCCTTTTGCATTACTTCCAGAGTCTTGATCTGATGGGGTTAATGTTTATTACAGCAGGTAGTCTTCGTTTCAAGTTTCCGCATATGGCCAATGGCGCGAACTTTGCGTTCGAGAAAAAGCTGTTTACTGCGTTAAACGGTTATTCGGGTATCGATAATACCCCAACTGGCGATGACATTCTCTTTTTGTTGAAAGCACACAGTCATTACCCTGGCTGTGCCGGCTTTGTTAAAGCCAAAGAGGCTATAGTAACTACCGCCAGTGCCAATAGTTGGGCGGCATTTTGGCAGCAACGCAGGCGTTGGGTAAGCAAATCGGATGGTTTTGGCGATGTTCGGCTTACGGCTATATTGGTGTTCTATTATTTTTATGCCTTGTTAACGGTGTTGTTTGGCATAACCATGTTTTTTAAGCCACTGTTCTTTCTGCCATTTGGTATCTTATTTTTGGGAAAACTTGTTTCTGAAGTGGTGATAATGGCGCATGCAGCAGCTTTTTTCGGCAAAATGAGAGAATTGCTGTGGTTTATTCCAGCTCAAATAGTGCACATTTATTATGTATTGCGTATAGGTATTGAGGCCAAAATGTTTAAATATAGCTGGAAAGGCCGCAGCACGTACCCCCAAAAGGCTAAATAATAGCCTTTTCCCTATTTTTACCCTTGCTTACACTCCGCAATTCTTTATTTTAGTTACTTTCACATTTGTTGGCGCACAGTATGAAAGAAAAGCAGGGACAGTCGCCCAGTGCAAGGGCTTTTAACAGATTTATTCGCAACCGCTCGGCCATGGTAGGCATGGGCATTACCCTGTTGTCAGTTATTGTAGCACTATTAGGTTATCTAATTACCCCCGATTCTACTCCTTTTGCCAACGAACAAATACTGCCCATAAATTATAAGTCTCCTGGCTTTGAAATACAAATGCTGAAGGTTCGAAAGAACAGAGAAGTACCCGAAACTGGCTTTTTTAGCCAAATGCTTTATGGTGCGCCCAATGCTTATACTTTAGCTCCGCTTAATAGCTACCAAATAATCGGGGATACACTTTACGCTGAGACCTTTGCAGGCGATAGTAATCGATCGAAACCTGAGAAATACCATTTGGTTGATTTGGTCTTTGCTATCGATGAAACGAATCCTAATATCCAGCACGAAGGCGAAACTATTTATTACAACGATTTGGCAGGCCAGCAACAATCAGTTTTGGCAAAGGAGCTAACCGTTAGGGTGGAGAAGGAAAACTTTGCGACACACACCTATTATCTAGGAACTGATAAATACGGGCGCGATATTTTGAGCCAGTTGATGATAGGCACGCGCGTATCTTTAATGGTGGGCTTAATGGCCATGATTATTTCGGTGCTGCTGGGTGTTGTATTGGGTGCTTTGGCTGGTTATTTTGGGGGTTGGTTGGATGATGTTATCATGTATCTAGTAAACGTTATTTGGGCCATACCTACCATACTTTTGGTTTTCGCAATTGCTATCGCTTTTGAGGACCGTGGTTTGTGGCAGGTGTTTTTTGCCATTGGCGTAACTATGTGGGTTGAGGTAGCCCGTATTGTGCGCGGGCAGGTCATAAGCATGCGCGAAATGCAGTTTGTTGAGGCGGCCAAAAGTTTAGGATATAGCGAAGGCAGAACCATTTTTAAGCACATATTGCCAAACATAACTGGGCCAATTATCGTACAAGCAGCGGCAAACTTTGCTTCGGCTATTTTGATAGAGGCAGGCCTCAGCTATTTGGGTCTTGGCGCAAAAACTGAGGTGCCAACTTGGGGCCGCATGCTCAGCGACAATTATGGTTACATTATCAGCGGTAATAATTCGTTTCTGGCACTATCGCCCGGCATTGCCATAATGTTGCTGGTGTTGGCGTTTAATCTGCTCGGAAATGGTTTGAGAGATGCATTTGATGTAAAAACAAGCTTACAAAGTAATCGGTAAAAAGTAGTATATTTAGACTTAGGGCTAAGCAATTGATGAAGGAAACACATCCGGAAACTATCGTGGACGATAAAGTAGCACATCTAGAAAGGTTGCTAACTGTCAAGCAATTGCAGATCAATTCGTTATTGGAAGTGTCTCAAGCTATCAATAACAATTTCTCTACTTCGGCCCTTTTTCGCATCTACGAGTTTATCCTTCGTGCGCAAATGGGCATTCAACGGTTGTTGGTTTTTATTAAAAACGATAAGTGGGATTGCGTTTGTAACTCGGGCGTAAGTGATTCGTTCCGCGAAATCAACGTCGATATCGATTTATCTTCATTCCGCAACATTGCTACCATTAACGTCTCTCGAAACGAGAAACTGAAGGAGTTTGACGTTATTATACCAGTACTGCACAAGGATACGCCCTTGGCTTACGTACTTATTGGCGACTTGAAAACGGACGATAACGATTCGCTAGAAGAGAAACTGAAGTTCATACAAACCATTACCAATATTGTTATTGTGGCCGTGGAGAACAAAAAGCTCTTCAATAATCAGATTCAGCAGGAAGTAATGCGCAAAGAGCTTGAGTTTGCAGCCAAAATGCAGTCAATGCTTATACCAAGCGACTTGCCCAATAATAGTGTGATAGAGATGGCCTCGGTATATTTGCCGCACCACGATATTGGCGGTGATTATTACGACTGCTTAGAGATTTCGGAAACGGAACTGCTCTTTTGCATAGGCGATATATCAGGTAAAGGTATTGCAGCGGCTTTGTTGATGGCCAACTTTCAGGCCAACCTTCGTGGAGAGGTAAGCAAGCTCGATAATCTTGGAGAGTTTGTTCAGTACCTGAACGTAAAGGTTAACCAGATAACCAAAGGGGAAAAGTTTATTACCCTATTTATTGGTGTATACAATAGCGAAACACGCATTTTGAGGTATGTAAACGCTGGTCACAACCCACCCTTGTTGTTAAAAGAGGGAGCCATAACCGAACTTGATAAGGGCTGTACATTATTGGGCATGTTCGAAGCGCTGCCAGTGATGCGCATTGGTAAGGAAAGAATACCTGAAGGTGGTGTGCTGATAAACTATACTGATGGGTTGATTGACTTTGAAAACGGCAAAGGCGAGTATTTCTCTCAAGAGCGTTTGGAAAGTTTCTTGATTAGTAATGGCGAGCTACAAATGGAGGATTTCAATAAAGGCCTCTTGAAATACGTATCCGACTTTAAAGGCGAAGGCTTGTTTATTGACGACATTACCATCCTAAGTTGTCGTTTCTTCTAAGATACCGTCCTAATTATTCTCAATCTTAAATCTGCAATTTTTAATTGCCCAGCGCATCAGGGCTTCTGCATTACGGTGCCACAGTTTTTGCAAGTGCGCAATTCTTCGCTGTTGTAAAAAGTCTGCATTACCTTGGGCAGTTGGGTTACAATATCGGTTAGTGCAAAATACTCTTCATACAGTTTGTGGTTGCAGTTTTCGCAATACCAAAGAAAGCCATCTTGTTCTCCCGCTTTGCGATAGCGCTCAATTACCAAACCTACTGAGTTGGCAGGCCGCTGTGGCGAATGTGGCACGCGCGGCGGCAACAGAAAGATGTCTCCTTCGTTGATGTGGATATCAATAGGTTTACCATCTTCAATTATCTTTACTACAATGTTACCCTCTAGTTGATAAAATAGTTCCTCACCCTCTTCCCAATGATAATCTTTACGGTTGTTTGGGCCGCCCACCACCATTACAATAAAGTCGTCGTTACCTTTATACACCTGCTGGTTGCCAACAGGCGGTTTAAGCAAGTGGCGGTTATCGTCAATCCACTTTTTGATGTTAAAGGGGCGAGTTATCATGTTGGTTTCGAATTACAGGTTGCGAGTTGCAGAAACATCTGCAGCTCTTTAAAGTTAGCAAAACTTAGCTAAGTAGGAAAAGATAAGAATTTTTAGAAGTACCAAGTACGATTTACGATTGCGATTTGAAATGTGACCAAGTAAGTTCCTCCCCTTTTTCAGGCATGTCATTTTGAGCGGAGCCGAAAGAGGGAGGTTAGGAGGGGGTTGCTGAGTTGAGCAATGAATTTGAGATTACATCTGATTCGAATTCAGGCATATTATTACAGCCCAATTACCTAAAACCCCCTGCACTTTTATTAGTTTCACATCTCTCCTTTCATATTTCGTATTTTGACGCCATGAATTTAGATCTTACCGGAAAGTATGCCCTAGTAGGTGGTGCCAGCAAGGGCATCGGCCGTGCCGTGGCCGAAGAGTTGGCACTATTGGGTGCTAACGTGATATTAATGGCCCGCTCGCAAGATTTATTGCAGCAAGCAGTAGCGGCATTGCCCAATAACGGTACCCAGCAGCACCACTATATTGTGGCCGATAATAGCCAACCACAAGCCTTACGCGAGGCGGTGGTGACATTTATGCAAGAGCACAATTTGTTTACGATACATATATTGGTTAACAACACCGGAGGCCCCGCTGGCGGTCCTGCTATTGACGCCAAGCCTGAGGAATTTGTAGGCGCTTTTACCAACCACTTGTTATGCAACCAACACCTTGCCCAAATATTGGTGCCAGGCATGAAGGCTGCGGGTTTTGGGCGCATCATCAACATCATAAGCACAAGCGTAAAGCAGCCTATACCTGGTCTTGGCGTGAGCAATACCATCCGAGGGGCGGTGGCCAACTGGGCTAAAACCCTGTCGTTAGAGTTGGGCCAATATGGCATAACCGTAAACAACGTATTACCAGGCTTTACCGAAACTGAACGATTGGAGAGTATCATTGCAAATAAAGCCTCCAAAACAGGCAATGATGAAGCTGCAGTCATTGAACAAATGAAACAGGAAACCCCTGCCCGCCGCTTTGCCACAGCCAACGAAGTAGCCGCCGCCGCCTCCTTTTTGGCCAGCCCAGCCGCTGCTTATGTTAATGGCATTAATCTGCCAGTAGATGGTGGAAGGACTGCGAGTCTTTAATTAGATGTGAAATGGGAAATCTGAAACTTTGTGTTTAAATTTTTCAAATTTGCCTTACCTAGTAGTTCGATTGGTAATTAGAAGTTTCTCATTTCAAATTTTATATCTCACATTTAATTTTAACTTTCTCATTTCACATTTCATATCTCGCATTTGGAAACGCCTCCCCTTCGATATTACGCCCACGGTAAATTGCTGCTTAGCGGCGAGTATGCCGTATTGGATGGTGCTTTGGCTTGGGCCGTACCAACCAAATATGGACAGTGGTTGGAAATTTTCCCTGATTCGCCGGGCATGATAGTTTGGCAGGCATTGGATAATGAAGAAATTCCTTGGTTCGAGGCTACCATAAAACTATCCGACCTTACTGTAATACAATACAACGATTATGGTTTTGCTACCCGTTTGGCCGAAATACTACAAGCAGTACGCAAGCAAAACCCTAACTTCCTAAAAAGTAATAGGGGTATTAAGGCCGTTACCAGGTTGGAGTTTCCGCAAGATTGGGGCTTGGGCAGCAGTTCCACACTTATCAGTTTAATAGCCCAATGGGCGGAGGTGGATGCTTATAAATTGCTTGCCGATACCTTTGGCGGTTCGGGCTACGATGTTGCCTGCGCTCAAAGCGGAACGCCCATTTTATTTAACCTGGAACAAGGTAATCCCGTTTGGGAAGCCGTAAGCCATTTACCACCGTTTAAAGAACATGTTTGTTTCGTTTATCTCGGCAAAAAGCAAAACAGCCGTGAGGGCATTGCCCGCTATAGAAAGTTGGACATTGATTATCCTAAGTTGGCATCAGAAATAACCCTTTGCACCATAACGATGCAAGCTGCGCAACGATTAGACACCTTGCAACAAAGTATGGAGTGGCACGAGAATTTGATAAGCAGCGCACTAGAGCTGGAAAAAGTAAAGGATAGGTTGTTCTCTGATTTCAAAGGTTCCGTTAAATCGCTAGGCGCTTGGGGTGGTGATTTTGTAATGGCAGTAAGCCCCCTAACCACCGCCGAGGTGATGGCTTACTTTGAAGCCAAAGGCTACCATACCTTGCTTACTTGGGATGAATTGGTATTGGATGGGAATTGCATTTCGCCCAACCCGAGTTAAAACTCCTTAAACCAAAAACCTTTTTATCGGTTATCCAGCCAATGGTGTTATTTTTGTACTAGATTACCATGAATCAATCCAGCATGCAAACCAACAATACCCCAACTGCCGCGGGCAATACCGCTTGGCGTTGCCCATCAAATATTGCCTTAGTAAAATATTGGGGTAAGAAGGGAAAGCAGATACCGAGCAACCCTAGCATCAGTTTTACGCTGAACGATGCCCATACCGATATGCACTTAGCTTGGCAGTCAAAAAGCACAAGGGGAATAGCATTAGAGTTTCTTTTCGAAGGGCATGTAAATGAAGCTTTCGGCAATAAAATCGTTAAGTTTTTAGAGAGCATTTTGGTTGATATGCCGTTTTTGGAGCAATATCGCTTGCGCATATCATCAATCAATTCATTCCCACACTCTACGGGTATTGCTTCTTCGGCCAGCAGCATGAGTGCTTTGGCCATGTGCCTTTGCAGCATGGAGGCCGAGCTGAAAGGCCTGCCACAAGATGACGCTTTCTATCAGCGCGCTTCGCATTTTGCACGCTTGGCCAGCGGTAGCGCATGCCGCTCGGTATACGGGGGCTTGGTTCAGTGGGGCGCAACTGCCGCAATGGCAGGTAGCAGCGACTTGTATGGTACACCCCTGAAAGACAGCGAAATACACCCCGAATTTAAGTGCTATAAAGATGCTGTACTGATTGTAAGCCGCAAGGAGAAAGCCGTTAGCAGTCGCGCGGGCCATGCCCTTATGGACGGCCACCCCTACGCTCAGGCCCGATATGCGGATGCCGATAAAAATTTGGCACAATTATTAACAGCTATACGCGAGGGCGATGTGGACACCTTTATCCGCTTAGTGGAGCACGAGGCGCTTTCTTTGCATGCGTTAATGATGGTCTCAAACCCTTCGGTGGTATTGTTTAAGCCCAATACTTGGGAAATTATTAACCGATTGAGAACATTTAGGCAAGAAACGGGTTGTAATGTGTGTTTCACGCTCGATGCAGGGCCCAATGTGCATATATTGTACCCTGAAAGCGCAAGCGAGGCGGTGGAAACATTTATAAAAGAAGAACTTGTTGTATATTGCGAGGGCAATTACTGGATTGCTGACCATGTTGGCAGCGGCCCTTTAAAATTGGGACATGACTAAGGTAAAACGTGAGCGTGAAGGCTCCTTTAATTCTAAGATACTGTTGTTCGGTGAATACGGTATCATCCAAAACTCCATGGGATTATCTATCCCTTACGATAGTTTTAAAGGTAACTTAGCTTTTAAAAAGGAAGGACAGCCATCGCCTGATAGTACCACCGAGAGCAATGCATCCCTGCTGCGCTTTGCAACCTACTTAAACACTTTACAAGACAGCGGTGAGTTACATGCCAAAATGGACATGGAGCGCCTGTTTGCAGATATTGAGCGTGGCATCTATTTCGAATCGAGCATACCACAGGGCTTCGGCGTGGGTAGCTCGGGCGCGTTGGTAGCCGCCTTGTATGATGAATACGCCATCAATAAAGTAGAGGCGAACGATATTAACAAAAAAGGCTTGAAAGAGCTTAAAAAGGTATTCTCTCAAATGGAGTCTTATTTCCATGGCACTAGCTCTGGTATGGATCCATTGATTTGCTATATCGATTTGCCAGTGCTCATTAAGAGCAAAACCAATTTGGATACCGTGGTATTGCCTGAAGAAAAGGCCGGCCAAGGTGCTATCTTCTTGATTGATACTGGTCGCCCGGGCCGCACACAGCCCTTGGTGCAGTACTTTTTAGAGAAATGCCAAGAAAAGGACTTTGTAGACATGTGCCGCGAGAAGTTTATTCCTTACAACGACCAGTGTATTAAAGATTTCTTGAAAGGCGAGACCAAATCGCTTTTTGCCAACCTGTACCACCTCTCTTACTTTTTGCTAGAGAACCTAGAACCCATGGTGCCGAAGCTTTTCCGCGGCGTATGGAAACGCGGTTTGGACAGCGGTGCTTATTACCTCAAGCTTTGCGGCTCCGGTGGCGGTGGTTTCATCCTCGGCTTTACCGAAGACCTTGAAAAGGCCAAAGAACAGCTCGGCGAGCACCAGATTAAGGTGATTAAGCGGTTTTGAGCGTTTAATTTAAAATTCAAAATTTAAGATTGAAAATTGGGTCTTCCTTTTGTAAGTGGGTTTTAATTTTTTATTGCCACTAGGCTTCGAAAACACTATCATTCAACCCATTTCCCATTTTATCCGTCGACTGTCGTCCGTGGACAGTGGACTAATCAAAAAACCCTAATTTAGCGGCTTAAATCCCCTTTTTCAATGGACATTCTTAATCCAGCAACTGGCGCTTTAATTGCCACTTTGCCTGTTACTACTACCGAACAAACTCAACAAAAATATGATACCGCCCGCGCCGCTCAGCCTGCTTGGGCTGCGAAGCCACTAAGTGAACGTTTGCAAGCCATAGATAAGTTTTATCAGTTATTGGCCGACCATGCCGATATGCTGGCTGCGGTAACCACCAGCGAAGTAGGCAAGCCATTGGGTCAAAGCAAAGGTGAGATTAACGGTGCCCGAAAGCGCATCAAGTTTTTCTTGGATCAAAGCGCCCGTTACCTAGCCGACGAAGTAGCCTATGAGGAAGAAGGATTGAAAGAAATCATCCGCTACGAGCCACTGGGTGTTATCGGTAATATATCTGCCTGGAACTACCCCTACCTAGTGGGCGTAAACGTGTTTGTGCCGGCTTTGATAGCAGGCAATGCCGTGCTGTACAAGCCATCGGAACATGCTACCCTTACGGGTCTTAAAATACGCGACTTGCTATATGAAGCCGGCGTGCCACAAGAGGTATTTCAAGTGGTAGTTGGTGCACGCGAAGCTGGCGAGGCTTTGTTGAACTTGCCATTGGATGGATATTACTTTACAGGTTCTTTCCGCACTGGGCAATACATTTACGAGCGTGTTGCGCCTAAAATGGTGCCTTGCCAATTAGAGTTGGGCGGCAAAGACCCATTGTATGTGCCTAACGATGTAAAAGACGTAAACAACGTAGCTGTAAACGCTGCAGAAGGTGCTTTTTACAACAATGGCCAGAGCTGCTGCGCTGTGGAGCGCATTTATGTGCATGAAGGTATTTACGATGAGTTTGTAGAAGCCTTTTTGAAAGAAACCCAAAGCTACAAGCTGGGTCAACCGACCGAAGAAGGCGTTTTCCTGGGTGCATTGACCCGTAAAGACCAATTGACTGTATTGGAAGGCCAAGTAAAAGATGCCAAGGCAAAAGGTGCCAAACTATTGTTGGGCGGCCATCGCATTGATAATGGTGGTTACTTTTTTGAGCCTACCGTGCTCACCAACGTAAACCACACCATGAAGGTAATGACCGAAGAGTCTTTCGGACCCATTATCGGCATACAGAAGGTAGCTAACGACGAAGAAGCTATTGCCTTAATGCAGGATACTGAATATGGCCTTACTGCATCGGTATACAGCGATAGCCAAGAGCGTGGCGAAGGTATCTTGAAGCAAATAAATACCGGCACAGCATACTGGAACTGCTGCGACCGTGTGAGCCCATACCTACCATGGAGCGGCCGCAAACACTCTGGCATTGGCGCTACCTTGTCGCACATCGGCATTAGGGCCTTTACTAAGCCTAAAGGTTACCATTTGAGGGGGTGATTTTTGGTTGCGAGTTACGGGTTACGAGTTGCGGGTTTTAGTAGGGTTATATTCTATATAATGCTATTTTCACTTTTTCCAAAAGGCTTTACTTTTCCATCTGAAATTTAAATTTTCAACTCGCAACCCGTAACTCGCAACCCGCAACAACCACTCAAAGAAACTTCAAATAATGATACCCTCTGGCTATAAAACCTTCGCGGTAATAAAAGCGGTGGGCTTTGAAGTTTTCTACATACGCATCCAACATCATTACTTTGCAATCGTTGGTGCGGGCTTCGGTTTCCAGCCAATCAATCATCTGTTTGCCAATCCCGGCATTACGGTAGTTGCCTTCCACCACAAAGTTGTCAATCTCCAGGTACTTACCACTATATAGCTTGGTGGCCATCCAGTAGCCCGAAATGCCCGCACAGGTTTCCCCATGGTAAGCCACTACTTGATAGTAGTTGTGCGGCACCATTTCGGTAAGGTACTGTTCGTAATTTTCTTGGGTTAGCGTGGCCGTCAATTGCGTTATCAATTGCCAATAGGGCAGCATTTGCTCAACAGTAGTGAGCTTATTGAACGTGAGGTTAGGGTGCATGATATAGCAAAGGTAGGTAGCAAAAACTATTTTTGTATCAAGGAAATCAGGGCAGCTCTAGCCTATACAGTTTCACTATAAACTAACCTTTTTATCCGTCGACAGTGGACTGTCGACTAAATCTCAATCCTATCCCACACCTCAAACGTAAAGGCATATTTGTGCCGTTCGTCGGTGTCGTGTAGTGCTGTGCTTACCAAAGTCCATTCATCAGGGCTTAGCACTGGAAAATGCGCATCCGCATCAGGGAAAGTGGCATGAACACGGGTAAGGTATACGCGGTTGGTTTCAGGTAGGGCTTGGCGGTAAATTTCGGCACCCCCTATTACCATAATCTCATCGGTGCCGGTGTCGCGGGCCATGATTAGGGCACTATCAATATCACCAACTACTTCAGCACCCGGTGCTTCAAAATCAGTTTGGCGGGTAATGACAATATTTAAGCGCTTCGGCAAGGCTTTGCCCAGTGCCTGAAACGTTTTGCGGCCCATCACTATCGGGTGGCCTATGGTGGTATCCTTAAAAAACTTGAAATCGTCGGGCAAGTGCCACAGCAGGTCGTTGTGTTTGCCTATGGCATTGTCTTCGGCGGCGGCCACTATCATGCTTACTATGGTCATACGCTTACGGCCGCTTTTATGTGAGGGTGTGGGTCGTAGCCCACCAGTTCAAAGTCTTCGTAAGTAAACCCGAAAATATCCTTTATCTCGGGGTTCAGTTTCATTATCGGGAAAGGCTTCGGCTCGCGGGTAAGCTGCAAGCGCGCCTGCTCTAAGTGGTTGCTGTACAAGTGTGCATCGCCAAAGGTATGCACAAACTCGCCCGGCTGTAGGCCCGTAACCTGTGCCACCATCAAGGTAAGCAAGGCATAGCTGGCAATGTTAAAGGGCACGCCAAGGAACACATCGGCACTGCGCTGGTAGAGCTGGCAACTCAGTTTGCCATCGGCCACATAAAACTGAAACAGGCAATGGCACGGCGGCAAGGCCATGTTTTCAATATCGGCCACGTTCCAGGCGCTCACAATGTGGCGGCGACTGTCGGGCTTGGTTTTTATTTGCTCTATTAGTTGGGTTATCTGGTCAATGTGGCGGCCATCGGCGGTAGGCCAACTGCGCCATTGGTAGCCATATACTGGGCCAAGGTTTCCGTTTTCGTCGGCCCACTCGTCCCATATCGCCACCTTGTTATCTTTCAGGTATTTAATGTTGGTATCACCCGAAAGAAACCACAACAGCTCGTGCACAATAGAGCGCAGGTGCAGCTTTTTGGTAGTCAGTACAGGGAATCCCTCCGACAAATCGAAGCGGATTTGGTGACCGAAAATGCTATAAGTGCCCGTACCGGTGCGGTCTTCCTTTTTGGCGCCTTTGTCCAGTATCTGTTGCAGTAAATCGAGGTATTGTTGTTCGGCGTGCATTGGGGTAAAGTTACTAAACAGTATCAAGTATTGAGTATCAAGTATCAAGTATTTTGATGAGACATTTGTTACTAAACTCCAATCCTACAATTCTGAAAACTATCTAACGCTTAGCGTAATTCTGATTCAGACATACTTTAAAAATAAAACCTAAACACCCCAGTAGCGGATTGGAAATAGTTGCGCTGCACCATAAAGTAACTGAGCAAGTCGGCAGTGCCAAGGCCCAGTTCGTAGCCGCGTTTTTTGCCTATCATTATGTTTAAGTAAGTGGGCATGGTTACGCGCACTTCGCTATATGATATGCCCGTGCGCAGGTATAGGCGGTTCCAGGCATTTGCTTCGGCACCCACGCCAATTATTGGCCCGGTAAGGTTCTTTGGTGATTGGTTGAGGGGTATCAATGCATCCAAATAGGTGGTTATCCGTGGGTGTGCTTTGTACGAAAAACCTAAAACAACCTTTGCCGGCAGCCACTCAATATTGCGCTGGCTGCCGCTGTAGTAAAATATGCCGTCTTTTATGAGGTCGTTAAAGGCCGTTTCCAAACCATTTTCCAAATCAATATTATCGCTCAGGCCTTGCTTAATAGAAATGGGGTTTACGGGCCACTTTATCAAACCAAAATCGGTAAGGGTAATTGCTAGCTTCATTTTGTCTCTATAGAGCCAAGTGGCCCCAATGGCACTGTTAAAGCCATGCCCGCTGCGGCTGCGGTTGCCTATGTCGTTGGGTAGGTTTATGGCTCCGAGGTCTTGCCGCAGGTAAGGTATGCGGCTCACATAGCCCCTAATGTCGCCCTCGTTAAAACGAATTGCCATATCAGCTTGGCCATATACATACCCAAAGCGCACGCCGCCCAATAGGGTATGGGTTTTGTTGGTATATAGTTGGCGCGAATAGGCCAGGTTTACTTCGTGGGTAATGTTTATTTTAAGATAGCTATCGTCCAGCAGTTCAAAAACCTTCTTTTCGTTTAACTTACCGTTTTCTAGATTGGCCAATATGATACTCACCACCGTATCAATGTAGTTGGCAAATCCATCGCCCTGAAACAGCACTTCGTTGGCGAAGTCGTTAAAATCCGTTTCGAAGGAAACATTGCTCTTAACATTAACGCCAAAGCTGCCCGCTTTTTTGGTTTGAAATGAAAAGCCTACGTGGGTTATTTCAGTATTAATGCTCAATTGCTGCGCCATAATATTGCGCATGTTCAACGACTGATATTTGGGGTAGCTCAATTCGCCGCTTGGGGATAGGTAGTTGGTGCGCCTATGAAACAGGTTGCGTTTTATCTCTTCGTTGTAAACGATGCTCTCCGTTTGGAAGAGCCCGAGGCTATACCTTTGCCCATTGACGTTTTGCAGCGATAGGTTAGATGGGTGTAAGTTTAAGGCTTGATAGCCGGCTTTGTTTGCTGAGTTGGCGTACTCTCGGTGGGCGTTCAAGGGGTTAATTTGCCCTTGCGCTGCGCTTGCCAACAGCAGCGTTAGCAATGCCACCATGATATGTAGGTAGTACGAATTCAATTTGCCTTGAAACGATTATATTACTGGTAAAAACGTATCGGTAAGTGGAGTTGTATATGAGGATACGTTGAAATCGATGCACATGTTTTACCTATTGAAAATATTGTGCCAACAATGGAACGCAGATTAACTTGGATTACGCTGATGTCGCAGATTGTAGCGCGGATTTTAAATTTGATTTCGCTGATGACGTAGCGAAGATAGGGCGTTGCCCCATCCTAGTATTATTTATCCCCGTTGGGGAACTTGTACTATGCAAACAAGACTCCTTAGTTGTCTTGTGTCTTGTGTCTTGTGTCTTGTATCAATACTTTGGCCTCTCCTTGGTATTTTCTACTATGTTATCGTAGTTTTTGTATCGCTCGTAGGCCAGTTTGCCGTCCATTACGGCTTGTTTTACGGCACAACCGGGCTCTTCTTGGTGCAGGCAGTTGTTGTATTTGCAACCCGAAAGAATGGCCCTTATCTCGGGGTAAAAGTGCCCTACTTCTTGTGGTTGCAGGTCGAGGATGCCAAACTCTTTAATGCCGGGGGTATCAATCAAATAGCCACCATCGGGCAGCACAAACATTTCCGAAAAAGTAGTGGTGTGTACGCCTTTGTTGTGTTTTTGCGAGATTTCTTTGGTGCGCAAATGCATGGTCGGGAAAATGGAATTGATAAGTGTTGATTTGCCCACACCGGAATGCCCCGATAGCAACGAAACCTTGTTGTCCAACATTTCGCCCAATTCTTTTACGCCTTCACCCGTTACGCTCGAGGTGAGCAATACCGTATAGCCAGCGGTGCGGTACATATCCACCCACTCTTTTTGCCGCTCTAGGTCTTTGGGTTTGGTAAGCAAATCTTGCTTATTGAAAACCACAACAGCAGGTATATGGTAGGCCTCGGCAGTAAGCAAAAACCGATCGATAAAACCCGATGAGGTACGTGGGTTGGCAACCGTGGCAATGATAAATGCTTGGTCGAGGTTGGCGGCAATAATGTGCCGGCCATATTGGTGGCGCGGTGCTTCTCGAGAGATGTAATTGGCCCGGTCTTTTATATCCGTAATCATGGCATTGCCGCTTTCGTCCAATTCTTCGAACGAGATGGTCACATTGTCGCCAACGGCAATAGGGTTGGTTTGGCCAGTATCCTCCAAACGGAACTTGCCTTTCAGGCGCGCGTTTATCTGCCTGCCATCCTCTAGCCTTACGATATACCAGCTCCCGGTGGAGCGCAACACTTTTCCTTCGCTCGCCATTAGGTTGTTTTGTGTCCTGCTTTTACGGCTCCTGCCATTTCGGGCAGCAGGTTGGGTTCTTCTTCAAACGCGGTACCAATTACTACAACATCGGCTCCGGCTTTGCACGCCTCGTAGGCAGCTTTGCCAGTGCGTATGCCACCACCGACTATTAAAGGTACTGTTATCTGGCCGCTCACAGCTGCTATAGTTTCCAGGCTCACGGGCTGTTTAGCACCGCTACCAGCCTCAAGGTAAATGAGTTTCAAGCCCAATTGCTCGCCGGCCAAGGCCGTTAGGGCTGCAATTTCCGGCTTGTTGGTGGGTATGGGCAAGGTGTTGCTTATGTACGATACGGTGGTAGGGGCTCCGCCGTCTATTAATATATATCCGGTAGGCAGCAATTCCAAGCCACTTTGTTTTAAAGCCGCAGCGGCCTGTACCTGTTGGCCGATAAGCAAATCGGCATTTCGGCCCGAAATGAGCGAAAGCAAAAGTATGCCATCAGCAAGTGGGGTAATCTGCGCCGGGCTGCCAGGGAACAAAATAACCGGTATATTGCTATGCTGTTTCAGGGTGTTTATGCAAGCACCTAACTGTTGGTGTACCATTAAACTACCGCCCACCAAAAATAAATCGACTTGGTTGGCGCTTGCCAATAGCGCAAGGGTTGTCCAAGTATCGGTGTTTCCCTTATCCGGGTCAATCAATACTGCCAGTAGCTTTTGCCCATTGGCTTTGGCATTTAGTAGGGTTTGGTAGTGGTTTGGTATCACGCTTTAAAATTACAAATAATCGGCGGTCTGGAATTTTTTTTCAAAAAGTAATGACATGAGAAAACTTTGATGAGCGACGCGCGTATAAGAGCGTAAATCTAAATCATGATTTCACTTGCATATATACTAACTCTGGGCGCCTTGGCCATTTTATTCAGTTGCAAATCAATGGTTTATGGTCAATTGACTTATATTTTGGCTGCACGTGTAACTTTAAATGTAATCCATCGTAAAAGCAGGTAAGAAATTAACTTTTCTATTACCCGATACAAACTATCTATCATGAAACGTACAAATAAGTTAGCTGGATTTGCCCTTCTTGGAATGTTCTTTATGGGAAGCGCCACCGTTAGCAACCTACGGATTAATGCACCCGAAACACCAGTTTCGACAGTGCGTTCTTTTGAGTTTCAGTTTTCGAGCCAAGTAGAAGTTGGCGCCGAAATGATGCCACTGGTTGGTCAGCTTAGCAAAGATGGGAAAAGCATGTACCTTACTGGCCAAAACCACCAAGGTAAAAAGCAACTATACAAAATGAGTCGTACCAAAGCAGGTGCCGATTTTGGCAAACCGGAGCGTTTGGCAGGAGCAATAAATGATGGCAAATATGATATTATTATGCCTTCAGTTAGCAACGACGAACAAACCATGGTGTTTGTGCACAGTGCTAATGGCATGCAAAACGGTAACGACCTATACGTAGCCACTAAAGGCGCCACCGGTGAGTTTACGGCCATTCAAGCAATTGAGGCTGCCAACGACCCAAACATTAGCGATAGCTACCCTTGGTTGTCGGCCGATGGAAACCGCTTGTATTTTACCAAACAACAGGGCAGCAATATTACCTTTTATGTAACAGAGCGCACCGGTGCCGAAGGTTTCGGCAAACCAACTGAATTGGGTATTAAATTGCCAAAATCGAACAACAACATGAGTTGCCACTTGAGCAGCGATGAAAAGGAATTGTTTGTTTTATCGGGCGAAGTAATCTATTACTCAGCCCGCAAAAGCACTGCTGATAAATTTACCCTACCTGTTGAGATTGCAAACACCAGCAACAGCGGCTATCTAAGCGGCATAACCCTTACCGATGATGCCAGCGAAATGTTCGTATACAACTCAGTTGGTTTCCGTAACACACAAATTTTGAAATTCAACAATAAGAGCAACGATTCGAAGCCAGTGTTGACTACACCTGGGCATGAGAAATAAAGATAGATGGTTAGTTATTTGTTAGGATAGCAAAGGAGCACTCTTCATTGGGGGCTCCTTTGCTGTTTTTGGTTTTGAGCGGAATGCCCGATATTGCAGGGTACTATGAAACTGCTAAACTATATTAACGGCCAGTTGAATGAGCCCTTAAACGGAAAGTGGCTCGATAATATTGAACCAGCTACAGGGCTAGTATATAGCCAAATACCCGATAGCTCAGCCAATGATTTGCAACAGGCCGTGGATGCAGCTAGCGCCGCTTACCCAGCTTGGGCCGCTATTGATGCAGCCGAGCGAAGCCGTATTATGTTGCGCATAGCCCAGTTGATAGATGAAAACCATGAGCGTTTGGCACAAGCCGAAAGCCAAGATAATGGCAAGCCTGTGAGTTTGGCAAGGGCAATGGATATTTCTCGTGCAGCCGCCAACATAAGTTTTTTTGCCACTGCCATATTGCACCAAAGTACCGAAACACATTACAATCAGGGGCACTCGCTAAATTATACCTTACGCCAGCCAATTGGGGTAGTAGGTTGCATTTCGCCATGGAATTTGCCCCTATACCTCTTTACCTGGAAGATAGCCCCTGCATTGGCTGCCGGCAATACCGTTATTGCCAAACCATCGGAGATTACACCGCTTACAGCATTCTTGTTTTCACAGCTATGTATTGAGGCCGGGCTGCCAGCTGGTGTGCTCAACATTGTGCATGGGCGTGGTGGGCAAATAGGGCACGCTTTAGTTGAGCATCCTAAGGTAAAGGCTATTTCGTTTACGGGTGGCACGGCCACAGGTAAAGTGATTGCGGCTGCTGCGGCACCTATGTTCAAAAAACTATCGTTGGAGCTGGGTGGCAAAAACCCCAACATTATATTTGCTGATTGCGATTGGGAGGATATGCTCAATACTACCATTCGCTCATCGTTTGACAACCAAGGGCAGATTTGCCTTTGTGGCTCGAGGATAATTGTAGAGCGCAGCATGTATGAGCGATTCAAAACCGACTTTGTGGCCCGTGTAAAACAACTCCGCATTGGCGACCCAAGCGAGGACGTAAACATTGGTGCCGTGGTAAGCGAGCCCCACATGAACAAGATATTGGGTTACATTGAGTCGGCACGCCAGCAAGGCGCACAAATACTCTCGGGTGGCAATAGGGTGCTGGTACCTGGCCGGTGTGCCAACGGCTATTTTATAGAGCCTACCGTAATTGATGGGCTGGGCGCCAATTGCAACCTCAACCAAGAAGAGATATTTGGCCCGGTTGTTACCATTATCCCTTTCGATACCGTTGAAGAGGCACTGGACATAGCTAACGGAACGCCTTATGGCCTTGCCGCTACGCTCTGGACACAAAACTTAACTCGTTCGCACCAAATGGCCGAAAAGCTGGATAGTGGTATTGTATGGGTAAACTGCTGGCTGGTGCGCGACCTACGCACACCGTTTGGCGGGGTAAAGCAGAGTGGGTTAGGCCGTGAAGGAGGCTGGGAGGCGCTGAGGTTTTTTACCGAAGCCAAAAATGTATGCATCAAATTATAGGTTGTGGCTGTGCCAAACCTTTTGTTAGATAGCTTGTTGGCTGTTTATTGTTCTAAAGTTATAATCCCTTATCATGAAACCTATTCATTATTTGCTGTTTTTGTGCTTTTTGTCAGTGCTGGGTTGTTCGCAAACATTGCCAGCCTTTAAAGCTGAAGACCAACCGCCCATGCCTGATTATAGCAATGAGGCATACTGGTCCGGACTGCCTTTTAGGAACGATGCTACCGATGTGATACCCAATTATGAAACCTGGGTAAGCGATTCGCAAAAGACTGTTGATGTGTTCTACATCTATCCTACCATCTATAAATTTGGTGATACCTGGAATGCCGATTTGAATAATAGCAAATTGAACAGACGGATTGATAAGTTACCCGTAAAGTTTCAAGCTACAGTGTTTAACGAAATGGGACGGGTGTATGCACCACGTTATCGCCAAGGATGTATTGAAAGCTTTAGCGACTCGGCAAATGGACCCAAGGCACTTGCCTTTGCTTACGAAGATGTGAAACTGGCTTTTGAATATTACATGGAGCATTACAACCAAGGCAGGCCTATCATTATTGCGTCGCATAGCCAAGGCACTTACCATGCTCGCAGATTGCTTAAGGAGTACTTTGACACTCCAGCCAAAAAACAACAATTAGTATGCGCTTACATTGTAGGTTATGCCATTTATCCTGACCAGTATGAAGTGCTAACACCTTGCAAAAATGCTTCCGAAACCAATTGCTATGTTACTTGGAGCAGCTTCGATGAGAATTTTTATTATCCCGATAGTGCTAACGATTTTTTAGTAGGTAAAGTAATTGTAAACCCAATTACATGGAACATAGATACTGCCGAATCACAAGGTAAAGGAGCTTTTTTGTTTAATCTAAACCGTAAAAAGCTTTTCGAAACCAGCGCGTACATGCGCAATAATATGCTTTGGGTAGATACTAAGGTTCCGTTGTTTAAGTGCACCAACGTACTTCATTTGTTAGATTATAACCTGTTTTGGCACGACATAAGAGCCAATGTAAAGCTGCGGGTAAATGCCTATCACAACTCAGCTAAGAGCACAAATTAGACGGAATGGTTAAAAATGAAAAGAGCCCGGTGGCTAATCCGGGCTCCTCGCTCACGCAGGTTATAATAAGGCTACTTATTACTACAAAGTAAAAAAATATAAATGAGTGAAAGATTTAAAAAATGTTAAGGTTTGCTATTTATAGACGAAAAACCACTACTGTTAGACGAAACTTGTGGCGAACCTTTATAATCAACGCTACTAGCACCTGAGGCTTCGGCATCTAGTTCTTTGGTAGCATATACCTCGGCACTACTCGCACCACTGGCATGTACTTTAACTTGGTCGGTTGTTAGTCCGAAGGCCAATATATCAGATGCGCCGTTTACCTCAGCGTTTAATTTTTGTGCGGTTCCGGAAATGTTTAGTTCGCTAGCGCCGCTTAAGTGAACGGTCAAGTTTTCGGTGTCAATGTTTAGGTTGCAATCGCTGGCTCCTGCCAATTCCATGTATAGCGAAGTAGGCTTAAATCCGCTCATATCGCCTTCACTGGCGCCAAGTATAATTACTTTTTCAAGTTCGGGGGTATATACCCATACCGTTACATCGTTGTTCAGGCCAAACTCATTATCCTGTTTAATCGTTAGCTTGTTGCCAATGGTGTTTACAGTTACATGTTTCATCATACTTTTGTCTTCAAATACCACTTGGCTGCTGCTCGAAGGTATTAAGTGAAAATTAATGGCGCCGCTAATTTCTATCGATGTAAAGTTTGATACAGCCATAGTGTTATTGTTAGCAGCTACTGGCGGCATAGGTGCATTGGTGGCACCAGGTATGGCTGGCCCAGGTTTGTCGCCGCAGTCTAAGCAAGTAAGGCCATTGGGCATCATTTTCCATGTATGGCCTATCATATCGCCATCATAGGCATTGTCAACGTTTTTTATATCATGTATTAGTTCCCTAATCTCGTTGCTGAAATATACCGATTGGCCTTCTGGCAGCAGTAGCTCCAACTTAACCTCTTGCCCTCTTATATGGTCTTCGGTAGGGAAGGTATAGAAGGCAGGGAAATAAAGACTGGCACTATCCTGTGCAATATTATAAGTAATGTTTTGTAAACGGTAGTTGGCTTGGTCGGCATTTTGACCGCAAGCGATTACTGTTTTTTCCAGTATAAATTCACTGCCAGGAGCACGTTTTACGTTTAAGGTTATTTGGGCATCTTTGTCAACGTTGTATCGGCGCACATATAGGGTGTCGTTGTCTTCTAGGTATTTGCCCCAGCTGCCCAATGCCCTAAACCTATCTTGATTATGCTCGTCGTCCTTAATTTCAAGGCGCAAAATGCCATCAACAGGTGCCACAAGCACAATAGTTTCGGTTTTCTTGCGGGTAATGTCCGTATGGCCTTTTAAATTGGTTACGGTATATACTACTAATACAAGGCCAACCAACATTAAGCCTATGGCGCCTAAGCTTAAACCTTTCAGATTGAGTCGCTTATTGATAATAATGGCGATTCCGGCATAGAGCATGTAAATCAACGGAATGAATATAATCAAGCCAAACCCAAGGATAGCAATTGTTATGCTCGCTGAGCCTTCAAACAAGTGGGGCAGCATGCTTAAGGCAATTCCCTCGTCGAACAACGACGGAATAGTAAAGCCCAATGAGAAACTAATGATAAGCACAATGGCCAGGATTACAAGGAATAGCCCAACTAATTTCCCCAAAATGTTAAAGAAAACACGGATAATAGTAGCAATAAAATCGACTAGACGGGACATAATACCTCTTGCCTTGTGACCTGTGTTGCCGCTGTTTATTCGGTTTTCTAGGTCACTCAGTTCTTCGCGTATGGTTTTTTCAATATTGTCAATGTTAATAGGCTCTCCGCGCATTTGCAGTTTCTCTGATGCAGTTTGTGCTTTCGGCACCAACACCAATAGTACCAAATACACTAAAAAGCTGCTACCTACACCTAAAAAGAACGTAATTAAGAATACCAATCGAATCCAAATAGGATCAGCAATGCCGAAATATTCAGACAAACCAGAGGCCACGCCACCAATAACTTTGTCGTCGGGGTTGCGAAACAGCCGGCGTTGCTTTTTGTCGTCTTGAGCCGTTCTTTTGCTAGTGCTTTGCGCTTCCTCGTCGTCTTCCAAAGGAATCTCGAAATCGTCGGGCTGGCCCATCGTGCCAATAGTAAGCTCTACGTCTTCCGTGGTGATTACTTGGCGTTTGCCACCCAGGTATTCATAAAACATCTCGGCCAGGCGGCTCTCTATGTCCGATATAATGTCGCTACCGCCTTTGGTATTGGCGTATTTAGCTTTTATCGATTCTAGATATTTCCAAAGCCGTTCGTAAGCAAGTTCATCAATTTGAAATACTTGCCCTCCAAGGTTAATTGAAACGGTTTTATTCATGGCTGTTGTTGTTTTCTCGTTTAGAATTGGTAAGGTTCACGGCATACACCAAATCTTCCCAGGTTTGGTCTAGCTCTTCTAAAAATGCTTTGCCCTCGGGAGTGAGGTTAAAATACTTTCTGGGCGGTCCCGATGCACTTTCGCGCCATTCGTAGCTTAGTAGGCCGCTGTTTTTGAGCCTTGTAAGCAATGGATAAAGGGTGCCCTCTACTACCAGTAGCCTCGCATCCTTCAAGGTTTCCAGTATATCCGATGCATACACCTCTCCTCGGGCAATAATGGATAGGATACAGTATTCCAGTATCCCCTTGCGCATCTGCACTTTGGTGTTATCTACATTCATGTTTATGTTTTTAGCCAGCAGCGCTGCCGGCGGTACATTTTTAAAGTTTGGTTGCAGGCTTTCGGGTTACCGTTGCACAAAGTCAATGGTCATTTGGTAGGTTTGGCCCTTTACTGGCAAACTGAGCAAAGTGCCTTCTAGCCGCTGCTTTACATATTGCCCTAGTTGTGCCTCTTTTGCTTTTACCCTTATCACCTGTATTTCGCCGTTGTTGTTTACGTGAAATAGTATCTCTACCGTTCCACTCAATTCGTCGCTAAGTGCAAACGCAGGGTAGGGTATCTGTTTTGTTACTTCATTTTTTACTGATTCTAGAATTACCGTTTCGGAGTTGCTGCTAGTTGCACAAGCATGTGGCGCGCCAAACAAAATCAAAAATCCGCCAAAGAATAGGGTAATAATGAGCTTTTTCATTGCTACAGTTTTTATTGGTTAAAAATATCCGCCTACGAGTTGCAGGGTTCGATACCTTTTATTACCTATCTACGAATAGCCATTTCACAGATAACTAACTTAAGGTACTTGTTGATACAAAGATACAACCATTAAAAGGTACTATGCAATACAAAGTACTATAAAAATTATCCTTATTATCATAGGTTGTTGATTTTCAACGTTATAAAATTTATGGAAAGACTATTATCTTTGGCGGCTGATATTTTTCCATTTAAAGTTGACTTACATGAAGAATTTTACCCTTATCGTGTGCGCTATTGGTTTATTGCTACCAACTGTTGGCCTTTTCGGGCAAGACGCGGCTGCCCTAAAGCCTGAATTTATTGACCCTACCAAGGCCGATACAGTTAAGCACTGGAAGTATGATGGCAATGCCGCCATTAACATTAACCAGGTAGCCCTTAAAAACTGGGCCGGTGGCGGACAAAGCTCCGTAGGTATGGGGGCCATTTTTGGTTTAAAGGCCAACTATGCCAAGAATAATTTTAGTTGGGATATTAAAGCAGATATGGCTTTTGGGGTGCAAAAAATTGGCAAGCAAGAGTTTCGTAAATCCGATGACTTTTTTGAACTAAGTTCACAGCTCAATTATAAGTTTAAGAAGGGCTGGCGCGTTGCCCTACTTACTACCTTAAGGAGCCAGTTTGCACCGGGTTATGAATATCCTGCTGATACTTCTAAGGTGCTTATATCCAAAGGGTTTTCGCCGGCTTATACTATTATTGCACCGGGTATTGAGTATCGTGCGCCGAAGTATTTTACGATATTGTTTTCGCCTATTACCAACAAAAACAACGTGGTAATTGACAATGTAAACATTAATGAAACCCGCTATGGCGTGGCCGAAGGAAAAAAAGTATTTGCCCAAGCGGGTGCTTTCCTTACCACTACTTTTGCCATTGAAGTGGTAAAGAACGTAACTTACACTACCAAGCTTGATCTATTTAGCAACTACTTGAAAAACCCACAGAACATTGATATAAACTGGACGAATAATGTGGTAATGAAAGTGAACAGTTTCTTGAACGTAACAGTAAGCACCGAGCTGGTTTATGATGACGATGTAAACGTACCAAAAACCCGAAAGGATGGTAGCATATACGAAGGCAAAGGCACTCAGTTTCGCCAAGGCTTAACTATAGGTATCGGTTATAAATTTAAGAGCAAAGAAGAAGCAAAAAAATAATTTTCGGGTTGAATAAAGGATGACGATCGCAGTTATTTAGTCCCCTTTGGTGTACGATGCTATTTGCTCCCATACCAAAGGGGATTTTTCTTTTAGGCACAGTTTGTGCACTTTGCCCCGTATATTTACTGTTGGCACATTTACCAACTTGCTATGGATTGGAAAAGTAGTATTAAAGGTTTTAAGGCTTACCTTAAATTGGAGCGGTCGCTTTCGGAGAACTCCATCGATGCTTACATGCGCGACATAAGCAAGCTGTTGGAATATATAGAACAGGAGCACCCTGGGGTATCGCCAACCAAGGTTGATTTGGGCATTTTGGATGGTTTTGTTACTTGGTTGTTTGCGCGCGAGCTGAACGACCGTAGCCAAGCGCGCATGATATCGGGTGTGCGGGCTTACTACCGTTACCTGTTGATGGAGGATTTAATGGATCACGACCCTACCGAACTACTCGAAGGCCCTAAAATAAAACGGAAACTACCTGATACGCTTAGCTACGAAGAGATAATGCGCATGATAAATGCGATTAACCTTAGTGCGCCCGAAGGTGCCCGCAACAAGGCCATGCTCGAAACGCTGTACAGCTGTGGTCTGCGGGTTTCGGAGCTGATAAACCTAAGGCTTAGCAGGCTGCATTTCCAAAACGAGTATGTGCGTATAATAGGCAAAGGCGACAAAGAACGCCTAATACCTATTGGGCACGATGCAGTAAAGTACATTTCTATTTACATTAACGAGGTAAGGTGCCACCAAACCATACATAAGGGCAGCGAAGACCACGTGTTTCTGAATCAGCGGGGCGGCAAAATAAGCCGCATGAGTGTGTTCAGTATCATTAAAGATTTGGCACAAAAAGCGGGCATCCATAAAAGCATAAGCCCGCATACCCTTAGGCACTCTTTTGCTACCCATATGGTAGAGCGAGGCGCCAACCTTAGGGCGGTGCAGCAGATGTTGGGTCACGAATCGATAACCACTACCGAAATTTATACGCATTTGGACCGCGATTTCTTGCGAGATACCGTTGAGCAGTTTTTGCCGAAGCACAATAAGGGAGATAAGTAAATTACACCTTGGCTATAAAAAATAAAGGGAGCCAGCTTTCGCTAACTCCCTTTCGGTCGAAATACAACGCTTGGTTGTTGTTCTTATTGGGCCAAATAGGCCTTCAAGGCATCGCACTTGTTAGTTGCGCGAAGCTTGTTGATTGCTTTGTCTTTAATTTGGCGCACACGCTCACGGGTTAGGCCAAACTCCTCGCCAATATCTTGCAAGGTCATAGGGTGTTCTACGCCAATGCCGAAAAATAGTTTCAACACACCGCGCTCGCGCTCGGTAAGGGTAGCCAAGGTACGCTCGGTCTCTTTGCGCAGCGAGTCGTGGTACTCCATGCCCATATCGGTACGGTCGGTATCGTGGTTCTCCAATACATCCAGCAAAGAGTTGCTTTCGCCATCGGTAAAAGGAGCATCCATTGATACGTGACGGGTGCTGATGTTCATGGTAGCAGCCACTTCTTCCGGAGAAATCTCTAATAAGGTAGCCAACTCTTCTGCGGTTGGTTCACGCTCATACTGTTGCTCTAACTCGGCCAATGCCTTGTTAATTTTAGTAAGAGAGCCAACTTTGTTCAAAGGCAAACGCACCAAACGGCTTTGCTCTGCCAATGCCTGAATGATAGATTGACGAATCCACCATACGGCATAAGAGATAAATTTGAAACCCTTGGTTTCGTCAAAGCGCTGAGCAGCTTTTACCAAGCCCAAATTGCCTTCGTTAATCAAGTCGTTCAACGACAGGCTCTGGTTTTGGTATTGCTTGGCAACTGATACTACGAAGCGTAAGTTAGCGCGTATTAGCTTTTCCAAAGAACGCTGGCAACCTTCACGTATGCGCTGGGCCAAGTGCACTTCTTCTTCAGCCGTTAACAGCTCCTCACGTCCAATTTCTTGCAAATACTTTTCCAGTGACTGGCTGTCACGATTGGTAATAGATTTCGAGATCTTTAGCTGCCTCATTACTGAACCGGTTTTTTAGGTTTTATTTTGTGTTAGGAACGATAAATTTTTTGTTTCGGAGCTTAATAACTGCAGAAATAAGCAGTAAGTTCACCACATATAAACATTCTGTATTTACATCATAAAATAATAGCAATAAAGCTTTCGGCCTCTTTTTCCTTCAAAAGTGTGCGTAAGTTACGGATATTATATTTACCGCGCCACAAAAAAATTACAGGGCAATTCAATAAACGGAAACGTGGTGATAATATTATCTTAAGATTGGCATAATTTTCAACGAGTTATGCATGTTTATTAGGCAAAACGGCTAGTTGTTCTTCCCATAAAATTATTTGGAACTAGCATAACACAACAAATTGGCACTGCTGGCCATTAATTGTTTAGTATCAAAACTTGGGGTTCTCAGTTTTATTGCTCCTGGCAATGATGCATATTTATAAGCCATATAGCTTTTGGGCACTACCCATTTAAGTATTGCCACCATTCAAAAAAAAGCACCCCGATGGGGCACTCCTTTTTTTGTGTTTTGTGTTAAGTGTCTCTATTCTTCGCTCACCAACAATTTGCGCTGCGCATCTACAGTTAAGCCCAAAAACTCTTTGAGTGTTATCTCTTCAGTTATCAATCCGTTCTCTTGGGCTTCGTAAAAGAAGGTTTGAGCGGTAATAGGTTTACCCTTTTTTAGCTCTTCTAATAGTTTGTCGTTGCCGCCTAGTTTTTTTGAGTCATAATAACGATAGGTGTTGTCATCGGCAATTATAAAGAATTTGCCTTTGGCTGTTCCTATCGTGTAATTTTTAGAAGTTTGGTAGGTATAGGTATTTTCGTTATCTATCGCCGAAAGTTCAATAGCGGTTAAGGTGCTCATTACCAGTGGGCTTTTGGCGTCCTCCTTGTTTATTTCAATATATCTTTTTTCTTTGCTAACTGAGTTAGTTGCCGAGCCAATTACCACATCGCTCAAATACATGCCATTAAGGTTTACTACCTCAATTTGTCGGTACTCCAAGTAAGGGTTTTTTTGTTTTGTAAGATCCGGGTAAAAAGGCTTACTGCCTACTTGTGCCGAAGTTGAAGAGTTGGTGTAGCTACCTTTGTTTGTGGCGCTGTTATAGTTATCTATACTTGCGTCATCGGTAAGAGGTAGCATGTCGCCTTCATATTGGGCTGTCAAGAGCAGCCGTACAACTTCGGTGCGGGAATATCCTTCCACTGACGCTATCGCGTAGCTTAGATCCGCTTGAGCAACTGCGCTTGCGCACAGGCCTCCCACTAAAGCCATTGTTCCTAGTATTTTTTTCATCTCGCTCTCCACTCTCAAGTTGGGCTATTGGTTTCCCTCCCAGCTCAAGTCAATCTATTCCACAACCATTATTACGTTTTTGGCATTTAAAGGTTACATTATGACGATAAATAACATTCAGAAATTACCAATGTCTTATCATATCTATTGTGCATCAATACTTTTGGCGATTGCGTATTTTTTGAGCAAGTCCTTTAAGCCGCATACTTTTTTTGTTTAGTCATCAATTTGAGGCACTTGATTTAGTAGGTAGGTGCTATATAGAAGTGGATATATAGGGTTAGTAAAAAACCATACATGATTTAATGATAAAAATGCGTATTTTGTAAGTAACATAATTTCAGTATTGTAAAAATATTTTTATTTACAATAAATTTGTTTCCTTTTTGAAACCAAATAGTGTTGCATAACATTAGGTTAACTATAAATCGGGCTTGTAAGATAAAGATAAGCGCCACCGGTACGTTAGATGAGTATTCGGGGCGCAGTTAGGTAGCATATTTTCAATTTTACAAGCATTATAAAATTTAGCGTAATGAGAGATTTACTATGGTTGATTGCCGTCATCCTGATTATAGGCTGGTTGGTTGGTTTTTTTGGGTTTGGCACTGCAGTAGGCAGTTTTATTCACATTCTTCTTGTATTGGCCATTATTGCCGTATTGATAAGATTAATTGGCGGGCGCGGTTAGATAGTTAGTAGTACTAACGAGTATACTGAATTATTCAATTGTTAAATGAGGCTGTAGCAATATCTACGGCCCTATTTATTACAAAGGCGCGCAAATAATAATTACCCTAACTACTAGATTGTATGCTGTTGTATGCTGCCCTTCTTTTAACAACTATCAACACCGTTATGCTGAGAACACAAAGCAGCCTTTCGATATTTATTTTGCCTTTTTTTGAGGTTGCTCTGGGTGAGGTTCTTCGTGTATGAAAATGCGAACGGCATTGTTGCTGGGTATTATTTTACTCCCAAATATATTGGCGTATACGTATGTTACTTGTGCCCCAAAATAGAAAATAATAGAAGAGTAAAATATCCATACCATAATTACAAGTACCGAGCCGGCAGCATCGTACAGCGATGCTACATTGCTTTTGCCAACATAGTAGCCAATTAAAAACTTACCCAAGCTAAACAACAGTGCTGTAATGCTTGCACCTACAAAGGCGTCTTTCCATTTCATGCGTGCATCGGGTAGCATCCTAAGTATGAGCGCAAATAATACAACCGAAAGTAAAAGTGGCAGCAACAACGAGGTAATGTTTAAATACCACATTTCCAGGCTTGGCATCAAGCGGCTCACCCAGTCACCAAAAAAGGATACGGTAGCATTGAGTACCAACGATATAAGCAAAACGAATGCTATGCTCAGTACCATTGCAAATGATACAACCCTGTCAATGGCTACTTTTAAAAGGCTAATGCGAGGTTTTGCCTTTACCCTGAAAATATCGTTCAATGATCTTTGAATAGTAACAAAAACGGTAGTTGAAGCAAATATGAGGGCTACTATACTAATGCCAGTAGCCCACCACTGTTTCTGGAAAACGCCTATGTTACCAATGGTGTTCATTAATTCGGCAGCACCCGTAGCGCCTACTAGGCTACTCAGTTCATCTTGCAATTGTAATTGAAAACTTTGCTCTTCTAAAAACACACCAGCAATGTTGATGATGATAATAAGAATTGGAGGTAACGAGAATATGGTATAATAGGCCAGTGCGGCTGCCATATTCATAGTATTCTCATCGCTGAACTTCTGCAAAGACAGCTTTAAAAGTTTCCAAACATTGATGAGGGTCTGTTTCATACTAGTGCAAAATACGATTCTTATTGCGTGTCAGATGTTACCAGTAGCTCATTGTACAAAAAACGGACCAATTCAGCGAGCTTAGGCGCCTTGTATAGGTAACTGCATTGGTTTGTTTGCAGGTTTTTACAAACCAAACGGCCCTTGAAACCAAAGTATCAAGGGCCGTTGCTGTTTAAGTACCGAGAGGGAGACTTGAACTCCCGACCTTAGGGTTATGAATCCTACGCTCTAACCACCTGAGCTACCTCGGTAAAAATTGGACTGCAAATATACACGCATTTTGCAAGCAGTGCAATTTGCAACGAAAAATTGTTCGGTGGTTATTGGTTATTAGTTGATTAGGTGCAGAATTGATAGGCAATCTGCTCCAAAAGCTCTCTTTTCAACCAATTAACTAATAACAAGTAAACCAATAACTAGTTACCTAAAGCACTGCTGCAAGGGGCATTGCTTCGGCCATGCGCACGCCCTTATCGGTCATTTGTAGGGTGCAACATTCAATATGTGCATCGTGCTCAAAAAACAAGATATGGTTGTGTTCTTGTGCGGTTTGCAAAAAACTCTTTTTTTCGGTCATAGTTATTAATGGGCGCACATCGTAACCCATAACGTATGGCAGAGGCATGTGCCCAGGCGAGGGTAGCAGGTCGGCCATATACACTATGGTCTTGTCTTTATAGTGTATGTGGGGTATAATTTGGGCTTCGGTATGGCCATTGGCCAATATAAAATCAACACCTGGCAGTATGGGTTGACCTTCGGTTACAAATTGCAGTTGCCCCGACGCTTGCAGTGGCAAAAAATTTTCAGGCAAAAACGAGGCCTTCTCCCGCTCATTAGGTGTAACGGCCCAATCCCAATGCGCTGGGTGGCTCCAGTACACGGCATTCGGGAAGGTAGGGGTATAGTTGCCATCGGCAGTGCGTTTCACAGCGCCGCCACAGTGGTCGAAATGCAGGTGGGTCAATATTACATCGGTTACATCTTCCGGGGCAAAGCCATGTTTTTTTAGCGAGCTTATTAGTGTGGCATCGCCATGGGGGTAGTAATAGCTGAAAAACTTTTCGTTCTGCTTATCGCCCATGCCAGTATCAATAAGGGCTAGGCGGCCTTCGCTTTCCACTAGCAGGCATCGCATGGCCCATGTGCAAAGGTTGTTGCTATCTGGCGTGTGTATTTTTTGCCAAACAACTTTAGGCACTACGCCGAACATAGCCCCGCCGTCTAGCTTAAAAAATCCGGTATCAATGGTATAGAGGTTCATTTCTGTTCAGTATCAAGTATCAAGTATGATGTACGATGTACGATGTACGATGTACGATGTACGAGTAATGTTCAAGAATGAAGTTACGAATATTGGGGTAAAATGCCATTCATTCACTATTCAACTTTGCAGTTGTAGTTGTGGCTTTTACTTCGTTTTATTCATTGCCATTAGGAATCTCTCGTTTAAAAGGCCTAATTATAAGGCGTATGCCCCTATCATAGTTCACGTAGTTCCATATCCAGTTTATTAGCACAATAACCCTATTACGAAAACCCACTAATGAAACCAAATGCACAAACATCCACACATACCAAGCAAACAAACCTTGAAACTTAAACTTAGGCAACTCTACCACAGCTCGGTTTCGGCCTATGGTAGCCATGCTGCCCAAGTCGTTGTATTTAAATGCCTTTAATGGCTTGCCCAAGGTGGCATTCGTAAGGTTTTTGGCCAATAAGTTGCCTTGTTGTATGGCTACTTGCGCCAACATGGGGTGGCCTTTGGGTGTGCTAGGCGTGTTCATTTGAGCCACATCGCCAAGGGCATATATGTTGGTGTGCCCTTTTACTTGGTTATATTCGTTTACTTCAATTCGGTTTGGCTTGGTAAGCGCATCATCAAGCCCATCAATGGCAGCTCCAATCACTCCGGCAGTCCATATTATATTATCGGTTTCAAATACCTTGTCTGAATTAGTATATACCTTATTGCCTTTTACATCTTTTACTGTGGTATCTACCCAAATATTCACGTTCAGCTCTTTTAAATACTGAGCCGCTTTGGCCGACGAGACCGGATCCATGGGTGCTAAAACCCTAGGAGCTGCCTCTATAAGATGTATCTGCATTTTGCGTAAATCTAAATCGGGGTAGTCTTTGGCTAGCACGTGTGTCTTCAATTCGCCCAGCGCGCCAGCAAGTTCTACACCAGTGGGTCCTGCACCTATTATTACAAACGACATAAGGCTGCGTTGCTTTTCCAGCTCAGAGGAGAGCAATGCGCGCTCAAAGTTTTGCAAAATAAGGCTTCGAAGGTTCAAGGCCTCCGGTATCGATTTCATTGACATGCTTTGCTCTTCCATTCCCGCGATGCCAAAATAATTGGTTTTAGAGCCAGAGGCGATAATCAAATGGTCGTATACCAAACTGCCAATACTTGTATGCAAAGTGTTTTTTTCAGGTGACACGCTTTTTACTTCCGTCATCCGGAAAAAGAAATTTTGATGCTTTTTGAAAATTTTTCGAATTGGGAAAGCAATTGCATCGGGTTCGAGGCCTGCGGTTGCTACTTGATACAACAGCGGCTGAAAAGTATGGTAGTTGTGTTTATCAAGCAATACTACCTGAAATTTTGTACCACTTAAAGCCCTTGCTACTGACAGCCCAGCAAACCCTCCGCCTACAATAACTACTCTTGGTAGGCTCATGTCAGGAATATTCATGCCCGTTAATAACATGGTTGGGATTTTAGTATTTGTAAAGGTAACGTAGTTATTTTTCACAATGTTCTTTTGTGGTATGGAAAGTGTTACTTAAATTAGGTTGCGATATTTATCTTTTAGTTACGTGATTTTAACCATTAGTTATTTGTAAACGGCCCAACGGCTTAAATTATAAATTATTGCGTGGGGTAACATTTGAAATCAAATTTTAAATGTTACCTTAGCGCGCTGATTGCATATTTTTGTTTTGTATATAGTACTAGTTATTACAACCAACAACTAACCGCCAACCACATGAAAAGCATTTTCCGGCTATTGCTAAGTCTATTGCTCATCACGGCATCTATTGGTATACCAAAGTTCGCGGCTGCGCAGTGCGGTCTAACTGGTTTTACTGAACCTAGCGTGGGTGCCAATTTGAACCCACCATGCGCAACTTTTACCAGCGTGAACGTGGGTCCAGGTACACAAACCTCATTTCAGGTTCTCAACGGAGCTAGTTACACCTTCTCAACTTGTACCAGTTCTTGGAATACTGAGTTGACTGGACGAAACGCAGCAAACACCCTGCAGTTTTATAACGATGATAACGGCCCTATTTGCGCCACCACCCGTGCTTCTGAAACTTGGACGGCAACATACACTGGTACGTTGTTTGCGATAGTTACTACACCTGCTTGCGGTTTAGGTAGCACTAGTAGTGGTGTTTCTGCTATTTTGCAATATCGTCAGAATAACAACTTGGCATTTACCTCGCCTTCAACTAATTTATGCCCAGGCGCAACTAGGGCGCTTTTTGCTACACCTACAGGTGGAACGTTTACGGGCACTGGTGTAAGCGGCACTACTTTTACAGCCCCAACATCGGGTCCGGTAGTTATTACATACACTTATGGTGCTTGTAGCACTACCCAAACCATCAATATCGACTCACCACAATCGGCTCCAACTGGTGCCACTGCTTCTCCTGCAACAATTTGTAGTGGTAGCAGTGTACTCACGGCCAATGGCGGTACTTTAGGTACCAACGGTACTTACCAGTGGTATGCGGGCGGTTGTGGTGCAGGTTCGTTATTGGGCACTGGCTCAAGCATTACCGTAACACCACTGGCAACTACCAACTATTTCGTGCGTATTACTGGTGATTGTTCTACTACAACCTGCGTGCAAACTACCGTTAACGTTAGCTCAGCATCTACCGACCCTACAGGCATAAGTACTAGCAACAACAACTTCTGCCCTGGCGGAAGTGCTACGCTTACGGTTCAAGGTGGCTCGTTGGGTACAGGTGCAACTTGGCGCTGGTATTCTGGCTTTTGCTGCGGCGGTCCAATTATTGGTTCTGGTAACTCTATTACAGTAACCCCAGTAACTACTACTTCCTATTTTGTGCGTGCCGAAGGTGCCGCTTGCGGAAACTCTAATGAGGCTACCGTTACTATTAACGTAAATACGGTTTCTACTGATCCAACTGGTATCGCATCATCAAACGGTACATTGTTTTGTAACGGACTAGGAACTACAGTGCTCAGCATTCAAGGCGGAGCCTTAGGTACTGGTGCACAGTGGAATTGGTATAGCGGCACTTGCGGTGGTACTTTCATATCATCGGGCACTAATTCAATAACCGTAAATCCTACCTCAAATACAACGTATTTTGTGCGTGCCGAAGGTACTTGCCCTCCTCCATCAGCTTGTGCGCAAGTAACCATAAATGTAAGTGCTGGTTTAACAATTACCAGCATTAGCAAAACCGATGTGACTTGTAACGGCGCCAATGACGGCACTGCTACAGTAAACACCACAGGTGGTCAAGCTCCTTACAGCTATGCTTGGAGCCCAGGTTCTGGTGGTGCTACCCGCACTGGTTTGGCGCAGGGCAGCTATGATGTAACCGTAACCGATGCGGTTGGTTGTACCACAACTGGAAATGTGGTCATAAACCAACCACCGTTGTTGCAAATTACTGCTGTTACAAAAACAGATATTAGCTGTAACGGTGCTAACGATGGTGCCATAACCATTACTGCCATTGGCGGCACTGGCGCATTGCAATACACAATCAATAGCTTTGGCACTACCCAAGCATCTAACCAGTTTAGTGGCTTAGGCGCAGGTGGTTACACTGTTGGTGTAATTGATGCGAATGGTTGTACCGCAGTGTACAGCGCAAACCCGGTTACTATCAACCAACCAAGTCCGTTGACTGTAGCAGTAGCAAGCTCTACCGATGCTAGCTGTAGCGGCGTAAATAATGGTTCGATAACAGTAAGCGCAAGCGGCGGTACTGGTGGTTATCAATACTCTTTGAACGGTAGTCCGTTCCAAATTGGTACTGTGTTTGGTAACCTTTCTGCTGGTAACTATACCCTTTTTGTGCAAGACAACTCAGGTTGTTTGGCCAGCGTAGCTGATACTTTGGAGAACATTAGTTTTGTAAGCCTAACTGTTGATACTGCATACGATGTAACCTGTGCAGGCAATGCTGATGGTGGTTTTGAAGTTACCTTGTCAAATGGTGTTTCTCCTTACCAATACTCTATTAACGGCATTACTTACCAAACTAGCGGTGCGTTTACTGGCCTAAGCGGCGGTACCTATACTGTTTTGGGCCGTGATGCTGCTGGTTGTCAAGATATTATTCAAATTACCATTTCTGAAGCTCCTGCTTTGGTAGCGGTAATCGATAGTGTTAATAATCTAACTTGTAACGGTTCAGGCTCTGGCGGAGTATTCATTAGCGTTAGCGGTGGTACCCCAGGTAGCGTACCTACTTTCAACCCGCTTGCAGGTAATATTCGCAGTGCTGCTGGTTTGAACGATGGTACTTTCTCTGCCCTTTCGAACGGTAACTTAACTGGTCGTCCGGCGGCTAATGGCACATGCTGTAGCGCACAAGATCCACCAACAGACATTTATGAGTTTACGGTAACTACTAGTGGTTCTTACACTATCAATAACGACTATACCACCATATTTGATGGTTTCATGTTGTTGTACACCGATCCGTTGGATTGGACTATAAACCCTCCTGCTACTTATGTTGCCGGTAACGATAACTGTACAAACTTCTTGAACTCATGCGTAACGGTTAACCTAACTGCTGGTCAAACTTACTACTTGGTAACTACCCGTGCTACTGGTACCAATACTACCGAAACTTGGAATACTACCTTTACCGGCCCTGGCAGCGTATTGGAAGTAACAGGTTTTGCTGCTGGGTACACTTATGTTTGGAGTAACGGAGCTATAACCCAAGACATTGATAGTTTGGCTGCTGGAACTTACACAGTAACCGTAACCGATGGCAATGGTTGTTCAACAACCGTATCGGCCACCATTACCCAGCCGCTTCCACTAACAGTTAGCTTGGCTAATTTGGCCCAAGTTCGTTGTAATGGTGCCTCTGATGGCGAAGTTGACATTACCGTAACTGGTGGTACCCCACCTTACAGCTTCGTATGGAGCAACGGTATTTTAACTGAAGACAACACCAACTTGGTTGCGGGTACTTATGATGTAACCGTGACTGATGCAAGTGGTTGTACTGCTACTGATAGTTATACTTTGAGCGAACCAACTGCTATTGCAGTAACTGGAACGGTTGTTAATGCATCGTGTGGTGCGAGCACAACTGGTTCGGTTGACGTTTCCGTATCTGGTGGCGTAGGTCCTTACTCTTACTTCTGGAGCAACGGTCAAACTACTGAAGATATTACCGGCTTATCAGCTGGTGTATATACTATTCAAGTTCAAGATAGCCGCAATTGTATATCTTCTGCTAGCTTTACGGTAGGTGGTGGAGCTTCGTTTGCAGTAACTGTTGATACAGTTGTTAATATTCTTTGCTACGGAGATACCACTGGTTCTATCGAAATTAGCGTTCCAGGTTCTGGTTACACTTTCATATGGTCTAATGGCGATGTTACTCAAAACTTAACCAACGTAGGTGCTGGTACTTATACTGTTACTGTAAGCGACGGCAGTGGTTGCCAAGCGGTAGCAACTGCTACTATTACTCAACCTAGCCCATTTGTAGCAAGTGCTACGGCAACCAATGTTACTTGTAACGGTAGTGCCAATGGCGCAATTGATGTGACAGTTAACGGTGGTTTAGCTCCATATACTTATGTTTGGAGCAATGGCGCAACAACACAAGATTTGATAGGTTTGGCCGGTGGCACTTATACTGCTACTATAACTGATGCCAACGGTTGCTCGTTGAGCGTATCGGCAACAGTAACTGAGCCGGTTGTGTTAAGCATTCAAGGTTCAGTATTGGATGTGAATTGCAATGGCGGAAACAACGGTATTGTGAATGTTAGCGTGTCGGGCGGTGTTCCATCTTATACTTATGCATGGAGCAACGGCGGTACCTCTTCAGCAATATTTAACCTAACTGCTGGCGCGTATGCTGTAACTGCTACCGATGCAAACGGTTGTACCGTTACCCAAAGCTTTACCGTGGTTGAACCACCAGTATTCTCTGTTACTGTTACAGGTACCGATGTAAGTTGCAACGGTGGCTCTGATGGTACCGTAACGGTTACTTTGCCTAGCACTGGCAGTGGCCCGTATACCTATAGCTGGTCAACTGGCGATACTTCGCAAAACTTGACTAACGTTGATGCTGGCACTTATACTGTGGTAGTAACCAACGCAAACGGATGTACTGCTGTAGGCACTTACACTGTAACTGAGCCAACTACTGTTTCAGTTACCCAAACGATTACTAATGTAAGTTGCAACGGTGGTTCAAATGGTTCAATTTCTATCAGCATTGCTGGCGGAACCAGCCCTTACAATGTGTCATGGAGCAACGGTGTTACGGTACTGGGTACTACTACCTCATTAATAAGCAACCTTGCTGCCGGAACTTATGCTGCAACCATAACCGATGCAAACGGTTGTGTGAGCACGGTAAGTTACTCGGTAACACAGCCTACAGCAATTGCTGCATCTACAACTGTAACTAATGCCGCTTGTAATGGTGCTCCTACCGGAGCCATCAACTTGACCGTTTCGGGCGGAACTACACCGTATACTTTTGTATGGAGCAACGGTGCAACTACTGAAGATTTGACTGGCTTAGCTGCTGGTACTTATACTGTAACTATTACTGATGCAAATGGTTGTACTGCCACAACAGGCGGCACCGTTGCACAGCCTACTGCTGTGGCTGTTCAAGGTAGTGTTGTTGATGCATCTTGTAATGGTGCTACCGATGGCGATATTTATGTAACTCCTTCAGGCGGAACTGGTGTATTCACTTACTTGTGGAGTAACAGCGCTACTAGTCAAAACTTGATTAACGTTGCTGCGGGTACTTACACCGTAACGGTAACAGATGCAAACGGCTGTACTGCAACTGGTACTTATACCATCACTGACCCAGCTGCAGTAACCTCTACCCTTACGGTTACTGATGTATTGTGCTTTGGTACCGCAACTGGTAGTGTTAATTTGACCCCAGCTGGTGGCGTTGCACCATACCGTTTCTTGTGGAGCAACTTCAGTGTTTCTGAAGATTTGACCAATGTACCTGCAGGCACTTATGTAGTGGTAATTACAGATGTTAACGGTTGCACTTCGGTTGATACCGCTGTGGTGGGACAAAACACACAGTTGGCCATTACTGGTACAGAAACCAACGTTACTTGCTTTGGTGCAAACGACGGCTCAGTGCTTGTAGTAGTAACAGGCGGCGTTGCCCCTTACACTTATGCTTGGTCTAATGGCGGAACTGCCGACCTAGAGCAAGGTCTTGCTCCTGGCACTTACACCGTAACTGCTACCGATGATGCAGGTTGTACCATCGAAGGTTCTTACACCATTACTGGTCCATCAGAATTGTTAGCCAGCGGAGTGGTATCTAACGTAACTTGTAATGGCAGCGACAATGGCGCCATAAACCTAACCGTTGCTGGTGGCACTGCGCCATATACTTATTTATGGAGCAATAACGAAACCACTGAAGATGTTTCGGGATTGGCAGCAGCTACTTACTCGGTAACTTTGACTGATGACAATGGTTGTCAGTTCTCTGATACTTTTGACATAACCCAACCAGATTCATTGCTTACTTCTATTACAAATATTGATGCCAACTGTAATGGCGCAAGCAACGGCTCGGCTTCATTGACGGTAACTGGTGGCACAGGTCCTTACACCTACTTCTGGTCAAACTTCCGTTTCACTAAGGATATTTTTGGATTAGCTGCTGATGAGTATTTTGTATTGGTTACCGATGCAAATGGTTGCCAAGCAGTTGATAGCGTTTCTATCGGCGAGCCAACTTTGCTAACCGTTACTGGTTCGGCTAAAGGTGCAGGTTGCGGCACCGAAGCCCGTGGTGCAGTTGATATAACTGTAACAGGTGGCACTACTCCTTACACTTTCTTATGGAGTACAGGTGATGTATCTGAAGACATTACTGGTTTGGGTACTGGCACATACTGTGTAACCATAACCGATGCAAACGGTTGTGAAGCGTTCTTCTGTGCTGTTGTATCTGCTTATCCTTTGCCAGTAGCTAACTTCAGCGCTTCGCTTGCTTGCGACGACCAAGAGGTTGCCTTTACCAATGCATCTAACATCGCTGCTGGTTCGTTGAGCTACTTCTGGGAGTTTGGCGATGGCGATACTACTTCTGACCAAGACCCAATTCATATCTACACTGCTCCGGGTACTTATTCAGTATCGTTGATTGCTACTTCTAGCGAAGGTTGTACCGATACATTAGTACAAAGCCTAGTGGTGAACCCTACACCAGATGCTACCATTACAGCAAATGGTTTAACAGGAAGTGTATGTAGCGGTGATAGTGTATTGCTTGAAGCACCAACTGGAGCAGGATATGGCTACTTGTGGAGCAATGGCGATACCACCCAAAACATTACCGTTTACACCTCAGGTACATATGGTGTTGTAATTACTAGCAGTGCGTTGTGTAACGGTATTGGCGAAATTGAAGTAGGCGTGTTTAGCGAAGCAGCGGTAACAATTTCTCAAGATACTTCTGTAAGTTTAGGCTACAGCACTACACTTGAGGCAACCGGCGGTATTGCTTACGAATGGTCTCCTTCAACTACCTTGGATAACCCGTTAACCGGCACTCCGGTAGCTACACCGTTTGAATTGACTACTTATACCGTTACCGTTACAGTATTTGATGGTTGTGTAACCACACGCGAAGTAACTGTTACTGTTAATGAAGATTTCCGAGTTGACGTTCCGAACCTATTCACACCTAACGGTGATGGAATTAACGATTTCTTGGTTATCGATAACATCTTTACTTACCAAGTGAATTTGATGATATTCAACCGTTGGGGCACTGAAGTGTACGCATCAAATGCATATCAAAACGATTGGAACGGTACGAACGATAGCGGTGATGACCTAACAGACGGTACTTACTACTATGTTATTACTGTTGGAAGTAAAGTCTACAAAGGCGCTATAACCATCTTACGTTAATTGAACCAAATAGCTAACAACAACTAACCATATTCCATCATGAAAAGGTTCTTTTGGTTAATACTGGTAATCTTCCTGGCTAGCCCTGCTATCGCTCAGCAAGTTCCATTGTATAGTCAATACTCGCTCAATCCGTTTCTTTACAATCCGGCATTTACGGGTGTAAGGCAAGGATTTAATGCCAACTTGATTTATCGTAAAATGTGGACCGACATTAAAGGTGCGCCCGAAACCCGCGCGCTTACCCTTGATGGTTCTATTTTGGATAATAAAGTAGGCTTGGGAGCTTATGTATATCAAGATTTTACCGACATTCTAGAGCGTTTCGGTGCAAATCTTTCTTATGCTTATTACATCAAGTTTAAGAAAGACATGCGCTTGGGTATCGGTATTTCTGCTGGCATCCAACAAACTAGAGTTGATTGGGAGCGTGCTAACACTGGTAACGATATCATTGACCCTGTTGTAATGACCAACACAGGTTCAGGTATGAACTTTGATGGTTCGGCTGGTATCAGCTTTATCTGGAAAGGTTTGAAAGCAGGTTTTGCTATACCGCAATTGGTAGAGACCAACATCCGCTACATCAATAATGATTCGCCAACTTCTTATCAATTGGCTCGTCACTACTTGGTGAATGCTTCTTATGACATTCCAGTTATTAAGGACAAATTCTTTATCGAGCCATTGGCTATGTTCCGCGTAACGAAAGGGATGTCGTACCAGTTTGATATTGGTAGCTCTTTCCGATACAAGGATTTCCTTTGGGTATCGGCCATGTATCGTTATGACTATGCCATTACCTTTGGCGGTGGTATCAAAGTTCACGATCGCCTTACCGTTGGTTACTCTTACGATTATAGCGTAAACAACCTTCAAAACTATGCTGGTGGTACCCACGAAATGTTTGTAGGTATTAAGTTTGGTAAGAAGGAAGACAAAGGTATGATTGAAGCTATCCAACAGCTTCAACAGAACCAACAATTGCAACAGGATCAAATCAATAAAATTGATCTTAAAACTGACTCAGTTAGTCAAATCAATAATGACTTGAAGAAACAGAACGATCAGTTGCAATCTGATGTGCAGGCTCGCGATGCTAAAATTAAAGAACTAGAAGGCCAAGTAAATACTATTTTGAATGATTTGGCAAAGAAAGACTCAATGTTGACTGGCAGGAAACCAAGCTTACCATCTGACATTGTTTACGATGGTGGTGACGACGACCTATTGTTTATCACTGGTGAGCCATCAGGCAACTACTTTATGGTTGTTTCTTCGGTTAGAACTGAGTCTCAAGCGCGCAAGTTGGCTAAAGACTACCAGAAAGAAGGACATAAAGTGGGTGTTGTATATAACAAACGTCGCACTTGGTACTATATTTTTCTGGAGCAGCCAGGTTCGCTTGAAGATGGTTTGAAAGAACTTTATCAATTGCGTAAACAAGATGAATTTAAGGATGCTTGGATTCACGTTTACGATAAAGATAAAAAGTAAAATTCCGCTACTAGTAAATAAAAAATCCCCGTCTGGCTGAGCGCTCGACGGGGATTTTTTATTTGCCGTGTTGTTGGTTTTGTTAAAGAGGGCTTTCTATTTTATGCACGTATATCTGCCCATCAACGTCGGTCCTGTTTAAACAATCGGGCCGGTTTTTCAAGTCGCGATAGGTTACCACAACGGGCAATGAGTCTACTAGATACGAATCTGGCATATTGCGGGGTTGGTACTGTATGTCGGGCGGAAAACTAACTAACCATCCGCAGCCACCATCAATAAATTCTCCGGTCCAAACAACATAACCAGTATCCACCAAAAAGGGTTCTTTCTTGCATCCTGAAGAGACAAGAAGCATACTGGCAATTGCCAGCGATGCAAGGTTTCTGAGTGATAATGACATAGGGAGTAGGTTCAATGCCTTGAAATTAAGAAAATCTAGGCTAAAACAACTATACCCACTACGTTTTAGTACATTGTGGATAGTAATTAGGGGCAATTTGTTTTTATATTTGCAGAACTTGTTCAAAAAAAACCATTTATGTTTCAAAAATCTACCCTTCTTGTTGCACTTACCTTGTTTTTGGTAGCAGGCGTTAATACCATTGTATTTACCAGTTCAGGCCAACCTCCGAGCGGGCATACCGGCGCACCGGGCGAAAATACCTGTGCAAAAGCGGGTTGCCATGATTCTAACACAGCTTCGGCTACATCGCTTATTTCGTTTGATACTGCGCCAACTGGAGGTTTTGCCAACGGCTATACACCAGGCACCTCTTATAACGTGTTTCTGAACGTAAACGCGCTACCTAGCCCGTCGAGTACCTCACCACGCAATGGTTTTGAAATAGTAGCTTTGAATGCGAGCAATAACCAAGCAGGTACATTTACAATTACCAACACAACCCTTACTACAAAGACCACACAAACATCAAGGGAGTATGTTGGGCATAAAAATGCTAACAGCACCGCAGCGTGGACTTTTAAGTGGGATGCCCCTGCCGCAGGCACAGGTGCAGTCACTTTTTATGCAATTGCCAATATGTCGAACAACAATAACTCAGATGGTGGTGACAGGATTTATACCCAGTCGTTTACCATTGCCGAAGCAACGGTAAACCCTTGCGCCAATTTCAATTCGTTTATTTCTACCCCGGGCAATGCTACTTCAATTTGCGGAGGTCAATCGTTGGCACTTTCTGCTGGTGCTACAGGTGGCAGCGGCACGGCTTCTTATGACTGGAGCACAGGCGGAACAAACCAAACCGAGACGGTTAATGCGGCCAATACCTACACCGTAACGGTAACAGATGGTGCGTGTACGAGTACTAGTTCCATTACCATAACTAGTATTAGCGCTGGCGTTGCCAATTTTACCACTTCTGTAACCAATAGCGATGTAGTTATCAATAACAGTTCTACTGGTGTTAACGGCAACTATACTTGGGATTTTGGAAATGGCGAAAGTTATGCCGATAATAGTGCTTCATTTACTTATACTTATGCCGCACCGGGTACTTATACCATTGGCTTAAGCTATACTGATGTATGTGGTACGGTTCGCACTAGCACTCAAGCGGTTACCATAGTTACCGTAGGTTTATCAGATATAGGTTTGGCGAACTTACTGAGTGTTTATCCTAATCCTATTAATAGCCAAGCGAGCATTAACATTAATGGTTTTAATGGCAGCGAGTATGAGGTTACCTTGGTGGATATAACGGGCAAAATAGTTCGTAACATGCGAGGTGTTGCTGGCACGCCAATGTATATCAATCGCGACGGATTACAAAGTGGCATGTATTTCTACAATGTTACTTTGAACGGCCAAATGGCTCAAGGCAAGTTGTTGATTAACTAATACTTTATAAGGCGCTGCGAAATCTGTTCGCTGCCTATTTGCAATGCAACTATATAAGTACCCTTAGGCAAATGGCTTAAGGGTACTTTTGTTTTTGAGGAAGACGAGATCGTATTAAAAACCACTTGCCCAAGTACATTGATGAATGATATGCTTGTTTCGGGGATTGGGGTTTCAATAATGCAATAATCTTGGGCTGGGTTTGGGTAAATGCTGATTGGGTTTTGATTAAAGCTTTGGTTTGAGATACTATTTAAAGTATCTAGAAACTCTATGCGCAGCAGGCCCTCGTTGGCAGCGCTGGCCCATATTGCGCCTGATGGGTCATATGCAAGCTGAAGTAGTTGGTCGCTGGGCAGAAAGTTTCCGCCTGTATCGGATATGTTTAGGGTTGAAATGTTGAACCAGTTAAGTCCGCCTTCGTATACCACCAATCCCTTATCGGCCGAAGCAAAATACAAATAGCCAGTATTACCTATTGCAATATGATTGATACTGTTTGATGGATTGTTTGAGGTAAGCGTGTTGTAGTATACCCAGCCCAAATTGCCATCAAATGCTGCGGCGCCAGATGCAGGCATGGCAAGCAAGTAGTCGCCATTATTATTGCGCTTTATATCCAAAACGGTATTGTCAGGAAGGCCGCTATTGCTGTGGCGGTAAATAGTCCATGTAGTATCTTGTTGGCGCATAAGCCCGCTATTGAGGCCGCCAAGCCATACAATATTGTCTGGACCGCAATACGACGAGGTGATGTGCTCCACAAACCAATTAGTGTTTGTTTCGCGATAAACCTTCCAGATGCCATTGCTTATCTCAAGCGCGCCACCAACGGTGCCTACCCAAGCATTGCCATTGGGGCAAAATGAAATGGTACGCACAAAATCATCGGGCAACGTGCTGTTAGTGGCAGTATAGTTGATCCAGCTAGTATCTGTTTGCACCCAAAAGCCGTTAAGAAAAGTGCCAACCCAAGCATGCCCTGCAGTATCAAAGGCAATGGCCCGAATTTGATAGCCTTGTAAGGTGTCTACAATGTCCCAAACTCCGTTTTTAAATGCTGTTAGCCCGTTTTCGGTACCAATCCAAAGGCTAGAGTCGGGAGCAATGGCTAGTGCCCTTATATTATCATCAGGTAATGGGCTGTTGTCTTTGTTGTATACCTCTAAAACATGTGGTTGAGCTTTGGCTATTGAACTTAGACTAACCAATGTTATTAGAACCAAAAAGATACGGTATATCACAACTTCGATAATTTGGCAAACTTACTTCCATTAATCCCATTCAATCTGACAAGGTAAATGCCTTTCGGAAGAGAAGAAATATCTAACTGGTAGCGGAGGGTGTTGTCGGCAATGGGTGCCTCCATTACCTGTTTACCACTTGCATCAAATAACGCTAAGGCACTAAACTCTCCATTAGGTACAATAATGGTTACGATGCTTTGAGCCGGGTTTGGGTAAACAATTAAGCGGTTGTCGGCCAGTTCAGTTATACCTACACCTGGGTTGCGCATAACGCTTACATACACGATGGTATCGGCAGCACACCCTGCGGCAGTAGTGTAGCGGTAAGTAATAGCAACCGAATCGTTGGCGCCGGCCAGTGATGGCGAAAACCAAGTATTGTTATTGCCATCAGTACTTATGCCACGGCCACTGAAAATACCCGTTGCCGGGAAAGCGGATATTTGAACTGGCGCATCGGTATCTAAATATCCGGCGCCCAAACCCACGATGCTGGCGGGTTCCGGCATTTCTATCACTGCCGTTACGGCTACCAACTCACTGGGGCACTGAAAATTAGTGCCACCTACGGTGGTTACACTTTGGGCATATACCGTTGTGTTCTGCCGCAAAGTATCTATAATGTAAGTTGCTCCTACTTGAAGCAACGTATCGCCGTTAGCATTGTTATACCAATTATAAATTGTGCCACCGGAAGCAGCCAAAATAGCATCAGCACCAAGGCAAGTGGTATCGCCAATGGCAATTGGCGTTAAGGGGGTTATTTGGGTAATAGTAACTGTATCTGAATAAGCAACCCCGCAAGGGCTGGTTACTTGCACAAAGTAGTCGCCTGGTTGGGTTGCGGTAATACTTTGTGTGCTCAATCCGTTCGACCATTGATATGCCGAACCCGGGCTGGCAGTGAGCGTTACGCTACTATTGTTGCATAAATACGGATCGCTTGATAAGGTTAAGCTAGCAGTAGTGCCGCTTTGAGGCGTTTGTTTGGTTAAGGTAATAGGAATAGCGGTCCAGTTGTTGTTGTCATTAGTTTCCAAGAAATTATTCCTAGGGTCAACTTGTGCTACTATCCAATAATCACCATTACAGGTGCCCGGTGGTATATCAATCCACATACCATCAAGATATTGGCTGTATATATCCACGTATCCAACCGATATGCCCTGTTCAATTGGGTTGCAGCTGTAAACGCCACCGCCCATACCAAAGTTTGGTATATTGGTGCTAGTAATGATGTTGCCTTTATTATAGTGGTGGTCGTCTCGGCAATCGCCATATGAGGCATTGCAATTGCTTAAGTCCATCAAACAAAACCCGATTTTGGCGCCTGTACCAATAATGGGCCACTGCAAGGTGTCAGGTTGGTTGGGATCCTCCATGCGCAACGAAAAGCTAACCCAGTCATCAACGTGGTTGTGCCCGTGGCCTGGATGATAAGTTTGGCCGCCGGCCCATCGGTCGGTGTAGGTTATTATATTGCCGTTGCGGTTATAAATGCGCTGTTTGAGTAAGTTGGTAGGTTCAGTACCATTGGGGCAAGTAATAATCGATCGGGTAGGGTCGTAAATAGTATCGGTGCCGCAAATAAAATAATCGGTACCCAATACCGTAAACGAACCGAAACCCATATTGGGTGTAGAGCCTGTTACGCGCAACCTCCCATCATCGGCGCCATTGCCGGTTTGAGAATATTCGGTAGGGGTGTCGGTAATTAAACCATACCACGAAATCATTATATCAGGCAATAAATCGCAATTGGTGGTTCCATCAGGGCATATGCAATTAGTGCCATTCGAGGTACTACAAGGCTGGGCAAAACTACTTACGCCAAAACCAAAAATTGCAATAGAAAGTAAGTACAGGTGTTTCATCGTTATAACTCTTAAACACAAGTTAACAAAAAATAATCATGTTGACAATTGCCCGCTGGACAAAGCTTTTAAAATTGATTGACCGATTATTTGGCCCATTGGTCGAAAAACTTATGTTGCAACATTGATTAGTTTAGCAGAACCTTTTACTTTTGTAATCGTTGTATATGCAACTAAATGTTGAATGAATGACCAAAAGTACATAATAAACGACTCCATCGGCTATCTTGCTGGAAGGGTAAAGCGAGAATTGACGCGCCTTTTGGCACGAAAGCTATGCGATGCCGGCGGTGAAATTACGGCTGAGCAGTTTAGTTTATTAATGATGCTATGGCTAGAAGATGGTCGAAACCAGCAAGATTTAGCCGATTTGTATGGTAAAGATAAAACCAGCATTGCCCGTATGCTGCAAACTATGGAGCGGCACGGACTTATAGTTAGAGTGCCAGATGAAAAAGACAAGCGCAACAACTTGCTTTACATTACCCAAAAGGGTTTGGAAATTAGAGCTAAGCTTTTTCCGGCACTGCAATCCTCTTTGCAGGAAACAGAAGCAGATATTAGTGCAGTAGAGCTTGAAACTTGCAAAAGTGTGCTACGCAAAATGGTTGACCACTTGAGTCGGATAAACGATGAAGCTTACAAAGGAAATAAAGTAGACGGATGTGATGAAGAAGAGATTAACTGTGATGATAAATAAAAGCATGAAAAACAGCATAAGCATACTTATTTGGGCACTTGTGGTGGGTATGGCAACGGCTACCGTTTCGGCGCAGAGCGCCTTGCCAGATAGCACAAGCAAAACATACTCGTTAAACGAGGTAGTATCAATTGCACTAAAAAACCAACCTGCTATAAAGCAATCAATGTTGGATGAGCAGATAGGCGATAGGCAAATTAAAGCCAACTTATCGGGCTGGATGCCGCAATTGAATGCCAGTGCCAACCTTAACCACTTCTTGGAGTTGCCAGTAAGTTTTTTTCCGAATCAAGCTACCGGCGAGCGCACAGCAGTAAGAATTGGCGTTTTCAACACTTCAAACATACTGCTTGAAGCAAGTCAGAATATTTTCGACAACAACTTGCTGCTGGCTACCCGCAATGCCAAATCGTTGCGCACCTGGTATGGTCAAAATACGGAGGAAGTAAAAATTGCAACTGTTGTTGCTGTAAGTAAAGCATACTACGACATATTGGTAACACAAGAGCAAGCTAATATTTTGGCCCAGGTACGCGAAAGGCAACTAAAGCAGCAAAAAGATGCCAAATCGTTGTACGAGGGAGGCATTGTTGACCCTACCGATTATAAGCGTGCCACCATATCGCTAAACAATACCCTGGCCGACTTGAAACGAACTAGCGAGGTATTGAAAGCTAAGTATGCCTACCTGCGACAGTTAATGGGTACTGAGGCGGGTGAGATTTTTGCCTTAAAATTCGACAGATATGCCATGGAAACGGAAATGTTGCTAGATACCGCTATACTGGTAGACTATAACAACCGCATTGAAATGCAACAATTGCAAACCCAAAAACGCTTGCAAGACTTAAATTTAAGTGCTCAAAAATGGAGCTTTTTTCCTACCATATCGGCTTTTGCTAGCAGAAATCATGTTTTTCAGAACGATGATTTTGGCCAAATGTTCAACGAAGCCTACCCTAACTCAGTAGTGGGGCTATCATTGAACCTACCCATTTTTCAAGGGATGAAACGATACCAAAACCTAGAGCAGCAAAAGCTGGTAAACCAGCGATTGACGGAGGATATAGCCAACACCAAAAACGTAATCAATACCCAATACGAGCAAGCTATGGCATTGTACAAAAGTAACTTGAACGATTGGAAGGTAGCTACCGAGAACGTTACCTTATCAGAAGAAGTGTATGCCACCATTAAGCTACAATACGATGAGGGCATTAAAACCTACTTGGATTTGATGGTTGCCGAAACCGATTTGAGAGCGGCACAGCTTAACCAATTGAATACGATATTAAGCGTCCTCTCGAGTAAGTTGGATGTAATGCAGAGTTTAGGAACCATTAATACAAATCGATAAACTATAAACAAATGAAGGGATTTTCCTGGGGGATACTGGCTATGGTTGTTGTATCCATTGTAACAACATCTTGCGGAGGCAATAAAGCAGCAGAACAAAAGCCATTGAATGCGGCTGTACCGGTAAATGTGTTTACCGTAACCGAGCAAGGTATTACAGGTATTGACAACTACCCAGCCACGATAGTGCCGCTTGATGAAGTTGAACTGCGTGCCGAAGTAACGGGCACTATTACCAGTATTTTTGTTAAAGACGGGCAAACAGTTGTGAAAGGCCAAAAACTATATGAAATTGATCGTAGTAAATATGCTGCCAACTACAAACAGGCGCAAGCCCAGCTAAAAGCCGCCCAAAGCACATTGGGGCAAGCTAAACGCGATGCAGAGCGTTATGCGCGCTTGCAAGAGAAAGATGCCATAGCTAAGCAAGTAGTAGAAAATGCCAATACGGCGCTATTAAATGCCGAGTCGCAGTTATTGGTTGCTGAGGCGGCTTTATCCAATGCTCAAACCGATTTAAACCGCTCCGTAATTACGGCACCGTTTGGTGGCACCATAGGTATTGCCAATGTTAAGTTGGGTTCGCTGGTAAGTGCAGGTTCAACCCTCATTAATACTATCTCGTCAATCAACCCTATCGCGGTCGATTTTGCGGTGAATGAGAAAGACATTTACCGTTTCTCGCTTTACATGGAGCAGCCGCACAAGGATAGCGATTCGCTATTTTCGTTGCAACTACCTAGTGGCGACATGTACCCAACCCAAGGCCATTTGGTAACCATTGATAGGGCGGTTGACCCACTTACAGGTACTATTAAAGCCCGGTTGAGTTTCGATAACGAAAAGGGTAACCTAAGAGCGGGTATGAGCGGCATTGTGCTGGTGCGCAACCAAGATACAGGTGCTAAGCTGGTGATACCAAGCATGGCCGTTACGGAGCAATTGGGTGAGTTTTTTGTGTACGTAGTTGGCGATAGCAATAAAGTGACCCAAACGCGCGTGCAACTGGGCACTACTGCTGGTGATAGAATAGTAGTGCGCGAAGGTTTGGAAGCGGGTGACTTGATTGTTACCTCGGGCATACAAAATATGAGAAATGGAACCATCGTGCAGCCCGATAATGCGGTGAAGTAAGGCGCAAGATGCAACGATAGAGCATTTTTCTCCCCAAAGGGGCATAGTAATTATAGCGGAGGGCAACGTCCTTCGGACATGATGGGGGAAACCTCTTTTACACAATATAGTTTTTTAATACCGAACACATGATTTCAGAAGTTTTTATTAAGCGACCCATTACCTCTATCGTAATCTCGCTGATAATAGTAATTATAGGATTATTGGCCGTATTGAGCTTGCCTATTAGCCAATACCCAAACATATCGCCGCCCACAGTAAACGTTACGGCTAGCTATACGGGTGCCGATGCCTTGACCGTTGAAGAAACCGTAACTACACCCGTAGAGCTGCAAATAAACGGTACGCCAGGCATGAGCTACCTAAGTAGTACGAGTACCAGCGACGGCCGAATGAGCACCACCGTTACGTTTGATGTGGGTACAGATATAAATATTGCGGCCCTTGATGTGCAGAATCGCGTGAGTGTGGCCGAGCCAAGCTTGCCCGAAGCGGTGCGCCGCTTGGGTATTACGGTTAAGAAACGTAACCCTACCTTGTTGATGGTGGTGGCTATTTTCTCGCCCAACGAAACGCACGATATTCAGTTTTTGGACAACTATACCAACATCTACCTAAAAAATGCCATTTTGAGGGTAAAGGGGGTAGGCGACGTGAATACCCGTGCCGAAGACTTCAGTATGCGTATTTGGCTAAACCCAGATAAGTTGGCACAATTAGGCATGACCCCTGCCGATGTAGCTGATGCAATTAGAGAGCAAAATATACAAGTGGCGGGTGGGGCTGTAGGTGCTTCGCCGCAGCCTGAAACCCAAGCGTTTGAATACTCTTTGCTACTCAATGGCCGGTTGGAAGATGAGGAACAGTACAAGAACATTATAGTACGCACCAATACCGATGATGGCTCTTTAGTATATCTTAAGGATATTGCCCGCATCGAGTTGGGTAAATTCAACTATGGCGGTGCGGTGCGTTCCAATGGACAAGAGTCGGCATTGTTGCTTATTTACCAAACCCCTGATGGCAATGCCATGTCGACAGCCGATGGAATTGAGGCGGCGCTTGCCCAACTTAAAAAGGAATTTCCGTCAGATGTGGATTACAAAGTAGTATTTGAATCGGTTAGCGTAGTGCGTGTTTCTATCAAAGAAGTGGTGCAAACCCTTTTGGAGGCCTTACTATTGGTTACGCTGGTGGTGTTTTTGTTCTTGCAAAGCTGGAGGGCAACGCTAATACCCGTGTTGGCTATTCCGGTTTCCATCATCGGCACGTTTATCTTCTTTATACCGCTTGGGTTTACTATCAACACCCTTACGTTGTTTGGATTTGTATTGGCCATAGGCATAGTAGTTGATGATGCCATTGTAGTGGTTGAGGCAGTGCAACATTACATCGATCACGAGAAACTTTCTGCTAAAGAAGCTACCCGCAAGGCCATGAAAGATATTACGGCTCCTGTTATTGCCATTGCATTGATATTGGCAGCGGTGTTTGTGCCAGTAGGCTTTATCCCAGGCATCGTAGGCGGCTTGTATCAGCAGTTTGCTATCACTATCGCCATATCGGTATTACTGTCGGCATTTATAGCGCTTACCCTTACGCCGGCATTGTGCTCGTTGTTGCTGAAACCGATGAACTTAAACAAAGAGTCGCGCGGGTTGAACCGTTTTTTCTTTGGGTTCAACAATTGGTTTGCCAATGTAACTGGCCGCTATTCTAACAGCGTTAAATACGTTATTAGAAAGGCGCCTTACGCCATGGTTTTGTTGGTGTGCATTTACGTAGGCACAGTGGGGTTGTTTAGTATGAAACCAACTGGGTTTGTGCCAAATGAGGACGAAGGCCGATTGTTTATTGCCGTTACCCTGCCTGAAGGTTCATCAAGCATTCGCACGGCTGAGGTGTTGGAGGATGTTTACGAAATCATCAAAAAATATCCAGCCATTAAAAATGCCACTTCAGTTGCGGGCCTTAACGTACTTAACTTTTCGGTTAAGAGCAATACAGGTACTTTCTTTACCCAGCTACAACCTTGGGATCTGCGCACCAAGCCAGAAGATAAGCTGGACGGTTTATTGCCACGTTTGCGCAAAGATTTGGCGTCCGTTAAAGAAGCGAATATTATAATAGTCTCGCCGCCAGCTATACCTGGCTTGGGCACTACAGGCGGTTTCAGTTTTGTGTTGCAGCAGCGCCAAGCGGGCAGTGTGAAAGAGTTGGAGGAAGTAACGGGCAAGTTTGTAGCAGCCATCAATCAGCGGCCCGAAATTGCAGGTGCATACTCGTTTTACAATGCCCGAACTCCCGGCTACCAAGTAATAGTTGATAGGGAAAAGGCCAAGAAAATGGGCGTTTCGCTGTCGGCGGCCTACGGCGTTATATCCAATTATATGGGTAGCATATACATTAACGACTTTACGAAGTACGGCCGCAACTTTAGAGTGGTTGCACAGGCTGATACCGCTTACCGAATGAACGTTGAAAGCATCAAGAATTATTACGTAAAAAACAACAAAGGCCAATCGGTGCCATTAAGCGCGCTTGTTGACTATAAGGTAATAGAGAATGCCTCCTTGCTATCGCACTATAACCTGTTTCGCTCGGCCGATGTAAATGGAAATGCCGCACCTGGTTATAGTAGCGGCGAAGCATTGGCAGCGCTAGAGGAAGTGGCCGAGCAGGTATTGCCTGCTGGCTACAGCTATGAGTTCTCTGGTCTGAGCCTTGAAGAAAAAAAATCGGGTGGTACCACAGGTATTATCTTTGCCTTGTCCATCGGGTTCGTATTCTTGCTATTGGCTGCCCTTTACGAGAGTTGGTCGGTGCCGTTTTCTATCTTGCTATCGGTTCCTATCGGAGCTTTTGGAGCTATTTTGGCGCTCACTTTCTTGCCGCAATTGAGCAACAATATATACGCTCAAATCGGTTTGATAACCCTTATCGGTCTCACAGCCAAGAACGCCATTTTAATTGTGGAGTTTGCTAAAGAACGCGTTGATTGGGGCATGGATGTAGTGGCTGCAACCCTTGAGGCGGTTAGGCTGCGCTTGCGCCCTATCATCATGACTTCTATGGCATTTATTCTGGGCATTTTGCCACTGGTTTTTGCTGCGGGTGCGGGTGCCGTTGCGCGCCAAACCATTGGTTGGACAGTGCTGGGCGGTATGCTTTCGGCAACCTTTTTGGCCATTTTTATTGTGCCGGTATTGTTTGTGCTTATTACCCGATTGGCATACGGCAAAGAAAAGCTAGCCGAGCTACAAGCCAACTATAAGCCCGAAGACCATACTGGTAGCTTGCATGGTTGATTTTTCGTTGGAGGCTATTAATAATGTTGCAACTTATTCCACCACTTTCCTACCCGAAAGCAGCGGCAACAGAATAAACGGAATAGCCAAGCTGCGGTAGCGCAATATGGCGCCTATGTTGGGTACTATTAGCCCAATTAGCACTAGCAGCATCAACCCAAAAAACAGCGCCGTGAGCAGGGGTGGTTTTTCAAGCAATGGCTTGCGGATGCTGAACAATCCTATAACAAACAACAACAAAAACCAGGTATGGTCAATAATGGCCAACCAATACAGGTGGCTGGTTCTAGATAGGTTGTAGGGCGCAATAAATTGGTTGTAGAGGCTATAAGGTACATTCTTGGCCAATCCTATCAAGGTAGGTTCCATAACTGGTAAGGGTATATTGCTATTGCCAGCCCTCAAAGCCGTAAATTGCTCCTGCTTGCCCGCTATTTGTTGCAGTATGGTTTGGTTGTTTGATAGCGGCATATAGCTACCGATGATAAGGGTGCAGGCTATAATACCCAAATAGATATTCACGCGTCCGTTATCGAATACCGGGCTAAGTATTTGGGCCAAGAATAACGGCAATAGCAGCAATACCAGAAAATCGCGGATAATGAAAGTGCCCGCTAAACCCAACAGCACATATAACATATACTTGGGCAACCAGCCTATAAGGTAGATGCGCGACATGCCATAAAGGGTTAACGAGAGCGTAAACAATGCCATGGCCTCTTTGTGTATGCCCGAGGTCCAGAACCAAACCGATGGAACACACAGGAGCGCCCCAAGTACCAACCAATTGTTACTTATAAGCGGTCTGAAAGCTTTATACAGCGACAGTATACCACAATAAGAAAGGAAAGCAAAAAACACCCCATTGGCCCAATTGTTGCCCCATGTAAATAAGTTGGCCAATGCATTGAACCGCACCACCGAGTATGCGCTCGTGTCTGTCCAATAGCCCATAGCATCTATCTGTGGGGCAATCCAATTGGATATTTCGGTGTTGTTCGGCCCAAAAGTAAGGCGCAAGTATTTAAGTGGATCTTCGCCGAGGGTCTTGAATATTATTTTCCCGTCGCGCAAGTAATTGATGGTATCTCCGCCATTAAACAAGCTGAAATGAATTTCAACAAAGGCAATTGCTAAAACGCATTTAACAACTAATATGCCTACCCATACCCAAGCCGGAATGCCCTCGCCCCTAAACAACTTTACCCGCCAAACCAATATAGCTAGCAGCGCAGTATAAATTAAAGGTAGTATAAAAGCAGGCATTAGGTTTCAAGTATTGAGTATCAAGACAAATATAGCTATGTAATTCGAGGTAGGCAGTAAATATTAGCCAAAAGTGAGTGTTTGGAGTATTTTATCGCCAAAAAAAGAAATTGTTGCGTAGATAGGGCGTTGCCCCATCCTATAATTGTTTAACCCCGTTGGGGTAGACCGCAATGTGTAAACACCCCGACGGGGCATAATAGTTATAGCCGGGGGCTCCGCCCTCGGCACGAAATGCGGGCTTTGTAGTACTATAAGTTTATACTAACTAATGGAAAGAAACAAAAAAAGCCGCCCCGTTAGTTTACGAGGCAGCTTTTGGTAGGTATTGCAACAGCAGAATTACTTCTTGCCGTACTTCTTTTGGAATTTCTCGATACGACCAGCAGTATCGATGAACATCATCTTGCCAGTGAAAAATGGGTGCGATTTGTCAGAAATCTCCAAACGCACAACAGGGTAATCTTTACCGTCTTCCCATTTGGTAGTCTCGCGAGAGTTAATGGTAGAGCGGGTTAGGAATGAATAGCCTGCAGAAATATCTTCAAACACCACAAAGCGGTATGATGATGGGTGGATGTCTTTTTTCATTACTCGATTCTTTTAAGGACTGCAAATATAGAGCCTTTTCGTTAAAATATCAATTGATTATACACTTTTTTGTAGAAACGGGGTTGCCTGCCCAATCCACTTGTCGGGGTTGATAGTTAATTTATCTATTTATTAAGGCTTATTTGCTGTTTACTTGTCTTTTACGCTTAAATTAGCAGCAAGCGGCAACGTGATTTTGTTAGTTGCATTGGCCACTGTATTATTCTATAGCAATCCAAACACTATGAAGTACGAACGGATAAACCCTGAGTTGTTTAGCTACAACCGTGAGCGTTTTAAAGCACAAATGAAAAGCAACTCCTTGGTTGTGTTTCACTCTGCCGAGTTGATGCCTATGAGCGCCGATGCTACTTTCCCTTTTCGTCAGAACCCTGATATTTTTTATTTAACGGGCATCGACCAAGAGGAAACCATGTTGATTTTGTTTCCGGATGCACCTGTTGAGGCTTATAAGGAAATGCTGTTTATTCGTAAAACCAACGAAGTGATAGCTGTTTGGGAAGGGGAGAAGCTAACCGTTGAGCAGGCCAAAGAAATTTCGGGCATTAAGAACATATACATGGCCGATGAGTTTGATACGCTGCTCAAGGTACTCATGAACCATGTTGAGAACGTTTACTTGAACCTGAACGAGCACGACCGAAGCAGCAACGGGTTACCATATAAAGACTTACGTTTTGCAAACGAGTTACGCGAGCGCTTTCCGTTGCATAATTATAAGCGAGCGGCCCCTATTATGGAGTCGCTTCGGGTTATCAAATCAGACATTGAGATTGCGCTATTGCAGCACTCGTGCAACATTACCGAGAAGGCTTTTCGCAGGGTATTGAAGTTTGTGAAGCCCGGCGTGAAAGAGTACGAAATTGAGGCAGAAATCATGCATGAGTTTTTGCGAAACGCTGCCACCGATTATGCTTATTACCCCATTATTGCTAGCGGGAAGGATAGTTGCATACTGCACTACGATAAAAACAACAAAGTTTGCCAAGATGGCGAAGTACTGCTATTTGATTTTGGATGCAAATATGCTGGCTATGATAGCGACATGAGCCGCACGGTGCCTGTAAATGGCCGATTTACAAAGCGCCAAAAAGACGTTTACAATGCAGTGCTGCGCACCATGCGCCACGCTACCTCAATGCTTAGGCCAGGTGTGCTGATTGAGGAGTACCACAAAGAGGTTGGCAAATTTATTACTAGCGAAATGATAGGTCTAGGTTTGTTTACCAAAGCCGAAGTAGATGCGCAAGACCCTAAAAAGCCATTGTATAAAAAGTACTTTATGCACGGCACCTCGCACTTTTTAGGACTTAACACCCACGATGTAGGCGATAGATATAAAGCACTGAAAGCAGGCATGGTACTTACTTGCGAACCGGGTATTTACATTCCTGCGGAGCGCATTGGTATCCGTTTGGAGAACGATATTCTATTGAGCCACGAAAATCCGATTGATTTAATGGCCAATATACCGGTTGAAGCCGAAGAGATTGAGGAATTGATGAACAGTTAGTCCACGGTCAACGGTCCACGGACGAAAGTTTTGATATTGGATTGGTTTCCTATGGGCCGTTTTGTTTTTCTTTAAAAGGCCTTTGTAACCAATCAGCCCTAATGCACCCTCCCGCCCTCAGGTACTTCTTGCTGGGGCTGCAGGAGTATAATGTGGCCCTGCGCGTCGGGCACACCCAGCAACAGCACTTCTGACATAAACGGCCCTACTTGCCGCGGCGGGAAATTTACTACTGCCAATACCAGCTTGTCCAACAAGGTTTCGAGGGTGTAGTGGTGGGTTATTTGCGCCGAGGTGCGCTTGGTTCCCAGCTCTGGGCCAAAATCAATGGTGAGTTTATAGGCGGGTTTGCGTGCTTCGGGAAACGGCTGGGCATCAATTACCCTACCCACGCGCATGTCTACTTTTAAGAAATCTTCTATGGTGGCCATTACGTAGGGTTTAATGCTCCAAAAACCGCTTACCAACACAATCCAACAGCTCTTGGTGTATTTGTGGGCTGCTGGCAATTATCTGGCGGCCAAATAGGTAGTTGTCGGTGCCGCCGAAGTCAGATACCAATCCGCCCGCCTCTTGAATAATAATGATGCCACCAGCCACGTCCCAAGGGTTAAGGCCATGCTCAAAGAAGCCATCAAAACGGCCATTGGCCACGTATGCCAAATCTACGGCGGCACTGCCCATGCGGCGCAGCCCACGGCAACACTGCATAAGGTGTCGCAAGCTATCCATATAGGCGTTTATACCGCTAAAGTCGGTATAAGGAAACCCAGTGGCCATCAATGCATTGGCCAGCGGTGCCCGTTTTGATATGTGTATAGCACGGTTGTTCATTTTGGCGCCATCACCTTTCAGGGCACTGAACAGTTCTGCGCGGTTCACTTCATACACAAACCCCATAACCAATTGCTCGTTGTGCCTTAAGCCAACGCTCACCGAGTAGGCAGGTATATCGTGTAGGAAGTTGGTAGTGCCGTCCAGCGGGTCAATAATCCACTCCCACTCGCGGCCAGTAATGTCGGTGGTGTCTTCCTCGGTTATCAGCCCCGCATCGGGTATCAGTTTCAGTAATCCCTCTACAAGCATTTGCTCAGCTTGTTTGTCCACGTAACTAACGAGGCTATTGCGGTCTTTCTCTTCGATAACGATGTCGTTGCTATGCAAGGATTCTTGGCGTATAAACTGCCCTGCTTTAAGCACCAGTTCGGCAGCAGAGGCGTATATTTTGTTCATTGTGAGTATAGTTGCGGGTTACGAGTTCATATAATAATGCACCTCAAAATTGGCACTTTAAAACTAAGCATTAGTAACAATCATTCTGTAAATCCTTTACTTTCTGTAGAAAAACTCGCAACCCGTAACTAGTAACTCGCAACTAAAAATCAAGCCGGGTACTTCAATCCCAATCCTTTTAGGTAGTCGCGGATGATGATAGCTACCTGCTCGTTTCGGTACCAGCGCTTATCGGCAGGTATAATGTGCCAAGGTTTGTCTTGACAACCGTTAATAATCTGTTCATACGTTTGGCGGTAGTGTTTCCATTTGGCATCGCTTATTTCATCGGCATGGTTGTATTTCCACTTTTTATCGGGCAAGGTTTTCCGTTCGGCAATGCGCTCGGCCTGCTCTTCGCGAGAAATTTGAAGAAAGAACTTGAGCACATGTATGTTGTTCAGGTCTAAGTTTTCTTCAACGGCGTTTATCAGCGTATATCGCTGGGCAATAACCGCTTTGCTATGGGTGGCCTCAACGGTGGGTACTAGAATATCTTCGTAATACGACCGATTGAATACCTGTATCATTCTTTTGGCCGGAAAATGCGGATAGATGCGCCAAAGAAAATCGTGCTGCAGCTCTAGTTCAGTGGGTTTTTTAAATGATTTAACCTGCACGCCCATCGGGTTCATGGCAGTCATTACGTGGCGGCAAACGCCATCTTTGCCCGAGGCATCCATACCCTGCAAAATAATAAGCAACCCAAACCTTCCATCGGCATAAAACACGTTCTGAAGCTCAAACAACTCTTCACGCAGTTCTTTCAGATGCTCTTTGCTGGCATGCTTGTGCGCCCCATCAGGCGGAAGGCTCGATATGTTGCTAAGGTCAATCATTCCATTTACGATTTACGAAGTATGATTTACGATTGCTTGATGCACGAAGTACAATCTGCTTGAAGTACGATGTGCAATGTATGAGGTACGATTTAAAGGTAGCAATTGTATTGCTGATTTGTATTGGCCACCAATTGTCATTAAGGTCTTGATGCTTGATACTCAAATCTTGCTACTAAAAGTCCTATATTAGATGTTATAACATACACTCGCTATGAACCACATCCTGCCCCTGTTTTCACGATTGCTCCTAGTGCCGCTCTTTGTATTCTCGGCCATCAAAAAGCTTGATAACCCAACCGGAACGGTAGAAACCATGCGCTCGGCGGGTATCAATTTCCAAACCGAGTTGTTTATGTATGGCTCCATTGCCTTTTTGCTTATCGGCAGTTTATTGTTGCTATTGGGTTACAAAACCCGCGTAGGTGCCTTCATGCTACTGTTGTTTATTGTGCCCACCACCTTGCTCTTTCATTGGGATTTTACAGATATTACCCAAACCATAGCCCTGTACAAAAATGCCGCCATTGTATCTGCACTGCTGCTGCTTATGGCCCACGGCCCCGGTGGCGTGAGTATAGATGCCAAACTAAACAACGGCCACTGATATGGGCAGTTACACTAACCAAACCGTTTGGATAACGGGTGCCTCATCGGGCATTGGCGAGGCACTGGCTTACGAGTTTGCAAAGCAAGGTGCCAACCTAATTATCTCTGCGCGCCGGGCCGATGAACTGCAACGGGTGCAAGCGCTTTGCGCTGACCCGAGCAAAGTACAAATACTTACCCTCGATTTAGCCGCTCACGATACCTTTGCGGCTAAAACCGCCGAGGCATTGGCCTTTTTTGGGCAAATAGATGTTATGGTGCACAATGCGGGCATAAGCCAACGCTCGTTGGCGAAGGATACCAGCCTTGAGGTGGACCGCAAACTGATGGACGTGAACTACTTGGGCACCGTGGGCCTTACCAAGGCTTTGTTGCCCCACTTTTTACAACGAAAGGCAGGTCAGTTGGTCGTTATAACTAGTTTGGTAGGCATTATTGGCTCGCCGTTGCGCTCGGGCTATGCGGCTAGCAAACACGCGCTGCACGGCTTTTTTGATAGCCTAAGGGCCGAGCTCGCTAACTACAATGTAGGGGTTACCCTTATTTGCCCGGGCTATATTGCCACCAACGTATCGGTAAATGCCCTTACTGGCGATGGCAGCAAGCAGAACAGCATGGACACCAAAACCGCTGCAGGCCTCCAACCCGACGAGGCTGCCCGGCAAATGGTGTGGGCCATCAACAACAGAAAGCTGGAAGTATATATCGGCAAAGGCGAAACTTGGGCCATATACCTCAAACGCTACTTGCCCAGCCTCTTTGCCAAGGTGTTGGCTAAGGCTAAGGTTACTTGAGTTGGATTATGCTCCTATATTGCACTCACACAACCTGGGTTTTGCTATCAATCTTTTTATTCACCAAGATATTCCCTATCTGGCGCAAATATTTACTTGTGCCTAGCCATGTGCAAGTATTTACTTGCGTAATGCTAAACTTAAAATTGTCCTTATCCCACCCCACTACCCCCATTTCCCCAAAACAACTTAACTTTAGCGGTAGCAACCACGCAACCCTGCCGCTATGAAGTTTATTAAGTTTTTGGTGCCTAACCTTTTGGCCTTGGTGTTGGCCTTTGCCCTCAATGGCGAGTTGACCATTGGCGATAAAAATTTGCCACCGATGGGTCCGCTGTTGAGCCCGTTTACGGGTTTCTGGCAAAATGCCGAATCGAAGGAAATTACTTGGAACCCCGATGTGAAACTAGATGGGTTAGCGGGCAGCGTAACCGTGCAATACGATGCACGCCGCGTGCCCCACGTGTTTGCCCAAAACGATGAAGACCTATACTATATGCAGGGCTACCTCACGGCCCAAGACCGCCTCTGGGAAATGGATTTCATCACCCGGTATGCCAGCGGCCGCATCAGTGAGCTGGTGGGCGAGCGCGGCCTAAAGCTGGACCGCACCAACCGCCGCATGGGTATAGCCTATGCCGCCGAGCAAGCCGCGGCCCACATAAACGATAACCCCACTAGTAAAATGGTGCTGGAGCGCTACACGGCGGGCGTAAATGCCTATATAGCCAGCCTGAGCGATGGCTCGTTGCCGTTGGAGTATAAGATAATGAATTACAAGCCTGAGCTGTGGTCGGCATACAAAACCACGCTGCTATTGAAGTATATGGCCAACAATCTTTCGGGCTGGGACAAAGACTTTGAATATACCAATGCCTACAATCTGTTTGGCAAAGAAATAACCGACCTACTATACCCCGACCGCCCAGCTGGCATCGACCCGATTATACCCGCGGGCACGCCTTACAATTTCCCGGTTGAGGCGTTGGATACCCCGAAATATACCATCGCCAAGGGCGTATTCATCAGTTCTGAATTTGATGGCCCCATTAGGGAGAATTTGGGCAGCAACAACTGGGCCGTTAGCGGTAGCCGCACCAATACGGGTTTCCCGCTATTGGCCAGCGACCCGCACTTGGGCCTTAACCTACCGTCTATTTGGTACGAAATGCAACTTACCTCGCCAAGCGTAAACGTATATGGTGCCACGTTGCCGGGTTCGCCGTGCGTTATAATCGGCTTTAATGCCGATGCTGCTTGGGGCGTAACCAATGCCGGCATGGATGTGCGCGATTGGTACACCATTAAACTACTGTCTAACGACAAGTACCTGCACGATGGCGCCGAGAAACCGATAGTGTACCGCTACGATACCATTCGTGTAAAAGGTGCCGCCGATTTTATAGATACCATTAGGTTTACGCACTTCGGCCCAGTGGTATACGATGAGCGCTTTGACCAAAACGGCAACACCACGCCACTGGCCCTGCGCTGGACGGCGCACGATGCCTCGGATGAGTTGATGACGTTTTACGGTCTCAACCGCGCCAAAACCCACAACGACTATTTAAAGGCCTTGAACTACTACTATTGCCCGGGGCAAAACTTTGTATTTGCTAGCCACGCTGGCGATATTGCCATCAGGCAACAGGGCCATTTCCCGAAAAAGTGGCCAGAGCAAGGTCGGTTTATCATGGATGGCAGCACTTCGGACTTTGAGTGGCAGGGCTTTATCCCTTTCGACCAAAACCCGCAAGTGAAGAACCCACCGCGTGGCTGGGTAAGCTCTGCCAACCAACACCCCGCCGATAGCACCTACCCATACTACTTTTGTGGCTATTATGAGTACGACCGCAGCCGCCGTATTAATGAGTTACTTGGCGAAGACCGCAAGTATACGGTTGAGGATATGAAGCAATTCCAGAACGACAACTATGCCTATTATGCCAAAGATTTGGTGCCGTTTTTAATGGAAAACGTGAACGACCTGAACCTTAACCCCGGCCAAAAAGAAGTGTGGGAACTACTGAAAAACTGGGACTATAACTATACCGCTGATAGCAGGGCGGCAACCGCTTTTGAAATGATATATGATACGCTAATGGTGCTGGTTTGGGACGAACTGCAACCTTACGACGAAAAAGGCCTAGATGCACCAACCGGATACGTAACCATACAAGTAATGAAGGCGCACCCAGAGCATGCACTAATGGATTATAAGGACACCCGCCCGATTGAAGATGCCGCCGACATGCTAAACATGGCCTTTTTGGCCGGTGCCGAAAAGTACCAAGACTGGAAAGCCAACAATGGCAAAGAACCAGAATGGTGGCAATATAAAAATACTACGGTGGCGCACTTGGTGCCGTTCTTCAAGGCATTTAGCAGGCCAATGATACACATGGGTGGTAATAAGCACATATTAAATGCCACCGATGGCACGCACGGTGCTTCGTGGCGCATGGTGGTAAGCTTAGAAGATGAAGTGAAGGCGTGGGGCGTATACCCAGGCGGTGCCAGCGGCAACCCGGGCAGCTACTATTACGATGCCTATGTAGATACCTGGGCCGCAGGCGAATACTACGAATTGTTGTTTTTGAAGGCTCCAGTGCAAAACGAGACCATTCAGTTTACCCAAACCTTTAGCAAGTAAGCCATGAAATTTATCATCGTAACATTGGCAATAGCCGCAGTAGCATTTGGGGTACAATTGGTACTCCCGTGGTGGAGCTTGGCGTTAGTGGCCTTTCTCATCGGTTTCGTGAGCAACCTTTCGGGTTGGGCGGCGCTGGCTGCGGGTTTTTTGGGCTCGGGTAGCGTGTGGGCATTGTATGCCTTTTTGCTCAATAGCGGCAACAACTCCCTTTTGTCGCACAAAATGGCCGCCTTGTTTGGCGTGCCTAGCTCGGCACTACTCATGGTGCCTATTTCGGCGCTCATTGCGGCTTTGTTGGGCGGTTTTGCCGCCGCAGGTGGCCGAAACCTGAAACAGTTAGTGACCAGTAAGTAGCCCCGTTGTTACTTTTTTTGTTTTTTAAGCCTAGTAGGTACATTTAGGTATAGCCATTGCAGTGGTTTCATTTGCTATTTTGCTATATTAGTGTACCCTTAAATTATTCAACCCGCTATAACCCCATTTATTGCCATGAAAAGCCGCTATGCTTTGCTGTGCCTGTTGGCATTTGCCGTTATTACTGTTTCCGTGTCAAGTTGTGTCAAAATCCAGAATAAGGTACTCTTGAAAGGTACGTGGGAGTTGGTGAATTACAAGTTTGATACGCTATCGTTAAACTACATGACCGTGATATTGCCGGGCTACACACAAGGTGGCGATTGCTGCCGCTACATGATTGACTTTAAGGACAATGATGTGGTAACGGGCACTTACTACGTAAACGATACCGTTAACTACACGGTAGACGGCACATGGAGTTTGGATGAAAAAAGCACTTTAGTAATTGACTTGGATAATTATGTGGATGGCACTTTCGATATTGAGCGTGAAAACCGCACCACATACTACCTCACCACCGACTCGTGCTCAGTAGAGTTTGCACCAGGCTTTTTTATCTCCTACCCAGTTACGCTCGATATTAAGCGTAGGTTTTAATCCATTTACATCAATTCCCTATTTAACCTAATAAGCGTTGCCTAATAGGAAGTCATGCAATTTCCGCAACTTTGCCTTATCAATTTTCAAATTATCTCATTTTCAAATTACCAAATTGAAAAGGCACATCCCCAACATTGTTACCCTAATGAACATGGCCTGCGGGTGTGCGGGTATTGCAATGGTATTAAGTGGTGAGACTTCAATTGGGGCGATGATGATTTTTTTGGGGGCGATATTTGATTTTTTCGATGGGTTTGTAGCGAGAGCTTTTAAGGCAGATTCTGAGCTTGGTAAGCAATTAGATTCAATGTCGGATTTGGTGACATTTGGAGTGTTGCCGAGCTTATTATTAGTAGCACTATTGGTTGCAGCACCTGACTGGAGAAAGCCTTTCGTTTTAAATTTTGCCAGTTTAGATTGGACGCAAATGTTACCGTTATCGATTATAGTTTTAGGTGCGGGTTATCGTTTGGCAAAATTTAATATTGATACCCGACAATCCACAAGCTTTCTAGGGCTTCCATCACCAGCCAATGGTATATTCTTTGCTTCTCTATTTTTAGGCCTAAGCACTAATGGTTTCCCTCTTTGGCTTAACCATTTAATTTTAACACCCATCACCCTCTACTCCCTCGCCATCATCTTCGCCCTACTTATGGTAAGCGAAATCCCCATGTTTGCCATGAAGGTAAAAGGTTATGGGTGGAAGGGCAATGAGTTTCGATACGCTTTGTTGATTTTATCCTTGCCGCTTATCGTGTTCTTTCAGTTTGCGGGGCTATCTTTGTGCATCATTCTGTATATCCTCTTATCCATCATACAAAACCTGGTAAAACGATGAATTTCATTGCCGAGATAGATGTAATGCCCCTTAAAGAATTGCTTGACCCACAAGGCAAAGCAGTAGCTGCGGGACTAAAGAACCTTAAGCTGGATGCCATTACCGACGTGCGTGTGGGTAAACACATCACCCTAAAGCTTGAAGCTGACGACAAAGCCGCTGCAACGGCGCAAGCAGAGTTGGCTTGCCAAAAACTGTTAACCAATAGGGTTATTGAATACTTTACTTTCGAAGTAAAAGAAGCGTAAGATTTAGTTGCGGGTTACGAGTTACGGGTTTCGAGTTCATACTTTATGTTGTGTCGAAACCTTCAGCAGTTAATTTCCCATTTAACTCGCAACTCGTAACTGACAACTCGTAACCCACTTACCCATGGCCCACCTAATACTCGTTCCCACACCCATCGGTAACCTTGAGGATATGACCCTCCGGGCGATCCGGGTATTGAAGGAAGCGGACCTGATATTAGCTGAGGATACGCGCACTAGTGGTTTCTTGTTGAAGCACTTTGGCATTAGTACCCAAATGAAATCGCATCACAAATTCAACGAGCACCAATCGGTGGCGTACATTGTGCAGCAGATTTTGGAGGAGCAAAAAACCGTAGCTATGATTAGCGATGCAGGTACGCCCGGCATCTCCGATCCTGGTTTTCTGTTGGTGCGGGAGTGTGTAAAGGCTGGGGTAAAGGTTGAATGCCTGCCCGGTGCCGTGGCTTTGATACCTGCTATAGTGGTATCGGGTTTCCCAAGCGATCAGTTTGTGTTTGAGGGCTTTTTGCCAGTTAAGAAAGGTCGCCAAACCCGCATGAAGGCATTGGTAGACGAGAAGCGCACGATTGTGTTTTATGAATCGCCGCACCGCATTGGCAAAACTTGCGAGCAATTAATGGAATTTTTAGGTCCAGACCGCGAGGCGTGTATTGCCCGTGAATTGAGTAAGAAGTTCGAAGAAATTATCCACGGCTCCCTAACCGAACTGGCCTTGCGCTGCAAAACCAAACCGCTTAAGGGTGAGATTGTGTTGGTGGTTAAAGGAAAAGATTAGTTTCGGGTTACGAGTTGCGGGTTACGAGTTGGCATTTTTCATTCTCTCGAACTAGAACTGCAATTTTTTCAAACAGAATTACCAGTCCATAAACCCGATAGTTACTTTAGCCCTTTGAGATTTATTGGTAAATTTAGCCTCATTAGGCCTTCTAAAGGAAGGTCGTTTTTATAATAACTCGCAACCCGTAACTCGTAACTCGCAACCAAAATGTCCCCATCAACCATCACCAACCTTAAAAAAGCAGGAGCCACCATCCTATATGGGCTTACGCTCGGTGCTTTGTTCTTTTGGCAGGTGGTTGATTTGGAAGGCAATACCTTTACTTTTTGGGATGCGGCCGCACTTTGTGGCATCCTATTTTTAACATACCCTTTGCTGGTGCAATTGGTGCTGTTTAAGGATAAGGATTTCCTCAAGCTGCATTTCATGGCCTGCAGTACCGGGCTATTGCTGTTTTTAGCATGGCCTCCACTGCCAACCGCTTTTATAGCCTTTGTGGCCTTTCTGCCCCTGTTGTATGTAGAGCATTTGGTAAGCAACCCTAATAGCAAATATTTTGGCCACAACTTCTTTAGGCTCAGCTACACGGCCATCCTGCTCTGGAATATACTCACCACCTATTGGGTGGCCAACTCGCATGTGTTCGGAGGGCTGTTTGCCTACGTAGCCAATACCTTTTTTATGTGCTTGCCGTGGTTTATGTTCCACCTCACCAAAAAGCGCTTCGGGGCAGGCTTGGGCTACCTATCGCTTATTGCGTATTGGTTGGCGTTTGAGTACCTGCACATGCAATGGGACCTTAGTTGGCCTTGGCTTACACTCGGCAATGCCTTTGCCAGTGTGTACCCTGTGGTGCAGTGGTATGAATATACGGGCCATTTGGGCGGCACGCTGTGGGTTTTGGTTGTAAATACGGGATTGTTTTATAGCATTACCAATGCACCTAAAATCCAGTTTTGGTTTATCAAGCGTTTTCGTTTGGCGGAATCCAAAGCCATAACCTATACCAAAGTATTGGTTGTGGGGATAGTAACTGCGGTAATATTGCTGCCCATGGGCATATCTTGGTTCATGTATCAACAGAATAACCCAACATACTATTACGATAACGCAACTGCCAACGTCACGGTATTGCAGCCTAACATTGACCCATACAACGAAAAATTCAGCGGCAGCCCCGATGAGATACTGGATAAAATGATGCTGCTTTCAGCAGAAGCCCTAACCCCTGAAACCGATTACCTTGTTTGGCCCGAGACCTCTTTGCCCACCTCGGTATGGGTAGATAGGCCTTACCAGTCTTATAGCATGCAACGCCTGCAAGACTTTTTGAAAATATACCCGCAGCTTACCTTGGTAACCGGTGCCATTGCCCGCGAAAAGTACGACCACAAGGCTACCACTACCACGCGCATACATGCCAGCAATAGCGATACGCTATATTATGATGTATTTAATGCTGCCCTGCAAATGGAGGATACCTTGCCCATACAAGACTACCGTAAGAGCAAGCTAGTGCCAGGGGTAGAGAAGATGCCTTACCCAGGTCTGTTGGGTCTACTAGGTGGCCTTGCAATCGATTTGGGCGGTATATCGGGCAGCTTGGGCGAGCAGGATAACCGAGAGGTGTTTCGAAATAGCGACAGCATTGGCATTGCCCCCGTTATCTGTTACGAATCGGTGTATGGCGATTATGTGGCCGAGTATGTGCGCAATGGTGCCGAGGCCATTTTTATTATTACCAACGATGGCTGGTGGAGCAACAGCGCAGGGCACGTGCAACACCTACAGTATGCTAGCCTGCGCGCTATCGAAACCCGTAGGGATATCGCCCGCTCTGCAAACACCGGCATTTCGGCATTCATCAACCGCAGGGGAGATATTGAACAAGCCACCAGCTATTGGGAGCCTGCCGTTACTAACAAAAACATCCAACTCAATAGCGACATTACCTTCTTCGTTCGTTATGGCGATTATATTGGTCGAGTGGCTTGCTTTCTTGCCATCTTCTTGGTGTTGATGACCTTTGTAAGAAAAAAACGGGTAAGTAAAAAACCACCAAACACCCTTAAATTGTTCGCTGTTAGGGTATTTGGTGGTTGACTTATGCCTCGAAAGGCGATGTATTACCCTGCAAAATCTCGTTGAAGTACGGTTTTAAGGTCGGTAGGTTTTTGTCCCGTTACTAGCTCTACATCTTTGGTTATTATGGCCGCTTCATTTCGCGATATAATTGAGTAAACGTTAATCATATAGTCGGCAACAAATGCTGGCGCACCTGCCGCAGCTAGAGCACCTCGGTATTGGTCAGGGCTTGGGTTTGGGTAAAAAATGGGTTTGCCGGTTACCTCAGTCAGTATCTGGGCAGCTTCGGCATATGATAGTAACTCTGGGCCAGTAAGTTGGTATTGTTTGCCAATATGCCCATCTGTGGTAAGCACTTTGGCCGCTACCTTGGCTATATCGTTTACATCTACAAAAGCCGCTTTGCCCTCGCCTGCCGTTACGAAAGTAATGCCCCGTTCAGTGATATTTTCCCATTCGTAGTTTTTAAAGTTTTGGGCAAAAAACGTTGGCTTCAATATAGTGTAATCAAAGTTTTCGAGCTTCAGCTGTTCCTCAATAATATTATGGAAACCCAAGGAGTCGCCCATTTTTTCTGCACCTAAAGCCGAAAAATATACCACACGTTTAATGCCATTTATTTGCAAATGGGCTATAAACGGAGCCAATAGTTTATCCAATTCAAGAGTTAGGGGCGGGCCAAGTAAAAACACGCGGTCAATACCTTCAGTGGCGGCATTAAAGGTAGTGGGGTCGGCAAAATCAAAGGCTACCACTTCGGTATCGCTACCCAACTTTTCATGGCCGGCAGCCACATTTCGGCTTGCTGCTTTAAATGCTGCGCCAGCAGATTTGAGTTCTTTTACTACGGCTTTGCCTATAGTACCTGTTGCGCCTGTTACTAGTATTTTCTTAGACATTTTTTGTTTGTTTTGAGGTTAATAGTTACTTTTAATAACTCAAAGCTAAATAGTAACTAATGGCTACACAAGAAGGCACACCCACCACCCTAAGTAACACCGATGTACCCATTGCTGGAAACAGGGACTTAGCAGACGAAAAAAAATTTCAAGAAATTTTACGAGCAGCAAAAGACACCCAACAGTTTTGCCCCGTGCGCGACGTGATTGCCCGGCTGAGCGATAAATGGAGTATTTTGGTAATTTACGCTTTGGGTGGTTATGGTACGCTCAGATTTAATGAGTTGAAGCATAAAATAGGCGACATTAGCCAAAGAATGCTTACAGTTACCTTACGCAACTTAGAATTAGATGGAATTATTACGCGTAAAATTTATGCCGAAGTGCCTCCTCGGGTCGAGTACCAACTTACCGAACTTGGCTATAGTTTGATGCATCAGTTGGCGCAATTTGCCACTTGGGCCAATACCAATGGCCAGGCAATTTACGCTAAAAGGCAAGCCCAAAAAGCATAGCCGCGGTTGTGCTATTCTTCGTTGTGGTATGATGCTTCGTCGCTTTCCTCCAAAACGGGCGGCTCATATTTAGCAATCACCTCACTAATAAAGCTCAAAATGGCTTCGTGGCCTGTGCGGGTTACCGAGCTGGTGATGAAATCTTGTGGGATGGCTTCCCAAGTTTCCAGCAGCTTGTTCTTAAACACGGTTACATTGTGCTGCACCTCTTTGTTGCTGCTTTTGTCGGCTTTGGTAAACACCAACACCCACGGCAAACCTTCTTGCCCTAGCCAATTGATAAACTCCAAATCTACTTTTTGTGGCGGCAGGCGGCTATCAATCAATACAAATATACACTGCACATTTTCACGCCCAGTAAGGTACTTGCGTATCATGGTGCCCCAACTGGAGCGGTTCTCTTTGCTCGATTTGGCGTAGCCGTATCCTGGCAAATCGACCAAGTGCCAATTCTCGTTAACCAAGAAAAAGTTGAGCAACTGGGTTTTGCCAGGTGTTGATGAAACCTTAGCCAACTTATTACGGTTAGTAAGCAAGTTTATAAGCGTAGATTTGCCAACATTGGAGCGACCAATAAATGCAAACTCAGGGAGTTGGCTGGGTGGGCACATGTCCATGCGTGGATAGCTGGCAATGAAGTTCGCCGATTTGATTATCATTGGTTAATTTTGTGGCACGAAGAAAGAACATTTCCTTAATCGGGTATGTTTCTTAGCATATCTCGCCTATCGCAAGGTGCTTACTTTCGTACTCTTTGTGTAAATTATTATTGTACAAAGATACGCTTGAATTTTAAAATACCCCCATTGAAAGAACATAGCGAAGTTACTCCCTACGGCGCAGCCGATAAAACCAAGAAAGGACAAGTTGAGGACATGTTTGATAGCATTGCCCCGCAGTACGATTTCTTGAACCATTTGCTCTCGCTTAACATCGATAGAATATGGCGAAACCGTGCCGTGAAATTGCTTAGGCCCAAGCAACCCAAACAGATTTTGGATGTGGCCACCGGCACTGGTGATTTTGCCATTGCCTTGCGCAAACTAAACCCCGACCGCATTGTGGGCCTAGACCTTAGTGAGCAAATGCTTAGCTATGGTAGGGTGAAAATACAAAAACGCGGGCTGGATAAACTGATTACGATGGTGAAGGGCGACAGCGAAGCTTTACCTTTCGAAGACAATACGTTTGATGCTATTACCGTTGCTTATGGAGTGCGAAACTTTGAGAACACGGTTAAAGGCCTTACCGAAATGCACCGCGTAATGAAACCCGGTGGCACCATGGTGGTGCTCGAATTCAGTAAACCCAAAGTTTTCCCGGTGAAACAAATATTTTATTTTTACTTTCACTTTGTGTTGCCCCTAGTGGGCCGCTTGTTTAGTAAAGATAGAAGGGCATATACCTATTTGCCTGAATCGGTTGAAACGTTTCCAGAAGGAGATGCCTTCTTGAAACTGATGGGGCAAGCGGGTTTTAAAGCCACTAAGCAAATACCTTTGAGCTTTGGTATAAGTAGTATATATCACGGAGCGAAGTGAAGGGTAAATAAGAAATATGAAATGTGAAATGAGCAACAACGAAAACAATAGTGCAGTGGTCAACGAGCAAAAGTCGTTTCGCATCATACGTTTTGCATCTTATATTTCAGTGCTGGCTTTACTTTTAATTTTAGGACAGCAGGCTGTTGCGCAGCCCCGCAACCATATGCAGTACCTCAACCGCAAGCTGTACTTTGGTATCAGCTTGGGTTTCAATACCCAGAATTTCCGCATTGTGCACGATGAAAGCTTTATTTACAATGATAGTGTGCGATCGATTACCAGCACTCGTGGTCCAGGCTTTAATTTGGGTATCGTAAGCAATTTGGCTTTGGGCAAATATTTTGATGTGCGTTTTGTGCCTGCATTGGTATTTGGCGATAAAAAATTGAAGTACGATATAAACGGCAATGTAACCAGTCGGTCAATCGAATCGATCATTCTCGATTTTCCGGTCACTGTTCGTTTCAAATCGCAGCCTATTGGCGATGTGAAGTTTTACGTGCTGACTGGTATGAAGTATAGCCTCGATTTAGCCTCTAATGCCAAGGCTCGCCGTGCCGATGACCAAGTAAAGGTGTTTAGGAACGATTTGGCCATTGAATACGGGCTGGGTATGCAAATATTTTTCCCGCTATTTATCTTCTCGCCCGAAATCAAGTTCTCACAAGGTATCATGGATCTCCATGCCCGAAACCAAGACCTGATATACTCTAGCACCATCGATAAGTTGTTCTCACGAACGCTTACACTATCGTTGCACTTTGAAGGCTAAATTGGTCTATAGCTGACGGTGCACGGGGTTGAATCAGTAGCACGCTTCGGAGAGGCACAGAGTAAAATTAGCTCAACGTAACTTTTAGCAGGTTTCAAACGCAATTTTATAATATTACGAGTGAGATTACCTACTTAATCCTCTTGTAATGCTTGTAGATTTATAAAGTGTTTTTATATTTTGCAATTATTTGCTCCTGAATCGACTGATTAAAATACAACGGCTTAATTGTCAAGGAGAAAATTTTCTAGAAAATTTTTGCTGCAAAACGTTAATCAGGTCAAACAAATTTAGTTCTCAGCCAAATACTCGTGCACAAACTTGATGGCCATAGCGCCTTCGCCAACGGCAGAGGCAACACGGTTCATGGCACCCGAGCGTACATCGCCAGCAGCAAAAATACCTGGTACGCAGGTCTCTAGCATCATAGGCTCGCGGTCAAGTTTCCAAACTTTCTTAAAGGTATCATCAGTCAGCAAATCGCGGCCGGTTACCAAAAAGCCTTTGTCGTCTTTTAATACGCTATCGCCTAGCCAGTCGGTATATGGTTTAGCGCCAATAAATACGAACATGGCACTGGCATCCAGCAACTCGTCGGTATTGGTTTCAAGGCATTTTATCACTAGTTGCTCCAGTTTTCCATTACCTCGGGTTTCTAATACATCTTTTTGCCCCATAATTTCGATGTTTGGCGTGCCTGCAATCTGGTCAATGAGGTACGACGACATCGTAGCTGTAAGGTCCTTTTGCCTTATGAGGATAACTACCTTAGTGGCAAACTGCGATAAGTACATAGCACCTTGGCCAGCGGAGTTGCCACCACCCACAACTACTATGGTTTTATCTTTACAAGCAGCGGCTTCGGTCATAGCAGCGCCATAATACACGCCCATACCTGTTAGCTCGGCTGCTCCTTTGGCTGGGTGGTATCTATAGTCTACGCCAGTGGTAATAACTATCGATTTGGTTACTATCTCTGAGCCGTCGGCTAGTTTAATGCGCTTATATTTTAGGTCGGGTACTATGCTCACTACCTCTTGCGGCGATAGTAGCTCGGCCCCAAACCGCGTGGCTTGGGTAATGGCTCTGCGAGCCAAATCGGAGCCACTAAGCCCATTGGGGAAACCTAAGTAGTTCTCAATGCGAGAGCTGGTGCCTGCTTGGCCACCGGGTGCCCGCTTCTCAATAAGAGCGGTTTTAAGGCCTTCGCTGGCACCATATACAGCTGCACCTAGGCCCGATGGGCCGGCGCCAACTATCACCACATCATAAAGTTCTTGTTTGGCGTGGGGCTGCATACCTATGTGGCTAGCAATAAGGGTCATGGGCGGGTTGGCTTCTACCTTGCCGTCTTCAAAAACCACTACGGGCAGTTGTTTCCAATCTAAGCCATTGCGTTGTAATGTTTCTTGAGCCTCTTCATTGGTCTCTATATCCATCCAATGGTATGGAACAAGGTTGGCGCTCAAAAAGTCTTTAATAGCGTGCGACTTGGGCGAATACTGGTAGCCAATAAGCTTGATGCCTTCGAACGGAGGCCTATAGGCGCCCTGCCAACTATCCAATAGGTCGTCCAGTATCGGGAAGAGCTTTTCTTCTGGTGGGTCCCAAGGTTTGGTAAGGTAGTAATCGAGCTGAACATCGTTAATGGCTTTTATAGCCGCATCAATATCAGAGTATGCCGTAAGCAATACCCTTTTTGCATCGGGGAATGTTTTCTTGGCTTTCTCCAAAAAATCGACGCCCAACATGTCGGGCATGCGCTGGTCGCTAAGGAACATGGCCACGGTTTCGTTCTTGTTCTTCAGCTCGGTAAGCGAGTCTAGGGCCTCTTGCGGAAATTCGGTGCTGAGTATGCGGTATGTTTTCCGGTACTTGCCCTTCAAATCGCGGGTAATAGCTCTCAACACCGCTGGGTCATCGTCAACGGCAAATATGATGGGTTGTTTGGCTTTTTTTTCTGTGCCTTCCATGAGTGAAAATTAATGTACGATGTACGAAGTACGAGGTACAATTGTATTTAATTATGAATGGAAAATAATAGGATGGACCTACTAAACTTGAAAATTAAGTCTTGAGTCTTGTATCTTTCGTCTTGTGTCTAATTAAGAGGCATACATATCCTAAACTCGGTTTTGCCGGGTACAGAATATATTTTTATAACTCCTTTGTGCTGCTCCACTATCTTTTTTACAACCTCTAAGCCAAGCCCGCTGCCTTTTCCCACTGCCTTGGTCGTAAAAAAGGGGTCGAATATGAGGTTGATAATATCTTCGCTTATACCCGGTCCGTTATCGATGATGCTAATTACCAACGATTCGCGCTCCAGCTTGGTGGCTATTTCCAGTACATTCCCTTCGCGGCCCTCCATGGCATCCAAGGCATTATCAATCAGGTTGGTGTATACTTGGTTCATTTCGCTTACAAATAACCTTATTTGGGGCAAGGTTTCGTCAAAACGCTCCACAACCTTAACGCTGTTCTTCTTTACTTTATGGTTCAGCAAGGTAAGCGTGCTACGTATGCCTTCGCGCACATCAACGGCCTCTACGTCGCTTGCTCTATCCATATGCGAGTAGCTTTTTACCGAGTTCACTAGTGCCGAGATGCGCTTTGATGCATCTTCTATTTCGCTCACCATTTTTTCGGTGGTCATTACGTTATCCATCCAACTAAGCACAGGGGTTATTTCCTGCTTGCCAACACATTCCAATACTTTGTCTAGGTCTTCAACATCATAGCCAAAATCGGCAAAGCTTTCGGCAAGCTCAAAACCATTATCAATACCATGGTCGTCCATCCATTCCACAATATCATCCTCGCGGGCGGTGCGTTCCATCATACTTTGCTTTAGGTCTTTAAAACCGACCAGTTTGTGATGCAGCAAGTCGTTCACGAAATCAACAACTATCGGTGTTACCTGCATCAGCATTACCCGCTTAAACTTCTCGGGTACATGGCTTAGGTGCTTTTTCAGTTCGCTAGCGCTGCGAACCACGGCTGCCGCGGGATTGTTAAGTTCATGCGCCAATCCTGCCGAAAGTTTGCCCAACGAAATCATTTTCTCGTTTTGCGATTGCTGCTTGGTAAAGTCGCGAACACGACTGGTCATTAAGCTTACCAATTTTTGTGTTAGCTCGTGATGATTGCAAATCATATCCATAAAACAATCACGGTGCAACGATAAAATGTCGGTATGTGCTACCGTTACACCATTGCCTCCCGCCTTTACCATCCGGCTGTAAGGCAACACGCCGGTTACATCACCGGCTTCAAGTTCGCCAACATTCCTTCGTTGACCATTTTGGTTGAAATACAACAGTATTTTGCCCGAAAGTATTATGTGCATCTCGTTTGTAGGGTCGCCTTCCTTAAACAAGTAAGCATCTTTAAGAATAGTATAGTAGCGTGAGTTGCACACTAACCATTGCAGGTCGTCGTCGGGCACATCGGTAAACGTATCAAATGCCCGAAGGTGCTCTTTGGTTACTTTGGTTTCCATCAAACTCAGTGTTTAATCTCAAGTTTGGCCATCATTACGGTACTCACCGAGTCGGCATACACCCCATAGGCGCTTACCAACGTGCCGCGCAGGCCATCAACGCTTTCAATGGCATACAAAATGCTGTTATCATCGGGGTTGGTCATGCCCTCAAAACGGTAAACCTCGGTTACCTCAAACTCTTCTGGCGATAACTGCCTTCCAGCAGCAGTGCAATCTAGGCGGCTTTCCTTTAAGTTAAAATCGTAGGTATATACTTTGGCTTTAAGGCCGCTAATGGCATCTACTAAGGTATCGTAAGCCATGGGTTCGTAGTTTGGTTAGTATTCGTAAATGTACTAACCAAGGACGAATAATGATGGTTCGTTATTGTTTATTTTATAATTATTAACCCTTGCTAAATAATGCTGCTCAACTTCAATCCACCGATATAGCAATAGCCATAAAAATCTAAGCCCAATAATGCCCACGCCTTCGGCATCAATCAATCTTAGGTCACGATTACTTTGGCTTGTGGTTGTTGGGGGCTACGATTTGGGCTTGTGTGCAGGGTGGTAATTGTCGTGTGGTAAAGATTGAGTTATCAATGTTATTGCAACTTCTTTAGTTGGTTTTTTGGTTATCTTAGTAAAGAAATTTGCACGTGCTATGACAACGAAAGACATCAAGGAGGAAATCACACAACTTTTAAGTCAAGTTGATGATAAAGCCATCTTGCAACAATTCCATCAATGGTTGCAAATAAATGCCAAAGTAAAAACTAACGACTGGTGGGATGAGCTAACTGAGGAAGAACAGAAAGATTTGATACAATCAAGAGAAGAGGTGAAGAAAGATGATAACCTCCTTGACCATGATAAGGTAATGAAAGAAGCTTTTTCATGGAAAAGAAAGTGATTTGAGAAGAAAAAATGGATAGCAATGTCAGCAAAGAATATTAAAGTTGAAATACAACACTTAGTAACCAACGAACGGAGTGAAGCAGTACTCCAAAAGGTGCTGCGTTTACTTAAGCATGAAGATGATGAGCAATCCAATAATTGGTGGAACACCCTCACCGAGGAACAGCAGCTAGAGTTAGACAGGGCTGAGGAAGAAATTAAAGACCCAAACAATTTGATTAGCCATAAGGAAGCAATGGAACAAGCGAGAAAATGGTTGAAAAAATAATCTGGCGTAAGAGGGCTCTATATAGGTTAGAGAAGTTACTACCTTATCTAACGGAGGAGTTTGGCGAAAAGGTAGCTGAAACCTTTCTGGAGAGGTTAAATACAGAGTTAGAACTAATCTCTGAGTTTCCAGAGTTAGGCCCAAAACATCCTACTAAGAACCAACATCTCAGGGTTATGCATCGTTTAACTAGCATTATCTATAAAATTACCAGCAATCAGTTAATAGTTTTAGATATTTGGGACAACCGCCGTAAACCCAAATGAAACACCTTATACTATCCCTCATCCTCCTCCTCTGCTTGGCCCTCACTGCCCAAGCACAAACCCGTGCCCGCTTTTTGGATGTGGATACCGCAAAGAACCCCCTCAAAATAGGCCTCGTAAGCGGCGGCATACTGGGCACCTACGGCCTTGCCTTGGGCGGTCTAAACTACTATTGGTATAAAGGCTACCCCCGCAGCGCTTTCCATAGCTTTAACGATAGCCGCGAATGGATGGGCGTAGACAAGGCCGGGCACATGTTCAATAGCTACTACCAGAGCCGCTGGGCCATGGGCATGTACCGTTGGACGGGCGTAAAAAACCGTACCGCAGTTTGGGTAGGTGGCCTTACAGGCACCTTTTTGCAAAGCAGCATTGAAATACTCGATGGGTTTAGCGACAAATGGGGCTTTAGTTATTACGATTTCGGGGCCAATATGCTCGGCTCGGCGCTCGTGATAGGGCAGGAGCTTACCTGGGGCGAGCAGCGCATAGTCATGAAAATATCGGCGCACCGCCCCGCTTACCCTGCCGACCTTGAAAGCCGCGCCGCCAGCCTGTACGGCACCACCGCGCCCGAAGTGCTGCTGAAAGACTATAACGCTATTACCACCTGGTTTTCGTTCAATGTTTCGTCGTTCATCAAGCGCGAAAACAACTTCCCGAAGTGGCTGAACGTGGCCGTGGGCTATGGTGCCAATGGCATGTATGGCGGTTTTGAGAACAAATGGTGCCAAGACCGCGATGTGGAGTTTTGCGACTGCGACCCCGCCCAACAAGTAGTGCGCACCGATGTGCGCCGCTACCCGCAGTTTTACCTATCATTGGACATTGACCTCACGCGCATCAAAACCAAATCGAAAGCCCTGAGGGCCCTATTCGGCGTGTTCAACATCATCAAAATACCCGCGCCCACCATCGAGTTCAACCCCGTGGATAAGGTGAAGTTCCATCCGCTGTTTTTTTGAGGCTGTAGCGAGGCAATGCTTCTTTCCTTCGGTGCTGGGGGAAGCACAGTTTCCGCAGAGGGATGGGGTGGTAGTACCTACGTACTATGTTAATGGCAGCGTGGCTGCTATATGCTAATTGAGCAATTCATGGTTCTTCTTCCATGGTCTTAAAATTAGGCTTCCTCTTCTCTGCTTACCAGCACCTTGTCAATGCGGGCCTGGTCGGTATCTACAATCTCGAAGCGGTAGCGCTTTACCGTAAAGTGCTCGCCAGCCTTAGGGATGCGCTTTAGGTAGTACATTACAAAACCACCCATGGTAGTATATTCCTCGTCGTCGTAGCCGGGCATTTCAAGTATACCCAATAGCTCAAATACGTCTTGAATTTTGGTACTGCCATCAATCAACCATGAGCCGTCTTCGCGCTCGGTTATCTCGGCCTCTTCTCCAATTTCGGGTAGGTCGCCTACGAGGTGTTCAATCAAGTCGTGCAGGGTTACAATGCCCTCTACAATGCCGTATTCGTTGGTTACATAGCCCACGTAAGAGCGGCGCACTTTAAAAATATCAATAATGCTCAGTGCCGAAGTGCTCTCGTGTATGAAGATGGGCTCGGTAGCGAAGTCTGATAGCGGGGCCTTGCTGCCGGTAATCATCCACTGCAAAATATCCTTTACGGCTATGGTGCCTATTACATTATCGATGCTGCCATTGCAAAGCGGGAATTTGCTAAACGGCGAGTTGAGTACCATTTGTATATTATCTTCGTTGGGCAGTGAAGCGTTGAGCCACACCACGTCTTTGCGGTGAATCATTACGCTGTAGGCGCTTTTATCGGCCATACTGAACACGCTGCTCATGATGTCGCTTTCCTTTTGCTCCAGCACGCCACTTTCTGAGCCTTGGGCAATCATGTACTTCAGTTCCTCTTCCGATACCAAATCCTCGCCGCGCTCTTTGATGAACAATACCTTAAGCAACAGCTTGGTAGAAAGGCTTAACAACACTACAAATGGGTAGGTTATTTTAGAGATTACCTTCATTATTGGGGCCATTACTATGGTTATGCCCTCGGCATAGGTCATAGCAATAGATTTTGGCACCAACTCGCCCACAACCAACGATAGATAGGTGATAATAGTAACGATTAAACCGAACGCTACCTGCGGGGCATAAGGCTCAAGCCAAACAATGCGCGCCAGTATGGGGGTAAGGTCGTCGGCCAAGGCCGTACCACCATAAGCACCCGCGAAAATGCCGATAAGAGTAATGCCGATTTGTACGGTAGAGAGGAAGTCTTCAGGGTCTTTGAGCAGCTCAAGCGCAGTCATAGCGCCGGTGCTGCCTTTGGCGGCCATCTGTTCCAGTCTCGATTTTCGGGAAGATACTAAGGCAATTTCAGCCATGGCGAACACGCCATTGATGACAATTAAAAGAAGAAGAATTATTATTTCCATATAGGCTTAGCGTACAAAGTTACCAATTTTGAGATATTAATGGGTATTTGATGCTAAACGGCGGCTGAGTGGGGGGTATTCCAATTGGTTATTCCACTTTCAACCCATCATAGGCCAAAAAGATGCCTTCGGGTAGCTCTTGGCTCACGTCGTGGTAAGTGCCCAGTTGGTGGCTTACGTGGGTAAGGTAGGCTCGTTCGGGTTTAATCTCTTGAATAAGCTCTATAGCCTGTTGTAAGGTAAAGTGCGATATGTGCTGCTCGCGGCGCAGGGCATTGAGTATGAGTATGCGCGTGCCTTTTATCTTTTCAATTTCTTCGGGGGCAATGTAGTTGGCATCGGTAATGTAGGTAATATGGCCAAACCTAAAACCCAGCACGGGCATTTGATGGTGCATGGCCTTAATGGGTATAACGGGTATGCCCTCGGCCACAAAAGGCGCATCGCCGCTGATGCGGTGCATTTGCACGCGCGGTATGCCCGGGTAAGGGTTCGGGCTAAAAATGTAAGCGTATTGCTCGCGTATTTCGTGCTCTGTAAAGGCATCGAGGTATAGGGGCATATCGCGCTTTAGCACGTAGTTGTAGGCCCGTATATCGTCAAGGCCACCAGTATGGTCTTTGTGCGAGTGGGTATAGATAATGCCATCCACGCGCATCACGCTCTCTCGGAGCATTTGTTGCCTAAAATCGGGGCCGGTATCTACTATCAAGGTTTTGCCGTCGGCCTCAATCATAACCGAGCTGCGCAGGCGCTTATCTTTGGCATCGGTGCTGAGGCACACCGGGCAGGTGCACGCAATCATGGGCACGCCGCCCGAAGTACCGGTACCTAAAAATGTAAGCCTCACTTAGCGGGGGTTTGTTGTTTTATTTTTGCGTATACGGCTTGGCTGGCATCGCCAAGCGCGGTTTCGTCAAGGGCTAATTTACCAATAATATCCACCAAACAATTAATGCGCGCCTCAAGGGTATAATATTGGTTTACTACTATTACCCTTCGCGCTTCGAGCACGCAATGCCCGGCATTGAAGCTGCCTTTTTCGTAGCGCAGCTCATAGGAGGCCTCTTTGCAGAGGTCTTCCAGTTTTTTTAGGGTGCTTGTTGTATATTTGAACATACCTTTTGAACGTTATTAACGAAATTAACATTCCCCTTGGTAATGAAACTATACCTCAGCATATTTTTTGTACTTGTTTTGGCATTGCCCTTAGTGGCTCAAAAACAAAAGCCCCAAGACGACCCCAACGAAAAGCCGCCCTTTGTACGGGCAGCCTTGGTAGGCGGCATGAACATTAGCCAGGTTGATGGCGACGGTATTGCGGGTTTCCGCAAAGTAGGCGCCAATGCTGGTGCTGCGGCATATGTAAACCTTACCAAAGGGTTTAATGCCAGTTTCGAGATATTGTACAGCATGCGCGGTGCCAAAAGCTCATCAAACGAAACTATTCGCGATGGCCGAAAGTTGGTATTGAACCTTGATTATATAGAGGTGCCAGTGATGGTGCACTACAATGATAGGGATAAGGCCATATTTGGGGTTGGTTTTGTATGGAATACCTTGGTGAGAAGCACCGTTTCGCCAAATATTCTGGCTGAAGACGTGAATTTTAAACGCGCTACCTTCGATGTGGTTGGTGGCGTTACCTTTCTTATTAAGAAACGCTATGGTATTAACTTGCGTTATACCTACTCGTTAACTCCCGCAGCAGTTGCCGTTGACAATAGCGCTAGTGGAGGCGGCATACGCACCACACTTGATGGCGGTAAGTTGAGGAATAACGTGGTTGGAATCAGGTTTATGTATTTTATAAACTAAGCCTGCATCTTTTCGCCGAAACACAAATCGCCGGCATCGCCTAGGCCAGGCACTATGTAGCCGTGAGCGTTTAGCTCTTTATCTATGGTACCTGCCCAAATGGTTATACCTGGCACCTGCGCTAGCAGGTAGTCAATTCCCTCGGTAGCGGCAATAGTGCACACCACATGAATTTGCTTGGGTGTGCCCATTGTTAGTAGTTTTTGAAGCGTAAGTGCCAGCGAGGCGCCCGTTGCCAGCATGGGGTCGCAAACAATCAATACTCGTCCGTCAATTTCTGGGGAAGTTACATAGCCCATGTTTATGGTAAAGTTTCCCTTGTCGTCGTGCTCGCGGAAGGCACCGATAAAGCCATTGTCGGCATGGTCAAAGTAGTTAAGAATGCCTTGGTGTAAAGGCAAACCTGCTCTCATAATGGTTACCAGCACGGGTTGGTCTACCAATTGAAAACAAGGGGCCGTGCCTAGGGGCGTTGTCACATCCACGGTTTTCCATTCCAGCTCTTTGCTTATTTCGTAGGCAATCACTTCGCCGATGCGCTCAATGTTGCGGCGGAAACGCATGCGGTCGTTTTGTATCAGTACGTTACGCAGCTCGGCCACATAGTGGGCAACAAGTGATGCTTTTTCGCTAAGGTTGTGTACCATTGGGGCAGATGTGAGATATGAAATATGAGATGAGAAACAATGAAACTCCTACGATTAACTAAGGCAAATTTATCGAAACCATTTTACAAACCAATGGCAATAACTATTGGCATTTAGAAGGAGGCTGTAAAGGGATATTTACTGAGTAGTTATGTTGCCGAAAGTAACGCCATTTTCTTCATGAGTTGCAATGAAGTTTTCTGCATCAGCTGCTATGCCACAGCGCTTGGCAGAACCAGTTTTGCCAGTACAGGTTAATTACTTTGCTTTTTGACTAACCAGCATGTCAAAGGCATCTGTTGCGTTGGTAATAGTTACTTATAACGTAACAACGAAGGGATTTGTAACACAAAAAAATGTACCAGATTTGGTGTCGTTGAAGATTCTTTGTCACTAAAAATTTCAAAGATAGCTGTTAGCATTTTCGGAGCAAAAACTATTAAATGAAACAGCGTATAAGTCATCGGTTTGATAAGCAAAGGTCAGCTGTTGGTACTTTTTGTTCATCTATTGATAAACATTTCAAGATTCTTTTAGTGTTGCAATACAAACTTGAATCTACCATTCGTTACTAGTCACTCATAACTAACTCTTAATGTATTCCACCATTCGCTCGTACATGCTGCGCCATCCTGTCCATTCATCGGCTTCGCTAAACGAGTTGTTGTGCCATAAAGTAATCAGAAGCCCATTTACGTCTTTTACTTCATCAATAAATGGCTTTACAACTTCTAACGCCTCGTGTGGCTTTAGTTTCATATAGTAATTCAGCGTGGCATCCATAAAGGCGAATGGATATAGCTTCAATAAGGTCTTGTTTTCCCTGCCTAAATCGTAAAAATAAAAAGAGCTACAAATACTGGCCCTAAAGCCCGGCAATGCCGCGTATCCTAGGGTATAGTCCTCTTCTATGTCTTGGTCCATTAAATTGCGGTACGTGTCCGGAAACTTAAGTTTTAAAAAATGCTGCCTGCTTATCCGCACATCCCTTTTCAAGGTGCGGTTGAGTCGGCCAATTTCGCGGCGCAGTTTGTTGGTATCGGTGTTGCTAGCATACGAGGGGTGTATACCCACTTCGGCCTCATCGGCAATTGACTTAATCAAGCTCTGAAACTCGGTAACGTTTATAGAAATGCCCTTATCAAACTCATCGTAATCGCCCAGAAGAAAGAAAAAAACTGGCTTTGAGTTATATTTTTCGTGCAAGCGCAGCAAATAGTCGTAATTGTCGTAGGGGTCTTTTTTATTTCCTGTTAGCACTTTAACCCTATCAGCAGCTTCCGTAAAATTGCCGTTTACCACCGAGCGGGCCAAGCCACCCAAATTGCGAAAAGGCCCTTTACCACGGTAATTATAGGCACTGTCCACATCAAAAGTAGGCTTGTACTTAAATTTTTGAACACCAAACTTAAGCTCCGGGTAATGCTCTTGTACCTTAAGCCTTACCAGGTTTATGTAGTGGTTTACAACAGGTACTTGCAAAAAGCCGTTTCGGTAGGCGAAACTCTCTTCGGGCGAAAAGCGGTCGTGTCGGTCGTTGGCATGTGGCAGATACTCTTCGTAGCGGCTTACTAGGTAAAAAGCTGCGGCAAAAGGATCAAATGGTAATACAAACCCATCGCCAGCTATTTGATAAAATATTTTCAGATAATTGTATTCTGATACAGTAAGGTCTTGTTGGCTAATACCTCTTTGAAACAAAAGATAAGCTGAGCCAAAACATAAACAGTTTTTTTGGGGATGTATGTCGTAAACGATTTTAGCACCATCAGCAGCTCTGAACTCATCAACACTGCTGGTAAGCATAAAGGGTATCTGTATCTGTTCTTTAAAGAACAGATCGAATATGTACCTTACTCGATTGGTAATTTGTGGCGTGTAAATAACCAGCATAGCAGCTAAGTTAGTTATTTATTGAAGACACAAGACATCTTGATGTATGAAGTACGAGTTACGATTTGCGATTGCAGCTGTTTAAAATCAATGATTGATAATTATCATTGTTTACTAACCATTTTCAAATTTTCAAATCATCTCATTTCCAAATTGGTAACCTTATCTTTGTGGTTATGGACGGTCAATCACTTTTTAAGCACGAAACACCCCTGCAACTGCGCTTTGCAGATTTAGATGCATTAAACCATGTAAATAATGCCAACTATCTCACTTACATGGAGTTGGCGCGCATACTATACCTTGAACAGGTGTTGGATATGAAAATGGATGAGCGCTACAGCGTTATTCTAGCCAAAGCTACCGTAGAATATCGCAGGCCAATTCATTTGGGCGACGATATAAAGGTATATACCCGCTGCAGCCGTATTGGCAACAAGAGTTTCGACTTGGAGTACGAGCTGCGTAAGACCGAACCTAACGGAAGTAAAACTGTTATGGCTGTGGGTCACACTGTAATGGTGGCATATGATTACGATACCAGTTTGCCAATTTCGGTACCTGATGCTTGGAGGCAGCATTTAGTGGTTTTTGATAGTCCTTCTTCAGTAGATAAATAAACGGTTATGAAATATTTCTTCCTGATTGGGCTGCTTTTGATGTTGTTGGTCTCTTGCGACGTGCAACAGGGCAAGTATATAAATGGTGCCATGCTGCCCATGGTTGAATTGCCTGGCCGCGACAAACAGCCCATTGCATTGGAATCGTTGAAAGGTAAGTTGGTTTTGGTTGATGTTTGGGCAAGCTGGTGCAGTCCTTGCCGTAAACAACACCCTAAGTTGGTAGAAGTGTATGATAAGTACCACAACAGCCAGTTTAAAAATGCCGATGGATTTGAGATATACCAAATATCCCTCGATTCTGAAGAAGGGTTGTGGTTAGAAGCCATAGCCAAAGACAATCTGCATTGGCCTATACATGTGAGCGAATTGAACGGTTGGGAATCGAAAGTAGTGGCGCTATACGAGATTGAGGCCATACCATCCTCTTTTCTGATTGATGCCGATGGCAAAATCATAGGCAAAGACTTAAGTTGGTTCGATTTGAGCAAAGTACTGGAGAATCGATTGAAGTGAAGTACGATTTATTAAGTACGAGGTACGATTTTAGTTAAACCTGATATTAGTAAGTTGCCAGCCAAAATGATTACCATCTCTACGATTAATCAATCGTAATTCGTAAATCGTACTTCGTACATTTAAAGGCTCTGCCAAAATGACACCGCCGTTGGTATGGCAGGGATTTTGTAATACCTTTGCAGACTTAAATTTTGGTAGTAATGAATAACGAAACAGAAAACCAAGAGCCGGTAGAAAACCAAGCGGGGAGCGATACCCACACCGAGCAACAAACTGCTACTGAAGATGCAGCCGCCCAAGCGGAAGCTAGTGATGGTAGCGGATTGCAGGCTAAGGTTGATGAACTGAAGGATAAATATGTACGCCTGTTTGCCGACTTTGACAACTACAAAAAACGCGTTGCTCGCGAACGTTTGGAGTTGATAAAGGACGCTAGCAAAGATGTTATTTTGAACCTCTTGCCAGTATTGGATGACTTTGAACGTGCCTTAACGGCAGCCGAAACGGCTACTGAGGTAGCGCCAGTAAAAGAAGGCATGTTGTTGATTCACAATAAATTGCTGAAAAACTTGGAGCAAAAGGGCCTTAAGCCGGTAAACCCGGTCGGTGAGCCATTTGATGTCGAATTTCATGAGGCAATTACCGAAATACCTGCACCAACTGAAGAGCTTAAAGGTAAAGTAGTAGCGGTTGCAGAGAAAGGATATTACCTTAACGACCGTCTTATTCGTTACGCAAAAGTTGTAGTGGGGAAATAATATATGCCTAGGGATTATTACGAAATATTGAGTGTTACCCGTACCTCAACACAAGAAGAAATTAAAAAGTCGTACCGTAAGGTGGCTTTGCAGCATCACCCTGATAGGAATCCGGATAACCCAGATGCTGAGCACAAGTTTAAAGAGGCTGCCGAGGCTTACGAAGTATTGGGCAACGAAGAAAAACGTGCTAAATACGACCGTTTTGGCCATGCTGGTGTGAAGGGCGGAGGTGCGCAGAACATGGATGACATTTTCAGCAACTTCGGCGATATTTTTGGCGGAGGTGGCGGCGGAGGTGGCTTCGATCCGTTTGAGGCTTTCTTTGGTGGGCAGCGTGGTGGTGGTGGTCGAGCGCGTCAAGGCCGCCGGGGCAGCAACTTGCGTATTAAAGTAAAATTGAACCTTAAAGAGATAGTTTATGGTGCCAAGAAGACCATAAAACTAAACAAGCACGTTACTTGCGATGTATGTGATGGTAGCGGTGCTAAAGATAAAAGCTCAGTATCTACCTGTTCTACCTGTCACGGTGCAGGCCAAGTACGCAGGGTAACCCAAACTATTTTGGGCCAAATGCAAACTACCAGCACTTGCCCAACGTGCCATGGCGACGGCTCAACCATTACGGCTAAATGCACCAAATGCAAAGGCGAAGGAAAGATATTTGGTGAGGATAGCGTAACCTTGGATATACCTGCAGGTGTAGGTGAGGGTATTCAGCTTTCTATGACGGGTCGCGGCAATGCGGGTGACCGTGGTGGTGCTCCTGGAGACTTGATTGTGGTGGTTGAAGAGGAGCAGCACGAAGAGCTCGTTCGAGAGGAGAATGACATTGTTTTCAACCTCAACATCAGCTTTGTGGATGCTGCCCTGGGCTTGCAAACCGAAGTGCCTACCGTGGATGCCAAGGCCAAGATAAAAGTGCCTGCTGGCACCCAATCGGGCAAAGTGTTCCGTTTGAAGGGCAAAGGCATTCCCAACATTAACAATTCATACGAAGTGGGCGACCAACAAGTAAGGGTGAACGTTTGGATACCTAAGAACCTATCGGATGAGGAGCGTGCAACGCTTGAGAAGTTGCGCGATTCGCCCAATTTTCAGCCGGGTAGCTCTAAAGAAGATGGTGGCTTCTTTCAGAAGGTGAAAGACCTTTTTTAAACGATGCCTCGCCTTACCATCATTCTTGACTTGGATGGTGTGCTTATTACTAACTTACCTACCCAACCAGAGGTGCTACATACCGATGGATATACTGATTTTGATGCTAGCTGTGTAGCCAACCTAAATATGCTATTGAGTGAAGTAGACGCTGAAGTTTGGCTTATCTCTGCTCGCCGAAAAGGAAAGACGTTGGCTGAAATGCAGGTTATATGCAGCAATAGGGGTATAAGTGCGGCTATTGCTGGCATGGTGCCTATATATGCCGAGGGCATGAAGCGCAGCCATGAAACAATCCGTTTTATCAGAGAAAATAATTTGGAACATTATCTCATCATAGATGATAACAGGGTGTTGCGCCAATTGCCACGTAGCATGAAAAACCGCTTAGTGCAAACCGATTTTGCAAGGGGGTTTAATAAAGATAAGTTGGAAGAGGCTAGGAGATTGTTGGGTATTACTTAGCCATAAAATCATTCAACCCCTTCATAGCCGTTTGGCGCACTTTGTTTTGCAAATAAGGCGTCCAACCTAACAGCAGCCCTATTGGCCCCAGTGCTTGCTTGGCCCAAGTATGGAAATCGAAATGGTCAATGTGCCTTACAATTTTGCCATCTACCACTTCAAATTCAGCTTTGATATGATTGCGTACCTTGCGCTTAGTAGCGCCGAAGGTATATTGTGCTATCCATTCTGCCCCTACTTGGTTGCCGTTTGATGATAGTACTTTAAACTCCAGCACCAAATCTTTGCCTCGGCCGATGAGCTTCTGCCACATGGCCCGAGCCTGATTGGCGTTGAGGTTAATGAATACTGAATCGCTAAAGGTTGCATGGTCGGCATAGCAGCCCTGCACACCCCTATAATCTTTTAACTGAAACGATGTATAAAAGTGTTTTATCAGGTCTTCGTTTGGGGTCATAGCATGCCAGTTTGCAATTCCAAGATACTCAATAGCAAGTAAAAACTAAGGCACCCAAATGTTTAGCACGGTACCTTTTCCTGAAGCAGTTTTAAGGTCGATGTTGCCTTTTAACAAATCAACTCTTGAGCGGATATTGCGCCAACCAATACCTTTATCCAATTCCAACACTTTAGGGTCAAACCCCTTACCGTTATCTTTTATACTAAACAAATATCCGTCGGCCAGTTGTTCCAGCTTTATTTCTATATCCGTAGCATTGGAATACCTTATCGCGTTGTTCAATAGTTCTTGTATCACCCTATATATGGCAATTTCGCGGCTTTCATCCATGCGGCTTTCAAACCCTGAAATAGAAACCGAAACGAGAATTTTGCCACTTTCATTAATCTTCCTAGCCTGCTCTTTAATGGCCGATACCAGCCCAAGCCTAATAAGAGTGCTAGGCATCATGTTATGCGATATATGGCGAACCTCTTGGCAGGCTTCGTCTAATATGGCAATTGAGGTGCTTAGGTTTTTCTGCTCTTCCGCATCGTCTTTGGTTTCAATGGCGGTAAGGTTAAGTTTGGCTGTTGATAAGAGCTGACCCAAGCCATCGTGCAAGTCTTCAGCTACCCGCTTTCGCTCTTTTTCAGTGGCTTCCATAACCACCCTAAAGCTATCCCGCTGCTGTTCGTTTACTTTCCGCAATAACATCTCGCGCTCATTACGCATGTCGCGTATGCGCGCTACCAAAGCATAGGAAAACACCACCGACTCAAAAGCAAAAGACAAAGGCAGTCGAATTTCGAAGAGCACGGAGTGACCTAAAAGCCCAATGTTTCGCAATGCAATAGCAATAGATAATAGCACCAGAGGAGAAAAGGCAATGAGGTAAAGCTTATGCTGGCTTGGTATTGGCTTTTGAGTAAGCAACTTAGCATTTATTATAACCAAGCTTATGAGCGGCACGAAGGTAAATACAAGAATCAAGGGCCGATTTATGTCCATATCGCTTGGCCAGCTAAACCAAAGGATGGTAAGTATTATTACCAGTGCATAGTTGGTGTAAACAACGTAATTGAGCCAAGGTGCCCATGTACTGAAGTTGAGGAACTTTTTACTGAATACAAACATGCAAACGATTACAAGCGAGCTAACTACAAAAACATAAGTATGTGCCTGAAATGCATTGTTTAAACCAAACAGCATGACGTGAAAGCCTAATGTTATGCCATTAAACAAAATGATGGACCCAATATATGCGGTGTAGTGCAGAAAGACCAGTTGGCGAGTGGCAAAAAAAACAGCTATTGCCCCCAATAGGGTAAGTAACAATATACCAAAAAATACACCCCAACCTAAGTTGTGTATAATGGTTCTTGTTTGATAAGCGGAGCGTTCCCAAATTTGAAGGTTACTGCGTAGCGATGCAATATCGTTGTGCAGTTTGAGCCAATAGTGCGTTGGTTTGCCTGGATTGAGTTTTACATCGTAGCTCCAACCTTTTGGATTGAAACTTTGCGGTTGGTATGGATGATTGAAGCCAATAGCGGGAAAGGAGTCGATTTTTGAAATGCCAGCACTGTCACGAATAGTATACAAGGTAGCATCGCTCAGGATACCACTGCCTAAGTATAAAGTTAAAAGCTTTGGTTTAGGTGAGTTGTTTAGAAGCTCCCAGTGCAACCACCAAGTATCGCGGCTGTATCCCATATTTATCATATGCCCAGGACTTTTTAATTGCCATGGTTGGGCAGTAATTTGCCCGGTTTGTATTTGTTGTATGGTAAGCAAATGAGATTTATCCCGATAAACTTCAACTGCCTCATCGAGAAATTGCTTTTCAAAATCATCGTTCAATACCAAAAGCCCATTACTTTGGGCTTGCAGACTGTTTAGGCCCAGGCAACATACTAATAGATATAGCGGTAGCAGCTTGGCCATTGTGGTATTTTAAACTGCTTGCACTAGCTGCACAAAGCGTTTCCAAGTGTTGGTTGCCATTTGTGAAGTGATGGCCTCAATGTAATAAGAGCCTGCCGCAGGGTCGGCCACGGTATCTAAATGCGATTCGTGCTGCAAAACCAATTGTATGTTTCGTGCAATGCGGGTTTGGAAAGCCGCGCTTCTATCGGGAGTAACTATATGGGGTACTATGCTTAGGCTATCGGTACCACCAATTACGGCGCTCAGTGCTTGGGTGGTCTGCCTTATCATTTCGTAATATCCATCTTTTTCAGGCAGCACCTTTTTGTTGGTGGCATGTACCAATGCAGGTGTAACATAACCAGGCAAGTATTGTTGGCAAATTACCGCCCACATAGCGCGCAATACTCTTATTCGTGCTATTTCGAAAAAATGGTCGGTACCCACTGCAATATCAAACTTGATTTTTAGTAGGGCTTCGGCAGGCGCAATGCCAGCAGAGGTCAATGTTACTAATGTATCATTGGCTGCTTTCAGTTGAAGGGCCGTTTGTTCTGTCAATGTTTCGGCATTGGCAGAGGCGATGGTAAACAACTTGAACCCCGGTAACCAATTATGGAACTTTTTAAAATAAGCAACCATATCAGTAGGGTTAAATTGCACAGATCCTTTAACTGCTTCGGCATCCAACCCACGAGCATTTATTAGGGTAATCAACTTTTCAAGGGTGCTGATATCGTTTATGCACCAGTCGGTATTAATGTGTTCAATTAACACATCCTTTAACAATAATTCAACGTCGGTGTTAAGCGGGCAATTAAACGATAGCGCCGTTGCGCCACGCTGCAGTGCATCCAATGCTAGCTGGTTTGCGGCTGCGGTATTGGTAGCGTCAATATCTTGTCTTATCAACCATTCGCCAACGGGGCGCACTGGTACAGTTAGCAATGGTGCATCTGTTGCACGATAATAGGGTTCAACTAATATCCCTTCAGGGGTGTTCCATTCCAGTGTTTCTGAACCGGCACCTTTTAAGTCATTTAGTACCAGTTTTTGCCACTGCTCATCTGTTATCGGCGGAAACTCCGCAAACAAAGCCTTTTCCATGCCCGAAAGTTAAGGGATTTTAATGTTTCAGTAGCAAGTAATGAGTATCAAGTATCGAGATTTAGGTACGAGGTACAATTTTAGAAGTATGATTGGGATGGGTAGGTAAAATTATTCTCTATTTATAGCTATTGCAGACATTAAAGTAAACTAAATAACTAAGTTCAATCGTAAATCGTACATCGTAAATCGTTCAATAACCAGTGTCTTCTCCCCAATGCCTATCTTTGCCCAATGAGTCAACCCCGCATACATAGAGTATTAGTGCATGGCGCAGTGCAACTAGCCGGCGAAATAGTACCCGGAGGAAAGTATGCTGAAAAGGCCATTGAGCAAATGTTGGGTAGTCAGCCAAAGTGGGGTTCTAGAGACCGCTCGTTTGTGGTAGAAACCACTATGGAATTGGTGCGCAATTATCGGTTGGCGGCTTTTTTGTCGGACCAAGAGTGGAATGTAGGCAAGGTAAACCATTGGCACTTATTTGGCGCTTGGTGGTTGCAGCAAGGATATGAATTGCCCGATTGGCCTGAGTTTAAGGGGCTAGATAAAGATACAGTTGACGAGAAATGGGCCGAAGCCCAGCAGCGCAGAGCAGTGCTCTATTCCTTGCCTGATTGGCTCGATGAACTGGGTGTAAACGAACTAGGTACCGAGGCTTGGGAAAAGGAGCTTGCTTCTATGCACCAAGCCGCACAAGTTGTATTACGGGTAAACACTGTCCGCATCAGCCTAGCTAAATTGGCAGAGCGACTGGCGCAGCAAGATATTGAAACCACTACCTTGCCTTGGGCGCCCGATGCCTTAGTGCTTACCAAACGCAAGCATCTGCTCAACTTGGCAGAGTTTAAGGAAGGATTATTTGAGGTGCAAGATGCGGCTTCGCAATTGATAGCGCCATTATTGCAGCTCAAGCCAGGCCAAATGGTGATAGATGCATGTGCTGGTGCAGGCGGTAAAACATTGCAAATAGCCGATTTAATGGGCAACAAGGGCTATGTTGTTGCACTGGAACCAGAGGCAGTTAAACTAAAGAATACCGATACACGAAGCCGCAGGGCGGGGTTCAATATCATTAGCTCGGTGCATTTGTCTTCGCCGGCAATTATTGGCAAGTATGCCAACCAAGCCGATAGGTTGCTGCTAGATGTGCCTTGCAGTGGCTTAGGCGTATTGAAACGCAACGCCGATGCCAAATGGAAACTGACACCTGAGCACATACAGAAGGTAAAAGAGCTGCAGCATTCGATACTAACCAATTACCACAAGATGCTAAGGCCAGGTGGTGTTATGGTATATGCCACATGTAGTATTTTACCCTCTGAGGATGGTGGGCAAGTAAAAAGGTTCTTGGCAGAGCACCCTAATTTTGAATTGGCAGAGCAGCATTATTTTCTGCCATCAGTGTACGGTTTTGATGGGTTTTATGCTGCTGTATTGAAACGCATCAAGTAGCTACAGTTAAGCAGAAAAGAAATTTTTTAGTCCATTTGCCAATGTCGCTACATCCACCCTATCAATAGGGTGTGGGGTGGTTGGCAAAACCCACAACTGTGCGTTGGGCAATAACCTAAAGGTTGATACCGTGTCTTCTAGTCCTGCCGTTTGGTCTTTGTCGCCAATGCACAGTAATACTTCGTGCTTCAGGGTTTGATAATCCTCGTTTTTAAGCTGCGGTTCGTTACCAAGGTTCCCCATCATTTGTGCAGTTGCCGCCAATACACTACGCCAATTCTTTTCGCCGTGTAGCGCTTTCAATTGTGCGGCAAAAGCAGGTACTTTAGCCTCCAGTTTATCGGCATCAAGCATCTTTACCTCTTGCGCCGAGCCTTCTGGTGTCCAAACCAGTTTAGTGCCCAAGGTGGCAATTTTGCTTACTCTTTCAGAGTGTTTTAGCGCAAACAACAGCGCTGCATACCCACCCATGCTATACCCAAAAATGTCTGCCTGCGATATCTCATTGTCGTCGAGATATTGTAAAACATTCTTCGCAAAAGCATCAAATTGGTATGCACCGGCAGGCGCAGCGGCTTCGCCGTGGCCGTAAAACGTTAACGATCGCACATCAGTAAAATTACCCAGTTGTTGCGCCAATGGTTCAAGTTGCTTTGCCGTGCCCAAGGCACCATGCAGCAGCAGTATTGGTTTCATAGTTGCTTACTTTCTACAAAAACAGTATTTGTTTGTGTATCGTCAATATTATTACCATAAATACATGTTAGCCCGCCCTAAAAAGGGCCTTTACCAAAGCTACAAAACCATCGAGCAGCACATTGGCGGTATTGGGGCCATTATCTTCAGTTTCATTTTCGTCGTGCGTAGCATGCTGGCGCCTGCCAACTATCGATACCACTGAGGTAACAATGGTGCGAAACAAATATTTTGGCGATAACTGGCGCTTTATATCTTCAACATTGTCTTCCAGCTTTTCCGATAAAAAATCAGTGGATAGTTCCAACCTCATTTTGTGGTAGCGCAGTTCTTCCATGCTGCTTATCTCTCTAATATTGTCTTGGTCGTATCTACTCTGTTTCATGGCCTGTGTTTTTTGGGTGCAGGAAACAATTCGCCAATAACGATTTTAAGTATCGGGCGCTGTATCAATCTATCCCTAAGCAATAGCAAAAGGCCCATGCCCAGCAGGTAAAAAACACCGACAATAAAGTAACCAAGGTTGTTGTTGCCCAGCACCTCGCCTAAAAACATGGCTGCAGCAAGTGAGGTAAACAGTAAAAACATTCCCAACAGCGTAAGAAGCAGAATGCCCCCAATAGCAAAAGTTGCAAAAGTGGTAACCCGTTCGGCAACGTGCAGTTTATAGTAATCTATTTTGTATTTTATGTAAAGCTGTGTGGCTTCTTTGGTATCGCCGGCCAGCTCAAATAAGTCTTTATGTTCGTGCATGAGGGTGTTTTGCGGGGTTAAGCGTTGTCGCTTTCTTTTTTATCGGTTTTGGTCGTGCTGCCTTTCTTGGCCAGGTTGTTTATTTCGTCCATTGCGGCGTTTACCTTGTCGGTTATTTCCAGTTCAAGGGCGCTCATGCGCTGTGCTACCTGCTTCCGTATTTGTTTGCCCTGTTTAGAGTTAAGGTAAAGGCCTAGAGCTACGCCTGCTGCCAAGCCACCTAAAAAGGTAAGCAAGTATTTTAAGGAGTTGCTGCCATTGTCAACTGCCCTGGGGGTATCTTCATTTTCAGTAGGCATGGTCATAGTTTTGGGTTTTTTAAAATGCGATTATCTATAAAGATAACGTTTACAAATCGCAATTCGTTCTATCGCATGTTGTTCCGCAATTTTAACCGCGGTATCAGCTATCCTCCATGTACTTATCCTTACCTTTGCACCGCAATGCAAAAGCTACAACGTTACTTTCTGGAAATTGCGTACCGGGGCACCAACTATAGCGGTTGGCAGGTGCAGCCCAATGCTCCTACTATTCAGGCTGAGGTGAACCTTGCTTTGCAACGCTTGTTTAAAGACCCGGAGGTGTATTGCGTGGGCTGCGGCCGCACCGATGCGGGTGTGCATGCCTCACAGTATTTTCTGCATTTCGATGCTTCGCCAGAGGTTCCAGAGAATTTCTTTTTTAAGATAAACCGCATGCTCGGCGATGATATTGCTATTAAGCGGGTATTACCGCTGCACTACAATGCCCATAGCAGGTTTGATGCCAGAAGACGCACCTACCATTACCACATTCATTATAAAGAGAACCCGTTTTTGAAAGGTCTAAGCTATTTTTATTTTAGCGAATGGGATTTGGATAAAATGAACGAAGTGGTGACTTTGTTGTTGCAGTACAAAGATTTTAGCCCACTAAGCAAACATAACCCCGATAATAAAACCACGCTGTGCGATGTTTCGCATGCCCTGTGGGTGCACAACGAAGAAGAAGGCAGGCTTAGGTTTGAGATTAGTGCCAACCGCTTTCTTTGGAACATGGTGCGCATGATAACCGGATTAAGTTTAATGGTTGGCCGTGGCAGAATGAACTTAGACGAGGTAAAAAGCGTAATGGATGAGGTTGGCCAGTTTCATTACATAATGCCGGTGCCCCCGCAAGGGCTGTATTTAACCAAGGTAGAATATCCCTATTTGTAATCAGAGCGTTGGAACAAAAGCAAAATATTAACGGTAGCGTTTACGATTGGCCCCTATTAAAGCGGATAATAGGTTTGGCCCGGCCGTACAGGATGCATTTTGCTGCTGCCAGCTTCTTGGCAATTGCAATTGCTGTTATATCGCCGTTGAGGCCTTACCTGATACAGTATACTGTTGATAATTATGTGCTGGGCTTAAACAGCAAAGGACTGTTTGACATGTCGATGATATTGGTAGGTATGCTGGTTATCGAGTCGTTGCTGCAGTATGGGTTTATCTATATTACCAGCTGGTTGGGCCAGTCGGTTATTCGCAACCTACGGGTTAGGGTATTTGGTCATGTAGTAGGGCTTCGGTTGCAGTATTTTGACAGAACCCCAATCGGTACCGTTACTACCCGAACTATTAACGATGTAGAGACCATTAACAACATTTTCTCTCAAGGTCTAGTGCAAATTGTAGCCGACCTACTTACCATTATCGCCATTATTGCTTTTATGTTGGCTACCAACTGGAAACTGACTTTGGTAAGCTTGGCAACCTTCCCGCTGTTGATTTACAGCACCTATGTTTTCAAAGAGAGTATCAAATCTGCCTTTCAGAAGGTGCGCAATCAAGTGGCTAAGCTTAATGCCTTTACGCAAGAGCATATAACGGGCATGCGCATTATACAAATTTTCAATGCCCAAAAGCGCGAGATGGATCGCTTTAAGCAAATAAACCAAGAGCACCGCGATGCCCATATGCAGAGCATCTGGTACTACAGCATCTTCTTCCCGGTGGTGGAAGTGATATTGGCCAGTGCCATTGGTTTGATGGTGTGGTACGGTGCCAATAGGGTTATCCATTACGAAACTACCATTGGTACGCTTATCGCTTTTATCCTATACCTTAATATGCTGTTTAGGCCGCTGCGTATGCTGGCCGATAAATTTAACACCCTACAAATGGGCATGGTTGCTGCCGACAGGGTGTTTGCGCTGTTGGATAAGGAAGAGACCATAGAGAACCAAGGGCATCACCACCCCGATACTATACAAGGCGATGTGAAGTTTGAGCATGTTTGGTTTGCCTACGAAGACCAGAACTACGTGCTCAAAGGTGTCGATTTCCATATAAAGGCTGGAGAAACCTTGGCTATTGTGGGTGCAACCGGTTCGGGCAAAAGCTCCATTATCAATATCCTCAACCGCTTTTACGAGATACAAAAAGGCAGTATTAAGGTTGATGGAGTAGACTTAAGGGATTATGAATTGGCCGGTTTGCGCAAGCACATAGGCATGGTACTGCAAGATGTGTTTTTATTTAGTGGCACAGTGCTAGAGAACATAACGCTTCGCGATAGCGTCATAACCCGTGAGCAGGTAGTTGAGGCCGCCAAAGCCGTTGGCGCGCACGATTTTATTATGCGCTTACCAGGTGGATACGACTATAAGGTTATGGAGCGCGGCGCAACCTTGTCAATGGGTCAACGACAGTTAATTTCGTTTATCCGTGCGCTGGTGTTCAACCCAGCCATTCTCATCCTCGATGAAGCTACCTCCAGCATCGATACCGAGAGCGAAATGATAATACAACAAGCCATTGATAAAATGGTAGTTGACCGTACCTCCATCGTTATCGCCCACCGCCTAAGCACCATCCAAAAAGCCGACAAAATAATGGTACTAGATAAAGGTGAACTTAAGGAAATCGGCACCCACGAAGAACTCCTAAAACTGGATGGCTACTACCGCAAACTGCACGATATGCAGTTTAAGAAGGGCGTGGCGGTGTGATAGTGGACATTTCTACTTCGAATAAACGTACTTGTCTACATACTCGCTATAAGAGTTCAACAAAAACGACCGCGCTTCTTTGCTGATTTTCAAGTTAGGGCGAATCTTCTCGAAGGCATGATAGCAGCCTTCAAACAACTGGAACGTTACTGGTATTCCTGCTTTTCTTAGGTTATCGACATAAGTAACGGTTTCATCCTTAAAGGGTTCCAAATCGCCAACGAATGTAATGGTGGGCGGTAGTTTGGTATAGTCACTTGCCCTAGCTGCTGCGGCATAAGTTGGCACTGTTATACCCTGTTCATTAAGCTCTCGCAAATATGCCGACCACCCTAGCTTATTCGCTTTTGAATTCCAGCTGGCAGAATTATTGTCTCTAGCCGATTCTGAATTTTGCCTATTATCCAACATCGGATAGACAGGTATTTGAAAAGCTATTTTAACCTCTTGGGTATCCGTAGCTTTTAGCGAAACCGCTGCTGCCAATCCTCCGCCTGCGCTATGTCCTGCAACAATTAGCTTATCGGGCAATATACCCAATAGTTGAGTATTGGCATTCATCCAAAGCAAGGTGTCGTAGCAATCGTCGAAGGCAGCAGGGTAGGGCGCAGTATACGCTTTCCGATAGTCGGGCGCTACTATTACGCATGGTTTTGTAACAATAAAGTCTCTTATATCCGCTAAGCTAAGCTCAGGGCTACCCAGTACTAGACCACCGCCATGTAGGTAAAGCATTCCGGGCAATTCACCTGAGACATTCAGCGGCTTGAATATCCTCAATCGTATATCTGGACCGCCATTTTTGCTAGGAATGTACAACTCCTCATTATGCAATCCATCAATGTTTTTCCCATTTAACAATACATTTAGCGAGTTCAAAAATAGTACTCCCGCTTTATGCATAAACATTGTAAACACTGCTTTCACCAACCAGTAAGTTGGTTGAAGCTCTTTATGGTGCATTTCGCGTGTTACTCTCATATATTTGCAAGGTAATGATTTGGACAGTGTTTATTCATTTTCAATCGTTTCTTATTTCCCATTTCATATCCCTTATTTGACTCTATGGAATTCAAAGACCACTTCTCAACACAGGCTGCAGATTATGCACGCTACCGGCCCGATTACCCACAAGAGCTGTACGATTTTATATTGTTGAATGTGCATAGCAGTGATGCCGCATGGGACTGTGGCACTGGCAACGGACAAGTAGCGGTAGAGTTGGCAAACTATTTTGAGGATGTAATGGCCACCGACCCCAGCGCTAACCAGATTGCCAATGCCATGCTGGTGGAGAACGTGACTTATAGTGTTGCTTCTGCAGAGGCTAGCGGATTGCCAAGCCATTACTTTGATGTCATAACCGTGGGTCAAGCCATTCATTGGTTCAACTTTGAGGCTTTTTATGCCGAAGTGCACCGCGTTGCAAAACCAGGAGCCATGCTTATAGCTTGGGGCTATGGCCTTACTACCATTAACGCCTCAGTAGATGAGGTGGTAAACGATTTCTATTATAACATTGTTGGTGCATATTGGCCCCCCGAGCGTAAATACTTAGATGAGGAATACCTCAATATACCTTTCCCTTTTAAGCAAGTTGCAGTGCCCCGATTGCACATGCAGCAACAGTGGGGTTTGAACGATTTGGTGGGCTATTTAAGTACTTGGTCTAGTGTTCAGGCATATATAAAAGCACATGGAGTAAACCCTTTACAGGTCCTTTACCCAAAGTTGGTAGTGGCTTGGGGCGATAAGGAAAGCATTAAAACCATCAATTGGCCTTTGTATGTGCTGGCCGGAGTTGTATAGTATAGTTTACAGACTTAGATAGCGTTTTAATGTAGTTCATATAAACTTCTTTGATTTGTTAGGTGTAAATGCCTAGTTCTGTATCTTAGATGCGCACAAAGCCGAACCATCATGATTGACACTAATTATCATGCACCTATCTCCGATGAATCAACAGCCTTGGTTTCGGAAGAAATGCTGAAAGATTTCAGTGTTACGCGTCAAAAGTTGTTTATTGATTTGGTATCGCATTTTTACCCTCTCACGGTCGAAATGCTTAATAGCCATGCTGATAGATGGAATTGGGATGCCGTTAGTGCCAATAAATTTATCACTTGGACACCGGAGTTGATTGAGGAGTTTGCTGACCATTGGAACTGGAATATACTGAGCAGCAACTATAATTTGCCTTGGAGCGAAGAGTTATTGGTAAAATACTATGAAGATTGGAACCCATTGGCCATCAGTTTAAATGCAAAGCTGCCATGGACCGGTGAGTTTATTGATAGGCATACCGATTATTGGGCATGGGACCAATTGAGCATTAATGCCGGGTTGCCTTGGAGCGCCGAATTTATTGAGCGCTATTTGGGGCTTTGGAACCCTGAGTTTTTAAGCATGAACGAGCATATTCCGTGGACGGTAGAGTTGATTGAGCAGCTAGAGGATGTGCTGGAATGGCAAACGTTAAGTGCTAACGAAAGTTTGCCTTGGACTGCGGAGTTTATTGAGAAATACAAAGAGCAGATTGAATGGCCCGCGCTATCGGCAAATGGTGGTTTACCTTGGAATGTGCAGTTGCTTGAAAAGTATGCAGAAGATATTGATTTGTACTTCTTGAGTTCGAATATTGGTTTTCCATGGACCCAAGAGTTTATTAATGCTAATTATGAGCATTGGAACTGGGAAGGTATGAGCCGCAATTTGGGTTTGCCTTGGACGGTGGACCTAATTGAGCAGCATAAAAAAGATTGGGAGTGGGGCGAATTTGGCTTGAGCAGTAACTATGCCTTGCCTTGGAGTGCCAGCTTAATTGACCGCTATGCCAAGAAGTGGGATTTTAGCGGCACCCACGGCCTATGTAGCAACGTAGATATACCTTGGAGCATTGATTTGATAGAAAGGTATTGGAAACAATGGGACCCAAAAAGGTTGGGCGAGAACGGCGGTGTGTGGCAAAAGATTTTTGAAGGCCGAGTAACCCAGGAAATGATAACGGACTTGTTGAAATGAAAAAACCACGGCGCAAGGCCGTGGTTAGTGCAGGAAAGTTAGTTGTTGTACATGTCTAAAGTAGCCAATTATTTTAAACCAGGCAACTTCACCAAGTTTATCCAGAAGTCAACAACAAACTTGATGATCTCCAGAAACTCTTCAAACTTCACCGGTTTTACGATATAGCAATTGGCGTAGTTCTCATAGCTGATGCGAATATCACGATCAGATTTTGAGGTAGTAAGCACAATTACTGGTATGGTTTTTAGCTGCGGGTCGTTTTTTACTACTTCCAATACTTCGCGGCCATCCTTGCGGGGCAGGTTAAGGTCAAGCATAATCAGGTCGGGCCTTACTGCGTTTTGATATATGCCTCTTTTAAACAAATAGTCAAGCGCTTCTTCCCCGTCTCGTGCAACATTTATATTGTCTCGGAAGTCGATTTCCTCAAAGGCTTCTTTGGTGAGTAAAACATCACCAGAGTTGTCTTCGATTAGTAAAATCTCAACCGGACGTTCTTTCTGTATCATGGTAGTGATTAATTGTGAAAATAAATATACACCAATCTATTGCGTTAGCAAAATTAGACACTCGTTTTTTGGTAACCAAATAAAGATAATCACTATAAGGGAAAGCTTAGGTAGAAAGACTTAGAGCGAAAATTAATGCAATTTATTGCCAAATCTTAACTCGTCAATCTAAAATCAACAATCTAAAATTACTCACTCCTCCTTTACCAAATTGCCCATGCCAGCAGCCCGGTATGCAGGCACCCATGATGCGATTAAGCTAATGGCCACCACTGTGATGGCAACCAAGGCAAAATCGGCCAACTTGAGCTTTACGGGCATAGCACTTACCACAAAGGTGCCGCTGCCTGGCATGGGTATCAGTTCAAAATTGATTTGGAGCAAACAGATAATTACTGCCATAGCAATACCCACAGCACTAGCCAGCAACGAGGATAACAGGCCCTCGGTTAAGAAAATGCGCCGTATAGTGCCCGAATCGGCACCTAATGCTTTCAATACGGCAATATCATGTTTCTTTTCGAGTACCAGCATACTCAATGAGCCAATGATATTAAAGGCCGCTATACCTAATATCAAGCTCAAAATGGCATAGGTAATCCATTTCTCGGTGCGCATTATCTTATATAGAAACTCGTTTTGCTCGTAGCGGTCTTTCATTACAAAACCCTTGCCCAATATTGCTTCCAAGTCGCGCTTGGCTTTATCAACGGTGGTTTTATCAGGGTCTATCTTTATTTCTAGGGCACTTATCTCTTGGTCGTATTGCAGCAGCTCTTGCATAAAACTCAATGGCACAAACAAGTATTTGTTGTCAAACTCGGCTTGTATGCTAAACGTACCCGAGGGCAACACCCGCCCACGATTAAATGCTTGGCTGGGTATCAATCCACCAGTGCGGCCACTGCGGTTGGGCACTAGTACCGATATGTCGCGCAGTTGGTCATTTATATTAATGCCTAGTTTGGCCTCAACACCAGCGCCAGCCACGCAATAGTTTTGCCCCCCTTGGCGCAAAACAAATGCCCCGCGCACCATGGCACTATCAATGCCCGTTACTTTGCCATACAAGTCGTCAACGCCTTTTACGGTGCCAATAAACTCGTATTTATCGTATTTCAAGGCAGCCTTTTCCTCTAGTACCCTGCTTACCATAGCTATGCCTGGCAAATCGAGCAAGGCGGTTTCTTGCTCATCGGTGATAGCAAAGACTTTACCCTCAATGGGCACCAACCGAATATCGGGGTTAAAGGAGTTGTACAATGAGATGGTTAGCCCTTCGAAACCATTGAACACCGATAGCACCAACACCATAGCCATACTAATAACGGCCATACCCAGCATGGAAATGAGGGTAATAACATTGATGGCATTGGTAGATTTTTTGGATACCAGATACCTTGCCGCAAAAGTAAAGGGCAGCGATCTCATGCGCAGCAGGGTTTAATTGTTGTCTGGGTCGTAGTGGTCGGTGTAATCGTCCAAGTTGGTTTTGATATCCTTAGGTGGGTCAGATTTCAATAGCTTATCGATACGGAAAACATCCTCCAACGTTTCGTCCAAATAAAACTCTAGGTGCGGTATCATGCGCAGGTTGCTGCGCAAGCGATTGCCAACATCGCGGCGTATTTCCGAAGCATGAGTTTTCAGGCCCTTTATGGCTTTTTCTTTGTCATCCTGCCCCATTACGCTCATATAAAAGCGTGCCACCAATAAGTCGGGGGTAACTCTTACACCAGTAATGGTAACAAAAGCCGCACCATAGTAACTGGCGCCATTGCGCTGCAAAATTTGGCTCATTTCGTCCTGTAAAAGGCCCGCAACCTGCTTCTGTCTTCTGCTTTCTTCTTGTGCCATAACATACAATAATTAACTGTCCACCTTCGTCAAAATGTTGTAACAAAGCTCCACAATGAAGGGGCAGGGTGGGGCGTTATCAAAAACTACCACAAGATAGTGATATATTTGTTCACCTATGGGCGGATTCCTTCGCATACTCGCATACTTAAAGCGCTATAAAACGCTCACGTTTCTCAACGTGGTTTTCAATGTGCTTACGGTTATATTCGGGCTGTTTAGTGTAGCTATGCTTATTCCGTTTCTCTCGCTCTTGTTTGAGACTGACACTACGGAAATGGCAGTTGCCCCGCCGATACCCGAGTTTAAATTCTCGATAGATTATTTGGTGGGTTTGGGTAAACACCATTTTGTACAATACATTATTCAAAATGGGAAGTTTGCCACTTTAGGTTTGGTTTGTGTAGTTATTATAGTAGTGTTCTTATTGAAAAACCTGTTCCGTTATTTGGCACAGTTTGTAATGGCTCCGCTGCGCAATGGTGTGGTGCTAGATATTCGCAATCGAGTTTATCAAAAAGTAACTAGCTTGCCGTTATCCTTCTTCAGTAAAGAACGTCGAGGCGATTTGATGGCCCGCATGACCCAAGATGTGCAAGAGGTGGAGTATGGCATTATTGCCACCCTAGAGACCATGATAGTAGAACCGGTTACTATTATCCTATCGTTGGGTGTTATGTTTTATCTCAGCCCACAGCTTACCATGTTTGTGCTATTAATGATACTGATAACGGCCCTCATTATTGGCCGTATTGGTAAGAGCTTGAAACGCGCCAGCAAAAAAGGCCAAGCCAAAATGGGCGAACTGGTTTCGTTGATTGACGAGACTTTGCTGGGATTAAAAATAATGAAAGCCTTTACTGCCGAAAAACGCCTAGAGGCAAGATTTGATAAAGAGAATCGCGCCTATATGGACATTATGAACCGTATGCTACGTCGCAAGTTTGCTTCATCGCCTCTTACCGAGTTTTTAGCCATCGTTATTTTGGTAATCGTGCTTTGGTATGGTGGTAAAATGGTGCTGGCACCTGATGGTGTGACGGCTAAAATTTTACCCGAGGTGTTTATTGGCTTTATGGTTATCTTTTCGCAACTAATCCCACCTGCCAAGAATTTCTCATCGGCATATTATAACATACAAAAGGGCCTTGCCTCGCACGAGCGCATTGAAACTATTTTGGATGCTACCAGCGAAGTAACAGATAGCCCTGATGCCAAATCTATTGACCGCTTTGAGCACCAGATTGAGTTCAAAAACGTATCGTTTGCTTATTATAATTTCGATAATCACCCTGTGTTGCAGAACATTAATGTGGTAATCAAAAAAGGAAAGATGCTGGCGTTGGTGGGTTCATCGGGTAGCGGCAAAACTACTTTTGCTGACATGCTTCCCCGCTTTTACGATGTATTGAAGGGCGGTATATTGATTGATGGCATCGATACCCGAGAGTATAAGCTACGCGAGCTGCGCAAACTGATGGGTATAGTTACGCAAGAGCCGGTGTTGTTCAACGACAGCGTGCACAACAACATTACCTTTGGCATGGATGGCGATGTGCCTCGCGAGGAGGTGATACGCGCGGCCAAAATTGCCAATGCCCATGAGTTTATCGACCGACTGGAGCATGGTTATGATACCAACATTGGCGACCGTGGTACCAAACTTAGCGGTGGAGAGCGCCAGCGCCTTACCATTGCCCGTGCCGTTCTCAGCGACCCACCGATATTGATTCTGGACGAGGCAACTTCTTCATTGGATACCAAATCGGAGAAGCTGGTGCAAGAGGCCATTTATAAGCTCATGGAGAACCGAACTACTATTGTAATTGCCCACCGCCTAAGCACGATACAATATGCCGACGAGATACTGGTAATGCAAAGCGGCGAAATCATTGAGCGTGGTAACCACATTAGCCTAATGGCTAAAGGCGGAGCGTATAAGAAATTGGTTGATTTGCAGGCGTTTTGATTTGGTTATTGGCTGATTTGTTATTGGTTGATTCGTCAAAACAATAAAGGATATAAGGTATTTTTTGGTCTCCTAGTTGTCATCGTTTTTTTTGAGGAGGATGAAACGGACCCCTCGTCTCCAGACGCTCGTTATACTTTGATTGACAGCGGCTCCTTCTCTACCGATAAAAGTAAAATCCACCCGTAATAATGCCCCCTTTCAATTGTTTCACCTCACTAAGTGTAGCGATATCGAAAGTATATACATCGCTACGCTGATTAAAGTCTAGCGCATCGGAGGCGTATAGCAAAGTATTGTCGGGCGAAATGCCGATGGCGTAGTAGTTTCGGGTGCCTTTGGCAATAATAGGTGCAGGAGGTAGCGTATTAGATGTGCTGGCTAGTTTGTATATGCCGTCCGTGTTTAGGTAGTATAAATTTGCACCATTCGGGTCAGCAATTAAATGGCTCGGCGATTCAGTAATTGGGAAGTTGAGCGTTACTTCTACCGAGCTATTGGTGGGGTTGATGCGGGTAAGCGCTGCCGCATCGGTGCCATCTTTTTGGCCCAATACCCATACTTGCCCTTGGGCATCTAATACCATTTCCATTGGGTGGCCAGCTACAATAATATGGCTAACCTTGGTATCGCTGGCAGGGTCAATCACTTCCACGCGCATACTATCGTAGTTGGCCACAAAAGCCAGTCCGTTAGCCAATACCATTTGTTCTGTCCAGCCCGGTAAGGTCATAGTGCCAGTTACAGTGTTGTTGTTGGTATTGATGATGGTGAGCTTATCGCCGTAAAGGTCGCTTACATAGGCACGGCCATTACCTAAAGGCAGCATATAGCGCGGCGAAGTGAGTCCAGTGATGGTAGCCACGTTCTTGAAATCGAGCAAATCAACCACCTCTATTTTATTGGAGTTGTTTACCACTGCATAACCATACCCACCAATACTCACCATGCTTTGCGCCACATCGCCCAACGGGCGGCTGTTTTGCGTTTGGTAAATGTCTTCGTAAAAGCTTTCGTTAATCGGGTTGTAGTAACTGATGGATGCATTGCCATAGGTATAATTGCCCTCATTGATAAACATAACTGCCCCGCTGCTGATGGGTAGGTCGGTTACTTCTTGGGTAGGTTTGGTTTTGTCGCAGGAGGTAAAAAGGGTTATTATAGTTGCAAAAAGCATAGCAATCCGCATGGAATTAAAGGTCTCATCCAAGCTAGCTGCTCGGCCAAGCGCCCCCCTCCCAACCTCCCCCCGAAAAAGGGGGAGGAGCTTTACATATTTTATGAAATTGTTTCCCATTTTTCTAAATCATTGTTGTTTACCTAAACTCGCAACCCGTAACCCGCAACCCGCAACTATTTCTTCTTTACCGCAAATTCAAACCTCACCCCACCGCTAAAACTCCTGCCGGGCATAGGGCGCCAAGCAATGTTCTGGTACTCGGCGTTCCAAAGGTTTTCGGCGGCTATGTACAAACTTAATCCTTTTAACTTCTTACCGAAGTCTTTGCCTAATCTCAAATCGCCAGTAGTGAAGGCTGGCAACGATTGGCTATTGTCGCTGGTGATGTAGCGCATGCCGCACAAGTGCTGACGGTATTGCAGGTAGTAGCCCATATAGCCCACCATGCCCGAAATATTGCCCAAATGCTGGGGGGTGTATATCAATAGTTTGCCCTCACTGCTGCCAATAGCGCCGCCGCTGGTTTCGTTGGTGGCTTTACTGAAGTGGTAATTGGCCGTAAAGCGATACGTCCAATCGTTCTTTTTACCATCTACTTTTATCAAAGCCTCCACGCCGCGAGATTTTACACGCTTCACGTTCTCGGGTGTCCAAATGCCCGTGCTGCTTTCGGGCAGCCACAGTATCCAGTTCTGCACATCCAAGTAATAGGAATTAATGCTGGTTTCGAGCTTAAAGCCTTTCTCAAAGCTCTTATCATAGCCCACTTTGCCCTCGGTGCCCCAGCCCTTTTCCTGCTGCAAATCGGGGTTGCCGCCCACGCTCCAGTAGCGGTCGTTTAGGGTGGGGTAGCGATAGTTGCGGAAGATGTTGGTGGAGATATAGAAATATGGCTTTTTAAGCGGAGCGTAACGAACGGTAAATGAAGGTAAAAAAGGGGATAACAGATTGTAGACTAGTTCTTGACGCAGAATTAGGTTTACATTCCATTTATTATTCTTGCTCTGGTAAAAAGAGCTACCGATGAAACCAGAAATAGGTTGGTATTTTATACCATCAAAATTATCAGTGACAGCCCAAAGACTTGTATGTTCCAGTTTTGCTTGAAATTGAATGTTTTGCTTGGATATGAAGTAGCCATATCGGAGTAGCCCCATTGCTGCATGGGTCTGACTTCTAGAGTCTATCTCGGGCAGTTTTGATTGGTAATTGATTTCATCAAATTTATAAGAGCTTTCAAAATGCAGAAGTTGGCTACTAGGCTTAAGTAGATTTTTTGTTTCAAGTTTAATCAAGCCAAGCCAATCCGATTGGTTTTGAAAACTATTTGCACTAAGCATTGTGGGTGGAATCTGGCGATCTGTTTTAGATACAAAAGACATTATGTTGAAATGCTTGTGGTATAGCTCAGCAATTGAAGCGTACTGTATAAAGTTGGCATACTCTTGTTTTTGATTGGGTTCGCCAAACACCGTAACATTCTTAAATTCAAAATCATTAATAGCTCTCCTATATAGAAATCCAATTTTACCACTAAGCTTGCCCGTGCTAGCACTCAGTTTTAACGCAGTACTGTGCGTTCCAAAACTTCCCACCTCATAACATGCTAAGCCCGATAATCCTTTCGGAAGGATTTTTGGGGTGCTTCCCACATTCACTGCTCCACCAAAACTGCCACTGCCTGCTTGAATTGTATTGCCACCAAAAGACACCGATGCTCCATCAAAAACACCCATGGGCAGATTCGTTAAGTCAATAGTGCCGTTCATGCCTGAGTTGATGGGTATTCCATTCCAAAAAACCTTTGTTTGCGATGCTCCCATACCCCTAAAACCGGTAGTAGCAAGTGCTCCTGGTCCGTACGATTTGATATAAACTCCCGTGTTTTCTTGGAGCAAATTTCCTAATGAACTGGATTGATAGTAAACCTTATCAGCAGAGTCAATAAACTGGATATTAAAGGGATTGCTCACAAATTTGACCTTAATGCTATTATCGCTTACCTCTACGGTATCAATCCGCTGTATGCTATCAATTGGCACCTGCCCATAGGCAGCCGTCCAAGCTAGCAACAGCATAATATGGAGAGGTGCAAACTTCATTTAACCACTATAATCTTTTGGGTAAGGGTGCCCGCTTGGGTGCGGATAATACCGATGCATAAACCCGCTTGTGTAACAATCACGGGCAATTGTTGCACGGGTTGCTCAATGGTTTGGGTATGGATGATGCGGCCCGTGATGTCAATTATTTGCAGTTCGCCAATAGTTGGACAGGTAATGTAAATTGCCTCACCTGCCTTTGCTATTGCTGGGTAAATCTGGTAGCCATCTGCTGTATATAGTTCATTCAAGGCTACACTTCTCAATTGCAACTCACCCATGGCATGGCCATCACCAGGGCCGCCAGTGTATGGGGTTTGGGCGTGGGTGCAGTTATTGGTTATTAGTAGCATGGTTATTAGTAATGCTGCGTGTTTTGACCGCAACGAACGCAAAGTTAAAACGCAAAGAGCGCTAAGAGCGGAAGCTTGCGTGTCATCCTGAGTACTTCGACCACGCTCAGCACAGGCCTGTCGAAGGGTGCGCGCGATTGGCTGCCCGCCGTAGCTTTTCGCGGAGGTGGGAGGGGCTTGTGCGGCTTGTGCAGTTGAGGTAACCTGTTTTATCCCTTCGTTGCAAGTATAAGGGTTGCTTTGGGCTGCACTACTCGCCCCAATACCCCCTCCTAACCTCCCTCTGAAAAAGGGTGAGGAACCTACATATTTTGTTATTCGCAGTTTCTCATTTCTCATCTCACATCCCTCATTTTATCTACAGCCTCTTCCCCCGCCAGTGTTTCTTCGGTTGGTGGGCACTAGTCCAATGTAAAACCTATCACTTATGGCAAGATCCCTATAGTCGGGCAATATACCGCTGTTCCAAGCCCCGCCTCGGTGGCCGGCGCCTTGTGCATCGATAGCCGGCCATGTGGCCGTATTGGCGTTGCCGTTAGTATCCAAGTTGCCATCGCCAGAGGTTCCGTTATAGGCTAGGCCTTGGGTGGTTGTAGTGGTTATTACCAGTTCCCAAAGGTTGCCGCTCATTTCAGTTGCGCCGCAATAGCCAGCGCCAATGGTAAGTCGGTTGCTGGTATCGCTGCCCCCAAAGCCACAGCGTAGCCCTCCTTGCGGACCCAAATACCCATGGCTGGCCAGGCCATAGCCAGAAGGCACGGCATCGGTAACGGTTTCGTTGGGCAGGCCATCATGTGCCAAGGTATTCGCATCTACAACTAGTGCAGTGCCCCATGCAAATTCGCCATTTGCGGGGTAAGTAGAGCCGCGGTTTATTTTCTCAAACTCCAACTCGGTCATGGGTCGCAGGGCTGCCCAATCGAGCCAAGCGGCCAAGTCGTTCCAGCTAAGGAAGTTGCAAGCACGGTTTTGGCCATCGTTGGTGCTGTTGGGCGCATCGGTGATGTTATCGTCGCATACATACACTGCTGGCGAAGTGCCGTTGGATGATGTTCCAATGTGAATGCCGTTGCGGTTGGTAGCAAAGCTACTTAGTGCCAGTAGCCCAACATTGCCTGTGGGCGCAGTGGCAGTGCGGGTGGTTTGTTGGGCAAGGGTAAGGCAGTTTAAAAAGTCCGTATACTGTTCTTGGCTGATTTCATACTTCATGCTATAGAACCCACCATATCCTTTCGGGAAGGCTGCTGGAATATCACCTGCGGGTGGCTCCTCGTTGGCATTGCTTAGTTGGGTCGAGCTATTACCTAGAGTAATGGCACTTTCACTATTAATCAATAAAGGCCCCTTGTCATTGCCACGCCCTAAGGCATCAAAGCTAGTGCTGTCGCCTAGGAAGTAAGGTCCTTCAGGCACATACACCATCTCCACCCCAAAAACCTTGATAGCATATACGTCATTGGGCAATGGGTTTTGTAGTTTGAGCGTAACGGATGTGGTAGCTAAATTGCCTGCCAGCCCATCATTGCGACGGATAAAAACACCTTTACCATCTGTCACGGTTTCAATACTCAATGGGGTGCCAATGGTATGGTCGCTTGCCGAAGCGCTTACATCCCCATGTGTCCAAGTATTGGCGGGATAGTGCACTTTCACGAATACCCAAACGGCATCGTGGTTAAAGGGTTCGGCCACGGTATCCCAATCCCAAGCATTATCCCACGCAATGTCAAATTGTATAGTTTGGTTGTTGGGTAGCTGTAGGTTGGTTATGGATACATTATTGGCAAATGCTGCGACAGGCAACATCAGTAAAGCCAGTATGTATTTTGTTAGAACCATGATTTTAAATGGATTTATAGATTAGAAAAGGATTTTCGCATGCTATGTTCAAATCCTTTTCTAATCCTTTAATCAAGTGCTTCAAGGTTATTGCTTCACTACTTTTTGTGCAAATCTACCATCAGCGCCTAGCAACAGGTATAGCCCTCGGGCAAGGTTGCTAAGGTCAATGGTAGTGGTGGTGTTTCTTTGGGCAATGATGGTTTTTAACGCGCGGCCAGCAAGGTCAGTTAAAACCAAAGTCTGCTCCTCGTTACCCGTATTGCGAATAGCCAAGTTGTCGTTCACAGGGTTAGGGTATATGGCAAGGTTTAAGTTTTTAAGGTCTTGCACCCCTTCCCACTCTGTATAAATAGACAATTTTGCTACTGAACATAGCGAAGCCCCGCTGTAATCGCATATTTGATATGTGATAGTATCACGAAAAATTATCCAATCCTGTGAAAAGGTATCAGTAAACTCAATAATATTGTTAACAATCACCGCATTACCATAAGTGGGTTGAACGATGATAGTTATTACTAAGCTGTCTCCATCTTGATCATAGTCATTGGATAGTACATCGTAGGTTAAGAAGTGCGAATTGTAATTATGAATCGCATCATCAACGGCAACCGGAGCTGTATTTACATCATATACTAAGCCCATAGCCTCTGGTGCATAGCCCGTTAAAAAGGTATCAATAGCTGCGCCTGCTTTATTGAACACTATACCTCGAGTATAGCTAAAGTAGTCTGTTTGAGTAACATAGAAGTTTTGGCTTAGCGTATCATATACAAAGGAAGTGATCAATGTATCCACCAAAGAGGGGTTAATGATGTTGCCATTAGTAACATTGATGCTTCCAATTTTGTCGTCAAATACGCCAAACAGAGTGTCGTTTACCAATTGCATTAAGTTTCCATAGCCACCAGTAACATCCAACCCTACTGGGTTAATTTCTAAGCCGCCATCGGTGGGGTCATAAAAACAGGCCATATCGGTTGCACTGCCTATGCCAATAAAACCACCCGCATAGTTTTGAAGTTTGCCAATATCCGAAACACCATCACCGGGCACGTTTTTTATAAAAGTACCAGTAGGTAAATACACCAGCGACAAATAGCCTGCTGAGTCGCTATAGTTGGCATCGTTAAGGTTTTGCGCTAGATAAGCAGTGTCGCCAATGATGGCAATGCCCTTAACGCCTTGTTCAATTTGCGGCACTACATAATCAAGGGTAAGGTCGGTTTTGTCAAACACATATAGGTTGCTATCGGCTTGCCCATACCAGTTGCCTACTAGCAGTTGGTTGTTGTACAGCGCAAGACTGTATGTGCTAGCGCCCGGAAAGCGCGTTTGTGCTACTCTGGTAAAATCGGTTAAACTAATTTTTACCAATGAGTCTTCGGCAGCAATGTAGGCAAAGTTACCTTCAACTAACAAAGCTTGTATGCTTTGGCTGCGGATGGTATCGCTTATGCGTGTGGCACCGGTGAAAGGATTGTATCCAATTAATGTGATATCTTCCTGTGGGTTGCCATACTGGCCACCATTAAGAATGAGCAACTCTTTTAGGTAAGGTGCCGTAGCTTGTGCAGTTACAAAATTTGCCCACAACACTGTGGCCAAGAGTAAAAGAATTGGTTTGAGATGGTTGTATCCCATTGCTTTTAAGGTTTTTGAGTTAAAAGAAATGGGGAGTAATAATACGGGAATAGAAAACCCAATATGGGCTGCTATTCCAGGTCTTTCTCCCCGAAGACCTGGGAATAAGATGTGCAGTAGGCAGGTCTTCTGGCTCGTTCCGCCTTGGCCGCCTTCCCATTTCACCGAAGCGAAAAAGTGGCATTTTGGACAAGGTTTTGGGCGAGTATTTGGCTTGTCTAGAATTTGCTAAACACTCACCGTGTGGAACTTACAGCAACGGGGATTGCTCCGGATTTGCACCGGATTCCCTATTAAGTCTTGTTTAAAACAAGACACCTACAACATCGTAATCCGAGGGTAAAGATAATTTTTATTGACGATTTATGCAGTACGATTTATAATTGAAATTTGAATCTCAAGTTTAAAAGCTTGTAAATGCTGTTTCAATCTATAAGCCGCATATAGGCAGCCGTTTCAATAGCGTACGCATCGCCACTAGCCTCTAATGAAGCTATGATGTTAGCTCTGTCGCTTTGGGGCTTGTTTTGGTTGAGCTTGAATTGGCCTTGCAATTCGGTCACTTCAATTTCAAATGCTTGTATGTGTTGCAGCAATGCATCTCGGTATTGGTTAGGCAAGGTGCGCCATTGCCCCACATATTCGGGTCCGAACTCGGTAAAGGTTCGTTCCATTACCGCTATTTGGGCTTCTTGGCCTTCAATTAGCTTAGCTGTTCCATAGGCATGCACGGCCACATAGTTCCAAGTGGGCACTTGCACTTTATTGGCATAAAGGCTTGGTGCAATATAAGCATGTGGCCCACTAAAAATTACCATCACCTGCTGACCAGCTATTACTTTGGCTTGTGGGTTGGATAGGGCCATGTGGCTTGTTAGTGTTATCTTATCGCCAGCAGTTTTAATTATAAAAGGCAGGTGCGTACCCATAAGCGTGTTGCCTGTTACCAATACCGCAAAGGGATGGCTGCGCATAAAGGCTAGCAACGTTTCTGGGTTGTTTTCTCTAAATTCTTCAGGTATAAACATACTTGTAAAGTTAATGCTTGCGGTTGATGGGTTCGGTAGTTTTATCGATTTTGTTTTTGCTCCAAACCATATTCTTATATTTTAGCACAAATTTATATCTTGGCATTACATAAAAGTATTGAACATAAACTGATAGCAAATGGAAGAGCTAAGTGAACTTTTGGGTGGAAACCAAAAGTGGGCAGCAGAAATAATGCGTGATAAACCTGATTTTTTCGAAAAACTATCAAAACTACAAACCCCTGAGTATTTGTGGATTGGATGCTCAGATAGCCGGGTGCCAGCAAACGAGATTACTGGTACCTTGCCAGGAGCCATTTTTGTGCACCGCAATATTGCCAACGTGGTGCAGCTTACCGATTATAACATGTTGAGTGTGGTATTTTATGCTGTAAAACATCTTAAGGTAAAGCACATTATAGTATGTGGTCACTATGGTTGTGGCGGCGTGCTGGCTGCCATGAGCAAAAAGAGTTTTGGGTTTATTGATGGTTGGTTGAGTAACATAAAGAATGTACAACGCTTGCACCAAGATCAGTTAGATGCCCTTGCAACAGATGAGCTGCGCTCCGATAGGTTGGTTGAACTGAATGTAATGGAGGGGGTTCGTGCATTATCAGAAATTTCGTTTATCCAAGAAGAATGGCAAAACGGCAAGTTCCCGAAAATACATGGCTTAGTGTATAGCCTCAAAAACGGGCACTTGCACGACCTTGGCGTAACTGCCGATTGTCCAGATTGCGTAGCTCCAGCCTTACGGTATGAGTTGGATAAATAGTTAGCTTAGGCCTTTAAGCTGTTTTCGGTTGATGCCTTTAAGCGCCTCTCGTTTGCTTAGTGGCGATAGGTTGTTTTCGCCTACAAACTGCAAAACGGCATCAGGATTGGTATATGAATACTGCCTCAACGCCCAACCTATGCCTTTCCTGATGAAGAATTCTTTGCTGCTTGCTCGTAATCTACAATATCGGAACAGGCGCTCTGCATCAGTATCTTTATGATAGCCCAACTGGTACAATATAGCAACACGTTGCAGCCAAAAGTTATCGCTATTTATCCAACGCTCGGTATTCTCCGGTATAAGTTCAGGATGCTTTTTGAGTAAGCCACCAACTTGGTGCGATGCGATAAGGTCCACGGTGTCCCACCAACTGCTGGTAGTTAGCATTTCCTCTAACATAGGCAGGTGTTTCGGCTCCAGCTTTTTCAGCATTTTATCCAACAAATCAATAGCTACGTAATGGCATTCGCGGTAAGGCATGTTCCACAGCACCTTGATTGTATCTTCCAGTTCATCTATTGGGGGCAAACCATACTCTTTAACGAAGGTTTTGAAAAATACCTTTCGCTGTGGGCTTTTGATGCCATAAAAAACGAAGAGGTTTTTCATGTACTTTTCCATTGCTCCTGCCTGTGTTGGGTTGGCAGCAGCATCCAAGGCAGATATGAGGGGTTGCAGGTAAGGGTGCATTATTAATTTGAAAATTTGGAAATGAGTCAATTTGAAAATCAATGTACCGATGTGCTTATGTACCAATGTGTTTGTTACAATAAAATCCAAAATAATTCTTTAATTCTCCAATTCTAAAATTCTGATTCCGACAATAAAAAAGTGCCCCCTTGGTGAATCACTCCAAGGGGGCACGCACAATTTATGAAAGGTATTAAAGACTAGCCATATAGTCGCTCAAGTGGCGCACGCTGCTATCAAAAGCGAAGGCATCGTATACCACATAGTAGCGTTCGGGGTCAACGGTGCGAGTGTAAGCCAATTTGGCTATCTCCAACTTGCTGCTATCAAAGCTGAACAAACCTAGCATATGCAATACTTGAGCAGATGTGAAGTAATTGGTGCTAATGGCTTGTGCAGCCAATTGGCGCCTAGTGCTATCAAAAGGCCTATTGCTTAAGGCGTTCATCAGAGCCGAAAAGTTGGCATCGCACATGGGGGCAATTACTGGAGCTTGAGGCACTGGGTTATATACCGGGTAACCAATGGGTTGGTGCACCGGTTTGCCTATGATGGCATTACCTGGGTAAGCACACACTACACCACCGCCAACATTTACTGGTTGTGGGCCCATAGCTATCATGTTGTCGATGCTCAAACCATTGTAAGGGTTTACAGTGGTATGCACTTCGTAGCCAAACGGTAAGTTAACAGGGCCATTGTAAATTACTTGTTGGGTATTGTATGCGCTATACGGATTGGTGTACAAAGCCGTAACTCGCATGTTGTGCACACCCGGTGCAATACCCGCCAACTTGTGACGGTTTGAGAAAGGACCGTACTCCACTCCGTCGATAGTAACAACAATTGGGGCGTTGTCATAAGAAGCGATGTGGAGGCGGGTTGAAGCATTTACAGTAAAGGCACTTAAGGCCAAGGTAACGATCATGGTGGAAAGTAAAAATAAACGTTTCATAACAACCTCCTGTTTTTAATGGTTTGATATACTAAATGCAACAGGTGTGCCAAAAATGAAAATGAGTTTGTTTTAGGTAGAATTGTTTTAAAACTAATTGATTTTCAGTCGATTAATTTTATCAAATGTAAACTCGAAACCTATTTCCATATCTTTACCCCATGACTAAAGTAACAGCCGCCATTACCGGAGTGCATGCTTGGCTGCCCGAATACAGGCTAACCAATGAGGAATTGGAGCGTATGGTGGATACCAACGAGGAATGGATACTATCGCGCACCGGCATTAGCGAACGGCGCATATTACGAGGCGAGGGACTAGGTACCAGCGATATGGCCGACAAGGCTGTATTGGGTTTGTTGGAGAAAACAGGTACCAAACCCGAAGAGGTGGATTTGCTGATATGCGCTACGGTTACTCCCGATATGCAGTTTCCGGCCACGGCCAATATAATTTGCGACAAAGTGGGCATCAAAAATGCTTTTAGTTATGACCTAAATGCGGCTTGCTCGGGTTTTTTGTATGCGCTCACAGCAGCCGATGCCTATATAAGGGCAGGCTTGTACAAAAAGGTAATTGTAGTGGGTGCCGATAAAATGAGCAGCATTATTGACTATGAAGACCGCCAGACATGCGTAATTTTCGGCGATGGTGCAGGGGCGGTATTGCTAGAACCTACCACAAGCGGCAATGGCATCCTCGACCAAGTAATGCAGTCTGATGGTGTGGGTAGGGTGCACTTGCACCAAAAGGCAGGCGGCAGTGCTAAGCCCGCTTCGTTGGAAACAGTAATGGCAAAAGAACACTTTGTATATCAAGAGGGAGCGGCGGTATTTAAATGGGCAGTAGTGAAAATGGCGGAGGCTGCCGAAAAAGTAATGCAGCGCAACAACCTCACCGCTGACGATATTGATTGGCTAGTGCCGCACCAAGCCAATAAACGCATTATAGATTCTTGTGCCGAGCGCGTGGGCCTACCCGCCGAAAAGGTAATGCTGAACATACAGCGCTACGGCAACACTACCAACGGCACCATACCCATCTGCCTTTGGGAGTGGGAAAACCAACTTAAAGCTGGAGATAACCTTATACTAGCTGCCTTTGGTGGCGGTTTTACTTGGGGTGCCCTTTGGTTGAAGTGGGGCAAATAATCGCGGACTAATATTGATTTCAATTGTTTCGCTGGTTTTTTTGTCAGTAAGATTATATGTCTTGACATTTATTGAAACCCAATGATTTCTATACGCTGCAAAAACTTTCTAGTAATATCACATTTAAGCGGTACTAATTGATTCACTCAATCGTACTTCGTAAATCGTACTTCGTACATTCTTTATCTTGTGTCTAACCTAAAATATTTGCTTATTTTCACAGCCCGAAACCTGATCAAAAAAATATTATGGCCAATATAAGTGAGATTAAAAACGGTTTGTGCCTTGAAATGAATGGCGATTTGTGGCAGATTGTAGAGTTTTTGCACGTAAAACCAGGCAAAGGACAAGCTTTTGTGCGTAGCAAATTGAAGAGCCTTACCACTGGTAAAAATTTGGAGCACACGTTTCAGTTGAGTGCTAAAATTACCACTGCCCGTATTGAGCGTAGCCAAGCCCAGTTTTTGTATAAAGACGAAGTGGGTTACAACTTTATGAACAACGAAACCTTTGAACAAGTGTCGTTGCCAGAGTTTGTTATTGATAGTCCTGATTTTCTTCGTGAAGGCGATATGGTTGATGTATTGACCCATGCCGAAACTGAAAAAATTATTGCCGTGGAACTTCCTCAATTTGTTATAATGGAGGTATCTTACACTGAGCCAGGCGTAAAAGGTAACACTGCCACTAACGTGAGCAAACCAGCTACGGTGGAGAGCGGTGCTACGGTGCAAGTACCTATCTTTGTAAACCAAGGCGACAAAATAAAGATAGATACCAAGGAGCGCACTTACGTTGAAAGGGCAAAATAACTAACAACTCAACTTCCCGCTATGGATTTTAAGCATATACAGGAGCTAATCAGGATGGTAAACAAATCCAACTTGAGCGAACTGAAAATTGAAGAGGGCGATTTTAAGCTGACCATTCGCACCCGTGAGGAAGGTGGCTTACAAGGCTATATTCCTGTGGCCCCTTTGCAGCAAGTAGTGCAGCCCGTTGCCCAAACGCCTGCTCCTCAAGCAGCACCCGCAGCACCCGTAGCCGCTGCACCTGAAAAGGTAGCCGAACCATTAGCTGATACCAGTAAACTGGTTACAGTTAAATCGCCTATGATTGGCACGTTCTATCGTGCTTCAGGGCCCGACAAAGAACCGTTTGTGAAGGTTGGCGATTCGGTGGAGAAAGGTGCCGTGCTTTGTATTATAGAGGCAATGAAACTGTTCAACGAAATCGAATCGGAGCACTCGGGCAAAATCGTTAAGTTCTTGCTTGAAGATGCTAGCCCTGTAGAATACGACCAGCCGTTGTTTATCATTGACCCGAGCTAATTGCTCGCTTAAAGCCACCGGCTCTATGTTCAAAAAGATATTGATAGCCAACCGGGGCGAAATTGCCCTGCGCATTATCCGCACCTGTAAGGAGATGGGTATCAAAACAGTGGCCGTTTATTCCACTGCCGATACCGAGAGTTTGCACGTTCGCTTTGCCGATGAAGCCGTTTGTATTGGCCCCCCGGCTAGCAAAGACAGTTACCTTAAGATAGCCAACATTATGGCCGCGGCAGAAATAACCAATGCCGATGCCATTCACCCAGGCTATGGTTTCTTGTCAGAGAATGAGCATTTTGCAGCCATTTGCAAGCACTATGGCATTAAGTTTATTGGCCCAACACCCGAGCAGATTAGCCGAATGGGTAATAAAATAAACGCCAAAAAGACCATGATTGAAGCTGGTGTACCGGTCGTACCTGGCAGTGATGGTTTGATTACTGATTTTGTACTTGCCAAAAAACTCGCCAAGAAGATAGGTTACCCAGTAGTTATTAAAGCTTCTGCTGGTGGTGGTGGTAAGGGTATACGCATAATACAGAACGAAGCCGAATTTGAAAGTAATTTCCAAAAGGCACAAATGGAAGCCAAGGCTTCTTTTGGTGACGATGGATTGTATTTGGAGAAGTTTGTAGTGGAGCCGCGGCACATAGAGTTTCAAATTGCTGGCGACCAATATGGCAACGTATGCCACTTGAGCGAGCGCGATTGCAGTATTCAGCGCCGCATGCAGAAATTGGTAGAGGAAAGCCCATCACCGTTTATGGATGACAAGCTTCGTCGAAAAATGGGCGATGCAGCCATAAAAGCGGCTAAATTTATTAATTACGAAGGTTTAGGTACCATTGAATTTTTAGTGGATAAAGACAAGAACTTCTATTTTATGGAGATGAACACCCGTATACAGGTGGAGCACCCCGTAACTGAAGAAGTAATTGATTATGATTTGGTAAAAGAACAGATAAAAATTGCTGCGGGTGAGCGTATTTCGGGCAAAAACCATTTCCCGATGATGCATGCTATTGAGTGCCGCATCAATGCTGAGGACCCGAACAACGATTTTCGCCCATCTCCAGGCAAAATAACCTCACTGCATACCAGCAAAGGCCACGGCGTAAGGGTTGATACCCACGTATATGCTGGCTACACCGTGCCGCCGTATTATGACTCTATGGTTGCGAAACTGATAGTGCGTGCCAAAACCCGTGAAGAAGCACTGAACAAAATGGAACGCGCCCTAAGCGAGTTTGTGGTTGAGGGCATTAAAACCACCATCCCATTCCACTTGAAATTGATGCGCAACGAACAGTTCCGCGCTGGTAACTTCACTACCAAGTTTTTGGAGACGTTTGATTATAAAGATTAGTAGGTTAGTTATTGGTTACTAGTTGATTGGTTATTGGTGGGTTATCACGATTTCCTAAACTCAACACCCCGCTCCTTCAAATATTCCAGTATAAACTCTAAGCAGCCAGGCCAGGCGCCAATTAGCTCGGGCGGGTATATGCCCGGCCGATTGAAGTGCCCACTCAGTATCAGATTAGCGGCGGCGGTGCAGGTATAACCTGTTGTGCGTGCCATGCTGCTTGTTTGCGTTTCGGGGTTGTATTCATCATATAGGTCGTACTCGTAGCGCACAGGTTGCTTGTCTTTTTGGCCTTCAATTACCACTTTCATTATCGTAAACTCAAGTTCCTCCTGCTCCAGTTTCCATAACGGGAACAGCAGTTTGCTGGTAAGGTCGATGGGCCTAATGGCAGTGCCGTTTACTTCTACCTCGTCTTTACGGAAAAAGCCCGTTTCGCGCAGCACTTCCATGAGCCTTATGTGGCCGGGGTAGCGCAAGGTCTTTTCCTTCATATTCTTTATATCGAGCGTAAAAAGCAGCGTACGCAGGCCGTCGCTGTTAAAAGCCTCCAAACGCCCTACGGGCGGAAAATCCATTAGCTCGGCATCGCTGAGGGCAGGTTTGGTCACCATTTGCCCACCCACGATCATACGGGCAGGGCGGGTATATTCCTCCAATACATCAATTGGCGAAAAGGGGGCTTTATATTCGTAAGGCCATTGGCGCTTTTGCGGCAGGCCGCCTACATAGTACTCAAAGTTTTGGATGCGCATTTCTTGATGGTGATGCCCCACCAATAGGTTGGGCAAACCAGGTGCAACGCCGCAATCAACTATGGCGGTTACACCGTTTTCTTGGGCAAGTTTGTTTAGCTCAAAAGGGTCTTCCTCAAAAAAAGAAATATCCACCAAATTAATACCGGCTTCAATAACGGCTTTTGCCATGGCAAACCCCAAAAAGCCGGGCACAGCGCCTACCACCAAATCAAAACCTTGAATGGCTTTTTTTATGTGGTCGGGCTTGCTTAGGTCGACAACTAAGGTGTTAATACCGCGCTCAGCTAATGGCAGCAAAGCCTTTGTGCTTATATCGGCACTAGTTACGGTGTGCTGTTTCGCCAAATCGAGCGCCATGGCGCTACCCACCATACCTGCGCCAAGTACTATTATATTTGCCATACGGCTAAAATAATGTTTTCTGTTGGGTAGTGGTTAATACACCGCATCTCTTGTTACCTTTGTACCATGTCTCCAAACCGATTGCGAAATATAATGATAGGCATTACCTTGGCATCGGTGGTGGTGATGGTGGTGGCATCGTATGTGTTGAAAGATACACCGCGCCAAGGCGGGTTTGTAAAAACTACCCCAAGTGGCCTAAGCCAGCAAAACAAAAAGGAATACTACCCTACAGGCGAGCTGCGCGCCGAGGGCATGATGGATGGTTACTACAAAGAGGGCGAATGGATATATTATCGCAAAGATGGAAGCGTTGAGCTGGTAGAATATTACCACCAAGGCAATGTAGTTGATAGTAGCGCATTGGAAAGGAAATGAGCGCTTTGATATTTATCACCTGTTTTCTCTCGACCACAGCACGTACTTTTGTGTTGTATGGGTGGTACATCGCAAAATAAACATCGTGAACAATCTCCAGCAAAAGTCTAATTCTCAACAATCAGCAGTCGGTATATGGTTGCTCATAGGCGTGTTTATGCTACTAATGCAGATTGTTATTGGCGGTGTAACGCGCCTTACCGGCTCGGGTTTAAGTATTACTAAATGGGAGATTGTAACCGGCACTATACCACCCATAGGTGAGGCGGAGTGGCAAGAGGCATTTGATTTGTACAAAGCATCGCCGCAATATGCCAAAATAAACCAAGGCATGGAGATGGGCGATTTTAAGTTCATCTTCTTTTGGGAGTATTTCCATCGCCTATGGGCAAGGTTAATGGGCTTTGTGTTCCTGTTTCCGTTTATCTATTTTTTAGCAAAGGGCTATTTGCGCAATAAGCTAGCCTTGCACCTCATAGGGGTAGTAGCATTGGCTATGGTGGTGGCATCGTTTGGCTGGATAATGGTAGCCAGCGGGTTGGTTAGCCGTCCTTATGTAAACGCCTATAAGCTCACGCTGCACCTCATGTTGGGCATTAGTTTGTTTGCTTACGTGTTTTGGTTGGCCATCAACTACCTGTGGCCTCGCGATGGGATAGCCAAACTGCAAGGTTTGAAAGGATGGAGCACAGGGGTAATTGCGGTGGCCGTTATACAATTGATATTGGGTGGCCTCATGAGCGGCATGAAGGCTGGTTTGTTCTTCCCTACTTGGCCTGATATGAATGGTGCTATGCTACCCGATGTGCTGCTAGATGGCAGTCAGTGGCATTTAGATGCCTTTAAGCATTATGATACTAATGCCTTTGCCCCTGCCATAGTTCAGTTTGCGCATCGTGGCGTGGCGTATATGCTTACGGCGTTGGTATTGGTGTTTGCAGTTAAAGCATTCAAGCAGCAGCCCGCTGGGCCAGCCAAGCTTGGTTTTACCCTGTTGCCAGTTTTATTGCTGGTGCAGGTTACGTTGGGTATTGTCACGGTTATCAATAGCATTGGCACTATACCTGTAAGCTGGGGCGTGCTGCACCAAGCAGGTGGGGTCCTTCTACTTGCCAATTTAATTTTTGTTAGGCACTTCTGTATATCCAAGGCTTAAAGTTTTTGGTAGCCATTTTATCATATAATTTCCTGCTCTTTGCAACGTCTGGTTATATGTACCAATCTATTGCCAAAACAGTTTATTTACATCGCGTTTACATAGCGGTAATATCCATTTGTGTAATTTAGTGGTTCCTCAAACCCCCTTGGTATATAATGAGATTGCTCATAGTTGCGTTCGCCATTCTGGTTAGCCAGAACATTCTATTTGCCGGAGCCGGAAACCGCAAATTAATTTCGGGCCCTATGCAGGGCCACACTACTGCCACCTATACCAATATGTGGATTTTGGTTCAAGATGCAGGCATGGCTTCGGTTACGCTTATTGACACTTTAACTGGCGCGCGCTTCACTACTATGCTCAAAACAGAAGGCAACGCAGTATACGAAGATTATTTTGCACTCTTGTTTGAGTTTAACGATTTGCCAACCAACCATATATACAGGGCCGAAATAACTGTTGACAGTGAACATTACGAAATTGACCGTATTTACCATACCGCTAAGACCAATGTAACCGATACCTATCGTTTTATGGTTACCTCTTGTGCCCTTACCGTGCCTGTTGGTTTGCGTTGGTTGCACCCAGGCATTGAGGATAGAACATACAAACATGTGGTAAAAACCGAAGCCGATTTTAATCTTTGGATTGGGGATTATTTATATTTTTTCCCAAAACACTACAAATCACCCGAAAATATGGCTGCGCATTGGGTATGGAAACGAAAAAGGAGGCTTATCGCCAATTTTACGGAAAGCATGCCCCAATATAGTATTTGGGACGACCATGAGTACGGATGGAACGATGCCGATGCCAGTTTCGTATTCAAAGAGCAAGCGCTCAATTTATTCAGCAAGTACTGGGCGAATCCCGCTTACGGCACTCCTGAGACACCGGGTTGTTTCTTTAAGTTTGATTATCTCGATTCAGAGTTTTTTATGCTCGACGACCGATATTATCGCACCCAACCCAATGATAGCATCCCTACTGTTTTAGGTACTGGTCAAATGGCCTGGTTTAAACAGAATCTCAAACAATCAAAGGCCGTATTCAAATTCATTAGCATAGGCAGCCAAGTGTTCAATCAGTTGTCAGAGCATGAATGCTATTGGCATTATAAAGACGAATTGGGTGATATTATCAAATTCATTAAGGACGAGAATATAAGCGGAGTGATCTTCCTAACCGGAGATAGGCATCATAGTGAGGTATTGAAACTGGACGTGGAGGGTAGCTACCCATTGTATGAGTTTACCAGCTCGGGTATTACCAGTTTCCGACGTCGCACCCGCAGAACTACTGAAAGTGAAAATCCAAATCGCATTCCGGGTACTTTGGCCGATTACCAAAATTATGGCCGCGTAACTATTGAGGGCGAAACTGGCAACCGTGTTTGTTTAATGGAGATTTTTGATAACCGTGGTAAGTTGGTTTGGGCACATCGCATTAATCAAAACGAGCTTACAGCCAAACCTAGCAATGTAAACGTGCCAGTGAAGGTTGAGTAGTCTACTTCAGTTAAATTAAGTTAACCCAAAATATCTTCATATTAGTTTATGGAATAGTTGCCGTTGTAGCATCATACACACAAACAACTAAACTATAAGCTTATGAAAACCATTTGGCTCTTAACTCTTGCCACCATTTTGTTTATCGGTTGCCATTCTGCCTCAGAATCTTCAGATGCTGAAAGTTATGGTTACGCTTCCACTGAGGCTGACTTTGTATCCAAAATAGAGGCTGCACCTGAACCAGCGGCATCTCCATCTATCAATGTAACCACGAACGGGTTTACGGATGCTAACTTAAGTGGTTCGTTTGCAGTTACTCAACCTTCAACTCCGACCATTAAAACGCCAGACAAAATCATTAAAACTGGCTACATTGAAATGGAGGTAGACAACTATGCCAAAACCCTTTCCGATTTGGCACAAAGGGTGCAAGCTGCACAAGGGTATATTAGTAGCCAAAATGAGCAGCGCGACAACTACCGCATTACCAATACCTTGAGCATCAGAGTGGTGAACCAAAACTTCGATGCCCTAATCAATGGACTTGGTGAAATAGCTAAAAAAGTAGTGAGTAAAAGTGTGAATATGCAGGATGTAAGTGAAGAATATACCGATGTAGCTGCGCGCCTTAAAACCAAGAAGGAAGTGGCTGCGCGCTATAGCGACATTCTGAAATCAGCGAAAACGATCAAAGATATTTTGGCGGTCGAGGAGCAATTGCGTGTCATCCGCGAAGAGATTGAATCTTCAGAAGGGAGATTGAAATACCTAAACGACCAAGTATCGTACAGCACCATTACGTTGCAAATATATGAGGAGCTTGAGTACCATGAGCCTGCCGCCCTGCAAGCAAATTTTGGCCAAAAACTGCTATCGGCAGTTACCGGTGGCTGGAACGGTTTGCTTGGTTTTACTATCGGGCTGGTAACCATATGGCCTATGCTAATAGTAATAGTGATATCGGTTGTGCTTTTAGTTCGCAGGGTAAGGCGCAGAAGGGCAGTGACCTAAATTCATTACTTGCCAGTATTTTGTTAATTTGCAGGCGCAGCATGAACCAGCACGCAACCATACCCCATTTTGATGTGCCAGAGGGCAAAAAGGTATACTTCATTAGCGATGTGCACCTCGGCACGCCCGATGCCAACAGCAGCCGGGTACGGGAAACTTTATTGGTTGACTGGCTAACTCAAATAAGTGCAGATGCCGCAGCCTTGTTCATTGTTGGCGACTTGTTCGACTTTTGGTACGAATACCGCAAGGCTGTGCCCAAGGGTTATGTACGGGTATTGGGTAAATTGGCGGAGCTGCGTGATAAGGAATTGCCTATCTATTTTTTTACGGGCAACCATGACCAATGGATGTGGGACTATATGCAGCAAGAGTTGGGTATACCCGTTTTCAAAAAAGAGCAGCAGACCATTATCAATGGCAAGAAGTTCTTTATAGCCCATGGTGATGGACTTGGCCCCGGCGACCATGGCTACAAGTTCATCAAAAAGATATTTACCAATCCGTTTTTCCAATGGTGCTTTCGTTGGGTACATCCTGATGTTGGCATTACTATTGCTGAGTTTTGGAGCCGCAGCAGCAGATATGCTAATGGCCCCGTGCTAGAGCATTACTTAGGCGATGATAAGGAGTGGCTGGTGCAGTTTAGCCAAAGCGTGCTGCAAAAAGAACATTTTGATTACTTAATTTTTGGCCATCGGCACTTGGCGTTGGATGTTACCTTCCCTTCGGGTAGCAGGTACCTAAACCTTGGCGATTGGCTCAATTACTATACTTATGCCGTATTCGATGGGCAAGACCTACAATTACTTTCGTATCGCGATGCTGACCCTAGCCTTGATGTGCTGGTGCGCAAGCTTGGCAGCTAGCAATTATACGCTGGTATATAGCCAGCTTATAAAAGGCACAGTGCTCACCTCCGATAAGTTTGGGGCTGCCTACGTTATTACTAGCAAAAAGGAGTTGTACAAATTCAGCCCAACGGCCAATGCGTTTGTTACTTATAGTCTCATTAAATATGGGCAGCCTACCCACATTGATGCTAGCAACCCGCTAAAAGTGATGCTGTTTTTCAATGATTACGACATCATCGTGTTTTTGGACAATACCCTATCCGAAAAAACAGTGGTGCGCCTACAAAACCTCGGCTTGCAGCAAGTTGAAGTGGTTTGTTTAGCCTTGGACAACAATATTTGGATGTACGATGAGCTAATATTTAAGCTCCGTAAAGTTGACGAAAATCTTAACGTTATTCGCGAGAGCGACGATTTGAGCCTGCTGTTCAATGCCATGATTAAGCCTACCTTTTTGTTGGAAGCCGATAATCGCCTATTTGTAAATGTGCCCAATATGGGTGTGCATGTGTTTGATGTGTTCGGTGCTTTCAGCCAAACCATCGCTCTAAAGGATTTAGACGATTTTCAGGTGTTTAAGCAGCAATTGGTTTATTTTAAAGCGGGTAAGCTTTACAGCTACAACCTACAAACTTTCGATACCCGCCAAATACCTTTGCCCGAAGTTAGCGGTACCATATTGGATGCACATATACAGAGCGAACGCTTGGTGGTGTTAACGGATACGGAGTTATTGGTGTATGCTTATTGAGGTTACGAGTTACGAGTTACGGGTTTCGAGTTCGATTTTGGTTCGTATTAATATCCAAATTTGATTTACAACATCGCGCATATTCCAACTCGGAATTCGTAACCCGTAACCAGCAACTACATTTTTTCCAACTCGCAACCCGTAACTCGCAACTCGTAACTATCTTTGCCCCATGCTAGAGAAACTAGAACAATTAAAGAACAAGTGGGAAGACCTAGAGCAGCGCCTTTCAGATCCGTCGGTATTGTCTGACCAGAAGCGCTTTAAGCAGGTGAGCAAAGAGTATAAAGACTTAGGTGTAATAGTAGCTGCGTATAAAAGGTACAAAAACGTAGTGGACAATATCCGGAGCAATAAAGAGCTACTGCGTACCGAAAAAGATGAAGAGTTTAGGGAAATGGCCAAGCTTGACCTTGCCGAGTTGGAAACACAGCAAGAGGCAATGGAGGCAGATATCCGTATGCTCTTGGTGCCGAAAGACCCAGAAGATGAGCGCGATGTAATGGTGGAGATACGCGCCGGAACAGGTGGCGACGAGGCAGGCATTTTTGCTGCCGACCTTTTTCGTATGTACACTCGCTTTTTCGATTTGCAAGGCTGGAAATACGAAGTGTTGAACGAAAGCCCAGGAACCTTAGGTGGCTACAAAGAGGTAGTAATGGAAGTAATCGGCGATGAGGTATATAGCGTAATGAAGTATGAAAGTGGGGTGCACCGTGTGCAGCGTGTGCCCGCTACTGAGTCGCAAGGCCGCATACACACCTCGGCTGCATCGGTAGCCGTTATGCCAGAGGCCGATGAAGTGGACGTGCACCTCGACCCTAAAGACATTAAAGTAGATACTTTCCGCAGCAGTGGTGCAGGTGGTCAGCACGTAAACAAAGTAGAATCGGCAGTGCGGATGACACACATGCCTACCGGTATAGTAGTGGAGTGCCAGGCAGAGCGCAGCCAGATAAAGAACCGCGAATCGGCAATGAAGAGTCTGCGTACCAAGTTATATGAAGTTGAGTTGGAGAAACGAAACGCCGAAGTGGCAGCAAAGCGCAAAACCCTCGTTTCAACTGGCGACCGTAGTGCCAAAATACGCACCTACAACTACCCGCAGGGGCGCATTACCGACCACCGAATCGGCTTTACGAGCTACAATTTACCCGATTTTATGGGAGGTAACATCAACGAAATGATACAGGCGCTGCAATTGGCCGAAAATATGGAGAAACTGAAGGCTGGCGGACTAGCTTAATTTTACCATTGTTACCAATTGAACCTTTCCTTTCATTGCAACCTTATAAAGGTTAATGCGTTCTTTATGATTATTGGGTTCTGATTCAGAATCCTTAACTTTATCCTTCCAAAATAGCCTATGATTATCACTCGCATTGTTGTATTTACGCTCTTGGTAGGCTTCATGGCCATACCAGCGCAAGCCTTAGAAGTGCAAGTGCGCCATTGCCGTTTTTATGCGCCAGAGATAGGCCCTTATGTAGAGACTGATTTACTAGTGCTAGGCAACAGCATTAAATATGTGCCTGTTGCCAATGGGCTTTATAGAGGCGCAGTTGAGGTTACGCTCATATACAAGCAAAATGGAGAAGTAAAGGCATTTGATAAATACGTGCTAAATACCGTTGATATTGCCGATACCTTAAACGTAAATGTGGGGTTGGTTGATAAGCAGCGCTTCGTATTGCCTAATGGCACCTATGCACTTGAAGCTACTTTTAAAGACATTAACTCAGGCAAGATCGAAACCCATCAGGAAGACTTAGTTATTGACTATGACTACAAGCAAATAAAATTTAGCGACATTAGTTTGGTTGATGAGTACAAGGCTAGCGATGAAAGTAGCGTTTATACAAAGAGCGGATTGTATATGTCGCCATATGTGGTTAACTTTTATCATAACGATGTAAACAAGCTTTCTTTTTACGTAGAACTATATAATCCTGGCGTTTTGCCTACTGATGAAGGTTTGCTGGTAACATATGCTATTTATAAGCAAGGTAGGTTTGAGCACGAGGATAAAATGCTCTCTGTTAAAAAAGTAAAAGCCCAAGCGGTTATCCCAATATTCGCAGAGTTCGACATCAGCAATCTTGTATCGGGCAATTATGAGTTGATGGTTGAGGTTCGAAACCGCAATAATGAAGTGGTTACCTCTCGAACCGCTTTTTTTCAAAGGATGAAGTTTTTTGAGCCCGTTGCGCTCGATTCTATTGGCACACTCAGTATTGAGGGAACCTTTGTGGAGCTTTTTACCAAAGAGGAAATAGAGTATCAACTTCTTTCAATGATGCCGGTTGCTACCATAGGCGAAGTGGCAACCATTAAGAGTATTATAAAAAATGGCGATTTCGAAATCATGAAGCGCATTTTCTTTAATTTTTGGCTGGCCCGCAACGATGTAGACCCACTGAGTGCTTGGACAGTGCATGCCGATTTGATTAAACAAGTGAACTATAGCTTTGGTACCAATAGCTTATATGGTTTTAATACCGATAGGGGTAGGGTATATTTGCAATACGGTGCGCCCAACCAAAGGCAAGTGGCCGACAGAGAACCGGGTAGTTATCCTTACGAAATTTGGCAGTATTATGAGAAAGTAGGTGGCAGGCAGAGTAACTTAAAGTTTGTTTTCTATAATACTGATTTGGTTACCAACCATTACACCCTTTTGCACTCCAATGCTGTTGGTGAAATTCGTAACGAGCAGTGGCAGCAAATGCTACAATCTAGCTTTACTGGAGGTAATACGCCTATAAATGAAGATAATAGCCAGAACCATTATGGTGGCCGCTCCAAAGAGCGCTTTGATGAATGATACGCGCCTATGGATCGATTGTCTTACTGGCTTGTAATAGGTTTTCTTTACCCGCTATCGAAGTTACCATTCGCGGCGTTGTATTTTCTTTCCGATTTTGCCTACTACATAATGTACTACCTAGTGCGCTATCGTCGCAAGGTGGTAACCCAAAATCTGTCCAGAGCATTTCCCGAAAAAACAGAACAAGAGATAACGGCTATCGCAAAAAAGTTTTACAGTAGCTTTTGTGATATCATTATCGAGAATGTTAAATTTCTTACAATCAGTGCCAACGAACTAGAGCAGCGTTTCCAGATAACGAACCATGAGGTGGTGGATGAGCTATACCAGCAACGCCGCAGTGCTATTACTACCTTGGGCCACATGGGCAATTGGGAAATGGCCGGCCTCAATGCCAGCCATACCGTGGGGCATCATTCGTTGGCCATATACAAGCCACTTAAAAACCAACACTTTGATGCACTGGCCCGCAAAATGCGTGCACGATTTGGTATGGAACTAGTGGCCCAGAACCGCATGCGCCATTTGCTAACTACCTTGGATAAAGAAGCCTGCCTATTCCATTTTATAACCGACCAGACCCCAAGTGGCAAAGCCCCTAGCCATTGGATGACCTTCATGAACCAAGAGGCACCTATATACCTTGGTACCGAACGGGTGGCTAAAATGACCAACTTACCCGTTTTCTATTGCCACATTCTTCGTCAAAAACGCGGCTATTATACCTTAGAGCTAAAAGTCGTAACCGATAACCCTAGCACTTGCGCCCCCAATGAGATTACCGAAAGGCACACCCAATTGCTGGAAGCCAACATCCGTGAGCAACCGGAGAGCTGGCTTTGGAGCCATAGAAGGTGGAAGCACAGGAAGCCCAATTAGGAAATTTGGTAATGTGCTAATTTGGAAATTATCTTTTTTGCTTGAACAATGGCTAAACCCATTTCCAAATTTTCAAATTGACTCATTTTCAAATTGATTGCGCCTCGCCAACCGTTGCGCAATAATACTAGCTACCAGCAATTGCAGGGCATGGTAAATCATAATAGGTAGAAGTATCATACCTGTCATACTGCTATCCGCAAAAAGCACTTTACTCATTACGGTGCCGTGTACCAGGCTTTTTTTGCTGCCGCAAAACTGCGCGGTTATAGTATCTTCTCTGTTAAATTTTAATAGTTTACTCACCAAATGCACTATACCATACACGGTAACAAAGAGCCCTAACATGCCCAAGCCAAGCAGTAATAAAGCAGTGGCGCTAAAGCCTACAAATAGGTCCATGGTAAATGAGTGGCAGAAGGAGCTGTAAATAATAAGGAGGATGATAACTTGATCGAAGTAGCGCAATTTCATGCCATGCTTAGCCGTAAAACCTCCGAAGCGCCTATGCAATAATATACCGAGCACAACAGGCACTATAACCTGTACGGTGAGCTTTAGTATCACGTCGCCTATCACATAATCGTCGTTTGTGGCTGTGATTACCAACCCCATCCATAGAGGTGTTAAAAACACTCCTATTAGGCTACTGATGCTGGCATTGAATATGGCAGCGGGTATATTGCCCCCTGCAATAGATACCATTACTACCGAGGATGATACGGTAGAGGGTAATGAAGCTAAGAAAAATACCCCCAACCACAAGGTGTTGTTATCGGCATCCGGAAAAAGGAACCGAGTACTATATATAATAGCGGGAAACAGAATAAACGTGGTGGTGTGAATGGTAGCGTGCAAACGCCAGTTTTTGAGGCCAGCTTTCATTTTCTCAGGGCTAAGCTTCAAGCCATAGAAGAAGAAAATAAGCGATACACCATAGGTAGTAACCTTACCCAGCGATACAGGCCCATCATAATTGCCAGGGCCAGGCAAAAGATAAGCCAGTCCAATCATGCCAAGTAGGGCTAGAATGAACCAGTCAAGGCCCGCTTTGGCGGCGGTTGCACGCAGGGTGGCAAACGATAGGGTAGAGGGGGCTGGTTTGGTCATCATTTCGGGTGCTAAGTAGGCAAAGTTTTTTCAGAAATTGCGAAAAATGCCGTTGTTAAATGAGGCCAATAGTATGTGGGTTTGTGGATAAACGTAGATTCTGGAAATTTTTTTGATTTTTTTTGATAGGGCAAAATGCTATGTATAGAGTAAAAAAGATTTCAAAAAACCTTGATAATCAGTATAAATATGGCAATTTATTCAAAGAGCGAGAGGTTGCTTGCGGTGTTGTGCATTTATCTTGAACAAAAATGAAAAAATGATTTGTAAATGAAGAATGGGTTAGCTATCTTTGCCCTTCCAAAAATAGAACGAGTAAAGTATGCCTACTATTCAACAATTGGTAAGAAACGGAAGGAAGGTAATAGATACCCCTAGCAAGTCAAGAGCATTAGATTCTTGCCCACAGAAACGTGGTGTTTGTACAAGGGTTTATACTACCACCCCTAAGAAGCCTAACTCAGCACTTCGTAAAGTAGCTAAAGTACGTTTGACCAACCAAACCGAGGTAATCGCTTACATCGGTGGCGAAGG
>CAMDKI010000011.1 GCA_945901065.1 Chitinophaga pinensis
GGTGCTCCAATCGTCGCAAATAATCAGTAGTATAACCTTTATAAAAGGTCCCATCCACATCGCTTTGCAAAATATATACGTAGTGATTTTCCATAAAAACGAAAAAGCCTTCCCGAAATGAATGGGAAGGCTTTTTGCGGTCCGGACGGGACTCGAACCCGCGACCACATGCGTGACAGGCACGTATTCTAACCAACTGAACTACCGAACCATTCAATTAGGACTGCAAATATAATGGGTTTTAACCTCACTGGAAACTATTTGTAGCCTTTTTTTGGAAAAATATAGAATCTATTGGTTTTCAGGCTGTTTATTTTATCCACTCGCAATATCTATTTGCTTTTACAAGGCTGTAAGCATTAGCTATTATGCTATATCTTAAGCTATATAGCGTCTTACAATCACACTTGCAGCTATTATAACAAAGTTCTCTCCGATACAGGAAGAGAACCTTGTTATTAATACTTAACTTACCTTATCACCGTTATACTTCCCTCGCGGTTCTGCAACCTCAAATCAGGAAAGTTGAAGGTGAGTTTGTACACATAAACTCCTGGGTCAACCAAAGTACCATTAAAGGTGCCGTCCCAGCCAATGGATTGGTCGCGGGTTTCAAAAACCTTTTCGCCCCAACGATTGAAAATCTGGAAAACGATATTGTCTAAGCCTGAGCCAAAGATGTAAAGCAAATCGTTTCGCCCATCATTGTTTGGGGTAAATGCGTTCGGAATAAACAAACGAGCAGGCTCTACAATACGCACATAGTCTGGCAGCAGCAATGTATCGGCACAACCGTTGGCATTTGTCACTATCAAACCTATGGCATACAAGCCTGTATCTTGGTATTGGTAATTAAAAGAAGGCTGTATAAAGCTCTCGCCTGTACCAATATCCCACAACCAAGTCAATACGCCTGCCGTATCAGCTACAAATGCCAAAGAGTCCTCCCCTGCTTCACCTTCGCGCGGTGTAACTGTAAATGCCGCGGTTGGTTTATTGAACACGCTAACGGTAGTAGTGATAGTATCTGCACAACTACCATTGCTGGCAATAAGGTTCACATCGTAATCGCCACCTGTGCCATAAACAAAGGAAGGGTTGCTGGTAGTATCGGTTTGCCCAGCACCAAACAACCAACTATAGCTCGTGGCATTGGTTGAGTTATTGGTAAACACTGTAGGGTCGCCTGCACAAGCAGTAGATGCTGTGAAATCGGCAATTGGCTGCGTAGATACCACTACCTGAACACTATCAATAGCTATACAGCCATTTACATCGGTTACAGTTACTAGGTAAGTTGTATTAGCAGTTGGTGAAGCAACTGGTGTTGCAATATTGGCATTATCAAGGTCGGTTGCTGGGGCCCAAACATAGCTAGCACCGCCAGTAGCGGTCAGTTGGGTTGATTCCGTTTCGCAAATATTTACATCAGTTCCAGCATCGGCATTTGGCAAGGCATTAACTGTAAACACCATAGTATCGGCATCGTTGCAATTAGTTATCGCATCGGTTACGGTATAAACAAGGTTAAACGTTCCTGCTCCCGCCAAAACAGGCTCAAAACTTCCACCGCTGGTAACCACACTGCCCGACCAAACACCTCCCACAGGGGCACCCGAAAGTGCAACAGCTGCATCATCAACACAGGCACTGGCATCAACACCAGCATCGGCAACAGGGGCTGGCGTTATTTGGGTAACAATGGCGCTGCTAGTATCCGAACATCCATTTTGTGTAGCTACTACTGTTATACTATTGCCAGCTACCAAGGTTGAAGAAGTATAAGTTGCGTTAACACCTGATTGCGCAAGGGTGGTATTGTCATAAAAATCATACAACTGCAAACCCGCTGGCGATGCCGTGAACGTTACCGAGGTGCCTCCGCACACAATATCATCGGCATCGGAACTTGTAATGGTAACGACAGGGTAAGGATTTACAGTAATGGTTATTGCTGCAGCAACTGTGCTAGTGCAGCCGTTGTTGGTAGCACTGGCAGTTACCGCAGTACCCGTAGTAAGAGCCGCGGTAGTATACGTATTTGATACTGAGCTTTGCACTGGATTTCCATTTTCGAAGAAATTATATTGCGCTAAGCCAGCTGGAGTAACCGTAAAAGTAACACTCTCGCCTGCGCAGATACTATTATCTCCATCAGAAGAGACCAACGTAATTACTGGCGTTTGGTTAACCACCGTTACTATAGCCGCACTAGTATCTGCACAATTGGCATTGCTACCAATAACCGTAATGCTGTTGCCTGTTGCCAGCGCCGTAGTAGTATAGGTATTTTGAGCACCTTGTTGCAGTACCAAAGCACCGCTCAAGAAAGTATAGCTGGTAAGACCTGCAGGGCTAGCCGTGAAGGTTACGCTTTCGCTCGCACAAATAATGTTATCTACGTCGCTGCTGGTTAGTGTAACCACTGGATAGGTGTTTACCGTAATGGTTATTGCAGCGGTAAGCGCGCTAGTGCAGCCATTGTTTGTGGCACTAGCCCTTACAGCGGTGCCTGTGGCAAGCGCAGTGGTTGTATAGGTATTGGATGCATTGCTTTGCACCGGATTGCCGTTTTCAAAGAAATCGTATTGACCCAAACCAGCAGGAGTTACAGTAAATGTTACCGCCTCGCCAGTGCAGATGATATTGTCCGCATCAGAGGATGCTAAAGTAATGGTAGGTGTAATGTTTACTACTGTTACTATTGCCGCACTTGTATCAGCACAACCATTGGATGAAGCAATTACCCTAACGGAATTGCCCGACACCAAGCCGGAGGTGCTGTACGTGTTGGATGTTGTTTGTTGGACGATATTATTTCCATCCAAAAAGGTATATGTGCCTAGGCCAGTTGGGGTGGCCGTAAAGGTCACGTTTTCGCCAGCGCAAATCGTGTTATCCGCATCGCTGCTTGATAAAACCAACGTTGGAGGAATATTTACGGTAGGGAATATAGTAGCACTTGGGTTTGAGTAACATGCGCCATCAAACGCCCTTACAATTACACTATCACCGGGTTGCAAGGCCGCAGTGGTAAAGGCGTTTTGAGCACCTGTTTGTATCAAAGTAGTATTGATGTAAAAATCGTATTGCTGATAGTTGGAAGGACTAGCGGTATACGTAATTGGCGACCCTGCGCAAATTGTGCTAGTAGAGGCTGCCAAAGAAACGTTGATAGCGTTAGGCACAGCCGTTACCAAAATGGTATCGCGGAGCACCCCGCAGCAAGTGGTGCCCGTAGTTAACTGCAAAATTACTTGATAAGTACCTGGCGAGAGGAAATAAACACTATCAACTACCTGCTCATTAGGCCCCGAAACACTCACAGGACTGGCACCATTAAACGTCCATTGGTAGTTGCTGCCAACTAAAGTTGAACGGAAAGTATGGAAACAACCTACCGGAATGGTAGTATCGCCTGGCGAAATAAAACTACCACTGCCAGCGGAATTATTAAAAATATCAACATAGTCGGCAAAAGCGGTTCCGTTGAAGGTTATGGTTCGCCTACCCACAGTGGTATACTGAACGTTGTGCGGCCCTGCGCCGTTTGCCGTGGCTGGCTGGGCGCCTGCGCCAAAGTTCCATGCACCAGCGGCGGTAGCTTCAAACACAATATCTTGGTTTACGCAACCTGAATTCAGTACACTAATTACCGGCGGATTGCCCGGTACTGCAACAATATTAGATACCGCGGCTGCCGTACCCCCAGGGTGCTCGTAAATGGCTTGCGAAACACCGTTGGCACCATTTGCACCATTACCACCATTACCGCCTCGGCCACCAGTGCCGCCATTGGCACCACAACCCACTTCTTGGTTGTCGCCAGGCGCACCTATGCCACCACTACCGCCATTGGCACCTAGCGCACCAGCACCGCCAGCACCACCAGCACCGCCTAGGCCAGCTGTAAGACTGCAATCGGTTACATTGCCATTTGCTCCGTTGTTAAAAACATAAATAGCATAAGAGCTACCCCCGCCCGTTCCACCAGCACCACCCGAACCACCTTGTCCGCCGCCGCCACCGCCGCCTGCACCGCTGCCAGTGCCGCTTGTGCAGCCAGCAAACAAACAAGCCCCATCCGGAAAACCTTTATCGCCGCTGCCACCACCACCGCCAGTGCCACCTTGTCCTCCAAATCCATCAGTACCCGCTAATCCGTCACCAGGCACAAAAAAACCGGCAATGTTTGCGGTTGCTCCCACTGTTCCGTTCGCGCCGTTTGCTCCATTCGTTCCTGCCGAACCAGGGAAACCGTTCATACCAGGCACATTGCAGTTAGCATTGCCTTGCACACAACATCCACCACCACCGGCAGCACCGTTACCTATTACTGTATTATTGCCTGCAGGGCCAGAACCTTGTCCGCCATTGCCACCCCTTAAATCGTCATGAGCGCCCGAACCGCCGCCGCCACCTGCACCGCCATTCCTATTGTTTGCAGGTGCCGCACCATTGGCACCCGCTACACCTGTTCTGCTTGAACCACCTGGCAAAACTCCTCCGGCCCCACCAACTGTGCCACCACCGCCATTTCCGCCAGCGCCGCCGCGGCCAGTTTGGTTTTCCGAATCTTGTGCTCCAACCTGACCATTGACACCATTGCTGCCTACTAATCCTGCAATACCTGAAGCGCCGCCTGCACCCGCAGCTCCGTTGCCAGAGGTAATAACGCACCTAACAATATTATAATTCGAGCAACCAACCAAACGAACACCATAAACCGAAACTCCTGACCCCGTGGCATTAGCTACCGTAATGGTTATGTCTTGCAAGCGGAAACCACTTGCATTTACGGCGCTAAACGCTACCAGCGCCTTATTGGCTACATCTGGGTTTAAGGCGCTCCTGTTTATTGCAGTTACGTTGCTATTGGTTTTCGCCCAAGTACCAATCGTAAAACCACCTTCAATAGTTACGTTCGAGGGTATGGTAATGGTATTGTCGATATTGTAGTTTCCGTTGGCCATCCAAATCCGGGTATCGGTAGCCGTTACGAGCGTTAAACCGTATACAAAACTCGCTGGATTGGCTTTGGTTCCGGCTACTCCCGATGCCGCACCTGTTGGGCTTACATATATAATTCCGCACTCTTGAGCCTGCACCATGGTTGGCAAAAGAATAGATAGCGCGACTAGTATTAATATATGCAGTTTCATGGAGCTAGTTATTTAAGGCGCAAAAATAAGACTTCCACTAGGCAATAGCCTAGTTTGCATATTTAATTAAACTAACCATAATATAGCCTTATTCTTGCAATTCAGTTTGCCAACCCCACTGGCTTTTCATTTTCTACTATCTTTGCTTTAACGGCATTAATGTAAAAGAAATTTCAGGCCATGGTATTCTTAGATTTTGAGGCACCTATATCGGAGTTGTATGATCAGCTGGAAAAGCTAAAAGCAATTTCATTAAAGGGTAAAGTGGATGTAAGCAACTCTATTGCAGAGTTGGAGGTGAGGATAAAAGAGGCTCGTAAAGAAATTTATGCCGGCCTCAACGGTTGGCAGCGTGTGCAGGTATCAAGGCACCCTGAGCGGCCTTATACGCTGTACTACATTGATGCACTTACCACCAAATTTCAAGAATTACACGGCGATAGGCACTTTGCCGATGATAAAGCCATTGTAGGCGGATTTGGGGATATGGACGGCGAAACAGTAATGTTTATTGGCCACCAAAAAGGTATCAATACCAAAATGCGCCAATACCGCAACTTTGGTATGCCCAACCCCGAAGGCTACCGCAAAGCGCTGCGCTTAATGAAGCTCGCCGAAAAATTCAACAAACCCATTGTTACTTTTATTGATACCCCAGGGGCTTACCCTGGTCTAGAGGCAGAGGAGCGCGGACAGGCCGAAGCGATTGCGCGAAACCTATACGAAATGGCGCTGCTTAAAGTACCGGTTATTTGTGTAGTAATTGGTGAAGGTGCCAGTGGAGGTGCTCTAGGTATTGGTATTGGCGACAGAGTGTTTATGCTGGAGAATACTTGGTACTCAGTTATTTCGCCCGAATCGTGTTCATCCATCCTTTGGCGCACTTGGGACTATAAAGAAACCGCTGCCGAGGCGCTAAAACTAACCTCTAAAGACATGCACGGCTTTGGTTTAGTGGATGGCATCATAAAAGAGCCATCAGGTGGTGCACACTCTGACCCTGAAGAAATGGCCAAGATATTGAAAAAGCACTTAAAGAAACATTTGGCCGAGCTTAAAGAACTGACACCTGAAGAGCGCAACAAAAACCGCATAGACAAATACAATGCTATGGGCGAATATGTAGAAGGTTAACAAAAAAGACGACGCCTCAACTGCATTGAGGCGTCGTCTTTTATCACTTACGTACGGGTCAGAAAAAATTACTTAATCCCTCCTTCCTTCTTCAGGCGCTTGGCATCTTTCCGTTGCTTAATCTTATCATAATTGGCCAACGTAAATACGCGATTTACGTTGAAACCGATATGAATATCGCCTTTGGCCAGTTTACCCGAAGTAGCGCTAGTAAAATACTGGTGCTCCGACATACCTAGGTTATTGGTAGCCATAATTTGAAACACGTGACCACCCGTTTCTAAATCGAAACCGAGCGAAAAAGCATGGTCGGTTATGGGCGCATCAATAGCACTTACCAACCTGCCAGGTATCAAATAATGGTACTCGGCAGTTAAACCAAAACTGCCCGTAAGCAAAAATCGCCCGCCAGCGCCAACCATAAACTGGTCATTTTTATCTTCGTTGGTAGCAACCAAATTTTTGTGCACCATAGTGCTCATTACTTGCAGCGAGAATTTTCGGCTAAACTTACGAGCCACCATTAGCTGAAACACGTATGATGCACGACTGCTTATGTAGTTCTCTCTGCTAGGATTAGTCCATTTGCCTGAGTTCATAGCAACACTTGCCAAAAACTCGGCAGTGATGGGCATTTTACGTAAGCCTGTACTTTGGCTCAAAAACTTTGCCCTTGCAAATCCATCCCATTGCTTAAACACATTGCTCCTACCCCAACCCACGCTCAACCAATCGGTAATACCATACTCCAACTCCAAACGAATATTTGCTTGGTCGAGACCAAAAAACTCTCGCCAACCACCATTTACCCTACCAAAGCGGTGCGCAATAATAAATTGCATCTCGCCTTTTGATGGGGTTTCGATAGACCTACTGGTAATAATACGCGTGGTCTTAAAAGTAGCCTCTGTATAATCGGTTACAGGAGTTGTTACTACTGCCGAGTCCAACAAATCTAACAAGTCGCCTTGTGCGAAAGCCGGAAATGATGCAAAAAATAAGAACGCAGTTAGTAAGCTACGGGTAAGTATTGTACGCAACATGTGGTAAGGTTTGGGGATATTAAGGTCTTATTTAACCATCTCGGTATAATCGGCATTTACTGATACATCAACGGTTTCGGAAATATTATCTTTCACCGCTCCGGGTATTTTCACGTCATGGTCGGCCAACTTAATTGGAAACTTAGCTTGAACAGATACTTTGCCTGCAGCAACCGAAATTACACCAACGGTGGTATACTTTTTAGTAACACCGTGGATGGTTAAATCGCCAGTAACTGCCACTTTATATTCACCATCTTTCTTAAGATTAATAGCGGTGTAGTTATCAATTTTGCCTTTAAAAGTAGCCTCCGGATATTTTTCCGATTCCAAATACTTTTCATTGAAATGTTCCTGCATCAATGCCTTCTCAAACTGAAAAGTCTTGATCCTCATTTTAAACACAATATCGCCAGTGGCAAAATCGATAATACTCGTTGTTTGACCACTTTTTGCATCAATATTCTCCATCGGTGTCGCCGAAAAAAATTGCACACTAGCGGTTTTGGTAAAATATTTTTGGGCAAATGCAGTATAGCTTGAAACCACTAAGGCCAGCATTAAAATGGTTATTTTCATTTGAGTTATGTTTTGTTGTTTATCAATTATTAAGGGCGCCACGGTCAACCCAAGCTTTAATTTTATCAATATCGCATTGTTGCAATCGGCCACCACCTTTGGGCATTTGGCTGCATCCGTTTCCGTGGTCTACGGAGCAATACAACCTGCCGTTATCGGCCCAGCCTTTCAAAGGGGCATAGTCTTCAAGGTTAATACCGGCCCCTGAGGCTGCGGCAGCCGAAGCACTGTGACAGCCGTAGCAATTGCCTTGCAAAATAGGTTTTACGATGCCCGACAACGATACACTACTAGTGTCGCAAACGCCTGTAAATGGATACAAATCTTCTTCGTTATCATAATAGCATCCGGTTTGAACCGAAAGTGCTAATGCCATAACTATGCCAATTGCTATTAATGGGAAAATCCTCTTCATGTAATGTAAAATTAGTTAAAGCCTTAAAACTGCCGTGCACAGTATTATTAAGCAAAATAAATACTTAATTGTTTAGCCGCGCAATACTACTATAACATTTCTAGTCCAATTTAGTTATTCAATGCCCCGGCATTTATCCACGATTGAATTTTATCAATCTGGCATTGGGGTAGCTTAGTACCGCCCTTTGGCATAGCCGAACAAGATGCCCCATGGTTTATGCTACACATCAATTTACCATCTGCAACAGTGGTTTGCAAGTTGCTATAGGTCTCTAAACTGATGCCAGCACCTGATCCATTGGCTGCTGCACTGCTATGGCAACCATAGCAGTAGGTGCTCAGTGTAGGCTGCACATTGGCACTCAAGGTTTGGTTGGCAGTATCGCAGGTAGTTTCGGTGCAACCATTATTTAAGGCCCCTTGCAAAATCCACATATAGATAATGTCCTTTTGGTCGGCAGTTAGCGGCGTGTTTCCAGATGGGGGCATTACATCATTAGGGTCTGTTTTGATAATTATCTCATACAGCTTGCTATTGTTTGGCCTTCCTGGTTCCACCGTTTCAGACTGAATAGTACTTTGGTAAGTGGAATAATCAATATCCTCTGCTCGGGTGTTTGAATCGTGGCATCCCGGTTTTGCACAATTCGACACCAAGATAGGTTGCACTTGGTTGATAAAATATACTACGTTGGGGTCGCAGGGTTGCGTCAAGTCAGTACTATCCACTATCAAAACACCGTCTGGAATATAGGGGTTATGCTTACAAGATGGGGCCAACCCTAACATGAATATCAACGCAAGTGGAACAAGGAGCAGTTTTTTCATTCGGGGCCAGTATGTGTGTAAATCTTTCTGTACAATGCTAAAGTTAGGCAAATTATTGTTTCGTAACTTTGGCTGCTCAACATTAACCTAATCATGACCTATGAAAAACTGGCTTAAAATAATCCTAATACTTATTGTGCTTGGCGCTGCCGTTGGCGGTGGGGTTGCTTACTTCATGTTTAATAAGCCCCATCAAGATGTAATAGACACAAAACCTGCGTTTGAATATACCGCAAACACGTTAGTGTCTGAATTGGCAAAAGATACTGCAGCCTTTAATTTAAAAACCAACGGGCAAGTAATACAAGTAAGCGGGCCCGTGCGCGTAGTTACCCCTGACAATGCTGGTGGCGCGACGTTGCTACTTGAAGCAGGCGAATATGGATTGGACGATATTAGATTGCAAATTGACAGTGCCTACATGGATGGTATACTTACCTTGCCTACCGGCAAAATAGTTACGATAAAAGGTATTTACACTGGCCATGAGTATGAAGATGTGCTAGAAAGCTGGACGGTAGATTTGAACCGTTGTGTAATGATGCGCTAGGCATGGTTTATGGGGCACAAGTGTTTGCTATGCTTGAATTGACGTTCATACTGGCTTGTTAGCCTTTGGCTATACACCAGTGGCGACAAATTCAACAAAGACAAAAGGTAGTTTTTAGCCAAAAGATATTTTTTATCAAATAAAAATGTCAATTGGTAAAAATATACAACATTTTATACCGAAAAAATTATCTTTGCAATACCCTGAATGTCGCAAGTCGGATTGTCAGATTTTTCAGGCATACCCCTGCTAGTTTTACTAGTGGGGGTTTGTTTTTTAAGACCACCTTGATTGGACGCATCCAGACAATTACCCGCGATAAATTGATACTTTTACCGCATGACTGAGGCTTCCTCATTACCTGTTGATGGTACAAAGTATAGCAACAAGCGCATGCTGTTGGTTGCTGGTTTGTTTGCCGTTATAGCCTACTTCCCACTTTTTCTTCACCTCGATAGCGACCCAATACACGCTTGGGATGAGGCCATGTTTGCTATGCGGGCATACCAACTAGCCAATAGCGGTACTTTTCTAGAAAACTTTGGCGACTATATAGCCGGTTTCGACAACCCAAACATCAAGCCGCCTTTTGGTACATACTTTCAGGCTCTGGCTTTCAAAGTGTTGGGATACAATGAGCTGGCCCTGCGGCTACCTGTAGCGTTGTTTTGTTTGGCTACTGGCATAGTGCTCATTTGGTACTTTTTTCGCTTTTTTGCCAACCCCGTTTTGGGTTTCCTTTCGGCTATGGTGCTGGTGTGCAGCCCTGGCTATATTGCCCCTCACCTAGCCCGCACTGGCGACCACGAGGGCATATTAATATTCATAGCATTGGCAGCATTGCTTGGTTTCTATCAATTTACCGCCACCAATCAGACTAAGTGGTTGTACATAACCGCTATACTCTTTGCTTTTGGCTTCCTTACCAAAAACTTGGTGGTGTTTTTTTCGTTACCAGCTATGGTATTGTATCTGGTTTACCAGAAGCAGTTGCGTGCATTTATCAAGAGTAAAGCAGTATGGCAAGGTGCAGGCCTATTTGGGCTTACTCTTGGCCTCAATTATCTAGTTGTTTGGTGGGTAAGCCCTTACAACTTTAGGTTTTTGGGGTTTGGCAATGTACAAGATAGATTTGTGAATGTAGTGCAGGGCCATGCCGCACCTTTTATGTACTATTGGACCGAACTGGCCAACATAAACTTTTTTCCTTGGGTATTACTGCTGCCTATTGGGCTGATAGCTTTGGTGGTTCAAAAAAACAGCCGGTACCGAAACCTCATGCTGCTGCTAATGGGCTCAACTGTTTCGCACCTTTTGGTAATTTCTGTTTCGAAAACCAAACTGCCGTGGTACGATGCCTCCGTTTATCCTTGGCTCTCCATCATTGCAGCATTCGGTTTATGGTCTATTTGGGAGCAATTATCATCCCGCTTCTCCTTCTCTGCCAAGGCACAGTTTGCATCATTATGTATGCTTACCGTTACAGTATTTAGCTATAGCTACACCAAAGAGGTTACTGAAAATATGCAGCACCTCATTTATTCGCAACAACAAAAGGTAGGTATGTTACTTCAGGAGGTGCGAAACCACCATGCTGATTTGAAAACCTTTACAGTAATTGATGAAGGTAGCACCGGAAATCTGGTGGCATCGTTCTATATAAGCAGCATGAACGACCACTATGGCTATCAAATTGATTGGCAAACAGATTACCGCAATATAGCAGTAGGCGACACCGTAGGTTTTTGTACCTCCGCAGCCATACAATGGGCCGATAGCTTATATGCACAGCAAACACTAACAGAAAAAAGCGGGTGTAAAATAGTAGTACTTACCGATACCCTCAAAACAGACCATACAACTCCGCATTAACGCGGCTTACCACATCGGCCAAGTGCTCTTGGTTGTCAATGAAGTTGCAATTGTCTACATCAATAATCAACAACTTTCCTTCTTTGTAGGTGCTTATCCAATTTTCGTAGTACTCGTTTAGGCGGCGCAAGTAATCTAACCGCAGGTTTTCTTCGTACTCGCGGCCACGCTTTTGTATTTGGCCTACCAAGGTAGGTATGCTACCACGAAGGTAAATCAACAAATCGGGTGGGGTAATAAGCGAGTTGATGGTATTAAAAAGAGTCGTATAGTTCTCAAAATCGCGAGTGGTCATCAAGCCCATAGCATGCAGGTTGGGCGCAAAGATGAATGCATCCTCGTATATGGTGCGGTCTTGCACCACGGTTTCGGGACCGCTCTTAATTTCAATAATCTGCTTGAAGCGATTGTGCAAGAAGTAAATCTGCAAATTAAACGACCACCTAGGCATATCATTATAGAAATCGTTCAGATACGGATTGTTCTCAACGTCCTCGTAATGGGGTTTCCATTTAAAATTTTTAGCCAAAACTTCGGCCAATGTAGTTTTACCGGCACCTATGTTGCCAGCAATAGCGATATGTTTAATGTTCCTTTCTTCCAAAACGTAGTGGTGGTTTGCGAGGCCTAATATAAATGAATAATGCCTAACTAGAAAAATCTTTTAATACCAATTGCCTCTCTAACCTCTTTAATTGTTTGTGAGCCACTGGCGCGGGCCTTTTCGGCACCTAGTTTTACGGTTCGCGATATCAATGCGTCGTCTTTGCTAATCTCTATCATCCGCTCGCGGAAAGGCGCCGTAAAGGCTACCACATCTTCAGCCAATTGCTTTTTCAAATCGCCGTAACGGATGCTACCACCTGCATATTGGTCTAAAAAGAATTGTACTGTATCGGGGCTGCTCACTGCCTTCATTATGGCAATCAGATTAGCAACTGGCTCGGTAAGGGGCTGGTTGGTGCCTGTTGGGCCAGCATCGGTTACAGCGCGCATTACTTTCTTGCGGATGCTATCGGGGTCTTCGCCCAAATAAATCGCATTCTTTCCGCCTTCCGATTTGCCCATTTTGCCCGTGCCGTCCAACCCAGGAATTTTTACCAAGTCTTCGCCAAAATTAAAGCCCTGCGGTTCTGGAAAAATTTCACAGTTGTACTGAAAGTTGAAACGATTGGCAAAGTTTCGACTCATTTCTAAGTGTTGTTCTTGGTCTTTGCCTACGGGCACTTTAGTAGCCTTGTGCAAAATTATGTCCGCAGTCATCAACACAGGGTAAGTAAGCAGGCCAGCATTCAGGTTATCCTGTTGCTTCAATGCTTTTTCTTTGTAGGTGACGGTTCGCTCCAGCTCGCCAATGCCTGCCAGCATATTCAAAATCAAATACAGCTCCGGTATTTCGGGCTGGTCGCTTTGTACATAAAGGGTAGCCTTCTCAGGGTCGAGACCGCAAGCTAAAAAGGTAACCAACACCTCGCGCACATTTGCATGCAAATCAGCTGGGTTTGGATGCGTGGTAAGGCTATGATAATCAGCAATAAAATAGAAGCAATCGGCTTGCTCTTGCAAGCGCACATAATTTCGGATGGCACCAAAATAGTTGCCCAAATGTATCTGCCCCGTTGGGCGTACGCCACTTACAACTCTTTCCATGCGGCAAAGGTAACTATCATGTGCGATTTAGGATGTACGAAGTACGATTTTATTATTTCAACAAACAGACCCAATTTCCACAGGGCTCAAAACCGTGGACTATTTAAGAAACTCTTTAAACCAAAGGCCGCTGTCTTTCATGGTGCGCTTTTGGGTCTCAAAGTCTACGTGCACTAAGCCGAAACGTGGTTTATAACCTTCAGCCCACTCAAAGTTGTCCATCAATGTCCAACAGAAATAGCCTTGAATATTTACACCCTCTTGTTTGGCTTTCAACACTTGCGCTAAGTACTTTTTATAGAAATCAACTCGCTTGGCATCATGCACGCTGTTTCCTTCAACCGTATCAGGGAATGCTGCACCGTTTTCGGTAACAATAATTTTATCGATTCCAGGGTAAGCAGCAAATTGTTTCAGCACTTGATGAATACCTTCAGGGTAAACCTCCCAGCCCATATCGGTAATATCCTCGGGCCCTACTAGGTTTTTAGGCTTCACTTGGTTTGCCCAAAGAATAGGTGGCCACAGACTGTGCTTCACCATAATGCGGGTATAGTTTTGTATGCCGATAAAATCAAAATTGGCCACCAGTTTCTCCTCATCGCCAGGTTGTACATACTTGTAAATGTTCTCCAAAAGCTTCCAATCGTTTACGGGATAGCCTTTGCCCACGGCAGGTTCAATAAACAATCTGTTTACCAACGAATCCATTTTAGCGGCTGCCTTAACATGCTTATCGGCATTGGTTTTAGGCATAATAGCCGAACAAGAGAAGGTAGAACCCACATTGCTGCCACTTACATTGGAGCGGATAACCCTTGCGCCCTCTGCTTGCGCCATAGCGGCGTGGTGCGTAGCGGCATAAAACTTCTTAAAGTTTCGGTAGCCGGGGGCATGTATACCCATGAGGTAACCCACCGCCACAAACGCCATTGGCTCGTTAAGCACCATCCAATTTTTTACCTTATCGCCATAGGCTTTGCTTATTAAATCTACATAGTCGTTAAACCAACCAATACAATCGCGGTTAGCCCAGCCGCCTTTGTCTTGCAAGGCTTGTGGCAAATCCCAATGATAGCAGGTTATCCAAGGCTCAAGGCCCAACTCTATAGTGCGGTCAATTACTTTATGGTAAAAATCGATGCCTTTTTGGTTCACGGTACCGGTGCCCTCCGGCATGATGCGCGACCACGAGATACTAAAGCGGTTCACGTTCATGTTCATTGCCTTAATCAAAGCAATGTCATCGTAGTAGCGGTGGTAGAAATCGGCCGAAACGTCGCCGTTTTCGCCAGTCTTAATATTCTTTTTCTGGTGGCTAAAGGTATCCCAAATGGATAAGCCCCTGCCATCCTCTTGGTAAGCACCTTCAATTTGATATGCCGCAGTGGCTACACCCCACTTAAAGTTGGAGCCAAAATCGGCTTTAGTAAACGAGGGGTCTAAAAAAAAGCTGTATGCTTGGTTAGGTATCAATAGGCTGCCGGTGGTGCCTAGTGCAGCCAATTTCATCATGTCTCTGCGGTTCATATGGCGGTTTGCTTTGAGCCGATTAAGATAATGAGAATATTGGGAATGATGGCAATGTTCTCGCTTGAATTATGCTTTAGTAATTGGTAAAATGGGAGGGCCTTAAACAACAATAGCCCCAATGATGGGGCTATTGTTGTTATGTGTATCGGTTAACGATTATTTATCGTTCGTCAAGTCTTCAATGTTGTATCCAGGGTATTGGGCTGGTGCAAAACCAAATTTACTCTCGTCAATTTTAATGTTCGGGTTAAAGGTTACAATCTGCCAGTTGTACTCTACCCCATCTTTACCAACAATGCGCGCCTTACGGATAACGTTCTCGGCATCGATAAGCAAATAAATATTGCTGTATGGTGAGTTTTTGGCATCAATTGGTATCAACTTTACGCGGGTAAGTTGCTTGCCATTCAAAGCCTCAGTGCCATCTAGCATGTAGTAATAGTTGTTTTTGTAAATGGTAAACAACTGGCTTGGGCTCTCAATATTATTAGCGTCGGGTTCGTAAAACGAAATCTGTACTTCTTTCTCGCCTTTCAATATCATCCAGCGCTTTACGTTGTCGCAAATAATTTCGATATCGCCAGTGTTAACGCGGTATTTTTGGCCTTTCAGCCAAACATTGCCATTCATACTCTCCGTTAAATCGTCAACCTTACTTACAATACTCAGCTTGAACGTTACTTCTAGCGAGGTGTAAGATTGGTATTTGGCACTTACCTTATCCAATAATGTTTTGGCAGCCGGGTCGTTCGCAATTTTTCTATCTACTGGTTTCTGTGCAAATGCGCTTACCGAGACCAACATTACCAAACAAAGGGTTTGTAAAAATTTCATGATTTACAACGTTTACTATTGATTGTTCAAAAACTGTTCCAATTGATACAAATCGGGGTATAACACTTCTCTAGCCTTGCTACCTTGGCTCGGGCCAACTATTCCGGCCTGCTCCAATTGATCCATAACTCTGCCCGCACGGTTGTACCCTAATTTCAAGCGACGCTGCAACAACGAGGTAGAACCTTGCTGTGTTTGCACCAATATTCGTGCCGCATCTTCAAAGTACGAGTCGCGTTCGCCGATATCAAGGCTGGCTCCCCCTTCTTCCTTTTCATCCACATACTCTGGCAACCTAAATGCCTCCGAATAGCCACGCTGCTGCCCTATGAATTTACAAATATCTTCTACTTCTGGCGTATCTACAAATCCACATTGCAAGCGTATCATTTCGCCACCTTCCGATAGTAGCATATCACCACGGCCTATCAACTGGTCGGCTCCTCCCCCATCCAAAATGGTACGAGAGTCGATTTTGGAAGTTACCTTAAACGCCACACGTGCCGGGAAGTTAGCTTTGATGGTACCCGTAATAATGTTAACCGACGGACGCTGCGTTGCAATAATCAAATGTATACCAATGGCACGAGCCAACTGTGCCAAACGGGCAATGGGTGTTTCTACCTCTTTTCCGGCGGTCATCATTAAATCGGCAAACTCATCCACTACCAACACAATGTAAGGCAAAAACTGGTGGCCTTTATTCGGGTTTAAGCGGCGGGCCACAAACTTAGCGTTGTATTCCTTAATGTTACGCACCTGCGCCTCTTTCAAAAGGTCGTAGCGGTTGTCCATTTCAATACAAAGGGCATTAAGGGTATGGATAACCTTCTTGGTATCGGTAATAATGGCCTCTTCCTCGCCAGGTAATTTAGCTAAGTAATGTTTCTCAATCATTGCATACAAGGTCAATTCTACCTTTTTAGGGTCGACCAACACAAACTTTAGTTGAGAAGGGTGTTTTTTGTAAAGCAATGAAACCAAAATGGCGTTCAAGCCTACTGATTTACCTTGGCCCGTAGCACCCGCCATTAATAAGTGTGGCATTTTAGCCAAATCGGTGGTAAATATTTCGTTGGCAATGGTTTTACCAATAACGATAGGCAACTCGGCCTTACTGTTCTGGAACTTCTCTGATGCTATCAACGAGTGCATACTCACCACTTCCTTCTTCACGTTTGGCACTTCTATACCTATAGTACCCTTGCCCGGGATTGGAGCAATAATGCGGATACCTAAGGCTGCCAAACTCAAAGCTATGTCATCCTCAAGGTTCTTGATTTTGGAGATACGCACGCCAGCAGCAGGTACAATTTCGTATAAAGTAACTGTTGGACCAATGGTAGCCTTTATCTTCGATATCTCGATATTGTAGTTCTGTAGTGTTTCAACAATCTGGTTTTTATTCTTCTCCAGTTCTTCAGTATCTACTAAAATCTTCTCGCTGCCATGTATTCTCAGTAAATCCAAAGGCGGAAATTGAAAATCCCTCAAATCCAACGTTGGATCATATTCACCCAAATCATTGAATATCTCTCCGGCCTCTTTCTCCACTATCCCTTCATTCACTTCCAGCGCAAGGTCTTCGTAAGGTGCCACTATTTCGTGGGGTGTTTCGGGTTGGTTTACTTCAAACGAAAGGCCCGGAACAGCGGCAGTGGTAGCCGCAGTGGCCGCAACTGGCGTAATAATGTCAAAATCCAACGGGCCATCTTCCTCTTCCTCTTTGCCGTCAACCTCCCAAGGTAAATCAACTTCCTCTTCGGTCATATCTTCTTCCACAGCGTTTACCCCATCGTTTTCGGTCTCTATCTTCTTCGTCCAGTTTTTTACATCCGTATCTTCATCGTCGTATTGGAAACCTGGAACACGGTTCTTGTTATTGGCAGCATTGGCTTCTGCTACTTTAGCAAATACTTTGGCAGGTATAAGTTTGCCAGGATTATAGTTGAACTTGAATACCAAGTATGCCAGCAAGCCAAAACCTAATAATGCAGCCGTGCCCAACATGCCCATAAACTCCATCAACCACTCGCTTACCGAACGACCAAAAGCACCGCCCCAGGGAAAACTCATCACCTGAAACACAAACGCTAACGCTACTGAGAAGTATACTAAACAAAGAAAACCGTACTTGAAAATACGACCCAACTGCAAGGGCAAACCAAAACCCCACTTTAAGCCAATAGAAAAAAGTATGCCTACAATGGCCCACGAAGCAACCCCAAACAAGTTGTAATAAAACTGGTGCGACAGCACTGCGCCAAAGCGGCCGAGCATGTTATCCACCGTTACGTCGCTGTTCAGGATCATCCTCCACGAAAACTCCAGCACGCTGCTTTGGTCTTTCTCCCAAGTAAAAAGATACGAAAACATGGCCGCACCAATAAGCAGGCCCAAGAACATACTGGCCAATCCCAAGATGCGCGGCGTGCGCTCATCGGCCAGCATAGTGTTGATAGCGGAAGGCTTTGCCTTGGCAGCGGCTTCTTCACCATCAATAGGCTCTTTACCTTTGGTGCTCTTTTGATTTTTTTCTTTGACTGCCATATATGTATTGGTGCAAAGTGTAAAATTACGAAACGCCAATCACATTGAAGGGGTAATGCAAAATAGGCTATAAACAGGTGTCGTTTGTTGTGGACATTCTTTCTTAGTATCAAGTAGTGAGTATCAAGTACTTTCGATTTACGAGGTACGATTTACGATTGAATGGTCGAAAAATTAAGGAATTTGACCGGAGATAAAACTAAAAAAACAATTCACACAACATTTTATACGCAGTACTAACTACTTGATACTTGATACTTGATACTCACTACTTGATACTCACTACTTAATACTAAAATTGAACTTTTGCTCGTAAACTTGTTTTAATTTGTAACAAAGCTTTCATGTTATGGAAATGCAACTAAATCACCCACTTAGCCTTTCTGATACTTTTGCGAAGCGTTTTAAGCATATACGCGCTCAAACGGAAGCTATTTGTGCGCCTTTGAAAGTGGAGGATTATGTGGCACAGCCCATCGTGGATGTTAGCCCCCCGAAATGGCATTTAGCCCATACTACGTGGTTTTTCGAGAATTTCATATTGTTGCCGCACTTGCCTGGCTACAAGGTTTTTGATACCGACTTTAGCTATATGTTCAATAGTTATTACGAGAGTGTGGGTGAGCGTGTATTGCGCGACCACCGTGGCCACATGACCCGCCCTAGTGTTGTTGAGGTGTATGAGTATAGGCGCTATGTAGATGTAGCCATGCTGCAGTTTTTTGATAAAAATGATGAATTGGATGCGGCATTAAAATACACATTGGAGATTGGCTTACAACACGAGCAGCAGCATCAAGAGCTGTTGGTTACGGATATTAAATACATACTCGGGCACCACCCATTGCATCCCGTGTACAAGGTAATTGAGTTGCCAGAAACCGGAACTGCACTACCGCCGCAATGGCACGAAATAGCCGAAGGAATTTATTATATTGGATACGATGGTAGTGGATTTTGTTTTGATAATGAACAAGGTGTGCATCAAGTTTACCTGCAACAATGTCGCATCATGAACCGCCCCATAACCAATGCAGAGTACTTGCGGTTTATGGAAGATGGAGGTTATGCCAATCACCAATGGTGGTTTGCTGATGCCTGGGGATGGCTAAGCGAAATGGGCATAAAAGCCCCACACTATTGGGAGCAACATAACGGCCAATGGTACCAATACCAATTGGATGGCTTAAAACCCATTGACCCAAATGCACCCGTAACCCACGTAAGTATGTATGAGGCTGCGGCCTATGCCATGTGGGCCGGCAAGCGCCTACCTACCGAACAGGAATGGGAAGTAGCTGCCAAAACATTGCAGCCTGGAGGGCCTAGTGAGGGCAACTTCCTAGAGCAAAGTAAATTTCAATCGTTACCTACCCAAGAAAATAGCCAATGGTATGGCGATGTTTGGGAATGGACCAACAGCGCCTACCTGCCTTACCCCTATTACCAGCGGCCCGATGGTGCGCTGGGCGAGTACAATGGTAAGTTTATGATTAACCAAATGGTATTGCGCGGCGGCTCTTGTTCTACGCCACAAAGCCACATTAGGCCTACTTACCGTAACTTCTTTCAGCCGGATAAAAGGTGGCAGTTTACGGGTTTTCGTTTGGCGGAGCACGTTTAGCAAGTACCGAGTAGCAAGTAGCAAGTATTTTTGATTTACGAAGTACGATTTACGATTGAATGTTGGTTAATTTAAGAGTTGTAAATTGCAACAAAACAAGAGTAATAATTTAAAGGCCATAATACCTTCCAATCTCGTAATCAGGACTTTGCAAAACCTATTTAAAATTTTGATAAGTAGGTCTTGATACTTGATACTCACTACTTGATACTTATTCTGTATCTTTTTCCCGCTTATCCGTTAGCAGTGGGTAAAGCGTTTCGTTATGTCTTATACCACCTATCAGATGCAGCAACCATCCTATACTGCCCGCTCGGCCGATGTAAGCGAAGAACAAGCCTGGATAATGGCCGCCCAGCAAGATTCACGCAAGTTTGAGCCCCTCTACAATCGCTATTACGAGGCTATTTACCGCTTTGTTTACCAGCGCGTAAACGACAAGCATGCCACTAGCGATATTACCTCGGAGGTGTTTATTAAAGCCTTATCGAGCCTCAACTCATTTTCACATCAAGGCATTCCGTTTAGTTCTTGGTTGTTCCGCATTACGCGCAACATGCTCATCGACCGTTTCCGCAAGAGCAAAAACCACCGGGTAATAAACGTTGAAACCAGCGCATTGGCAGGTATGGCCGAAGAAGCTGAAGTGACAAGTGTAGATGGGGAAAAGATAAACCGCATGTTGCAATGCCTTGAAAACCTTGCCGATGAAGAGATGCAACTGATAGAGATGCGCTACTTTGAGAAGCGCAGCTTTAAAGAAATTGGCGAAATACTGGACATAACCGAAAACAACGCCAAAGTAAAAACCTACCGCATCTTAGATAAGATGAAAAACCTTATGCTACAAGCTAAATAACCCAGCCATGAAAAAGAACAAATTCAATATAAACCCTTCCCCTGTAACGCCAGAGGATATACAAGCAGGTAAAAATTTTGATGCCTTTCATAAGCAATACCAAACTACCCAGCGCGGTTCGGTGCTACGCCGCATGGCTCTGCCTAGCTTAGCTGCAGTTGCCGCATTGGTGCTGGTGTTTATGCTATTTAGGTTGCCCAACGGCGGTACCCAAATGGTGGCACAGTTTATAGCGCCGCCAATTCAAGGGCTGGAGCGCACCTACGAGCAAATTAGCTTTATGGTTGAAGAAGGACTCATGATAGACCTACCAAGCGGCACTAAAATAAACATACCGCCCAATGCCTTTGTAGATGCCAATGGCAACCCATACAAAGGCCCTGCAATCCTTAATTACCGCGAATATACCGACCCACTATCTATTGCCCTGAGCGGCATACCAATGACCTATGATTCGGCTGGAGTATGGTATACTTTCGAGTCGGCGGGGATGTTTGACATGTTGGTTGAAGGCAAGCCATTTGGCGAGAACGCCGAAGCCACCCAAGCACTTTCATTGGTCAATGGCGCCATAGTATCGGTAGGCATGCCTACTACCAACCCCGACGATGGCTTTAACGTGTATGAGCTGGATACTGCAAATAAAAACTGGGCCTTGCGTGGCAAAGATTCAATTGCACCTGTGATAGCAGATGCAGCCCCAGAACCTACACCTACCAAAATTGCCGCTACCAACCCCGTTAAAGTAGAGGTAACCGATGCCAAACTGCAGCAACTGTACAACACCATCCAAATGATTGGCGATAGCATTGCTTATTACCAAAACTTTGAGCTGATAAAACCGCTTAGAGCCTCTACCGAAGCGCACCACTTTACCACTGAAATGAAATTGAATGACTACCCGGAGTTGCCCTTAAATGAAACTGTTTCGTGGGAAGTGGCACCCTACACTGCTGGTTTTGAGCCGACCTTTAAAAGCACCCGATGGGACAACAAGAAAGTAACTCGCATAAAAGGCACCGAGTACAACTTGCTACTGGAAAAAGGCAGTACCAAACACATTTTTGTATGCAAGCCAGTGTACCAAGGCAAACACTACGCTACTGCCCTAAAATACTACGATGCCAAGATGATCACCAATCAAGAGCGTATGGCTTTCCTTGTGCAGCGCCGCAAAGAGTTGCAAAACGAATACGATGCTTACAAAAATGAATTGATTGCCAAACAGGGCAACAACACTAAACAGGTACTAGACAATACCGAAGCGCAGTTCGAAAACCAATACAACCTAGCCACCACTCAAAACACTGTGTACCGCTTTGTGGCTGTAGACCGCATGGGAATTTGGAACATTGACCAAATATACAAACAGCCAGATTACGTAAGGGCCGAAAGCGAATTTGTGGATATTAAGGGAAAAGTATTAACCATGCACCGCGTTATCCTTTTCGAGAAAGGATTGCAGGCCAGTTTTGAGTTCTTTAAAATGCCAGATAGCGAGACGGTTAGGTTTCTATATAACCCCGAAAAGGCGTATACCGGTATTGGTATTACTACTGATGGTAAGGTATTTCTACTTGGGCCAACTGATTTAAAGAAGGTTAAATTGGATGGTATTAACACCATTAAAACCAAGGAGTTATTTATCCCGAAATCGGAAAAAGAGCTTAGGGATAAATTGAAAAGCATTGCCTAATTAGGCAAACAATTTGGGAGTGATTACTACTGTTTGGCAAGCTTCACAATGCGGAGCTTGTCGAACACCCAAATGAAAGGATACACTGGGTCGATCTCGTACCACTTAACACCGAAATTAGCCCTTGCGCCAAATTTATGGTGGTTGTTGTGGAAACCTTCACCCAACATAAATACATCTATTGGCATCAGGTTTTTAGAGGTATCTTTCACCTCAAAGTTTGTATAGCCGTATTTGTGAGCAAACCAATTGATTACTACCCCATGCACCGGGCCCATAAGAATGTGCACCGGCACCAACAGCAAGAACCAAAGCGAAGGGGCAAAATACAGATAGAATGCTACGTAAAAGATAATCCACAACAAGCGGTTGAGCTTGCTAGAGGCAAACGTGTCAAACCATTTCCACTCAGGGAGGTTTTTATAAAACGAACCTTCGTTGGGCGTAATTTTCCTTTCAATGTCAAGATATACCTTACGAGTGCGCATCATCATACTGAACATGTTGGCATCGTACTTTGGCGAGTGCGGATCTTGCGCAGTATCGGCATAAGCATGGTGCATGCGGTGCATGGCGCCATACACATAAGGGCTAAGATATGAGGAGCCTTGAACAATATAGGAATAGACAAAAAAAGTCTTTTCCCAAAACTTGTTCATGCTGAACATTTGATGGGCAGCATACCGATGGTGGAAAAAAGTCTGAGCAAAAAGCGATAAATACCAATGGGCAATAAAGAAAATGAGGATAACTAGCATTAGCGGATATTAGCGGTGTACCTTAAAGTTAAGGCCAATAGTGCTAACCACATAACCTGGCACACAATTTAACCCAATAGTATCACAACATAATAATCGACGTTATAGTTTGCGGCCAACACTTACTCCATGTTACTTACTACGGTAAAGCTGCGGTTCCAGCGTATTTTGCCTTCCATCCAGGTTTTGTATTTATCTAACGATAGCCAAATAAACCAAGCCTTACCTACGATGTGGTCTTCGGGTACAAAGCCCCAAAACCGCGAATCGAGGGAGTTGATGCGGTTATCGCCCATCATAAAGTAGTAGTTCATTTTAAAGGTATACTCCGTAACGGCCTTTCCGCCCATAGTGAAAGCACCATTGCTGCGCACTATATCGGCTTTCTCATAATCGTTAATGGCCATGCCATAGGTTGTCCAACTCTCTTGGTCTAACTGAATGGTCATGCCGGCATAGGGTATTTGTATAGGGCCATAATTATCCAAGTTCCATCCTTTTGCTTGCGCAAACTCTGGATACAACTGGCCATCGGTTTGGCCAGGCATACCCACCACCCGGTAAATGGTATCGATAAACGAAATGGCCTGAATTTTGGCAATCAGTTCATTGTTGTTTATCGGCAAACGGTAGCTATCAATGCCGTGTGCTTCAGGATAAATATCGCAAAGGTTTACATCCAAGTCGGCCAGTTCTTTTAAAAATGGATAGTTTTTGTACAATTGGGTAATATTCAAATTGCACTCATCGCCATTAGCGCTACCATGTATTAAACGACCCACACTTAACTCTGGATTGGTATAGGTTACAAAAAACTTTCCTTGCAGGTTTTTGGGTACGAATGCCTTTTCGCCATTAATACTCAATACGCCTTCGTTTATCTGCAAGGTATCGCCAGCAATGGCCACGCAGCGCTTTATGTAGTTCTGCTTTTTATCAACCGGAAAATCAGCTTGCGTATAATAGTTCTCCACCGGCCAGTTAAACACCACCATATCGTTGCGCTCTACACTCTGAAAGCCCGGCAAACGGTAATAAGGCAAGCTTGGTTTCTCTAAATAAGACTTACCACCCGTAATAGGCATATCGCGGTGCACCATCGGGAAGGTGAGCGGTGTATTGGGTACCCTTGGGCCATAGTGTATCTTGCTCACAAATAAGAAATCGCCTACCATCAAGGTGCTTTCCATAGATGAGGTAGGGATGGTATAAGCTTCGAACACAAACGTACGGATGATGGTGGCGGCCACTACCGCAAACAACAACGCATCGGCCCACTCCATGCCTGTGCTGCGCTTTTCCATTACTTTGGGTTCGTATTTCAGGGTTTCTTTGAAATTAAGGAACGGCAAATACAACGGCCAAAAGAATATACCGGCCGCTTGCTGTAAAAAGCCACGTTTGCCATACATTTTCAATAGCTCCGTTACCATCCAAATAATTAAGATGATATTGAAATAAGGCACTAAAATAAACATCAACCACCAAGGCTTGCGGTCCATTATCTGTATCCAGGCATACACGTTCAGCACCGGTATGCGCGATTTTGAAATCGCTATACCTGCTTTCTCAAAAAACTGGCCCATGAGCATGGTTACCGCGCTCATAAACAACAATGGACCGAATATTAGGACTAACCACATCATGAGTTGTTATTTGTTAATTAGTTGATTGGTAATTGGTTAAAAGTAACAACTCCTACGAACTTGCCAGCAACTATGTTCTTTAATTAGATTTATTTAACGCTTTTATCTGCAATCTTTACTGATAAATATCCTATGCTCCAGTCAACCAATAACCAGTTAACTAATAACCAATCAACCAATAACCAGCTTTAAAATTGCAACATATCACCCATGGTGTAAACACCTTGCTTGCCGTGCACCCACTCGGCGGCTTTTACAGCGCCTTGTGCAAAACCCAAGCGAGAATGCGCCACATGGCTTATCTCAATAGTATCAATGCCCGATTGGTAAGTAACCAAGTGTGTACCTGGCACGCCTGCTTCGCGCTTTGATATAATGCTCAATTGCTCCTCTCCTTCTGCTGCTTGGTTTACCCACACGTGCTTGCGGTCTAATTCTTCGAGCACACCTGTTGCTAGGGTAATAGCAGTGCCGCTTGGCGAATCGAGTTTCTCGGTATGGTGTATCTCTTCAAGGGTTACATCATATTGCTCTTGCTCGTTCATTACCTTGGCGAGGTATTTGTTCACTGCAAAAAAGATATTGACCCCAATGCTGAAATTACTAGCCCAAAATAGGGTACTATTGCTCTCTTCGCATTGTATAGTTAACTCAGGCAAGTGTTTGTGCCATCCAGTAGTGCCTACTACAACTGGCACGCCCGCCTCAAAACACTTATTTATATTGAATATGGCAGTTGCTGGTGTACTGAACTCAATAGCTACATCAGCCTCCTTAAGCATCGATGTAGTCAATGGTCCGTCGCTATCACCATCGTATTTCAAAATCACTTCATGTTGGGGTATGCCATCAATAACGCTTTCGATAGCCTTGCCCATTTTACCATATCCTAACAATGCTATCTTCATAATCGTAGTTGTATTCTTAAGCCTGTAAATCCGTTGTTGGTGCCCATATTGGGCTGCCAAACGGGTTCAATGCGCATGCTTAGGTCGTCGCTCACATCAAAATCAAACAGATGCGCATCAACGGTGGCATCTATAACATTGAGGAGGTACATTACGCCCGTAAAAATAATAAACATGTCGCGGTTGCGCTTATAATAGTTTTTAAGCTCCCGCAATTGCGACTCGGAGTAGGTTCGACCATCCAACTCGTAAGTGCTTATTGCTGGATCATTGACTACAATTCGAAACGCATCGCTATAGGTGCGCCAGTTTCGGTGATTTAGTCCCACCCCTACACCCAAGCCGCCAAGCCCGGCATACACAATGGGTATTTTCCAATATTTGCGATTGTAGGCTTGCCCTAAGCCTGGCAACAGGGCCGAAAAAATGGCCGCCTTCCGGGGGGAATGGCGGCCTTTGTAAGATATTTTTTTGGTCGAGGCGGTATCAATTACCTCTACCGTATCGCGGGTGGTCTCTATTTGCGCCTGTATGGTGTTGGGCAGTAGCCAAAGCAATAGCATTAACAACGAGACAAAAGGAATTGCACCATGTTGGTTTATAGCCCAAGTTTGCAATGTTTTACTCGCCCCATGCGACACCTCCCTAACCCTCCTTATTAGGAGGGAAGTATTTAGTTGGAAAAGTAATTTGCGCTGCTTATACATTAAATACATCAAGGATGCGGTCCAAATCGTCGTCGGAGTAGTAAGCGATGGTTATTTCACCTTTGCCTCCTTTACGGGCCTTCACTTCTACTTTAGTGCTTAGTAACGTACTTAGCTTGTCCTGTATTTTGCGATAAGCCAGCGGCTGCAATTCTTTAGTACTTTTTAACTTTTTGCCGCTGGTGCTACTCTGCTGTTTTTTCGCCAACTCCTCCACCTGGCGCACCGATAGGCCTTTCTTTACTACTTCTTGGTATATGGCTAATTGTATTTCGGGCTGCTCAATGGCAATCAAGGCACGGGCGTGGCCCATGGTCACATCGCGGTTTTTAATACCGTTCTGTATTTCGGGTGGCAAGCGCAATAAGCGTAAGTAGTTGGTAACGGTGGTACGGTTCTTGCCCAAGCGCTTACTCAGGTCTTCTTGCGTAAGGCTGCACTCATCCATCAAACGCTTATAGTTAATCGATATTTCGATGGCGTTCAGGTCTTCGCGCTGGATGTTCTCAATCAACGCTATTTCTAGCATCTCTTGGTCGTCGGCTTTGCGCAGGTACACAGGTACCTCCGTCAATCCGGCCATTTTACTGGCACGCAGGCGGCGCTCACCGCTTATCAATTGAAACTTGTTGTTGCCCAACGAGCGAACCGTAATTGGTTGGATAACGCCATGGTTACGGATGCTTTCGGCTAGGTCTTCCAAGGCTGCTTGGTCAAAATCGGCACGTGGCTGAAAAGGGTTCACCTCAATCTGCCCTAGCGGAATGCTGGTATTGTTTACTTTATTGCGCAACTCAGCGGCTACTTCTGGGTTGGCCTTCATGTCATCATTAATGCCACCCAGCAAGGCACGGATGCCTTTTCCTAAATCTTCTTTCTTTGCGCTCATTCCTCGAAGTCCAAAATTTTATCAGCACTCTTCACCCAAGTATTGTCGTGCTTTTGCACCATCTCTCGGGCAAGGTTCATATAGTTAATACTACCCGAGCTATCGGCATCGTACAAAATGGCAGGCTTGCCAGCACTTGGTGCCTCACCTAACTTGGTGTTGCGGTGTATTATGGTTTCGTACACCAGCTCATCGAAGTGGCGTTTTACCTCGGTGGCTACTTGGTTGCTCAGGCGCAGACGGGTATCGTACATGGTTAGCAAAATGCCATCAATGTCCAAATCGTTGTTCAATCGGTTTTGTACAATTTTGATGGTATTGAGCAACTTGCCCAAGCCCTCCAAGGCAAAGTACTCACACTGCACTGGCACCAATACGGCATCGGCAGCGGTAAGGGCATTAACGGTAACCAAACCCAACGACGGCGAACAATCGACAATCAAATAATCGTAGTCGTCCTTAATCTCCTCAAACACCCCTTTCATAATGCGTTCGCGGTTGGGGTGGTTAATAAGCTCAATCTCGGCACCCACCAAATCCAAATGCGACGGCATCAGCCACAGGTTCGGCACCTCGGTTTCCAGAATCAAATCCTTAGCGCGGGTTTCGTTTACTAGGCAATCGTACAAGCTCGCCCTTACGTTCTTAGGGTCGATGCCCACACCAGAAGTAGAGTTGGCCTGCGGGTCGGCATCAATCAGCAGTGTTTTGTATTCTAGTACAGCAAGGCTGGCAGCCAAGTTAATGGCCGTTGTGGTTTTGCCTACCCCACCCTTCTGGTTCGCTATCGCAATAATCTTACCCATCCTAAAACCCGTGTTTTTACTTGTTTTCAACGGTGCATACCGTTGTTTTGAAGTGGATGTAAAGATACGATAATTAAAGGAATAGCGCGCCCGAAAACCGCAATTTTATGAACACGATATACACAAAATGGACACTATTTTTGGGGATAATGGGTGGGTAAAAATGGATTGGGTTGGTGGTGAAGGGGGTAGGTTTTTACGGATGCCTGTTCGGATTTGCAATCCGAACTATGGAGCTACGGATTTGTAATCCGTTATACTACGGGTATGTTATGTTCTTGGTGTTTCGGCGGATTGAAAATCCACGGCTCGGTTGCAACGGATTATAAATCCGTCGCGGCGGGGGGGGGTAATGGAAATTAGCGGTAGTATTTGGGATGCACTGCACTAGTGGTCGGTGCATCCTTAAATCTTCACAAACACAATAAATTGAAAATCAATAAGTTACAAAATAAAAAGCGAACAACTCACACATAATCAATCACTTACATTTTAATAGGCAAACACGCTCAAACTCGCGCCAATAAACGATTCGTGGACGACAAAACTCGATTAATTCAGGTTCAGCACTTCACCGGTGCAACCACCCCCAACCCCTCCTTTTTCTAGGCTGCACAGGCTTGGCGAAGGAGGGGAGCTGTCAAGGGCACAGCCTTAACTAACTTCATCAGGACCTTAAAATCCTATACTTTAACATCGAAAATAGTAATTTGCAATAGTGCCCCTATATGTCATAAAGTTGCCAGCTCCCCTCCCTGCCTACGGCAGGCAGGCTTCGAATGGCCTTTTTGCGCGCTGCGAAAGGAGGGGTTGGGGGTGGTTAAACGCAACACAACCCCCGTCAAACCTCACTTCTTGGACGACAAAACTATGCATTAAGAGAAACACCTTTTCCATAATTTTGTCGTTAAATGATAGAATCATTAACTTAGAGTATGGCTCATATCAAAATAGCAGAAACCAAGGAACATATCCATCAATTGATTGATCAATTGAACGATCCTGATTTGCTTGACCTGTATTTAAAACTGCTGTTAAAACATGTCCAATTGGCAACGTTTGAACCCACTGCAGATGAAATTCAAGCTATTGAAGAAGGCTTAGACTCCATCAAAAAACACGGCACGGTTTCGCATGAAGATGCTGTGGCTAGGTTGCGCAGTAAGTATCCTAATTTGATACTGTAATGAAAGCAATTCGATGGTCAGAACAGGCTATTGAAGATTACGACCGTAATCTGGAGTACCTCCAAATTGAGTGGACCGAACGCGAAGAAATCATCTTCAACTTAAAAGTAGCCAAAACCCTGAGGAACATATCTACAATGCCAGAATTATACCCAGTGGCCATTATCGGTTCAACGATCGTAAGAAAAGCAGTGATAACCACACAAATCACCCTGTACTACCTTGTTTTAGAGGACCAAATTCTGCTGGTGAGGTTCAAAAACAACTTTCAAGCACCCAATAGCGGATTGTAACTCACAAACCCACGCTACCAAAACCCACCCTCCAAGGTTATCAACACCACACCAGTATTTCCCCCAAACTAAAACCCATACTTTCAATACTTTTGTAATTACAATAGTACTTCGTAAATAGAACCATGACTTACACCATCATCGCCTCAACCAACCGCCCCGGCAGCAACACGCTGAAGGTGGCAAAGCAATACCAAATACTAATGCGCGAAGCAGGCATTGAGGCCAAGCTGCTATCGCTGGAAGTACTGAATGGATTGCCCATAATTGATGCGGACATGTACGACGAGCAACCTGCCAGCCTAAAGGCCATACAGGAGGAATACCTAAGCGCCGATAAGCTAGTAATGATAGTACCAGAATACAACGGCAGCGCTTCAGGCATAACTAAACTGTTTATTGATGCTACCGACGTGAAGCACTACTGGAACCACAAGAAGATATGCCTAGTGGGCGTGGCCGATGGCCGTGGCGGCAACCTGCGCGGACTGGAGCACCTAAGCGGCTTGATGCTGCATATGAAAATGAACGTGTTCCATCTGCGCCAACCGTTGGCACAGATCAATAAGGAGTTGGATGAAAATGGTAGGTTTGTGAACGAGGGCACCATCAATATGCTGCGCGCCCAAATTGAAGCCTACAAAGCGTTTTAAACTATGACCAAAACTATATTTAACCGCAACAATACCTCAATCGTACATCGTACATCGTACATCGTACATTACGTTGTAGTAGCGTTAATCATTGTATTGGCGACTAGTTGCGGCGGTGACGGCAAAACAACGACCAACAACACTTTCAAGTTTAACATGACCAGCGGCGTAACCTCGCTAGATCCAGCCTTTGCCCGCGACCAAAGTAATATTTGGATGGTGAATGCCATGTTCAACGGGCTATTGCAGTTTGACGAACTATTGAACCTACAGCCGTGCCTAGCCAAAAGCTGGACTATTAGTGAAGATGCACTGACCTATACCTTCGCCCTACGAAACGATGTGTACTTTCATAATGATGAAGTATTTGGCGGCAATAAACGAAAACTAACGGCAGCCGATGTTGCATATACCTTCAACCGACTGATTGACCCTAACACTGCCTCGCCGGGTGCGTGGATATTCAATGGCCGGATAGCAGAAAACAACCCTTTTGAAGCGCTTAACGATAGTACTTTTGTAATGCGCTTAAAGGAGCCCTTTGGCCCGATGCTGAGCCTGCTGACGTTACAATACACCTATATAGTGCCCAAAGAGGCCACCGAGAAATACGGCAAGGAGTTTAGGTTGCATCCGGTGGGCACCGGGCCTTTTATGCTGAAAATGTGGGCAGAGGGCAACCAGTTGGTAATGCAAAAGAACCCTGACTACTTTGAGCGCGAAGGCGACCAGCAACTACCTTATCTGGATAATGTGCAGGTTTATTTCATCCAGAACAAATACTCGGAATACTTAGAGTTTAATCAAGGCGGCTTGGACTTTATAAGCAGTGTGGATGCCACCACCGTAAACGAACTATTGGCTACCGATGGCGGCCTAAAGCCTGAGCATAACGGCAAAATGACCTTGTACAAAATACCTTACCTCAATAGCGAATACTTGGGTTTTCTGTTGGATGAAACCAGCCCCGATGCCAATAAGGCACTGCTAAACAAGCAGGTGCGCCAAGCCATTAACTACGGTTTCAACCGCAAGGAGATGCTGCAATACCTGCGCAACAGCGTTGGGCGCCCAGCCAATGCAGGCTTTGTGCCGTATGGCTTGCCTTCGTTTGACGAAAAAGCCACCCCCGGCTATAGCTATGATGTGGCTAAGGCTAAGCAACTGCTAGCCGAAGCGGGCTACCCAGGTGGCAAAGGCTTGCCTGCCATTAAGCTGCTTACCAACCCCACTTATAAAGACATAGCCGAGTACCTGCAAAAGCAATTGGCCGAAATCGGTATCAATATTGACGTAGAGATAGTGCAGCCATCGCTGCTGCGCGACCAAATGCTGAAAAGCAAAGCCACCTTTTTCCGCGGCTCATGGATAGCTGACTACCCAGATGCGGAGAGCTTTTTATCGGTGTTTTATGGCAATGTGCCTGCCCCGCCCAACTATACCCGTTTCCGTAATGCGGAGTTTGACAGTCTGTACACCCTTTCGCTAAAAGAAACCGACCAAACCAAACGCTTTGCACTGTACCAAGCCCTTGACCGTATTGTAATTGAGGAAGCACCCATTGTGCCGCTATACTATGACGAGGTGCTGCGCTTTGTGCGCACTGGCGTAACAGGCCTAGAGCCCAATGCCATGAACTTGTTGGATTTGAAAAGGGTAAAGGTAAAGTAAATTAGTTGCGGGTTGCGGGTTGCGAGTTACGGGTTACGAGTTAATATTTTCAAATAGATGATTTAATTTCGGATTCAGACGCAAACATCGCCATGAGCTTAACAATTCTCCACGAACAACCCGACCATAAAGGGTCGTTTTACATTGAGCAAGATGGCAAACGTGTTGCCGAAATGACCTACGTAATGGCAGGTGAAAAGAACCTGATTATTGACCATACCGAGGTATCAGATGCGTTGCGCGGTCAAAAGGCCGGCGCACAAATCTTGGCTGAGTTAGTAGCCTATGCTCGGAAAGAAGGTATAAAAGTTCGCCCACTGTGCCCCTTTGCTAAATCGGTGTTTGACAAGACACCTGAGTACGCCGATGTGCTGTGAAACTTAATTGCAAAATATGTAAGCTCCTCCCCATTTTTCAGGGGGAGGTTGGGAGGGGGTAATGTTCGAGCAGAAAACCCCAAACCACCTAATTCGCCACAACGAACAATATCACCAAAAGGTCGAATCTGATTTCGCAACAACCGCTTTCGTTGAGGTTTTTACCCTTTCTTAAACGCCCCCAAGTAATCATCCAACTCCACCTGCAGCACATTATTGAATAGATTGGTGGCTACCATGATACCTGCAAAGCCAATCAAGTTTACTACAAAAGCTTCGCCATACTTATCCTTAAAAGGCACTATCATTTCGGCGGGCACTTGGTTGTAGTTGGTGGCAATTTGTTGGCCCAATAATACCAAGGCTTGTTGCTCCTCGGATAGCACCAGTTCATCTGGGTTTTCGCACCACTCCATCAATATCTTCCGGAAGAAGGTTGAACAAATCAGGCAATCGGTTTCGTTACTAATGGCATGTGCAAAAAGTATCACCGACCGCTCCCCAATTACTTTAGCTACTTCATCTTTCAAAGGATACCAGCTCATGTAGCTGCCCAAGGTGGCTGGGCTGTGCGCCATGGTTCGTTTCATGTTGGTCATGCGGCTGTGGGTGGCCACTTGCTCGTCCCATAATACTTTGGCGGCGGCTGGTGCCTCATCGTATGATGATTGCGAAATCATGCTTCCGTTTTTTGGGTTAGGTGTTTGATGGTCTCTAGGTACCAGCAAGCATGTACATGGTTCAATGCCCTAGGGTCGACCACGACCGATTTATCTTCAATTTCCTGATAAATGCGCCCCGATAGCCATTGCTGGCGGTTGGCATCAATCTGGTTTTCGGGTATCAATAATTTCTTGAGTCCTTGCCTTATCGGCTTTGGGGTGATAGCCTTTATCTTGGTTAATAAGTTATCCGTTTCAAACAGGCCATCCACCTTGTTCATATTCTGCTCAATGCCAAATGGCCCAAACAAGTAGCCATTCAGAAACTGCTTATATAGCGTCCTGTCTTTGCGGTACTGATTTGGTATGTTGTACCATAGGTTTACGTAGCCATCGTCCCACAAGGGCATGCGCCACTGCAAGCCGTAATATTCATACACCCTCACCGCATTCACAATAAACCGCGAAAGCCTATTTACGGTTAGCCAATGCTCATACACCGATACAAACTCATCGCGATTGGTGACGGTATAGCCTTCAAGTTCCTTGCCCAGCAATTGCAACATTGCCGATTTAAACTTAGGATTGCCGGTTCGAGTAAAGTGGGTTTGGTAAATGTAATCCACCAAACCGCTGATGCTAGTGGTGATACTCGCCCAAGTAATCTCTTTAGGCAAATAACTACCCGCAGGAAAATCGCCACAATAGCCGGGTATAACCACCCCATCTTTAGGTATGGCACCAGAAGCCAATAAAATACCTACTGCAAACCAATCCTGCTCGTGGGCTATAGAATTGTATTGTGCGCCATAGTTTCGGTAAGCCTCACCCTTTTCGTGCATGAAGGTTTCTTGCAACTCGGCATCATACTCCACAAAATGCCAAGGGAAACCCAATTGCTGTGCCACTTGCTTTGATACCGCTACTTCGGGGCTGTCCTTGCGGCCGTATGTGTAACAGATTACTTTGGGGTAATTGAGTTTCTTGAGCATGGCGGCAATAAACCTAGAATCGTGACCGCCGCTCAAAGGAATGATAGCAGGCCTCCCTTCCAATGAATTGATGAGCCGTTCAAAAACCGCTTTCGATTCTTGCACCAAAGCAGCTACATAATCATTGGTGCCATTAAGCTTAAGGTTATACTGATGGACGTGCTGATAATAAGTAATTACGGACAAAGCCTTACCTTCAAAATTTAGCCATTGCCCGGCTTGCAATTGGTTGAGTCCGTTAAATAGGGTGTTGTTTCCGGTTACACTGTTCAGGGTTCTTAGTTGCTCCGATGCCAGTGCATTTAGGTTGTTAAGGTCGGATGCTTTTTGCAGCCAAACAGCATCATCGCTTATCACCAATCCGGCTTTGGTTTGGTGGTAAAACAATGGAAATGCCCGTAGCTTATCAACGGCAGCCCAAACACCATTATCAGTCTCTTTGATGATAATAAAATGACCGTTAGAACCGCCTAACCATTGCCTTGGCTCACCAGCTTGTTGCGTATAGTCAATCAAGGCTTCACCATGCAGGTATTCGTTATCGGGGCCGAACAAATACCCCTTCACATGCCATCCATCTCGTTGATGCCACGTAAAACCTTGATTGTGTATTAGTTGCAGGTGAACGCTCATTTACTTACCCATTTTTTGTTTTAAAGCATATGTTACTGCGCCAACGGCAATGGGTCTAGTGTGCGGGTTGCGGTATATCTGCCAAATAGCCTTCCATGCCGATGGCTTGAACAGCTTTTTCAATATACCAGGCGAACCTTTCCTAACACCCTCGCTTGAGTCGCTATTTGCCACTTCCCCACCCGAGCGAGTCATCCAGAAAACACGGTGTGCTTCTGCCAACCAATGTTTTTCGTACTCCGCCCAGTTATTTAAGGCTTCTATTTCATTAGCAAAAGCCTCTTGCTGGCGGGTTTCAATAATGCCTGTTGAAGTATTAATGTTGATGGGCAACCAATTATAAGAGCCGCCTGCTTGGTCAAACTCAGCAAACAATATAGCCGATTGGCTAATATAACCTCTATTGGCTTGCAGCTTCAAATCGAAAACAAAGTTGCCCAACGAATAAAACACCTGATTCCCCTTAACCGACTCAACGCCCTGCAATGTGTGCGAGTGATGCGCCACCACCCACGATTGGGCGTTTAAAGCAAGGCTTCGCAGCCGTTTCCTCCGTTCAGGTGCCGGATAACGGGTGTATTCTTCGCCACCGTGATAGTTAACAATCAATTGCTTGCCTGCCTTTTGAAAGTCCATTATTGCCCTAGAAATCTCTTTTTGACTCGTCTCGCAAAGCACACCAACTTGGCTATTACTGGCTATCATCCCTTCATGGTGGGCAATGCCTATCATACCTCGCGAAATAGCGTTGGCGGCAAGTTCTATGGGTTTTAGGGCTTGCTCCAAGTTTTTACCTGCGCCAAACCACTGGCCACCGTGCTTTTCAATCAAGGCAACGGTTTCTTCAAAACCGGCTACACCATGATCGAACAAATGATTGTTGGCCAAATTGAACACCTTGATATTACGCGCGATTAAATAAGGTATGGCCTCGGGCGGGCTATGCAGTGCAACGCCATTAATCTTTCTAGTGGGTATATTGGTGGCAGGGCCTTCGAGATTTACTACCACAAAATCTTGTTCGCGCAATTGCTGTAGCAATTCTGGCGCAAATATTTCCTTGCCTTCCAGCAGTTGCTGCCGGAAAATACCAGAGAAATTCACATCGCCAGCAAAGGCTATTTTTAGCTTTTGTGCCATACTGCCTCCCAAGCTTTTTGCCAGCCTAACTTATCGGCACCACTAATGTACCAAATATAGCCAAGCATGAACACATTAAACAATACCCCTACTAAAGCGAAACCAGCTACAGCCAAAACTGGTTCGCCTGCATAACCAAACCATCCTAACACTGCTGTTCGGGCAATAAAAATGGATACATTGTACCATAGCTCAAAACCCAATCGTGCCTTTATATTGAGCACGTAAGTAAGCGGATTGACGGTAAACAATAGCAAAAACCAAGGGGCCAAATATTGTGCAAATACCCCCGCTTCCAACCACTTAGGGCCCAGTGTCCAAGCAAATAACTGCGGACCAGCTATACCCAATAACAATACGGGCAAAATGCCCAAAGCAAACAGATTGCGGGTAGTTTTCACTACCAGTGCCAAAAACGAACTATGATGCTCCAACTCGTGCTCGCGGGCTGCCCGCTGATAAAATACTTGCCCGAACGATTGTGCCACCAGCAACACTGGAGTACCCAACAGCCTATTGGCCATGCTAAACTGCCCCACTATGGCCGAATTGAAAAAGTACTGCAACAGATATACGGGCACTTGCCTAGAGAAGGTATTCAGCAACGTGCTGGCCGATGAATACAACGGAAAGTGCTTGTATTCAACGGCTACCAAACGCATTTCGGTGCGCTGGAAGAACTGCCCAAAATTGCTAAAAGATAGTGCCGTTACAGAGAATATTAATGCTAATAACTGCCCCACAACAAAACCGACCAGTAGCCCAATAGCCCCCAAACCAGCATAACCCAAATATAAACTAGTAAGCCCTGTGCTAAATGCCTGCACTACTTTTGCTACCGCTATCGTGCGATATTGGTTGTTACGATTGAGGTATACAGTAAGTGGCTGCAATATGGCACCCAATAGACAAGATATGGGCAACCAATGCAGCAAAGCCCATATTTTGGACTCGGCAACCCAACCACTCAGCAATTGTTCGGCGGCAAATACACCCACAAATACAAAAACACTAACCCCAAAACCTATTAGCCAGCATAACCCCAAAAGGCTTGCTGCGCGATTGTTTTCTTTAGGTAGCATTATGGCATTGTCGTAGCGAGCGTTAGAGAGCTCGGCCAGTATCAGTTGGGTGGCGGCAAATATGGCCATTACCCCAAAATCAACATCAGTATACACCCTAGCCAATAGCAGCGTTATGCCTAATGTAAAAACCTGTGCCAAGCCCGAGCCGGTCATTAATACTACAGTATTGCGCAAAAAACCAGATGCCATTAGCACAAAGATGGAATATGAAATGCGAAATGAGAAATGGAAAAGAAAGAGATGACAAATGAAAAACAAAAGATACCGGAAAATCACTTTGTAACTTGTACAAGGTACATCGCACTTTGTCCTTACAGCATTAGTTCCTAACTTGGATGTTACAACGCTCCTATATGAAAAGCTATTTCATTTTACTCCTTTTATCTATTGGTTTTATGGCTGCCGCTCAAAATGAACTTACCGGACCCACCACTCGCCAGCAACTAGAAGCTTTTGATTGGTTTAATGCAGAATATAATACCTACAAACCATCGGGCAAGAGCATAAAAGCCTTGAAAGAAGTAGATAAAACGGCCGATTACCGCATTGTGGTGGTACTTGGCACTTGGTGCAGCGATAGCAAGCGCGAAGTACCGCGCTTTTATAAAATTGTGGATGCCTTGGGCTTCCCGCATGCCAATATACTCATCATATTGGTGGATGAGAACAAAAACGACGCCAACGGCCTTGCCAAGCAGTTTACTATAAAATATGTACCTACCTTCGTTTTTATTGACCCCAATGGCAAAGAGTTTGGCCGAATAGTAGAAACCCCAGCAAAAAATCTGGAAGCAGATTGGCTAAAAATTATATCGGGCAAATAAACCTATTTGTAGGTAACCGAAGTTTCCGATACATTTCGCCTTTTGCCTGAAGGGTCGGTGCCGTAAATCTCCGTTTTGGTGGTTACCGATGTCAACCAACCGCCGGTGGCATTGTAAACCCAATCGCTGTAATTAGTCATATTAAAAGTAATATCGTCAAACTCAGCATTCTTTTTAGCGATGCTACTATCTTCCACGCCAAATGATTTGCCCATTTCGCTCATCATTTCCTTCATCATAGCAACAAAACCCGACATATCAAACTGAATGCTATAGTTCAGGTTGTAAATACCTTTTCCCTTTTCGGTAAGATAATACAAGTGCGTGGTCGAAATTTCCTCAGAGGCATTAAAGGGGTTCACTTCCGCGCGCTCTACTTTCACCGTATCGTTTAGCACAAATGCTTGCGAGTAAGGGGTTAACAAATAATTTATCACGTTTTCCATGTATCCTTCTACCGCCTCTTTTGAACTAAATAAACTCACAATAGGATTCATCAGCATTTTAGCATACTCAACATCTTCGGGCAATTTCTTTTTCAGCAGTTTTTCGGCTTGCTCAAATGACTCCAAAATAAAAGCCTTGCTTTCTTTCCAGTTCAATAAATCGGCCGTGCCACCCAGCTTGTTTACCTGATACATGAGCACCAAACTTTTATATTTCGGAAGCTCATCAGCAATCTTATCATACATCTCTACTACTGGCGATAGCGCAATGTTATCCATTGTTACCTTTACCGAGTAGTCTGTTGCACTTTCTTTTATTATTTCAAATACCACCTCAAGCGTTTCAGTAGTTTCCTCTGTCAACTCATCCCCTTTGTATTCGGTATCGTGGGTTATAATGGTAGCAGTACGCTTATCGCCTACTTTCCACTTTGGCTTAAATGAAATTTCAGTTTGTGCAAAAGATGCAATAGCGGTTAACAAAGAAAAAAGTAGCAGTATCTGTTTCGGCATGGCCTTTTTTTTGCTAAGATATTTAATTTGGTATCAATAATGGGTAATAAACATCAGCTGAAAGAATTTAAGAAAAGTGCTAGCATTTTTTAGCTCATCAGGCTGTGATATCTATCATGTATTACAGGCTTATGGGCTAAATTTTTTTTTGCTAACTTTAAAAATATGAAACCACTATATTATTGCATCCCACTACTCTTATTATCGGGATGCAAAAACGGCAGAGAATCTGTAACTGTTGAGCGCAAAAGCATTACCGAATCGGTTTATGCTTCTGGGGTAATTAAAGCTCAAGGCCAATACCAATCTTTTGCATTGGTTAGCGGCATCCTTAAGGAGATAAAAGTGAACGAAGGCGATTCGGTATCGATTGGCGATACATTATTTGTAATCGATAGCAGAAGTTCATCTCTTAGCGCAGATAACGCTGCCTTGGCCTATGAGCTATCGGAAAAGAATGCCAACGCCAATTCAGACAGATTGCAGGAACTGGAAACCGCCAAAAACCTGGCCCTCGAAAAATTGAAGAACGATAGCCTAATGATGGTGCGCCAACAAAAGCTTTGGCAACAGAACATTGGCTCGAAAGTAGAAGTGGAGCAGCGCGAACTGGCATTCGCAACCTCAAAAAGCAACTACAAAAGTGCCGTAAACCGACTGGACCAAGCTAAACTGCAATTGGAAAGCGAAAAAAACATGGCACTAAACAACCTTAAAATCAGCAAAAAGAATGTGGGTGATTTTGTGGTTACAAGCGAATTGAATGGCCGAGTTTACGATATTATGAAAGACCCAGGCGACTTGGTTAGCCCTCAAATACCTTTGGCCATTGTTGGTAGTGCCGATGCCTTTGTAATGGAGCTGCAGGTTGATGAATATGACATTACCTCGTTGCGCATCGGGCAAAAAGTATTGGTAAGCATGGATAGCTATAAAGGGCAGGCATTTGAGGCCGTGTTGAGCAAAATTAACCCGATTATGAACGCCTCCTCGCGCACGTTTATGGTGGAAGCTACCTTTACCAAGCAACCGGAGGTGCTTTATCCAAACTTAACGGTGGAGGCCAATATTGTTTTAGAAACGCACACAAATGCCCTGATTATACCCTGCTCCTACCTTATACGTGATTCGCTGGTGCTTATCTCAGATAAGGATACTACCGAGGTAACTACAAGCTTGCGCAACTACGAGTATGTAGAAATAACCAATGGCATAAGCGAAGGCCAAAAAATATACAAGCCCTGACATGGCCTCAAGGCTCATACTGAGTATTTCTAAAACCTTGCTCATGGCAAGGCTCAAGCAGAGCATAGTAGCTGCTGCAGGGGTAACCTTTGGTATAACCATGTTTATTACCCTCATGGGGTTTATGACAGGCCTAAATAGTATGTTGGATGGTTTGATACTTAACCGCACCCCGCACATTAGGCTATACAACGAAATAAAGGCCAGCGAGGACCAGCCTATAAGTCTATCGCCAGAATATAAGGACCACATAAACAACATTCGCTCAATAAAGCCCCGCGACGACGGTAAAGAAATTTACAATGGCCTAGCCATCGTAGCGGCCTTGCGCAACGACCCGCGAGTATTTGGCGTAGCAGCTAAGGTAGTGGCTCCCGTTTTTTATAACGTAGGCGCTACTGACATTACGGGCTCGGTAAACGGTATTGACGTAACCAACGAAGAGGCATTATTCGCCTTTAGTACCTATGTGCCCGAAGGCGATATAACCGACCTGAACAACATAAGCAATAGTGTAATATTGGGCAAAGGCCTAGCCGATAAAATGCTGGCCGAAATAGGCGATATAGTGCCAATAACAACCGCTAGAGGCCAACAAATGAACCTTAAAGTAGTGGGCTTTTACCAATCGGGATTAGCAGATGTTGACAACATAACCAGTTTCGCATCAATTGGCACAACTCAAAAGTTACTAGGTAAAACGGATAGTTACCTTACCGACATACAGGTAAAGCTACACGACCTGAACCTAGCCCCTGCCCTAGCCAAAGAGTTTCAGGCAAAATTTGGTACCGAAGCGGTGGATATACAAACTGCCAACTCACAATTCGATACCGGAACTCAAATACGCAATATCATCACTTACTCGGTAAGTATAGTATTGTTGGTGGTGGCCGGTTTTGGAATATACAATATCCTCAACATGATGATTTATGAGAAAATGGACAGCATAGCTATACTAAAAGCTACTGGCTTTTCTGGCAACGATGTGCGCAACATTTTTATCAACCTTTCTCTAATCATTGGCATCTCAGGCGGGTTACTGGGCTTGGGGCTAGGTTTTGTTTTCCAGATTATAATTGACCATTTGCCGTTTGAGACCTCTGCCCTGCCTACCATAAAAACCTTTCCTGTAAACTACGACTTTAAGTACTACCTCGTAGGCATTGTGTTTGCTTTGGTTACTACTTTTTTAGCCGGATGGTTTCCTGCCCGTAAGGCTAGTAAAATTGACCCAGTTGAAATTATAAGGGGGAAATAATATGAGCGAGCAGATAATAGAAGCGAAAAATATAAGCAAGTACTTTCACGACCCCGTGAAGGTAAAAGTGTTGAAAGAGGTTTCGTTCTCAATCAACAAAGGTGAGTTTGTATCTATAACTGGTAAGTCGGGTTGCGGCAAAAGTACTTTGCTCTATATCCTATCAACCATGGATACCGACTATGAGGGGGATTTGTATTTTGACGGGGAATTGTTGCGCGATAAAAAACGAGACCAGTTGTCGCACATCCGCAATAAGAAAATTGGCTTCGTGTTCCAGTTTCACTATTTGTTACCAGAGTTCTCGGTACTTAAAAATGTAATGCTGCCGGGCCTAAAGTTGGCTGAGTTGAGTGCTCAAGAAGTAGAGCATAATGCCATGGAAAAGCTTCGCATATTGGGCATTGACGACCAAGCCAAGAAACTAGCCAATCAGCTTTCGGGCGGACAAAAGCAGCGAGTAGCTATTGCTCGCTCGCTCATTAATAACCCACTAATTATAATGGGCGACGAGCCTACCGGAAACCTAGATAGCAAAAACGGGTTGATAGTATTCGATATTTTCAAGGAATTGGCTGCCATGGGTCAATCGCTGCTAATTGTTACCCACGATCAAGATTTTGCCGATAAAACCGATAGGATTATTGAAATGGATGATGGAAAAGTGATAAAGCAGTAAGTTTTGTTAGCATTAAGTATCAAGTACCAAGTATCAAGTATCAAGATAACCTATTTCCATAGCAAATGTGAAAACAAAAGCCTCGAAACATATCATGTTCCGAGGCTTTAATTTATTATTTACATATCAAGGTACTTAATACTCAATACTTGATACTTAATACTCAATACTTGATACTTGATACTTGATAATTGATACTTGATACTTGATACTTTATTACAAAATCAACATTGCATCGCCATAGGTAAAGAAGCGGTAATTTTCCTTAATGGCTTCCTCATAAGCTTTCATTATTAGATCGTAACCACCAAATGAAGCGTTCATGATCAACAAGCTTGACTTAGGTAAGTGAAAGTTTGAAATCATGCAATTGGCAATACTAAACTCGTGTGGTGGGTGAATAAACAAGTTCGTCCAACCTTCCATGGGTTTAAGCAAGTGCTGTGCCGATACTGCCGACTCCATAGATCGCATACTAGTGGTGCCTACTGCACAAATTTTATGCTTACCTTCTTTACCTTTATTTACAATATCGCAGTTCTTTTGATTGATAAAAAAGTACTCGGCATCCATTTTATGCTTGCTCAAATCTTCCACATCAATGGTACGGAAAGTACCCAGACCAACGTGCAACGTAAGTTCAGCAAAGTTTACACCCTTAATCTCTAGGCGCTTCATCAACTCCTTACTAAAGTGCATTCCAGCAGTTGGGGCAGCCACAGCGCCTTCGTTGCTTGCAAATACGGTTTGGTAGCGGTCTTTATCTAAATCTTCTGGTTTGCGTTTAATGGCTTTTGGCAGTGGCGTTTCGCCAAGACTGTATAGCAATGCCTTAAACTCTTCATAACTACCATCGTGCAGAAAACGAATCGTACGGCCCCGTGAGGTGGTATTGTCAACAACTTCCGCTACCAAATCATCTTCGCCAAAGTAAAGTTTGTTGCCTACCCGTATTTTACGGGCAGGGTCAACCAATACGTCCCAAAGTTTATTCTCAGCATTCAATTCACGAAGCAAGAACACTTCAATTTTGGCTCCAGTTTTTTCCTTTTTGCCATACATACGCGCCGGAAACACTTTCGTGTTGTTCAACACCATTACATCGCCATCATCAAAGTAACCCAAAACGTCGCGAAACATCTTGTGTTCAATAGTGCCTGTAGCACGATTGACTACCATCAAGCGGCTTTGGTCACGTTCATCATTAGGGTAAGAAGCAATTAGGTTGGGAGGTAATTCAAAGTTAAACTGGGATAACTTCATATTGGGCCATTATTTTTTAGCGACGCAAAAATACAAATTGTCAGTGTAAAAGACTAAAATCAGCCTATATTTGTTCCGTGGCAAGGTGTAACTTGGTTCTTTTGCACTATCCGTTTCAATCAGGAAACCAATAACCGGTTAAACTACCGAATATTTGTGTACTTTGTAATGCCCTAGCTTTTACAACCTAACAACCAACAATTACGATAATACCACTATGAAGGTGCTGCTCAATTTGATTAAAGAAAGTTTTATCAGCGCGCTTCACGAAATCGTAAACAATCGGTTGCGAGCGTTTCTGTCTTTATTGGGCATAACCATTGGTATATTCTGCATCGTATCGGTATTTACAGCCATTGGCTCTTTAGAGTATAACGTGCGCACCAGTCTCGATAAAATTGGCAACCGAGTATTGTACATTGAAAAATTTCCTTGGAGCCAGGATGCTAAAAACTCTTGGTTTAAATACTTGCGCCGCCCCAACCCCAACATTGATGACTTTAACGCACTTAAAGCAAGCGTGCCGGGTGCTGAAGGCATCAGCATGATGTTTACGATAAATAAACTGGTAAAGCACGAAGGTAATGCCATGAAGGCCAATATTTTTGGTATCACCTACGATTATTACCTCATCAAAGACATGAGTTTCGAGGAAGGCCGGTACTTTACCGCAAGTGAGATAGAGCGAGGTGCCAATGCAGCCATCATTGGGAGCGAAGTAGCTGATATTCTTTTCCCGGGTTCGATAAGCGCTATAGGAAAAGAGATAAATGTTTTTGGCGCAAGCGTCCAGGTAATTGGCATATTAGAGAAAGAAGGCGAAGATGTGTTAGGTATAACCGGAGACGATGCCGTAATACTGAATTATAACTTCGTGAAGAAAATAATTGACCTTAACAGCAATTTTATAGGAACTCGAATTGCGCTCAAGGCCAAAGCAGATGTTTCAGATGAAGATATAAGGGATCAAGTAACCATTGCGATGCGCCAAGCTAGAAGACTTAGCCCATTGCAAGAAGATGACTTTGCAATAAACGAAATGAGCATGTTCAGCAGTATTCTGGCATCTATTTTCGGCATTATCAATTTCGCTGGTGGATTTATAGGTGCGTTTTCAATACTAGTTGGCGGCTTTGGGGTAGCCAACATCATGTTTGTGAGCGTAAAAGAACGAACGGCCATCATTGGCATCAAGAAAGCCTTGGGTGCCCGTAATTTCTTTATTCTGTTAGAGTTTTTGATTGAGGCAATTGTATTGTGCCTTATTGGTGGCATACTAGGCCTTGTACTTGTGTTTTTGTTGGTTACTATTGGCGAGTACGTAATACTTAATAGCTTCGAAATGAACTTCAAATTCATCATTTCGGGCGGGCAAATAGCTTTTGGATTGCTATTCTCTGCATTTATAGGTATCGTTTTTGGATTTATACCAGCACACATTGCTTCGAAAATGCGCCCTGTAGATGCCATTCGCTCTAAATAGCAGCGCTTTTTTATGGAGTAATTGATATTGTTTTCTTCAATTGTTAATCATCCTCCAATCGATATTACATATTCGACTTCTAAACAATAAAATTTCTTTTGCAATCCAATGGCAATAAGCCTTTCAGCAAAATAGTTTAGGCATTCCAAATCCTATCAGACGTCCAAAAGCCATAACCTTTATAGCATCGCAAGCTATTGATTTTCAGATACTTACAAATAATTTTATTGGCATTTGGAGCCCATTGAGTTCATAAAAAACGATTTTTTGTTGTTGGCGCACCTATCATCAACAAGTAGCTTTACCGACGAATGAACATGGTTCGTAAAAAAACTAAGGCTATGAAGAGGATAATAACCCGAGATTACAAGAAACACTTTATCTTGAATATACTGCCTTGCAGCACCAACAATGAATATGCAACTTACTACGCCAATGCTGATGAAGCAAAACAATTGAGCTTTTGGACCCGCTCGTTGGTAAGGCAATTGATTGTGGAACCAACTCACTACAAAAACATACAACTGAGAGCCGATAACCTCAAAAAGCAAGGCGGCATTATAGCAAGCTTGCAAACCATTGAGGTCACTGCCCATGCAAGCGAAACCAAAGTACCTTTGGTGTATTTAGACTTAAACTATACCGTAAACAAAGAGGTGCAACTATTTATTGGTGGCATTGATGTTACTCACACAGTCTCTAAATCAGATAAGCTAACCGGCTTGGTTACCCGGTTTTTGAAAGAACTATACGCTGGCCACGAAATGCAATTCGGTGCCGAATCAACGGATTGTTTTATAGAAGAGCTTTATCTATTGGACGATGTACAAATGGTGGTTGACGAAAACAACCTTTTCAAATTACAAGTCGACCGTTCGTTGCGAGATTACCTAGTAGCGCTCAATTCAAGGTTGAGAGTAAATGCTTAATTGCTTATTGGGGGGGATACATGATATGCCGATTTTCCCAAAAAATTATTAATTAATTTCTTGTATCCCCCTTTATAATACAGCAAAAAACCCATGGCTGCGGCTATGGGTTTTTTGTTGCCCGTAGCTATACGTAATTTAGCATCCATGCACAACCTGAAGGGTATACTAGAGCAATACTGGCACTACAAAGAGTTCCGCCCGCTGCAGGAGGATATCATCCAATCAGTTATAGATGGGCATGACACATTGGCCATATTGCCAACCGGTGGTGGCAAATCGCTGTGCTACCAAGTTCCGGCAATGGCCTTGCCGGGCATTTGCATAGTGGTTACGCCCCTTATTGCCCTAATGAAGGACCAGATAGCCAACTTAAAAAAAAGGGGTATAAAAGCGCTTGCGGTGCATGCCGGCATGACTAGGGAAGAAATTGACCACACTTTTGACAATGCCGTGTATGGCAATTTCAAATTTTTATATCTTTCTCCAGAACGTTTATCGAGCGAAATACTATTGGCCCGCATTGCCAAAATGAAAGTGAATATACTGGCCATTGACGAGGCACACTGCATAAGCCAATGGGGCTATGATTTTAGGCCAGCATACCTCAATATTGCCAACATAAAGCCATTAATACCCAATGTGCCCATTATTGCCCTTACTGCTACTGCCACACCCAAGGTAAAGGAAGATATACAACTCAGATTGGAGTTTGAAAACCAAAAGGTATTTCAGGCCAGTTTTGCCCGACCAAACATATCGTTTGTAGTGCGCCGAACCGACGACAAAATGGGTAAAGTAATGCAAGCGCTAAAAAGCGTGCCTGGTTGCGCCATAATATACGTGCGCAGCAGGCGCAAAACGCAGGAGGTGGCCGATTTGTTGGGCAAAAAAGGCATTAAAAGCAGCTTTTACCATGCAGGCCTAAGCCATGAGTTGCGTAGCCGCCGACAAGAAGAGTGGATACAAAACAAGGTTAGGGTAATGGTGTGCACCAATGCCTTTGGTATGGGCATAGATAAACCCGATGTAAGAACGGTAATTCATATTGATTTGCCCGAAAACGTTGAATCATATTACCAAGAGGCCGGCCGTGCAGGCAGAGATGGAAAGCACTCATTTGCGCTATTGCTATACAACCAAATAAACGAAGACGAGATAAATTATAGGTTGGAAAACAATTTCCCTTCGCCTGAAGAAATAGTGAATGTATATAATGCATTAGGCAACTATTTGCAACTGGCAGTGGGTGCTGGCGAAGGCGAAAGTTTTTTGATTGATACTACCCAATTCATCAAAAACTTTAATCTAGACCCACCCAAAACATTTGGTGCACTTAAAATATTGGAGCAACATGGGCTGTTAACCCTCTCTGAAGCAGTGTACATGCCAAGCCGATTGAAGTTTGTGACCGATAAAGAGGAGTTGTATAAGTTTCAGATAGCAAACCGAAAGTTCGACCCGTTTATAAAACTGCTACTGCGCTCTTACCCAGGCTTATTTGAAGAATACACCACTTTTAAAGAAAGTGAGTTGTCTCAAAAAGCGGGGTTGAGCTTAAAAGATATCGAGAACTACTTGAGTTTCCTGAAAAAAGGAGGTTTGATTGACTATTTGCCCCAAACCGAACAGCCACAGGTAACCTACCTAAAAGCTCGCGAAAACCCCAAATACCTGAAAATTGACAAGCGATTTGTATTAGAGCGCAAAACGGTATTTGAAGAACAACTAAAAGCCATATTGGGCTATGCCTTAAACCAACAGCAGTGCCGAAGCCAATACATGCTGACCTATTTTGGCGAAATAGTTTCGGAGCCGTGTGGACACTGCGATATATGCAAAGAAGGGCCCAAAAACACCGATAACAGCGAGGCCATTATTTCCGCCTTGCACAATGCGCTGCAAAACGGCCCATTAACCAGCACCAATGTGGTGCAACTTTTGGCCGATTATAACCCCGACAGCGTATTGATGGCCATAAGGCATTTGATTGAGCTTGAGCAAATTTCGCTTACTGACGATAACCAGTTAACTTGGCTGTAGTGAAACACCTCATAGCCACCGTAACCAACGATCTCACTTTCGACCGCCGCATGCAGCGCATTTGCCGAACGCTGGCCGCCAATGGCTTTGCGGTAACGTTGGTTGGCCGCGAGTTGCCAAACTCCAAGCCTTTGGACATTGAGCCATTCCGGCAGCATAGACTGAGGTGTTGGTTCAACAAGGGCAAGCTGTTTTACCTTGAGTTCAACATCAGATTATGGTGGTATTTGCTTTGGCAAAAGGCAGATATGGTTTGCGCCATTGACCTAGATACCATTGTGCCCTGTTTTGTAGTTGGCAAATGGAAAGGCTGGAAACGCATATACGATGCCCACGAATACTTCAGCGAAGTGCCAGAGGTGGTGCATCGGCCAATGGTAAAGAAAGTTTGGGAATGGGTAGGCAAAATATTTATACCCAAAGCAAACCTAGCCTATACCGTAGGTCCTGCGCTGGCCAAAATATTTACGGAACGATACCACATCTCTTTTCACAGCATTCGTAATGTGCCCGATGAAGCAACTAAAGCCCCTATCGCAACCGAAACAGGCTACCTGTTGTATCAAGGTGCTTTGAATAAAGGTCGTGGTTTGGAGACGCTGCTTACCGCAATGCAACACATCAACCTAAAGCTTAAAATTGCTGGCGAAGGCGATTTGTCTAACGAGTTAAGAGAGATGGCAAAATCGCTTGGAGTGGCGGATAAAGTCGAGTTTTTGGGATTTGTAAAACCAGCCGACCTTCCTGAACTTACCGCAGGTGCTTGGCTTGGGCTTAACTTACTTGAGAACATGGGGTTGAGCTATTACTACTCTTTGGCGAATAAATGCTTTGACTACATTCAAGCTGAAGTACCGGCGTTGCACATGGATTTCCCTGAATACCGAAGTTTGGTCGAAAAATATCCGGTAGCTATTTTACTAATGGAACTCTCCCCCGAAGCAATTGTTAATGCTGTAAATACATTACAGCTTGACGAGCCAAGGTACAATGCCTTAGTAAGCGAGTGCCATCAAGTTAAAAAGAACTTTACTTGGCAATTAGAAGCGCAGAAATTGTTAACATTGTATCGTGACATCAGAAGTTAAGCATATTCACATAGTATCGTTCAACGTACCTTATCCGCCAAACTATGGAGGGGTTATTGATGTGTTTTACAAGATAAAAGCACTTCACGACCTCGGCGTTAAGGTACACCTGCATACGTTTCACTATGGACGGGAAGAGGCCGAAAAACTGAAAGAACTCTGCGAGAAGGTGTATTATTACCCTCGTCAAAAATTTTACCAAGCCATTTATAGCAGAGTGCCCTATATTGTAGGTTCAAGACAATCAGATAGCTTGCTTTCAACCTTGATTGTCGACGATTACCCAATCCTTTTCGAAGGGCTGCACACCTGCTTCTATTTAAGCCATCCTTCTATTCGCAACCGCTTTAAAATTGTGCGCATGCACAATATTGAGTGGGATTATTACAATAGCTTAGGTAAAGCGGAGCGCAATTTCTTTCGCAAGTTTTACTTTTATGCTGAGTCGAAAAAGCTAAAGGAGTACGAGGAAGTGTTGCGCGATGCTAACTTGATTGTAGGCATATCAACAAGCGATACAGAATACTTAGGCGAGCGTTTTAAAAATGTAGCCCACCTCCCAGCCTTCCATCACAATACAGCAGTAGGCAGTAAAGTTGGGCATGGCGATTATGCCCTATACCATGGCAACCTAAGTGTGCAAGAAAACAACCAAGCAGCTATATACCTTACGCGTAAAATATTCGACAATATTGGGCATCGGTTAAAAATAGCTGGCAGCAAGCCATCGAGTATGCTACAGCAGGAAGTGAAAACAAGACCTAATTTCGAGCTATTTTCCAGCCCAGATGACACTACTATGGCTTCGCTTATTGGCAATGCGCATATCAATGTTTTGCCAACTTTTCAAGCAACTGGTGTAAAGCTGAAGCTAATAAATGCGCTGTTCAACGGGCGTTTTTGTGTGGTGAACAAACCGATGATTGAAAACACTGGGTTAGAAAGCCTTTGCATTGTTTGCGACTCGGCAGATGAAATGAAAGCCGCCATCAAAAACCTGTTCGACCAAGAGTTTACGCAAACGGAGTTAGACAAAAGAATAGCAGTGCTTGAGGCTAACTACTCAAATGCTGCTAATGCCAGGCATCTAATGCAATTAGTTTGGCCCGCAATTTCGGTAGCATAAATTTATTATTAGCGCTTTCCGAGTTAAATACTCATGTGCTCTTCATCCTTTATGGTGCCATTACTGCACCTAATAATTCGCGACGGGAATTTCTCGATAATGTGGTAATTGTGTGTCGCCATAAGCACTGCCGTGTTAAGCTCTTTGTTGAGCATAATAAGTAGTTGCATGATGTCGTCGCTGGTATCTGGGTCAAGGTTTCCGGTAGGCTCATCCGCCAAAATCAATTTAGGGTCATTGAGCAAAGCCCTGGCTATTGATACGCGCTGTTGCTCGCCACCCGAAAGCTCGTGAGGAAATCTAAAACCTTTGGTTTGCAAACCCACCTTGCTCAGCACTTCGTCGGCCTTTTGGCTCATTTTTTTTTCGTCGCTCCAGCCAGTGGCCTTCATTACAAACGTCAAATTGTCAGTAACACTTCTATCGGTAAGCAGCTGGAAATCTTGGAAAACTATACCCAGTTTGCGCCTTAAATAAGGTATATCTTTAGTTTTGAGGGCATTTAAATCATAACCTACTACTCTACCGGTTCCTTGGTCGAGCAATAGGTCGCCATACAAGGTTTTCATCAGACTACTTTTGCCACTACCGGTTTTACCAATAAGGTAAACAAACTCCCCTTGTTTTACCTCAAGCCCTACCCCATTAAGCACCAAGGTTTTACCTTGGTACACAAATGCATTGTGCAGTTCCAAAATGGTTTCAGCGCTCATATAATCGGTGTTTGCCTAGGGCAAATATAGCTAATTAGTAACGCAGTAGACCTGCAATTAGTATTCGGCCGACGTTACTAGGTAAATAACGAAACCCATCAGGAACAAAATAAACAATCCGAGAATGGTGTATGCTATTTTGGTACTTTCCTTAAACTTAGAAGCTACGGTTTCTTTGTTTATCTCGTGAATTACGTTGCGAACTACCAGTTGTGCGCGAGCATAGGCAGTTTCATTCTTGATAATGTAATCTTTAGCGCCATAGTCATAACAAGTAACGGCCACTTCAATTTTATCTTGGTGCGACATCATTACTACCGGTATCTCGGGGCGCTTGTTCTTGATTTTCTTTAAAACCTCAACACCATCAGATGCTTCTTTGTCTTCACCATCAAAATAATAGTCCAATATGATCAAATCAGGATTTGCAGGTAAGTCAACCATTGCATCATCCCCGTTGGTATAAGTTCTTATATCTAGGGTGTAAGGCAGGTGCTTGCTAAGGTGTTCTTTTAACAATAAAAGGTGCTTTGCATCATCATCAACAAGAAAAATGAGGTACTTGCGATCTTGGGCCATATTGGGAGTATTTTAATTGTCTAAAGATTGCAAAAATATCAATCATATCCAACGAAAGCTAACTTGTAACAAGTTAATTTGAAGATATTATTAAGTTTTCCACATTTTTTCCACGAGTTGTTTCTGTAGTAGCAAATTAACAGGAGATTAAAATTATTTGCAGCGCATCGAAACTTATTCAATATTGCCGTATATTGTAGCTTGTGAAATAGGTTGCATGGCCTATCAATGTTAAACAGATATTTATTTTAACAAACCGTTGCTTATTGAACATACCTCTACATGAACCTGTTAGTTAAAGTAACTTTAATGGCATTTTGCTTTGTGGCACCTTTGTGCGCATTTGCACAAGTGCCTCAGCAAATAAATGTGCCTGAGGTAAGGCATTACCCCAATCCGGTGGGTAACAGTAGTTTTTTGAACATCACTTTTTCTTTGCCTACCAACTCTTATGTAAGCCTTAAAATTTTCAACCCTTTAGGCATTCAGTTGAAAGAGCTGGTAAATGGAAACCTAGTTGCAGGCGACCATAATATTCCGTTCGATGTTTCGGTAATAAACGAGGGCGTGTATTTTTACACATTGCGTGTAAACGACCATTCGGAAACCAAGAAACTAACGATAAAAAAATAAGAGTATCAAACCGGGTACTCTACCACATTGCGTTCCGTTTCGAAAAGCTTAATGTGCAAATCGTATTGCGTAGGTAGTTCAGCCCTAATTCGGTTGTATATAACGTAAGCTATGTGCTCGGCAGTAGGTATTAGCTCCGCAAAATCGGTTACATCCAAGTTCAGGTTTCGATGGTCAAATCGCTCAACCACTTCGGCATCAATAATATCCTTTACTATTTTCAAATCGATTACATAACCCGTCTCCGGGTCAACTTCGCCAGTAACCTTCACTTCAAGGTTGTAATTATGCCCATGAAAATTCACATTATTGCAAAGGCCAAAAACCTCATTGTTCTTTTCCATGCTCCAATCGGGCCTAAACAACCGGTGTGCGGCATTAAAGTGGGCCTTGCGTATTACTGACATCCTCATTTTCGACAGTTATGTTTAAGATGCAACAAAGGTAGCAGCTTTTTGGTTTAGCTCGGCTGATTGGGGCACATTGGCTTGGTCGCCCAACTTCATTATAAGGCAAGTTAAATCATCATCATAATTTTCTTGTTGCACAAATCGCCTCAAATCGAGTTGTAAATGGCGCAGCATGCTTTCTGGTTGCAAGTGCTTATTGCTGTCAATAAAATCAGGTAGGCGTTGTTGTTCGTAAAGCACATCGTTTTTATCTGCAGCTTCAGATACGCCATCGGTATAGGCTATTAGCATATCGCCCGGTTTCAGTTGGACAACTTCGGTTTCAAAAAGATAGTTGTCATCAAAAAGACCGAGAATGGTTCCGCCCCTTTGTAGCAGTTGGCTCTGGTCATTTTTGGCATTTACTATTATAGGGGCAGGATGCCCGCAGTTTACGCTTTCTAGTTGCTGGGTTGTTTGGTTATAAACCCCTACCCAACCAGTAATAAACCGGCCATCTTCCATGATGCGGCAAAGCACGCCATTGAGTCTAGTTACAAACTGGTCAAGGCGGAAGTGCGTAGTGTTGTTTAAATGCGTTTCGATGTAAGAATGCAACGTTGATACCATTATTGATGCCGGCAAACCTTTGCCCGACACATCGGCCACTACAACCAAAAACCGGTCTTTATCTACTTTCCGCACATTATAGTAATCTCCTCCCACTTCTCTCGACCATTGCATAAAAGCCGCCACTTCTGCTGCTTCAATTTTGGGCAGTTGTTCCGGAATCAAGCGCTCCATTACCTTTTTTGCCAATTGCAACTCTTGAGTAAACTGGTCGTTGTGCTGCCTAACCTTGTTTAGCAGGCCCATTATCTTGTCTTCGTAGCGCTTGTTCTCGGTTTGGTAAAAGGAAATACTGCCGTACATAAAAAACAATAGCACCATGGGCATTACAGTAGCTTGGTAGTATTGGTGAAAAACCAGACCAAACTGTGCATGGCCTACCCCGCAAACATCATGAACAAAATCGAAAAGCAACAGGCATACTACGTTTATGCCAAGTGCCAGATAAAACATAAACCGTTCGCTTATATCAATTAAAAACAACGGAAGCAAACTAATAGCTACTAAATAGTAGCGCGGGGTGTAAAAGTGGTATTCGCTTACCACAAAATTGGTTGCGGTGCTATATACTTTAAGCATTACTATTATGACCAACACCATTAAAGGCATTAATACCCCAAAAACCAAACGGCTATACTTGGTAAAACCTAGGTGGTTGAGGCTCAAAGCCAAAACAGGGATGACCATTATGGAACCAACTAGGTAGGTAACATCTTCATTTCCGTTTGCTAAAGAAAATATAAACGTAATTAATGCCGAAATGGAAAAAGTGATAATGCTGAGCCTGTTGGATAATTGTATTTTCTTGCGTACCCTGTTTTCGGTATCGCTACGTATACCTAGCTCTGATATGGTGGCCCATAGCTTGCCGTACCTTTGCGTAATATTGTTTAAAGCTCCATCCATCGAATCGTGCCCTTAAGGTAAGCAGGTTATATAACGTAGGGAGGAGCAAAAGGTTTGTATGGATAACACATAAACCTTTTGTTAAACTAACTTTGGCCTTAATTATTACGGTATAACTGTATTTATTGTCGATTGCAAATCAACAACACCATTAACACTCAGATTAAATGGCTTATCGAAAGGAAACTGGATATACTCTCCAGGCTGCGGAACCAAATCGGCATTAGTATCGTAAATTACGTTCAAATAATAACTGCCGGGGTGCATATAATCAAACTGGTAGCTGCTAGCTTGCGCGCCCTTGAGCAGCACATATCGAGATCGATATTTTAAATTTGCAGGCACATATTGAAACCCGCTAAACAACGGCTGAGTAGTAATAATGACAATGACCTGCGCCCCAGCTTGGGTTTGCACCGCACTGCCAAAACTGCAGGTAACATTAGTTTGCCCCAAATATGGATGCTCCGCTTGTGGATAGGGATCAACTTGGTTGCCGTAATACACCGCCTCAGATACGTTGTTGAAGGTAGTTGAAAAGTCTTTCACTTCTTGCTTTTTAGGGAAATTAAAGTGCTGCTTGCTTTCTGCAACCGACGAAGTGTCTACGCGCTTTGCGTTCCATTGCATGTGCATAGTTGGGGCCGAAAGCGAATTGTATTTGTTGGTAAAGGTTTGCATATACACGCTATCGTTTCTGAAGCGAAACTCGACAAACAGGCGGTTCACGCCAGCCTTAAAATCAACAAACCGATAGTACCGCTCCAATCCGCTACTATAGCTACTATCGCAGCGGGCATAGCTTACCCGCTGCTGCCCAGCAAACCCACCACCATTGCGAAAAGCCATAACATACTTTTGCTCGAATTTGGCTATAAAAAAGCCCATAAAAATATCGTTTACAGTATCCAGTTCGGCCTTACCCGAAAGTTGGGCAGGCGATACAGGCCTAAAATCAACTATCCATTCAGGGTAGCTACCTAGTGGGGTTGTAGAGCTTACCGGGCCATCCCAAATCCCCGAAAAGTCGCTCAAAATGCCATAGCCCAATACGTTGGTGGTATCGTTTATGGGGTCGAGAGTATCGTCATCTTTAGGAGTGTTTTTATCACAAGCGCTGGCAAGCAACAAAATGAATAACCAAGCATATTTCATTGGGCAATGTTTACAACAAAAATAGCGACAATTTAAATGCACTATTTCAATAACCATAAACATAACCTCTTTAAATGGACAGCTTTGTCATTATGGCAGGCGGTTGTGGTCGAATAATCCACTTTGGTAATTGTAAAAATCACTTTTAATCACTTGTTGCAACTATTTGGACAACTTATTATACATGTACCAAAAAAAATACACTTTTATCTCAAGCTTAAAATATTGAAAACTAAAGTGTTAGCTTTACATGCTGATAAACAATAGTAGCAAGTAAGTACGTTGATAGTAAATATTATGGAACTATTAATATTTTTATTACAAGGCTAATTTTGCACAAAAGCGGATGAAAATTGCTTATTTTGTATTAGCTTTTAATTTAAGGATACGTATAATTACTTACAACTAGCCGATAACAAAGTGTGGGTTGCCTTTACTTAGCCTGTTAATCTTGCCTCTAGCATTTTTGCTAGCAATGGGTTACTGCCAACGCTGTATAAAAGACTGCGCATCGTGTTGGTGATTTAAAATGAGTAATGCTACAATTGAAACCAGAATAAAAGAAAAATAGTTAATAAAACATGGCAGATAGCATCTGCAAAAATCCAGAAACGCGCTATATGAAAAGACTCTTACTCTTGTTGCTACTTGCCACGCCCATGTTTTCATTCGCGCAAAAAGTGGATTTGAACCTACTGCAAGGCGAATGGGTGCTAAGTGATATACAATCGAAAGATTCGGTTTGGGTAGCTGCCAACCCTGATGGACAAGGCACAGTTACGGCCAACGGCAAAACCATGACCAAAAACTATCAGGAGAAAAAAATGTCGTTGGTGGAATACATGCAGCAAAGCATGACCTGCGGATTGACCAAATTTGTGTTCAAAAGCACCGAATTTGAGTTTTACCGAAACAACGAACTCACGTTTGCAGGCAAGTTTATGGTTAAAGGCAATAAAATAATATTGGAATACCTGTCAGGGCCAGATGCAAAAACAAAGGAAAATACCTTGGTCTCTTTGTCGGCCAATAAATTGGCACTTGCTTCCGAATCGAAAGAAAAGCCCGTACTGCTTACCTTTTCCAAGAAATAAATCATCGCTTGTAACCGCTTGATATTAAAGGAAACTGAAACAGATGAACAAACATATACTCACCATACTATTAACGCTTTCGTGCTTGAGTACCATAGCACAAAACGTTAATTACCAGATATATACCACCCGGTACTATACCGGCAGGGGCAATTCGGATTTTTGGACAGACGATGACCCAAGGTGGGTAGTGTTGTTTTATGACAACACCGACGGTTATGTATCCGGACAAGGCGTGATACGCTCTATTGACAATGGCCTAGATGGTGCCGCTTGGGACGACCCTACCGACTTTTTATGTCGCACCGAGAATAACACAGCAGCCACTTCTCTAAGGGTAAGGCTTGAAGCTTGGGAAGACGATGCGTGCGGGGGCTCAGATACCTACAACACAGGGTGCGCAAACAATGATGAGGCCTATTGCAATATACTAAGTGGTAACATCAATTTTAGGTCGGATGCTATTTGTAACTGGAACACCTACAACATCTATTGCAACGGCAATTGGCAAGTAGATTATCGGGTAAGGTGGGAATGGGCCAATGCCCCTGCTATAACCAGCCAGCCCTCTCCTACCGACAGAAACTTGTGTATCGGCAATAACACCACGCTCACCGTAGTTGGCGATGCATCGGCAAGGTTTTACAAATGGCAGGTAAACACTAATACCGGCCTACCTCAAAGCCAATGCGCAACCAGTGGCTGGGCCGATATTAGCGGTGCTACCAGCAGCAGCTACACCCCACCCCAAACAGCAGGAGCTAGACAATACCGGGTGCTAATAACCAGCAACTGTACTGCAGACTTTACCTCAAAAACAACTACTTCTAACTGCGTAAGGGTAAACTATTTTCCATACTCCCCCCCTATTATCAGCGCCGCTTGCGGAAACAGCATCTTTATTGGGTCTACCCAAAGCTTTGCAGCTACTTTGCCCCCGGCGGTTGGCGCCATAGGCAATGGTTCATACGTGTGGACGGTAAGCCCAACTACTGGTGTAACTATTGCAACTGCTACCAGTTCATCAACCAACATTACTTTTGCCAGTGCGGGCAGTTTTACCGTAACCCTAACTACCGATGATAGCGGAGGCCCTTGCAATACCACCAGCTCAAGCTGCACGGTAAACGTGAGTGCTCCCGATTGCGACTTTGTTTATGTAAATAGCTCCACCTCAAACACGTTAGTAGGCTCCTCTAACTCGCCAGTAACACTTGCAGCAGGCATAGTGCTCGCTAGCGGCTCAGGTCGGAAGCACATTCGTATGGCCAGTGGCACTTATAATATAGCCACTATACTAGATATACCCGCCGACGTAATTATTGAAGGTGGCTACGTACAAACTGGCAATAACTGGACCAAAAGCAGCGCTGCTGTTACGAATATCAACTTTACCGGTGAGGAAACCACTAGCGGAGTAAGCCACCGAATGGGTTTCAGATCTAACGCATCGAATGGATGGACACTGCAAGACCTTACCATTAGCACAGCTTCCACAACATTAACAGGAAACGACCCATCTGGGCGAGGTAAATCAAACTATGCTATTTGGATAAATAATTCTACTGGTACAAATATTGTACGCTGTGTTATTACTAGTGGTAATGCAACAAATGGTGCCGCTGGAACAGCTGGTGGTGCTACAGGTGGCAACGGTTCCGCGGGAAATAATGGATCGCAAGGTACATGTGATGATAACATTTCAGGTGCCGCTGGCGGTGCCGCTCGCACAGGCCCAGGCTCTGGGACTAGAAAAGGTGGCGATGGTGGAGCTGGCGGCCGTGGTGGAAACTATGGCAATAACGCAGGGTTAGTTGGCTCATTAGGTACAAATGGTGGCGGTGGTGCAGCAAGAGACCCATCAGCAGGTACCGCTGGTGGCGGTGGCAACCCTGGAGGAACAGGAGGTAGTGCATCCGCATCGATTTCTACCTCACAAGCAAGTAATGGAATTGCAGGGACTCCAAGCTATACTGCGGGGTCAAGACCAACAAACTATTCTGCATCCACTTATTTCAACCCTGGCACACAAGCTGCAAATGGTGGTAATGGAACTGGCGGTGGCGGTGGCGCTGGCGGCGGCGGCGGCGGCGGACAAGGCTGTACGTTTTGTAACGATGGAAACGGAAATGGTGCTGGTGGCGGCGGTGCTGGTGGCGAGGGCGGCCAAGGCGGTGATGGAGGATTTGGCGGTGGCGGAAGCTTTACGGTGTACGTAACTGGAACGGCTCCAACATTTTCTACTACTAATTTAACTTTTGGAAGCGCTGGAGCTGGTGGCAATGGCCAAGGTGGTGGTGGTGGTGGAACTGGCGGTGACGGTGGAACTGGAGGAAGCACTTGTACTGGTGAAGTGGGACGAGGTGGTAATGGAAGTAAAGGTGGCGCTGGTGGTGCTGGAGGCCGTGGCCAAGATGGTGCAAATGGTTTAACTGGAGCTTATTTTTTAAATGGCTCAGTGCAAAACAATCCATCAACAACGGTAGCCAACCCAACCAATGCACTCATAGTTAACTATGATAATACCAAAGGCTGTACCAACTCGGTAATTAACTTAACCAAAGCAAATGGCAATTGGAGCAGTTATGGCACCGGCGGCGATGAAGTATTTGATATTACCAGCGCCCTCTCAAGCCAGAATGTTACGGCTACCAATATATCTGTTTACTATTCAACTGGCTCAACTGGCTGGAAGGATGTATCAACTACTACCGATACCCGTGCCCGGTTACTATTAATCTCAACTGATAGAACCCCGCCGGTAATTAACGGAATCACCTCGCCTATTTGCGCCGATGGTAGTTTAAGCCTTACTGTTACTGCAAATAGCCCATCGAGTGTGGTGGCCTATGAGTGGACCATACAAGCACAATCGGTGACTGGATTGAGTACCCCAACACCTATTCTTACTTCGAGCAGCGCTACCCCAACCTTTGCTTTCCCTAATGCTGGCTCATCCAACATTACATATCAAGTAAAGCTCAGGGTGCAAGACCAATGCTGTGGCTGGTCAATTCCGGTGTTTGGTTTCGTAACCGTAGCACCCGACCCCACTCCACCAACCGCAACCAAGAGCCCAACGGATGCAATTGTTTGCGAAGGTCAGACCCTGACGCTAACCAACCCTACATCGGGGTTAGGCGGAGCAGGCACTTGCAGTTTCGAATATAGGTATAATGACGGTTCTGGTTTCGGCGCTTGGAGTGGCACAGTGCCTAGTTTTGCGGCCGTACAAGGCACCAACACCATTGAAATACGCACCAACTGCAACGGCACTGGTTGCGATGTGAGCGATGAAACCGCTTATAGTTGGACAGTAGCCGCCGACCCTGCTTTGCCTTCGGCAACAGCATCGCCAAACATTGATACCGTATGCGTTGGAGCAACCCTTACTCTTACTGGGGTAAGCCTAGGCCAAGGTGGAACGGGCACTTGCACACTGGAGTATGCCTCCTCAACCAACGGTGGCAGCACCTATACTGCTTGGAGCAGCACGTTGCCATCTTTAACCGCAACGGGTACCGATAATCGCATTAAAGTGCGCAGCAGCTGTACTGGTTTGGGTTGCGGCACCTCGCTTGAGGCGGTGTTTATCTGGAACATCAAACCAGACCCGATAGCCCCAACCATTACCAAAAACCCTACCGATGCCACCGTTTGCGTTGGTGCTACGGTAGCGGCTAGCGTTACGGCCTTTGGTACCGGCGGCGCTGGTAGCTGCCAGGACGAATTGCGCTACAGTATTGATAACGGCGCTAACTGGAGCGCTTGGGGCACCACTATACCTTCGGTAGTGACCACGGCAGCTGGTACGTTCATTATCGAAAGCCGACGCAATTGCCCTGCATCTGGTTGCAACTCCAACGTAAATAGCGTGAGCTGGACCGTTGTTGCCGACCCAACCATACTTACCCAGCCAATAAACGGAACGGCCTGTTATAACGGCACCCATACCCTTACCGTTGCGGCTGCAGGCGGTGTGGGCACCTTTAGTTACCAGTGGCAAGAATCGACTACAGGTTGCGGTGGTAGCTTTACCAACGTGGGTACCAACTCAACTAGCTACACTACCGGTACGCTTACCGCAGCCAGGTATTATAGGGTAGTTGTTTCGCAAACGGGCAATGCCTGTAGCAATGTTACTTCAAACTGTGTAACGGTCTCGGTGCAGAGCAATTTAGCTTCATCAACATGGAACGGCAACGTAAGCACCGATTGGTATAATCCTGCCAACTGGAGTAACTGTGTACCAGGCGATAATACCAATGCCATAATACCTGCTGGAAGGCCAAGGTATCCGCAAATTGTTACCACCTCGCCACTTTATAATGGCAATGCAACTTGCAAAACCATAAACATAGCCAATGGCGCTACAGTAGATATTAAAGGTAACGCAGTGCTAGATGTGCTAAACTAAAGTTAAATAATACTGCCACTTGATGGAAGCCTTGGTTAGCACTAACCAAGGCTTCCACTTTTTGGGGCCACCATAACAATTGGCTATTTACTAAATACCAATTACTTAACCCCAAATGGTTGCTTTCCAGCATCCTATTTGGTAGCTTTGCAAACGATTTTAGAAACTAAACAATATACCGTGTTGGAAACTACTAAACTTAAGTACAAAGTAAAAGACATTTCTTTGGCCGAATGGGGTCGTAAAGAAATTGAATTGGCTGAAGCTGAAATGCCAGGTTTGATGGCTTTGCGTGAGCAGTATGGCAAAGAAAAACCTTTGAAAGGTGCGCGTGTTGCTGGTTGCTTGCATATGACTATTCAAACTGCCGTGTTGATTGAAACATTGGTAGAGCTTGGTGCTGAAGTAACTTGGAGTAGCTGCAATATTTTCTCAACTCAAGACCACGCTGCCGCTGCTATTGCTGCTGCTGGTGTTGCAGTATACGCTTGGAAAGGCCTAAGCGAAGAAGAGTTTGATTGGTGCATTGAGCAAACTTTGTTTTTTGGCGAAGACAACCAGCCATTGAACATGATTTTGGACGACGGTGGCGATTTGACCAACATGGTACTTGACCGTTACCCTGAATTGGTAAAAGGCATCCGTGGTATCAGCGAAGAAACCACTACTGGTGTGCACCGCTTATACGAGCGCGTGAAAAAAGGTACCTTACCAATGCCTGCTATCAACATCAACGATTCGGTTACTAAATCGAAATTTGATAACAAATATGGTTGCAAAGAGTCTTTGGTAGATTCTATTCGCCGCGCTACTGACGTAATGATGGCTGGTAAAGTAGCTGTTGTTGCTGGTTATGGCGACGTAGGTAAAGGTTCTGCCGCTTCGTTGCGCGGTGCCGGTGCCCGTGTTATTGTTACCGAAATTGACCCGATTTGCGCCTTACAAGCTGCTATGGACGGTTTTGCCGTTCAACCTATGGCAAAAGCAGTACCTCAAGCCGATATAGTGGTAACTGCTACGGGTAACAAAGACATTATCCGTGCGGAGCACTTTAAATTGATGAAAGACAAAGCCATTGTTTGTAACATTGGACACTTTGATAATGAGATTGACGTTGCTTGGTTGAAAAAACACTATGGCAACACCCACATCAACATTAAGCCACAAGTAGACAAGTACACCATCGACGGAAAAGACATTCTGTTGTTGGCTGAAGGCCGCTTGGTAAACCTTGGTTGCGCTACTGGCCACCCATCGTTTGTAATGAGTAACTCATTTACCAACCAAACTTTGGCACAACTAGAGCTTTGGAAAAATAGCGAAAATTACGGCAACGACGTTTACGTATTGCCTAAGCACTTGGATGAAATGGTTGCCCGCTTGCACCTTGCTAAAATTGGTGTTGAGTTAGAAACCCTTCGCGACGACCAAGCCGAATACATTGGCGTACCGGTTGCCGGCCCTTACAAGCCAGAGTACTACCGCTACTAGTAGTTGGTTGATTAGTTATTAGTTAATTGGTTATTTGCTAGCCGCGCCTTGGGCGAGGGTTATTTGGTAACTGTGAATAATAAAAACGGCCCCAAGAATTTCTGGGGCCGTTTTTATTTATGTCAACTCCTTAATTGTTTACCCCCGCTTTTTCACCTTATCCACTTTGGGTGTATTGGCTAGCAGCATGCGCTGCTCTTTGCTCTTCAACGAGAATTTAACTAGCTTGTCGTATAACTCTTCGGGCACAAACGGCTTGCATACATAGTCGTTTACACCCAGCTTAAGGGCCTGCTCGCGTTCTTGGTTCATGGCAGCAGCGGTTAAGGCTATAATGGGCACTGCGGCCTTTAAAGGTTCTGGCAGTTTACGTATCAGTCCGGTGGCCTCTAAGCCATCCATTACTGGCATTTGAAGGTCCATGAGTATCAAATCGAAATCGCCCGCTACGTGCTTGTCAATGGCTTCTTGTCCATTGTTGGCAGTGGTAACCTGAGCTTTCCAGCGGCTCAAGAATTTAATGGCCACTTTTTGGTTTATCACGTTATCGTCAACCAATAGTATTCGCACATTATCCAGCTTGCTGCTTTCGGCAGGCAGTAATGGTTTTTCGTTTCTGTATAGGGCATTACCACGCTCATAAGTTAGGCCGACAGTAAAAGTGGTGCCTTTGCCCAGTTTGCTGCTCACCTGTATATCGCCGCCCTGCAATAGTACCAGTTTTTGAGTTATGGCCAAGCCAAGACCCGTGCCGCCATACTTCTGCGCCGTTTCGGCCGATGCTTGCCCAAAACTTTGGAAAATATACTCTAGTTTATCGTTTGGTATACCTATTCCGGTATCAGCTATCGTAATTTTAAGCTTTACCTCTTCCTCGGTTTCCGCATCAATGCCCACGTGCAGGTTTACGGTGCCTTGCTCTGTAAACTTCACCGCATTCGATACCAGGTTGTTAAGTACTTGATTCAATCGGTGCGCATCGCCTTTCAGTATATTGGGCAAGTTCTCGTCAACTTGCAACAAAATTTTGATGCCCTTCTCTTCAGCCTTGAAGGCATGCGCCCTTTTAATGTTAATGAGTGTGTAATGTAAATCAAAATCCTCTTTCAAAAACTCCATCTTTCCGGCTTCTATCTTGGAAAGGTCCAGAATATCGTTGATAATAGCTAACAAATTAATAGCCGAAAACTTGAGGATGTTCAAATTCTCCACCTGGTCGGGCCTCGGGTTTTCATCAAGCAAAATATTGCTGATACCAATAACCGAGTTCATGGGCGTTCTGAGCTCATGGCTCATAGTAGAAAGAAACTGCTCTTTGGCACGAGTAGCCTCTTCGGCTTTTTCTTTTGCCTCTAGCGTGGCTATTTCAGCATGTTTGCGTTCTGTTATATCCTCCGTAAGGATTACAATATTCTGTATATCGCCTTTTTCGTTCCTAATGGGTGCCACGCTGGTAAGTTCGGTAAGCACCTTGCCTAGTTTGTTCCTGAAATTCAATTCGCCCTTCCAAACCGAGCCACTAATTAAGCGCCCCCAAGTGGCAGCACTTTCGGTGTCGTTTACAACACCATAGCGCTCAATTTTGGTACCAAGTATTTCGTCAATATTGTATCCGGTAAGTTTGGTAAAATAAGGATTGGCGTAGGTTATTTTGCCCCAGCGGTCGGTGATTACCACACCAGTGGGTGTATGGTCAATAGCAGCGCTAAACAGCATCAGCTCGTTTTCGGCTATCTTTTTATCGGTTATATCTAGTATCGTGCCATCATAGTAGGGCACATCGTCTTCGGCAACAATGGGCGACATATTTACCAAGCCCCAAAACTCGGTACCGTCTTTTCTGAGGAAAGACACCTCCATGTCCTTAATCGATTCAAGTGCTTCCAAACGTCGGTTTATCTGCTTATGGTTTTGAAACACTCGCTTTATCTCCTCTACAATTTGCCTATCTTCTGTAACGGCATAGCCCAACATACGCGCCAGGTAATCGTTTGCATACAGCAGTCTAAACTGGGTATTGATGCGGAAGATGCCGTTGTAGATATTGTTGTTTACCGTATTTAGTAAAATCTGGTTTTCATTTACCAACCGGAAAGCCTCCATACGGTCGCTATTTTTCATGTAGCCAAACAGCAACACCACAAAAATGAGCATGCCAAGCAAAATTATATCGTTATCGACCCTGCCAGTATAAAGCATTAACCCAGCATAGGACAACGCCGTAAATAGGTTGTAAACCAAGTGAAGCCGCTTGGAGTTAATGAACATAATGGTGGTAATGACGACAACGAGCAGTGAAATACGAAAGTTGGCATCAAAATCGTTGATATAGAGTAGATAATAAAAATGAAGGTTGCAAATGAACATGGTCATGAGCAACACCGTAGAAAAATACTGCTGAAAGTGGCTTGATAAGCGGGTCATGATAAGGCCCATAAGGCCTATAGTGCCTACCAGAAAACGCAACCAAAAGGGGTCGTTAACCTTTATTTCGGTAATTTGGTATGCAAAACCGATGCTGACATATACCATGCAGCCGATTACGAAAATGCGCTGAATGCTTTGTTCCTTTTTATCGGAAAAACCTTTATTGAACTTAATATCCACTTTAAGATTCTTTTTAGAGTTGGAGTTGACTACGTTCTTTTACGTAGGTTGTAGCTATAAGTTTCTAATTGTTATCCCCTTTTTCAATAAAAATAGCCAGCACCGTATTCAACGATGCTGGCCATGAAAAATGTGTCTTTTGTGTTTTTACCCTTTCCTTATTCTTAAATATTAGGAGTTCCCTTTAGCTAGTAACCGCAATGGAAATGATACGCACTGCGCATAAAGGCATAATTACTGCACCTCTACAACCCTTACATAAAACAAATTCTCGGCTACACTAAAGTCAGCCGTTTTTTTGTAATCAAGTATGGTTTCTTGCCACTCAGTGGTGGGGTTTATAAACTCGTATTTGCCGGGGGCTACCAATACTTTTATCGGCATGTGGAAGTCTTTAACATCTGCCACCCAACGATAGCGTAGGGTTAGTTTCTTCCTTTTCTTGGTAAGCTGGTACTCAAACTCAGGTATGTTTGGATAGCGCAAGTACTGGTCGAAAAAGTAGGTTAAGTCTTGGTTGGTGCGCTGGTTTATATAGGCAACAATTTCTTCGGTAGTGGTGGTCTTTTCGCCAAACTCTTGCTGAATACCGCGTATAATGTCCCACCAAAGTTTGTCGTCGTTTACCACGCTACGCAGGGTATTCAGCATCAGCATACCCTTGTTGTACATATCGCCGGCTCCTTCGTGGTTCACGTTGTATATGCCAATGATGGGCTCCTCGTTATCGATGCTTGGTTTCTTGGCATTTACGTAAGCCATGGCGGTATCATAGCCAAACATGCACTCCACATAAATGGCTTCTGAATAAGTACAAAAGCCCTCATGAATCCACATATCGGCTATATCTTTCATGCTCACGTTATTGCCCCACCATTCGTGGCCTGTTTCGTGGATGATGATATAATCGAACTTTAGGCCAATGCGGGAATAATCGGCGCCATTATATCCCGATTTATAGTTATTGCCATACGCAATGGCCCCTTGGTGCTCCATGCCCAAGTAAGGGGTTTCTACTAGCTTAAAGCCATCTTCGTAAAACGGGTAGTTGCCCATATATTGCTCAAAGCATTTCATCATGGGTTTGGCTTGTACAAAGTGCTGCTTGGCCTTCTCCAAGTTGTAGGGCAACACGTAATAGTCCAAATCCAGCGTGTCACCAGTGGTATTAATATGTATGTCGTGAAAATGGGCGTATTTGGCAATGTTCACCGTTACATTGTAGTTGTTGATGGGGTTTGCGACAAACCAATCAAAGCGGGTCCAAGCAGAATCCACCGCAACCGTTTGGCGCAATCGCCCGTTGGAAACATCCGTTAAACCCTTAGGCACCGTTACACGAATCATCATACTATCGGGCTCGTCGCTTAGGTGGTCTTTATTGGGCCACCAAAGGCTGGCACCGATCCCTTCGCAAGCTACGCCCACAAACGGGTCACCGTTTTTATCGGTGCGCCACACTAGGCCGCCATCCCATGGTGGCAATTTGGCGGCGATTGGCGTGCCTTGGTAATAAACCTTAAAGCTATCCATAGCGCCGCTGGTTATCGGTGATTTGAAATCAACGAAAACAGCATTGAACTCGCGGGTAAAAGGCAAGGTATCGCCATGGTACACCACAGCATCAACCTGCATGTTTTCAAACAAATCGAACTGCAAGCGGCTGAAGTTTTGCGTAGCCTTGAACTTGAACAATGTGGAGCCAGATAGGTACTTATTAGCAATATCGACCTTTACATCAAGGTCGTAATATTGCACATCGTAGCAAGTGCGCAGCGGGGTAAGCATACCACGTAGGGTATCGCCTTTGGTAAAAGTCTGCCCGTAGCTGTAAACAGAAACTACTAGTATTATCAGGCTCAACAATATTTTTCTCATCCGTTCGTCAGGTTTGTATTCGGGTTCATCCAATTTTTCAGTTGGTGCAACAAAAATACGATAGTTTTGCACCACACCGAACATTTTTATACCAGACAGGGTTATTCGTCCATGAGAAAAGAGTTGATATTTCTTATAGTTACCGTTCTACTTTTGGCTGCCGATTTGTACGCCTTTCAGGCGGTAAAAACTTCTCTTCGTGACAGTTCGGATAATGCCAAGCGCATTGGCTACATCATTTTCTGGAGTTTTACGGTCATTACCGTAGCCACTATTCTATCCAACTTTATATACTCAGTAAGAGATTGGCCCAATGGTTTAAGGTCAATCGTTTTCAGTATTATCGCCCTCGCATTTTTGGGCAAGTTGTTTATTATCGTATTCTTGATTATTGACGATTTCCAGCGGTTTATCCGATGGATAGCTTCAATGGTTTCTGCTCCTGCAGATGGTGGACCTACCAATATAAGCAGGGCTAAATTTTTAAGCCAAACAGGTATTGTGGTCGCTACCGTGCCGTTAATTGCTGGCATGTGGGGTATATTTAAAGGCGCACACGATTATACGATTCACCGCATAAAAGTTACCTTGCCCAACCTGCCCGATGCATTTAATGGGTTGAAAATTGTTCAACTATCGGATATACATGCTGGTAGTTTCCCTTCGGCTAACCCCTTGAAGCTTGCAGTGGATATGGTAAACAAAGAAAATGCCGATTTGCTTTTCTTTACGGGCGACCTAGTAAACAATATTACCGAAGAGGTTTTGCCTTATGTTTCGGTTTTTGGGCAAATGAATGCCAAAATGGGCAAATACTCGGTGTTTGGCAACCATGATTATGGCGACTACGTAGGATGGGATTCGAAAGAAGCTAAACTGCAGAACATTGAAAACCTTAAAAAGGCACATGGAGATATGGGTTGGCGCTTGCTTTGGGATGAGCACGTTTACCTTGAAAAAGATGGACAACAAATAGCCCTTATTGGTGTGCAGAATTGCAGCGGCACCAAGAGTTTCCATACTTATGGCGACCTAGACAAAGCCTACAAAGGCTGCGAGGCGCCCGTAAAACTCTTATTATCTCACGACCCCACTTTCTGGGATGCCAAAATACGCGACTTTGAAGACATCGACATCACTTTTGCTGGCCACACGCATGGTGCGCAATTTGGTATTGAATGGGGTAAAGTACGCTGGAGCCCAGCACAGTATATTTACAAGCAATGGGCTGGCTTGTACCAAAAAGGCAAACAATACATCTACGTAAACCGTGGCTTTGGCTACCTAGGCTTCCCGGGCCGAATAGGTATATTGCCCGAGATTACGGTAATGACGTTGGTGAAAGAATAGGTCAATTTGAAAATGAGGTAATTTGATAATTTGGAAATGAAAAGACATTAAAAAAGTCATTTTCAAATTCGCACATTTTCAAATTTTCAAATTAAACAAGCATCCTCACTGGGTCTTCCAACAACGACTTGAAGGTTTGAAGGAACTGAGCACCTGTGGCACCATCCACTACACGGTGATCGCAAGATAGAGTAACTTTCATAATAAGCTCATGGCGCAGCTCGCCATCATCATCCATTACTAAGCGCTTACTGATACCGCCAACGGCCAATATACATGCATCGGGTGGATTAATTATGGCTGTAAACTCCTCAATACCAAACATACCCAAATTGGAGATGGTGAAGGTATTGCCCTGCATTTCGGCAGGCTGTAGTTTTTTGTCTTTTGCTTTGCCAGCTAGTTCCCTTACTTCGGCAGCAATGTGAGATAGACCTTTGTTATCGGCAAAACGGATAACTGGCACCAACAATCCTTCCTCAACGGCCACGGCTACACCAATATGGATGTGGTGGTTGTAACGTATTTTATCGCCCAACCAAGAGCTGTTTACTTTCGGGTGGCGACGCAAAGCAGCAGCAGCGGCTTTCAATACCAAATCATTGAACGATATTTTCACTGGTGAGAAAGCGTTCAATCCTTCGCGGGCAGCGGTGGCCTTATCCATGTTTATCTCCATGGTAAGGTAAAAGTGGGGGGCACTGAATTTGCTCTCGCCCAAGCGCTTCGCTATGGTTTTGCGCATTTGCGATACCGTTACCTCTTCATAGCTCTCCACTCCTACCACAGCAGGCAGTTGCACCGATTGCTGCGCAGGTTCGGCTTTTTTGGCGGCTGGTTGGTATTGTTCCACATCACGTTTCACAATACGTCCATCATCGCCACTACCTTTTAGATCGCTTACACTTATACCTTTATCCTCAGCTATTTTACGGGCCAATGGCGATATTTTCAAGCGACTATCATCGGCCACTGGCTCTGGTGCTATTGGCTCAGGTTTTGCTTCTTCTTGAGGCTTATCTTCTTGCTGTGCCGCTGGTTTAGCCTCCTCCTTCTCCGTATTAGTATCGCTCCCCTTTTCCGAGCCTAACAATGGTTTATAGTCTTCGCCTTTTTTACCCACGATGGCCAAAATACCATTTACCTGCACCGCCGCGCCAGCTTCAACGCCAATGTACAATAGCACACCTTCTTGGTAGCTTTCTAGCTCCATGGTTGCTTTATCGGTTTCCACTTCGGCCAATAGGTCGCCCGACTTTACATTGTCGCCAACCTTTTTGTGCCAAGCCACTATCACCCCTTCTTCCATCGTATCGCTCATGCGCGGCATTCGAATCACTTCAGCCATAATTATTAATTTGAAAATTTGAAAATTAGGTAATTTGGAAATGGTGTGTTTAGTAATGCAATTAAAAAGGGGAGGTAAACTCAACTTGAAAAGTCTGGACTTAGCCAAAAATCATTTCCAAATTTTCAAATTTCCTCATTTTCAAATTGAATTAATATCCAAAAATTTCTTCCAATTTCAACTCCTTAACGGGGCCCAATTGCTTGAGCACGTTAAAGTCGATGTCCTTTTTGTTACCCAAAACTAAGAAAGTATAGTTTTTACCCTTGATGTTGGCATCAAAAAAGTTTTTCAGTGCTGCCACATCCATGTTGCGTATGGCATCATAAATTTCTTTGTTTAGGTCATATTCAACCCCACGGTTGCGGGCACCTTCACGGCTCCAATAAATGTTAGCGCCTGTTGTGCGGGTGCTCTCAATCTTTTTCAATGCGGCATCTTTAGCACCTTTAAACTGGGCATCCACTTGCGGCATATCGTTCATCAATAACATCATAGCATCGGTTGCATCTCCTAATTTATCGGCTTGCGTACCAATGTATGCGGCAATGTAATGCGACTCGGTGTTTAAGCGCGGCACACTTACATAGGAGTAGGCCGAGTAAGCCAAAGCCTTAGCCTCGCGTATTTCTTGAAAAACGATTGACGACAAACCTGAACCGAAGTACTCATTGAAAATATTGGTAAACGGCATTAAGGTTTTATCAAACTTAGGACCTTTGGTAATCAAATAAAGCTCTGCCTGCTTCATATCATAATTTACAAAGTAAACCTGGTTTTTGGTTATCTCTAGTTCAGGGTAAACCACCGGTTTTGGATAATCGGCCAAAGTAGCAGGCGATTTATGATATTGCTTTAGTACCTCTACTACCGTAGCTGGCTTTTGGGTACCGTAATAGAACATACGGTGCTTGAAACCGATAAGTCCTTTCAACTTTTCGGTTAACTCTATGCCTTTTAGTTGTTTCAAATCGGCTGTGCTCAAATTGCGGGTAAATGGCGAAATGGAACCATACTTGGCATAATTTACCATGCCCCCGTTCAATATTGCTCCTTTGTTCTTTTTGTTATCCGAGCGCTTTTTCAATTCACCATCAATTTGGTTGGCAAGGGCCTTATCGTCGGGCTGCACCGATGACAAAATGTGCTCAAACAGTTTAACGCCGTCAGTAAATGACTCATCCAAGCCACTCAAGGTAACATATACCCTATCTCGGCTCGTAAATACATCAAAACTCAAACCAAGTTTAAAAAACTCCTTTTGTAGGTCTTGTGCAGTAAACTTATCGGTACCTAAGTAGGGCAAATACTCAATAGCCAAACCCAATTTCTGGTCGTTATCAGTACCCATATCAAAAATATAGTACAGGCTAAAAAGGCCATTCACATCGTTGGCTATGTAGCTCACCGGTATACCATTGCCAAGCGTTGTTTCAGTTATGAGCTTATCGTATTCTAAAAACTGGGCTGCTAACCTGTCTGAAGCTATGGTGTCAAAGTGGGTATAAAACGCCGAGGCCGTATCGCGGTTCATTACCACTGGGGTAATTACCGGCTTCTCAACCTTGTGTCGGTTAGGGTCTTCGCCGAAGTTTTTATACACCGCTACATAGTTATCAGCAAACTTGGCTTTGGTCCAATCTACCAAATCCTGCTTTTTTATTTTCGACATTTCGTCCAACTCAAAAATATAGTTGCTCCAATTGGCTCCACGGATAAAGGCATCTACAAAGTAATCGGCGCGGCTGCTGTTGCTTTCCAGTTCGCGCATACGGTTCAGCTTCAGGTTTTTAATGCAGGCATCAATCAACCAATCATCAAACTGCCCTTGTTTTACCAATTCAATTTGCGCTACCAACGAATCTTTTACTTGCTGCAAACTCTGCCCTTCGCGGGGCTGACCATACAAGGTAAATGCGCTGTAATCTACCATTTCTACAATTCCGGCCGAAGCACCCAATACGGTTTGCTTTTGGTTAAGGTTTAAGTCAATTAAGCCCGCCTGTCCATTGCTCAACACTTCGCCCAACAGTTTGCCCATGATGGCATCTTTAGTGCCGGCACCATCCAATCGGTAACCCACGCGCACGTGCTCTGGCTGCACACCCGTTACTGTTACTTCTGTAGATTTGGCCAATGGCTCCTCTTTGGTAAACGAGAAAGGCTCAACATCTTTCTTTTGCCATTTGCCAAAGTACTGGTCAATCATGGCAATAGTTTTGTCAGGGTCTAAATCGCCAGAAAGGCAAATAGCCATATTGTTGGGCACATAGTACTTATCAAAGTAGTTGTGTATGTTCACCATGCTCGGGTTCTTCAGGTGCTCGCCTTCGCCAATGGTGGTTTGTGTACCATAAGGGTGGTTCGGGAACAACCCTTTGTACATTTCCTGCCACGATTTGCGGGTATCGCTATCCTCACCACGGTTAAACTCTTCGTAAACCGTCTCTAACTCGGTATGGAACAAGCGCAATACCAACGTTTGGAAACGCTCCGACTCCACCATCATCCATTTTTCCAACTCGTTGCTAGGTATATCGTTTACGTACACGGTTTGCTCAACCCAAGTGTATGCGTTGGTTCCGATAGCACCCAACGATGAAATCATTTTATCGTATTCGTTTGGCACGGCAAATTTAGAAGCCTCATGCGACAGGCTATCAATTTGGTGGTAAAGGGCTTTTTTCTGCTCAGGGTCGGCAGTTTGGCGGTGTTGCTCATACAAAGCACTTATTTGGTCTAGCACCACTTTCTCTGCTTCCCAATTGATGGTTCCCATTTTGTGCGTACCCTTAAACACCATGTGCTCTAGGTAGTGCGCCAAACCGGTAGTTTCTTTTGGGTCTGATTTTGAACCGGCGCGCACCGCAATATAGGTTTGCACCCTAGGTTCTTTGGCATTTACGGTAAGGTATACTTTCAAACCATTGTCGAGGGTATAAATGCGGGCATCCAATGGGTCGTTGGGCACCGACTCGTATTTGTATTTTGATTCAACAGCGGTTGTTTCCTTGTCGCCACAACCAACAGCAAACAATGCAGGTAACAATATCAATAACAAACGGAGAATATTGGATTTCATATTGGGTAGTATTATAGGTCGAATTTCAAGTCTAAGTTATCTTTTAATTTCAAAATAGCGGGATTCTTTTCCGCCATGAGGGCCAGTTTTTCTTTGCTACTAAAAGCCTTACGAGGGGCATTTGCTTCGGCAAGGCTTCTGTCTACCTCTACTTCGACCACTAACCGCTGCAAGGTCATATGGGCCATTATAAAATCGCGGAAGGCAATGCGCTCACCTTCAAATAAGTCGCGCTCTACGGTATTGCCCAGCACCACTTTAACCTTACCATCTTGCAAACGATAAGCGCTGCGCTCCAACAAGCTTTGCATGCTCAACTTATTATCGCTGCCGAGTTTTGCTTTAAAAGCAGTCCAAGCCGCCGCCAGTTTGGTTTCATCAATTACATCTAACGGAATGCTCTCATCCTCTTCTTCCTTCTTAGGGGCTTCGGGTTTGTTTTGTTTGGCTGATGATAAACTAAAACCGGTGATACCGCCACCTGCGCCCATGCCTCCGGTTGTTGGCATTTGCCTGGCTTGTGTTGGTGTTGATGTTGAGACCGGTTTGGTTGCCTCTGTTGATGGTTGCTTGGTTTCTGGTGCCGAAACAGGATTAACCGCCTCAGGAGCTGCAACGGGAGCATTAGCAGCTATTGTTTGTGGCTGGTTAGCAGGCTTTTGTGCAGCGGGTTGCGGCGCTACTTGCTCAGCACTAGAGTTTTTTTTTGTGGCCTCGCCGTTTGAGGCAAGTTGCATTGCGGTTGGCAAGTAGCACATCTTCATTATCGCCAGCTCTACATGCAGGCGCTTGTTTCGGCTGGTTTTAAAACTCACCTCGCATTGTGCGGCCAAATTCAGGGCATTAAGCAAAAAGCCCATCGGTATCAAAATGCCTTGCTGGTGGTAGCGGTCTTTCAAAATACCGCTTACCTCAAGCACTTTAATCGTTTCAGGGTCGCGGGCTACCATAAGGTTACGGAAATGGTCGGCCAATCCACCAATAAACATATCGCCTTCAAAACCCTTCCTAATAATCTCATCAAAGCTCAACATCAGGCCTGTTAGGTCTTGGGTCAGCAATTGGTCGGTTATGCGGAAATAGTAATCGTAATCGAGTATGTTTAAATTAACCAACACATTATCATACGTCAGTTGGCGCGTGCTATAATCTACCAACCTATCAAACAGGGAGAGCGCATCGCGCAGGGCACCATCAGCCTTTTGCGCAATAATGTGCAGGGCATTAGGGTCGGCCGTGATGTTTTCAGTCTGGCAAATACCTTCCAAATGCTTCACCGTATCGTCAATGGTAATGCGGTTGAAATCGTATATCTGGCAACGCGAAAGAATGGTCGGGATAATCTTGTGCTTCTCGGTGGTAGCCAAAATGAAAATGGCATAACCAGGTGGCTCTTCCAACGTTTTCAGGAACGCGTTAAAAGCTTGATTAGAAAGCATGTGCACCTCATCAATGATATACACTTTGTATTTAGCACCTTGCGGTGGAACACGCACTTGGTCTACCAACGATCTTATATCTTCAACAGAGTTGTTGGATGCCGCATCCAGCTCATAAACGTTGAAGCTCTCATCAAGGGCTTTTTCGCTCTTCGGGTCGAAGTTATCTACCTCTTGGGTAGAGTTTATCATTTGGGCAAGGATACGGGCACAGGTAGTTTTGCCCACACCGCGCGGGCCACAAAATAGTAGCGCATGAGCCAAATGCCCACTGCGTATGGCATTTTTGAGTGTGTTGGTTACACCCTCCTGCCCTACTACTTCCTCAAACTTCCTCGGGCGATATTTCCGCGCCGATACCACATATTGCTCCATTAGGTGCAAAATTAATCAATTTTAGACACAAGATTCAAGACACAAGATGCAAGAGTTTAAAAAACGGGAATTAGATTTTAACGCCCCAAAGGGGCACCATACTAATAGCCGTGGGCAACGCCCTCGGCACAAAATGCCAATATTGGATACGACAAATGTGAATCCAAGGCAGCATGTGCGTAACTTCTGTTAAGTGTTCATTATTTTTTTCATATACTTTGATGTATCCACTATGGACTACTTATCTTTGCAACGCAATCAACAAATCCTCCTTCCAATGAAAATACAAATGGTAATGTTCGACATGGCCGGAACCACCGTACATGACAATGATGACGTAAATATTTGCTTTCAAGCTGCCCTAAAAAGCACTGGCTTGCCTATTTCCCGTGACGACATTAATGCTGTGATGGGCTTACAGAAACCGCTGGCCATTCGTTTGGTTTTGGAAAGCAAATTGACCGACCATAGCACGATTACGGAGGAATATGTAAATGAGCTGCACGATGTATTTTTGAGCGAAACTATCAATTTCTACAAAAACGACCCGCGTGTAAAGGAAATTGAAGGTGCCAGTGATGTGTTCCGTGCACTGAAGGCTGCGGACATTAAAGTGGCCATTGATAGTGGTTTCAGCCGTGATATTATCGATACTATTATTGAGCGCCTAGGTTGGGAACGTGATGGCTTGATTGACATTAGCGTAGCCAGCGACGAAGTGTCACAAGGCCGCCCAGCTGCATACATGATACAAAAAGCCATGGCTGCCTTCGGTATTACCGACCCGAAAGCCGTAGCTAAAGTTGGAGATACACCTGCCGACTTGAACGAAGGCTACAATAGCCACACTGCTTATAACATTGGCGTGTTGAGCGGTGCTTGCACCCGTGCCGAATTAGAAGCACACCCACACACGCATATTTTAGAAAGCATACGTGAAGTGCCTGCTTTGGTTGCCGGAGTATTGGTAGATTAGTTTTAACGAATTAACCAATAACTAATTAACCAATCAACTATTAACTAATCAACCAAACCGCATGGAGACAACCCTAACCAAAGATAAATTACTATTTACGCCTGGCCCGCTAACCACCAGCTTGACCGTGAAGCAAGCCATGCTTCGCGACTTGGGCTCTCGCGATATTGAGTTTATCAATACCGTGAAACAAGTGCGCAATGCCTTGTTAGTGATGGGCGAGGTAAGCCAAGCCCAAGGCTATGAAGCCGTGTTGATGCAGGGCTCTGGCACTTTTGGTGTGGAGTCGGTTATATCTTCGGCACTGCCTAAGGTGGGTGGTCATTTGCTGGTAATTATCAATGGCGCATACGGCGACCGTATTGCCAAAATGGCGGACGTGCACGGTATTACCAAAACCGTGTTGAAATATGCCGAAGATGAGTATCCTTCTTTGGAAGATATTGAGAACACTTTGCAACAAAACCCAAGCATTACCCATGCCGTAGTGGTGCATTGCGAAACTACCAGTGGCATTTTCAACCCTATAAAAGCTATTGGCGAAGTGGTGAAAAAGCATGGCAAAACCTATATAGTGGATGCCATGAGTAGCTTTGGTGCAGTGCCTACGAATATAGCCGCTAATCAAATCGACTTTCTGGTATCTTCTTCAAACAAATGTATTGAAGGTGTGCCGGGCTTTAGCTTCTCTATTATACAAAAGGATGCGCTGAACGCCTGCAAAGGTAATGCCCGCAGCCTAAGCTTGGACCTATATGCCCAATGGGAGGGTTTGGAGCAAAATGGCCAGTTCCGTTTTACGCCGCCTACACACACCATTTTGGCCTTTTGGCAAGCGGTGCAAGAGCATACTGCCGAAGGTGGTGTAATTGGCCGCAGTGCGCGATATCAGAAAAACTATAACTTACTAGTGGCTGGCATGCGCGATTTGGGCTTTAAAGAATACCTGTCGCCTGAAAAGCAAGGCTACATCATTAGCTCATTCTTGTACCCTGAGGATTCGAACTTCGATTTCAAGAAATTCTATGAGCTATTGAACAGTATGGATTTCGTTATCTACCCCGGTAAGTTGAGCCAAGTAGATTGTTTCCGTATTGGCAACATTGGCCACATTACCGAGGTTGATATCCGTGGTTTGTTGGGAGCAATTAAGGATGTGTTGTTGGAAATGGGTGTAACTTTAAAATAATTTTAAAGCAAGGCAACTATTTGGTATATTAAACCGTTTAGTAAATTGAAACCATCATTCTCATGAAAAAGCATTTGAAACAAACCCCCACTTACATTTACATTTTACTTGCCGTTGTGGGTAGTTGGGCTATTGCTTTTACCAAAGCTGTAATGGCAGAGTACCCTAGCTTATCGTCGTACAACATTCATCTCGGCGATATACAGTACCAGTATATATTCGCATTCCTGTTTCAATAATATTTATCACAGCAAAGGCTGTGTTAATCAATATAAAAAATGCCCCGGCTGTTGAGCCGTGGCATTTTTGTTTGATGGCTCGCAAGCAGATAGCTTACCAAGGCTTTTTAATCTGGTTCTTTATCTTGTCGGCCTCTTCTTTTGCTTTCTTTTTGGCATCGTCAACAGCTTTGTTGGCCGCATCTTCGGCTTTGCGCTTCGCCTCCTCAGCTTGTTTTTTAGCTTCCGCTTCTGCTTTTAGTTTGGCATCGTTTGCCTGTTTCAAAGCATCTTCTTTCTGCTTGTTAAACTCTTCTTTGGCCTTATCTACTTGGTCGTTTACCAAATCTTTAACAGGGCTAGATGAACCACCTTTGCCCAGTAGTTTAACGTCAATCTTCGGATTGCCCATATCGCCTGTTAGCCCTACTTTAAAGCGCAATACATCGGGCAACGAAGATGGCGTAATGCCTGGCAGTGGCGATTGTGCCAGCAAGCCATCTACCATACCTTTGGCAGGGCCCATTTTGTTGCTTGGCACATCCATTAATATGCCATAGTCCATCACGTTCAACAGGCTGTGCGAGCCTGATATGTTCATGGCTATATCTTGCATCTTAAATTCAAATGGCTCTACAAATATCTTCCCGTTCACCAACTTTACAATCGTCCACGATTTTGGTATATCAATCGATTTCAATTGCGGCAGTTTAAATTTATCGGCAAGGTTATTCATCACTTTGTTACCATTTAATTTGGCATTGTTTAGCTCTACGGTGCCTTCGCCTAGTAAGGTATTCAAATCTGGTGATAGATCATCTCCGAGAAAGCCTTTCATATCGAAGGCAGTAGTAAACTTGCCACTAATCTGGTCGGCAATGGGCATAATTTTCTCTACCGTGTTAAAGGTTTTAAATGCTTGTTGTATATCTACGTTAGTGAACTTGAATTTAAAATCGAGTGCTGGCCTTTCGGTTTGGAAGGTAGAATAAGTGCCATCCAATGCCAATGCGCCATCCAATATATTGGCTTTCAAATCAGTGATGGTGATAGTTTCGTTTTTAACGGTAATCTTGCCACTAGCACCTTTTATTTCAATGTTATCGTAAATAACACGAGCCATGTTGGCCACAAAAGTAAAATCGATGTTAGCGGGCACATCGGCACCTGAGGTTTCAACGGTAGTAGCCGAACCACCTTCAGTAGCCGTGGTAGATGCCGTGGTGGTGCTCTCCTCGGTCATAAACTCGTTCAAGTCAATGAGTTTTGAATTGAGGGTCATGCTGCCTTTTAGCACGTCGCCTGCAAACAAGTAGTTCAACAAATTATCCAAGCGACCTACTACATCAAAATCGCTACGGCCCATTTTGGCTACCAACTTATCCAGCGTTACCACTTGCGGGCTAAAAGTCATATTCAATGCATCTATTGAAACGGGCTGCGGCACATCGGGGCTAGCGTAGCGCAAGTTGGTAATGGCAACAATGCCCTTTGCATCAAAATTTTGGTACTGCTCTTGCTCAATAGCGCTCAATTTACCTTTGGCCGATACATCCATATCCAGTAACCCACTCAAGGTTTCGCCTTGTGCCATAGGATAGAAGTTCTTTACGTTGTCTAAATTAATTTTACCTTTTAAGCTAGCATCAATATTCGGGTCCGATATTGGGGTGCGCACATTAATCTTCATTTTAAAAGGATCAGCTCCCGCCACAAAATCAAACTTGGGCACATCAATCACTATCCTATCCAAATCGCCTCCGGGGCCTTTTACGCTGGCATCAATGTTTATAGCGCTCACGCCCACTGGCAAATCGGGATATTGGAAACTTGCGTTGCCTACCTTCAAGTTCAAGGCAAAGGCTGGGTAGGTTTCGCCTACCAATTTTCCTTTGGCGTAACCATCCAAGGCAAGGCTGCCAGTGGTTTTTACGCTTTCAAAATCTTTGGCGTAAATGGCAGGCAACAATGAGAGTATATTCTTAAACTCCGTTTTCTTGGCTGCAAAGCTCAAATCTATATCCATGGCATCGTTCTCCAACAACTGCAACCAACCATTAAAGGCCAACTCCAATTGATTAAGGCGAACCGTATTTTCTTTAAACGTGTATTTACTGTTTAGCAAATCAAGGTTTAAGTCCAGTTTGGCCTCCAGTTCGGCCTTGCTCAAATAAGCTACGCCGCCTGTTTTCACGGTCAACGATTTAATACTGGTGGTGGTGGTCAGGTCCACTATCTCTTGGGCAAAGTCGCCCTTGCCCGTATGGTCAAGGTCAATTATCTCGGCATACATATCGCCTGCCTTATCATCGTATACTATATAGCCTTTGGTAATACTGTAGCCATTAATTTCGATAGCAGGTGTTGCACCACTAGTGGTGGTATCCACTGTATCCGAAGGCTTCATGATGTCGTAGTTCGCAGTGCCATCTTTCAGCACCTTAACCCTAATACGCGGCTCGCTGAGGGCTACATTACGGATAACATATTGCTCGCCTTTAATAACGCTCATAACATCGAGGCTCACGGTTACATCCTTTATACCTGCTAAAGTATCGCCCTCAAATGGAGCACCGTTAACTACCGATACATCGCCAAGGGATAGGCTGATGTTGGGGAAATCTTTAAAAATAGAAACGTCAAAGTCGTCAAAATCAACTTTGGCAGTTAGGTAAGTATTGATCTGGGTTTTGGCAAATGCCAAAAGTTCGTCTTTGAAAAGAAAAGGAATGGCCGCCAATGCGCCCACTAACAACACTATAATAATCAATAAGCCTAAAAGGACCTTACGTAGCATAGTAGAATAATTTTTATAAAGATACCATTCTGTTTAGTTTTACAAACGAATGGATGACCAACTAAGTATACGACAGCAGAAAATGCGGAAAGTTTTATCGCAGCGGCAACCCAATATTACGGTTGTGCTCGAAGATGTGCACGACCCGCACAACTTATCGGCAGTGATGCGCAGTTGCGATGCTATTGGCATTATGGAAATATATGCGGTTAATACTTTAACGCCACCCATAACCAAGGTGGGCAAACGCAGTTCTTCGGGAGCAAAAAAGTGGATAACCCTGCACGTTTTCGAAAACGTGGATGAATGCATGCAAGCAGTAAAAGCTAAGTACGATTTAGTGTATGCTACCCACCTAAGCCAAGATTCAGTAAGCCTTTATGACCTTGAGCTAACTGGGTCGGTAGCGCTGCTATTTGGCAACGAAAGACTAGGATTGTCGCCAGAGATATTGAAACATACCAACGGCAATTTTATCATACCCATGCAGGGCATGGTGCAAAGCCTTAATATCTCGGTCGCATGTGCCGTAAGCTTATTTGAGGCCATGCGCCAACGCATTAATGCTGGACTATATGCTACTCCTCAGTTGCCTTTGGAAACGATGAGCCAATTGTATGAAAATTGGTCTCAACGAGACGAGTAGCTGTGCGTTTTTCCAATTGTTAAGATAAAAATTCATAAACTGTAACTATGTATTTATCAGGATTATAATAATAAACTAAATTTAAATACAAAAATAAAGAGCAAAATATTGGACAGTGACCACTTTAAAATACTGACTATCAATTATTTAAGACCAATAACTTTAACCTAATTTTAATCCAAATAACCCGTTACTTATTGTAGCCTGTAGTACTTTTGAGCCGTTAATACTACTATGGACGATTTAAGTTTGTTCCCCAACCCAATGCCACTGGGAAAAGGAACACCAAGCGACGGGCGGCTGATTGCTAAATCCGCAGTTGCATCCCAATTAAATACATTAATTCAAGCCAAAAGGGTAATGCTAATTGTGTTAATTGCCTGCTTTGGGCATCAAGCGGCCATGGCCCAGCGCATATTCGATCCTTTGCCTCCCGACTCCAACAACATCCTGTTTCCGTATGCAATGGTATACAACAACCAGGCAATGGCCGAAACTGGCTTAAGGTACGGGCTTTGGGCAACAGCATCTCCTTTTTTATCGGAAGAAATGATGGTGGTATTCGATGCTTACGAAAAAATACCCGCAGCTATTAGATTAGTGCCCGACGAAGGTGTTTTGCCCATCTGGAATTTTAGGTATTGGCCCGACGAACAGCTATATTCATGGCTTACGGCACACAACAATAATAGCCAGCCCAACAAAGTATTTGTTTGCAACCGTAAATTTGAAATCATCAAATCGTGGATAATAAGTAACCCACATGAATTTTATGTGATGCCTGATGGCCTGGGCTATGCAACCTTGGGCTCCGACGATTCAGTAGGTATATCCTTTCCGTCAATAATTTGGCTTTCGCCGCAACTGGATACCGTGCTACATTGGCGAGCTGCCGATACTACTTGGGGAATTAGTTTAAGCAGCCTTACCAAAAGCACTTGCAGCTTCACCACCCTCGATACTATTGACGGCATTGCAGATTACTTTCACCCAAACTCTATTGCTGCCATAAAAACAAATGCTAATACCCTGAAACTTGGTATATATAACCGAAATGTGGATACAGAGTTTGAGTTGACTGTGAACCTAGTTGGCAACAACTGGGAAATAGACTCGGTTAGACAAAACTCAAAGCAAAACCACACGGGCCATCAGTCTGACGACTCTGTTTGGGTAAACAATGCACACGACATTCAATATTTGTATACTGACGGGACCAAAATCATCAAATCATTTTGGGACAATGGAGGTTGCAGAGCAAATCCAAGAACTGGTTACAAAATATTTACACAAAGTATTGCCGACTCGATAACCACCTACCAAAAAGGATTATATAATAAAATGGCCCAAAGTGCAGGTATGGGCAATGGAGGTATTTTGCTGCGGAACAGATATGCCAGTTCTATTACCGATATTGATACCGGTATTGTTTATGGCAATATTGGTGGCAACCATCCATTGTATATTACCGATACGAGTAAATATTTGCTTGGAGCTTGGAAACACGATAACACCTTGATTTTTGGCGTAAAACAGGCATATACTTTTCAAACCTACCGCTTTTATCCTTACTTCGACAACCAGTTAAACCTGGATGATTTACGTCCGGATATGAACATTATTTTTTCTACAGACTCGTCAATAGTTACCTTATCCCTCGATTCAAACTATTATACCGATGTGCTCTGGCTTGATGGACGGGCGGATTTGTGGAAATGCTCCATGAGCATAGAAGCGTTTACTGCCAATGAAATGATAGCGTATGTTACCACCAATCCCGATTGGTTCTGGTTTGCAACTAAAAGATATGCAGCCAGCGATTATTTTGAGACTAACACAGGTATCAATTTGATTAGCAGCGAAAAGCTTACCGTTTACCCCAACCCGATAAATGCCGGCAAAGCCATACAGCTTTCAGCAAGCATTGATGCAACGCTTTATGATTTATCTGGCCGATTGGTCAATACTTGCACCAACTGCAACATGCTAATGGTACCAGATACTACACCTGCAGGTATATATGTGCTGCAAGCCAATGATGGCAAAGGCAACGTTTACAAGCAAAAAGTGGTGGTTTATTAGGTAGATTAATGCGGACACTTTCCATCATAATAAAACAACGGATTAAGAGATAAAACTAAAAAGCAACTTTTCTCCCTCATTATCAACCCCTAACACCTACCACCTACAATTATTTAACACTAATTAGCGAACTAAAAATTGACAATTGGGTTATTATACCATAGATTAGCAACCGAAATGAATACTACCACAAATATGACCCAAGCGATGAACAACATGATGTGTTGTTGCTGCTGTTGTTTCGCCACTGGCGGACAGGGTGCGTTGTATTTGTGTAGGTAGTCTTGTAGAAAGATACATCCGAACACGATAAGCTATACAAAAGCCCTTCCGCCAAAACGGAAGGGCTTTTTTCATTTTACCTATTACCAATTCAAATAACTGGTGCCATCAAACGGCAAATAATTGATGAAAAAATGTTAGATGTATTGAAGCTAAAAAATGGTTTTTTAAAAATGTCGGATTGAAAGGGATTCGGGTCTTGCTGGTTCGAAAGAATACTGGACCTGGATCCTTTAATCAATTTGAAAATGAGACAATTTGGGAATTTGAAAATTGAAAAAAAAGAAAGTAAATAATGTGCATCATTTCCAAATTAACACACTTTAAAATTTTCAAATTAAAATAAAAACATGCTCATCAAGGAATCTAAATCGAGCTTACTAAATAGGGTTTTTTCATTGGAACCGTTCATCGGAAACACCCCTCTGTTTCCGTTGAACGGAACTTTTAGTAAACCGGGTGTTACCATCTACGCTAAACTGGAATGGTATCAGCTGGGCAACAGCGTAAAGGCTCGTCCTGCTTTCAACATTATTAAAGAAGCAGTAGCCTCTGGTAAACTTGATGAGCATATTCACCTGTTGGATGCCAGCAGCGGCAATACTGGCGTGGCGTATGGAGCCATTGGCGCAGCACTTGGATTGCAAGTGACTTTAGCCCTGCCAGCCAACGCAAGCAACCAAAAGAAAAACGCTCTTAAAGCACATGGTGTAAACATTATTGAAACCAGCCGATTTGAAGGCACCGATGGCGCACAGGAATATGCACTGGAGTTATATCAAAACAACCCAGAGCTATACTATTATGCCGACCAATATAGCAACGAAAACAACTGGAAGGCGCACTACTATAGCACTGGCCGTGAAATATTTGACCAAACCCGTGGTAAGATAACCCACTTTGTTGCCGGACTAGGCACAACTGGCACATTCACGGGTACCGCTCGCCGATTGAAAGAGAACAACCCCAATATTGAGGTAATTTCTTTGCAACCAGATTTTGCGATGCACGCTTTGGAAGGTTGGAAACACTTGGAAACTGCTAAAGTGCCTAAAATATACGACCCTATTCTAGCCGACCGCAACTTGGAGGTGAGCACCGAAGAGGCTTATGCGTTAATAAAAGAAGTGGCTTTGAAAGATGGATTGCTATTAAGTCCATCATCGGCGGCCAATTTGGTTGGAGCAATTAGAGTAGCAAAAGAACTAGATAGCGGCGTGGTGGTAACGGTTTTCCCTGACCACGGCAGCAATTATCCGGAGTTGGTAATTTGAAAATGAGACAATTTGAAAATTTGAAAATTGAAGGATGATAACAATTGAAATCGTACTTCGTAAATCAAAAAATCGCAAATAGAAATGACTGAACTAATACTTACCGAGGACGCACGAAAAGTGATCATTAAAGATGCTGAGAGCGCTTATCCGCACGAGTGCTGCGGCTTTTTTTATGGTAGCGATGATGATAAGCGCACTGTTACAGAGGCGATACCAGTAGTAAATACCAAAGAAGAAAACCGCGAACGTAGGTTCGAGATTTCGGCCATTGACTATATGAAAGCTGAGCAATATGCCGACGAAAACGGTTTGACGCTTCTAGGCGTATACCACAGCCACCCTGAGCATGCAGCAATACCTAGCGAACACGATTTGCGCCAAGCGCTGCCCTACTTCTCATACATTGTTGTATCTGTTAAGAAAGCCAAAACTGCTGCCGTACTTTCTTGGAAACTGAACGATCAAGGCAGGTTTGAACAAGAGACCGTAATAAACCAAAACAACCCGTTTGATGTGGATGTGTTCCTATCGAGCTTCAACCAATGAGATAGATGTCAGATATCAAATGAGAGATGACAAACCATATTAACCAATAACCAGTAACAGATTAACCTATAACCAAACAACAATGGCAAAAATTATCATACCTACGCCGCTTCGTAAGTTTACCGATAACCAAAGCAGCTTTCAGGCAACTTCTGGCAACGTTGGCGAAGCCTTGAACGAATTGACTACTGCTTACCCTGGCGTAAAAGGTCACTTGTTTGACGATAACGGCCAAGTGCGTCAATTTATAAAAGTGTTTGTTGGCGAAGATGATGTAAAAGACCTTGATAACAACGCAACGCTTGTAGAGAGTGGAACTGTAATAAGCATAGTACCAGCAATAGCAGGTGGAAGTTGTTAATGCACCGATGTGCCAATATGCTAATGTGCTAATTGAATTAATTGATTCGAGAAAACAACTCGTAACCCGTAACTCGTAACTCGTAACAAAATGTCATTTTCTAAGCAAGAACTAGAACGCTATAGCCGCCACATCATTATACCAGAGTTTGGTATGGAGGGGCAACGCAAATTGAAAGAAGCCAAAGTGCTGGTAGTTGGCACTGGTGGCCTGGGCAGCCCGGTATTGTTGTACTTGGCCGCTGCTGGTGTGGGCACTATTGGTATTGTCGATTTTGACAAGGTTGACGATAGCAACTTGCAGCGCCAAGTGCTGTTTGGTGTTGGCGATGTGGGCCGCCCGAAGGTGGATGCCGCTGCCGATAGGTTGCGTGCCCTGAACCCATACATTACCATCAACACCTATAACCTGCAATTGCACAGCAGCAATGCATTGGATATTTTGAAAGACTACGACCTAGTAGCAGACGGCACGGATAACTTCCCTACCCGCTACCTAGTTAATGATGCAGCTGTGTTATTAGGCAAAACCAATGTGTACGCCTCTATCTTCCGTTTCGATGGGCAGGTAACGGTGTTCAATTATAAATATGCCGATGGTACCTTTGGCCCCAATTACCGCGACCTATACCCTACCCCACCGCCACCAGGCCTAGTGCCTAGCTGTGCCGAAGGCGGTGTGCTGGGTGTATTGCCGGGCATAATTGGCAGCCTGCAAGCCAGCGAAGTAATTAAAGTAATTACGGGTATTGGCGAGCCTTTGATTGGTAAATTGTACTTGTTTGATGCGCTAAGCTTTGAGAGCCGTACCCTCAAATTTAAGAAAGACCCGAACGCACCGAAGATTGAAAAACTCATTGATTATGAGCAATTTTGTGGTATCGAAAAACCAGCTGCAGCAGCCGCTACAAAAGACAATACCGTGAAAGAAATATCTGTAACCGAATTGAAAGCCCTTAAAGACCAAGGTGCCGATTTTCAATTGATTGACGTGCGCGAAGAGTATGAATATGACATTGCAAACCTAGCAAACTTAGGTGCCGAATTAATTCCATTGGCCACAGTGCCAGCCAACGCAGAGCGCATAACCAAAGGCAAACAAGTAATCATTCATTGCCGCAGCGGTGCCCGCAGCGCCAATGCCGTTCGGTTGCTAGAAAGCCAGTTTGGTTTTGATAACCTATACAACCTAAAAGGCGGCATTTTGGCCTACGCCGATGAGGTAGAT
>CAMDKI010000012.1 GCA_945901065.1 Chitinophaga pinensis
GGTGGCACGGGCAATTATACTTATGCATGGACCAGGTTGCCCGGCGGTACACCAGTAGCTGGTGGCAATGCTGCAACCATAAGCAACCTAAATGCCGGCGATTATCGTGTAGTAGTAACCGACGATAGCCTTTGTACTGTTTTTGATACCGTTACTTTAAGCAATCCAGCCTCTCTGGTCTTGGTTTTGGCTAAAGTTGATGCGGAGTGTTTTGGCACTGCAACAGGCAGGGCCTGGGCAACCGTAAGTGCTGGTACTGCTCCATATACTTATGCTTGGAGCCGAGGTACCAACACTCCACCAAACGATGATACCACGCGTGCTTTGTTGCCGGGCTTTGTAACCGTAACGGTTACTGATGCCAACGGTTGTTTCATTGTTGATTCTATAAACATTGGGCAATCATCGGCAATTACTACGAACACTAGCCAAACCAATGTAAGCTGCTTTGGTGGCAACAATGGTTCGGCAACGGTAACCGCCACTGGCGGACCAGTAGGCCCTACGCCTACCTATGTTTGGCTTCGAAACGGGAACCCAGTTCCCGGTGGAAATGCCGCAACCATTAACAACCTTACGGCCGCTACATACACGGTTACCGTAACCATCGGCAACTGTCAGGCATTTGACACCGTAGTTGTTACATCGCCAACCGAGATAATAGCCAATATTGTAAGCACCAATATAGCTTGTAACGGAGGCAATACGGGTGCGGCAACGGTAACTCATACGGGTGGCCCAACTGGCACGGCAACTTATGTTTGGCAGAGAAATTTTGCCCCATTTGCCCCTACCACGGCTACCATTACAGGTCTAACGGTTGGCACCTACTCGGTGGTAGTTACTATAAACGGTTGCTTTGGCTTTGATACAGTAGTAATAGCACAACCTACCCAACTAACGAGCACCACAAGCCAAGTAGATATTAGCTGCTTTAATGGTACCGATGGTGAAGCCACGGTAACGGTTTCGGGCGGCACACTACCGTATACATACAACTGGACCCTGCAACCAGCTGGTACTTTTGTAGGCAATACCGCCACCATTGCAGGCCTTGGTGCCGGTGTTTACCAAGTGGAAGTAACGGATGATAGCAGCTGTGCGTTGTTAGATACCGTAACTCTTATAAACCCTGCCGCACTTGGCCTTCAAAAAGGCGGTACTAACGCAAGTTGCTTTGGTATTTGCGATGGCGAGGCTACCATTTTTGCTTCGGGTGGTACTACACCCTATACTTATGGTTGGTCAAATGGAGATACTACCGCAACCATTACCAACCTTTGTGCCGGACAGTACTTTGTAACCGTGACGGATGCTGGTGGTTGTGCCAATAATGATTCGATACTGATCACTCAGCCAACCGAAATAACTACCAGCATTACCGCAACCAATGTTAGCTGCTTTGGTGGCAACAATGGCAATGCAACCGTAACCCATACTGGTGGCCCTACACCGCCAATTAGCACAACCTATAATTGGTTGCTTAACGGAGCTACGTTTGCCAACAACAATGTGGCAAACATTACCAACTTGGTGGCGGGCACTTATACCGTTACGGTTGATATTGATGGCTGTGAGGCTTTTGATACAATCATCGTTACCCAACCAACTGAAATTATTGTAACGCTAACGGGTACCAATGTTACTTGTTTTGGTACCGGCAATGGTACAGCTACCGCCTCTTATACCGGCGGCCCTTCAGGTACCCCAACTTATACTTGGCAGAGAAATTTTGCTCCTTTCGCCCCTACTACTGCAGGTATCACTGGCTTAACAGCTGGTACTTATTCGGTAGTAGTTGCGGTAGGTGGTTGCTTTGGTTTTGACACTATTGTTATTATTGAGCCAACACAGCTAACGAGTACCATTACAGGCACCGACCCTAATTGTAACGGAGGCACTGTAGGCTCTACCACTACGGTAACTGCTGCCGGCGGTACCCCATTTGCTGGCTTAAATGCCTACAGTTATGCTTGGACCTTGAATGGAACGCCTATTGTTGGCAACGCTGCCACTGTATCTAGCTTTGGTGCTGGCCAATACATTGTAACCATAACCGATAGCAATAGCTGCGCCATAACCGATACGATAGTTTTGAATAACCCACCTGCTATAGTTATTGTTAAGGATAGCCAGAATGTAAGGTGCTTTGGCGAAACCAACGGTAAAGCTTGGGTAACTGTTTCGGGTGGCACACCTGGCCCAATTACACCTTACACTATTGCCTGGAGCGGTGGTGTAATAACGGCACCTGGCGATACTATTAACAACTTGCTAGCAGGAACTTACACCGTAACCGTTACCGACGGAAGGGGTTGCACAGCCATTGATACTTTTGTAATAAGCCAACCACCTGCTTTAGGTGTAACTTTGGCAACCGATAGCGTATCGTGCTTTGGTGGCAGCGATGGGCGTGCTTGGGCTACGGCCAGCGGTGGCACGGGCGGTTTTATTTACAACTGGTCGCCTTCAGGCACGCCAACAAACGCTACTGGCGATACCATTGTCGGTTTATCAACCCTAACTTACGCAATAACTGTAACCGATAATAGCGGTTGTTTTACCACCAACTCTGTAACGGTGCCACAACCTGCTCAATTATTACTTACCCACGATAGCTTGAACGTTAACTGCTTTGGTGGCAATGATGGTAAAGCATGGGTAACCGCTAGCGGCGGTAGCTCTGGCTATACTTATGATTGGAGCGGCGGCACGCCAACCAATGCCACTGGCGATACTATAGGTATTTTGGCTGCTGGTACATATACCGTAACTGTTACTGATGGCAATGGTTGCGAGGCATTTGATACCGTAATAATTACCCAGCCACTAGCGCCGCTTACGTTGGTGCTTGATAGCAATGGCGTTTCGTGCTTTGGTTTGAGCAATGGCAAAGCTTGGGTTACTGCTACCGGCGGCACACCAATTTTTGGTAGCTACGATTATGCATGGAGTGCCGGCACGCCAATTGGCTTGCAGGATACCATTATCAACCTGGCTACAGGCAACTACACGGTTACTGTTAGCGATAGCAACGGTTGTGTGGCTATTGATTCGGTATTTATTACTCAACCAACCTTGTTAGCATTGACCAAAGACAGTATTAACGTATTGTGCTTTGGCGATAGCACTGGTAAAGCTTGGGTAACTATTACGGGTGGAACTGCTAACTACAATAACGTAACCTGGACCGGTGGCGGCACCCCAAGTGGCGCATTGAACGATACCCTTAACAATTTAAGCGCTGGCACTTATACCGCAAACGTAACCGATGCAAATGGATGTGCTGCAACCACTACATTTTTAATAAAGCAACCCACCCAATTGGTGCTGAGCATGTTTGCTGAAGATGTGAATTGCTTTGGCCAAAGTACTGGTAAGGCTTGGGTTGTAGTAACTGGTGGTACACCTGGCGTTCCGCCATATACTTATGCATGGAGCGGAGGCACCCAAGCAGGCGCCGGCGATACCATTGTTGGTTTGATTGCAGGCACTTACACCGTTACCGTAACGGATGGCAACGGTTGTAGCGATACCAACAGCGTTACCATTCTGCAGCCATCGGCACCTTTGAGTGTAATATTGGATAGCCTAAACATAGCCTGCTTTGGTCAAACCACTGGCAAGGCTTGGGCTACTGTAGCCGGTGGTACCGGCCCTTATAATTATGCTTGGAGCGGCGGTACGCCATCGGGCATCCCTGGTGATACCATTATTAATCTTGCAGCGGGTGTTTATGATGTAACCATTACTGATAACCAAGGCTGTACCATTGATGACTCGGTAAATATTATTGAGCCTTCATTGTTGGTTGCCAGCACCGACAGCAGCGACATTACCTGCTTTGGCGATAGCACTGGTAGGGCTTGGGTAAGTGCAACAGGTGGTACTTTCCCTTATACATTTGCATGGAGCGGTGGCAATGCGGTAAGTAATGGCGATACCATTATTGGTCTAGGTGCGGGCATTTACCTTGTAACGGTTACCGATGCTAGCGGATGTACCGCCATAGATAGTGTTACGGTGAACGAGCCTGCCGAGCTGGTGCTTACCATGGATAGTACCAATGTTAGTTGCAACGGCGCCAACGATGGCCGTGCTTGGGTTACCGCAACAGGCGGCACACCAGGATATAATTATTTATGGAGTAGCGGCACACCAACCAACGCTACTGGCGATACTATTGCTCCGTTGTCTCCGGGTATTTATGTGGTAACGGTTACCGATTTATTTAACTGTACCAAGATTACCGATGTAACTATTGACGAGCCAAACCTATTGTTGGGTAATGTTCAGCAAGTAAATGTGCGCTGCTTTGGAGAAAACAGCGGTAGGGCTTGGATTACAGCTGTTGGCGGAACATCGCCATACAGCTTTGCATGGAGCGGTGGTACTCCATCGGGTGCAAATGGAGATACGATTATTAACCTAGTGTTGGGTACTTATAACGTAACTATAACTGATGCCAACGGCTGTACTTATATTGACTCTGCGGTTATAACGCAGCCTACCCAATTGCTTACCGTAATGGATAGCATTGATGTGCTTTGCTTTGGTGATAGCACTGGCCGTGCTTGGGTAACTGCAACAGGTGGTACGCTGGGTGCCGGCTATGACTATACTTGGAGCGGCGGAACCCCTATTGGTGACGGTGACACCGTGCGAACTTTGTTGGCTGGCACTTATTTCGTTACCGTTACTGACGACACAGGCTGTATTGCGCTTAATACGGTTTCGATAAACCAACCAGCTACACCGGTATCATTGGTTAAAGACAGTATTAACATATTGTGCTTTGGCGATAGTACGGGCAGTGCATGGGTAACTGCCTCTGGCGGCACCTTGGCTGGCGGTAATTATACCTACACTTGGTCTCGTGGCACGCCACAAGGTATTGGCGATACGGTTACCAATCTATTGTTCGGTGTGGTGAGGGTAACCGTAACGGATGGCAATGGTTGCGAGGCAACCACCTCTTTCAATATAACTCAACCAGCCCAGCTATTTACTTCGGTAGGGCAACGAAATGTTTTATGCTTTGGCGAAAATACGGGCAAAGCTTGGGTAACCGTTACAGGCGGTGCAGGTGGCTACCAATATACTTGGTCGGGCGCAGGTACCCCAACGGGCAATGGCGATACCATTATAAATTTAGTTGCTGGTACTTATACTGTTGATGTGGTGGATGTAAATGGTTGTACTATATCGGATACAGTAGTAATAACCGAGCCATTGGCGCCTTTGGCTTCTACTATGGATACTGCCGGTGTGCTTTGTTTCGGTGGCAATAGCGGCCGCGCTTGGGTAACCGCAACTGGTGGTACCTCAACACCAGGTGGTTATAGCTATTCATGGTCTAGAGGTTTACCGTTTGGGGCTGGCGATACTACCTTGAACCTTACCGCTGGCTCGGTGAGCGTAACCGTTACCGATGTAAATGGTTGTACTATAACCAACTCCATTACGGTTACGCAACCACCAACGGCGCTATCTATTGTGATGGATAGCAGCGATGTAACGTGCTTTAGCGCATGCGACGGTAAAGCTTGGGTAACTGCTACGGGCGGAACTACAGGTTACGTTTATCAGTGGGCCAACACTACCAATACTACCGATACCTTGAGCAGCCTTTGCCCAGGTAATTATGTAGTAACGGTAACCGATGCAAACGGCTGCCGAGCTATTGATTTGGTAAGTGTGAACCAACCCAGTGAGTTGTTGCTTACTACCGTAGTTGATAGCAGTGCTTATTGCAACGGCAATGGTCGTGGTCAAGTTACCGTTAGGCTGACTGGTGGTACGGGGCCTTACGATTATGAGTGGAGTAATGGTCCTAATACCTTGGCTTCGGCTGCTACTAGCAACACCAACGCAAACATTAATGCCGGTGTTTATACGGTAACGGTTACTGATGCCAATGGTTGTTCTAAAATTAGCACAATTGAAGTGTTTGAGCGCAGTGGCCCACAAGTAGTGAACATTGACATCACTTCAACCTTGTGTAGCCAGCCAAATGGCGCAATTATACTGGCCGTTAACACCACCGATCCGGGCTTGGATTATGACTGGTCGCATGATGCTTCGCTGAGTAGCCCAATTGCAGGCGGACTTGCATCAGCTACTTATACCGTTACCATTACCGATGCCGCTACTTGCGATACTGTAATCGACGTTTTTGTACCGGCTATTGATAAACCAGTGGTTGACAGTGTAGTTATTAAGGATAGCTATTGTGGTAATGAAGATGGTGTTGCATCTATTCAAGTAAGCAGCGGTGTAGCACCTTACGTGTTTACTTGGAGCCACGATACTTCTTTAGTTACTAATGTTGCAACTGGTTTGATAGAAGGAAGCTACTCGGTAACGGTTACAGATGCCAATGGCTGCGATACCTCGCTTACCCTGAGCGTTGTTGAAATTGATGGACCTGAAATTAGCGTAGTACCCGATGTGCCACAAACCATCTATGCTGGACAAGCAGTGCCTATTGAGGTAAGTTTGGTAAGCCCTATCGATAGTGTTTACTATGAATGGTTGGATTTCCCAGGATTGGATTGTTATGATTGCACCAACCCAATAGCAACACCTACCCGCACCACTACTTACTTAGTATGGGTTACCGACAATTTCACGGGTTGCCAAGACACGGCATTTGTAACCATAGTGGTAAAAGACGAGACCAATATCTTTATACCGAATGCTATAACCCCTAACGGCGATGGCTCGAACGATGTGTGGTTGATTCGTGAGTTGGTTACCTTCCCAGAAAATGAAGTAATTATCTTGAACCGTTGGGGAGATGTGGTGTTTAGTGCCAGCCCTTATCAAAACGATTGGGACGGAACAAATAATGGTAATCCGCTGCCTGCAGGCACTTACTACTACATAATAAAATTGGATAACATAAGTGAGAGTGTAACCGGACCTATCACTATTATTAAATAATGGCTGCCATGAAAAGGAATTTCCTAGTATTGATAACCATATTGTTGGCCTTACCAGCATTTGCACAACAATTGCCGTTGTATACCTTATACCGCGAGCATAACTTTATTATCAACCCTGCCATCGCAGGTTCAGAAGATAGGGGTAGTGTAAACGCTTCGTACCGTTACCAGTGGACCAAAATTGAAGGTGCACCGCAAACCATGAGCGCATCATACCGCACCCCTATACCGAAATACAACCTTGGGGTAGGTGGGCACGTGGTAAACGATAAAACGGGTCCAACATCCTATACGGGCCTTACTGGTGCGGTTTCGTACCATATCGATTTCCGTAAAATCAATCCATTCAGTTGGGCAAAGTTTTTACGCAAGAGTCATATAGCCGTTGGTTTGAGTTTCTCGGTAAGCCAGTACAGGCTCAATTCAAGCGAGTTGTTGCTCGACCAGCCCAACGATGCATTGATTAACTCTAGCAACAATACTAGGTTTACGCCAAATGCTGGTATGGGTATCTATTACTACTACGACAAGTTTTACCTTGGCTATTCGGCTCCAAGTCTGATACCGCTAAATGTAAACTTTAGCGAAGGTGGCACCATATCGAACCTTAAGCGCGAAATGCACCACTATATAGTGTTGGGTGGTAAAATACCGTTGGGCAAAGACTACCAGCCTAAACTTACGCTTGAGCCCATGGCATGGTTCCGAACCGTTAAGGGTGCACCGTTTCAAGTGGATGGATACTTGAGGCTGCGATATAAGAATTTGTTTTGGGTAGGCACGGGTTTCCGTAGCTCTATGACCCTACTGGCCGATGCTGGTTTTATCATTGGCGATAAAATACAGATAGGCTACGCTTATGACCAGCAGTTGAACGATGTTCGTTCGTTTACAGGTAGCACCCACGAAGTAGTGCTGTCATATCTATTCAAGCCAGTTAAGAAAAAAGTCAAGCGAATCTAGTTAGATGAGAAATGGGAAATGAGAGATACGAAACATAGTATGATGTTGTTGTCTAGAGCAGTTCCTATTTACTTTTTGTATTTCTTATTTGTCATCTCATATTTGAATAGGTGCGTGTAATCATCCAACGAGTATCGGAGGCATCGGTAACTGTTGATGGCAACGTTAAATCTGCCATTGGGCAGGGTTTGCTGGTACTCGCTGGTTTTGAAGCTGCCGATGTGACGGAAGACTTGGAATGGATGGTAAAGAAGTTAACCCAACTCCGCATATTTGGTGATGAGCAAGGATTGATGAACCTATCTGTGCAAGATACTGGTGGTGAAATACTCGTCATCAGCCAATTTACTTTACACGCCAGTACCAAGAAAGGCAATCGCCCATCGTTTATACTGGCTGCTAGGCCTGAGATAGCAATTCCCCTTTACGAATCGTTTTTAGCGCGCCTATCGGTTGCATTGGGCAAGCCAGTTGGAAGTGGCTCATTCGGTGCCGATATGAAGGTAGCGTTGATTAATGATGGCCCAGTAACTATTGCAATTGACAGCAGGAACAAAGAGTAATTACCATGACCATAGAAGAAGCCCAAAAGACCGTAGACCAATGGATAAACACCACAGGTGTGCGCTACTTTAACGAACTGACCAATATGGCCATGCTTGCCGAGGAGGTAGGCGAGGTGGCCCGCATTATTGCAAGGCAATACGGAGAGCAATCGTTTAAGGCGAGCGATAAGGATAAAGTGCTTGCTGACGAGCTGGCCGATGTAATGTTTGTGGTAATATGCTTAGCCAACCAAACGGGTGTAGACCTTACCGAAGCCCTGAAGCGTAACCTAGAAAATAAAACGAACCGTGATGCCACTAGGCATAAGGATAATGAGAAACTGAAAGGTTAGTTGCGAGTTGTTAGTTACGGGTTGCGAGTTGATTTTATTAGTATTATGCAATTCAATTTGTAAAGATTAATCTAAGATTTGCTACGCTCAAATAGCGAACCCGTAACTCGCAACCCGCAACTTAGCCCTGTACCTTTCTGCAAATAGCCAAAAAGTGATCGTATAGCTTAGGTGCTTCTAGCAGGCCGCCGGATTTAAAGTTGTAAGCAAATTCAGGATGCCACTGCACGCCCATTACTTTGCCAGGTTCGGCACCCGTCCAAGTGAAGGCTTCAATCATACCATCTTCTTTGCACTTGGCCAGTATTTGTAGGTCTTTGCCAATATCTTTTACCCCTTGGTGGTGTATGGAGTTTACCCTGCGGCTCGTGCCCTGGCCATATATCTCCTGCATCAGCCCATCGGGCATAAACTCAATATCGTGGCTTATTTGGTCGTATTGGGCAGCGTCGCGGTGTGTAATGCTGTTGGGGAGTTGGGTAGCAATGTCTTGATAAAGGGTGCCACCAAAGTATACGTTCATTACCTGAAAACCACGGCAGATACCAAGGATAGGTTTGCCGCGTTTCATGAAATAATCTATCAGGGCAAACTCGTATTCGTCGCGGTAGCGGTCGCCAAGCCAGCGGCCATCTTCAATCGGTTCTTCACCATAGCTTTCAGGGGCCAAATCGGCGCCGCCTTGCAGCACTAGCGCATCCATGCCTTCTAAAAATGCGGCCATAGTATCGCCTTCCAAGTCGGGTATCATGATGGCTTGCACATCGGGCCTTGACAGGAAGCGCGACATGTCTTTCTCAATATAAGTCAAGGTTTTGTGCCCAAAAACCAATCTATTCGGGTCAGGGTACATAAAACAAGCCGATACGCCGATACGCAACATGGAATGTAGGGTTTTTAGTCGTTCTGGCCGAATACACGTTTCAACAAGTCGCTAACCCTATGCAAAGGGTCTCTCCTTATCTTTTGCTCTTCCAATTTTACATAGTGGAACAAACCATCCAGTGCTTTGCCGGTAGTGTAGTCGGCCAAGTCGGTATTGATGGACGGAGCATTAAGAAACGGAATAGGCACCACGTAAGTGTTGTAGTTGCTAGTAAGGGTGCTATAAGCCTGCTGTGCACCAACGGTTTGCAATGAGGTTTCGATATCGGGTTTGAAGGCTGTTTTGAGCGAGGTATATGTGCTAGTGCGTAAATAGATGGTAGCAGCCGAATCGCTACCATTCAAAATGCTCAAGGCATCGGTTATGGTAATGTTCGTAATGGCATCAATCAATATTGGGGTGGCCTTGGTAGCGGCATCTTCGGCAGCGCGGTTAAGTTTAAGCATCAACTCATTGGTAAGGGTAGTACCCAAACCGCCCGGTATGCGGTTAATGTAACTTTGGGCGGTTTCTACTTCGGGTGGCAGCAAAATACGGATGGCCAAGTTGCCATAGTAACCATCTTGTTGGCTGGCTTGATTTACCGAAGTATCGGATGATACCTTCAATGCCTCGCGCAAACCATCCGCTATTTCCGATTCGCTAATAGGTAGGTCAAAAGGCAATTCATCGCAAGAGGTGAAAACAAAAAGAGGTCCAAGTAGTAAAGCCGTTCCCAAAACAGCTAGTCGTAATTGCTTTAGCATAGTGGTTGATTTATTTCGGTACCGAAAGATACAAGAATAAGGCCAAATTTTGAATTGTTGACGTACGAGGTACGATTTACGAATGGGTTCGAATGCAATCGTACTTCGTAAATCTGAAATCGTAAATTAATCAATACCGTTTCATCACCCTTTCAATCTCACGCTTACTGTCTTTAGCTTTTATGCTGTCGCGTTTATCGTGGTTTTTTTTGCCTTTAGCTAGGCCAATTTCTATTTTAACGAAGCCTCTATCGCTCAAAAAAACCTTTAATGGCACAAGCGTAAGGCCTTTCTCTTTTATTTTCGAGCCCCAACGGACAATTTCTTTTTTGTTGAGCAACAGTTTTCGCGGGCGCAGAGGCTCATGGTTGTAATAGCTGCCGCGGCTATACTCGGTAATGTGCATATTGCGAATAAAGAGCTCATCGTCTTTGGTAACAATGCAAAAAGCCTCATTAATATTGGCTTTCCCCTCGCGAATCGATTTAATTTCGGTGCCTGTGAGCATAATACCAGCCGTTAGCTTGTCCAATATCTCGAAATCGAAATAAGCACGACGGTTACTGATATTTACATTCTGTTGCGACATAGTTTATTCATCCTTCAAGCTGCCAAATAGTTGTTGCAGCCGTTCTTTCTTTAAAATTTTTTGCCCTTGCTCTCCTTGCGCTATCAATCTAGCGCCTACGCTGGCAGTGTAAGTGCAAACAATACTGTTGCCTTTTAGTTCCTTTATGGTAGTTACAAACGTTACCGTTTGGCCTACCAATGCGGGGCTTACATGCTCCACTTGTACAAATGTGCCAATACCTTCTTCGTCCGCTTCTTTCATCTCCAGCACAAATAGGCGACAAGCCCATTCGGCATCTCTAGCTAATGCAAAGGTAGCATATACTGGGTGTACTTTTCCACTCTCAAATGCCGCCACATCGGCCTCGCTCACCATCTTCTGGTAAGTCTTGGTATCACCGATATGGAATTTGTCTAGTATCAAGTAGTGAGTATCAAGTAGCAAGACTTTTCAAATGTACGATGTAGGATGTACAAAGTACAATGTTTTTGATGCGAAATGCTTCATTGTATGCCAATTGCCTAATAACCAATAACTAATAACCCTTTAACCAATAACCAAGCGCAATTTGCAATCGGGAATCGTATTTCGTAGCTTCGAGTTATGTAATTGAATGCCATTAATGATTAAATCCGCTATACTATGTACAGTACATCCGCCATCAACGCTCCTAAAATAAACCCAACCGCCGAAGACTTTTTGCCCTTGAACGGTACCGATTATGTTGAGTTTTATGTAGGCAATGCCAAGCAATCGGCATACTATTATATCAATGCATTCGGTTTTCAACCCTTGGCTTATGCTGGGTTAGAGACGGGCGTAAAAGATCGCGCATCGTATGTATTGCAGCAAGATAAGATACGAATAGTGCTAACTACAAGTCTGGTGGCCGATAGTGAGATAAGCAAGCACGTGCAACAGCATGGCGATGGGGTAAAAGTGGTGGCTTTGTGGGTAGATGATGCCCGCCTGTCGTTTGAAGAGACGGTAAAGCGTGGCGCTAAGCCTTTTATGGAGCCTCGCGAAGAGAGCGATGAGTATGGTAAGGTGGTGCGCAGCGGTATACATACTTATGGCGACACGGTGCACCTATTTGTAGAACGGAAGGACTACAATGGCACCTTCATGCCTGGCTACAAAGTTTGGAATGCCCCATATAGCGCACCAGTAGTTGGCTTGAAATATATTGACCACATGGTGGGCAACGTGGGTTGGAACGAAATGAACACTTGGATTAACTTCTATAAAGAGGTTATGGGCTTCGCACAGCTCATCAGTTTTGATGATAAGGACATCAGCACCGACTACACCGCTTTGATGAGTAAGGTAATGAGCAATGGCAATGGTCGCATCAAGTTCCCGATAAACGAGCCGGCAGAGGGTAAAAAGAAATCGCAAATTGAGGAATACCTTGATTTTTATGGCGGGCCGGGCGTGCAACACATAGCCGTGGCTACCGACGATATATTACACACCGTTACCGACCTTCGCAAGCGTGGGGTAGAGTTTTTGGTAGTGCCCGAAACCTACTATGAAGACTTAAAGAGCCGCATTGGCAATATTGACGAAAGCATTGAAGACCTGAAGCGCTTGAATATTTTAGTAGATAGAGACGACGAGGGATACCTGCTGCAGATATTCACTAAACCCGTTGAAGACCGCCCAACTGTGTTCTTTGAAATCATTCAGCGCAAAGGCGCTAAGTCGTTTGGCAAAGGCAACTTTAAAGCCTTGTTTGAAGCCATTGAGCGCGAGCAGGAGCTGAGGGGTACATTGTGAGATAGACACAAGACACAAGACATAGTGTTTGCTTTTAAAATAGTTCGTTAAAAGCGAATTTGTTAGAAGCGGTAAAGAACTTTTCAATCCTTTAATTTCAATCTTGTGTTTTGCGTCTTGTGTCTCGAAAAGGATGAAATAACAAAGGCGACCTAAGGGGAGGTCGCCTTTGTTATGCACATTAGTGCAAATGCTTAGGGTATACTTTTAAACCAGACTTTTATGCAGCTTGGTTTGCAGTATCCAATACTTCGGCAGCGTGTGCTACGAAGCTTTTAATGCTTTCTTCGTTTACGCTGTACCAAATAGTTTTGCCTTCACGCTCAGTGTTTACAAAACCTTCGTTGCGCAAGATAGCCAAGTGCTGTGATGCTACCGACTGCTCAATACGCAATTTCACGTAAATTTCAGTTACGTTCATGCGGTTACCGTTGTCGTTGATAAGCATCAAAACGCTTTGACGCAAAGGATGGTACAAGGCACGTACTTTAGACTTAACCCTGCTCAACACTTCCATTTGTTCTTTATTCAAATAATTCATGGCAGTAAAATTTTGTTTGTGATACTAATATTTACTAATCGGGGTAACAAGCTGTTTTAAACTTGCTCTTTCAATAATACAACGCAAAACTAATGCAGATATTCTCACAAAACCTTAACAATTCGTTGAACGGATTATAACAATCGTTGAACTAATGGTTACTTCCGTTAACGATTTTGTTAATCTTTAAAAGTGTTACATCAATTTCTAAAGCAAATATAGAATGGATAGTTTATTTGATTGATGTATTATCGGCAGACGTACCTAAATCGCCGATGAATGGAATATATATCCCGACAAAAGCATTGTAAGTGTTTAAGCGTAGACGGAATGAGGATTGAAATATAGCTAATGATCCTGATATTTATAAATGAGAACCATTTTAGAAAAGATACAAAAAATTACCCCACAACACTTGTTTTGGCATAATTTTAGGAGTACTTTCACAACATGAGCTTTACCAGCAATATCTATTATCCAGCTTATTATGTGCCGCAGGTGCATAGGGGATAGGTATTGCTGCTATTATAAGATAGTAAGGCCTGCTCCCCACGGAGCAGGCCTTTTTTTATTTGGTTATTGGTTACTAGTGGATAGGTATATTAGTTAATTGGTTGATTAAGATGTTAATGATAAATGGGACTAAAATTTAATACCCTTTAATCAATAACAAGCAACCAATAAACCAGTATATCAATAACTTGTTAACCAATTGACCCGTTAGCCAATAACAAGTAACCAATAAACCAATAACCAACATGAAACAGCAGTATAAGCTTTACACCGCCGAAAACCACGAAGTGTGGTCAATCCTTTTCAATAAGCAAATGGTGAACTTGAAAGGTAGGGCCAACGCTGCTTATATGGAGGGCATTGAGCTGGCTGGCTTTGAGCCCGACCGGATACCTAAATTTAGCGAGGTGAACGAACGCCTGGCCAAACTTACCGGCTGGAGCATATATGAAGTGCCGGGCATTGTAGCCGACGACCATTTTTTTGAACTATTAGCCGAGAAGAAATTCCCGGCAACTACCTGGATTCGCAAAATGAGCGAGCTGGAGTACTTGGAGGAGCCCGATATGTTTCACGATGTATTTGGGCATGTACCGTTGTTGGTAAATCAACCTTACGTAGACTTTTTGCAAGGCATAAGCCGTATAGCACTTAAGCACATCAAAAACCCATGGGCAGTAGAACTGATGAGCCGCTTGTACTGGTTTACCATTGAGTTTGGCCTGATTAAAGAGCAAAACCATACGGAGATATACGGGGCGGGTATTTTATCGTCCATTGGCGAGTCGGTATATTCGTTAGAGTCGCCGTTGCCTGCGCGCAAGCCTTTCGACATACAAGCCATTTTCGATAGCCCGTACATTAAAGAGAAGTTTCAAGTAGAGTACTACATTATCGACTCGTTTGAGCAGCTATACCACAGTATAGATGCTATTGAGGTGCAGTTGGAAGTGGCATTGGCGAAGGTAGAACGTTAGTTTTTACGCTGTTGCCATGCCGCCATAATCCTTTTTAATCTCTGGGTGGGCACCTTTTTCAATTTTGGCAATTTTGGGGTGCATATAGGCAAACCACAATGGTGGAATAAACGATAGCACTATCGCCGCTGGGTAACCTATAGGCAACTGTGGGCTATCCTCGAAATGACGCAATACTTGGTATTTGCGACCAGCAAGATAGTGGTGATCGCTATGGCGGGTAAGGTCGTATAGCATGATGCGGCCAAATGTATGGTCGCTGTTCCAGCTATGCCAAGGCATACACTTTTCGTATCGTCCTGGTGCCACTTCTTTGCGGCGCAAACCATAGTGCTCAATGTAGTTTACCGACTCAAGCAAAAAGTAACCCCCAGCCGCTGCGCCAACAAAAGCTAGCGCTCCAATGCCTCCGAAAATGAAATATACGGCTGCAACGGCAGCTATTTCGTAAACATGAAAACGCACCATCTCGTTGCTCCAACCAAAAAGGAAACTATTGTCTTTGCGCAATCGGTCAAACTCCAGTTTCCAGGCACCTATGTAGCCGAAGATGATGGATCGGGGAATGAAAAAGTAAATGGGCTCTCCGTAGCGAGATGAGGCAGGGTCTTCGTCGGTAGCTACATTCTTGTGGTGGCCACGGTTGTGCTCAATGTAAAACTGCATGTAAAGGCTGCTCAACAGCAAAGCTTTGGCCATCCATTGCTCGTACCATTTGCGGCGGTGGCCCAGCTCGTGCGCTACATTTATACCTAATATGCCACAGCACATGCCTGCGCTAACAATCATGCCCACTATTTCGTACGTCTCCAGGTCGCCACCCGCTACCCTGAAGAGCATATAAATAATAACGCCCCATTGTATGGGTACATTTATGTACAGCATGGCATCAAAAATCCATTTCCCTTTGGCAGTTTCTTCTTCTTTTTTAGTGAAATTGACGTCGGTGCCTGTAAAGAAAAACTCCAGAATAGGAATGAGTACAAACATAATGAACGGGGTAAGAAACGAAACTATACCCCCAAAATATATAGCCACAACAGCTGACGCTGGGGCCAAATAACCTAGCGCATACTTCATGTCGCGCCATTGAATTGATGATGTGTAAGTACTCATAGCAGGAGCATTTTAACCAAATATAGGAAATTGTTTTTTAAAAGTAAACTATAAACATTAAAATAGTTTACTAGATTGTGTTCAACTTTGTACGAGATGCTTTGGGGCATCTCATAAATTGGCACAGTAGTGGGACGAAAACCAGTAGTTAAAGAGCGTATTGACAATCCTTCCCAAAAAGAGGAGTGGGTTAGAGTACTTTTGCCTATATATATCAAAAATGGTTTGAAGAAACTTTCCATGAACCAAGTGGCTACCCAGCTAAATATAAGTAAAGCTACACTTTACAAGCATTTTAGCAGTCGCGAAGAGATAATAGAGATGGCTTTAGTGGTGAAGCTAAACGATATAGGCTCATTTAAGGAAATGTTGTTTGACGAAACCCAGCCTTATATTGACCGGTACTTTAATTCCATCCATTTGTTTTTTGCCGAAATTTCGGGCATATCAACCGAGTTTTTATTGGATTTAAAGAACCTATATCCCGAAATTTGGAAACGGGTTGAGTTTTTTAGAGAGTATGCCGCCACTATGCTCAAGGCATTTTACAGCAGAGGTATTGATGGTGGGGTGTTTAACGACATTGATCCTGCAATACTGGTGCTAAACGACAAAATGTTTTTTGACGCCATATCGGAGCCAGAATTTTTGATGCAAAACGGGCTGAGTTTGCAAAAAGCGTTTCGCGATTATTTTACCTTGCGCACACAAGGTTTGTTTAAGCAAAGTGTACCCGACTTAACCAAAAAAATAGACAATTTTATAGGAGTGGTAATGGATTCGAAAGATTAGATATTGTTTTATGTATCAACTTTCTTAATTTACCCAACATATCATTATAGGTTGTGTATATTTAGTTATCTAAAATTGTATTGTGCTGCCGTGCGTTTAAATCTTCGTTGTTTAAGTTTTATTACAATATGTGTAGCATTTTTTTTGCTAGGCAATAACAAGTTGTTTGCCCAACCCGAAGAGCAAAGATTTAGGAGCATAACCATTGACGATGGCTTGTCGCAAAGCACAGTGGTTGCTATTTGCCAAGATAGTTTGGGGTTTTTGTGGTTTGGTACCAAAAATGGCTTAAACCTTTACGACGGATACGAATTCAAGGTTTTTCAGCACAACCGAGCCGATTCTAATTCAATTGGCGGCAACAACATCTTGTCGCTGGTAGTTGATAGTGGAGGTAATATTTGGGCGGGTGCAGGCAACGGCACGCTAAGCAGATATTGCCACAAAAAACAAACTTTCCAGCATTATTCATTTTTGCCCATAAAAGGCAAAGGTACCCAGTTGAGTGCCATACAGGAGTTGGCCATTGATGGAGAAGGATATGTATGGGTAGGCACCCGAGAAGATGGACTGTACAAATTAGATCCTAAAACGGGCTTGTATAAGCACTACTATCACCGCCCTAGCGAAACTAATGCACCAACTTCGAACACCATTTACAGCTTACGCTACACCCCCGAACGCGAGTTGTGGGTAGGTACATATTCCACAGGGCTTAGCCGGTATTTTATTGATCGGGATAGTTTTGAGCATTTTACTTTTGAGCAGAACAACTTCGCCGACTTTCATATCTACACTGTTTTCAGAGATAGCAAAGGGCGTATTTGGGTGGGCAGTGAAAACAACGGTTGGCTGTACGATAGGGAATCTAACCGATTCAATTCGTTCAGTATAAATCCAATGCGCTATCCAGTGGCTTCGGTTACGGCATTTGCACAAACCGACAGTGATCATATTTGGTTGGCGGTATACCCCCAAGGTATCATGAAGCTTAACATCGAAACCCGCGAATGGCAGCACTACCAGCATGATGCTTATAGTGGCACCTCGCTTAATTACAATGATGTGAGGATGTTCTTTGTTGATAGAACCCAAAACCTTTGGATTGGTACTAATGGCGGGGGTATAAATATGCTGGCGCCCAACCAAAATTTTAAACTTCACAGGCACATACCTTCTAATCCGGCAAGTTTACCCTCTAACAGTGTTAGGGCCATACTGGAAGATGGCAAGCATAACTTGTACATCGGTTTATACGGCGGGCTAATGGTATATAACCAAACAGCGGGCACCTTTCGATTATACGAATCGAAACTGAACACGGAGTATAACTTGAGCAGCTCGGCAGTTTATTGCCTTAAGGAAGAAAAAAACGGAAAAATTTGGCTGGGGCTTGAAGGTGGGGGCTTGCAACTTTTTAATCCGCTAACGAGTACGTTCCAGGTTTTCCAAAACAATGAAAACGATCCAAACAGCCTAATCAATGGACATGTGCTTGCACTGTTGCTTGACTCGGAGCAGCGGCTGTGGGTAGGAACCCACAGGGGGCTTGATCTTTTTAACCGCGAAGCCCAAACATTTACCCACTTCCCGTCGGTAAATGAGACCAATCCGGTGCCGTTTGTTCGCTCCATTATCGAAGACAAACCAGGATACCTTTGGTTGGGTACTGATATGGGCCTTATGTACTTTGAAATAGCGACGGGTAAAACGGTAAAATTCCCCGATTTACAATCTCCGGCTAATAAATCGGCATTGCCCGTTGGTATTTATTGTTTGTATAAAGATGCATCAAACAATATTTGGATTGGAACGCAGGGCAATGGCCTATATCAAGCAAGCTATAAATGCAACGGGTTGAAGTTCGATGCAATGGAATTTGCTTGCATCAATTATGATGACTCGTATTCTAAACTAACGATTTATGGCATATTAGAAGATAGAGAACGCAATTTATGGCTTAGTTCTGACAATGGATTGCTTAGTTACAGCAAGCGAAGCGGCACTTGGCATCGGTTTAACAAAACCGATGGGCTGCAAAGCAATGAGTTTAATGCAGGGGCTTTTTATAAAGCTAGCAACGGAAAAATGTTTTTCGGAGGTATTAATGGGCTCAATTCATTTTTTCCTGACCAATTGAAGTTTAACACAACACCGCCTCCAGTGGTACTTACTGATTTCAGAGTGTTTAACAAATCGTATCCGTTGAGCAATGCAGTAGCCACTACCAAAAGCATATTGCTCAACTACGACGAGAACAATATAACTTTTGAGTTTGCCGCACTCGATTTTACGGCTCCCGAAAACAATAAATATGCATACAAGCTAGAGGGTTTTGATGCAGACTGGATATACCCAGGGGCCATGCGACAAGCTAACTACTCAAACTTGCCGCCGGGCAAGTATATATTTAAAGTAAGGGCATCGAACAAAGATGGATATTGGAACGAGCAAGGCTTATCAATAGAGGTAAGAATAGTGCCAGCGGTGTGGAGCACTATCTGGTTTAAAACTGTATTGGCAATTATTGTGGTTCTAATTTTTTACTTGTTCTTTAGGCTACAACTAGCAGGCTACAAAGAGCGTCAAAAATTGTTAGAGGAGCAGCTTAAAACACAATCGCAGAAGCTACAGCTCGAAAAACTAAAAAATGAGTATGCCGTGTCGCAAGCGCTTATTGAAGGGCAAAACCAAGAACAAAAACGTATTTCGGAAGATTTGCACGATGGACTTGGGCAAACTTTAACGGCCGCAAGCCTAAACTTAATGGCCCTTGATACGGCCTTGAATAGTAGCAAAGAGGGTAAATTATATGAGTACTTATCTAATTTGCAACTTCTTATGGGCAGTGCTATACAAGAAGTGCGCAATATATCGCACAACTTAATGCCATATCTGCTAGCCGAAGAGGGCTTACAAGCTGCACTTGAAGAAATGTGTAATAGGGCTATGAAATCGAGCACACTTAACATAAGCCTGCAGATAACCGGACAGGACGAGCGCATTGGCGAATCGAATGAAATTAATTTTTACCGTATTGCCCAAGAAATAATAAGCAATGCCCAAAAGCACTCAGGGGCTCAAAACTTGGTTATTAGGTGCCATATAGGCCCTGAAGAAATAGAATGGGTATCAGAAGATGATGGAATCGGTTTTGACCCTGCTTATTTAAAAGGAGGCCGAAACACAGGTCTGGGTTTAAAGAACATACAAGTTAGAGTAGAATTGATGAAGGGTACCATCAATATTAAAACCAAGCCTGGAAAAGGGGTAGTGGTAGAAATTAAAGTGCCTAGATAGCAGATTGGCTGTTACACTATGTTCAACCGGTCCATCAATGCCTTACGGTATGATTTGCCAATGGGCACTAACTTTTTGCCAACTACCAGCATATTACCATCAAGGTTGCTTATTTTATCGACACGCACAATAAACGATCGGTGCACACGCATAAACTCTTCTGGTGGCAATTTACCATCCATTGCTTTCATGGTAGTAAGCACGGTATGCTTTTTGTCGGTTAGGTGAATGGTAACATAATCGCCCAGAGCTTCAATCCAAACAATATCGTTTAGCGCAACATTTACCAATACACTATCTTCTTTTATATACAAATGTTTGGGTGCCGAAGCGCTTTTTTGCTTCACTTCAAGCAGCTCACGTGCCTTGGTTACAGCTTTTAGAAAACGCGAATACCCAACTGGTTTTAATAAATAATCGGCTACTTGATACTCAAACGCCTCTATTGCGTAATCCTTTTTTGAGGTAATGAGAATAATTTGCGGCTTCCGTTCTAGGCTTTTTATCAGTTCCAAACCGGTCATGTCTGGCATTTCCACATCTAGAAAAATCAAATCGACAGGTTCACGCAAAAGCACATTAGATGCCTTGATGGCACTTGAATAAGCACCAACCAAATTGAGAAAGTCAGTTTGGTTAATGTATTCGGTTATTAACCTTATGGACAACTCATCATCATCAACAATAGCACATCTCATCTGTATCCAAATTCAAAATCAAAGCAAATATATTGATTATTATCGCTATAAAAAAATAATGGAAATATTTTATAGCAATTTTACTTCCTTATCAACTTTCAATACCGCAATATTACAGCATTCGGTGATAGTATAAAGGGCCGAAAGGAAATTAGCGTCATCTTTGCTGCCGTACTTCATAGCCTCAATATCATCTAGTAGCTCATAAACGTTGTTAAGACCAACCGATTGAACATTAGACTTTAGCTTGTGTGCAATTTTACCAACCATTATAAAGTCGTTTTGCTCAGCCATTTGTTTTATTTGGGCCAACATTTCTGGGGTTGTTTTTACAAATATCTCCAATAACTCCTTGTATAGGGAGACTTCCCCAAACGAATTTTGCTTTAAAAAACTAAGATCGATGCTGCATTCTGGCATTATAACAATATAATTAGCTTTTGCAAAATTACGAATAATTTATGTTTGACGCAGCCGATTGTAATATTTATTACAAATTCTTTGATTCGTAGCGCTAGGCAAATTGATGAATAACAGTAATTTATTGCCAATATTCTTTACTTTAGCCTAGCTTAAAAGTCTGTGGTAATATGGATAGAGACTATTATGAGGATATTGTAGACCAAGTAGAAGATCGTCCGGGTGGTGGGTTATACCGTTTAGTTTCATCGGTATTTATCTATTTCATCTCCTACAACATCATGTTTATAAGCGCCAGTTTATTTATGGCTTTTATAGCTGCTTGGGTAGGTTTCGATCCTATTTACAAATTTATGGGCGTGTATAATTTACCCACCCAATCGAAAGATTGGCATAGGTGGTTGGTTTTGGCGGTATACGGTGCAATACCAGTGTTTGGTTTAGTTTTGGGCCTCATACTTAGGTGGGTGAATAGTTTGCTAAGAGAGTACAATACTATTTTAAAGGTCTTTGTTTTGTGGATGGGTGTGCATGGCCTTACTTTTTTTGGCAGCTATTTAGTTTCCACGGTAATTGGCACCGGCGACGATGAATCGCCGTTTTACTATGGGCTTGCTGCGGCTGCCAGTTGGTTTCATTTGGAGAAACCATTTATGATGCCAGTAACACTAGGCGGAATGCTTTTTATGATAGGCAGCGGTATATTTTTTATCAGGGGCTTTATCAATTTGTCATACTCACGCAAGGTGGCTATCAATTACAACACAAGGCGCAAGTTTTTAATGCAGGTACTCACCGGGCCTTGGATAGTGGGCACAATAATGTGTTTGTTTACTATTTGGCTATTGCGGCCCGATAATTATGATTTTAACAGGATGCGAGTGCTAATGCCGCACTTGGTGCATCATGGTAGCATACTATTGCTTATTGTGGGCACCATTTTTAGGCTTGATTATATTGTAGGTGGCATTCAGGTGCACTCGTTTGATGTTTTTCAAGGGCGTATGTGGATAGGGCTTATCGGCCTTGCCATAATTTCAGGGTTAATATACATCCTACAGCACTATGCTATCAACTTTTAGCCATTTGTGCGGCCTTTTTTACATATCGGTTGTAAATAACTAGTATAAATAGGAATACCAAAATGCGGAACGTAAAATGGTGGTTAAAGTCGGCATATTGCGGCAAATGCACGGTCATTAAGTTTAGCAGTGCTACCCTCAGCACATTTATAAGGTGAATCATTACCAAGCCGCCTATTATAACCCCAAGCTTCAGTTTCAAAGGTGCAGGGTAGGTGGCCACCAGTGTTATATACAGCACCATGAGCTCTACGGCCAAACAGTAGTTTCCTATTTCTACCCCCGACGAGCCCTGTATTTTCACCATATTGTTTCCAATAATTACTGGCTCATACCCTAAAAGGCTTATCAGCCATGCGCTGCTCTGTGCCAATGAGGTTTTGAGTAAATCGTTGAACCCCTCGAATGCTACCGAAAGCCATGGTATAATGCGCTCGTTTATGGGCTGCGCCTCGGGGCCAATGAGCAGCGAAAAGGAGCGCCAAAGAAAATAAACCAATAACAGCTTAAATACGAAAACCAAAATTTCCCTAACGGTTTCAGATTTGTTTACGGAACTTATAAAAGTGCTTTGCTTAATCATGGCATTTAGGTTTTGGGAGTTTCATTCCGGCCCCAAAAGTGGTTACCAATACCTAACATACTTAGGTAGTTGAGCGGAAACTCCAAAAATACATGGAGCATGCTGAGTAAAAAAATAGCAAGTAGTCCTGTTTTAAAATCAATAAGATAAAGCGAAATAAACAAAACCCATAGCACAATAATGGCAATGCCCCATTTACGCGGAATGTGGTGCCAATTGATGATGTTGGTTTTAGAAAACCAATTGAGGTAGTGGTAGGTATAGCTGAAAGCAATAAACTGCTGTATACGTATGCCCCAAGGAGAGTACAAGGTATCTTGTATACTGTTGAATTGGTGCCCCAGCAGCTTGCCCAGTATATCGTTTACGGCAAGAAAGAACCCTTCTTGCAAGTTTTGAAGCACAAATGGATTTATACTATAGCTGGCTATGCCCCAGTTGGTAACAAAAAACGAAGCGGAGCATAGCACAAATACCACCACCGACAAATAGCCCGAGGTGCTGTTTGATTTAAGGGCCCCATACAGGATAAACGCCATCATAAACAGGAAGGTATGTACCAATGTGGGTATAAGTATGCCTAGGGTTATCAGCAATTCACGGTAGGGGTTTAGCACAATTAAAAAGGCGGTAAGCAGGCAAATGGCTGTCAGTCGCCACCATTTGTCTTTAACTGCAACCAGCACTGCACCTATTACAAAAGCTAAAAGAACAAAGTTGAGTGTCCAGTTTCTAAACAATGCACTATAGTTATTTATCTCTTCGGCACTAAGCATTGAGAACCAGCTAGGGAAATGGGTAATCAAAAAGTCGGCTAAGTAAAAAACAATTAAACCAAAACCGCAAGCCACAAGCAACCACCAAGCTTTGCTTTTATCAATAAAATATTGGCGTTGGTGCAGCCAAGTCATTTCGGTGAGGTAGTGCAGTGGCCCAAGCACTATATATGAGAACAGAAATAGCTCAAAAGGCCTAATAACCGCTGCGCCTGCTGCTGCAACCATCAACACAATGTTGAGGTAGTTTACCTGTTGCACGTTGAGCGAGTAGCCTTTAGCCATACAAGCAAAGATAAGGGATACGGAAATTGGAAATGGATAAAATTTTTTTGTGACGACTTCATTTTGTGCAGAGAAGAAACAGTGAACGCAGCATGTACTTGTAGCAAACACTTTTATAAAAAAAACCATGTTGGCGTAACCTTTATCCTACACTTGCGTAGAAACTGGATATAGGATAAAAAACAATCTAAACTTCAATAACGATGAGAACGGTTAAAGCTATTACTGGAATAAGCGCGGCAGAGAGATTCTACAAGAAACTCGGTGGCGCAATTCGCTACATTATGCCGGCTGCTGCAGCCCTGGCTTTTATGGGCATGAGTACCAACGTGCATGCCCAAGCACCCTCTACTGACATTACGCTTACCAATCTGTCAGTAAATGAGAATGAAGTAGTTGGCACTGCTGTTGGTTTTTTAGCCGCCGATGATATAGATATCGAAAGCCATTCTTTTGCTCTGGTTCCGGGTGTAGGTGATGATGACAATGCGTCATTTTCAATTCTTGCGAACAAATTGCAAACTAACGAAGTGTTTAACTTTGAGGTGAAAGCTTCATACTCAGTGCGCATATCGGCTACTGGCGATGACGGCTTGGTTTACGAAAAGCCATTTATTGTAACCATTGACGATGCAAACGACAAACCAGAGCTTTCTACTGTTACTCGCAGTGTTGAAATAAACGCTACTCTTGATTTAACATTGTCTGACTTTGAACTTGCTTATGCTGATCAAGATGGACACGGATTAAACACAGTAGAAATTACTTCTTTGCCTGATTATGGTGTATTGCGTTTGAATGCAGCACCGGTTGCAATAAATGATATCATAAGTGCCGGCGATTTGGATTTCTTGCACTTTGATGCACCTGATAGTATCATGGGCCAACTAAGTTTTGACTGGAAAGCAGATGATGGTATTGATTTTGCCGATGCAGATGGTACTTTTTACATTAAAGTAAATCAAGGCCGCACGGTTGGCGGTACCGCATCAGCTGATGCGAGTGGTATAACATTACCTTCGGGTACTTTAATAGTGGGTCACCCAGGCACCCGTCCTTCTTCGGGTACTTTGGCTGGTAATACCACATCAGGTTCAGGAGCTACTGGCGGAAGGCGCGGTTCAGGTGTAAGTGTTGATCCTACTTTCTCGAAACTTGGCGACGAAGCCACCGGCTTTGAGCAGTATGAAAAATACGACTTGAGCGTAAAAGCATATCCTAACCCATTTGTGAGTGCTGCGGTTATCAACTTCACACTTTCTGAAGAATCGATGGTGGAAGTAAACGTATACAACTACATGGGTGCTTTGGTAAAACAAGTAGTAAAAGGCATGCAACCTACTGGCCTAAACACCGTGAAAGTGGGCGATGATTTGAGCAACGGCTCTTATATATATACAGTAAAGGTGCTTGCCGCCGATGGTCAAACCACTATGCTTCACAATGGTAGCTTGGTAAAAGTGAAATAAGTTTAACTGTTGATAGTGAAAGATAAGGGCTCCCAATTGGGAGCCCTTTTTTTATTCTGAATATTCAAAAAAAAATTAACAAAACGGAACAAAAGAATAGTTCACCCGTAAAAGAGAGTACTCAAAAACATTTCTCAATCAATCAAAAACGATGAAAAACCTCAAACTAAATTTTCAAAATGTTGCTAGGTTGCACAAGTCGATGCTAGCAATTTGCATGTTTTTTGGTGTAGCTTACGGCGTACAAGCTGCTCCAGTACCATCTACCCCGCCATATTTGGCAACAGTAGATAATTCGGGTAGTTATTATGGTGCCGGCACTGGTACCTTAGTTGCACCGAACTTGACACTAACATCAGATCCGAGCATTACCTTTAACACTGCCAAAGTGACTATCGGTGCTGGTTTTATTTCTTCGGACGTGTTAGAATTTACTGACATGAACGGAATTTCCGGCTGGTATGATTCCAATACGGGTATACTTACCCTTACTGGTTCAGGTTCAGCGGCCGATTATCAGGCTGCTTTGCGCACGGTAAGGTTTTACAATACTACTACACTTATAAGTTCTACCACTACCCGCAACATCAACTTCATTATCGGGGCTGCTTTGTACAATGAGTATAATGGCCACTTTTATGAGTTAGTAGATGAAGGTGATGCTATAGAATGGACGGTAGCAAAAAATAATGCCGCAGCAAAAAGCCTTTATGGTCTGCAAGGTTACTTAGTAACCGTTACTTCTAGTACCGAAAACGACTTCGTGTCGCAGAAAATCAACTCTGATACCTGGATGGGCGCCAGCGATGAGGCCAGCGAGGGAATTTGGCGTTGGGTGAGTGGTCCGGAAGGTTCTGAAGCCGGCGGATTGGGCCGTCACTTTTCTGATCAGTTCAAAACTGACGTTTGCTCAGCAGACCAAGCACAAGGTATCAATGGTTACTTTGCTGCATGGGCCTATGGTGAACCGAATGATTGTGGTGATGATGAAGATGTTGCGCACTTTATTGGCTCAACAGGCACATGGAATGACTATCCACATAATGGTGGCGTAAGTTATTACTTGGTAGAGTATGGCGGCATGCCTGGCGACCCGAGCCTGCAATTGACTGACAACATTACCATGACGGTTTTTCCTACACCAAACTATGCGCCCATGCTAACTGATGCTAGCGTAGCTGTAAATGAAGATGGTAGTATAGTATTGTTGGATGAGATAAGTGCCAACAACTCAAGTACTTTTTCTGATATCAATAACGACGATCCTCACTCGGTTCGTTTTGAGAGCCTTCCTGCCCATGGTACTATTTACCAAGATGGCGGTTACCCAGCTTTGGCTAACACCGTATACAGTTTTGTGCAATTTAGCTTAATGTATTATGTACCAACTGCCGATTTCAACGGACCGGATAGTTTTGAACTTGGTGCAAGCGACGGTTCTTTGTGGGCTTCCACACCAGCAACGGTTTCTATATCTGTTAGTGCGGTAAACGATGCACCAACATTGGAAGATATAGCCGTGGTTACCGAAGAGGAAACCCCGGTGATGATTAGCGCTTTTACCACCGCTACTACTTTTACCGACCTTGAGGGTGACACTATCAGCGCCATGCAGATTGTTACCTTACCTACAAGCGGTATGTTAACGTTTTATGCACAGCCAGTAACTGCTGGCGATGTAGTGTACATTTACGAAATAGAGCACCTTTTCTATATCCCTAACACTGATTTTAATGGCAGCGATAGCTTTGTTTTCAATGCTACCGATGGTGCTGATTATGCAGCAAGCACCGCTACTGTAGATATAACCGTTACATCTATAAACGATTCGCCAACCGATATTGTAAGCTCGGTGGCTAGCCTTGATGAGAACTTGGCTGCAGGCACAGTAATAGGCTCGTTAAGCTCTGCTGACGTTGATGCAGGCGATAGCCATGTATACCAACTGATTTCAGGTGCTGGCGATTTGGGTAACGTTTTTTTCAGCCTAGCCGGAAACCAATTGATGTTGGACAACAGTGTAAACTATGAGCGTACAACACAGCTAAGCATCAGGGTGCAAACCGTTGACCAAGGTGGCCTTGCTTTTGAAAAAGTAATTCTATTGGATGTAAACGATGTGAACGACACACCTACAGACCTTGTTTTGAGCAACAATACCGTTGACGAGCAACAGTCAGTTGGTAGCTTTGTTGGTGCGTTTAGCACTGCCGATGAGGATGCGATTGATAGCCATACCCTTACCTTGGTAAATGGTGCAGGCGATACTGGAAACAGTAGCTTTGCCATTGTAAACAATGTACTAACCACTGCTGCTTCATTCGATTTGAATACGCAACAACAATATTCAATTCGGGTGCGTTCAACCGACGCTGGGCTTACTTACACCGAAAAGGTATTCTTAATTAATGTTTTGGATGTAAACCAAGCGCCTACTGCCATTGCCCTGAGCAATGCCACTATTGCCGAAAACAACACCATTGGTGCGTTTGTGGGCTACCTTACTGCTACTGATGCTGATGCAAATGATACGCATACTTATGCATTGGTAAGTGGCCAAGGCGACGACGATAACGCCAGCTTTACCCTGGTAAACGGTGATTTGACTGCCGCTGAAGTGTTCGATTTTGAAACAAAATCGTCTTATAGCATCCGCGTGGAAGCAACCGATGCCACTGGTGCTGCTTTTGAGCAAGTGCTTGCAATAACTATTATTGACGCTGCTGATAGCCCAATGGATATTACCATATCAGCTGCCAGCATCGACGAAAACGAATCGATTGGAACCTTAGTAGGTAGCCTAACTACCCTAGACCCCGACCAAGTAGGTGGGCACACTTACGGATTGGTAGGCGGTATTGGTGCCGATGATAATGGTTCTTTTACTCTTGCAGGCAATGTAATATTTGCAAATGCTTCATTCAACTTCGAAGCTAAGAGCGCTTACAGTATCCGTGTTCGTTCAACCGATGGTGCAGGTAATTACATTGAAGAGGTTATTGCCATCTCCGTAAACGATATGAATGATGCGCCATCTGATGTTGCCATCAACATTATCGGCATCGACGAAAACAGCCCAATTGGCACAGCAGTTGGTAACATTACCGCTACTGATGAGGACCTTGCTGACTTGCATACCTTTACTTTGGTTCCGGGCTTTGGTGGTACTGACAACGGTAAGTTTACCATACAGGCCAACAAATTGCAAGTAAATGCGAACCTTGACTATGAGACACAAAGCAACTATGCGGTGCGTGTGCGTGCAACCGATACCAATGGTGCATCGGTAGAAGCTAACTATACCGTAGTAGTAACTGACGTAAACGAGGCCCCAACTAGCCTTACTTTAACTTCAACTTCAATCAACGAAAACGAGCCCGCAGGTGCTATTATCGGTTTCCTTAGCATTGCCGACCAAGATAATGGCGACAGCCATACCTTCGATTTGGTATCGGGTGCTGGCGATGCCGACAACGGTTCATTCTATGTAAGCGGCAACATGCTTATTGCCAATGCATCGTTCAACTACGAGGTTAAGAATAGCTACAGCATCCGCCTATCGGGCACTGATCTTGGTGGCTTGAAAGAGGAAGGCATGCTTACCATAAGCATCAACAACGTATCTGATGCACCGGCAGCAGCCGGCATTACCAGAACTGTTTACAAAGGCCAAAACAACCGTTTGTCGGCCCGCGAATTCAATGCTGCTTTCAGCCAAGAAGAAGGCAATAGCCAGAAGCACATCCGCATTATGAGTTTGCCAGCCAATGGGCAGTTACTGTTCAGCAATACCCCGGTAGTTGCTGGCCAAACTATCTTGGTTGCCGAGTTTAACAGCTTGTCTTACACCCCAGCAAGCAGCTACCTAGGTGCCGATGCCTTTACCTTTGCTGCCTACGACGGTGTAATGTACTCTGCCGATGCAACATACACACTTACAGTAGTAAATGCTCGCACAGTTGGCGGCGCTACTAGCGGTACTATTGTTAATGGTGGCATTATCAGCTTAAACCCAGGTAGCGTTTCTGGTCCGGGTGTTGCCCGCGAAGGTGATTTGTCTTCAATCGAAGAAATGCCATTGGATGTAACAGTGTTAAGTAATTACCCTAACCCTTTCCAAGGTACTACTAGCATTAAGTTTGAGCTATCAGGCCAAATGACTGTAACCCTTGAGGTATACGACTTATTGGGTCGCAAAGTGGCTAGCCTAATTGATGCCGAAGCCCTAACAGGGGAGCAAACAGTTAACTGGAATGGTGGCGAGGCCAATGGACAATACATTGCCCACCTAAGCGCTATTGCTGCCGATGGAACAGTAATAACTAAAACTATCAGCTTGGTACAAACCAAATAAGCACGCTAGTGACATAAAACAATAGCACACAACTAAGTAGGGCTGCCCAATGATGAGGTAGCCCTACTTGTTTTTAGTGGTTATGCTGGCAATAGCAAAATGCTGATTTGCCCTGTTAATCGGTTTTGTAAAAAGCGAAACTATTGCCGCTGGGTTTCGTAAAGAGGGGTACTCAATGCTCACACCCAAATCTTATTCAAAACCCATGAGAACCGTTGACTTGGCCACTGTTTGGCTCATACGTATTTGTTTGAGCATGTTATTGTTTGCTGTGCTGCTTTCCCTTGTAAAAACTGGGTCTGCAGCTTTGTTGGCAAGCTAGGGTATAAACGTACGGTTATTGTAACTGGACTGTATTGCTAACCTAAATATAGGCCGTGCCTGCATACACTATACCCATCTTGAATTTTTCGGCACAAAAAAAGAGCCTTGGCAAACCAAGACTCTTTGTAGTAGCGGGGGTTGGACTCGAACCAACGACCTTTGGGTTATGAGCCCAACGAGCTACCTTCTGCTCCACCCCGCGATGTGGAGTGCAAATATAGCACTATATCTTTAATTTCCAAAGGGTTTCAATCTATTTGTTCAATCGTAAACCCTGCTTCTTGTACTTTTATTATTACTTCGTTGGCACTCAAGCCATCACCGTTCACGGTAAGTATTTTGTCGGGGTTGGTTGTTGCTACTTCCCAGCTGCTCAGGTTTGGCACCTCGGTCATGTATGCCTTTACCAGGTTAACGCAGTTTTGGCAATTAATGGAGGTTTTAAATTTATAGGTCGACATAACAATGCAAATAATTGGGGTTAATTGTATTCAAAAGCCTCTTTAACCACGCCGCAAGTAAGCATTTTGTCGCCAAAGTAAGGGTTCACTATATCGGGTATTTCGCTAAGCCACCATGCGCCTCGGTTGTCAAATGCCATTGGGCAATGCTGCTGGTATACATAGTATCCTTTCGGCAGGCCTAGTTCTGTAATGAGCTGGTACATGGTTTTCGACAAAGACTCAAACGCAGCCCGCTGGCCCTCAATGTCGCTGGTGTTAATGGTTAGCGCATCCTGCTGTAAGTCTTTTTGCTGCCTTGCCCAGCGCAATTTGGCCTCATCGTCCAAACTATCTGCCGGGAAGCTACCAACTGCCAAATGCAAAGCCAACGCCCATTTGCCGGCCTCGGTGCTTTTTGCGGCAACCAACGCATCGCGCACTTTTAAGTAATTGTTCCAAAGCAACGCCACATCTTGCCCTACTACCTCGTTTTTAGGAGCAGGCAATTGCGTTTGCGGCACCTTGGCTTCAGCACTCTCCGTTTCAGCACCTCCGCATGAAGCAAATAATGCAATAGCGATTAAAGCAACTAGCCAATACTTGTTCATAGAGTTAGTGTTTGTGTCCGTCGGCTTGGCAGCAATGTGGTAAGTTGGTGCGGGCTTTGTCGTTGCCAGCTACTTCATCGGCGCTGTATCCGGTTTCGGTTACCGCTTTTTTAATGTCAGCTGCGGTTACTTTCTCCTTGTTATAAGTAACGGTCAAAACCTTGGTATCCAAGTTAAGTATAGCGTTTTTTACACCTTTCAGTTTCACTACATTGCCTTCAATGCGGGTTTTGCACTCGCCACATACCGCATTCGTTTTTACATTCAGGGTTTCGGTTTCGTTGCCTGCAAATACATTCAAGCTTACAAAAAGTGTTAGAACCAAGCTAAGCGATAGGGTTACTATGTTTTTCATTTCAGGTTTGTTTAGGGTACAAAGGTAATAATTAGCTACTAGCCACAATAATGCCAATGTTGCGCAAATCGTTCAACCAATGCTAATTGTAACAATTGTTAACCATTCGGTCACTACAAATGCTCCAGCGCATGCACATGGCAGTGCGGTTTGTTCATATCAGCAGGCATGCCTGCTTTAAAATAATCGATGTGGATGGTACGCTCGCCATCATAGTCTAACAGGTATATGGCCATTTTATCGGGCGAAAGCTGGAACTGCACAGCGGAGCTATCTTGTTGGTAATATATCTGCCCCACCGAATCAATTGGCTCGGTAAGAAAAATCTGATAATAAAAGGTTGGCAACGATTGTTTGGGCGGCTCTAATGTTTGCGCACTAAGCTCCATTGCACCAATTGCCAATAGTAATGTTAAGCATATCCGTTTCATAGTGCGTGCAAATTGATTCAACTTGCATGAATTTACGATAAAAATCCCTTACTTATTTCTTAAATTTATTGCCATCTATGAAAAAGAAAGTTTATTACCTAGCCTCGTGCAGCACCTGCCAACGTATTATGAAAGAAGTTGGGGTTGATGATAGCTTTGAGCAGCAGAATATAAAAGACGCTGCTATTACTCCAGCACAATTGGAGGAAATGCGCACACTGGCGGGCAGCTACGAGGCCTTGTTTACGCGCAAATCGATGAAATACCAAGCGTGGAACTTAAAAGAGCAGGTGCTGGGTGAAAACGATTATCGCGATTTAATTTTGAAAGAATATACTTTTCTAAAGCGCCCTGTTTTTATCATTGGCAATGAATTGTTTGCCGGCAATGCCAAGGTAGCTATTGATGGGGTAAAAGAAGCGCTCGCTAAATGAACTACCGCAAAAAGCGATATTGGGTACTTTTGCTATTGGTTGTAGGCATGGCTTATTGGTTTTGGTTGGCCCGTGCACCATACTATGAATACGAGCAACATTCGTTGCCCAACAATTTTGATGTCTATTACCAACAAAAATTGGCCGAAAGCGCTGCGCTGCATGCCCGCCCAAACAACGAAGAGAAGTTAGTAAGGTTTGCCCCTAAAACAGGGCTAGCGTTTTTGTACATACATGGTTTTACAGCCAGCCGTGGTGAAGGAGAATATGTAATGGATAGCCTTGCCGAGCTGTATCAGGCCAATACTTATTATTTGCGCCTACCTGGCCATGGTACAAACAAAGAAGACCATGCAGCAGCCAAGTTTAGCGATTACCTTACCGCTGGAATGGATGCCCTTTTAATGGCCCAGCAGCTTGGTGATACAGTAGTGCTGGTTGGTGTGAGTATGGGCGGGCTTATATCAACTTGGCTTACTGCCCAGCGGCCCGATTTGGTGGATGCGCTGGCACTATCGTCGCCTTTCTATGATTATGCCCCTGTGGCAGGCAATGCTTTAAAGGTGCCGGGTGTCTTGCGTTTGCTGCAATGGATACAAGGTCCTGAGCGCGATATGAACCGCACCGATGAGTGGCTTAAAAAAATTAGGGAGGGATATGACGATTATTGGTACCCCGAACAATTGATGCAATCGTTACAATCTTTGGAAGACCTGAGGAATTTTGCAGCTAATGGCAATGTGTATAAAAAGGTCTCGCCGCCAACTTTGTTGATGTATTACTACAAGGACAAGGAACACCAAGACGGTGCGGCCAAAGTAAGCACGATGCTAGATGCCTATGCCCAATTTGAAAGTACACAAAAACAAGACCCGCGCAATAAGCTAGTAGCCATGCCCAATGGTGAGCACGTAATGATGAGCCAATACGTTATCTGCGATCAAGTGCCTGTGTTTGGTGAGCTGCAAGCATTTATTGAAAGGTTGCGGGGCAAGTAGTTTATTTGTAAATGATAATGGAGAGGTATTCTTATCTCGGTTTTGTAAAGGTGGTTTGCTCTTTCTCATTTCATATTTCACATCTATTCCCCCATCTTGCTACTAATTGGTTAAATTCGCAACAACGATAATTTAATTGAACAACCCACTATGCATACTACTGCTCTCAAAATAGCTGATAAACCCGCAAAAAACGCCGCCCGCATACTTATCGGTTCTACAAATACCAACTGGGATAAGCAAGGATTTACGTCTGCTTCAGCCAAGTTAATTAAGGTTGAACTGGATAAAAAGATTAGCCCAGTAATGGTAGTTGATGATGGTGCTTATAACTTTGTTTTTGCCGAAAGCACGGATAATAGCTATGCCAACAACGAAAAATGGCGCAAAGTAGGTGCTAAGGCGCAAGTTGCTGCCAGCCAATATAAGCTAGATAGTGTTACATTGGTAAATGCCACCGATAACAAAGATGCATTAACGCATGTGGTTGAAGGGTTTGTATTGGCCAACTATAAATTTGATAAGTACAAAACGTTGCCTCAAAGTAGCAGTACCGTGAAGGAGTTGGTGCTTTTGAAGGGCAGCGTTGCTGAGAAAACGCTCAAGGAGATTGAGAACATAACCGATGCAACCTTGATTGCTCGCGATTTGGTTAACGAACCCCTATCGTACCTTACCGCCGAAATGTTGAGCGAGGAGATAACCAAAATGGGCAAAGAGGCAGGCTTTTCGGTTGAGGTACTGAACAAGTCAAAAATCAAGAGCCTGAAAATGGGTGGTTTGATTGCCGTAAACTTAGGTAGTCCCAATCCACCAACCTTCAATATATTGGAGTATAAACCCAAAAAGGCCATCAACAAAAATCCAATAATATTGGTAGGCAAAGGTGTAGTATACGATACGGGCGGCCTGAGCCTAAAGCCTACCCCGAATAGCATGGACCAAATGAAGTGCGATATGGGTGGCGCGGCTTCGGTAGCTGGTGCTTTTTATGCCGCTGCCAAAAACGAATTGCCGATACACATCATTGGTTTGATTCCGGCAACTGAAAATCGCCCTGGCGGCAATGCCTATACCCCCGGCGATGTGATTGTGATGCACAGCGGCTTGAAGGTGGAAGTGCTGAACACCGATGCCGAAGGCCGAATGATATTGGCTGATGCCCTTAGCTACGCCAAAAAATACAAGCCTGAATTGGTTATCGATTTAGCAACCTTAACTGGCGCAGCGCAACGCGCCATTGGCAGCCAAGGTGCCGTGTTTATGGGCAATGCGGATGACAAGGTAAAGAAAAACCTTTCTGATAGTGGATATGCCGTTTACGAGCGCTTAGTTGAGTTTCCATTGTGGGAAGAGTACGATGAGATGATTGTATCGGATGTGGCCGATATCAAAAACGTGGGTGGCGCTACGGGCGGTGCTACCACAGCAGGCATGTTCTTAAGGCGTTTTACGGATTATCCTTGGATTCATATTGACATTGCTGGTCCGGCATTCCTGGAGAAAACAGAAGGCTACCGTCTTAAAAATGGCAGTGGGTATGGTGTAAGGTTGTTGTATGACTTCTTGAAGAAAAGGGGTTGATTAGTTATTGGTTGATTAGGTAATTGGTAATCAGTTATCTGTATTTGGAATTTTAAAGGGCGTGTCTTCCTGAGACTCGTTTGAAACGAGATTGAAGGGTGCGCGCGTGGGCTCGTTTATGGGATAAGGCTATAGGTGCCAAAGAAATTACAGCATAGTAATGCACGCTCCGAAAAGACGGGCCTTTTGACCCTCGCAGTGACGGGTGCATAAAAACTAGAAAAATGAAGACAAAAGAATTGCCTGTAGTAGGCATCAGTATAGGAGATTATAACGGTATTGGCCCTGAGGTGGTATTGAAAGCGTTTAGCGATAACCGCCTATTCGACCAATGTGTAGCCGTAGTGTACGCCTCCCCCAAAATCATCCATCATTACAAGCACTTGCTGCAGCTAGATAAACTGCAGCACCAAGTACTGAAAAGCAAAGACCCAAAGCTGTTGAGCAACAAAGGGCTCAATATTGTTAATTGCTTAGACGATGAGTTTGAGATTCAACCTGGTGAAGATACCCCTGCGGCTGGCAAGGCAGCCATCACGTTGCTGGATGAGGCCATGGCCGATTTAAAGAGCGGCTATATTGATATGCTAGTAACCGCACCCCTCAATAAGCACAATATTAAGGTTGAAGGTATATCGTTTACGGGACATACTGAGTATATTACCCGCTACTTTGATGTAAAAGAGAGTATGATGTTTTTGGTAACCGATACCTTACGAGTGGGTTTGGTAACCAACCACATACCTATTAAAGAGGTAGTAGAAAAGCTCAATGCCAAGCTTATTTTGCAAAAGCTGGAGATAATGCACCACTGCCTGGAGCGCGATTTTGCCATCGAAAGGCCTAAAATTGCAGTGTTGGGTCTTAACCCACATGCCGGCGACAATGGATTGATTGGCAAGGAAGAGAAGGAAATCATTATTCCGGCCATACACAAGGCGCAGGAGGCTAAAATAATGGCCTTTGGCCCGTATCCTGCTGATGGGTTCTTTGGCTCGGGTGCGTTTAAGAAATTTGATGCCGTGCTGGCCATGTATCACGACCAAGGCTTGGTAGCCTTCAAATCGATGGGTTTTGGCAATGGTGTAAATTATACTGCTGGCTTGCCCGTTATCCGTACCTCGCCCGACCATGGCACCGCTTATGATATTGCAGGCAAAGGCCTTGCCGACGAAAACTCATTGCGCGAAGCCATATTTACGGGCATTGATGCCCTACGCGCCCGCCGGGTATTTGATGAAAGCCATGCTAACCCACTTGAAGCTAAAGAAAAACGGAGCGAAAGGGATTAGATAGTTGTTGGTTGTGGGTTGCGAGTTTCGGGTTGAAATGTGCTATTGTTCTATGGGTTTGACACTAAATTTGGTTTTAAATGAGCTACTTCTTACTAAACCGAAAAAAGATTTCCACATTTCCAATCCTTTCTTTATCTTTGCAGTCCTTTAAAATCTTGTTGCCGTGTCTCGTGATGTTGCCCTTCGTGAATTTAGCATCCCTTTCATAGGGTTGAAGTTGGGCGAAACGAGTTTCGATTTCGAGATAGGGGATAAGTTCTTTACTTACTTTGAAGGTAGCGAACCCACTGAGGGCAGCAATATTCAAGTGGAAATGGTGCTCGATAAGCGCCCGAACATGATGGTGCTCGACTTTTATGTGGAGGGTACCATTAAAGCCACTTGCGACCGCTGCCTGAACGACATTGACCAAGAGCTATTGGATGAGTTTACCGTGTACGTTAAGTTTAGCCACGAAACTGGCGAAATGGAAGATGAGGACGACGTGGTATTTATACCCGCCAACGAAACCCATTTGGACGTTTCTCAGCTGGTGTACGAGTTTGTAACGCTGAGCATTCCTTTTCAGAAAGGTTGCCGCGCCGAAGAAATAGGAGGCCCTAAATGCAACAAAGAAATACTAGCCAAGCTAGGTTTCTTTAGTGATGAGAAAGGGGAGGATGATAATGACGATAATAACGATGAAGATATAGACCAGAGATGGTCAGCATTAAAGAAACTGAAATAAATAGTAATTAAGCCATGGCACATCCTAAGCGAAAAATATCGAAAACCCGTCGCGACAAACGCCGCACACACTACAAAGCTGAAGCTCCTAACGTGAGCATTTGCAAAGAAACTGGTGCTCCGCACTTGTTCCACCGTGCATATGAAATCAACGGCGACCTTTATTACAAAGGGAAAGTGATTATAGCCGCTAGGGCCTAATCATTATTTACTGCATTTAACAAGCCTGCCACAGCATATTCTGCCAGTGGTAAGTTACATTATATAAGAGAGAACGACAGCCGATGGTGTTGTCGTTTTCTCTTTTTTTATTTAAGGTTGTTGTTAGGTGGTCGTCATTGCAATGATGGGGTGCAGCGTGCGGTATGATACCTCAATCAAACCCTTTCCAAACATCCAACTTTGGCAGTGGGGCATCAAAAGCCATTTTGGTTTTTTGCACGGGATGCACAAACTCAATATGTCGGGCGTGTAAGCAAATACTTTTATCCGGGTTCGGGGTTTTAAAACCGTATTTCAAATCGCCAATAATCGGGCAACCCAAGCTGTTAAGCTGCACGCGTATTTGATGGTGGCGGCCCGTTTCTAAGTTTACCTCCAGCAGGTGGCGGTCTTTCAAGCTTTTTAGTAATAGGTAGTGCAGTTTGGCCTCTTTGCCTTGCTTGTGTTTTGGCGATACTACCACACTCGTATTGTTGGCGCTATGCTTTACTAAGTAGTGGGTAAGGTTGGCCTCCTCCTCTTGCGGACGGTTTGCTACTAATGCCCAGTAAGTTTTTTTTACGGTTCGGTCGCGCAGCATTTCGTTAAGACGAGTAAGGGCCTTGCTGGTGCGGGCATATAATATCAAGCCACTTGTGGGTCTGTCCAAGCGATGCACCACGCCCAAAAATACCTCACCTGGCTTATTGTACTTTTCTTTTATATACGCCTTAAGGTCGTCGGCAAGTGAGGCGTCGCCTGTTTCATCGCCTTGAGATAGTTGGCCGGCTAGCTTGTTTACCACCATTAGGTGGTTGTCCTCGTATATTATTTGGTCAGATGTTGTCAAAGGATAGATATCAAATATGAAATGAGAGAGGCTGAAAAATATCAAAAATGAAAAAGGAAATGTAAAAGGATAAGAGGTGTTGCAAATCCTCATGACAAAATTACACGTAAAAAATGGGTATTTTTACCACCCTGTTTTACCCGTTTCGCATTTCTCATTTCATATTTTACATCTACTCTTGGATCACAAAGCCAAAAAGGCCTTCGGGCAGCATTTTCTTAAAGACATGGACGTGGTGCGCCAAACCGTGCAAGCCTTGCCCGAACCTGGCAACTTTACGGTGGTAGAAATTGGCCCAGGCCGAGGTGTGCTCACAGCACCTTTATTAGAGCGCTATGCCGATAATTTTTATGCCGTTGAAGTAGATGACGATTTAATTCCAGTGTTGCAGAAGCAGTTTCCTGCACTAGGTAATCGCCTCATACACCAAGATTTTCTGAAATTTGATTGGCGTGTATTGCCTGAGGGCGATATTATAGTGGTTGGCAATTTCCCGTACAATATCTCCAGCCAAATACTATTCACGGTTTTGGACGAAAAAGACCGGGTAATACAAGTTGTTGGCATGTTCCAGAAAGAAGTGGGCGTGCGCGTAATATCAGGCCCTGGCAAAAAAGATTATGGCATATTGAGCGTGCTATTGGCCGCTTGGTACAAAATGAGCCTTATTTGTCACATACCTCCCGAATCGTTTAGCCCACCACCGAAAGTTGACTCAGTGGTAATCAACTTGCAACGAAACGACCGTAAAACACTTCCTTGTAACCAGCGCGTGTTTAAGCAAGTAGTAAAAGCTGCCTTTAACCAACGACGGAAGATGCTTCGCAATAGCTTATCATCTTTTCAGCCAAACGAGGAAACATTGGTTACCGATTATTTTACGCGTCGGCCTGAGCAGATGAGTCTAGAGGATTTTTTTGACGTTACCCAAATGTTGGAGAAGAAAAGTGAGTAACCAAAAAGTTCTAATTACCGACCCCGTGCATCCTTTACTTTTGCTAGAATTGGAGGGTATGGGGTATGTTGTTGATTATCAGCCTGATATTGATCAAGAAGGGGTATTAAAAGTTATTGCTGAATACGCTGGGTTAATAATAAATAGCAAAATATCTGCTGGCGTGCAACTGATTGACCTAGGGGTGCGTCTAAAATTTATAGGTCGTTTGGGAGCTGGATTAGAGGTGATTGACCAAGCATATGCAAGCACCAAAGATATTGTTTGTTTTAGCACCCCCGAGGGCAATTGCGATGCGGTGGCAGAGCATGCAATGGGAATGCTACTTGGGTTGATGAACCACATAAACAGAGCCGACGCGCAAGTGAGAAAAGGGCAATGGAGTCGCGAACCTAACAGGGGAGTGGAGCTGGGAGGTAAAACGGTAGGCATAATTGGATATGGCAACACAGGTACTGCCTTTGCCAAAAGACTTACTGGTTTTGATGTGCGAATACTGGCCTACGATAAATATAAATCCGGTTTTGGAACTGGAACAATTGAAGAAACCCGCCTTGATACTATATACGAGTGCGCTGATATTGTGAGTCTGCACGTTCAGCTTACCGATGAAACCAATTTTTTAGTGAACAAAAAGTTCATTAAGCAGTTTAGTAGACCTTTCTACCTGATAAATACTAGTAGAGGTAAAGTAGTGAATACCGAAGATTTGTTGTGGGGTATTGAGCAGGGATTGATATTAGGGGCGGCACTGGATGTGCTGGAAAATGAAAAGTTAGAATCATTTAGTAAGTCAGAGTTGATACAGTTTGAACGATTATGCTCTCTGGATAACGTTTTGCTAACACCGCATATTGCAGGTTGGACAAAAGAATCGAAGGAAAAAATTGCTAAAGCAATGGCTTTCAAGATAAAAGGAATACTTTAGTGCCGCCATACGGCTATATGGTAGCACAAATTAGTCCTTCGGGGCAAATTTTTTAACGCTTTTTTACAAATTTTACTATTTTTGACGGCTATCGTTTGTTAAGGTTACTTAAAATGCAGGTTATGATAAGGCTTTTCTCAGCCGTGGTGCTTATGTTCCTCGGCGTGAATTTGGCGTTTGCCCAAACAGGTGAGCTCTCCGGTAAGGTTACTGATGAGAACAAAGAGGGAGTTCCGTTTACCAACGTCGCCATTAAAAAGAATGGCGTGCTGGTTACGGGTAACGCAACCGATTTTGATGGTTTCTACTCTATCAAGCCGCTTGAGCCGGGTACTTACGATGTGGAGTTTTCGGCCCTAGGCTACGGCACAGTGCTAATCACTGGTGTTAAAATCAACTCTGACCGTATTACTACGCTCAACCAGTTGGTAAAACCTGAGTCGAAAGTAATTGATGCTGTTGAGATTGTGGCTTATAAAGTACCCCTAATCGATAAGGAGAGCAACTCTACCAAAACAACTATTTCGGCAGATGAGATTAAATCTCTACCAACTCGTAACATTCAATCTATAGCCTCTACCAGTGCTGGCGTATTTCAAGAAGATGAAGGTTCTGCCTTGAGTATCAAAGGTTCTAGAGAAAGTTCAACAGAGTATTATATTGATGGTATCCGTGTTCGTGGTAGCACCAACTTGCCAGCAAATGCTATTGAGCAGCTTACCGTTATCACGGGTGGCGTGCCTGCCCGTTATGGCGATGCAACAGGTGGTATCATCAACATTGTAACCAAAGGTCCATCTCGCCAATTGAATGGAGGTGTTGAGTTAATTACTTCACAGTTTCTAGATGGCTTTGGCTACAATCTTGCCAACTTTAACCTGACAGGTCCTATTTACATTAAAGACAAGGGTACCGATTCGGCACAAGCTAAAGTTGGTTTCTTTATAGCAGGTGAATTTGGTTATCAGAAAGATCCTCGCCCATCGGCGGTGGGAGTATGGCAGGTTAAGGAAGATAAATTGAGAGAGTTGGAAGAAAATCCTTTGGTGCGTTCTTCAGTGGGCGATGCCTTTATTTCTTCTACTCAAACGGTTACTTTCGATGATTTAGAAAAATCAAAGGTAAAACCTAATACTTCTAACCTTACCTACAGCTTATCTAGTAAATTAGATTTTAAAATAACCGAAAAGATTGGTATCACTGTAGGTGGTAGCATCAACTACAGTCGATACAACGATTGGATAGCGCGTTACACTCTTTTTAACGCTGAAAACAATCCTCTGAATAAGGATTTGTCGTGGAGGGTATTTGCCCGTTACACACAACGTTTTGGTAAGGCAAATGCTGATGCTGCTGAAGCATCTAAGAGCCCTTTCCAGAATGCGTTTTATAGCTTGCAGTTTGACTATTCAAAAGTTTACAACACTTTCGAAGACGAAACGCATGGCTTTAATGCATTTGACTATGGCTACTTAGGTAGGTATGATATTTTAAGGGCTCCAAGCTACTCTGCACCCAATGGAGGCACCGAAGGCCAGATTACTTATTTCGATGTAAATGGTAATCCAAAGACCCTAACTGGTACCGTTCAGACAGGTTTTACCGATACTTTGGTAACCTTTACCCCATCGAACCTAAACCAAACAACAGCTAACTTCATGACTCGTTATTATGAGTTGGCCGGAGACAATGTAGAAACCTACTACAACAACTTGTCGACTATACAAGCAAACAACGGTTTGCGAAACGGCGACCGTAGCCAAACAGTGCATGGTGTTTGGTACAATGTTGGTCGCCAGTTCAATGGTTATGGTATCGAAGCTGATAACGATCAGTTCCGTTTAACCTTTATTGGTTCTGTTGATATTTTGCGCCCAGGTGCATCTAGTCGCAACAAACATGCTTTAGAGTTCGGTTTCGAATTTGAGCAGCGTGTTGACCGCAATTATCAAGTAAATCCAATTGGTTTGTGGGAACTTGCTCGCTTGCAAGCAAACCAGCATATTGTTGACCCAGATTTGAATAATCTAAACGACTTTAGCTTGTTGATTGATGGTGTTGAATATGCGTTTGACCAAACTTGCCGTTGTTTCCCAAATGCACCTGCATTTAGCGTTTACGATACCATTCTTACCAACCAAGTAAATAACGGTAGCCAATCGTTTTTCGACCGTAATTTGCGTGCAAAGCTTGGCCTTTCTGCCGATAACACCGATTTCATAAACATTGATACCCTTTCGCCTGACTTTTTCTCTTTGGATATGTTCAGTGCCGATGAGTTGTTGAACCAAGGTAACGGCTACGTATCATACAATGGTTATGATTACAAAGGAAACAAATCAACCAGCCAGCCGGCCTTCAACGATTTCTTTACCAAGAAGGATAAAGATGGCAACTATACTCGCGAAGTAGGTGCTTTCCGCCCTATTTACACCGCGTTCTTTATTCAAGATAAATTCCAGTTCAAGGATTTGTTGTTCAACATAGGTCTTCGTATCGACCGTTACGATGCCAACCAAAAAGTATTGGCCGATGAATTTTCGTTGTACAAAATCTTGACCGTTGATGAAGCAGTAGAGCGCTACGGATTTGCTGTGCCAAACAGCGTTGGTGGCGACTATAAAGTGTATGTTGACAATCCTGACAAAAACAATCCGGTGCTTACTGGTTTCCGTAATGGCAACACTTGGTATACTGCCGATGGGGTAGAAGTAGCTGACCCTAGGATTATTGGTGCTAGTTCGGCAACATCGCGCCCAACACCTTTGTTGGATAACACGGTGGTGAACAACATTAAGAGTGAAAACTTTGATCCGAACAATTCTTTTACCGACTATAAGCCACAGATTACCGTAATGCCGCGTTTGGCGTTCTCATTCAACCTAACCGATGAGGCATCATTCTTTGCTCACTACGATATTTTGGCTCAACGTCCACAAGGTCGGGTAGTTGCTACGCCATCTGATTACTACTTCTTTAATGAGCGTATCACTGGGGTGTTTAACAACCCTAACTTGAAACCTGAGAAAACCATTGATTACCAAATTGGTTTCCGTCAGTTGGTTACACAAAATAGTGCTATCACCTTCTCGGCTTTCTATCGCGAAATGCGCGATATGGTGCAGATTGTTCAAGTTCGTTACGCTTTCCCACGTGACTATACCACATTCGGTAACGTCGATTTTGGTACCGTTAAAGGTTTCTCTTTGGATTACGATATGCGCAAAACACGCACCAGCAATCTTAGCATACGCTTGAATTATACCTTGCAGTTTGCCGACGGTACTGGTTCAAATGACGTTACGCAATTGAACTTGGTAGGCTCTGGCCAGCCAAACTTGCGTACCATTGCTCCGTTGAGCTACGATGCCCGCCATATGATTAACCTTACTGCCGATTATCGTTATGGCGAAGGTGCAAACTACAATGGTCCATTGGTAAAAGGAAAGCAGATATTGTCAAACTTTGGTATTAACCTTATTGCTCGTACCCGTTCAGGCACCCCTTACACACAACAACAAAACCCAACTGCAGAGGGCCAAGAAAGCGTTCCGCAGCGTCCAATCCCTAAAGGTTCTATCAATGGTGCTCGTTTGCCTTGGACCTTCCGCCTAGATTTGCGTATCGACAAAGGGTTTAATATTACCCCTAAGAACAAAGAGACTGGCAAAGCTGGAAGGCCGATGAGCTTGAACGTGTACCTATGGGTTCAAAACCTATTGGATACGCGTAACGTTATTAAGGTATACTCATATACTGGTAACGTAAACGATGATGGCTACTTAACATCAGCAATCGGTCAGCAAGATTTGGGCAACCAACTAAATGCTGATTCTTACGCCGATTTGTACAATGCTTGGATTGACAATCCTCAAAACTATAGCTTGCCAAGGACTATCCGTTTGGGTCTTAGGTTTGATTTCTAATAATGAATTAAATTAGTCACTATGGCTAGATACTTTTTAAACATTTGCGCAGCTGCCTTTCTGATTGCTTTAAGCACCAATAGCTTATTTGCAAAGGAGAACATTGGATCTTCTGGAAAATCCAATGAGTTTTATAAAGCAGCAGCTTCTAGTTGCCCTTCAGCTACATCGCGTACCACACTAGAAATTAACAACGTGCGTACCATTCTTTTGAATGGTGGTGATATGTGGTGGGATTTGAGCGACGCGCGTTTCGAAGTGCCAAAGATTGATCCACCAGGTTCATCTCCATCTATACACTCGCTATTTGCAGGTGCTGTGTGGTTGGGTGGTATTGATGCAGGCGGTAACTTAAAAATTGCAGCACAAACCTATCGCCAGTCGGGTAACGATTTTTGGCCTGGTCCGTTGGATGCAAGCGCAACCATTAATGTGCAAACTTGCGAAGACTATGACCGCCATTGGGTAGTGTTTGGTGAAGAAATTGATGCTTTCCGTGCCGAGGTTTTTCCTTGTGCTGATTGTTGCGATAAATACCCATCTATTTGCGACTGGCCTGGCAAAGGAAACTTTAATGCCAAAGGTAAAGGTGAGGTATCATTAACGGTGCTAGATGAATTGGCACCCTATTCCGACGTGAATGGTAACGGTGTTTATGACCCTATCAATGGCGACTACCCAGTAATTAATGCTACTTGCGGTAATAACTATGCCGACCAGATGATTTTCTGGGTGTATAACGACAAGGGTAATATCCATACTGAAACTGGTGGACAGGCTATTGGTGTTCAGGTAGGTGCTTTGGCATTCGCATTCAGAACATCTGATGAGGTGAATAACATGACCTTTTACCGTTACGACATTTTGAATAAAGGTAACGTGCCAATTGGCGATTTTTATATGGGCCAATGGGTAGATGCCGATTTGGGCTGTTTTAATAATGACTATGTAGGTTGCGATACCAGCTTGAGCTTGGGTTTTGCGTACAACGGTCTTTCAACCGACCCTGATTGTGCTTCTCGTGGTTATGGTGTAAGTGTTCCTATTATTGGTGTCGATTATTTCGAAGGTCCTTTTTCGGGTCGTATCGTTAATGGTGAGCCTGAGCAATTAGGAATGTCTACCTTCCTTTACTATAGCAACGACTTTACCACTACCGGCAACCCTCAGTCGGCTATTAACTATTATAATTACATGGCAGGTTTCTGGACCGACGGTTCGCCGTTTACCAGCGATCGTTGCAACGGCTATGGTGGTGCGGTGCCAACGAAGTTTATGTTCCCTGGCGAGCCAGGTGGCCCAGCTTTCCCGGCATCTTGGTCAGAGTGTAGCTGTAACAACCCTCCTGCCGACCGTCGTTGGATGCAAGCTTCTGGTCCGTTTATTTTGCAACCGGGTGCACGTAACTACATTACCGTTGGTACGGTATGGGTTCGCCAAGGTTCTCAATCAAGTTGCGCTGCTGATATTGATTTGTTGCGTACTGCCGACATTAAAGCGCAGGCCTTGTTCAACAACTGTTTTAAACTAGTTGACGGACCTGATGCGCCTAAATTGGTTATCCGTGAATTGGATAAGGAGTTGATTATTATGTTGGATAATACAGGTACCAACAATGAGAACGACTCATACGACGAAGTTGACCCGTTGGCCTTTGAGTTGAGCCAAACGTTCCCTCAAATAACAGATATAACCTATACTTTCCAAGGATACATTTTGTATCAATTGAAAAACAGCCAAGTAACCGCTGAAGACTTTGATGACCCAACACTCGCTCGTTTGGTTGCCCAAGTGGATATTGAAGACGATATAAGTAAAATCGTGAATAAAGCGCTTAACCGAGCTATTTGCGGCGAGGTACCAAGCTTAATGGTTGAAGGAGCCAATGTAGGTATCCGTCGTTCGTTCCGTATCAGAGAAGATCTTTTTGCTACCGGAAACACAGAGCTTGTAAACCACAAGAACTACTACTACACTGCAATAGCTTACGCCCACAACTACTATACCAATGGTAGGGTAAATTTTGAAGATACTGATTGCGGCCAAGTGCCAATTTTGGAAGAACAGAAATTGCCTTACTTGCAAGGTCGTAGAGGGCAGGCCGTTTATTCTGCCATACCACACAAGCCTGAAGGGGCAGATGGTGGTACCATATTGAACTCAGAATATGGCGATTTACTAAACATTACTCGTATCGATGGATCTGGTAATGGTGGCTTTAACTTAGAGCTAACTGACGAATCTATTAGCGCCATTTTGGCAAGTCCAAATAATGTGTTTGATAGGGTGGAATATAAAGGTGGCAATGCACCAATTCAGGTTCAAATCGTTGACCCTATGTTGGTACGTGCTCAGTCTTTCCGTTTGTATTTCCCAGATACTGTTTTCTATAACGACCCAACTGATTCGTTTAGCGTAGCCTATGCGCTTGATACAGTGTACGACAGGTTTACCGACCCAGCCTCTCGTTGGGTGGTGGTGACCTCGCCTGATAATAGAGTTTATAATTCCGATCGTGGTTTGGAACAATTAAACGAACAGTTGATAATGGATTATGGTATCTCCATATCCATGCGCCAAGTTAAAAACGTAGGAGATCGCAGTCAATCTTCGTTGGGTTACATTACGTCGTCCATTACTTACGAAGACCCAGTTAAGCCTTGGTTGCAGTTTGTTGTAGATGAAGGCAGTGGTCCTGCATTAAGGAACTGGATACGTAGTGGTCAGTTTAAAGAGAATGACGATGCTGCTACTTATGGCCATTTCTTTGATGATCATTACTTTAGGTGTAATTGCTGCCGCTCGCCACAACCCGACTGTGAGGACGAGATAACTTACTATGATCCACGGCAAGAATTTGGAAACGTTGTTGGCGGTGCATTTGCACCATACGCATTGGCTGCCAATAAGGTAAATACCGCTTTGACTGATCCTGATGATCCGCAATGGCCAACAAACTTTACTTATGGCCCAGGTTTCTTGGTTAATTTTACTTGGAATACCACTGGTCAGGTGCCAGTTTTGGTTCCGAATACCAAGAGCTTGAACATGGTTCAGACGAGCTATAATTTGGACAGCTTATCAAGTATTGACTTGGTATTTACAAGTGACAAGAGTAAATGGACACGTTGCGTAGTGGTAGAAACCGGCGAGGATTTTGCAACTAACGAAGGTGGTTCGTTCAAAGGTCAAATTAGAAGTGCGCTATCGAAAGATATTGCAGGTTTCGAATTGCTTGGCGATACTGGCCGTAGCTATTTCCCTGGTTATGCTATAAACGTAGAAACTGGTGAGCGCTTAAACATTATGTTTGGCGAGAACTCGTTTGCGGTAGGTGAAAACGGCCGTGATATGTTGTGGAACCCGTCGAAAAATGAATTGAGCCCATTAAGGCAGATACTTTTTGGTGGCGGACACTACGTGTACGTTATGAACTCTAAGTACGATGAGGGTGAAGAGATGCAGCGCATTATGTTGAATAACATAGGTATAGCTGGCTTTACCATTCCTCCTACCGGTGGTATCAATAGGGTTGTAACCAGTAACTTGAATGATTCTATTTACAGAAACATCATGTATACTGCTATGCCATTTGTTAACCCAGAGTTGAACCTTCTTTCTATTGAACAGGGTGTGGTGCCAAGTACGGTAACAGTTAAAATTAGGGTGCGCAAGCCGTTGGGTAACTTCTTGGCTACCAATGAAAATGAAGGTCGCCCAGCGTATGAATTTAGTACTGATGGATTGGCCGTTGAAACTACTCAGGAAGATGTTGCAAAAAACCATCTTGACCAAATACGTGCGGTGCCTAACCCTTACTATGCATACTCTGGCTATGAAACCAGCCAATTGGATAACCGCATTAAGATTACCAATTTGCCTGGTACTTGCACGGTGAGTATTTATTCTATTGATGGAGTGTTGATTCGTCAATACAAGCGTGATGTAGGGCCAAATACCCACTACGGTGAGAATACTGAAAAAACTAATTTGGACAACTCTCTTGATTGGGATTTGAAAAACACTAAAAACATCCCAGTATCAAGTGGTGTATATCTTATTCATGTGGAAGCACCAGGACTTGGTGAGCGCACGATTAAGTGGTTTGGTGTAATGCGTCCGTTTGACTTAGGTACATTCTAATAAGGTTATGAAGATGAGCAATTTATTCAGGGCCACTTTAGTGAGCATGGCTTTTCTGGCAGCAATGCCGCAGTTATGGGCGGGCAATCCGGATCGTGCCGGTGAAGCAGGTGCCTACGAGCTAGTGATGAACGGCTGGGGCCGCACATCAGGTGTATTTGGTATGAACTCGGCATGCGTGCAAGGGTTGGAATCTATGAACCTCAATCCAGCTGGATTGGCGTTTGCACCCAAAACAGAAATCTTGTTTAGCCGCACACATTGGTTGCAGGGCAGCGAGGTGTTTTTAAACTCTGCTGGTATTGCCCAAAAATTTGGCAAAGACAAAGGAAACGTGGTGGGTGTAACCATTAATGCCCTTGACTTTGGAGACATTGAGCGCACTACTACCAACCTGCCAGAAGGCGGAATCGGTACTTTTAAACCAGGTTTTTTGAACATTGGCGTAGGCTATTCACGTGCATTTTCAAATAGCATTTATGCGGGTGTTGTTTTCCGATTGATAAACGAGCGCATTGACGACCTTAGCGCAACAGGCTTTTGTTTAGATGCTGGTATCCAATATGTTACTGGTCCACGCGAAAATATTCACTTTGGTATTGCTTTGCGCAACGTAGGCACACCAATGAGATTTGGCGGAGATGGTTTAAACTTTAGTGGCTCGGCTACTGAAGGCACTTACACTATTACCCAAAGTCAGCGTACCCAAAAGTTTGAATTGCCTTCTCAATTGAATATTGGTGCGGCTTACGATTGGTATATTGATAAAGCAAAGGAGAATCCTGACCACAAATTGACCTTCATGGCCAATTTTACCTCAAACTCATTCGGTAAAGACCAATTTGGTGGTGGTTTGGAATATGGATGGAGAAAAATAGTGATGGTTAGGGCTGGCTACCGTTATGAAGATGGTATAACCAGCTTCTCAACTAGCACTACAGCCTTTACGGGTCTAGCTGCTGGCATGTCGGTGCAAGTGCCATTGACCAAGAAAAAGAATGAAGGTGCTACCATTGGAATAGATTACGCTTATCGCGCAACTTATACTTTTAAAGGAACTCATACCTACGGTATTAGGATTACCCTGTAAGATTTATTAATTTAGATATTGAAGAAACGTTTCTGCGTGCAGGGACGTTTCTTTTTTTCGTTATTACCGCTTAAAATAAAGTACTATGGCAGGCATTAATTATGTAACCCCAGAGGGCTTGCAAAGACTAAAAGAGGACTTGAACTATCTTACAACCAAAGGTAGATCTGATATATCAAAAGCTATTGGTGAGGCACGAGAAAAGGGTGACTTATCGGAGAATGCTGAGTATGATGCTGCAAAAGAGGCACAAGGTCTTTTAGAGGCCCGTATTTCTAAGTTGCAAGAAAGTATTGCTAACTCACGTTTGCTAGATAATGTTGAACAGCTTGATAGTTCAAAAGCTCTTATCCTTTCTACCGTTGAGGTAAAAAATTTAAAGCTTAATAAAGTATTGACTTTTACTTTGGTTAGTGAAAACGAAGCAGACCTAAAAACCGGCCGTTTATCAGTTACATCGCCAATTGGTAAGGGCTTGCTTGGTAAAAGTGTTGGCGACATAGCTGATGTTACTACCCCTGCAGGAACCCTGCAATTTGAGATTCTTGCAATTAGCCGACTGTAATCTATTATGGCGTCGATTTTCACAAAGATTGTAAACGGAGAGATACCTGCTTATAAGGTAGCTGAGGATGATAAATTCTATGCTTTTTTGGATGTAAACCCCATTAAATCTGGACATACATTGGTAATACCAAAACAGGAAGTTGATTATCTTTTTAGCCTCGATGCCGACACTTACACGGGCCTATGGGCTTTTGCCAAAAGAGTAAGTGCTGCTGTTGAGCGTGGGGTGCCTTGTAAGCGCATTGGTGTAGCGGTTATAGGCCTTGAAGTGGCCCATGCGCACATACATTTGGTGCCACTAGATAATATAGGTGACTTAGATTTTGGGGCCGCGCGTGTTAAGCTTACCAAAGACGAATTTGTAAGTTTGGCCAAAGAGATTGCTAGTCATTTTGAATAAAGCTAGTATACCTGTTCTCTATTTAACCCTATCAGGATTGGCTTTTATAAATGCTCCCCAGCCTTTGGGTGTTGCCTTCTTTATCTTTATCGGAGCTGAGGCAGTAGTTGATACAAACTTATTCTGAAAAAAGTGGCAAACAGCAACCGCCAGACCATCGGTAGCATCTAGGTATTTGGGTAGCTCAGTGAACTGTAACAGGCTTTGTAACATGGCAGCTACCTGTTCTTTGCTGGCGTTTCCATTTCCGGTAACCGATTGTTTTATTTTGCGAGGCGCATATTCATGTATCTCCAATCCATGGTTTATCACCGCAGCCATAGCTACACCCTGAGCCCTGCCCAGTTTAAGCATGCTTTGTACATTCTTGCCATGAAAAGGAGCCTCAATAGAGCATTCGTGTGGCTTGTACTCCATTACCAAATAACTAATGCGCTCGTAAATGCGTTTAAGTTTGTCTTGATGCGTTTCGAGTTTAGATAAATCAATGGTGCCTAAACTAATAAGAGTTACTTTTTGCCCCCTAACCGAAATAACCCCATAACCAAGAAAGTTGGTACCTGGGTCGATACCCAAGATTACCTTGTCAATGTTGTTAGGTTGGATGGTTTCCAAAATAGTTATAGGCTAAAAGCGTTAATTTGCATTTAATAATACCACTGCATGTCATTTAGTTATTTTCTCAACAAACCAAAACTGCGCAAGGCGGTTGAGTTTAGCATAAAGCTAGTAATTTTACTACTGCTTTTTGCAACACTCTATTGGCAAATTGCTAAGCGAGATGATATTGCACAGGTAATCAATGCAATAGCTTTCTCTTTTAGGCAAAACTTTCACCTAATATTATTAGTGTTTGCGCTAATGTTCGTTAATTGGGGTATTGAGGCGCTTAAATGGAAGCTATTGATTAATAGAGCCGAACCATTGAGTTTTGCAAAGTCGTATTTGGCCATTATTAGTGGCGCAACGCTTACGCTGTTTACGCCCAACCGGATAGGAGAGTATGGTGGGCGTTTTATTTTTCTCAAAGACCCTTTAAGAAGCGAAACCATACAAGCGACTATTTTAGGAAGCATTGCCCAAATATGGGTTACTATTTTAGCCGGTTTTATTGGATTGTTTTGGTGGTTGTCGAGTGGTCAAGAGTATAGCATTTTATCCCAAGTGCTGTTTTATTCGATTTTGGTGGCTGCTATAGCAATACTTACTTTCCTGTATTTTAGGTTAGACTTGATTGTGGCTTGTTTAGGAAAGATTACTTGGCTGGCAAAGTACCAAAGCAAATGGCTCACGCTAATTGATTTTAGTATTAAGGAGCTTAGCACGGTATTGGTGCTAGCCGGCGTGCGTTATGGGGTATATGCAGTTCAATTTTTATTGCTGCTCTATGCCTTTGATGTTGATGTTTCAGTTACTCATGGCTTAGCATTAATAGCCACTTTTTTCTTATTTCAAAGTTCAGTACCTACCATAGCTATATTTGACCTTGGCATAAGGGGAAACCTTGCCCTATTTGTGTTTGCTGGTTATACCACACAAATAGAGCAAGTTGTTGTTTCGTCCTTTAGTCTTTGGCTGATAAACTTGGTAATACCGGCCATTTTTGGATACATTATTATCCTAAGCACTAAGTTATTTAAGAGCTAACCTTACTTGTTTTTTAGTAGGTCTATTTCTTTTTGCAATTGCTCAATAAGCAGTTGCTGTTTTTGTAGCATTTCGTTAAGTTCTTTAACGGATTGCACCAATGGCACTACAAATTTGCTATAATCAATTGAATAAGTATCAGTTTCGTTTTGTGGCTTATAAACGCCGTTAAAGTCAAAGTTTGCCTCTATTGCTGCGGCCTCAACATCTTGAGCCAAGAAACCAGTTTCGATGCCATGGTCTTCTAACATCTGCTCCAACTGCTTGGTTAGGCTTTCTTTTTGTGAAGGGTTTTCAGTTTTGGCAATTTCGGCTTTTAGCTTGTTAAGTTGTCCAATATGCTCTAAGTAAGCGCCATTATCAAAGTTATAAGTAACCGGATTAAGCAAAGTAATGAAACTCAGACCAGGTACATTGGGTTTGACATTGAATTTGAAACGCTTGTCGCTAATAACGGTAAATGCTGTTTGGGTCTCAACCACTGATACGCCTGTATTGCCTATTCTAATTTTATCCGAAGCATTTACAGAAGCTAAGTAACCAAATGCACCCGCGTTAGTAAGTCCGTTGGTGCTCAAGTCGGTATTACCACCAACAAAAGTACATCCATCGCCAAACAAGTTTGAGGGAGCGGCACCTCCACCGGCATTATGACCGATAGCCACGCCGAAGTTGCCTATTGTATTGGCTGATCCAGCTTGATATCCAAAAAAGCTATTGTTGCTGCCAGTGTTGTTGCTAAAGCCAGCACGGGATCCATTGAAAGCGTTAAATTCTCCACTAGTATTATTATATCCAGACTCTCCGCCATTAAATGAGTTGAAATTTCCAGTACTGTTGCTAAATCCAGCTTGATATCCTAAAAAAGAATTGTTACCACCAGTTAGGTTGTTATCGCCAGCCCGATAGCCCACAAATAGATTTTTACCATCGCCGCCATTGGAGAAGTACCCAGCTCGGTAGCCAATATAAGTAGATAATGAGACTGCAGCGTCAGTAAAGCCGGCGTCGGCCCCAACAAACACACCTTGGTTGCCAGAAACGTTTGCTTGACCTGCCCTATAACCTAACGCAGTATTAAAATTACCAGTTGTATTGTTATTACCTGATTGGAAGCCGACAAAGGTATTGTTTGCGCCAGTACTCTTGTTACCTGCTTGTGAACCGAAAAAGCTATTACCTGGTGCAGTTACTGTAGCTGCGCCAGCATTGTATCCAGCAAATACGTTGTTAGCGCCTGTTGTTAAAGTTCTGCCAGCCAGTTTACCAACAACAAGGCTGGTTCTTGGTGTGCGCAGAATAATAGTATCAGCTGCTCGAATACTACTGTCGATTCGTATATTAATATCGCCACCTACTGATAGCTTTGAAGAGGGTGTTGCGTTATTAATGCCCACATTGCCGCCGTTGTTGAATATGTTATTGCTGTTAACTACCCAAGCAGTTCCATCCCAGTAGGTGGTGTTACCTGCAGCAGTTCCATTAGAAAAACCTGATCCCGAACCTGCAGGTCCAGTAGCACCCGTTGCCCCAGTTGGGCCCGCAACACCTACGCCAGTAGCACCCGTTGCACCAGTAGCACCTGTTGCACCGTTTGCACCAGCAGTTCCAGTAGCGCCCGTAGCACCTGTTGCACCAGTAGCGCCCGTTGCACCATTAGCGCCGGCTGTTCCAGTAGCACCTGTAGCGCCCGTTGCACCGTTTGCACCAGCAGTTCCTGTTGCTCCAGTAGCACCAGTAGCGCCTGTTGCACCGTTAGCACCAGCAGTTCCTGTTGCTCCAGTAGCACCAGTAGCGCCCGTTGCACCGTTAGTACCAGCAGTTCCTGTAGCACCTGTTGCTCCAGTAGCGCCCGTTGCACCGTTAGTACCAGCAGTTCCTGTTGCTCCAGCAGCACCAGTAGCGCCCGTTGCACCATTAGCGCCGGCTGTTCCAGTAGCACCAGTAGCACCTGTAGCACCAGTTGCACCGTTAGCACCAGCAGTTCCTGTTGCACCAGTAGCACCAGTAGCGCCCGTTGCACCAGTAGCGCCGGCTGTTCCAGTAGCACCTGTAGCACCAGTAGCGCCCGTTGCACCGTTAGTACCAGCAGTTCCCGTAGCACCCGTAGCACCAGTTGCACCGTTAGTACCAGCAGTTCCCGCAGCACCAGTAGCGCCTGTAGCGCCCGTTGCACCGTTAGTACCGGCTGTTCCTGTTGCGCCTGTAGCACCTGTTGCTCCAGTAGCGCCCGTTGCACCGTTAGTACCAGCAGTTCCTGTCGCACCTGTTGCTCCAGTAGCACCCGTTGCACCGTTAGCACCGGCTGTTCCCGTCGCACCCGTTGCTCCAGTAGCACCTGTAGCGCCGTTAGTACCAGCAGTTCCTGTTGCTCCAGTAGCACCTGTAGCACCCGTTGCGCCATTAGCGCCGGCTGTTCCAGTAGCACCTGTAGCGCCCGTTGCACCGTTAGTACCAGCAGTTCCTGTTGCTCCAGTAGCACCTGTAGCACCCGTTGCGCCATTAGCGCCAGCTGTTCCAGTAGCACCTGTAGCGCCCGTTGCACCGTTAGCGCCAGCAGTTCCCGTAGCACCAGTAGCGCCTGTAGCGCCCGTTGCACCTGCAGCACCGTTAGTACCAGCAGTTCCTGCTGCACCCGTTGCACCAGTTGCGCCTGCGGCACCCGTTAAACCTGTAGGACCTTGTGGACCTGTATCACCCGTAGCACCAGTTGCGCCTGTAGCACCAGTCGCCCCAGTGGCACCAGTTGCACCGTTAGTACCAGCAGTTCCTGTTGCTCCAGTAGCACCTGTAGCACCTGTAGCGCCCGTTGCGCCATTAGCACCGGCTGTTCCTGTCGCACCTGTTGCTCCAGTAGCGCCCGTTACACCATTAGCACCGGCTGTTCCTGTCGCACCTGTTGCTCCAGTAGCGCCCGTTACACCATTAGTACCGGCAGTTCCTGTTGCACCAGTTGCGCCCGTTGCTCCAGCAGTACCAGCAGGGCCTGTAAGACCTTGTGGACCTGTATCACCAGTAGCACCAGTTGCGCCTGTAGCACCAGTAGCACCGTTAGTACCAGCAGTTCCTGTAGCACCTGTTGCACCAGTTGCGCCCGTTGCTCCATTAGCTCCCGTTGCACCTGCGGCACCCGTTAAACCTGTAGGACCTTGTGGACCAGTATCACCCGTTGCGCCAGTTGCGCCTGTAGCACCGTTAGTACCTGCGGTTCCAGTAGCACCATTAGCTCCTGTTGCACCAGTTGCGCCCGTTGCTCCATTAGCTCCCGTTGTGCCAGCGGCACCCGTTAAACCTGTAGAACCTTGTGGACCTGTATCACCCGTTGCTCCCGTAGCACCAGCAGTTCCTGTTGCACCTGTAGCGCCGTCAACACCAGTGGCACCAGTTGCGCCTGTTGCTCCATTAGCTCCCGTTGTGCCAGCGGCACCCGTTAAACCTGTAGGACCTTGTGGACCTGTATCACCCGTTGCTCCCGTAGCACCAGTTGCACCAGCAGTTCCTGTAGCGCCAGTAGCGCCGTCAACACCAGTTGCACCAGTTGCGCCCGTTGCTCCATTAGCTCCCGTTGCACCTGCGGCGCCTGTCAAACCTATAAGACCTTGTGGACCTGTATCACCTGTTGCTCCCGTAGCACCTGTTGCACCAGCAGTTCCTGCAGCGCCAGTAGCGCCATCAACACCAGTTGCACCTGTGGCACCAGTAGCGCCCGTTGCGCCAGCAGCACCTGTCAAACCTATAAGACCTTGTGGACCTGTAGCGCCCGCTGCACCAGTTAAACCTATAGGACCTTGTGGACCAGTATCACCCGTTGCTCCCGTAGCACCTGTTGCACCAGCAGTTCCTGTTGCACCAGTTGCGCCCGTTGCACCAGCAGCACCAGTTAAACCTATAAGACCTTGTGGACCTGTATCGCCCGTTGCTCCCGTAGCACCTGTTGCACCAGCAGTTCCTGCAGCGCCAGTAGCGCCCGTTGCGCCTGTTGCACCTGCAGTTCCAGCAGTACCTGTAGCACCAGTAGCGCCAGCAGCACCTGTAGCACCCGTTGCGCCGGTAAGGCCACTTGCTCCGTTTGCACCAGCAGGGCCAGTGGGGCCGGTAGGGCCACTGCTACCACCACCGCCCGAAGGAATAATGACAAAGGAATTATTACCACTCAATCGCAGTGTATCGTTAAAGTATGTAAGACGCTGCAACTCATTGGTTGGGTCGGCATCGGCGTCGTTTACGTTCAATGCACGTTCGGCAACCAGCGCGTAAGGCACGCTCCAAAACTTGAATTGCCCCAAAAAGGTAAACACGAAACTATTGGTTAAGTCTACCTCGGTACGGAACCATTGGTTTCCGTTATTCCAGTTTATACCCCCTAAGGTGCCAGTAACGGGCACTCCTTCGCCAATTACTATCGAAAATAAGCCAAGATTGTTAGTCGTTGTTTTGTGTACTTCTTCAAAAACTATAGGTATAGCTTGAGAACTATCAACCACACTTAACTTTAAGTTGATTAATTGATTTGGCAAAATTGCACCTTGGCCGTCTCTTAACACGGCTTGGTATTGAATACCTTTAGGCGTTTGGGCGAAAGTAAGAGTAGTGATTGCAAGTAGCAGGAATAGTAAAATAGAACTTTTCATAATTCTGATTCGGGTTGTTGCGGACTAGTTATAAGCAGTAATTTAGCTAATTTTCCTGTACTTAAAGTATAATTTCTGGAAGAATTTTTAACTATTCAGCAGAGAAACGGGAATAGGTATATGAAAAAAACGCCGATTGGGGATGCTTTGATATTTATTTTTGAAATGATAATTATTAGGACAAAACGTTAATATGCTGGTAAACTGCTCGACTCTATTTATAAGCGAACTATCACAGATAGTAAAATTGATGGGGTAAGAGCATGCCCAAATTGGCATACTTAAATTTCAGAAGCATTAAAGTTTATGCTAGTTTATGGGCAAAAATATTGAACCGAAAGTTTTGTAGCGTATTGAAAGGGGTTATGTGATTTTCGGTAAAACTATCGATCAAATTAAAATGCTTGCCAAATACGTTCACCATATCTTGTTCAGCATATCGGGTAACGGGCAAGGCGCTGCATTTTTCGGGGCCTGTTTCTGAGAAGGTTGCGATGATAAGGTGTGGGGATGCAAATTCGCCTAGTGTTTCGGCATATTGTTCAATATCGGCGGTTTCGGTAAGGAAGTGAAAGGCTGCCCTATCGTGCCAAACTGCATATTTGCGGGTAGGCTTGAAGTCTTTAATGTCGCTTTCAATCCATTGTACATTGGCTGCGTCATTGCCAAGCCTGGCTTTGGCTCTTTTCAAAGCTTCAACCGAAATGTCTAACACAGTTATGTCAGTGTAGCCTTCTGCCAACAGGTTATCTACTAATTTACTATCGCCGCCGCCAACATCTATAATCGGAGCCGATTTAGATACACCTGTTAGGTGAATAAGTGCTAGCGACGTGAGTGGAACGGCTTGCGTCCAACTTACTTCCTCAGGCAATTTGGTACTGAACACTTGCTCCCAATGCTGTTTGGTATCCGACATTATTTTTTGTGTTTACAGTTAAAACAAACTCACTATTAGTGGGGCAGTTTATCCTTCACCAAACCATAAACAAAAGTGCCGAGGGTAGCTGTGAGTATAGCTAGGGCAAACATCCAATATCCATAGCCCAAGCTTACAAACATAGGTCCTGGGCAAGCGCCAGTCATGGCCCAACCGAGGCCAAAAATGGTACCCCCGTATAGATAGCGTTTCCACCCCGCTTCTTTTGGCGCAAATTTGATGGGTTCGCCCCCAATGTCCTTTAGGTTATATTTTTTTATCAGCGCCGTGCCAATGGCACCTAGTACTACCGCAACCCCAATGATGCCGAACATATGAAATGATTGAAAACGGAACATCTCTTGAATCCGGTACCAAGAAATGGCTTCCGACTTTGACATAATTATGCCAAACAAGATGCCTACCAATACAAATTTTATACCTTTCATTTTTCGGAGAGTCTAAGTGAGTTTAGAATATTAATGGCAGCAGTAGGTGGGTTGTTATCAGTCCGCCGATAAAGAAACCAATAACCGCAATAAGTGAGGGAAGTTGTAAATTACTGAGCCCACTGATAGCGTGCCCTGATGTGCAACCTCCTGCCCAACGAGTGCCAAAGCCAACCAAAAAACCACCTAACACTACCAATACTAATACTGGCATGGTCAACACTTTGTTTAAGCCAAATACTTCATCGGGTTGAAGGCCAGATGGGGCCAATATACCAAGTTTTCCGAGGTCGTTGATAGTTGCTTCTGAAATTTGGACACCAGCATCTGAGGTTAAGAAGGTGCCTGATATCCAGCCTCCTGCAACTGTGCCTACAAGAAACAATATGCTCCATGCATAAGCGCGCCAATCATAATCAAAAAACTTGCTGTATTTGGCGCCTCCGCAGGCAGCACAAAAATGCCTGAAGTTTGAGGAGAACCCAAAATTTTTACCAAAAAACACGAGCAGAAACATTACTACTGCTATTGCCATGCCACTAAAATACCACGGCCACGGCTGGCTAATAAATTCAATCATTAATTGGAGAGTATTATTGATTGTTGAAGAATGGTTGTATCAAAAATTGGATGATTAAGAAACTTGATTGACCTAGAAAAAGTTGCAACATTGCCCTAATATTTGTTACCAAAAGGCCACTTGCGCCCCTGCCTATTTTAATCAAGTTTCAATCAGGGATTTTTATTTGGGCCAAGCACCAATGCCACCCAACAAATTGAAGGTTTTGTATCCCAATTGTTCCATTACACTGCAGGCTTGGCTGCTGCGGTTTCCACTGCGGCAATATACAAAGTAGGTTTTGTTTTTATCCAGTTTCTGTACTTCCGTTTTAAAGTTGGAAGAAAAGAAATCGATGTTTTTGGCGCCTTTCAAACTACCGCCATTAAACTCAGCCCTGGTTCGCACATCAAGCATTACTGCATTTGGTGTTTCTGTAAACTTTGCTTTGAAATCGGCGCCAGAAAGGTCGTTAGGGTTGCTACTACCTTTTAATAGGTTCCATATTTGTTTAAACATCTTGTTTTGTTTTTGACTTGTTTATTGTTGATTTGGCAAAGAATTACTTCAAAGTTGACGGGCAAACGTACTCCGTGCGTTCAATACCGGTTTCAGCAATGGCCTTAAAGCCGCCTTCAATGTTTACCATATTGTCCCAACCGCGGGCTTTTAATATTGAAGCTGCGATAACCGAGCGATAACCGCCGGCACAGTGTAAATACAAGGTGCGGTCTTTCTTAAACTCTGCCAAATGGTCGTTTATGAAATCGAGCGGCAAGTTGAGGGCGTTTTTTAAGTGTTCGCTTTGGTATTCGCTATGTTTGCGCACATCCACCACCTCTAGGTTGTGCCCTTTTTGTAGCGCTTCAAATTGAGTAGCCGAGATTGATTCAATGGTGTCAACCTCTTTGCCCGATTCTTTCCAAGCATCAAATCCTCCATCCAAAAAGCCGAAAGCAAAATCATACCCTACGCGGGCAAGTCGGGTTACCACCTCTTCTTCTCGGCCAGGCTCGGTCACTAATAAAAGAGGTTGTTTAATATCGGGTATCAGTGCTCCTACCCAAGGCGCAAACCCACCATCAACACCAATAGAAATTGCGTTTGGAATAAACCCATGTACAAACGTTTCCGGTTTGCGGGTATCTAGCACTAAAGCCCCAGTCTCGTTGGCTGCTGCTTCAAAAGCATCAGGCGAAAGCGCTTGCAAGCCACGGTTCAGCACTTCGGCTATGCTATCATAACCCTCTTTGTTCATTTTCACGTTTAGCGGAAAGTAGCCTGGAGGAGGAAGTAAACCATCAGTTACTTCTTTTATAAACGCCTCTTTGGTCATATCGGCACGCAGGGCATAGTTAAATTTCTTCTGGTTGCCCAAAGTATCCCAGGTTTCCTTGCTCATGTTTTTGCCACAAGCCGAACCAGCGCCATGTGCCGGGTATACCAAAACATCATCAGCCAATGGCATCAATTTATTGCGAAGTGAGTTGTACAAATGGCCCGCCAAATCTTCTACCGTTAGGTGGCTTTTGGCTGCCAAATCAGGACGACCCACATCGCCTATAAACAAAGTATCGCCTGTAAACAACGCATAGTCTTTGCCTGCTTCGTTTATTAAAAGGTAGGTAGTGCTCTCCATGGTGTGTCCTGGGGTATGCAGCACTTTAAGGGTTATGTCACCTACTTTTAGTTCCTCACCATCGGTAGCGATGTGGCACTCAAAGGTTGGTTTTGCATTGGGTCCAAACACAATTGTAGCGCCAGTTTCTTTGGCCAAATCCAAGTGGCCCGATACAAAATCGGCATGAAAGTGCGTCTCAAGCACGTACTTTATTTTGGCACCGTCTTTCTCCGCTTTTTCAATGTAGGGCTGTACCTCGCGCAGCGGGTCAATAATTACAGCCTCGCCATTGCTTTCAATGTAGTATGCACCTTGAGCTAGGCATCCGGTATATATTTGTTCAACTTTCATTGGGGTAGTTTTTCAATTGTATGGTGCAAAGGTAGTAAGGTGATAACCCTTTGACGGTGATAAAAGTTACTTAGGTAAATTAATCTAAAACAGAATTTTCAGGGTTATAAAATTTACGAATTATTCCGATAAATCAGCAAATGGAAATACTGGTTTTGCAATTTTATAATTATTCAATTCTATGAATTCTGGTTCAGATTAAAAGAACAATTCTTTTGCCATTATGTAAACTCCCATAGCTAGCACAAACCAACCGAAGCCTTTTTTCAAGCTATCGGCACTTACCTTATCAGATAATTTGATGCCTACAAACGAGCCCAACACCGCCAAGGTGGAAAAAATGCCTAATAACTGCCAATCGATAGTAAGCTCAGGATTGCCTACATCGCCCATAAAACCTAATAACGATTTGGCGGCGATAATGAGCAATGAAGTACCTACCGCCATTTTCATCTCAAGCCCGCTAAACAATACCAGCGCAGGAATAATAAGGAAGCCGCCTCCAGCGCCTACCAAGCCTGTAAGGGTGCCTACAATAGCACCTTCGGCAAGTATGGCCGGGTAGTTAAAGTGGCGTTTGCCGTCAGCAGTAAGCTTTGCGGGTTTGGGCTTTTTGTTGCGAATCATTGACATGGACGCAAAAATCATGAGTACAGCAAAAATCAACATTAGCAGTAAGCCGCGTGTGATGGCTATAGAACCAATATTGAACAATTCGTCGGGGATGGCAGGAATTAGGAAACGCCTGGTGGCATATACCCCTGCAATGGCCGGGAGACCAAAAATAATGGCAGTTTTTAAATCAACTAACCCTTTGCGATAGTATACGGAGCTGCCTACCAAGCTTGTAAGGCCCACGATAAACAGTGAATATGCCGTGGCGTAAACCGGCGGAATGCCCATTAAATATACCAGTATGGGCACGGTGAGTATAGAGCCACCGCCACCTATTAGGCCCAATGAAATGCCTATAACTACTGCTGCAATGTATCCTAGTATCAACGTTATTGCCATAGTGAGAGCAAAGTTGCAGCATATTTTCGCGCATGATAGTGACTTACGTCACACCTGCTAAATTAGCCTCTCAGGGTGCGGAATTTCGATAACGTTACGATGAAGTGTAACCAATCCGCGCTGCTCTAGTTTCTTCAACAGTCTCGAAATAACCTCCCGACTGCTGTTAAGTTCTTCGGCAATTTGTTGGTGCGAAAGTTCAATGCGCGGCCCGCTGATATCAAGGTGGCGTTTCAGGTAAAATAACAATCTTTCATCGAGGCTTTTAAAGGCAATGCTGTCAAGGGTTTGAAGTAGTTCTTCAAAACGAGAACGGTAGGTGCCCACCACAAAGCGGTACCAGCTTTTATATTCGTTCATCCACATTTCGGTTTGTTCAACTGGCACTAGCATGAGCGTGCTGTCTTTCACAGCCTTAGCCATTATTTCGCTTTTTTCTTGCTGGGCCGCACATAATATACTTAGTGCGCAGGCTTCGCCTGGCTCTAAGTAGTACATCAAAAATTCATTGCCTTCGTCATCTTCTCTGTACACCTTTATCAAACCATCCAGCAAAAGCATGGTTGAACGAATGTACTGGCCCGTGCTGATAATGGTTTCCCCTTCATTCACTTCTTTCAGTATTGCCTTATCGGTTAGTTGTTGCAGCAACTCAGGTTCGAGCCCAGGAAAAATAGATTTAATGTTTGCTAATTGTTCCATAATTGATTGTAAATGGGGGTAATAGTACAAATCCTTAACCCAATATAGCTTAACTAAGTTACCGAAATGAAAAAATGTTGCAGCAGGGTTATTTACCCTTGCTTAAATGCTCCGCTATTATCAGCCTTATTTTGCTCGGGAAAACCGATTCGCCTAGCATTTCAAACACTGGGGCTATTTCCTCGGGCTTGCCGCATAGCTGCCAAGCTTTCAGCACGGAGGCCCTTTCTTCGTTGGATAGCACCCTGTCAAGGTCTAATTTATGTCCGTCTTCAACTAGTTTGGCTAAGTGGCCAAATACAGTGCCTTCAGCAATTTGGCGATGGTGGGCTATTTCAAAGGGCGATTTGTTTGATTCAAACAAATCTAGGGTAGCTAGGTAAGTCGCTCCTTTTACTTTTTTGATGCCCATGTCGGTAGCTTGCACTATAAACTTCCGGATACTGAGGGCAAAGGTATTGCCGTAGCGTTGTAGTTTTTCTCTTCCAAAACCCGATACTTGCTCCAGTTGACTTTCTGTTACCGGAAGTTTCTCTACCATCTCTTTTAGCGTTGCATCAGAAAGCACCACATAGGCCGGAATCTGCTCTTTTTCGGCTATTTGCTTGCGTAATTGCCGCAAGTGGTCGAACAATGCTGTTTCAAATTGCTTTTGTTTGGTTTCCCTTGGTGCAAATGCCACCTCGTTTTTTTTCGCAAAAGACCAATCGGCCTTGGCCATTTTAATGGTTTTGCCATTGCGCAGTACCTCGTTGCTTGCTGTTGTAAGTTTCAAGGTATGGCCTGCCTCGTAGGCTATTTCTATGTAGCCCAACTGAATAAGTTGCTGCACATAGTACAACCAATCATTGGTGCTTATATCTGCCCCTGCTCCGTATGTTTTTATCTGGTCGTATCCGTGCTCTACTATTTCCTTCCGTTGCGAACCGCGCAAAATATCTACCAACAAACCCATGCCCACGCGTTCGTTTACCCTTGCTACTGCCGAAAGTGCTTTTTGAGACAAAACAGTGGCATCAAAAAACTGGGGCGGGTTGTTGCATACATCGCAGTTGCCGCAATCTTTGTCGTGGTATTCGTTAAAATAGTTGAGCAATATTTTGCGGCGGCATATTTTGGCTTCGGCATACTCTTGCATGCGCTTTAGTTTTTCCAACTGTATCTCCTTTCGGTCATCGTCGGCTATAAAGGTCCGCAGCATATCCAAGTCAGAAATGGCATAAAATAGCAAGGTGTCACTTGGTAATCCGTCACGGCCTGCGCGGCCAATTTCTTGGTAGTAGCTCTCAATATGTTTGGGTAGGTTGTAGTGCACCACATAGCGCACATTCGATTTATCGATGCCCATGCCAAACGCTATGGTGGCGCATATTACATCTACTTTATCGTTTACAAAAGCGTCCTGCACGCGGCTGCGTTCCTGCGGGGTAAGGCCCGCATTGTAAGCCATGGCATTTATGCCTTCGCGCTGGAGTTTATCGGCAAGTTGCTCGGTGGTTTTTCGCGATAGACAATAAACAATGCCTGTTTCGCGCTTGCGTTGCTTAATAAAATCGAGTAATTGGTTGTACCGTTGGCGGCCAGGGCGCACCTCTAGGCTTAGATTTGGCCTATCGAAAGAGGCAATAAACTGGTCTTCTTCCTTCAAGTAAAGTTGCCGCAATATATCTTGGCGTGTCAATTTATCGGCAGTAGCAGTAAGTGCCACAAACGGAATATTCGGGAAATGCTGCCGAATGGCGCCCAGTTTGGTATATTCTGGCCTAAAATCATGCCCCCACTGCGATATACAGTGCGCCTCATCAATGGCAAACAGGCTTATCTTGGCTAGTTTTAGCAAGTTTACGGTGTTGCCACTCAACAATCTTTCTGGGGCTAGGTATAGTAATTTCAATTTACCAGCTCGTAGTTGATCTTCAATGTGTTGTTGCTCGCCACCATTAATGCTGCTATTCAAAAAAGCAGCTTCAATACCATTGACTTTCAAGGCATCTACTTGGTCTTTCATTAGCGAAATTAGAGGTGACACTACTATGGCTGTGCCGGGCAGGCAGAGCGCGGGCACTTGGTAGCAGATAGATTTGCCGCCACCCGTGGGCATAAGCACCAAAGCATCTTTACCGCCGATAATGCGGTTTACAATCTCTTCTTGCAAGGGCCTAAATTGGCTGTAGCCGAAATACCGGCTTAATGTTTCCTTCGGGTCGTATGTGGCGGTGCTAGTATCCATGGTTGTGCAAATCTGGTCAAAAATTTGAACCTGTAAATATGCAATTTTTCTTTTGAAAAACTAAATAAAATTAGTTTTTTGCTAAGAAAATTAATAAAATCGTAAGAAGGAAGCGAATGTCTTGATACTTGATACGCACATCTTGCTACTAATTCCGTACTTTAGTCCACTCAAACTTACCCCTGTTTTATGAGCGATTTGGTTAAGGAATTCAACGACTACCGGACACGTACTAACGAATTGATACTGAGCAAAGAGAACTTAGTATTGAAGCGCATTTATAACCTCGATACCAATGCCTATGCGCCTGGCGCCTTGGGTGTGGATGTGAAAGAAATGCTTGGATTAATTAGCAGCATGGTACTTCGCTGCGACGATTGTATTAAATACCACTTGGGCAAATGCCATGAAGTGGGCCTTACCACCGAACAGGTGTACGAAGTTTTTGCAATAGCCAATCTCGTAGGGGGCACTATTGTTATTCCGCACACCCGCCGCGCTGCCGAGTATTGGGAAGCGCTAAACGAACCAACCAAATGAGTGATAAGAACGAGAAGAAATTATACCTGTTAGATGCCTTTGCCTTGATTTATCGCGCTTATTTCGCGCTCAATAGTTCGGCAAAGGGTACTTCGGGTTTTCACAACTCCAAGGGATTTAATACCTCTACGGTGTATGGGTTTACCAATACTTTATTGGATTTGTTGCAAAAGGACAAGCCAAGCCATATAGCCGTCGTGTTTGATGCGCCTGGCCTTACTGATAGGGCGGTGGAGCACGATTTTTATAAAGCCAATCGCCAAGAAACGCCAGAAGACATCCGCAGCAGCATACCGGTTATTAAAGAACTGATTAGGGGCTTTGATATACCCATGTTGGAATTGGCAGGTTATGAGGCCGATGATATTATCTGTACTATAGCGCAGCAAGCTGAGCGCGATGGCTACCAAGTGTACATGGTTACGCCCGATAAGGATTTTGGCCAAGTAGTAAGCGAGAACATCTTTATTTATAAGCCAGCATACAAAGGCGGTGGTTTTGATACCATGGGCGTGCAAGATGTGCTTAACAAGTGGGGCATAAATAGGGTAGACCAAGTAATCGATATTCTGGGTTTGATGGGCGATGCCGTGGACAATATACCAGGAGTGCCGGGTATTGGAGAAAAGACCGCTGCTAAGCTACTTCAGGAATATGATACCATAGAGGGAATCTATGAAAACTTGGATAAGCTTAAAGGAAAACTTAAAGAAAACTTAGAGACTTATAAGGAGCAGGCGTTTATTTCTAAAAAGCTAGCTACCATTATTTGCGATGTGCCTATTAGTGTTGAAGAGGAGCAGCTGGTGATAACCGCGCCTAAGAAAGATGATTTGATGGCGTTGTTTGCCGAGTTGGAGTTCCGTACTATGGGCAAGCGCGTGTTTGGAGAGGATTGGAGCGTAAATCAAGCTCCTGCCCCTGCAGCTAAAGGTAAACCAACGGCCCAGTTGGATTTGTTTGGCGGCGAAGTAAAAAGCACTGCCCCACCGGTAAGCGAACTAAAACCGGAAACAACAGGGAAGGACATTACCAATACGCCACATGAATACCATTTAGCCGATACCCCAAAACTACGGGCTGACTTGGTGAAGCTCTTGAGCAAACAAAAGGATTTTAGTTTTGATACCGAAACCACCGGTATTGATGCCAATAATTGTGAATTGGTGGGTATGTCGTTTTCGGTAAAAGCAGGTGAGGGATACTATGTGCCCTTGCCCGAAGACCAAAAGGAAGCCCAAGCTATTGTTGATGAGTTTAAGGCATTGCTCGAAAATCCCAACATTGGCAAAACGGGTCAAAATATTAAGTATGATATACTGGTAATGAAATGGTATGGCGTAACGCTTCAAGGCGACTTATTCGATACCATGGTGGCCCACTACTTGCTCGACCCGGAAAGCAGGCATAACATGGATGTGCTGTCGGAGAATTACTTGGGCTACACTCCAGTTTCGATTACCGAGCTAATTGGTAAAAAAGGTAAAGGGCAAGGCACCATGCGCGATGTGCCTATTGAGCAGGTAAAGGAATATGCTGCCGAAGATGCCGACATAACCCTACAACTGAAAGAGAAATTTGCGCCGCTTATTTTGGCGCAAGACCAAAAGGAGCTTTATTACGCAATAGAGACTCCATTGGTGTATGCTCTTGCCGAAATGGAATATAATGGTGTGCTAGTAGACCGTGATTTCTTGTCTGTATACTCTAAGGAGCTAGCCGAGGATATTGCCGTGCTGCAGGATGCCATCTTCGGCATGGCCGGCACCAAATTCAATATCGATTCGCCAAAGCAAATGGGCGAGGTACTGTTCCTGAAAATGGGCATACCCTATCAAGGCAAAAAGACCAAAACAGGCCAATATGCCACGGGCGAAGATATTTTGAGCCGATTGGAGCATGAATACCCAATTGCGAGCGAGATATTGAACTACCGGGAGTTGGTGAAGCTAAAATCGACTTACGTAGATGCTCTGCCGCAGCTGATTAATCCTAAAACGGGCCGTATACACTCTAGCTTTAACCAAGCGGTGGCGGCTACGGGGAGGTTGAGCTCGCAAAACCCGAATTTACAGAATATACCCATCCGCACTGAAAAGGGTCGCCGTATACGCAGGGCATTCGTCCCTCGCGATGCCGACCATGTGTTGCTATCGGCGGATTATAGCCAAATAGAATTGCGCTTGGTGGCCGATATAAGTAAAGACGAAGCCATGTTAGATGCCTTCAAAAAAGGACTGGACATTCACGCAGCAACTGCAAGTAAGGTATATAATGTGCCGTTGGAGGAAGTTACTTCTACCCAGCGCCGAAACGCCAAGGCCGTTAACTTCGGAATCATTTACGGCACTACAGCCTTTGGCCTATCGCAAAACTTGAACATACCCCGCCGCGAGGCTGCCGAATTAATTGATGCATACTTTAACGAGTACCATGGCCTAAAACGTTACATGGACCTAGCCGTGCGTGAGGCCAAAGAGCAAGGTTATGCCGTTACACTTAAAGGCCGTAGACGCTATTTGCCCGATATTTTGAGCAGCAACCAAGTGGTGCGCGGCCACGCAGAGCGCAATGCCATTAACGCCCCCATACAAGGTACCGCTGCCGATATGATTAAGATTGCCATGATTGATTTGCACCGCGATATTAAAGAGCTTAAGCTGAACTCGCGCATGGTGTTGCAGGTACATGATGAATTGGTATTCGATGTTCATAAGGACGAGCTGGAAACCTTAAAACCTTTGGTGGAAAGTAAAATGAAAAATGCCTTGAAACTAGAGGTGCCTATTTTGGTGGAAATGGGTGCAGGCCACAATTGGCTAGAAGCACACTAGTTATTTACGACTTCGTGAGGTGCGATTTACGAATGGTGCAGTGTTTGTGATTTTGTTTTTTCTGATTAATTGGTCGGTAAAGGGAATGTATATTTGGCAAAGAATACTGCCAAATGCAGCAGATTAACGTTGAGAATAGGCTTCAGCATTTGTTTTTAAACGGTATTGCTAGCCTTAGTTGTATCCCTGCTCCCAGTCTGACACAGTAGCAACTTGCTGTTGTTCGGGGTACACTACAATGAAATTTTTCTTTTGGAATGATTTGATGAGTTGGCGCGAAATGTTTTCCATTTCTTCATTGTATGAAACAAACCCCAAACGCGACTGAACGATGTATATCAAATCGTTGTCGTTATATTGGTCAGCTTTGGTGGTAAACTCTTCCCAACGGTTTGTTGCAGTATATTCAGCTTCTATCGCAGTTTTGTTGAGTTTGGTTGCTTTTGCAATTCCTTTTAAAACCTCTTCATCGCCCACAAATCGTACTTTTGCGCTTGTTTCCTGGGCAAGATGTTTCAAGGCACGCATCCATTTTTCTATTCCTGGCTCTAAGTGTGCGTTTTGGGGCAGTATTACATGAATGAAACTTATTGTGGCAATAGGAACAGTGATATGGCTTACCAAAATCATTTGTGACGATCCCAAAAGCAACTTTTCAAGCACGGTACCGAATATACGGTCTCTGGTAGAGAATTTAGGGCTCCAGCCCATTACAACCTTACTGATATTGAGTTCTCGCAACGATCGGCTAATACCACTGGCTATACTCAAATCTATTCTTGATACCACTTTCACTTTTGCATCCATGCTAGCCGCGTACTTTTCGGCTTTTTCCAGTAGACGCTCGTTGTGCATTACCTTATCGCGGGCTTCGTCGTCGTCCAATACCACTGATAGGGCATAAATGGGCTCTTTCGATTCAGGGTTGCGAACCAAGCCTGCCAAATCGAGCAAGGGCAGCACGCTTTCTGGGTTTGCTACTGGTATCAATATGCGGTCAGGTACATCTGGTGCTTCAGCAATTTCTTTATTTTGGGCGATGGCTATTTTCCGACCAGCCGCTTCCGTAACAAAACTGCTCACCAAGCAAGTAACCAATATTACCAGTATGGTGCCATTTAATGCCGCTTCGGTAAGTAAGCCTAAATTAAACCCGACCAATACTATTGCCAAGGTAGCTGCTGCATGGCCACTCGTAAGGCCAAAAAGCAAATTGCGCTCGGTAGGCGAGTAGCCGAATATTTTTTGGGTTAAGAAAGCGGCCATCCACTTAGTGGTAAGTGCTACCAGAACCAGCGTTCCAGCCATTTTCAACGCATCCATATCCTTAATTACCACTGAAACATTCACTATCATACCTACACTGATAAGGAAGAAGGGTATAAACAAATTGTTGCCTACAAACTCAATGCGGTTCATTAGAGGCGAGGTATGGGGAATCAATCGATTAAGTGCAAGGCCCGCCAAAAATGCACCTATAATGGCCTCAACACCAGCTAGTTCAGCTAAAAATGCGGCCAAGAAAACTATGGCTAAAACAAAAAGGTATTGAAAGCCTCCTTCGCCTGCTTGGTTGCGGAAAAACCATTGGGTAACGCGCGGCACTAACCATAACATAATAAACACAAATACTGCCAATGAACCCACCAGTTTTAACCAAAATGCTGCATCTAAATCGCCTTTTGCTGAGTTTGATACTACTGCCAGTACTAATAGCACCAGCGTATCGGTTACTATTGTGCCACCAATGGCAACGGTTACTATTTCGTTTCGGTTGATGCCCAACCGGCCAACAATGGGATAGGATACCAAAGTATGAGAAGAAAACATGCTGGCCAGCAGTATAGCGCCGGCAAACTCAAGACCTAGGAAATAGTACGCAGTTAAAGTGCCTATTGTTATAGGAATCAAAAAGGTAACAGCCCCAAACGAAAGGCTTTTATTGCGCGACCGTTTAAAATCATTCATGTCTACTTCTAGGCCGGCCAAAAACATAATGTAAAGCAGCCCTACTTTACCAAAAAGGCTAATACTTGCATCGTTTGACAATACACCTAAACCATGCGGGCCTAGCAATACGCCAGCTATTATCATTCCTATGATGCCAGGTATGCGCAGCTTACCCAATAAGAGAGGCGAGAATAGGGTGACGGAAAGGATAATCAAAAAAATGACAATGGGGTCCTTTAGCGGTAGGGAAAGGTCTACTAAAAACAATATATTTTGGCTAGTATTCATTGAGTTGAAGCGCGCGCATTTACAAGATACAAACTTGCATGTTTAGTTAACAGGTTAATTGTTATTGCTTGATTGGAAATAGAACATTGTAGAAGTAATTAACAGATATGCCGATAACTGGTATACCAATAACTAATAACCAATCAACGCAATTATGGTTCATCCAACAATCGGGCGTCTGTTTTTTCTAGTTTTTTGCGGAAACGTTGTACACTAGCATACCGGAAACCGTACCAAGCAAGAATTGACCAGCCGATTAGGAAGAACAAACCACCTACAGGAGTTATGGGGCCTAGGAAAGTCCAAGAAGCAATGCCTAAAATATTTTTAGTTGAAAGGAGGTATAAAGAGCCTGAAAAAAGCACAATGCCATCGATAAAAGCATAGGCAGCTAGTCGCAGCATTCTTGATTCATCTCGAGAGTATAGTATTACCACAAATACCAACGCAAGGGTGTGATAAAAATGATATCTGCTGGCAGTATCGAACACGGCCTTTTCATTAGGCAAAAGCATATTTTGCAGTTCGTGTGCCCCAAAAGCACCCAAGGCAACGGCCACTAATCCAAAAATCCCTGCTGTTCCTAGTAGTTTGTTATACACAAGTATGCGTTGACTTTATTAGTTAGCAATTTAAACTTTGTGCGGGCTAAAGCTTTAGCTTTGTAAAGATAAGGCAATCATGTTAATGAAACGTTACCTTACTATAGTTTTGCTAGTACTTTTGCTAGGCGGTGTACTGGGGTATTTTTTCTTTGTTTTTTGGAAGAAGAACCAATCAAGACCGCTTGAGGATGCTCTATTGCAAAATACTTCGTTTTACCTAAGCACAAAAGACGCCCTTGCGGTTTTTCCTTCTTTTCGCAATATGCCATATGGCGATGATGTTTTTGCGCTTCCAGTATTCAACCGGCTCGACCAACAGCTTACTGCATTCGATAGTGTTTTGAGGGCTACCGGGCATACACTTTCGGGTATCCCACTTATCGCCTCTTTATATTCAACGGGCGCTGATAAATATGACTGGCTTTTTTTGGTTGATGGAAGTAAAACCGAAGCAGAGGAGTTATTGGGTAAGCTCTCTAGTATTGCCGGAGCAAAAGTGAGTAAACGCATTTATCATGACGAAACTGTGCTCGATATTTTGATGCCAGGTGCCTTAGCTCCTTTCTCATGCGCCTCACTTAATGGTATTTTTATGGGAAGTTTTTCAGCTTTCTTAGTTGAGGAGGGTATTGTGCAACTGAGGGACAATGATCCTATCGAAGAAACCGACCATCGATACCGAAAGATAAAGAACCTAGCGGGCAATGGGGCCTCTCTTACCCTTTTCTATAACCCCGCTTTGGCATATGCGCTCGAAAAGCAGTTTATCGATGAGTCAAAGTCATCATTGCTGGCGCAATTGGGTTCTTCCAGCTCGTGGATGGCATTGGATGTTAGTTTCAGAAACAATAGCATTTTGTTGGGTGGCTATACCTTGCCCGATAGCACAGGGGTTTTGTCAACTTTTAATCAAGCTCCTAAATACGAGTTTGGTTTTGATAAAGTGCTACCTATCAATACCGCGTATTTTACAGCACAAGAGTTGGTTTTCGATTTAGAAAATGGAGAAAGTAGCGTCAATAGCTACTTGAGCAACGATTGGCTTATACCCTTTGCCTGCTACGGGCTGCTCGAACCACTGGACAATGATTTTAACGCAGAGTGGTTTCTGACCATGCCTGTTGTGGACGAGGATATTGCCAATCAATCGCTGCAAGAAATGGCACGATTCAATTTATCGGATAGCCTTTTTTCTGACGAGTTGAACGGGGCGGTTATTGGGCAGCTTACCAACGATTCGGCATTGGTGAAGGCTTTGGGCCTCAGCAAGTGGCTGCCATTGTCTAATCCATATTTTACGGTATACAAAGGCCATGCGTTTTTTGCGAACGACGTAAACACGATAAGAGATATATTGGGCAAAGCAAATGCGGGCTTGGTTTTGGCTGGTAACCCTACCTATTTGGGTTTTGCTCAAGAAGTTTCGAGCACCAATAGTTTATACATTTATGCCAACCCCACCCGTATGGGTGAGTTGATGCCAGCAATTTTGTTAAATAGCGTGTTGGAGGGTAAAGGAAGTGACTATAAAAACTTTACCCCGGTGGGGTTGCAATATAGTTACGATGAAGGGGTGTTTTTTACCATAGCCATGCTGCAATATCGTGCTGGGGCTAGCAGCCTTGCAACCGACGAAATGGATACGATTTCCGATGGATTAGCCTCCGATATATTGGCTTGGCGTCTGCCTTTAGGTGCTCAAGTTATAGGCAAACCTCAGTTGGTAACTAACCATAATACTGGTGAGTTAGAGGTTTTTGTGCAAGATGCCAACAACAACATCTATCTCATTAATCGGGCAGGTAAAGTACTTTGGAAAAAAGCCATTGATGGTGCCATCATGGGCGACGTATATCAAGTTGACTTGTATAAAAACAACAAGCTGCAGCTAATTTTCAATACACAGCAGAAGGTCTATTTGTTTGATCGCAATGGCGAGTATGTGGAGCAGTTTCCGGTAGCATTGACTGCAAAGGCAGTTAATGGTATGTTTTTGATGGGCGACAAGCAAAACTTTCAGTACTTTGTGGCCTGCGAAGATTATAAGGTATATGGCTATACCGCAAACGGAAAGCCTCTGCAGGGCTGGAACCCTAAGCCTAGGGTGGGCACTATACCATACCCATTGCAGCTTACCACAAGCCAAGGCAAGGAGTATTTGATATTGACCAATAAAGATGGAACATTGCTATTCTATAATCGCAATGGCGATAGGATAGAAAAGCCCATTAGGCTTGAGGCGGAGTTTAGCCAGCCGTTTTTTGTGTACGAACACAACAAAACATTTAGCCTGGTTAATGCCAGCAACGAGCGCATATTGTTTAGCGTAAATGCCAAAGGTGAGGTTAAGGAAATTAAAGACGAAAAAATGCCACCTTACCTTTACTTTGCAGGTGCTGTGGTTGATAGTAGCTTACAATATTTATTTGTGGCAGCCGATATGGTAACATTTACTTCTCCTGAACTGGTTGCCCTGAATACGTTTGCCCCAACACAACCGATTGACCAACCCATACAGTTGTTTGCTTCCGGTAGCAAACGCAATTTAATAGGATTGACTAGCACAGCCGGTAATCAAGTGTATCTAGTTGATATGGCAGGGCAGTTGCTGTCTGGTTTGCCACTAAAAGGCAACACGGCCATGGCATTGGGCCATTTGTTTGATAGCGATAAACTTACCCTTATTGTTGGCGATGCAGATGGTAACCTAAATGCTTACCGATTGCCCTAAACTTGCCAGTTCATTGGCGCTAGGCCATTTTCTTTGAGAATTTCATTGGTTTTGGAGAAGTGCTTACAACCCAAAAAACCTTTGTATGCGCTAAATGGCGATGGGTGTGTGGTGGTAAGTATGTGGTGCTTGCTACCATCAATCAATGCTGATTTATCTATCGCGAATTTACCCCAGAGCAAAAACACCAAACCAGATCGCTCCTTGGATAGCGTGGTTATAACCGCATCGGTAAACCGCCCCCAATCAATTTGGCTATGTGATGCTGGTTCGCCATCGCGCACAGTGAGTATGGCATTAAGCAGCAGCACGCCTTGCTTGGCCCAGGCCTCTAAATTACCATGCGAAGGAATGGGTAGGTCTAAGTCGTTTTGCAATTCTTTATAAATGTTGATCAAGCTTGGAGGAGGTTTTATACCATTCTGCACACTAAAGCATAGCCCGTGCGCTTGGTTGGGGCCGTGGTAAGGGTCTTGCCCTAGAATTACCACCTTTACCTTATCGAAAGGGGTAAGGTTAAAGGCATTGAAAATTAAGGGTGCGGGTGGGTAAATGATCTGTTCTGCAATCTTTTCTTGCTCAAGAAACTTTTCTATTTCGGCAAAATAAGCCGCGTTGAGATCTTCTTGAAGCACTTTCTGCCATGAAGTTTCTAGTAGTGTAAGCATCGCTCGCTAAGTTGATAATGCTGATAGATACTGGCAATAGTAGCAATTCTGCAGAGGTAATGCAAGATTTTTTCAATGACTATCTTACGCTGGAATAAGCCATTTTTCTAAAATTCCCCAACTAATCGATGCAGAATATTGCTGATTAACCATTTTTGTTAAATGTATTTAATGTATTCATATAGCATAATGTATAATTCCATTACTTTCTAGTAATGCTCTTTATTGGTTTGTTTGACAGCAATGAAAGCGCCCAAATAATTACCTAATTTAGTCAACATAGTTTTGATGCCATAACCATTTGCAATAAGTGAATTTTTTGATGCAGGCATTAGAGGTTTAGTGTAGAAGAGCTATTTAGTCAGGTGGTTCCACTAATGATTATAATTAAATGGAAAGTGAGGCAACTATAACGCTGCCATACGGTGCCGAAACCATTGAAGTGATGGACATAAGTGGCAAGGTAATAGCACGCTTTGGCGATGTGCAAATTGGGCAGCAAATCACCCTCAATACCATTGATATGCCCCAATGTTTGTACTTTGTAAGGGTGCAACACCCATATGGTATAGCCACCCAAAAACTACAAGTGATACATTGATAGCGTAAATGCGCAATGCTTTGCTTATTTTTGCACCGTTAAATCAACGTTAATGCTTGTTGCAGGCAAGTTGATTTGGAATAACGGTCGCGTAGCTCAGCCGGATAGAGCATACCGATTTCAAATCGGGACGGTTTTGGGTTGCGGGGTCTCATGAAAGGAATTGAAATATAGAATAACGGTCGCGTAGCTCAGCTGGATAGAGCATCTGCCTTCTAAGCAGACGGTCATGGGTTCGAATCCCGTCGCGATCACCCAACGGGACAACACGATATTTTTGATCGGTTGTCCCATTTTTGTTTTATGTAAGCTCCTGTCTATCAGTAGCCCTAGTGCCAAAAATTCGTTGATCCTTTGGGTTCGACAATTTTGGCCGTCAAAAAAAATCTTCTCGGGAAAGGTCGAACCCAAAATGGCAATCTTTTGCCTAAGATTAGCTTCGCCGTAGGCTTTGCCAACGTTTATAAGGTTTTCTATCGCTGCCTTTAAACCCTTCTTCGCATCGAGTCTATCCGACGTGTTTTTCATGGTAAGAACCTTCAGATCCTCTTTCTCGCGTTCGCATTGTTTGCGCATTTCATGGTAGTCCTTAGGGTCCAAAGCGCCGTCCATCAAGAGTGTTTGGAGCCGCTTTAGCCGTGCATCTATTTTTCCGATTTCTGCCTCCGCTGAAGACCTTTTTTTAGCCACAGTAGACTGGTCTTCCGTCTGTTTAAGCTTGATCATTGCCTCGTAAAGTTCCCCCACGTCCATATTGAACCGGAGCTGGTCGAAAATACCCTGAACCTTATCGTTAACCTTATCGGCCCTGTACCTTTCTGCATTACATTTATTGCAATGGTAGTAGAAAAACCTTTTGCCCGTGTGGCTCCGCGAACCGCTACCGGTAAGCATGTTGCCACATTTCGAGCAGTGCAGTGCACCGCGGAGGGGCAGTTCGAACCTCCTGCTCTGCGAAGCAGGCTTGTTCAGCCTTTTCCTGCCTTTGTCCAGAACCATTTGCACCTTGTAAAAGAGTGTTTCGCTTATGAGGGGCTCATGGATGCTGTTGACAACGGTGGCGGGCTCATCATCACACTCAGGAACCGATATCTTACCCGTGTACATAATGTTCCGCAGCATATTGGACAGGGTATTGGCCGGCATTTTTTTGCCGTGCTGTTGGAGCACCCTGCGGATTTCCGATTGTTGCTCTCCTTCGGCACATAGCTTGAAGGCTATTTTTACGAGTTCGGCATCTTGGTTGGGCACGATGATAGGCTTGTTGTCGTCGTCACGGGAGTTCCTGTACCCAAACGGTGCCCCCCTGCACCACCTACCAGATTTTAGAGCAGCTCTAACACCACCTCTAATCTTTATAGAGCGCCTATCGTTGTCGATTTCGGGCATAGCAAGGTACAAGGCAAGCATCGCTTTGCTTTCGGGTACGGATAGGTCCAACGGTTGCTCGATCGCCATGGGCTCGATACCAATGGAGCGCAGCTCGCGGATCATGATCAGCGATTCGGTAATATTCCTCGAAAACCGATCCCACGAGGTAAACAGCAATGCATCGATGGAGCCTTTGTTCTTTTTGGCCCGCTGTATAAACTGCTTGAAGGCAGGCCTATTGAAGTCCTTTGCAGAATGGTCCTCCCTGACGGTCTCCATGATATCTATGCCCTCCCGTTCGCAGTATTTGGTCAGGCTTTCCTCTTGTACCCCCAGGCTGTAGCCTTTGGCCTGCTCATCGCTCGATACCCGGGCCATAATCGCCGCTGTCCTGATCGTTTTTGTTGCCATTTTCAGTTTCGATTTCAATAATTAAAGTTAAAAAATCCGTGATCGCGTTTACCGCTTCGTCTGGATAGGTGTTCCCGTTTTTTTCCAGTATCTCTTTTCGTTTTTTAAAAGATAGCATTGATTATAGCAAAATGCAACACAGCCATGTTTTATGGTCCGTACCGCCTGCCAATGATTGCCCCGTTGCGTTCCGGTAGCTATAGTCAAAGTCATTTTATTTTGGTTTTTATAACGTTCTTGCAATGCACTATTTTCCCTTTTTCGGTTTTCAGAGTAATCTCTTGGTAACCTTCTCGCATAATGAGGTTTAGTAAATCGTTTTTAGTGGAAATATGCCCCATTTTCGTGCTTTCGATAAGCTGTATTTCATTCTCCTCGTTCAATTTTACTGTTACCGAAACCACTTTTTCCTGCCGCAACGCTTCTAGTACTTTATATTCGTTTTCAGTAACGATTCCGAGCGTTTCAAATAGATGCACTGGTGCCCAATTCGACATAATGCTCACTAGTATTTCCGACAACGAAATACGCACGTAGGAATTCTTAAGAAACGGATCCATTTCATGATGGAGGAATTGCTTGTGCAGTATATTATCTTTACAAGGAAAATATTGGCCTTTATCGTTAATAAGTAGCGCGAAGCTCTCCTTATTTAATATCATCTCCAATATAAAAAACGAAAGGTAATTTCCGTTAACAAGTATCGCATTTGCAGCATCTTTTGAGAGTGCAATGTTATCCATATCAACACCGCTATCCTTTATGATTTTTTCGTACGCTGAAAGTGATTCTGGCGAAACATCTATTTCGACGTTACAAAGCTGATCCCTAACAAGCTTTATCAACGGTAATGGAATATGGAACACGCGCATTTTTTTAATCGCTTCTAGCCACACATATTCTACCAAGCTAAATTTCCGCCATTTGCCATCTTCATGCTTTTCCAGTAGGATACCTTCTTGGTCCCAATAGGTAACCCAGCGATGCATGACCCCAATATCAGAGATGGTGTAGCGTTTTTCGTTGATGCCGCTCCATGCCGTTTCGAGAAGATTGCTTGCTTCTGGGGAAACGAATGATAACCGGCTCTTTATAATTTCCTTGAACATAAAGCGTACATTGTTGTACAATAATAAGTAAAGGAAATGAAAAAAGCAAATTAGGTTAGGATAGGGGATGTTTTTCGGAGACCACAAGCATGTTAATACACCCTAATTGGAATGATCAATTTTTGTGATAATTCGAGCTTAAAATGTCACAATAGTGATAGCAAAAAAAATCCCTGGCTAGATTATTTCAAAACATCTGAAGTTGATTAAAAGCCATTTGCATAATTGGTAGTTAATTGGTTTAAGATTAAACAGTGCTAATTGCAGGCTCAAAGTCAATTAAAAAAGGGACTTGTAACCAAAAAAAATCATTTACAATACAATTGAGCAAACACTTGCAATAACAGTAGTTACATCAAGTTGAAAATGCAACTAAAAGGCTCACAAAAAAGAGCTACTTCATTATCCCTATGAGAGGGATATTTTTATGAAAGAAAGACGTGAAATTCTATGCTTCGCGAATGTTGTAATAATTAGGTTTTTTGTATCGATTTCTTGGGTTTGGAAAGCGAGTTTTTCACAATTAAGGTTTTATCGAAGGGTAACTACTTTTGACGCTTAACTTTTCCTTTAAATTTGGCCCGCTATGGTAAAGAAATTGACCGTATAAATTCTTGTTTTTTTTGAGCCTTTTTTATTGTCTTTTGGTAGGTTTTTAGTGTTGCTAGAATTTTAAATTTTGAACGTTATCTTTAACAGATAAAGTGAGATGTTTTAATGACGATGCTTTTGGTTGTATATGCCGTGAATACTAGCTTTTAGCCCTGAGTAAGTAACGAGGCAGTTGTACGTTTTTTCGTAATAGAGTAATGAAATAATCTACCAAGATTTCTTCAAAATTCACTCTGCTATTTTGCTAAAAAATTGGAAATGCAAATGGCGTCAATAAATAGTAATACTGTTGCAAACATAGTTTCGTATATCGACGACCAGATTTAAATCAGCCAAAACGCGCCTAAAATCTTGATTTTTCTCTCGAATCACAATCCTTAAGACTCTTTGATTAAACGGCATACCCACTACCTTGCCGCTAAAGTATGTGGCGATGTACAATACGAGCTTCCCACTAAGGAAAGAAAAGCTTTATCTGAACCCGAAGTTTATAATTGAGCGGCAAAGGCCATTTACAACCTTCACAACCGGGTTCAATATTTACGTAACCAAGAAGTACAACTTCCAGAACAATTTCTATTATTCTAAGCCATTGTACATTGGCTTTTACTTTCAGAACAGCAATTTCAACCAATTACGGAATACTTCCAGCTTCATTGTCCTAGTTGGGCATACCGGCAGTTTCGGAAACAACAATAGCCGTTACCAAATGGGTTTGAGTTATGACTTTAGTATTGCCGGTTTGTCGTTAAGCACGTATGGCGCTTTGGAGCTATCGGCTACTATCGTGCTAAATACTAAGAACCAAGGTAAGCGTTGGGGTAAATGCCATAATTTTCAAGGCAATCCACTGGGGCCAATTAATTGATAAGGGAATCCATATAGACACTTTTTTAACAAAAGGAATGTAATAAATAGAGGCTGCCCCACTTGTTAGGCGGCCCTGTGTGCGTTCAGCCGATGAGGTAAATGCAGCGGCTAACGAAAGCATTTTAGATGAATAGATTACCCTGTGGTTAACTAATTTAGAGATACGTATTTATACTTAGTAATGTAGGGCTGTAATTTGTTATATTTGTGGAGCCTAAAATAAAATACCCCACCCTATGAAACGCCTCATCCTATCCCTCTTATTGCTTGCCAGCTTTACCAGTGGTTTTGCGCAAGTGCCCAGTTATGTGCCCTCTAACGGCCTGGTTGGTTGGTGGCCGTTTAATGGCAATGCAAACGATGAGAGTGGCAATAGTAACCATTTAACAAATAACGGAGCAAGTTTATCTTCTGATAGAAATGGATTACCAAACAAATGTTACTCGTTCACAGGTCAGGCAGGAAATGGAATCACAGGAACATATATGGCCTTCCCAAATATAGGAATAGATACCATGAACGAATTTAGTATTAGTATTTGGGTAAACCAACAAAGTGTACTGGGGGATGGAGAATCATATATTGCATTTGGGGATAATGGAACCGGCTTCATTGAAATTGCTAGAAATGGTTATAATCTTCCAACAGGTGCAGGTTTATTAAGATACAATTATGGTAATTTACAATTTATAGGTTCTGTAAGCAATATTCAAAATCAATGGGTCATGTATACCATGGTTCGTTCTAATAATATATTATCTGCATATATTAACGATAGCCTAATAAGTACATTAACGAACATAACTCCTGTTTCAATAACCAACAGTGGAAATTATATAGCGAGGCATACTTTTGGGCCAGGTGTTAATCAGACAAGTACAAGATTCAACGGTGAACTAGACGACATAGCCATATATAACCGCGCCCTTACCCCTTGCGAGGTAACCGCACTGTACCTAGCCAGTGTACAAACAGCCCCCACCGTAAGCCTCGGTGCCGATACACTGAACATATGCAATACCGATAGCACCCTACTAGATGCGGGCAGCGGCTTTGCCTCGTACGCTTGGAGCACCGGCGAAACTGCCGCGGCCATATACGCCACCGCGACCGGCAGCTATAGCGTAACCGTTACGGACGGTGCCGGCTGCGCCGCCGCCGATACCGTTTTCGTGAACCTGGTAAACGCCACCATTGCCCAAGGCGATACCAACGTTTGCCTGGGCGACAGCGTTACCCTGAGCGTGGGCAGCACCGCCACACCCGCCTTTAGGTACTGCGACGGCAACAACCTGCCCGCCAACCTGCGCAGCGGACTAGTGGGCTATTGGCCTTTCTGCGGCAACGCCAACGATGCAAGTGGCAATGGCAATAACGGAACGGTGAATGGCGCTGCACTTACTACGGACAGGTATGGTAATAGCAATGGTGCTTATAGTTTTGATGGAGTGAATGATTTTATAAGCGTACCAGATAATGATTTACTTGACTTCACTAACAAATTCACAATTTCAACATGGGTAGTTATTCCTGATTATACTACAGATAGGGTAATAGTTGGGAAACAGCGATCAGCTGGTGGCGCCGGGATAAGTCTTACGTCGGTAGCACAATCGCCTTTGGGTTTATACGTTTTCGGAATCAATGATGGAATAACAAATGCACAGGTTGTTTCTTCAAGTCCTTTGACAATTCTAAATTGGCAGCATATTGTGGGTGTATATGATGGTGCTCAACTTTATCTTTACAAAGATAATCAGTTAATAAATACACTTCCATTCACAGGCATTCTTGTAAATTCAACAGAACCATTATGTTTTGGTAAAGAAGGGTTGATCACTAGATTTTTTAAAGGCAAAATCGATGACGTCGCCATATACAACCGCGCCCTTACTCCGCAAGAAGTGCAGCAGCTATACCGGCTGGACAACACGGAGTACCTATGGAGTAACGGCGATACTACGGCCAATATAACCGTAAGCCCCTCCCAAACCACCACCTATGCGGTAACCGTTACCCAAAACGGCTTTAGCTGCACCGATAGCGTAACGGTAACGGTAAACAACCCCACTGTAAGCCTGGGTGCCGATACCCTGAACATATGCAATACCGATAGCACCCTACTAGATGCGGGCAGCGGCTTTGCCTCGTACGCTTGGAGCACCGGCGAAACTGCCGCGGCCATATACGCCACCACCACCGGCAGCTATAGCGTAACCGTTACAGATGGTGCCGGCTGCACCGCCGCCGATACCGTTTTCGTGAACCTGGTAAACGCCACCATTGCCCAAGGCGATACCACCGTTTGCCCAGGCGGTAGCGTTACCCTAAGCGTGGGCAGCACCGCCACACCCGCCTTTAGGTACTGCGACGGCAACAACCTGCCCGCCAACCTGCGCAGCGGACTAGTGGGCTATTGGCCTTTCTGCGGCAACGCCAACGATGCCAGCGGCAATGGCAATAACGGAACGGTGAATGGTGCTACGCTGACCACCGATAGGTTCGGGAATGCCAACAGTGCTTATAGTTTTAATGGGGTTAACAACTGGATTGAAGTTAATTCTGCATCAGCATTGTCGTTAAAGAGTTCATTTACAATTAGTACCTGGCTTCTTAGAAATACCACAAGTTTAATGGCGGCTGTTACGAAAGAAAGAACGCCCGGAGGGTGGGGATATTATCTTCTCGGTGGTGATGCCGTGGGAATAAATAATGGTCCGCCACCTCCTGCTTCTGCTCCAACCTGTAACAAGGGAGGAACAGCTGGGAGTGTTTCTTCACAAAATGTATGGTATAATCTTGTTACAACATGGGATGGTGTTGATTTGATTTTATACGTTAACGGAATTCAAGTACTATCCGTTGATGGTAATTTAGATTGCGGAGATACTCTTATAAATAGCATTCAAAAATTATATATTGGCAAAGATAATGTTTTGGCTTCTCCATTTAATGGTAAAATAGATGATGTGTTTGTTTACAATCGAGTTCTATTTGTCTCTGAGATACTCCAAGTATACAACCTATCCAACACACAATACGCTTGGAGCAACGGCGATACTACGGCCAACATAACCGTAACCCCTACCCAAACCACCACCTATGCGGTAACCGTTACCCAAAACGGTTTTAGCTGCACCGATAGCGTAACCGTAACGGTTGGTACCCCAACGGCGAGCATCGCAGGAAACAATACTATCTGTTCTGGCGGAAGCAGCACCTTTACCGCCAGTGGAGGTGCAATATATAACTGGAGCACGGGCGCTTCCACGGCGGCCATCACCGTTACCACAGCGGGCACTTATACCGTAACTGTTACCAACGCATCGGGTTGCACCGCTACCGCCAACAGGACGCTTACCGTAAATGCCAGCCCAACGGCGAGCATCGCAGGAAACAATACTATCTGTTCAGGCGCGAGCAGCACCTTTACCGCCACTGGTGGTGCATCTTATTTATGGAGCACGGGCGCTTCCACGGCAGCCATCACCGTTACCACAGCGGGCACTTATACCGTAACTGTTACCAACGCATCGGGTTGCACCGCTACCGCCGATAGAACACTTACCGTAAATGCCAGCCCAACGGCGAGCATCGCAGGAAACAATACTATCTGTTCGGGCGGAAGCAGCACCTTTACCGCCAGTGGAGGTGCATCATATAACTGGAGCACGGGCGCTTCAACCGCAGCCATCACCGTTACCACAGCGGGCACTTATACCGTAACTGTTACCAACGCATCGGGTTGCACCGCTACCGCCGATAGAACACTTACCGTAAATGCCAGCCCAACGGCGAGCATCGCAGGAAACAATACTATCTGTTC
>CAMDKI010000013.1 GCA_945901065.1 Chitinophaga pinensis
TGGGTGCCAGAAACTGAAGCAGAAGGTGCTGAATTTACGGTCAAAGCGCGGTTTGCAGTAGCAGTGCAACCTGATGCATTAGTTACGGTAACAGTATAAGTTGCTGCGCTAGATACTGATATCGCAGCGGTTGTAGCACCTGTACTCCATAGGTAAGTACTTCCGCCAGTTGCGGTAAACGTTGAAGAACCACCGGCACAAATAGTCTGGGTGCCAGAAACTGAAGCAGAAGGTGCTGAATTTACGGTTACTATTACAGCAGTTCTCGCGGTGCTTATAGCGCCAGAGCTTGTATGACGAGCCTGTGCAAAGTAGGTTGTAGTTGAGCCAATGCTTGGCGTTGTGAAGCTATTGGTTCCAGTTCCACCGCTAAGCACACTGCCACCTGTTGCGGCTGCGTACCAATCGATTACGGCGCCCGATGAAGCTGTGGCTTGTAAAGTTACGGTACCTGTGCCACAGCGGCTAGCGGCAGTAGAGTTTGTTACCGTTGGACTTGCCTGAGCTACTAATTCAATGCTACCATGCGACCCTCCCCAACCTTCAGAAATACGAAGCTCTAATTGAGATGCGGCACCCAAAGAGCCGGTCCAAATATTTGAGCGCGAAGCACAACAGGTACTTTGATCATAAACTTTTACGCCATCAACATATAGTTGCACTCTGTCATCATGGTTAGGCAGATTGATGGTATAGGTACCTACCGGAAAACCTTGACGCTTAAAAGCATATGAATGGGTGTCGTTTCCTACGCTGCAACCTATATACCCCGAAGCGCTAGATGGGCTTAAGTTATCAGACCAACTTTGTGCAGTTGAATAAGTTTCGCCAGTGCGAGTGTCAAAATTTAAACTGCTTATGGTATAATACCCGCTGTAGTTATCTGTCCAAGCGCCATTGCCGCCAGAGGCATCGCCTGCATTCCAAGCATAAACAATCCATTGGTTGCTACCAAACACGGCTGGGTTGCCAGAGGCACCTGAGCCGGTAATCGTGGCCGAGGTGCTTGCGGTAGTGCCATTTGGACCCGTAACCGTAACAGTATAAGTTCCAGCAGCCAAGCCCGATAAGTCTTGGGTTGTGGCGCCATTGCTCCACAAGTAAGTATACCCGCCACCTGAGCAATTACAGTTTAGCGCAGCTCCGCCACTGTAGCTTGAGCTGTAGTTTAAATCAACGCCATTGGCATCGCATAGCTGCACATTGCCGCTCATGCTGCCACTGCTGTTTACTCTGGTATAATCGCCAACGGCAATATTGGCACAAGCAGTGCCCGTATTGGTAATGCTTCCATTTAATGTTATACTGTTCGTGCTCAACGCAGCACCCGAATTCATAATAAGGCTGCCACTAGAATTAATGGTAGTAAAGGTATTTACTGATATGGAGCCATGGTTGTCTAAACTAGCATTTTGGGTAAGGGTGTTACCAGTTATATTGCCATTATTAGTGAAACTTGAACCAGAGTTATTGGTAATATTGCCACTGGTGGCTATGCTCCCGTTGTTTATTACATTGGCATTGTTTATAAAATCGCCATTTACTTGGATGCTGTTGTTGTTTATCAATCGGCCCCCGATATTTATAGTTAAACTACCAGCTGTAATTAAGCCAAAGTTGTAAAAGGCATCGCCAATAGTTAAGGCGCCAGAAACGGCCATTGTGGCATAATTGTATACGACACGACCACTGCTAGTAGTAAAATTAGATATGGATAGCGTCCCATTGTTGATAAACGTACCACTATTGAAGTTTAGCGAAGAAATGCTGGCACTGCCTGCATTAATCATGGTGCCACCATTAAGTGTTACACTGCCACTAAAGCTACCCGTAACGCAACCAACTTGGCCCGAATTAAGTGTGTAGCTTGACGAACCACTCATGGTTACGGTGCAAGAGCCTGTGCCATAAGGTGAAGTAGCAGAGGAAGCACTCGCACCCGGTGTAACCACCAAATCGATAGCACCAGCAGTTGAGCAGCTTACATTTGTAGTACTTGCCGACAATGAAAAATTATCTTTGGCATCTCCTTCAATTAAAAGATTATCTATTCGGTAGTACTCGCTACTAGAGTTATTCTCGGCAATTAATTTAATCACAATTGTTTTGCCCGATAGGTTTGTCTGGCTAGCGGTGGCACTTGTAAAGTCATCTGCTCTGTTACCATTAGTGGTAAAATATTGAAATGCGCCACCATCTATTGAATACATGGTTTGTATCCTATCACTGCTGCTCAAATTGCCACTTTCGGTCAATTCTACCGAAAGAGAAACACCACGGTGCTGCGATATGTCAATCGGGTAGGTATAAAATGTTGCTTCGCAATCCGTATCACGTGCTTCAAGCTTGTTTGCATTTATTCTGAAATAACTTGAACCCGATACGGAACAACCGGTCATATCCAAATACCAGTTGGTGCCACTTGTGGTCCCATTGCTTGCCGAAAAATTTTCAGATAAGATTGTGCTGGCAGCCACTGAGTTAGATAACAGCAGTGCAAGCGCCAAGGCACCAAATGTATTTATGCTACAGTTACCAAATACTTTCCTCCAATTAGCATTAAGGCCGCAGCCTGCACAAAAGGTATAAATAGAGCGCATAGAAAAATGGGTTTTGAGACTCCAAACTAATAGACCAGGCTATTCCACGCCCGATACACCTATTACTTTGCCATTTCTACGCAATATTACTTACAAATGTTTCGGACTACTAAGCAATTTTCATATAACGACTTGCAAAATATAAACTTGTTTATTATAAATTATGTATTTTGCAAAAAATAATCAACAATTAGTTTTTAGTAGTTGGCAATAATCTTTTATCAATTGCAAGGTTTCTAAATATTTATTTGAAATTGCGGTAAATACCTTTTAACTTTCAGTGACTGAAATTAGATAAGGGCAAAGTAGCAAAGGGGGATATGGTAATTTTGGGGAAAATAACTACCAAAACTGTGTAAAGCATGGAAAGCGTAAAAATCCTAATAGTTGATGATCATCCTATGATTCGGTTGGGCATACGTTCTATATTGAACAATGTGGAGCACCTGAATGTAGCCGATGAAGCAAATAATGGTAGAGAGGCTTTAGAAAAGTTAGCCAAGGATAACTTCGACTTGGTTATAATGGATATAAAAATGCCTGAAATGAATGGCATTGAAGCTACCGAAGAAATTATAAAGCTGCACCCCAATACTAAGGTTTTGGCCATATCAATGTTCGATGAGCAGCGCTATATTGTAAAAATGCTGCAAGCAGGTGCACTAGGTTATGTGCTAAAAAACACTGGCAAAAATGAAATGGTAAATGCCATTAACTCTATTATGGCAGGCGAAAGCTACTTTAGCCAAGAGGTGAGCAACATTATGATGTCGCAGTTTATGACCCGTGGCGGCCTAAACCAAACATTAGAACCCAAAAACGATATTACCCTTACCAAACGTGAAACCGAAATTATCCGGATGATTTCGGAGGAGCTAACTAACTCTGAAATTGCCGACCGCTTAGGCATCAGCTCTCGCACTGTTGACACGCACCGCAGAAACCTGCTGCAAAAGCTGGACGTGAAAAATACCGCTGGATTGGTTAAGTATGCCATGGTAAACCACCTGCTTGAATAACCGCTCCGCTGTCTTAAATAGCTAAACTTGCCAAGACATTTTTTTGGCACACAACTTGTTTATTAGGTTGATTGAAACCTAGTTTATGAAACACCATGCAACAATTATACTGGTTTGGCTTGCCGTACAAGGCCTTTGGGCTCAAGATACCACTGGCTATATGCGCACGCATGTAACTGCTGAAGGCGACACCATTTATGTAGCCTCAATTGACCCCGTTACCATAATAGACAAGCGGGTTTTTACAAGCGTAAAAGATCAGTCGGATTTTAGAAAACTGCAACGCAACCTTAAGATCGTTTACCCTTATGCCAAAATGGCGAGGCAAATTTATGCCGACATGCAACAAGAAATGGCCGACATTAATAAGCACCGCCAACAAAAAAAATATAAAAGGGCAAAAGAAGAACAACTAAAAGCTGAGTTTGAGGAAAAACTAAAGAGCCTTACCACTACCCAAGGTAAGCTTTTGGTAATGATGATAAACCGATATACCGGCAACGATTGTTATGGCCTGATTAAAGAATTGAAAAACGGTTTTGCAGCATTTACCTGGAACTTGGTAGGCAAGCGCTATGGCTACGACCTAAAAGCACCTTATGTGCCTGCTGATAATGCCGACATGGAAATGATAATTCGTGCTCTGGAAGAAACTGATGCGGAGAACAAAAAGTAATTACCAAAGATGTTCTACCTGCCCTGCCACCTCGCTGGGCAAAATATCCATCATACACTTAAAATGCCGTTTGGGGCACTTATCAAAACCAATTTTTGAACATGGCCTACACGATAGGCCTGTGTTTTGAACTATCACCGCCTTCATAGCACTATTTTTGCCATAATACGGGTACATACCAAACTCAGGGATGGTATTGCCCCAAATTGATACAATTGGCTTTTGGAAGGCCGCTGCAATATGCATTAAGCCAGTATCATTGCTCACTACTACCCTAGCCTGACTAACCAATGAAGCCGAGCCGTGTAGGTTAAACAATCCACAAGCGTTCCATACTTGAGTATTTCCGCTTAGCTCGGCTATTTCTTGGCCATTTGCCCTATCCTCAGGCCCACCTAATAGTATTATGGGCTGCTTCAGTATCTGGCACAATGCTATTAAATGTTTCAACGCATAGCGCTTTGTATAGTGGGCCGCCCCTATAGCTATGGCTACATAGCCATTTCTATGGGTCTCCGGTATTTGCTCGGGTTGTATCTGCTGCACGGCAGGTATGTAATAATCTAACCCTGCACCATCGTCAACCACACCAAGCTTGGCCACTGATGACAAATATCTTTCAACAATATGCACGTTTGGTAGCCTGTTGATTTTAAAATTCACCATCATCCATTTCTGGATGTTTAACTTATCAAATGAGTACGATTTTACCCTCATCAACCTTCTAATGGCAAACGTTCGTTGGTTTTTGTGCAGGTCAACAATAAAGTCAAAACGAATCATCTTGAGTTTCGATACTGTAGCCTCAATGCTATTTCTAAGAAAATGCAACTGAAAAATATGCGGGTTGCCCTGCAGAATACTTGAAAACGACTCCTTGGTTAAGAAATGAATCTCCGCATTAGGCAATTGTTGTTTAATACACCTAACAACTGGTGTAGTAAGCACAATGTCGCCAATAGAACTAAAGCGGATAATGAGTATTTTCAATTGTTTGTTTTTCGCCGCCCCCGAGAGAACGGTTGGGTTACGGAAATTCGGGTTACTTCAGATATTTACCAGCCTCTTCGGCATAAACCTGTGCGCTAAGTTGCAACATACTCATGGTTTCCTCACCCAATTGGCGAATAACCTTGCCAGGAGAACCTACAACCAGCGAAAAATCAGGAATTACATCATGCTCCTTTATCAAAGCATTGGCGCCAATTACACAACCTTTGCCTATTACAGCGCCATTGAGCACAACTGCTTTTATACCGATAAGGGTGTTATCGCCAACAGTGCAACCATGCAATACGGCACCATGGCCAACAGTTACACTTTTACCCACGGTAAGCGGGGTGCCGTGGTCAACGTGCATAATTACCCCTTCCTGCACATTGCTGTCATCGCCAATAACTATTTTATCGAAATCGGCCCGGAGCGTTGCTCCATACCAAACAGATACCCTATTGCCCAGGGTAACATTACCCAATACGTAGGCATTTGGGGCAATAAATACATCGTTCCCTTTTTTTACTTGATTTTGAAGTTGCTCTAGGTAAGTCATTAGGTTACTTATCGATTATTTGGGCTAATTGTAGCCATAAATCTAATCAACAAATAACGGGAAACCAATAAACCTAAATTAAAGACTCAATAAACCATCAGGTATAACCACTTTTATGGTGCGGGCTTTGTGGTCAACGGTAAGCACCAATTCATCGGCTAAGGGTATTAATACCTCTTTTCCGCGGTGGCTTACTTTAGCCAAGTCTTGGGCAGGCATGGCTTCAATATCTTCAATGGTACCAATAAACTCGCCGGTTTCCGAAAGTAGCATATAGCCCATCGCAAAATCATAGGCACTTTCCTCTTGGTCGGTCACAAAAAACTCCTGCTCGCGGCCAAGCTGCATAAACAACTCCTTGCCAGTAAGCATTACAGCCTCTTCAGGCGAATCGATTCCTTCAAACTTAATGAGGAAATACTGTTCGTCGCTGGTAGCGCTAAGTTCTTCTGGAAAATACGGGAGATTTTTGGCCTCAGTACCAAGTAACAGGGGCGGCAATTCATCCACCCATAAAGCAGTAAGAGGATAGCTGAAACTAATTTTCAACCATCCTCTTATACCATGTACTTTATGTACTTTGCCAACCTGAATGACTTCCATTCAACGGTCTTTAAAGTGGCAAGAAATTATTCAGCTTTAGGCTCTTCGCTTTCTTCGGCAGCGGCCTCAGCAGCAGGAGCTTCTTCTGCAGTGGCTTCGGCAGCAGGTGCCTCTTCAGCAGCAGCTTCAGCAACCGGCGCTTCTTCGGTAGCAACTTCTTCAGCAGCAACTTCTTCAGCAGCAACTTCTTCGGCTGGAGCTTCTTCAGTTGCAGCTTCAGCGTTAGCAGCAGCTTCTTCGGCAGCAGCTTCGGCAATGGCAGCAGCTTCGGCTTCAGCAGCAGCAGAAAGGGCTTTCGCACGTTTCGCAGCTTCATCAGCATTACGTTTCAAACGAGCTTCTTCTTTTGCTTTTGCTACGCTTTCAACGTGTCCTTCCACTTTACCTTCATGATTTTTCAAGTACTCGGCGTGCAATTGCTCAACTTGCTCCTCAGATAGTGCGCCTTTTTTCAAGCCGCGTACCAAGTGTTTTTTGTACAACACACCTTTGTAAGAAAGGATAGCGCGAACAGTATCAGTTGGTTCTGCACCATTGTGCAACCAAGTAAGGGCTTTGTCGCCATCCAAAATGATAGTAGCTGGCACGGTAGTAGGGTCATAAGAACCTAAACGCTCGATGAAACGGCCATCACGTGGCGATTTGCTATCGGCAGCTACGATGAAGTAAAACGGTCTTTTCTTGCGACCGTGACGTTGTAATCTAATTTTAACCGGCATTGGTTACTTGTTTTTAATTGAATTAAAAGATGTATAGTATGCCTTCCCAGTATAAATATTGGGAGTGCAAAGATAGCGCATTAAATGAGAAAAGACAAAAGAAAGAAGAGATAAGAAATGAGAAATGTGAAATGAAAGATTTGAGATGGCAAATGGGAGATAAAAAACAAATGAAAAGCACAAAAGAACATAAAGAATAGAATCATATGCAATATTTATTCCAGCGCAATATCTTGTTTCCCTGCCTGCCGGCAGGCAGGTTGTGTCTTGTGTATTGTGTCTTGTGTCTTGTGTCTAATTCTACTTTTTTCGGCAATTGCTATGATTTCTTAGACAGATGGAGCCAAACCCATAGCAATGCCTCGGGCACTTCTAGTTAACTTTGGGGCCGTGTTCGACCAATGGCAAGAGATATTAACCATAATGGCGCGCAGCCCGCTTCGGGTTGCGCTTACTGCTTTTAGTATAGCTTGGGGCATATTTATGCTCGTGGTGCTTATGGGTACAGTAAAGGCATTGCAAAATGGCACCGAAGCTGACTTTGCAGGCGATGCCATCAATAGTTTGTGGGTAAATACAGGTACTACTAGCCTGGCCTACAAAGGCTTTAGGCCAGGCCGAGAAATAACCCTTGAGAACAAGGACCTAAATATGCTTACTGGCGAAATTGAATCAGTAGAAAGTGGCTCGAGCAGAAACAACTACTGGAGCCTCTCTCCTACTGTTACCTATGGCAAACGGTCCACTTCGTTTGAGCTAATAGGGGTAACTCCTAGTTATCGTTACCTCGAAAACCTTACGATGACCAGTGGGCGGTTTATAAACGAAACAGACCTTATTGAAAGCAAAAAAGTAACTGCTATTGGTAAGTTAGCCTTTGAGCAGCTATTTGAGCCCGGCGAAGATGCACTGGGAAAATACATATCCGTTAACGGCATCAATTATAAAGTTATTGGCGTGTTTACCGACCCCGGTGGCGAACGCGATATGCAGCGCATGTATGTGCCACTGTCTACGTCGCAAAAGCTTTACGAAAAACCCAATAAAGTAGATCAGATAATTTTGATGATTCCGGGAGATGATGTGGCTGGCAGCAAACTGATTGAAGAAGATGTAACTAAACTGATACAAGACAAGTACTCTATTAGCCCCGACGATAAAAAGGCTGTGAGTTTTTACAACAATGTAAAGAACGTAGCTCAAATAAGGCAAGTTTTTACGGCACTCAATATCACGATGTGGGTGGTTGGCCTAATGACTATATTGATAGGCATTGTGGGCATAGGCAATATTATGGTAATAACTGTAAAGGAACGCACCCGTGAAATAGGCATTCGCAAAGCCCTAGGTGCAACCCCTGCCTCTATCGTATTTATGATACTGCAAGAAGCATTGCTAATGACCGTATTTGCTGGCTACTTGGGTTTGCTTGCCGGCATAGGCCTTATTGAACTTATCGGTAGCCTCATGAGCGATGCCGGAGTTGACCAGCATGGCCGAACCAACAGCTACTTGGGTAAGCCCGAAGTGGATTTGGAAGTAGCCATTGCGGCTACTGTGATATTGATAATTGCTGGGGTAATTGCAGGTTTGATTCCGGCACTAAGGGCTGCTAGGGTTAACCCAATAACTGCTATAAGAGACGTTTGAAGAATGTACGAAGTACGAGGTACGAGGTACAAGGTATGAGTGAAAATGACTTTTTAGTTTAAAAACATTGATAAAATAAAATCGTACCTCGTACCTCGTACATCGTACATTCAACGGATGGATAAATTTCTCGAAATATTAAGCACCATGGCACGCAACCCTTTGCGCACCTTCCTCACGTCGATGGGGGTGTTTTGGGGTATATTAATGCTGGTATTGTTGCTTGGTGCAGGCAATGGGCTGCAAAACGGCATCAGAGCCATGTTCGAAGGTTTAGACATGAACAGTATGTTCGTTTGGGGCCAAAAAACAACCATGCCGTATAAAGGTTTTAAGCCTGGCCGAACCTACGATTTCAAAAATGGGGACGTAACCGCCCTAAAAGAGCAAGTACCAGAGCTTAAGTACGTGTGCCCCCGCGGCCAACTGGGCGGATATGGCAACGATAACAATGTAGGCCGCAACACCAAAACCGGCAACTATACGGTTTGTGGCGACTATCCTGAAATCATCCACATACAACAAATGAAAATGACCAGCGGTCGTTTCCTCAATTATAACGATATAAACGACAAGCGGAAAATTTGCGTTATCGGTCAAAAAATAGTGGACGAGCTATACGAGCAAGGCGAAGAGGTATTGGGTTCGTACATAAAAATACAAGGCGTGTTTTTTCAGGTAGTCGGGGTATTTACTATCAATAAATCAGGCCAAGAGGCCATTAGAGACCTCAACACCATTTATGTGCCGTTCTCTACGTTTCAGCGCGTATTCAATTGGGGCGAAACCGTAGGTTGGTTTGCCCTTTCGGTAAAACCCGGCATCGACCCCTACGAAGCAGAACAAAAAGTAAAGAAAATCCTACTCAGCCGGCACCACATCAGCCCCGAAGATACTAGGGCAGTTGGCTCGTTTAACGCCGCCACTGAGTCAGCTAAGTTTAATACCCTGTTCGCGGGTCTCAATCTCATTATCCTTATAGTAGGTATGGGTACCCTTTTTTCTGGCGGCATAGGCGTAATGAACATCATGCTCATATCCGTTGCAGAGCGTACCAAAGAAATAGGTATACGCAAAGCCATGGGCGCTACACCGGGCAATATATTAGTGATGATTATCAGCGAAGCCATTATAGTTACGTTTCTATCGGGTTTTATTGGTTTGGCGCTGGGTATAGGCATTATTGACTTATTGGATTATGTCATAGGCGTGCCTGTTCAAAGTGCTGAGGGAGAAGGCAGTATGTTCCGCAGGCCAGAAATTGATGCCTGGGTGGCCATTATGTCGGTGGTGGTGCTCATTGTTATCGGGGTGTTTGCAGGCTGGTACCCCGCCAGTAGTGCCGTGAAAATAGACCCTATCAAAGCGTTGAGAACAGAGTGAGGATGAATGAGAAATGAGAAATGAGAAATGAGAAATGAGAAATGAGCGGCAACCATGGACCATGGACTGTCGACCGTGGACTTTTAAAATTGACACAAAAGAGAGAAAATGAAAAAAGTACTTGTTACGTTGTTTTTGGTTATACTATTGGGCATGTTGGGCTATGTGGGTTACTACCTCTTCGAAAAAAGCCAAAAAGCCCCGGTTATTTATGAAACCTCCGCACCATTCAAAACCGATATAGTGGTAAAAACCGTTGCCAACGGAGCCGTTGAACCACGCAAAGAAGTTACCCTTAAACCACAGATTAGTGGCATTATTGACGAGCTATTTGTAGTGGCTGGCCAAAAGGTAAAGAAGGGCCAAAAGATAGCGCGCATCAAAATAATACCCGATGATGTGAATTTGGGCAATGCCGAATCGTCGGTAAACAAAGCCAAATTGGCTATGGAACAAGCACAAATAGAATTCGAGCGACGGAAAAAACTATACGAAGCCAAGGCCATATCAGAGGTTGAGTATCGCCAATTTTTGTTCGACTACGAGCAAAGCAAAGAGGATTACGCCAATGCACTCAATACCGTTCAGTTGATAAAAGAAGGTATTAGCAGCCGCAGCAAACAAACTACTACCATAGTATTGGCCACAATTGACGGGATGGTATTGGATGTGCCCGTAAAAGTAGGCACGCAAGTAATACAGAGTAACACTTTCAATGAGGGTACCACAGTAGCCATTATTGCTGATATGAACGATTTGATTTTCAAAGGCTCTATTGACGAAAGTGAAGTAGGCAAAATAAAAGTAGGCATGCCGCTGCGCATTACCATTGGCGCCATTGAGGGTAGAACGTTTGAAGCCAAACTGGAGTATATAAGCCCTAAAGGTGTTACCGACCAGGGCACCATTAAGTTTGAAATAAAAGCAGCCCTTACCCAACCCGAAGACCTGTTCATAAGGGCGGGCTTAAGCGCCAACGCCGACATCATACTTGATCAACGCGACTCAGTGTTAGCTGTTAAAGAGCGTGACCTGCTTTTTGCCAACGACTCAGTGTTTGTTGAGGTGGAAACCACCCCGCAGGTGTTTGAGAAAAAGCCCGTTAAAACTGGCCTATCAGACGGCATAAATGCCGAGCTGCTTGAAGGGGTTGATGGCACAGTGGCCATTAAAACACAGCAATAATTATACAGCGCATATAGGGCAATTAATGATTCTCAATAATCAAAAGTCGCTACAGCGAATTTGAAGAGGAAAATATCCACTCGCAACAATTGCCAATATGATTTTGGCAGCTTTATTACTTATATACAGCAGTTCATTGCCCATTACATACCTGTCATCCTTTGACTTGGGTAATTAAGCCTAATGTGCACGCAATATATGCCTGCATAGCTCTATTGTTTATTATAAAAATTGTAGTTTTACGCTGAAAATCTCAAACAGAAAAACAACCATCATGAAGAAAGGTATCCTATTTGCCGGCGGTGTTGCCCTTACATTGGCATTTGCTGGTTGCGACGATGGCTCAGCCAAAATCGCAGAAATACAAGCACAACTTGATGCGGCAAAACAAGAGCGCGATGCTTTGGTATTGACCCAACAAGAAGAAGTAACCAACTTGACCACTACTTTCCAGTTCCAAGTTGACTCATTGCAATACATCATCGATTCATTGACTGCCCCTAAAGGTACTGTAGCCGTTAAGCCTAAGCCTAAACCAGCTCCTGCGCCAGTAAAGGAAGAGCCTAAGAAGGTTGACGACGGAAAATTAAATGTGAATGGAACTGGTGGCAGCAAACTAGATGTAAAAGGAACAACCGATACATCTGGCAAGAAAAAAGGTACTAAATTGAATGTTAAGCCATAATTTTTAATTAATAGTTGACTTAGGAAATAGGCCAGGGTTATATAACCTTGGCCTATTTTTTTACCACAGTTTAGAACAAATGGCTTTTATAAAATACTCGGAAACTTGTTAAAAACCATTTAGAGAAATAAACGCTACTATCTTGATAACTCCTTTACTCTATTGTTTGGATCATCTTGGAGCTTCATTTTTATGTAAAATACTGCTATGAAGTTTTACAATTTGAAAATCGTGACTGAAAGTTAAAAACAAAAAAAGAGGCTTGCCGCCTGGCAAGCCTCTTCTCTCAATTTAAAATTCTACATGAATTAGTTAGTTACAAAAGAGCAAGAATCTGCATCTCCACTAACAGTAATTGTAAATGAAATTGTTGTAACGCCACCAGTGCGAGTAACTGAGCCAGAAATTGTGCCTGTTCCGAAAGATTGGCTTGGGATTGTAATACCACCTTCTGAGTTTACAGTACCGTTGGTAATCAAACCAGCACCGTAAAGGTTAGTAATAGTTACAGCCAAATCGCCGCTACCTGCCGCAATTGTAACAGCATAAATATCAGTGCCTAAAGCGCAGGTTTCGTTACCATTAAAACTACCTAGGTATTTAGCACGAACCAAAGTTTCGCAGGTAGTTCCCTCATAACCAAGGTCACATACACAAGCGCAGCTGCCATTTGACTCGGTAGCAGTACCTTGTACACAAGTTACATCTTTACAAAGATCCTCTTCGCAAGAAGTGAAGCTGAACACAAAGCCCAGTGCCAAAACTGCTGTAGCAAAGTTTTTAATGGAGAATAGATTTTTCATGTTGTTGTTGTTTTTTGATGGTTTATTAATGTTATAATGGTCAAAATTAAGAAAAAAACTTGATGCAACAGCCATAACCGTTTAATGCATTTAACAACATACCTATGTGGATAGCAAGTCATTTGAGCCTGCAAACTATTCAATTACTGCTTGCAACAATTCAACTGCCAAATCAATCAATTTGCCGATTGCCAAACAATAATTAAAAATGTAAAAGAAACCGTAAAACTTAGTGATGGGCAAAGTATTGCAAGCAAACGCACCATAAAGTGATACATTATATTATGTGAAGCAAAATGGCGCATATTAACAAACTTTTGTTAACTTTGTTGGCTTACACTTCATTGTGTTACGAATGGATTTAATGATTCAAAAAAACTTAGGATGAGCTTGAAGAATTTTTTACTCACTTTCCTGACAACGACAGCCCTTTTATTTGCATTTGCTCCAAAATCCCATGCATCGCATGCCATGGGAGCCGATATTTTTTATGAATGTGTAGGCCAAGATTCATTTCGCATTACTATTAATTTTTACCGCGATTGCGATGGTATAACCGCCCCAGCCACCGCAAGCATCGGTATCACCAACACTTGCACCGGAACTACCACCACCGTTACAGCACCCCGCACGACCCTGATACAGCCCGAAGGTATACCCAACGGCAGTGAGGTATCGGCACTTTGTAATGCCCAAATACAAAACAGTACTTGTAATGGTGGAAACTTGCCCGGCGTAGAACAATACCAGTACAGCTTTTTGTGGGTAGCCAACGCGCAATGTAACGCATGGCGCATAGCGTTTGATTTGAACGCACGCAACGCAATCATCCAAACTTTACAAAACCCTGGTGCGGTTGATTTGTATGTTGAAGCTTTCATTAACAATACCACTTTGCCCAACGGCGACCGCATTTGCAACAACTCGCCTAGGTTTACCAACCGCCCAGTGCCGTACTTTTGTTTCCTCGATTCTATCCTATACAACCAAGGAACCGTTGACGTAGATGGCGACTCTTTGGTATACACCCTCATTCAGCCATTGCAAGGCCCTGGCCAAACTATTCCTTACGCGGCAGGATTTACCATTAACAACCCACTAACTACCAATAACACCTTCAACTTCAATAACAATACTGGCCAAATGTTTTTTGTGCCACAACAAGCGCAAGTTGGTGTTATTGCCGTGCGAGTTGATGAATACAGGAATGGAGTATTGATAGGCTCAACCATGCGCGACATTCAAGTTGTTGTGCTTGGTCCGCCACTTTGTAACCCTCCGTATGGGGTTATCAATGAAGATGGTATCGATTCAGCATCTGTGTCAGGCGGTGTGTTTACTGGCCCATACGAAATTGAGGCCTGCCCCGGAGACACGATTCGTTTCAGCATCAGACTCGGAGGCCAAAATATAACGCTTAGCTCTAACGCTACCCAAGCGTTCCCAGGTGCAACCTTTACCACCACCAATATCGGCACCGATTCAATAGTTGGCCAGTTTAATTGGATAACAACTGCCGCCGATACAGGTCTAAAAAACTTTTCAATCAGTTACGGCATTAACTCGTGCCCTATTGACCGCACAGCTTTCCAAACCATATCTATTAATGTATTGGATGGAACCGATGCAGGACCTGACCAAGTGTATTGCTCAGAAGGAGCCCCAGTTCAACTTTTTGCTACCGGTGGTAATATTTTTAACTGGACGCCAATTGCTGGATTGAATGACCCAGCTATACGAAACCCGCTAGCTACCCCAACAGTTACTACCGACTATATAGTATTGAGTGATTTAAGTGCACGATGCAAAAACCGTGATACCGTAAGGGTTACCGTAGTACCAAACTTCTTGGTGAATATTTTGCCAGTCGACGATACTTTAAGCATCTGCCGCAACTCACTGGCTTTCTTGGATGTGGTTACTGACTCAACGTTTGGCCCTTACACTTACTCATGGAGCCCTGGCGTTGGCCTTACCGATTCAACAATACGAAATCCGGTTTCTTCGCCCATCTTGCCGACCACCTATTTTGTGTCAGTAACTTCCGATACTGGTTGCGTACTTACCGATACCGTTAGGGTAAATGTAATTGGCGTGGGTCCACAAGTAACTGTAACCCCAGAAAGTGCGCTGGTTTGCCCAGGTACTACTGTGCAACTAAACTCAAGTGTATTGGTAGTAACTTGCGGCCCTTCTATCTCTACTGGTAGTTGTGGGGCAGGCAACTTACCATCGCCTCGTACCTATGGTACTAGCACAACCACCTCTTCGGTTACCCCGTTTTCGGGTGGCAGCAGCGATGGTAAGTATCAAGTACTTTATCGTGCCGCCGATTTAACCGCAGCAGGTTTTACCGCAGGTACTATAACCCGTATGCAATTAAATGTAGGGGCCAAAGCAAGTAATGCCGTATTTAAAAGCATGCGCATCCGCATGGGCTGCACCACGGCCACCCAACTTACCCGTGCCAACTGGATACCAACCACCACCGAAGTGTTTTCTTCGGCTAACTTCCTTACTAATTCTGGCTTGAATACCTTTGCTTTTAGTCAGTTTTACGATTGGGACGGTGTGTCGAATTTGGTAATCGAGTTTTGTTTTGGCGATGCCACTTCAACCAACGCAGGCGGCAACGATTTGCTGCTAGCAACCAATGTACCATATGCCGCATCAATGAGTGCTGTAAGCACATCAGCTAATGATGGTTGCAGTTTGCTTGCCAGCGCTATACCTACCAACCAACCAGTAACCCAAGTACCGAACATTACCCTTTTTGTATGCTCGGCCAACAACCCCACCTATACTTACCAGTGGAGTCCAGCTACAGGCGTATCAAATACCTCAATAGCTAACCCAACGGTTACTCCTACTGTTCCTACCATTTATACCCTTACGGTAAGCGATAGTATTTGCAACGGCCAAGATTTTGCCACCATTAATATTGATACTTCCTTTATCAATATTACGCCTGACACCTCATTATGCAATGCGGATAGCATTCCGTTGTTTATAGATATTACGGGGGTAATAACTAACCCTTGCGGCAACAACGGTAATGGCTGCGATGGCAACCAAGATACCACTGTAGTAGGCACTGGTAATTTGAGCAATACCTCAACCGGATACCCTGCACCTTACGGCAACAACTACGAAAGTGTTCGCCAACAATATCTATACCGCGCTTCCGATTTATTGGCAGCGGGTGTTACACCAGGCAGGTTAACCGGATTAGGATTCAATATTTTGAACAGACTTGGTTCTCCAAATTATCGCAACTTTAGTATCAAAATAAAATGTACTGGCACTACTGCCCTTACCCAAGGAGTACCCGAAGGTGGAACCTTTGTGCAAGTGTTTAATCCTAAAAACATTTCGTTGCCAGCCAATGGATGGACTTTCCATGATTTTGATAACGATTTTGACTGGGATGGAACAACCAACTTGTTGATTGAGGTTTGTTTTAATAACGATACAGACCCTACCCAAACTACCAACATTACCGCCAACTCATTAATAACCAGCACCAATTCAGGTTATGTAGCTTCTACTTGGTATCCTATCGATAACCAAGATGCTTGCTCGGGTGCTATTGGCTTGCCCAACACCTTGGGTGCTAGCAACAACAGGCCGAACATACGCCTTTATACTTGCGATGCGGCACCACCGTTTACTGTAAGCTGGAACCCGGCAAACACCCTTACCGATGCCAGCAGCCGCAACCCTGTTGCTTTCCCTAGTGTAACTACTACATATACCGCAACGGTAACCACCTCAAACGGTTGCGTAAAAACTGGCTCAGTGACCATAACCGTTGGCACCTTACCATATACTACTACGCCTGATACTACTATTTGTAATGGTGGCTCGGCGCAGTTAAGAGTGTTTGGTAGCAATGGATATACCTACAACTGGACAACTGGCACACAATCGCTAAGCTGTACCACTTGCGCCAACCCAGTGGCCACCCCCGATACAACTACTACCTATTATGTATCGATAAGTGATGGTAACTGTACCCTAACGGATAGCATTGTAGTTACGGTATTTAACCTTGATGGCAATGTAATACTTGACCCAGGTAGTTTGTGCGTGTTCGATTCAACGCTACTTTTGGCCGCAGGAGGTTATGCTGGCTATTTGTGGAGCAACAATGATACTACTGCCACCACTTGGATTTTTGCTGCGGGTACTTACACCCTTACCATAACCGATGCGAGCGGTTGTACGGCAATAGACACTATTGATATAAACGTAGCTGCCGATCCGTATGTAAACCTTGGCAATGATACCAGTATTTGTGTTGGAGACAGTGTGGTATTGAGCGTTAGCAGCAACTACACTACCTATACGTGGAACGTACAAACCCAAGTAGATACCGGTTATACCGTGCTGACCACTGGAAGTTATGAAGTAACGGTAGTTGATGCCAACGGTTGTGTAAGCAACGATAGCATCAGTGTATTTGTCAATACCGTTCCGATAGTTAACCTAGGAAATGACACTGCTATTTGTGAAAACGAGCCTCTTATCCTATCTGTGGGCTTGCTACCAGGCTACAGTTATGTTTGGCAAGATGGCACTACAGGCCCTGTATATTCAGTAGATAGCACAGGTACTTATTATGTAACCGTTTCGGGTGGGTTGAACTGCTTTGCTAGCGACACTATAAACGTAATAGTAAACCCAGCGCCAGATGTTGATTTGGGCCCAGATGTACAAAGCTGTGTAGGCCAAGTTGAAATACTGCGTGCCGGTCAAGGTTTTACTACTTACTTGTGGAACACCAACTCAACTATTGATAGCCTAGTGGTAACCCAAACAGGTGTATATAGCGTAACCGTAGCTGATGCGATTGGTTGCCGGGATATAGATAGCATTGAAGTTACCTTCTTTAATCCTATAGTAACGCTAAACGATACTACCTTGTGCGAAGGTTCGACCGTAACGCTGGATGCAGGCCAATTTGCAGAATACAGCTGGAACAATGGCGATACAACGCGTACCATTACCGTTGATACTAGCGGCACGTATACCGTAACCGTTACCAATACGTTTGGTTGCACTGCAACTGGTTCGTCAGACGTAACTATTGTGCCTGCGCCAACTCCAAGCATTACTGCTAGTACCGATACTATTTGCCCTGGTGGTTCAAGTGCTACACTTGATGCCGGAACAGGATATTCAAGCTACGCATGGTCTACTACCGAAACTACCCAAACCATTAGTGTTGCTGCTGAAGGAACATACACTGTTACAGTAACCAATACACTAGGTTGTTCGGCTACCGCTTCTTATGTAATATACAACTTCGCATCTGCTGCCCTGACGCTCGATGATTTGGTACTTTGCCCTGGCGATACGCTAAGCTATAGCACCTCTGGCACTTATATCAGCTATCAGTGGAGCAATGGCTCAACCACTGCAAACACTACCTTTACTGAAACGGGTGTTTACTACCTAACCGTTACCAACGCACAGGGCTGCGTAGCAACGGATAGCTTAATAGTTAGCGACGGTGGTTTTACAGCCTCGGCCTTTGTTGATCCTACCCAAGTAGATGCGGGTGCATCGGCAGCATTAAGTGTAGATGTTCTAGGCGGAACTGGCAATTATAGCTACAACTGGAGCCCATCAACATATCTTGATGGAAGTACCTTGGCCAATCCGGTATCAACCCCAGACTCAACCCTTACTTACTTGGTATTGGTAACCGACGACTCAACCGGCTGTACCGCGAGCGATACCGTTACCATAACCGTATTTGACGGGGCACGTTTTGCGTTTACGGATGCATTCTCTCCTAATGGAGACGGGGCCAACGATACCTATTTCCCGCTTACATACGGCAATGCGGCAGTTACTACCTTCCGTATTTACAACCGTTGGGGCGAGTTGGTGTTTGACGAACTTACTCCTTGGAATGGCCAATTGGATGGTGTAAACCAACCAATGGGCACCTACGTGTACAATGCGGTAATTGAAATTACCGCTGCTGATGGTGTTACAACCGAAACAGTTCAAGGCTCATTTACCCTATTAAGATAATCAATACAGTAAACTGAAACTACAACAGATGAATTGCTTGACTCGTATGAAAGTAATCAGTGCAATATTGATCGTGTTTGCCATGGTGTTGTTGCCAACCATAGCATCAGCTCAAGACATACACTTTTCTCAATTTTATGCTTCGCCACTTACCCTTAACCCTGCACTAACAGGCAAGGTAAACGGCAACTATCGCGTGGCCGGAATTTTCCGCAGCCAGTGGGGTGGCATACCCAATGGCAGCGGGCCAACATTTGGCACCCCTTCAGCCTCTTTTGATATGCCGTTTTTTGTAGGCAAAAAGAAGAAAGATGCCGTAGGTGTAGGTGTTGCGTTTGTAAACGATTACAGCAACGGTAGACTGTACAAACTTACCCGTGGCATGTTATCGGTATCGTACATTAAGAGTTTGGGTAGCAATGGCAAACACCAGTTGTCATTAGGCTTTCAAGGCGGTATACAACAAAACAAAGGTGGCATGTTCCGTTTCTCCGACCAGTTTACCGATGCGGTATACCAAAATGGTTCAAGTAGTGTTGATGCATCACTAAACGACCAGTCGAAAATAATTCCTGATTTTAATGCTGGTTTGTTTTATAATGGCGCCATTACCCAGAAACTGACCTACTATGCTGGTTTCAGTATGTTCCACTTGTTTGAGCCAAAAGAGCAGTTTGGCACTGGCAATACCAGCGTTTTGCCGCGCAGGTATGTAGTACACACTGGTTTGGAGTGGGACATTTCGAATAAGTTCACTTTATATCCTGGCTTAATTTACATGAACCAAGCCAAAAATCAAGAGCTTAACTTCGGTACCAATATCGGGTTCCATCTTAAAAACACCCCCGATAAACGCACCACATTGTACGCAGGCGCCTGGTATCGCAACAAAGATGCGTTTATTGCCATGTTAGGCATGGAAATGTACCGAATCCGCGTGGGACTAAGCTATGACGTTACAACATCAACCCTAAAAAATCCCAATACTAGAGGTTCCTTCGAAATTTCATTAATTTATGTCGGTCGCTTTTCAAGTATAGGTGATAAAAATGTATTTTTGTTCTGTCCAAGATTCTAACTAACACAATTACCTCATAATCCGAAAACCACTTAAATGAAGAATACTGTTATTTTGGCTATCGCAGCGCTACTTATGCTACCCCTATTTTCGATAGCGCAGGCACAGGATACCAGTAGCAATAGCTACATGGATGATTACCGTTCTGACAAGCTCAAAAACCTCGGTTACAAGAAAAAAGTAAAGATTGCAAACAACCTTTACGACCAAGGAAGCTACATTAATGCATTGATGTACTACGAAGAAGCTTATGCAGTAAAACCAGACAATGCTTGCTTGGCTTCTCGCTTGGCAAAGCTGAACTATTTGGTGCGTGATTACAGCAAAGCTGAAACTTACTACCAAAAGTTTTACGACCTTGATCCGGTAAAATATGCAAAGGCTAAGTACATGATGGCCTTGATGCAAAAGTATAATGGCAAGTATGCTGATGCTAAAACCAATTTTGATGGTTTTATTGCGGAATACAACGACGCTGATGGCGACAAAGCTGAGTTTCAAAAAATAGTGAAACGCCAAGTAGAAGGTTGCGACCTAGGTATTAAAACCACCAGCGACCCAGAGCGTGTTATCGTAGATTTGCTTGATGAGAAAGTAAACAACCCATTTAGCGACTTCGCACCAATTGCTATTACTAAAGATGAATTGGTATACTCTTCGTTGCGCTCTGAAAAGGCAATTTTCTTGCCTTTGGAAGGTGAAGAGCAACCCGACAGTGTGCAATTGCCCTATTCAAAAGTATTTACCACCAAACGTGATGGTGATACTTGGTTGGATTCTAAACTTTTCCCTGGCCCAATCAACAGCGATCAATACCACGTTGGAAACGGTGCTTTCTCTAAAGACGGAAACCGTTTTTACTTTACACAATGTGTAGTAGGCGAAGCGTTGAAAATGGAGTGTACTATTTACGTAAGCGAGAAAAACGGAAATAGCTGGAACGAACCGGTAAAACTTGACGTGAATGCAGATGGTTCTACCAATACCCACCCGAGTGTTGGTGTGATGAAAGACGGCAAAGAGTATCTATTCTTTACCTCAACTCGCACTGAAGGTGGCGAAGACAAAAAATCTAAGAAAGATAAATTAGACGCCCCTATTTACAGCGATTTGTACTATGCCGAAATTACTGGCCCTGCAAAAACTGGCCCAGTAAAAAACCTTGGTAACAAAATCAACACAGCTTTTAACGAGGCGACTCCTTTCTACGACAACAACACCCACACCTTGTACTTTAGCTCTGAAGGCTATGTTAACATTGGCGGATATGATATTTACAGCGTAACTCACAATGGCACCGATTGGGATACTGTAACTAACCTGTTGGCTCCTATCAACTCAAGCGTTGATGACTTGTATTTCAACCTATCATCTGACGGCAGAAACGGCTTTTTGGTATCTAACCGCCCAGGTGGATACGGATTGAAAAGCGCTACCTGCTGCGACGATATCTATGGTTTCCGTATTGTGAAAGAAGTTAACATCCGCATTTTGGTTGCTGAAAGGAGAACTCCAGAAACACCACTTGCCGGTGCTGACGTAAGCGTTGTAAAAGGCAAGGATGGCTACAACACACCTGTAGGTAACTTTACCACCACCGAAGGTGAGGCTGTATTGTTTGCTTTGCAACCGGATGAAGTCTACACTTTAAATGCTACCAAAACCGGATACTGGGGCAACGACACCATTTTGGATGCCAATGCACTAGCCGAACTATACGGTGGCAAAGACACCATGGATTTGGTTATCCTGATTGATGAAATTGCCCGTCAAAAAATCAAGCTAAAACGCGTTTACTACGATTTCGACAAGTACAACTTGACCAAGCAGTACAAAGTTGCTTTGGATTCTATCCAGAAACTTATGGCTGACAATCCAACATGGACTATCGAAATCTATGGTCACACGGATAGCATTGGTTCTGATGCCTACAACATGGTGCTAGCAAAACGTCGTGCCCAAACTTGCGCCGACTACCTAGCATCTAAAGGCATCGACATAGCCCGTATCAGCCTAATGGCTATGGGTCGTCAGTACCCACAAGCACCTAACAAAACCGAAACTGGTGCCGATAACCCTAAAGGTCGTGCTAAAAACCGTCGTGCTGAATTCAAAGTCAATACCAACGACAACTTGAAACAAGTTGAGATTGAATACACCGATAATGGCCCTTACGTGAAGTACATCGACAACACTGAGCAAAAATAATTCGGTAATACAAAGCATTGAATTAAAGAAAGAAGGTTGGTTTCAACCTTCTTTCTTATTTTACACCCTACCGAAACTGTGGTACAGTTTTGGATTGTGAAGGTACCGATATGGACAACGCTATGAAATACATCACCAACTTGCTCTTGCTAGTCACAATAGTTGCAACAGGCAAATACACCAGTGCGCAATGTTTGAGTGCTTTTCAAGACCAGCGCAATTTCTTTTTTATAGTAGATGATGGAAACATTATACAGCAAGAGCACAACCTAATATACAATTACAAGGCGGGCCGAAACCACTTAGCATACCTTAGTTTCAACAACGATTTTAAGATATACCACAATGGCTTAACCCAAACCTTGCAAACGTTTCCTCCTGTAAATTACTACTGCACCGACTATATCATGTTTGTAGAAAACCCAGGTAGCCAATACTATGTGCTATACGGCGAGAAAATGGACCTCATAAACAAAGGTGCTGGCCAAGTATATGGCGTGGGCGATAGCTTGGTGGCTTTTCAAGATTATATGGGGCAGTTTCAGCTATTTAAAGATGGCAGGGTATATGAAATAGACCAGCGAGAACCCTATATGGTAAAGGTAGAGGACAACATGATGGTTTACCTCGACCGAAATAACGAACTGCGTACTTTTTGGCAAGGAGACCTCATAACTCTCGAATATGGAAACCCACCCCAATCGGTACAAGTAGAACGCAATATTGCCGCTTACGTTGATTACATAGGCAATTTCAAGGTATTTTGGGCAGGCGACATTTACAGTGTACTCAACTTTCAACCGGGTAGTTACAAAGCAGGCCAAAACCTGGTAGCCTACATCGATAACAGAAAGCAGTTTAAAATATTTTACAAAGGCGAGAGTTTTGATATTATGAGCATTGAACCCAAATGGTACGATGTGCAACAAAACTTTGTGGTTTGGGTGGATAACAACAATTACTTTAATGTATTTTACGAGGGAAAATACGAGCGATTGGAAGGTTTTGTGCCCGCCAGCTACCAAATAAGCAACAACCTGCTAGTGTACCCTAACCTTGACAACTACTTGTTTGGCTACATCAACGGTAAAAAAGTAAAAGTATCGGATGAGGTAACCACTTGGTACGAGGTGCAGAACGATGCCGTGAACTACTACAAAATCAAAAACTTCTTTAAGATATATTGCGACGGCAATATCACGAATGCCATTAATCGGTAAATTTAGTTGCGAGTTACGAGTTACGAGTTATTAGTTATATCGATTTTTGATACCCATAAAGTTTTAATTCAACTCGCAACTCGGAACTCGTAACCCGCAACTTACTTATCGCAACTGTTTTTGCCGTATCTTTGTTGAAAGTGAAAATGCCGTAGATGTTGATTACCAAAGAACAAGTAATTGAGGCCCTGAGCCATGTAAACGACCCCGACCTAAAGAAGGACTTGGTAACGTTGAACATGATTGAGAACGTTGCCATTGAGGGCAACAAAGTTAGCTTTACGGTAGTACTTACTACTCCTGCCTGCCCCTTGAAAGATGCCATTGAGCAAGATTGCCGACAGGCCATTGCCCAATACGTATCGGCAGATGCTGAGGTGGACCTTACCTTCGACTCGAAGGTAACTACTCGCCGTGTAGATAAAAAAGACGTATTGCCAGGCGTAAAAAACATCATTGCTGTATCGTCGGGCAAGGGTGGTGTGGGCAAATCGACCGTAGCGGTAAACCTGGCACTAGCTTTACTAAAAAATGGCTCTACGGTAGGTATTGTTGATGCCGATATACATGGCCCATCAATACCCCTAATGCTGGGCATTAAAGGTAAGCGCCCTACCGTGCAGCAAATTGATGGCAAACACTACATAGTGCCACTAGAGGCTTACGGCCTTAAAGTGCTTTCTATAGGATTGTTGATTGATGAGCGCCAAGCTGTAGTTTGGCGCGGCCCGATGGTATCATCGGCATTGCGGCAGTTTTTTACCGAGTGTATTTGGGGCGATTTGGATTACCTTATACTGGACCTACCACCAGGCACTGGCGATGTGCACCTTACCTTAGCACAACAAATACCCATTACGGGCGCCGTGGTGGTTACCACCCCACAAAAAGTAGCCTTGGCCGATGCCCGCAAAGGCATTAGCATGTTTAAGATGGAAGGCATGAACATCCCGATTATTGGGGTGGTAGAGAATATGTCGTGGTTTACGCCTGCCGAATTGCCCGATAGTAAGTACTATCTTTTTGGTAAAGGTGGCGGTGCTGCGTTGGCTGAGGAGTTTGATGTACCTTTACTAGGACAAATACCATTGGTACAAAGCATACGCGAAGGCGGCGACCAAGGCAACCCGGCCGTATTGCAAAACGATGCCACAACTACCGAAGCGTTTATGAACTTTGCCACCACCATGGAAAGGCAAGTAGCCATACTAAACAGTAAAGTAAACCAAACGGCAGAAGCCCCAACCGCATGAGCACCACCGACACACAAATGGAAGAACTGATAGCGCGTGTGGAAGCGTCGTTGGATACTATGCGCCCCTATTTGCGAAAAGACGGCGGAGATGTGGAGGTAGTGGAAATTGACGACCAGCAAACCCTTTGGGTGCGCTTGGTAGGTGCCTGCGAAACCTGCCCCCAAAGCTTCATGACGATGAAGGCCGGCATTGAAGAAGCCGTGAAAAATGCCGTACCCGAGATAGTAGCCGTAAAATCCATTGCGGCGAAGTAGTATTTAGCATCAAGTACCGAGTATCAAGTATCAAGTTATATTGATTAGAGCGCCACAAGATTGTAGTTTGGATTGGTGCTGCTCAAAAATTTAACCCCTATCTTAGCCTAATCGGTTGCCCTAATACTGGCGTCTGGAGACGCTGTGTCCTTTTCATCCTCGTCTTGAAGACGAGGACGAGTGGGGGCTATTTCAGGCCTAAGTGCAGTTATTGTTGGTAGGCTGCGCCTACTTGGCTCCAACAGAGCCAGCCCCCCAACTTCCTATAAAGCACACGCGTCAAACGCAGCCAAATAGATGCGCTGCACAATACAATGCTAATTTAAAACTATTTACATAAATTACTTACAGGTCAACATCTGCCCTCCTACTCCGCCGCCAACGCCCCCACTATTTTATGCAGCGTTGCTTTAAACGCCACAACCTCTTCATGGGTAAGGGTGCCCCCCCACTCGTCCTCGTCTTCAAGACGAGGATGTAACGGACTCCGCGTCTTCAGACGCCCCACATAACCCAACTTCCTATAAAGCACACGCGTCAAACGCAACCATAAAGCTGCGCTGTGCAATGCAATGCTAATATAAAACTATTTGCATAAATTATCCACAGGCCAACATGTGCCCCTCCTACTCCGCCGCCAACGCCCCAACTATTTTATGCAGCGTAGCTTTAAACGCCACAACCTCTTCATGGGTGAGGGTGCCGCCAGCCTGGAAATTGGCGATAACCTGCATAGGCACGCACAGGGCTTTCTCTTTCAACTGCTGCCCCGTCGGGCTAAGGCTTACCAGCACGCTGCGCGCATCTTCTTTTGAGCGCGACCTTACCAGCAGGCCCTTTTCTTCCATGCGCTTTAGCAATGGGGTAAGCGTGTTTGTATCGAGCAAGAGTAGCCCGCCAATTTCAGTTACCGATAAAGCCCCCCGCTGCCACAGCACCAACAGCACCAAGTATTGCGGATAGGTTATATCCAGCTCGTGCAGCAGCGGGCCGTACATTTGGGTAGTAAGTCGCGATGCGGCATATAGCGGAAAACACAGTTGGTTTTCCAAGTATAGCAACTCCTCGTGCTTCATTTTCCCAATAGTTTTTTAATCATGGGTTCAATGGCCTCGGGTTTGGTAATCGGCGAAAAACGCTCAACCGGCTTACCGTTTTTGTCTATTACAAACTTGGTAAAGTTCCATTTAATACCGCTGCCCAAAAAGCCACCCAGTTTCGATTTGAGGTATTTAAACACCGGGTGTGTGTTGGTGCCATTTACGTCAATCTTCTCCATGATAGGGAAACTCACGCCATAGTTAACTTGGCAAAACTCCTGTATATCGTTGGCACCGCCGGGCTCTTGCGCGCCAAACTGGTTGCACGGGAAACCAAGCACCACTAACCCATCATCTTTGTATTTGGTATATAGTTTTTCCAATCCTTCGTATTGGGGCGTAAGGCCGCACTTGCTGGCAGTGTTTACCACTAATACCACTTTGCCCTTGTAGTTGTCCATTTTTACCGGCTTGCCTTGCAAGCTCTTGGCCTCCAAATCATAAAATGCTGTATCCATTGTTATTGCTTTTTTATCTTGTTGATTAAATGAGCCAAAGCACCTGTTGACCACAACGCCCAAGCAATAAGCACGGGTTGAAAAAACAGGCGTATCAATCGCTTTTGGTCGGTATCGAGGCCGAATGCATCAATACCATTGGTATATTGGGCAACGTTGCCCGGGAAAACCAGCACCAAAAACACTGCCAACAGAACACCAATGGTGGCCTTTTGTTTGGTCCAAAGTATCATACCTAGCCCAAACAATATTTCGACCACACCCGAGAGCACCACCACCAAATCTTTGCCCAACGGCACCCAATCGGGCACCTGTGCCTGAAACTCCTCTCGTTGAAAAGTAAGATGCCCGATACCTGCCAAAAGCACAAAAGCCCCTAACACGATGCGCAATATGTTTTGAAAAGTGGTTGTCTTCTGCATAGTTGTAATTTTGTATCGCAAACGATTATATCGTACACGATACAAAATTAAATAATAGGTTTGACAATCCCTAACAATAACCAAAAAAGAAGAAGAAAACAACAAAAATAGAGCCCACAAGCCTCACCAATACTCACTTCCTGGACGACAAAACCCCCGTTTAAATGAGAAATGTGAAAGGTAAAATTTGAAAAGGTAAAATAGGGTGTGGGCAAGCTACAAGCCTCACCAACACTCACTTCCTGGACGACAAAACCCCAGTTTTAAATAAGAGATAAGAAATTTGGAATTTGAAAGGTAAAATACGTTTAATGCGCTTGCAACCCTCATGAAAACCTCACTTCCTGGACGACAAAACCCAATTTTAGGGCCATTGCTGAAATGGGACTCCACTACCCACACGAAAAGCCCGCGCGCGCACTCTTCGATCTCTTTTAAAACGAGACTCAGGATGACACGCTAGCTCCCACCTTTTAGCGTTTCACAACCCACCCATTTTCAAATTTCCAAATTGGCACATTTTCAAATTGAATGGCGTAAATTTGCCCTCCGCACAAAACGCTACCGCGCCTTGAAACTGACCAGCCTAGAAATTAAGGGGTTCAAAAGTTTTGCCGATAAAACGGTTATAAACTTCAATGAGAACATCACGGGCGTGGTGGGCCCCAACGGCAGTGGCAAAAGCAACGTGGTAGATGCCATCCGCTGGGTAATTGGCGAGCAGCGCACCAGCAACCTGCGCTCGGAGAAAATGAGCAACCTGATTTTTAACGGGTCGCGCAACCGCAAACCGAGTGGCATGGCCGAGGTATCGTTGAGTTTTGAGAACAACCGCGGGCTGCTATCCACGGAGTTTACGCACGTAACCATTACCCGTATACTGCACCGCAGCGGCGACAGTGAATACCGAATCAATGGCGTGCCGTGCCGCTTGAAGGACATCAGCAACCTCTTTCTCGATACCGGCATCAGTAGCGATAGCTACGCCATTATTGAGCTAAAGATGATTGACGAGATACTGAACGACCGCGACAATAGCCGCCGTAGGCTGTTTGAGCAAGCAGCTGGGGTATCAAAATTCAAGGCCCGCAAAAAGGAAACCCTAAGCAAGCTGCAAAGCACCGATGCCGATTTAGCGCGGGTGGAGGACTTGCTTTTTGAGATAAACAACAACCTTAAAACCCTAGAAAACCAAGCTAAGAAAACCAAGCGCTTTTATAAAATGCGCGAGGAATATAAGGAGCTAAGCGTAGAACTTGCGAAGTACCATGTGGCGGCTTATCGCAAGGGGTTTGACGAACTAGAGGCAAAGCGCAAGGAGGACCACAATACTAAGCTAGAGATTGAGGTGCGTCTGCGCCAGCTAGAGGCCGAGCTGGAAAAAGAGAAGCTGGATATATTGGAAAAGGAAAAGCACCTAAACAGCCGCCAAAAGGAGCTGAATGAGCTGATAAACAACATCAATAAGAAGGAAAGCGACAAGAACGGCGCCATACAGCAAAAGAGCTTCCTAAACGACAAAATAGCCAGTTTGGCGCGCCAAGAAAGCGAAAGTAGTCAAGTGCAGGGCGACTTACGCAAAAAACTGACTGAGCTAACCGAGCGGAAAACCGCCCAAGAAGCGGCCATTAAAACCCTAGAAGCCGAGATAAAGGCCCTCAACGAGAGCCAAGCCACTGCCAAAGAAGCCCAGCAAGCCGCCCGAACCGAGCTAGACACGGTTACCAACCAGCGCCAAGAACTGGAAAAGAAGATATACCAAGCCGAGAAGGATGCAGCCATACAATTGAGCCAAAAGGAGCAATTCTATAAATCGATTGAGCAGAACATAAACGACGTAAAGGATCGTGAGAACAGCCTCGGTATATTGAAGCAAGACCTAGATACCTTGCAAAAAGAACGCACTGAGCAGCAACTATTACTGGAGACCTTGGTAAAAGAGGAAGAAGGCATACAACGCGAGTTGGTAGACAACACCCAAGCGCTTGAAAAAACCCGCCAACTGGCAGCCAAAGAGCAACGCCTATTGGACAGCAAGCAGAACGAATACAACCTGAACAAAAGCCTGATTGAGAATTTAGAGGGCTTTCCGGATAGCATTAAGTTCCTAAAAAAGCAGAACCACAAACTGGCCAATGCGCCCGTGTTGTCCGATATCATCTATTGCAAAGAAGACTACAGGGTAACCATTGAGAGCTATTTAGAGCCTTTCTTAAACTATTTGGTGGCTGAAGATGCTGAAAGCGCACAAGATGCCATAGGGCTGCTGAACCAAGCCAGCAAAGGCCGCATTAATTGCTTCTTATTGTCTGACTTTGCGACATACAAGCCTGATTCGCCGCTGATGTTGCCAAATGCTATACCCGCCACAGAAGTAATTGAAGCAGACCCGCAATACCGCAAGCTGGCGGCCTTTTTGCTAGAGCATGTATACATTGTAAACGAGAACGACATACCTGAACTGCGCACCAACGCGACAGCACAAAACAAGGCCATCTTTTTATCGCAAAACGGCAAGATAATACGCACGCCGCACAGTGTTTCGGGTGGTTCAGTGGGTTTGTTTGAGGGCATGAGAATAGGTCGAAGCAAGACACTGGAAAAGCTAAAGGTAGAAATTGAGGAGCTACAAGAAAAGCGCCGCAACACCGACCGCAACATTAAGCAACTAGACCAGACCATACAGAAGCTAAAACTGGCCACCAAGCAGCCTGCCATACAAACGGCCCGCCAAACAGTAAACCAAGCCGACAATAAGTTGGCCAGCATGCAAACCCGAATAGAGAATTACCAAACGTTTCTGGACGAATTCCATAAAAAGAACACGAGCATACAGGAGAAGATTGATGGCATTGAAGCTTTGCTTACCAGCCACCTACAACTGGCAGAGACCCTGAAGGGCGAGAAAGCGACCATTGACCAACAATATGCTACGCTCCAAGAGCGGTTTGGGCAAACTTCGCAAACGGCTGCCGATGCCTCGGCAAAGTTCAATGAGCAGAACATCAAGTTCCATCAGCAAAACAACCTGGTAGCACAGCTGGCGCAGGAGGAAACCTTTACGCAAAACCGCTTGAATGAGATTCAGCTGCGCGAATTGCAGAATAAGGAGGAATATAAAATTGCCACCGAAAAGATTGCTACCCTTGACGAAACCGCAGCCAAACTAGAAACGGAGCTAAGCGAACTGTATAACCAGCGCAGCGCCAGCCATACTGGATTGACGGAGTTTGAAGCGAACTTTTTCAAAGCCCGCGAGCAAATACAAAGCATTGAAGAGCGAATACGCAATTGGCACAAGCAACAAACCGAAATACTAGGCCGCTTGGACCAAACCAAAGACAAAACCAATGAGCTTAAACTGGAACTAAACGGCCTGAAAGAGCGCCTATCGGTAGAGTTTAACTTGGATATAAACGACCTGCTGGACGCGCAGCCTAGCGAAGATCATACGCTCCATGAAGTGCAAGAGGAAGTGGCCCGAATGCGCCACCGCATTGAAACATTTGGAGAGATAAACCCCATGGCAGTGGAGGCTTTCGATGAAATGCAACAGCGCCACGTTTTTATCACTGCACAACGTGAAGATTTGGTAAAGGCCAAAGAATCATTAATGGCAACCATGGACGAGATTGAGACCTTGGTTAAAGGTAAGTTTATGGATGCTTTTACCTCGGTGCGCAACAATTTCCAGATGGTATTCCGCAGCTTGTTTACCGAAGACGACACCTGCGACCTTACCCTCACCCAGCCCGACAATCCGCTGGAATCGCCGATAGAGATTATAGCCCGCCCTAAAGGCAAGCGCCCATTGGTAATAGACCAATTGAGCGGAGGCGAGAAAACCCTTACCGCACTGGCCATCCTGTTTGCCCTATACCTACTAAAGCCTGCCCCCTTCTGCGTGCTCGATGAGGTAGATGCGCCGCTAGACGATACCAACATCGGCAAGTTCAATGGAGCCATCAGGCAGTTCAGCCAGGAGTCGCAGTTTATTATGGTTACCCACAACAAGGCCACTATGGCATCGGTTGACGTTATCTATGGTGTTACCATGCAAGAGCCTGGCGTAAGTAAGGTGGTGCCGGTGGACTTTAGGAGTCTTAACTAATGGTGATTTGTTGATTGGTTATTGGTTAATACTTTTATCCCGCCTCTCAATTGCTTTCTGCCAGTCAAATCTTAGCGCCCTTCCATTTTTATTTACACAAAAATTCCGTCTATGGAACAAACTGGTATTTTTTTGGTTTGTTTGGAAGTAAGCTTTTATAAAATACAATTTTAAAATGAGTAGCGGAACCACTACCATCGACGATACCAACCTTAAAACCTTTGCCAACGATGTAAAAAGCGGTTTGGAAGGAACCCCAAAAATCCTTTCATCCAAATACTTTTATAATGATAAGGGCGATAAGTTGTTCCAACTCATCATGAAATTGCCAGAGTACTACCCTACCCGCAGCGAGTACGAAATATTCAGTACCCGAAAGCAGGAAATGCTGGAATTATTCCACGGAGGTGGAGATGCTTTTCAACTAATTGAGTTTGGAGCCGGCGATGGGACTAAAACCAAAGTACTTTTGAAACATTTGGTGGAGCAGCAAGTTGAATTTACCTATTTGCCCATCGATATTTCAGCAAATGTGCTTAGGCAACTTAAAGACAGCCTAGCCATAGAGATACCACCATGCCATGTGACAACCATGCCATATGAATACTTTGATGCCCTTGAACGCATCAATGCGGAGGGTAAGCAACGGAAGGTTATTCTTTTCTTAGGTTCGAACATTGGCAATTTCACAGGCGAGCGGGCACACCAGTTTCTGCAGGGCCTTGCCCACCGCATGAACCCCAACGACCTACTGATGATTGGCATGGACCTAATGAAAGACCCTAAGACTATATTAGCTGCCTACAACGATTCGCAAGGCATTACCCGAGAGTTTAACCTAAACCTACTGGACCGCATAAACGAAGAATTGGGTGGCAACTTCAATAGGCAAAACTTCGCCCATTACCCTACTTACAACCCTATAACTGGCGAAACCAAAAGTTACCTGGTAAGTACCCGCAAGCAACAGGTGCATGTTGCGGCCCTTGACCAAACCTTTGAGTTGGAGGCTTGGGAGGCTATACAAACCGAGTTGTCGCAAAAGTACGACCTACCTACCATCGAGCAACTGGCATCGGGGGCTGGACTGCATATCAAATCGCTGCTGTACGATTGTAAGCATTGGTTTGTAGATGTGGTGCTAGAGAAAAAATAAGCTAACTACTATCAGACGCAATCTGCTTTTGCCAAGCCACAAATGATATCGTAATTTGGGGTCAAATAACAAGGAGATACCATGAACCAAGCAACAAATGGCAAAGTGGCTTTAATTACCGGCGCCGCCCACGGTCAAGGCCGAGCCACAGCCATTGCCCTAGCACAAGAAGGATACCATATTGCGGCGCTCGATATTGGCCATAATGTGGGCTACCCAACCTACAGCATGGGCAGCAACGATGACTTGGTGAGTTTGGGCAAAGAGTGCGAAGCCAAAGGTGTAAAATTTTTAGCCCTGTTAGCAGATGTAAGCAAATCTGATGAAGTAGAAGCCGCCGTTAAAAAAACAATTAGCACCTTGGGCCGAGTTGATGTACTGTTCAATAATGCAGGTATATGCGCATATGGTTTAACTCACGATATTACCGAAGCCGAATTTGACCGTATGATAGACGTGAACCTCAAAGGCAGTTGGTTAATGGCAAAGTATGTAATACCGAACCTTATAGCGCAAAAGAGCGGGGTTATCATCAACAACTCATCGGTAGGCGGGCTGCGGGGCATGAACCGCCTAAGCCACTATGCTGCCACCAAATGGGCCCTTACTGGTTTAACAAAAAGCTGGGCGCTGGAACTGGCACCACACAACATCCGCGTTATCAGCATACACCCTACAGGCGTAAATACCCCTATGAACGATGGCCTTGCCGAAATGGAAGGCAAAACCCCTCAAGAGATTGCCGAAGCTAGTGCTGGAAATTTATTACCTGTGCCGTGGATAGAACCTGAAGATGTTGCGCAAGCAGTTGTATATTTGTCGTCAGAAAAAGCAAGGTATATAACTGGTAGCCAATTTGTTTTGGATGCAGGCTTATTAACCCGATAAACTAAAAAACCACCATGGACAGCTTGTTATTAGCCATCAATTTCGACCTTTCAGTGTTTTTAACCGCAGAGGCATGGATAGCCTTGGCAACCCTTACCTTACTTGAGATAGTATTGGGCGTTGATAATATTATTTTCATCTCCATCTTATCTAACAAACTACCACACGAAGAAGGCGAAAAAGCGCGCAAAATAGGCTTAATGCTGGCCTTAGTATTTCGTATCGCCTTGTTATTGGGTATTAGTTTCATCATCAATTATTTTTCAAGCGATTTGTTCTCGTTGTTTGGCATTGGCTTTAGTGGAAGGGATTTGATTATGATGGCCGGCGGATTATTTTTACTTGCCAAAAGTGTTACCGAAATCCATCACAAAATGGAAGGCCCAGAAATGGACAAAGAAGCTAAGCCCAAGAAGATGTCGATGACGACGGTAATACTGCAAGTAATACTTATGGACATTATCTTTTCTTTCGACTCGATATTAACTGCAGTAGGCTTGTCATCTAGCGCATGGATAATGATTATTGCAGTAGTTATTTCTTTAGGTGTAATGTTGGCATTTGCTGGCAAGATTGCCGATTTTATCAAAAAACATCCAACCATTGAAATACTAGCACTATCCTTCTTAATCCTTATTGGCTTTATGTTGGTGGTTGAGGGCTTAGATGTACACGTACCTAAAGGCTATATTTACTTTGCCTTGTTCTTCTCGTTACTGATTGAATTGCTAAACATGCGTATGCGCAGAAAAAACGCTAATCCCGTTGAACTGAACAAAAGGGTAAAAGAAGAGGAGCATTGATTTGCATCGAGCTTGATGCTAAATAGTTTATACTTTTTTACATACGTTATATTCCAACAAGTTGTTGGCAATTTTGATTGTATTTATAAAAATAGATGTCATAAATTGCAGCCGAATTGCAAATTTTGACTCCAATGACTGTTCAACAAAAGAAAAAATACGGCACTGTCGCATTTTCCATATTCATCATCCTTACGCTTTTGTGCTGCTTTTGGCCTAGCGTCCATCCTGAAAATAGCGAGCCGTTTGATACCGGCACACTGGCATGGATGCTTTCCGCATCGGGGTTGGTATTGTTAATGACCCCTGGTTTGTCGTTTTTTTATGGCGGTATGATAAGTCCTAAAAACATTATCTCCACCATGTTGCAAAGTTTCGTGGCACTGGGTGTAGTGAGCATCCTTTGGTATGTGGTGGGTTTCAGTTTGGCTTTTGGCGATAGTATAGGCGGTATTATTGGCAACCCATTGAGTTTCGCGTTTTTCAATAATGTTGGCACCGCGGCTCACCCCAGCATGGCCACTTCCATCCCGTTTATCCTATTTGCAGCCTTCCAATTAAAATTTGCCATTATTACCCCAGCACTTATCACGGGTTCATTCGCAGAGCGGGTGCGTTTTTGGGGCTATTTAATCTTTGTGTGCCTATTCTCATTGCTCATATACGCCCCATTGGCCCACTGGACTTGGCACCCTGAAGGTTTCCTTTTCAAAATGGGCGTACTCGATTTTGCAGGCGGAACCGTAGTGCACATTTCGGCTGGCTTTGCGGCATTGGCAGGTGCTATGGTATTGGGCAGGCGCAAATCGCATTTGGCCAACCACGAGCATAAACCATCCAATATCCCTTACGTGCTGTTGGGCACGGGCCTATTGTGGTTTGGCTGGTTTGGTTTCAATGCCGGGTCAGCATTGGATGCCAATACATTGGCCGTTACTGCCTTTATCAATACCCACATGGCCTCGGCTGCCGCAATGATGGCATGGATACTGCTAGATGCCGCTAAAGGCCGCAAAGCAACCGCCATAGGTGCTTGCATAGGTGCGGTAGTAGGCTTGGTGGCCATAACGCCTGCCGCAGGTTTTGTGAGCTTCGGCCCTGCCATTTTCATTGGCCTTGCGGCCAGCATTATCAGCAACTACGCCGTACACTGGAAAAATAAATCGAGCATTGACGATACCTTAGACGTGTTCCCATGCCACGGCGTTGGAGGCATAGTGGGTATGGTACTTACCGCCGTTTTCGCCAAAGAAGGTGGCCTAGTAACTACAGGCAACCCCGATTTGCTATTGAAACACTTACTGGCCTTGGTTATCGTATCGGTATTTACATTTGTGGGCTCCTACGCGCTACTTAAACTTACCAATATCATCATTCCGCTTAGGGTAAAACCTGAGGATGAGGAAGATGGGCTTGACATTAGCCAGCACCATGAATCGATATTCGAGGGAGGTATGTTTAGCCCTGTTTCTGACCACAAGTAAAATCAACAGTGGCGGCCTAAAACAGACTCAATTGCCCTTTGGCGGGTGGCACAAACGCAGCTAGGTTATACACGGGCTTAGGCGGTTTTTCTTGGAAATAGCGCTTCATGGCCACATTAAATTGTTGCTTAAAAATTTGATTCCAAGGTGTGTCGCTTCCTTTCATGCGTCTACCAAATTCAGAATCGTTTAGCTTGCCATCGTGCATATCCTTTATGGCATTAAGCACCTTCTCGGCCTTCATAGGGTAGTTCTTTTGCACCCAGTCGGTAAAGATGCCCCCGACAGCGCCATTGAGCCTAACAATGGTGTAGCCAACCGTATAAGCGCCAGCCTCTGCACAGGCCTTCACTAATTGCGGTGTTTCCACATCGGTAAGCCAAGGGATAACGGGGGCATGCATTACCATAACTGGCACTCCTGCATCCGACAATCTACGCACCGCATCAAGCCGCTTGCTTGGCAGCGATGTACGCGGCTCCATGCGGCGCTGTAGATCGTTATCTAAAGTGGTGATAGAGATGGCCACCTGCACCAAATTTTGAGCGGACAACTCCTTCAATATATCCAAATCGCGCAGTATCAATGCGTTTTTGGTGATGATACCCACAGGGTGCTTACACTCCAAAAACACCTTCAGTATATCACGCGTTATTTCCATTTTCCGCTCCACGGGCTGGTAACAATCGGTATTACCCGATAGCATTATAGGCTCTGGCTTATAGTTTCGGCGCATAAAATGCTCGCGTAGCAACTCTGGCGCCGAGGGCTTTACCATTATCTTGCTCTCAAAATCAATACCGGCACTAAAACCCCAATACTCGTGGCTGTTGCGGGCATAGCAATACACGCACCCATGCTCGCAGCCGCGGTAAGGGTTCATGCTCCAAGAAGGGCCAACATCGGGGCTGGTAACCTTGTTTACAATGGCCTTAGTACTATCAATATAAAATTTGGTGCTGCCGGGGTTATGGTCAAAATCCTCATCCAAACCCTCCATATGCTCAAATACCAGTTCATGGTTATGAAACTGGTTGTGCGGGTTTGTCTGCGCTCCCCTACCCTTTATATAATCTTCTATCAGCTCCATGATAACACGAAGCTACAAAACGATTTTGAATTACTAAAATTATTAGGCTATTATTTTTAGTAAATTATTGTTACGAGTTACGGGTTGCGAGTTTCGAGTTGAATTATTAACTATTCTCGCTACTTTGGTAATATTGCCCTTCCACGAAGCTCGATGATGCTTGAACTAAGCTATCTGGTGCAGCTTTTGGATTCAATGCTCATCTTAGCAACCCCCTCCCAACCTCCCCCTAAAAAAGGAGGAGGAGCTTACATATTTCGCAATTTTTTTCCATGGACTATGGACCATCGACCAAATTAAAACACCTCCAACTTAGGCTTGTTGCCCAGTATGGTTTCAATTTGCTCTATTACCTCGGGGGTAAGTTTGGCAACGTCTTCGGTGGCTTTAAGGTTCTCCTTTAAGTGACTGGCCTTACTTCCGCCCGTTATCACGGTACTCACGTTTTGGTTCTTTAAGCACCAAGCAAGGGCTAAGCGAGGCAAAGAAGTCCCAAGGTCCTTGGCTAAAGTCTCTAGTTTACGGGCTTGTTCCAGTTTTTCTTCTTGCAGCACGCGCTCTTTCAGCCACTCTAGGTTCGGTAAATCTAAGCGGGTTTTCTCGTCAGGCATGCCGTGGTTATATTTGCCACTTAGCAATCCACTGGCCAATGGCGACCATATAGTGCTGCCCATGCCCCAATCGCGGAACAAACGGAAATACTCCACCTCGAAGCGCTGACGGTGAAACATATTATATTGCGGCTGCTCCATCAATGGGCCTATGAGGTTATACTTTTCGGCCACTAGGTGCGCCTCGGTTATCTCTTGCGCAGTCCATTCGCTGGTACCCCAGTATAGCACCTTTCCTTGCTGAATGAGGTGGTGCATAGCCCAAACGGTTTCGGCAATAGGAGTATTAATGTCGGGCCTGTGGCAGAAATATAAATCGAGATAATCGACCTGCAGGCGCTTTAATGCCGCATCGCAAGCCTCCATTACGTGCTTGCGGCTAAGGCCTTTTTGGTTGGGCAGCGTGCCGCCCCAAAATACTTTGCTGCTTACCACATACGTGCTTCGGTCCCACCCTTTCTTTTTAAGGATGTTGCCCATCACTATCTCCGATTTGCCTCCAGCGTAAGCTTCAGCATTATCGAAAAAATTAACACCATTTTCATAGGCCACGGTCATCAATTCTTCAGCAACATCGTCGCCGATTTGCAAGCCAAAGGTAAGCCATGAGCCCAATGATAGGGCACTTACCTGAAGGCCACTACGGCCAAGTCTTCTATATTCCATGCGGTTAATTTACGATTTTAGGAGGTACGATTTACGATTGTGGTTTAGTACTTGTCATTAGTTAATGGCTAATAAACGATTTGGGTTCATGGTTTAGATAAATTTTAGAATTGCTTAACAATAGCAATGACATTATCTCTTTAGCACATTAGCAACAAAGTCTTGAGTCTTGTGTCTTATGTCTTGTGTCTAATAATTACCTTTGCCCCTAAATATAGCACAAACCAGCGTATGGCTTCTGATAAATATACCCGCAGACAGATAATTATTACCGTAGAATTGGATGAGAATAAGCTACCCAACCGCATTTTGTGGGAAGCCGATGATGCTGGCATGAGCGAAGCAAGGGACACCAAAAGTATGATGCTATCTTTTTGGGACCGCGACGAGAACAATACCATGCGCTTTGACTTGCACACCAAGGATATGTATATAGACGAAATGAAAGACCATTTCCTTCAAACCCTGGTAAGCATGGCCGAAACCTATCGCCGCGCTACTGGCCACAATTTTGTGTTAGACGAAATGAAAACCTTTACCACCAAGCTCAGCGCCAAAATACAAGACGCAGAAGACGAAAAAGAAGGCCGCAGAAACTAAGCTAGGTTCATCAATTATTAGTGGTACAACTTTTCGCCAGCCAATATGCTAATGCTTAATCGGCTTTCAGGTTTAGGTATAGGGCAAGAGTAGCCATCGGTGTAGGCGCAATATGGGTTGTAGGCATAGTTAAAATCAACTTCCAACGAGTCGCCATCGGACACTTCCAAATCTAAATAACGGCCACCACCGTAGGTTTCTTTGCCACTGGTAAGGTCGGTAAATGGCACGAACAGGTACTTTTCAAACTCTTCTTTTTTGCGCAGCTCAATACCTTGATATGCGGGCAAAGAAAAGGTTTGGTTATCCAAGGTGAATATCAAGTTTGCAACTTGTGCGTAAAGTTTCAAACTACCGGATGAAGTAACAAACTCAACGGTATCTTCCACCGTCAGCGGCTCATACTTTGCCGTTACCAACATTCCTCTATCAGGCGGGTAAAATTTGATGCCCGTAAAATTCTTACGCTCCTTTTTGTTGAAGATGGGTGAAGTTTCTTTATCCCTAAACAATTGATCTTTGGCTTCCCAATGTTTGTATACTTCCAGTTCATAGCCTCCTACGGGCAACAAGGCCATGGTTAATATAATCAATATTGTTTGCATACCTTTTTTTACTTGATTTCAACCTTGGCATTAGGTAGCGCTTTGGCTACCTTGTCCGCCTCGCCGGTATTCAATTTATTGTCTTTAAGCAGCAAGGTTCTGAGCGCTTTAAGCTCCGCAAGGCCATCAATAGGTAATTTGTTTAGGTAATAATTGCCGCTCAAATCAAGCAGTTCCAACTTGGTCAACTTCTCCCAACCAGTTGCCGGTATACTCGACCAATAATTAAACGGCAAATGCAGTTCTTTTAAGTTCGGAAAGTTAAAAATCTCCACCGGGAAAGTTTTTAACTTTTGCAAGCTCAGGTCAAGGTAATACACCTCATTGGGCTTTTGCTTAGCCTCATCCATGCTATCAAACCAATTGCCACCAAACATTTTGTTATCCAAGTCAACTTGGTTTTGAGCTATGATGGTGCCAGTGCCTACCATAGTAAGCAGCAAGATGAGCATGGTTTGTAGGAAAGGATTTTTCATGGGGTTGCGAGTTACGGGTTACGAGTTGCGAGTTTCAAACAAAAATCTTGTGTCTTGTGTCTTGTGTCTATCTCAATCCTAATATAACAACTTTCTCGATACCTTTTCGTCGTCGGCCATCTGTTTGATGAGGGCATCTATGTTATCAAACTTCAATTCGCTGCGCAAGCGCTGCACAAATGTTACATCCAATTCCATGCCATATATGTCCCTATCAAAGTCGAACAAATTAGCTTCTATACTTGCCTTGCGGCCCTCAAAGGTGGGGTTGTCGCCAATGTTCATCATGGCTGGGTACAGCTGCCCTTCCAACTTTACGCGCACAGCATATACGCCTTTGGATGGTATCAGTTTATTGGGGTTGTTGGGTTGGATGTTGGCTGTTGGGTAGCCGAGCTTTCGGCCCATTTGGTGGCCTTCAACCACGGTGCCGTGTAAGCTATACTCGTACCCTAGTAGATGGTTAGCTTGCACCACATCGCCGTTTTGCAGGGCGGTGCGCACCTTGGTAGAGCTTACCGCTAGGTCATCAACCATTTGTTTGGCAATTTCCTCCACCTCAAATCCTAGTTCTTTGCCCATTTCCAAAAACAACTCCAAGCCACCTTCACGGTTATTGCCAAATCGGTGGTCGTAGCCAATTACTACTTTCTTGGGGCGTACATTTTTCCACAAGAAATCTTCCACATACTCTCGGGCAGTCAGTTTCGAAAACTCAATTGAAAAAGGTGCCACTATTAAATTATCCACTCCAAATCGCTCTAATAAAGCTATCTTTTCTTCAAGGGTATTCAATAACTTAAGGCTAGTATCGTTTGGATTAACCACTAAACGTGGGTGCGGATGGAAGGTAACGATAATGCTCTCGCCGCCAATGGCCGCTGCTTCTTGGTTGATGCGCTTGATGATTTCTTGGTGGCCCAGGTGAACCCCATCGAACGTGCCAATAGTAAGCACGCCGTTTTTAAACTCTGGCAATCCTTCAACGCTTCTGAATACCCGCATGTTGCAAAATTAGGTCTTTGTGTGCAAACAGGTATTCGGTTACTTCGGGCACTGTCCAAGCATCATCAACATGGTAGCTGCCGCTTTGGGTGCGCCTTAGGTCGTGCAGGTAAGCGCCACTGTTCAGTAGCTTACCAAAATCGTAAGCCAGCGAGCGGATGTAAGTACCCTTGCTGCATTTCACCCTAAAATGCACTAGGGGCATGTCAATGCTGGTTATCTCAAACTCATAAATAGTAATGGCCCTGGGCTGCAATATTACCTCTTGGCCTTTGCGGGCCATGTTATATGCGGTTTTGCCCCCAACCTTCAACGCTGAAAATATAGGCGGCATCTGGCTTATCTCGCCAGTATAAGCCAATGCTGCTTGTTGTATCAGCTCTGGAGTAATGTGCTCGGTTGGGTAGGTTTGGTCTATGGCCGTCTCTTGGTCGTAAGATGGGCGCGTAGCACCTAAACATATAGTGCCCGTATATTCCTTCTCTTGGTCTTGTAGCTCTTGTATACCCTTAGTGAGTTTGCCAGTGCAAAGTATCACCAGGCCGGTTGCCAAAGGGTCGAGCGTGCCAGCATGCCCAGTTTTGGCTTTGGTGGCATTTTTCAACTTCCTAACTATGTCAAACGAAGTCCATTCCATCGGTTTATCAATAAGGATGATCTTACCTGCTTGGAAGTCGAAATCGATGGAATCTTTAGAGAAAATCATGCTATGAAATAACCTAGGATAATAGCCAGTATGCCTGCTACAAAGCAGTAGTAAGCAAAGTATTTAAGCTTGCTATTGCGTACCAGTTTTATCATAAGGCTACAAGCAAAAAGCCCCACTACGAAAGAAGTAATAAACCCTACGGCAAGCGGCAATGCACTATCGCTTGAAGCAGTTACTTTACCATCGAGTAAATCTTTACTCATTTTGCCTAATATCAATGGTATAACCATCAAAAACGAGAATCGCGCCGCTTGGGCTCTATCCACTCCCAACAAAACTGAGGTGGAAATGGTAGCCCCTGAACGGGAAATACCGGGCAGTATAGCAATAGCCTGTGCAATACCGATTACCACCGCATTGCCGAAACTCACTGGTTTGCCTGTAAATTTTGCTTTGTCGGCTAGCAGCAGTAGCAGTGCCGTAATAAGCAACATAAAGCCGATAAACATAGCCATACCTTGAGCAAAAAACTCATCCAATTGGTCTTCGAAAAACAAACCGATGAATACCGCGGGTATCATGGAGATGATAATTTTCAAAGAGAACTTGGTTTCGTCGTTCCACTTAAAGGAGAACAAACCCTTGAATATCTGCCAAATATCGTTGCGGAAAACAATAATGGTACTTAGGGCTGTAGCTACATGCACTACTACGGTAAACAGCATGTTCTCTTCACCCGTTTGTTTGATGCCTAACAACTCGGTGCCGAGTGCCACGTGGCCGCTACTACTTATGGGCAAAAACTCCCCTAAGCCCTGCATTATACCTAATAAAAAAGCTTCGAACCAGGTCATTACTTAGCACGTAGCAGTATGGCCGGTATCTGTATTACCAGACCTAGTAAAATAAGAATGGGCGCCACCGTAATGCGAATCGTGCTGTATTTCTCATCCGCATTAAATACTTCAGGGTTGGCATCGCTGCTACCACCCACCATCAGTACATATCCCAGCACCATAAGTGCCACGCCAATAGCCATAAGGGCATAATTCTTGGGGCCAAACATAGGCTGGTTGCTTTTCAATTGGTTGGCAGCGGCAGATGGATTGTTTTCCACCACGTTTTTTTGGCTTTGCGAAATACTCATGGCATCAAAGTTAATAAAGCTCGTCTAATTTTAAGGTAAGATATTTTGAAACTGCACGATAGGTGCTGAAAGTAGATATAAGCAAGCCTACTGCCATTACACCTAAAAACACTGCACCAAATTTCATTAACGAAATTTCGATACTGAATTTAGGGTAGGCTTGGGTTAACCAATAAATGGCTCCCGCCAGCGCTATTATAGCAAAGGTGCCGCTTATAAACCCGTTTAAAAGGCCTCGCATAATAAATGGTTTAATAATAAACCAACGGGTAGCACCTACCAATTGCATGCTTTTTATCAAAAATCGGTTTGAGTACATGCTCAACCGTATGGTATTGTCGATAAGCGTAAGCGAGATAACCAATATCATCAAACCCAGCACGCTTATCACAATTCCGGCCTGCTTTACGCCTTTGCTCACTAGGCCCAACGTACCACTGTCATAATATACATCGGCCACTAATGGGTTTTTCCCCAACTCAGCAGTTATTTTCTCCAACGAATCAGGCGCTAAATACTCAGAGGTAAAATTGAGTGCCAACTTTGCAAATAATGGGTTGTAATCAAGCAAACTCAAATCGGCCCCTAGCTCGTCCATAGTTATCTTGGCAGCTTCTTCTTTGCTAACATACATGCTAGCCTTTACATAAGGCTCTTTGTCGAGTTTCTTTTGCAACTGCAATATATCTACCTCGCTGGCGGTGGCCTTTAACTCCAAGTTTATCTCCACCTGCTCAACCAAATACCTAGAGCCACTCTCAGAGTATAGCATGAAACTAGCCACCAACCCAAGTATAAACAAGGTTATGGTTACGCTAATAATAGCGTAAGTATAAGATGGTTTAGAACGCTTGGTACCTTGTTTGCCGGCTTGTTGGGCCATAATAGCTGGTGCTTTGTGGCAAATTTATAAAAAATTAATGGTGTGCTGGGTTAGCACGCAGCAATCGGAGATAAATAATGTTAATAGTTGGATAGGCCTAAAGTAAGTTCGATTTTTCGATTTGTCAGGCAACTCCAAACTAAACCGCCACAACGTGGCACCAATTATCCACAAAATCATTCGTCTAAAACCTTCCGCTTTATGTTAGGGTAAGTATTATCTTTGCAAACTATGAAGAAGTATGCCATTGTTGCCGCCCTGTTTACATTGCTTTTGAGCGCCTGTAGCACCGATTTTGATATTGCTGCCGACTATGAGGAAACATTGGTAGTGTATGGGTTGCTGGATGCCAGCCAAGACACCCAATATATTAGGATATCGAGGGGCTTTATTAGTGCCGACCGTAGTGCCTTAGAAGTGGCATTAGAGCCTGACTCTATTTACTACTTAGCCGATCAATTAGCCGTAACTATTGAGCGCGAATCGGACGGAGCAGTGTTTACCTTTACCGAAGACCGCAGCATAGCTAAAGATACCGGCGTGTTTGGCGTTGCGCCCCATTTGGTTTACGCTTTACCTCAAAAACTAGAAGCCAACGATGCTTTCCGTTTGCGCATCGAAAATACCGTTACAGGCAAGATAGTTACGAGCTACACATCAATGGTCGATTCGTTTCGCCTTACCCAGCCATCCGACATACAGGCCTTTGAGTTTACCACCAGTCTGGTCTCTAAATTCCCGAATGGCTTGCCACAAAATATTGAAGTTACTTTTACCGCTCCCGTTGATGGGAAAGTATATGATGTAGCAGTGCGTTTTTATTATCGCCAATGGGAAGGTGCCGTTGTTGGCCCCGGCGATACGATGTTTGTAGAATATTTATTCGAAAAAGGACTGGTTTCCACTTCGCTGGCAGGAGCTAACCCTAACCCTGGTGGTCAACCTGTTATTGCACGCTATTTTGGGCAAGACCTCCTCGCGTTTATTGCCGCTGAGCTATCGGCCAACCCCAACATAACCCGCGAGCCTTTACAACTACCCTTAGAGTATGTATATTACGCAGGTGGTCAAGATTTGTACGATATGATTCGCACCTCACAAGGAGGCACGGGTATAACTGCCTTGGAAGCAAAGCCCATATATTCGAATATAGAAGGTGGTTATGGCGTGTTTTCGAGCCGATTTAGCAAAACACGTCCGAATGTTGGCATCAATACGCCATCCAAAGACAGCTTGGCCTGTGGCCAACTAACCCGTGCGCTCAACTTTAATGTTGATGTACCTACCAGCTGCAACTAATATTGGGTTGTTGCCATTTTGTCACTACTATTTGTCAGTATTTCCATTGCCTTTCAACCAATAAGGTGTTTTGGGGTACAATATGTCATCTTAATGGCAGTGGTATGTTTATTGATTAAGGACATTTACGAACTTGATTTAAAAAACACAAACCTATAGTAATGGGAAAAATAATTGGAATTGACCTAGGCACCACCAACTCTTGCGTAGCAGTAATTGAGGGTAATGAGTCAGTGGTAATTGCAAACGAAGAAGGCAGAAGAACGACTCCTTCGGTAGTTGCATTTTTGGATAACGGCGAACGTAAAATCGGTGATTCGGCCAAGCGTCAAGCCATTACCAATCCAACCCGCACCATTTCGTCAATCAAACGTTTTATGGGTCACCGCTTTAGCGAAGTGACCACAGAGGCGGAGCGTGTTGCCTACAAAGCTATGCGTGGTGATAACGATACCGTGCGCGTAGATATTGACGGACGTATGTATACCCCGCAAGAGATTTCAGCAATGGTGTTGCAAAAAATGAAGAAAGTTGCCGAAGATTACCTAGGTTATGAAGTAACCGAAGCCGTAGTAACCGTGCCCGCTTACTTTAATGATAGCCAACGCCAAGCTACTAAAGAAGCTGGCCAGATTGCAGGATTGAACGTGAAGCGTATTATTAACGAGCCTACCGCTGCCGCTTTGGCTTACGGTTTTGACAAAGGTGGTCGCGATATGAAAATTGCCGTGTATGACCTTGGTGGTGGTACATTCGATGTATCGGTACTGGAGTTGGGCGACGGTGTATTTGAAGTAAAATCTACCAACGGTGATACGCACCTTGGTGGCGACGACTTTGACCAAGTAATTATAGATTGGTTGGCCGATGAGTTTAAGAGCAGCGAGAAAATTGATTTGCGCAAAGACCCTATGGCATTGCAGCGCTTGAAAGAGGCTGCCGAAAAAGCTAAAATTGAGCTTTCGGGCAGCAGCGAGACCGAAATAAACTTGCCCTATGTAACTGCCGTTGACGGCGTGCCTAAGCACTTAGTGAAAAAATTGACCCGTGCGAAATTTGAGCAATTAGCCGATAGCTTGGTTGAGCGTAGCTTGGAGCCTTGCCGCAAAGCGTTGAAAGATGCTGGTTATAAAACAAGTGATATTGATGAAGTGATTTTGGTAGGCGGATCGACCCGTATACCTAAAATACAAGAGGTTGTTGAGAAATTCTTTGGCAAAAAGCCTTCAAAGGGTGTTAACCCTGATGAAGTAGTGGCCATGGGTGCTGCCATTCAAGGTGGTATCCTTAGCGGTGATGTAAGCGATGATATTGTGTTGGTTGACGTTACCCCGCTTTCGTTGGGTATCGAAACCATGGGCGGTGTAATGACCAAGTTGATTGAATCGAACGCAACCATCCCTAAGAAAGAAAGCCAAGTGTTTACTACTGCTGCCGATGGACAAACCAGTGTAGAGATACACGTGTTGCAAGGTGAGCGCGGCATGGCAAGAGACAACCGTACCATTGGCCGTTTTCACTTAACCGATATACCTACCGCACAACGCGGTACGCCTCAAATTGAAGTAACCTTTGATATTGATGCCAACGGTATATTGCAAGTAAGCGCAAAAGACAAAGGCACTGGAAAGCTACAATCCATCCGCATTGAAGCCACTACTGGCCTAAGCAAAGAGGAGATTGAGAAAATGCGTGCCGAGGCTAAGGTAAACGAAGAAGCCGACCGTAAAGAACGCGAGCGTGTAGAAAAGGTAAACCAAGCCGACTCATTGGTATTTACTACCGAGAAACAGTTGAAAGAATTTGGCGACAAATTGCCTGCTGATAAAAAAGCGGTGATTGAAGAAGCACTTGCAGCGCTTAAAGGTGCAGTTGAAGCCAAAGACATGGACAACCTTGAAGCACTTACCAAGAAATTGAATGATGCTTGGGAAGCTGCATCTCAAGACCTTTACAACGCCCAACAAGGCGGTGCTGCGGGTGGCCAACCTGGCCCTGATGCCGGTGCAACCAACCAAGGTGGCGCCAACGAAGGCGATGTAACCGATGTAGAGTTTGAGGACGTAACCGAAGACAAAAAATAATTGAAGCATTAAAGGTTAGTAAAACAAGAAGGCCTGTCTCGTTCAAAACGAAATGGGCCTTTTTGTTTTTAGGGAGTTTGTGCTGAATTTTTGAGGGCAATTCCTTGTTGATATGCAGAGCAGTAACATAGCAATTTATCACGGTTAGGGTAAGGTGTTACCCCGTTGTGTTCTTAATCATAAGCATTGCGACCAAAATTTACTAACTTAACCTAAGGCTCCTCAACCAAAGGTAAAAAACCAAACACCATGAAAATAACGGGCATTTTATCATTATTCCTGCTGAGCGCACAACTCGCTTTTGCAGGTTTCGGAGAAATTAACGGACGAGTGCTCGACGCTGATGGAAAGCCGGTTTATTCGGCACATGTGCAGTTAAAATCTGGAGACCAAGCTATTAACCATGCATTTACCGACTTCGAAGGTTACTATGTGATTAAACCAATTTCATCAGGCACTTATAACATCAATGTAAGCCTAATTGGATTTCAAACACAGGTAATTGAGAATATTTCTGTTTCTGATGGTCAAATTAGGGTTGTTAACTTTACACTTTCAAACACCATTTTAGATGGCCCTACGATTACCTCATATAAAGATTTAGTAGAGCCCGGTTACCCGATTAAAATAGCCATTATTGGTTACAAAGAATTGGAAGTAATGCCTATCGCGCCGCTTGATGCGCCGGCGCTAACCTCTGGAGCTTTCCAAGCAGATTATGGCGACCCAATACAATTCCGCGGTTCGCGGCCTGATGCCACCTTATACATCATTGATGGAATAAAAATTATAGGCGAGCCTGTTGCTGTACGCAACTCTATTGACGATATTGTCGTCTATTCAGGAGGAATGCCAGCAAAGTATGGCGATGCCACAGGCGGTATTGTGGTTATCACTACCAAAAGCTATAAAAAATTACGGTAACGCAAACACCGGAAACCCAGTTTCATTTTCAGAGCCCAACCTCCGCCAGGTTGGGCTTTTTTGTTGTATTGAAATTCTCCAACGCCTGCAAGACAGTTTTTTTCTTTTGTCTTCTGCGACGAATTACACCACCCCTACCCCTCCTTTCTAGGAGGAAAGCCTTTTGAAGCGATTAATTTCACATTTCCCATCTGTCATTTCTCATCTTCTTTCCTGTGTCTTGTGTCTAGAAAACAAGCTACCTTTGCCAAAGCATGAAAAGCATTCTGGGTAGATATGATAGCCTTAGCAAGCCGGTAAAACTGCTGCTCGCGGGTCTATTTTTTGTGCAATTGGTAAATGCTAGTTTTACGCTGCTCATCAACTTTTATCTTGATAATCAATGTTATGCCGATTATCAAATTGCCGATTTCACCAGCTGGCGTTTCCCGGCTATCATGATTTTTGCCATCCCGTTCGGTATTTTCATCCGAGGCAGGGTACTCAAACCATACTTTATGGCAGCAGCCATTACCTCGCCTACTATTGCCTTATTTATTATTTGGGCAGCGAGTGCCGGGTACGATAGTTTGATATACTTAGGCTTTTTTCTTTGGGGCATTTCGTTTACCTGCATACAGATAACCAGCCTGCCTTTTATTATCCTCAATAGCCCTAAAAAGCAGCACTCGCCAGCTATTACCCTATCGTTTATGATGATGAGTTTGGCCATCTTTATTTGCGGTACAAGCAGCTATTTACTATCCAACTTTTTGCCCGATTGGTTTCCGGTTCGCGACTTGCTATTGCTTTTTGCTATCCTTGGCTATGCCGGGGTGTTTTTTATTCATAAAATAAACCTTGAGGAAAATTTAAGCGAACCAACCACTACTAGCAATTTTGGTGGGCAGTATGACTGGGCGTTGATAGGGCGAGTGATTGTACCTACTATTATCATTTCCACTGGAGCAGGGTTTACTATACCGTTTGTTAATCTTTTCTTTTTGAACGTTCATGGCATGGATGGCGGTACCTTTTCGCTAGTTGGGGCGCTAAGTTTTGGGTTGGTAGTTATTGGTACCTTTTTTGTGCCCGAGGTAAAAGACCGCTATGGCTATACAGTAGCCATTGTGCTCATACAAGCCCTGGCTATCTTTTTTTTGATATTGATGGCAACCACCGAATACTACAGCGAGATGTGGTACTCATCGATTTTAGCAATAGTGTTCTTTGTAATTCGCCAACCGCTTATGAACGTGGCAGGGCCTATGACCAGCGAACTAACCTTGAGCTACGTAGGTAGGCGAAACCAAGAGTTGGTGAGTGCGCTCAATTCGGCTATTTGGTCGGGCAGTTGGTATATCAGTTCGCAAATATTCCGTATCCTGCGCCAAAGCGGCATGAACTATGCCAGCATCTTTTTTATAACCGCTGCTATGTACACAGCTGGAGTGGTTTGGTACTATTACCTCATACACGATTACCACAAGCGCAAACTGCAAGGGTTAATTGAGGAAGAAGATGAGTAATTTGGAAATGAGGCAATTTGAAAATTTGAAAATTAAATTCAGCATATTAGATTAACCAGTGCCATTTTCAAATTAGCACATTTTCAAACTTTCAAATTGAATTCTTAACCAAGGTATTTCCCCACAATCGGCATACGCCTACCTACGCCAAAGGCTTTCGGTGATACGCGCAGAATGGGCGGGGTTTGGTAGCGCTTGTACTCGTTGATGTTTACTAGGCGAAGAATGCGTTTCACCAAGGCTTCATCAAAACCCATGGCTACAATTTCTTTTGGAACTTTTCGGTGCTCAATGTACTGATACAATACTTGGTCCAGAATATCATATTCTGGCAAGCTATCGCTATCCTTTTGATCGGGGCGCAGCTCTGCCGATGGTGGCTTGGTAATAATGTTGCGAGGGATGATTTCACCATTGCGATTGATGTATTCGCACATTTGGAACACTTCCGTTTTGTACACATCACCAATAACGGAAATGCCGCCGCACATATCGCCATACAAAGTGCCATAGCCCACGGCGGCTTCGCTCTTGTTGGAAGTATTAAGTAGTATGTGTCCAAACTTGTTACTCATAGCCATTAATATCACTGCACGGCTGCGAGCTTGCATATTCTCTTCGGCAAGGTTGAAGGGTAACCCCTTAAAATGCTCGCCCAAAACCCCAAGAAAGGCCTCAAAAGGCTCCTCAATGGAAATCTTATCCACCTTTACCCCTATGTTTTGGCAAAGCGCTATACTATCGTTTATAGAGTGGTCGCTACTGAAACGGGAAGGCAACATAATGGGCCAAACATTCTCTGGTCCCAAAGCCTCAACAGCCAATACCAGCACCAATGCCGAATCGATGCCACCTGATAAGCCCAAAATAGCCTGCTTAAAGCCCAGTTTGCGGAAATAGTCTTTAATGCCCAACACCAGTGCGTTGTGCATTAGGCCAATCTTATTCTTAGGTTGAACGTTGTCAGGTTGGCTGGTTTGTGCTGAAGCAATCAAATCATCCAATTCGTATTCGCGGTAGGCTTCTTCAAAGTATGGCAACTCCTCCACTACCCTGCCGTTGGCATCAAGCACCAAAGAGCCACCGTCAAATATCAATTCGGTTTGGGCACCCACATGGTTTACATAAAAAATGGGCACCTTATACAAGTTGGTGTTGGCCTTCAACACCCTTATGCGGTCTTCGGCATGGCGATAATCAAATGGCGATGCAGAAATGTTTACAATAAAATCAGGCTGTTGGTGTGTGAGCACATCCATAGGACAAGCCATGTACAGCGGATTTTCGTTGCCCACGTTCCAAAGATCTTCACATACAGTAAGCGCAATCTTTTTGCCTTGATATTCAATTACATTAAACTCCTTACCCGGCTCAAAGTAGCGGTACTCGTCAAACACATCGTAAGTGGGCAGCAATGCCTTGTGCACCACACGCTCTATCTTACCATCCAACAGAAAATAAGCTGCATTGAACAGGTCCTTTCCCTCAGGCTTGGTATTGATGGCCGGCGAACCCACAACAACCGCAATACCTTGGGTTTCTTTGGCAATGCTGTCCACCACCTCATTACACAAGCGTATAAAATCATTAAACTCCAAAAAATCGCGGGGTGGGTAGCCACAAACGGCTAGCTCCGGGAATACAATCAAATCAACGCCATTGGCTTTAGCCTTGTGCACGGCCTCAATTATCTTGCGGCCGTTCTCCTCAAAATTCCCGATGTGATAGTCTTGTTGGGCCAGTGCAATCCGCATGTAGTTAAATATGAAATTTGGAATAAGAAATTAGAAACTATAAATGAAGGAAAAATTCAAATGAGGAATTTCTCATTTCAAATTTCCTATTTCACATCTACCCTCATTCTTGCATCATAACAACCTTGCCATCCTTATAAACTCCAACAGGCTGTAGGTTGGGGCATTGAGCAGGCTGTGAACCATACATTTTGGCAAGACCCGATGCAAAAGGCAAACCTTTGTAAAAGCACTTTTCCGATGGCTTGCTTAACTCTTCTGGCAATTGTATCACCATTTTATTGGTCTTGTCAATGTAGCCAATTTTATTGTACTCGCTGCTGGCAGGCTTATCTTCCCATACAATATTCAGTATGGCGGCAAAGGCCAAACCTTCGCTAAACACGCCTACCTCATCGTACATCAAAGGCACCACCAGCGTTCCGGTTTCGTCAACAAAACCATATTTCCATGTCTTACGATCCTGCAACAAACCAACAATGGCCATACCTTCGCTAAACTTTCCAGCTTGATCAAACACCGGGTACACAACCCACTCGCCAGCCATATTTTTATAACCCCACTTCAACTCACCAATTACGTTGCCGTCTTTATCTTCCGATGAGATAGTATCTATAGCTGGGTAAAGCTGCTGCGCACTGGCCACAAAACCAACCCACAAGAGCGCAAAAACTACCAATAAGTGTTTCATATTTAGATTGTTTGCAGGCGCAAAGTTAAGGCTTTTTTGGCTGTTTGATGCCATTCAATTCATCCGCCACTTGGAACAAATGCCCTGAGTGGTACCAATCTACTGTCAAGAAATTGATGCGTTTGCCCACCTGCTCTTGGCACTGGTTTACCCTGCCCATGAGCACTTCGTAACTATTGGCTTTGCGATTTTTGCTACGTCGAGCAAAGGTTCCGGTTAGGAAATGATTGAAAACATACAACGCTTTGGTGGTATCAGCTTCTCGCTTTAAGTTACAATTGTAGTTTCTGAGGCTTTTGTTACTATATGGGTTTTCAAAACCATAATCATACTGCTGGTGCTGCCATGCTTTGCTGCTGCTATCGGTGCGGTCTATAAGAAAAACAAAACGCTTGCCACTAGATACCATGTGCCCAAGTGTTGGCCATGGCTCGTTTTTGGGTTGGGCATGCACATATCGGTAAATTGGGTGTTGCTCCACAATTTTAGCAAAATCATTGGGTGTAACGCTGCATTGGCAAACAAACGTTAGCACCTCATTGGGGTTTGCATCCATATAAGATACGAACATATCCAGTATATCATCCAATGGTCTATAGCCCAATACAGCAAAAGAATGGAACACCATTACTGGTTTCAGGGCTTGAAGTTTTTTATTGGGCCCATTATAGTAGTGCACATCAATCATAAAGGCTTTAACGCCGTCCTTTAACTGCCGGGGCAAATCGTATTTTTGGTTGGGGTAAGTCCAGCGCTGTTTACTGCGGGCGGCATTAAAGGCATTGTGGGTAGTAGGGTAAGTAACCTCATTGTAGCGCAAGTTGCACAACTCGGGGTGACCGTTGCAGGGCAGCAATTGCGCATTGGCACTAAAAAACACCCACAACAACAGGAATTGCAAAAAAACAACCAGCTGCATAGCTTATTGCTTTATCAGCTTATACACCATAGCAGTAGCACCTTTAACCTGCACTTTTATGAAGTATAGACCAGCGGCTTTCCCCGTTAAATAGAAACGTCCTTTTGCCTTATTCGATATTAGTGGCACGGTTTGGCTATCGATAGTTTTGCCCATTACATCCATCAAAGTCACATCAACCAGCCCCGTGGTGTTGGCGCTTAAATCAAACTGCACTTCGTCAATAGCTGGGTTGGGGTAAAAAGTTATCTGCTGAATCATTTGCAGAGTTGACAACATATTGTTAGTGCTATCCAGATACACTGCAACTGTATCAAACTGCTCACAACCATTTGCATCGGTAGTAACAATGGTATAATCACCAGGCAAAAGGCTGTCGGCAAGGTTGCCTACTCCATCTGCATTTTGCCAAGCAAAGCTGTAGGGCGGCTCGCCACCTTGCACCAATACTGTAATACTACCATTCGGGTTAGTTAATCCCCTTGAGCGGTTTACAATAAAACCTGTTTGCAATAAGGTAGGTTGGCTTAAGGTAAAGTAACCCGTGCGGCTGCAACCCAACGAATCGGTAACGGTAACGGTATAGTTGCCGGCAAGCAGGTTTTGAGCTAATGCTACCGAATCGCCATGGCTCCAAGCAAAATGGTACGGCGCGCGGCCACTATCTACAGCTAAGGCAATAGAGCCACTCGAGTCGCCAAAGCAAAGTACATTTTGCGTAGTGGCATTTATCACAAGGCAAGTGTTACAAAAATCATTTTTAAAACGCACCAGCGCCTTGTACAAATTTAACCTACCACCCGAGCTGGTAGAGGTTGCTAAATCAGGAATAGTATCAATGCTCAATAAAAGGCTTTCTTTCATGAGCCGCAGCATACTATCGGGGTATAGTTTGTAGGCTATCATAAAATCGGGGCAAGCCGCCGAAAACATTAAAGCGATTGCGCCAGCCACCTGCGGGGTAGCAAACGATGTACCTGTTGTTGCCGAGTGCCCATTGCCAGAAGTGGTGCTCCAAATACCGGTTCCTGGTGCACCCAAGTCTACTGAGGTACTTCCGTATCCCGAACTAGGATTCTTAAAATCAGTACGGGTGGTATTGGTTACCACTAACAAATAATCACTTTCGCAAGTAGACGGAATATCGCCACCCACCTCAACATCGATGTTGATATTAGCAGTGGCACCAACACTCATGATACCTTGCGTTCCCAGCGAGTCGTACATGGCACACCAAACAGGATAATCGGCTGCAAAACCAAAATCGATCCCGAATGATGAGCTGGCTGCTACCACAAAAGCGCCCTTGGCTCCGTTGGTTTGGTTGTACAATCGACGAGTTTCGAGCACATAGGCATAGGCAGCTACCACTTGGCTTTCGGTATACTGAGAGCATATTACTGGCATAATGGGCAAACCCCAATTTACACCCGCCGTGCCGGTAAAGTTATTGGTTTTGGCACCTACCAGCCCAGCGCATAACGTACCATGGGCGTTTACAGGTATTACATCGTTCTGGTTTACTACATGCCATCCGTTCACGTCGTCAATGTATCCATTACCATCATTATCGATGCTATCGCCATCAATTTCATAGCCGTTTTTCCAAAAATTAAGATCGCTGTGGGCTAGTTCCATCCCTTGGTCAATTACCGCAACCACAATAGTATCGCCACTGCCCGTATACCCACCAGTAGTTATATCCCAAGCCAAGGGTGCCTTAATATCGGCTCCTGGCACACCGCTGCCCTGCCCTGTATTCTCAAAATTCCATTGCTGGGGGTATAGTGTATCGTTAGGCGTATTGCGCTCTTGGGCAATTCTGTTATACTGTGCTATCTGTACTTGGGGCATACCTCTTAAGTGGTCGAGCACTGCTTGCTCCCATATTGGGTTTGTTTTAAATAGCCAAATATTAAGGCTTGGTGCAACCGTTTCGCCAATTGAAACTTCCGCTTGCGGAAAACGGGTCTGCACGTTTTTCAGTACACCCTCAATGGCACCACCCTGTTTCAGCATAACCAATACGTCACCAACCACCCGTTGCTGGGCGCTGGAGCTGTTATGACTGAGTAAAAGACTCATCGTCAGCACTAGCAATATCAATATTCTATGTCTCAATGCAATATAGTATGGTTATAGAGCCTAAATTTAAGTGAAAATTCGCTGTCCCCGAGTTATTAAACCTTGTTTTCGCTCAAACGGTTGCATAAGCCTTAATTTTAGCTGCACAGACGGTTTATGTAACCCGTTCGTTTTATATTAGGTATGACGGTAAACCACTTCAATAAACTCATGCTATCCATTAGCATTCTGGCTATTTCCATTGCCCTATATGTCGCATCGTGGCAAATACCTTCCATTAAAATTGGCAAAGTGATTAACTACCAAGGTGCCGAATATTCCGTATTCATTGCCGACCCTGCCAAGCATAAGATAACCTTGCATTGGAAAAATGCTGATGGACTTTTATACTCATCAATAGGAAACTTACTAAAGACCGATAACGACCAAAAAATAGTAATGGTAACCAACGCTGGCATGTATACCCCAGCGCAAGCACCGGTTGGTTTGTATATCGAGAATGGTGTAGAAATGGTTTCGCTTAATACTAGCAACTGCGATGGCAACTTCTGCCTAAAACCTAACGGAGTTTTATACATCGAAAAGAGTGGCCCGCATGTTACGGCTGCTGAAAATTATTCGAGAGAGACCATTGGCAAACAAGTGCATTATGCCACCCAAAGCGGCCCCATGCTGGTAATTGATGGTAAAGTGCATCCTGCTTTCAATACTTCATCAACTAGCTTGTATATTCGCAGTGGGGTGGGCATTGATTCAACGGGGAAGACAGTGTTTGCTATATCCAACCAGCCTGTCAATTTCCATGCTTTTGCCATGCTGTTTAAGGATGTTTTCGGATGCAAAAATGCGCTGTATCTAGATGGTGCCATATCGTTGATGTACCTGCCCAACATCAGGGATGACCGTGGTGGTAAATTTGGCCCCATGATATCGGTAAGCGAACTACCCTAAACCAACCAAACATATTTAAATTTATATTCACTTGTTAATTTCACAAAGGCTTTGCTATAAAACCATTAATTTTAACAGCAGAAACCCAATTGCATGAAAGCTATTATCCCTGTAGCAGGCCCAGGAACCCGCTTGCGACCCCACACTTACACACAACCCAAAGCCTTGATTCCTGTTGCAGGTAAACCTATTTTAGGCTTTATAATAGATCAGTTGCTAGACGTTGGTGTTACTGAGTTTGTTTTTGTATTGGGCTACCTTGGGGATAAAATACGCAGCTATGTTGAGGATAAATATCCGAAACTAAAGGCACACTATACCATTCAAGAAAAACGCGAAGGTCTTGGCCACGCTATTTGGACGGCCAAGCAACACATAGGCAAGGATAAAGAAATGCTGATTGTACTGGGCGACACCATTATTGAAGTTGATTTAAAAGCAGTGGTCGATGCCAAGTTTTCGTCGTTGGGCGTAAAAAAAGTAGAAGACCCTTGGAACTTTGGCGTGGCCGAAATTGGTAGTGAACCCAACCAAATAACCAAGGTGGTTGAAAAGCCAAAGTTCCCAAAATCGAACCTAGCATTAGTGGGTGTGTATATGATTAAAGAAGCCAAAGAACTTTTTCAAGCATTAGACACGCTGGTAGCTAACCGAACCGATGACAATATTGAAATACACCTTGCCGAAGCCATACAGATAATGATTGACAAGGGTATCAGGTTCAATAGTTTTAAGGTCGACCAATGGTACGATTGCGGAAAAGTAGAAATACTGCTCGAGACCAATGCTACCTTGCTTAAAAAACACAATTTTGCGGCTCAAAACTTACCCAAGTTCGACAATACCATCATCATTCAGCCTGTAAGCATAGCCAAAGGGGCGCGCATTACTAACTCCATCATTGGCCCCAATGTAACTATTGGCGAGGATGCAGAGATAAAATACTCCATCTTAAACAACTCCATTATCGGCGACTTTGCCCGTTTGAACCATGTAATTCTGAAACGCTCCGTTATAGGCAGCGATGCTTACATAAAAGGTTTGAGCCAAAGTTTGAACATTGGCGACAATACCGAAATTGACTTAAGCGGGGATAATTGATAGCCCCAAAATGGCTACCCAAAGTAAATGGCTACCCAAAGTTGAAATAACAGACTACTTCACGTACATCACATCCTTTACAGCCTGTATCACCCTTTTTGGGTTAGGCATCCAAGCTTCGATAAGGGTTGGGGCATAGTGCAGCGGCGTGTCGGCAGTGTTGATAGCGATAACAGGCGCATCCAAATAATCGAACGCATATTTCTGCACACGGTAGCTAATTTCAGTGGATACGTTGGCAAACGGCCAAGCTTCTTCCAAAATAACTAAGCGGTTCGTTTTCTTTACGGATTCTACAATCGTATCAATGTCCAATGGGCGGATAGTGCGCAAATCGATAATCTCGGCTTCGATGCCATCTTTAGCCAACTCATCGGCAGCTGCTTGCGCCACTTTCATCATTTTGTTGAATGATACGATGGTAACGTCTTTGCCCACACGGTCAACACGCGCCTTACCAATGGGCAGCACATATTCTCCTTCAGGCACTTCGCCCATATCAGAGTACAGCACTTCCGACTCGAAGAAACAAACCGGGTCGTTATCCCTTATAGCGGCTTTCAACAAGCCTTTGGCATCATATGGGTTACTTATCGAGATTACTTTCAATCCTGGGGTATTGGCCATCCAGCTTTCAAAACTCTGGCTATGCTGCGCTCCCAACTGTCCCGCTGCGCCCGATGGACCACGGAACACAATAGGGCAACCAAACTCGCCAGCACTCATAGAAAGCATTTTGGCGGCAGAGTTTACAATCTGGTCGAATGCCAATACAGCAAAGTTCCAGGTCATAAATTCTACTATTGGGCGCACACCGTTCATGGCGGCACCCACTGCTATGCCGGCAAAACCGAGCTCGGCAATAGGGGTATCAATTATGCGTTTAGCGCCAAACTCAGCCAACATACCTTGGCTTACTTTGTAGGCACCATCATACTCTGCCACCTCTTCGCCCATCAAAAAAACGTCCTGGTCGCGGCGCATTTCTTCTTCCATCGCTTCACGGATGGCTTCCCTAAGCCTGATTTCTCTCATTGCAAAACGGATTTAATTCCGTGGCAAATATACGGGATTAGACACAAGATGTAAGACACAAGACACAAGACTTTTGTAAAATTGGTTGCTTAACTAACATTTCACAAATACGGCGTAGGGTCGATAAAGAACATTTTACGCCCACCATGCGGACCGCTGCTATAATTCCAAGGGTATGGAAAAAGGGTGTAGATAGTGTAATGCAGGTGTGGCTGTTTGCCTTTGGCATTGCCGGTATCACCAACGGTGCCAATTACATCATCGCTACTTACTGTTTCAAACCGATGCACATTGATGGAATTGAGATGCGCATAATAATGGAATCGCCATTTGGGTCCCATTACAACCACATAGTTGCCCGCTATTTTATTATTGCCATTAGCTACCACCATACCATACACTGCGGCTTTAACCGAGGTGCCCTTTTTAGCAAAAATATCCACGCCCTTGTGCACCACACTGCGCCCCCAGGGGTAATACCAAAACGACTTCACATTCCAATCGCCAGGCTTGGCGCCAACAACTGGGTTATGTATATTTTGTGGCAAGAGGAAACCTATTATGGTAATCAACAGCACCAACAACAAACTATATTTAAAGGCCCCTTTAATCCGTTTCATTTTGGTGTGGCTGAGTGTTTAGTTGGTTTATGCTGATAGTAAATATACAACGTAGGCTGTGATAATTTATGTTGTTCATTAGTCCTCGTTTCCAACGAGAATTGTATAGCTGCGAGCATGCTGCTCGCCACGTAACACGGGCACATATTTCCTAAATCGAGCTGAAAGCTCTGCGTTATTTTATCCTCGCTGGAAGCGAGGACAAGGTGTTGTGCTAAAAAATCTAGTCATCCACCCACTTATATGGCGAACCTTCTAACGGATTTATTTGCTTCTTCTTCATATTACCCAGTCCAATTCGTTCTGCTTCGTTCAACCAACTCTCATATAATGAATAGATTACCTCGAAATCCTCTGAATTCACTATCTCAAAGTTTTCTCTACATATTCTAGTCTCGCTCTCAAATATGTAATCCTCTTCAATATTGTTACAGTAATCATACTCCTCTCCTATTTTCTTATAAAAGGATATAAAAGTAATACTGGTATTTTCTTCCCTTAACAAAAGTTCAATCAAGTATAGTGCAACTACTTGATTAGATTCGAACCCCATATACATGCATAGTGTAGAATGCCAAGACAGAGATCGTTCCTTCATTAAAGAATCGGAAACCCATACCAAACATAATTTGGCCTAATGTCGCCCCGCGCAGTTAGCAGCTCTTTTATAATTCCTATTGTATCAATATCGATTTGGTAGATATTTTCTCTACTGCTAATTAACTCCCAGTTCGTATAAAGCGGTTTGCTATAAAGCTGACCTATAGTAAATGTTAATATAGCTGTCAATAAAATAATCCTTTTCATTCGGTCTTCCCTTTAGTATCATTAAGAATATCCCGGTCTTTCCCACAAATAAACATCATTAAATTACTACATTAATCCCCATTTCCAAATTTTCAAATTAGCACATTTTCAAATTAGCACCACTACCTGTTACCATTTCGTTTTATCTTAGATAGTAATTGATCATCTCCCAAAAACAACCGGCCCTTGGCTAATGCTGAAACATATAAACTGTTGCAGGATAAAGCAACCAACGCGGTAGAGCTGCTCTACAACCGCTATGGTAGCAAGCTGTACAGTTATGGCATCAGTAAATGGAACTTAGATGAGGACGAATCGTGGGATTTGGTGTACCAAACCTTGTATAAAGTAGCGGATACGGTAAGCAGGTATAGTTTTGAAACGGAGCAGAAATTTGGCTCGTTTGTGTTCAAGATATTCATCAACTACCTGCGCAACCACTACCGCGACGGCAAAAAGCAGAAAGAAAACTTTGAGCAGATAAGTTTTAACGAAAGCGAATACGACGACTACGAAACCCCAGGTGGCATAGGCCGCGAGGTAAAAAGCAAGTTAGCTGGCGAGAGCATGAAGGAAGCGGACCGCGATGGCGAGGTGGAACCCGAAAGCCAAGGCATGAGCCTACTTAAAGAAGAATTGGAAAAACTGGAAGACTGGCAGCGCATGCTGTTGCTCATGCGCAGCCAAAATATATCTTACGAAGAAATAAGCAGGCATGTTGGTAAGCCTGAAACCCAACTGAAAGTGTATTACCAACGGCTTAAAGAACGGCTGATGAAAAAGCTGGGCGATAAACTGCAATACGTAACTAAAAACTGAAATGAAAAACCCGAAAGGATCATATAACAACGATGCCCTGAATGACTTGCTGAAACAGTTTATGCTGGATGAAGCAGCGGGTGGCCGCTCAGCCGACGATTGGTTAGAGTCGGAGGCGGAGTCTGTGTTTAGCAGTGAACCCGAGCATGTGCCAAGCAAAGAAAAGGAAAGAGCACTGATAGTTGGGCTAAATCAACATTTGGGTATTGGCAATAAGGGAGGCAAAGGGCTGTTGTGGAAAGGCTCGGCATTGGCGATGCTTTTGTTGGGTATAGTAGCTACTACCATTATACTTTGGCCCGAAACCGAAGCGCCGATAGCTGCCAACGGCGATGCTAGCAGCAATGAGGGATATGAATATGCCAATGTGCCTTATGATAATGGCAATGACAACCAAAAACCTGCCCCTGAAAGCGATACGGCAAAAAGCAATGCTTTCTTATCGAACACTCAACCGACCGACAATGTAGCCACGCCCACCCCTGTGGTAAGGCGAGAGCCTAATGGCGATACCGTGCCTGATGTGGCCAACACAAATGTGGCCTCCAAAACTAAAAAATCGACCAAAACCTTAATAAAAGAATTGAAACGCAAGCTCGATTTTTTTACCGGCCAGTTCCCAGCAGAACGATTATATGCCCAAACCGACCGTACCGATTATTTCCCGGGTCAAGACCTTTGGTTTTCGGTGTATTTGCTCAATGACGCTGATATGAAGCCTTCGGATATTAGCAGCATCATCAAAACGGAGCTGTTAAATGCAAGTGGCCAGCCAGTAGCACTTGAAGAGTGGGTAGCCACTGATGGACGTGCAACGGGCAACCTTACTATACCAAAAGATATTGCCAGCGGCACATACCTTTTCCGCGCCTACACTGCTTGGCAACACCAAATGCCAGGCAGCAAGATTTTCGAAACACCAATTGTGGTGCAGCAGCCTGGGCAGGTATTGCGCACGGGCTATGCCGCTACCCTACCCGCTTCGTTGCCTAGCATAGCGTTTTACCCAGAAGGCGGCGATTTGGTCATTGGTTTGCAAAGCCGCGTAGCCTTTCAAGTGCCAGTAGCCATGGGCTTGCGCAAAGGCAGTATAGTGGATAATAATGGCGCTACTGTGACTACTTTTACGGTTAATAACGATGGTCAAGGTGTGTTTACCATTACTCCAGAAACAGGCAAACAGTACTTTGCTGCTGCCAGTGGCATCAATTTAAAATTGCCACTGCCCGATGCTTACCCAAGCGGCTATGTGCTAGAAGTAATGGGCCAAGAGGGCAATTGGTTAAATATTAATGTACGTTCCACCAGGCAAGAAACGGTAGCGTTGGCCGCCCAAATGCGCGGAAACATGCACTATGGTGCTGAGCACGACTTGGAGCCAGGCGATAACCTCATACGAATACCAACGAACAACCTACCAGCTGGCGTATTGCAATTGAGTTTGTTTGATACCGATGGCGTGGGCCATGCCGAACGTTTGGTGTTTGTAAACAAAAACAAGAAACTGAATGTAACCATAAAAACAGACAAGACCAACTACCTGCCACGCGAAAAGGTAACGGCACAAATAACCGTAACCGATGACAAAGGTCGACCAGTGAAAACTTCTTTATCGCTTACTGCGGTTGATGACTTGCTAGCACATACCCAAAACACCAACATCCTCTCTGCTTTGCTGTTAGAGCCTGATTTAGGCGCTGCAGCACACCATGCAGGCTACCTGTTTGACCCAGCCAACAAAAACGCCGACCAACAAATGGACTTGCTGCTGATGACCAAAGGCTGGAGACGCTTTACTTGGAAAGAGGTTTACTACAACCAACGCCAACCGGTTGCTATAGCGCCGGAAACTGCCGTTTTAAGGGGTAAGGTAATTGATGTGGTCACTCGCAAACCTTTGAAAGGGGTTAAAATTACCAGTGCCAAATCATTAGGTATTAGTACTGAAACCGCCGCCGATGGTAGCTTTTATATCCCTAATCTCGACTTGAGCCAATTGCGTGAGCTGGATTTGAGCTACAAAGTTGGATTAATGACCATGGTAATCAATCATTACCAAAACGACTTGGTTATTGAATTTGGTGGCGATGCCCGCAAAGTTTACCAGCCACAAGCCAACAGTAACCAACACCCGATGCTCACTGGCAAGCAAAAAGCCCCTAAAGGCAATGCCATTGCTGGCCAAGTGCTTAATGCTTATGGCGATGGCGTGGCGGCTGCAACCGTTACGGTTACTGCTCCCAACGGTAAGGTACTTGCTACCCAAACGGATGCCCAAGGCTACTACCTGGTGTTAAGCGAAACAGCAGGCAACCACAAAGTAAGCGTGAACGCAATAGGCTACCACAGCTACCAAAACCCATCGGTAAAAACGGATGGCAACCAGTTTTCAATGTTGGATGTGCTGCTCAACTACCAAGTAGATATGAACCTACTGTCGGCGCACTTTACCTCGCATGAGGCGGATACGTTTGCCAACCGATATAACTTTTTAGCGGGCAAATTTAACCCATCATATAATAGCCCAGCGGTGGATGCTAGCCAACCCGTTTTTGGCCCCGAGGTGCGCTTACCGCTTCGCGATGGTGTAACGGCCTATTATGTGGAAGGTATGAAAATGCGCTACAACGAGCCTTTGCTACTACCCTTAACCGCCATTGGCCACATGCAGGTTTTCGATAATGGCTTACCAAGCAAATTTGATGGCAACGGCACCGTAATGGAGGTAACCACTGGCAATAGCAACGGACTAACAGGCACCTTGAAAGCCCCTGAGGAAAAACCGACGGGCTTTAATGTACGCTATGCCCAACCACGAGAATACCCTAAAACCGAGTACAGTAACCGCGAACGCATCGACAACCGAACCGATCTGCGCTCAACGCTATACTGGAACGGCAACATTGCCACTGATGCTAACGGCAAAGCCACCGTGGAGTTTTATGCCAGCGACGACCTTTCGGCGTTTAGGATGATTGTGGAGGGTGTGGGTACCAATGGTCAACCTGGACGCTCCGAGCAAGTGGTGGGCATGAGCTGGCCCTTTAACCTACAAGTAAATATGCCCGATACGCTGGTAAAAGGCCAGAAAATACAGGTGCCTATTTGGGTTGAAAACTACACGGGCAAACAGGTTACTGGTAACTTCGATTTTACCTTGCCCGATGGCTTGAAACCTATTTGGCCACTGGCTCCTAAAGAGCACGGCCTGTTTCCGCAGCGCTCCGATACTATCACGGTGCAGTTTGAGGTAATTGACCCTTTGACAACTGGCACATTGATAGTAGGCTTTACGGCCAGCGGCTACCGCGATACCTACCTATACCAACTGCCGCCGCGCAAAAAAGAAGATTGAGCCAAACCGATATAAAACAAGAAGTCCCCACAGCATCGCTACGGGGACTTCTCGTTTATTTAACATTCAGTTACTAGGTACGTTTCAAATCGTACTTTTCAATTTTATTGTACAAGTGGCTGCGCTGTATATCTATCTCCTCTGCCGATTTGGAAACGTTCCAATTGTTCTTCTTCAGCTTGTGCTCAATAAACAGGCGCTCCATGTGGTCTTTAAAATCTTGGAATTTGGTAAACTGTTCAAAGTAGTCCGTAGGGTTAAAGCTAGGGTTCACGTTTGGCACAAACTGGTTTACCTCCTCCTCGGTTATCTTGTTCTCTGGGGTCAAAATAACCAAGCGCTCCAATATGTTGTGCAGCTCTCGTATGTTGCCCGTCCAGTTTATGTTCTGCAACTCAACAATGGCCTTAGGAGTAATTACCTTTTTAGGGATACCATAGTCTTCGCAGATTTCCTTCACAAACTTCTCAGCCAACAGCGGAATGTCATCCTTGCGCTCGTTCAGGCTCGATACATGAATCAATATCACGCTCAAGCGGTGGTACAAATCCATACGGAAGTTGCCCGCCTCAATCTCCTTTATCAGGTCTTTGTTGGTAGCCGCCACTATGCGCACGTTAACGGGTATGTCCTTTTCGCCACCTACGCGCGTAATGCGGTTCTCTTGCAAAGCGCGTAGCACTTTTGCTTGCGCCGAAAGGCTCATATCGCCAATCTCGTCCATAAACAAAGTACCACCGTTGGCCTGCTCAAACTTACCAATACGTTGCTTTATTGCCGACGTAAAAGCTCCCTTTTCGTGGCCGAAAAGCTCGCTCTCAATCAAATCGGTAGGTATAGCAGCGCAGTTTACCTCAACCATAGGTGCCGTTGCGCGTTGGCTGCGCTCGTGTATCCAGCGGGCCACCAGCTCTTTGCCTGTGCCGTTTTCGCCAGTTATTAACACGCGGGCATCGGTAGGTGCCACACGGTCAATGGTTTCCTTAATCTTGCGTATGCTTGGCGATTCGCCCACAATCTCGCGGGTTTTAGTCACCTTGCGTTTCAGCACCTTGGTTTCCGTAACTAGGGTCGATTTTTCCAGCGCATTGCGAATGGTTATGAGCAAGCGGTTCAGGTCAGGTGGTTTGCTTATAAAGTCGTATGCGCCTTTTTTCACCGCATCCACCGCCGTTTCAATGTTGGCGTGGCCGCTAATCATTATTATAGGCGTGTCGCTGCTATGCTCCATCGCAATTTTCAGCACCTCCATACCATCTAGCTTCGGCATTTTAATGTCGAGCAAAATAGCATCATACTCGCCGTCTTTAATCATGTCGGCACCCTGCTGACCGTCCTCGGCCTCCTCGATGGTGTACCCCTCGTACTCCAAAATCTCGCGCATCGTTTTGCGGATGGCCTTCTCGTCGTCAACAATTAATATCCTGGGCATAGTGCTATCTTATAGTGATGGTTCAAATTTACGGGAATAATACCCAACTGTCCAAATTTTGGTACAATATTAATTTCGTTTTAATGGATTGTGGAAAAAGGGTAGTTTTGGGTAAAAAGAGAAATGAATAGGAAGGTGGTTGTACGGGCTACGATTATTGTATCAATACTTACACTTGGGTATCTTGGTTTTGTGCTCTTTCTTAAAGCATCCACAGACAATGAGATTAAACAAGCTGATAAACTTGTTAACGATGGTATGGCACTCACTGATACTGTCCTTAAACAGTATGACTCAAAATTGAAGAACCCTTGGCGCGAAAAGTTTGCACCTATTTTGGCCGATACAAATAAGGTTGAATTATCGGCTGGATATGTAATAACCAATAGAACAATAATGGATCTAGTGAACTATATAGATGAAACATTAACACTGCTAATTGCTGACGAAAGACAAAAGAATACGGAAATAGTTAACAAAGTAATGATAGCTGACAAAAGAGCTTCCGAGTTAAAATCAAGGATTGGAGATGCGTTGTTTCAGATTGAATTTTTTGAATTTTGGAGCGATGAGGACAAAGAAAATCTAGAAAAGTCTTTACCCCTTTCATTAGAATATGGACAAGGGATCGAAAAGGAAAAGCAGTCATGGGAAACTTATCATTTCGATGGTGTCCCACTTATAGTAGCCAAAACACTGCTCAACAAGTTTCGGAAAGATGCATTAAGTACCCAAGACGTAGTTTTAGAACTTATTTATACAAAGGCAACAACGGTACCAAAAAACCAATAACAAATCAACCAATCCCCAACCAAATTCCCTAAATTCGCCCATCTAACAAAACCACCCCACTATGGCCACTTGGAAACTGATCTCCTGGAACGTGAACGGCATACGCGCCGTTGCCAAAAAAGGCTTTATGGACTGGTTCAATGCCCAGGACGCTGACCTTATCTTTTTGCAAGAGACCAAGGCGCACCTTGACCAAATGCCCCCCGAAACAACCGATATACCGGGCTACTTGAGCTACTTCAGTTGCGGCGAGCGCAAAGGCTATAGTGGCACCGCACTTTTTACTAAGCATCAGCCCTTAAGTATAAGCACGGGTTTTGGTGCGCGCCCTGAGTTCGACAACGAGGGTCGTATTATCTGTGCCGAGTACGAAACTTTTGTGGTGTATGGTATCTACTTCCCCAACGGCGGTTCAGGCCCGGAGCGCCTGCAATTTAAAATGGATTTTTACGATGCTTTTTTGGAGCATGCCGAGGCTTGGCGCGCTAAAGGTAAAGAAGTGATAGTATGTGGCGACGTGAACACTGCCCACAAACCCATTGACCTTGCCCGCCCGAAAGAGAACGTGGGCACGAGTGGCTTTATGCCCATTGAGCGCGCTTGGGTAGATAAGTTGGTAGACACAGGATACTACGACACGCTGCGCCTAATAACCGACGAGGGTGAGCTATACTCATACTGGGACCAACGTTTCCGCGCCCGAGACCGAAACGTGGGCTGGCGCATCGATTACTTCTTTGTGAGTGAAGGATTGAAGGATAAGGTGAAAGATGCGTTCATCCAAAACCAAGTGCTGGGCAGCGACCATTGCCCAGTGGGCATTTTGTTAGAGGTATAACTTTTGCCACTTTGTATTTAGTATACCGGTTCCACGGCAAACCCTTTCTCGCGTAGCAGTTCTATTACACCTTCTTTTCCGGGTAAATGGCCAGCACCAATAGCCACAAATGTAGACTCTTTGGTAATGAACTTGGCTATGCGGTCGGCCATTACGTGGTTGCGGTTGGTAAGCAATAGCACTGATACCTTCTCGTTGCTGCCAGCTTCAATTAGCTTGGCTATTTCGTTCAACTGTTGGTTTTGGTAGTACTTTAGTAGCTTCTGTTCTACCTTCTTGTTTTTGCCAAAGCCCTCCACCGCATCTAGCACCAAATCCAGCTGCTCGCGAATGGTCAAGCCATCCAATGCATTAATCTGCTCCTCTAGCGTTTCAATGCCAATAACGGTTTTACCTTCGTTTTTAGCTTTCAAAAACAGGTGCTCATCCAAAAAATGTTCATTATCAACACTCATACCAGTGCCTGACATGATGATGTATAAAAACACCGGCTTTATTTGCTTAAAGTACTCCAACTTAAACCCGAACTGCTTCTTCAAAAAGTTATCAATCTTTTGTTGCTCCTCGGGCTTTAAGTAGTCTTCAATACGATAATTTTCATCAGCTACCATCAGCTTAAAAATATCCTTATAAATATCCGGCTCAAGCGCAATTTCCATTGCAAATGACTTGCACGTATCGAATGCCGTAACCATGCTCTTCGAAAAATCAAAGGCTTTCTCATCTTTTACGTGCATAGTACCAAACAAAAAAGCGTGATGTGGCAAGCCATTGCCCGAAATTTCCCACAACAAACTATTGGCTATACCTTGCTTTTGGCTAAAAGCTGTTGATGGCCAAATAGTGGCCATGAATAGCCACAGGAAACCAACGTGAATCAACTGTTTTTTTGTCGTAAATTTGCTCATGCAGCGGCAAGATTAAAGTAACCAAAAGCAACACCCAATAGGCCCACAATAATTGCTGAAAATTAACAAATTCCGCGGTTATTGTTCCTCGGTAGTTGCTGGCAAATGTTGTGCCGTTTAATTCAGAAATTCAAGATTCAAAATTTAAAATTGAAGATTGAAAATTGGGTTTCCCAATCGTAAATCGTACTTCGTAAATCGTACCTCGCACATGATCATGATCGACAATATCCTCATCTCGGAGGAAGTAGTGAAAAAGCAGTTTATATGCAACCTGAGTGCTTGCAAAGGGGCCTGCTGCGTTGAGGGCGAAAGTGGCGCGCCTATGGAGGATTTTGAAGTGGAAATCATGCACCGCGATTACGAGAAATTCAAACCGTACATGACCGCCGAGGGCATTGCCGAAGTGGAAGCCCGTGGCATGCACTACATGGAAAACGGCGAGGCCAAAACCACCCTAATTGGCGGCGAGGGTGGCCCTTGCGCCTATGTAAACTACAAAGACGGCATTACGTTTTGCGGCATTGAGAAAGCTTGGGAAGAAGGCAAAACCGATTTCCGTAAGCCAGTATCGTGCCACCTATACCCTATCCGGGTAAAGGAGAGCCACGATGTGGTGTTTGTAAACTACTTTGAATGGGACATTTGCGACCCGGCCTGCGCCCTCGGCGAAGCCCTACAAGTGCCCGTGTACCGTTTCCTTCGCGAGCCGCTCATCCGCCGCTTTGGGGAGGAGTTTTACGAAGTGCTAGACGAAACCGTGAAATACGCCGAAGCCAACCCCGATGCCGGTGAGGAGATAGAGATTGATTTGGGAGAGTGATTTTGGTCCACGGTCGATAGTCGGCAGTCAACAGCCAATTAGTTTTATTAATGGTTACTTTCATTTCTTGTCTGGTCATGCCTCAACCCGTCATCGCGAGGAGTGAGGTTGCAGCGCAACGGAACGACGAAGCGATCCGCTGCTACAGAGTATAATTTTAGGATAACAGTTGCTGTTTACGTAATATGTATCGATGGCTTGTGCGGGTGCGCGTCTCCACTGCATCGTCCAACGGATTGCTTCAAGCCTATTAAAGTTATTGGTTGTTTGTTGAGCAAGTTAGGCTTTCGCAATGACGGTTTCTTCTTTCTCATCTCTTATTTCATATCCAACAGCGCTTGCTCCAAGTCGGCAATAAGCACACTTGGGTCTTCGAGGCCGATGTAGAGGCGCACTAGGTTCCAAGGAAGGTGCGGGTTGAGTTGCTCAGGACTGGCGGCTAGGGCACACACAGGCAGCACCAAACTCTCGTGTCCGCCCCACGAACAGGCCAACAAAAAACGTTGCAGCTTATCGGCAAAGCGCTCAATTTCGGTTACGTCTTGCGCATCCAAAAGGATGGAGAACAGCCCACCACATTGCCCCATCTGCTTTTGTGCCAGCGCATATTGCGGGTGCGATGGATGGCCGGGGTATATCAGCCGTTGTACTTTAGGGTGGTTGTATAGATACTCCGCTACCTGCATGCCGCTTTGCGATGAACGCTCAAAGCGCACGGGCAGCGTGCGCAAACTGCGGAGCAATAATGCCGAAGTCCAAGGGGCAGCAATGCCGCCGAGGTTCATAAACTCATGGTCGAATATTTGTTTGATAATGGCCTTGCTGCTACACACCACTCCTGCTACCACATCGCTATGCCCACCCAAATACTTGCTAGCCGAGTGCACCACAATATCAACGCCCCACTTGGCAGGCTGCTGCCCCAATGGCGTAGCGTAGCTATTATCAATAACCGTTACAATGCCCCTTGGCTTGGTAATGGCACACACGGCTTCCAAATCAACCAACTCAAAGGTAAGTGAGTTGGGGCTTTCCAAGTACAACATGCGGGTGTTGGGTTGTATGGCAACCTCAATGCCTGCGGTGTCGGCAGCGGGCACATAAGTAACCGTTACACCATACCGGCCCAGCAACTGGTTAAACAGCTTCTCGGCCCAGCCATAGGGCTTTTGCACGCACACCACATGGTCGCCAGCCTGTAGCTGACTAATAACCGCTGCACTGATGGCAGCAGCACCGCTCGCAAACGCCAACGCACCGTCAGTGCCCTCCAAGGCTGCCAATTTTTGGCAAAGTATGGCCGTGGTGGGGTTCAGCCCACGGGTATAAAACGAGACCTCCTGCTCATGCGGCAGCGCATGGCGCATGGCAGCCACGCTGGCAAAGGCAAAGTTGCTGGTTTGGTGCACGGGTGGTGATACCGCCCCGTGGTATTCGTCGCGCTCTTCGCCGAGGTGGTTGAGGATGTAGGAAAGGTCCATTTTTAGTTGCGAGTTACGGGTTACGAGTTGCGAGTTGATTTTATTGGCAACAAGCTACAAATTATAGGGCGATTTTCAATTGGGTCGGGGAGTTTTGTCGTATACTTTTATATAGTAATAACAAGGCTTTTGGGCGCTTTTGCCTTGGCTTTGGAACCCTGCCCCACCAAGGCGGGGTTTTATGTTCCTGGTGATTTGAACCCTTAAGAGCAAGTATATCTGCAACTTGACTGTACGAGGGTTCAAACGGCGCAGCCCTCACGAAGTAATCCATCCAGCTCCACAAAGAACGAAAACCATTGGAGCATTATGCCGCAGGAGTTTTTTGTGTATGTAGGGTTCGAACCAATTGCTCGCCATCGAAATCAAAAACACAGACAAATATTTTTGCAATCTGCATAGGGCATTTTCACTATTATTGCTCCATGCAAGTAGCATACGCTGACTTTTTAATTGAGATATTTATAGAAGCGCAAAATTGTCTGATTTATGACAATGGCTTAACACAAAGCGCTTGGGTTTTAATAACTGAGAACGCAAATAAGTATGACCGCTAGCAATTTACTTTTTTTAGTTAAAATGGCATGTACAATGCTGTTTGTATTCTGTTGTTTTAGTGTTAGCGCACAAGTTAAGCTAAACGAAGTTCAGGTGCGCCCCGGAGGTAACCAAGGATTAATAATATTCAACGGTAACTCAGGCAACGAATACATCGAACTTTACAATCCTTCATGCAGCCCGGTAAATGTATCGGGCTTTTTTATCGGTTGCAGGCAAGAGTTTGCAGGCACTACTTCAGGTGGGGCATTTCGTATACCGAGCGTTCCAGCTGCCACTATTGCTCCAGGTGGTCATTTGGTATTAGGCACTGCCACTTCCTCTGCCGATGCTAATAGTATCGACATCAAATTGCCCGATTATACATCTAACTATTGCTTCAACAATGCTACATACAATTTTATCCTTGCCAATGCTGACGGTTGGGTAGCACTTTATAATGCTCAAGGAACTCCTATTGATGCGGTATTTTGGAGCAGCTCGGCAGGTAATATTTCGCAGGCAGCTGATTTTGGCGGAGTGCCTTGTGTGCCTGCTGGTAGCCCCGGTGGAGTAACATTGGAAAGTGCTCAACAAATAAACGCTTCTTTCCCTGGTGTTTTAAGTTATGCTGGAGTTAATCCTTCGGCTGGTTTAACATTTAGCCGCATACCCGATGGTGGGACTTGGCAAGGAGCTGTTACTCCTTCGGTAAATGATTTAACCGTAGGCAATTGCAATGGTGGTACTTGTGTTACTGTCGGTACCATTTCTTTCACCGCAACTAAAAGCAATCCTACTTGCACCAATGCCAATGGAACAATTAACATTAGCGTTACTTCAACAGGAACGGCTACTTATGCTTGGAGCGCAAATGCTGCTGCTGGAAACAGTGCATCGGCAACAGGTTTGTCCGCTGGTACTTATAGTGTTACCGTTACTCAAAACGGTTGCACCAAAGACACCAGTATTGCTCTAACTGCGGCAAGCACCATTTCTCTCACCCTAACTAATGCCGTAAACCCAACTTGTGCTGGAAACGATGGTTCCATAACGGCCAACCTAAGCGGTGGCACTGCACCATACACCGTTACCATTGATACAGGAGGAACCCCTTTTACCATAAATGTACCCTTTGCCGCATCGCAAAGCCTAACTGGTCTTTATGCAGGAACTGTTTCAGCTAGCGTGATAGATGCTTCAGGTTGCCAAGCAAGTACTTCAGCAACTTTATCAGCAGCAACCAATTGTTGTCCTTATATCATCAACGCTGGCGTAACCCAACCAACCTGCGGCAGTTCTAATGGAAGTATTTCAATAACCTTGACCAATGGTTCAGGTGCTTATACTTACGCCTGGAGTGCCAAT
>CAMDKI010000014.1 GCA_945901065.1 Chitinophaga pinensis
GTGATGGCGATGTATACAATTTCAACGGAACCCAACTTAATCAAGCAGGTAGTTACAACGATACCTTAACAGCTACTAACGGTTGCGATAGTATTGTGACCTTGCAGCTTACCACATTGCCAACTTTATCGCAAAGCATAAGTGCTCAAATTTGTGATGGCGATGTATACAATTTCAACGGAACCCAACTTAATCAAGCAGGTAGTTACAACGATACCTTAACAGCTACTAACGGTTGCGATAGTATTGTGACCTTGCAGCTTACCACATTGCCAACTTTATCGCAAAGCATTAATGCTCAGATATGTAACGGTGCTGTATACAATTTCAACGGAACGCAGCTTAACCAAGGTGGTGTTTACTATGACACATTAACAGCATCAACTGGTTGCGATAGTTTAATAACACTTACCTTGCTTACTGTTAATCAACTTACAAGTACCATCAACCAAACTATATGCTTCGGCGACAGCGTACTGCTAAATGGCAACTACTACTCTCAATCAGGCACTTTTGTTGATACGTTGCAAATTAGCGGTGCTTGCGATAGTATTGTAACCCTTAATTTGGTAGTATCTAGTGCGTTGGCCACTACCTTGAACCAATCTATCTGCTTTGGTGATTCTGCCAGCTATGGAGGCGTAAATTACACAAATGCAGCTACCGTAACAGATACATTAACAGCAAGCACTGGTTGCGATAGCATTGTTACCTTTACGCTTACCGTGAATACTATAGATACGCCAACTATTTCTCAAAACGGATTTGATTTAAGTACGCAGTCATATCAGAGCTATCAGTGGCAAATTGATGGAGCTGATATTGCTGCGGCAAATGATTCCACCTTTACTGCAGCATCAAATGGGCTCTATACAGTAGTAGTTACCGATATTAATGGTTGCAGTGCTGCATCGTCAACGCTTAACGTAACAGGTGTCGATATTGCTCAAATACTCGATCAACCAATTTCTATTTATCCGAACCCTACTAAAGACGTTTTAACGATAACCAACCTTCCGGCGCAAATGGTGAAAATGGAAATTTACAATTCCGTTGGGCAACTTGTAACCTCGGGCAACATTAGCAATGGTATTATTGATGTGGTGGCATTGCCAGTTGGCTGGTATTTGTTGTCGGTGCACACAAAAGATTCAATCAAACGGATTAAGTTTGTAAAACAGTAAGTATCAAACTTAGCACCTATTGAAAGGAAAAAGGCTCTATCAGTTAGTTCAAGAATTGAACAAAACAGAGCATCGCCAGTTAGTGAATGCCTGTAAATTATCAGCCGATAAACGTTCTGCAGCGATTGTTGATTTGCTGCGGAAGCGCAACCTTACGGAGAAATCATTTGAGCAATGGCTGTCCCAATTGGTTAGCTCTTGGAATATTAAAACCCAAGCGGAACAGGATAAAAACCAACGCAGGTGGGTTGATTTTGCATGCAAGGAAGTTGAAAAACTATTACTCAAAAACCGCCTTGAGGATAGCCATGCCTACAACCATGAGCTGTCTAGCATATTTGACCTGCGCAACCACGAAGACCTTACTGCATACTACAACAAAAAGGCGATTGATGAGGCTTCTCAAAAAAACGACTACAGTAAACTTATAGCCGAGTATGATATTTCGCTGCGTTGGTTGGGACGAAATCAAAGCAAAGCCAATATTGCTAAAATTGCCGAGCTACTTATGTTGCGCAAAGAGGTTACTGAGTTGCACTACCATGAGAACATGTCTTACTTCTATTCGGTAAGTTCGGCCTTGTATATCGATAATCCGGGGGATGTTTCGTACAAACGGATTGTGCCAGCTCCAACTGAGTTTAACGCGTTAAAAAAGACGGCAAAAGATGAATACAGTCTTATCCTTTACATGCTTGCAGAAGCTCGATTTCATTTTTATCAACCAAAGAAGTTCGAAAGTCTGCTTACTGATGCAATGGTAAGTATTGAAAATGCGAAACTGGATGAGAAATCGAAAATATTGCTTCAGCGAAATTGGCTTTATCTTAGAATAACAGGCGGTATTTATTATCAATATCCATTAGGGCAAATGATAGATGATGCTAGTCGAATGTTCAATATACAATTGAAGTACAAAATGCATGATACCATAGGATTTTTCTTCTTGCTCTTTTTTTTGTTGTTGAAAGGAGATATTGAATCTTATGAGGGTTTGTTGCGCAAACATAGGGCTAGTTTTTTTACCGACGACAGTAACGATTACTTGCATTTTTTGCAAGCGCTTAAGTGCTATTTAAAAGGTGAAATAAAGCAGGCTATTGGCTTGTTGATGCATACTTCTTATTCGCAAAGTAGCTATATAGCCACATGGAGCAGGTTGCTAGAAATTAAAATCCATCTTGAAGAAGGTGATATTCGTTTTACACGAGTGTTGCTGATTAGGGCGAAAAGGTTGCTCAAAATAAGTAAGCGTCAAAGACTGCTTTATGAACCTGCTAGTGCAACAATTTCGGCACTAGGGGCTATTGTTAAAGGTCAGCCAGCTATTAATGATGGTGCAGCCTTTCAATACTATCATTTTATTTTGCAAAATAGATAGGGCAAATTGGGTAATGTTTGCATGGAGTTAATGGATTTAGGAATGCCATTTGCGTAGATTGAGAAACTTAATTATCTGATTATGAAAATACTACCTCTACTTTTAGTTTTTGTTGTCCTGCATCTAATAGTAGTTGGTCAAAATGTTGGTATAAATTCCAGCACACCACAAACAAGGTTAGAAGTAAATGGTGCAATTAGTTCTACTCCATCAACAGTATCAGCTGGAAATAGTATTGCCATACCCGCAAATGTATCAATTGTAATGATAACAGATGATGGCACATCAGCAAGCAACAGTATTAGCGTAGCATCGCCTAAGGAAGGACAATATCTCACCATTTATAATGCCGACGCCCATACCGCTACATTTTCTGGTAACAATATTACAGGCGCCACCGGTGTTGCAACTTTTGTATATATAGGCAGTGGTTGGAGGTTAATTGCAAATAACTCAATTGCTGCGGCTGGTACTGGCGGTTACGTAATTTTGTTGGGGCACAGCAATACTTCTCTTGTCGCAAGCAATACATACGTTGCTGGTGCGTCGTTTGATTTGCCCGCAATCACTTTATTCAATGATCGTCCGTCTAGGCGAGGGCAAGTGCCTACAGCGGGGCAAATTAAAAGTGTACAAGTAAATAGTTATGTTACTGGCACTTTGGCCGGCGCAACCAACGATAGCTATACCATGCGGATAAGAAATATTACTCAAAACACCACTCAGGACTTTGTTACAAATTTTGGCCTCAGCTCCGGAAACCTTTCCAGCCAATCTCGAATGGATAATTATACACTTCCGACACCCATGAATGTTAATGCAGGTGACGTGATACAAGTGCAAATTTTAACCCCAGCCTGGACCACTGCACCAACAGGCGTTTACCAAAAGTTCAACGTTTATATTGAGTAGTTTTTTGTTTTAAAACAACTGCAATTAAGTAAGATGGTTCTATTGCCGTATGCCTTAGGCGGTTTTTTTGCGCCATATTACGGACAACCACTTTTAAAGTCAAGTATTATCGTTTGGCACTGTAATGAATGGTCCCTATTGGCATGGTTGCATGTTATGCAAATAGTTTCAAGTTAGCATAGTGCGGTGGCGGGTAATGGTTTTGTAAACCCATTGCCAGGGCCGGCTCTGTTGGACAGCCTGCCAACAGTAATTGCTCGTAGGTCAGAATTTACCTCTGAGCAGAGGGCGTAATTAACGTCGTTAACCGCTCTAATTAAGTATAAATTTCAATAATTTTGGTGAGTATGGAAAGACTCAAATCATTAGACCCTCCTCACAAGGGATTGCGCAATGCCCTTTGTAAGCTTGCATTAATTGCTGGCAAAACCAATTACGCTTCAACAACCGGCGTGGAACAGTTGCAACTCATTGCAAAAGAAGTTTTTCATCTTTTGAGTGACCATACAGCAACTGAAAATAAATTCATCCTTGCTCCACTTGAAAAAGTAAATCCATCTTTTACCAAAGGTTATTATGCTCATCATTTGGAGATTGAACGAATCGAACAACAATTACTTGATCGAATTATGTCGCTGAGAGGGCAACAAACAAGTGACCTTGGCCATCAATTGTATTTGGATATTTGCCAATTTCAGTCTTATTATCTCCAGCATATTAATGAGGAGGATGTTACGCTGGAAGCGGAGATGCAGAAGTATTTTACCGATGAAGAGTTAATGCAACATCAAGTTGCTATTATGGGCGAAATGAGTTTTGAAACTTTGCTGTTGTGGTTTAAGTACATTGTTCCTGCCAGAAGGCCAGCAGAAAATGCTCAGGTTCTTACAGGTTTTAAATCAGCAGTTCCGGAAGTTGCCTTTAATGCAGTTATCGAAATCATTAAAAATGAGGTTAGCGAAGAAGAACTTCATGAAATTTTATCAATGATAAAATGAAAATTAACTTAAGCGAAATAACGATTCAAAAAATTACTAAACCTGACTTAATTATCTTGATTGGTTGGGCTTCTGAAGAGGGTTGGAATCCAGGAAAACATGATGGAGATGTTTTTTGGCATACAGACCCTGACGGGTTTTATGGTGTTAAAATGGGCGATAAGTTAATTGCTGGAGGGGCCATTATATCGTATGGGGGAGATTTTGGATTTATGGGAATTTTTATTGTGCATAACCAATATAGAAGCAAAGGTATCGGCAATAAGCTTTGGCATGAACGAAAGAATGTATTGATAGGCAGACTTAAAGAAAATGCGGCCATAGGAATGGATGGCGTTCTGGCTATGCAACCCTTTTATCATAATGGAGGATTCAACATTGCTTTTCGAGATGAACGATATGAATTTTATGGTAAAGGATATACTTATTCAGATAATGTATCAACGATTGTAAGCGAAGATTTTGACGATATTTTGAAATACGATTGTCTACACTTCGGATTTCAACGAACACAGTTTCTAAACCAATGGTTGATAATGCCTGAAAGTAAGGCGATAAAGTACAAGGAAGGCAATGAAATTGTAGGATACGCAGTAATCAGGAAAGCCGAAAAGGGATATAAAATAGGTCCTCTTTTTGCACAGAATGATACAATAGCAGGAGAGTTGCTAAAGTGCTGTCTGAGCCATGGTTCAGAAGATTCAGTGTTTCTAGATATTCCTACAATCAATGAAAATGCAATGAACTTGGTTAGGAATTATGATGGAAAGTACATTTTTGAATGCGCAAGGATGTATCATGGGCAAGCTCCCAATATTCCCATCAACCATATTTACGGAATTACAAGTTTTGAACTTGGATAAACAATCATCATAATTTTAATTTGTTGCCAACCCATGAAATATAGCATTACAACGATTTGTGTTTTTCTTGTTTTATTGAGCTTATCTAAATGCACAACTATGAATTCAACACTTTCTCTTGCAATCCCTAAAACAGAAATTCATATACTACAACAGATTCCTTCTGGTGATCATTCCAGAACCGAAAGTGCTTTGTACTTGCCACCTAGAATGATAAAGGAAAAAGAGTTCAACACAAAGAATCTTAATCAAATCTTAGATAGCATGTACTCGGTCATGCTAAGGAAAGCTGGTGTAGGCATAGCTGCAAATCAAATTGGCAAACGACTTCAAATGTTTATAATTGAAGCCAAAGCAGACAATCCTCGATATAAGGTACTAGGACCTGTTGCTAAACAAGTTTTCATCAATCCGAGAATTACAAAAGTGTCTGATCAACGAATGAATTTTTGGCATGGATGTTTGAGTGCCGAAGGAAAAGAGAGGGGTAATGTAGCAACTTATGAGTGGATAGAGTATGAATGCCGCGATGAAAGAGGGAATATCCACAAAGCAAGGTTAGACGGATTTGGCGCAGTTATCTTTCAACATGAATTCAAGCATCTTTTAAATGGCACCTACCTTGATGTTGCAAAAGAGTTTATGCCTAAAGCTGAATTAGACTATCAAATTGGCATCGGTAAAGTTCCTTTTTTCAGTGTTACCAATAATTCTTTACCATTGCTACTAGGGGATTATAAAGTTGGAGAATCCTTAGACGAATATCATTCTAGGATAAAGCTTTCAATCACTGAATAAGCATTATGTAAATGATGAAACGCTGGCTATTATGCACCTATCTGCAGCAAGTAAGCATCTGTGCCTTAAACAACCTCAATATCAAGCACTTTAATCATCCCCTTTATTGCTCGCAGGCTATTTTAGGCCTGCGTACAATTTATAGTGGTAGGCGCAGCCTACTTTTACTCCTTACCGGAAACCAAGGTGGGTTGTGAGGCTGCCAAAGCGCTTCCCTTGCTACCGTACCGTTTTATAAGACATGCCAAGCCACAGGCAAGTTTTTGTTTGCGGATAGACATAATCAAGTTTGCACCTTTCCAAGTATTTTTAGTGGTTTTTTGCAACGTGTAAACGTTAAAGAAAAAAACCCCGACAACTCAGTGAGCGTCAGGGTTCCAGCAAATTAATGCGAGGTCGGGAGCGGATTCGAACCGCTGTACGAGCTTTTGCAGAGCTCTGCCTAGCCACTCGGCCACCCGACCCTATATTGGGTCAGCAAATGTACAAAATTTACGGGTTTTTACAACCCGCGCCCAAAAATCCTAAAATGTTTTTTCGACCTCTACATATACCCGCTCTATATCGCCGGCTATCGGCGGGTTCAGTTTGCTTATACGCACCCGCATCCACTTTAGTTCCTTATACCTATCGGCCGAGGCATCTATAATGCGCTGTGCTAGCCTTTCGAGCAAATATTGCTTGCTGCCTTCCATCACCCCTTTTACCAGCTTATATACCACTTCGTAGTTTATGGTGCCTTCCAGGTTATCGTGTTGGGCAGCTTCGCTAAAATCAGCTTCAAGGTATACATCAATCCTGAAACGATTGCCCACTTCTCGCTCCTGCGGGTAGTACCCGTGGTGTGCAAAAAAGCTCAATCCTTCAAGTGCAATGATTCCCAAAACAGTAACAGATATGAGATAACAGATGACAAATTATAAACAACAGATAGCAAATCACAGATAGAAAAGAAACAGTTTAACGTTTCACATCTTCCATCTTATATCTGTTCTCTACCTTAGTATTCGTCTTCGTTAAAGAAAAAGTCGTCGCTAGTAGGGTAATCGGGCCAAATGTCCTCAATACCTTCATAAATTTCGCCTTCGTCTTCAAGCTCTTGGAGGTTCTCGATTACCTCGATAGGTGCGCCAGAGCGGATAGCATAATCAATTAACTCGTCTTTAGTTGACGGCCAAGGTGCATCTTCCAAATGTGAGGCAAGCTCAAGTGTCCAGTACATAGTGAACCTGTTTTTTATTAAGGTGCAAATATAGAATTATTCTCAGTCTGTCAAAACGTAAGCGGCGCTAAAAAGTTTCGGCCTACGAAAATATATTATAAACCCTTGTGCCACTAGCCTTTACGTGGCGCCCAAGTTATCTCTTCTGCTCCATCGTTGTGCGCCAAATACCTTGACAATACAAATAAATGGTCGCTAAGACGGTTCATATACTGTATTACGAGGGAATCTACCACATCTTTTTCCGATAAATCTACGATCAAACGTTCGGCTCGGCGGCATACACAACGTGCCACATGGCAGTAGCTAGCGGCAAGGTGCCCACCTGGCAAAATGAAGTTTTTCAACTCAGGCAAGGTTTCGTTCATGCGGTCTATGTCTAGCTCCAGGGTTTCCACATCGGCTGGCTTTAGGTCGGGCAATATCATTTTGCTGTGCTCCGGTTCGGCAGCCAATGCCGAGCCTACGGTAAACAAGCGGTCTTGTATTTCTTTCAGCAAAGTCTTTACGGCGTCGTTGGCGGTCATGTCGCGTATTACGCCCAGCCAAGAGTTCAGCTCATCTACTGTGCCATAAGCCTCTATACGCATGTGGTGCTTCGGTACACGGGTACCGCCAATTAGAGATGTTTTTCCCTTATCACCTTTTCGGGTATAGATTTTCATGTTGCGCGCAATATGTTCCCTAAGGTAATAAACGAAATGGGCATATTGTTCAATATGCGCTTGTGGATATGTGGAATACTGCTAAAAGAGAGTATTAACGGAGGTTACTGGTATTTGCGCTCGAGTAAGGTTGCGTACTTAATGGCCTCACGCGGATTGAAATTCTCGTATAGCGACTCTTGCTTGTCCAGCACATCGTCTTCTTCCAAAATATTGTGGTAATCCTTTTTGGTGAGGCCGCTACTAGCCATCGAGTCGTCGAACGCATAGTCCTTCTGACCGGGCTTGACAGATAGTTTCTCTATACTGCTGTATGGGTTGTCTTCGGTAGGGTATGGTTGGCCCAACTGGTCGTATACGGGTGCAGGTGCTGGTTTAGGTTTTTGCTTGGGTGCCGCGGCTGGGGCAGGCGCGTTCGGTTTTTCATACTGGCGGGTCATTTCCTCCAGTATTTCCTCAATGGTTTTTTGCTTGCTTACGGGCCTAGGCTCGTTGGTCATTGTTTTTTTCTGCGCTGGTTTTGGGGCAGTCCATGGGTCGGGTATAGTTTCGGAGGTATTTTGGGGGCCAGGGGCATTGGCATTTTCCTTTTGGCGCTGTTCCAGCTCTTCATTGGCCTTCTTAATACCCTGGTATATCTTCGACCCAACGAAGATGACACCAATTATAATATAGAAGAGCACTTTGAATTCCATGCAATGAAATTAGGATTTTTTTTTGGACGACGGTAATTTAGTAATTAGTTACTGGTTATTGGTTGATTTGAAAATTGCAATCACCCAAAACCCATAACTCGTAACTCGCAACCCGTAAACTTTTTTACTTTATTTTTGCCACAAACTACTCCCCATGACCCGCCAACAACTCTTTGAGCAGATTACCGAGAAACGTTCGTTCCTGTTAGTCGGGCTCGATACCGAGCTGGCTAAGCTGCCCGCCGAGTACCGGGCCATGGAAGACCCTATATACGAGTTCAACAAAATGATAATTGATGCCACGCACGATTTGTGTGTAGGCTACAAACTGAATACCGCGTTTTATGAAGCGCACGGCGCCAAAGGTTGGGAGAGTATGCGCAAAACGCTGGAATATATACCACAGGGTTTGTTTAAGCTAGCCGATGCCAAGCGCGGCGACATTGGCAACACCAGCCGCATGTATGCCGAAGCGTTCTTTAAAACGCTTAGCTGCGATGCCATTACCCTTTCGCCATACATGGGGCACGACAGCGTAACCCCTTACTTAGAGTACCCCGGCAAGTGGGCCATTTTGCTGGGCCTTACCAGCAACCCTGGCAGCCAAGACCTACAAATGCTGCAAGCCGACGGACTCAATTTTTTTGAGCAGGTACTAAAGGCGGGCAATACTTGGGGCACTGCCGAAAACACCATGTTTGTAGTAGGCGCCACCCACCCCGAAATGTTTGCCAATGTGCGCAAGCACGCACCCGATAACTTCCTATTAGTACCCGGAATTGGCGCTCAGGGTGGCGATTTGGGCGAAGTATGTAAATACGGACTGAACGATAAAGTGGGCCTGCTAGTAGCAGCCAGCCGCAGTATCATCTTTGCTAGCAACAGCGCCACCGACATAGCCGCCAAAGCCCGCGCCGCCGCCGAAGAAATTCAGCAAGAAATGCATGGGATAATGGTGAGTGTGGGGATGTGAGGAAGTTATTCGGGCGTCTAAAGACGCTGTGTCCGTTTCATCCTCGTCAAATAAGACGAGGACGAGTGGGGGTTTTGGTCAACAATCAATTTAAATCCTCCAACAAGTAATGTGTTACTTTTTATGCCCTTTGCCAAAAGCTTAAGCTACTTCATATTCCACTTTTAACGGCTGAGGCATTTGTTTAGAGGCCTTAAGGATCTCGATGCCCACTATTTTCCCCTCGTTGGAGTAATCTAAAATTATACCTGGTTTGTTTTCATCGCTTTCAAACACCGCCTCGTCGCTAAGCGAGATGTACAGTATATCGCTTTCTTGGTCGTATTTTATTTTCATGCGTACTTATCTAATTTTGAAGTTCTGTAAACGGTTATCACTTGTGGGGGCAACTTTTCGATATTAACGAAAACCCGCAATAAAAAGTTACTATCAACCCCAAATGTGAGCAGTTTTTGATAAATCCTTACTTCATTATCCTGCATGCTATCCTTATCGGCATTTGCTATGGTATCAACCACCATTTGCTCCGTAATACCGCGGAGTTGCATCTGTTCCAGTGCATGTTTGGTAAATGTTGCGTTCATCGATTCAAATAAAGTTAATCATTTGTGCTAATATTTGGTCGAATTGGCCCAAAAACCGCTACCACTTTTCCGTTAAATATTTCCAATACCGGCTTGGCACATGGCGTAGGTGCAGTTTCAGGTTTTTACGCTCGGTTATGTTGGTGCTTTTAAAGTAATCTTTCCAAAGCTGTTGATAGGCCAGTTCGTTGGCCGATAGCACCTCGGCGGGCAGCTGCATGGTGTTGCCACTAAAATCCATATCTAGCACCACGGTCTGCACCGGGCCGCCTTCGTAGAGTAGGCCATAGTTGCGCTTAATGTCGTAAATGCACCAACGCATGGCAGCATACCTTTTTACAAAATGCTGGTGAGCGAGGGGCAAAACATCAATATCAGGTTCGATAGGGGCAAAGTACAGCCCATCTGCCAGCTCTTGAAACCGCACAAAGGCATGCATGCGATGTATCTCGCGACCCATCTGTTTCACCAATTGGCTCACCTGCAGCACCACATCAATATGGTAGTGGGCATTTATGGCTTTTTGCTTTTCGAAAAGCAAGCGCAGGTATTGGTAAACAATCATTTCGCGCTGCCCGTTTTCAGATAAGAACACTTGGTATAGCTCGCTTGCCGTTTGGCGACCACCATACTTGGTTATGCCTGCGGCCACCCGCTCGGCGCTGGTTTTGTCGGTGGTTATGGTTAGCGGCTGGCGGTTGGCAAACAAGTCTTTTGCAGGTGCGCCTTGCACCTGTATTTCGATAGGGGTCAGTTTCAATCGGTAACATTCAAATACTACCGTTAGCAGTCCTTCATAGGTGCCGTCATAAACCAATTGTACCTCATCAACAGCAGTGGTTTTCTGTACTACCATGGCTATATAGGCTTTAAGCAAACAGCATCAACTGTTGCGGTTGGTGGTCGGTTGGGTTTTCGCCAGCCAACTCTTTCCGTATCATTTCGGGGTAGTATTGTTTCAATAGGTGGTTGCCGGGCACATTAATAAAGTACTTGGCACGGTTTACGGCCACGCGCAGCTTTTTCAGCAAATCGAGGTGCAGGCTGTGGTAACGCCTAGCGGCCACTATCTTTTGGGCACTTTTTACACCAATGCCCGGCACGCGCAGTATCATTTCGTATGGTGCCGTTTGCAGCGTTACCGGAAAAAGGTGCATGTTGCGCAGCGCATACACCAGTTTCGGGTCGTATTGCTCATCTAGGTGCGGGTTGCGGTCATCAACTATCTCGTTGTACTTAAACCCGTAAAACCGTATCAACCAATCGGCTTGGTACAGGCGGTTTTCGCGCACCAAAGGCGGCGCTACCAAGGTAGGCAGCCGGGTATCGTTGCTTACCGGTATATAGCCCGAGTAGTACACCCGCTTTAGGTTCTGGTTTTGGTACAGTTCGCTGGATAGTTTAAGAATGTGCAGGTCGGTTTCGGGCGAGGCACCAATAACCATTTGCGTGCTTTGCCCTGCAGGCGCAAAAATGGGCGTATGGCGGTTCTGTTTTTTCTCGCGCCTATATTCCACAATGGCCTCTTTTAGGTAGTTCATGGGCAGGTAAACCTGGTCATAGCTTTTTTCGGGCGCAATTATTTTCAGGCTCGCCTCCGAGGGCAGTTCCAAGTTGGCGCTCAACCTATCGGCATACAAGCCCGCTTGTTGCACCAGCTCGTCGCTGGCACCGGGTATTAGTTTAAGGTGTATGTATCCGTTAAAATTATGCAACGTGCGTAGGTCTTTGGCTATGCGCACCAAGCGCTCCATGGTATAGTCGGCGTTTTTGAATATACCCGAACTCAAAAACAGCCCCTCAATATAGTTGCGCTTATAAAAACTCATGGTAAGGTCTACCACCTCTTCAACCGTAAAAGCGGCCCGTTTGATGTCGTTGCTTTTGCGGCTAACGCAGTAGGCACAATCGTATATGCAATAATTGGTGAGCAATACTTTCAGCAGCGATACACACCGCCCGTCTTCGGTATAGCTGTGGCAAATGCCCATACTCGTGGAGTTGCCCATGCCGCCGGCTTTGTTCTTGCGGTCGCTGCCACTGCTGGCGCACGACACATCGTATTTGGCCGCATCGGCCAATATTTTTAGCTTCTCTTGTACTCGCTCATTCATAGCAAACATTTTACCCTCCCAAAGCTAAAGGTTCTGTATCTGTTTTACTAATTAAATTAGTTATCATAGATTATTTAGCAATACGCTAAATGCGCTAGGTGGGCAATGGCTGTGTGGTGGTTTGCAGGGCAATAGATATTTAATTATGCGAATTGCTTTGTATTAGCACCAAGTTTTAACGAGAACTTGTTTTGGCTGGCTGTGTTGCGGAAAAATAGGCACAGCCTACCACTATCAGTTGCACGCAGGCCTGAAATAGCCTACGAGCAGGATAGGGGGCAATTTTGGAGGCTTCATCGTCTTGATAGCGGTGAGGCCTTTTTACGTAATGAGCGGTCGGACGACTAACTACGTATGAGTACTTAGCTTACAATTCTGTTTTAGTCACTACCTTTAAACCTATTTACGAACAGTAACACTAATTTCAACAATGCATACTATTATCATAAAATTCAGAGACTGGGCGTTTGAAGTTTATAAGGATGTAACTGAACAAACTTATAAGAGTATTTCTTATAGTGGCGCTGAGACTTGCATTTGTAATAATTGTAAAAATTACGTAGCGTACCGTGCCCAAGTTTTTCCTCAGGAAGTTCTGGAACTATTTAATGACTTAGGTATCGACAATGGAAAAGAAGTAGAAATTACGACTTATGAGATACTAGCTGATGGGCGACATCATATTGGTGGTTGGTTTCACTTTAAAGGAAAAGTTTTGGCCGGCAAAGATTATCGCGTACCTCGTGAGTTTGGTGCGCATACGTTCGATTTGACACCCATAACAGAGAATTTTTCAATTGGTTTTGCAGAAGGTAGCGACCTGACTTTCTTCGAAGACAAAACAGATTTGGTGCAAGTTGAGTTTTGCACAAACATTCCGTGGGTTATTGACAAGTCACTTGAAACTGTTTAAAGCCCCCTTCTGCAAGTAGGCTATTTCAGACCTACGTTCAACTATTGTAGTTAGGCTGCGCCTACTTGGCGCCAACAGAGCCAGCCCGTGTAACCCGCGCACAAAACACTAAGGCATGTGCTAATATAAAACTATTTGCATAACATTTAACCATGCCAAGATATGCCATACATAATGGTGCCAAACGATATTGCATAATTTACAACAATGCTGGCAGTAATTAGACGCAAAAAAGCTACCTGAGGCATGCGGCAATCAAACCATCTTATCAGATTCGGACCACATAACAACAAAAAACCCTGCCTCATTGCAGGGGCAGGGTTCAAAACGTTCTAAAAAGTTACCAATCAACCCTCGAATTAGGCGAGAATGGCTAATAACCAGTTAACTAATAACTAAAATGGGTGGAGCTGGAGGGATTCGAACCCTCGTCCAGCCGAGTTGTAGATATACCTTCTACATGCTTAGTTACCTGTTAGTTGTGGGGAGAATAGCCGGTCAGGGAACCCACCAACTACTTCCTTACACCCTTTATCTTACTGCTGCGTCGGGTGAAGCGCAACAGCCAGCACGATCTTCTCGATGCCCCTTCGGCGTACTGAACGTGCCAAGTCTACCAGGGACAAAGGCTATCTAATTCCTAGAATTAGGCAGCCATGGCGTAGTTGTACTCGCCGTATAAAAAGAGTGCGTGAGCCGGGATTTACGAGTCAACTCACCTCTCTCGGCATGCCAGTATAACTTCAATGCTCGCTGTCAATTCCGGTCAGCCCCAAAAAAATATGAAAGAACGTTTTTTACTTGTGCACGGCGCATTATCCGCAGCCCAAAGTTATAGATACAATGGAATAAACGATTTTAAAGTTCCGTGGGTGCAAAGGTACTTGATTTTGCGATGAATGCATTGTTTGCATCGAAAGCAAAATGCATAACTTTACGCGCACAGAAACCAGAAACAATGAGTGAAGTAAAAATTGGCATTATACGTGAAATGAAAATGCCGCCCGATAGCCGGGTGGTGCTTACCCCGGCGCAATGCGCTCAACTTAAAAATCAATACCCTCAGTTAAATATTACCGTGCAGCGCAGCCCCGGCCGCTGCTACACCGATGCAGAATATGAGGTAGCAGGGGTAACCCTTGTAGATGATATGCACGATAGGGAAATACTGATAGGTGTAAAAGAAATACCCATTTCGGACATTGTACCACATCGCACGTACATTTGCTTTTCTCATACACACAAAAAACAGTTGAACAACCGCCCCTTGCTCCAAGCGTTTATTGAGAAAGGCGTAAAATTGGTTGATTATGAACTACTAACTGATGCCAACCATAACCGTGTAATAGCCTTTGGGTACTTTGCGGGGCTGGTAGGTGCGCACAATGGGCTGCTTACTTGGGGCAAGCGCACTGGCAAGCTGAACCTTAAAAGGGTAAAAGATTATCAAGATTTTTCTACGCTCAAAGAAGATTATAAATCTATAACCATACCGCCCGTAAAAATAGTGCTTACTGGCAGTGGCCGTGTAGCCAGCGGCGCCAAAGAAATACTGGACCTACTGCGCATAAAGCAAGTAACTAAAGAAGAGTACCTGCAAATTGACGAGCCTACCGAGGCTGTGTATGTGCAACTCAATACGCACGAAATCTATCAGCATCTTGGTGGCAAGCTTTTCTATATGGACCACTTTGTGCAAAATCCGCAAGATTATGGCAGTTCGTTCGCGCCGTTTTTTCGCAGTAGCGATTTGCTGATTAATGCCATTTATTGGGACCCTAAAGCACCACGCTACTTTACATTGGACGAAATGGCCCTGCCCGATTTCCGCATTCGTACTATTGCCGACATTACTTGCGATATTGGCGGCAGTGTGCCAGCTACCCTGCGCGCCACCACCATTGCCGAGCCATTTATGGGCTACGACCCCATTACACAACAGGAAACAGCGCCTTTCCAGCCTAATAGCATCGATATAATGAGCATTGACAACCTGCCCAACGAGTTGCCGCGCGATGCCTCACAGGCCTTTGGTAAGATGTTTATAGCCCATGTACTGCCCGAATTAATGGACGAAAAACCAGGCGATATGATTGCTCGCGCCACCATTTGCGCAGGCGGGCAGTTGGGTAAGGAGTTTGGGTATTTGAGGGAGTGGGTAGTGGGGTGAGTGATTACTTGGCCGATTCCTCATATCTTACTACTGCGCTCCTACCCGGATATACCTCCAGTGCCTTTTCCAATACGGTCAAGGCACCAGCAAGGTCTTCCAACTTCAGTACATAAGCTATGCGCACCTCATGCTTACCAAGACCAGGGGTAGCGTAAAAGCCCGTGGCAGGGGCCATCATTACGGTGCGCCCTTCGTGGCTGAACGATTCCAGCATCCATTGGCAAAAAACATCGCTGTTATCAATAGGCAGTTGCGCTACGGCATAGAAGGCGCCGCCTGGGTTGGGGCAGTATACGCCGGGTATGCGATTCAATCCTTCAATCAATAAATCGCGGCGGCGGGTGTATTCTTCCAGCACCTCATCAAAGTAGCTTTGTGGTACATCCACCGCGGCTTCGGCGGCTACTTGCTCAATGGTTGGCGGGCTTAGGCGCGCTTGTGCAAACTTCAGTGCCGTGGCCATTACCTCTTTATTGCGGGTTACCAAGGCACCAATACGCGCGCCACAAGCACTATAACGCTTACTCACGCTATCAATTACAATAGCGTTCTGATCGATACCCTCCAAGGTAAGGATGCTGGTATGTTTCAATCCATCGTAGCAAAACTCACGGTATACTTCATCGGCAAACAGGAACAAATCGTGCTTCAACACTAAGTCACGCAAGGCCAATAATTCCTCTTTGCTATACAAATAGCCCGTTGGGTTATTCGGGTTACAAATAAGGATGGCCTTCGTTTTAGGGGTAATCAGCTTTTCAAACTCGCTGGCATCGGGCAGGGCAAAACCATTTTCGATGTGAGCTGTGATTGGTTTCACAACAATGTTGCCAGCCGTGGCAAAACCATTGTAGTTGGCATAAAAAGGCTCAGGAATGATGACTTCATCGCCCGGATCCAAGCAACTGAACAGGCCAAAAGTAATGGCCTCAGAGCCACCGGTGGTTATCATCAGCTCTGTAAAATCGACATTGATGCCGTTCTTCTGGTAGTAAGTAGCAAGCTTGCGGCGGTAGCTTTCGTTACCTGCCGAGTGGCTATACTCTAATACTTTATGGTCGAAATTGTGAACCGCATCCAGCATTTGCTGCGGGGTAGCAATATCGGGTTGCCCTATGTTGAGGTGGTATATTTTTACGCCGGCTGCTTTGGCCTTATCCGCATACGGTACCAGCTTCCTTATCGGTGAAGCGGGCATGTTCTTTCCTTTGTTTGATATTGAAGGCATCTTATGATGTACGATTTACGAGGTACGATGTACGAATTATTGCAAAATGGCTCTACCAAAAACAAAAACTCCGTGGCAAATTTACCACGGAGTTTCGGGAATGTCTTATAATAATGGGAGAAATGACAATAGAATAATGCTTATAATAGCTATAACCCTTTATTGGCTATGGTTTCACCATGCTAGGTTCCTTTTGTGGCACACCGTCATTGGTAGGGGCGGCTATTACCATTCCTTTTATAAAAATGCGCTTGGTACCTTCGGTAGCGTTACTGGTTACGGTAATGGCTTTATTAAACGGGCCAGCATTGGCAGCATTGAAAGTGGCTTTGATGACAGCCGTTTCGCCAGGCGCAATGGGCTCTTGTGGCCACTCAGGTGTGGTACAGCCACATGATGGTTTTACGTTAGCCAATATTAAGTCAGCTTTGCCGGTATTGGTAAATTTAAACTCCACGGTTACAGGTTTGCCTTGGGGTATATCGCCAAAGTTGTGGCTTTCGGTGGCAAAGGTCAATACAGGGGCATCGCCTTGGGCTTTTGCACCAACAAACGAAGCAAATACTATTAAAAAACTCAAAACAACTGTTTTCATAACCGTGCTTTTTCTAAATTTTGGATACTACTACAAATATAGCATAACCTTGACGCTAATATGATAAAAATGGATGCACACAAAAACTTTAACAACCCTTAACGTATATAGGCTCTCACAATAGGCATTTATTTTTTCTTGTTGATTATCAAGCACTTAATACAAACCCTAGAAGTGCTACTGAACTATTATCCTATTAATGTTGTAACATTGATTATCAAGCTGATTATTTCTTCCTTTACAAACAAAAAATCTAAACATCGTATTATGAAAAACTTTAAAACTTTGGCCCTTTCCTTATTGGTTTTGGTATCGGCCGGAACCTTGTCGGCACAAACAACATTTGAAGCCAACCCAGCAAAAAGTACCCTTAAATGGTTGGCTAAAAAAGTAACTGGCCAACACGATGGCACAGTGGCTGTAAAAAGCGGTAGCTTAACTGTTAACGGTGGCGAAGTAACTGGCGGTAACTTTGTGCTGGACATGACCACCATTAAGGTGACCGACATTGCTGACCCAGAAACAAACGGAAAATTGGTAGGCCACTTAAACTCTGACGATTTCTTCTCAGTTGAGAAGCACAAAGAGGCCAATTTTACTATTACCAAAGTAGTTGCCAAGAAAAGTGCCGACGGCTCTACACACGAAATTACCGGTAACCTAACCATTAAAGGTATTACAAACAGCATTACCTTCCCTGCGAAAGTAAACTTGAGAAGCTCAGGCTTTATTGCAACCGCTAAATTTAACATCGACCGCACCAAGTGGGATATTAAATACGGCTCATCTAATTTCTTTGCTGGCATTGGCGACAAAGCCATTTACGATGATATTGCTTTCGATTTGTACATTACCTCAGTGAAATAACTTTAGGAGTTAGTTTTAGGCCCCAGTGTATCGCACTGGGGCTTTTTTTGTGCCTAAATGGAACCCTAAGCGTTCAAAAACGTTGTATACATTACATTGCGCTTTAAATGGTGCAATTGTATAACTTTAAGTGAACTATTGCATAAACCATCTATTATTATGTCGAAAGGAAACAAAGAAAAGAAGAGCGAGAAATTGAACCATATTGGCCTTGATAGCGTAAAAGCTACCGAATTGGCGAGCAAACTCAATGATTTATTGGCCAACTACCAAGTGTTTTACATGAATGCTCGCGGATACCATTACAATATACGAGGCGAGAAGTTTTTTGAGCTGCACCTAAAGTTTGAAGAACTATATACCGACTTGATATTGAAAGCAGATGAAATTGCTGAGCGCATTCTTACCCTTGGCGAAACGCCCACGCATGCTTACAGCGGATACTTGAAAATCTCGGAGATTAAGGAGAAACAAAACGTAGATAGCCCCAAAGAAGCGGTTACTGAAATTTTGCAATCGTTTGCGCTATTGTTGGCCAAACAACGCGTGCTATTGAGCCTCAGTGCCGAAGCCAGCGATGAAGGCACTAACGCACAAATGAGTGACTACATTCGCGCCCAAGAAAAATTAGTGTGGATGTACAGTGCCTTTTTGGGAAAGTGATGCTGATAATTTGAAAATTTGAAGATGTGCTAATTTGAAAATGGTGTTTCAGATAACATGAATCACAACTCAATTTTCAAATTTTCACATTTTCAAATTAACTAAGCGCTAGCACCACCCTAAAGGTAGTGCCCTTGTTCTCGGCGGTTTCTTTTACGAATATTTTGCCCCCATGGTACTGCTCTACAATACGTTTGGCAAGTGCCAAGCCGAGCCCCCAGCCACGTTTTTTGGTGCTAAACCCTGGTTGAAAAACCATTTTCGACTTGCCTTTAGGTATACCCTTGCCCGTATCAGCAATATCAATATACACTTTACCATCTTCGGCATAGGCACTAATGGTAATAGTACCGATGCCTTCCATAGCATCTAAAGCGTTTTTCAATAGGTTCTCCATAACCCACTCAAACAAAGGTGGATTGAGCAGCACTTGCACATTGTCGGGCAAGTTTATCTCAAAGTTCACTTGATTAGATACGCGAGTTTCAATGTAATTAATGCTTTTACCAAGCATCTCTTTAATATCGTGAGGTTCTAAGCCAGGCTTTGAGCCTATTTTAGAAAAGCGTTCCGCAATTATCTCCAAACGGTTTACGTCTTTTTCCAATTCCATTGTTACATGCTCCTGCTCGGGCGCCGTTTCGCGCAAATACTCTACCCAAGCCATAAGCGACGAAATTGGGGTGCCCAATTGGTGGGCCGTTTCTTTGGCCATGCCAACCCACAGGCGGTTTTGCTCAGATATACGGGTGGTGCTAAGGGTAATGTAACCCACCAACACAAACAATGCAATTACACCCAACTGAATCCAAGGGAAATAGCGCAATTGCACTAATTGAAAAGAATCTTTGTAATAAATATAATTAAAGTCGCCAGGAGAAATCTCAATTTCAATGGGTGGCATACCGCCTTTCATTTCAAAAAGCTGGTTGGGCAGGTAATTGGGGTCGTTAATGGCCTTCAACGAATCCAAGTTTCTGGAGTCGATGATGTTGTCATCGCCATCCGTTAATATCATGGGCACACTGTTGTTGTTGCGTATTACTTCAAACAGGAAACCGATATCTGTGTTTTCATCGGCTAAGTTGAGGTTTCGGTAGGCATCGGCCCAAAGTTTTACTTTGTTGCGCTCTTGCTCGGCCAAATCGCTTGCCAGCCAATTAGTGTACACCAATGATATAACCACAATCATTAAAGCCGAAAGCAGAAACAGCACTTTTATCCTCGATTGGCTCTCATATAAGTTCATACTGAAAAATAAGAATTCTTGTGATGTAAAGTATCATTTACCCTTTAAGCGGGTAATAACCGTGCCTTGATGCTCGCCATTGCCAAAAATAGGCCCTAACAACTTTTGCGCGGCCAAGCTGGTAGTGTGCTGGCTATCGTAAAAGTTAGTAGTATCCATACTAAACGTATTTCTGTACATAAAATGATGCACAGTGTCAAAAACTGAAGCGGCATCGTCAATCCATCGTTGCCGCTCATCCCACAAATCCATTTCGGTGAGCATGGCTAGTAAGGGTTCACTATCAGGAGTAGTAAATACCACGAAACGAGTATTTGGGAAACTATCCCTCAGTTGCTGATACATGATGGGTAAGCTGTCGCGGTAAACGTAGTTGCCATATGACAGGTTCCGGAATATGGCTAACTGATCGTGAATGCGCTTTTGGCGCACTGTTTCGGTAAAGCCAAACTCGTGTTTATTACCCTCGCGGTCGTAAAGGGGTTTATCGGTTGGTGGCACTCCCCTATTGTATGCCAATGTACCTATGGATTGCTTCAACACATCGAAGCTAAACAACGAGCGCATCCTGTAAAATGGTGAACGCACCTCAACCACATAGCTAGCAGCAGGTTGGTAGGCATGTTTCTCGTTGGCATTGCTTCCCCAAAAATCGAGACCGATAACAACCATTTTAGGCTTTTTGCCTAGCAAGGTTTCCCATATCTGCAGCCAGCCCATGTATTCATCAGGCCCCATGTTGTTGGCCGCAAGGTTTATGCATTGATAACCTTTGATAACTTTAGGTGATACGTATGTAGTGCGGCTACTACCCAATATCACACAGTCGCAATCGGCAGGTGGATGGAAGGCCAAGCGGTTGGTCTTTTGCTGGCGCTCATTAAAGCCATAAGTATATTCCATTCCACCATTTACCTTATGGTAAAACAACCAAGCAGGGTCGGCCCAATAGTTGAAAGCAGCCACTGCCCCGAGCAACATACCCGTGAACAATAGCACAATCAAAAACCAAAGGCTCCGCTTCATTACTAAAATTGAAAGTATAAAAATTCGCTCACCCTATTCAGGTGCAATATGGCAATAGTACCTAGTAAAATTAACATCAAGGCCGTTCGCCAATTAAACTGGAATCGGTCTGCTAACTCCATACTGTTAGGCCCTAGAAAACTCAAAAGCAAAAAAACAACGAGCCACAACAACGTAACCTCGCTTCCATTAATGGCACTAAGATAGTTTCCAAAGGTAACCCCATGCTCCGTTAAAAAGCCGAGTTTGGTAGCAAGCGGTGCTGGCAATTTCACGCCATCGAGCCCTATCATGCCCCGCAACACCTTAAAGGCATCGCCCCATTCTTTTGCCCTGAAAAATACCCAGCCCACATTCACAAACAAAAAGGTAATAGCCCAAGCAGGAGCAGCAGGCATACTCACGCCCAACTTGCGCCAGAAGCGTACCACTACTAGCCCAGCGCCGTGCATAAAACCCCAGAAAACGAACGTCCAACCAGCTCCATGCCACAAGCCGCCGAGAGTGAAAGTGATAAGTGCATTGCGCGCTGCAAGCAGCTCACCTTTGCGGTTGCCCCCTAAGGGTATGTATAGGTAGTCGCGCAGAAAACGGCTCAAGGTCATGTGCCAGCGTTGCCAAAACTCTTGAATATCCAACGATTTGTACGGCGTATTGAAGTTAATGGGTATTTTAATATTGAATAACAATGCTGCGCCAATGGCCATATCGGTATAGCCACTAAAATCGAAATAAAGCTGTAAGGTGTAGGATAAGGAAGTAACCCATGCCTCCACCAAACTCAGCTTTTCGGCCACATCAAAACCCTGCGTGGCCCAAACAGCAAAAGTATCGGCTATTACCACCTTTTTAAACAAGCCTATAAAAAACACGAATATACCCTTGCCAATGTTGAAACTATCGGGTTGCTTTAGCTCATCGCGGGCAAACTGCGGCATCATTTCGCTGTGGTGCACAATAGGGCCAGCTATCAATTGCGGAAAGAAGGTAACGAACAGCATATAGTCGATCGGGTCGTCGTGCTTTACCACACCACGGTAGCTATCAACCAAATACGACATTTGCTGGAACGTGAAGAAACTGATTCCCAAAGGCAACACCACATGCAACAATGGCAACGAAGCCCCTGCTACTAAATTGATATTGCCAATAAAGAAATCGGCATACTTAAAGTAGCCCAAAAAACCAACATTGAGCAGGCACGAAACTACCAAACCCAATTTACCCATCTGCTTAAGGGCAAATGCCTTACCTGCATGATAGTTAAACAGCATAGACAACAGCATCAAGGGCAGGTAGCTCACATCCCACCAACTATAACAAACCAGCGAGGCCGCCACAAGCCAATACTTGCCTAGCAGAGCCTTCTGGCTGCGGTTCAGTATAAAATACACCACTGCCACAATGGGCAAAAACACGAAAATGTAGGTGTAAGAGTTAAAAAGCAAGATGGCAGTAGTTAATGTGCAGCAATGCTACAAAATAACGGCTTTAACCTCAATGAAGGAACTAATTGATGTAAACCTACTAGAATCTTGTCTCTTGTGTCCCTGCCTGCCGGCAGGCAGATTGTGTCTTAAAAAGTAACCCTTATTTGCAAGGTATAATTGCGCGGTCCTTCTAACTTACCTGGGCGAAGGGCATATTCGTAGTTGGTCAGATTTTTTACAATAAAACCCAAACGCAGGATATCGTTAACTTCATATGCTACACGCGCATCCAATACCCAATCGCCTTTCTGGTGCTTCTCTATATAGGCTGGGAAAGTACCTTTTCCTTCATCCAATACAGTAAGGGCAGTATTGAACACTTCTGGTATATTCTCCGGAAAACTATTGTAATTGGCACTAAAACCTGCGGTGTATTTCTTGTACGATACTTCCACATCACTCCTGAAAATATGCCTGCTCCTAAACAACAAAAGTTCTTGCTCGGCACGCTCGGTAGGCACCCTGTTGAACATTTCCGTAAAGAATCCCTTCCAGATATCTTTGCTGCTGCCTTCAGCATTGTTTACTTGCCTTGGGTAAGTGTAGGTGTAGCCAATTAGCGACCGAATGCTCACATCGCCAATGCTACCCTTGCTACCAACCGATATTTCGTAGCCGAGTATGCGCGCATTATCTACGTTGTTGGGGGTAAGACCTAATACAAATGGCACTGCCAGGCAAGTGTCAGCAGCAGCCAAAATATTGCCAGTTACAAGGTCTCTCACGTTGCCGCAACTATCAAGTCCGTTGTCGGCAGTGTATACTTCAAATCGGTACTCCACAAAATCAGCATACTCCATCCAAAACACGCTAGCATCAATGTAAGCACCCCATTTTTTAATTTTAAATGGCTGGTTAAAACCAATCTCAGCACTCCAAGCTTTTTCGGCCGTCAAACGTGGGTTGGGAACAATCAACACGCCACTGAAAAACTCCTGGCCAATGTAGCGCTCGGCAATAGATGGCAAGCGATATGCTTGGCCCCATGATGCCCTTACGAAAGAAGCCTTACCCAACTTATAGTTTACACCCGTACGAACCACAGGTATGGCCGTCTCAAAAATGGTATCTACTGAAGTAAACTCGTAACGCACTCCTCCAACAACTGATAGATTGCCGTACTTGAATTCTAGCTGTGCATAGGCCGCAAAAGCACGGTTCTTTCTTACATCATCGTACAAATTACTTACCGAACGGCCTATGGTAACTGGGGTTCCGGTAGTAAAAACAAGAGTATTGCGCCAGTTGCGTTGGTATTGTGGCTCAAAATATATAGTGTTGGCCGATGCGTTTCTGTCGTCACCATTGCCGCGGCGCCATATATTAAGGTACCTGCCAACCAAGGTAAACCTGTGCCCTTTATCGTTGAGGAAACTAAAGTGAGGGTCTAGTGTTGTGCGCACATATCTATCCTGCGAGCCTTGGGCAATCTGATAGGCGAGCGAGTCCATATCTTTAGCAACAAAGAAACGACCACTGGTTTCTTGCATTACATTACCATTTAAACCAAAACTAATACCCGGTTTTTTGGCCAATACGTAACGGGTTTTAAAATTGAAACGAAAACGAAACTCATCGGCTTCTTCCAAAAAGCTATTAACGAAATCGGCATTTGAGCCAATAACTATTTGTAAATTTTTAATCTTCTGTTGGTGGTTTACAAAGAAACCGGAAAAGTTAGGCTGGCGAGCATCCCACCAAATCAACTCTGGGCGCGGAGGCTTACCATATACACCAGAGTACATGCTGATAGTGGTTTTGGGCTTATCGCCTTTAGGCCAAGCGGTGCGCACGTTTACCACCCCGTTCAAAGCCGAAGAGCCATACACGACCGATGAGGCACCTTTAATTACCTCAATCTGTTCAATATTCTCTAACGGCACAAACTTAAGCTGGGCATCGCCCAAGTCGGCACTGGCTAGGCTAATGCCATCCGTAAGCACAGCCGTGCGGCTACCCACACCATAAGAATAAGAACTACCGCCGCGAATACTAATTTGGCCATCTTGAATTTGTACACCAGGGGTTTTAGCTATTACCTCTCCCAAGTCGCGGCTATTGGTATTGGTTACCAAAGTTTTGCTTAGCACATCCATACTTACGGTTTCTTCGGCTACCCTTTTCTCGTATTGGCTGGCCGAAACCACCACCAAATCAATTTCGGCGGCATCCGATTTCATCTTGATGTTCATCTCCTTTATCTCACCTGCTTTCAGCGAAAAAATTTTGATTTTAGGCTCGTATCCAATGTAAGTAAAGGTAAACTTGTAATCTCCTGGCTCAAGGCTGGCTTTAAACTTACCTTCGCTATCGGTACTGAGCACAGTAGTGCTATCGCCAAAAATGATGTTTACGCCCACCAAGGTTTCCTTGGTATCCAAGTCAGAAACCTCGCCATAAACAAGCGCTTTATCTTGGGCGTATAGTTGGTTCGAGAAAAAGAAAAAACAAAAGAGGGCACTCAAGGCAGGGAGGCTCAGTTTCATGGTAGTTAGTTGGCAGGTTGGGAGTTAGGTTAATTGGCTGCAAATGTGCGCAGATATTTGGTAGTAAGGCGATTTCGTGTTTTAAGTTATCTTTAAATTAAACTCGTGTATCAGGGCTAATTCGGCGATTAAGATAGTAATTTTTTACTACCATAAAACACTTAACGAAAACAATAGGCTACTATACCACCGCTTTTTATCAATTTTACACCATGAACCCTCTCAAACCTCTTTTGCTAGCCATAGTTTGGTATATACAAACCGTTTGTGTAACAGCCCAACCTTTGCCACTGCCCGGCCACTCTCACAACGACTACAACCGCCAAAAACCGCTGATTGGTGCGCTTGAACTTGGCTACCGCAGTATTGAGGTCGATGTTTTTCTGCACAAGGGGCAACTGCGCGTTTCGCACGATCCATTTGGGCTCGATAAAAAGCCGACGCTTGAAGAACTGTACTTAGCACCCTTGCTACAAATAACCCAAACCGAAGCGGCAACCTACGGACTGGATAGCACCAAGCCCCTAGTTTTAATGATTGACTTTAAAACCGATGGCGAAGAAACTTATGCAGCTTTGAAACCTTACCTCAATAAGTATAAACAAATGCTTAGCATTGCCGATAACGGGGCAAAGCAAGGCTATGTGCATATACTAATATCGGGCAACAAACCTTACAACAGTGTGGCAAAAGAAACTTCGCGTTTAGTTAGCCTTGACTACAAATTCGATTTTTGCCGCGAACATGCTACCGATAGCTGCATAACCCGCGCCAGCGACAACTACAAAAATTATCTTACCTGGAAAGGAGCAGGCGAAATGCCCTGGCAAGAAAAGATAATGCTAGCCGAGTTAATAAATCTAGCACATACCGAAGGCAGGCAGATACGCTTTTGGGACATGCCCGAAACCCCAGAAACTTGGCAACTATTTCTAGATATGGGTGTTGATTGGATACATGTAGATGATATTGAGGCCTTTCAAGCTTTTTATAGTATTTATAAAAAAACGGAAGACCGCTAGTAAATAGCAAAAACAGTAGGTTGCGAATACCTTGTTAAATATGTTCCATTATTAGTTATCTAATGTGTAAATTTTGGATAACTTGATAGGTGATAGATAAGTGAGCTAAAAGAAGAGGATATGAACGACATTACGAAACGATTTGCAACCCTGCTGTTTATATTGCTGTTGTTCACTACTACCCAAGCGCAAGTCGCATCGCGAGGGCAGGCCACTGAAATGATTATTGCCGGCGACAACTCGTTGCAAATGTTGGATATTGAAAAAGCAATAGAGTTTTATACTTCCGCCATCAGCCTCGACCCTGGCTTTGCCGATGCCTACTTGAAGCGCTCAAATGCTTTTGCCATAGCCGGTCGAAACACGGAAGCCAGGATTGACTATGACAAAGCACTGGCCATAAACCCGTATATAAACTACGTGTACGATAAGCGAGCCAAAATTCAGGTGCTAATTGCCGATTTTATGGGTAAACTTATCGATTTGGATAAAGCAGCAACTATGGAGCCCGAAACTGGCGATATGATGCAACAGTTTATGCTCCAAGATTTAAGAGCTGCTTACCCCGAAAACATTTTAACTATAGATAGCCTTATTGATGCCAACCAAGGTACACCTAAACTTTTTACCATTAAAGCCTTGGCATTATGGAGTGTGGACGAGGTGAACGCTGCACAGCAAGTACTAGAGGATTTGCTGGCCAAAAATGCCAATGATGCTTTTGCCCATAATGTTTACGGCCTTTTATTGATTGAAACCGGCACGTTTACTAAAGCTTTGACTGCATTTAACAAAGCGATAGGCCTTGATAGCAAATATGCGTATGCCTACCTGAACCGAGGCCGCGTGTATGACCTATTAGCGGATAAAACCAAGGCGCTGAAAGACCTAAATACTGCAATACTGCTTGATACCACTAATGCACTTGCTTTTTATGCCAGGGGTATGTTTTATAAGGGATTGGGAAATGCCGATGCGGCTATACAAGATTACACATCGGCAATTGAACTTCGCCCAAACTTTGCAGATGCCTACTTTTCAAGAGGTTTTGCTGAAAAAATGAAAGGGGTTTTTACCGATGCTTTGATTGATTATGACCGAGCCATTGAGCTAAACCCTAACGATGCTGTGTATTTCAATAACAGAGGTATTGTAAAGGTTATAGCAGGTAAAAATTTTGACGCGGAAAAAGATTTTAAAAGAGCTATCAGCTTACAGCCCGATTACGCAGCCGCTTACCACAATTTGGGCATGACCCAAATTATGAACCATTCACGCAACGAAGGCTGCGATAATATTGAAACAAGCATAAATAAAGGCCTTATTACCGATAAGGATATCTATAGATACTTCTGTGCCCAGTAAAGGAACCCCTTTTAGAATACCGGTATGGTAACCCATAAACCGGTATACTGCGAGTCTTACACCCTACACCTACTAAAAGCCCTCATATAAGCTATAGATAGCTGGCAGGGCCAATGTTTTTTTCATCATTACATGCTATCTCAATGAGTCAAGCCAAATTGTATTTGCCTATTATACTGCTTTCCATTTCTTTAACTAACAGCCCGCTGACAAGTATCTTGGGCAAATGGGATACTGGCCGAGGTGGAATAATTGAGATTTCTGTATCAGGTGACAGGCTATATGGCAAACTGGTATCATCGAGAGAGCCAGAAAGATTGGATACCAAAAATCCGGACCTTGCACTGCGAAGCGAAAATTTAGTAGGGCATAACATACTTATTGGCTTCAAGCTGGGCAAAGACGATGTTTGGAAAGATGGTAAAATATACAACCCTGAGGATGGTAGACTGTACGATGCCAAACTTACTTTAAAAGGCGATGAACTAAAGGTAAGAGGATTTAAAGGTGTTGCCTTACTTGGCAAAACCGTGGTATGGTCAAGGGTAAACTAAACCTCAAATACTAAACTACACAACCTTCATAAAAAACGGCCACCGTCAATTGACGGTGGCCGTTTTAAAAGGAACAATTTATCGTTAGTTATTAGTTACTATTCACTAACAGCTAGTAATTAATTACTGCTTCTCAGGCTTAGGCAACAACACCTTGCGGCTTAAACGGTACTTGCCCGTTTTAGGATCTACATCCTGTAGCTTAACCTTTATCTTATCGCCTTCTTTCAACACACCTTCTAGGCTATCTAGGCGCTCCCAGCTAACCTCAGAGATATGCAACAACCCTTGTTTGCCTGGCATAAACTCAACAAACGCACCGTATGGCATAATTGATTTAATGGCACCTTCGTATACATCGCCAATTTCTGGCACAGCAGCAATGGCACGTATACGGGCAATAGCCGCATCAATGCTCTCTTTGTTATCGGCACTAATATCGATAACACCTTTGTCGCCAACCTCTTCCAATACTATAACGGTACCGGTTTCGCGTTGTATCTCTTGTATCACTTTACCGCCAGGTCCTATAACGGCACCAATGAACTCTTTCGGTATCATAATTTTCTCGATACGCGGTGCGTGTGGTTTGTAGTCTTCACGAGGTTCGCTCAAAGTTTTCATCATCTCTCCCAAGATGTGCAAACGGCCTTCCCTAGCTTGAGCAAGGGCTTGCAGCAAAATCTCGTAGCTCAAACCTTGGATTTTGATATCCATTTGGCAAGCCGTGATACCATCTTTGGTTCCAGTTACTTTAAAGTCCATATCGCCCAAGTGATCTTCATCACCTAATATGTCGCTCAAAACGGCAAACTCACCATTTTTGCCACTGATAAGACCCATTGCAATACCCGATACTGGGCTCTTTATTTTCACACCTGCATCCATAAGCGCTAGGGTACCAGCACATACAGTGGCCATTGATGATGATCCGTTAGACTCCAAAATATCGGAAACAACACGAATAGTATATGGGTTTACTTCCGGACCAGGAATCATATTTTTCAAAGCACGAAGTGCCAAGTTACCATGTCCTACTTCGCGGCGGCTTGTGCCACGGTTTGCCCTAGCTTCGCCAGTTGAAAACGATGGGAAGTTGTAGTGCAACAAGAAACGGTTATAACCTTTAAACATGGCACCGTCAATCAACTGCTCATCCAACTTGCTACCCAAGGTAACAGAGGTAAGCGATTGGGTTTCGCCGCGCGTAAACACTGCCGAACCGTGTGTGCCTGGCAAGTAATCTACTTCGCTCCAAATCGGGCGAATCTCGTTGGTCTTACGACCATCCAAGCGTACTTTTTCTTTCAATACCAAGTCACGTGCCGCTTCATATTCCGAATCGTGGAAGTATTTCTTCAACAACTCACCTTTCTCGGCAAGCTCTTCTGCGGTAAAGGTAGCCTTGTAGGCTTCCAAAACTTCTTTAATAGCTGCGCTGCGGTCGTGCTTAGCTTTGCTATCGCGCATGGCAGCAAGTATGCTTGGGTATGTATCGGCAATAACTTTTGCCTTAAAATCGAAATCGTTTTTCTCGTGGCTATATTCACGCTTGGTAGCAGAACCAACGGCAGCTTCCAATTCTTTGATAACAGCAACTTGCAAACGAATGGCATCGTGAGCCACTTTAATGGCAGCTAGCATATCCTCTTCGCTCACTTCTTTCATTTCGCCTTCTACCATCACAATACTGTCGTGAGTAGCGGCTACTACTATATCCATATCGGCAACGGCCAATTGGCTAATGGTAGGGTTCAGCACCAATTGCCCATCAACACGGCCAACGCGTACTTCAGAAATTGGACCACTGAAAGGAACATCGCTCACCGCCAAGGCAGCAGAGGCAGCCAAACAGGCATAAGCATCGGGCATGGTGTCCTTGTCGTTGCTATATAGGGTAATCTGTACTTGGGTGTTTGCGTGGTAATCTTCTGGAAACAACGGGCGCAAGGCACGGTCAACCAAACGGCAAACTAAAATTTCGTACTCGCTAGGGCGTGCTTCGCGCTTAAAGAAGCCACCAGGGAAACGGCCAGTAGAGGCATATTTTTCTTGGTATTCAACCGTAAGCGGCATAAAATCAACACCATCTTTAGCTTCCTTGTCAGAAACAACGGTAGCCAGCATTACTAGGTTTCCAACGCGAACGGTTACCGAACCGTTGGCTTGCTTAGCTAGTTTTCCTGTTTCCAGGGTGATCACGAGCCCGTTGCCCAGATCAATTGTTTTGGTAATTACGTTCATATCTCTTCGTTCAGCTAGCGGGGCGAATTACCCCTTTTACAAATAAAAAATTGCCACCCCCTTGCGGAGGTGGCATATGTTAATTTTGAAGCCTTACTTGCGTAAGTTCAGTTTTTCGATTAGTGCGCGGTACTTGTTAATGTCCTTTTTGGCAAGGTAGTTTAGCAAACTACGACGTTGGCCTACCATGCGAATAAGTGAGCGGGTAGAAGAGTAATCCTTCTTGTTGGTTTTCAAGTGGCTGGTGATGTGGGCAATGCGATGTGTAAACAAAGCGATTTGTCCTTCAACCGAACCAGTGTTACCTTCGTCGCCACCGTATTCTTTAAAGTAGGTCTTTTTTGCTTCAGCAGTTAAAATACTCATTGTTTCAGCTTAATTTTTTCTTTTCGTTCTTATCAGTCTGCAAAGATAATTCAATTATTTGTTAAGGTAAAAATTATTTTACCCTTTATCAATAAGTTTTAGCTCGGCGTGCTGCCTCCCAACCGCAAACAAAAGGTGCTTAAATTCTTTTCACTATCAGGTTTTCACTTACCTTCTCTGATAGGAAAACAGACTCGGTGCTATTTATACGCACCAATCGAGAGTTGTCGTAGCTGTTTACCTCTAGCACATCAACCCGCGAACCGATGTGCAACTTGATACGGTCAAGATATTGCAAAAACGCCACCGACTGCTCTCCTACCCTTACAACAATACCCTTCTCGGCTACTTGCAATTCATTTAGGCTAATGGGCTCATGGTGATGTATGTTGCCTTCGGCATCAGGTATTGGGTCGCCATGCGGGTCGTTGGTGGGGTAGCCAAGAAATACCTCCAACCGGCTTATTAAATCGGGCGTTTTTATATGCTCAAGCTCTTCGGCTATCACGTGCACTTCATCCCATTTATAACCTAGCTTATCTACCAGAAATACTTCCCACAAGCGGTGGCTGCGTATTAGCTCAATAGCAATATTGCGGCCAGTGTCGGTAAGTTGCACTCCCTTATATTTCTCATAAGCCACCAATTGCTTATCAGATAGACGTTTCAACATATCGCTTACCGATGCTGCCGTGGTTTGAGTCTCGGCAGCTATGTTATTGGTCGATATGTTTTCTGGGCCCTTTAGCGAGAGCTTGAAAATAGCTTTTAGATAGTTTTCTTCGGTGGTGGATAATACCAAAACGCGGGTTTTGTTTCAAAGATAACAGAAGGAGCGTAAAACGAGAAAATCCACACCAGATGACCGGCGTGGATTTTCTAATAGTGCATTGTTACCTATAATAATCAATGCATGAACAAAAGGAACAATAACAAGACTGTATTTTAAACTGACAGGTTGTATGGACTCGAAATTTGTTAATTTGCCATTTTGTCATTAAAATTAAGAAAAAATCAGCCATTTTGTCTTAAATGTAGCATTGGTATTTGAATTGCTAATAGGAAATCATCAAAACGAACTTAAAACCTAAAAACAATAAGCAATGAGACATTTAAAATGGATGCGCAACGACCCTTTGTTTGCCAATGTAGTAAACAACAATTTGCCTAATTTCTTTAACGACGATTTGTTCCGCAAAGAGTTCCTTTCAACCCGCCCGGCGGTAAATATTAAAGAAAACGAGAAAAGCTATGGCTTGGAGTTGGCTGCCCCTGGCTTTGTGAAAGAAGATTTCAAAATCGATTTAGACCATGATATCTTAACCATTTCAGTAGAACAGGAACATAAAGAAGAGGTGACCAAAGACGGCTACACCCGCAGGGAATTTAACTACGCTTCCTTTAAGCGTTCGTTTACACTACCCGAAACGGTAGATAGCGAAAAGATTACAGCTGGCTATACCAATGGCATTTTGAGTGTAACCTTGCCAAAAAAAGAGCAAGAGCAACAACTGAAACGCGCCATTACTATTAGCTAAGGCAAAAGAAGTGAGAATAGGTTGGTTAAGCGAAGGGCGTGCAAATTGCACGCCCTTCGCTTTTCTATTTTTTCTCATCCCCATGCTTGTGCGGAATGGTAAACCTTACGCCAACATAAGCCATTTGACCAAATATCGGCCCCCAGATAGAGGAAGCATCAAATTCGGTACTGAAGGGCCTCTCGGCAGCAATAATGGGGTTATGCTGCTTATAACCCGTTAAATTCTCGCCACCTACATATACTTCCCACTGTTTCCAGATGCGAGTAATTTGTGCATTCAGCACCACATATACGGGTGAGTAGTCGCTAGAAAGGTTTAGCTCACCGCTGCTGAAGCTAGATGGAAGCCGAGCACGGCCATTAAATTGGGCCGTAACATCAAATAGCCAACGCTTATTGCGGGTGGTGTAGCCAACATTGAACTGCCCAGCATGGCGCGGCGTAAACAAGCGCGCCTCCAACTTGCCGTTGTAAGTAGTTTTTACATCATTAAATTTGTAAGCCAACCTCAACTCTAAACCCCGTAGCACCTCCCCTATTACTTCAATTTGAAAGCTATTGGCATAAGAGCGCCCATTGAGGTTATAAAAGATAGACTTGTTGCGGTCTGCATCCAAATCGAGCACTACTTGATTGGTAAACTCCGTGCGATAAAAGTCGACATTGACGCTATACTCGCGGTTTTTGTGCAGCCACTTTTGGGTAAAGCTTCCGCCAAAGGTCCAGCTCTCCTCAGGCTGTAACTCTTCGGCCACTTCAATTTGCCTAGAACTAACCAACACGTTGGTGTTTTCGGCCAATATGCTGGCAACCCTATACCCCCGCCCTGCTGATGCCCGGAAGGTGGTCATCTCCTTTGGGCTATACTTTAAGTGCAAGCGCGGTGTGGCGAACACTCCATATAGGTTGTGATAATCAACGCGCATACCTGCCAAAAGCGTAAACACGGTAAGGTGCGTATATTGATACTCGCCAAACACCCCCGGAACCAACTCACGGCGCTTAAGGTCCAAATTACTGAATTGCTCACGGTAGTCATCCAGTAAAAAGCTCGCCCCAGTCTTTAGTTGATGATTGGTATTATTAATGTTGGTCTGGAAGATAAGGTTAGAATAATAGTGGGTATTCTTTCCCTTGTAATCGTTATTACCAAAGAAACCCTGCATTTGGTGGTAGGCTACTTCGTTTATCCAACCCATGCTTCTATTGATGCCCTTATCAAATACACGTCCTGTTTTCAAAAAGCCCTCGTACCGATTGGTGGTAAGGTCCATGCCGTAATAAGGCTGCTCGCTGCGCGATAGTTTAGGGTCAAATAGCTTTTGCCCACCTATGCGGCCTTCGTATAAGCCGCGAACGGCTCCTTGCACCTCCCAACCTTTGTTAAAATACGACCAGCGGTTCATTACGTTTACTTGCTGGTTGAGCGGAATATCCAAAAAACCGTCGTGGTTCATATCTGTTCGGGTGCGGAAGGCACTGCCATGTACCATCAATAAGGTACTCAGTTTTTTATTGAATTCATTGGCCAAGTTCAGGTTTACTTCACTCCTGCCCATATGGTTGGCATATACATTCACGTGCAGCCTATCGGCTTCATCGGGTTTTTTAAGCTCAATATTTATTTGCCCAACCATGGCCTCGTAGCCATTAACTACAGTGCCCACCCCTTTGCTTATCTGCACGCTCTCTAGCCAAGTGCCAGGCAAGTGAGCCATTCCATAAGTGCGCCCCAAGCCACGGATGCTCGGTATATTCTCAATCATCAGTTGGGTATAAATGCCATCCAAACCCAACATGCGGATAACCTTAGCGCCTGTAACGCCATCGGCAAAGTTTACGTCAACTGCGGCATCGGTTTCAAAGCTTTCCGAAAGGTTGCAGCAAGCAGCCTTCTTAAATTCTTTTTCTGATAGCGTAATGCTATTTATAGCACTGGTAGTACTATAATTGGTACCAATTTTAGTAGCTTCAATGGTGGCTATATCCAGTTGTTTGGGTTTGCTTAGCAACACCTCCAGCTTATCGCCAGGTTTCACGTTGAAGGTATCGTTACTGAACCCGATATAGCTAATTACCAACTGGGTTTGTTCTGGGTGCGGCTCAATGCTGAAGTACCCTTCGGCATTGGTGGTGGTGCCTATGGTAGTGTTTAGCCAATATACATTGGCACTATAAACGGGCAACTTGCCCTCAGCCGCGCTCTCTTGCACATAACCTTCAATAACCTGTGCCTGCGCTGCAAAGCAGCCAAACAGTATTAAGGCAAGTAAAGACATTATTCTAAAACTCATCATGGGTGTATATTAAAATGAAAAAACAGCCAGGTAACGACTGGCACGCTCATTTTAACATAGACTCATAATATATACACTTGCAACTGCGCTACGCGACGCTTGTTGCTGGGCGGTGGTGGGTTGTTGTATTGGGGCAACAATGCCGAAAGCTCGGAAAATGCCAAATCGATATTGGGAAGTGCTACGACACCCATAACTGGCAATAGCGACTGTTGGTAGCTAAAATGGTCATCGGTGAGCTGGGGTATATCTAGTTGGTGGTAGCTTGCGGTTTCTTGACAACAGTTGTTCTCAGTATTAGATTCGGTTGCTGCTACTGCAACAGATGCACAGCATGCATGGTTGCTGCTTACCGCAGTGCCCGAAACAGCAAACAAGCTTATGCCCTTTTGGCCTGTAACTAGGCAAGTGTGCTCGTATATACCGATACCAATGTTGCTGGCTAGCATCAATGCTACCAATAACAAACTACCAATGTATCGAGGTGTGGGCTTCAATTGGAATTTGAAATTTAAAATTAAAAATTGCCTGAAAATTGTCCTTTTACTTAAAAACAATGTTCACAAAACACATCTCAAAATACACTTGATATATCGCACTTTAAAAATCTTGCGTCTTGTGTCTTGTGTCTATGCAACAACGCAAACTTACCCAAAAAAGTTATGCAACATATTTGCAGATATAAAAAAGGCATCGTTTGGGTGTACCAAACGATGCCATATAACTTAAATTAACTTTTTGTTAAGCTTCTAAGTCCGCTGCCTTTTTTCTGCGGTCATAGATTTTTTTCGCACCTATAGATGCGCCTATGATCAAAAGCACTGCAGCGCCACCGTCAACTGGTATAGCCAGCGGAGGAGGTGGAGGTGGAGGTGGACCAGCCAATAACTGACTCACACTGAACACGATAAGTGCAGCAACTAAGGTGAATATTACAAGTAAATTTTTCATTCTAGTAGCTTTTAAAAGGCCTTTAGCCTTGTTCTCATTTACAAACTTACGATTAATATAGCTTATTTCCCAGAATTAACAAAAACTTTTTCAGTTTTTGTGTCCTGTCCATTAATCAGGCGTATAAAATAATAGCCATTTACTGCATTTTCGATGCTTAGATGCTTATTACAAAACTATCGTTCACAAATTACTCAGTAGCAGTTGCAATTACTTTACGCTTGATTATAGAGCACATTATTGTCAAAAGCGTTCAAGAGGTAAAAAGGGACATTAGTGTATTTACTTAGATTTCCTCACACTATCAGCTCATTTTTTAAAATACACTACTCACTTCCTCAAAACAACCGCAACAACTCATCCAGCTCTTTGAGCTTTTCGGTGTTGTTGTCGGTTTCGTAGCCTTGCTTCAGGTACTGAAGGTAAATTTTGATGGTTTCGCGATTGCGAATGGGCAGGTAGTGCTCTTTAACGGGCTCTTCTTGTATCTTTTTGAGGTACAGGGTTACCTCGTTTCGAGTAAATATAGTGCCGCGGTTAAGCGGGTTAATGTAGCAGATTATCTGGTCGCGCAGGTCTTCGTCTTCGTCCAAAGTCTCCAAAAAATCTTTGGTATAGCAGGCCACAAAGTGGCGCGGCAGGTTTACGCCATATACGGGCATATCGAGCTCCTGCGCTAATATGGTATATAATATACCCAACGAAATGGAGTTGCCGCGTTTGCTCTCCACCACTTGATTGATGAAGTAGCTGGGTAAACTAAACTGCTTATCGCTGCTCTTGCCCGTAAAACCCATTAGCGAGTAAAATACGTGGTTAAACACGTTTATCTGCTCAAACGGGGTTAGGTTGTAGTTCATTTCCAGCCAAATAGCCCGGCGAATGTAGTCAATCTCGCCGCGAAGCTTCACTTCATCTAAATCGGCATACTGAAAACGGGCCACCAATAGGGCCCCTCTGTACAGATTCTCGGATTCGCTTTCCAGCCACTGCTTAAAACCTGCTTGCAGCCCATGAAACTGGATATGCCTTATAATATGTTCAATGCGCTCTTGCAAAATGCTATCTAGCGCTTCCTCCCAATAAGTCTCCAGTTTCGGAATGATTTCGGGGCCATAGCTTGCCAACCTATCCGACACGTGGGTGTATATCTCCTGGTCGGGGTCATCAAGCAATTGCAACAATGCTTGCAGTTCGCGTTCGCTGTTGGCCGGTTCTATCATTTTTTCGCTCCTCTACGGGCCGGGGCTTTTCCTTTGGCGCCGCCCGATGGTTTGGTGTTGGCAATAATTCCTTCAATAGCTGCTAGGTCAAGCGTTGCCGGGTCGGTGGTTTTGGGTATTTTGTAATTCTCTTTGCCCGCCTTAATGTAAGGACCAAATCGACCATTAAGTACCTGTATCTCCCCGTCTTTAAACGAGCTGATGAACTTATTGGCATCGGCTTCTTTCTTAGCCATAATCAAGGCCACGGCAGCATCCAAATCCACGTCTTGTGGGTCAATGGCTTTCGGTATCGATACAAAACCGCTGTCATACTTCACATACGGGCCAAACCTGCCCAAGCCCACGCTTACCTCTTTACCCTCATACTCGCCCAACGATTTAGGGAAATCAAAAAGTTTCAAGGCATCATCTAAGGTAATGGTATCAATACTCTGGTCTTCTTTCAACTTAGCATAGCGAGGCTTCTCCTCCCCTTCTACAGTTTTGCCAATTTGCGCCATAGGGCCAAAGCGACCAATACGCGCCGACACTGGCTTACCTGTTTTAGGGTCGATGCCTAGCTCGCGTTCACCGCTGGCGCGCTCGGCAGTCTCTATGGTATCTTCCACGCTCTTATGGAACGGGATGTAGAAACTATCAATCATCTTGGCCCACTCAATATTGCCGTTGGCAATTTCGTCAAATTCCTCTTCAATCTTAGCCGTAAAGTGGTAGTCCATTACCTTCACAAAATGCTCGGCAAGGAAATCGTTTACCACCCTTCCCACATCCGTAGGAAACAGCTTGGCCTTTTCGGCGCCCGTGTTCTCGGTTTCGGTTTTGGTTTTGATGGTATCGGCAGCCAAAGTAAGCACTTGGTATTTGCGCTCTACGCCTTCGCGATCGGTGCGCTCTACATAGCCACGCTTTTGTATGGTGCTAATGGTAGGTGCGTAGGTAGAAGGACGGCCAATGCCCAATTCCTCCAACTTCTTCACCAACGATGCTTCATTGTACCTCGGGGCCGCTTTGCTGAAACGCTCACGTGCCGTCATGGCCTCCAATGGCAACAATTGCCCGGCGCTCAATGGTGGCAACATGCCTTCTGCTTCCTCATCGCTCTCGTCGTCGCTGCTCTCCATGTATAGTTTCAAGAAACCATCGAACAACAGCACTTCGCCTTGCGCTTGCAATTCATCTTTATTGGTACTGATGTCAATTTTAACGGTAGTGCGCTCCAATTGGGCATCGGCCATTTGGCTCGCCACGGCGCGTTTCCATATCAACTCATACAAACGCCTTTCTTCGTTAGAACCTTCAATGGTTTGGTTCTCAAAGTAGGTGGGGCGTATGGCTTCGTGGGCCTCTTGCGCGCTGGCGTTTTTGCTCTTGTACTTGCGCACTTTAGAGTATTGCTCGCCAAAGCTGTTTTTAATGGCCACTGCGGCCGCTGCCAAGGCGGTATCGCCCAGGTTCACGCTATCGGTACGCATGTAGGTTATATGCCCCGCCTCGTATAGCTTTTGGGCTATGCTCATGGTGCGGGTTACGTTGTAGCTCAGCTTACGGCTGGCCTCTTGTTGCAGGGTACTGGTTGTAAACGGCGCGGCTGGGCTTTTGCTGGCAGGCTTGGTCTGTATATCCTTAATGGTGTAGTTGGCGCCTTTGCAGCTCTCCAAAAACGCCAGGGCATCTTTATCGGTATCTAGTTTGCGGTTTAGCTCAGCCTTCAATTTACCTTGGCGGCCTTTGCTATCCTTCACATCAAATATGGCCGTAACCTTAAACGACGACTGGCTGTTGAATTCCTGTATCTCGCGCTCGCGCTCTACAATAATACGCACCGCCACCGATTGCACGCGACCCGCCGAAAGCGAACCCGCCATACTTATCTTGCGCCACAAAATAGGCGAAAGCTCAAAACCCACCAGCCTATCCAGCACGCGGCGGGCTTGTTGGGCATTCACTAAGTTTAAATCCAACAGGCGTGGGTTATCCACAGCGTTTTGGATGGCATGCTTGGTTATTTCGTGAAAAACGATGCGCTTGGTTACTTTTGGGTTCAGGCCGAGTACTTCGCAAAGGTGCCAGCTAATAGCCTCCCCTTCGCGGTCTTCGTCCGTTGCTAACCAAACGGTCTCCGCTTCTTTGGCTTGTTTCTTCAGTTCGGTCACCAGCTTTTGCTTATCGGGTGGCACTATATAGGTAGGTGCGTAATGGTTTTTTAAGTCGATAGCCTTGTTGCCCTTCTCAAGGTCGCGAATGTGGCCATAGCTACTTACCACCTTGAAATCCTTCCCTAGGAATTTTTCAATGGTCTTTGCTTTGGCTGGTGATTCTACAATCAATAAATTCTTCGACATGGCATTTTTTTAGACACAATACGCAAGACACAAGACACAAGACGGGCAACTTATGTTGTGTTTTATCCTAAATTAGTTAACTAACAATGCAATAATAGAGTTTACTCACAAACAATTCAAAAAAGCTTTCGTTGCGATATGCCTTGTTTGCGTAAATTTGTCCTGAAAACACAACAATAACCCCATGGAATTGACCCCACTCACCGCTATATCCCCTATTGATGGCCGCTATCATGAAAAAACTGCGCAATTGGCAGCATATTTTTCCGAATGGGCCTTGTTTAAATATCGGGTTTGGGTAGAAGTGGAATATTTCATTGCGCTTACGCAAACCGATGTACCAGCATTGTCTGGCTTTAGCAACGAAAAGAACGAGGTATTACGAGCGCTGTACCGCGAATTTAGTGAAGCCGATGCCGCCAAAATAAAAACCATTGAGCGCATTACCAACCACGACGTAAAGGCCGTGGAGTATTGGCTGAAGGAGCGTTTTGAGAAGCTGGGCTTGGGCGAGTTTAAAGAATACATACACTTTGGCCTTACCAGCCAAGATGTGAACAATACCAGCATACCCATGAGCATTCGTGATGCGGTGCAGGAGCTGATGATACCCCAGTTGAAAGATTTAGTATTCACGCTAGATAAAATGGCGTTCGAGTATAAAGACATACCGCTACTGGCCCGTACCCACGGTCAACCGGCCTCTCCTACCCGCTTGGGCAAAGAGATACTGGTATTTGTAGAGCGACTGGATAGGCAGATAAAGCAACTGGAAGCAGTGCCGTTTTGTGCCAAGTTTGGCGGTGCCACGGGCAATTTTAATGCGCATAAGGTAGCCTTTCCGGCAGTTGATTGGGTGGCCTTTGGCAACAGCTTTACTTACAAGCACTTGCAACTAGAGCGATACCAAAACACCACCCAAATTGAGCACTACGACAATCTTGCCGCGCTGTTCGATAACTTTAAGCGCATCAACACCATCATCGTTGATTTGTGCCGCGATATGTGGCAGTACATCAGTATGGAGTATTTTAAGCAGCAAATCAAAAAGGACGAGGTGGGCAGCAGCGCCATGCCGCACAAAGTAAACCCCATTGATTTTGAGAACGCCGAAGGCAACCTGGGCCTAGCGAACGCTATTTTTGAGTACCTATCCGCCAAGCTACCCATTAGCCGCCTGCAGCGCGACCTGACAGATAGCACCGTGCTGCGCAACGTGGGCGTGCCGTTTGCGCATACGCTAATAGCCTTGCAAAGCACCCAAAAAGGCTTGGGCAAATTGCTGGTAAACGAAGCCAAAATCCGCAAGGACCTAGAGGACAACTGGATGGTGGTAGCCGAAGGCATACAGACCGTTTTGCGCCGCGAAAACTACCCAGCGCCCTACGAAAAGCTGAAAGAGCTTACCCGCACCAACGCCGCCATCACCGAAACCACCATCCACGACTTCATAGATACCCTAGAAGTTACCGACACCATAAAAGCGGAGCTGAAACAGATAACACCGTTTAATTATACAGGGGTATGAGTAATGATACTTCGACGGAGTGTATCCTGAGCATTTATCGAAGGACTGAGGGTGACAAATGATTGTATGGCAAAATTAGAAGAAGGCAAAGACTATTACTTCAATGAACAAGGCCTCATGGTGCTCACCGAGGCCTACCTCCTGCGCCGTGGCTACTGCTGCGGCAATGGGTGCAAGCATTGCCCATATTCGAAGAAGGGTTGATGCACCAATTGGTTACGAGTTACGGGTTACGAGTTGCGCGTTTTTTAACCATCTCGACTTGGGCGAGATGATTGAGTTATTCACATCCCCCTCAAAAAAAGCGGCCCCGCATTTATGCAGGGCCGCTAGTTGCTTAGATTTTCTCGAGGGTTAGGTACTCCTCATCGTCATCGTTATCGTCGTCCAAGTCTTCCAGCTTGATGCGGTTGTTGGTTAGCTCGGTTACATCCCAATCCTCGTCTAGCTCATCCAACGGGTCGTCGTCATCGTTAAAGTCGATTTCCAGCTCCGTGCGGCCATCATCTTGCCTTACTATCCAAATACCGGTTTTATTTACCCCGTTTAAGCTAGCGGTTACTTCGCCAGCAGTGGTGAAGGTGAAAGTATAGCCATTAAATTTTGACGTCTCATCGCCATCATCGTCATCAAAAAAGTAGGTTACTTTCCAGTTGTCTTCCAACGCTAGCGTTGATACCGATTGGGTGGTGATGTCGAGCAAATCGTCATCATCATCTTTGCTGCACGAGGTAAACACAGTTGCCACCAACAGCAACGGCAGCACATACAAAAAGCTTCTGTTCATAGTTTTTTGGGTTTAGGTGATTGTTGCATGTATATGTTGCTAACAATATGCGAGCCAAAAAGTTCCTCGGCCAAAAAGTGGGTTATCCGCTTGAGTATTCTCCATAATGCGCCAGAGCCCCCTAAATTAAATATGAGTAAACATTAGCCACCTGGGGGCGAGTAGTAAAGTGCCATTGTATAGTACTTTGTCACAAGCGTCAGGATACACACAGTGCCTTTTAACTTCGTTAAAACAAAACAATGACAAGTGAGCACGCTGTTCTATTGAAAACAGCAAAAACGAAGTAACCATAAACGTACTATCCTAGCGCCTTGCAGTAAAAAAGAACCCGCCTATTGGATGTACCAATAGGCGGGCGCAATAGGATTAAAACAAATGAACAACAGGGAAATAAAAGCCAACACTTTAATCGTCAACCCTTAATTCACCAGCTAACCGAAGTTTTCCGTTTGTGGCAATGTTAACGTCTTCGGCTGTAGCAGTTTTGCCCGATGTGATATAAAGCTCGCCTGCCGTAATCTCCATATCCTCGGTTACATTTAAGTTGTCCGACAAGATTACTTGGCTGGTATTAGGCGATTTATTGATAATAACATTGTGGAACGATTTGCCTGCAACAGGGGTGCTGCTGCTACCCATACCACTAACGATGGTTTGGTTGGCAGTACCATTGAAGGTAATGGTGCTGCTGTTTGGCGTAAAGGTTCCCCTGTTAGTCCAGTTGCCCGAAACGTTTAGGTTGTTGGTACCAGATAAGATTAATACCGCATTAGTATCAATATAAACGTTTCTCACGCTCACGTTATTAGTAGCTATGCTAGGGTTGCTATTGGCCAAGCATTGCTGGGTTTGGGCTATATATGCATTGTTACTATTACTTGGTGCAGTTGATGCAACCGAATAATTGGTGCCATCAAAAACATACCAGTTGGCCGCAGTGGTATAGCTGGTGCTACTTTTGCCGCTCCAGAGGTAGTCGCCATTTGACAAGGTAAAGTTCACGCTCGGGGTTGCCGAAGGCTGGTTTACCGTTACGGTGGTGCTTATGCAAGCCGTGGTAATGCAGAGGCCTGTGCGCCTAACAAAGTACGTGGTAGTGCTAGTAGGCGATACCGTAATACTTGAGCTGGTGCTGATTACCGCACCCATGCCACAACTGTTGGCATACCATTGGTATGTGGTACCAGGCTCAACAACACCGCCAGTGGCACTAAGGGTAGTGCTTTCGCCTAGGCAAATGGTATTGGTACCAGATATAGCAGCAGGTGCTGTAAAATTACCATTTACCGTTAATGATTCCGATATGCAAGTGGTGGTATTGCAAGTGCCGCTGCGCCTTACAAAATAACTAGTGGTAGTAGTGGGCGATACCGTGATGGATGCGCCTGTGCCCAACAGCGTGCCGCCGCCGCAACTGCCCGCATACCACTGGAACGTGGCCCCGTCGCCGGCAGTGCCGCCACTGGCAGTAAGGGTTGCGCTACTGCCGTTGCAAATTGGCGCGTTGCCGCTGATGGTTGTTGGGGCAGTAGATAGTTGGTTTACCGTTAATGATGCAGATACGCAAGTGGTGGTATTACAGGTACCGCTGCGCCTTACAAAATAACTAGTGGTAGTAGTGGGCGATACCGTGATGGATGCGCCTGTGCCCAGCAGCGTGCCGCCGCCGCAACTGCCCGCATACCACTGGAACGTGGCCCCGTCGCCGGCAGTGCCGCCACTGGCAGTAAGGGTTGCGCTGCCGCCATTGCATATTGGCGAGTTGCCGCTGATGGTTGTTGGGGCAGTAGATAGCTGGTTTACCGTTAATGATGCTGATACGCAAGTGGTGGTATTACAGGTGCCGCTGCGCCTTACAAAATAACTGGTGGTAACAGTGGGCGATACCGTGATGGATGCGCCTGTGCCCAACAGCGTGCCGCCGCCGCAACTGCCTGCATACCACTGGAACGTGGCCCCGTCGCCGGCAGTGCCGCCACTGGCAGTAAGGGTGGCGCTACCGCCATTACAAATTGGCGAGTTGCCGCTGATGGTTGTTGGGGCAGTAGACTCTGATATTACCGTTAGGGTAAGATAATTTGATTCGTAGTAAGCATAATCGCAAGTGTTTCGGTAGTAGTCCCTCGAAATTAAATAAGTACCCACCGGCAATGCACCAAAAGTTGGGCTGTTTTGAGGTACGGTTACCTGATTACCCATACCATCACTAGTATAAGTAATACCGGGCAGAAAGCTCCAATTGGCACCATTATCGGCACTATAAAACCAATAGTAGCCATACTTATTGCTGCCGCTGTAGGAGCATATTTCATTGTCAATATTACTTCCGTATACCGTAAAATTGCTACCGGCGCATATCGTATCGCTGCTTACATGGCTGCCGTTAACAAAAGAAATCTTGTTGCAGGTACGGCTTATCGTAAAGTTGCCAGTTGTAGAGCCCGTGGTAAAATACGCTACATACACATAGTAAGTGGTGCCACTTACTGTATTAAATGCATAGCTTTCTGTGCCACCAGCTCCGTTCACATCCCTCGTAGCAATTTGCGTAAAACCGCCACAACTGCCGCTCAATATCGACATCTCGTGATCAAAACCGGCAGCGGCGGTGGTAGTGATGGTAGTTGCGCCACCCTCGCCCTGGAAAGTGTACCACACGCCGTAATTACTGATACTGTAACCAGTACCGTGTGCTGTATTGGAGGTACAATTGGTTGAGCCCGCTAACGCGCTGGTGCCACAGGCCAAACTGGTTGCATTGGCACACAAACTATTCGTTGGGGTATTGCCGCTTATGGTTACGGCCAGCGTGCGCGCAGTGCCGTTTCCGCAGCTAGTAGATGGGGTAACCGTAATGGTGCCGCTGCTGCTACCTGTGGTTACGGTTATGCTATTAGTGGTAGAAGTACCACTCCAACCACTGGGCAATGCCCAAGTATAAGTTACACCCGCCACGTTGGTTACCGAGTAGGTTTGGCTAGTGCCGCCGCATACCGTGGTGGTACCCGTTATGGTGGAAGGCTGTGCGGGCACAACTGGGGTTTGTAATACTATAGATACGTTATCAAAAAAAGCGGTTTGGTTTGCGGTGGTCGAGCCTTGCCAATAAGCACCCGTAAACCCAAGCGAGGTACCCGTATGGGTATTGTTTGTAGCGGTACCTTGCGATGTCATGGTGCCGGCTGCCGGGTCGGCAAACGCTGAAGTACCATCATTTCTTAACAAAAGCTGCCAAGTATTGGTTGATGGGGTATACACTACCCGTACACTTAGGTAGTTAGTACCAAAATCGGTAAGGCCGCTGGTGTTAGAGGTGATAATATTGGTAAGCGTGCCTCGCAAGCCATTGTTGTATCTAACTAACCTAACCGGATCGGTGCTGTTACTTTGGCCAAGCACCACTGCATAGCCACTACCCGCGGTAGCAGCCGTAGCACTAGAGCCTGCCAATACAAACGCAACGCCATAGGCGTTACTGGTAAAACCACCAGGGTCCGTTGTTATCTGCCTCATGTTAAAATTCCAGGTCACAGTGCCCAGGTTACTGCTTAGCACATCGCTGTAGCAGTTAAGTGAGCCACTACCTACATAAGCAAATGCCCAGCCGTTGGAGTTGCTTGTACCACTGGCATCGTTGGTAAGCTCCATTCTGTTGGAGGTTCGGCGCGCGCCCCAGTCGTTGCCAGAGCGGCTTACGGTCCATGCGGTAGAGCCTATAGCACCCGAGGTAGTCCAAGTGGTGCTATTATTAGCGCTAAAGTCGTCGCTAAATGCGGTGGTTTGTGCTTGGGCAGCCAACCCACACACAAAAAACATAATAGTGGCCAAAACCATTGGCCTGCAAACCTTGTAAGAATACTTACTTTGTAAATAGTGCCACATACTTTTGTTGGCTAGTAGTGTTAACATAAATTTTTGCCTTTCCATTAGTTGGGTGATTTTGTTGTCTATTTGTCTCAACATGCTCTTGTTACGGCAGGCAAGCAAAGTTGTTCCGTTTAACTAATACGCATTTATACTTACAAAGCACAAAAAGTGCTAATTGGGGGCACCTTTTTTAGCTTTTCAAATGAATATTGTGTGCAATGGAATGCCGCCAGCGACGACTGGCACACCACCCAAGCCGAAAACGACCTGCAAGTGGGCGGTAAGTTCTCTTCGCGTATGGAGGCTAAAGACGGCAGTTTCGGTTTCGATTTTGGCGGTACCTATACCGAAATAATTCCGCAGGACAAGATTACCTATACCTTAGAGGATGACCGCACGGTAAGCATTACCTTCGCCCAAACTCCAGAAGGAGTAACCGTTACGGAACAATTTGAAGCCGAAACGGAAAACGAAGCAGCGCTGCAGCGCAGCGGTTGGCAAGCCATACTGGACAACTTTAAGAAATATACGGAGCACAGCTAAGCATAGTTTGGCACGGTAACAATGTAAGTTGGTGCTACTGTGGTTTGCATTTTTAAGGAGCAACCATTAACATAGATATACAGTCTTATTTATTAACTTAGTATCTATGCCGAAAAGATTGTACCACTTCCTACTCATGCTTACTATTGGGCTAGCCCTGGTCGCAACCTCGTGCAAAAAAGACCCTAAAGTATTAGATAACGGTAAGCCAACCGATGAAAGAGATAGCACGTACCATGTTTTCAATCAGCGTATTGATAGTGGGTTTGTGTTTGGCCGATGGACGTTCGTTTGCTCTTATACCTATACCGTAATTACTTCGCCGCCATACAATACCTTGTCGGTGAGTAACTGTGCCAACCACCCAGTGTATGAATTTAAACCCAATGGTTTGCTGTATATGTATGCGTATAACCAGCTTGGCGATACAAGCTTGATAGATAGTGCCATGTACTGGTACAGAGCCGCTGATAGCAATTTGTTTATGCTTGGATATGATACAGAGATAAATGCAGCCAACGATACCAGTTATATTGCAGTTGGAGCCATTAACGTGCAGCAGCTCACGTACAGAAACGATAGCATGTTTTGGAAACAAAATACTGGAGGAAGTGCTACCGCCCTGAAAAGTTTTGTGAGAAAAGACTAAAATAAGCTAGACCAGCATAAAGCAAATAGCAGCTAAAACAAACAATGTTGAAGTCGCACACTAGCAACCCATTACTTCTTGTTATGCTGTCGCCCAAACTCCCTATCTTAGCTGTATGGACCACGGACGACAGTCCACAGTCCACGGAAAACAACCCGCAACTCGTAACCCGTAACTCGCAACCACACCCAGTGACTCCAGATTTCGCAAATATTAACCTTGCCGCAGCCCTAGCGCAGCTCCCCCAACCCACGCCAAGCAATAAGCCAGCGTGGCAAACGCCCGAAGGTATTGCCGTAAAGGGCCTATATACCGCTGCCGATAGCATTGGCTTACAGCACTTAAACTATGCCGCTGGCCTACCGCCATATTTGCGCGGCCCATACAGCACCATGTACGTGGTGCGCCCCTGGACGATACGGCAGTATGCCGGTTTCAGTACCGCCGAAGAGAGCAACGCCTTCTACCGCCGCAATTTGGCCGCTGGGCAAAAGGGCCTTTCCGTAGCGTTCGACCTAGCCACCCACCGCGGCTACGATAGCGACCACGAGCGCGTGGTGGGCGACGTGGGCAAAGCCGGCGTAGCCATCGATAGCGTGCTGGATATGAAAATCCTCTTCGACCAGATACCGCTGGACGAGATGAGCGTAAGCATGACCATGAACGGCGCCGTGCTGCCCATCATGGCCTTCTACATCGCCGCCGCCGAAGAGCAAGGAGTATCGCTTGACAAGCTGAGCGGCACCATCCAAAACGACATACTGAAAGAGTTTATGGTGCGCAACACCTACATATACCCGCCCGGGCCCAGCATGCGCATCATTGCCGATATATTTGCCTACACCAGCCGCCACATGCCGAAGTTCAACAGCATCAGCATCAGCGGCTACCACATGCACGAGGCCGGGGCCACGGCCGATATTGAGCTGGCGTACACCCTCGCCGATGGCCTGGAGTACATCCGCACGGGCATTGCCGCCGGGCTCGATATCGACGACTTCGCCCCTCGCCTATCGTTCTTCTGGGGCATCGGCATGAACCCGTTTATGGAGATTGCCAAAATGCGCGCCGCCCGCATGCTGTGGGCCAAGCTTATTAAGCAATTCAACCCTAAGGACGACAAGAGCCTGATATTGCGCACCCACTGCCAAACCAGCGGTTGGAGTCTTACCGAGCAAGACCCGTTTAATAACGTGGCACGCACCTGCATCGAGGCCATGGCTGCCGCGCTGGGCGGCACCCAATCGTTGCACACCAACAGTTTTGACGAGGCCATTGCCCTGCCCACCGACTTCTCGGCCAAGATTGCCCGCGACACGCAGTTATACCTACAAAAGGAGACCAACATCACCCGCGTGGTTGACCCATGGGGCGGCTCGTATTATGTAGAGAGCCTCACTGCCGAACTAGCCGAAAAGGCTTGGAAACTGATTGAAGAGGTAGAAGAACTAGGCGGCATGGCCAAGGCCATCGAAACCGGACTACCCAAAATGCGCATTGAGGAGGCGGCAGCACGCAAGCAAGCCCGCATTGATAGCGGCCAAGACGTGATAGTGGGCGTAAACGCCTACAAACTGGATGCCCAAGAGCCGATAGATATACGTGATGTAGACAATGACGAGGTGCGCCGCAGCCAAATTGCCCGCCTGGATAAACTGAAGGCCGAGCGCAACCCCGAAGCCGTGCAGCAATGCCTTACCGCCCTTACCGAAAGTGCCCGCACTGGCGAAGGCAACCTGCTGGCACTGGCCGTAGAGGCTGCCAGCAACCGAGCCACGCTGGGCGAGATAAGCACCGCGCTAGAGGTGGTGTATGGCCGCTACCAAGCCACCATACGCAGCATTAGCGGCGTGTACGCGGCCGAGAACATACATAACCAACTGTTTATGAAAGTACGTGAACTGGCCGACCGCTTTGCCGAACTAGAGGGCCGCCGACCGCGCGTAATGGTGGCCAAAATGGGACAAGACGGCCACGACCGCGGCGCCAAGGTAATAGCCACCAGCTTTGCCGATTTGGGCTTTGATGTGGACATTGGCCCGCTCTTCCAAACCCCTGCCGAGGCCGCCCGCCAAGCCGTTGAAAACGACGTGCACATACTGGGCGTAAGCAGCCTAGCAGCAGGCCACAAAACCCTCGTGCCCCAAGTAATAGCCGAACTAGCCAAACTCGGCCGCGGCGATATTATGGTAGTGGCCGGCGGCGTCATCCCGCAACAGGACTATGATTTCCTCTACAACGCTGGCGTATCCTTCATCTTCGGCCCCGGCACCGTAATTGCCGATGCAGCGGAGAAAATTTTGGAAAAGCTCATGGAAAAAGGTTGATGTACGATGTACGAGGTACAAAGTACGATGTAAAATGCGGAAGCTAGCGTGTCACTCTGAGCCTGTCGAAGAGCGCGCGCGATTGCCAAGCACTCCGAAGTTTTTCACTAAAGAGTGCAGGGGTGCAGCTTGCCTCGCCTCAGGCGTAGGGGTGGTGAAGGTGAGATTTTGTTTAGAAAACTAAGAGAAGTTGAAATTCATTAATCTCGGTGAGGTTTGAACATGTTACGTGGACCAGTGGATACTGGTCTCTTAAAAGGCACCAGCGCAAGCTTACGCCAGATAGGGTGGGCAATTGTCACAGTTAAGTAAAACTCAACATGCTTTGCGGAAAATTATGGCATTAGGCACTATCTTCACAAAAAATCGAATATGGGAGTTTTACGCATCTTAAGTTTTGTCATTTTGGCTGCACTCCTGTTAGTCTCTTGTAAAAAGGAACCCGTGTCTATCGTTGAGGATGAAAAGGAGGAAGAGGAAGAGCAAACGGTATTATGGAACCCCACCTATTGCAAAGACTTACTAGGTACTTATAGAATGGTGAGCTTATGCGACTTTTATGACCTCACTGATACTACCAACCCTCCTGGAGTTGACGAGTTTAACGTGACTTTTACTCTGGACACCAATAGTGTGCTGTTTAACCCTGATAGCTTTCTGTCCGTTTCCAATACCTTTATTTTATTTTATCCTTTTGACAACTACGACCCTAATTTAAACTTAACTGTGGAGAATGGGCTATTAACTTTTACCACCTATATTGTGGAAGGTAGGCTGAACCACAACGCCACTTGCGATACGCTTACGGGGTTTTATACCTTTGGTTACTTTGATGGTGTATGGGATTGCGACAGTGTTCTTGCCATACGGGTAAATTAAGTCCCCATCTGGCCAAGCATCCGCTCATAACTTTTCATGCAACCAGTCTTGCCTGAGGCTAGACTGGTCCACGTAACATATCTGGCTACCGGCAGGCGGGTTCAAAGCTGGGATAAGCGCTGCTCTTGCATATAAGGCGCAAACGTACCATCTCGCGGCAAGAATCTAGCTAATTTCAAATTTACCACTCGTCGCATTGCTCTCCTTCGTGAAAAACTACGGAGTGCACGGGCAATCGCTCGCACCCTTCGACTACGCTCAGGATGACACGCTGGGCTTTTATATCCAACTCGCAACCCGAAACTAAATTTCCTTCCACAGCATTAACATCCCGATAACAGACTTTCCCTATTTTAGTGGAAAATATTGCTTATCATGAAATTATCAGGATTTTTAATTGGGCTGTTACTTTTAGTAAGTGGTGTTGCCCAAGCGCAATTGTATAGCGTGAGCCGCGATGCCAACAAAATTGATAGCAACCTGATTGACCCCGCGCTGAAGCCGTTTTACCACGGTGTGGCCTCTGGCGACCCATTGCCCACTGCCGTTATCATTTGGACCCGAGTAACGCCTGACGATACGCTTAGCCAGCCGGTTACAGTTACTTGGCAGGTTGCTACCGACTTGGCTTTCAACCAGATTATTAAAACCGATAGTGTGGTTACCGATGCCACTAGAGACTATACCGTAAAGGTGGATGTAACCGATTTGCAGGCCAACACCTACTATTATTACCGCTTTATAGCGGGCGGCGTGGTGTCCATTACCGGCAGAACCAAAACCGCCCCCGTGGGCAATGTGGACCGCATCAAGGTGGTGGCCATCAGTTGCTCCGATTACAAGGAGGGGTATTTTCAGGCATACCGCAAAATTGCCGACCGCAATGACATTAGCTTAGTAGTGCACTTGGGCGATTACATTTATGAGCAGGGCGGCGGCCAACCGGGAAGGGTGCACGAACCAGATGCGGAAATATACCGCCTACAGGATTACCGCCAGCGATACTCGCAATACCACTTGGACCCCGACCTGCGCCGCTGCCACCAAATGCACCCTTTTGCTACCATCTGGGACGACCACGACATAGTGGTGGATGCGCTTACCGATACTTGCTTTAGGCATAACCAAGCTTTCGGGCCTTATTTAGACCGTAAGTTTGCTGCCGTTACCGCCGCACGCGAGTGGCTGCCCATGCGCGACCCAGATACCACCTTGTTTAGCTTTTATAAAAACTGGCGCACCCTGTCTTTTGGCAACCTGCTGGATGTGGTGCTCATTGACGTTCGCCTTTACGACCGCGACCGCTTTGCCGATAATGCCAACGACCCCATATATAGCGATACCAGCGCCCACATTATGGGCCAGGAGCAATTGAGCTGGTTTTTAAGCACCCTCTCTAACACTTCGGCACAGTGGAAGGTGGTAGCTAACCAGTTGATGCTGGCCCAGTTGCGCGCCATAGACCCGGTACCCGTTATTTTCGAAAACTGGGATGGCTACCCGTACGAACGGAACAAGTTTTTTAACCACTTGAGCGACAATAACATTGATAATGTGGTTTTTGCCACTGGCGATTTTCACGTTTCCCTAGCTTTGGATGTTGCCCGAGACCCCTACAACACTGCCGTGTACACCCCCGCCAATGGCGATGGTTCGCTGCTGGTAGAGCTGGTGGTACCTAGCGTATCGGGCGGCAACTACGATGAGGGCAGCATCAGTTTCGGTGGGGTACCTATAACCTTGCCCGCCGAAACGTTAGAGGGGCTTATCCCTGCTGTAAACCCTCACATTAAAAAAGCCGAAATTACCAGCCATGGATATTTGCTGCTTGACGTGAACAGCACGCGCACCCAAGGTGAATTTTGGTACGTGGGTAACATTGACGACCAAAACGATTATACCGAATCGTTTGGCAGCAGCTGGCAAACCCTTGATGGTGGCAACCGCCTATTGCCTGGTGGCCCTGCAGCGCAGCCCATTATTGGCCTGCCAAACCTGCCAGGCTTTAGCCCTGGCGATACCCTTGGCATTGTTGATACGGCTATGGTTTCCAATATTCGGCCTGTGGTAAGCAGCACCCAACCAGTGCTTATGAGCCTATACCCCAACCCAGTGGAAAACTATAGTTACCTAAATTATGTGCTACCTGCCGCCCAAAAAGTGACCATTGCCATTTACAACTCAGAAGGAAAGCTGATGGATAAATTGTACCAAGGTACTCAGCCATCTGGCAACTACGTGCTCACAATTGATGCCACTACTTGGCCAGCAGGCACCTACTATTTAAGGTTGGAAGGCAGCACCCATCAAGTAGTAAGAACACTGTTGAAGCCATAAGGCGCCCCATCTGGCACCAGCATCTGTTTGTGACTTTTCATGCGACCCATCTTGCTTGAGGCTAGACTGGTGCAAGTAACATGCCTGGCTACCGGCAGCCGGGTTCGAAGCAAAACAAATACACCACTCGCCCCACAGCGAAGCTGGCAGGTGCAAACCATAGGCATACCTATTTAAAACAAAAAAACGCCGCAGCAGGCCATTTACCCACCTTCGTTAATCCTTGGATAAAAGCTTAGGAGGGCATACTCCGGCGGGCACGCCAGCTAACCCTTTGCAGCAGTGGGTGGAAGAAACCCACAAAAAGACACCAAACACGGCTGTTATGTACCGAACCACAACAGCAATACTAAGTTATAAATCGATTTTATATTCTGCAAGCCCAGCAGCGCCAATAGGGGTTTTGTCGTGTACAAACTCTTGATAATCACACAATTAATTTTTTTTGCACTTAGTGGCGGCAGCCAGGCGTGTACCAATACCCACATGGCTACCTAAACCCCGATTGGCCCTACCTAATGCAGCAACCCCAAAACACCGAAAGCCGCACCAGCACTAACTAAAAGTACACGACAAAACTCTTTTGGTCGATGGTCGATGGTCGATGGAATGCTTCAATCACATCGTAAATCTTAAATCATCAATCGTAAATCGTAAATCGTACTTCGTAAATCGTACCTATTCAGATAAGTGCCCTTTTCCTTTGTCAAGGGCGGGCTTGTAGACAAAATAGAGGAAAAACAGGGTGGTGAGGTAAAATGCCGTACCCACTTGGTTCTCGAGCGGATACTCGGGTATAAGCGAAGTGATGGCAATGAGATTGAAGCAAATGAACAGGATGTTGCGCCAGCGCCACGCCAACCACAGCGGGTAAAACACGGCCCAAACAAATACCCCAAGCCCCAAAAAGCCCAAGCCCACAAACACATATAGGAACTGATTGTGCGGGTCGAGGCCGTTTTCTTGGGCAAGCTCGGGGTAGTGCGCTTGGTAGTATGCGCCCATGGTACTTTGTATATCGCCATAGCCAACACCCAGCCACTTTTCGGCCTTACCTGCCTGCCACGATACCACTATGGAGCGCAGCCTGCGGGCATCGCTGTATGCGGCAGTATCGCCCTCTTTAAAGCGCTCTAGGTCATATACCATATAGTTCACCTTATTGGTAAAGGTAGGCACGGTATAATAGGCCACCAAAGGCACCACGGGCAACAAAAGCAACAACGAGCCCAGTAATACAAACTTGCGGGTACGCCATATTTCGTATACGATAATAGCTGCCAAACACAGGTACAGCGCCAGCAAACCACTTCTAATGGCCCATACATGTATAAAGGCCACCAAAAACAAAGTACCCGCCAACAGCAGCCATTTCTCCCAACGGTATTTTACCACAAACCCGCTTCGAAACAACTGGTAGCCGCACACGGCTGCAAATACCGCCATTAAGCTAAACCGTATATGATTGAAGGGCGTTGGCATGGTTTTGCCGCGGGTTATGGCCTCGGTTATAGCCTCCCTATCGGCCAAATACATGCCCACCGATATTATTGACCCCGCAATCATCAATGCCCAAATAAAATAGAGCGTAAGGTTTACGTGCCGCTCGGTGGGTTTGGGCAAAACAAAAAACGCCAGCGGCAGCAGCAAGAATGGCAGCTTAATGCGCAAGCGCTCCAGCCAAGTAGTCAGGTCGTGGCTATACAGTCCGCTGGCCAACACCAATATAAAAAACAACACAAAAATACCTGCCGAAGGCTCCAAAGCCAAGTAGGGTATTCGGCGCAGCGCGTTGGGCGCAGCAAGGGCCGTGAGAAACAAACCGCCCATGGCCACGCTCATAACCAGTGGGGTAACCTTTACCAAGGCAATACCCAAGAATATAAGGGCCACCCAAAAGCCGGGCGAAATGTGTAGCAGGCGTTTTTTCATGAATGCAGCAAAACTACGCTTAAACGTGGTATCGTAAAAACGAGTATGTTTTAGGGCATATTAATTTGCCTTTGGCACAAAATTAGCAGCCGTTGTAAAAAAGAAACATCGAATTGATGTTTGGCTATCTATTACAAACTTAAAATTTCTAAATTTGAGCGTGGCTACAGAAAAAGACGATAAACTAAGGAAAGACCAACTTTTTGAAAAAGAGTTTTTTCCCCACATGGATGCGCTATACAACTTCGCGTTTCACCTTACCTATGACGAGGACGACGCCAACGACTTAGTGCAGGAAACCTATATGAAGGCCTATCGTTTTGCCAATTCGTATGTAGAAGGAACTAATGCAAAAGCGTGGTTGTTCAAAATCTTGAAGAACGCGTTTATAAACGAGTATCGGAAAAAATCGAAACAACCTAATAAGGTTGACTATGAGGAGATAGTGAGCTACCACGACCAAGAAGATGCGCAGTTGGTAGGCACGCTTGATTTGAGAGAGGAGATCTTCCAGGATATGTTGGGAGATGAAGTGACCAAAGCCATTAATACATTGCCTGTTGATTTCCGTACGGTAATCTTGTTGTGCGATATTGAAGGCTTTACGTACGAAGAAATTGCAAAGATAATTGATATACCTATCGGCACGGTGCGGTCTCGGCTACACAGGGCCCGGCAAATGCTGAAGGAATTATTGGAAGATTACGCAAAAACTTTAGGTTACAAAGAAAACAAAGAGTAATGGGTCACGATTGTTCAAAAGTACTCTCCAAGGTTTTCCTTGCGTTGGATGGAGAAATGACTGAGGAAGAGGAAAAGTCATTTTTAAAACAACTACAAGAATGCTCTTGTTGCTTGGGTCAGTTCGAAATTGAAAAGGAATTTAAGAGCTTCCTGCAGCAAAAGGTAGAGAAAAAATGCGTGAAAGCGGAAACGGTCAGTGCCATCAAAACCAAGATCAGCACACAAGCGTTTGCTTGATTTCGGCAACTGTTTCGTCTGTTTATTACCGCTGGTTACGAAACATGCCACCACTCTTTGCATTTCACCCATTTTAATTTGGATGTATTTGCTTCGCCACTTGCCCACCTGCCCAGCACGTTGTAATTTTAGCCCCGTGCAAACATTTACCACTACCCTATTATTACTCATTAGCATACTTAACTTCCCTTTTGTGGTTAATGCACAAATGGGCTCTGGTAGCGTTATTGTACCCGATTCAGTTACAAGCTTTATTGAGCCGGCAAACGACAGTGTAAATCAATACGATTTTACCGCACCAGCTGCGTTACCGCTGGCATCAGAGCCAAATAGCTTGCCGTTCGTATCCGATTCTGCGCTGCCATTCCAAAATGAGATAACTTTGCTGTATGTTATCACCAACCACAATTGGTGGAACAATACGATTGTAAGCCTTTTCCAAAACCCCGCCATGACGGCCTTTAACGAGCAGCACAACTTTTTGCTGCAGTGGGAAGCCCCGTTTTATGTATCGCAGTTTGGCGGCGGCACAGGCATGTTTGCCTACGATTTTAACGTCCCCATGCTTCGCGAGAAACACCCCGGCAAATTCAATTGGGGCACTGGTATATACTACCGCGCCATGAACTATGGCGATAGGTTTAAGCGCACCCAATTTGGCATTACCCATTCGTTTAGTGCCAACCTTAAAAAAGGCGGTCAGCTACGACTAGGCTTTGAGTTCTTTAACTTCTACATACACCCGCTCACCGAAGTACAAGTAGATGGACAAATAGCCCCCAACCAAGGCAGCGGCACCCGCATTAGCGACAACCAGCTAGATGGTGGCGTGTTGGGATATGGCATGCTCAATTTTGGCATTTGGTACCAAAAAAGGAACTTCTTTGTGGGTGCGGCGGCCAACAACATCAATACCCTAGAAGGTTGGCACTTTGGCGGCGACGAAAAAGAACGGGCCATGCCCATGGAACTATATGTGCACGGCGGCTATCACTTTGAGCTTGGCCCAATAGTGCTTACCCCTATGCTTGAGTATTACAGCAAAAACATAACGGTGCAAGCCTTTAGGCCGCGCATTAATGTGCAATCGTTTAAGGGCAAACTGCTTACGGGAGTGGGTTATGGCAGCAAAACGGTAACCGCCAATGTGGGCTATAGGATAAAGTTTATGACCTTTAATTTAGAAGGCGGCATTTCTACGCACACCTTTGGACCACTAAAAGGTGGCTGGGTTGCATCGGGCAACGTTATTTTCCATTTCAAAGGGAAAAAGAACCAGCCCAACACCGGTATCATAATCCTAGAAAACAAGCCATGAGCGCCACAAAAGCCACCATTACGCTATTGCTGCTGGCCTTGCTGGCACAAGTAGCTTGCGAGAAAAAGCCGTTGGAGGAAACCATACCACTTCCCGCATCGTTGTGGGTGAGCCAAGTTGATGAGGGCGACACGCTAGTGGCCTTGGCGGGCTGCTTAGAGACGGTTCAAGTGGAGATAAGGGGCGTGAGCAGCGAGGCTACTTTTGCCTGGACACCCGGCAACTCTCGCTCCAATAGAATTGAAATAGACCGCAATGGGCCACGCGAACAACTATATGAGTACCAAGTAACCATTACCGATACCGATGCCACTTACCAACGCTTGGTGCAAGTATTGTTTTACGATACCGACTCATTTTCGAAAATACCCTTTATATACGAAACCATAATACCGCGTGGCGGGGGTGCATTCTTAATTGATAAGCCCAAATGTGCCTTTTGGGTGCGAATGGCGCTATACGATGCCGACAGTGGCGACGAAGTATACCGCTACAATGGCTCGGGCCGACCCCTTTGGGATGGCCGCTATAAGGGCAATGCTGCGCCAGTGGGTTACTACTACTATACCCTTGAGCTAGTATTTTATGACGGCAGCCAAAGCCAATATGATGGCGTGGTAGAGCTGCTCCGCTAAGTGTTACACGGTAAGTTCTTTATGCTCCGAGAGGTAGTAACGATAGATAAAGTATAACGATACGGCATTGAGTATATGCCAAGCACCATGCCCCTGCACCCATGTATTGGGATTGCACCATGGGTTGCCGGTAAGCGATAAATTCCAAATGATAAAGGCCAGAATAAATGCCCCGATAAAGGCAAAGGCCATGAAGGCGCTGGCTCCCGTTTTCTTTATCAGCACAAAATACAACTCAATGGCCGAGGCCAGAACGATGTAGCTAGCAAATATGAGCAAAATAGACTCAATGCCAAATACATGAGTTACAGGGCCAAAATGCACCGCTATGCAGATAGCCAAAACCACACTAAAGCAAATAGAAAACTGACGGGGCGCCCAGCCCAGCAAACGCTTAAGCGCATAACTAAGCATAAACGAGGCTATCAAATACATGCTTAGCACATCAAAAAAACCGCCAATATGCGCCGTGCTGGCATGCATGGCCATTGAGCCAGGCCCCAACAGCACCACCAAACAAGCAAAAAACGTAGGGTAAAAAAGCGTGCGCGAAAATGGATTGCTATTGGCGCCATATTGCCCTTGGCGCTGCTGCCAGCCAATTAATAGCCCAACAAAAATGAATGCCAGGTTGCTCCAAGTGTTGGCCGGCTGCTTTATAAGCCCAGGGGCAAAAGCCTCGCAAAACACATCAGAATTGGCACCTGCAGGCCCAAACCAATTACCCAGCAAAGCCATAAACAACAGCCCCATTGAAGCAATTGCTACTGCCACTGGTAGCATAAATTTGATAGACCTATTGTTGGGTTCGATGTGCAACACAATCAAATTGATAAATGTCATTAACAGTCAGCAACAAAATAGTAACAAGTTTCCAGATAGTGGTTTGCAAGTTGTGCTATCTTTGTTCGAAAATAACCCCATGTCATCACTTAGCACGCTTATGGGCCAATTGCGGTTGGTTGCGTTTTTAGAAGGTTTATCGCTGGTTTTATTGCTATTTGTAGCAATGCCTCTAAAATATATGCTTGATATGCCTGCTATGGTGCGCTTCGTAGGTATGGGTCATGGCCTGTTGTTTGTGGCATATGTTATTTATGTATTGCTGGCCAAATCAGAATTTAAATGGTCGGTTGGTAAAACGCTATTAGCTATATTTCTATCAGTAGTGCCCTTCGGTACTTTTTGGGCCGACTGGAAACTATTTAGATAAAGTAAAAAGCACCGAAAAATCGGTGCTTTTTACTTCAGTTGTGTGA
>CAMDKI010000015.1 GCA_945901065.1 Chitinophaga pinensis
ATTGCCAATCCGTTGGTAAGGGTATTTAATACTACCAACTACATTGTTAACGTGGTAGAAGGAGCCTGCACAGGTTCGTCGTTTGTAACCGTAACCACCGATAACAGCTTGCGGCTTACTGCTGGCCCCGATACCAGTATTTGTACCCCTGCGCCAGTAAGGCTTACCGCCAACGCTATAGGCACACCTGGGCCAATTACGCTTTCGTGCGGCGTAAACGGTACTGCTTGTGGTGGTCCGTCAACCAACTATACGCTGGGCACCAATGCACAGATAACCAGCAATACCACCCCTTATAAGGGTATTGATGACCAAGCAAGATTGCAATACTTGTTCAGGGGTAATGAAATTTCGGCTACAGGTGTTAGTGCAGGTATTGTATCGGCCATTTCGTGGAACGTGAATAACAAAAATACCACTGGGCCTTTGCAAGCGTTTACCATCAAAATAGGTTGCACCTCTGCCGATAGTCTCTCAACAGCAGCGGGTTTCCAACCTGGTCTTACAACGGTGTTTGGCCCTGCAAACGTAACTACCGTTGCCGGTTGGAATACGCACAGCCTTACCAGTAATTTTGATTGGGATGGATATTCGAACATTATAGTTGAGGTATCTTTTCAAAATGCATTAGGCTCATCAGTAGGCGAAGATATTGTACAAGCTACCCCAACCGCTTTTGGTTCGGTGCTTTTCGAAACGACCTTCTTTGGTGGTCCATCAACGCCACTTACTAGGTCAACCGCAAGGCCTGATGTTCGTTTTGGCATTTGCCCACCTCCTCCAGGACAGTTTACTTACCACTGGACCCCATCAACTGGCCTTACTGACCCTATTACAGGTTTGCCTACCGATTCGGGACAAGTGGTGATTGCCAACCCAGGTGTTACAACTAGCTATGTAGTTGATGTAACTGACGGAAACTGTGTGGCTTACGACACTGTTTTGGTCGATTTTTATTCAAATTTTACAGCTAATATTAGCATCCGCAATGCGGGTTGTTTTGGTAGTAGCGATGGTGACATTATCGCTGAGCCAGTTGGCGGATACGCTCCTTTCGATTTTGTTTGGACCGATGCAGCGGGCACTGTCATAAAAACAACTACCGGTCAAAGCGCCGATACGTTATTGGCACTTCCGGTAGGTACTTATTTTGTACTACTTTCTGATTCAAACGGTTGTTTCAGAACCGATACGGCTGTTATCACTGTGCCAAGCCAGTTAACTATTGACAGCATTACCAGTGCCGATGTTACTTGCTTCGGACTTGACAATGGCGAAGCGCAAGCATTCGTCACGGGTGGCTCAGCGCCTTACCTATATGATTGGAGCAACGGCGTTACTATCGACTCATTAACATCTCTTGCTGCAGGTACCTATGTGCTTACTGTAACCGATGCCAGCGGCTGTACAGCTATAGATTCTGCTACGGTTATTGAGCCTACCGAAATTTTCTTTATCGAGGACTCAACCCTTATTTCATGCTATCAAGGCAACGATGGTAGTGCTACCATTACCATAACTGGCGGTGGTACTGCACCATACACTTATCTGTGGTCGGGTTCTCAGACAACTAACTCTATACAAGGCTTGTCAGCAGGTATTTATAATGTAACTGCTTTTGATAGCGAAGGTTGTTTTGTAAATGCCAGTTACACTATAACTGCTCCCGATAGTTTCATAATTGACCTTACCAATGTGGTAAATGCTAGTTGCTTTAATACTTCCGATGGTTCAGCAACGGCCACGGTAGGAGGTGTAACAACTGGTTATAGCTTTGTATGGAGCAATGGAGAGGTAGGTTCAGTGGCCTCCTCGTTGCCTTACGGCAATAACTTTGTAACGGTTACCGTTGACTCAAGTGGTTGCGTGCAAACCAAAGCTATAAACATTACCTACCCGCCACGTTTTACCCTAACTACTACTGTTACTGCCCCTATATGTTATGGCGGTGCCGATGGTGAAGCTGCAGTAACGGTATCGGCAACTGGCGGCACACCTCCATTCTTTTTCCAATGGAGTAACGGTCAGCAAACGGCACAGGCAGTTAACCTATTTGGTGGTCAGACTTATTATGTAACGGTAACCGACGCTTCGGCAGCAGGGTGCCCAGAGTTTGATACTATTACGGTGCCACAGCCCGATTCGCTAACTATTAACCTGAATAGCACCCCTGTTTCTTGTTATGGCGAAACTGATGGTAGCATTCGCGTGGATGTCGCTGGTGGAACACCACCATATAGTTATAGTTGGAGTAATGGTGGGCAGAGTTTTCAGCAGAGCAACTTGCCTACTGGAAGTTACTCAGTAACTATTACTGATAACAATGGTTGCTCATCGGCATTCAACAATATTAATATTGACGAGCCACTTACCCCAATAACTTGGGATACTGCGGTGGTAAATGTATCGTGCCCGGGTAAAAACGATGGAGCTATATTTGTAACGGCTTTAGGTGGCACACCACCATATATTTTTAGCCTCAACAACGGCAACTTTACCAATGCCGACGGAAATTTCTTAACGCTGCAAGAAGGCGTTTATGAATTGGCAGTAATTGATGCCAACGGCTGCCAAGTAACTGGCGAAATTGAAATTACGGCACCCGATGGCTTTGAGTTAATGTTCGACCCTAAGTTTGACAGCATACAGCTAGGCCAAACTTATACCATGGATCCTATATTGGTGCCAAGTGTTGGTAATTATAGCTACAGCTGGCAACCAGCCAACTCATTAGATTGCGACACTTGTCAAAACCCAGAGGCAAGCCCGATACAAACAACGGTGTATCAACTTACCGTGTTCGATGAAAACAATTGCCCACGATTGGCGCAGTTTACCTTGTTTGTTCAAAATCAGTTGCTGCTTTATATACCCAATGCCTTTTCGCCAAATGGAGATGGCCTGAACGACCTGTTCCAAGTATATGCACCGGGTGCTACAGGCGTGCAAATGAAAATTTTTAACCGCTGGGGAGAAAAAGTTTATGACTATGAAGGTGACCTAACAGGTGGCTGGAATGGCTTCTATAAAGGAGATTTGGCTCAAATTGATGTTTATATCTACTATGTAGAAGTAATTTATCAAGACGGGCAAAAAATTGCTAAGGAAGGAAGTATTACAATTGTAAAATAATTTTGTATTTTAGGTCTCATGAAAAAGATTTCGCAACTACTGCTCTTCGTTATGGTGCTTGTCCTGGTAGGAAAAGACGCAATGGCTCAAGACCCGCGCTTCTCTCAGTACAATGCTAGCCCACTGACCCTCAACCCAGCTATGACTGGTTTGTTTAACGGAAATTACCGTGTGTCTGCCATTTATCGCAGCCAATGGCGTAGTATCTTAAATGATGAGGCTACTCCATTATTTCGTACGTTCTCGGGCGCTGTAGATATGCGTTTCGGAAACATCGGTAACATGGGCGATGCCTTTGGTGTTGGTTTAGCTTTCTTGACCGATAAAGCTGGTGAAGCTCAGTTTGGTACCAACCAACTCAACTTGAGTTTTGCTTATCATAAGTCGCTTAGCAAAGATGGTAACCAATATTTAACATTGGGGATTCAAGCTGGCGCTGCACAGCGCGGATTGAACTATAACAACCTGCGTTTTGGTAACCAGTTTGATGGCGAGGGCTTTAACCCTACCATTAACCCAGGCGAAGTAATTGGCGATGACCAATTCATGTTCTTCGACGTGAATGCAGGTTTGATGTATTACTATGCCAGTAAGAAGAACAAAGGTCGTTTCAATGTGTATGCTGGTTTCGCAATCAGCCACTTGAACACACCTAACATGTCATTCTACGAAGGTCAGAATGCCGACCTACCAATGAAGTACACTGGTACTGCTGGTGCTCAGTTGCCTCTAGGCAAGCGTAGCCAAGTAGATTTGGTACCTAGCTTAATGGTTTTGAGCCAAGGTCCTGCCTTTGAGATGAACATGGGTACTATGGTTAAATTCTTTTTTGATAAGAGCAATCCACAAGGCAATGCGTTTTATGTTGGTCCGTACTACCGTATCGTAGGTCGTGACAATGTAACTGACAAAGGTGGTATCGCTAGCGAAGCACTTATTTTGGCTGCTCGTTTAGATTTTGAAGGCTTTAACCTAGGTTTGAGCTACGATTTGAACTTTTCGGAGCTAACCAATGCTACTAACACACGTGGTGCCTTCGAACTTTCGTTGGCCTATGTAGGTGGTTTTGGCAAACATGCGAGCAAAACCATTTGCCCAAGTTTCTAATGACGTACTTACTTATTTGCTGAATCAGCAGATTATAGTTAATATTAAGAACTGCAAACACCCTGTGTTTGCAGTTCTTGTTTTAGCCTAAATCTATTTGCCCCTTGAACCAGATTTTGCTTTCATTTTTGTTATTGATATTACCCGTTTCGCTTGTTTGGGGCCAAACGGATAGCACCGTAGTAAACACCAAAACAGAAAAACCCCGTAAAAAGCTGCGTAATGCTAAAAAGCAACTTAGGGCTGGTAATTTGTATGATGCCACTGATGCGCTAGAGGCTTATCTTGAGTTGAAACCTGAAAAAGTAAAATATGCTTGGATTTTGGCCGAAACCAACCGCATAGCCCGTGACTATAAGGCGGCAGAGAAATGGTATAAGGATGTATATGAGGGTGCTCCAGGCACATATCCGCTAGCACTTTATTACCATGCACTTATGGCCAAAATGAATGGTAAACCCCAAGAGGCTTTAACACTGTTCAATAATTTCCAGAAGACATACCGGGGTAAGGATACTTATTACAAGAAATGGGCTAAAGCAGAAGCAGATGGTTGTGAATTGGCGCTACGTCTAAATGTAGCCGAACGAAACGATGTAGTGCTTTTGCACCCTGGAAGGGAGCTAAACTCACCATATACCGACATAGCGCCCATGTATTGGGATGATACAACGTTGTTATTTAGCAGTTTGCCTAGCGATACCATTATAAGGTACAACGAACGCGATACAGCCGAAGACAAGCATTTTATTAAGCTGTACAATGCCGTAGTAATTGGAGATAGCATTAAGCAAGCGACGCCTTTTCCGTTGTTTCAATACAACGATTCGCACGTAGGAAATGGTAATTTTAGCCCTGATAGAAATAGCTTCTATTTTACACGCTGCTGGGAGGAAAGAAAAAACCAGATTGTGTGCCACATTTATGTTAGTACACTAAAGGATGGCGAATGGCAAGAACCCTTAGCTTTGGGCTTAGAGGTGAACCAGCCCGGTTATACCAGTACGCACCCCAATATTGCCTTGGACGATAAGGGACAGGATGTATTGTACTTTTCCAGCAACCAACCTGGTGGCCGCGGAGGAATGGACATATGGTATGCCGTTAAAAAGAAAGGGGGCGGTTTTGCAGCGGCTAAGAACGCAGGGAGCAAGTTGAACACTGACCGCGAAGAGGCTACCCCTTTTTACGATTTGGAGAGAGACACCTTGTATTTTAGTAGCACAGGTCACGTTGGGGTAGGGGGTTACGATATACTCAAGACTGCTGGTAGCCTGAATAAATGGAGCGAGCCCGAGCATATTGGCTATCCATATAACTCGCCAGCCGACGATATGTACTACAGGCTAAATGCCGATAGGAAGTCAGGGTTTGTGGTATCAAACCGTAAAGGTATTATCTCCGTGAAAAGTGAAACCTGTTGCGACGATATTTTCAGGTTTCAACCACCAGCAGCTAAACCTAAGTTGATTGCCGTAAAAGGCTTTGTGCTGGATAAGGACGACCCTACTAAAACGCCTATAAATAATGCTTTGGTAGTGTTAGCCTTATCCAATGACAATGGCAACCGCATGGATGTAGAGCTAGGTAAAGACACTACGCTAAACAATCAAGAGTATTTCTTTACCATCGATTTTGAGAAAAGCTATAAAGTAAATGGCAGTGCCGTTGGGTATATGCCAGGCTCGTCTTCATTCAATACGCTGGGGCTGGTTGAGTCGGATACACTGCACGTGGATATATACCTGCAGAAGCTGATAGTGGGTAAAGCTTACCGCTTGCGCAACATATACTATGACTACGATAAGTGGTTCTTACGCGACGAGGCCAAATTAACGCTGGATACGGTATATAATTTGATGATGGAAAACCCCACCATTATAGTTGAATTGGGCTCACATACCGATACTAGGGCAACCTTTGAATACAACATTAAACTATCGCAACGCCGCGCCGAAAGTGCCGTTAAGTACTTGCTGAAGAAGGGTATACCGCAAAATCGTTTGGTGGCCAAAGGCTATGGCGAAACGCAGGTAATGGAAGATTGTAGTGGCTACACCGACTGCCCAGAGGCTGGCGAAGGCGATTGCCCATGTCACCAAAATAATCGTCGTACAGAGTTTAAAATAATAGGTACGCTTGATGCTCCATTGAACTACGAAGACAAACGCTACCAAGATTTAAAACAGAAACCTTAACGTTTAATCGAAAGAGCGATTGAGGAAAGTGTTGAATGGGTGCAAGGTTTGGAAAACTTCCACTGCCTTTTGAGCAAACTTGGCATCCAATAACTCATTGTCGGTAAATTGCTTCGAAACTACAAAGCTAGTTTGTTTGAGTGTTTCTATCTCTGGGTGCTCTTTATCGTAGCCTTTCGGAGTGGTTTTCAGCTTGTGGTCAGTTAGGCCACCAAACGTTTTCTTGAATTTCGGGCTACTTAGTATCCCTTTAAATTCATCAGCATTATAGTCGATTTCCTGCCTTACATTCTTCAGTATTGCCGATTCAGGCATGTATAGTCCACCGGCTAAAAATGAATTGCCTGGCTCAATGTGCAAATAATAGCCTGCAAACGGGGCCTTTTTGCCTCCTTTATTAAACCACGCGCCCATATTGTTTTTGTAGGGGTCCTTGTTTTTTGAGAATCGCACATCGCGGTAAATGCGAAACACGCATTGCTTTGCTTTTAGGTCAGCTAGAGCAGGCTCAAAAGCAGCGCAGCCTTCTAGTATTTTCGTCACAATATCCTCCACATTTTTTTTGGCAGTTTCGTACCGTGGCTTATTGGCTTCAAACCAAGGTTTATCGTTATGTGCAGTGAGGTCGCGTAAAAATTGCAGGGTATCGGGTTGTAGCATGCTCATGGCCTTTCAAGAAATTATACAGCAATATTAACCCTGAAGATAGAGTAATAGTTTACCTAATGAGCGTAAGGTTGCCCTTATATAGCACGGGCTCACGGCCACGGCTACTTTCGCCAAAGCCTTTTAAAATATAAGAGTATACGCCCATTTCGGCTTTTTCTCCTTTCAAACTGCCATCCCAAGCAAAGTCAAGGGAATTGTCATAAAACACCTGCTGTCCCCAGCGGTTAAAAATCCATACCTCAATACTTATAAGGCGTTGCGGGTTTACCAATCGCCACAAGTCGTTAAAGCCATCGCCGTTTGGCGTAAAGGCACTTGGCACGGGCACTATTATACATCCTTCCTGCAGTTCATCAATAAATATGGCATCGTCAAAAGTGCAGCCATTGTTATTTACACTTGCCCTAACCTCTATTGGGGCACCAGACACCTCAATTGAATCGCTAGATTGGCCAGTAGACCAAGTGGTGCTTGTAGCCCCCGGAAATGCAACAAGGGTAACCGAGCGGTCAAAGCAGATGCTAGTATCAGCACCCAGCTCAAAAATCGGAACTTCGAACACCTCAAAACTCTGTGTAGCAACATCAATATTGCAAGTATTGGTTACTTCAAGGGTTATGGTGTATACACCCACCGAGTCGTAGGTATAAGTAGGGTTTTGTATGGTCGATGTGTCGCCGTTGTCAAAATCCCACCGCCAAGCACTCGGGAAACCAGTAGTTTGGTCAGAAAATACTACCGGCGTGCCTTGGCATATTTGCTGGGCACTTAGCGTAAATGCAGCAGTTACATCAGGCAATACCAATAAAGTTTGTGTGCTCGAATCAGTGCAAGGAGCACCAACCACACTGGCTTCGCTAATAATCAAAGTTACCGTATAGTTTCCTGGGGTAGTGAAAACATTAACAGGGTTTTCTATACCGGAGATGTTGCCATCGCCAAAATCCCATAGCCAGGTATCGGCGCTACCTGGCGATACGTCAACAAATTGAACAGGTACACCTGGGCAAATTACACTTGGCGCGAAGCTAAAATCGGCACGATATGACCTATCAACTGGTATTATTGAATCGTTACTGTATGTACATCCATCAACAGTAGTGGCCGTAAGGGTAACGTTGTACAGCACTGTATCGGCAAATACATGGGCGGGGTCTTGCAAGCTGCTATTCGGAGTCCCGTCGCCAAAGTTCCAATCCCATACTACTGGTGCACCATTGGTCGGGGTGGGTAGCGATATATTAATAAAGCGAAGCGTATCAACATAGCAACTGGCGGCAATATCGTAGGTAAAGTGAGGAAAAATAATAGCTGGTGCAAAAAGAATAACACTATCACTAGTTATTGGCCTCCCGCAAATGTCAGTTATGTTTCTTCCACCAGTTCCGCTAATAGCACTTACCTCATAGTTGCCAGTAGTAATTATAGGATTGGCTAGCGTAATGGTTATTTCTTGGGTAAACTTTTGACCCGCTGCGCAAGATGCACTAAAGGCGCCAATTACCGATACTGTTTGAGGGCCAATTATTTCAAATTGTGAGCCATCAGCTAAAATACTATCGCACAACACGGGTTCAGAAAGCTCTAATGTGAGAGTGGTTGTCGTATCGCAGGTTAAAGAGTCCACTCTGGCTATAAATGGCGAAACAGTATCAGCCATACCCGCAGTGCCGTTAGAAAAATCAATTGAATACCCTTGTCCATTGCGGGTAAAGTTGGTAATCATTAAGGCGTAGGTTTCGCCAGCCTGCACTGGCAATGGGGCCAAAAATGGCGCTCCATTTGGCGACGCCGAAATAGCTAAATTGCCTGCTGCCAAGCCAGTTGGTTGACCTATGGTAAGGGCATAGTTGCACCTAACATGAGGCGCAACACCAGTTGTTATTTCGCTGCAAGTATAGTTGGTAAGGTTAAACAAGGCAAAATCATAGTCGTCGGTGGCCGATATAGGCGTAATGGAAAACTCTAAATTGCCCGCTGAGGATATGTTGAATATATACCAAACCGAATTATTCTCTCCATTAAGCAAACAAAAAGTCGAGTCTAGAGCATAAAGATCTAATAGCTCTTGGCTTGCCCCAAAACCAGAATAGGTATTGTTTTGCTGAAAAACCGTTTCGCAAACGGGCAGCGCGCCAAAACAATCTTGCTCAGGGACTTGGGCAAAAAGATTTGACCAACTAAATATCGTTAATATGACTAGAAAAAATAATTTTTTATTTTGGAGCATAGCGACTCACCTAAATCAACTTAAAGTTAACAATAGTCTGCTAAAAACGCGCTTTGTGGCGGGTATTTTGCCAACATTATTTAAGCATGTGCAACCTACCTACAACGGAGCAGGGTAGGGTTTTATTCTCATAATCAATGGCAAATGTATCAATCTGCCGCTGTTTGGTTGTAGTTGCCCCTAATGTTGTAACTTTGTAAAAAATGTAAAGCATGCGCCTAGCCATATACGGTAGACTACTAAAAGATGAGGATATACCCTACTTGCAGGAGCTGCTTGATATTATTAGCGAGAGGCAAATTGAGGCTTTGCTTCACAAAAACTATCAAAACCAGTTTAAGGGTCGCTTGCAATTAAAAGGCAAGTTTGGCACTTTTAAAAACCACGAAGATATTAAGGACAACGCCGATTTTTTGATAAGTCTAGGTGGCGATGGTACCTTGTTGGACACCCTTACCTACGTGCGAAACAGTAATATTCCCATTTTGGGTATCAATTTTGGCCGATTAGGTTTTTTGGCAAGCACAGGCCGTAAAGAAATACGTTTGGCTATTGATGCATTGCAAGCTCGCACATACCAGCTTGATACCCGCACGTTATTGCACCTCGATTCTAACAAAGACATTTTTGGTGGGGTAAATTATGCGCTCAATGAATTCTCCATCCACAAAAAGGATACGAGTAGCATGATTACCATCCATACCTACATCAACGGCGAATTACTCAATTCTTATTGGGCCGATGGCTTGATTATTGCTACACCAACGGGTTCAACAGGATACAACCTTAGCTGTGGAGGTCCTATTATCTTTCCTTCCTCCGAAAATTTTGTAATTACGCCAGTAGCACCGCATAACCTCAATGTGCGGCCCATAATTGTTTCAAGCGATTCCATTATTTCATTTGAAGTAGAGGGTCGAAACGAAAACTTCCTTTGCACCCTCGACTCACGATACGAGGCCATTGACACATCCTATCAATTAGCGGTCCGCAAAGAGGAGTTTTCCATCAGTTTGCTGCGTGTAAACGAGATGGATTTTTTAAGCACCATACGCGAGAAACTTATGTGGGGCGCTGATCAGAGGAATTAACACAACTTGACGTAACATTTTATCCAATGTTGCCGTAAAAAAGAGCATGCTAAGGGCAGTGGTATCTTGGCTAATCTCAAAACTAGTTGTATTAAAACCAAACTGATCATGAAAAGATTCGTGGCAATTCTGGCTGTGTTGAGTTTGATGTCGTGGAGTGCGGTAGCCCAGGTTGGAGAAGTGGGAATCGGAGTTGGCACATCAAATTTTCTCGGGGACTTAGGAAAGAAAAGTTCCACCAGAGCATCTTATTTCGGAGACATTGACGGCTCTCTATTTAGGCCATCATTTTCGGCTTATTACAGGCATTCATTCTCTTATCGCTTTGCGGGCAAAGTATCTTTGACCTATGGACGGCTGGAGGGCGATGACCGACTTTCGCGCACCAAAGAGTTCAGAGATGATGCTTGGTATCGCAGTTACCGAAACCTACACTTTAAGACATTTATATTAGAGTTGGCCGCTACTGCTGAGTTTAATATACTCAAATATGCTCCTGGCAGCATGAAGTATCGTTGGACTCCATATGTTTTTGCTGGCGTAGGTATTTTCGCCTTCGACCCAAAAGCAGAATACAACGGCGAATGGGTGCGCTTGCAACCACTTGGCACCGAAGGCCAAGGTTTGCCCAATTATCCCGAAAAGAAGAAGTACTCGCTAATACAGCCATCGTTACCAGTTGGTTTGGGTGTAAAATTCAACATAAATAAGGCTTGGTCAATTGGTTTAGAAATGGGCCACCGGATAACGTTTACAGACTATGTTGATGATGTAAGCACCAACTACGTTAGCTACCAAGATTTTTCAAGTTATTATGGTAGTGAGCGGGCCATTATGGCTTATGAGTTGAGCAATCGCTCCGCCGAAATTGACCCCGAAGGAAAATACAGCAGCATTACGCAGCCTGGTGAGGTGAGGGGTAACCCACAAAGCAACGATTCGTATTTGTTCACCATGGTTTCGGTATCGTATAATTTCGCTAAACTGAATAGGCGCGAAAACAACCCGTTTGCGAAGAAAAACATAGGTAAATACAAGCGAGTATTTAAGTAAACGAAGAGTAGATATTTGGTTGCACTATTGTATTAGATTCAGTAACCATTGCAACAAATTAAATTATATATCGTACAAACAGGCAGGGAGGGACAACTTCTCTGCCTGTTTTTTTACTACAAATATGTAAGCATGTTTAGGAAAAGTATTTTCACTTTATTGATGGTGGGCGGTTGGGCACTGGGTGCTTGGGCACAACACCAAGAAGTGGGTTTGGGCTTTGGTACTACTACTTTTATGGGCGACTTGGGCAAGCATGACTCTAAAACATCTACGTATTTTGGCAATGTTGGCGCTGGTATTACCCGACCAGCTGCAACTATTTGGTATCGGAATACTTTCAACCCTTGGGTGGCCATTAAGGGCAGTATGACCTTTTCCCAGATAAAAGGCGATGACCGCTTGGCCGAAAGTACCGACCGTACTTCGGGCGATTGGTACCGTAGCTATCGCAACCTACGTTTTCAATCGGTATTGATTGAGGCCATGGTGCAAGGCGAGGTGCATGTGCTACGTTATTTGCCCGGAAGCCTCACTCATCGCTGGACACCATACGTATCTACTGGAATAGGTATGGTTTATTTCGACCCGAAAACAGATTACAACGGGCAATTAGTGCGCCTTCAGCCATTGGGCACCGAAGGGCAGGGCTTGGCGCAATACCCCGACCGCCAAAAATATAGCCTAGTACAAGCAGTAATACCCATTGCTATGGGTTTGAAGGTAAACATTAATCAACGCATTACCATTTCTGGTGAAATTGGGCACAGGGTTACGTTTACCGACTATATGGACGATGTGAGCACCACCTATGTAAGCCAAGAGCGTTTTGAGGAAGCTTATGGCGCTGCACAGGGCCAAATGATATATGAACTGAGCCACCGTAGCGGCGAATTAGACCCCGACGGGGCTTACGGTGCTATAACAAAGCCTGGCCAATACCGCGGCAACCCTAAAGGAAAAGATTCGTACTTGTGCGGTTTAATAAGCGTATCGTTCCGTTTTGGTAAAACAAACCCTGAAAGTGCTTTTAGGCCAAGGTTGAAGAAAGGTAACCCAGTAGTGGAGTAACTTATGCCATAACGCAGTGTTACCAATAATACATTTTTTTAGGGATTCGCCGTTTTATGCAATCGGCAGATAGGCATCTTTTCTCTAATAGGAATTGCTTAATGACTAAAGAGGCTGCCATACCCTTCCTATTTTCAAGCATCGCTCCAAATGTGAGTAAAGGTAAATTAGTACTGGTTTTGCAAAGTAGCGGCAAGGTGACAATTTGCGAGCTTCGTATTGCAATTTTTATACACTTTATGTCGCTGCGAAATTTTAAGGGGCTTACATACTATCCTCCAAACATATCCGTTAACGAAAGCAATACTTCTCAGCTTTGGGGCTAAAAATGCAACCGTTTGCCAAAAAGCCTATTCATAAGTGTTTGATTAATTCGACTTATAAAGGGGTAATTCTAATTTTTTTTTGGCTATTCCATTTAAAATGCGGAAATTTGAGCACTCAAAGTTGAAGATGTGAATTTATTTAATGTATAAATGAAACAATGCTATGCGCAAAGCGGATTTAATTACTAAAATCTCTGAGAAAACTGGAATTGCAAAAGTTGATGTGTTGGTAGCCCTTGAAGCATTCTTCAAAGAAACTAAAACATCGCTTAAACGTGGCGAGAACGTTTATATCCGTGGATTTGGCAGCTTCGTTATTAAGAAAAGAGCCAAGAAAATCGGCAGGAATATTAAAAAGAACGTGGCGATTGAGATTCCTGAACACTTTATCCCGGTATTTAAACCTGCAAAAGTGTTTACTGACGTGGTGAAGAAGAATGTTAAAGAAATTAAAGCAGAACAATAATTGACATCGGCCGGAAAAATCGGTTTATTGCTTGCAACTATCGCTGTTACGGTAGCCATTTATTTTTTTGGCGATTTTAAAGGCAAAGGCAAGGTTAAGGAGGAAGCTCCTGCCGAGGAGACCGTGTCAAAATTTGATTATCTGCTTTATAAAGAAACTTTGCTGCAAAAGCTGGAGCCTGTGAAAAGGCAGGTTTTAGAAAACCTAGAACAGAATTTAGCCAAAGCTGCCAGCGAAGAGGAAAAGTTAACGGTATTGAACCAATTGATAGCTGAATGTGAACAGCAGAAATTGGAGTTGATGGCGACCATGTACTCAAAGGATATAGCTTCAATGAAAAATGAAGCTGACTTATGGGATAAGACTGGCACCTATTTTATGGGTCTGTTTTATAATCTTAAGGAAGAGCCAGCAGTGCAAACGTTTGAACTGGAAGAGGCAAGGATGTGTTTTGTGAAAGCCATAGAACTTGATAGTACTAATTTGGAGTATCAAGTGCGCTTGGGCGTAACGTACATGGAAGATCAAACCCAAACCATGCAAGGCGTGCAGATGTTGCTTGGCGTGGTTGAGAAAGATTCTACCCATGTAAGTGCAAATTTGTACTTGGGTAGGTTTGGCATCATTTCGGGCCAGTTTGACAAAGCGATAAGTAGGCTCAACACAGTGTTGAGCGCTGATAGTAGCAATATTGAAGCGTATATATTGATGGCTGATGCACAAGCCGGAAAAGGTGACAAGGCAAAAGCTATTGAATATTTGGAAAAGGTAAAAGCATTGGTACCCGACCCCGAATTTCAAGCCAATATTGATGCTTACATTGAAAAAATAAAGAACTCTTAATTAATAAAATTTTAGTACTATGCCTTGCGGTAAGAAAAGAAAAAGACATAAGATTGCTACACACAAACGTAAAAAGCGTTTGCGCAAGAATCGTCACAAGAAGAAATAAGTAGCATGTTGGGGCTTATCATTTGTTAAGCCCCAACGCTATAATTGCTGTATTCTTTCGAAATTCATTCGCTTTTTATCCCGTCTCTCCCCCCTGTCAGGCATTTACGGTAATATTGCCGTTATGCTAAAAAGCAACAGAATTGAATAGGGAATTAATAGTAAATGCCACCCAGAAGGGTGTAAGCATCGCTTTGCTCGAAAACAAGGAGTTAGTAGAGCTATACAACGAAGAAAGCGGAAAGCAATTTACAGTTGGCGATATATATTTGGGCAGGGTAACCAAGCTGGTAGCTGGCCTAAATGCTGCATTTGTAGATGTTGGCTACGAAAAAGATGCCTTCCTGCATTACACCGACCTTGGCCCAAAAATACGTACGGCCATGAAAGTGGCTCAAACTGCTATAGCGGGCAACCTCACCGACCCGCTGCTCACCAACCTGCAGTTTGAGAAGGAGATATTGAAAACGGGGAAAATGCCCGAGGTGCTAGATAAGCGCCAGCCTATACTTGTACAGGTACTCAAAGAGCCGATATCAACCAAAGGCCCGCGCCTTACCAGCGAAATAGCCATACCGGGCCGCTATCTTATCCTGATGCCGTTTGGCAACAGTGTAGGTATAAGCAAAAAGGTAAGCTCAAACGAAGAGCGCAAACGCTTGCAGATACTTATTGAAAGCATCAAGCCCAAAAATTTCGGTATTGTGGTGCGCACCGTGGCGCAAAACAAAAGCGTGGCGGAAATTGATGCCGATCTAAAGAGTTTGTTGGAGAAATGGAAGCAGATACAGATAAACCTTAAAGGCGCCAACGCCCCCCAGAAGATTTATGGAGAGCTGAAGAAAACCAATACCATAATGCGCGACTTATTAAACGACACGTTCAATAAGATTGTGGTAAACGACTCGGCCTTGAAAGATGAGTTGGAGGAATATGTAAAGAAAATAGCCCCCAACAAGCAAGATATTGTAAGTTACTACAGCGGTTCGGCCCCGGTATTCGATCATGCGGGCATTACCAAACAGATAAAATCATTGTTTGGTAAAACCGTGACTATGCCAGGTGGCTCTTACCTAGTTATTGAGCACACCGAAGCCCTGCATGTTATAGATATAAACAGTGGCCATAAAGTAGGCACCCGCAGCGACCAAGAAACTACCGCCCTGAAGGTGAACATGGATGCAGCCAAGGAAATTGCCCGCCAAATGCGGCTTCGCGATTTGGGTGGCATTATCGTGCTCGATTTTATCGACATGAAAAACCCAGAGCACAAAAAGGACTTGGCGCAATATATGAAGGAGCAAATGGCCAATGATAGGGCCAAGCACACCATTTTGCCGCTTAGCAAATTTGGGTTGATGCAGATTACGCGTGAGCGTACCCGCCCCGAAATGAACATTGTAACCCAAGAGGTATGTCCTACTTGCGAAGGTACTGGCAAAGTAGAAGCCACCATTTTGTTGGTTGATGATATTAAGCAGAAGCTGTTTGATCTGACAGCCAAGCACAAAGACATAAGCCTTATTACCCACCCTTATGTAGAAGCCTATATAAAGAAGGGCTTCCCATCGTTGCGTATGAAATGGAGCTCAGAGCTAAAGCGCTATTTCAATCCTATACCGGTTTCATCTAACCATGATTACCATCTTACTGAATTCCACTTTTTGAATAGTGCGGGCGAAGAATTGGGCGATATTGAAAAAGGCAACCGTTTTTAAACAACACGCGCCTATGTTTGTTTCAATGACATTATGTTGTTGGGATAGCCTGTTTGCTGTGTTATGTTAAATTTTAGCAGCAGTGCAACTTCAAACAGCAGTAAGACATCTTTTAACAAATAGGTTATTATGAAATTTTATTTTTTTACCCTTGCCCTACTAGCCACTATAGGCCTTCACGCACAAGGCAGCAGGCAGTTGGTTTTATCCTTTGATTATCTGTTTGCAGCCAACGATCCGGTGGCATTTGGTTCATCGGAACATTTGAATGCTGATGGAGCAACTATAAAATTCGACTATGCTGGCTATTACTTAAGCAACATCCAGTTGCAAACAAGCAATGGTTCGGTTAGCATTGATACAGTGCTGCGCATTACTGCCAATACTCCCAACATTTCGCTTGGGCAAATACCCGTTGGCAACTATCAATCCATAACTTACACCATTGGTGTTGATAGTGCAACCAACCATGCAGACCCAACCGTTTATGCCACTGGTCACCCGTTGGCGTTGCAAGTGCCTTCAATGCACTGGTCCTGGAACTCTGGGTATATTTTTGCACGTATTGAAGGCAATATTGATACTTCTGCCGACCAAACTGCTGGTTTTACGGTTCAGTTTGAGTATCATTTGGGTGGAGATAATTATAAAGCTAATGTTACAGCCAACTTATTAGAAAACGTGACCGATTCAACTGAAAGCTTAAATGTAAGCATTAGCTTGTTGCTAGCATTGGTAATAGACAGTTTTGATGTACGTAATGCGAATGATGTTGTAACGCACACCATGGACAATGTTCCTCTGGCTCGCGAGTTGGTTGCAAATTTGCAAGCATCGTGGCTGGTTGATTCTTATGTTGTAGATAGGCTTACATCTGTTACCGAATTGGGCAAAGGAGAGGCTATTAGTCTGTTTCCGAACCCTTTAACTAGTTCAACCATTGTTACCTCATCGATGGGGGCTAAGCAAATTGAAGCATATGACGTTAGTGGCAAACTGCTTTTTACACAAGAGCTAGAAAATGGTAAAACCACCATCAACAGGTCGCAGTTTCCTAGCGCTGGCCTTTATTTTATTAAAACTTATGACAAGACCACTTCCATTAAACAATTGGTGGTGCAGTAGTTCTGATTGATTTAAAAAGCGAAGGCACCTTGTATAACTACAAGGTGCCTTTGCTTTTATATGCGTAGGAAGTTTACTTCTCTAAGATAGCTGTAAGCCCCTGCCCGCCAGCAGCGCAAACAGATACGAACGCTCTGCCCGAGCCTTTTTGGTTGAGCAGTTTAGCGGCAGTAGCTAAAACCCTACCACCAGTAGCAGCAAAAGGATGCCCTGCGGCAAGGCTACTACCTTTTACGTTCAATTTACTACGTTCAATAGCTCCAAGCGCTTCTTGTCCGAAAGCTTTGCTCAGTTCAGGGCTTTCCCAAATTTTGAGGGTAGCCAAAACTTGGCCCGCAAATGCTTCGTGTATCTCGTAAAAGTCAAAATCTTGCAAGGTTATACCAGCTTTTTTAAGCATTCTGCTTGCGGCATTTATGGGTGCCAAAAGCAAGTTGTGCTTATCGTTTACATATTCTATTGCAGCAAGCTCAGCAAACGAAAGGTACGCTATCACCGGGATGTTATGTTCCTTAGCCCATTCTTCGCTGGCCAGTAATATGCACGATGCACCATCGGTAAGGGGCGATGAGTTACCCGCAGTAAGCGTACCGCCTTCCTTATCAAAAGCAGATTTAAGTGTTGATAGTTTTTCGATGGTAGAATCAGGGCGAAGGATGTTGTCCTTTGTCAAACCATTGAATGGTGTAAGCATATCGTCCAAAAAACCTTCGGCGTAAGCTTGTGCCAGCTTTTTATGGCTTTCGTATGCAAACTGGTCTTGCTCCTGGCGAGGAATCTTGTAGTATTTAGTAGTAAACTCCGTATGCCCACCCATAGATAGACCTGTGCGTGGCTCTACGTTCTCTGGTGGATTAGGTGCAAAGTCGCTGGGGCGTATGCTTAGTATGGTTTTAAGGCGAGCCCCAGTGGTTTTGGCGCGACGCACAGCTAATAGCTTTTTAGTAAGGCTAGCACTCATTAAAATAGGCACATTACTAGTAGAATCAACACCACCCGCAATACCCACCTCAATTTGCCCAAGGGCTATTTTGTTGGCAATATACACAGCCGCCTCCATACCTGTGTCGCATGCTTGCTGTATGTCGCAAGCAGGTGTGGCAGGGTTTAACGAGGTGCTCAGCACACATTCGCGTATCAGATTTAAATCGAGGCTACTTTTTATAACCGCGCCACCTGCTACTTCGCCCAAGAGCATACCGCTTAACTTATAGCGGTCAATCAGTCCGTTAAGCGCAGCGGTCATCATGTCTTGGTTGCTGGCCATAGTGTAAGCGGTATTTTGCCTCGCAAAAGGGATGCGGTTGTAGCCAATAATAGCTACTCGGCGGGCTTGTTGGGTGGTAAGCATGGTATATTTGTTTTTAATTTTAATACAATCTACTTTTTAAATTCGGTTTTAAAAAGGAAAATACCCTTCTAAATAATACCAATTGGTATATATTACAAACTAAAGAGAAGAAACATCAGTTCCGCAACCAACAAACATATGCTATAGTTTTCTTCAATTTTGGAATTTACTCTGTATTCTTTATGTTTGAACAGAATATGAGCAACCTAATCGATAGAATAACCATTGATGTGGCCATTTGCCACGGTAAGCCCGTTATACGGGGGTTGCGCTACCCTGTGCACACCATGTTGGAGCTGCTTGCATCAGGAATGACGATTGAGGAAATCTTAGCCGACTATGTAGATTTGGAAAGGGAAGATTTGCTAGCTTGCCTCGCCTTTGCTGCCAAACTATCAGATTTTCGGCCGCTAAACAAAGTGGCTTGATGAAATTTATGGTTGATGCCCAGCTGCCCCAGCGACTTGCATTGTGGTTTAGGTATCAAGGTTTCGATTGTTTGCATACAATAGAACTACCGCAAGCGAACCTAACCCAAGATGAATTTATTCGTACTATCTCTACTGCTGAAAATAGGGTAGTGATTACCAAGGATACGGACTTTTTACAATCGTTTATGGTAAAAAGGATCCTGGCTAAGTTATTATTGGTTACTACTGGCAATATCACCAACAACGAGCTACTGGCTATATTTTCCAGTAAAAAAGATATACTCTTAGCCGCTTTGCAAACCTATGATATGGTTGAGCTTAATACAAACGAGATTATTGCTTTTGAAGGCTGATATCGGAAATTGAATTAATTAGTTGTTATTCCACAGTCGCATAATGACGTTATGTTAGGAGATAAAAATGCCGCTATAACGTAGGTCCTGTAAGGACGATTCTCACACATGCTGGTGGCATACCTTTGGGATGCTTCTTGATACTGGTGCGACTTTTGGCTACCAACATTGCATCCCTAAAGGGATAGCACTATCAGCCCTCATTAGTAACCCAACGCTGGACAACCCAATAACCAATCAACCAGTAACCAATAACTAAACATCAATCATAACTCAACACCGGCGCCAACCAACGCTCGATAACATCCAGCTCCATACCTTTACGTTTGGCGTAGTCGGTTACTTGGTCTTTGGTTACTTTGCCGATGCCGAAGTATTTGCTTTGCGGGTGGCTGAAGTACCAGCCACTTACTGCTGCCGCGGGCATCATTGCAAAACTTTCGGTAAGTATGATGTCGGCTCGGTTAGTAGCATCTAATAGGGTAAACAGGTCGGCTTTTTCCGTATGGTCGGGGCAGGCAGGGTAGCCCGGTGCCGGGCGTATGCCTTGGTATTTCTCGTTTATCAGGTCTTCGCCGCCTAGTTCCTCCTGTGGCACATAGCCCCAGAACTCTTTGCGCACGCGCTCGTGCAAGCGCTCGGCAAAGGCCTCGGCAAGGCGGTCGGCAAGGGCTTTGAGCATAATGCTGCTATAGTCGTCGTGGTCTTTGGCATATTGCTCCAGCCAAGGCTCCATGCCCAGTCCAGCGGTTACAGCAAACCCACCGAGATAATCCTTCACACCTACTTCCACGGGCGCAATGTAATCACTCAGGCAAAGGTTCGGCTGACCAGCTGCCTTACGGTTTTGCTGGCGCAGGTGGTGCAGGGTAACGAAGGATTGGCTGCGGGTATCATCACTAAAGAGCTGGATGTCGTCGCCTTCGCTGTTAGCTGGCCAAAAGCCGATAACGCCGTTGGCTCTAAGCATCTTCTTATCGACGATTTGCTGCAACATCACCTTAGCATCCTTGTATAACTTGGTAGCCTCCACGCCCACTACGTGATCCGTTAATATAGCAGGGAATCGGCCAGCCATCTCCCACGTCTGAAAGAACGGAGTCCAATCAATATACTGTGCCAACTCATCTAGCGGGTAATCATTAAACTCCTTCAAGCCTAAGAAACTAGGCTTGGTAGGGGTAGTGGTATTCCAGTCAATCGGCACGTGGTTGGCACGGGCCTCTTGTATCGGCAGATATTCTTTATGGCTTTGGCTGCTGCGGTGGCGCTCGCGCATCATTTCATACTCTTCGCGAATGGCAGCCTCAAAATCGGGGCGCTTTTCGCCCAGCAAACTTTCTACCACTGTAACCGAGCGGCTAGCATCCAACACATGCACTACTGGGGCGTTGGTGTACGAGGCCTCTATTTTAACAGCCGTATGCATTTTACTGGTTGTGGCACCGCCAATCAGCAGGGGCTGCTTAAAACCGCCCCGCTGAAGCTCTTTAGCTAAGTGAACCATCTCATCTAACGATGGGGTAATCAATCCGCTTAACCCGATAATGTCCACATTGTGCTCGCGGGCTGCTGCCAATATTTTTTCGGCAGGCACCATAACACCCAAGTCAATTACCTCGTAGTTGTTGCAACCGAGTACTACACCCACAATGTTTTTACCAATGTCGTGTACATCGCCTTTTACGGTTGCCATTAGTACCTTACCGGCATTGCTGCGGTCGCCTTCTTGTTTTAGGGCTTCAATATATGGCAGCAAATGCGCCACGGCTTTCTTCATTACCCGTGCCGACTTTACCACCTGCGGCAAGAACATTTTTCCTTCGCCAAACAAGTCGCCCACTACGTTCATACCCTTCATCAGTGGGCCTTCAATTACTTTTATCGGGTGGTCGTACATCAAGCGGGCCTCTTCGGTATCCTCTTCAATGTAGTCGGCCATGCCCTTTACCAGTGCATGGGTTATGCGCTCTTGCACATCGCCCTTGCGCCATTCTAGATCTTTCTCTTTGCCTATGCTCTTATCGCCTTTAAAGCTCTCTGCAAAATCTAGCAGGCGCTCTGTGGAGTCGGGACGGCGATTCAATAGCACATCCTCTACACGCTCTAGCAAATCTTTAGGTATATCATCGTACACGGCCAACATAGTTGGGTTAACGATGCCCATGTCCATGCCTTCTTTAATGGCATGGTATAGGAATGCCGAGTGCATCGCCTCGCGCACGGTATCGTTGCCGCGGAAACTGAACGATACGTTGCTTACACCGCCGCTCACGTGGGCGCCGGGTAAGTTTTCGCGTATCCAGCGGGTGGCTTTAAAGAAATCGACAGCATAGTTGTTATGCTCTTCGATGCCCGTAGCCACAGGGAAAATGTTCGGATCGAAAATGATGTCCTGCGGTGGGAATTTCACCACATTCACCAATATATCATAGCTCTTTTTGCAAATTTCAATACGGCGCTCGTATGTATCCGCCTGGCCTTGCTCATCAAATGCCATTATTACTGTGGCGGCACCGTAGCGTTTGATGAGTTTGGCGTATTTGATAAATGGCTCCTCGCCCTCTTTCAGGCTAATGGAGTTTACAATACTCTTACCTTGAACACATTTAAGCCCCGCTTCAATAATCTCCCACTTGCTGCTGTCAATCATCACCGGTATGCGGCTAATGTCGGGCTCGCTGGCCAATAAGTTCAAGAAACGGGTCATGGTGGCCACGCCGTCCAACATGCCTTCGTCCATGTTAACGTCCAATACCTGTGCGCCACCTTCAACTTGGTCGCGGGCAACGGAAAGGGCTTCATCAAACTTCCCTTCTTTTATCAAGCGCAGGAATTTTTTTGAGCCGGTTACATTGGTACGCTCGCCCACGTTCACAAAATTGGAACCCGGGAATACTACTAATGGCTCTAGGCCGCTAAGTTTAAGAGGAGCAATGGACATTGTTGATGTACGATTTACGATGTACGAAGTACGATGTATTATTATTGAATGTTTGCTGTTTCGGTAGCTTCGGCCACACGTGGCTTATAGTTGGCAGCGAGCCTAGCAATTGCGCGAATGTGGTCGGGGGTGGTGCCGCAGCAACCGCCTACCATGTTCACCAAACCTTCTTCCAAATAGTCTTTTATCTGGCTGGCCATCAATTCGGGGGTTTCGTCGTAGTGTCCAAACTCATTGGGCAAGCCCGCATTGGGGTAGGCACTCACAAAAAAGTCCGACTTTTTATCCAACACCTGCAGGTACGGACGAAGCTGAGATGCACCGAGGGCACAGTTTAAGCCTACGCTCAACAGCGGTGCATGCGATACAGAAATAAGGAACGCCTCGGTGGTCTGGCCCGAAAGGGTGCGTCCACTGGCATCGGTAATGGTGCCTGATACCATGATTGGGTATTCTTTGCCGACTTCCTCAAAGTACTCGGTAATGGCGAACAGGGCTGCTTTGGCATTTAAGGTATCGAAAATAGTCTCTACCAATATCACATCCACACCGCCTTCTATCAAGGCTTTGGTTTGCTCTTTGTAGGCCACCACCAATTGATCGAACGTTACGGCACGGTATCCTGGGTCGTTTACATCTGGCGATAGAGATGCGGTGCGGTTCGTTGGCCCAATGGCACCTGCCACAAAGCGAGGCTTGTTGGGGTTCTTGGCCGTTACTTCATCGGCAGCCTCTTTGGCTATTTTGGCCGAAAGGTAGTTAATGTCGTACACGGCATCTTCCAAGTGATAATCGGCTTGGGCGATGGTGGTACCGCTAAAGGTATTGGTTTCTATGATGTCGGCACCAGCCTCCAAGTATTGCACATGAATGGCCTTGAGCACATCGGGGCGGGTAATGGCCAACAAATCATTGTTGCCTTTAAGTGGGTGTGCATGATTTTTGAACCGCTCGCCACGGAAATCATCTTCCTCTAGCTTGTAACGCTGTATCATGGTACCCATGGCGCCGTCCAGTACCAGTATGCGCTCTTTGAGTAGGTCTCTTATGTCAGGTTTGGTCATTGTTTTATTCCTGTTTTAAACTATAATCGCCTTGGCTTAGCCAGAAGTGATTACATAACAGGAAAAACCGTGGAAGGTTTGTGTTACGTTCCCGCCTCTAACTTATCTGCCCACACCGCCAAGGGTAGCGTGGTTGGAAGTGGCACCTTCTACTGCAGCAGGGAGCTTTTGTAGTGGTTGCTAAGATATCAACGGGCCAAATCCCTCCATCTTTCTTGATAAATCAGTAAAAACTGGTACAAAGGTACGTTGTAAGTAGGGTAATGTCAAGTGAATGGGTAAGAGGATGTACAAAGTACAATGTACTATGTACAATGGATGATAATTGATGGATAATAAACTAGATTAACCAACAGAATGTTAATCCCATTCAATTCTAAAATTCAGCAATTCTGTCAATTCTGATTCCGGACTAGCACTGCTCCACTTGTTCTGCCACAGCCTTGCCATGAAAACTTGGACAATCGCACTTATTGGCTTTACAACCTGATAGTAAGCCTAAGCTCGATACTAGAAAAAGCGTAGATAGTATATAATTTAAAAATATTAGCTTCATGTCGTCTTTATTGGCAGTAACAGTATTAAATTTACGATTTATTTGGCAAACCACTATTTTATAACGCTAGGTTAATTATTTTATTTGAGTACTCCAGTTGTTTTAGTAGCTGCATTAGATTGGGGACTTGGCCATGCCACCCGACTCATACCCGTAATTAAGTTGCTGCAGCAACGCGATGTGAAAATTATCCTAGGTTCGGCAGGCAGGGCCGCGCAGTTGTGGAAAGACGAGTTTGCAGAACTGGAGCACATTGAATTGCCGGCTTACAACCCATCTTACCCAGCCGATGGCAACATGGTGTGGCACATGGCGCTGCAAAGCCAACGTTTGCTTGGGGTTATTAAAAAAGAGGGCCAGCTTTTACCCGAATTGATAAAATCAAAGGGCATCACCCACGTTATTTCCGACAGTCGTTTTGGGCTTACCCACCCTTCAGTGCCAACTGCGTTTATTACCCATCAAGTATACATTCGCATGCCTGGTGTAATGCGTGCGTTCGAGCCGCTGGTCAATTATCTTAACCATAGCTACATCAATAAATTTACCCGTTGTTGGATTCCTGATTGGCCTTCTGTACCAAACCTCTCTGGCGATTTGGGCCATGGCACGGCCATTACCAAAAAGCGCTACCGCTACATTGGCCCGCTTAGCCGTATGACCGCTGATACTAAAGCTATAGAGCCAGAGTATGATGTGCTGGCTATTTGTTCGGGTCCCGAACCGCAGCGCACCATATTTGAGCAAAAACTGCGGGAGCAGTTGCCTGGCATAGCCGGCAAGAAGTTATTGATTCTCGGCAAACCCGAAGAGGGTAAAACAATCCGATTGGAGGATCATATAGAAGTGGTAGGGCATTTGGATACTGACCAGATGAATTATGTTATGCAACGCGCTAAAACTATTGTGTGCCGTTCTGGATATAGCACGCTTATGGACCTAAATGCCCTGGGGCTAAAAGCGATACTAGTGCCCACGCCAGGCCAAACCGAGCAAATATATTTAGGTAAGCGCATGGCTAAATTGGCTAGGCACATTACCCAGTTTCAAGATGAGATAAACCTGGAGGCTGGTATTACCAAATCAAACATATTGCTCAGCCAATTTTCGGAGCATAGAAAAGGGCCGCTTAGCACGGCCCTTGACGAATTACTATATGGTAATTTGAAACGCCCGATGCATTGATTGGGCATTAATACCAAAACTTACTTTTTAGAAGCTGCAAGTGCGCTTTCGCCCAATTTAATGAAGCCACCTGCATCGCGAGCGCCCATTTCGCGGTATACCACAGTACCTGCATAGTCGATAAACAGTAGCGTTGGGTAAGCCGTTACTTTATACTTGCTAGAGAATTCGGGGCCTTCGCCTTTCTCCATGTCAAACTTGTAGCTGATGAAGTTTTTGTTGAAATATTCGCCAACAGCAGCATCCGGAAAAACGTTGTTGCTCATGAATTTACAAGGGCCACACCAAACGGCATAGGCATCCACAAAAATCAGTTTCTTTTCTTTTTTTGCAGCGGCAAGTGCTTCGTTCCAAGTGCCTTGGAAAAACTGGATACCCTTACCGTCGGCTGGGGCAGTGCTGGTGGTTTCGCGTTGTGCTTGTGCTAGGTTGCCTGCTGCTAGAAACAACACCGGAACCATTACCAATAAGATCAAATACTTTTTCATAGCGCTTATTTTTTGGGCAGTTGATTTTTGTAGCCTAAAGTTATTAATTTTTTCCTTCCCCTTTCTCTATTCAAACATAATGCCAAACTTTTTATGGGTGTTACGAGTAGGTTTGTATTAAATGATTTTGGTTGAAAATGGAAAACCAATAACCAATCAACCAACCTAAAGGTCCCAAATATTGGCATACTCAAGGTGCACGTCGTCGCCGAAGAAATTTTTGGCGGTTTTGTCGAATGATTCGGTAATGTCGCTGGCGAAGAACTTGTTCGGGCCTCCAATGCGTTTGGTGCTTAGCAATCCCTTTACGTTCAAGGCATCGCGCACTACTTCCGAAACGAAATCAGTTGAGTCGTACACGGCCACTTTGCCTGCATAAAACTCCTCAATATCCTTTTTTATAAGTGGGTAGTGCGTGCAGGCTAGTACCATAGCCTCAATATCGTTAAAGCATTCTTCCTTAAGGTAGGTTTCAATTACGGCTTTCGATATCTGGTTGTTGAAGAAGCCTGCCTCAATCATAGGGGCTAGCAACGGGGTGGCCAAGCTGCGCACATCCACATCGGGGCGCAGCTCTTTTAGCTTGCGCTCGTATATGCCAGTTTTAATAGTGCCTTTGGTACCTATTATGCCCACTTTGTTTAGTTGCTCTAGGCGGGCAAGGCCATGCACTAGCGGGTCGACAACGTTTACAAACTGCACGCGGTTGCCAAATATCTCCACCACATCGTCGTAAATAACGCTACTGATGGTGTTGCAGGCAATCACTATAATTTTGCAGCCTTTACCTATCAGGAACTCTACTATTTTGGTGCCGTAGTACCGCACCAAGGCCGGCGATTTGTCGCCGTAAGGCATGTGGGCTGTGTCGCCAAAGTAAATAACCTCTTCGTTGGGCAATTTCCGAATGACCTCACTAGCAATAGTAAGGCCACCAATACCCGAGTCAAATATCCCTATTGGGCTGTGAGTATTGATGGCCAAAACGATGAGTAATTTCGGTAAACTAAAGTACTACGCTTAAATTTTTATCAAGGAGCAGTAACTATGCCCAACTTCTTTTTCACCAAAGGCATTACATTGTCGCCATCAGGTGAGTACAGCAAAATGCCTGCGCTCGAGTCAAAGATGTAAGTATAACCACCTTCTTTAGCAACGGCTTTGATGGCAGTCATAATTTGGTCTTCCAAAGGCTTCAAAAGCTCTGCTTGTTTTTCAACCAATTGTTGTTCGCTGCTCTGCTCAATTTTCTGCATACGCTTTTCAAGGTCAGCAATCTCAGCATATTTAGCTTCCAAAAGTGGCTTTAACGTAGCTTTATCATTCTGCATTTTCTCAAACTCAGCATACAATTTGTTGTAGTCTTCCTGCATTTTCATGTAAGCATCTTGCAATTTTTTTGCAAATGCTTGCAATTGGGTCTCAGCTGTTTTGTAGCTAGGCAATGCTACCAACAACTCCTGTGCGTTGATATGTCCAAATTTGTTTTGGGCAGAAAGGGTAGTAGGCAAGGCCATTACAAATAACACCGCCAGGATTGCAATAAAATTTTTCATGTTTTTGTTTAAGTTGTTTTTAAAAACAGGCTGCTAAGATAAGCCCTTAATTTTATTTTTTGTCAGTTTTCACAGGTTTATATCCTAAAGCAGTAATGATATCATCGCTCTTGTCATACTTCGGATTCACGAATAACATGTTCAGCCCGTTTGCCTTATCAAATACAAAGTCATAGGCTTTTTCGGCGGCCATTTTATTTATTTCGTTGTAAATCTTATCCTGAATGGGCTTTACCAGTTCTTGTTTTTTTACAAACAGCTCGCCTTGGTATCCAAATTTTTGGTTTTGGTACTCCTTAACCGCCTTTTCGCTGTTCTCAATTTGCTTTTGGCGTTGCTGGCGGGTTTCTTCTGGTAAAATGATGTACTCTGCTTGGTAGGCTTTGTATAGGTTATCAATATCTTTGTAGCGCTTGTCAATTTCGGCGCGCCAGCCGTCGGCTATATCATCCAGTTTTTTCTGTGCGGCTTTATATTCTGGTACATTGTCCAGTATATATTCGGTATCAACGTATACAAAACGTTGGCTGTAGCCAGCTACTGTTATAAGCAGTACACTTAGGGTTGTGAGTAATAACTTTTTCATTTTGGTGTGTTTTTAAGTGTTAAACCAATTATTCTGGTTCGAAGCCTAACACGATACTGAATTTTCCGTATTTGTTTAAGAAGTCTCCGAAACCATTTGCTGTCCCAGCATCCTTATCAAAGCCTATGCCATAATCGAAACCTAACAACCCGAACATAGGCAACATTATCCTAACACCTAGGCCAGCCGTACGTTTTATATCGAAAGGATTGTAACTTTTTATATCGTTGTAGTAGTTTCCACCCTCCAAAAAGGCCGTTGCAAATATGGTAGCCGATGGGTTTAGAGAGATAGGGAAACGCATTTCGACTGTAAATTTATTGAAAAACGGCGCTCCGGTATTCGGGCTCAATACTTCGTATCCACGCAGTGCTAAGATATCTCTGCCAAAAAACTGGATGTTGGAAATGCCATCACCACCCAATTCAAAGCGCTCAAATGGAGAGTAACCGATATCTTTGTTATAATAGCCCAAGAAACCGAATTTAGCCGCTACGCGCAATACCAATGGCTGTTTCAGGTTTTTGGTAACAGGCGTAAACCACTCTGCTGTGAAGCGCCATTTGTGATACTCTACCCATTTATATTTTTGATTGTCTGGCAGGTCAGTATAGTCCTTTCCGCTAAGCAGCGAGTATGGTGGCGTTATTTGCAACGACAAGGATATGTTGGAGCCTTGGGTAGGGTATGTAGGGTTGTAAACCGAACTGCGTGCCAACGTAAACTTTAAGTTCAAGTTATTAGAACGACCATCAGTAATGATAAAGTTCGAGGATGTCCAGTTGTCTAGTTTATAGTTCTGAAACTGTACTAAAGCTTGGAAAGTAAAGTAGTCATCGGGCCATTTTAACCTTGTACCTATACCAACGCTGGCACCATTGGTAGTTAGGCTAGAAATAACTTTGTTGTCGATGCTGAGGGTAGCAAAACGAGAGTTGTAATAACTCACCGAGAATGAATTTGGTTTTCGGCCCCCAAGCCAAGGTTCGGTAAACGAGAAGTTGTAGGACTGATAAATTCTACCGTTGGTTTGTACCCGTAACGAAAGCCTTTGTCCGTCGCCAGCTGGTAGCGGACTCCAAGAGCCTTTTTTGAACATGTTTTGGATAGAGAAGTTGGTAAACGATACACCCAAAGTGCCCACTACACCTCGGCCTCTGCCGCCCCAACCTGCCGATAACTCTAACTGGTCGGATGGTTTTTCTACCACACGGTACTCTATATCCACCGTTCCGTTTTCGGGGTTGGGGATGGGCACTACCTCAAGTTGCTCAGGGTCGAAGTAGCCCAAATTGATAATCTCCCTTTGCGAGCGTATCAAATCACTTCGGCTAAATACGTTGCCAGGTATAGTTCTCAGCTCTCGGCGTATAACATACTCTTTGGTTTTGGTATTGCCCGATATGCGCACTTCGTTAATAATGGCTATTGGCCCTTCCGATACTCGAATCTCAATATCAATGGAATCTTCTATTACGGCAACTTCCAGCGGGCTCACCTGAAAAAACAAATAGCCATTGTCCATATAAAGGCTGGCAATGTCGGTTCCGTTCTCGCTCATGTTAAGGCGTTCATCAAGCAGGGTGCGGTTGTATATGTCGCCTTTCTTTATGCCCAACAATTTGGCCAACGTATCGCTGCTGTATATGGTGTTACCGGCCCAGGTTACGTTGCGAAAATGGTACTGTATGCCTTCATTTACTTTTATACGGATTTGCAATTCACCATTCTCCATATAAACACTGTCGGCAAGTATTTCGGCATCTCTAAAACCAAGCGAATTGTAGTGTTCAACTAGTTTTTCTTTATCGGCTTTATAATCCTTCAATATAAATTTTGAAGCACTGAAAATATTCAATCTGGCCTTGTCGGCGAAGTAATCAATGGTTCGCGATGGAGCTAGGTTTTCCAGTATCTCCATAAAGCTCGAAGTATCCTTTTTGGCAGCTTTTATGTTTTCGGGGCTAATAATACCCGCAATATCCAAATGCACCTTTTCTTTGGTATCCTTCATTTTCTTGCGCAAAGTGGCATCGCTCACCACGGTGTTACCCTCAAAAAGAATACTACCAATTTTAACCTTGCCACCTTTATTTACTACTATGGTCAATATTACGCTGTTGTTCAATATAGTGTCTGCCGATTCTTTGAGTGTAACCTTGGCATTCAAGTATCCTTTATCCTTGTAATGGTTTTGGATAATGTTGATGGTGTTGGTTTTAAGGTTTTCGGTAAGTACGCGGCCGCTAATCAGTTTTATTTTATCGCGCAGTTCATCCTGCTCGCCTTTTTTAATTTTTCCTTCAAAGGCAAATTTGCCCAAGCGGGGCCGCTCGGTTACCAATATATCCAAGAAAACAATGTTGCCCAAGGTTTTCAGTATGCGTATCTCTACGTTGGTAAACAGCCCTTGCTCCCAAAGCTTGCGAATGGCTTTACCGACATCGTCGCCAGGTATCGAAATTTTTTGTCCTGCTTTAAGTCCCGAAAGGGGCACTATCAGATCAGGGTCTAAATATTTAGCCCCCGAAACGGTAACCGGGCCCAAGATATATTCGGTAGGTAGTGAGTAGTTGATACGGGACGCACCAATGCTATCTAGCTGCGCAGATGCAGGTAAGTAGCAACAAATAGCCAACAACGTATATAGAAAATATTTCAACTTATCTGCGGTTTTATCTGCTCGCTTATCTTGCCAAATCGGCGTTCGCGTTGCTGGTAGTCAACAATAGCCTCGTAAAGGTGCTCCTTGCGGAAATCCGGCCACAAGGTTTCGGTAAAATATAGCTCAGCGTAAGCCAACTGCCAAAGCAAAAAGTTGCTTATGCGCTGTTCGCCACTGGTGCGTATCATTAGTTCGGGGTCGGGCATTCCTTTGGTACTTAGGTTGTCGCTCAAGGTTTGCTCATTTATGCCAGTAGGGTCAATTTTTCCGGCTTTGGCATCTTCGGCAATCTGCCTAATGGCCTCAGTTATCTCCCACTTGCTGCTGTAGCTTAGTGCTAGCACCACGGTCATGCGTTTGTTATTCTTGGTTTCTTCCATAGCCTCGGCTAAGCGGTTGCGGCTCCGTTCGGGCAGCATATCCGTTTTACCAATTACAGCTAGGCGAATGTCGTTTTTCATTAAAGTTTTTACTTCGGATTTTATGGTACGCACCAATAGTTCCATCAAAGCATCTACCTCCATTTTGGGGCGGCTCCAATTTTCGGTACTAAACGCATAAAGTGTAAGATATTGTATGCCTAGTTCGGCAGAGGCCTCAACTGTTTCGCGCACCGCAGTTACACCGTGTTTGTGGCCAAACACGCGATTGTGGCCCTGGCGCTTTGCCCAACGACCGTTCCCGTCCATTATCACAGCGATATGGCGCGGAAGTTTTTCGCGGTCTATTTGGCTCTTTTTATCCATTAGGCGATTGGTGGTGCGGCGGTCAAAGGTACAAAATGATTAAAGAATTCTTGAAGGCCAAGGGCAACGTTCTTTAAGTATGGTATAGCTAAGACTTAAACCAAAAAACAGGAACTGATCTTTTTTATTCGACATGCCGCGTTGCTTGCCTGCATAGCCAATGGGTTCGCCCACTTCGCCGCTACGGTCGCTCAGGGCTTCGGCAATATTTCTGGGCACCGCAAAACTGTATACATTCGCAGGGTAGGTAGTACTTACATCATCCAAATAATCGGTAAAAGTAACCCTCACACCCAATTCTACGCCCAATGTCCAGGCAGGGTGAAAACGGTACTTGAAGCCACCACCTACCGGTATAGCAAAACCAAAACGGCTGTAAGGTTTTTTACCGGTTGCCTCGTCGTTTTGGCCTTCGGTGCCTACCGGTTGCAGTGCATACGTTTCGCCATCAAGTTCGGCTTTGGGGTTGAAATAAAAGCCCGATACGCCAAAAGATAGGTAAGGGGTAAATTTATAACGGTCTTTGCGGGGCTCAAACCTGAAAAAGTTGATTTCTATTTGGCTGGTAAGTTCCAAAATGCTGGAACTGAAAGATAAATTGCGTGCTCGCTGAAATGGGTCTGGCGAGGCTTCATCCGAAAAAGATACCTTTCCGTAGTTGAAACCGTTTTTCCAGGCTAAGCGCGTATTGAAATTATAGCGGGCAAATGCGCCAGCACCCGGGCCCATATACTCAAAGCTGGTGCGCGTATTCAAATCGCCAAAGTAATTGCTAAAACCAGCCCAAACTCCATAGTCCCAATCTTGTGCTTGTACACGAGTAGGCAATGCTAGCATAACCAGCACAGGGATGAGTAGAGATAACTTATAGAAATACCGTATCATACAAAAGCCCAAAATTAGACAATTTTGGGCTTTTAGAACGATATATGGATTTGTTTATTGTGGTAAGGTAGCGCATGGGCTGATTATTGCCAATAAGTATGGGTTAGGTTTGGTGGTTAACGATGTGTGGTTTGTGCCTGATTTTTTAACCTTTTAAATGCTAATCGTTACAGGGCTTGTATCTACGTAGGCGAGCATTTTACTGGCAAATTGCCATCAAGCTAATTCGCTATCTTCGCATTATGTCCTCTTTATTACCAAAAACCTTTTTTACCGAGCAACTCATGGCATGGTATCGCCCCACCTATAGGCCCATGCCTTGGAAGGCTGAGAAGGATGCCTATAAAGTGTGGCTCAGTGAGATAATATTGCAACAAACCCGTGTAGAGCAGGGGCTGCCTTACTACCTAAAGTTTACCGAAACTTACCCCACCGTGCGGCACTTGGCGCAAGCCCCCGCCGATGATGTAATGAAACTTTGGCAAGGGCTAGGCTATTACAGCCGCGCCCGCAACCTACACGCTGCAGCCAAGTATATTGATGCTGAACTGGATGGCAAGTTTCCTGATAACTATGAGGCTTTGCTATTGCTTAAAGGGGTAGGTGAGTACACGGCTGCGGCTATATCCAGTTTTGTGTTTAACGAGCCGCGTGCTGTGCTGGATGGCAACGTTTACAGGGTGCTGGCAAGGTACTTTGGTATCCAAACGCCCATTGATAGCCCAATAGCCAAAAGGGAGTTTGGGGTATTGGCCAACGAGTTGATTGCCCAACAGCGGCCGGGCATATACAACCAAGCCATTATGGATTTTGGTGCTACGCTGTGTAAGCCTGCGCAACCGCTGTGCGGCACTTGCCCCTTGGCTGCTAAGTGTGTGGCTAAAAAGGAAAACCTACAGGATAAATTGCCCATTAAAGCAGGAAAAATTAAGCAACGCGAACGCTTCTTCCATTATTTTGTAATTGATGCCCATGGGCAAAGTGTGGTGGAGCAGCGCACAGGGAAGGATATTTGGCAGGAGCTATACCAGTTTCCGATGTTGGAGGCTGAGGAGATATTGCAGCCCGAAAGTGATGCCATTGCTACATTTTTACAAGAACTTACTCAAGATGCCAAATGGCAACTGACAAGGCAAAAAGGCCCATATACCCAGAAGCTAACGCACCAAAAAATCAATGCTGTTTTTATAGAAATTGCTGTGGCAGAGAAACTTAACCTAACCGATACCCGATTTAAAACAACGGAGCGAGAAAAATTGAATAATTTTGCTTTCCCGAAGATTATTGATTGCTATTTAAAAGATAATCGGTTATATTTAAGTTTGACCTAATCGAGAGCATACCCATTTACTATGAGAGGATTAAACAAAGTTGTATTGCTTGGCCACCTTGGCCGCGACCCTGAGGTAACCTATTTGGAAGGCGGCATTGCACGTGCACGCTTTTCGATTGCCACCAATGAAGGATATACCGATAAAGAAGGTAACCGTATTGACCAAACCGAATGGCACAACATTACCCTTTGGCGTCGTCAAGCAGAGGTTGCAGAGAAGTTTTTAAAGAAAGGCAGCTTGATATACCTTGAAGGCCGCTTGCGAAATCGTTCGTGGGAAGATAATGGCGTTAAAAAGTATGCTACAGATGTAGAAGGGCTGAATTTTATTATGCTGGATAAGAAAGAAGATGGCACTGGCGGCAGCAGCAACTATGGTGGCGACAGTGCAAGTGCTGGAGGTGGATATGGCCAGCAGCAGCAGCGCAGCCAACCACAACAGCAAAGCGGTCCTGTAGCACCACAACCCCAAGCACAAGATATGGGTGGTGCAAACGGCGACGATTATAACGATGACCTGCCGTTTTAGGCCTTATGGTTTCATTAAATAACTATTCAATTGGAAAGTAGTAGTCCTGACGGAGGCGATCCTGTCCAGCAACTTTTACCGATATTTCTGCAAGTTGCAGCTCAAACCCCTGTTTCGGGTTTGATTATCTATGGCATTATTATTCTGTTGCTGCTGCTGTGCAGTGCACTTATTTCTGGCTCCGAAGTGGCTTATTTCTCCTTATCCTCAAAAGACCTTGGCCGCATTAGCGATGAGTTTGGTGTGCCTACCGACCGTATACTTAACCTACTAGGCCGCCCGCGCTATTTACTGGCAACCATACTGATAGCCAATAACGTAGTAAACGTGAGCATTGTGGTGCTATCATATTTTGTACTCAAGGAACTTGGCATTAGCGACAATTTTTGGCTAAACCTAGGTATAAATGTGGTGGGTGTTACGTTTCTGTTAGTTATGTTTGGCGAAGTGATACCTAAAATATACGCAACTCGCTATGGCCACACTTTTGTGGTTATAATGTCGGGCCCGCTGTTGTTTTTGCGTGCCGCTTTTAAACCAGTGAGTTATTTGTTAGTAGAAAGTACCAAGGTGATTGAGAAACGCCTTCAAGGCAAGCGCAACGGCAATGGTGATGGTTTTGATGCCGAGGAACTGGAAAAGGCTATTGACTTGACAGCCGCACACCAAAAATCGTCGGTAGATGAGATAAAGATGCTGAAGGGCATTGTGAAGTTTGGCAACATACAGGTGAAACAAATAATGCACCCCCGCACCAGCATTGTAGGCCTGGACGAGAGCAGCACTTACCAAGAGATGCTCAATGAAGTAAAGGAGGCTGGCTACTCGCGGTTACCGGTGTATCGGGAGAGTTTGGATAACATCCTTGGCATATTGTACGTGAAGGATTTATTGGAGTTTTTGGGTAGTTCGGGCGACATAAAGTGGCAAGACCTTATCCGCCCAACTTACTTTGTACCCGAAACTAAGAAGATTGATGACCTGCTAAAGGATATACAAGATAACCGCGTACATATGGTTATTGCCGTTGATGAGTATGGCGGCACAGCAGGTATGGTTACACTGGAAGATATTCTGGAAGAGATTATTGGTGATATAAGAGATGAATTTGATGAGCACGACGAGGTAGACTTTGAGAAGCTGGACGATAAAAACTTCCTTTTTGAGGGCAGAACTTTGATTCACGACCTTTGCAAAGTACTAGGCGTGCGCGAAGATACGTTTGATGAGGTGCGCGGCGATGCGGAATCGATGGGTGGGCTAATGCTTGAGCTAGCAGGTATGATACCCGACGAAGGGAAAGAGATATTGTATGGTAAATACAAATTCACTATAGTTTCGGTAGGTAACAACCGCGTAGAGAAGATTAAGGTAACTTTGGAATAACCAATATATGAAGTATAGTATGGCAATGGTTTGGGCATGGGTGTCAGTGGTATTGGCCATGAGTGTGTTATTGGCCGGTTGCGAAGAGCCAGTTTACACGCCAAGACCAAAGGGTTATTTCAGGATTGAATTGCCTGAAAAAGCCTATCAGCAATATAACTCCTCCGATTGTCCATATACATTTGAGTATCCTGTTTATGGTAAGGCATCAAGGCACAATACGTTTTTCGGCGAAGATGTGGCCGATGCTTGCTGGTTAGATATTATGCTACCTGAATTGACCGGTGAGATACATTTGAGTTACAAAGAGATTAATGCCGACAATTCCCTTGAAAAGTTGATAGAGGATGCTCATAAAATGGCTTACAAACATACCGTTAAGGCCGATTATATTGACGAATCGGTTATAAGCACTCCTAATGGTATGGGTGGTATGCTGTATGAGTTAGGTGGCAATGCGGCCTCTAACATCCAGTTTTATGTTACCGATAGCACCAAGCATTTTATGCGTGGCTCATTGTACTTTGGTGCTACACCCAACCAAGACTCGCTGGCACCTGTAATTACTTTTGTACGCACCGACATGTTGCATCTTATTGAAACGTTGCGTTGGCAATAGGCCTTACATTACTTCAATAATTCTTGAAGCCTATTAATCCCCTCTTTTATCTTAGGGTCGTATTTGGTGTATATAATATCGTATTTTTCTTTATCGGTTAAGTGAAAGCTTAATGATGCCTCTTCTTCCTTTTTTTGCGGGTTATATTCTAGCGTTACCAGTTCAATATTACCACCCAATGCTTCGCTTACTGCATTTAGCAGGTAAGTTTGCTCATAATCTTGCACCGCGGTTAGGTTAGAGTATATGTTTGATATAGGGCTCAGCAAGCTGGTTATAAAGGTCTCGCGCTCGTAGCCCTCTATTTCTCTTTCGCGTTTGTATTGCCTTATTTGCACAAACACCACGCCCGATGTATTAGCGTTTATCCACTCTTTAAAGGCATAGGCAAACTTAGCCGAAACCGATAGCCCAAAATTGTCGCGCAGTCCCGCATCCATCACTTTTATTATGGGCTTGGTGGGCAATGTTACATAAGGCAAAATATACGGGTAAGTTGCATTCATTCGCACGGCGCTCGATACCAATAGGCTATCGGCGCCCTGTGATCCAAACATTCTTTGAAAATCAACCCCATCTACATCCGTAAGCCTTGGGCGGTAATCTTTTCCTGTCGGCCTGCTTAGGTAACTTACTGGCTGGGCGCTTATATACAGTCTTCGGTGGTCGTTAATTATGGTTGGCGAATATATCATTATCGGTATTAATGCACTCTTTTCGTCGGCCCGGTAAGCACTAATGGGCTTAGAAAATGCGCCATCCGTATTTTCGTTTAGTTGCTTCTCAAAGGCATAGCCGCGGTCTTTGCGGTACGTTTGGCCAGCTATTTTAAAGGTCTGCAACGGATAAACAATATCGTTGCTTACCAAGGTAGCCATAGTAATGTTTAGCAAATCTTTCGACACATTATTCACGTACTTAGTGTCGTACATGCTGGTTATTTGCCCGTTCAACTGTCTTAGGTACAGTTCGCGCCAATAGGTGGCCCCAATCATACCTCCCGAGGCGCCGGTCATCATTGCCGTATTCAGCATCAATTTTCCGGCTAGGGCGCTATCCAAGTGCTGCATCATTGATACGGCAAAAGTAGCTGCACCTAGGCCACCCCCACTAAAATTGAGTAGTACCATTTTAGGTTTGGCAAGTCCTGTTTTGGCCTTCCAGTTGATTAGTATTTCAAGGGTGTTTTTGCGGTCGTTGTAAACATTTTCTGGGCTGGCCAATGCATCTAAGCTGGCATAGCTGTATTCGGCGGGCTCGGTATTGTAGTTTAGGCCATAAGCCTTGTTAGAATATGTTACTATTTCAAATTTTAGCACTATTAGGTTCAAAACAAATATACCCATCACAAAAGCCAAGCTTTTCCAGCTTTTAAACCAAAAGTCGATAACACCCACTAAAGAAATCAATATGGCTAAAAACAGCACGCCACTGGCTACTGCAGGAATCCTGAAAAATTCGTAATCAATCAAAAAGCCAAGTCCGAAAACAACTAATATTGTGATGGCCTCTATAATAAATGCATTCATGTGGTTTTGGCGAAACACATCTCTAAGCATTTTTTCGTCGTAGTGTTTTACACTTCGTATATGCCTTAAACCGAGGCTCATGGTAAGGTAAAAATCGACCCTGAACTCTTCATCTCGCGAGCGAACATCGTCCCAACGGTTGTCTTCGCGGAGTGTTACGCGGCGGCGAATTTTCTTCAGTTCTTTAATGCGCAGATTAAAGAGGTTGAAGATGTTCTTGTTAGTGGTTTGGAAGTATATAGCCGAAGTGAAGATAATTAGTAATAAACCGGCTAAAAAACCACCGATAAGCAATAGTATATCTTTTACTAGTAGTTTATCACTTTCGTTCTGAAAGTCGACGGCAAAATACAAGTAGGTCAATACAAATGATAGGGGAAGTATGCTATTGTTAAGGCAGTATATGGCAAAGGGTCGTTCGAACGAGGCTAGGAATTGGAAATGAGAACTTTCGAGTATGTAAGTGGTAATGTTCCAGGTCATGATAAATCCACCGAAAGCGGCACCCACAATGGCAAACCCTAACCAGTTTACTGAGCCCATATACTCTGGGTCCCAAAAGAGGTAGCGTAAGCCGTAAAGTTGTCCAAACTGGCCAGTGGCACCCAAAAAAAGAAAAATCCACACCGCCAGTAGGGTTTGATGCTTTTTTATGTGCATCACCAATAACTGGATAGGAAAAGAGAAATAAAGATTTTTTAGAAAACCCAAAATGGCAGCGGTTTAAAGCTAAAATACTAAACCTTTTTACGATATATATACTGCTTATCAACAGCAGGTGGTTGTTTGTCTGCTACTTTGGTATTGGCACTTTACTTTTTATTAGGGCTGATATTCCAGTGCGCCTATGTCAATGGTTCCGCTGCGGGGCAAGCATTCCAAATCGTCGAATATAAAGCCTGAGCCAGCATCAATGCATGGGGAGCCCGGTAACAGTGTAAAATCGTCTTCGCCCCGGTTTTTAAACTGTGGGCTTACGTTTACCAATACGTTTATAAAGCTATCGGGCGTGGTGGTGCGCTCTGTTTTTACCAAGCAGTTCTCAAATCGGTAAATAAATGCTGCTTCGTCGGCTTGTTCAATTTGTATCTCCTCATCCAACGAGCCATCAACAATACAGTTTTTGAACGTCGCATTCAGGTCGGCAAACACGGTTTGGCCTCTGGCCTCGTTTGTGGCCACGTTGCTCATCAAAATATTGGGCTTATCGTGGCTGGTGGTTACCGAGCCATAATTAATGAAGTTGCAATTGGTAAACACATAGGTACCGCCTAACCCCATAGTGAGTAGGTTGTCGGTGGTGTTGTAAAACAGGCAGTTTGTAGCTGTAACATCTGAAAGGGTGCTGTAAATGCCTGTTGATAGGGCATTCTTAATAATCACCTTATCCAGCGTTACACTACTCTTGTTTGAGGTGGTAAAGGAGGCTAGGTTGTCGGTGGTGTCGGCACCTAAATTTAGGCCAAACGTGGAGTTTTTGATCTCTACATTGGTAAAACTGTTGTTTTGGCTGCCGCGAAGAATGAAGATACCTGGCCACTGCCCAGGCAAGTCGTCGTAAAACTCCTCTAGCCTTAGCCCACGGAAACTAACGGTATCAGTGCCACAGCCGCCATTTGCGGTTATTTTGCCACGAACGTATAGAAAAGAGTTGTCGCTCAGGTGAATTTGCACCCCTGGGTCTATGATTAGTTCGCAGCCCGCATCAATAAGCATGGAGTTGAAAATGACATAAGGCTTGTCGTTTACCCAGGTTTCGTTGCAAATAACCTGACCATTGTAAAAGTGAGCATCTTGCCCCCAAGCGGCCAATACTACCTTTTGCTTATTGCCATTGGTAAGAAAATTGAGCGAATCGATAAAGATGAGCGGGTTGTTGGCATTGTTCGGGTCTACGGTTACTTCTACAAAAATGTAGAGGCTGTCTTTTCCTTCAATCTCCACTTCGTAAGCATCACCAGGTATTCCGTCTACATTAATTCTGAATTTAGAGCTAGCACCACTGCCCAGCTCAATGCTGCTCACTTTTATCTTGTTTTTGTTGTCGTTGAATATCTTAAGGGGCAGGGTGGTAGAGGCAATAGTGGTAAATACTGTATCGAAGGTGAGTGTATCCACCGAAAAGCGCAGCTTGGCGCCGCTATCGGTAGTGAGCACATCTTTACGACAGCCAGTATTAAGGCCTAATGCCAGTAGCAAAGCAACAGAAACGATAAAAGCAGAAAGGGTACGCAAGTGCATGAATCTTAGTAAGAATGCTTTAACGGCCGCATGGCCTATAATCGTATGCGAAGATAGGGAAATGTGGGGTTAATGAAGATGGGTTGTGTTGCTATTCATTTTGGCACCATTGCACAGCAATTAATACTCATCCATGCCACCACCACCATCTCCGCCACCGCTGTTACGTTTTTGCTGCTTGGTTTGGGTGCCAAAGCGGTAACTAAACGTTAGCACTACTTGTCTAGTGGCCCACTGAAACTCGTCGTAGCGCGTAAACTCACTAGTGGTAGTCTCTGAGCGAAACTTGCGGCTATTAAACACGTCGCGAACGTTCAATGATAAGGTGGCTTTCTTTTTGAAAAGATCTTTGCTTGCCGAAATATCCAAAGCGGTTATGGAAAGGCTGCGACCCTGCGCACGTTGCTGTGGGCTGCGGTAAGTCATGGCTGCTTGTATGGCAAAATCTTTAGGCAAGGCCCATTTGCTGGTGAGTCGCATGTTGCCTGCCAATGAGCTAGCACCTAGGTCTTGCCCTAAGTAACTGCCCTTGCTTTCAAAGAAATAGGCATTTGCGCCACCGGTCAAGGTCCATATTTTCCAGAGTGTTTGCGATATGGTAAACTCAACACCCACCGAGTGCTCTTCACTTAGGTTTACCGGAAAGTTAATGGCCAGCCCTTCATCGTTTACCTGGGTAATGCGTACCGTAACACCTGTGCGGTAGCGATAGTAAACGCTCGACAATAACGATCCGGTTTTCCAGTATCGCAAATAACCCAGCTCAAATGAATTAGTATATTCTGGGTCTAAATCGGGGTTGCCTGCTCTAAAGTTTCGCGAATCGCTGTAGTTGCTAAAAGGCAACAAATCGCGAAACTGCGGCCTACTCAACCGTCGGCTGTAACTTACTTGAAACGTGTTTTCGTCGTTAAACGCATAAGAGAAGTGCGCACTTGGAAAGAAGCCTACATAGTTTTTCTTTACTTCCGTGTTGTTCACCGCCGAGGTAATGTCAATATCCGTTACTTCGGTTCTAAGGCCACCCTGCCACGATATTTTTTTGTATTTGCCGCTCAGTATGGTATAAGCGGCATATATATTCTCTTGGTAGCTAAAAGTATCAACAAAGCCTGGTAAGTAATTCCATTCGGCATTTTCCAGTTGGTCTACAAAGTAATTATTGTCAATTGAACGCAATGTTATGCGGGCACCTGTTTCAAATTGCATGCCCTTGGGCAGCGGGTGTATATAGTCGGTTTGCAAAAGCCAATTGGTTTCCAGCTCTTTATTGCCTGTGCGTTGGGTAACATTGGCTGCGTTGCCCAATGTTATTTTTTCAAGTATATCGCCTTCTTCGTTGTCGTTATTGGAAAACCACTTGGCAACTGCGGTAAATTCTTGCCCCTTTTTCTTAAATGAGCGCCGGTAGTTCAGTTCCGCTTCAAAATTGTTGCTTATTTCAAACTCATCTTCTTCTCGGTTGCTACTAGAAATCAACTCATCCAAACTATTGAAATTTTGATACGATAAGTTGGTCACATTCGTGTTTCGGCGATAGCTGTACAAGCCAGCGATGGTAATAGTATTGTTGTCTTTCCAAAAAAAATCGCTGCCTAAACGGAAGGTGCTGCCCAAGCCACCACGATTGTGGTCTCTGTCGGCTTCCAAAATGGCAAGGGTATCGTTGCCCGTAAACTCTTGCCTGTAGTAACCATTGCCTATATTTTCGCGGTAGTTTAGGTTATAGCTGGTAAACAAGTTTACATGCTTGGTGCGATAGTTGAGCGTTATGCCACCGCCGTGGTTGTTCGGGTAACCTGTAGTAGCGCTTACGCTGCCATTGAGGCCCTGCTTGCGGTCTTTTTTGAGGATGATATTGATAATGCCCACCTCGCCCTCGGCAGAATACCGGGCCGATGGATTGGTAACCACCTCAACGCGGTCAATTTGGTCTGATTGTAGGAATTTTAATGCATCAGGGCCCGATAGGCCCGAAGGTTTGCCATCAATAAATATCTGCACATTACCACTTCCCCTGAGGCTTACATTGCCATCTACATCAACCTGTACCGAAGGAATATTATCTAGTACGTCAACTGCAGTGCCGCCTGCATTGGCTAGGTCCTTACCTACCGTAAATACCTTTTTATCGAGTTGCATTTGCATTTGCGAGCGTTCGGCTACAATTTCTACCTCGCCAATCGATTCCGAATCGGGCTTAAGCAATACAATGCCCAAGTTTATCTTGGGTTCGTCTGGTTTTAGGGTAACGGTGCCAATGTTTTGTTCTATGTAACCTAAAAAACTGGCTACCAAATAGTATTGGCCAGGTTTCTTCACCTCAAGCTCAAAGTTTCCCTTTTCGTCGGTTATATTGCCTGTCGCAAGGCTGCTATCAATGGCACTAAACATACTTACTGTGGCATATTCCAATGTCAATTTAGTGCCTGCATCTTGTATTTTTCCGGTTACTTGAAACAACACTCCAGGCGCACCGTTTCCGCCTCCGCCTTGCCCTGGTTGTTGGGCATGCAAAGGCGTGTTCATTACGGCCCACAATATCAAAACTGCAATAAAATATCTCATACTAATTATTGGTAACCTCTAAAAAACTCCTCGCTTAGACAATTGGGCCTAGTTATAGTTTAAGGTGTTTGTGCAAAAATACGCTTAATAGATGTTAAAAAATGGAAGCAGCCGAACCAAAGGCACGGCTGCTTTCTGAAACCAACTGCAAAGGCAATTTTATTTTTTAGCAGTAAGTATCTGCTTGTATTGGTTTGGGTTGTTTAATACTTTAAGGGCAGTTTGTATGTCCTCATCGTAATTAAATGATACCATAATGCGGCCGGTGCTGTAGTAGTAGCGGCTTACTATCTCATCTTCTAGCACTTTTTTGATTTCTTCTTTGTGTTTGGTCAAATCGTTGCTCTTGTCGTGCATCACGTTATCTTTTAGCTTTTTCAGCTCGGCAGCAATTGCATCATAATACTTTTCGTCTTTAGTAGTGCTTTCAAGTTCTTTTAGTAGTTCCTCGCTTTCGGTAGCATAGTCATACTCTTTGCCATTCAGGTAGGCTACAAAGTCTTGGTAGTCTTTATCGCTAAGTTTAAAGTCCTTAGCTGCAGCAATAGTTGGGTTTTTGGCCCTATAAATAGTAGCATAATGGAAAATGTAGTTTTTGTTAATCAAGCTCATGGTAATTTTGTTTACCGGTGTGCCTTCTACTTCTAGGTCGGGGTCAATTCCGGCACCATCATAAACGGTGCGTCCGCCGGCAGTTTTAAATGCTACCTTCAAAGAGTCGGGGGTTTTTGCAGCATATCCATTCTCATCTTTGTGTGCATAGTCAAGCGCCTGAATGCAACGGCCACTTGGGGTATAATACTTAGCCGTGGTAATTTTTAGCTTGGTGTTGTAGGGCAAGTTGCGGGTAGTTTGCACCAATCCTTTGCCAAACGAGCGTTGGCCAACTATTACGGCACGGTCAAGGTCTTGCAACGAGCCAGCTACAATTTCAGAAGCAGAAGCCGAGCCGCGGTTTACCAATACTGCAATTGGTATTTGGGTATCAACGGCGTTGTTCAGGGTTTTGAAAGTCTTGTCCCATTCATTTACCTTGCCACGGGTCGATACTATTTCTTGGTTTTTGTCAACAAACACGTTGCTTACGTTTACCGCCTCTGCCAACAAGCCGCCTGGGTTGCCGCGCAAATCGAATACCAAGCTTTTCAATGTCGGATTTTTAGATTTTAAATCTTCTAAGGCATCATGTACTTCCTTGCCAGCATCGTCGGTAAAGTTGCTCAGGCGTATGTAACCAATCTCAGTATTGATCATGCCATAGTAAGGCACGTTTTTAATTTTGATGTCTTCGCGAGTAACCACCACTTCCATTTCTTTCTCGGTGCCATCGGCAAGGGTGCGCAATATCAAAAGGGTAGTGTTGGTGCCAGCTTGGCCTTTCAATAGTGAGCTGATGTCATTGGTCTCCTTATCGATAACCGAAGTGCCATCAATTTTCAAGAGCTTATCCCCTGCCAAAAGGCCGGCTTTGTTGGCAGCGTATCCTTCATAAGGCTCCGAAATGGTGATGTAGCGGTCTACTTTGCGTACCAATGCACCTATGCCACCATATTTACCAGTAGTTTGCATACGGTATCCTTCTATTTCGGCTTCGCTTATGTACGAGGTGTATGGGTCAAGGGAGTTGAGCATACCGTCAATGCCTTGGCGCATCAGATCGCTGGGCTGCACTTCATCTACGTAATAAGTATTCAGCTCTTTGTAAAGGCTGGCATAAATATCCAGGTTCTTCGAAATCTCGAAGTAGCTATTTGTTTGCGTGAAGGCTACAGGCAGCATGGCTGCAATAAGCAGCACAACGAGGCCCCTTTTCATCGTCTTTAGGCTTATGTTATTCAGCTTCATAGGTCCTTTGGGTAGTTAAACAATTCCAAGCTAATGTAAATAGTGATATTAATACAACTCCAATCTACGAACAGTCGTTCCGCATATACTAACGGATTGCTTTATGGGTTGCCGTTTTATTAAAACACTACCCTCCAGCAGATGTTCAAATCAATAACGTGCGGCAAAGATAAAAGATTGTAAGGAGGAGGTGACTTTAACGGAGGTAGCGTTAATTAACATTAGCAACCGATTGTTGATGCACCCGTGCTTCTATATTTGGCAGCCAATGCATTACGCTTCCACTACCTGATAAATATCTTTCAAGTTCCTACCAGCGCCATCGTAATCAAGGCCATAGCCAATGATAAATTCATTGCTGATGCGGAAACCAACGTACGGCACATCGAGCTTGTATTTCAAGGCTTCGGGCTTAATGAGCAGCGTGGCAATGGCTATACTGGCGGGCTGGTGCTCTTCAAGTATTGGCAAAAACCGCGAAAGGGTAGTGCCGCTATCTACAATGTCTTCCAGTATAATTACGTGGCGGTCTTTTATTTCTTCCCTGAAGTCCATTATCATCTCCACCTTGCCCGTGCTGCTGGTGCCGGAATATGATGATAGGCGCGTAAAGGCTATTTCGCAATCGATGTTGATGTGTTTCATCAAGTCGGCGGCAAACATAAATGAGCCGGTAAGCACCGATAAGAAGATAGGCTTTTTGCCCTCATACTCGCGGGTCATGGCGGCGGCCATTATACGTATGCGTTCTTGTATATCCTCGTAAGGTATAAATACACGGAAACGTTTGTCTTTTACCCTTACTACAGGTATTTCCTGCTCAGGGACTAACGATGAGTTTTTGTCCAACATTGATGCTAGTGCTTGATAGTTTGTTCCATTCGGTTAGCTTCTCCACGGTAACGCTATACAACCTTGAAATACCATACAATGTTTGGTTTGGCTCAACAATGTGGTATTGGGTGCCAGTGGTTTTAGGTGCTACTGGTTGTGTTGGTTTTGGCTTTTCGGGTTGGGTGGTTGTTGGCGGTGGTGTTGGTTTTGGCTTTGGGGCATCTTCCTCGTCTGGTGCCGAAGGTTTGTCAACTTTGCCGATAATAAGTTTCTGACCAGTTTTGAGCATATCGCTCATGCCCGGGTTCCATTTGCGTATGTCGTTTACCGATACGTTGTATTGGCGTGCAACACCATATAAAGTTTCGCCAGCCAGTACGGTGTGGTATACAACGGCTTCATCTCGTTTGTTGTTTTCAATTTCAGTTTCCAGTGGCACTTCCTCTACAACAGTAGTATTATTGTCATACACCATAAGCCGTTGGCCTAGAGATACCGTATAATCGGGCAGGTTGTTCCATTCTTTTATTTTCTCTACCGTAACATCGTATTTCTTAGCAATTGAATACATGCTTTCGCCGTCTTCAACAACATGGTATTCAGGGTATGCCAATATGTTGTTAGGCTCATCAGTATCGTTTGAGTGTACAGTGGGGTCTAACTCTGTTTCAGGCACCACCACATCAATTATGGTGCTCACTGTATTGGTATCGGTAGCTATTGGTGTTGGAGTGGGTGTGGGTTTGTATATAGTTGTATCGTCGCCAAATATTTCCGGGTTGATAGGCTCTGGCATTTTGGGTGGCTGAATGGGCTTCACGTCGCCAAAGCCGACAATCAGGCTTTGTCCTACGCTTAGTTTGGCACCGGGCTTCATTTTGTTCCATGTTTCAATATCCGATATTGCCACACCGTATTTTTTCGATACGCTATACATGGTTTCGCCAGCTAGCAGGGTATGGTAGTATGGTGGGCCTTTGTAACCATAGTCGTTTTTAGGTAAATCTTTGTTTACAATAGCTAAGCTATCGGAAATCTCTTTTTTACGATCTTTTTTTACCGCCTCTATATGCTTATCAAGTTGTACGTTTTTGTCTGCAAGTCGTTCTTCTTCAGAGTATGTTTTGGGTTTGTCTTTGCATTTGCGGTGCAGGCATAGACGCTCGCCAACCAACGGTTCTTCGCCGGGTACCATTTGGTTCTTTTTATACAAGGCACTCATTTTTATCCCCTCTTTTTGGGAGATAAAGTGCATCGTCTCGCCTGCATTTACTACATGAAACTTGTTAAAGCCTTTACTTCGCTTAGGCTGCAGGTATATTTTTGAGCCAGGTATAAGCACCGCATCGGCATCAAGATTGTTGTATTTGGTAAGCTGGCGCACGTTCATGTGGTACAGTTCGGCAAGGGCGGGTATGTCATGACCTTGTTTTACTATCACCGTTTTAATGTTGTTGAACAAGAAAATCTCGTTCGGTATCATGTCCAATACCTTGTTGGGGTCGCTATAGTCAACTTGGGTATCAACAGGTTTTTTGGTGTCGAAACGAGCAAGGTTGCGTTCTTCAATAATGCGGATGAGCAGGTTGGCATATTGTGGATTGGTAGCATAGCCAGCACGTGAAAGACCCTTAGCCCAACTTTTATAATCGGTGCTTTCAAGCTCAAAAAGGAAAGCATATCGTTCGCGGGTTTTCAAAAAATCAGAATGGTCTCTGTATGATTCGGCATCGGTATCGTACACCCTAAAGCATTCTTGCTTGGTATCGTCGTCCATGTAATATCCTTTGCCCGTCCAACCATTGTGGCACTTAATGCCGAAGTGGTTTTTGGCCTTGGTTGTAAGCTCGCTGTTGCCGTAGTTAGATTCTAGAATGCCCTGTGCTAGTGTTATGCTTGCCGGAATGCCATACAGTGCCATTTCGTTTTGTGCCAACGACGCATATTTCTCAATGTACTGTTCTATGGTAAACTTTTTCAAGTCGGGCTGGGCCGAGGCCAATAGTCCGCTAGCCAGCAGCAATATTAGTATTGTTATCTTTTGCATCATGTTTTAAGTTGCGGGTTACGGGTTGCGAGTTGCGGGTTACATTCCAGGGACTTGATAAAAATTAATCAACTCGTAACCCGTAACAACCAACTCGCAACTAAATACACCTTTCCAACTTCAAAAATAACGTTTGCTTTGGCGGCTTTGGGGTGCAATTATCAACAAATAAAATAGGTTTATACAGTTTTTCGGGCAATGAGGATGCCATCGCGTATGGGTACCATTACGGTTTCTACCCGTGGATTATCCATTACTTTTTTATTGAAGGCTACAATAGCGGCTGTGTCCTTGTCTTGCTTAGTATCCAATACCTTACCGCTCCACAACACGTTATCGGTTAGTATATAACCACCAATGGTTACTTTATCTATTACTTGGTCAAAGTAGTTGGCGTAATGTACTTTGTCTGCATCAATAAACACTAGGTCAAAAGGCCCTTCCAATGTGGGTATTATCTCTAGGGCATTGCCAATATGATATTGTACTTTATGGCTTATGCCGGCTTTATCGAAATAACTGCGCACCAAGTCTTCCAGCTCTTCATTAATGTCGATGGTGTGTATGGTGCCACCTTCTTGCAAGCCCTCGGCCAGACAAATGCCAGAGTATCCGGTATAGGTTCCTATCTCTAGTATGGCTTTAGGTTTTATCATTTTGCTCATCATGGCCAGAAAGCGGCCTTGTAGGTGGCCCGAAATCATGCGGGGCATCATTACCTTGGCGTTTGTTTCTCGATTAAGTTGCTGCAGCACATCGGTTTCGCCGGTAGTGTGCTGTTCAACGTATTGCTCCAATGCTTCGGGTAAAAATTCCATGGTTTAGAAATTTGTGTTTAGCAAAACTAGGCAAATCCATTTGTATGGGTGGTTGTTCAATAAAAAATGCGGGTCGTGTGCGACCCGCATTTTCGGCTTTATATGAAGTAGGTATTTTATAGTTTCCCTTCTATTTTACTCCGTTGCCCCACAGGCCAAGTTTTTTACTTAGCAGTCGATATGCCTTTTCTTCGCTGTTATCAAAAAAGTCGACCAATTTGCCAACAAATTTTGAGTCTCCAATCATGGCGCTTGGCATGGATGCCTGGCTGCGTTGGTTCAATTGCTCGTTAATGGCTTGGGCCAAGAACTGCTGTCTTACTCTAGGGTCGTTTAAATTTCCCATGGCCTCATGTTTTAAAATGCGTTAAACACTCTTGCATGAGAATAAGCCAATTTCGTGCCAAATTTTATTTTAAATGAAAAAAGCCCTTCGTCTCTCGAAAACGAAGGGCTTTTGGAGCTATAAACAGCAATTGTTTCGCTCATTTACAGCAGCTAAATATTCAGTGCCTATAGGTATTATTCTGCTTCGGCTGGTTCTTCTTTCTCTTGTGGTAACATATCGCCTTTTATGTGTTGGCGAATTTTACCTTCAATTTCCAGCATCAATTCTGGGTTATCAAGCAATAGCTCTTTCACCGATTCGCGACCTTGGCCAAGTTTAGTGCTATCGTAAGCAAACCACGAACCGCTCTTTTGCAGAATACCATGCTCAACACCTAAGTCAACTATCTCACCAACCTTTGAGATGCCCCTGCCGTACATAATATCAAACTCCACTACTTTGAACGGTGGTGCCATTTTGTTTTTAACCACTTTTACCTTGGTGCGGTTACCTACTACTTCTTCCTTGTCCTTCAATTGACCAATGCGGCGGATATCCAAACGAACCGAAGCGTAAAACTTCAATG
>CAMDKI010000016.1 GCA_945901065.1 Chitinophaga pinensis
GTGAAAAAATTATTTCGGGAAATTCATTCAATAGTTGGAAAATGGAAATAAACGTTCTACATTTGTCGTCCCAAACGCGCAACATGGTTGACGTTTACGGGCGCTTAGCTCAGCTGGTTCAGAGCATCTGCCTTACAAGCAGAGGGTCGCAGGTTCGAATCCTGCAGTGCCCACAAGCCTTTCAGGAAACTGAAAGGCTTTTTTGTTTTACGTAAACTTGCAGCAGAAACTTAGGTTTGTTGGGTCTAACGGCACAACCCTCAAGAAGTAATGCATTTGGGTCCTTGTCCACCACCAAACACTTTCCCTAAAACGGAGCATCCATTTTTTATATTTCCGGCCATTTACCGTACCTTACAACAACAATCCAACATTGATTGGTTGCCTAAAGCATATCTCGCAACATGGGAGAGGATATTTGGAGTAAAATCATACCTGGGGTAGTGCTACTGGTGCTGGGTGTTTTAGAGGCTATTGGTGGCTTGTACTTGAATGATAAAAGAACAAGAAACGACTTTACCATTGAGCTGGTGAGCCTTGTAACGCTGCCTACCTTAATACAACCCGGTATATTCTTTTTGGTGATATTCGCTATGACTACCCTTTTCCCGGGTTTGCAAGACTATTTTGCCAACACTTCACTCTGGTGGCATATTTTGGCATTCCTCATCCTCGATGACCTGACCCAATATTGGTGGCATAGGCTCTCTCATGTAAATAGGGCTATGTGGAAACTGCATAGGCCCCACCACGTGGTTGAGGAAATGGGTGTGCTGGTAACCTACCGAAATGCAACACTTTATTATGCGTTCATGCCTGGCATTTGGTTTTCGGCAATGCTGGTTTACTTGGGTATGGGTTATATTTATCTATTCTACTTACCTATAAAGCTAACTGTTATTCTACTTGCGCATAGTGAGACTAAATGGGACCGTTTTTTATACCGATATAAGGTGCTTAGCCCATTGGCGTGGGTTGTGGAGCGCACCATATCAACGCCGAGTACCCACTTTGCGCATCATGGCTTAACGGCTGAAGATGGCGTGTCGCATCCTAACGGCAACTATGGCAACTTGCTTTTTATATGGGATGTAATATTTGGAACGGCTAAGATTACCCGAAAGTACCCTACCCGATTTGGCGCTTGGAACCAGTTAAAAGAACCTTGGTACGTGCAGCTCATGTTCCCTATTTTAAGGTCAAAAGACCCAAACAGCGAATTGCATTCCATTACCACGAAAAATGATTTCGATCCATCGAAAGACTTCAAGGAATATTCACAATAAACCTCCTCAAAATAGCTTAAGCTACCCTCAAATAAACCTCGCGCGCTCCTCTGGACTTGGCAGGCGGCAGTTTTCGCTTTTGCCAAACCAACGGTAGCGGTTGCGGGCTACCAAATCGTAAATAGCATTGCGGATAAATGGCGGAACAATAACAAAGCCATACATAAGCGGCCATGCGCCCGATAGCAACCGAGCAATGCGCAGTGCAGCAGTTGAGCGGGTATATACCTTATCGCCTTCAATGAGCACTACCGAATCGAAATCGTTGGTATTAAGCCCTGCCTTGGTTAGCTTTTCCCTAGCAAAATCTGATTGCAGGGCGGCAAATTTAAACTGGTACTTGGGGTCGTGGTCCATCACAAAGTTGATTGACGCATTGCAAAAATTACAAACCCCATCAAAGAGTATTATCCTTTCCATTACAGTTTAATAAATCGGGCTGTGCGCGCAAAAGTTCCCTTCAGATCAACAACCTGCACCACATACATACCTGATGGCAATGGCTGTGTGTTGATGGTGTTGCTGGCTTGCACTTGCTCTAGCAATAACTTACCCGAAACATCAAATACCTTTACGATAACCTCGGCTTGGTTGGACAAATCGAGGTATAGTATATCATTGGTAGGGTTTGGGTATACTTTTATATTACTTGTCGTATTACTTACAACGGGCTCAACCACACCTGTAAGAGGCACCTGCTTACCCAGCAATGGCCTTATCATGGGTGCTCCCACTACTTGCGATGCAAACCAAGTATTGTTGGAGAAATAATACATATGCTGGCGTGCACTGTTTTGTATGTCCATGCCAATCTGCAAGTTTGTTTCCGATACTTGCTGCCAACCTACATAAAAAGTGCCGTCAACTAACAAAGGCTCGGGCAAGGCAAATGTAGCAAACCCATTAAATCTATCGATGTAAATAGGTCTTTGAAAATCGATAACATACAAGGTATCCTCGGTAACCCCAGTATTGTTTATATCCAGTGTTTTCCAAACAAAAAACGAGAACAGCTCATTGCTTACATCTTCATTAATGCGTGTAAAATGAATCATTACGGCCCTAAGTGTATCCGGTTCGTTTAGCGTAAACTCCATAGCAAAGCGCTTTAGACCCGCTGCGCCAGCCAAACCATAGCCCTTTTCCGCAGTACCGTCGTCGTAAGCTAATAGATTATAAAATTCTACCTCGTTGTAAACGGTATCGTTGTTGCGGCTAATGTCGCCTATGTTGGTTACATTAGTTTTAAGGGTTACCAGCACACTGTCGTTGTCAACGGCGCCTATTGATTGTAGTGGGGTTAAATAATCTGCCGCACCAAAAGTGAAACAACTATCAGATTGAGGCAAGGCATTGAAATTGTATTGCGGGCTGGCAAACAGTTGGTTAGTTGGCGCACTATTAACTTGCGAAAAAGCTTGGTACCTGAAATCGATACTACTGCTAGCCGCAAAATTGTTGCGGTAGCAAAGCGTTACATTAGTTTGGGTTTCGGTGGCCTCATAACCGCTAAATTGGTTCCAAGGCATCATGGTAAAATTTTTCAAAAAGGTAGTAGGTTCTTCCAACACCGTAATATCCCTAAGCACAGTATCGGTTATAGTTCTATTGGCATCCATATACACATAATCGAGGTGCCAATGGTCGTTGTTTCCGGTTATGGTAGCCCGGTTGCGAAAACGAAATCGAAAATCGTTTCGGAAATAAAAAAGGTTGTCGAGCAATACAAATACTTGTGTAAACTCTGGACCAACAGGGCGCACGTCAAAGCCATCGGCAGCCCAAACCTTAACCCAGGTGGTATCATCCAAACTAAACTCCAACATCAACGAATCCCCTTTATCCGGATAATCGCCTAAACCCATGGGTTGATAAGAGAAGCTAAAAAACACTGAGTCGCCAACACCCAATGGCAAAGCACTTAGGTTAATGGGTTTAGAGGTAAGCGTATCGGCACCGCCGGTGGTTGAGCCTGTGTTGCCCACCCGATATGGCTTTCCAATAGAATCAATGCCATCGAAAGTAGCCACCCCATAACTTATTTTATCTATTGGGTAATCGTTGTTGATGTATACTTGGCTGTTGCCCCATAAAGTAGTATCCGGATAAAAAGAGCGATAAGAAAAATCGTCGATAAACGGCAATTGAAGGGTATCGCTAGCTTGTTTTTGGGCAACTATGGCATGCCACTGCTTGCTACCTACCGGTATATATCGGCCCTTCAAATCAACTACTTGCTCTACTTGGGCGTTTACGACCAAAGAAGCGGTAGCTAACATTATCAGTATAAACAGCTTTCGCATCATCTTTATAGTTTCGAAACAGGAGTATTGAGCACTGCTGTTTATATTCAATTAATTGCCTTGTTTAAGGCTCAACATCCATACCCAAGGTATCTACCGGAAATTGGTCACAAGGACTATTATCAATCAACTCTTGAGGCATATTGCTTGACAGGAACAAATCGATAGGTGTACCTACCGTAAGCATTACACCTGGTTGCGGCTCGGGTATTTGCCTTACAATTACAGCATTTGCGGTATCGGTAACGGTACCATCGTAAACCAAGGCCCCAAGCGCAAGGTAATTAACCGTTAATGGAATTTTTGCTTGTTCAAGCGTTAATCCCAGCAAGCATGGGGCTTCGGCTGGGTCGCCCAAGCCGCTACTCACTACCAAATCAACACGAGCGCCAACTTGAAGACGATAACCCACATTAATGGGTTGCCCACCATAGAGCACCTCCATTACAAAGTTACCATCGATGCCAGAAGGCCTATAAATAACACTATCGAGCTTTAAACCTGCGCTTGCCAATTTTTTAGTCGCTTCTCTAAAAGGCTTTTCTATAATGTCGGGCAAACCTACTTTTGGCGGTTTTGATGCATTAATGGTGATGTAAATGGTTCTATTTTCTTTAACCTTGCTCAACGGTTTTGGCTCTTGGTCAATAACCGTTAATGGCTTCTTGCCAGGCACAAAAACTGAATCGAATACCACAAACTTTAGTTTGCTGCTGGTTAGTGCTTCTTCTACTTCGGCCACCGTTAAACCCGATAGGTCTTTTACCGTAACACTCTCGCCAAAGCGAGTGTAACTCTTCAAATACCACATAGTACCAAAAAGTAGCATTACTAATATGAGCAGTGCTGCTGCCATATTTACTACAAACACCCTGCTAAATACAAAACTAACTAGACCTTTCAACTCGATTGCGTTTAAAACTGAAATCTAAAATACCATCAATAAAATCATAAGGCTTATAACCGTTGATGGCTGCTTGATGGAAGATGCAAGTTGCAGGTGTCATACCCGGTAACGAGTTTACCTCTATAATTATTGTCTGCACATCCATACTATCCGTTACCCTCACAAAGGCATCGATGCGGCAATAACCCTCAACATTCAACAGTTTAGCCACTAACCCCAAGTCGGCCTTTACCTTTGCCGATATATGGTCGTACTCTTCTTGGTTGCGCCCAAACCTTGCCGGAGTAAGGTTTTGCCCCTCACCTGCTAAAAACTTTTCTTCTAAAGATAGCACTTCGCCACCGGCAAGGGCTTCAGAGGGTTCAAACACTTCGTAGGTTATGTCTTGCTGGCCACCTTCGTTATGGTGCGTAAGCATACCACCAGTTACTTCCAGAAAATATTTAGCGCCTTGTCTATCAATAAAACTCTCAATCAAAGCTACATCCTTACGACTAAATTCCTCTTTAGCTTTCAACTTCAACACCTTTGCCGATTCAGGTTCCAATGCATCGGTAGTGCGGAACAGTTGGGTAAAGAATGCTTTCAACTCCTCAATATTCTTTATCTTCTTTACTGCCGAACTGCAGCCATCATCAACCGGTTTGGCAATCAATGGAAACTTCAGTTCAGATAGGAGCTTGGCAATAGTGCCGTCGTTGTCTTTCTCGTAATCTTCCTTAAATACCAATACTTGGTCGGCAACTTGAAAGCCATGCTTTTTAAGAAACTGGTTGGTTTCGTATTTATTTATGGTCGTATTCGACGACTCAACGCCACTGCCATTATATGGTATACTATGTTGTTCTAGTATTGCTTGCAAAGCACCATCTTCGCCTGGGCGACCGTGCAAGGCAATAAATACGCCATCTACCAACTCGGCTAGCTCTTGAAAATTGAGCTTGCGTGGCTCAAAAGTCATGGTATCGTCGGTATATTTTTCGGTAATGGCGCTGCACTCTTGGCGTATTTGTTCAATTAAAGGGTGGCGCTTGTAGTTCAATACCTTATCACGTATATCGTCGGCATTGTCCTTCAACATTAGGTTTACCGGTATTTGGTAAATATCAAACTGCTCATCGTTTCCGGTGAGGAAAACTGGGATGGGCTCGTATTTTTGCGATGAAGAAAGCTTTTCGAATATATTACGACCACTTTCAACGGAAATGTGCCTTTCCGACGAATAACCACCCAAAATTACCCCAATTCGCTGCTTCTCTAACGCTTGGGTCTTAAGGATAATCAAGTCACTATCCAACTCATCGAGGGTTAGCTTAATATCGAGGCTCATGGGTTGCTGGCTTTGGCGCTCGGCTAAAGAGGTGCGGATAATATAGGATAAAAACTGCGATGGGTTTAAACCAATTTCGGCGGCTTGGTGGAAGAAAAACGACGATGGCAGCATGCCCGAGGTGGTATTGGGGTCGTTTAGGAAAATGGTGCCATCTTCTCTAATAAAACCATCGATACGGGCATATACGTGGAAACCAAAAAAATCGAACAATTGCAAACAATCCTTGCGAATGTGCGCTAAAGTAATATCATCCACCTCAATAGGGGTAACCTTACGCGATAAGCCTGCAAGGTACTTGGAGCGATAATCGAATACCTCTTTACCTTTCACTATTTCGGTAGGGGGCAAGGCCACTGCTTTGCCATCTTCATTGCGCACTACAATGCAAGAAAACTCTTTGCCAGAAATAAACTCTTCAACCACTACCTCGCTCTCGGCATCCATGGCCATCAAGCGCAAGGGTTCTTGGTTTTCGTCAAAATATTGGTCAATATATGTCAACAACTCTTCAGGGTGAAAAATTACTACCTCTCCGTCGTTGTCGGCATGGCCCGCAAATACAGGCATACCCAACCCTTCGCGGATATCGGCAAGGTCGCGCACAAAGCTTACTTTGTTTTCCCCATCCAAATCAATCCAATCCAACGGCTCCAAGTGCTTGATAAAGAAAGCTTTATCCACTCCCCGCTCAAAAGCACCATAACTATCTTCCGTAACGATTGAAACCCCGATGGATGAACCTTGATTAGATGGCTTGATAACCAACTTCTCCCCCACTTGCGCCTTTACTTGCGCATAAAGCCCTGCCTTGTCGTGGTGGTGCAACCATTGGCTGCGGCTGATGATGTGGTACTTGGGGGTTGGCAGCGAAACATGCTCCAACGCTTTCTTCTGGAAGGCCTTGTTCATGCCAATGGCCGAAGGCATTATGCCCGAACCCGAATATGGAATATTCAACGATTCGAGTATTCCCTGTATCTGTCCATCTTCGCCATAGCTGCCGTGCATAGCTAAAAAGGCAAAATCCATATAGCCTGGCAACTCATAGGGCAGTATCAATTTACCTACCTTGCTAATCATGTGCCGCAATTCATCGTCGTCAAGCCCTGACAAACTCTCAATATAAATCTGGAAGTTATTGGGGCTATCGGGAATATGACCAAGTGGTGGATAAAAATCGCGTATGGTGCCTTTGTATACAAATTGCCAATCGAGCAATATCAAGTTCTTTAGGCTATCCACAAAAATGGGAACGGGCTCAAACAATGCCTTGTTGAGGTTGTCATAAACCGTTCTACCGCCTGCGAATGATATTTCGCGCTCTCGTGATGGGCCGCCAAAAAATATACCTACTCTCATACGAGCGTAAATTTACACTTTCGGCGCGGCAAACGAAAAAATATACTTTATGAGTTACGAGTTATGGGTTACGGGTTGTTTAATAAAGTGGATACCATTCAATTGCCTTAGTATCATCAAAATTGGGTTTGCAATCATAAACTCGCAACCAACAACTAAATTACACCTTCACCAATGAAAGTGAATTAACACAATACCTCAGCCCGCTTGGCTTCGGCCCATCAGGGAAAACATGGCCCAAGTGACAATCGCATACATTGCACTGCACCTCTACACGCACCATCCCGAAGCTTTTATCGGCAATGTATTTGATTACATCTTCTTCAACGGGTTGCGTAAAACTAGGCCAACCCGTGCCCGACTCAAACTTCTGACCACTATCGAATAACGTGGTGCCACAGCAAGCACAGGCATACAAACCCGGCTCGAACTTTGAGCAAAACTCGCCGCTACCTGGGCGCTCAGTGCCATGCTGGCGGGTTACATAATATTGCTCATCAGTTAGCTGGCCTTTCCACTCCGCAGTGGTTTTTTCAACGCGTTTTGGTGGCGTAGGGTTGCCCGCTTGGGTGTAGTGTATTACGTCTTTCCAGGTGATGGTTTTGGTTTCCATTGCATTTCAGTTTGTAACAGATAAACGCTTAAAAAAAAGTTAAGTTCGGTATGAGCAGTGCAAAAGCTATTGCTGTAAAACAACCATTTTGCCCTTATTAACTTTTCCTGCTGCATCTGTTACTTCCAATAGATAAACACCATTGGTTAAACCTGAAACATCAACAATACCACTTGCAGATAAAGGTTTTGAAACTAACCTTTGACCATTGTATTGATATATGTTCAACCAAACATTACCATTCTCAAACCCACTAATACGCACCTGGCCATGGGCTGGGTTGGGCGAAATGACCAGTGACTTTAAGCTACCAATTGCTAGCAACCCGGTCTCGTTTGTATCTATTATCTCTGTTGTGTCTTGCGGGAAGGTGATGGTAATGGTTTGCAAGGTAGTATCGGCTAGTTTACATGCAATCTCGGCAACAAGCATTACTTCATACTCTCCTGAATCTGCATACTGGTACTGCGGATTGACATCAACACTGGTATTGCCATCACCAAAATGCCACAAGTATTGGGCTGCGTTTGCAGAGCTATTATTAAAGGTTACCAAACCAGAATCGTTTGCCGCGATATTAAAATCAGCTAACACCGTTGTTGTATCAATCATCCAAGTAGCCAAGCTGTCAAAAACGATATTATGTGCCATCCTTTGGATATTGGCTGCATCGGTAGCGTTAATGCCATTAGGGTATGAGGCGCCAACAGGACTTTTATAGAAGATAGAGGCATAAAAAGTGCAAGCACCCAAATAGCTACCATGTAAGCTTGGATGGCTACCATCGGCATCATATAACTCAATATTCGGAAAGCTATCCCTTACGGTGCGCCATACCACGCCAACTGGCGCTACTTCGGCTTGATTTAACTGACCCAATTGCAAGTAACTATCGTATAAGCGTTGCTGCATGCCTGCATAGGTACAAACCGGGGCATAGTTTGCACAATTGCTTGCATCGCCATTTTTTCGGCCCCAAGTCATAAAAAATAAGGGCTTGGTACACGAATTATTGTCCCGTATCATGGTTACCAAACTATCGGCAAAAGGTATTACATCGGCTTGTACTTGGCTAGGCGGAAAAGAAGGCAACTGGCTCTGCTCCTGTAAAATCACATAATCCCAAGGCTGAGCCGCTATTTTGCCAATGGTTGTGGCATTGGTGCTATGCAGTTCAAATGTATAACCCCCAATGGTGTTGCTATCAAAAGTAAGCGTATCGCCCAACGAAAGAGCTATATTTGCAGTAAGCTGCGGAAGGTTGTTATAGTATGTATAGCTGTTGCCAATAAATAGTGCCTTTATTGTTTGTTGCGCAATACTTTGTAAACCAACAAATAGTAAAATTGCAAACAGTATAAATGACTTCATAAGGAGCGTTTAGAATGCTAAATATACTGAATTGTCCCCTTAAGAAAGTGAAAATTTGTTGGCGCATTATCCTTTAATTCCAGTATAATTTACTGTAACTTTAGTCAAAACAATTCAACATATGTCGCTTACCAACCAAAACCAACAGGGCTCCAACAAAAAAGGTGGCAAAAAAGCAGGCACCCCTAACGTTACCAAAGGCACTAATGCTGCTAAACCACCCAAAGGCGGCCAAATGAAGCCTAAAGTAAATATGGTAAGAAAAACCGGCGGCTGAGCATTATTTCTCCAAAGCAACATCCAACATCTGAAAATACGCAGGGTCGCTGCCTAGTTTGTGGGTACCATTGGGTACGGTGATAAAAGTTGTATTGGCCGGGTTGCTTCGCTTGGCCAGTTTCTCGGCACAAGCATACGGCACTGTGCGGTCGGCAGTGCCATGAATGATGTAAACTGGGCCGTTGAATTGCCCAATCAAATCTTCGCTTTTCAGGTGGTATTTCAATATCCAGTTTATGGGTAAAATGCCAAATGTGTGGCTTTTGGTTACATCCAATAAACTGTTATACGGGGTATTCAATATCAACATATCGGGTTGGTGCTTGGCCGCTACGCCTGGGGCAACACCACTGCCCATTGATGTGCCTACCACCACTACCCTTTTGCCAGGTGCCAAACCAACGCCATACTCGTATAGCACATTAGCATCGCTTATAAACTGGGCTTCACTTTGTATAGTGCCACCACTTTTGCCATAACCGCGGTAGTCGGTCATAAATACTTCATATCCACGGTCGGTAAAATCTTTGGCAACAAAGCCCCAACGGTCCATACAACCGCCATTGCCGTGGTAATATATCACTATGCCTTTACTCTCCGCGGCTGGGTGAAAATGGATAGCGTGCAGCTTTACGCCATCGCCAGCATCTACAAAGTGTTCTTCAAATGGTTGTTCGAAATGGAATACCCTATCCTGCGGAAGGGCATATGGATGAAAGATGAGTTTCTCTTGAAAGAAGTATAATACCAAGCAGCCGGCTACATAGCCAACAATAATTAAAGCAAGTAAGTATACGATAATGCGCATAGGGCGGTAAGTCGATAGTCCATGGTCCATAGTCCATGGAAGTTGTTAATAATATTACCCTTCAAATTATATACTTCCATGGACCATCGACTATCGACCATGGACTTAAAATTAATTAATCCCGCAACTTACGCAGTTGTTCAAACAATTCCAACTCTGCTTGGGTGAGGTTTTCGGGTAACTGCAGGCGCACAGTTAAATATAAGTCGCCTGCACCTTCTTTGCCATATATGGGCATGCCTTTTCCTTTTAGCCGAAGCACCTTACCATTGTTAGTGCCAGCAGCTATATTCATACTTATTGAGCCCTCTAAAAGCGGCACGGTAACCTTACCGCCCAAAGCTGCCGTTGGCACGCTTATGGGCATATCGCGGTACAAATCATCCTCTTTGCGCTCAAAAATAGGGTGTGGTTTAACGGATACCTCTAAGTACAAATCACCGTCAGGGCCGCCGCCAGCACCCGGGCCACCTTTACCTTTTATGCGCAACTTTTGCGCATCGCGAATACCGGGTCTTAACTTTAACTTTAGCTTTTCGTTACCTACGTTTACTACCGTATCAACTCCGGTGTAAGCATCCTCAAGGGTTAATTCGTATTTGGCATTATAGTCTTGGCCTTGATGCGCGCGGCTTCGAGCACCGCCGCCATACTGCCTACTGCCACCGCCACCCGCTGCTCCACCAAACAGGTTTTGAAAGAAATCGGAGAAACCTCCTCCTCCACCGCCGCCAGCGCCACCAAACATGTCACCATAGTCGCCTTGATATTGTGCGCCACCGCCACCACCTTGCCGGTATTGACGGAAAAAATCATCGGCAGAACCGCCGGCGCCTGCGCCACCTTGATACTGCTTGTAGTTTTCACCAAATTGGTCGTATTTCTTTCGCTTTTCGGGGTCGCTCAGTGCTTCGTAGGCTTCGTTCACCTCCTTGAATTTCTTCTCGGCCTGCACATTGCCCGGGTTTTTATCCGGGTGAAACTTCTTAGCTAACTTCCGGTACTCTTTCTTGATATCGTCAGCTGTGGCATCCCTGCTTACCCCTAATACTTTGTAATAGTCTTTGTAGTCCATAGTTCAATTCTCAATATACTACCTATCCACAAAATTCGTGCAAAGCGTCATTGCCAGACTAAAACTGACAGAAACAGCCAATTTGTCAGAGAAAAAAAGCACTCAGTCTTTTTTGTATTTATTGTAGTGGCGCCATTTCTCTAGCACCGATTCAAAATCTTCGGGTAATGGGCTTTCAAAAAGCATTTCCTTCTTCAACACTGGGTGGTAAAAGCCCAATACCTTAGCATGTAGCGCTTGGCGAGGCATCAACTTAAAACAATTGTCGACAAACTGCTTATACTTACTATAGATAGTACCCTTTCGTATCTCATCTCCCCCGTAAGTACTGTCATTAAACAACGGGTGCCCAATCGACATCATGTGCACGCGAATTTGGTGCGTACGGCCTGTTTCCAATATGCATTCAACTAGCGTTACATAGCCTAAACGCTCCAAAACTTTGTAGTGTGTAATGGCATGCTTGCCATGGTCGCCATCAGGAAAAACGTCCATTTTTTTACGAAAACGAAGGTTCCGCGCCAAGTTCACGTTTATAGTACCTTCATCTTCAATCACATCGCCCCAAACCAAAGCTACATAGCGACGCTTAATAGTATGGTCGAAAAACTGCTTAGCCAAATGGGTCATTACAGCCTCATCCTTTGCAATTATCATCAAGCCTGTGGTATCCTTATCAATACGATGGACCAGACCTGGGCGAATATCTCTGCTGTTTGCTCCTGTAGGCAAGCTATTACCAAAGTGGTACAGCAATGCATTTACAAGCGTGCCAGTATAGTTACCCGAACCTGGGTGCACCACCAATCCTACTTGCTTATTGATGATTACAATAGCATCGTCTTCGTAAACGATGTTTAAAGGAATGTCTTCTGGATCGAGTGAATACTCATGCGATGCTTTAGTAACTAGCACCGTAATTTCATCCAAAGGCTTTATCTTATAGTTCACCTTTACTGCAACGCCGTTTACTTTTAGCATACCTGCTTCTGCAACGTTCTGTATGCGGCTGCGGCTTACCGCTTCCATCCTATTGGTCAGGAATTTATCGATACGTATGGACTGCTGACCTCGGTCAACTTTAATAACGGTATGCTCGTATAGTTCTTCCTGTTCGTCTTCCAGTTCTTCACTGGCATCAAACGTTGATTCGTCTTGTAACATGTTAAGCCAATTTGAAAATTAGGCAATTTGAAAATTTGGAAATTGGAATCGCAATTATACCTGACGACCACAATGAGATGCAAATTTAAGCTAAAACTATCGGGCAATGGCATTGCGCCAATTTCAGGCATTTTACCTTGGTAACTTAGAATTTTCAAATTGCCACATTCCCAAATTTTCAAATTAACGAATCATTACCCCTTTCTTACCCAACAGTGGTATAAGGGTAAAAAATTCTTCGTTGATACTTTCGGTAACGAATACATACTTTTTATCAAAAAGCTCCCCACGCTGGTAGTAGCTTACCCAAAACTGATTGTTAATTTGTTTTAGCTCTTCGGTAATAATCTCAACAGCAATAAACTGCTGGCCGCCTATTAACTCAATCAGTTGCCTAATAGCGGAAGTTTTTACTTCTTTACCATCAACAGTGCCATAACCATGGGAGCTAACCATTACGCTGGTTATTGGCTCTATACCTGTGTTAATAAGATATACCTTGTACTGCTCTGGGTCAGTTGGGCTACCCGCTTCATCGGGCACTACAGCCACTGCTAAATCTGTTACTTTCTTAAAATCAATGTCTTTGAGCATAATGCCTCCAGTTGTCCTACTTTTTTAAACGACAATATAATAAATAAGTTACTGCAGAAAAGGGTTTCACAAACCATGCCATCGGTTACTACAGGGTCAAAAAGAAGCAGGTTTCGTATGCACGAAACCTGCTTCTGTCATTATGTCTTGAAAATGGGTTTATTCAATTACCAATCGCTGCACTGATATTCCTTGTGCCGTTTTCAGTTGCACTAAGTAAATGCCCGCAACCAAGCTACTAACATCAACAGTATTGTAGCTACCCAAATTAGTTGATTGATTAAATACCGTTTCGCCCAAAAGGTTTATAATGGATAAGCCTTGAATTGGAGCGACACCGCCTACACTTACTGAAACCACCCCTGTTGTAGGGTTAGGATAAACTTTGAAAGCAGGGCCCGTAACATTGCTGATACCCACTGAAGGCCTGAACTCGTTAATTTGAACCGTACCATCGCTAAATAGGCTAACGGTATCGCCAGGATTGAAGAACAAGGTATCGCCAGCGGCGTTAATCAAGTAATCGCCTGGGTATAAAACTACTTGTTGGCAATCAGTTGCAGTAAATGAACCCGTAACATTGCTATTCAACGAATCGCCAGTGGAGAACACATAAGGATAAGCCGTGCTATTTACCCAACGAGTTAGGTCAATGGTAACCACCAACGAATCGGTATTGCCGATTACAAAAGTATTCTGGCTAACACCAACGCTATTAGGCTTAATAACCCCAAAAGTAATTTCGGGCAAGCGGCTTCGATAAGTAGCCAAAATGCCCCTCATTACCGCTATTTGACCATAACTAAACATATTCATGCACGAATCGGCACTGTAATCCATGTAGTTTTCAATCATGTTCGGGTAATCGGGCAAAAACGGGCAGGTTGGCGCACATTGGTTCAAAGTAAAATTGCACTGCTGCTGCGAGTTATCGGATGCTTCCGGAGTATCTTTCACAAAGTCGTCTTCGGTACATGGGCCATCTCCCCAAATGTGGCGAAGGCCAAGGTAATGCGCCACCTCGTGCACACAAGTTTTACCTTCGGCAGCAATGTTGTATGCTGGGCTAGCCAAGGCCAACGGGTTATTGAAACCAAATACTTCATGGTAAATAACCACCCCTTGTAAGGAAGTATCAGCAGGCGTTGAACCTGCTGGCCAGTTGCTTAAGTTGCCTACTGGTGGGTAAGCATAGCCCAACACCCCAAAACCATTAAACAAATTGCAAACCCAAATATTCAAATACCTATCGGTGGGCCAAGGGTCTTTGCCACCAGTAGAGTTTTTCTTAACCTCATCGCCAAACGGAGAGAAACCAAAAAACGGTGGCGGGTTGCCAACGGTGCGCGTAATGCCAGTGGTGGGGTTGCCATTAGGGTCGAGGGTTGCCAAGTAAAACTCAATACCTGCATCGCCGGCAAAGGGTTTGAATTCGGCGCGAGTGTCCGAGGTATCGGCATTGTCGCGGCGGAAAGCCTTGTTCAATACTTCAATCTGGCTGTAAACCAAAGAGTCTGCTAAGTTTTCTGCAGCAGTAGTGTATACAATGTGCACTACTACTGGTATACGGTATATAGTATCCGCTGAGCGAGAACCATGGCGTTTATCTTGTTGTTTGCTGTGGTTTTGCGCGGTTTTGATTACGTCGTCAAGCTTTTGCTTAGTACCAGGGTATTGCTGCTCCCAATGGTTTACAATATCAAACGAAGCGCAACGGTCGTGCTGTTGGGCAAAAAGCATGAAAGGTGCCAACAACAGTAGGCCTAATATGGTAGTTCTCATTGGTGAGGATTGGTTTAAGACTGGCTAAAATATTACAAAAAGCCGTTGTTGCCAAACACAATAGACGAAAGACCTATTTGTCAACGTAATATAAAATGACCAAATGAACCTTAGAATAACTTTACCAATCTCAAAAAGTAAAACAGCAGGAAGCCCTTAACACTGTTCGGGCATGCAAGAATAATACACCGCCATAAAGTGGCATATACTGCCACCCAGCACAAATAGGTGCCAAATGGCGTGGTTAAACGGAAGACGGTCCCACAAATAAAACACAGTGCCTAAGGTATAACTAAGGCCACCAGCCACTAGCAGCACTAAACCATTGAAAGGAAGATTATGCAGCATGGGCTCGTAAACAAATACAGCCATCCAGCCCATGGCCAAGTACAGTATGGTAGATAGCAGATTGAACCGGCCTACAAAAAACACTTTGAAAATAATACCCACAATTGTTATACCCCAAAGCACAAAAAACAAAGGAATACCGCCATGGTCTTTAAGTGTTATAAGGGCAAAAGGCGTATAAGAACCTGCAATAAGCACATAAATAGCCGCATGGTCGAAAATGCGCAAATACTGCTTCACTTTACCGGGCTTTGCAACGTGGTAAAGTGTTGACGCGCCATAAAGTATGGTAAGGCTTGCACCAAAAACCGCCAAACTGGATATCTGCCAAGCATTGCCGTTTTCGTAAGCCAACAAAACCAACGTAAGCAACCCTGCCACGCTCAGCAAAAAGCCCAAGCCGTGGGTTAGGCTATTCATTAACTCTTCTTTAAAGCTTTGTGCTACTGATGTTGGCTTTCCCAATTTGGAGAGATTTGTAATATTCAACTAAAGATAAAACGCTTTTGCTGGCAAAGAGTTGCTCGCCGTTAATTTATAAAGTCGTTTAAGCAAGGGAATTATTGTTCACCAACAGATTGTGGGCGGGCATTGTAAATCCTGAAGATGAAAAACTCGGCCAATTGCCTTGCTTTGTCTTTAGCCAAATCTACTTTATCGCCTGTAAATTTTTCGTCGAGGGTGTTTATCCAAAGGTTCAGCCATTGGCCAAAGTGGGCAGGCTCAATGGTATGTTTGTAGGCATAATCAAGCTTTATGTGCTCCATGGGCGGGCGGCCTTTGTAGCCCGGTATGCCCAGCAAGTTGCCCGTCCAAAAATCGGTGAGCTTTTCCAAATGCCCCTCCCAGTCGGTAATGGTTTCGTTGAAGAAATGACCAATAAAGTCATCTTCACGTATCTTGGCATAGAAGCTACGCACCAAAAGACTTACATCTTCGCGGGTTTTAATTTCCCGTTTTTCTTGGGTTTCCATACTACAAAGGTACAAGCCCAACGGTCAAATGTGTGCTAAACTGACATTTATCATCTAAATTAGCAACCCATAAAAACTGATATGAGAAAAGGCATACTGTTACTACTAAGCATTGCTATACTAGCATCGTGTGCCAAAAAAGACGACCCCTATGCGGGTAGCCTTGCCTACGCCAAAATAAGCCAGTGCTGCCGCACCGAAGCCGTGTTTGAGATTAGCGGCACCGATACCTTTTACATACCCAACCTATTTTTGCCTGCCCGCGATAGCCAAGAAACGGAATTCAATATCTACAGCAACTTTACTGCCGAGATAAACAGTGCCGTGCTTGAAGGCACGGATACGCTAAACGTCCTGCGCAACCTACCCATCGACTCAGGTTACACCAGTATCTGGAACGGCAAAAAAGATTCGTTGGCCACCATACCCGTAAACGGGGTGTACACCTATTGGGTGCAGCTTTTGCTCACCAATGGCGATACGCTGGAGTATAGTGGCTCGGTGTGTTTGCTTAAAGAGGTTGGTTACTGCCCGGGTAATGCCACTGCTTGCTATTTACCGTCGAGGGTTTTTAGACCGAATACGCCCAATACGTTGGATGATATTTGCAGGTAAGGAATACCGATTAACAAGCGGCAGTGTTTGACAATTGGGCAGCTGCTTGTTTTTTATAGCTTTTGATTTCCGCTAAAGCTCCATCCCATAAGCCTAAGCGCTTTTGCAGTGCCGTGTAAATAGCAACCTCAGCCTCTTGCCAATGCTCTTCGTTATCGCCACATAAAATTGAGGTCATTTCCATAGCCAGTTGGCTGTGGTGATCGCCATCTATTTCAATATGCCTATCAAGGTAATACTTAAACAAAGCAACACGCTCTGGTAGTTTATTGCTTAGGTCATCTACTAATGCAATAAACATGCTTGGTATCAAATCTTCTCTACCAAAAGTAAACACAGCCGCATGCACGTGCGCTTTTTTACTATCAATCACACTAAACGTATAATCAACAAAGTCTTTTACCGTTGCCGAGACCTCCGCCTTGCTGAAGGCCAATTCAAAACTCCCCGTTTCCAATAACTCCTTACCAAAAACATTTATCTGGTTTACATCAGCACCACTTTGCCTCATGGCTTGCAAGTACAGCTCAAAGTGGCTGGTTCTGTTTCCCTCCATATCTACATCCGACTCTTCGCCAACTACAATTTCGTTTATCAAAAAGCGTGTATCCGCTTTTCCCACCGGAAACCAAGGAACTGTAGTACAGGTAAGGTTGTTTTGCAGCGTTTTTAAAAGCGACATAAAATCCCAAACTGCAAAAACATGATGCTTCATGAATATGCGCAAACTTGGCAAATCATCAATATGCTGGTACAACTCATGCTTAATAATCTGTTGACGCAAGGGCTCAATCTTGATATTGATACGCTGTATAAACTGATTCATAGCTCAAAAATTGATTCATAGCTCAAAAATAAGGAAGAGACTACATAACAACAAGCAAAAACTTAAAAATCTTTGGAGCCAATTACAAATTCTCTAGGTTGGCAAACAGCGATTGCAATTCTTTAGCCTCGGCAGGTTTCATGCGGCCAGCCAATACCAAGCGCAGCTCGCGGCGGCGCATAGCACCTGCAAATTTCTCTTGCTCTTCTGCTGTCTCGGGCTCTACCGGGGCCACTACTTTTGGTTTGCCGTTGCTATCAAGCGCCACAAAGGTATAATAGGCCGTGTTGCACTTGTAGTGTGTTTTGCTGGGTAGGTTTTCGGCAGTTACTTCAATGTAGGTTTCTAACGAAGTGCGGAACGCCCTAGTTACGGTAGCTTTAATAGTAACCACGTCGCCCAGTTTTATGGGGTTCTCAAACGACACCGAATCAACACTGGCCGTAACCACCACTGCCTCTGCATGGCGGCCAGCGGCTATAGCCGAGGCAATATCCATCCAGTGCAAAATTTTACCGCCCCGTAGGTTATGTAGTGCGTTAGTGTCGTTGGGCAACACTATCTCGGTCATAATGGTCTCACTTTCCTTTGGGGTTTTGTGGCGCGACATGGTAGTAGTTTTAGTTAAGTGCAAAACTATTCAACCGCAGCTACAATTTCAGTGTAAAAGGTATTAAATTTGCACCATCTTAGAAATAAGCAAGGACCCGTAGTTCAATTGGATAGAATGATAGATTCCGGTTCTGTTGGTTGGGGGTTCGAATCCCTCCGGGTTCACCCAACGGGACAACACGACATTTTTGATCGGTTGTCCCGTTTTTGTTTTATGTAAGTCTTTGTCTATCAGCAGGCCTAGTGCCAAAAGTTCGTTGATCCTTTGGGTTCGACAATTTTGGCCGTCAAAAAAAATCTTCTCGGGAAAGGTCGAACCCAAAATGGCAATTTTTTGCCTAAGATTGGCTTCTTCGTAGGCTTTGCCAACGTTTATAAGGTTTTTTATCGCTGCCTTTAAACCCTTCTTCGCATCGAGTCTATCCGACGTATTTTTCATGGTAAGAACCTTCAGATCCTCTTTCTCGCGTTCACATTGTTTTCGCATTTCTTGGTAGTCCTTGGGGTCCAATGCGCCGTCCATCAAGAGTGTTTGGAGCCGCTTTAGCCGTGCATCTATTTTTCCGATTTCTGCCTCCGCTGAAGACTTTTTTTTAGCCACCTTAGACTGGTCTTCCGTCTGTTTAACCTTGATCATTGCCTCGTAAAGTTCCCCTACGTCCATATTGAACCGGAGCTGGTCGAAAATACCCTGAACCTTATCGTTAACCTTATCGGCCCTGTGCCTTTCTGCATTACATTTGTTGCAATGGTAGTAGAAAAACCTTTTGCCAGTATGGCTTCGCGAACCGCTACCGGTAAGCATGTTGCCACATTTCGAGCAGTGCAGTGCACCGCGGAGGGGCAGTTCGAACCTCCTGCTCTGCGAAGCAGGCTTGTTCAGCCTTTTCCTGCCTTTGTCCAGAACCGATTGCACCTGATAAAAGAGCGATTCGCTTATGAGGGGCTCATGGATGCTGTTGACCACGGTGGCGGGCTCACCATCACACTCTGGAACCGATATCTTACCCGTGTACATAATGTTCCGCAGCATATTGGACAGGGTATTGACCGGCATTCTTTTGCCACGCTGCAGCAGCACCTTGCGGATTTCCGACTGTTGCTCTCCTTCGGCACATAGCTTGAAGGCAATTTTTACCAGGTCGGCATCCTGGTTGGGCACGATGATAGGTTTGTTGTCGTCGTCACGGGAGTTCCGGTACCCAAATGGTGCTCCCCTGCACCACCTACCAGATTTTAGAGCAGCTCTAACACCACCTCGAATCTTTATAGACCGCCTATCGTTGTCGATTTCGGGCATGGCAAGGTAAAGGGCAAGCATCGCTTTGCTTTCGGGAACGGATAGGTCCAACGGTTGCTCGATTGCCATAGGCTCGATACCGATGGAGCGCAGCTCGCGGATCATAATCAGCGATTCGGTTATGTTCCTCGAAAACCGGTCCCACGAGGTAAACAGCAACGCATCGATAGAGCCCTTGTTCTTTTTAGCTTGCTGTATAAACTGCTTGAATGCAGGACGGTTAAAGTCCTTAGCGGAATGATCTTCTCGAATAGTTTCTACAATTTCTATTCCTTCCCTTTCGCAATATTTTGTCAAACTTTCATCCTGCACTCCCAAACTATATCCTTTGGCCTGCTCATCGCTCGATACCCGGGCCATAATCGCAGCTGTCCTGATCGTCTTTGTTGCCATTTTCAGTCTCAATTTCAATAATTAAAGTTAAAAAATCCGTGATAGCGTTTACCGCTTCGTCGGGATAGGTATTCCCGTTTTTTTCTAGTATCTCTTTTCGTTTTTTAAAGGATAACATTTTTATGAGCAAATGCACCACAGCCATGTTTTATGGTCCGTGCCGCCTGCCAATGATTGCCCCGTTGCGTTCCGGTAGCTATAGTCAAAGTCATTTTATTTTGGTTTTTATCACGTTCTTGCAATGTACGATTTTCCCTTTTTCGGTTTTCAGGGTAATCTCTTGGTAACCTTCCCGCATGATCAGGTTCAACAAATCGTTTTTAGTGGAAACTTGCTCGATTTTAGTGCTTTCAATCAGTTGGATTTCCCTTTCCTCGTTCAGTTTTACGTTAACTGAAATTACTTTATCCTGGCGCAGCGCTTCGAGCACTTTATATTCGTTCTCCGTGATGATTCCGAGCGTTTCAAATAGATGCACCGGTGCCCAACTCGACATGATATTCACAAGGATTTCCGACAAAGAAATACGGACGTAGGAATTCTTAAGAAACTGATCCATTTCATGATGGAGGAATAG
>CAMDKI010000017.1 GCA_945901065.1 Chitinophaga pinensis
GGGGTACAAATACTGGTATCGGGGCCAGCAGTAAGCCGCAAGCTGTTATCGGTGGTTACGGTTACAAACGACGAACCTGTGCAGGCTCCTTCTACCACGTTAACAATGTAGTTGGTAGTATTAAATACCCTTACCAACGGATTGGCAATATTAGGGTTGTTCATGTTGGCTGTTGGGGTCCAGCTTATGGTAGTGCCGGGCAACAAACCTTGCTGGCAAATACCAAAACGGGTATTGGGCCTATCGGCACTAGTGCCGCCAACGATATTAGAGCCACAAACACTGGAGCCATCTTGGTTCACATAAATCACAGAATTGTAGCCTGTAGTAGTATATTGATGTTGGCTGTTAAGCGAGAAAGACGCCAATGCGGTTGAGTTATCAAAACAAACTTCAACCACTAGATTGCTGGTTCCATCCCAATCGTAGCTATTATCAAATGCATAAGTATTCCAAGCCGCAGCTATATTCACGGTGCGAGGGTTTACCACAGTGGTTAAGCCACTTTGCCAAGTAGATAAACTAGTAGCGCTTGTACAACCCACTTTAATAGTAAAGTTGTAATATGCTTGGGTACCATTCAACTGAGCAATATTGAAGGCAATGCTATTTAGCGTGCCGCCCGATAAACCAAGTGCTTGCAACTCCGATGCGCGGTACAAAATTTGGTGCTTGCCCGACTCCCAGAAGTGTCCATAAATGGCAGGGTAGCCCGTGTTACTTGAATTGAAGCTCGCACCGGTGCCTATCGTGTAATCAACGCTAGTAGTTGTGCAAGGTCTGGAGCTTGGGCCGCATACGGTAGGCGAAGCCGTTAAGTCTAATTGAACGGTACCTCCCGGGCAAACGGTATCTTCGCTGGCCAGAGCCGTAATGTTTGGTGCCACCCCTTGCACGGTAACCGTGAGCGAATCGGCACGAAAGCAACCATTAGATGCCGTAGCTTCTACCACATAGGTAGTAGTTACGCTCGGCGAGGCTGGCGGATTGGCTATATTTGGCGTGGTAATACCGCTTCCGGTGCCACTAGGGCTCCAAACGTAGGCAAATGGAGCACCCGGACCTGTAGTAACAGCATTCAACTGGGCTATACCGTTCAAACAAATCGTGTCGTTCGCTCCAGCATCAAACGTAAATGGCTGTGCAATATTAATGGTAATGGTATCAACACCACAATCAGATGTTACGGTATAAAATGTTGGCGTGTTGGGCGTGGCAATTGGATTGGAAATTGTAGTACTTGAAAGCCCGTTTGGCGGCGACCAGTTGAACACGGAGCCACCAATGGCTTGCAATTGCACTGGCACCCCACAAAAAGTGTTGCTGCTAGTTAATATGCTTACTTCATTGTAAACAAATATTTGAATAGTGCTAACCCCACCACCTTGAATAGGACAAGCATTGTTGGCATAATTAACTGTAAAAAATTGCAGGCCAGAGTCGGCTGCCGTTGGGGTCCAAGTAAACCTTAAAATAGCTGTATCGTTTGTTCCAGTGCAAGTAAGGCAACTAGTGGTTGCTCCTGGTATTGACTGCGCCACATTACTTGTAACGGTCATAAAACTGCCCCCCGCATCAATATACGGCAAATCAAAACTTAGTGGTGCTCCAGGGCAAACCTGAATAACTTGAGTACCGTTTGGCCCAGTAACCACGCCACCTCCAGTAAGATTTATTGGTGCAGTAGGCAAAATATTATTGGGGCTGCAACCGGTGGTAACAATCTTAAACTGAATATCTCGCATGGTTGAGCCAATCAGCACACCGTTTCGGTATTCTTCAACCAAAACAGTAATAACTGCGGCTTGTGCACCAACAGGCGTAAAAGTCATTTGGCCTGTTGCTGGGTCAAATTGGAATCCGCTGGCTGTGTTCAAGGGAGTGTTTACGTTTAATCCGCCAGAATATGCCACAGGTGTGCCTGCCGCACCCAAAGGCTGTATCAAGCTAAAAACCAACGAATCGCCGTCAATATCAACCGCGCCGTGGTTGTAGTTTACCGGAAAACCTGAACAAAAAGTGCGGGTTGCCGGTGAAGTAAAGAAGGGCGCATTGTTGCATATGTTGTTCGTATTATTCAGCAGCGCATACACGTATTGGTCAAAGCTAGATGCATTGGCAAGGTTCGTTATCTGGCTATTACGGCAACACTCGGAATAGCTCAACACCCAATCAGGGCATTGACCCGGCAGCGTGATGGTACCACAATAGGTATACACTTCGGCACCCGGAAGGGCGCCACCGTTACAGGATGTTTGGTTCAACGATGCCCCACAAATACCCGTATTGGCTTGCGTGCCTTGTCCTGGTTGGTTATCAGGAGTGCGGCATCCAGCACTTTGGTTGAGGGTTATATTGAATGGCCCCAAGCCGCAAGATGCAGACTGATAACTAAGGGAAATGCTCGTGGGTGCCGCAATAGCTCCACCGCCACATTCTCGGTAGAATGTTACGATAACGTTATATTGGTTGGGGTTGGTGGTACTAGCGCACGAATAATAGATATCTGCGCCCAACGCATGGGATGCCCTTGTTTGTGATGGCAACAAAAACATTAGGATGGCTGTAAAAACAGCAAAAACCAAGTACGACTTTTTCATCTTCCTTTAACTATAAAATAATGAAGAGATAAAATTAAACATTCCTAGCCATTTAGGCTAGAAAATTTAACGGTACGTGGTTCTGTAACAAGAAAATTAATATTCCGTTCTACGTGGTATATTCTTTTTCTCAAAAATTTCTACGTGGGCAACTAATTTTGGCCGTTGCAATTGCGTAATCAATAAACTTGATAACTTTGCTGGTGCTAACCTTAGTCGAAATTAAAGATAAGGTTATTTTTTTTACGAAGCAATACTATATTCAAAATTTCTATGTACAGAAGTCATACTAATGGTCAGTTACGATTAAACAATGTAGGCGAAACAGTTACCTTATCGGGCTGGGTGCAAACCGTGCGCGACATGGGCGAGTTGTTGTTTATTGACTTACGAGACCGGTATGGCATTACCCAACTTTCTTTCCGTAAAGAGGTTGATGCTGCGCTATTTGCTCAAAGCAGGGTGTTGGGCCGCGAGTTTGTGGTGCAAGCCACTGGCAAAGTGTTGGAGCGTGAAAGCAAGAACAAGAAAATCGAAACTGGCGAGATAGAAGTATTGGTAAGCGAGTTGAAAGTATTGAACGCTGCCAAAACCCCACCTTTTACTATTGAGGATGAATCGGATGGCGGTGATGACTTACGTATGAAGTTCCGCTACTTGGATCTTCGCCGTGGACCGTTGAAGAAAAACCTGATGCTGCGCCACCAAGTGAACATGGAGGCCCGCAATTATTTGAACGGACAAGGGTTTATTGAAGTAGAAACCCCCTTCCTTATTAAGAGTACCCCAGAAGGCGCCCGCGATTTTGTGGTACCTAGCCGCATGAACCCGGGTACATTTTACGCTTTGCCACAATCTCCACAAACATTTAAGCAACTATTGATGGTAGCAGGCTACGACCGCTACTACCAAATGGTAAAATGTTTCCGCGATGAGGATTTGCGTGCCGACCGCCAACCAGAATTTAGCCAAATAGATTGCGAAATGTCGTTTGTGGAGCAAAAAGACATTTTGTTTATGTTCGAAGGTTTGGTGCGCCACGTGTTTAACAGGGTTAAAGGTTTTGATATTGGCGAAGTACCCCACATGACTTATGCCAATGCCATGAAACACTATGGCAGCGACAAGCCGGATATCCGTTTCGGTATGTTGTTCAAAGATTTGGACGATTTAGTAAAAGGCAAAGGTTTCCCGGTGTTTGACGGAGCTGAGAGCGTAGTAGGCATAAATGCCGATGGTTGTGCCGAATATACTCGGAAGCAGTTGGATGCCTTGACCGACTTTGTAAAACGCCCGCAAGTGGGTGCTACGGGTTTGGTGTATATCCGCTATAATGCGGATGGCACGTTGAAATCGAGCGTAGATAAATTTTATACAGAAGAAGATTTGAAAGCCATCGCTGAGCGTTTTGAAGCTAAGCCTGGCGACTTAATGCTAATACTAGCTGGCGAAGGCGAAAAAACCCGCAAGGCTTTGAACACCTTGCGCCTTGAAGTGGCCGAACAACGCGGCCTTCGCGACCCTAACCATTACAAATTCCTTTGGGTTATCGACTTCCCGCTGCTGGAATGGGCCGAAGACGACAACCGCTGGGTTGCGCGCCACCACCCATTTACCCGCCCGAAAATTGAAGACTTACCATTGTTAGCCACCAACCCTGGCGAAGTACGTGCCGATGCTTATGATATGGTGTTGAACGGCACTGAAATCGGTGGCGGCTCTATTCGTATCCACGAACGCCAATTGCAGGAAGAAATGTTTGATGCCCTAGGCCTAAGCCGTGAAGAAGCGGAACATAAATTCGGTTTCTTGCTACGCGCCTTTGAATACGGTGCACCGCCGCACGGTGGCCTGGCATTTGGCTTCGACCGCTTGGTAGCCCTCATTGGCGGTGCTGAGAGCATTAGAGACTTTATCGCTTTTCCTAAAAACAACTCTGGCCGCGACACCATGCTCGATGCACCTTCGACTATTGATGAGCACCAATTGAAAGAACTTAGCCTGAAGATTAACTTGGCGCAACCTGATAGTAAGGGATAATCTATTTCAATAGTCCCATAAGTGCAGCCGCTTTTTCTAGTCAATTACAAGTTGAGATTAATTTTACCTAGAAAAATTGGCTAAAACTCACGAAGTTGTACTTTGTACGCCCCAGCGGCCTAATCTAGCTACGCCCCCAACACCCCATAATCCTTACCATCCGCTGTACTCTGCTGATAAGCTGCAACCGTTTCATTGATGGTTTGCTCAAAAGGAAGATAGCTGAAACCCAAGGTTTCGCGTAGTTTACTATCGTTATAGGTGTATGGGTGCGAAGAAATGCTGAGCACTTCACGGGTAATGACGGCCTCGCTGCCAGTAAGCAGACTGCGAACTTTATCATAACCGATACTAATCGTTTTCCAGAAATCGGTAACGGGTATAGTAGGCGGCTTTTGGCCTAACTCCGTTGCTATCTGGGTCATAAGTTCCTTAAAGCTCCTATTAACAGCATTGATAACATAACGCTCTCCGCTAGTTGCAGGGCTATCCATAAGCATTATAGCAACGCGCACTACGTCCCTAACATCAACAAAACCATTGCTGCCCGTAGGATAAAAAGGTACGCCTCTGGCAACCTGGTGAAATATTTGTATTGAGCCATCGGCCCAGCGGCCTGCACCTAGTATGGTCGATGGGTTGATGATAACCGCATCCAGCCCTTCGGCTATGCCGCGCCATATTTCCAGTTCGCCCAAATACTTAGTGTGCCCATATTGCGACTCCATGGGAGCCAACTCCCAATCGCCACTCTCGTCAATGGGGCTATCGTCCTTACTTTTACCCAAAGCATTTATTGAGCTTACATACAACAGTTTCCGTACTCCTAGGCTAAGGGCAACATTTACTACATTGGCTGTACCCTCCACGTTTATCTTTAACATTTTTTGAAAACTGTTGCCACCAAATGCCAGCATAGCAGCCGCATGATATACCAGTTCTGCACCTTCCATTGCCTCTTCAAGCGACAATATATCGGTTATATCACCCTCGTGCCACTGTACCTGTTTAGCTGCATCGCCCAGCAACGACAAATCGCTAGTCGCGCGCTTTAGGGCGCTTACTTCGTGTCCTTGCAACAATAGTGCCTTGGTAAGATACGAGCCTAGAAATCCGTTGGCCCCAGTGACAAAAATCTTCACGAGATAACCGTTTTAAGCTGCTTTTCGTGACCTTGATAAATGGCCCCGCCAATATTGTTACGACTAGCACCAGTAACACTTGATAGGCAGTTAGCTTCGTTTCGCACCCTTAGTACACCCACAAGCGCCATCAATATAGCCTCTTTAAACTCCACTGTTTGCCTATCAGGTACTACTATCTGCAAAGGAAGTTTCTCTTGCAACTGCTCAATAAGGAAAGTATTGAACGCACCACCGCCCGTTACCAGCATTTTGGCGTCGTGTGGCACATTAATGCCCTCGGTAAGTGCAATCTGTTTTAATGATTCGGCAGTTTGTAGGGCAATAACCTCTACCACTGTCCGTAACTTATCGGCCACGCTCGCTTGGTGGCGCTGCACTACTGGCAGCATAACCTTGCTTACCCAACCACCACTCAACGATTTTGGATACTCTTTGGCATAATACCAGCTGGCGTTTAGCTCAGCCAACAGACCTTTATTTACGCTACCGCT